>NZ_OBEA01000010.1 GCF_900215355.1 Pseudooceanicola antarcticus | reverse complement strand
CGTTCAAGCGCTCCATGTAGCCGTCCTGTCGCGCCAGCCGCACCTTGCGCAGCGCTTCAGGGTCCTTGGCGCGAAGACCTGGGTTGCCGCCGACGCGGCCCTTTGAGCGTGCCGAGGCAAGTCCGGCTTTGGTACGCTCGCGGATCAGAGCGCGTTCGAACTCAGCCGCAGCGCCCAGAACCTGCAACGTGAACTTGCCCTGGGGCGAGGCAGTGTCGATCGGGTCCTGGAGCGAGCGGAAGAACGCCCCCTTGCCCTCCAGTCTTTCGATCACCTCAAGTAGGTGCGACAAAGACCGCGCAAGCCGGTCGATCCGCACGACGACCAGCGTGTCGCCCTTGCCAATCCGCTCCAGCACACGTGCAAGCACGGGCCGCGCGCGATTGCCGCCCGAGGCGTGCTCTTCAAAGATCTCGGCGCATCCCGCAGACTGCAGTGCCTCAGACTGGGGCAGGGGGGTCTGATCCTCGGTGGAGACGCGCGCATAGCCAATCAGGGGCATGAAACTGGGCCGTTTGCAATTTGAGGTATTGCTACTAAACGACCGTTTGTAAACGAATGCAACCGCTCTCTCTGTGGTGCTGCTCATCAAAAACCCCTTGGATTCCATACGCTGAGCGCGATCAGAGAAATCTCGCAGACCACCGAGCGCGCGTGCTATATAAGGTATGCAGGCGCACTCTGACAAAACACTTGGGTAAAATGCAAAAGTGCCGTATTTTGCACATATGAAGCCTCAAGTTTCCACGCAGTATGATATTTTTGACGACCCTCTAGTGGATGCGGAGGGGCTCGAAGAGGCGTCTGAGGACGACCTGTGGTTCCTGCCCGGTCCGATGGAAGTGGAGCCGGAATATCTGCCGCCCGGACCGAGGGCAGAGCTGCGTGAAACCGCAGTCCTCGACGATTGGCGGAAGGCAGAGGCAGGCAATGCCGCCCATCTCGCCCGTGTGGCTGGCCGGATTGGCGCACTGGATGACCGTCTGCACCGTGGTCCGGAGGGCTGGCGGCACAGGCTCGCGCTGATGGAGGCGGCAGACCTCAGCTGGTTTGCAGGCGACCGAATTGGCCCGGATCGGCTGGCGCTCTGGATATCCATGCGCTTGTCCGGCGTGCAGGACGACACCGCAGCGCTCGCGCGTGTCGGATGGGCAGTGCGGCGTCTGACAGGCGGTCCCGGCCCAGGGGTGGACCTGTCCGCTTTCCTCGATCGCCGTGACCCCGAAAACATGGCGGATGAAGCCGAGCCCTTTGCGGATCGCGCGGGCGGTTGGCTTGACCTGATGGCGCAAGCCGCCGACCTGCTGTCGCGTAGCCCTTAATTGTGAGATGAGAAATTCAATGAATTCAACGACTGTGTTTTGCCCTTAAATATGAGATTTTGCCTTTAATTCCGATATTTTTGCCCTTAAACCTGAGACAGGGTTCACAGGCTTGTGCGGCAGATATCGATGGAAAATGATGGCGAAGACTCAGTTGCCGTTGGTGCAGAAGAGGCGCGCAGGGCTGCAGTGCTGCGTCCGCTTGTTCAGGCATATCTGAAAGGTACTGGCGGTCTGGAAAGTGGCATCAATGATGCCGTTTGGGAACTCGGTGTCAGCAGGGCTACGGTATGGCGTTGGTTAAAGCGGCTGGCCGAAGAGGGTGGGCGCACGAGCGCTCTGGTGCCGCGGAAACGGGGCCGCCCGACTGGAACAACTTTGATATCCGGCAAAGTTGAAGCGGTGATCGAAGAACATCTTCGCCGTTATTTCTTGCGCCGGGAGCGTTCGAGCCTGTCGCGCGTCGTGACAGAAATCCGCAGCGCGTGCTGGCAACAAGGCTTGCAGCCGCCGACACGGCGGACGGTTCAGCGTCGTCTGGATGCGATGGATGCCCGCGAAGTTGCGAAAGCACGAGAGGGCGCAAAGGTGGCCCGCCAGAAATTTGCGCCGGTCACAGGTGAGGTCAAGGCCAGTGTGCCACTGGAGATCGTCCAAATTGATCATACGCCGGCGGACATCATTCTTGTCGACAGCTTTGAACGCCAACCAATTGGGCGGCCTTGGGTCACGCTGGCGATCGACATCGCAACGCGGATGGTAACTGGATACTACACCTCTCTGGAGGCCCCTTCGCGTCTGTCAGTGGCGCTTTGCCTGACACAGGCTGTGGCCCCCAAGGCGGAACTTCTGGCGGAATTGGTGTGCAATGTTCCTTGGCCCGCGCAGGGTAAACCGCATAGCATCCACGTCGATAACGGGCGCGATTTCCGGTCGCATGCCTTTCGGTCGGCATGTGCGGAATGGGGGATCGATCTGGTCTATCGGCCGCCAGGCAGTCCTCATTTCGGAGGGCACATCGAACGATTGATCGGCACGATGATGGGGGCCGTGCACCTGTTGCCTGGAACAACGCAATCCTCGGTCGTGGCCAAGGGCGACTACGATGCCGAAGGCATGGCCACGATGACTTTAGGCGACTTCGATCGCTGGTTTGCCCTGGAAATCTGCCGCTACAACAACAGCATTCATTCAAGTCTTGGCTGTACGCCCGTCGCCAAATGGGAGGCGCTCTCAGAGCAAATGATGGGCGACATCCCCTTCGAGATGGAAGCCTTTCGGGTGAGCTTCTTGCCGAGCGAATTGCGCAAGGTCAGGCGTGACGGCATCCATCTGTTTCAGATACGGTACTGGTCGGATGCTCTTGCAGGCCACATTGGGCGCAGCGATGGGAAGGTGGTCGTTCGCTACGACCCTCGCGATATCTCAATGATCTGGGTCGAATTGGACGATGGCCGATATGTTGAGGCGCGTTACAGAAACCTGGAAATTCCGCCCGTGCCGCTCTGGGAATATCGCGAAGCCATGAGGAAGGCCCGTGCACTTGGCAAGTCCGGGTCCAATGAGCTGGTCCTGGCTGAGCTGATCCGACAGCAACGCCAGATCGAAGCTGAAAGCCGGGGCCTCACGAAGGCCGAACGCCGATCCCGTGAAAGAAAAGGGACATTGGAGGGCGCCAACTCGGCTGTCGCGACAACCGAAGGGCTGCGCGCGATCGATACGGGTGATACATCGCGCCCATTGTTCAAGGTAGAGAGATGGTGAATTGACGGCAGGGACAACTGAGGAAGACGGTCGGATCGCCCTCATTCAATCGGACATTTGGATCGGCTTTCCGCGGGCCGAACAAGTGCTGGACCGTTTGCAGGGTATGATCGAGGCGCCAAGGCAAACCCGTATGCCTGGCCTTCTTGTGCATGGCGCGTCCGGGATCGGAAAGACGATGATCGCCCGAAACCTGTCGCGCAAGTACGCACCAGAATACGATCCGCCGTCAGGCATCACGCGCACACCGCTTCTGCTGTTGCAAGCGCCGCCCGCACCCGACGAACGGCGGTTCTATCTGCACATCTTGGCCGCCGTCGGCGCCCCGGCGACGGCACTGAGCGCCCGCGCTCAAAATGTGGCTTCCCTCGAAGTCCGTGTCATCGCACTCTTGCGCGACCTTGGCCTGCGGATGATCATGATCGACGAGGTCCACAATCTTTTGGCCGGGACCCACCGCGAACAGCGCCGCTTTCTCAATGTTCTGCGGTATCTCAGCAATGAACTCGAAGTGTCGCTGGTATGCCTCGGGGTCAGCGAGGCCGTCGATGCCATCCGTGGTGATCTCCAGCTTGCCAGGCGGCTGGACGAACATCACCTGCCAAACTGGCGCGACGATGCCGAGTTCTCGGACATGATTCAAACACTCATCGCGGCAATGCCCCTCGAGAAGAAATCCAATCTGAAGGTCAAGTCGCTCAAGCAGATGCTTGCACTGACCGGTGGGGTGACCTCGCGCATCTTCGCCCTGATCAAGGATCTTTCCATCGACGCCATTGTCACTGGTGATGAATGCATCACCGATGACGCAATCGCAAAATGGACGCCGGTTTGGTCGCGTCACGCGTCCGCTGGGCGGCGGCTCGAGAAGTCCCGGGTGTGAAGCCGCGCCCGCTGCCAAAGACTGTCGCGCCGCTGCCAGACGAGTTGTTGTCAGGTTGGTTGTCTCGGCTGGCTGCGGCCAACTACTGTAATGACGCGGAACTGCTGGCCCATATCGAGATCGATACACGACATGGCGCCGCCCTGGACTTCGACGTTGAGGCGGCCGATGCGGAAAAGATATCTATCGCTGCGCGTGTCGATCCCGACACCGTGCAGTCAATGACTTTTAGGGCAATGACGAAAATGGAGATGATGCTCACAGCGCAAGTTCCTTTCCAGTCTTGCCCCGAGTGTTCCCGACGCGGCCTCTCGCTCAGGCATTGGCGGCGATCCTGGGCATTTGATTGCCAATTTTGCGGGACCCTACTTGTTCGGAGCCTCGCAAAGCCCGGTGACGAAAAGTTGCCTGAAAAACTGATAGACCGTGCGCGCTGCGGGGCAGGGCTGCTTGAGCACGCAGCGACGTCAAACCGCCCCAACCTACTTCGACGTGCGATGCGCGCGGTCACCTTTGGCATGTCGCTCAAGGCCGTCCGCGGGGATCCGTTATTCGCTCTTCAGAGCCCCAGACCGGAAGTGAGGCTGTTCTGCCTTGCGGCGATCGCTGCGGCCCAGTCTCGTCCGCTGATAAAAGCGGCCATATCCAGCGCCGGTGCCGACGACTATGTAAGAATTGCTCTGTTGCGCGCCTTCGAGAGAGAGCCACGTCTGCTTGCCGCAGTTGATCATGTTGCGCAACAGCGCGCCAGAAGCACAGGACCAAAGACAGCCGAATCTCACAGTTAAGGACAAAACTCGACGCTCAAAGCGCCATGTCTCAGATTTAAAGGCAAAGCGACACAAGGTGCTCGAATTTGGAGATACTCCTCGCCAGTGCGCAAGGCCGCTGTGGCCGGCGCTTCCGTGCGGTTGTGCCTTCACCATCTATGATGACTGGTGAAGGCGGCGAGCAAGACGCCCGGTATTTTGGACACTGCGCGGCCCTGTTTGTCGTTGCTGCTTTGCCTGCCCCCGTCACCGTGCAAGTCAAAGTTCACCACACTGCCGTTCGCTGCTCAGGCGAAGCGGGCGATATGGCCTTCCTCCATAGCCAGCTTCGACAGGATCTGACTCTGCAGCAACCGTGGTCTCGGGAACAGGCCGGGTCAGGCTGGGCGGCGCGCCGATCTTTTCGTAGTAGCGGATGGTAAATTGCGGATCACAAGGATCGTGTGTTTTCACGAAAATATGTCCTTGAACCTCTAGCCACTAGAAGTCCTATCTAATCAAAGTGAACAGATACCGTTCTTGCCATAGATTCTGGTGGGAACCGAAAGGGTAAGACATGCTGACAAGACGACACTTCATTCAAACAACAACGGCGCTATTCTCCGCGTCTGTTTCCAGCCCCCTGTTGGCCGATACCTGGCCCGCCGAGGCACAGAAGGCTGAATGGGACGCGCAAGTCACGCCGCCCGGATTCGATCCGGCCACGTCAAACCCTTGGGGCCTACACCCGCGCTTTTTGCCCCAGCGCGTGGTCGCGAAACCCGGACTCGTGCCAGGAGACATCCATGTCGATGCGGTCGCGCGGTATCTCTATCATATCGAGGAGAGCGGGACCGCAATGCGCTACGGTGTGGCCATTGCCCGGGGCAACCTATATGAGCCTGGGGTCTACACGATCAAACGCAAGGTGAGGTGGCCGCATTGGACACCGACCCAGAACATGATCGAGCGGGATCCGGAAAACGCACGATGGGCCGACGGGATGGAACCCGGCCCCGAAAACGCTTTGGGATCACGAGCCATCTATCTGTACGTCGGAGACCGCGACACTTATCTTCGAATACACGGCACGCCCTATCCGAGAAGTATCGGCGGTCGAGCCAGTTCGGGTTGCGTGCGGATGGTCATGGCTCACATTAACGAACTTTATCCCAACGTTGAGATCGAATCGACGGCACATTTGTACTCGGCGGAGGACAGTGTCACCGCGCGAAGTTGAGTGTGGTGCGTAGGTCTGAGGCGCGTTGATCCAACGTGTGGCGCGTCCTCAAGCTTCGCGTGCCACGCAGATCGGATTACCGTTCGCCGTGCGCAACGGCAGCAGCGTCGTTTCGACCGGCCCGCTATGTTCGTACCAATAGCAGCCGTCTTCCGGCACGAGGCGCGCGGTTGCAACATCCTGATCCGGAGCAGCCATCGCAACCACAGCTTCGGGAACGTTGCCCGTCTGGTCTGCCGTGTCGTTCGGCCCTGTCGGCTGGATGGCGCATCCTGTCGTGAGCAAAAGCGCCACCGCAACCATCATTTTTTGCTTCAGCATCAAAACCTGCATCGAGTTTCCTTTCCTTTCTGTTTTTCTTAGTATCGGCTCTTTATGCCTCACGCCGTGATTGAGGCTGTCGTCGGACCGTCTAGCAAGAAAACAAACGGAAATACCACCGAACTTTTCTCTTGAAGCTCTAGCTACTGTAGGGGCTATGTCATGACAAAGCACCCGAATCCAGAGGTCCGTTCATGCCGTCCGACACCCACCGCCACGATCACGATCACGCCGAAGATGCCCAGGCAAGCGGCGGCAGTTGCTGTGGTAGCGCCGGAACGTGCGGCGACATCGCACCGACGACGCCCGCCCCAACCGGCGGGCGCAGTTTTCAGGTGTCCGGCCTCGATTGCGCCGAGGAGGTCGCGATCTTGAATAAGGTAATCGGCCCGCAGATCGGCGGGGCCGAGCATCTCGCGTTCGATGTGATCAACGGGAGGATGACCATTCTCGACAGCGCAAAGAGTGTATCGGACGACGAAGTTGCGGAACTTGTCGCGAGCACCGGCATGACCGCGAAGCCGTGGAATGCCGAGAACGCGTCGGTCGACCAAGCGGCCCATCTTGCACGACAGCGGCTGTTTACGGCTCTCAGCGGCGGCTTCTGGGCGGCGGGTTTTCTCTGGCACATCGTCGAGACAGGTATGGGCGGGGCGCTCGGCCTCTTCGCGGGGCACGGCGAAGCGCCGATGCCGCTGGCCGAGGCAGGGCTTTTTGCAGTTGCTATCCTATTCGGCGTTTGGCTTGTGGCACCGAAGGCATGGTCGTCCGCACGTCGGCTGTCGCCCGACATGAACCTGCTGATGGTTGTCGCAGTCGCCGGAGCCATCGGGCTCGGTGAATTCTTCGAGGCAGCGACAGTGGCTTTTTTCTTTTCGCTGTCCCTCTTTCTCGAAAGCTGGAGCGTTGGGCGCGCGCGGAATGCGGTGTCGGCGCTCCTGGATCTTGCGCCACCCACCGCGCGCGTGATCCGCGATGACGGAAGCGAGACCGACATGCCGGCGGCGCAAGTCGCCGTAGGCTCAAGCTTTATTGTACGCGGTGGCGACCGTATCCCGCTCGACGGCCTGGTGACGGGTGGCGCGGGCGCGGTCGACCAGGCGCCGATCACCGGCGAAAGTGCTTTGATACCCAAAGAGACCGGAGACGAGGTCTATGCGGGCACGATCAACGGCGAAGGTACACTAACGGTGCGCGCCACGAAGGCCGCCTCGGATACCGTCTTGGCCAAGATCATCCGCATGGTCGGCGACGCTCATGCCCGCCGCGCGCCCGTGGAACAGTGGGTGGCAAAGTTCGCCCGCATCTACACGCCTATCGTCATGGCTCTCGCCGTCGCAATTGCGCTACTGCCGCCGCTTATCTTCGGCGGAGCCTGGGATTACTGGTTCTACAATGCCCTCGTGCTGCTGGTGATCGCTTGCCCATGTGCTCTGGTCATCTCGACCCCTGTCTCCATCGTCGCAGCGCTCACCGCTTCGGCGCGGGCGGGCGTCCTCATCAAGGGCGGTGCCTATGTAGAGGCGCCGGGCAGGACGACGGCGCTGGCCATGGACAAGACCGGCACAATCACCATGGGCCAGCCGGAAGTGGCGGCGGTGCACCCGCTGGGCGGGGCTTCAGCGCAAGATCTGATGACCCTCGCCGCAGGACTGGAGGCACGTTCGTCGCACCCTTTGGCGCGTGCCATTCTCGCGCGGGCGGAGGCCGACGGCGTCAAGGTGTCCGCCGCAGAGGATACCCGCACCATTCCCGGCAGGGGACTTGAAGGACGCACTGACGGACGGTCGATCTGGCTGGGGTCGGACCGGTTTGCCGAGGAGAAGGGTTTCGGCGACGCCATTCCGAAGGATCTGCGGGAGCGGATCGAAGGCGCCGGCAGCACCCTTGTCGCTGTCGGCGATGAATCCGGTGTGACGGGCATTCTTGAACTGCGCGATCGCATCCGCCCTGATGCCAAGGGCATCGTGGCGCAACTTCACGCGCAGGGCGTGAAGACCATCGTCATGCTGACCGGTGACAACGAGCGAACAGCGCGCGCCGTTGCCGCCGAGGTCGGTATCGACGAGGTGCGCGCTGAGCTTCTGCCCGAAGACAAGGTGACAGCCATCGAAGACCTGGTCAAAACTCACGACATGGTTGCCATGATCGGCGACGGGGTGAACGATGCACCCGCAATGGCGCGCGCGCATTATGCCATCGCGATGGGTGCGGTTGGTTCTGACGCGGCAATCGAGACGGCGGACATTGCCCTTATGACCGACGACCTCGGCAAGGTGCCTTGGCTGATCGGTCATTCGCGCCGGACAATGTCGATTATCCATCAGAACATCGGTATTTCCTTGGCGACCAAGGGAGTTTTCGTTGTCGCTACCGCGTTCGGAATGGCATCGATGTGGGGCGCTATTGCAGCCGACGTGGGTGTGTCATTGCTGGTGGTGGCGAACGCCCTGCGCCTGCTCAACAGCCAAGAGGCCAAGGCACCGCCGTCCGGTGGCGAGCAGGTTGGGCCACAGATCGCAAAGGCCGCGCTTGCCCACGGACATTGATCACGCGGCATTTGCAAGGTAACATTATTTCCATATCAGACCTCACGAAAGAGGCATCGAGCAGTGAAAACCATCCGATTTCCCCGCCGCGCCGTCCTGTTGGGTGGCTTAGCGGCCTTTTTGTCGGGCTGTGCCGGCAAGTTCCGCAGCTATGACGGACCCGAAGTGACGCGACTTCGGCTCTACAAGGGACAGCGTTTGCTTGTTCTCGACGGATCCGATCGCGTGCTGCAAACCTATCCGATCGGGCTGGGCTTCGCTCCTCAGGGTCACAAGCAATTCGAGGGAGACGGTCGGACCCCGGAGGGCACCTACATAGTCGATAAGCGCAACCCTGAAAGTACGTATCATCTTTCAGTTGGCATCTCTTATCCGAATGAGGCCGACATCGCCTTTGCCGAAGCGCAGGGCCTTTCCCCCGGCGGCGACATCTTCATCCATGGTGGTCCACGCCCCGGCATCGACCCGACGGACATCCGCGACTGGACAGCTGGCTGCATCGCGGTCACAGATCGGCAGATCGAGGACATCTATGCAATGGTGAAGGACGGAACGCCTATCCACATCTATGCATGACGGTCTTTCTCATGCGGCGGTAGTTAGCCGTCGCATTGGCCGCCAGAGCCCAGCTCCACGAAGCCAAGATGAGCGCCAGCAACATCCAGTCCCCAAAAAGCGCATATGGCGTAGGCGGCCGCGCAGAGGGAAGATCAGCGTCGACTATGCCCCTTTCCCCGGTATCGAGCCGCGCAACGATCTCTCCGTTCGCGTCGATGACGGCAGAGATGCCCGTATTCGCGGCTCGGATGACAGGAAGGCCTTCCTCTACGGCGCGCATACGTGCGGAAGCCAGATGCTGCTCGGGTCCGATGCTGGTTCCAAACCAGGCATCGTTTGTCGCGTTAAAAATCCAGTCGGGTCGGAACAGGTCGTCGACCACATGGCCTGGGAAGATGATCTCATAGCAGATCGCCACGGCGACCAGCGGCACACCCGGAAGCGCAAGCGTTCGCAGGCCCGGTCCAGGCGTAAAATCGCCCAGCCCCGCTGTCAGCCGCTCGATCGGCAACCAGCCGCGGAATGGAGTGTATTCGCCAAAGGGCACGAGATGGTGTTTCGCGTATCCGGTCAGGATCTCACTGTTATCGTCAAAAGCCTGGACGGTGTTGAAATATCGGGTGCCATCCTCACTCGGTACACGGTCCGGCACTCCGGTGAGCAGCACGCTGCCGTCCGGAAGCGCAGCCGCGATACGGGATCGCGCCTGGGCATCCTCATCGAGGAAACCGGGAAAGGCAGTTTCCGGCCAGAGAAGAACGTCGAAATCGCCGGGCTGGGTTGAAAGCTCGATATAGCGCGCGAAGGTCGCCTCGCGGTTCTCGGGCGCCCATTTCTCCTCTTGGGGTACGTTGCCCTGAACGATGCGCAGGTCGACATCCGGTGGCTGTGGTGCATCCGACTGGAGGCGAAGCGTGCCGATGGCCCACATCGTTACGATGCCGGCCAGCGGCATGAGCGAGATGATCAATCGTTGTCGCCCGACCGCCATGAGAGCCGCGCCGGGGAGTGCCGCTACGAACACGGTGAGAAAGCTTAGCCCATAACTTCCCACCCAGGCGGCGGGCTGGCGAAGGGCGGCGTAATCAACAAGAGCGTAGCCGGCGAGGTTCCACGGAAAACCTGTCAGAACGTGACCGCGCAACCACTCGGCCGCGGTCCATGAGGTCGCGAACAGGAGGCAGGCCAGGAGACTGCCCATGGCTCCGCGCCGCGCGATTTCGACGAAGAGCACGGCGGCAATGGCCGGGAAAATCGCGAGACCTGCGGACAATCCCGCGACGGCCGGGATCGCCAGCGCCCCGAAACGCTCGGCCTCGACGTAGAAACTTTCCGCGATCCACGAAATCCCGAAACCGAACTGGCCGAGACCAAACGCCCAGCCGACGAGAAAAGCACGCCCGAAGGAGAGGTCGCGAAGACCGACAAACAACGCAGAATAGGCAACGGGAACAAGCAGGAGAATCGAGAAAGGCGGGAAGGTTAGAACGGTCAGCGCCCCGGCGGCGAAACCAAGCGTCATCCGCGAGAGCAGACGTTTGCGCAGAGCGAAGCAGTTCAGAATTACCGGCTTCACGACTTGATCGGACGCCGCGCACTGATCCAGGGTGCGGCGAGCAAGAGCCCCACGCCACTGACGACAAACACATCGGCCATGTTGAAGGCAGGCCAATGCGTTGAGTTGATGTAGAAATCCAGGAAGTCCGTTACAGCCCGATACCGCACACGATCAAAGACATTGCCCAAGGCCCCACCGATGATCGCTCCGTAAGCGAGCGTTTCAACCGCATTTTCGGCGCGAAACAGCATAACCCCCAGCCAGCCGCAGATGGCAAGAGCGAGAGCTATGAGGCTCCACCATGGTGCGCCGCCAAGTAGTCCGAAAGTGACGCCATCATTGCGATAAAAGACAAGGTTAAAACCTGGAAACACGGCGATTCCAGTGCTTAAGGAGGCCGCATTCGCCACAACAATGGCTTTTGTGATCTGATCGATTACGAAAGCGGTAAGCGCCGCAAAAATACCGATCACCGGAGATAGTTTATGCACTGGCATTGCGTCACCCCAACCAAACATCGAGAAAAAGCATCAAAACGAGCCCGACGGCCAAGCCGAGCGTTGCCTTGTTCTGATGGCCGCTGCGATGGGTTTCGGGGATGATTTCGTGGCTGATGACATAGAGCATGGCGCCTGCGGCAAAGGCCAAGCCCCATGGCAGCAGCGGTTCCGACAGTGTGATGATGCCCGCCCCGAGCAAACCGCCAATCGGCTCGACCATGCCCGTTAGCGCGGCGATGCCCCATGCGCGCAGCTTCGGATATCCTTCGCCCAACAGGGATACCGCGACGGCCAGCCCTTCAGGCGCATTCTGAAGCCCGATGCCGATAGCGAGTGGCAGACCGCCCTCCATACCTCCGGAACCGAAGCCAACTCCGACCGCGAGGCCTTCGGGGAAGTTGTGGATCGTGATCGCGATGATGAACAGCCAGACCCGCCGTAAGGACGCCGCTTCGGGCCCTTCGCGTCCCGTTCTGAAATGCTCGTGCGGCAGCCTTTCATTCATCAATGCAACGGCCCCCATGCCCAAAAGGATCGAGACGCAAACGATGGCCGCAGGCATCGCGCCGTTTTCGAACATCGGCTCCGCCGCATCCAATGCCGGGATGATCAGAGAAAAGAACGAGGCTGAGAGCATGACGCCGGCAGCGAAGCCGAGCGACAGATCGCGCGTCGCCCGCGACGGGATGCGCCCGAACAGCACGGGAATTGCTCCGACTGCCGTGAGCGATCCGGCGGCAAGGCTTCCGAGAAAGCCGAGCATTATCGGAGACAGGTTTTCCATAAGCGGGCCAGATTATCCTTCGGCGTAGCTTGAAAAGACTTCGGTCGACCCGTCCTCGCGGATGAGGAAGACATCATAAGCTTCACGGTTTTCTTCCGGCCCCATGCCGGGCGAGCCATAGGGCATTCCCGGAACGGCGAGGCCGACGGCGTCCGGGCGTTCCTCAAGAAGGCGGCGGATATCAGCGGCCGGGACATGGCCTTCAATCACGTAGCCCTCTATGAGCGCGGTATGGCAGGAGACCATGCGCTGCGGCACGCCGTTGTCGAGCTTGAAACGAACCAGCGACCCGCCAAACATGTTCTCGCCCGTCGGCGCGAATCCGTTTTCCTCGAGATGGTTCATCCAGGACAGGCAGCAGCCGCATCCGTTGGTCTTGCGGACGTCTATCGCTGTTGCCTCTGCGAGGGCCTGGGCCGCCGGGAACAGGGCGAGCGCGATGGTCAGAGCTTGGGTCATGCGTTTCATGGGTCAGAGCCTTTCGGTTGTCGTCTGGGCAATTTCGCTGTCAAGGTTTTCAGTCAGAAGCGCGCGCGCCTCGGTCAGACGCAACAGCGCGGCGGTATCATCCACCTCTTTCTCTGCGGCTTCTGCGAGCCGGTCGTCAGAGAGAGGGTCAGTCGGACGCCCATCTACGAGGACTTCGTAGTGCAGGTTGGGACCTGTCGCTGTGCCGGTTGCGCCAACGCGGCCGATCACATCTCCCGCCGCCACGCGTTGGCCCTGTGATAGGCCCTCCGGCACGGCGCTGAGATGCGCGTAGCGCGTCATGGTCTCGGAGCCGTGGGAGATTTCGACCACGCGTCCATAGCCGCCTCGCCAGCCGATGAAGCTGACCCGGCCCGGTGCCGTCGTCCGTACCGGCGTCCCGCTTGCCGCGGCAAAATCGACGCCGGTGTGCATCCGGACGTTTCCGTAGACCGGATGTGTGCGGCGCCCGAACACCGAGCTGAGGCGCGCGCCCTCGACCGGCTGTGCAAAGACGCGAAGCACCTCGCCATCGACGTAGATCGTCGCCTGACCGCTGCCGTCGTCCGGCCAAACGATCTCGTAAAGCGAATCGCCGATTTCCAGTGCGGCGAAGGCGAGGTCCGGCTGTCCGATCTTGTCATCGCCGACGCGCGTCTCGCGCCAGAGAAGCCTTAGTGTCTCGCCTCCAGCCATCTCACGGCGGAAATCCACGGTTCCACCCAGCATTTGCGCAAGGTCCACGGCAAATCGGGCGGGGATGCCGGCATTGTCGAGTGCCGCGAAGATCGAGGTGTCGATCACGGCCTCCCCAGCAAGGGTTACGATCTCCGGATCCGGCGCCACGACCTGCGTGGACACCTGCTCGCCAAAAAGCACCTCGATCCGCACCCCGTCCTCGACGGCGAGCGAGACGGTGCGGGGGCTGCCATCCATAGTCGAAACAACAGTGACCGAATTCCCCGGCCGCAACCGTCGCAGATCGTATTCCGCGCCAAGCGCAAGGGCGACTTCCGCCCGGTCGGCTCCCGCAAGACCGGCTTCGGAAAGCAAGGAGTCGAGCGTTTCACCAGAAGATATGTCGCGAGACCAAGTCAACAGGGGCGGTTCGATCGCCTGCATCGGCCTGTCAACAACAGCGGCCTGCAGCAGGGGCAAGGGGCCGAGGCGGGGTGTATCTTCCGCCCACGCCGTAGCTGGCAGCGACAACGGAATATCCAGGCTCCGGGGAGCTTCAGGACGCTGGGGCATCCAGCTACCTGCCTGGGCAAGTTCTGGCGGCACGGGTTCTTTCGACAGAACATCGAAGAATGCGATAGCCGCCCCCGAAACGGTCCCCGCAAGCGCGACACCTGCCGCAAAAGTTCTGAGCCTCATGTCGCTCCCTCCGTTTCTTCTTCCAACGCGCGGCGGATCTTCGGTACCGCGAATTCCCTCGGTTCATGATAGTCAATCATGGTGACGAACCGTCCAGCGGCACCGAACAGGAAGACGCTGGCCGTGTGGTTCATCGTGTAGTCGCCGCCTTCCGTGGGCACCCGCTCGTAGGCAGCGCGGAAGCCGTCCGCGATGCGCGCAATCTGCCCCTCCGGTCCCGTCCAGCCGCGGATCGCTGGGTGGAAATAACTGACATATTCTGCCATCGCCTCGACGGTATCGCGCTCGGGATCGACCGTGATGAAAACCACGTTCAGCTGTTTGGCTTCGTCTCCTAAATCGTCGAGCCAACCTGAAATGTCCGAGAGCGTGGTCGGGCAGACATCGGGGCAGTAAGTGAAACCGAAGAACGCCATCGTCGGTCGCCCGATCAGGGTTTCCGGCCCGACCTCGTTGCCTTCATGGTCAGTCAGGCGGAAATCCATCTCGGTCAGAGCCATAGGCCGCTGCTCAATAGGTTCGGGCGCACCGGGTCCGTCGACCCGCCACCAACCGACGAAGAGCGTCAAGGCAATTGCACCGGCACCGGCCGCGCCGTATCCTGCGATCGTCCTTCGTCGCATTAGTCTTCCGGTCCGCGTGCGGCGATGCCAAGGATCGGCACCTCGACTGTCACCTCGCCCCCGTCGACAAAAAGTAGGGTCAGCGGAAAGGTTTCCCCTTCCGTCATGGGTTGTTGTAGCCGCATCAACATCGCGTGGAGGCCGCCCGGCTCAAGCGCGACGCTCTCGCCCGGGGCGATCGCGATCTCACCTGCCGCGCTCATGGAACTCACACCTTCGGCATTGGTCTTCGTCTCGTGGATCTCGGGCATCATCGCGAGGGGTGTTGAAAGACCAATCAGCGTCACCGGCTCGTCGCCAGTGTTGCGGATCGTCATGTAGACGGCCCCGGGGCGGTTCATCCCTATGGAGGCGCGGGACCAGGCGCTTTCGACGACGACATCCACGGGTCCGGCTAGTGCGGGTACTGAGAGCCCTCCAAAGGTCAAGAGCGCGGCCAGTGTGCCCGTCATAATAATCTTTTTCATCGTTTTGGTCCTGCCTTTTCCATTCAGCTTTGCACGGCGGCAACTTCCGCGGCCACTAATCGACGCAGTTCTGCCTCCCCGAATGGATCGAGCGACTTGCCGTTTACAAAGAAAGTAGGAGTCTGGCGAACTCCCACGGTTTCGACGTCCGCACGATCCTGATTCAGGATCGCAACGACATCCGGTGCCAGCATTTGCGTGCGCGCGGCCTCTGCATCGAGTCCGGCAGTGGCGGCGATCTGGAGGATCAGACCGGGCTCAGGCGCGCCGTGCGACGCCCATCTCGGCTGATCCCGCAGAACGGCTTCGAGCACCGGCTCGTAAACGCCTTGCATGCGTGCTGCCTCGAGCACGCGGATCGCTTCCTCGGATGCCTCGCCATGAAACGCGGTGTAGCGGACAACGACGCGGACGGCATCTCCATGCTGTGCCATGATGTCCTTCACGATCGGATGGAAGGCGCGGCAAGCCTCGCAGGCCGGGTCAAAGAATTCGACAATCGTGACGGGCGCGTCGGCAGGTCCGAGGATGGGCGAGTAAGAGCGGATCATCGCGTCCGCGAGTTCCGGCGCAACGGTTTTTGCTTCGGCCGCGGGGCCGGGGCGAGTCGCGTACCAAGTGGCTCCGCCGAAACCGGCAACGCCGAGGGCGAGAACGGACAGGATTAAGCCGCGTCGATTCATGTTTGTGTTTCCTTCAATGAAAGTGCCGACAGGAACCCGATCAGTGCGAAGGCGACCAGCGCCATCAGCGGGATCGGAATGCCGAAGACCAATTGGTTATCATCGGTGCAAGAGGGGCCGGTGGCCGTGCAGGGCTGGATGCGTTCGGGGATCAGGCCCGCGTAGAGGCCCATGTGCCACAGGGCGACCACGCCACCACCAAGCGCCAGAGCGATGCCATAGCGCCCGACGCTGCCGTCTCGCCACCAAAGGCCGAGGCCGAGAATGATCGCGAGCGGGAACATGAAGGCGCGCTGGAACCAGCACAGCACGCAGGGTGTCTGCCCCATCACTTCGCCGATGAAAAGTACAGCAAGCGAGGCGACGAGGGCAACGATCCATGCCAGCCCGAGGGCGGTTTCTGCGGGTACGCGGTTCATGTCGGTCAGATCCTCTCTTCCAGATCGGCGAGAATCTCTTCAGCGGACGTGCCATAGGGCCATGAGTCTGCAAAGCCTGCCTCGGGATCGAATAGAAACAGATGTGACGTGTGGCCCATTGTGTAGCCATCCGGAGCTGTAGCCTCTTCGATGCGTTCAAAGAAGATCGGAAACGTTTCGGATGTAGCGGCGATCTGTTCGGGCGTACCTGTCAGCCCGATGATGTTCGCATCGAACAGCGGAACGAATTCGGCGAGTGCCATGGGCGTGTCCCGTTCGGGGTCGATGGTTATGAAAATCGGCTGGACCCTCGCGGCATTGTCGCCCAGACCGTCCATCACCGCCGCGACCTCAGACAGTGTCGTCGGGCAGACATCGGGGCAGTTGCTGAAGCCGAAAAATACCAACATCCAACGCCCCGAAAAGTCTTCTTCCGTGCGAACCACACCTTGGTGGTCCGTCAATTCGAATGCAGCGACAAACGCTGGATCGTTGTCGGTTCGGGCGCGGTCAGCGCGATAGTCCGACCAGAGCAAAAGCCATACGAAGGCAAGCGACGCGACGCCTGCCAAAACCCAAAGAAATTTCTGTGCCGATGTAAGGGACAAACCTGCGCGCCTGATTTTGATTCTTGATTATTGTCGCGTTTGCATCCTCTAGCTACTAGAGGTTCAAGCGCGAAATCACGTTGTGGCTTAAACTCACGCGTCTGTGAATCCGGCACTTGTCTATTGAGGCGGCAAAACCTACACAGACTGTAACTTTTCATGGAGGCGAAGATGCTCACGATCGGCACTCTGTCAAAGAAGACCGGCACAAAGGTGCAGACCATTCGGTACTACGAGCAGATCGGGCTCATGCCCGAACCTGGCCGGACTGAAGGCGGACAGAGGCGCTATGACAATGCACAGCTCGACCGACTGTCCTTCATCCGCCATTCGCGACAACTCGGCTTCTCGCTTGATGCGATCCGCGAGCTGCTCGACCTCAGCGACCAGCCCAATCGGCCCTGCGAAGAAGTCGACGCGATTGCGCGTCGCCAGCTAAAGCAGGTGGAGCAGCGCATGGCCCGTCTGAAGGCGCTGCGCACCGAACTGAAACGCATGGTTCACGAATGCAGCGGTGGACGTACCGCCGATTGCAAGGTGCTTGAGGTGTTGCGGGATCATTCCGAATGTTTGACCGAACACGACGAGATCGGTGCCTGAGATGCCTGCCGCGCTTGCCTATCCGCTTGCGGCCTTGGCCGAGATCGCCGGGTGTTTCGCGATCTGGAGTTGGTGGCGCCTCGGCGCATCCGCGGCCTGGCTCGTACCCGGTATTGTAGCCTTGGTGGTATTCGGGTGGCTTCTGGCGCAAGTCGAAACGGTTGCTGCGGGCCGCGCGTTTGCCGCCTATGGCGGAGTCTACATTGCGGCTTCGATACTGTGGATGTGGCTTGCAGAGGGTCACAGACCGGACAGGTGGGATACGCTTGGCACAGCCGTTTGCTTGCTCGGCGCAGCTATAATACTGGCCGCGCCATGAACCAATTGAACTTTATGGTTTGAACTTGAAACCGTCTCAAATCGCGATCTCATCGCCCCATAAAAAGGGCTATACTCTACTTTGGTTGAGACGCCTGACTGACAGCTCCCGGCGGTCGTAAATGGAACTGACCATTATTAATCAATCCGGAACTCTGATCTGCCCGAGAGGTTGAAGGATCATAGTCGACCAAGCGGAATGGGAAGTATGACTGCAGGAAAAGGAGCAAGCGAAAGACGCACCCTTTGGATTGTTCTCGGTCTAAACGTGGGTCTTGCCATGGCCTTTTTTGCGACCGGGGCCTTCGGGGATTCCAGTGCCCTGATCGCAAACGGGCTCGACAACCTTTCAGACAGCTTGGTCTACGCAATCAGTCTGTTTGCATTGTCGCGGTCTGCGAAATGGAAACGTGGTGCGGCGAATGTCTCGGGCTGCTTGCTGATCGTGTTCGCCATCGGGATCCTTTATGATGCTTGGCGCCGCTATGTCGGTGGGTCGGATCCCCTTGGCACCGTTATGATCGTCATGGCGCTGAGCGCGGCGGCCATCAACTCAGTTTGTGTCTGGTTGCTCGCTCGGCTCAAAGATCCGGACGTCAACATCCGCGCGGCCAATACTTTCAGCTGGAACGACTTTGCGGCAAACCTCGGAATCGTGGTCGCAGGTGGCCTCGTTGCCTGGCTGGGAACGAACTGGCCCGACCTAGTCGTCGGTGTGATTATCGCCGGGATCGCGGCCTGGGGCGGCGTCAATATCCTACGCGACGCACACGGTGAACACCACAAAGCAGTTCACACGGACAAGTAGTTGCGAGAGATCGTTTCTAAAAGAAGGGGTTGAAGCTGCAGTAACTATAGAGACTAGTCTGTTCCAAGACGATTCGAGGAGCGACTCCGTTGCAGATAACCAACCCCCTACTTGCACCCACCAAACTACTGGATTTTGATGCCGCGCCTCTTGCGCATCTAATAGAGAGCCGCAGCTGGCGCGACTTATCCGAATACGATCGGATCGGAGCTGCCTATGATTTCGTTCGAAATGAAATCTCGTTCGGATACAATCGAGCTGACGACATCCCCGCATCCGAGGTACTTTCCGACGGCTACGGGCAGTGCAATACGAAAGGCACGCTCTTAATGGCGCTGCTGCGTGGTGTTGGCGTTCGTTGCCGGTTGCATGGGTTTACGATCCACAAAGGCTTGCAGCGCGGTGTTGTCCCAGAGTTGGTGTATCCGCTTGCTCCAGAGGAAATTCTCCATTCGTGGGTAGAGATCGAATTTCAAGGGGCCTGGATCAACCTTGAAGGCTTCATCCTGGATGACGCTTTCTTCGAAGTCCTGCAAAGATCGTTCTCGGACACGGACAGTCTCTGCGGTTATGGCGCGGGCACAGATTGCCTTGGCGCACCTCCCGTCGCCTGGAACGGAGAAGATACCTACATTCAGAAAACCGGCATCGTGCAAGATTTCGGCGTGTACGATACGCCCGACGCCTTCTAGGGAGTGGACAAAACATGGGGGTCATCTTCGTCGTTGCGGCCCGTGCTAAGGTGAGTTCTTTGCGTGTGGGGCTGCCATGGACGTACGGATTACAATCGAAACTACCTTCGACAACGGGGAGAAGCGCACTCATCAGCTTGACGGCATTTCACGACCCTACCGGGTGACCTGTCCAGACGGGATCGGGTTGCGCCTCGAGGATGGGAAGAGGGTTGTCGAACAGATTCAGCGGGCAATTCTTTGCGATCAGGTTGAGGAAATCATCCGAGAAAGCCGCGTATGCCCGGATTGCGCCTCGGTTCGTGCCATTCATGACTATCGCACGCGCGATCTCGACACGCTCTTTGGGCGGGTTCGGGTCAAAGCCGCGCGCTTGCGCCGCTGTTCGTGTGATGCCAGGTCAGCGGCGATGCCCGGCGGACCTATTTCTCCGCTGGCCTATTTCTTTCCTGACCGGGCTACCCCGGAGCTGCAGCGGCTCCATGCGGAACTCGGGTCCCGGCATTCCTTTCGCGAAGCCGCGCGGCTGATGAAAAGCTTCCTCCCCTGCCATCCGCCCCATCACACCACGGTGCGTGACCGGTTGGGAAGAGTAGCCGCGGGGCTCGAGAAAAGTCGAAGGGCATCAGGCGATCCCGCTGAAGCACTTCCCAAAGGGGGTTTGACGGTTTTTCTGGACGGTGCGCATATCCGCTGTCGACCGGAGTATCAGCAGCGACACCTGGATCTTGTGGTCGGCAAGATTGAAAGTCGCAATATGTGCCGACGATTTGGCTTGGTCGCCAATGCGACGGCATCGCCAGGCAGCCGGATGCGAGAAGAGCTGTCAGACTTTGGATGGAAGCCGGGCCGTCTGTTGACGGTAATCTCTGATGGCGAGCTTGCTCTCCCGAACCTCATACGGAATGCCATGGGTGGCGACGGCCAGGTGAAGCATATCCTCGACTGGTGGCACATCTCGATGCGTATTCGACATGTCGAGGCCGCCGTTCAGGGTCTGGTCCAGATACCGGGATTCACTGGAATTCCGGTGCTGTTCCAGCGCCCCGCGAAAAGCCTTCGCTGGTGGCTGTGGCATGGCAGAGCACGGGTCGCGGAAACTTATCTGAAAGGGCTCATGCACGATTGCACCCGCCTTGCGGAAGAACCTTTGGCTGTCCGCACCGCTGCCGCTCGTGTGCAGGCCCGATGCGGGACACTGTACACCTATCTCGCGAACAACATGGAATCTCTTGTCGACTATGGCCGACGGTACCGTAACGGGCTGCCCATCTCGTCATCTCGTGCCGAAGGATCAGTCGATGACATTGCCAATGCCCGCATGGGAAAGCGCAGAAGGATGCGGTGGTCGCCCAAAGGGGCTCACCGAGTAGCCGTCACAAGGGCCGCAGTTCTCGATGGTCGGCTGACCGTCGCAAACAGAAAACGCGCCGCATGACCCCCATGTTTTGTCCACTCCCCTTCAGTGCGAAAACCCGCGCGACCTCTTCGCCCGGCAGATCATAGGTGGCAAGGCCACCATCTTCGAGCATCCGCCATTCCTGCGCCGTGAAGTCGAGGAGCTCCTCCTCACGGATGGGCAGGGGCACGATGAACCGATAGGGCAGCCGCAGCAGGACGTGCAGCAACTCTCCCTTCTTCAGGTCGATCAGGCAGGACGCATCATTGACGACGATACAGGTCACTGGTCACGCGGCCCCCTGATGTCACGTTCGACAACGCTCAAAGGGAGCCCGAGCATCTGGGCAGCGCGAACAGGCGAAATCAACTCCTCGCCGAGCGCGCGCCAAACGAGGCGCTCGAAGCGTTGCGGCTTCTCGAAGGCCGCGAAACCCTCACCGGGACCGATAGGCTCCGGCTCTTCGCGCCGCCAGCTTCGCGCATAGGTCTTGAACGCATATTCCACAGCGCTCTTCGACAGAATGCCCACTTGGCCGAGCCGCACGAGCATCGCGGCGGCAGAGACTCCGTAGGTGCGCTTGAGCCGCATGATCTCTATCCAGGTCATGCCGTGCCGGTTCCGGCCAGCTTCCTCTTCCAGATGCTCGCGCGGGATAAGAAACGCCCCCGCGAAGCGGTGCATGGACGGCTCCTTTTTCAGCGCGACATTGCCGGTCTCGATGATGATCCGATGCGCGAGCTCATGGGCGAGGTTGAAGCGCTTGCGCTCGACGTTGGTGTGCCGCGAGACGACGATCACCTCAGTCGGTGCACCTTCCGCCCGCTCAACATGACAAGCCAGCCCGTTGATGCGCTCAGGTAGATCGGCCTCGATGACCTTGAGCCCCTTGTCTTCGAGCAGGGCGGTCATGCTTGGGATGGGGTCGATCCCGAGCTTCCACTCGCGCCGCACGTCCCGCGCTTTGGCGTCGATGGCCTCTTCATCGGCTACCATGTCCACGCGCAGCGCGGCGAACGGGTCTTCAGCCGGATGCAGGTCGAGGATGTCCTCGATGGCGAGATAGTCTTCGAGCTTCTCGATCACGATGGCTTCCGCCATCGCGCGATCCTGCGCCGAGGCAGTCGAGTTCTTCCGCCACTCGACGCTTTCCAGAGCTTCGACCTGGCCACCGACAAGAAAATCCAGCGACACGCCGAGCGCCTTTCCGAGGCCGACCAACACCGACGAGGACGGCATCATCTTGTCCGCTTCGTATTTGCTGATGGCCTGCGCCGACACGCTTGGGGTCACGCGGTCGGCGAGAGCTTGCATGGATAGGCCAGCCCGCTTGCGGGCAAGCCTGAGCCTTTGTCCGAACATGGTCCTCTCCCGGCGGTTGTTGTTTTGGTTGATAAGCGCCATTTCCTAATCTATATTTAAACACAAGGTTGGCAGAATCGTCAACCGAAATCGACATATGGAGCTTAAAATGTCTAAGAAAAATCAGCATGTTGTGCCGCATCAGGGCGGTTGGGCAGTGAAGGGGGGCGGGCAACTCCCGCGCGTCTTCCGTCCATGGCACGCAGCGCGAGGCCATCGCGGCCGCGCGAGAATCCGCCATGCGCCAGGGCAGCGAGATGCTGATCCACGGCGAGAACGGTCGCATCCGCGAGCGTAACACCTACGGCAACGATCCCTTCCCTCCGAAGGGCTAACAGAAAAGGAACGACGCGATGGCTCGCATCGAAATGCGGTTCAATGGCCGCAAGATCGCCTCTGCCGCCCAGCTTCAGCGTGAGCTGACGCGCAGCATGGAGAAGCACGTTGAAGACAGCCTCAAGAAGGCTGCCGGTCCCGGCGTGCGGATGAAGAAGACCCGCGAAGGCTACAGCTTCGAGGGCTCGCCCGAGCAGATCGAGCGCATGAAGAAGCGGCTGCGCTGACGTGGCCGTCGAAGCCGCCCACAGCGACTTCACCTCCCCAACTGGATTGCCCCTTCGGCTGGCAATCATCAACTCCGGTCGCTGAACCGCCGCTTGTAGCGGGAGACGGGAGTCCTTTCTCAGGCAACCGCCGTTCATACGACATTCAGGCCATCCCTTCCGGCTTCGGCCCCTCGGATAGGAAGGCACATGGCTTCAAGCCGATGCAGTGCTTCAAGAACTCACTGCGCGACCACACCGGCTATTGCGCCCACAATCTGGCTGAAGTCGAGCTTGATTGGCCAACTGAGTGAAAGTCACCGCGCAATCTCGCCAGCAAACACCGCCCGTCCGTGCACCGCCAAAGTTGCTGAAAACCTCTGGCACCCAAACTTGCGGATCACATCGAGTACCCGCGCTTCGTAGGCAGCGTGTCCGATCAAGCGACACAAGTCGGACGCGTGGAACTGGCGGTTCGCAGTTGGTGCGGCTTGCATCTGTCTCAGCAATTCGCGCTCTTTGGGATCCGTTATTGGTCTCGCGGGCGGCTTGACCGCGGGACAAGTTGGAGTTCCCCACGAATTTCGCCATCGGCGCATGAAGCCAAGCAGGAAGCCGGCCGGCACCCTGCCGTTGCCTCGGGATCGGTTGAAGGCGAGGAAGCGATCCCAGATGACCTGGGTGTCGATGTTCCAGCAGGGCAACGTGGCCTTCGCCGCTTTGATGAGCTCTGCCCAACTGGTCTGAAAAACGTTCGAACTCGCGGTGATATCGATCAGCCCTGAGAAGATAGTTTTGTTATTATTATCTCTAGATAGTGATGTGTCGTCTTCACCTGACACGAGATCATGGGGTTCACTCTCCTTGTCGAAGGCGGAAAACCGAAAGATCCAGGGCGCGAACTTGCCATTCGGCTTCGCCCGCTCGAGCTGCAACTCCGACGTCTCAAGTTCGCTCAAAAGAACCGAAAGATATTGTCGTGAAACACCCATCCTCTCCGCTAGGGCAGAGAGGGTGAAGGCTGCCGTTCCGCGCGACAAACCGTTGTAGCCATCCTTCCAGGCGATGGCATCGAGGATGAGGGTAGCAAGCTTGTGCGCTGCAACAGAGAGATTTGTCTGCGTGATCCGTCGCAGGATCAGGCCGGTCGTAGGTTCCATGGTCGAGGTCTCCTTGGAGAACCGACGCCATGTCGTGAGACAACAACATTCTTGCCAGCAAAACAACTTTGCTGGTTGCAGGTGTTTTAGCGGTGCGCTAGGAAACTCTTGTTCACGGAGTTTTCTAGCACGGCGTCAGGCTTCACGGTCTGGCGTCGTCTCCTTTTCGGGGGTTTTGCACAGCCTTACGTGCGGGGTTGAGATGACGCGCGCGGCAAAACCGCGCGCAGATTTTGTCAGTAGCGAACTTCTTCAGAACCATAGTTCCCGGCGTGATCACGCCAGTCGACGAAGACGGAACGGTAGAAGTAGCTGCCACATCCATTCGGGATGCTCAGGCCGGATGCGGCTGGCACCTGGCCCACGGTGGATCTTGTCCATCGGTAGTCGCCCTGCACGCCGTAGGACCCCAATCGCGTCGAGTCGCTGCGATTGCAGTCGCCATCTCGGTTTTCATGCTGGCGGTACTGGATGTGATAGACCCGTATGCTGCGCACGAAATCAAAGGCGTCGCCTGAGATGTCGATGTCAGCTTGCTCATCTGCTTGGACGTGAACAAGGGGTATCGGAGTCGATTCCTGCGGTTCGGGCGGATCGCGGAACGTGGTGTCATTAAGGCGTTCCATAGGCGACATCGGGCTGGGATCGTTGAACGACACACCCATCGGACACCGCCAGATTTGTAAGGGCGGCTCGATCGGCCATGGTGTGATCCGCCGAATGAAGACCGCTCTGGCATGCGCGCAGGGCGCGGAGGCAGGCCAGCCGCCCGCAAGGCAGAGGAGGATTGCACAGTCGACCTGATAGGCTTGAGCCGGACCTGACGAGGCCATTAGTCCGGATATGGTTAGTGCCGTGGCTGTTGCCACGCTGTGGATCACGTGCTTCATGATGCCGACTCCATCTATAATGGTGCAGCGATACGAAACAACATTAATGATAGCAAGACGATTTGATTGATGGTTGCTTGCGACTGTTCGCTTGTGTCGCTTGACCGCTTCCAAGATCTGACGCCGGTTCTGGCTGCTTCTGCGTCTTGAAAGTGGCCAAAATTGCGGACCCCTTTCACGTTAGCTGCTAAACAAACGTCTGTTACAAAGGGGAAATTGGGTGTTCCAATGTGGCCGCGAAAGTGGTCACGGAAGGACAGATCGAATGAGCCCTCCAAACCGCGTGGCGCAGCGCTCGTGGCCTCGGGAAGGGCTGTATCGGGAAACTGCCGGGCCCGGCTCTCCGCATGGAATCCGGGATCAGAAGGGCGGGAGCAGCCAGCGAGCCGATTTGGGGCCCAAGTTGGGATCGAGCATGAGCTTGAATATCTATGTCAGTATCTGATACGATTGAGCATGGATAGGAGAGTCTGATGCCAAACGTCCACCTGACCGAACCGATGCAGAAATATGTGCAGGCGCAGATCGAGTCCGGCGCCTACGCCAATCTGAGCGAAGTCGTGCGCGCCGGCGTAAGGATGCTGATGGAGAAGGATGGCGCCCGGCAGTTCTATTCCCTCAAGGCCGACCTAGAGGAAGCAGCCTCCCTGGCCGAAAATGGGGATTTCGCCGAGTTCGATGCTCATGCCTTCGAACCGGATGCGTTTGATCGCTGACCCACATGACTATTCGGCTTTCCGGTCGGGCCAGGGCCGACCTTGAAGAGATCCGTGCCTACACCGTCGAAACTTGGGGTAGGGATCAATGGCTCGTCTATTACCGCCAGTTGGTTAACGCCTTCGAGCAGATCACCGGGGATCCCGACCGGGGTCGGGACAGGAGTCTCTTCGTTCCGGGGATGCGGTCCGTCAACTGCCAACGTCACGTGATCTTCTACAAGCGGCTAGATGCCGCGGATGGGGCGGCAGTCATCCTGCGCATCGTGCACCAGCGCCGCAACATGCCCGCGCTCGTCTACTACGAGGGTCTCGACGGCGGTTAAGCTCTTGCGTTTCCTCATTTCAATGGCTCGACCAGTCTTCCATAGTCTTCACTGACCTCGTGAAACGCGCGTTGGCGCCCGGCATTGAGGCAACGGAAGTAGTCCTACACATCGGCAAAGTGGATCTCAAAATCGCTCAAACCCGACCAATTTGAATGTTGGAAGCGCTAAGAATTACTGCTTCGATACCTGGTCATCACGCGAGCACTCAATTCCCATTGTGATCATGTTGATGTGGCTCGGTTTTTGTGCGCTGAAGAAACCAATGCTCAAAGATCAATACACAAGCCATGATCGCGAATGCGACCACTACAATCATTGGATCGCTCTGCCACTTTAGTGAAGCGAATACGACAAGCACGATCGCGTCGAGACCGATTGCAGTCAACATGATCCATCCATGCGCAGAAAGCTCGGCCCTAAGGTTTCGGTACACTCCCCAGTGAATAACCATATCCATTACAAGGTAAAAGAAGGCCCCCATAGAAGCTATTCGGCTAACGTCGAAGAGAATGGTCAGCAGGCTCGCAATCACTACTGTGTAGATCAGTGTATGGTCGCGGACTCCGCCTGACATCCCAAAATGACTGTGCGGGATCAATTTCATCTCTGTCAGCATTGCCAACATACGAGATACCGCAAAGATGCTGGCAATCACGCCTGATGCAGTTGCGATCAAAGCGAGCGCGACGGTCAGATAGAAGCCCGTTTCCCCAAGGGACGGTGCTGCCGCTTCCGCGAGCGCATAGTCTTTTGCTTCGACGATCTTGCCAAGCGGCAAGCTGCTTCCCACCGCAAATGCTACCAAGAGATACACCACTACGCAGACCGCCAATGAAATGATGATCGCGCGTCCGATGTTGCGGTGTGGGTCCACTATCTCGGCGCCGCTGTTGGTGATTGTCGTGAACCCTTTGAATGCCAGAATTGCCAACGCTGTGGCACCAACAAATCCACTGAGACCCTGTGAAGCTGTTCCATCTCCTGTTGTGCCAAAAGTAAACCCGCCGGCCCAAAGCGCAGAGATCCCAAACAGAGTGATACCGCCAACTTTCAGTACGGCGAGCAATTGGGAAATCCAGCCTACAGAGCGGTTGCCCGAGATGTTGACGACATAGGCTGCGATAATGAGAGCAACGCCTATTGCCGGAACCAGTAAGCCATCTGGTGCAATGCCCAGTCCACGGAGCAAATAGTTTGCGAAGGTCCGTGCGACTAGGCTTTCGTTAATGACCATTGACAGAGCCATAAGCAAAGCCGCTGCAGCGGCTACGGCGGTTGGTCCATAGGCCTCTTGCAGGATCATTCCAATTCCGCCAGCTGACGGGTAGGCATTGGACATTCTTATGTAAGTGTAAGCGCTGAAGGCTGTAACGATGGCTCCAACGATGAACACAAGTGGAAAGGTAGGGCCGGCCAGTTCCGCAATTTGGCCTGTGAGTGCCAGAATTCCGGCGCCAATCATGACACCAGTCCCCATGGCGACGGCATCCCAAAGAGAAATGCTGCCCGCTTTATAGTCGCTATTCATCGTCGATCTGCTTTCTATTTTTGAGGGTCAAAAAGACAAAAGGCAGTGCTGTCACAACCCCAAGTCCTATCGTGATCCATTCAGCCGTTCCCCAATCCCCTGACATGGCCACAGCTCCAAAATGGGCAAGAACAAAACTCGCCGGCAAAATCCCGGCAAAAGTTGCCAGCATGAAGCGCCATAGATGAAGTTGGCTCAAGCCCGCAACATAGCTGATTGCATCGAAAGAAACGAATGGAAGCAGGCGGGACGCAAACACTGATAACATCAGAGCCTTTTGCGACCCCAACAGCCCGAACTCTGAATATTTACCCAAAAAACGCCGAACTGTGCTTCGACCGAGTTTTCGCGCGATGACAAATGCGATTGTAGCACCGAGCTCCGAGCCTATGGCTACGTAGGCGGCTCCGAGATAGTGGCCAAATGCAGCCCCGGCGGCTAGTGCGATTGGTGCGCTCGGTATGGGGCTTGCGACAATCGCGAGGGCCATGAGTGCAATAACCGCGAGGGGGCCAACGGCTCCGGCATTTTCAATATGGCGCTGCACTTCAGCCTGTGAAAAGGCGACCCCAAGATTGCTCAGAGAAACCGTGCCCGAAAAAAGGCCGAAAACTGCAAGAGACAGAACAGTTGCTATCGCCAAACAACCAATCAGGCGACCATATCCCCATGCTTGCACGATCATGTGACCGTGAACTGCGCCATCATTCCTCCATCTTCGTGTTCAAGGATGTGACAGTGATACATGAAGGGATTGGCGCGATCTGCCGTCTGCTCAAAGCTGACCAGGATATCGACACGGCCATTTACGAGCACGGTATCCTTCCAGCCAGAATTTTGTATGCTTGGTTTCTTTCCGTTTTCGGCGAGCACCTGAAACCTCACGCCATGAACATGAAACGGGTGCATCATCATGTTTGAGGAGACTTGCCAAATCTCGGTCGCCCCCTTCGAAAGAGACAAGTCTATCCTCCCCATGTCGAAGGACTGCCCATTGATCGCAAACCGATCATTCGACCTACGCATCATCATGCCCATCCCCATTGGCATATCGAGTGTGATCTGACGTGTATTGACTGATCGGGCCTCACTGTCAGGCAGGACGCCGCCCAAGTCGGCGGGTATTTCCAGAATGCGGGCAGGAAGTCTCACATCCACACCAAAGGGTAGAACTACGAAGCTCCCCCCAGCAGTGCTCGCGCCGCCCATCATCCCACCCATCATCTGATTGGGATTTGCAGAGGATACCAGCGTGCCAGCCTCTCCTCCCGAAAAATCGACGAGGACTTCGTATCGTTCGCCGGGAGCGATCACGAGGGACTCAATTGCGACAGGTTGATTAAGATAGCCACTGTCCGTCGCGATGAGGTGCATCTCGCGACGGTCAGAAAACGATAGGGGATAAATCCTCGCGTTCGAGCCGTTGAGCAAGCGCAAACGGACAATACCGCGAGGGACGACAGCCTGGGTGCCTAGCTGACCGTTAACAAGAATGACATTTCCCATGAAACCCATCATCTGATCTGGCATAGACAGGCCATAATCGATGCGGCCCTGCCGGTCGAACCGGCGGTCTTGCAGAACCAATGTCAAATCATCGACGCCGTATGAGATCGGGAGACCCCGAGCATCGTCCCGACCGTCATCAACGTGGATCACACCGGCCAATCCCCTTTGAACTTGTCGTCCGGTGTCGCCATGAACGTGCGAGTGGTACCAAAGAGTAGCGGGTGGTTGTGTCAGATCCAGTTCGGGAGACCAAGTCGTGCCCGGTTCAATCGTCTGGTGTGGGCCGCCGTCAACTTCGCCGGGTATCAGCATACCGTGCCAGTGCACCGAGATTTTCTCTGACAGCGTATTGTCGATCTGTGCTTGCGTCGAAGCTCCTGCGGGAAGACGTAGTGTAGGCCCCAAAAAGGATTGGTTGAACCCCCAGGTTTCGCCGCCGCCCAGTCCTGTAAAATCGGTCTTGCCCTTTTGGGCAGTCAGACGGAAATGCCGATCGCGGGTTGCGTCGAGCAATGGTGGCATAGCCAACGCCCTGACACTCTCCTGTGCGATGGCCGCCAGCGGACCTGTGGCAAACGGCAGGCCAGCCAAGCCGGCGATGAAGGCTCTACGATTGGTCATGGTATAGCTTGTGTCTCACGCTAGCTCACTTGGGAGGGCGGCCAGTGCGGCTTCTCTTGTTACTGTCGGCAGACCTTGCTCGATCCAGCCGGATCTCCCCGGGGCGCCAAGCATCCCGCCTACGGCGTCAACAAAGCCGGCAGCTTTCGCTTCACGCAACTTGCTCATTACGAGACCTGAGCGATGGCCGGTCCGACAAATCAGGGCGACCGGGCGTCCCGCAGCAAGATCGCGGGCGGCGAAGAGGCGCTCCCCGAACCGCGGATGGGTCATGTCGATTGGCCACGCCCCCTCCGCGACGCCGGTATCTTGCCATTCCTCGGGTCTGCGGATGTCCACAAGCCTTGCCAAATCGCTTTTCAGCGCATCATGGAGAGTATCGAGCGCCCATACGTCATGGTTGTCAGCCCAAGCTGGCGAATAGGCAAGCAAGGTGCTCGATGCGAACAGGCCAAAAGTTTGACGGCGGCTCAGCATGGTCTGCCTCCTCAGTTTAGTTTATGCGTTGTCAACCGCAGATCGCAGCATATCGCGCACCTGCGCGGCGACTTCGTGCAGCTTCTCATTCTCGACAGCGGCCATCGAAGCCACAGGATCAACAGCGCTGATTTCAGTGCCGTTTTCGACCGTCCGCAAGATCACGTTGCAAGGCAGCATCGATCCTATACGGGGCTCCAGCCCAATGGCCTCCCATGCCATATGAGGGTTGCACGCACCCAGAATGCGGTATCCATCCATGTCGCGGTCAATCTTTTTCTTCATTGTTGCCTGGACGTCGATTTCGGTCAGTACACCAAATCCCTTTTCTTTCAGGGCTTCGCGCAGGCGCATCTCCGCATCATCAATCGCCGTATTGGGCAGATGTCTGTTGTAGGTATAACTCATTTTGAGCCCTCTCGATCTTGTTCAGGCAAACCCAAAGCGCCGAACCGTTGACGGGCTTGCCTGAATGGGGAAATTCTGAACGACGGGGTTCAGTTGTCTTGGTCCGTCATCATTCCGGGATTTGCTGTCATACCCTGTGCCATGTTGTCGGCAGGGGCGACTATTTCGCCTTGAGAAATCTGGCCGTCGCCATCAGCATCGAGCATCTGGAAACGATCGACCATGGTCTCGCGCATCGCCTTGGCGTGAAGCGACGCGAATTCGTCAATCGAGAGCGTGCCGTTACCGTCGGCGTCATAGTCCGACAGCATCGACTGAAGGCCCTCATGCGCCTCTTCGGGAGACACTGCGCCGTTTCCATCCATATCGAACATTGACATCATGTTGCCCCCCATCATCGGGAACATACCTTGACCGGTTGTGCTTGGTCCCATGATGCTGCCGTTTCCGCTCATCATGCCCGAATGCATTTGCATCATCATGCGCATCATGCCGTGCATCATCTGAAGATGCTCGGCCATCTGACTGGGATCCATCATGCCGCCACCCATCAGCATTCCGGGCCCGCCCGTCCCTGCCATCGGTTGAGCAAGTACATTGGGAGAGACGCTTTCAGCGCCCGCAGCTTGGTGATGGCTGTCATCGGCGAGCGCAGCACCTGCTGTGAGAACGGCAACCAGAAGACCGGTAGAAATTTTTGTTGAGTAGGACATTTTGAAGCCTTTCCTTCTTTTGACCTCATACAACTTGGCATCAAACATTTGAATGTAAGGACGTACACCCGTGGATTTGTATCCGTCTGTCGCAATGGACAGGGGCTGATACAATTGGCGACAAAAAGGAACCTGACCGTCTGATTTCCAATGCTTTAGAAGGGCCCCATGCAACACGCGCCACATATTCTCGTCGTGGATGACCATGAACAGATCCGGAAAAGTGTAACCCGCTATCTGGAAAAGAATGGCATGCGAGCAACCGCTGCCAAGGATGCGGCGGAGATGGACGCGAAGCTGGCTGTCGGAAGCTTCGACCTACTGGTCCTGGATATCATGATGCCTGGCGAGGATGGCCTTTCCGTTTGCCAACGTCTGTCAAGCGAAGGGCGACTGCCGATCATCATGTTGACCGCGCTCGGTGAAGATGCGGACCGTATTGTCGGTTTGGAGATCGGTGCGGACGATTATCTTCCCAAGCCGTTTAATCCACGCGAACTCCTTGCGAGGATCAAAGCCGTCCTGCGAAGAAGCGAGCACAAAGAAGCCTTCACCGGATCTCTGAGCGGCCGCAAAGTCCGCTTTGCACACCTTACCTTGGATGTAGACCGGCAGGTGCTTCTCGACGACGCGGGACAAGAGACCGCTCTTACGGTCGCAGAATTCAAACTGCTGACGGTCCTTCTGGAGCGCCCTCGGATGGTGTTGAGCCGCGATCAGTTGCTAGATCTTTCTCAGGGCATTTCCGCTGGTCCGTTGGACAGGAAAATTGACAACCAGATTTCGCGCCTTCGGCGAAAGCTCGAGCCCGACATTCTCCGTCCACGTATTATCAAGACGATCAGAAGCGGCGGCTACTGCCTGTCGGTCGACGTCGAGGTGTCCGAATGATCTGGCGGCTCCTACGATCTCTCCGGATCCAACTCGTTCTTCTCATCATTATCGCGTTGGGGATCGCACAGTTTGTCAGCCTGTGGCTCTTCGCCGATGAACGAAGCCTCGCCATACGGGCTGCTCTTGGGTTTGAGGCAGCTGGACGAGCGGCAAATGTTGCGCGCTTGATTGAAGAGGCACCCGCTGACCTGCGCCCATCAATTATCCGCGCGGCGAACTCGCCCCTTGTTCGCTTTGACCTCGGGACGAAGCCGCTTGTGCAACATAGCGACCATTCGGATGGCGGGTTGGTTGAAACCCGCGTCCGCGCACTCCTGAACGACAGCTACAGTCGCGACATTCGTGTAGAGCTTCACCAGATCCAAGGCGCGATCCTGCCGCTACCGAACCTGTCGCACGAAATGACCGAGATGCACTTGGCCATGATGCGAGGTGAACTGTCCGCTATCGAGATGAACCTTTCAATTTCGATCGCCGGTGGCCAGTGGTTGAACGTAAGTACGCGCTTTGAGCGTCCGCCGATCCAGTGGCCGCTTTATTCCATGCTGACATTTGGTCTGACGGCAATGGCCCTGTTGGTCGCAGTGAGCTGGTTTGTCATGACCGGACTGCTGGGCCCTCTGCGGCGATTGGCCGGGGCGTCGGAACGATTGGGGCGTGGAGAAGACATAGACGCGTTGCCAGAACGGGGACCCCAGGAGGTTCGGGAGCTGACCGCTGGTTTCAACCGCATGCAGGACAGGCTGACACGGTTCGTTGCCGACCGAACGAGGGTTCTGGCGGCCCTTGGACATGATCTTCGATCTCCGCTTACCGCAATGAGAGTACATTCAGAAATGGTAGAGGAAGACGAAACCCGAGAGAGTCTCGTCGCAACCGTCGAAGAAATGCAGTCGATGGTGGAAGCAACCCTTACCTTCGCGAAAGGTCTCTCAGGGAACGAACCAATGCAGGATGTTGACCTGCAATCGTTCCTAGAAGCTCTGCGGGGGGATATGGTCGTACCGTTTGTGCTCTCTGACGGCCCCGAAGTCACGGTTCGATTGCGCCCCAATGCCATTCGACGGGCATTGCGAAACGTGATCGAGAACGCGGTGCGCTACGGCGGGTCCGCAACGCTGGGCTGGATATCAGCCGATGGGGAAATAGAAATTTCCGTCACTGACAGAGGGCCGGGGATTCCAACCGCAGAATTGGAACGCGTATTTGACCCATTCTTCAGGCTTGAAGAAAGCCGATCTCTGGAAACCGGCGGGCATGGGCTGGGCCTGTCGATCGCAAGGTCCATTCTTCGCGCGCAGGGTGGGGAGATCAGTCTGGCGAACCACCCGGACGGCGGGCTTATCGCGACAATTCGATTGCCAGTTGCTGAAACATGAAATGACAGAAAAGGAAACCGACATGCTTAGACTTACCAACACAACCGCAGCATTCACGCTGTTCGCGACGGCCGCCATGGCGGACCCAGGCGGAGATTATTACGGCCACATGTGGGGCGGTGGATTTGGAATGCTGGGAGGGCTGATGATGATCGTGTTCTGGGGCGTGATTATTGCGCTGATATTCTTCGCCGTTCGCTGGTTCAGCGAAAAGGACCGTGTTTCCGGGTCTAGTGCTCAGGACATTCTCAGGGATCGCTTCGCGCGCGGTGAGATTGATGAAGACGAGTATCGCAAGCGCAAGGCCGCTTTAGACGACTGAGAAACTGATCACCAGTCGATCCCACTGCCAAAGATCATGAGGCTCCTATGACCCCGGAACTCGGCCATTTTGTGCTGGCCCTCGCATTGGCGTTGGCCATCGTCCAATCGACTATTCCTCTTTTCGGCGCGGCCCGGGGCAATCTTCTCTGGATGCGTTCAGCCCGGTCAACTGCTTTTGGGCAGGTCGTCTTCGTCGGACTTGCCTTTGCCGCCTTGATGCGCGCTTTTGTTGTCTCTGATTTCACTGTTTTGAACGTCGCGAACAATTCGCATTCGCTGAAACCAATGATCTTCAAAGTCGCGGCGACTTGGGGAAGTCATGAAGGATCGTTGCTGCTCTGGGTCTTCATTCTGACCATCTTCGGTGCTGCGGTTGCTGCTTTCGGCTCAAACCTACCGGAAACACTTCGAGCGCGAACTTTGGCAATGCAGGCATGGATCAGCGTCGGGTTTCTGTCCTTCCTTCTCTTTACATCCAATCCGTTCGAGCGCGTCTTTCCTCCGCCGCTTGATGGCGCTGACCTCAATCCTCTGCTCCAGGATATCGGCCTCGCGATGCACCCGCCGCTGCTGTATTTTGGATATGTCGGCTTCTCGATCGTCTTTTCGTTTGCAGCCGCAGCCTTGATCGAGGGACGGATCGACACAGCCTGGGCAAGATGGGTTCGACCCTGGACACTGGCCGCGTGGATCAGCCTGACTGCGGGGATAGCTCTCGGATCGTGGTGGGCATATTACGAACTGGGTTGGGGTGGATGGTGGTTCTGGGACCCGGTTGAAAATGTCAGTTTTATGCCCTGGCTTCTCGGGACAGCACTTCTCCATTCGGCGATTGTCACTGAAAAGCGTGACGCGTTCAAAAGCTGGACAATCCTGCTCGCGATCTTGACGTTTTCGCTGTCACTCCTCGGCACATTTGTGGTTCGGTCTGGCTTGCTGACCTCTGTGCATGCTTTTGCCGTGGATCCGGAGCGAGGCCTATACATTCTTGGCCTGCTTGCGATTTCAATTGGTGGCTCACTTGCACTCTATGCGTGGCGGGCGCCAATGATGGAAGGTGGCGGGTTGTTTAAGCCGATTAGTCGAGAGGCAGGGTTGTTGCTAAACAACCTGATCCTGGCTACAGCGACTGGCACGGTTCTGTTCGGTACGCTTTATCCGCTGTTTCTCGAAGCCGTTTCTGGTGACAAGATTTCCGTCGGTCCGCCGTTCTTCAATGGCGCGTTCGTACCAATGATGCTCCCCTTGGTTTTTGTCATGGGTCTCGGGCCGTTTTTGTCCTGGAAACGAGCCGATCTGGTCGGAGTGCTTCAACGTGTCCGCTTCGTGGTGGTGCTGGCGGTGCTGGCAACGCTCGCAATTTGGTATTTCGCCAAAGGCGGGCCCGTGTTGGCATATCTTTCGATCCTCATCGCGCTTTGGTTGTTTTTTGCTTCCATACGTGAATGGGCGCTGCGGGTTCGTTTGTTCGAGGTTCCGCTCCAGGAAAGCATCCGGCGTGCCCGCAATTTGCCCCGCGCGGCGCATGGAATGACGCTCGCTCATGCGGGAGTTGCGGTCTTGATGATCGGCATGATTGGCTCTTCGGTTTGGAAATCTGAAGAGATCGCATTTGTAGAGCCCGGCACGAGTGTCAACATTGCGGGATTTGATGTCACATTTGAAGGTGTGCAGCGCGTTCGTGGCCCGAACTATATTGCGGATCAGGGAACCCTGCGCGTCGAAAGGGGCGGCTCTTTCGTGACGGCTCTCAAACCTGAGCGGCGCAGCTATCCGGTCGCACAAAGTACGACAACAGAATCGGCGATACGGTCAACCCTGGCGGGAGACCTATACGCTTCGATCACGGAACCCTCTCTGGACAAAGCCGAAGAGAGCGGTGCCTGGACTCTGCGTATTCTCTATGAGCCATTCGTCGGCTTGCTTTGGTTGGGTGCGGCCATGCTTGTCATAGGCGGCAGTCTGTCCTTGTCCGATCGCCGCTTCCGTGTCGGGGCACCCCAAAGCTCCAAGGCACGATCCACGAAACCGGTCGCAGCGGAGTGAGCAATGAAACGAGCTGTAGCGATTATTCCCTTGGTACTGGCAGTGATTGTCGGCGGATTTTTCTTGTGGGGCCTGAATCCCAATCGTGACCCAAGCGAGATTCCTTCGGTTCTCATTTCTCAGCCAGCTCCCTCGTTCAATCTCGGGCCGGTGCCGGGTCTTGATGTACAGGGACTGTCTCGGGAAAACCTGCTCGGAAACCCAACGCCAGTCGTCGTCAATGTCTTCGCTTCCTGGTGCGTTCCCTGTCGTGCCGAACACGCGGTTCTGAGCGCTTTGGTTGAGCGCGATGGCGTGCGTTTGTTCGGGATCAACTACAAGGATCAACCCGCAGACGCGGTCAATTGGCTTCGAAATCTCGGGAACCCGTACGAACGTATTGGCTCGGATCTGTCAGGTCGTGCCGGGATCGAGTGGGGGATTTCGGGTGTGCCCGAGACATTCATTGTCGGAGGCGATGGAACGGTGCTCTACCGATACGTCGGCCCGATCGTCGGTGAAGAGGCTGTATCAGCCTTTCGCCAAGCTCTCCGACAAGCGGGTGTGTTAGAGGAGAGGAGCTGACATGCGTAGTTTCTTCCTTGTGTTGGCACTCATCATGCCAATGTCTGCGCAGGCTGTTGAGCCCGACGAAATCCTCTCCGACCCAATCCTCGAGGCTCGGGCACGGGAGGTTTCCAGGCAGCTTCGCTGCGTAGTTTGCCAAAATCAGGATATTGACAGCTCGAACGCCGGCGTTGCGCGCGACCTACGACTTTTGGTCCGGGAACGGTTGGTTGCGGGTGACACGAACGAAGATGCAATTGCTTTCATCCAAGCGAGATACGGCGACTACGTTCTACTGAAGCCTCCGTTTAAACCCGAGACCTACGCTCTCTGGTTTACCCCCCCACTCCTTGGGCTCTTGGCTCTGGGGATCGGTGGCGGCATCCTGATGGGCTCTCGAAAAAGAAAAAAAATCGCAGACCTGAGCGATGACGAGGAGGCCGAGGTCGCACGCATTTTCACTTCATCCAGCGAAGGGGACCACCGATGATATGGATTGCAATGGCAGTCCTCGCCTTGACTGCCTCAGGGATTGTTGCGGCTTCGGCGTGGAAGCCTGCCTTGGTGCAAGGTCCGGCCGAAGACAGGACTCTCGCAGTTTTGAAGGACCAGTTGTCTGAAGTCGATCGGGATGCTGAACGCGGCCTGCTTTCAGTCGCAGAGGCGCATGCGGCGCGACAGGAAATCAAGCGGCGGGTTCTCTCCGTGGGGAGAGTAAAAAACACCGGGGAATCCAGCGGCGGCGGCAGGGTCATACTCATGGCTGCTGCGGTCTTTGTGCCGCTGTTCGCGGCGGGGTATTACAGTTTTGCTGGAGCGCCAAACCTATCCAGCATCGCTTTCGAGGATCGCCAGGCAGAGGTCGCGCAAAATCGTGAAATCGAAGCGTTGGCGCAGAAGCTATTGCAGCGGTTGCAGGCGGATTCAGAAGGCGGAGCCTTGGAGGGCTGGATGCTCCTTGGACAGACCTTCATGAAATTGGGCCGCTCTTCGGATGCCGCATCGGCCTACGAGCGTGCAACACAATCCATGAATGCCGATTCTGCTGTGTTTTCGATCTATGCGGAAGCTCTCATCGTTTCCGAACAGGGGATCGTGACACCCCAAGCGAAGCGGGCCATTGCAAGAGCACTTGAGCTCGATCCGACCAATCCTGCTGGAACTTTTTACGATGCTGTCGGGCTTGCGCAAGCGGGTGCGAATGAGCAGGCCTACAATCGTCTTCTCACGCGATTGGACGAAGTGGATGGGTTCGCACCCTGGATGGAAACATTTGTCGCGGAAGCAAACCGGATAGGTGCGGCACTAGGCCGAGCGCCTATCAGTTTGTCGGATTATGCTCCAGTAATGTCAGGCAATTCGCCCGGCCCCACTGCTGCAGATGTCGAAGCGGCCAGCCAGATGGATGATGTCGATCGAGATGCATTTATCCGATCCATGGTGGAACGTTTGGCAACACGCCTTGAGGCTGAACCAGACGATATCGATGGATGGATGCGTCTTGGCAGGGCCTACAGGGTGCTCGGCGAAACTGACCTCGCCTTGAACGCGTACAGTCGAGCCAAAGAGCTATTGGTGCCCGTTTCCTCCGAAGACCCGCGCCAAAGTGTCATTTTGCAGTCCTTGGAAGAACTCCAGTCGGGCCAATAGCCCGCGGAAGCTTCACTCGCGATGAACAAACCATGAGAGAGCACGAACGGCGTATGTGCACGATCCGACCTCACCCGAATGACTAGAAAGAATGTCCATGCCTTTGTCCGCACTTCCGTTCCCAAATATCGGGCCGGATATATTTTCGGTTGAGATCGGCACGTTTACGTTGACTCTCCGCTGGTATGCGTTGGCCTATATCATCGGCCTTCTCGTCGGCTGGAGAATTTGTGTTGCCACGGTCAAACGCGCCGCTCTGTGGCCTGCATCGGGCGCCCCGCTAACACCGCGCCAAATTGAGGATCTTTTGACCTGGATTATCATCGGGGTGATCGTTGGCGGGCGGTTAGGGTTCGTGATGTTCTATCAGCGCGGGTTCTATCTTGCCAATCCGTTAGAAATTCTGAAGGTCTGGCAAGGGGGAATGTCATTTCATGGTGGGTTTGCTGGAGTAACCATTGCCGCGCTTGTTTATGGCATCCGTCAGCGTATGCCGCTCCTGAGCATGGCTGACCTTCTCGCTCTGGCAACGCCTCCGGGCTTGTTCTTGGGCCGGATCGCAAATTTCATAAACAATGAACTATGGGGCCGCCCATCGGACATGCCCTGGGCCGTCATATTTCCCGGTGACGCAGCGCAATCATGCCCGGGAATAACCGACATTTGCGCACGGCATCCTTCGCAACTGTACGAAGCCCTTTTGGAAGGCCTGTTGCTTGGCTTCGCTCTCCTATTCCTTGCGTGGCGGCGCGGATGGCTTAGGACACCAGGGGCAATTTGCGGGCTCTTCCTGGCCGGATATGGTTTTGCGAGAAGTTTTGTAGAGTTGTTTCGCCAGCCCGACGCTCAATTCGCAGACGTGAACAATCCGATTGGGTATGTTGTGCAGTTTGGTGACTGGGGGCTTACGATGGGGCAAGTCCTTTCCTTGCCGATGTTAGCCGCGGGATTTGGATTACTTTGGCTGGCGCAGAAGCGGTCCGCCATAGGATCGGCATCTTAGGGCGCAAATGAAACTTTCGACGCATTGCCTTATTCTACTGCGATATCCCCTGACGCTTCAGTCGTGATCCTCCTCACCCATTTGGTGCATCATTTCTTCAATCTTTTCGGGGATGTCGCCGGCAGAGAATGCCTTCTGTTCTTCGGAATCGTGAACGAACGCGATGATATCGGCAAGCTCCTGACCTGTGAATTCAATTTGCCCGCCGAGCTCATCCTCTTGGGCAGCGACCATCGCCGGCGCGCCGCGCCACATTCGGGCGGCAAATTCAAACGGGTTCATTGGCAGGTCCATATACGCTGCATCAAGGGCGGGGGCATCCTCGCCTCCGACCCCGTTGATAGAATGACAAACGACACAGCCTTTCGAGGCGAACAGCGCACGCCCCTTGGCTGCATCCATGTTTGGCAGGAACAGTCCGGAGCTCATCATCTGACTCATCGCCCCATTATCTGTCATATGCCCGCTGTCTTGGGCGCCGACTGGCAGCCCCCACACCACAGCAATGGCTAAGATCATCTGTCTGGAAATGTAGGTCATTTTGGTCTCCTTGGTTTGCAGGTGATTGTCTGAACGCTGTTGCCCCTTCTCCGGCGATGGATTGTACCCAATACTGTTTATTGAACGGTCTGATGGACCTCGCGATCGTTCTTGTTTCCCCTCAAATCTGCGCGCGCCGTAGCCGAAGGGAGTTTAGGACGACCGAGATTGAGGAAGCGCTCATGGCAAAGGCCGCAAACATCGGACTGATCAAGATCCCGAGGAATGGGAACAAGATCCCCGCAGCGACGGGCACGCCCGCAGTGTTGTAGATCAGAGCAAAGAACAGGTTCTGGCGTATGTTCCGCATGGTCGCGCGGGCGAGTTTGCGCGCACGCACGATACCGTCGAGGTTCCCTTTGACGAGCGTGAACCCTGCGCTCTCAATGGCCACATCGGCGCCGGTGCCCATGGCAATCCCGACATCGGCCTGAGCCAGGGCAGGTGCATCGTTGACACCGTCGCCGGCCATGGCAACCTTGTGCCCCTTGGCCTGAAGTTCCTTGATGATCTTCGCTTTGTCTTCCGGCATCACATCGGCGCGGATCTCGTCGATGCCTAGACTGGACGCGACGGCCCTAGCGGTACGCTCATTGTCTCCCGTCGCCATGATAATACGGAACCCAAGTGCGTGCAGTTCCTTCAGGGCGGCCGGTGTGGTCGCCTTTACCGGGTCTGCGACGCTGACAAGACCGGCAACGTCATTCTCGACGACGACAAACATAACCGTTTCGCCATTATCCCGACGGGCATCCGCCTTGTCCCGAAGCTCTGCTGCATCAAGTCCGAGGTCAGTCAGGAGTTTCACGTTGCCGAGCGCCACTACCCGCCCGTCCACCGTGCCTTTGACGCCCTTGCCGGTGACCGCCTCGAAGGCGTCGGCTTTTGCCAGGTCGACGCCACGCTCTTCAGCACCGCGTACGATGGCTTCCGCGAGAGGATGCTCGGAGCCGCGTTCCAGCGATGCGGCAAGCCGAAGCACTTCTACCTCATCGTGACCCGGTTCAGGGTAGACGCCGACAAGTTTCGGCTTGCCTTCCGTCAGCGTGCCGGTCTTGTCGACGATCAGGGTATCGACCTTCTCGAACCGTTCCAGTGCCTCTGCATTCCTGATCAGGACACCCGCCTGCGCGCCGCGCCCCGTCGCCGTCATGATAGACATCGGTGTCGCAAGGCCGAGGGCACAGGGACAAGCGATGATGAGAACGGCAACGGCCGCAATAAGAGCATAGGAAAGGGCCGGGACCGGGCCCCAAATGGCCCAGCCAATGAAGGCCAGCACGGCGATGCCAATAACTGCAGGCACGAAATATCCGGAGACCTTGTCGGCGTATTTCTGGATCGGCGCGCGAGACCGCTGCGCATTGGCCACCATCTCGACGATTTGGCTCAGCATCGTGTCGGCGCCGACGCGCGTCGCCTCCATGATCAGGCTGCCGGTTCCGTTGATCGTGGCGCCCGTTACAGGGTCTCCTCCGACCTTTTCTACCGGTACCGGCTCGCCCGTGATCATGCTTTCGTCAACTGAGGACCTGCCTTCGACGACCATACCATCGACCGGCACCTTGTCACCGGGTCGCACACGTAGTCGGTCGCCGACCTGGACCTGTTCCAATGGAACCTCTTCCTCGCTTCCGTCGTCGCGGATAATACGTGCCGTCTTGGCGGCCATATCCAGAAGAGCACGGATCGCCTTGCCAGTGCCTTCGCGAGCGCGCAGCTCCATCACCTGTCCCACAAGGACCAGCGTGACGATCACAGCCGCCGCCTCGAAATAGACGCCGACATGCCCTTCGGCATCCCGGAACCCATCGGGGAATATGCCCGGTGCCAGGACGGCGATGATGCTGAACAGCCATGCGGCGCTTACACCCATGGCAATGAGACTGAACATATTGAGGTTCCTTGTCCGGAACGAGTTCCAGCCACGAACAAGGAAAGGCCAGCCGGACCAAAAGACAACGGGTGTCCCGAGCGCGAGTTCGACCCAGAGGGTGACGCGTTCACCGAATATCTCGCGCACCCCGCTCAGGCCAAGATAGGGGCCCATGGTCAGCACAAGGAGCGGTACGGTCAAAATGGCCCCCACCCAGAAACGACGGCTGAAGTCCACAAGCTCCGGGTTCGGGCCTTCCGCTTCCATGGCGGCCGATTCCAGTTCCAGCCCCATACCGCAGATCGGACAAGACCCGGGATGCGTCTGGCGCACCTGAGGGTGCATCGGACAGGTATAAACCGGGCCAGTGTAGTCGTTGGGAACCGAGTCCAAGTGGTTTGGCTCCACCGCGTCGCCCGTGTGCTGATGATGGGCGTGGTGTTGCGAGGGCTCGCCCTCCGGCACCAGATGCATCTGGCATTTCGGGCAATCTCCCGGTTCGGCGCGGCGTACCTCGGGGTGCATCGGGCAAGTGAAGACCGTGCCCGCGTAGCCAGAAGGAACTTGATCGTCAGATCCGTTGGCATGTTCGTGATGGTTGTTCATTCGGGGATCCTTTCCCGTATTTCTAGCTCATTGCCTCAAACCTAATTCTTCCAGTAACTGGAAGGTCAAGTGGCGCATTGAGCAACTTTCATTTCTGTCGCTAACAGCTCGCCGACGCAGACTGCGTTCGTTGAGTGTGGAATCGTATCGGTACTGACGATCCGCGCGGCACCGGCATGGCGGATTGCTTCCTCTGCGCCGTGTGCGAAAACCGCGTGGATAATTACGCAAGTCGCAGGTCGGGCACCGGCCTGCTCGAGTTGTTCGAGCGTTCGGATCAGCGTGTGTCCGGACGAGGCGATATCATCGAGGATCACGGGTGTCCCCTGTCGGAAAACGGCGCTGCCCGGCAGGCTGATCTCGACCTGCCGATCCCCGGAGCGATGTTTTGTCAGCACTTCGTAGGGGCGTCCGGCGAGCCTGGCGACTTCAGCCACCCATTGCTGGCTTTCGCTGTCAGGCCCAAGGAGCACGGCCTCTGGAACGTTCGCCGCAATCCAGTCGGCCAGCAGAGGGGCTGTGGCGACACGATATGCGGGAATGCGGAACAGCGCTGAAAGGCTCGGGTTGCGATGCAGATGGGGGTCAGCGGTCATCACCCAGTCGAAACATTCATCAAGAAATCCCGCGAAGATCGGGGCGCTCACAGCTTCGCGTGGATGAAACCGCTTGTCCTGGCGCATGTAGCCAAGATAGGGCGCGACCAGCCCCACACGCGCGGCCCCAAGTTCGCGCGCCGTCAGAGCTGCGAAACGCAGAGGCAACGCCAGCCGATCAGGATCGCGCAACGTGGCGAGGAAGGCGATTTCGCGTCCTGCAGGATCGCCGCCGAGCTTCACGAGGGTTTCACCATCGGGAAAATGGTGCAAGTCCACCGGCTGGATTTCGGCACCGGATGTCGCCGCCATTCTGCGCGCCAATGGCTCCATGCCGGGAAAGGGGGCGATAATGGTCATCAGTTTGCCTCCTCAATTGTGCAAAGTCCCAATTGCGCCTCGGCATAGGAGCGGGCGTATTCCAGTTCTCCCAGCGTTTCGGCGTGGATCTCGAACAGCGGCTTGCCAAATTCGATATGGTCACCGATCTGGACCAGAAGGCGCAGCCCTGCGAGCTGCTGCCGCGGTGCGCCGGCGAGTTTCGCTGTGCGCGCGATGCGGCGATTGTCAATCGCAATGAGGCGCCCCGCCGTGCGGGAGGTGATCACCGCATGATAACGCGCCTCACCGGGCTCAGTGAAACCGCCTTGTGCATCGCAAATCGCAATGAACTTCGCCTCGGCAGCGCCGCTGTCGAGCAGCTGTGCGGCCACCTTTCGCCCGCCCGCGCCGCCCGTCTCGGGGACAAGGTCCAGCAGCGCTCCAGCGATGTCGAGTGCACGGTCGCGCAGGTCGACAGGGAAGTTCTCGTTGCGGCGTAGCACGGCAAGGACATCTTGGGCTTCAAGTGCGGGTCCAATTCCGCGTCCGACAGGTGCAGTCCCGTCGCTTTGATGGATCGAGAGCGTCAGGCCGATGGCCTTGCCAACGGCGCGGAGCCGCTCTGCCAGCGCAGCGGCGGTTTCCGCCGAGCGGACCTTGGCCGTTGGTCCGACGGGCACATCGATCAGCACGCGCTTCGCACCGACCGCAGCCTTCTTCGACAAGACGCTCGCCACCAGCTGTCCGTCGCTGTCGAAATCGAGTGGCCGTTCAATCCGGATCAGAACATCGTCCGCAGGGCTGAGAGCGAGGTTGCCCCCCCAAACGATGCACCCGCCCTCAGCCTCGACGACGCGTCTCAACGCGGGGATGTCGAGCGAGACGGGAGCCATGACCTCCATCGTGTCGGCCGTGCCTGCGGGGGAAGTGATCGCGCGAGAAGAGGTCTTGGGGATCATCAGCCCCGCCGCCGCGATGATCGAAACGATGATCGGCGTGGTGCGGTTTCCTGGAAGCCCCCCGACGCAATGCTTGTCGTAGATCTCGGCGCCGCCCCAATCCAGCGTTTCGCCCGCCGCCTGCATGGATCGGGTCAGTGCGATGGTTTCCGCAATCGAAAGCCGGTCGCCCGCGCAGGCGGTGATGAAGGCTGCCAGATCGAGATCGGAGAGACGATGATCGAGGACGTCACGAATGATTGCGTCGAACCTTTGCTGCTCAAGGGTTTCTCCATAGACCTTGGCGCGGATCGCTGAGACGGAGTCCGGTGGCTCCGGGTGCGTAAAACTTGCCCGGTCCCCCGGTTGGGGCTTCAGGGCGGCCCAGGCTTCTTCCGACAAGGCGGCAGTGTCGTCGGGCAGCCAGTCGCCATTGGTCAACACGTTCAGCGTGGCAATCACCGACCTGTCGCCGAGCGTGACCTCGATCCGGGTCAGGGCTGCGAAGCCTTCGGCGCGGCAGACGTGGCAGTCTTCGCGCATGAAGACAACGGGTTGCCGGTAAGTGTCGATCCCCGCGCGGGACAGGGCGAGCGTATTGTCGATTTCTGTCATTTTGGATTGTCCAGCCGGATCGTTTCGAGGTGTTCGGGGGCGCGGGCAGGCCAGCCGAGTTCATGTTCGATCCGCCAGCGCAGCCGGTCCGAGGCAGAAGGTTCGCCGTGAGTCACATAGGTCATGCGCGGCGCGCGATCCGACGCGCGCATCCAGGCCAGCAACTCTTCGGCATCGGCATGTCCGGAAAAGGCTTCGAGCTGGATCACCTCTGCCCTGATCGGGAAATCTCGACCGAACATGCGCAGACTGTCCGCGCCAGCGGCCAGTGCCGCCCCGCGGGTACCGCCAGCCTGAAAGCCCGACAGCAGGATTGCGTTGCGCGGGTCGCCGCCGAAGCTGGCGAGGTGATGCAGGATCCGCCCGCCGGTCAACATGCCGCTCGCCGAAATGATGATCATCGGGCCATGCTGCGTGTTCAGCTTCTTCGACTCCTCGACCGAAGTGACCCGCTTGGCGATCTGGAACATCGCAAGGCAATCCTCCCAGGCAACGTGATGTTCTTCGTGATGGCCGTGGTAGATTTCGGTCGCGTCGATCGCCATTGGCGAGTTGAGATAAACCGGCACATATGGGATCTCGCCGCGGTTTTGCAGGCGTGCAATGTGATACATAAGCCCCTGCGCGCGCCCAACCGCGAATGAGGGGATGAGAACCGTACCGCCCCGCCCGAAAACACGTTTCAGGATTGGCAGAAGCTCTTCCTCCGCGTCGATGGCTGCGTGATGGCGATTGCCATAGGTGGATTCACAAACCAACACGTCCGCACCTGAGAACGGTTGTGGTGGTCGCATCAGTGCGTCGTTCTGTCGGCCGAGGTCGCCACTGAAGTGGATTGTCCTTCCTGGCAGTCTGATACGGATCTGCGCCGCACCGAGCAAATGGCCCGCCGGGATGAACTCTGCGGATATTCCGTCACCAACATCGACTGTGCTGTTGAAGGGAACTCTGTGCAAATGCTCAAGCGCCGCCTGAGCATCTTTCAACGTGTAGAGCGGCTTGGGGTTCTTGTGCTTGGAGTATCGGTGCCTTTTGGCAAAACGTGCCTCCTCTTCCTGGATATGGCCGCTGTCCGGCAGGATCAGGCCGCAGAGTTCCTCCGTCGCTTCGGTACACATCACCTTCCCTCGATACCCGCCGCGGATCAGCGCAGGCAGATAGCCTGAATGATCGAGATGCGCGTGCGTCAGAAGTACGGTGTCAATGGTGGTGGGGCGTACCGGAAACGCCTTGCGGTTGCGGTCCCGCAGCGATTTGAAGCCTTGAAACAAGCCACAATCAACTAGAATGCGGCGATCCCCGGTTTCAATCAGATAGCGCGATCCGGTTACTGTTCCGGCGGCTCCCAGAAAACGAAGTGTTGGGCGAGTGTCCTGTGCCATGATCCTGTGCCTTTCATTCCCATCGGCAGCCCTTCAGGGAAGCGCCACCATCTGATGTCCTTCTCCTTCGACAGAAACTGTTTCACGCGTTTGCAGTGAGCTGGTATCGATGAGCCAAACCACGGGCTCTGCACGGCTTGAGACATAAAGGATGTCGGAGCCTGGAATTACCGTCAGGTGGTAGGGTTCTGGTGCAAGCGTGGCTGTGCGCACTTCCCCGGTAGCGAGTGCAACTGAGGCGAGTTTGTCCTCTCCCCTACCCGCGACGAACAAAGTTGCCCCATCATTTGACAGCCCCAGTCCATGAATCTCGCCGCCAATTTCGAAGGTCCGCAGCTTTTCACCGGTACTCAAAGACAGTTCCAGAACCTGACCTGCGTCCGCGTCTGCGACAAAGAGTCGATCAGTTTCGGGCGAAACCGCCATATGTTCCGGGGTGTCACCTGCAATGAAGTTGCGACGAACGATACCCCGCGACAGATCTACTTCGCTGATCGTTCCGTTACCGGTGTTGGAGACGTAGACGAGATTTGGATCAGTTCCGAACGCTGCATAGTTCGGCATCGATCCAGTCGGGACAAATGCCGTCATGCCGAAAGTCGCCAAGTCAATCACCGATATTCCGTCACCTGCCGGATGGGTCGCAACGGCAAAGCGTCCATCAGGGGAAACTGCCGTATGATGTACGGCACCCGGCACCTCTATCCGGCGGAGGATATCGCCACTTTTTGCGTCCAGAATCGAGAGAAGACTGATCCCGGCATCCGGTGGCCCCATTGGCGCGGCCTTTGGTGCGTGGTGCGCGGCGTGATCGTCTGCAGACACGGTGGAGGGCTTTTCTAGCGACGCGACATCCTCGCGCGGGATCTCCGAATAGCTGCCGGCGACCAGATACGGCACGCCGGGTGCGCCTGCGAGACCGTGGACCGCCTCGACATCATTGATCCGACGCAGGACTTTTCCAGTCTCCGCCTGAACCATCAGGACTGAATTGGCGCTGCCCTCTGGAATGAAGACCGTAGGCGGAGCGGCCAAAGCTGGTGCTGACACGAACAAAGTGGCGAGCGTATAGGCGATGCGGGACGACATGTTCATTTTTGGAACCTTTATCTGGTCGAGATCATGCGGTGGCCGTGGCGAGGGCAGAAAACCGGCGGATCCACGGTTGATAGGAGCGAATGAAGTGAGGAGCGCGGTCAGGTAGAATCCGGACATCCAGACTACGAGCCTGTCGAAAAACCTAAGCGTCACGATTGGCGTAAAAGCCGAAAGGGAGGCGCTTCGCTACCTCGCTGACTGGAATGCTCAGAAGAGAATGGGGACGTGTATGAATTCGTCATCGGCGAAAGACGCCGATTGCCGCCACGACATTACCATTCGCGTGCTACGGTTCGAAACTACTGCGCTGACAAGCCCGTTAGGGATCAGAGCAGCGGCGCAACCGGGATGAATTCCGCAATCCGCGTCCAGAATAACGTGGACGGAGGAATTTGCGTCGGTGACCTGAACAATCTGCGTCTCTAACCCGGCAGGCTCGCCCTCATGCGCATGCAAACCATCGGCAATGAGACCGAAAAACAAGGCTCCGATCAATATCAGGACGAAGCTGACGCGAATACGCGACACTCTTCTGACATCGATATGTGGCCTTGATCGCATGATTTGAGTCCTTCCTAGGTGATTATAACACGCTATCCAGATGGTGTGGTTGATCTAAATCAGGGCGTTAAATGCTGCCTGACTCGGCGTCCTTGATGCGCAGCTTAGGCGAAATTACTCAGTCGGCACTTTGCTCCAAAGTGTTTCCAAATCTGGAAACCTTCACATCGTCCTCGATGAGCGTTGCTTGAGCGGCCCCCGGACGCGCCGCGTGCAGAGCAGCAAGAACATCCTGAGTCGACAATATTTCAGATAGGATAATTCCTTCGGGAGCAGACGGCCCATAAACCGCGTTGAATGGAATGCCGTAACGGTTGTTGGTCTCCAAAAAACGGGTGATCGCGTCATCTGGGCGGGTCCAGTCGGCCAGCATCGGCGTGACACCAGAGCTGTTCAATGCCGAAAGAACCGGGTCGCGTTCAAGAACGAGCGCCTTGTTGGCTTTGCAGGTCAAACACCAATCGGCGGTTACATCGACAAAAACGACCTCTCCGCGTGATACTCGACGGGCAATATCGCCGCGGTCAAATGTGACCCAGGCAATTTTTCCTGCTTGGGCATCGGGTGCGGCGGGTGTTGCCAAGAATGGCGCGGCCGCGACCGCGAGTGCCGCCAGCGCCAGCCCAAAGGGCCAGCGAAGAGATCTTGGCACCCAGGGCGATGCCGCTATGAAGAGCATAACCGCACCGAGAGATGCAACTGTTAGGGCCGCGCGCGATCCAGCAACGCCGAGCAGGACATAGAACAGCCATGCCGCGGTACCCATCAGGAGGATGCCAAGGCCGGCTTTCAAGGCGATCATCCAGCGGCCGGGCTTGGGCACGAACCGAACAACGTTCGGCACGATGGCCACCAACAGATATGGGCTGGCCAGACCTAACCCGAGAAAGGTGAAAACGACAGCGATGTCTATCACCCGCCCCGCAAGTGCGAATGCGATAGCTGTTCCAAGAAACGGCGCGGAGCAGGGAGTAGCCATGACCGCCCCGAAAAATCCGGTGGCAAAATCCGCTCCATACCCGGCCGTACCTCCTGCTTTCATCAACCGCGTTGTCAGGGCGGCAGGCAAAGAGAATTCGAACAGTCCAAACAGGTTTGCGGTGAACAGACCAAGGATCAGGAGCATCAGAACCAGGAACGTTGGGCTCTGGAACTGGAGCCCCCAACCGACGGCAACGCCAATCTTTTGCAATGCGAAGAGAACAGCCGCGAGTGCCCACATAAAGACCATGACTCCGGCGGCGGCGGCCAAGAAGCCTGCCCTGACTTGGGCATTGCCGCGTCCTTCGGATTTCAGGGCAGAAGATAACTTGATCGACAGAACAGGAAGCACGCAAGGCATGGCGTTCAGGATCAAGCCCCCAAGAAAAGCGATGATGGCGATCCAGATCACTTGATCAATGCCGGGGACCACCCGATCAATACTGAAAGGGGGAGTTGGGGCGGTTGTTGCCCGATCTGGCGTGACGGTGAGGGCGTGATCCGGCCCGTCCGTCACGGTTACCCGTGGCGGCGCGTCTGTATCTGCCATGTAGGCAAGAATTGGGAATTCAGCCCAAAGCGTTCGCCCGCTTGCCCCAAGGCGAATGTCGGGCTTCCCCAACGTGTTGCCATCACCAATTTCAGGAAAGACGTCCGGGGTTTTGAAGGCAGTCGTGGCAGCTATTTCTATCGATAGGCGGGTGAAATCATCGTTTATATGGGATGTGGCGGCGGTCACGCCTGCCGCTCCTCCTTCCGCCGGAACGCGTGCGAGAAATGCCCCGATACGATTAGCCGAGACTTGATCGATTGAGTTCCCCTGAGGCAACGAAAGTGCCAAGTCAAAATCCTGGGGGACACAAACTGCTGAGCAGGTCAAGAGCTTGACGTTTGCTCTGAGTTCGACAGGTTCCCCAGGATCCTTCAGGGTGATCTGAAGTGGAAAGACAACCTCATCATGATAGCCGAAGTTTTCGATGCCAAAGGCAGTGAACCGCTCGGGCGCAGGCCATAGGAAATCAACGCCCGCGACATTCGTCGACCCGCTCCAGTCGATCTGTGGCGGAATGCCAACCTCGCCAGGCGAACGCCAATAGGTTTTCCATCCGTCAGCAAGGTTCAGATCCAGACCGGCGGAGAGCGTTTGAGCTTCGGCGGAAACGGCATCCTCGGCGGAGATCAGCCGCGCTTCCACCGCAGTGACCTTGTGGGCGACTGATACCTCGGCCGTTGCAGCAAAGGGGATCAAGAGCCAGAACATTGCGGCAGCGAGGGTACCGCAGAAAGCAAGACGGATTGGCGAGCGCCAGATGGTCATCGCACTATCTCCAGGCTTTGAACTTGAGTGGCAACAAAGCCTGATCGGCCGTTTACACAATCCAACTGGCCCACACCGTTGGAGATAGGCCCTGCCAGACGACATCCATTGGGCAGCTCCAGCTCTGGTGACTTTGTCGACAAAGTTGGCGGCGGGTTTGTCGGGCACAGGACTGGTCCGCCGGAACAAGCGCTCACGAAAATCGCTCCCAAGAAGACAGTCGCCAGCCGCGCTCTTGTTCTCATTTCGACTTACCGCCGGACGGCGCTGTCGGTCATATCTTCAATCAGCACTGGCTGGGGGGCGGTCTTCTTGTGCTTGTCGCTTCCATGGCATGAACGCCCCATCATCTTGTGCATCACAAAATGGGCGCCAACGCAGAGCACCAGAGGCGCAAAGACGGTAGCGTTTGCCCAAAGGCCTGCGACGGTGCCTCCGCCAATCAGGAAAGCTGCGATGGGTAGAAGCATGACAGCACAGCAAGCCATCATGCCCCAGTGCATCAACTTTCCGTGGCGATTGCCACCTGACTCGCTATCCTCTTGCATGGAATCCACCTCTGATTTTGGTCAACGTATCCTGTTTAGCTTGATCTCCCGCTGGAAGGTCAAGGATACACTTCGATACAAATCTTGCGGCCTGTTGCGGTTGAGATTCAGCCCCATCTGAGCAATGCCTGTCTCGTCCAATTGAGTAACCAAGGACGAACAAATGGCAGAGAGACAGAGTTTGAACAGGCGGAGCCTGATTGCAATTTCAGGCGCATTCTTGATGACCCCCCACACTCTCCGGGCGGAAGAGGCTGGTTTGGTAAGACGCAATATCTCGTCGTTCGTTCTCCACAATTGGCGTGATCACTTTGACCGTCTCGGGAAGGGCATCATCATTTCGGATACTGTCACAAAGGTGCTCCAACACTGGACAGAAGATGAAGAGATGCGGATTTACCCGACCTCTGTTCCCTTGACTGATGAATTGACGAAGCGCGGGTATACAGAAGTTGTCGAGAAACGGGAAAATCCAGGTTGGGCGCCGACCCCTTCAATGCGTGAACGCAACCCGGAATGGCCAGCCTATGTGCCTGGAGGAGATCCCTCCAATCCTTTGGGAACGCGTGCGCTCTATCTGTCGTGGCAATACTACAGGATCCACGGAACTCAAGACACGCGGAAAATCGGGCGTAGATCATCAAACGGCTGCATCGGCCTTTACAACGAACATATAGAAGAGGTCTTCGACCGCACGCCGGTCGGGACGCAGGTTAAGTTGATCTGAACGGATCACATGCAGGAGAGTAAAACACTATGAATTTCTGGGGATGGTTCGTTGGCGGGTTCTTCGTGCTCGGCCTTGGAGCGGTCGGTTGGCAGGCGTTGCAGCCGGCCCCGGCGCAGACTGCTCAAGGACACTCAATGGTTCCGCCGGACACGAGCGGCATACCTCAGGGCGCGCCCATTGCCAATGTACTCCTTCCAGCTGAATTCTCTCCGCAAGCCCAAATGGGGCAACGCGCGTTCGAGGCAAAATGCGCCAGCTGTCATGGTGAAAATGCCGCAGGCCAGAATGGGGTCGCTCCTCCGCTTGTTCACAAAATCTACGAGCCGAACCACCATTCGGATGCCGCGTTCCTGAATGCGGCGCAAAACGGCGTCCAATCTCATCACTGGAATTTTGGCAATATGCCTCCCGTTGAAGGCCTCACCCAAGGTGATGTGAAGATGATTGCGGGATACGTGCGCGAACTGCAGCGCGCGAACGGGATCAACTGACTTTGGTCGCCAGGCTGAACATATTCCGTAGCGCGATCCAGATTCTCCTGTTGGTCTCGATCGCGTTATTTGTCGTCCTCCCGGCGGGATCTCTCGATGCAATTGGCCATGAAACGGTCGCTGCCAAAGTTTCCGAACGAAGTGCGCAAAAACATCAGACCTCTCATGAGGAAGATGCAGATAATCTTCTCCCCGGGCATTGCGATCCGGGGCCGGACTGCTCGAAAAATATGGTAATTGTCATTTTATCAGCTCCGAGAGCTTCGACCAACTTGTCGCAATTGCCTCGCGAACATCCAGATCAGAGCTTTTCTAACCGGAATGTCCTAAGGGACACCCCGCCTCCCAAACACCTATCCTGACCTAGGGGCAACCACGCCTCATCAAATTAAATCTATCAAGCATGGAAATACAGGATACGGAACGATGAAAAGCAAACTGATGATCGGCCTCTTGGCTGGAACGACAATGGCCGCAGCTGCATTTGCACATGGTGGCGCGGAAGGTGTCGTCAAAGAACGCATGGACGGCATGATGGCCATGGGGCAATCGGTCAAAGAACTGGCTCCGATGATGCGTGGTGAAATCACCTATGATGCTGAAGCTGTTCGTACGGGAGCACGCGTCTTTGTCGAACATAGCGAAGGCATGACCGAATTGTTTCCCGAAGGGTCTGCTGGGAAACCGTCCGAAGCAAAGTCCGAGATCTGGTCGGATTGGGAAGAATTCAGTGCGCTCGCAGAGCAGCTCAAGGTGGTTAGCGAAGGTCTTGCCGAGGCCGCCGACAACGGGCTTATGGCGTCAGGTGCGGGAATGGATGCAGGCTCCATGATGGGCACGCAATCCCCCGGAAGCATGATGGGAGCTTCGTCCATGATGGGAACTTCGTCAGGAAGCCCGATGATGGACTATGCCTCGATGCCCGCAGATGGGGCATTCAACATGGTGACCCAGACATGTTCGGCATGTCACGCGAAATTCCGCTACGAGGCGAAGTAAAGATGTGCCGGATGAAAAAACTGGTCTTTGCTGCAGGGGCGCTTTGCGCCCTTGTGGTCGGCGGCCTTGTGATCTGGCCGATTGGCAAGGTGCCCGCGTCGATCACGCAAACGGGTGATGTCCAGCGCGGCGCCTATTTGGCTCGCGTATCCGGGTGCATTTCATGCCACACCAATTCAGAGGCTGGCGGCGCCGCACTCGCAGGCGGCGCGGGGCTGGCGACAGATTTTGGCACGTTTTTTCCGCCCAATCTGACGACAGACAAAGAGAACGGCATCGGGGGGTGGACGGTTGAGCAGTTCGCCAAGGCGGTTCGCCAGGGCATTAGTCCTAGCGGAGAGCCGTATTATCCCGCTTTTTCCTATCCGTTCTATGCGGATTTCACGGATCAGGACATTGCCGACCTTTGGGCAGCTTTCCAGACCGTGCCACCAGTCGCCGAGGCAGCGCTTGAGCATGATGTCAAGTTTCCTTTCGATCAGAGATGGGGCCTGAAGCTATGGCGGGCGGCCTATCTCTACGATCCACCCACGGAACCCATTGACGAGAAAAACGCACAATGGAACCGCGGTCGCGAGCTGGTTCGAGGTGCAGCACATTGCGGTGCTTGCCACACGCCACGCAATATCGGAGGCGGGCGCCTGCTTGACGCGGTTTTTGCTGGAAATGAGGCATTGCCAGGGGGGAGCAAGGCGCCTTCGATCACGCCGAACTCTCTGGCGGAACGCGGCTGGACCGTTTCCAACCTCGCCTATGCGTTGCGTACTGGCGTGACGCCGTCAGGCGACGCTTTCGGCGGCAGCATGGTGGAGGTCGTGCAGGGCAATACGCGCTTTTTGTCCCCCGATGATCTGGAAGCGATGGCCGTGTACTTGCTTGATGGTGACGAACCTCGAGCCGACCGGGTCGCTCAGGGCGAGGGCGCCGCTGCTAATAAAGACATGTGACTGCAATAGAGACAATGTGTGAGCCAAAACTGGCTCGCACAACAAACGAGAACGAAATGACACACACCAGAAGAGCATTCATTCAATCGGGGTTGGCAATGAGTGCGTTGAGCTTCTTCCCCAAGGCCGGATCTGCAGCCACCCCTGAATTTCAGGTGATGACAGCGCAAAGTGGCGCCGTACAACTCGCCCCTCCGGACTACCCCAAGACGGAGATTTGGGGCTATGACGGAAAGTTTCCTGGCCCCGTGATCCGTGTTCGGCAGGGCGCGCGTCTTCAACGTCGGCTCGTCAACAAGTTGCCGCAGGCGACGTCCCTGCACTGGCATGGCGTGCGGATATCAAATGCGATGGACGGCGTGGCCGGGCTCACCCAAGATGCCATCCCCACAGGCGAAACCTTCGACTACGATTTTGCCGTTCCAGATGCAGGAACTTTTTGGTTTCACGCGCATAATCGCTCCGTCGAACAGGTCGCTCGTGGGCTCTACGGAGCGTTGATCGTCGAAGAACCGATAGCCCCGGATGTTGATCGCGATGAAGTCCTTATTCTTGACGATTGGCTCCTCAACCCGGAGACCGCACAACTCGACCCAGATTTTGAAGCCGTTCATGATCGTAGCCATGCAGGCCGACGTGGCAACTTTGTCGCCACCAACGGAAGCTTCAATTCTACGCTCAACGTGAGCCAGGGTGAGCGGATGCGGCTTCGGTTGATCAACGCGGCAAATGCCAGGATCTTTGTTTTGGGCCTGTCAGGTCTAAAGGGGTGGGTGATGGCGTTCGACGGAATGCCACTGGTGACGCCGAGTGAGATCAGCGAACCGATCATCCTTGGGCCGGGCCAACGAGCGGATTTGTTTGTCGACGTCATTGCGGATGAAGGGGAAAGTGCTCATCTGGTGCGGCTTGAAGACGGCCAGGGATTTGCCCAAACCGAGTTTCGCGTGACCGGCACTTTGGCCTCCGCTGTGCGGGATGTCCCCCAAGTTCTGCCACCGAACCCTAATATGGATGTGCCGGGACTGGAGCAGGCGAGACGCATCAGGCTCAACATGGAAGGCGGGGCAATGGGCAACCTTGACGCAGCCATACTTGAGGGTGAGCGAAAAACGTTCCGCCAACTGGTCGACGCGAACCAGTTCTGGGCTTTCAATGGTACCGTGGGCATGACCGAGAAGCCACTGGCTAGCCTGTCACGCGGTGAAACAGCGCGAGTGGAGATCTACAACGATACATCCTTCCCCCACGCCATGCATTTGCACGGGATGCATTTCCGGGAGGTGCTGGAGGGCGGTGAAGTTGGTCCCCTGCGGGATACCTTGCTGATGTTCGGTGGCGAGACTCGCGAGATCGCCTTCGTTGCCGACAATCCGGGAAAGTGGCTGTTTCACTGTCACATGCTCTCGCACGCGGCATCCGGCATGATGACGTGGCTGGAGGTCGCATGAGATCAGCTTACCTGGCGGTAATTTCATCCATTGGCCTGATTGGGCTAGGTGCAACCTGGTGGTTCAGCGGCAATGCCTCCCAGGGTTCTTCCCCGTTTGACGACGTCAATATCGAACTGGGGCAAGCTCTCTATTCTGAAAACTGTGCGTCCTGCCATGGCGCCAATCTCGAAGGGCAACCAGACTGGCGAAGCCCTGGTTCAGATGGCCGCCTGCCCGCGCCGCCGCATGATCGCAACGGTCATACCTGGCACCATAGTGACCAGATTTTGTTCTCCTACACCAAGCTCGGGGGGGCGGAACTGATGCGACAACAGGGCTCAGATTTCGACAGTGGCATGCCGGGCTTCGCCGGCAAACTCACAGATCAGGAAATTTGGAACATTCTCGGCTTCATTAAGTCGACCTGGCCAGAGCGAGAGCGCAATGCTCAGGCCGCACGCACAGCAGCAGAACAAGAGGGATAATGGACATGATTTTCAGAAATTTGATGCTCGTATCGTCATTTGCCTTACTTCCAATGGCAGTGCAGGCCGCAGACCTGGACGAAGCGCGGGTCAAGGAACTTGTATATGAGGCTATCCGCGAGAATCCGCAAATCATCATGGAAGCAGTCGAAATACTTCAACGTCAGGACGCCGAAGCCCAGGCACAAGCGCAGGCAACCGTCTTGCGCGATCAGCGACAATTGCTCGAGCAAGACCCGAATGCACCGGTTCTCGGCAATCCCGATGGGGATGTGACCGTTATCGAATTTTTCGATTACAACTGCCCATATTGTCGCCGCGCTATGCCGGAAGTTCTGGCACTGCTGGAGGCTGACCCCAATGTGCGTCTGGTCTATCGCGAATGGCCAATTCTCGGGGACGGATCCGTGTTTGCAACCAAAGCTGCACTCGCATCGCGGCTGCAAGGCAAGTATGAGGCATTCCACTGGGCCCTAATGGGTATGAACGGCCGGGCGGAAGAAGCAAGCGTTCTCAGGATAGCACAAGAGGTCGGTCTCGACATCGAACGCCTTCAAACTGACATGGAGCGCCCCGAAATTGAAGAGCATATCGCGACCTCGATGCGGTTGACGCAGTCGCTCGGCTTCAGTGGCACGCCTTCATTTGTGATCGGCGACAATCTGGTTCCAGGCTTCGTGGAAAGCGATAAGCTCACGGAACTGGTCGACAACGTGCGGGCGTCGGCAAACTAGCACTCTGCGGTGGGTTCTGACATCACGCCCGATGAGCAATGATGCAGGCGAATGAGTCGGAGCCCCTACAGACCAAAAGACCTAGGCACGGCCTACCACTGAAAGAGGCGGCGAGAAGATGACTTACCTTTGGTATCTTATTGCTGCCTTTGCCGAGATCGCTGGATGTTTTGCTTTCTGGGCATGGTTGCGGCTCGATCGTTCGCCGCTTTTGGTCGGGCCAGGTCTGGTAAGTTTGGCACTCTTCGCATGGCTTTTGACGCGCGCAGAAAGCGAAATGGCCGGTCGGGCATATGCAGCTTACGGGGGCGTCTACATAGCGGCGTCCATGATCTGGATGTGGCTAGTGGAGGGGAGCCGACCGGACCGCTGGGACATTGCAGGCATTCTTCTTTGCCTCCTAGGCAGTGCTCTCATCCTGTTGCCTTCGCGCTCATGATCTGCGGAACCTCAGAAAACCAGGCAAATCCGTCGCTAGAAATCGCTAGGTCATCGCACCCGTCACGACGGGTGCGATGACCCATAGATTAGGCAGTCACGGTATTTTCGTACCCAGCTTCACGAAGCAGGGCCGTCAGCCGTTCTGTTGACAGTGCACCTTCAACAGAAACCGTGCGGGCCGGAATGTCGCAAGATACGCTCGCATTTGCGTCAGCTGCCTTGATCGCCTTTTCGATCGTACTGGTGCAATGACCACAACTCATGTCGGGAACGTTGAATTTCATGTCGATGTCTCCTCTGTGACAGCTTGTTCAGTGCAGATGGGGCTTCCAGTGGGGGGAAGGTCAAGGGTCTCCGTAGATTTTTAAAGCGAAGCCAGGAAAGTTCAAATTGGGTATTGACCTTCCAGTCACTGGAACTCCTATTTGGGGTGTCAAATGGGATTCCAGGAGACTGAAATGACAGATCAATCCAAAGTGACACTCTCGATTGAAGGAATGTCTTGCGCCTCATGCGTAGGGCGCGTGGATCGGGGCCTAGCCGCGTTGAGGGGAATATCCGATGTCTCGGTGAACCTCGCGAACGAGACTGCGCGTTTCAGCGTGGATGGTTCGTCCCACCTGCAAGATGCGGTCCAAGCCCTGAAAGATCTCGGGTATCCAGCGCGAACGGCATCCGTGACGCTGAACATCGCGTCCATGTCATGTGCTTCTTGTGTCGGGCGCGTCGATAAGGCACTTGCCTCGGTTCCCGGCGTGTTGGAGGTCAACGTTAATCTTGCGGCGGAAAATGCGCGCATCACATATCTTGAGGGCATGACCGACCCTGTGGCCCTCATCCGTGCATCCGAGCAAGCCGGATATCCAGCCAGCGTGGCCGAGGCCACGGCAACACAGGATCGCACTTCGCGAAAAGAAGAGGAAGCGCGCGGGTTGGCACGCCGGGTGGCACTGGCCGCAGCACTCGCTTTGCCGGTTTTCCTGATGGAAATGGGCGGGCACCTGATCCCGGCCGTGCATATGGCGATCAACAATACCATAGGACAGCAGGCCAGCTGGTTGATCCAGTTCATCCTCACAACGGCTGTGCTCATTGGGCCCGGCCGACAGTTCTATCTGAAAGGGTTTCCGGCCTTGCTGAAAGGTGCTCCAGACATGAACAGTCTGGTCGCCGTCGGCACAGGCGCAGCTTATCTTTATTCAGTTGTCGCAACGTTCTTCCCGTCGCTGATGCCCGAGGCCGTCCGCGCTGTCTACTTCGAGGCCGCCGCGGTCATCGTGGTCCTGATCCTGATCGGGCGCTGGCTCGAAGCGCGAGCGAAAGGGCGAACAGGGGCTGCAATCGAGAAGCTGCTCGGCCTACAGGCTCGTACGGCGCGTATTTTGCGTGACGGCGATGCGGTCGAGGTCGAGATCGATGCCTTGCGCACCGGAGATCTGATTGTTGTGCGCCCCGGAGAACGACTCGCCGTGGACGGTGAGGTTGTGGACGGCGAAAGCCATGTCGATGAAAGCATGATCACCGGGGAACCCGTGCCGGTCGGCAAGTCGGCTGGTGATCCTGTCACGGGCGGTACGGTCAATGGCGCGGGCAGTCTGACCTATAAAGCAACGCGTGTTGGTGCGGATACCACGTTGTCCCAAATCATCCGCATGGTCGAAGATGCGCAGGGCGCCAAGCTCCCCATTCAAGGGTTGGTGGATCGGATCACGCTTTGGTTCGTCCCCGCTGTGATGACCCTCGCCGCCTTGACGATCCTTGTCTGGCTAATATTCGGCCCTGATCCCGCCCTCACCTATGCGCTGGTCGCGGGTGTCTCAGTTCTCATCATTGCTTGTCCCTGCGCGATGGGACTGGCGACGCCGACGTCGATCATGGTCGGGACCGGTCGCGCTGCTGAAATGGGCGTGTTGTTCCGCAAGGGGGATGCTCTGCAAGCATTGGGGGACGTCAAGGTTGTCGCTCTGGACAAGACCGGCACCGTCACCGCCGGACGTCCCGCGCTGACCGACCTTGTGCTGGCGGAAGGAGCCGAGCGCTGCACCGTTCTTGCGGCAGTCGCATCGGTCGAAGCCAGATCAGAACACCCGATCGCCGAAGCTATCGTGCGCGGCGCGCAGGCGGAAAACATCAGACTGTCGGAACCGAGCGCGTTTACTTCGATTACAGGGTATGGCGTGCGCGCCATCGTTGACGGGGCCGAGGTTGTTGTCGGAGCTGACCGAATGATGCAGCGCGAAGGGATCGATCTTGGTGAACTCGCAGAGGCTGAAACTATGCTCGCACGGCAAGGTCGCACCGCACTCTTCGCCGCAATCAATGGCAAGGCGGTGGCTGCGATTGGCGTCGCCGATCCGGTCAAACCCTCGAGCCGAGCCGCGATTGCCGCACTGCACAGTCTGGGTTTGAAGGTGGCAATGATTACCGGCGACAAACGCGAAACGGCAGAAGCAATTGCCGAAGAGACTGGTATCGACCACGTGATCGCGGGGGTCTTGCCCGACGGCAAGGTGGCGGCACTGGAAAATCTGCGCCAGCAGGGCACATTGGCCTTTGTTGGCGATGGCATCAACGATGCACCCGCGCTCGCCCACGCGGATGTTGGCATCGCCATCGGCACTGGCACGGATGTGGCGATCGAAAGCGCAGATGTCGTATTGATGTCCGGTGATCTTCGCGGCGTTGTGAACGCTTTCGAGATCTCGCGACACACCATGCGAAACATCAAACAGAACCTTGGTTGGGCCTTTGGTTACAATGTGGCTTTGATACCCTTGGCCGCCGGAGCGCTTTATCCGAGTTTCGCCGTGCTGCTGTCACCGGTCGTCGCTGCCGGTGCGATGGCACTTAGCTCGGTCTTTGTCTTGACGAACGCCTTGCGGCTGCGGCGCGTAAGACCGGCGATGGACGAGCGCCAAGAGTCTGGGCGGGTGGAGGACTTCGCCCCCGTCCCGGCCGAGTGAGAGGAGGCAGAAATGAACATTGGTGATGTTGCCGAGCGGTCAGGAGTGCCGGCCAAGACCATTCGCTACTATGAGGATATCGGTCTAGTAACACCTTTGCGCGCTGCAAACGGGTATCGAAGCTTCAGAGAGATCGATTTTCATAAGCTGGCATTCATCGGACGAGCGCGAGCCTTGGGATTTACAATCGAAGACTGCCGTACGCTTTTGGCGCTCTATAACGATGACAATCGAGAAAGTGCGCAGGTAAAGGCCGTCGCAGAGGAGCACCTGCGCCAGATTGATGAAAAGATCTCTAAACTCATGTCGATGAAAGAAACTCTTTCGTCTCTCGTGCACCAGTGTGCTGGCGATCACCGACCGGATTGTCCAATTCTTGCGGATCTTTCTGTCGTAGACGACGCAACTTTCTCATGATCTCCGACGACGAATGAAATCGCGCGCCCTGCGAGACAGGGCGCGCGACCTGTAGTTACTGCACCAGCTCTGTAATAGTCAGCTTGCCATTCACACGGTCGGCAACGAAGTTGATCTGTGCGCCTTCACTCAGCCCTTCCAGCATCGCGGGATCGGCGAGAACGAAGACCATTTTCATTGCTGGCATGTCGAGGTTTTCCAGCGGGCCATGGTCGACAGTAATCTTGTTCCACTTGGCATCGATCTTGGTCACCGTGCCCGAGGACATGGCACTATCGCTAGCAGCAATTGCAGTTCCAGCGGTCATCAGAAGGGCAGCGGCGAGCGTCAAAAATTTGGTCATGATTGGTTTCCTTTGATTTGAGATCAGTTGACAGTAAGGGCGCCGTGCATGCCGCCTTCATAGTGGCCGGGCAGCAGGCAGGCGAATTCGAAGTTGCCGGCCTTGTTGAAAGTCCAAAGGATCTCCGCCTCTTCACCTGGTTCAAGGCGCACAGCGTTAGGGTCGTCATGTTCCATCTCAGGGAACTTGGCCATCAGCTCTTTGTGTTCAGCGTTTTGTGCCATCGAATCCATCACGAACTCGTGGGTTTCCTCACCCATGTTCGTGATGCGCAGGCGCACGGTTTCACCCTCAGAAAAAGTCATTTCCGAGGAGGGTTCGAAGACGAACGGTGCGTCCTTGTCGTAGTCCTCACGCATTATCACATCGATGGTTCGCGTGGGTTCATGGCCATGCATCGCAGGCATGCCGATGGCCATTTGACCGTTGCCGTGCCCGGCGTCCGCAATTGCGAGGGCGGGAATCAGGGCCAGCCCCAATGTCAAAAGTGCAGTTTTCATGAGCGTGTTTCTCCTGTGCTCTGGCATCAGCCCTGCCGCACGCCGCCGCGCGGCGTGATCACGGTTTTCGGACTGGTGTTGTATGCATGTTCGGGCAGCTCGCCCGTCCATTCGTAGGCCTGTGTTCCGGGCGGGTTGTCGTACCAGCCAGGATCGCTGTAATCGTCGCGGTCGATGCCCTCGCGAACCTTCACCACGCTAAACATGCCACCCATTTCCAATGGGCCATGCGGCCCCCATCCGGTCATCATCGGCACGGTGTTCTCGGGGATCTCCATCGACATCTCGCCCATATCCGCCATACCCGCCGTGCCCATCGGCATGTAGCCAGGCTGCTGGCGGCGGATCATTTGGGTCAGGCGGGACTTGTCGGCGCCAATAAATGTAGGGATGTCGTGGCCCATAGCATTCATGGTGTGGTGCGACTTGTGGCAGTGGATCGCCCAGTCACCTTCGTGAATCGCGTCGAACTCGTAGGCGCGCATGGCGCCTACAGGAATGTCGATCGAGACCTCGGGCCAACGGGCACTTTCCGGCACCCAGCCTCCGTCAGTACAGGTGACCTGAAAGTCATAGCCATGCATGTGAATTGGGTGGTTGGTCATCGTCAGGTTGCCACAACGCACACGGACACGGTCCCCCTTGTTGACCACCAGAGGATCGATGTCCGGGAAGATCCGGCTGTTCCAGGTCCACATGTTGAAATTGGTCATCTCGGCCACGCGCGGGATGTAGGTCCCCGGGTCGATGTCATAGGCCGCAAGGAGGAACGCGAAATCCCGGTCCACCGGCATGAACGCCGGGTCGCGCGGATGCACGATGAAGAGCCCCATCATGCCCATGGCCATCTGTACCATCTCGTCCGCATGCGGGTGGTACATGAAGGTGCCGGACTTGATGAGGTCGAACTCGTAGACGAAGGTCTTACCCGGCGGGATGCCGGGATGCGACAAACCACCAACTCCATCCATTCCCGATGGCAGGATCAGTCCGTGCCAATGCACGCTGGTATGTTCCGGAAGACGGTTGGTTACGTAAATACGCACCCGCTCGCCTTCGACCGCTTCGATTGTGGGTCCGGTGGATTGGCCATTGTAGCCCCAGAGCCGCGCAATCATCCCGTCCGCCATAATCCTTTCAACAGGCTCTGCAACGAGGTGGAACTCCTTTACATCTCCGTTCATGCGATACGGCAAAGACCATCCGTTCAGTGTTACAACGGGGTTGTAGTCGAACCGATCCGAAGGCCTTGGGGGAACTTGTGTATAGGGGCTGTCGGTAAAGGCGGCCTCGGGCAGATCGCGAAAGCGTGTTTGCGCGGCCCCGGCGTTCGCCAGCACAGCTCCAGCGCTCGCGGTCAATCCCGCGCCCAGTAATTGACGACGGTTCATCATTCTTCGCTACCTCCGGTCAGAGTAATTGCCCCGCCCCAAATCGCCGCGGTCGCGTCTGTTTCGGCAAGCCAGTAGTCACGTTTCGCTTCTGCGGCAGAGAGGCGCGAAGCGAGCCCCTCCTGGGCATCAGCGATCAATTCAAAGGTCGAGGTCAGCATGCCGTTGTAGGACAGCAGCGCTTCGTCATCGATCTGGCGTCGCAGAGGCAAAACAGAGTCGCGCCAATGCCGCGCGATGCTATGGCGACCGGTGATGGCCCTATAGGCCATGCGTGCGTCCGAACGCGCATCGACGGCCTGCTGGGCCAGCCTGTTCGCTGCCTGCAGATAGGCCATGCGGCCACGCTTCGACACCAGCGGACCGGTGTCGTAGAGCGGGATCTCGAAATCTAGAGCAAGCGCTGGATTGGCCTCGGTTTCTCCGGCTGCACGTTCCAGGTCGAAACCAGCCACCAACTGGACGTCCGAGACCATACGGGTTTGCCCGGTCAGACGGTAGTCCAGCGCGAGCGCCTCGAGTTCCAGCTTTCCAGATGCCAGGTCTACGCGGTTTGCCAGTGCCAGCTGTTCGATATTTCCTGCAACGCGCGGGCCACCAGGCAAGGCGGGCAGCGAGTCCGGCACGAATACAGTGGTGTCGCTACCCCAAAGCCCCATCAGCCGAAGCAGTTTTTCTTTGGCCAATTGCGCCTCCAATTGGGCGGCTGCACGTTCGGCGGCAAGCTCAGCAGTAAAGGCATGCTCCCTTGCTTGATCGGCCTTGCTCATCGCGCCGGTACGGCCCAGTTGCACAGCAAGTTCGGACGCTGCCTCGGCAGTGCCCTGAGTTTGAGCGATCAGTGCAGCGGCTTCGAAAGCGCCAACCGCCTCAATCCAGGCCCGGCGGGTTTCAACGGCCAAGTCTATCGTGTCGGCGAGCGCAGCAAGTTCGGATTGTCTGAAGCGAATCTCCGCAAGTTGGGTCCGCGGTGCGGATGTTGCCACGTCGAGCAGGGAGTTGATTAATGTTGCCTCAAGTGTGCGAGTGACATCGCCAGCCAACCCGGAGATTGACACACCGATCGAGGGCACCGGCCCCATAGCCACTTCCCATAAGTCAGTTGAGGACAGACCTAGCTCAGCGAAGCTGGCTTGAAGTGCGGGACTGCTTATCAGGGCAACCTGCACTGCGGTGTCGGCGCTGACGGTCTTACCATGCACCATGGCGTGAACCCTCTTGCGCGTTTCCTCAAGGTCCGCGGCAGACAGGTTCCAGATCGGTGTGGCCCCTAGAGCCTGGCGTGCACCCGTCTCGACACTGCCAAAGCCCGCGCGATCTGGTTTTGCACGCTCAAGAACGGCAGGACTGGCGCAGGCGGACACCAGCAACATGGACCCCATGAGAAGAGGCAGTTTCATTCGCCACCCTCCCGTTGTTCATCATTCAGCATCCGCCATTCGGCCGGTTCTCCGACCGAGTAGCCCGCGTAAGCAACAACAGGCCCGGGTTGCGCAGACGCGACCACAGGCGATGTAACCGCCGCCGTAAGCGCTGGCACGGTTTCAAGTTCAGGAAGCGCCGAGCAGGCGGCCCCGAACAGCGGCAAGGATGCCGCAAGCAGAATTTTCACTTAGATTTCCTCGAAATGTCAGATGCAGATGGTCGCAGTCAAACTGCGGCTACAGGTGCATCAGGCGCGAGGAGGGCGCCGCAAACCTTCGGGTGTGGCCGAACGGACTAGGGACGCAATATCCCAGGACCGGAGGGAAACATTAGCGGACTGCTTTGTGCAACTTTCGGCACCTACGAAGTCACCGACCACGCAGATATGTGACGCACAGTGGTCTGCTCCATGGTCGATATCTGCAGCCGGAATGTCCGTTTCATGATGGTGGCGCTCGTTTGAAGACTCCTGAGCGACTTGTTCAACAGAGCACGAAACCATGGCTGATGCATTGGACGGCATCAGGGTCACTGCCACCAATATGGAGGCAATCTGGAGTATCCCAAAAACGGCCCGAATCCTGTACATCATTTTTGAAGCTGTATTGCTGAAACAAAATGTCGGCAAGTCACCAAAACGTGTGGGCAAATTTTTCATACATTCTTCGTAGAAGTTTGAAAAAACTGCTGAAATCCTAATCGATCAATGAATGTGCGAGCGTAGATGTCGCAAGCGGTGACGACATGATCGCCCGCTTGAAAAACATCATTGCGTTGGAGACTGACGGAGCGTTGGTCTAACGGTTGATTTCTACTGGCGGCACAAACCCGTAGTCGCTTACTCGAGAGCATTCAGGAACCTAGCGTAGTCATCACTGACCTCCCTCGCCTCAACAAAGGCGCGAGCGCGCTCGGCGTCGAGACAACGGAAGTAGTCCTGCACATCGGCAATGTAGGCCTCGAAATCGCTTCTGATCAGATCGGCGTAGGCACGCATGTCGTCTTGCGACTGAGGCAAGAACGGTCGTTCGGGAGGTACGCAATCTGCTGCTGCGGCTATCGGCATGCTTCCAAGCAGGAACGCGAACAGCAACGGTGCGTTGCGCGCAATAAACAGCCGCAGGGCAAAACTCCTTTGCCGCCTTTAAGATTATCATTCTGTCGGCTATCACCGTTATCGGAGCAAGGCGAACTTCGTCAACACGTTATTATTGTCTTGCTATCATTAATGTTGTTTTGTATCGCTCACGGTGTTGCGACCCCGTGGGCCTGATACTGCACCCAGGCAGAACAAGGACCCAAGGGAAGGCCATGATAGAAGAAGCCCCGAATGTGGTTACAGAAGACGGACTGCGCGGCTTGCTCGCCGAGGGCTACCTCATTGAGGTGGTCTGCAAGGAGAGAGCAGAGAAGCGCCATAACAGCTGGTACGGCTCGTGGGTCATCCGCGCCGTCGCCACTGATGGGCGTGACGATAAGATGCTCGTCACCAGCCGAAGCGTCCTCAAGCTCCGCGACTTCAAAACCATCGTTGGCCTTGTCAGTTTCCTGGCCGACATGGGCTGTACGACCGCTAGCATCCCACTTGAAGAAGGTGGCCGCGAACGCCACGCCGCGCCTCCGGTCAAAGGCAGCTGACCGCGCGACTGCGCTCGTCGTTGCTTTGGGTACAGGCGTTTGTTCCGCGCCCCCGGCCCTGGCCGACGGTTTCATCTTTTCGGTTGGCCCAGACGGCCAATTGATTTCCACTTCTCAAGAGGCAAACGGGCGCCTTTTTCTCTTCGCAGAACCTCGCGTTCCTGGCGCCACTGTCGAGACAGCGATCCCGGCCCGATCTGCCGCCGGCGCCACCCCAGAAATCCTCCATGCGATCGAGACCACGGCTCTACGGTATGCCGGGCATGGTGCGCTGCGTCGCGCGGGGCTTTCCGTCACTGATTGGGCGCTCCTTTACCGCGCCAACATTGAAGTCGAGAGCGCATACAATCCGGCTGCACGTAGCCCTGTCGGGGCTATAGGCCTCGGGCAGCTTATGCCGGATACCGCCCGCGACCTCGGCGTGGACCCACATGACATTGCGCAGAATCTCGACGGATCAGCCCGCTACCTGCTGATGATGCTCGACCAGTTCGGCGAGGGCTCTCTGGCCCTTGCGGCATACAACGCTGGTCCGGAGGCGGTCACACGCCACGGCGGCATTCCCCCTTTTCGCGAAACCCAAGGGCATGTGGCCCGTGTGACTGCCGTGTTTGAGCGGCTCAGAGGAGATCTTTCATGACATCGAGACCTTCGATCGTCGCGCTCGGCGCGATGGCCCTTATCGTGCTGGCGGGTCCAGCGCTTGCACAGAGCATCGACCTCTCGCCGGTACAGACCCTGCTTCAAGGAATTGTCGATGCGATCACCGGTCCCTTGGGGATCGTGATTGGCACGCTCGCACTGATCGGGGTGTTCCTTTCCTGGCTCTTTGGCATCCTCGACTTTCGTCAGGCGCTCTGGGTCGTGGTTGCAATCGCGGGCATCGCCGCAGCACCCACCATCGTCGCCGCCATCTGGACCACCTGAGCTCTATCCATGGCTGACCAGTCCCGCGTGTTCATCGGTCTTCTCAGGCCACCCAAGCTGATGGGCTTGCCGATCATGTACGCCATGGTCTGGCTCTTCGGCTCGACGCTTCTATTCCTCTGGGTGCAGAGCTGGGTGGTGGCTGTGTTCGCGGGGCTGGCCTGGCCGGCGCTTTGGAAAGCCGCAGACTGGGATCCGAATTTCCTCGATGTCCTGGTGATCACCCTGCAGGAAACCCCGCCGACCACGAACCGCAAGCTGCACGGAGGCGACAGCTATGCCCCGTGATGGAATTGCCGATGCGGTTGAGAACGCCATCGATCCGCTGACCGCGCTACCCGCATGGGTCAAGGGCGAGAAGCGGCTCTCAATGATGCTGCCCTATGTGAGCCTCGTGAACGACCGAACGATCCGGACACGCGGCAACGAGCTGATGCAATGCATCCGGCTCGAGGGGGTGAACAGCATCACGAGCGAGGACGGGCATCTCGACCGGATCGGAGGGTTGCTGGCTGGCATCGTGGCGCAGGTCGGGACCGAGTTCTCATTCTACCTGCACAAGGTCTCGAAAGCGGTCGATGTGACCCTGCCGCCCATTCCGGGCGAGGGGTTCGCTGCTGCCATCGACAAACGATGGCACGCGCATCTCGGCCGCGCGGGCTTGCGCGACAAGACGCTGACCCTGACCGTGCTGAAGCGCCCCGAGGTGAGCAGCCGCTTGCCGTTCGGACTTGGGGCGTCTCGCTCGCGACATGCGGCCGACACCACCCGCCGCTTGCGCAAGCTCGACGAGGTTGTGGGCTTTCTGCTGTCCTCCTTCGATGAGCTGAAGCCCCGCCTTCTGGCCGCAAGCACCGGCGAGCTTCTGGGCTTCCTCGGTTCACTCAACACGGGCGAGGAGCACCCGCTCTTCCCCCGGTCGCGCCTCGGTGTGATCGCCGAGGACGTAGCCAATACGCGCGTCACCTTCCGCGGCACGACCATCGCACTCTCGGACGGTGCCGTCGGCGACAAGCTCGGGGCGATCTTTGCGGTGAAGAACTACCCGGCCAAGACCGATAGCCTGATGCTCGACGAGTTGAATCTGCCCGTCGACATGGTGGTCACGCACTCTTTTGTGCCGATCAACGCCAACATTATGGCGGGCCGGATCAAGCGGCAGCTGCGGCTAATGCAGGCCGCCAATGACGGAGCCGTCAGTCTCGCCCAGGAACTGGAACTCGCGCAGGACGATCTGGAATCCAAACGCCTGATCTTCGGCGAGCACCACATGACCGTAGCTGTCTATGCGCGATCCCAGGCCGCCCTCGACGACATCGCGGCCGAAATCCGCAACATCTCCGCCACCTCCGGGATCAACCTGATCTCGGAAGCCTTCGGGGCGCGGGCGCATTTCATGGCGCAGCATCCCGGGAACACAGGGGCGCGCAGCCGCAAGGCCGCAATCACGAACCACAACTTCGCCGATCTCGCTACCTTCCACCGCACCCCGCTCGGAAAGACAGGGCGGGAAGTCCCCTGGGGCGTGCCGATCACGCTCTTTCCGACACCCGAGCGCAGTGGTTTTCGCTTCAACTTCCACGAACAGGGCGCGCCGGATCGCGAGCCCACGGGAGGCCACACGCTGATCCTCGGCCGTCCCGGCTCCGGCAAATCCGTCCTGGCGGCTTTCCTGATGACCATGGCACGGCGGGCAGGTGCGCGGGTCTTCGTATTCGACTATCGCGCGGGCATGGAGATGGCCGTCCGCGCGCTCGGCGGCAGCTATTCGACCGTGCGGGCGGGGCGCCCCACGGGCCTCAATCCGCTCCAGACCGAGATCGACGTGCGGGGCCAGGCATGGCTTGCTGATTGGCTCGCGAGCCTCTTGGAGCGGCGCGATCGACCGCTAACCCCGGTTCAGACCAACCGACTGCAGGAAGTCGTGCGCCAGAACGCCAGCGCAGGACATGCGGGTCTACGGAACTGGTCGGATTTCGCCTCGCTGCTGGTCTCGACCGATGACGAGGGCGATCTCTTCGAGCGTATGCAGGAATGGACGGCCGAGGGTCGCTACGGCTGGATCTTCGGGGCCAATGCCGAGGACAGTTTCAGCATCGATGGAGACGTCGCGGGCTTTGACCTCACCGGCATCCTCGATTCCGAGAGCGAGCGGGAACGCATGGCGGTCCTGTCCTACCTCTTCCGCCGGGTCGAGCGGGTGATCGAGGACCGCAAGCCCACCATCATCGTCATCGACGAGGCATGGAAAGCCCTCGACAACGCCTACTTTGCGGAGCGCCTCAGCAACTGGCTGGTGACCGCCCGCAAGCAGAACGCCGTCGTCGTGATGATGACGCAATATGCCAGCCAGCTCGAGCGCACGCGCACCGGCAAGACCATCGTGGAAGCGGTGCCGACGCAGGTGCTCTTGCCCAACATTCGTGCTTCCGCCGCTGACTACGCGATGCTCGGCCTGACCGAGAAAGAGCTCGACGTGCTTCTGGGCGTCGGCTCGGCCTCGCGGCTCGCGCTTGTACGCGACGACCGTGGTTCCGTCGTGATCGATGCCGATCTCAGCGCGCTCGGCCCGCTCGTGACCATCCTTGGCGGAATGGAGAAGGGCGAAGCGCTTGTCGGCGCCGATTATCGCGAACGTCCTGATTTCTGGAGAGTGACATGACCCGTACCATCATTCGCAGCGTAGTGCTGCTCGGGCTCGGCCTGACCCTGACAGCCTGTGCGCAGCATAACCCCCCGCAAGCCAACTGCTTCAATTTTCGCGAGGCTCCTGCGCAGGCAGGAACCGCCACCGCCACGATCTCGACCATGGGGGCGGAGGTCACGCGCCGCGACACGGCCTGCGATTTCGTCCTCTTGGGGGCGGGCGGCTGAGCCAATGCGGACCTGGCTTCCTCTCTCGATGATCGGCTTTGCACTGGCAGGTCCCACGGCGGGGCCAGCGGTCGCCCAAGGCGTGCCGACCTTCGATCTGCGCCTCTTCGCAGAGCGGCAGGCCATCCTTGAGCAGACCGATCGGGACCTGGCACTGCAGCAGGTCCGGCTAAGCCGAGAGGAGGAACTGGCCGAAATCGAGCGCCAGCAACTCGCCTCCCTCGAAGGGCTGATGGATGCCATGTCGCTTGGCGCTGGAGACGTGGCCGGAACCGTGGCGGGGCTCGAGGCGGGGCAGGGGGCGGTCGACGACGTCGAAAGCGCGGCCGCCAGTCTTTATGCGCCCGAGGACACCAATCCAGCGGCAGCGCGGATGTTCGGCGATGCCAGGGAGGGGATCGAGGAGCTGATCATCCGCGCAGCACGCGACACCCATAGTCTGTCCGGGGTCGGCCGCGCAGGTCTTTCGCTCGTGCAATGGCGCTGTCTCTTGCAGGCGCTGATCTGGCAGGAAAGTCGTTTCCAGATCGGGGCACGCTCACCCGTGGGGGCCTTCGGACTTACCCAGATCATGCCCGGTACCGCGGGCGATCTCGGGATCTACCCGGCCTATTACGACGATCCCTATCTGCAGGTCACCGGCGGTGCGCGATACCTCGCACAAATGCTGAACATGTTCGATGGCAACATTATCCATGCGCTCGCCGCCTATAACGCCGGTCCTGGCAATGTGCAGGATTATGGCGGTGTGCCGCCTTTCGCGGAAACCCAGCACTATGTCGTGGTGATCCCGCAGCAGTACAACAGCTACCTCGCGGCCATGGGCGGCATCGATGCGCTCGGCACCATCGACCCGGTCCTTCTGGCGAATGCGAGTTTCAGCCTCTCGGCCCACGGCGCAGGGGTCTATGGCGACTACTCGCTGGTCTCAGTCCGCGCGGCCGCCCTGCGCGTGCAGGACATCATCACCCGCATTGGCGAGACCGAGGATCTCCACGAGGCCATCGCGCTCAACACCTATGCCCGGGCCGAACAGGCCCGGCTGGTCGCAATCCGGACCCGGATCAAGGCCGCCCGAACCGAGCCACTCAGTGCCGAGCAGATCGCCTTGGCGGCGGCCCAGGCTGCCGAGCGGCAATTCATGGATTTCAGTCAGGAGGATTTGCGTTGAACCTGCGCCTGCCCCGTTCCCTTTTCGCCGGTAGCATTGCTCTCGCGCTCACCCTCAATGTCACCGGACCTGTCGCGGCACAGGGTGTGCCCACGGTGGACACTCAGAACATTGCTCAGGAAATCCGCCAGCTTCAACAGATGCTGCAGGATTTCGGGATCCAGACGGATCTTCTGGACAATGCGTTGGAGCAACTGGACATGCTGCAAAGCCAACTCGATCAGCTGAACGAGATGTATGCCTCGCTCACCGGGCCGCGCAGCATCCTCGGACTTGCCATGGGCGGGGACCTCGACACCTTGCTTGAGGCCAACTTCGAAGACATCCCCGGCCTGATCCGAGGCATCCAGGCGGGCGATTGGAGCGCTCTCATCGGGCCCAATGCCGGGCCCATGCGCACGCAGATGGAACAGGCGCTGGCAAGTGCCGGGTTCGACGAGGATTCTCTCCGCGAAATCGCCACCAGCGGCAATCCGGGCGCTGAAGGCGTGGCCACGCGGGCAACCACAGGTGCTGTGATGTCGGCAGCGGCGCAGAACAGCCACGCAGAGGCGGAACAGTCTCTCGAACGGGTGGAACGTCTGGTCGAGATGATCCCGGACATGGAGGATCTCAAAGCCTCGATGGATCACAACACCCGCGTCACGGCGGAACTCGCCATCGCTATGACCCGGATGTGGGAGCTGGAAGCGATTCAAACCCTAGGCGCAGGCAATGCAGGCGTGGTTGACGCCGCCACCGTTGCCGAAGAACGCCGCTACATGGACTTCACCTTGCCGGACCTTGAGCCATGAGTAGGGCAGGGGTGATGACTGCGCGCGAACTCGTGGAAGAGGAACTTGTCTACGGTGCCCTGCGCCGGGAACAGCTTTGGCGGATGATCGGCCTTTCTGGAGCAGGCTTTGGTGTATTCGGCTGTTTGACAGCTGCGGCTGTCGCGCTGATGGTCGAGACGCCGCCTCCCGTGGTTGTCCCCTACGATCCCGCGACCGGGATGGCGCTCCCCAATGCCACGGTTGAAACCGTGTCGCTCGCCGAACGCCCTGCCGTGATCGAAGCGCAAATCTACCGCTACATTCTCGACCGCGAAACCTACAACCAGCTCGACAACGATCTTCGTGTCCGCCGTGTCCTGGCGCAGTCTTCCGGGTCGGCCGAGGCCAGCATGCGCGAGATGTGGACATCGGGTCAGGAGAACTATCCGCCGACGCGATACGGGGCTGCGGCCGAGATGGCCGTTGAGATCGCATCGATCACCCTTATTGGCGATAACCGCGCCCAGGTCCGGCTCAGAAAGCGCCTGACAAGCCCGCAGGGGGTACAGGATGGATCGTTCACTGCCACGTTGATGTTCGAATTCCGGCCCGAGCGGACCCGCGCGATCGACGATGTCTGGCAAAACCCTTTCGGTTTCACCGTCACCCAATATGCCATCCGATCGGACCGTTCCGAATGACTAGCACTCCAATCTTTACCTTGTTGGCCGCCAGTTTTCTCACGTTCGCGGGATCGACTGCCTTGGCCGAGACCACGCCCCGCCCAGGTTCTCATGACAACCGCGTGCGCGTAGCGACCTGGACTGAAGGCCAGGTTTACCGTGTCGTCACGACTCTGACCCGCGTCACCACGGTCGAATTCGGTGAGGGTGAAACCATCCGCTCGATCATCGCCGGCGATACGGTCGGGTTTCAATTCGACGGTGTCCCGGGTGGCCGTGCCTTCGCCATTAAGCCGACAGCATCTGGCGTCGCCACCAACATCACCGTCTACACCAACCGCCGCTCCTACTACTTCCATGTCGTCGAAGCCCGGGAGACGCCGCATTATGTCGTGCAGTTCCGCTATCCTGAAAACCGCGTGCAACCCACCAGGGCGGTTGCGGCCGATGCGCCGAATGCGAACTATGCGGTCAGCGCCCGAGAAGAGTTCACGCCGACGGCCATCTGGGATGATGGTACCTTCACGTATTTCCGGTTCGCACGGAATGCGCCGGTGCCCGCCATCTTCCGTTATTCGAACGGCAGGGAACGCGCGGTGAACAGCCAAGCCTTGAGTGACGGCGTCATCCGCGTGTCCGGCGTCAACCGACAATGGGTCCTTCGACTTGGCGAAGAGGTGGTTTGCGTCCAGGACGCAGGACAGGCCACATCATGACCGAAGGTACGGAAGACCTCGCCGCGCGCCTCGCGGCTCTCGAAGGCTCGACAGGCAAAGCGAAGGCAAGCAAGCGGCCTGCGCCGCTTGCCGCGATCCTTGGGGTCGTCGGCATCGCGGCAGCAGGCGGTCTGGCATGGGCTGCCCTGCAGCCGTCGGCAGAAGCGCCAATGGCGACCGCCGCGCCGGAAGAGTTCCAGAGCAGCGGCCCCGGATTCGGAGATCTGGCGCTGATTTCTGCCCCGGAGCCCAGCCAAGCCCCGCCTGCGGACACAGGTCCGAGCGAGTCGGAACTCGCGCTGATGGAAAGTCTTGCGACATTGAGAGCGGAACTCGAGGAACTGCGCGCAAGACCGGCCGAGGCCGCGGATAGCGGGGCGGAGCAGGCTATTGCCGACCTGACGGCGCAAATTGCCACCTTACAGGAAGCATCCGCCGAGGCGCAGCGTGCCCTCGAGCGGCAACTGACCGAGCGGGATCGCGAATTGAATCAGCTCCGCATGGACTTGGAGCTTGCACGGCTTGTACCACCAGAGCCGAGCTCATTGGGACCAAGTGAAGAAGAATTGCGGCTGGCCGAACTCGAAAGGCGGCGCGCAGCCGAAGCTGAGGCCCGCGCAGAGCGCATCGCGTCTCCTATGATCGCGTTCTCCGGGATGGGCGCGGGTGCGGATAGGGAGAATACGCTGGAAGCCGCGCGTCTGAATGCAGATGAAGCCTTTGTTCGTTCGGGCGCGCAACCAGCACAGGTGACACGTGCCGAAGTGATCGCGAACCCATCGAACACGGTTGTTCAAGGCACCATGATTCAGGCTGTGACAGAGACGGCCCTCGACAGCACACTGCCCGGCGCGATCCGCGCCATCGTCTCGGAAGACGTCCATTCTTTCGATGGAACGCGTATCCTGATCCCGCGCGGCGCGCGGCTGATCGGGCGCTACCGCTCCGATGTCGCACTTGCCCAATCGCGCGTCATGGTGGCATGGGATCGGATCATCTTGCCCGATAATCAGACCGTGCAGATCAGCGCCTTCGGTGGAGACGAACTCGGCCGTACTGGCACCACCGGGTTTGTCGACACCCGTTTCGCGCAACGCTTCGGCTCCGCCGCGCTGATCTCCTTGATCGGCGCCTTGCCTGCGGCTGCAGCGGGTCAAATCGACAGCGAGGCGGCGGCCGATGTTGCGAGTGATGTCGGCAGCGACCTGCGCGATAGCACGCAAAGCGTGATGCAGGACTATCTGGCGATCCGGCCAGTGATACATGTCGATCAGGGTACACGGATCACGGTCATGGTTGATCGTGACCTCGAGATTTTCTGACATGGCTGCAAGTTATCTGGAAGCGTCGCTCGACCGTTTCGGCCCCGAGGTCCTGCGCGACGACACGATCGAGATCTGCATCAATCCCGACGGACAAGTCTGGGGCGAATTCCAGGGCGACCACTTCATGCGAGGTCTCGGCAGCCCGCTGAGCCCAACCGAGATCAAGGACCTCGGCAACCAGATTGCCTCCGCCGCCTCGACCACACTCAGCACCAAGAAGCCTATCGTCTCGGTCTCGATCCTATATCGAGATCGCCCGATCCGCGCGCAGGTGATCCAGCCGCCGGCAGTCGAGGGCGGGTTTTCGATATCACTGCGGTTTTTCTCCTCCCTGCCGCTAGAGGCGATCCGGCTCGGATTTCTCTATGGCAAGGAGCGCAGCCTCGAAGGCTTGCGCCGCGAACGTAACGCCGCACTGCGCGATGTGGTGACATCCGGCGACATCGGCGCCGCGCTGCGGTTTTGCGTCGAGAACAAGCTCAACATGATCGTCTCGGGTGGCACGTCGACCGGCAAGACGGTTGCGGCGCGCAAGATCCTTTCGCTGATTCCGCCCGAAGAGCGGATCATCACCATCGAGGAGGCGGCCGAGCTGCGCCCCGAGCAGCCCAATGCCGTGACGTTGATCGCGGACCGGGACACGGATGCCCGCAGTGCCGATGTGCTCTTGGCCTCAACGCTTCGCATGCGACCCGACCGGATTGTCCTAGGCGAAGTCCGCGGTCGCGAGGCGATGACGTTTCTCGAGGCAATCAACACCGGCCACGGTGGATCGCTGACTACGCTGCATGCCGAGACCCCACAACTTGCTGTTCGCCGCCTCGCCATCGCCGCCCTGAAAACCGATGTGCCGATGACCTATGCCGACATGATCGATTACATTGAGGGCTCGATCGACGTGATCATTCAGGCAGGCCGCCATGAAGGCGCGCGCGGGATCACCGAGTTCTTCCTCCCGGGTCAAACCACAGATTTGAACCTCGACACGGTCGACGGCAGAGGCAACAAGAGCCCCTCCGTTGCCGCTGAGTAAAAAAGGAACCCCCCAGATGCGAAAACCAATTCTCGCACTCATGCTTGCCGCCTTGGCGGGCCCCCTTGTGGCGCAGACTTCGCCTCCGATCTCAAACGATCTCACGGTCGATATGTCGCCTCAAAAGTACCGGATTTGCAACGATCGTCCGGCGCGCCCGACCTGGATGGACGAAATCAATCCGCGGGAAGCCTACAAGGCAGCAGCTTTGATGGAATTGTACGAAATTCGGGCCTGGGAGGAGATCGCTGAATCTGGCGACTGCGGCTGTGAAACCCGCTTTCCCGCTTGGGGTAGCTCCGATGGCGAGTATCATGAAAGGTATGCAGGCCTTAGCCAAGCCGAGCATTCAGCGTTTCGCCGCGACTGGATTGAAGTAAGGAAGCAACTCGAGCCGAGCGTGCGTACAATCTGCGAAGCTCAAGGCAACTGGTAATGGGCGTCGTCAGCTGGATGGTCGGAACGGCAGACGCGTTCCTTGTCGATGCGGCTGAGTCCCAGTTCGGGGCCGTGGCAAGCAATACCGGCACGATCGTCCTGCTGATGGTCAAGCTTTCGCTAATCGGCGTCTGCATCAACATGGCATTCCAGTTCCGCAGCATGGATGGGGCCAGCTTCTTCTGGTACCTGATCAAGCTGATGCTGATAGGGCTCTTCGCCTTCAACTGGGCAAACTTCAATGCAGTAGCGAACGCCGTCATTGGAGGCTTGGACTACGTCGCTGGCGCGCTGGTGTCTTCGGTTGGCGGCGGAGGAGCCGGAGCCACACACTTTGCCGGCGAATTCGACATCCTGATCGAAAAATTCAGCCAGTACCTGAATGCCATCGGCAGCAATTTGAACTGGATGACGGGCGCGATCCTAGGCGGCATCGGGCTTATTCTTTTGAGCCTCCTTGGCTTCATGACCGGCATCGTCCTCATATTCGCCAAGATGATGCTGACCCTCATGCTCGGCCTTGCTCCGATCATGATCGCTCTGTCGCTCTTCGACGCGACCAAGGATTTCTTCCATAGGTGGGTCTCGACGACGGTCAGCTATGCCTTCTACCCCATCGTCATCGCAGCAATGTTTTCGACCGTCGTCGGCATGGCGAATTCGCTTCTCGCGCAGCTCGGTGATCCAAACTCGGCAACCAACATCGGATCGCTCGTGCCGTTCTTCGTCATGGTGTTCCTAGCCAAGGGCTTCGTCGCTGCAACGCCCCTGATTGTGCGGGGGATCTCTGGGAACCTGATGGTAGCCGCAGCGCCCGCTGTGGTCGCTGGATCGACCGGGATCATGCGGGGGATCTTCAATACCGACGGCGTGAAGGGCCGGGCGCGGATCGGTGCGCTCACGACAAGCGAAGTAATCGGACGAGGCGCGGTGCAGACGCCTGCCGCTGTGCGGAGCGCCGCGGCAACGACAAGCGCGCAGGTGGTCAGAATGGCGGAACGAGCAAAACGTTTGCGAGAGTAGAAAGGAGAAAGCAGCCTTTCGCCGCACTGTGCATGAACTCACACAATGCGGGACTTTTCGGGCTTTCGCTGCGCCGTTCACGAAGGTCCGTTGCCCCCTCTTCTTCAGGGTGGACTAAGCATCGAGTAACGCATCGATCACCGCGCATTCTGGGGCAGCATCGCCGGTGCATCGCGCAACAGTGTCCGACAGGACGCGCTCGATGCGCTGCAGATCGGCAATCTTGGCCTGAACGTCAGTCAGATGATCTTCGGCGATGATCTGCACCTCGGCGCATGTCCGGGATCGGTCATCGACCAGCCCAAGCAGCCCGCGAACCTCTTCGAGAGAAAAGCCTAGATCGCGGGACCGCATGACGAATTTCAGCCGCTTGACGTGGGCATCGTCGTAGCTTCGGTAGCCCTTCGTACTGCGCGGCGGGTCCGGCATGATCCCGATTTTCTCGTAATAGCGAATGGTTTCCAGGTTGCAGCCCGTTGCGCGGGCCAAATCGCCCCGCCGAATTGATCTCACGCTTGTGTTACTCATTGTGCCGAAAAATCCCTTGAGCCTGTATCAACTACAGACCCTAGAACGGTGGAAACATCTGTTCAAGGAAGATTCGATGGAACAACATTTGGCGGAACTTCCGCAATCTCAGTCGCAGAAAATTGGCGACGAAACCACCAAGGGATGGGGCGTGACCGGCCTCGGCGTCCTCGGTGCGCTGGCGATGACTTCTTGCTGCATCCTTCCATTGGTGCTGGTCAGCTTTGGCGTGACAGGCGTGTTCATCGCGCAGCTCGGGGCGCTCTATGCCTACAAATGGTACACCTTCGCGCTGAGCGCCGCGTTTTTGGGATACGGCTTCTACAAGGCTTACAAGCCTGTAGATGCCGAGGCCTGTGCCGATGGCACCTGCGCCCGCCCCATCGACCGCCGCATCATGCGCGCAACCCTCTGGGCCGCTTCCGCGATTGTCGCTGTCGCCATGATCTTTCCCTACATCACCCCCTTCATCCTGAAATTCTGAACGAGGACCATGACCATGAAGCATCTCCTGTTATCCGCCCTGGCCATCGTCGCACTCTCGACCCCGGCCCTCGCTGAAGAGCGCCAGGTCGAGATCGCCGTCAGCGAACTGACATGCCCGTCCTGTTCGTTCATTGTTGCCAGCTCGATGCGCGGTGTTCCGTCGGTCGAGATCGCCGCATTCGAGGACGGCCCCGAATACGGGCAGGGTGTTTACAGCGTGACCTACGATGACGCCGAAACTTCCATCGAAAGCATCATCGGCGCGGTGACGGCCAATGGCTATCCGGCGCAGGTGCTGCCCGACACAGCCTCCTGAGCCGCCTGCAATGCGTGACAATCTCCTGCAATGCGTGACAATCTGATGGGTGGCCTGCTGGCCTTCGGAATAGCAGCTCCGGTCGTGGTCGTCTGCTGCGGCGGCGGAACTGCCGTGCTTGCAGCGTTGTTCGGCGGCGTTGGGGCTTGGCTCTCTGGAATGAGTGGCATTGCCGTGCTGGTTTTGGCGGGTCTGACCTACCTGATCGTCCGCGCACTGCGTCGTTCGCAAATGAAACGCGCCTCCGGCCCCGACCCATCACAGAGAAAGACGGCTCCTTGACTGACACACCTGAAAATTCCGACCGTCTGCTGAAATGGGGGCTTGGCGGTGCGCTCTTCGCCGCGCTCTGCTGCTTTACACCGCTTCTGGTCGTCATCGTCGCTGGCGTCGGATTGTCGGCCCTCACGGGCTGGCTCGATTACGCCCTGTTCCCGCTGCTGTTTTTCAGCCTCGCCGTGGTGGCACAGGCCCTTTGGCTGCGCGCTGGCAAACCGGGACCGGCCCCGAAACTTTGGGCCACCGGCCTCGCGGTGGCCCTGTCGATCCTGATCATTCTTCTCGAATTCAGGTTCGCAATACGGATCACAATCGGCGTTTTCGCCGCCACAGCACTCTACGCGGTTCTCCTGAACCGTGCGCAAAAGAAAGGATCGCTCTTATGATGATGGGATGTTGCACCGCCACCGGCATGGTCTTCGGCCTCCTCGGCATGTTGACACCGCTGATCGCCATCGGCGCGGTCATATATCTGCTCGCCGCCAGACCAAAAGACCCCGAACATGGCGAGGCGCGCTGAGATGAAAGACCTGAACAAAACCGACGATGAACAGGGCGGCTATGACCTGATCGTTCTTGGGGCCGGATCGGCGGGGTTCTCCGCCGCAATTACCGGCGCGGATGCCGGAAAGCGTGTCGCCCTCGTAGGACATGGCACCATCGGCGGAACTTGCGTCAACGTGGGATGCGTGCCCTCCAAGGCGATGATCCGTGCGGCAGAGGCCGTGCACTGTGCGGGGGCTGCCAAGCGGTTCCCCGGCCTGTCGGGACGGGCACAAGTGGATGATTGGCAGACGCTCGTTCAGTCCAAGGACGATCTGGTCACGACCCTGCGCCAGAAGAAATACGCGGACCTTCTGCCGGAATATGAGGATGTCGATTACATCGACGCCGGTCCCGCGCGGCTGATCGAAGGTGGCGTGACAGTCGGTGAGCGAACCCTGAAAGCACCGAGGACCATCATCGCCACGGGCGGGCGTCCCGTTCTGCCGACCATCGACGGCATCGAGGAAATCGGCGCGCTCAACAGCACCAGTCTTCTGGAACTCGAAGTACTGCCGAAAAGCCTGATCTTCATCGGCGCGGGCTACATCGGCGCGGAGCTGGCCCAGATGATGAGCCGCATGGGCGTGAAGGTCACGCTTGTCGCCCGTTCGCATCTGTTGCCCGGCGCGGAACCAGAGGTCTCGGAGGCATTGGCGGCGGCGTTCGAGGCCGAAGGCATCACTCTTCTGACCGGGTTAAGCTACGACACTGTGCGCCGCGACGACGCGGGCGTGACACTGCGCGTGATCCAGAACGGAAAGCCTGTCGAAGTGACGGCGGATCACCTCGTTTCGACCGCTGGCAGGCGGGCCAATACCAAAGATATGGGCCTGGACGCAATCGGCGTGGAAACCGACGCGCGTGGGTCCATCGTCGTCGGCGAGGACATGCAGACATCGGTGCGCGGCATCTATGCCGCAGGCGATGTGACCGACCGCGACCAGTTCGTCTATATGGCGGCCTATGGTGCAAAGCTCGCGGCCAAAAATGCGGTTCTCGGCGAAGACCATCGCTACGACAACGCCGCGATGCCCTGGGTGGTGTTTTCCGACCCGCAGGTCGCGGGCGTCGGTCTCGGTGAAGCCCAGGCGCGGGACGCGGGCCTCGACGTCAAGACGTCCATCGTACCGCTCGATCAGGTGCCGCGCGCACTGGCCGCACGCGACACGCGCGGATTGATCAAGCTGGTGGCGGACAGAAAGTCCGACCGGCTGCTTGGCGGCCAGATCATCGCGCCCGAGGGGTCCGATACGATCCAGACCCTCGTTATGGCGCTGAAGTTTGGCATGACCACAAAGGCGCTCGGGGAGACGATCTTCCCCTATCTGACGACCGTGGAAGGGCTGAAGCTGGCGGCGCAAACCTTCGATATGGACGTGGCAAAGTTGAGCTGCTGCGCCGGATGAAGATCAGGACAAGGACCGGAGAATGAATGAAGACTACGACCTGATCGTCATCGGGGCGGGCATGGCGGGCGTGGCCGCGGCCAACAAATGTGGCGCGGCAGGATGGCGTGTCGCCATTGTCGATGCGCTGCCCTACGGCGGCACCTGCGCATTGCGCGGCTGCGATCCAAAGAAAATCCTGCGGCGCGGTGCGGAAATCATGGACGCGGCACGGCTCATGCAGGGCAAGGGGATCGATCCCGGTGATCTGTCGATCAACTGGGCCGATCTGATGGCACACAAGCGTGGCTTCACCGATCCCGTGCCGGACAAGATGGAAAAGGGCCTGTCGGGCAACGGCGTCGAAACCCTGCATGGAGCCGCGCGGTTCACGGGAAGCAACACGCTGGAGGTCGATGGAACGGCATATCAGTCGGAACGGTTCCTCGTGGCCGCCGGTGCCATGCCCAGGCCGCTGAGCTTCACAGGGGCCGATCTCGTGATCGACAGCACGGATTTCCTCAACCTGGAGGCCCTTCCCAATCGGGTTCTTTTTATCGGTGGCGGCTTCGTGTCCTTCGAGTTTGCGCATATCGCCGCACGGGCCGGAGCCAACCCGATCATCGTGGATCGTGGCGCCCGGCCCTTACGCGGCTTCGATCCCGATCTGGTCGAAATGCTGATCGACCGCAGCGGCGGTATCGGCGTGGACCTGATGCGCGAAACCGAAATCGTGTCGGTCTCGGAAGCCAGTAGAGCATTCACTGTCGAGGTGAAGTCGGGCGATGAAACCCGAACAATCGAAACCGATCTGGTCGTGCATGGCGCGGGCCGTGTGGCAGCCCTGGCCGATCTGAATCTTGAGGCGGCTGGTGTTGATTACAGCGACAAGGGCATCGTTGTAGCCCCGCATCTGCAAAGCACGACGAACAGCGCGGTCTTTGCCGCCGGAGATTGCGCCGACACCGATGGCATGCCGCTGACGCCAGTCGCAGTGATCGAAGGGAAGGTCGCGGCCTCCAACATGCTCAAAGACACTCAGACCGCACCGGATTATGCCGGTATTCCTACAGCCGTCTTCACAGTCCCGGAAGTGGCGCGTGTCGGTATGTTGGAAAGTGAGGCAAGGGACGCCGGGTATGATGTCGATGTTCGGTTCACCGACACTGGCGATTGGTATTCGAACTACCGGATCGGCGAGACCTCTGCTGCCGCGAAGGTCCTCGTGGACAAGTCGAACGGCAAGATCCTCGGCGCGCACCTGTTCGGCCCGGAATACGGCGAACTGATCAATTTCTTCGGGCTGGCAATCAAGCTGGGCCTGGCGGCCAAGCAACTTAAGTCGATGACGGCGGCCTATCCAAGTGTTGGATCGGATTTGGGCTCGCTTCTCTGAATTTGAAAGATTTTTCGCAATAGACCCGATCCTCCTCGGAACGTATGTCTGGCCCGATGAAGACGGTTCTTATCTACTTCGCCGCTGCGCTGGCCGAAATTGCCGGATGCTTTGCTTTCTGGGCCTGGTTTCGGCTGGACAAGAGCGTGTTTTGGTTGGCACCGGGCATGCTGTCCCTTGCCGCTTTCGCCTGGCTACTGGCGCTCAGCCCCGCCGATCAGGCGGGCCGCGCCTATGCAGTCTACGGTGGCGTTTACATCGTATCGTCCCTGCTGTGGCTATGGGGCGTAGAAGGGCATCGCCCGGATCAATGGGATGTAGTTGGAGCGGTCATTTGCCTTGTCGGTGCGGGTATTATTCTCTGGGCACCGCGCAGTATTTGAGAGGCAGCCGCAGACGGGGTGAAGCGCTGAATCGTTCGATTAGATCGCCTTTTGGTTCACGCGTTCCGACAACTCGGCGCTGCTTTCCCTCCGCATCGCGGCTGCGATCAAGCAGGTTTTCTACCGCCCTCGAAAGCAGCGATACATCCTTTACGCAGCATCGGTCAAAGTGGGCTCTTCAGTTACATTCGCCGCGAGGAGAATGAACGTCAACTCCTGCGAAACTCATCCGTGCTCCGCGATGATAGCTCTCGTTGTCTGAACTGCCGAAGCAAGCGTTGTCCGGTCTGTGTTCGTGATACCTAGGCCCTCAACATCAAGCGACAGTTGACCTTGGCCACCTCCGCTTGCAGCAGCACGAGCCGCGCGGCCGCGGGCCTTCGCTGCGCTGACAGGGTCAGTTTTCGATGCGTTAGGCACATTGTGGCCGACTTCCCGCGGTCCCGCAGCCGCCCGCACTTCCTGCAGTTCTTGCTTCAACCTCTCCACCGTTTCCCGGGTCTCAGACATCTGCCGATCCCGCCGCAGGCCGTCCTCGTCCGGATATGGGAAGCTTCCCGATTGACAGGCGTGCAGAACCTTCAACGCCGGGTCCTCGAAATACTTCACCCTTCTCGCGCGGATAGGCATCTGCGCGTCGATCACAAGGATGACCTCATCGAGATCCATGCGTCGGGCCTCATCCTCTGTCAGGAGCGGGGTATCCTCGGTTCGCTCTGAGACGCTGCGCCCTTCGAACGGATTGCGGCCAACAGCGCGGGAGCGGGTCACCACACGCTTGGTGGTCTTGCCGACGGCCTGGCTCAACTCCTCGATCGTCTTCTGCTCTGACGGGGTGAGGTAGAGCTTCACACCCGCGCCGCCTTGAAGCGACCTGCGGGTATTCTCGCCATAGATTTCGTCCAGCGCAGGGATGGTCTGGGTGACGATGGCGAGGTTGCCGCCGAAGGAGCGCAGAGTTTTGATGCTCTCAGCGACGATCGGCATTTTGCCGAGCCGGTCGAACTCGTCGAGCATGATCATCACCGGCCAGGGCTCGTCATCGCCGGGTTCCCGCGCCTGCAGCGAGGCAATCAGGTCCGAGAAGAAGAGGCGGATCAGCGGGGCAAGCGGGCGGATCATCTCGGATTCGACCACAAGATAGATCGCATGTGGGCGGCGACGGATATCCCGGAAGGAGAAGTCAGAGGTCGCGGTGGCCGCGTCGATCGCGCGGTTGTCCCAGGTGTCGAGGCCCGAGGTCATCAGGAGGGAGAGGTAGGAAGTGAGGGTGTCGTTGTTGGTCGATGCCATACGCTCGAAGATCAGTTTGGCCGACTTGTTCTTCACCTCCTGCGAACGCTTCAGGTATTCCTTCTGCTTGTCGCCCCCCGAGGCTGTGATGCGGTAAATCTCGCCGATGGTCGGAACGCCGCGCTCGAAGGCCAGAAGACCGGCCGCTACGAAGAGGTCGATACCCCCGGCTAAAAGCCCGCTCAGCTTTTCATTGTCGGTCTGCAGAAAGAGCTTCGCGGTGAGTTTCAGCTCCATCTGCTGCCGGTCGGGGTTGGTCATGGCAGCAATGCGCGCCAGCGGATTATAGCGATGTGTCGGTCGGTCCCAGTCGGTCGGCGCGAAGCGGAAAACCTTGTCCCCCATGCTGGCGCGGAAGCGCGAGGTCTCGCGGAAGTTCTCGCCTTTCACGTCGAGCACCACGGCGGAGCCCTTGTAGGTCAGCAGGTTCGGGATCACGAACCCCACGCCCTTGCCCCGGCCTGTAGGCGCCACGATCAGCGCGTGGGGGAAGGTTTTTGAGACTAGGAACGGGCGCTTGGATTTCGGGGAGCCGAGCTTGCCCAGAAGGAAGCCGCCGCCGGGCTTGGCAAAGAAACCGTTCCTCTTCATCTCGCTGCGAGTCTGCCAATGCGTCGTCCCGAAGCGGGTCAATGCATCCCCCAGAAGCGTGACGCTCAGCATCAACGATGTGAGGGCGAAGCCGCCCAGGATGAGGTTCACCCAGAGGAAGTCTTTCGGTGCAGACTGAGACAGACCCCGATATTCGCGGGCAAGCAGGGTGACGTCGAAACGCGAGGGAGAAAGCCCATAGCGGAACATGACAAAGCCGGTCGCCACGACATAGCCCATGGCGAGACCGACCAGCACGAGGCTCAAAACTCCTAGGGCAATCTTGCCTTTATCCATGGGTGATCCCCTTCTCGCCATCTGCCGAAGCGTGGCGTGCGCGCTGCGCCTCTATCTGTTCTTCCGCCAATGCATCGAGAACGCGCTCCATCGCCGGGCCGTGCGCAGTGACCTCGCTGCTCTGGAGATAGGTTCTAGCGAGTTCCAGCTGGCGGAGCGGATCCTCAGTGAACTTATCGAGGACTTCTGCGTTTCCGACCCGCAGCGCGTCGATTGCGTCGGGGCTTAGCCGTTCGTTGACCTGCCGGACGATGTCATGTCGCTCTGCCTCGGAGAGCGGGCCCTCGACGTCGGCGTTTCGCACAAAGGCCATGACGGTTGGCGCTGTCTCTTCCAGATACCGGCGCTCGGCGTAGTCTTGTCGCGCCTGGTCCTCGATCTCGAAACTGCGCTCGCTGATATAGGCCCGCGACGCGCCGAGCGAACGAAGGTGATTGATTTCGTCCTGGACCGCCTGCCCGAATTCATCATCCGGCATCTCCGTGCGATAGCGGGCGAGGGTGCGGACTTCTTCGGTGATCGGACCGAGATGATCCGAGGGATCCCGCAAGGCGAGGTCCATGTCGCCAGCATGCAGCGTGCGGTCCTGCTCAGATACCGCATATTGCTGCGGCATTCGACTGTCAGTCGCCTGGTCCCAAGCCATCGAGGCCAGTTCAGCATGCTGCGGCGATTTCTGCGCGTAGGCGTCGAACGCGGCGCGGGCCTCTTCAACCTCCACGGCACCTGCCCGCCGGACGGACGGGTCGTCGGAGAACGGATGATCGAAATCCGTCCGATGGAACTGCGCCACCAGCGCCCTGAACGCCTGCCGTTCCGATGGGGCAAAGATGTCGGACCCATCTTGCGCGAGATCACTCCCAGGTGTCGTCAACCGCTCACCAAGCGCTGCCTCAGCGTCATCCGCCTCGTCGACCTCGGTTGGCGCGCGCAGGACGCGTACATCGGTCAAAACATCGCCCAACCGAACATGCAAGGCTTCCAGCCGGTTGAGCGCTTCTTCCCGGTCCGCAGATTTCTCCAGATCGAGGTCGCTTGCTTTGGCAATCCCCTGCAGATCCTGTGCCAGCCACTGGCGCTCCAATGCGGCATTGCCTGCCCCCTCCCGCAGGCGCGCGGCCACAGCCTCGGCATCGATGCCCGTGCCTTGCAACGCCTCGGCCAGCTTTGGCGCCACCTCTCCATCGTCAAGACGCGCGAGGTGTTCTTCACTTAAGTTCGGCCTTGCATAGATGCCGTCCCGGGATGGGGCATCGACCAGGGCGGCGGAGCGATCCCCGAGCGGGTTCAAATGCGCGACCGAGGCCAGAACGTCGGTCAGCTTGCGCTCGATCACCGGCCTCTCGGCCGCCGGCGCCCTGTCGATCGCCGCCTCGATCTGGCGAATGTTCTGAGAAAACTCGGTGATCAGCGTGTCGAACGCTGCTTCGTCTTGGGACATGTAGATGGCTCCGTCAGATTGAATCTGACCGCCACTGGCAAGGATGGTGCTGGCCCTCTCGAGCGCCTCGGACACGTCTTCGAAATTCGAACGGGACGCATCCGCCGCGAGCCCGCGATAGATCAAAGCGTTGTGCCGGACGGTTTCCAGAGCGGCCGCCAGGTCAGCACCGGTTCTCTGGCGCTCGACTGGGGGACGGCCTTCGTCACGAGCCTTGTAGATTTCATCGATCTCGGCGCGGTAGGTCGTGACGCCGCGATCCAGACGACGCGTCGCCTCAAGGCGGATCCCATGAACCCGGGCCGCCTCGACCATCGCCTCGCGAAAGGCGTCGTAGTTGAAGTGATGATCCTTCCCGAGAAAGAACATTTCGCCATCCTTGCTGCGGCGGTTCAGAACGATATGCGCATGTGGATGCGCGCGATCTTGGTGTATTGCAGCAATATAGTCGAATTGCGACCCCTCACCTTGAAAGAACTTCTCGCAGACCGCCTGGGTGATATCGCGCACCTCTTCACCCCTGGTCCCAACCGGGAATGCCATCAGCAGATGCGACGTATGGCCAAGCTTGGGGCTGTAGCGCTCGTTCCACTGGTTCTCGAACCGCCGCGCCACGCGGTTGATCTCGGCTTCCGAGAGCTGCTTCTTCCCGTCATGGGTGCCGCGGCTGTCGAGGATATGGGTCGACTTCGTCGTGAGATATGTGAGCTGCGCCCGTAACTGCACCCCGGTGTGGCAGCCCCCTTTCGAGATAGCCTTGAAGATCGCTGGCGAATAGCCGCGCGCGGCCCGAACCATCTGCGCGCCCTTGGAAAGCCCCTGCCAGGATCCCGAAACTCGGCTCCAGCCGCGGTCAAATAGCGCCGGGTCGATGCCACGGACCCGGTCACTCCGCGCCATTCTCATTCCTCTCGGCGAGGCCCGCCAGGGCAGAGCTGATCTCAAGGTCCAGCACGCTGCGCCGCGCACGCGACATCTCCTGGACCTGGTCGGCCAGATCGAAGACCAGACCCGCAAGGGCGCGGACGTCACGGTGACTTGAGGCCGGGTAGGACAGTCTCTCGCCCCGCACCTTGGCCTCGTTCAGACGTCGCGCGATCTGGTTCACGTTGTTGCCGACCCGGTTGAGCGCGGCGCCGAGGTTGCGCAACTCGTCACACATCTCGTCGTCGGGCAGGAAAACACCTTCGGCCGCCAGCATCAGGCGGCGCATGGCATCCGAGCGGTGCGCAATCCCGCGCCGCGACAGCGCCGCGTCGAACCGGCGCAGGTCGTCGTCCGAGACCCGGATCCCCACAACCCGCGATCGGCTGCCGTTCGCTGTCTGACGCTCATCCCAGTGGTTCACCACGTTGTAGATCGTCTTCAGGCTGACATCGTAGCGGGCTGCCAACGACACCGCGGAGACGCCGTTCCGGCGCTCTTGGGAGATGGTCGATCGTTCGATCACTGACAGTCTGCGGCGGCGGGGCATTTTGAAGTTAACGTTCCTATTTCTTGCCAACTTCGTACAAGCCCGCCGACTCCCAACGCAAGTGGAGTCGACCATAAGGGCTTGTACTCAATGTAGAAAATCGCCCTGCAGGGGCGATTTTCCGTCCTTTGTCAAATGGATCGCGCGTCGCGCTCATTGCACCACGCGATGCGGTCTCCGCATCGCGCATCGCGTCTTTCGCGCCCCGTCTCTTGCACCCCGCAAGACGGGTTTTGCTGCGTGCTAACCGGCTCGCGTCACCCGCAGAACGACATACGCGAGACTGCCTCCCGTCGTCTGGAGCGCGCTAACCGTCACCTGCATTCTGTCCGAAGCGCATCGCCAAGCGTATCCCGACACTTGGAGGGTGTGTGATGCCCCGCGGCGAATGCTGATGGCGCCACGGCAGACGTCGCACGGTCATCGCACAACGCCGCCCGCTGCATGCCAAACGCGGGTCGCATCCCGACTTCTGCTTGACCCCTCCGCCTCATGCGTTTAGCGACATTTGGGTATTATCGTTGCGATTCACTATTTTTGCGGAGGATCAGAATGCCGAACGAAAATCTTGTGGTGATCGCAGCGATGGCCCGGAAAGGGGGCAGTGGAAAAACGACGCTTTCGCGCGCCTTGATCAGCGCCGCGATCGCCGCCGGACGCAGAGTGATGTTGATCGACACGGACAGCACGAGAGTACTCGGTGCCTGGCATGCTCGGGCGGAAACCGGTGGGCTGAGTTCGCCGCTTCTCTGCTCGGTCACCGTCGAAAGCGTGGCGGGTGTCGAGGATCAGATCAATCAGGTCTACATGGCAGGCACGGCAGACTTCATCTTCATCGATACCGCAGGGGTCGGTGCCGAATGGTCAGACGGCATTGCGGTGCTTGCGGACCACATCGTGACGCCCGTCATGCTGTCGACGTCTGATTTCGATGTCGGAGCGCAGACTTCTGATTGGTTTGAGAAACTGAAATCCCGTGTTGACGACCCCTCCAGCCTTCCGCGCCACCACGTCGTCCTCAACATGGTCGACCCGAAAACGACCCGTGCTGACGCCGCCCTGATTGAAGAAGCGCTCACCCGTTTTCCGGTGATTGAGACCGTCATGATGCGACGAAACACTTACAAGGAGATGGATCAGAAGGGGCTTCTCCACGCCTTGGCGCTGGAAAAGCAATCCGATCCGAACCCCCTTATGCGTCCACATGTACGTCATGTCGTCGAGGCGCTTGAGGAGGCGACGGACATTCTCAACAACATTCTTGCTGCGTGAGGACAGTCGATTGCGCAAGAAGATCCCGACCATCACTAGGCCCGACCCAGCCTACGCCGCCACCCTGCAACAGGGTGACCGCGAGGTTCCCGAGAAGGAGGAAGAGGTACAGGTCACAGCAACAAAGACAGGCACCCCAGTCGCTGACGTTGGCGCTGATCGGCACGAGTCAGAGCGTGCGCCGAAAAGTGCCGTGGCGCCGCACCAAGTCACCGCGGAAAGCTCTGACCCGCATACCAGCCTGAGAGCTCCCGTTTCGGCACGAGCTTTGAGCCCGACCCGGAAGATCGACATCAGGGTCAACGCACTCGAACGACAGGAAGCAGCGCTGGAAACTTGTGGTGTTGAGCCGGCACATGTGGTGCGTGCCGCCCTGCGCCGTGCAGTCAAAGGCTGGCAACTGTCGCCGGTCTTCGCGCCAATTGCTGAGGAGCGGCGCACTCGAAACACGCAGTGGCAGGCCCGGACATCACTGGCAGTCGATGCGGCCAGCCTGGGTATGCTCCTTCGGGACCACGACCCCCTCGACGTCTTGAGTAAATGGGCTCTGATCCGCGGCCAAGTGGAACCACGCATATGGGGCGAGATCGACAAAATCTTGGAAGAAATTGCCGTTCGCGCTGCATCGCCGCATGAGCAGCACACACCGTAAGAGATCTATCTGAAAAGATAACTTGCATTTCGCCGGTGGATTTTCGCCCACCGGCGGAAGCTCGCCTTGCAGTTGCGGAAAGCGTGGCGCTAATGAGCGTCATAGGGAATTTCAGACCTCAGCGGTGACGAGTTACGAGGTCCATTTAGGAGGAACGCATTATGAACACGAAGCCCCGCCTGACCGGCGAACCCATTATGCGCATCCTCTGCAAGACATCTGAAAATCTGGTTGGCTACCTTTACCAATGGAATAATGGTGACGTGCAGCCTGCCTGGTTCGACGGCGCCATGGCGGACGTTCGCTATGAACCATTCATTCAAGCGCCGGAACAAAACCCTGTCGATCCGAAGACCCTCAGACCGCGTCAGCAAGATCTGACGCACCTTGAAAAGGCCTAGCTCAAGGCCTCGCGTCGGTTTGTGAGCCATCCCATCCCGCAGGTCCTTTGAGCGATAGAGTTGACTTCTATGCCTCAAAAGTGATCTAGCCATGAGTTATAGAAAGGATGTCTATAACTCATGGCTTGGAACTGGACGCTGCCCGATTGGCCGGATTTCCGGTATGACGCCTCCGCTCTGGAGCCGTTCGAGCAGACGTTTCTGCTGTCGTCCGGGGAAATCCTCGGCGCGGTCCATCATGTCAGCCAGCCGGAGCGCGAGCAACTCCGCATCGAACTTCTCAGCGAGGAAGCGATGCAAACGAGCGCCATCGAGGGCGAAATCCTCGACCGGCTCAGTGTCCAGTCTTCGCTGCGCCGCCATCTGGGCCTCGATCCGGACAGCACCCCTGCCAAACCGCGCGAACAGGGCGTCGCGGAAATGATGGTCGACGTCTATTCCAGCTTTGCGGACAAGCTGAGCCACGAGACGCTGTACCGCTGGCATCGGATGCTCCTGTCCCATGACCGCCGGTTGGAAACCATCGGGGCCTACCGACACCACGCCGAGGCGATGCAAATCGTTTCCGGCCGCCTTGACCGGCCCACGATCCATTTCGAAGCGCCGCCCTCGGAGCGGGTCATGCCTGAGATGGAGCGATACGCGGATTGGTTCAACAAGACCGGGCCCGGGGGAGCAGAGCCGCTTCCAGCGCTGACGCGCGCAGGGCTAAGCCACCTCTATTTCGAGAGTATCCACCCATTCGAAGACGGCAACGGCCGCTTGGGTCGCGCCCTCGCGGAAAAGTCGCTGGCGCAGAACATTGGCCAGCCGACCCTCATCTCGCTCGCCTTCACCATCGAGAAGGAGCGCAAGGGATACTACGATCAGCTTGAGCAGCATCAAAAAACGCTCGAGGCGACCGATTGGCTCGTCTGGTTCGCGGAAACTGTCTTGAAGGCCCAACAGGTCACACTCGACCGCGTCGGTTTCTTCATCAGCAAGGCACACTTCTACGATCGTCACAGAGACCGCTTGAACGAACGTCAGGCCAAGGCCATCGCTCGAATGTTTCGGGAAGGTCCTGGCGGATTCAAAGGCGGCCTCAGCGCCGAGAACTACCTCAAGATCACCGGAACCTCACGCGCAACCGCGACCCGCGATCTGCAGGATCTGGTCGAGAAAGGTGCGCTCAGCCGAACTGGTGAGCGACGCCATACGAGGTACTGGTTGAAGCTTGGGTAAAAAAGCTGAAACACCAAGTCAGAAAAGGCTTCCCTGTTCCGCGAATTCACTGACCGGATCCTCGTCAAATACAATTCCGGAAATTGCCCCCAGATCCCGGACTACTTGAACAAGATGATGAGCCGTGTTTAGTTCCCTCCAGCCAGTCGCATCGCCGCAGGTTTCGGTCAGCCCCTTCGCGTTTCGCCAGATACGGTCGTCCGCAGGGGAAAAGCCCCTGCCGCTGTACTCCTTGCTCTCGATGATCTGCTTGCAGACGTCGCGCATAGTCAGCGTGAAAGCTCCCGAGTCGCTGCCCCTGACCACCAAGGTGTGGGTCTTGCCCGTGTAGCGCAGGTGCGGCCTCGGCCTTCCGCCTCCCTTGCCCTTCGGGAACACCATCCGCCCGCAATCCGCGCCGAAGTCACCGTATGCAAGTCGATCGGGTTGGACGCCGGTCTCTTTCAGGGCCGCCTGGAAGGTGGTCCACTCCGCCCTTGCGATCAACGTGCACTCGTTAGCTCCGACCGGCAGCTTGTCGGGGTACGCCGAAGCTTGGTAGACAATCTTGCTCCACCGCGCCGCGGCGTCCAGTTGGTCGAAGATTTCGCCGATGGCAGGCGCGAAGTCGGCGCCCAGGGGGGCGCCAGTGAAGTCCACGAAGAGGACACACTGTTCAGGCCGGACTCCCGCCTTCTCCACCGCCTCGACCAAAGCGGCGGGATCAACTTCCTCGAAGTCCATGTAGATGCCCGCCCTGACGTCCCCGTCCCGAACGAGCGCCTGACGGGCCGGGTTGGCCAGATCGCCGATCGTCAGCACCGGAAGCAGGCGCGAATTCACGGCCGTGGCGATGCGGAAGAGAGTCGCCACCCCCTCGTCGCCGAGGGCGGCCGCTGCCAGTTGCGGGTCAAGAAACGCACGCCGGTGGGGCCAGCTCTTTCCAAGGCGCTCGCCCATCATGTAGGCAATCTCGTCCAGCGTGGGTACGCGCCCCTTTTCGGGATCGGACTCGGTGGGAGGCGGCACCACGAAGCGCGGGCAGACGTGCCCCTGATAACGGGGGGCCAGCCAGCCGCAGGCCGCGAACTCGCCGGGCTTAGCCCTGAGTGCCGGGTAGTATGGGAGCATCACTCTTTCCTTTCTGGGCTTCGCCCACAAACAGTTTTCTCACGGTGTTCCTCCCGATCTTGTTTGCGAACAGGGACCACTCTCCCCGTTCTTTGCGTATCCGCCCGAACACAATTGCCGGATGGATACCCAATTCGTTGGCGAAGCGCTCGATGACCGAAGCTGACTTCGCTATGCGGGCGGTAGAGCGCCGCCAGCGTTCTTCTGGGATGAGCAGGTTGGAAGCGAAGCGGTTTGCCTCTTCCTCCTGTTCATCGACCGATGTCTCTTGGTCTGTCTGATCGTAGAAGCCTACGGCTAGCCCGGTGGAGAAGTGAAGCGTGACGTGGGCAAGCTCATGCATCAGTGTGAACCAGAAGTTGTCCACGGTGTCGGTCCTTAGGGTCATTCCTATGACCGGTCTACCATCCACGATGAAGGCAGCGCCGTCGATCTTCAGGCCAGGCACCTGAGGCTCCACGATCAAAACGATTCCGCGAGCTGCAAGCACTTCCACTGCCCGGAGCGGCCCGTGGGGGTCGTTGCTCAGGCGGACCAGTTCGGGCATCCACTTGAGTTCAAGCGGCTCGTGAACATCCTCGACGCCTGCGAAAGCATCGCGCGCCCTGGCTGTTACCCTAGCGCGCCAAGCATGGAGCATAACGTCGTCGGTGTGATCCACAACGTTGAGGCCAGTTCGAAGAAGCCCAGGGCTTCCAAAGTCGATCCGGTTCTCTGCGATGTAGCGGCGCAGCTCAGCCTCGGTGAAGTCCTCGGCGAACCAGCCGTTCTCGCGCCCATGCTTGAGGATTTTCTTGATTTCGGATTTCGAGACCCCATCAATCACTTTGTCCAGCCCCCGGAAGGCTGGTTGGTCGGGCATGTCCGCCGTCAGGCGAACGCCGAGCAGCGCTGCGACACGGTTATAATTCTTGAGACTGATTTGGGCGTATCGCTCCGCTTCCCAACGCTGGACCTGCTGCTCCTTCACTCCGAGACGCCACGCTAGGTCTTTCTGCGAGTAACCGTTGGCTATCCTCGCGACGATCAGCATCAGGCCCGGTTCGTGATTGACTAGGTTCTTTAGTGCAGTCGGCTTCTGAGTTTCCTTGGCCTCTTCGTACGCTTCTACCGCGTGGGTCAGGCGCTCGCGCTCGGCCTTCATCATGCGCGAGACCTGCGAAACCACCTCGGGAGGCAGACCGGCAACAACCGGTTCCATCGCGTGCTCCGAGTTCAGTGCCTCAGTCAGACGAGAAATACGGGCGCGTGTGTCCCGCGCTTCCTTCTCGTTCAGGGTGATTCCGTTCATGGTCATGCCTCAATATACCCAACTTATCTGTTGTGGCCAAGTACCCAACAGATAAGTTGGGTGCAAGAGCGCTTCTGCCTCTAACACCCCATCAACCGATAGATTTCGCAATCGCCCTTTGGTGATGACCTCCGTGCATCCACCCCGCCTAGATGCGGAAGCTCCCGATCGGTACGTAATCTAGCCACATTTTATTTCTTCATTACGATTTCTTGAGAGGGTACGTCGTACTCGAACAAATGAAGGCGCCCCTCTTCAATCAGTTTCGCCGCACGGCCGACATGTTCCGGCAAAACGTAAAACCATTCCTTTGGAAAGACCTTCTTCCCGAAGCGGTCCGTCACAAAGAGCTCTGCCGGCCTGGCCGTCGCGAAAAAGCGGTGGAGAAGGTTCTCAACTTTGCGGCGGGACAGGTTTTGAAGCTCGTAGGTCGCGACGATGTCCACTGGTGCTAGCAAAAACGTTGGATCGTTACGAGCATCTGCAACCCGGCGCGCAACATCCTGACTGGTGACACCGATCTTGTGCAGGATCATTCGCTGAGTTCTGATCGACGGATCATCCGAGCGCGACCGAGCGACGTAAATTGTCCCAGACAATTCTAGTTGATCAGATTCCCAGTCCGGATCGAGGGGACCAAGCCCGACCTTCTGAACCATTCTGGCCGTCTTATCGTCGTTGAGCGACTTGCGGAACGAAGACATGAGAGGATCACTCTCCATGCCGTTGGAAAAGATGACCCGAAGTCTGTGGTCACGAGAACCCCCTCGCGCGGACATTTCGGATTTCTCAGCAATCATCGCGAGAAGGCCGTTGCGGATGAAGAAGTCGCCTTCTATGGGCTCAATCACGGACCATTTCTTTACAGGCAGTGCTTGGCGGTCGCCCGCTTCCAAAGCCTGCTGCACCGCTTCAAAACGCTCTGCGAACTGGTCGAAATCGCGACAGGGAACAAATTCAGCCCGATGATCGGGCAAGTGTCGCTCTGCGGCAGGCGTCGTATGTTTCAAATCGATCAGAGACGCATCGACGGAAAGCTCTTCATCGTCGAAAATTTCATCTAGGCTGTCAGGCACGTCAGAAACTAGCGGCTCATCTCGCCATGATTTCAATGCCTGCGCTGTCTCGTCGTCCAAGAGCCCAAACCGGTCCTCCAGCCGCATCTGGTCTGTCGGCGCAGACTTGATCGATGCCCAGATCGAACCGATCCGCATCTCGTCGTGGTCCACCGCATCAGGATCGGGAACGCGCCCGTGTTTCTCAAAGAATGCTGAGACTTCTCTCAACGCGCCAGCCCCTTGGTCGGAAGCTACAGCGGCGCGGCTGCCGCGCAGCCTAACGTCCAACAGTCCGAATTCATCGTCTTCCGCAAATATGTCATCCAAGCTCGGCCGCGTCATTGCATCGCGCCCTCGCGCAGCCGCTTCGCCTTCTCAGCTTTCAGCCAGGCCAGTGCCTCTGCCATCCGCTTCTCCAAGGGATCGGCAGAATGAACGTTCGGCTCACGTCCCTCACTGGCCCGGAACGCCTTGATCCTCGGCCAAAGTGTTCGAGCCTCGTCGCCGGTCATATTGACCCGCAATGCAACCATCGCCGATTGGACATGTGCCAAGAGCTCCGAGTTCAAAGACTTCGATGCGACCTCGAACCGTTCACGAAACGTGTTCACGCTATCGATGAGCTCAACATCGATGTCGCGGACGTTGATGAATTTCTTGACCATCTGCAGCAGCGTATTGGGGGCGCTGTCTCCGGCTTCATCCCCATCGTCGTCAGAAGCGTCCGCCTTGCCGGGGCTGCCGGTCAAAGGTGACTGCCCTTCAGCGAAGCCACGCTCAGCTTCTCGCCGCGCCAAAGTTAGCACGTTCATATGCGCCGCAAGGTGTTGCCGAACAGACTCGGCCTCTTCTGAATCCAGAGTTTCGTATCTGCGCTCGATGATGTCCGTCAGAACCATTTGCGTGGCAACCTCAGGCGCCGTGTCGGGAGAAAGGACCCGTCTATCCATTTCCTGGTAGGCGGTAGCCATCAAGTCGTGCATGTCCTTCTCGCAGATTTCCCGAGCTCGATCAGTGGGTGGCTCAATCAGTCCCTTGATACCGATTGTAACGTTGCCTTCGGCGTCAGTCCCGACCGGGGCACGCACGTCGCCATCCTCGCGCCGATAGAATTTGAAGTTGGGTGCCAACACCTGCTCCATAAGCAGAGAACCAGAAATGGCCTTCAGCATGTCGTTGACCGCGTCCGTCACAACGCCGGTTTCCACACCCGGCTCGGCAACCAGGTTGGTGAAGAGCGCACGCGGCTTACCCGGCGCATCGCGAGTGGCTCTCCCGATAATCTGCACGATTTCTGTAAGCGATGACCTGTAGCCGATCGTCAGGGCATGTTCACACCAGACCCAGTCGAACCCTTCTTTCGCCATACCAAGCGCAATTATGATGTCGACCTTCTCGCGGTCCGCCGTATCGTCTCGACGACCATCAGCGCCTTTGATCTCTCGCGAAAGCGCAGATTTAACGATGTCCCGGCCTGGTCCGTCATCAACCAGATCGGCGATTTTCAGAATCTGCCCTTCTGGCCTGCGGACCAGATCAAATCCGGTCTCAGGATCGCGACCTTCATGGACACCCAAGAGGTCGAGAATCTTTCCGACTTCGTTGTATTTGTCGTCGAATGCCTCGGACGACCCCCGATGAGGAATGTGGATGATCGTCTTTTGGTCAGGGTTCAGCACCCCTGGCAATCCGTTGATGTAATTACCCTTGTAGAATTCGTAGTTGATCCCGAGTGCCTTGAGAAATTCGTAGCCTTCCAGCTGCTCGTAGTAGCTATAGGTGATCTTGGTGAACCGATCCTCATCCTCTGGCCGCAACACTGGATCCGCATCCCCACGGAAATAGCTGCCGGTCATTGCCATCACATGGCATTCCGCTCGGGAAATCAGACTGCGCAGGATCACGCCCAGCCGGTTGTTGTCGGAGGCAGAGACATGGTGGAATTCGTCAATGGCGATGAAGCAATTGTCAAAAGCCTCGATGCCCGCAGTTCTTGCTACCTCATCGAAACCGAAGCGGAATGTGGCATGGGTGCAGACCAGCACCTTGGCATCGCTTTCCAGAAACACCTGAAACGCCTTGACCTTTTGCTTGTCTGCGTCCTCGCCCGTCAAACAGAGGTTCCAGCGATCATCGACCTCCCAGTCCGCCTCAAACCCGTAGCGGGTCAGATCCGTCGAGCGGAATGACCCGCCAATCGATGTCTCGGGCACGCAAACGATCGTCTTTTCCAGCCCCTGATGAAGCATCTTGTCGAGAGCGACGAACATGAGCGCGCGGCTTTTGCCAGCTGCGGGCGGCGCTTTGAGCAAAAGGAACTGCGCCGCTCGGGCGGCATAGGCACGGGCCTGCATCGGGCGTTGGCCCAACTTGTTGGTTGTCGAGTTGGAGCGCCCATACGTCACGTTCACCATTTCAACCATGTCATTCTCCCTTCGGGCGCGCGTTGATAATCTGGTTCACACGGCATCGGGTTGCTACCCATGCCTCCAAGTCCGGAGAGGACCACGCGATCAGCTTTAACGCGTCTTGGTACTTCGATGATGGGCCTTTGTCGAAGATCGCATTGTGGTGCGCGATGCGGTTACGCCAACGGCGAACGCTTTCGATCAAGTCGTGCAAGTCTTCCAGCTTGGCATCCCATGGAGCGTGCTTGAACACCCGCTGAAACCCTTTCGGGAACAGATAACGCTGGAATCGCTTGGTCGTCAGATGCTCCCAAAACCCGAAAGACAAAGCCGAAACCATGTGGTGGGCGTCCATAACGTCACCTTGTTGATCGGTCTCATCAGCGATAGCGTTGTCGAGGTCCTTCCTGCGAACAGGGTCCAGGATTTTCAGGAAGGTTGCGTTTTCAAACCATCGCGGGTCGCGGTACGTCAGGGCGTTGTGGATGCTGTTCCGGCAGGTCACTTCTGCCATATGCAAAGCAAAGTGGAAGGCCTCGGACAGGTCGCAGTTCCAGAGGTAGATGTCCTCGCGCGCCACCCCGGCATCACCCGCCGCAGGGGCGTATCGCTGCAGTCTTCGGTCGCTCAGGCAGTCGGTTAACAGCTTCTGAACCCTAAGATCGGTCAGAGTTTGAACTTGATCCGTGGCCACATCAGCGCTATCTATTGCTTTGTGAGACGCGGTGAGGTTGCCTTTAGGTGCTTCGGCAGGCTTCTGGCCCCTCCCGTGGACAAGATCATGAGGCGGGCCTTCGGGCGCCGCCTCGCTTGTTTTTTGGGGCGCGTTCTGATCGGTCATTTCGCGCCCGCCTTCTGACCACGATCTTTCAGTATCGCCTTCTCGAACCACGCGGGGACACTGGTAACGTCAGCCTTAGAGATGTTCTCGGGCACGTCCTTCCAGAAAGACACGATGGCATCAGCGAACGCCTGCAATTGTACATCGCTGACCTTGAGGTGTGTATGATCACGCCACTCAATACCCAAGTCGTTGTAGAATTTAACGCCATTTTCGTCCGTAAAAGGATCGACCACGTACTCGGGAAACTCCCTCTTCAAATTTTCAAATGCCGTGCCCTCTCCATGCTTGTAGACATTCACTACAAGTCGGCACGCATCCAGCAGCTTGAAATACCCAGTACTGCGGATCTTCCACCCGAAGCCTTCGAGCAGGTCAGCGAGGTCTGAAAAGTTCGCCTTCCAGATCTTTTCGGCGGCCAGATCCCCCCGGTGCCAATGTCCAATCTCACGCACCAGCCAATCGCGAAGCTGCTTGTCCCATTCATGGAACATGCCCGCGACCACACTCAGCTGGGTCTGATCACGCATTTCCGAGAGCAGGCGGTAGAACTCGATGCCCGCCTCTCCTGCCGCCTCATAGAAGCTCCCCGGATCGTCTCGGTCGGGATCGAAACGGTGGCTGTTGTTCTCGAGCCAGTCTTCCGAGGCCTTGTCCGCCTCAGCTTCTATGTTCTCAAACTGCGTGAGAAGCCGCTTGCGTGCCTGTTCGACAAAGAACAAGTGTCCGTCGATCAGCGACTGGCGAAACGGTCCCCACATCTGGAACAATACATAGGTCCCCGTCATGCGCGCGCGCCCTTCTTGTCTTGCGACTTCACCTTGGCGGCATAGAGCTTGAAGAGCTTTTCCAGCCGCTCGGTGTCGTTGCGGAAGGGGCGGCCGATATACATCGTCTCCAAGAGATCGTCGTTTTCGCGATGCACGGCGCGCAGGTCGTCGGGCATTTTGTCGGGGTCGTAGAGCTCGGCGATGGTCTTGGGGAAATGCGAGTAGCGGCACTTGAGGATGCGCCGCGCCGAGGCGGATAGCTCTGCCAGTTGATCCTCGCTGAACTTCGGCACGGGGAAGGTGTTCCAACCGAGGGTGTTAGAATAGCGGAAATCAGACTTCAGCTTGCCGCAGACTGTAGCGATCCAGACCAGATGCAGGCGAGAAGCGATCAGGGCGATGCACCATTCAGGGGCGTCGTAGAGCACTTGGTTAAGATTTGAAGCAATAACATCAGCCCCAACCCGTTCAACGGGCAGATAGGGGCGTCGTTCCGATGTGACGCTGGGGACGAGGATGGAATGGGATTTAGCTTCAAATACTTGTTTGAAGCGATAGGATAATGGGAGCAACTTTTCGCGCACATACGCGTCCGTGCTTCCAGCTCTAAATTCGGCAACTCTTTCGATACGCGATGCTATGGCCGGAATAGACTTAGCCTCGTCGAGTGTCTGTGGCGTAATCCAGAGGCAATAGCGGCGATACCCGTTGACGACCTCCTTGGACCCCATGAAGGGTCTGAAGAAATCTCTTGTGCGCGGCTCTTGTTCTAGCAGGGCGTCTTTCTCTTCAGCTGTGAAAAGAAGATATCCCCCTTCGACAGGCTTGTTGCCGTACTCCATGGAAGGCAGACCAAACAAACCGTTACGCGTGCCTTCAACAGCCACAGTTGGCGCATTCACTAGGTAGCCGTTTATGTTGTCTGCCGAACTTTCCAAATTGTCAGCGAATAAGCGTTTTGGCTCTTTAGACTGGTTCCGAATTCCAATGATTGAGCAAATCACTGCTGCATTCGCAGATGCATTGTTGCGCCACTTGAAGTCCTTGTGGGCAAAACCGATTTCCAAATTACTGCCCAGAACATGGGGCCATAGCGCAGCCACGGAATATCCTTGGCAGATCGAATTCGTCGACACCAAGGCGGCCCGCGCGGAATAACCGCGAATGTAGCGGGATGCCTTGAAGAACCATGCAGCGACGAAGTCGAACGCTGCGAAGCTCTTGATATGTTCAGCGAATACGAAAGCGAGATCTGCCTTCTGTTCCTTGCTCTGGTATGTGGATCCTAGGAATGGCGGGTTACCAGCAATAAACACTTCCTCGCCCTCGGCGGGCGGAGGACAGACCTCATCCCAATTCTCACGCAGCGAGTTCCCCGTGCGGATATGCGCCGCGTCTTTCAGCGGGAGCGCGGCAGGACGGCGGCCAAAGACTTCGGCAAAGCTGGCATTGGCCTGATATTCGGCAATGAACAGCGCGAGCTTTGCGGTCTCTGCCGCAAAGTCAGCAATCTCGATCCCATAGAAATTGCTGATCGGGATGGCCGAAAACATCTGCATCGAGCCGGGGCCGTTGAGTTCCTCCAGCCGCTGCAGGATTCGCGTCTCTCGCGCTCTGAGTTCGCGGTAGGACACGACCAGAAAGTTGCCCGAGCCACAGGCGGGGTCAAAGACGCGAATGCGCGACATGCGGTCCAGCACTTGCTGCAACGCTTTTGCGCGGTCCCAGGCCTTGTGGATCTCGGCATCCAGATCATCAAGGAACAGCGGCCCGATCACCTTCATGATGTTCGGCACCGAGGTGTAGTGCATCCCCAGTTCCGAGCGCTGCTTGGGATCAGCCACCGACTGGATCATCGACCCGAAGATGTCAGGGTTGATTTCGCGCCAATCAAGATCGCAAGCATCGCGCAGGTAGCGGAAGGAGATCGTGTCAAACCGCGGTGCGTCGATGGTGCCCGCGAACAGCCCGCCGTTGACGTATTCCAGCTCTGCCGTCCATGCTGGCAGGGAGCCGCGCTTGTCCTTGGGCAGGTTCATGGCGTTGAAGGCGGCGATGATGGTTTCACGCGCCTCCTCGCCCTTGTCGCCCGCATGAGTGAACAAAAGGCGCGAGAACTGGTTGTCCGGGAAGATGCCGACGTCTTCGGCAAACATGCAGAAGATGAGCCGCATCATCAGCTGGTTCATCTCGTGCCGCCGCTCGTCGCTACCCCAGTCCGGGTTGGCCTTGGTCAGCGCATCATACAGACGTGCGAGCTTGCCGGTCGCTTTCACGTCGACAGGGTTCTCTTCGACCGCGCGATAGCGTTCCTTGCCCGCGGCGGGCAGGAAAAAGCCGAAATGATCACCTAACTCGCTGAAGGTGCAATGCAGTGTATCGCCTGAAGCTGGATGTTCAGCCGCAATGGTTTCGCCATCGGACGCGATCAGGATCGCGGGCTTGGACGCCTTGGTCTTCTTTGAAGCGCGCAGCTGATCGAGCGTGACATCGGTCAGACCCTTTAGCGCAGGCGCGTAGTGGAACTTCTTGTTGAACAGAACGCCGCCAGGAAGATCCGACTTGTTGGTCGAGCCGTTTCGCAGTTTCGAAATCGCAGCCTTGGCCGCGTCCGTCGCCTCAGCAAAAGCAAAAGGGAATTCATTCGGATCAAATGGCTTTGCCGCAATCTCGGCAAGGGCATCGTAAATTTCAGTCGGGTTCATCAACAGGCCTCGGAATTCGTTACACTATTCGTAGTCAAAGAAGCGGCCGGAAACTACCGAAAATAAACGCGAAATACACGCTTGGCGAAATCTCATTTGCCGCTTTTCAATCCATTTTCTGCTCTGCGACAGCTCGATACCCTCGCCGCGTCTTGCTCGCTGCGAGCTTCAACAAGGCGGTCACAGCATGCCCCTCGTCCGGGTGCCGTTCGATTAGCATCTGCCCTCGAAACCCGATACGGCCCCATTCCCGCACAAGGCATGCGCCGCCAAACAGGTCTGGCTGAACGCTCATTCGATAGAAGCGCCGCATGTTGAGAGACGGGTCGATCCGCTTGAGATCGACCGTCGTCGGGAACACTTCCATTTGCTGCGATGTGTCGAACATGTTGTTGATGCCTCTCTCCAAACCACAATATCAAGCGCTCTTCGACGTTTCCACAATGTTCTGTCCCGGATTGAAGTCGGGGGCTCACGCCCCCTTCTCGAACTTCATGACCGGGATGCCAAGCTTCTTGGCCTTGTCGGCGAGGTTTTCCTGGATACCGGTTCCAGGGAAGACAAGGACCCCGACCGGGAGCACATCCAGCATCGCGTCGTTGCGCTTGAAGGGCGCGGCCTTGGCGTGCTTGGTCCAGTCGGGCTTGAAGGCCACCTGCGTCACGCCCCGGGCTTCGGCCCATTTGGCGGCGATGAGCTCTGCGCCCTTCGGGCTGCCACCGTGCAGGAGGACCATGTCGGGATACTTGGTCCGGACCTGGTCGAGCTTGCCCCAGATCAGGCGGTGATCGTTGAAATCGGTCCCGCCGGTGAGGGCGACCTTGGGGCCTGCGGGAAGCATTACCTCGGTCTCGGCGCGGCGCTTGGCGGCCAGGAAGTCGCGGCTGTCGATCAGGGCGGCGGTCATGTGCTGGCGGTTCACCATCGAGCCGGTGCGGGGGCGCCAGGTCGATCCCGTGTGATGGACGAACTCGGTGGCGGCGTGATCGCGCATCATGTCCATGCAGTTGCGCCGTTCAACGAGAGTCAGGCCTTCGGCCGTCAGGCGCTCGAGTTCGACGGACTTCACTTCGGAGCCGTCCTGCTCGCGCTGGAGGCGGCGCTGCGCCTGCTCGTTCTCATCGAGCGTCCGCTCGATCCGGGCCGTGGCGCGGTGGAAGAGGTTGACCTGGCCCCAGAGCACCTCTTCGAGGTCGGGTTCCATACGGGTGTCTTCCAGGGTCGCGACGAGGGCGTCGAAGATGTCGGCGACGGCGACGGCGAGGCGCTGCCCATCGGGCATCGGGCGCGGATCGGGCTCGTCGAAGGGGCGATAGCCGTAGAGCTGGAGCTCGTCGAGCGCATGGGCGGTCTGGGATGCGCTATGGGCGGGTTCATACGCGTCGTCGTGGGTATGGATTGTCATCGGTTTCTTGCCTCCGGGCCTGTCTCGTCCGCGCGTCATCCCGCGCGGCCTTCATGGGCAGACCCGAGCCGTCGGGGCGGTTGCCCCTTCACCCCGGCTTCACCGGGGCCGGAACAGCGTGGAGGAGGTCGGCAGGGAAGCTATTTGTCTCGCGATGCAAAGGCGGCTCTGCCGCCGGCGGAAATAGGTTCCCTGCCGACCTTGCAGGGGCAACCGCTTTGACGGCCTGCCCATCTCTTGAAGGCCGCGCAGGGCTGACGGGTGGATGCGCAAGGCCCGGGATGGGGTGAGGAAGACGATCCAGAGCCACGACTGGGATGCTGCCCGCTGCCCCGCACTCCCAGACCCCCTGCGCGATGCAGCTCAGCTGGGCAGGCGATGCCGATCCTCTGGCCCGATCTGACCTGCCAGATGCTGGCGCAGTGCGTCCTTGCCGTTCGCCCGAAGATCATCGTTGAAATCCCCGAGCCGCGGTTCCAGCACCCGCACACGCACCCCGACCTCGGAGGCTCTGGCGCTCAATCTCTCTGCCGCGCGTTGGCCAGCGGGATCGCGGTCGATGGCGATGTAGAGGCGCTGCACCCCCTCCGGCAACAGGACCGCCCCGAGGTGACCCGAAGAGAGTGCCGCCCAGACGGGCAGACCTGGGATTGCCTCGGACAGGGACAGCATGGTCTCGATGCCTTCTCCGACGACGAGGATGTCATCCTGCGAGGTCAGCTTGACTGCATTGCCGAGGAGGTGACCCATAGCCCGACGCTGTGGATTCACTGCCGCCTTCCCCTGTCCGTCAGGCGCCAGCCAGGTGCGATGCGCTCCCTGCACGGCCCCTGCCCCATCGGTGACCGCCGCGATTATCGCAGGTCTGGGGATGCCCCGGGTCTGCCCCTCTTCCCGATGCCAGCACTTCGGGTGGAAGCGTAAGGCGCCGTTCGCCCCGAATTGGGTGATGCCCCGGGAACGGAGGTAAGTCTCAGCAAGCGTGCCTGTGATCGGGTTCGAGGCAGCAAACAAGCGTGCCGCCGCCGCAGGAGTGCCACCGGGCGCCTTGGCCTTCCTCGGCTCTTGCCTATCCGGGACGACCGGCTGCGGACGGCCAAGATGCGCTCGGGCCTCGGCGAGAAGGTCGGGGAAGCGCGTGATCCCCGTCCGGGCGCGGATGATGTCCAGGAGATCGCCATGCTCGCCTGTGGCCCCATCCGTAAACTTGCCCGCTGCCCCTGGTCCCGACGCAGGGCCCGTCAACCGCACGAAGAGCGACCGGCCGGGGTTGTTCTGCAGATCGCCGACGATCCAGTAGGATCCTTCCCGCCGTCCGGCGGGAAGGTAGGCACGACAGACGCCTTCGGCATTTTCTGCCAGATCGCGCACGAGGTCTTCGGTCTCGGAATACATGGGTCAACAACCTCCGCGATCATGTAGCCTTGCGACAGGACAACGTGCAAGCAGACGATCCAGTATCGCGACGCCATCGGCGTCGGTCGGGCAAAACAGCCGAAGCTTCCAACTGATGATCTCCGAGAAGAAGCCATCGGCCTTGAGCCGATCCTTGGCTGCCTCCGAGAAGCCCGACAGTTCGATCCGGTTCGCGCCCATGACGCGCGAGCGGTGCAATTCCATCCCTTCGGACAGGCACACCACGGTCTTGCCCTCCAGAACGAGGGCATGGACCTGCGCGGCCGAGAGCTTGGGCGCATCGGCGGCCAGCGTGGTCGCGACCCAGGCGGGCGAGACGCGGCGGCCGATGATGCGCTGCCCGTCATCGGTCTGCAGGCGGTAGACGCGGGTTTCATCCTGGGGAAGCTGCTTCCAGATCGGCAGCAGCAGACCTGCCACGATGTGCAGCGTGGAGTCCGAAAACTCCGGCACCTCGGCCAGTTCCGCAGTCCACGCCGCAGTGAAGGCCGCGCGGTCGGCCTCGAGCCAGTGGGTGTCCTCCATGACCTTGGCCGGGACCGTGCTGGCATCAAGCGGGCGGATCAGGCGCAGGCGCGGCTCGATGGTCCCATCGTCCAGCATGTGACTGGTGGCGGGAACCTGCACGGCAGCCCGGCCCGAGCGGCTGTTGACCAGAAGCCGCGCTTGCGGGTCATCCAGCCATTCGAGCGCATCGGCCAGCGAGGTCGGCGTGTTGCGGCGCTTTTCCGCGATGGTCAGCAGCTGGGTTTCCGCGCCGGAGCCCGGATGGGTGTAGATGACCTGTGCGTCGGTCACCCGGAAGCTCTCGGCACGGAGTGTCTCGAGCCCGAGATCATAGACCCCGGCGGCGATGGCGCCCTCAATTCGCTGATCGAGCAGCTCCTCGAAACCCGCGAAGAGCACGGCCTGCATGTCGATCGTCAGCGCCAGCAGGCGATTGAGGAAGGTCGTGATCGGCGGCAGGTCATCCTTCAGCCCGTTGTCATCGGTCAGGCTGAGGCCAGTGGCATCCTCGAAGGCCCCGAGCGAGCAGCCCGCCAGATCGCCGCGATAGATGCGGCGGTAAAGCTGGCGCAGGGCGTCGCGGGCGTAGGGCGACTCGAGGTTATCCTCGGGGCGGAACAGCCCTTGCCCGCCGGTCTGCCGCTGACCGCGCGTGATAGCACCAAGCGTGTCGAGACGGCGCGCAATGGTCGACAGAAACCGCTTCTCCGCCTTCACATCGGTGGCGACAGGCCGGAACAGCGGCGGCTGCGCCTGGTTGGTCCGGTTGGTGCGTCCGAGGCCCTGAATCGCCGCGTCTGCCTTCCAGCCGGGTTCCAAGAGGTAGTGGACCCGCAGGCGCTGGTTCTTCGCCCCGAGATCGGCGTGATAGCTGCGCCCGGTGCCGCCGGCATCCGAGAAGATCAGGATACGCTTTTCGTCATCCATGAAGGCTTGGGTTTCCGCGAGGTTCGCGGCTCCAGCCCGGTTCTCCACCACGAGCCGTGCCGAATGCCCTTCGCCCTTGCGCACGATGCGCCGCGAGCGCCCTGTGACTTCGGCCACGAGATCGGTGCCGAAGCGCTGGACGAGCTGGTCGAGCGCACCCGGCACCGGCGGCAGCGAAGCCAGCTTTTCGATCAGCGCGTCACGACGGCGAACCGCCTCGCGGCACTCCACCGGTTGGCCGTCGCGCGTGACCGGACGCGACGAGAGATTACCCTCGCTGTCGGTGAAGGGCTCGTAGAGCTGCACCGGGAAAGAATGGGCGAGGTAGTCCAGGACGTATTCGCGAGGGGTGATGTCACAGCGGATATCGTTCCATTCGTCGGTTGGGATTTCCGACAGGCGGCGTTCCATCAGTGCCTCGCCGGTCGAGACGATCTGGATGACCGCCGCGTGACCCGCAGCCAGATTGGCATCGATGGATGCGATCAGCGTGGGGGTCTTCATCGAGGTGAGCAAATGGCCGAAGAAGCGCTGTTTCGCGCTCTCGAAGGCTGACCGCGCAGCGGATTTCGCCTGCCGGTTCAGCGTGCCGCTTTCGCCAGAAATGTTCGCCGCTTCCAACGCCGCGGTCAGGTTGTTGTGGATGATCGCGAAGGCCCCGGCATAGGCATCATAAATTCCGCGCTGCTCGGGGCTGAGCGCGTGTTCCAGCATCTCGTATTCGACACCGTCATAGGACAGCGAGCGCGCCGTGTAGAGGCCGAGCGCCCGGAGGTCACGGGCCAGAACTTCCATCGCCGCGACACCGCCCGCCTCGATGGCCTCGACAAACTCCCCTCGCGTTGCGAACGGAAAGTCTTCGCCACCCCAAAGGCCGAGCCTTTGCGCATAGGCAAGGTTGTGGACCGTCGTCGCGCCCGTGGCCGAGACATAGACCACGCGGGCATTCGGAAGTTTGTGCTGCAGGCGCAGACCCGCCCTGCCCTGCTGCGAGGCTTGTGTTTCGCCCCGCTCGCCTTTGCCCCCGGCAGCATTCGCCATGGCATGGCTTTCGTCGAAGAGGATCACCCCGTCAAAATCCGCCCCGAGCCAGTCGACGATCTGGTCGACGCGGGATTTCTTCGCGCCGCGTTCCTCGGAGCGCAGCGTGGCATAGGTGGTGAAGAGAATGCCCTCGGTCAGCGGGATGTCGCGCCCTTGTGCGAAACGCGACAGCGGCGTCACCAGCAGGCGCTCCTGGCCAAGCGCCGACCAGTCGCGCTGCGCATCCTCGAGGAGCTTGTCGCTTTTCGATATCCAGAGCGCCTTGCGGCGGCCTTGGCACCAGTTGTCGAGCAGGATCCCAGCCGACTGGCGGCCCTTGCCCGCGCCGGTGCCATCACCGAGGAAGAAGCCGCGGCGGAAGCGGAGAGCGTCAACGGCATCGACCGGCGCGGCGGTTACGATGTCGCCAGTCTCATCGACGGTCCACGATCCGGCGAGATGCGCGCCATGCGCCTCGCCCGCATAGATGACGGTCTCGAGCTGCGCGTCCGACAGAAGCCCGTCCCGCAGGACCGCGACCGGCAGCTTGGGGCGGCAGCTGGGTTTCGGCGGTGCGACCGAGGCCATGGCCGCCGATTGCACAAGCTTGGTCGGGTGTTGGGCCGCGCCGGGGATGTCGATTGCCTGCAGACGGAAGGTCTCGTAGATCGCATCGGACAGCCGTGCGGCATCTTCGTCCCCGGCGGCGTTGCGGAGAGCGTAGTCCAGCTCCTCGGCCTCGATCGGCGTTTCAGGTGTCGCCGGGTTGGCTGCAGAGGTCGCGTGCGATCGGCTGGCGGGTTTGCGGGTGGTGAGGTGAGAATTTCCCGGAAAGGGGGAAGAATGGCCCTGCCCCGCAGCAGGAGCTGGATCCAGTTCGAGGCGCGGCGGAACCTCGGCAGTGACCCGGGACATCAGATGTGCCACGTCCGGGGATGTGGGTTGGCGCAGGTCTGCGGTGATGCCGCCCGGCTCGCCGCCGCGGCATTTATCGAAGACAGAAATCCGCGTCTCGAAGCTGGTGCCGTGCTTGGCGAAAGCTACGCCCGACACCGCGCCGGTGAAGACGAGATGGGCCGTCTCGGTCAGACGGCCGAAGGTCTCGGCCCAGGCAGGCGCATCCGGCGCAAATGCGGCCCCTGTGATGGCAACGAGCCGCCCGCCGGGGACCAAGCGCGCGAGGGCCGAGCGCAGATGCCGGGCCGTCGCCTCGGTCGACCGACCATCGACATTGGCTTGGGCCGAGAAGGGCGGGTTCATCAGGACGACGCTCGGGCTCGAGGAGGCGTCGAGATGATCATCGATCTGCGCGGCATCGAACCGGGTGGCCGGGCGGCCCGGGAACAGCAGGCCAAGAAGATCGGCGCGGGTGTCGGCCAACTCGTTCAGAGCCAGAGTGCCGCCGGCGATCTCGGCGAGGATCGCCAGAAGCCCGGTCCCGGCAGACGGCTCTAGGACAAGATCACGGGGCGTGATCTGTGCTGCCGCCACAGCCGCGAGCCCCATGGGCAGCGGCGTCGAGAATTGCTGAAAGCGCTCCATCTCTTCCGACCGCCGGGTGTGCGTGGGCAAGAGGCCTGCCATCTTGGCGAGGATCGGCAAGAGCGCCGCAGGCGAGCCGGCACGCGCAAGCAGCGCCCGACCGAACTTTCGCAGAAAGAGGATCAGCGCCACCTCGCCCGCCTCATAGGCGAGCTTCCAGTCCCAAGCACCGGTCGCATCGGAACCGCCAAAGGCATGTTCCATCTCGCGGCGCAGGCGCAGCGCGTCGATCTGAAGCCCTTGCGCCAGATCGGGCTGCAGCGCTTCGGCAACAGCAACGATCGCAGGGGCAGGATTTGCTGCCAACGGGACAATGGGCGCAGGCAAGGACGCCTGCGCAACAGGGGCAAGATGGGTCATCGGGAAACTCCGGAATGAAGGACAGGATCAGGCCCGTACACCCTCTCTCGGGCAGCCTCGGACCTGATCTTTCCCGGCCCCTCTCTCCCTCTCGCACCAAGTTGTTCCCGACGCTTGGCTTGATTATGTTCTTGTTATGTTCTATTTTCAGAACCAGCCAGAAAGGGAGTTTCCCAATGGAAAGCACCACGCACGCCCTGCCCGCGACGCCCAAGCAGATCGCCTATGCGCGGTCGCTCGCCCTGCGTAACCGGACGCTCCTGCCCTGGGACGTTCAGCAAGACCGGCGATCTTTGAGCACGTGGATCGAGGCTCAGGCCCGGCTGAAGCCGGTATCGGACATGGACCGGCTGCCCACCTCCAAGCAGGTGGCCTTCGCTGAGAAACTCGCCCGGATCAAAAGGCGCGCCGTTCCGGACGAATGCTTCCGCGACAGGGGGCTGATGTCGAAGTGGATCGACGGGAACAGGTGACGGGTGTCAGCTGGTGGATGGCTTGTCGGCGCAAGAATCCACCAGAGTTTCCCTCCGCCTACGAAATGCTGCCCGTAGCGCTTCTGTCGGTAAAGGTGGAGAATCGAACGCCTCAAAGAACGGCTGATGGTCACATGGCTTCAAGTTCGTGACGTCCGCGCTGTTGTCGTTTGCCTGTTTCATTTCTTCGGACCCCCAAAGGCGCATGCGCTGTAACTTGTCAGCCGACGGCCGCAATCGAGTAGTGCGGTGTCCCATCCCACACAAGATCCCAAGACGCGCCCGGACGAACGTTCTGAATTGCGTGGGGCTCGAAACAGACCAAGCAATTCCCGCCCGGTGCAGGAGCCCGGACCGAAGGGTAAATCAGGCCCTTGGATCCGCCCCGACGCAGATGCTGTGCCAGGCTTTGGCCCTCGGGATACCCGACAGCCGGATCCGGATGCAGCGCCGGATGACCTGCCTCATCGGTCATGTCGTCGAAGACGCCGATGAAGTCGGCCAGCAATTCCACATAGCGGGCGCTATCGTGGAAGCTGCCGGTAAAGCCGAGTTCGCGTGTGCGGTGCCAAGCCACTTCGCTGACAGAAACCATCACATCCCATGCGCAGTACCACGCGCCGCGCTCCTCGGCGTTGAAGCGGTTTCCGCCGGCGCGGGTGTAAGTGAAGGCTGCGTTGACGTGACTGTCCCCATAGATGCGCAGATCGCGGCTGCGGCGTTGCCAAGCGAGTTCGCGCGGGTCCAGATGCGGGTTGCGCCCGCGTTCGGCCTGTAGACGTCCACTGGTCAGGCCCTCGATCTCTGCCAAGATCTCCATCTCGTCATCGGTATCGACGAGACCGCGCAGCGATGGTGGCTTGTGGTAGGTGGCGGGCAGGAGACGAACGAGACCGCGATCGGAAATCTCGGTCTGCTTCATGCTCCACCACGCAACGCATCAAGATAGGTCCGAACCGCGAGGATCTGCGGTAACCCCCCGTCGATGGCGGTGTCCACTGGTCGGCTTCCACCAAAGAGCGGCCCCTTGTTCGGTCGGGTGAACCAGCTTTTTGCCAGAGGCTCCGAGAAGTAGAGTTCGAGCGACTTGAAGATGCCAATTACAGCGCTGAGCCGCAGCAGTTGGTCCTTGGTGAGCTCTCCGGCGAAATCCGGCTTCTTGGCGCGCTTCCACGTGCTCTCTGACATGTCGGCAAGGCCAGCCGCTTCCTTGAGACTGAGACCCCAAGCATCGGCCACGCGTGCATAAGCTTTCAACGCGACGGCGTTGATCTGTGCGGGTTCCCGGATTTTCTCTGCAACGTACATGGCGTCCTCCATTAGCTTTAATATAGTCCATATGGACTTACTGTAAAGATCAAATGAACCTTGCGCGTTGATCACTGTTACCCGAACCGCCGCCCTCCTTCCGTGAACGTATACTCGTTGACGATGATCCCCTCCTCGATGGCCTCGTCCGAGGTGAGGTGGTCGTATTCGGCTTCAAGCTGGCGGTAGAGCCAGCGGGCCAGATCGCGCAGCGCCTCGGTCACGAGCTCCTCGGCGTCCTCGGTCGGCGGCTGCCACCTCGGGCTGTCCCGCGTGACGTCGATCGACATGGTGTATTCGTGATAGTAGCGGCCACGATGGCTGACCTCGGCGGCGAGCTGGTAGAAGTTCCGGCGCTGGATGGCCTGCAGACGGTCGGCGATGCCATGCAGCGTCGCGTCGGTCGGGGCGTAGTTCCGGGTGCGCGCGGCCGCACCCTTGGCGTGGGACCAGTAGCCCTCGAAGCAGGCCCCGTCGCCCTGGCTCCAGAAGCCGGAAAACCAGATGCAGGGCTTGGCCCGCGTCCCGCCGCCCATCAGACGGACGGGAATCGTCTTCAGGCGGATGCCGAGGAGCGCACATACCCGCTCGAAATCCTCATAGACCGCGTCCCACCACTCGTCGTGGGGTCCAAGGTCGCGATACCAGTTGCGGGCCTTCTCCTTGGCGGCATCCGAGAGCTCGGGGAACTGGTAGACGGTAGTGCAGATGATCTCAGGCATCGACGTCCTCCCCGTTCAGGGCGGCGGCCAGCCACTCTTGCGTGCTGATCCAGCCGATGGATTTGCGGGCACCGAGATCGATGACATGCGCGCCGCCGCCGAAGGCATCGAGGCGGGGCCGGGAGCAGGTCAGGGCGTATTGGAAGCCCCAGAGGCCGATGAGGTCGAGCTCGTCCGCCAGGCGCAGCACGAAGCGGATGACGGCTTCGACATCGCCGTGGTCGTCGTCATGGATCCAGAGGGCGCTGCCCTCGGGCGCGTCCTGGCGCACGAGGTCGAAGCCCGCGACCTCCGGGTCGTCGGCGTCCTGATCCGCAGCGCGGAGTTCCTGAAACAGGGCGAGTGCGCGGGCGGCGTTGTCGGGGGTGCCGACGTCGAGCAGGCATGAGAAATGGGTGAAGTAATCCGCCATGGGAACCTCCTGAATGGGGAAGACCCGGCAGAGCGGCCGGGCGTTGTGTCGGGATGAAGGGGTGGTTGGGGCGATCAGCCGGTTGGTGTGTCGCCCGCCGCCTGTCGCGCGGTATGCTCGCAGAGCATCTGCCGGTAGAAGCGCTTGCGCGCGGCCCGGAAGCCGCGAACCGCGCGCGTGTCGGGATGCAGCGCCCGGACCGCTGCCCGCAGGACCGTATAGGGCGACGCCGTCGCCGGCAGGCCGAGGCGCTGATAGGCCGGATCGGTCATCTCAGCTGACCTCGACCACGGGCGAGGCGAGATGCGGATCGACCAGGGCCTCGATCCGCGCGGTCCGGCCCATCCACGGCTCTGGCCGGATGGCCTTCACCCAGTCGGCAAAACTCGGGATGAAGCCGAGGTCCTCCTTCACATGCTGCTCGCCGACCCAGCGGGTCGGGATGATGCGTCCGGTCGAGAGCGTGAGGGTCGGGCCGAAAATCGTCTCAGCCATGAAGATGCCCTCCGCATGGTGACGCAGCGCCCGGTGCCGGAAGTCGGCGGTGATCTCCTTGCTCTGGTCGAACTAGGCATGCACCGCCATGAAATCGTCGACCGTGCCGCCCCATTTCTTCACCGAGGAGAGGGCGTGGTGATAGGGATGTGCCATCGCCGCCCCTCAGAAATCATGGGTGTAGAGTTCGGACGAGGTGAAGCGCTCGTTGAACTCGAGATGGATGCAGCGAGCCGCGGCGTCGAAGCAGAACTCGCCGTAAGCGCCGTCGTTGTTCTCCCAGCCGCCATGGGTGTCGGAAAGGAAGTCGTAGGCCAGTTGCTCGACGACATCTTCGAGCGAGAGCTGCCGCATCTCGACTTCGGGGTGGTCCCAGGTAAGCGCCGCATAGGCGATCTCGGTCGCGGGGAAGTCGACGGCGGTTTCACCGGACCACGCGCCGATGCTTTCGATCTGGCCGCTGTCACCGGCACCGTCGAAGGTGACGGTGACATGCGTGATGCCGGCGGCCGTAAGACCATCGAAGAGGCGGTCCTTGTTGCCAGGGCGCAGTGCGTCGATGCGGGCGGTGCGTTCGGCATGCGCCGCGAAGATCTTCGCCATGTCGGCGGTCGGGGGTGCCATCGGCGGTGCAAGGGTGGGTTCAGTCAGGTTCATCGGGTGTCTCCGGTAAGGGGGAAGGATCGGAGCCGCGCCGGGCGATCTCTCTCCCCCGGACAAGCTCCAAATCCCCCCTGCCCTTCTCTGTCTCTCGGGCGTCACGCCGCGACCTGCAGCGCCCTGGCGACAAAAGCGCGCCAAAGCGGGTCGACGAGCCGGGCATCCAGAAGATCGGCGCGGTGGCGCAACTGAGCCGCCAGATCGGGCTCGCCCCAGGCGGACGCGCGGCCGGCCTGCGCGCGCAGCTGGCTTGCCTCGGTCACGACGCCCCGCGCTTCGGCCGCGCTCATCACCGGGTGACACCACGCGACGGCATGGTCGCCGGCAGCCCCGGCCAGCACGAGGCGCTCGTCGCGGTCGAGGATCGCCAGAAGCTGGGGCGCGGCATCGGGGGCGATGCTCTCGGCATGGTCAATCGCGCCCTGCATGGCCTCGGCCAGAGTCGCAAAGCGGGAAAGGATCAGCGGCGCGGCCCGGCCCGACATGAGATCGGCCGGCGCGCGGCGCGACAGGGTCAGGGCAAAGGGGCTGTTGGGGTCTGTCTCGCCTGAAGGAAAATGCGGCGGAACGCCCCGTGCTTGGGCGGTCGGCTGGATTGGCAAGGGCAGGTCAAACATGGGAAGATCTCCGACGGCGCGGGAAGCCGCTCTCCCCGCTTCATCCGTCAAAGACCAAACCGCCGCCCTCTTCCTCGAAGGGGCGACGGTGATATATCTGGCCGCAGCGTCAGAGCTTGCCGAGGGCCCGCAAGCTCAGCTCGGTCCCGGCGCCGACGATGATGTGGTCGTGCAGCGTCAGGCCGAGATACTTGCACCCCTTCTGGATCTCCCCGGTCATGCTGAGATCGGCCTCCGACGGTGACGGATCGCCCGAGGGGTGGTTGTGGATCAGGATCAGGGCGCTTGCGTTCAGCATCAGCGCCCGCTTGATCACCTCGCGCGGATAGACCGGGACATGGTCGACCGTGCCGGTCGAGAGAAGCTCATCGGAGATGATGCGGTTCTTGCGGTCGAGGTAGAGCACGTGGAAGCGCTCGACCGGTCCGCGGACGGTGAGCGCGCAATAGTCCAGCAGCGCCTGCCAGCTGCCGATGACCGGGTTCTGGCTTAGGTATCGGCCGAGGATGTCACGGGCCTCGAGGATGACAGTTTCTTCCTGGGGGGTCATGGGGGTTCTCGCTGATTGCGCAGGCCGAAGCCCCTTGCCCTCTCGGGGCGGGGCCAGTGGCGTGCCTGTGGAAGGGGAAAGTGCGACCGCCGCCGCGCGCGAGGCGGTCGCGTTGTCGGGCCCGGCGTCAGCCGACCCGGTCGAGGAGCTTCTTGGCGCGCCCTTCCATGTCGAGGCGCGCATCCTGCTGGGTCTTGTCGCGCGCAAGCCGCGTGATGCCCTGCACAAAATCGAAGATGCTCTCGGGCGGGCGGCCTTCCTCCATCAGAACCTTCTCGATGATCTTGCCGGATTCGGCTTTCGAGAAACCGCGCTTCCGCAGGAAATCGGCACGGTCCTCGTCGCTGCGCGCCACGACCTGCTGTCGAGCTGCCCGGATCCCGTTCACGAACCCCTGCGGCGAGGAATTGGCAAACCGCGTCAGCGCCGGCGCCGCCTCATGTGCGAAGCGCGACGCGGCGTATTTCGAGTGGCGGATCTTGATCTCCTGGAAATCCTCGACGCCCCACAGGTTCCGGTTCTGGCACACCGCCCGCAAGTAGAAGCTCGCCATGCCGAGGGTCTTTGCCCCCACCTCGGAGTTCCAGCAGTAGAAGCCCCGGAAATAGAGATCGGGGGAGCCGTCGGGCAACTTGCCTGCTTCGATCGGATTGCGGTCGTCGACCAGGAACAGGAAGACGTCGCGGTCCGAGGCGTAGAGCGTGGTCGTGTCGCGGCTGATTTCGACATCGGGGTTGTAGACCCCGGTCGACCAATCCAGCACACCCGGCACCTTCCAACGCGTATCGCCCGTACCATTGCCCGCGATGCGCTGAACTGCCTCGACAAGCTCGAAGTCATGGATGCGGCCGTAGTCGGGACCGGTCACGGCGCGCAGTTCCGTGCGGCCATCCTCGGTCTCGAAGGTCTTCACCTGCTCGGCGCGGTGGTTGGTCAAACCGTATTGCAGGTTGATCCCCGCCAGAGGAGCAGGCAGCTGCCGCAGGTAGGAGGCCGGAGCGCCGACAATGCTGGCGAGCTGGCCGAAGGCCCAGTGTGTGGGCGCTACGGGTTCCTGCGCTTTCGGCAAGACCAGGTGCAATCGCTCAGCGCTGTCGCGCGTTGCCTCGACACGGATGTCGGCTGTCTGAACCACCCTGCTGCGGCTGCGCTCGGAGCGACCTTTCACATTGGCCCAGAGATCGTCGAGCGACAGATACCGCTCGTCATCCGGCCGATTGAACCATTCGGACGACACCCGCCCGTTCCGGTCACCCCGGCTCACATCCACTTTCCAGCCACCTGCCCGCGTCGGTGCGACCGGTTCCAGAACTTCCACAACGCCCATCGGCTATCTCCCGCGACGGGCGCCGGAAGCCACTCTCCCAGCCCTCAACCCGTCACCGGGAAACCGGCACTCCTTTCACTCTCAAAAGGTCACCGCCGCGAAGCAAATAGTAGTGTTCGCTCCGCGAAATCAGTCAATTCGGCATCATTGATCGCGGCCGTTTGCCAGGCGGGGTTCGTATCGTGGTGGAAAAGGTTCGCATACCCGAGCAACGCTCTTAGTTCCACAATGTCGCCAGCCGACAATATCTCGTTGTTCCCGCCTACGCGCTGTTCGCACAATCCGAGGAAGGGACCAAGAAGCGTTCCCGGCGGAAAATACTCGGGATACGCAACACGCATAAAGGCTTCCAGAATTGGTCGAAGCGCCGCAGCAATCTGACGTTCTTTGTCGGGATCAGCTGCCTGTAAATAACCTCTGACGAGTTCATGGCGCTTGTCATGTTCCGAGATACTATCGTTACGAACATCCCAAACAGTAATCTCCGAACCGACAGCAGCCCGGTTGATGCGCAGTGCCGTCGAAACGTTCCGGTCAGACTGTTCCCACAGGTTGCACAAAAAAGACTTCGAATGGGACAGCATGATCACTTGCTGCACTCTTGCAGTCAGCGCCATGATTTCTTCGCGTGTCCGCAGGGTGCGGTGTTCGTCTAGACTGGTCATTGGATCATCGATGACTACGATCTTGTTCGCGAGGTCGGGGTCCTGATCCAGCGATGCAAAGAAGAAAGCCAGAGCAAGCGTGTTCCTGTCTCCCGCGCTCAACGTATTTCGGAAAGACGGCCCCTGGTCTGCCGTAACGTTGACGTTTTGCTGGTTGATGACGACGCAGTAAGACGCGGATGAGCCGGAGCGATTGTTGACGGACTGGACGTCCCCCAAACGAAAGGATGCCGCAAAGCGCCGCAGGTATTCGTTGATCGCGGTCTCGTAGGCAGGAAAAATCTGTTCCCGATACTGGTCGAGCGCCGCGCGAGCTTGGGTGCGGAGAGTTTCCGTTGCCGCCTTGGCGGTCTTTTCTGCCGTGTAGGCATCGCAGTGCGGCATGACGGCGGGATCGAAGCGGGCCTGCTGCGCCTTCAACTTCGCCAGGTCATTGGTCAGAGCCGCGAGATCATCGGCTTGCGCCTGTTCCTTCACAATATCAAGCCGCGCGTTGACGGCACCGAGACGCTGGGACAGAGCAGCTACTTCTGCAATGCGCGCGCGAAAGTCCATTACGGCCTGACGAACCTCGGGCGAAAGTGCCATGCGATCCAGAGGCGCAGCGGCCTTAGCGCGAAGCTGCTCCAGCACCCCCTCGCGGGCAGCGTTCCACTGACGGGCGATTGCGGCGGTATCGACATCGATTTCCGGTAGGTCAGCGAAGTCCTTCCAGAATTCGTGAGCCTGAGCAGCGGTGCGAATGTCACGCTCGAAGGCAGACGGAATGTCTCCGGCATGCGTATCGCGTATCGAAACGCCTGTCTGCCTGATGGCAGACTTCAGGTCTTCGTAGGCTTGACTAAAATAGGCTCGGTAGTGAGCAATCACATCGGAGCGGCCGAGGTCCTGAGCACAGAAGGGGCAAATCTCCTCGTCAAGACCCTCGGACACCGGTTCGATACGTGCCATGCCGTCTGAGACCCAGCCCTCGCCGCCGCGTCCGAGCTTTACGATGTGCGCGCGAACTCGATCGGCGGCAGCAGCATCAAGGTCGGGCAAGCTGCGATCCAGCACGGCGTCAATTGCATCGAAATCGAAATCCGGCAGACCGATTTCCTGAAATCCTGGTCGCTGACGTATCGCATCAGCGGAGCGTGCAGCAGCCAGACGGCGCTCTGCGTCCTGAATCTTCGCGTCGATGGCCGGGTCTTGCTCCAGACTACAATAGGTATCGACCTTGTACGGGCCCCGCGCGTTCGCAGGTATCGCGTCAGACAACTCGCGAAGTCTGGTATTGTGTTCTTCGATGCGTGTGACATGGCCATGAAGTGTGCTGTTCAGCGCAACGCCCTGGGCCCCCAAAATAAGCTCATGCAGGTTCTGGCGATGTGCCGTCTGTAGCTCGATGCCGGAACAGACGTTCGCAGAGACAAAGGCGTCATCGAATATGGCAACCTGCGGCAGCGGCTGTGTCCAGGCACCGTTGAGAAAGACGCTTTGCCCACCTGCATGACCGATAACAACGTGGGGCGGGTGCTGCGCTCCAAGCCTGTGCCGGTCCGTGACCAAGCTGGGATTGTTCGTTGCAAGAGAGCGCAGAACAGCGGCGATCGTCGTCTTCCCGCGACCGTTTTCACCATAAATTAGGGAGAACGGGGTCAGGGATGTCTGCGGCGGCGGGCTGACACTATCGAACTGACCAATATTTCTAAGGAGTTGAATACGTTCAATCATTTTCCACTTTCACAAATGAACCTCACCGGGCTTCCAAATATGTGCGCTAAATTGCGAAGATGACGGGCATCGGTCATGCGCCGGGCATCCAAGCGAAACTTGCACAATCGCACTCTAATTCGGGTGGTCGGCTTGTAGAAGATGTGCTGTGACGATAGCTGGCAATACGACTGCCCGATCAAGTTTTTTTCGAACCCGGCGGGTTTTCCCACCGGGCCCGAGGGGGAGACCCCGTTCCTCAGAACGGGATCTCGTCGTCGCGGTCGACCAGCTCGGGGTTTTCGTTCTCGGCCGACTTCGGGCGGCTCAGGAAGTCGACCTTCTCAGCGATGATCTCGCAGCCGTAGCGGTCGTTCCCCATGCTGTCGATCCACTTGGTGTAGTGAATGCGGCCGTGGACGAGGACCTTCATCCCCTTTTCGCAATGCTCCGCGACCGTCTTGCCGAGACCGTTGAAGCAGGTGATGCGGTGCCATTCGGTGTCCATGACACGGTAGCCGTTCTCGTCGCGCATCACACGACCTTCCGAGAGGCGGGGGCGCGAGGTGGCGAGGCTGAAGTTGGTGATCTTGGTGCCGCTCTGGGTGGTGCGGACTTCGGGGGTCTGACCGATGTTGCCGGCGAGGATGACGATGTTCTGCATGATAAGCTCCTGTTTTTCCTGTCTTCGGGACCGTCCCTTCGACAAGACCCTGAAAAAGCCCGTCGGGTGACGCGTGCACGGTGGACAGCATGGACACCGGACACCCCCAGAGGACCGGGGTGGAGCGGGCAGGACGCCAAAGGCGGCCAACACGGCCCGGACTGACGCGGGGTTGCGCGCAGGAGACCGAACGGGATTAGGGGATTGTCAGTCGAAGGGATGGCCCAGGAGACGGAGAGATGCGGGGAGCCCATGCCAGACCATGTCCCCTTGCCAATCGGACTGTTTGACCCAAAGCCCTGCACCCCACCAGCGGCGCAACTTTCGATCACCGGCTCTCGCCCCCCTGCCCTTACCTGTTGGGAAATGCAGGGCCTTGCTGCGACGGGCTATCGATACCGGAATATTCCGGACGCGGACCGCAACCAAAAGCTGATTGCGATCTCGGGGCGCTGTCGCTCCACGCGTACAGAAAATGCAAAAGGAAGTCGCCGGGGCATTCTCCACGGTCTTGGATTGGTGCATGGTGAAAGGTTGCACCAAGGCGGAAGCCATCGCCACGGTATGGGCCACTTCCTGGCCGAACTGATCGGGGAGAGCGGATACCGCTTCGCGCCAGCATTGTTGGATTTCCGGCTCCCTGAGCTCTTGGCGCCGACCTGGTCAGGTCACGGCCGAAAACTACGGCTGTTCGTCAATGTGGCGACGATAGATTGACGGCAGACGACATGGCTGCATGGAAAACTCCGGGTTCAGTCTGGGTTGGACGGATCAACTGCGTCCAACTCGAAAATCGTTGCCTCGGGTTTTGGTCCCATCACACGCGTTGGCAGATTAGGCGCAGGCAATTGCCCTCTGTGGTGCCCCTTCACCAACACAACTTTACCGCTGCGATAGCGCCGCTCATGTTCGCTCACCCAATGGCGAACAGGGCCGCTTCGCCCGTCTTGGACCTGACGCTCAAACTCAAGGCGAGCCTGCCGCTCCTGCATGTGAGCCGCGGCCTGCGGACCAATGCGGATTGTAAGATGGGATTTCTGCGCGCCTAGAATCCAGGACTTCCCGAACTTTCGAGCGGTCTTTGCATCCTTGGCTGTGAACGTCTCGTTTTCCGTGGGAATGATGCCACCCAAGTCCGGGGAAACCAGCATTGCAAAGAGCGCGTAGGGGATGAAAAGATCGTAGCCTGTTTCAACTTGGTGCACCGTGCGCCGACCGTTGATCATTTCCATCGTATCACCGCTCCGCACACGGAATTCGACCATGGAACGGCTCAACTCGACTTCGACGTTGTCGTAGTTCAACTCGCCTGTCGGAGTTCGCTTCACGAGCAAAGCGCAGATTGGATCGACGACCCGCGAATTGTCGCGGCGATGGAACATCGTGATGCGCAAGTGGCCATTGTTTCGATCATCGATGAGATAGCCGCGTAGACCAGTGCCTATGGGTTTGTCGTCATGTCTCGTTACTGGTGAAGCCCGTTCAAAGCGCGCGACACCCAGCTCTCGATCGTCAAATTCGACCCAAACAACGTCGGCGGGGAGCTTTACCTCACCCAGAATGGCCATTGCGGGAAGACCGGTTTCCGAAGCCTGTTTGGCGACTGCGTCATGAAGCGTATCGGCATAGGCTGCAGCCATAGGGTCGAGCAGGTACACTTTCGCCTGCTGCAGGGCATCGAGCGCATACTCGCGAAAAAGCCTCAGATCCTCGGACGGCGTAAAGTGCCAAACTAGGTCGTCAGCAGGAGCCGATCTACCCGCAAGCGATGAACCGTATAAGGAAATCAATGATTTGTAGAGCATGCGACGTAACCTGAACCAAATACAACGCAGTTTCCGACGAACCCTGACGATGTTCAAGCTGCATTCATTGCGCTGCAATTGACCGCTGATGTCTGGGCAAAGCCAGATTGGCTGACGCTCGAGCTTGTTTTCTTAATGCAAAGGCATGCCGACCATCGTCGGCTCGTTTTGCCGGTCGGCCGGAACGGTGGACAGACGAAAGGCCCGGATCGGAGCCTTGCTCCGAACCCGAGCCGTCTTCGCCCCCATGGGCTTCACGCCCACGGGTCGATTTCACCCACCACCTGAACTTCGTCTCCGTCGATTTCATCGGCGGGGACGGCGCCATAGGTTCCATCACCGGCCTGGAAGACGACGATCGAGACCATGAGCGTGGCGGCGAGGGAGGCGGCGAAGGCGTGTGCATCTTTGCGGGACATCTGTTTGGTTCCTGTCTTGGAGGCGGAGGACCATCCCCCGCGCGACAGGACCCCGCAGGCCCGAAGACTGGCTGACATCACCGGGTGCGTTCGGCTCGTCCGAATCCACCCGGCGGCACGGGTTCGCCCGTAGTCCGACCCCTCGCGGGTTGATCTCGAAGACGGGATTCGGGGCAAGGAAGGGAATGGCGAGCGGGGGATGGTGCGACCGCTGACTGGAGCCTAGTGTCCCGCTGATGCTATCGATGCCAGCCTCCCGGGCAGGCTCTTGGTAGAAGACCTCGTTCCGTGTCGGAATTGATCCTATGGTGCCCCGCGATCTCGCGGGACAGGGTCGTGATGGGTGAGAGGCCCGCGCTTTGGCGGGCCCCTTGGGTTCTACATGGGCTCAGGCGGCAAGCTCCGCATCCCCTGCCCTATCGCCGTCCTCGCTGCCGACGATCTCCAGCCGCGCGTTGCGATAGCCTTCTTTGGCGATCCAGAGTTCGGCAGCCGTGACAGACTCGGCCAAGTGGAGCAGCTCCGTGCAACCGCCAAAATCCAGCAGGACACGGACCTGCCCAGGCTGTGGTTCCTCAGCGACCTCGAAGGTCAAGGCACTGTCAGCCGAATGGGTCCGCATGATCGTCACGAGTATGACCCCGTCCGAGGAGAAGTTCCCCTCGTGCAGCGTGAACGACGCCGGCGCCGTCCAGGTCGGATAGGGTCGTGGCGGCTCCTTCTTGACGAGACGGCCAACGCCGTTCGAGCGCTCCCAGGCCGCGAGTTTCTTCGTGAACCGCGCAGGCGGTTTCGGACTGTTGTCGGTGTAGCGAATGAGCGCGCCCAGGGGCGCGGTATCGAGAATGGTGGTTGCAGACATGATTCCTCATCCTGAATGCGTCATTTTGCATTCATCATATTGATATTGTTGACTTTTATATGACTGAGGGCGGGGAAACCCGCCCTCGGATGGCGCGGATCACTCCGCAGCCATCATCGATGCATCGTCACCCGGCAGGTCAGCGGTGAGGAAGGCGGGAAGGTCGACATCCTCGGTCTGGCCGGCGTCGGAAACGGGCGCAGACGCCCCCCGCCCTTCCGCCTCGTCGAGTGCTGCCAGATCGTGACGGCGAAGAACCTCCGGCAACCAGCCGCTGCCTTTCAGCAGACGCTCGGCTTCGGTCGCCATCTCGCCCTTCTTCAGGTGATCGAGGAGTTGCGCCGTCCCCTCGCCCTTCGCCTCGCGCACGGCCTCGAGGATCCGTGCCTTGGGCACACGGTTCAGATAAGTATCGACCGTCGGCTCCCAGCCCGCCTCGACCATGTCAAGTTCGACCGCCTGTGCGACCAAGTCGGACTGGGTCATCCGCTTGGTCAAACCGTCGGCGGAGATACCGGCACCATAGGGGTTCACCTTCTCATGGAGCGCGTTGATCCCGAAGCTGAGGCAATGCGCGAGTAGCGACAGCCGGCTCCCTTGATCAAGGGAGGTCAGGTAGTCCCAGAGCGCGGCATCGTCGCCGAGCGGCAAGTCGGCCTCCCATTCCGCGTGGCGATCGTCCACCAGCTTGGCCACCACGCTGTCCTTCAGATCGCTCGCCTGCGCCGACATGTAGACGTGACGCACCGAAGCCTCGAGGCAGCTGCCGGCCGAACTGAACGTCCGGAAGGTGTCGCTGACGAGCTTCAGGAGCAGCAAGGTCAGGGCGACGTCAGGCGAACGCCCGACAGCTTCCCGCAATGCCAGGGTGCGGTGCGCCGTCAGTTCCATGACCAACCGCTCGGGCAAGGGCTTCAACGCACCATCGTCATCGTCGTCGGGCACGTTGGCACCAAGCGCCTGACCGGCAGAGGTGATCACCGTGCCGTGGCCGATACCATCCACATTGCTCCCCGCTGAAAGCTCAACGCCCTGCCCGTCTGCCGCCTGTTCACCGCTGTGGACGTCGGCATCTTCCCGAGGCTCATCCTCGGGCCGCACGAAGCCCCGATAAACGGCAAGCTCGCCATAGCGGTCAAGCGTCACGAAAGCCCCTGCCCGTGCGATCTCCTCATCGTCGAAGATCAGCGGCCGGGCCTCGAGCTTCTCCATCGCGACTTCCAACTCGCCAAGTCGCGCGTCGATCTCTTCGGGGAATTCATCCTGGCCCTCGTATTGCTCTTCGAGCGCCCGGTACTCGGCAAGCAGCTTGGCATGGGCCGCGCCTTCGTCATCCGTCATCGGCGCCGGGTCTCCGCTTAGCCGCCGCAAACCGTGGCTATAGCCATAGGGCAGGTCGAGCGAGACCTCGATCCATTTCCAACCTTCGGTCGCAATGGCTTCGGCTTCAGCCTGAAGCTTCTCGCTGACCATACGATCGAGCAGGGCAGGGTCTTCCAGCCAGCCGCCGTCATCGCCCTGGAAGAGGTCATGCAACATGGTGCCGCCCGCCGCCTCATAGGCATCGACGCCGACAAAGACGGCACGACGATCGGAGGCCCGCACCGAGGTTTCGGTCAGCATGCGTCTGATCTGATAAGGCTCCTTGTTCCAGGACGACTTGATCGCATCCCAGACCTGAACCTGGCGCTCATGATCCGGATTGACCGTGAAGGCCATCAGCTGCTCTAGCGTCATTTGATCCTCGGCATAGAGATCAAGGAGGGCAGGGGCCACGGCGGCGAGTTTCAGGCGCTGTTTGACCACCTGCGGCGTGACGAAGAAAGCGGCCGCGATCTCTTCATCGTCTTGACCCTTCTCCCGCAAAGCAACGAAGGCGCGGAACTGATCGAGCGGATGCAGGGCTGCGCGCTGCATGTTCTCAGCGAGCGAGTCGTCTTCGGCGAGGATCGCGGAAGTGGCATCCCGTACGATGCAGGGAATGGGCGTCGTCTTGGCCAGACGCTTCTGCTTCACGAGGATAGACAGGGCCTGGAAGCGCCGACCACCAGCGGGGATTTCGAACTTGCCGGTCTCGGATCCATCATCCGCCAGAACGGGCCGAACGCTCAGGCTCTGCAGCAACCCGCGGCGGGCGATGTCTTCGGCCAGTTCCTCAACCGAGATGCCAGCCTTGATGCGCCGGACGTTGGACTGGCTCAGCACGAGTTTGTCGAAGGGGATATCCCGGGACGGGGACAGGGTGACTTTCTGGGTAGATTTCGCCATCAGATATTCTCCACGACGGGCGCCGGAAGCCACTCTCCCGATCTCACTTCCCGTCAACCCTTTCACAGCCCATCTCTACCTCTCAACATGTCCACCGCGGTGGACATCACGCAGTAGCTGCCCCAGAACGAGAAAGCCTCTCCAACAACACTGATGGGTTGAAGTCAGTTTCTCTGCGACCGAGTGTGATGCTGTGGAAATACGCTCCGAAGTCTCGGATGCGGTTGCTCATCTGGAGAATTATGAAGATGGCGCACGATGCTTTTTGAGAGCCTATCTTTCTAGCAGCCTTTTCGAAGGTGCTTTCGTGGATTCCCATCATTGGAGCGAGCGTTCTGGCGTGGCTTTCGACATCGTGCCAGTTTCTAAGTGAGTTCGTCGCGAACGATGTAGCTTGATCACAAACGGTTGTGAGTGTTTGCAGGGGAAGTGTTTCGCTGTCGGTCCCGCTTTCTAAATCTTTTTGTTCTTTTTTAGACTTAGAATGGTGGCGGACAGTTTGCCCGTCATTGGCGGGCAGTTTCATTGTTTCTGGTGCGTCCACCGCGGTGGACATCTGTTTGCATTGAGCTTCCAGTTCGCCGAGCAAAGCACGATACTCCGCGATCGAGAGCTTCCTCCGAAGAACTCGGCGTACCTGATGAGTGAGTTCGTTCTCGGGGTCAGCTTCGTCGATCTGCGCAAGTTTGGTTAGGATTTGCTTTCGCAAAAACACGCGATCCCGACGAGCGTTTTCCATCGCTTGGGCTGTTGCAAGTAGTTCGCCGGCACGCGCGAGCAACGGAGCCAGCGACAAGCCATAGCTAATGGACTGACCTTCGGACGACTTCACTCGGTATCTTTTGCGATTTGGGCTGTCGTGGCGCTTCATAAAACCGAGTTCAACAAAGCGATCGATGTGCCTACGGAGGGTTCGTTCATCGATCCCGCCAACTCGACGGCAGATCTCGTCGTTGGAAGCGAAGACTGTGTCGCCATGCCCAGGCTTGAGAAAGCTCAGCATCGCTTGGAGCGTTTGAACATGTCCTGGACGGAGACCGAACAGGCTGCGACTATCTCTGAGCGCGCGGAAGACTGCCCAGATGTCGGTTTCAGGTGTGGTCGTGGGGGGGGTGCCCTTGCCGACGCCAAAGGTCTGAACGGAAAGCTTTGTGAATGCCATGTTTGTTGAACGACGACCGTTGCGGCCCACAACTTCCCCGGCTCTTCTCGCTGTTTTTGGCGAGAAAAGGCAACAAAAAGACGTCCACCGAATCGGTGACTCTTGACCGGCATGTCGGAGATTGCTACATCACAGGTGCAAATCAGATGATGAGGGCTCTCCGGGGGAAACCTTGGGGGGCTCTTTTCTTTTTGGTCTTCGCCTTTCTCCTCTGCTCGTGTTTTTGGTTATGACCGGGGATCAGCTCCCCGAGCCTCTCTCATTCTGCCATTGTTCAAAAAGCTGTCGCAGCGTGGATTCCGCGCGCTCTTCGAGCCATTGGCCGAATTCCGGGTTGTCCTTGCGGGTGATCTTGATAGCGATCGACTTGCCATCGACTGAAAGTGTGCCGACAGGGCTACCACTATTGTCCTTTACCACGGTCGTTTGGCCACGGGCGCTTTGGTTGGCTGCGCCACGCGCCTTGCTGGAGCAAGCAACATAGACGGCTTGAAACTTGTCCGTGCTTGGAGTGGTGTCAGGCAGAGAGGCAAGTGTCTCACGCGCAATTTCGACAAGCGGAACCTTCTCTGAAAGTGCAGCAAGATCACCCCATTGGCGTCGACCTACTCCATGAGCCGGGCCGATGAGCCGGACAAGTTCGTCAGGCAGCTGCTCGATGACTACACGATGGTTCGACACACCTTGCCGGGTGAGGCCTAGGGCGTCCTGAATGACGCCAGGTTTGTAACCGGCTTCCTGCATCTCTTTGATAAAAAGAGATTTTTCAATGAAGGACGGATCCAGCCGCAGGTTGTTTTCCTGACCTTGCGCGATCAGAGAAGCATCATCATCGAGCGTTCGAACGATCGCTTTGACGGTTCCACCAACTCTTCGAATGGCTGCAAGCCTGCGACGCCCGTAGATGATGCGGTATCGATCCGGTTGGTCAGAGGGGCGAACCATGATCGGCACTTGCTGACCATGCTTGCGAATGCTTTCGGCGAGATCTTCAATGCTACTATCTTCCAGGATCAGGCGATCTCGGAGACCATCCATATCGATCCGGTCGGGTTCGATATCTCGGATTGAGTTGGCAGTGATTTCCCGGAGAGAATCCCGCAATCCGCCAACCGAGCCAGGTAGCTTCGAGGATTTGACCGGGGCAGGGGAGGGTGCTGCCGACTCTTTTTCGTCTTTCGGTGGCTGGTTGAAGATATTTCGAGCCATCAGCGACGCCCCCATGCCATTTGGATTGTCTGCTCCAGCTCATCGGCAACGCTGTTCACGCTGGTCAAAGCCCGATCAATGGTCTTCCGAATGAGCTGGCTCGGGTCTACCTCATAGATGGTTTGCTGAGTCATGCCGGCGTCAGAAATGGCTGTCGACTTCAGCATCGGTTCAGTCATGACTTGGCCCGCAAGGATTGAACGCAGGTACCCGGCCATTTGCGTTTGTGGTCCGTCCGACGGCTCGTAGCGTGTGATCAGAAACTTTACGAAGTCCCAAGTGACATGTCGTCCAATCGCCTCTTCGACAGCTTTGACCGTTTCCGAAGCGAGTTTGAGGAACTGGCTCATCGAAGCGATGTCGAGCATGCCGGGGACGACCGTCACAAGTAAGCCCGTGGACGCTGCCAATGCTGTCAATGTCAGGAAGCCCAACTGCGGAGGGCAATCGATCAGCACGATGTCATAGTCTGAGTCGACTTCCTCAAGCGCCAGAGCAAGACGCTCTGCAAAAATCGGCTGAACCCTGCGCGCAAGGGCATTCGCTGTCTCGGTTTCGTACTCGGACAACATCAAGCCAGCCGGGACCATGTCGAGCTTGTGGAAGTATGTTTTCTGGATGACCTCCGAGAGCGGAACCTGATCATCGTATCTCAATGCGTCGTAGATTGTGCCGCCTTCGGCAAATTCGAGCTCAGGCCGGAAGCCGAAAAATGTCGTCAAACTGGCTTGCGGGTCGAGGTCCAGCACAAGCACGCGGTAGCCACGCAGGGCATACCTGTGTGCCAAATGGATCGTCGCTGTTGTCTTCGAGCTGCCGCCTTTGAAATTCACGACCGAAATGACCTGAAGACGGTCGCCGTCTCGGCGGCCAGGTCTGTACGCGTCAGCATTTTTGCCTGTCCGCGCCAAAATGTTGCGGAGGTCGTCAACTTCTTCGGCCGTGTAGAACCTATGACCGCGACCGTCTGTGTGAACTTCTGGGAAGCTGCCATCTTTGTGGCGGTTGCGCAGGTTCGACGTACTAACGCGCAGCAACTCGGCGACCTCGGTCGAGCTGAAGCGGCGCAAGGATTTGCGTTCTTCTGGCTCGAACGCAACTTTCATCTGCCGGTCAAGCGACTCAGCAAGACTGTCTGCGAATGCTCCGATGTCGGAAGAGCCTATGCCTTGCGCGTAGCCCGTATTTCGATCATCCATGTTCTGCCGCCTCTCATGGCCTTTGCTAAGGCTCTTTGTCGTTCTGACGGTCGAAGCCGCGTCTGACGCGTTTTGCCGTCAGAATGGAGATGCCACGAACATCTGAGTCCGGCAAGAAGAATCTAGATGTAGTGGAAAAGTTATCCACAGCACCAATTTGGTCGCGCGGGGCTTGCGCTAGATAACGCATTGATTACCAACGATAAAGACCGTGTCCAGCGAAGCCGATACCCTTTGAGGTATTTTCTGCTCGCGCGAACTAACCCCAAGGCTTTGTTGGATATTTACGTGGCTTTCGTCCAATTGAGGCGATGATTCTGGAAGATTTGGGCCGAGCGAACAGGGTGGTTTGCCGACCATTAGCGCCTACAAAAGGCCGAGGCGCTCTGCACGCTCCAGCAGCATTCTGACTGAGGAAGGCTGCCAGCTGGTGCGACCGCGAGGGGTGCGCTCACGCATGGATTCCAGTCGGTCGCAGATTGCCTGCAAGGTGATCTCGGGGTCAGCACCTTTGATTGCGGCGACAATCGCAGGCAAGCGATCGTCGGTTTCGCGACGTCCAGCGCGTCCAAGCACTTCAGCGGGCAGGAATCCGTCCGCCACGTATGCCTTCACCGCGCGGAGCAGGCGGCTTTGCGTCCAGCGGCGATCATGGGGCAGGGGGCCATTGATGATCCGCAGGACGTCTTCCCAAGCCATATCGGGGCGCAAACGGCGCACATGGGGCACCCAATCCTGCGCAGTTCCGTTCAAGCGCTCCATGTAGCCGTCCTGTCGCGCCAGCCGCACCTTGCGCAGCGCTTCAGGGTCCTTGGCGCGAAGACCTGGGTTTCCGCCGACG
>NZ_OBEA01000009.1 GCF_900215355.1 Pseudooceanicola antarcticus | reverse complement strand
GCCTGTAATGGATGAGTTTGATGCAGAGAGACGGCGCGCCTATAAACTTGCTCAGGCGTTGAAGTAGCAATTTGTCGCACGGGAGCTTCGTCCGCATTGCCGACCTCCGCCTGCCTGCCCGTGCAGCGCGGGGCCTTGAATGAACGGTTTGGGGAAGCCGCGCTGCGGCGTTGGTGCTCCTGGCGAACGGCGGCTATGGGCCGTTCGCGCTGTGTCGACCCTCCCAGTTCGACCCAGGACACTCCGCGTGTCGGCTTGCAGCCCAAACCTACTATTCCTCGTCGGCGTCCCAAGCGGTCTGCCAAAAGGAAATCTGATATTCGCATAGATTTTCAGGGTCATCTGGAATGAAGAATTCAACCGTGCAAGGTCGGTCTGGGAATTGGGATCGCAGCTTTGCCTCCCACATTTCCTTTACGATGTTGCCAAGGAAAAGTAGCTTGTCCGCGGATAGGTTGTCGTCATCATGATGGTGTAGATCGGTCAAATGCCAATGGTTCAGAACCGTCTCAATCCCCTTGGCCGTAGAGCCTACCTGGTTTTCAAATCCTTCAATATTTTCTTTGCCTGCACCTTCGACAAGTATGTACTTGCCCACAGCTTCAAATCTTGGCCACAGAAGAGCCGCGTAACCGATTGCCAGCTTGTAGTTGCCTTCCCATGCTGTCCAAGTTTCAAGCGGTATCCCGTCACCGTTGTTCCACGCTCCAAGTTCGTCGGACATGCTTTCTGGTGTTTGATGCGGCATTTTATCGGTCCTTGCTCTGCGTAACAGCGGTGGGGCTATCTGATTTAAATCGTCAAAGGCAGCTTTGTCCCGCACTGCGGACGTTGGTCTCCTAGAGAACGCTGCACAACTACGTGAATGGCCGGTTCGGGGAAACTACACAGCAGTAATGCCCAACCTGGCGAATATCCGCAGAGGGCTGGGACCGGTCATCTGCTGCGGAGTGGGCAAACGGCAGCTTCGGGCCGGAAGCGCCTGGGCGCGCGGCCGGAGACAGACTGTGTGGCGTGACCGCTCCCTGCGCTTAGTGGTCGTTCCGGCTATGCCCCAGAAAACTCCCTCCACCCTTCTTCTCGCCTCCTGACAACAGGCCACACCTCGCACGAATGCCGTCGACGTGCCCAAAGGCTCCACGCCCCGCACAAGGCGCAAAGGCCGTCCCCCCACCGTCCGCAGCATTAACGCCCGCCGCCTTACCGAATTTCCACCGACGCAATACCGACGCAATACCGACGTGGGACCGACGTCGCATTTCACCCTCCAACCGCCTGTTAACCCTCCTGGATTCGCCCTGCTGCGCGAAACCGCACCAACAGACCCGCACGCTGTCGCAACTCGCGCTTAACCCGCGCGGCGGGCTTTGCTATCCTTCTGCCATGGACCATCCGCTGATCGATCTCATCCACGCCAAGATCGCCGAGGCCGAGGCCCGTGGCGATTTCGATGATCTGCCCGGTGCCGGCAAGCCTCTGCCGCGTCTCGAAAATCCCGAGAACGCGCTGCTGGATCGCGTGGTGCAGGAGGCGGGCGGGGTGCCGGAGTTCGTCACCCTCTCGCGGCAGCTGGCCAGGCTGCGCGAAGAGCTGCGCGAGACCCCGGACCGGACCCGGCGGCAGGAGATCCTGAAAGAGATCTCGATGATGGATGCCCGGATCGAGATCGCCCGCAAAGCCTATACGCGCTGAGCCATGTGCGGCCGCATCGCCAACACCCTCCCCCATGACGCCATGGCCCGCCTGTTCCAGGCGCAGCCCGCCAACGACCTGCCCGAGGTGCCGGATTTCAACATCTGCCCGACCCAGGACCTGCCGGTGATCCTTGCGGGCGCGGGCGAGGGGGCGCGGCGCATGGTGCCGATGCGATGGGGTTTTCTGCCTCATTGGTACAAGAGCCCGACCGATGGCCCGCTGCTGATCAACGCCCGGGCCGAGACCGTGGCGGATAAGCCCGCCTTCCGGGAGGCCTGCCGACAGCGGCGCTGCCTGGTGGCGGTCTCGGGCTTCTACGAATGGCACCGGGAGGGCGGGCGGAAGCTGCCCTATTTCTTCAGCCGCGCCGACGGCGCGCCGCTGGTCATGGCGGGGATCTGGCAGAACTGGGGAGAGGAACCACAGCCGACGCTGGCGCTGCTGACAACCTCGGCCAATGCGCTGATGGCGCCGGTGCATCACCGCATGCCCGTTGTCCTCGAGCCCGAGAACTGGCCGCTCTGGCTGGGCGAGGCGGGCCATGGCGCGGCGCGTCTCATGCAGCCTGCGGCGGAAGAGGTGCTGCAGTCCTGGCGTGTCTCGCCCGAGGTGAATTCCAACCGCGCCGAAGGGCCCGAGCTGATCGAACCCTGGGAAGAGGCCTGAACCGCGCGCGACCCCCGGCCGCCCCGGTCAGACGCGCGCCTCAGTTGGTGGGCGGTGCGGTGATGATATTGCCGTTCTCGTCCACCGTGTAGACCAGCGCCCGTGTCTTCTCGATCCGGCGCACGGCTTCGGTGATGTTGAAGGTCTCTGCCAGCGAGGTGTTGAGGTAGGGGTAGCTCGGGTAGACCTCTTGCTCGGGCGTGCCCTCCACCGCCTCACCGTCAAAGCTGACTTCGTAGGTGTACCAGCCATAAGAATACTGGGTCTTGCCGGTGAAATCGAGATCCTTGTCGTTGTCGAGCATGATCGGGTAGGTGCCCCCGTATCCGAGGATGCCCGACGACCAGGAGCGATCATCGGCTTCGACCATCTGGTTCTGGTAGGTCAAGTTGGTAAACATCAGCGTGTCTCCCCTCTCGACGTGGACCTGGTCGGGGAAGAATGCGGTGCCGATGAAGTAGATCACATGGGTGATACCGGTCGGTTCCACGGGTGGTTCCTCTTCTTCCTCCCCGCCGCCGTTGCCGCCATGCCCCCAGCCATGTCCATTGCCCGGTTTGGCCATCGCCGGCTCCGCAAGGCCCGTGGCCATGACGGCCAGGATCGCGGAAAGGCGCAGCACGGTCACCAGGGCCGCTGGAAAAGGCAGGATGGGAAAAGGCATTTTGAACATGACGCTACAGACAACTTGGGAGGCGTTGCTGCGTTAATACAGGACCTCTAGCGCGGAATTGGGGCTGTATTTGGGCGATTTCAGGGGGTGGACGTTAGGGAACCCAGCCTCTTCTCGTGCGTTGGTTGTGGAACAGGCACAACAGATTTTGCAGGAGATATCACCATGGCGACGACCAAAGCTGCTGAAACCGCACGAAATTCCAAGCCCGCCCCCCAGGGCGATACCGCCGAGATCCAGGCGCAACTCGAGGCCGTCCGTGCCGATGTGGCCGAGCTGACCCGCGCCCTGGCGTCCTACGGAAAGGCGCAGAAAGATGGCATGACCGAGGCAGCCCGCGCCCGCGCAGAAGCGCTGAAGGGGGATGCAGAGGCCGGTCTGGCCGAGGCCGAGGCCCGCGCCCGCGAGGCCTATCAGCGCACCGAGACCGCCGTGCGCGACAATCCCGGCACCGCGATGGCCCTTGCCGGAGGGGTGGGCTTCCTGGCGGGTCTCTTCATGGCGCGTCGCTGATCATGCTGGGACAGCCCAATCCTGCGGCCAATTACCCGGCGCAACGCCTGAAGCATCGCGTCGGTTTCTCGCTGGCCGGGATCGCCCTGATCCTGCCCGGACTGGGGCTGCTGTCGGTCTCGCTCTGGATGCTGCTGGCAGAGCTGCGCGACCCGCTCTTCGCCAGCACCGTGCTGGGCGGGCTTTATGTCGGGCTGGGTCTGATCTGCCTCGGGCTGGCCCGGCGCAGGCCGCGCCACCCGGTGCCGCCGCCGCCCGCCGCGCGCGGTCTGGGCCCCGAGCTGGTCTCGGCCCTGCTGCAGGGCGTGAGCGCCGGCATGGCGGCGCGCGCCTCCATGCGTCCGCCCCCGCGTCCCTGAGCCAACACCGCCAGACTGCAGTCTCAGCCGGGCCCCGAGGATCGCCTCGGGGCCCGGCTGTTGCGACAGGCAGACATCGCGGCCGACAGAAATGCCGTCATCAGGTCCGCGCCCTCTTCCATCTTCGCGCAAATTGCTCTCTTTTACCGGCTGTCATCGGTCAGGGGTAAGGACGCATGCGGGTCGCCATCATCGGAGCAGGGATCATCGGGGTGAATGCCGCCCTGGCCCTGCGTGCGCAGGGCGCCGAGGTGACGCTCTACGACCGGGAGGGGGTCGCTGCCGGGGCCTCGCGCGGCAATGCCGGGATCTTTGCCGATTACGCCGTGCTGCCAGAGGCGCGCCCGAACATGCGCCGCCAGGTGCCCTGGATGCTGCTGGACCGCAACGGCCCGCTGTCGATCCGCCTGCGCCACCTGCCCAAGCTTTTTCCATGGCTGAAGGAATTCATCCGAGAGGGCCAGCCCGAGCGGGTCGAACGTTCGACCCAGGGGCTGTCGGCGCTGATGCGCCATGTGCGTTCCGACTGGGACCGCGTCCTGCGCGAAAACGATGCCGAGGACCTGCGCGTGGCGCGGGGTGCCCTGCATGTCTATCGCACCCGCCGGGCCCTGCATGCGGCGCTCTGCGACTGGCAGGTGATGGGCGAACATGGCGTGGCCTATACCCCTGTCATGGGTTCGGCGCTGCAAGAGCTCGAACCCGCGCTCTCGACGGACTACCAGGCCGGCATGCTGTTGCCCGATCTGACCCATGCGCTTGATCCGCTGGGCCTGACCGAGCGGCTGGCCGAGAAGGCCCGTGCGCGCGGCTGCGAGTTCCGCCAGACCGAGGTCTCGGCCATCTCCAGCACCGAAACCGGGGTCTGCCTGCATTTCCCCGGTGCGGGTACGCGGCAGTTCGACCGGGCCGTGGTAGCCTGCGGGGCGCATTCCAACAAGCTGGTGCGTCCGCTTGGCCTGCGCGTGCCGCTGGAAAGCGAGCGCGGCTACAATGTCACCCTGCCGGAGCCCGGCGTGACCCTGAACCGGCCTGTCTGCGTGCCCGATCGCGGCTACTACATGACGCCCATGTCCATTGGCCTGCGCATCGGCGGGCGGGTCGAGCTCGGCGGGCTGCAGGCACAGCCGCGCTGGACCCGTGCCGAAGTCATGCTGCGCCATGCGCGCTCGGTACTGCCGGGGCTGGAGCCCAAGGGTGCCAAGCCCTGGATGGGTCACCGGCCCTCGCTGCCCGACACGCTGCCCGCCATCGGTCCGGTGCCGGGGCAGGAGCGTATCCTGCTGGCCTTCGGGCATGGCCACCTGGGGCTGACACTGGCCGCGACCACCGGGCGGCTGCTCTCCGAGATGATCTTCGGGACCACGTCAGAGACCGACGCCAGCGCCTGCCTGCCATCCCGTTTCGCCTGAGGGCAGGGCGCGCCGGGGGCGGCGAGATCGCTCGCAACACTGCCGCACGCGGCAACCCGATGCGGGCGGCGTGACGGATTTTCCACGGAAGATGGGGGAGCTTGGAGCGGGCGACGGGAATCGAACCCGTATCTCTTGCTTGGAAGGCAAGGGTCTTACCATTACACAACGCCCGCTGCGCGCCGCCCTGACTAAAATAGGCCCCGGCGGAGGTCAAGTTGAATGTCCGACCCTGGCGCCCTGTCCGGCATCAATCCGCGGCCGCGTATGCCCGTGGGTGCCCGGTGATTGCCGGCAGGGCGATCTTCAGCGCCACAACCTGCGCCCATCTCTTCGCCAAGCCTGTCAAATCCCCGATCCATGCTGCTAACAATGTCCTGTCTGCCGCGCCCGGCTTTCGCAACCGGGCGGGCGAGAGGAACGAAGACTGCCTCTTCGGCTGTGCCCCGCCGATCCGCCCCGATGCAGGCGACGGCGGCGCGCGAACCGGAAGGGCAGATGCCACAGGAGAAGGCCCCGGATGACAGTGGAAAGAACCGAAGTGCTTGTTGTCGGCGGCGGCCAGGCCGGCCTTGCCATGAGCGAGCATCTGCTTGGCAGTGGTGCCTCGCACCTGGTGCTCGAGCGCGGCAGGATCGCCGAGCGCTGGCGCTCGGAACGCTGGGATTCGCTGGTGGCCAATGGCCCCGCCTGGCATGACCGCTTCCCCGGCATGGAGTTCCCCGGCGATCCTGACGCCTTTGTCCCCAAGGAAGGGGTTGCGGATTACTTTGCGGCCTATGCGCAGAAGATCGGCTCTCCGATGCGTTGCTGGGTCGAGGTCGCCGAGGTCAGCCGCAACCAGGGGCGTCCGGGCTTCACCGCCCGGACCTCGGAAGGGGTGATCGAGGCCAGCTACGTGGTCGCGGCCACCGGCCCCTTCCAGGTGCCGGTGATCCCCTCGGTCGTGCCCGAGATCCAGGGCCTGACCCAGATGCATTCCACTGGCTACCGCAATCCCGACCAGCTGGCCGAGGGCGCGGTGCTGGTGGTCGGCGCGGGTTCCTCCGGGGTCCAGATCGCCGATGAGCTGGCCCTGGCGGGGCGCGAGGTCTATCTCTCTGTCGGTCCCCATGATCGGCCGCCGCGAGCCTACCGCGGTCGGGATTTCGTCTGGTGGCTGGGGGTGCTGAACCTCTGGGATACCGAGGCGACGCCGGGGGTCGAACATACCACCATCGCCGTCAGCGGCGCCCGTGGCGGCCATACGGTCGACTTCCGCGATCTGGCCAGCCGCATGACACTCGTCGGTCGCACCGAGGCCTTCGCGGAGGGCCGCCTGAGCTTTGCCGGCGACCTGGCGGGCAATATCCGGCGTGGCGATGCCAATTACCTCTCACTGCTGGATGCGGCGGATGACTACGTGGCGCGCAATGGCCTCGACCTGCCGGAAGAGCCCGAGGCACGCGCGCTCGGGCCCGATCCCGAGTGCATGACCGATCCGCTGCGCTCTCTCGACCTGGCCCAGGCCGGGGTGACGACGATCATCTGGGCCACGGGCTTCCGACAGGATTACTCCTGGCTGCAACTCGACGCCTTCACCGAGACCGGCGCGCCGCTGCACCAGCGTGGCGTCTCGCCCGAGCCGGGGCTCTATTTCCTCGGGCTGCCCTGGCAGACCCGGCGCGGCTCCTCCTTCATCTGGGGGGTCTGGTACGATGCGAAGTACCTCGCCGATCATATCTGCAAGCAGCGCGATTACCTTGCCTATGCACCGGGGCAAGCCCCCTCCACCCAAGACCGCTGAGACCAGGAGAGACCGATGGCCCATACCCGCATCCGCAAGTTCAACACCCGCGAAACCTACCCCGAGCAGAAGCTCGACAACGATCTCTGCCAGGCGGTGGTGGCGCAGGGCCGCATGGTCTTCCTGCGCGGGCAATGTCCGCAGAGCCTCGACGATGCCAAGAGCATCGACAGCCATGATCCGGTGGAGCAGACCCACAAGGTGATGCAGAACATCCGGCAGCTGATGGAGGAAGCCGGCGGCGGGATGGAGCATCTCTGCCGTGTGCAGGTCTTCCTGACCGATGTGCGCAACCGCGAGGCCGTCTACCGGACCATGGGCGAATACATCAAGGGCGTGCACCCGGTCTCGACGGGCCTCGTGGTCACCGCGCTGGCCCGGCCCGAATGGCTGGTCGAGATCGAAGCCACCGCCGTCATCCCGGAGTGAGCGCATGACCTTCTCTATCGTCGCCCGCTGCGCCGAGACCGGGCAGTTCGGCACCGCGATCTCGTCCTCTTCGCCCGCCGTGGCGGCGCGCTGTGCCTTCGCCCGTGCAGGCGTCGGCGCCGTGGCCAGCCAGAATGTCACCAATCCCGCCCTGGGTCCGCTGATGCTGGACGCGTTGGCGGCGGGGCAGGGGGCCGCCGGGGCCGTGGCCGCTGCGGTCGCCGCGGAGGCGCACCCGGACTACCGCCAGCTACTGGCCGTCGACAGCGCCGGGCGCACGGCCATTCATTCGGGCGCCAAGGCCCTGGGCATCTGGACCTCTGCCGAGGGAAAGGACTGCGCCTCGGGCGGCAACCTGCTGGCCAATGACGCAGTGCCCGCCGCCATCGTTAAGGGCTTTGAAGAGGCCAGCGGAGCGCTCGGAGATCGCCTGATCGCGGCGATGCGCGCCGGTCTGGCCGCCGGCGGCGAGGCGGGGCCGGTGCATTCGGCGGGTCTGCTGATCGTCGACCGCCAGGGCTGGCCCTATGCCGAGCTGCGCTGCGACTGGGCGCCCGAGGCCTGCCCGATCGAGGACATCGCCCGCGCCTGGGAGGCCTATGCGCCGCAGGCCGAGGCCTATGTCACCCGTGCCCTGAACCCGACCGACGCCCCCTCCTACGGGGTGCCGGGGGACGAGTGAAGCGGCCCATCCCAGGCCGCATTCTGACTGCCGTAAACGGGGCCTCCCCGCCTGGCTTCCGTAGCGTTCACCTGCTGCCCGGACTGGAACTCGCCTGCGCTTTCGTGACATTCTGACCCGCAGGTAAGCCAATCGGAGCCAATGGAGGGGAGCCGTATGCGCGAGGGATTGAGTGCGACCGAAGATCTGGTCGCGGGGCGCGGGGGAACGGAAGAGGGCGCGGGGCCGGTGCTCGACCTGGATGAATATGCGCCCTTCCTGCTGAATGCGGTCTCCCTGGCCTGGACGCGGCAGATCGCCAGCGTCTTCAAGGCGCAACATGGCATCGGCGTGGTCGAATGGCGGGTCATCGCGGTGCTCAGCGCCCAGCCCCGCATTGCCGCGACGCAGATCTGTGCCCTGCTGCGGATGGACAAGTCCGCCATCAGCCGCTCGCTGCATGCGCTTTCTGAACAGGGCTACCTGGATCACGAATCCACCTCGGGCGACCAGCGGCGGCGCGAGTGGTGGCTTTCGGAGAGCGGTCAGGCCCTCTTCGACAAGCTGCTGGTGGTGGCACTGGAAACCGAGGCCCGGATGCTGCGCGGCGTCTCCGAGGACGAGCGGCAGGCCTTCCTGTCGGTGATGCGCCGTTTCCTGTCCAATCTCGAGGACTAGCCCCGGCGCGGGGCGGGGGACCGGGCGGCAGTCTTGCCGCCGCCCGGCTCAGCTCAAAGCAGCGAGGGCAGGTAGAGCACCAGGCCCGGGAAGATCACCACGATTGCCGTGACCACGAGGTCCGACAGCAGGAAGGGGCCGACGCCCTTGAAGACCTGCATGGTGGTCACGTGTTCGGAGGCGACGTTTCGGATGACGAAGACGTTCAACCCGACCGGCGGTGTGACCATGCCGATTTCCAGCAGCTTCACCACCAGCACGCCGAACCAGACCAGGCTGATGCCCTCTGCGTTCAGGATCGGGATGAAGATCGGCAGGGTGACCAGCATGGCGCCGAAGGGCTCCATCACCATGCCAAGCAGGAAGTAGACCAGGACCACGATCAGCATCAGGTGATAATAGCTGAGGTCGGCGCCGCTGACCTGGGCGGCGATGAAGTTCGACAGGCCGGTGATCCCCAGGAAGCGGGTGAACATGGCCGCGCCGATGCCGATGATCAGCAGCGAGGCGGTGGTCTGCAGGGTCTCCAGCAGCGACGTGCGCAGGACCTTCCAGCTCAGCCGTTTCACCGCAGCGGCGCAGAGCAGCGCACCGGCCGCGCCGACGGCGCCGGCCTCGGTGGCACTGAAGAGACCCGAGAAGAGGCCTCCGAAGACCAGGACGATCAGCACCAGCACGGGCCATGTGGCGATGAGCGCCTCGCTGAGCGGCGGGGTGTCTTCCTCGATCGGCTGGCGCGGGATCAGGTCCGGACGCAGCCAGGAGCCGATCAGAATCACCACCGAGTAGGCCACGGCGGTCATGATGCCGATGGTGACGCCGCCCATGAAGACCTGGGTGATCGAGGTCTCGGCGAAGACACCGTAGATGATCATGATGATCGAGGGCGGGATCAGCGCACCGATGGTGCCGCCCGCCGCGATGGCGCCGGCGGCGATGGAGGGCGAATAGCCCGCCTTGACCATCTCGGGGATGGCGATCCGCCCCATGGAGGCGGCGGTGGCGATGGAGCTGCCGCAGACGGCGGCGAAGCCCGAGCAGGTGAAGATCGAGGCAATGGCCAGCGCGCCGGGGATCTTCTTCAGGGCCACCTTGGCGGCGGTGAAGAGGCCCGAGGTCAGGTTGGCGTGGAAGGCCAGGAAACCCATCAGCAGGAACATCGGCACGGCGGACATGGTCCACTTCGCGGCGAAGTCATAGGGGGTGTTCTGCAGGATGCCGACGGCGGGCCCGGTGCCCAGCAGGGAGACGATGCCACCGAAGCTGACCGAGATCATCGCCAGCGCCACGGGCACACGCAGGATCAGCAGCACCAGCAGGGCGGCAATACCGTAGAAGCCGGTTTCAACACTCATGTTTCAGGGCCTTCCTCGGCGGTCGCGGAGGGGCCCGCGATGATGATGGCAAGACGCAGGGCGGTCATGGCGGCGGCCAGGACGAAGCCCGCGGGGGGAAGGAAATAGCTGGGCCAGACGGCGATCTTGTGTCCCAGCACGTCGACGAAGGTGCCGATGGCCATGGACTTCAGCGCCACGCTCCAGGTCACCCAGCCAAGGAAGCCGTAGATCCCGGTCGCCAGCAGGGCCACGGCCCCGTCAGAGATCCGGCGGCCCCTGGGGGTGAGCAGCATTTCCATCACCTCGACGGTGATCATGGTGCGCTGACGCTCGACCCAGGCCAGAGGCAGGAAGACGATCAGCACCATGTAGTAGCGCGAGACGATTTCATTGGTGGCCGGGATTGGGGTATCGGCAAAGTTGCGAAGGGCCACGTCAAGGGTGACGTGGGCCAGCATGGCAAACAGTCCGATAGAGCCGATCAGGGCCAGGCCCTGGGACAGGTAGTCCGCGGCCTTCTCCAAACTTTTCATAAGGATATCCGGTGTGAGTGTGTCACGTTGGACGAACCCGCGGCCAGGGAGATCCCCGGCCGCGGGCGTCGCAGATCACATGCCGTAGGTGGCGAAGTCGACCTTGCTCCAGACTTCGTCCCAGACGCGCTCGACGATGGCATCGCGGTCATGGCCAACCTCTTCCGAGATGGCTTCCCACTTCTCCACCAGGCGGATGAACTCCTCCACGCGCTCCGAGGCATCTTCCATGCCGAAGCGCTCTGCCGAGATGGCGGCAGCGGCTTGCTGGTCGGCGATGGCGAATTCGGCCGCGGCCTCGGCGAAGGCCGGGTCTGCTTCCTGGATGGTGATGCCCGCTTCCAGAGCGGCCTTCTCGGCGATGGCCGGGAAGTCGTAGCCCCAGCGTTGCGCCATGTCGGCGTTGGCACGGTTGGCGGCACGGGCCATGGCCTCACGCTGCTCGACCGAGAGCGAAGCCCAGGTCGGTGCGGCGGTGGTCAGGTTCGAGGTGGCGAAATAGGTGCCGAGCGGCAGCAGGGTCACGTTTTCGACCAGTTCGATCAGACGGAAGGCCAGCAGGTCGCCGATCGAGGCCATGGAGCCGTCGATGGTGCCCTGGGACATTGCCTCGAAGGTTTCCAGCACCGAGACCGACACCGGGGTGGCACCGAAGTGCTCGGCCCAGCGGGAGTAGGGCGCGCCACCGGAACGCAGGCGCAGACCTTCGACATCTTCCGCGTTCGACACCGGGGTCTTGGTCAGCAGCGCGTACTGGTCGGAAGAGCCGGAGCCCAGGTAGACCATGCCGAAGGCCGAGAGCTCGTCCTGGCAGGAGCTGCAGGTGACGGTGTATTCGGTCAGGGCCGCGGACATGGCGTGCGCGTCCTTGCCGGTCAGCGCCAGTTCACCCGCCAGGGCGAAGTTCGGCAGTTCGGCCGGGAAGTAGAGCGGCAGCAGGTTGCCGACATCCACGAGGCCGGTCTGCAGCGCGTCCTTCATCTGGCCCAGACCCACGACCTCGGTGCCGAGCTCGATGGTGGTCAGTTCGCCATTGGTTTCCTCTGCCAGATACTCGGCGAAGGGCTTGTAGAGATAGCCGTTGGACGGGTGTGCCGGCGGCGCCCCCGATGCGATGCGCAGATCGCGTGCGTTAGCGGCTGCCGTCAGCCCCAGCCCGAAGGCCGCGGCCACCATAAGTGTCTTTCCGAAAGCTCCCATTTTTTCCTCCCTGGTTGCTTTATCTAGTCAGATCTTGAGGAGCTTCCTCGCGTTCTCCTTCAAGATCAGTGGCTTCACCTCCTCGCGGAGGTCAAGTTCGTCGAATTCGGCCAGCCAGCGGTCCGGCGTGATCGCCGGCCAGTCAGAGCCGAAAAGCATTTTGTGCTTCAGGATCGAATTGGCGTACTTCACGAAGATCGGGGGGAAGTACTTCGGTGCCCAGCCCGACATGTCGACATAGACATTGGGCTTGTGCTGGGCCACTGACAAGCCCTCTTCGGTCCATGGGAAGCCCGGATGGGCCAGCACGATGGGCATGTCGGGGAAGTCCACGGCCACGTCGTCGACGTGCATCGGGTTGGAGTACTTCAGCCGCATTCCCATGCCGCCGCGCATCCCCGAACCCACGCCGGTCTGGCCCGAATGGAAGAGCGCGATCGCGCCTTCCTCGGCGATCGCCTCGTAAAGGTCATAGGCCATGCGGTCATTGGGGAAGAACCCCTGCATGGTCGGGTGGAACTTGAAGCCCTTGACGCCGAAGTCGCGGATCAGGCGGCGCGCCTCGCGGGCCCCGGCCTTGCCCTTGTGCGGGTCGATCGAGGCGAAGGGGATCAGCACGTCGCCGTTCTCGTGCGCCAGCTCCGCGACTTCCTCGTTGGAATAGCGGTGGAAACCGGTTTCGCGCTCGGCATCGACGGGGAAGATCACCGCGCCGATCTTGCGCTCGCGGAAGTACTCGGCCGTCTGCGGCACGGTGGGCAGCATGCCATCGGCGCCCGCCGGGTTCTTGAAGTACTTGGCCATGCCGGCCTGGAACTCGGTGTAGCCGTCATCGCGGCTGCACTTGCAGGGTTCCTCGGCATGGGTATGGAAATCGATGGCGACCAGCTCGTCGACATTCATCGTGCGGCTCATGGTCTAGTCTCCCTCTTTGTCTTCAAGCCCGGTCATCTTGATCAGAAGGCGCCGCAGCTCGCGGGCTTCTGCCGGGGTCAGTCTCTTGCCGATCCGTTCCTCGATCTCGGGGAAACGGGTGGCGATATGGTCCATCTGGGCCTCGCCCGCAGGCGTCAGCCGCAGCTCGACCGAGCGGCGGTCCTCGGGGGGCACACGGCGCGCGACGAGGCCGTTGGCCTCCATCTCGCGCACCATCTTCGACATCTGGGCACGCTTGATTTTCAGCGTCTTCGACACCACCCCCTGGCGGATGCCGGGGTTCTCGCGCACCAGGTCCAGCACGGTCACCTCGCCCGGACGGACGTTCTCTTCACCGAGCACGGCGAAGAAATGCCCGAAGGAGCGAAGCTGGGCCACGCGCAGCAGGAAACCGAGAGAGCCCTTGAGGCTCTCCCTGCCCAGCGTATCACGCGTTTCGATTCCCCCCGGCTGGTTCATCGCATCAGTCCGCCAGCACCTTGCCGGCGCGCTTCTCGAGGAAGGCGCGCAGGCGGTCCTGCGCCTCGGGCGTCATCGACGCCAGGGCCGAGACCGCCGATTCCACGAAGAGGCCATCTTCGGAGGACATGTCGCGGATGCGGGGCAGGGCGTTCATGATCGCGTAGTTCGAGAACTCGGAGTTGGTCGCGGTGACCTCGGCCAGGGCAATCGCCTTCTCGAGCGCAGCGCCGGCTTCGACGACGTAGTTCACGCCGCCCCAGCGTTCCATTTCCTCGGCCTTGGCGACACGGCCGGTCAGCATCATGTCGGTCATCCTCGAGGTGCCGATCAGCCGCTCGATGCGGACCGAACCGCCACCGCCGACGAAGATGCCGCGCTGGCCTTCGGGCAGGCCGAAATAGGTCGTCGCATCGGCAACGCGCAGCTGGCAGGAGGAGGCGAGCTCGAAGCCGCCGCCGACCACTGCACCATGCAGGGCGGCGATGAAGGGAATGCGGCCGCGCTCCATGCGGGCGAAGACCTCGTGCCAGCGGCGCGAACCCAGAACCGACTCGAGAAGCGGCTTCTCGGAGTGCTCCAGAAGGTCGAGACCGGCGCAGAAATGCAGGCCCTCACCGAAGATGACCGCGGCCTTGGCCTCGGCCGTGGCGCGATCGACTTTCAGCGCAAATTCTTCAATCACCGCATCGCTGATCGCGTTGCGCTTTTCCGGCCGGGTCAGGCCGATCAGCGCGATATCGCCGCGCATCTCATAGGAAACAAAGGTTTTTTCGCCAGAACCAGCCATCCGTCACGCATCCTCTTACTTCGTCTTACGACCGTAGTTTGTTTCCTAGTAGACAAAATAAAATTGCTGAGTCAATCTCTGATCAACCGCGGGACGGGAAAGGGTGAGAGATCCCGTAGCCGCGCAAGACATGGGAGGTGGCTATGCCTGATACATCCGAGGCTCTCGATTTCTGGGAGCCCGTCATCCGTTCCGAGACCCGTGAAGACGGCACGATTCTGGTCTGGCAGGAAGAAGAGCTGGGGCCCTATCCCCGCTGCATGACCGAGAAATTCCTGCATTGGGCCGAGGTGGCCCCGGATCGCAGCTGGATGGTCGAACGCGGGCCCGATGGGGCCTGGCAGCACATGAGCTACGGCGAGGCGGCGAAGAAGATCCAGGCCATCGGATCGGCGCTTCTGGCCCTGGGGCTGTCGCCGGAAAATCCGCTGCTGATTCTCTCGGGCAACTCGGTGCGCCACGCCATCATGGCCCTGGCGGCCCAGCATGTGGGCGTGCCCTCGGCGGCGCTGGCACCGGCCTATGCCCTGGCCAAGGGAGACCTCGGCAAGCTCGAGGACGTGGCGGCCCAGCTGACCCCCGGCATGATCTTCGCCGAGGATGCCACGCCCTTCGAGCGCGCCATCACCGAAGTCTTCGCCCCCGAGATCCCCGTGGTCTGCGCCACGGGCGGCGTCTCTGGCCGCGAGGTGCTGAGCTTCGACAGCCTGGCCGCGACCGAGCCCTCTGCCGAGATGCAGGCCGCCTACGAGGGCCTCGGCCCCGATACGGTGGCCAAGTTCCTCTTCACCTCGGGTACCACCGGATCGCCCAAGGCGGTGATCCAGACCCAGCGGATGCTCTGCTCCAACCAGGAAATGGTCGCCGACAGCTATCGCTTCCTGCGCAAACAGCCCCCGGTGGTCTGCGACTGGGCGCCCTGGAACCACACGGCGGCCGGCAACAAGGTGTTCAACCTCGTGATCTACAACGGCGGCACGCTCTACCTCGATGACGGCAAGCCGACGCCCAGGGACATCCACAAGACGATCCGCAACCTGCGGGAAGTCTCGCCCACCTGGTATTTCAACGTACCCCTCGGCTACCAGATGCTGCTGGACGCGATGGAAAACGAGCCCGAGCTGCGCAAGACCTTCTTCAAGCAACTGAAGATGCTGATGTACGCCGGCGCGGGCATGTCCCAGCCGGTCTGGGATCGCATCACCCGTATCGCCGAGCAGGAGGTCGAGGGCGGCGTCGTGCTGGGCACGGGGCTGGGGTCGACTGAAACCGGCCCCTTCGCCATCAGCTGCTGCGAACGTGCCGAGACCGCGGGCAACCTCGGTGTGCCGGCGCGCGGCATTACGCTGAAGCTGGTGCCGCAGGGCGACAAGCTGGAAGCGCGGATCAAGGGGCCCAACATCACCCCCGGCTACTGGCGCAACGAGAAGCTCTCGGCAGAGGCCTTCGACGAGGAGGGCTTCTACTGCTTCGGCGACGCCATCCGCTTCGTCGAGCCGGGCAACCCGGCGGCGGGCTTCTACTTCGACGGTCGCCTGGCCGAGAACTTCAAGCTGGCCTCCGGCACCTGGGTTGCCGTCGGCACGCTGCGCGCCAAACTCACCAACGACCTGCAGGGCCTGGCCTCTGACGTGGTCGTTGCGGGCGAGGGCCACAACGAGCTGGGCGCCCTGGTGGTGCCCGACTGGGATACCCTGCGCGGCATGGTCGACGAGAAGGGGCTCGAGGGCGAGGCGCTGCTGAACCATCCCAAGGTGCGCCGCGTGGCCGCCGATCTGCTGGACGCCCATGCGGCGCGGGCCACTGGCTCGGCCAGCCGCGTGACGCGGATGATGTTCCTCGACGTGCCGCTCTCCTTCGAGAAGGGCGAGGTGACGGACAAGGGCTCGATCAACCAGCGGGCGGTGCTGCGTCACCGCGCCGACCTGGTCGAGAACCTCTGGTCCGAGGATCCGCGGGTCATCGCCCTGTCCCGCGAGCGCGTCTGAGAATTTCGTCGCGCGGGGGCCTTCGTCTGCCGCCGCGCGACCGCGAGTGAAGAAAGGTTGAAGTCATGAAATTGCAGGATGTGCATGTCGCCGTCACCGGGGGCGGCTCCGGACTTGGTGCGGCCACCGCGCGGGCGCTTCACGCCGCGGGGGCAAAGATCACCGTGGTCGACCGCAACGCCGAAGCGGCAGAAGCCGTGGCGGCAGAGCTCTCGGGCGTTGCCAAGGCCATCGACGTGGCCGACCCGGTCGCGGCCGAGGCCGCTCTGGACGAGGCCATCGCGGCGCAGGGCCCCCTGCGCGGGCTGGTGAACTGCGCCGGTATCGGCGAGGCGGGCCGCGTCGTGGGCCGGGAAGGCCCGCTGCCCTTCGAGGACTTCGAGCGCACCATCCGGGTGAACCTGCTGGGCTCCTTCAACATGCTGCGGCTGGCCGCGGCGCGGATGACCCTTGAAGAGCCGCTTGCGGACGGCGAGCGTGGCGTGATCGTCAACACCGCCTCCGTGGCGGCCTTCGACGGCCAGATCGGCCAGGCGGCCTACTCGGCCTCCAAGGGCGGCATCGTCGCCATGGCGCTGCCGATCGCCCGCGAGCTCGCGCGGTTCGGTGTCCGGGTGAACACCATCGCGCCGGGTCTCTTCCTGACGCCGCTGCTGGAAGGGCTGGGCGAAGAGGTGCAGAAATCCATCGCCGCCACCATTCCCTTCCCGCAGCGCCTAGGCGATCCGGCTGAATACGGCGCCACGGTGAAGTACATCTTCGAGACCGCATATCTGAACGCCGAGGTGATCCGTCTCGACGGCGCGGTCCGCATGCAGCCCAAATGAGCGCCGAAATGGACGCGGGGCTGATCGCGGGCCTGCTCTCGGTGACACCGGGCTGGGCCGGGCTGGAAGAGACCATCGGGCTCGAGCCCGACGACACCGCCATGATCCTTGCCGAGGCCTGGCGCCTGGGCGAGGACCTGCTGGATCCCATGGCGGCCAGGGCCGACGAGGAAGGCTGCCGGATCGAGAACGGACGTCTGCTGACCCCCGAAGGCTACGCCGAGGCTTTCGCCCGGCTGGGTGCCGACGGCTGGCTGGCCGCCGACCTGCCCGAAAGTGTGGGCGGACAGGGGTTGCCGACGACCCTGCATGCCGCAGCTTCGCTGGGGTTCGAGGGCGCGGCCATGCCCTTCATGATGCTCGCGGGCTCGACCCGCGCGGCGGCGCATTGCCTGCTGGCCGCAGCGCCGGACCTGGCCGAGAGCTGGGCGCCGAAGCTGGCCTCGGGCGAATGGGCGGCGACGATCTGCATTTCCGAACCTGACGCGGGCTCCGATGTCGGCCGCATCCGCGCCAAGGCCGAGGACCGGGGCGATCACTGGCGGATCACCGGCCAGAAGTGCTGGATCTCCTTCGGCGACCAGGACATGACCAGCCGCATCGGCCATCTCTGCCTCGCCCGCACCGGCGCGCCGCAAGAGGGCACGCGGGGGCTGACGCTCTTCCTGGTGCCCGATGTGCTGGACGATGGAAGCCGCAACGCGATCCGCCTGGAACGCATCGAAGAGAAACTGGGGCTGCATGGTTCGCCGACCTGTGTGCTCTCCTTCGAGGGGGCCGAGGCGCAGATGTTGGGCGAGGCGGGGCGAGGCCTGCCGACGCTTTTCCGCATGATCGAACTCATGCGGCTGCAGACCGGCTGCCAGGGGGCGGGCATCGCCCTGCGCTCTGCCGCGCTGGCCCGCCGCTACGCCGCAGAGCGGCTGCAGGGCGGGCGTCCGGACGCGCCGCCGGTGCCGATCCTTGCCCATCCCGACGTGCGCCGGCAGTTGCTGGACATCGAAAGCCGCGCCGCCTTGCTGGTGGCCCTCGTGCTCGAGGCGGCGGTTGCCGCCGACCAGGCCCGCGCGGGTGATCCCGCCGCGGAGCTGCGCCAGGCCTTCCTGCTGCCGCTGGCCAAGAATTTCGGCGGCGAAGGCGCCTTCGAGACCGCCTCGGGTGCCGTGCAGGTGCTGGGCGGGGCCGGCTATACCCGCGAATGGCCCGCCGAGCGCTACCTGCGCGATGCGCGGATCATCACCATCTACGAGGGCACCACCGGCATGCAGGCGCAGGACTTCCTTGTCCGCCGCCTGTTGAAGGACGGCGGCCAGAGCCTCGGGGCCTTCCTGCAGGCCGCCCGCGCCGAACTGGCCGAGGCGCCGCCCGGTGCCGAGCAGGCCACCGCCATCCTCGATCGCTTCGAGGCACTGGCCCGGCGGCTCATGGCCTCGGATGCGTCCATGGCAGAGCGTCTGGGCCAGGCCGATGGCTACCTGCGGGCGGGCTATGCGGCGCTGACGGCGCTGCTGGCTACGCGGCTGGCCAGGGTCTCGGACCGGGGTGCGGCCTGGGCCCGCTACCGCCTGCATTTCGCCGATGCCGAGCTCTATGCGGCCGAAACCGCCTGCGCGCTCGCGCCGGATCTGCTGGCCGAGGCGGGCTGACAACCGGCCCGTGGAGGGCTGAAAGCGCTTTGGATCGACCGGGAAGAAAAGATAAATCCAAAAGGTTCTTGATCCCGGTTGGTCCATCGCGTGAACTATCCCGAGTAAGGTGACGTTTATGATCCCCTGGGGTAGTACCGAATGTATTCTGGTTTCATCGCGCCGTCCGGCATGGACGTAGAGGCGCTGCGCAAGGCGACTCCGGCCCTACCGGGTGTGGTGCATTTCAACACGGCGGGCAGCGGGCTTCTGCCCTTTGAGGTGGCCGAGGTCCTGCAGGAACACCTGGCGCGCGAGCTGCGACAGGATGCCAGCGCCGCCGCCGCATCTGTCGCCGAAGAGATCCAGGACGCGCGCGAAGAGGCCGCCCGGCTGATCGGGGCCGATACCTCCGAGATCGCCTTCACCACCGGCAATTCCGACGGCTGGAACGCGGCCTTCACCGCCATGCCCACGCTCAGGCCCGGCGACAGGGTACTGGTCGGGGCGGGGGAATGGGGCGGCAACGTCCTGACTCTGATCCAGGAATGCGCCCGCACCGGCGCGCGGCTCGAGCGTATCCCCGAGCTGGCCGATGGCCGCATGGATATCTCGGGGCTGGCCGACATGATCGACCCGAAGCTGCGGCTGATCGCGGTGAGCTGGATCGGTGCGCACCTGGGCCACGCGGCCCCGGTCGAGGCCATCGGCAAGATCGCCCGCGCCCATGGCATCCCCTATTTCGTCGATGCGGCCCAGGCCGCCGGCGTGCTGCCCATCGACGTGTCCCGCATCGGCTGCGACGTGCTGACCGCACCGGGGCGCAAATCCCTGCGTGGTCCAAAGGGCACCGGCTTTCTCTACGTCCGCGAAGGCTTCCTGGAGGCGCTGCAACCGCGTGGCCTGACCCTGCACGGGGCGCATGTGATCACCGGCAAGGTGGTGCTGCGCAGCGATACCGGGCGCTTCGAGGCCGATGAGTTCTCGCCCGCACTGCGTCTTGGTCTCGGCGCGGCGCTGAAGCTTGCCAACCGGCTGGGCGCGGAAGAGATCCGCCACAGGGTGCTGGAGCGCTCGGAGGCATTGCGGAGGGTGCTCAGCGAGGTGCCGGACCTGGTGCTGCGCGAGACCGGACCGGCCGAGAGCCATATCACCACCTTCCACCATCCCGCGATCTGCGCCGACAAGCTGCAACATGCGCTGGCCAAGCGCGATATCGCGGTCAAGGCCATGGGCGCGCGGGTTGCGCCCTTCGCCACGCTGGAGGCGCCGCGGGGCTCGGTCTGCCGCGCGTCTGTCAGCTACCTGACCGACGACGAGGATATCGAGCGCCTGGGAGCGGCGCTTTCCCAGATCCTGGCCGAGGTCGACGCGAGCTGAGCCGGGCCGGAGCTGGGCTTAAGGCCAGCCCGGAAGATCCGGCGCATAGCGGGCACGCAGGTAGCGCGCCATGGCAGCGATATCGGTCTCGGAAAGCTCGGCGGCGAAGCCCGGCATGTCACGCAGCGCAGTGCCGCGCGGCGCCGAGAGACCGTCTCGGATCACCGATTGCACGGTCTCGGGCCCCGGCGCGCGCAGGGCGGGCGCCATGGTCAGGGGCACCTGGGCCGCGCTCAGCATGCCCTCGAAGGCGGGCTCGTGACAGGTGGCACAGGCGCTCTCGAAGATGCGGTGAATACGGTCCGGCGCCGGGGGCAGGGCTTGCTCGGGCGCCGGTGCGGGGGTTTCGGTGATCTGCGAGGCCAGGTAGCTGGCCATGGCGCGCAGGTCCTCTTCAGGCAGCTGCGAGGTGCCCGCGATGACTTCGGCCATGGGGCCCGACGCGGAAGAGAGACCGGGGGCGGTGCCGCTGGCGAGATAGGTGGTCAGGGTCTCGACGCGCCAGCCCCGGCGGCCGGGCTCGGCGCCGGCCAGCGCGGGGGCGAACCAGTCGCGGATCATCGCGCCCTGCAGCGGGCGGGCGGTATCCGGCGCCCCGAGCGCACCGCGCGGCGTGTGGCAGGCCGAGCAATGGCCGACGGTCTCGACCAGGTAGCGGCCCCGGTTCCACAGCGCATCCTGTGCGGGATCGGGGGTCAGAACCTCCTGCTTCGGCGCAAGGGCGTTCCAGGCTGCCATGGCCGGGCGGGGCACCTGCATCTGCGCCTCGGGGGTCTTTGCAAAGACCGGCTCGAGGTTTCGCAAATAGGCGTAGAGCGCTTTCAGATCCGTCTCTTCCATCCCCGCGAAGGCGCTGTAGGGGAAGGCCGGGTAAAGGTTGCGCCCGTCGCGGCTGATGCCCTGCCGCATGGCGCGGGCGAAGGCCTCGAACGACCAGCGGCCAAGGCCGGTCTCGGGGTCCGGCGTCAGGTTGGTGGAATGCACCACGCCGAAGGGGGTCTCGATGGGTTTGCCGCCGGCGTTTGGCGCGCCCCCCGGCGCGGTATGGCAGGAACCGCAGTTGCCCGCCGCGAACAACATCTCGCCCCGCGCCAGCTCTTCCGCCGAGCTCTGCACCGCGGGCACCACCGGCGCGATGGCCCGCGCCATGGGGAAGGACAGGACCCCCAGCCCGGCGAGCCCCATGAGACCGATGGCCCCGGCGACAAGCTTCGCCTTCAGCGGAGGCTTAGGCGGGGCGGGCAGGGCGGCGGTCGGGGTCGTCGTGGTGACGCCCATGGCCGCGCGCATCTTCTCGGGCGTGAAGGGCACTTCGCGCATGCGCACGCCGGTGGCATCGAAGATCGCGTTGGCGATGGCCGCAGCCGCAGGCACGGCGGCGCTTTCGCCGACACCGAGGGGCGGGTCCTCGGGGCGCGCGACGATCATCGTCTGCACGTCAGGCAGCTGCGGGAAGGTTGTGATCGGGTAATCGGCAAAGCTCTGGTCGCGCACCCGGATCTCGTCGAACGAGACCTCTTCGGTCAGCACCCGGCCCGCCGTCTGGATCACGTTGCCATGGATCTGCTGGCGCACCCCGTCGGGGTTGATCACCAGCCCCTGGTCCTGGCCGACGAAAACGCGGCTGAGGGTGACCTCTCCGGTCTCGCAATCCACCGCCACGTCGACAACCCAGGCGGCAGAGGCCGCGGCCACGCCGGGGAAGGGGCCATGCACATAGGTGGCGAAGGCGAAGCCCTGGCCGTAGGCCATGCGCCCCTCGCGGCGCAGGCGGGGGCCGGATTGGGCCTCCCAGCCGGCTTCCTCGGCGGTCTTCTTCACCAGCTCGGCCTGGCGCGGATCGTCCATCTGACGCAGGCGGAAGGCCACCGGGTCCTCTCCCGCCTCATTGGCCAGCTCGTCCATGTAGCTCTCATGGGCGAAGGTATTGGGCAGGGCCGAGACGCCGCGCAGCCAGGAGGCGCGCACGATGGGTGCCATGTCATGGGCCAGGATGCGCTTGTGGGGGATGCGGTAGGGCGGCACGGCGGTGCGGTCGCCCATGGTGTCGGGCCGAGGCTCGGGCGAGATGCGGCCCGTCAGCAGCAGCGCCAGGTTGGGACCCCGGTTCGAGGGATACCAGCTGGCGAAGTCATAGGCATGCAGGTCTCCGGCGCGGGTGCCGCCCCGGATCTCCATCAGCTGGGCGGCGCCCTTGGGCTCCCACAGGCTTTCCTGGGCGCGGGTCAGTTGCACCCGGACCGGGCGCCCGCAGGCGCGCGACAGCAGCAGCGCATCTCCGGCCACGTCATCGGCGCAGTTGCGGCCATAGCAGCCGGCGGCCTGGTGGCGGCGGATCTCGATCTGCTCGTCGGGCAGTTCCACCAGCACCGCCAGATCCCCGCGCAGCATGTGCGGGTTCTGGGTGCCGGACCAGACCACCGGCGCGCCGCCGTTCCAGTCGGCCACGGCGCAGGAGGGCCCGATGGAGCCATGCATGTGCCAGGGCCAGACATAGCGGCGATCGAGCCGCGTCTCGGCCTCACCCAGGCCTTTCTCGATATCTCCACTCTCGACCAGAAGGCGCGGGGTCGAGGGGTGCTGCTTGAGCGTCTGAGCAACCTGCTCCATCTCAGGCAGGGGCGGAGGCAGGTGCCAGTCCACCTTCAGCGCCTCGGCGATGGCGCGCGCCTGGGGCGCGCTTTCGGCCAGGACGGCGAGGAAATCGGCCTCTCGATGGATGCCGAGGAAGCCGGGCATGTGGCTGACCGAGCTCTCGTCGTAGCCTGCCAGCGAACGACCGATGAAATCGCCCGAGTCGCGGCCTGCGTAGGGCGGGCGGATCACGTGGCCGTGGATCATGCCGGGGATGCGCACATCCTGGATGAACTCATGCTCTCCGCGCAGCTTGGCTTCCAGGTCGCGGCGCCCGGCGGGCTGGCCCACGACACGGTAATCGGCGGGGTCCTTCACGGGGTGCTCTTCGTCCAGCTCCAGCCGGTCGGCATGGTTCTCCAGCAGGGCGGCATAGGGCACCGTCTGACCCGACCAGTGGCAGGCGCCGTCGCGGGTCTCGACCTCTGCGACAGCTGCGCCGAGGCGCAGCGCGGCCTGCTCCACCAGCCAGCGACGGGCCTGGGCGGCGGCCAGGCGCAGCGGCCGGGCGGCGATCTGGATCGTCTCCGAGGCGATGGTCGGACCCTGGTTCGGGGTCTCGGCGGTATCCCCCAGACGGATCGAGACGGCAGAAAGCGGCAGGTCCAGCTCTTCGGCGACAATCTGGGCCAGGGCGATCTCGATGCCGGTGCCGAGGTCCACGTGACCGTTGTAGCCCGTGGCCTGACCCTCGGGCGTCAGCGTGACATAGAGGTCATCCCCCTTGCCGACGGAAAGCGCGTGGCGGGTCATGTGCGGTCTCCCCCCTGACGCATCAGCCGGGCGGCTTCGCGGACCGAGGCCACGATCTCGAGATGTGCGCCACAGCGGCAGAGATTGTGCCGCAGGGCTTGGTGGATCTCGTCCTCTGAGGGGTCGGGGTTGCGGTCCAGCAGCGCGCGGGCGGACATCACCATGCCGTTCAGGCAGTAGCCGCACTGGGCACCCTCGCGGGTCAGGAAGGCCTGTTGCAGCGGATGCAGGGCGCCGGTCTCGGGATCGGCCAGCCCTTCCAGCGTGGTGACGGCGCGACCCGCGACCTTCTCGGCGCGCAGCACGCAGGCGCGGGCGGGGGCGCCGTCGACCAGCACCGTGCAGGCCCCGCATTGCGCCAGTCCACAGCCGTACTTCGGCCCGTTCAGCCCCAGGTCTTCGCGCAGAAGATCCAGCAGCGACAGCCCCTCTGTCCCCCGGCATGTCACCGCGCGGCCATTGAGCGTGAGCGTGAGCTCGTCTTGCACCATCCCGTCCCCGGACGCCTTCGGGCGCCTCTCTCTGCTTGCCCGAGGCTGCGCGGCAGTCCCGGTAAATTCGCTTGCGCACGAACAATGTAACGGTTTCGACGAAAGCGCCAGAGGCAGTGAGCCACCAAAGTGCGATCATCTCAAGTTTCCTCTGGCACTGCGTAGCGGGAAGGCAGGCGGGGAGGGCGCGAAGGGCGCAGGGGGGCGGGCCTTGCGCCGGCACCCGGGGCGCGGCATTTCAGCCTGTCGCCGGGTGGCCCGCCTTGACCACCGGGCATGGGGGCGGCATGAAGCCTGTGGCCCCGGTTTCTTTCCCTCCGCGGGCGAGATGGAAGGAGCAGCCGTGGCCCGTAGCCCCGTGACCGACCCCAGCCAGCAAGAGCGCGAGACTTCGCGCCGTGTCGGCGCCCTGGCAGAGCTTTGGCCCTTCCTCAGCCCCTATCGCGGCATGTTGGCCGGAGCGCTGATGGCGCTGGTGCTCACCGCCTCGGTCTCGCTGGTCCTGCCGCTGGCGGTGCGCCGGGTGGTGGACAACTTCGAGGTCGGCTCGGCCGCGCTGCTGAACCAGTATTTCGCCGCCGCCATCGGCATCGCGGCGCTGCTCGCCCTGGGAACGGGGCTGCGCTACACGCTGGTCACCAGACTGGGCGAGCGCGTGGTGGCCGATATCCGCATGGCGGTCTTCGGCCGGGTCATCGGGCTCAGCCCGGCCTTCTACGAGAAGACCATGACCGGCGAGGTCCTCAGCCGGATCACGACCGACACGACGCTGATCCAGTCTGTGATCGGCTCTTCGGTCTCTGTCGCGCTGCGCAACATGCTGATCTTCTTCGGCGGCTTCGTGATGATGATGCTCACCTCGGCCAAGCTGACCGGGCTGGCGCTGCTCATCGTGCCGCTGGTGGTGGTGCCGATCCTGACGCTGGGCCGTCGCCTGCGCAGCCTCAGCCGCGAGAACCAGGACTGGATCGCCGCCTCCTCGGGCAATGCCTCCGAGGCGCTTCTGTCGGTGCAGACGGTGCAGGCCTTCACCCACGAGGCCCAGAGCCGCGCCGCCTTCAACCGGGTCACCGAAGAAAGCTACCGCTCGGCCCTGCGCCGCATCCTGACCCGCGCCGTGCTGACGGTGATCGTCATCTTCCTCGTCTTTGCCGGCGTCGTGGGCGTGCTCTGGATCGGTGCAAATGACGTGCGCGGCGGCGGCATGTCCACCGGCGGGCTGGTGCAATTCGTCATCTACGCGGTGATGGTCGCGGGCTCGGTCGCCGCCCTGTCGGAAATCTGGTCCGAACTGCAACGCGCCGCGGGCGCCACCGAGCGGCTGGTCGAACTGCTGCAGATCGAGGACGCGGTGCGCGACCCGGCAGAACCCTCAGCCCCCGCAGAACCCGCTCGCGGAGAGATCACCTTCGAGGATATCTCTTTCTTCTATCCCTCACGCCCGGCGGCCGCGGCGCTCGACCAGATCAACCTGACGATCAAGCCGGGCGAGACCGTGGCCGTGGTCGGCCCCTCGGGGGCGGGCAAGTCGACGCTGATCCAGTTGATCCTGCGCTTCTTCGACCCGGTCTCGGGCCGGGTGCTGCTGGACGGGGTGGATCTGCGCGACATGGCGCGGGTGGACTTCCGCCGCTCCATCGCGCTGGTGCCCCAGGACCCGGTGATCTTTGCCGCCTCCGCCCGTGAGAACATCCGTTTCGGCTGGCCCGGTGCCAGCGACGAAGAGGTGACCGAGGCCGCCCGTGCCGCCGCCGCCGAAAGCTTCATCGAGGCGCTGCCCGAGGGCTGGGACAGCCCCGTGGGCGAGCGCGGCGTCATGCTCTCGGGCGGGCAGAAGCAGCGCATCGCCATCGCCCGCGCCATCCTGCGCGACGCGCCGGTGCTGCTGCTGGACGAGGCGACCAGCGCGCTTGACGCGGAAAGCGAGAAGCTGGTGCAGGGCGCGATCGAGACGGTCTCGCAGGGGCGGACCACGCTGATCATCGCGCATCGCCTGGCGACCGTGAAGCAGGCCGACCGCATCATCGTCATGGAGGAGGGGCGCATCGTCGCCCAGGGCCGCCACGACGAGCTGGTGGCCGAGGGCGGGCTCTATGCCCGGCTGGCGCGCCTGCAGTTCACCGACGGATCCGACGCGGCCTGACCGCCGCTGCTCCGGGGCCCGCCGCTTCTCCGGCCGGGGCCCATCACCTTGGATTCCCTTACGTTACGGCAGGTAAATTCCGGCCCCGCCTCCGACATTCTGTCTTGTTTTTCCTGTCGCCATGCTAGGCTTCGGGCGACGCGGCGTTCTGGGAGGTCAACGCAGCGTCACGCTTGCCATCGGGCAAGCGCCGGAAAATCTAGCGGGAAGCGCAGGGAGGCGCGCAAGCAGATGGGAGGAGAAAAGATGAGCTTCGGCGGTGTGGCTGATGCCAAGCGGATAACCGAGGAAATGCCCTGGGAAGCCAGGGATGTTCCGACGACGGTCTACCAGATGGTGGGGCGGACCGCTGCATCCTATCCCAACAACAAGGCAGTGACGTTCCAGCTGGAATCCGGCCCCAAGGACCCTGCCCAGACCCTCACCTGGACCGAGCTTCACGCCCAGATGGGGCAGGCGGCCAACCTCTTCCGCTCCCTGGGGATCGGCGAAAGCGACGTCGTGGCGCTGGTGCTGCCCAATTCGCTCGAGACCGTGGTGGCGACGCTGGGGGGCATGACCGCCGGGATCGTCAACCCGATCAACCCGCTGCTGGAGGCCGAGCAGATCTCGGCCATCCTGCGCGAGACCGGGGCCAAGGTGGTGGTGACGCTGAAGGCCTTCCCCAAGACCGATGTGGCCCAGAAGGTCTACGAGGCGGTGCGCCATGCGACAGGCGTGCACACGGTGCTCGAGATCGACCTGAACCGCTACCTGAGCCCGCCCAAGTCCTGGATCGTGCCCTTCATCCGGCCCAAGGTGCCGGGGCGGCACCACGCGGATATCAAGAACTTCAACCAGGAGATGGCGAAGCAGCCGACCGAGCTCACCTTCGCCGACAGCGAGACCGACCGGATTGGCGCCTATTTCCACACCGGCGGCACCACGGGCATGCCCAAGGTGGCGCGGCATCTGCATTCGGGGCTGGTCTACAATGCCTGGATCGGGGCCACGCTGCTCTTTGCCGAAGACGACAGCATCATGTGCCCGCTGCCCATGTTCCATGTCTTCGCCAGCCACGTGATGCTGATGGGGGCCTGCATGTCCGGCGCCCACGTGGTCTTCCCGACGCCCGCCGGCTATCGCGGCGACGGGGTCTTCGACAACTTCTGGAAGCTCTGCGAACGCTACCGCACCACCTTCATCGTTTCGGTGCCGACCGCCATCTCGGCGCTGATGCAGCGCCCGGTGAATGCCGATGTCTCTTCGGTGAAGCTCTGCTTCTCGGGCTCGGCGCCGCTGCCGGTGGAGCTTTACAAGCGTTTCGAGGCCGCCGCCGGGCTGACCATCCTGGAGGGATACGGGCTGACCGAGGCCACCTGCCTGGTCTCCTGCAACCCCGACCAGGGCGAGCGCAAGCATGGCTCCGTGGGCGTGCCCTTCCCCTATACGGACGTGCGCATCCTCGACAACTCCAGCGGTGAGCCGCGTGAATGCGGGGTCGACGAGGTGGGCGAGATCTGCGTCGCAAACCCCGGTGTCTTTGCCGGCTCGACCTATACCGAGGAGGCCAAGAACCGCGACCTCTTCCACTACGACCGCTACCTGCGCACCGGGGACCTCGGACGCCTCGATGCGGATGGCTATCTCTTCATCACCGGCCGCGCCAAGGACCTGATCATCCGCGGTGGTCACAACATCGACCCTGCCGAGATCGAAGAGGCCCTGCTGTCGCATAGCGCGGTGGCCTTCGCCGGCGCCATCGGCCAGCCCGATACTCGCGCGGGCGAGCTGCCCTGCGTCTATGTCGAGCTGGTGGACGGCTCCAGCGCCACCACCGAAGAGCTGCTGGCCCATTGCAAGGTCCATGTGCACGAACGCGCCGCCATCCCCAAGTATCTCGAGGTGATGGACGAGCTGCCGAAGACTGCCGTGGGCAAGGTCTTCAAGCCTGAACTGCGCAAGATGGCCATCGCCCGCGTCTTCAATGCGGCACTGGCAGAGGCCGGTCTGCCCGCCGAGGTGGTCTCGGTCGTAGATGACAAGAAGCGCGGGCTGACCGCCCAGGTGGCGCGGCGCGGAGAGGTCGACGAGGTCGCGCTCAGAACGCTTTTGGGCAACTTTGCCAACCCCTGGGAGTGGGCCGAGGCCGTCGAACCCGCCTGATCATCCGGCCAGCGCCAGTTGACCGAAAGGCCCCGGTATCGCCGGGGCCTTTCGCATTCTCAGTCGCGCTGCGGGGCCAGGCCCATGCGGGTGGCATGCCAGGCGGCCTCGGCGCGCGACGAGATGCCGAGCTTGCGGTAGATCGTCTTGATGTAGCCGGCCACCGTGGTCTCGGCGATGTCGAGGTTCTGCGCCACTTCCGCGTTGCGCAGCCCACGGGCGATCAGCGCCAGGACATCGCTTTCGCGCGGCGTCAGCCGGGCCGCGCTGTCGACCGGGCCGGTATTGCGGAAATGGCTCATGATGCGGCGCGCGATCACCGGCGAAAGCGCGGGTATGCCGTGGCTGATCTGGCGCAGCTGCGAGGCCAGCAGCTCGGCCGGGTGGTCCTTCAGCAGGTAGCCCTGTGCCCCGGCAGCCAGGGCCGCCACCACATTGGCATCATCGGCGGAGGTCGTGGCGATGACGCAGGTGGCCTCCGGGTAGTCCTGGAGGATCTCGGTCAGCAGCTCCAGGCCCGAGCCATCCGGCAGGCCGAGGTCGATCAGTGCCAGATCCACCGGCCCGCGTCGCAGCGCCTCGCGCCCGCTGCGCAGGGTCGCGGCCTCGCTGACCTCTGTGCCGGGGAAGGCGTCGCGGGCGATCTGGGCCAGCCAGCTGCGGGTTTCGGGAACATCCTCTAGGACAAGGGCGCGTTGCATGGTCTTCCTTCCTATTCCGCGGCCCGCTGCTGGACCTCGGTATCGGCCCGCGGCAGGAGAGCCTCGATCAGCACCCCGCCGCCGGGGGCCTGGCTGAGCTCCAGCGTGCCGCCAAGACGGGCGACGCGGGCGCGCATGTTGCAAAGCCCGTGGCCGGGCGCGTCGTTGCTGGTCACCCCGGCCCTGAAACCGCGCAGCACCTCGGCGGGGATGCCCCGGCCATCATCGGCGATGCTGACGCGGATCATTTCGGGACGGGGCTCGATCCGCACCGTGACACGGCTGCAGCCTGAGTGTCGGCGGGCGTTGTTCACCGCCTCGCGCAGGATCGAGCGCAGGGCATGGGCCATCGGATCGGGCAGGCGCAGCCCCGTATCGGGCGTGGTCGGCCAGTCGAGCGCGATGCCCGTCACCGCCAGCAGCTCTGCCAGGTCGTGACGCAATTCGCCCAGGATCTCCGACAGCTCCGCATCGGGCTGCCTGTCGCCGTCCTCGATGATGCGTCGCAGATCGGCGAGGGTCTCGCGGATCAGCTCGTCCTTGCGGCTGCTGAGCGGGCTGTGCAGGGCGCCCAGCAGATGGACCGCGATATTGTCATGCACATCGCGCGCGATGCGGGTGCGTTCGTCATTGGCGCCGGTGCGATAGGCGCGGCGGCCTTCCAGAAGCTGCTGCAACACGGTGCAGATCACCTCTGCCCGCGACAGATCCATGGGAGAGAAGAGCCGCCGCCCGTCATCCCGCCAGCGCAGCCGGTAGGCGGGCAGGGGCGGCACGGCGGGCAGCAGCAGCGCGATGCCCTCCTGGGTGATGCGCGGCAGGGTTACCGCCTCTCCCTCCGGCAGCGGCTCGATGGAGAGAGAGCCGAACTCCAGCGCCAGCAGCTTCTCGTAGCGCTTGCGGCGGCATTCATCGTCGCGGGCGAAGGCCACCTCGTCGGCGGCGCGGACAAGCTCGCTGATCGGCTGCGCCTTGCGGCGGCGTTTGAGCAGGGCCCGCGCCGTGGCGTCCCGCAGTGGCAGGTAGAAGATGCCGACGAAGAACAGCGAGATCCCCAGAGCGGGCACCTGGTCGAGCGACAGCAGCAGCACCAGCGCCGCATCGATCAGCAAGAGCAGCGCCGCGCCGGTGAAGTAGAACAGCGTATGCAGCGCCAGGCGCTCGACATCAAAGAGGCGGTGGCGCAGCACGGCGCGGGCGAAGCCCAGGTAGACGATGCCGAGCAGGGCAAAGGCATAGCCCTGCGGGAAAGCAAGCGGCAGCCCCAGCAGTGCGGGCAGGGAGCGGGTCAGCACGAAGCTTCCGGTCCCCAGCCCGGTGCAGATGCCGATGATCCAGAGGGCGGCGCGGGCCGGAAGGTCTCCGCGTGTTGCCCGGATCTGGCAGAAGGTGCAGAGGATCGCTCCCAGCAGGATCAGGATCGTGGGTAGCTGGAAGCCGATGGCGTTGGAATGGATCAGCCCGGCCTGGTTGACCAGCGCCCAGCCCACCACCAGCGGCAGCTGGCCCAGCACCACCCAGCGGGGCGCGATGCGGCGCGGATAGCACAGGAAGAGCCCGAGGATGCCGGCGCCGAAGATTTGCGCGCCAATCTGGTTGGTGCCACCGAGCCAGGCCAGGTAGTTCTGCGGCAGGGCAAGCTCTCTGGTGCTGTAGATCGCCGCGGCATTGGCCGCCATCTGCAGCCCGACCCCGACGGTCAGCAGCATCAGCTGCGGCAGCCGGCGTGGGTGCAGGGCCCAGACCCAGCCGCCGAAGCCGACGGCGAAGACGCCGGTGAGTATCTGCACCCAGAACACCGGCGGCAGGCTGGACAGGCTGCGCCGCGGTGCGGGTTGCAGGCTGACCTGCTCGATCTGGCCCTCGGGCAGGAGCAGGTGCAGGGTCACCTTGCCGTCGCGCAGCACCTGGGACAGCCTGTGCTGGTCGGCGCGGAAGGCCTGCATGGTCTCGTAATCGCTGAGCGTGTCCGGCTCTTCGATCAGCGTCACGCCCGAGACCGGCACCGAAGGATCCCTGGCCGAGCCGATGGCCAGCAGCCTGCTGCCCGCGGGAATTTCGGCGTCGGGGATGTCGCTTTGCCGGATCAGCAGGCCGGGTCCCGCATCGGGGATCGCCAGCCGCAGACCGAGGTGAGGATGTTGCAGCGCAGCAGACACCGCGGCAAGCGCGATGCAAATGGTGATCATACCGACCGCGAGGGTCAGCAGAACAGGCGTTGCAAATCTTCTCATCCCTACGTGTCGGTCTTCTTTTCAGGCCCCCGGCTGCCACGAAAGCGCGTTTGGGAGCCGATGTCTCCCCCTGAACGAGGGAGGTTTCGGGATGGCTGATCACAGTTTCGTTAACGGGTCCGGAACCCCCTGATCGGGGGGCAGACCGAGCGGGCGCAGCAGGAAATAGTCGGCACATGATCGGAATCGCCCATGTGGGGGGGACGCCGGTCAAAGGGACAGTTTTCGGTGATCGGTTTTCCAGTGAGCGCGGCTTCTCGCAGCGGCAATTTTCGCCCTGTGTGCCGCGTTCTCACGCTGCGATCGCCAAAGGCATCCGGTGCCACGTTCTCAGACGGCCGGTCCCATCCCGACAGAAGTGAGTGGTCGTCGTGGCCCGGATATTTCAGCACCAAACCCTTTTCATTAAGAAACCGGGAGCCGTCCCCCAACGGCTCCCGGCTATCTTTTCAGGCCCCTCCGAGGGGGCGTTGCCCGGCCCCGAAGGGCCGGACGACAGGGCTCCTCAGGCCAGGTCGAAGCGGTCGGCGTTCATCACCTTGACCCAAGCGGCGGTGAAGTCCTTCACGAACTTCTCGGCCGCGTCGTCCTGGGCGTAGACTTCGGAATAGGCGCGCAGCACCGAGTTCGAGCCGAAGACCAGGTCGACCCGGCTCGCGGTCCATTTCACCGCACCGCTCTTGCGGTCACGGATCTCGTAGAGCCCCTTGTCGACTGGCACCCAGGAGTTGGCCATGTCGGTCAGGTTGACGAAGAAGTCCGTGGTCAGGGCGCCGATCCGGTCGGTGAAGACGCCGTGCCTGGTGCCACCGTGGTTGGTGCCGATGGCGCGCATGCCGCCGACCAGAACGGTCATCTCGGCTGCGGTCAGGCCCAGAAGCTGGGCGCGGTCCAGCAGCATCTCCTCGGCGGAGACGACGTAGTCCTTCTGCTGGTAGTTGCGGAAGCCGTCGGCCAGCGGTTCCAGCGCGTCGAAGCTGTCGGCGTCGGTCTGTTCTGCGGTGGCGTCGCCACGGCCCGGCGCGAAGGGCACCGAGAGATCAAACCCGGCCTCTTTCGCCGCCAGTTCCACCCCGACATTACCCGCCAGGACGATGGCATCGGCCAGCGAGGCCCCGGCCTGGGCGGCCAGCGGCTCAAGCACCGAAAGCACCTTGGTGAGGCGGGCGGGCTCATTGCCGTCCCAATCCTTCTGCGGTGCCAGGCGGATGCGGGCGCCATTGGCCCCGCCGCGCTTGTCCGAGCCGCGGAAGGTGCGGGCGCTGTCCCAGGCGGTCGAGACCATCTCGGAGACCGTCAGACCCGAAGCGGCGATCTTCGCCTTCAGGTGGCCGATGTCGTACTGGGTTTCGCCTTCGGGGATCGGGTCCTGCCAGATCAGGTCCTCGGCGGGCACGTCCGGGCCGAGGTAGCAGGACTTGGGCCCCATGTCGCGGTGGGTCAGCTTGAACCAGGCGCGGGCGAAGGTTTCCGAGAAATACGCGGGATCGGCCATGAACTTCTTGCAGATCGCGTTGTAGGTCGGGTCGACCTTCATCGCCATGTCCGCATCGGTCATCATCGGCATGCACTTGATCGACGGGTCTTCCACGTCGACGGGCATGTCCTCTTCCTTGATGTCGATGGGGGCCCACTGCCAGGCACCTGCGGGCGACTTCACCAGTTCCCATTCGTATCCGAAGAGCAGTTCGAACCAGCCCATGTCCCACTGGGTGGGGTTCTTGGTCCAGGCACCCTCGATGCCGGACACCACGGTGTCACGACCGATGCCGCGGCCCTTCGTGTTCATCCAGCCCATGCCCTGGGCTTCCAGCTCGGCACCCTCGGGATCTGCCGAAAGGTCATCAGCATTGCCGTTGCCGTGGCTCTTGCCGATGGTATGGCCCCCGGCGGTCAGGGCGGCGGTTTCCTCGTCGTCCATGGCCATGCGGGCGAAGGTCTCGCGCACCATGGCGGCGGTCTTCATCGGGTCGGGCTGACCGTTCACACCTTCCGGGTTCACGTAGATCAGGCCCATCTGGACGGCGGCCAGCGGGTTTTCCATCGTCTCGGGCTTGGTCACGTCGTCGTAGCGGGTGTCCGAGGGGGCCAGCCATTCCTTCTCGGCGCCCCAATAGACGTCCTTTTCGGGATGCCAGATGTCCTCGCGGCCGAAGGCGAAGCCGAAGGTCTTCAGGCCGGCCTTCTCATAGGCGATGGTGCCCGCCAGGACCATCAGGTCAGCCCAGGAGATCTTGTTGCCGTACTTCTTCTTGATCGGCCACAGCAGGCGGCGGCCCTTGTCGGTGTTGACGTTGTCGGGCCAGGAGTTCAGCGGCGCGAAACGCTGGTTGCCGGTGCCCGCTCCGCCACGGCCATCGGCCAGGCGATAGGAGCCGGCTGCGTGCCAGGCCACCCGTGCGAACATGCCGACGTAGGAGCCCCAGTCCGCGGGCCACCAGTCCTGGCTGTCGGTCATCAGCTGCCGCAGGTCATCTTTCAGCGCTTCCACGTCCAGCTTCTTGAGCTCCTCGCGGTAGTCGAAGTCAGGCCCCAGCGGATTGGTCTTGGTGTCGTGCTGGTGCAGGATGTCCAGGTTCAGGGCGTTCGGCCACCAGTCGGTGACGGTCGTGCCGAGTTTGGTCTGTCCACCGTGCATCACCGGGCACTTGCCGGCAGAGTTCACGTCGTTTCCATCCATAGGTCTTCTCCGAAGTAGGCTACGTCAATCGTTGCGGAGGGGCGGCATCACCATCGGCGCCCGCAGACCCGAGAGCTCGGGAGGGCGGCGCGGCGATGCGTTCTCCTCGTCCAACATCAGGCTAGCAGGGCGCTGCTATAGCTTACAATTGTATTTATAGAGATTCTAAATAGGAAAATGTTATGATGGCTGCGCGCCGTCGAAACGCGTCATGCGATAGCGCTGCCCTGGGCTTGCCGCCATGGGTAGAGGGGCAGGCGTGAGGGGGCAGGGGGCGCAGAGAGCGGTCTGACGGGGCAGGCGGATACTCGCGCAGCACCATGGGCCTTGCGGGGCGCATGACCTCGGGTCAGGGTCGCATAATTGCGGATGGCGCCGCGACTCGCGGCGCGCGAACGGGACGCAAATGTCGCGGTCAGAGCGATGAAACGTCTTGTTTTCAAAGGGGGAGATGGTGCTGCTGGAGAGAGAGAACTTGAACTCTCTCTTCGAAGTCCTGGAAGAATGGGAAGTCCATCTCGCAGACTGTGATCTTCACGATCTGGGGTGCGGTGATGACGAACCAACACCTTGATTTCAATCAACATTCCGGCGATTCTCAGACATCGGCGACCAAGACGCCAACGCCGTTCTCCCTGCGCTTTACCTTCGAGGAACGTGCCAAGCTGGCTGACGCTGCCAACGGGGTTCCGTTGGGCACCTATATCAAGGCGGTACTGTTTCAGAAGGACTTGAAAAAGGTCCGGCGGCGCGGCACGCACCCAGTTGCCGACCATCGGGAGTTGGCGCGGGTCTTATCGGCCCTCGGTTCTTCCCGGCTCAGCAACAACGTCAACCAGCTTGCCAAGGCGGTGCATACCGGCTCCTTGCCGGTAAATCCGGATACCGAAAGCGAGTTGCGCTCGGCCTGCGCGGATATCGCGGCGATGCGCTCAATGCTGATCGTTGCCCTTGGGCTGGAAAGCGAGGGGCCATGATCCTCAAAGCCAGCGAAAGAGCGAATGCCGCCAATCTGGCGCGACATCTGATGAACACGAGGGATAACGAGCATGTGGAACTGCACGAGCTGAGTGGGTTTGCCGCCGATACGCTGCACGGCGCTTTGCAAGAAGTGCAGGCTATCGCCAAGGGGACGCGGTGCAAGAATTTCCTGTTCTCGGTCTCACTCAGCCCCCCTGAGACCGAAAATGTGCCCATCGACATCTTTGAGGCTGCGGTGAACCGGATCGAAAAACAGCTTGGGCTGGAAGGCCAGCCCCGCGCCATCGTCTTTCATGAGAAGGAAGGACGGCGGCATGCGCATGCCGTTTGGTCGCGGATCGATGTTCGAGAGCTAAAGGCGATCAACCTGCCGCATTACAAGAACAAGCTGAACGGCATTGCCCGTGAACTTTATATCGAGCATGGTTGGGACATGCCGGAGGGCTTCAAACGGGGGCGGAATCCCAGCCCGCTCAACTTCACGCTGGCTGAATGGCAGCAGGCCAAACGGCTGGGCCATGATCCGAAGCGGTTGAAGGAGATCATACAGGAGTGCTGGGCCAAGTCGGACTCTGCCTCCTCCCTGCGCAATGCACTGTTCGAGCATGGCTATTTTCTGGCACATGGCGACCGACGCGGCTTTGTGGTGCTGGATTATCGCGGTGAGGTCTTTTCATTGTCCCGTTTTGCGGGCGTGAAGAACAAAGACGTCAAAAACCGCCTTGGCGACGCGCCGGAGCTTCTGTCCGTCGATGAAACCCGGCAATGGATCGCCGCAAAGATGACCAAGCAGGTGCAGTCTTATGTGCATGAGCTGGAGGAGAAATATCGCAAGCAGGGTCTGTCGCTCACCTTCCGGCGCAAGGATATGGTGGACCGGCATCGCGCCCTACGCGCTGAACTCAAGCAGAGACACACCGAACGCTGGCAAAACGAAGAATGCAACCGCGCCGCCCGTCTGCCACGCGGTCTGAAAGGCCTGTGGAGTTGGGTCACCGGCAACAGCCGTAAAATCCGTGCCCAGAACGAGAAAGAAGCAGCGGAAGCTCAGAAACGCGACCGCCAGGAACGGCAGGCCATCATTGAAAAGCAGCTTGCCGAACGCCGAGCGCTGCAAGCTCTGATCGTCCTGCGCCGCAAGCATGAACAAAAGATGCTCTCGCGGCTCAGCCGGGATGTGATGGAGTACCTTGCCATGGGTGAGGAAGCCCGCGAACTCGTGCAGAAGCGTCAAGAACAGGACATCAAGCGTGACCATGGGCCGAAGTTGGAGATGTAGGGAGAAGCGGTTCTTTAACCGGACATCTGACGAACCACAAGAGTATCTATATATACCCTTTCCGTGATGATTGGATCATTTATAGATGCCCCAAAAATTTTAAATGCAGCAAATTTCAAGAGGTGGGAGGGGCTTAGTGCCCCTCCGTGGTTGCCTTGACTCTGGCGGCGACTTCAGCAGTCATTCCGCCTCAAACCACGGCGCACGAGCAGCGGTGGTTTTTCTGAAAATTTGGTAATGAAACCAACATAACGAACAGGCCAACATCACCTATTCACACGCAACCCGTCGAGCTTCTGCGAAGTCGTCGGCGCTCAGTTTCTGATAATCATTTTCCCGAAGTGACTGGGCCAACATCGACTGGGCTTCCCTGACATCAACCGCAAACGCGACCGGTTCAGGTCGCCTCGCGGACTTGGTCTTGTGCATGTCGGCCATAGCAGCCTCCTTTCCCTCTTTCTTCATGGTCTCACATTTGTGCGCCAGATACCAAAGCTCACAGATTGAGCGTCGTCCGTGCAGTCCTATTCTGATCGTTTCTTCAAGGGTGACGACGATTTCTCCTTTTCCTTAATTGCCGTTCAACCGCCGAACCATCCAGGCCTTCCTTGAGTCGAGGATGACGTGAGGGCCGAAAGGCCCTGAACGGTTCGGGGCCTCCGATCAAAAGGAGGAAAAGACATGAAACTCGTCACACGATTTGAAGCCGCAGCGCTGCCAACGAAAGAACTGCGCGGCCTCTACCGCCAAGCGTTCAACGCGCAAGCCTTGGCACTGCCAGGATCGCAAAATCATCAAGACGCGCTCGCGTCGATGCACAACATCGAAGCCGAACTGGCACTGCGCCCGCCCTGCGGGCCTTAACTCAGGCGGTCAAGCCATCAGGCTTGACCGCAATTTTTCATTCTGCCGCCTGCACCACTTTCGCCTGCGGCTGCAAGTCATGCAGAAAGTCCGCCGCCCGCTGGGCATGAGCCGCTGCGCTGAAGATAGCGCGCTTGTTATTCTTCAAAACTTTCAGCCAGCTTTGAATATAGGCTGCGTGGTCTGTGCCGGGTTCCGGTGTCAGTGTCAGATCGGCGCAAAGGAATGCTGCGCCCAATTCCGCAACAAGCTCCTCCATCGCATAGCCTTCATCCCCCCAGCGTTTGCGACCGAAATCACGTTCCAGCCGTTTGCGATGTTTTGTCCAATGTGTGACCTCGTGCGCCAAGGTTGCATAGTAGGCTTCCGGCGCACGAAACATTTCGAAATGCGGCATTTGCACATGATCGCTTGCACTGCTGTAAAAGGCACGATTGCCGCCATGGCGAATATCCGCACCCGTCGCAGTAAAGAACCCCTCCGCATGGTCCATCCGCCCCACCGGATCAATCACCGGCTCAGGTTGAACATAGTAGTGCTCAGGCAGGCCTTCGAGTTGCTCAACATTGAAGACGGTATAGGCTTTCATATAAGGAATTCGGCGTTCTTCCTCGCTGCCGTCCTCGGCCTCTTCGGTCTTGGTGAGCGTGTTGGCATAGACAACCTGATTGCCCTTTTCGCCCTTCGTCACATGGGCACCCAATTCTCTGGCTTGTTTGAAGGTCATCCAGCAAGGGGACAAAAAGCCAGCATCCAGTGCGGCTCCCCAAAGCATCAGAACATTGATGCCGCTATAAGGCAGACCGTTGTGCCGCATCGGACGTGTAATCCGTCCCTCGGCATGTCCGGCGCTCCATGGCTTCAACCATGTGAGTTCGCCCTTCTCAAGATCGGCAATGATCTTGTCAGTAACTTTGGTGTAAATATCAGTTTTCATTTGCTTTCCCTCTTGGATAGTCGGTTGCGCATGCAACCGGACTAGGCCAGCGCCAATGAGCGGGGGAATGCTGTCAGGACCCGGTTGGCCTGAGGGGGATCACCCGCTCTGCACGACCATGGCTAAACCTTCGAAGAAGGATGGGCGGAAGAGCGGGGATACAGGCCAACCGCGCCCAAAGGGCGTTCAGGTCTTGACGGCAAGGGGGCCGCAGGCCCCAAATAAATGGAAAGAGAAAGTCAGCCGCTTGAGGCTGGCCGCTTCAGCGCAAGGGATGGAAGCCGAACGGCAGAGACGGCAAACGGCAGGCTCGGTTCACGACAGCCCGACCTGCAAAGGTGCGCATCCCTTATCATTGTCTTAGCCCAGTTTCCGCCATATGTTCACTATACGTACCAACGTACGTCCGCCTCTAGGAGAAAGACACGACGAGTTTGTGGGTGAGACTACACAAACGATGGTTTCAGCTTTCACCACAGTGGTGTATCATGGTGCAAAAGAGGATTCGGCACCATGCCAGCAAAGAAAAAGAACACGCCCAAAGCATCGCACCGCTTGTCTGTCAGCTTGACCGAAGAGCAACATACGGAATTGCTCGAAATTGCAGACAAAAATAAGGTCTCGGTGGCGTGGGTGGTGCGAGAGGCTATAGAGCGCTTGCTTCGCGACGAACAGCCTTTGTTCCACGTGGGGCAAGAGCGATGAACAAGCACCTAAGTAGCGTTGGGGTGGATTCTGCGACCAGGGAAACGCCGCAGCGCACCCATAGCGGACGCTTCACAGCGCTTGACGCCGACAAGCTGCGCGGTGGCTACTATACATCGTTTGAGTTGGCGCGCTGGCTGTGCGCTTGGGCGATCCGGGGAGCGGGCGAAACTGTACTGGAACCGAGCTGCGGTGATGGCACATTCCTAGAAGCTGCAAGTATGCGCCTGGAAGCTTTGGGGGCAAAGGGCCCTGCTCGTGCGAACCATCTGCGTGGAATCGAAATCATACCGGATGAGGCTGATAAAGCCCGCATGCGCCTCAAGGATGGCTTGGGCATGCGTGCTAATGATGTTGTAGTAAACAGCGATTTTTTTGCGTGGTGGAACCAACCAAGGCGTCCGGAATTTGACGTTGTGGTCGGCAATCCACCCTTCATCCGCTATCAAAGTTTTCCGGAGCCCCATCGCAGCCGTGCGATGGATATCATGCATGGGCAAGGTCTTTCTCCGAACCGCCTAACAAATATCTGGGTGCCGTTTGTGGTCGCGGCGGCAGCGGCGCTAAAGGAAGGCGGGCGCATGGCGTTGGTCCTTCCCGCAGAGCTTTTGCAAGTAAGTTACGCAGCCCAGTTGCGCTCATTTTTGACCGACAGGTTTGGCCGCGTCGATCTAATTGCCTGCAACGAGCTGTTCTTTGAAAAGGCTGAGCAAGAAGTGTTGCTCCTGCTCGCCGATGAGGCCCGCCCTGCGCCTTCGGCCAGCAATCCCTGCAAGGTTAATTTGACGGAAAGCGACTCGGTCGCCGATATCGTCAGACGCACGCCGCACGAGGTTTTGAGGGGCGCATCACCCAAAACGGTCTGCCATGATAGCGAAAAATGGCTCAAATATTTCCTAAACGCAGAAGAAATTTCCTTCATGCGCGCTCTGCGCGCCGGTGAAAATACCGTAGAGCTTGGCACTTATGCTTCGGTGAACGTCGGGGTGGTCACGGGAAAGAACCAGTTTTTTGTACTGCGCGAAAGCGAAGTCGCAGAGCTTGGTCTACAAGGCTATACAATCCCGCTGATCGGGCGCTCTTCCCATCTGATAGGCGCGAAGATTGATAAGGCTGGCTGGCGTACGCTCGCCAGCGAGGAGCAGCGGGTGCACCTTTTACATCTGGCACCAATCAACGGCACAAAGCCCAAAGGGGCTCTTGCTAACTATATCCAGCTAGGCGAAAACCAAGACGTGAATAAGGGCTATAAGTGCTCGGTGCGTACGCCCTGGTACGCCGTGCCTTCTGTCTATGTGCCAGATGCTTTTGTTTTTCGCCAGATATATGACTTTCCTCGCATCGTTCTCAATGAGGCCGAAGCGACGGCGACCGATACAATTCACCGCATGCGAAGCCATGGCGCGGATCCGCGCGAGATTGTCGCTAATAGCTACAGCTATTTGACGGCTGCTTCTGCAGAAATCGAAGGGCGTAGCTATGGAGGCGGCGTTCTCGAACTGGAGCCAAGCGAAGCGCAAAAGCTGCTTATGCCATCGACTCTTGGCGACGCCCTGCCGCTCGAAGAGTGTGACGCATTAATTCGGGCCGGTCGGCTTGAGACCGTACTTGAAGAAAACAATCGCCGCATTTTGATGCGGCGAATGGGGCTTTCAAAGACCGAATGCGCGATGCTACGCGACATCTGGGAGAAGATGCGGAACCGGCGACTTGGACGCCGCCGCGCCGGTAAGAAAACACGGAGCCAGGCATGAGTAACGCTTCGCAAGCCGGAACCGTGGCTACCGATAGCAATGAGGCGAAGGAACACGCCCGCGCTCGGGTGGCTGAGCTTGTTGAACGCTTCCGACTCAACGAAGCGGATTACCGCGATACAAACTATAATGAGACTCAGGCCCGTACGGAATTCATAACACCGCTGCTCGAAGCTTTTGGCTGGGACGTACATAATAGGCGCGCCCAGCCGTTGATCTACCGTGAGGTTATTGAAGAGGCGACTGTCGAAGTTGGGGAAGAGCGCCTGTCAAAACGGCCAGATTATGAGCTTCGGCTTGCGCGGCAGCGCAAGCTTTTCATAGAGGCGAAAAAGCCTAGCGTTCGAATTGATCGTGACCGCGCCCCCGCGTTCCAGGCACGGCGCTACGGGTATTCGGCAAGCTTACCAATATCGGTTGTCACCAATTTTCACCAGCTAGTCATCTATGATTGCAAGCCGGTGCCGGTTGAAACCGACGAAGTGCACGTCGCACGGCTGCATCAGTTCGGATACCGGGACTTTGATGCCCGGTTTGATGAGCTGTGGTCATTGCTCTCACGGGAAAGCGTGCTCTCCGGCGCATTCGACAGACGTTTTGCCATCGATACGACGCGACATGGCTCGCAGCAATTCGATGACTTCTTTCTCAATCAGGTTCGCAATTGGCGTGCGCGCCTCGCCGCCGATATCCACGCAAACACGCCTGGCCTCAGCTCGGAAGAGTTGACCTACGCGGTGCAGCTTTTTCTCTCGCGGATCGTCTTCCTTCGAATTTGCGAAGACCGTGAGATAGAGAAATACGAGACGCTCAAGAACCTCGATGGCAGCGCAACTTTTGATGCCTTGATGGATGTCCTGCGTCGCGCCGATGAATTTTACAACTCGGGGCTGTTCCACCTGATAGACGATGACCCGCTGGGTATACGGATCAGTGACGAGGTGCTGCAAAGCATCATCGACGAGCTGTATTACCCGCTCAGCCCCTACACATTTGCGGTGATTGAAACCGAGGTGCTGGGCGAAATCTATGAGCAATTCCTCGGTGAAGTGATCGTGGTGCAGGATGGCGCTGTCACCATCACCAGCAAGCCGGAAATCCGCGAAAGTGGCGGCGTGGTGCCTACGCCCAGATTTATCGCCGATGCTATTGTTGCCCGCGCGCTCGGTCCGCTCCTTACTGGCCGTTCTCCACAAGAACTAGCGGCCTTCACGCTAGCCGATACATGCTGTGGCTCCGGTATCTTTTTGCTCTCCGCCTACGACTTCCTGCTCGGCCATTATCTGGATTGGTATGTCGCAACCGGCCCGGAGACGCATGCGGGCACCACGATCTATCAGATCGGCGAAAATTCCTGGCGGCTGACCTTTGACGAAAAGCGCCGCATACTGCTGGCACATCTGCGCGGCGTCGATATCGATGCCAATGCCGTTGAGGTCGCACAATTCAGTCTGCTACTCAAGCTTATCGAGGAGGAAAGCGAGGCAGCGCTGAAAGATTATGTGCGCCGCAAGAGGCATGCGGCGCTGCCCGCGCTCGATAGCCGCATTCGCTGCGGCAATTCGCTTGTGAGTACGCAGGAGTGGGAGGCTGCGTGTGGTCCGCTGCCAGCGGCGCTGTATGACGTGATCAAGCCATTCCGTTGGCAGGACGAGTTTGCCGACGAAATGGTCGCAGGCGGTTTCGATGTCATCGTTGGCAACCCACCTTATATTCGTATTCAGAACATGGTCGCCTACTCGCCTGAGGAGGCCGCGTTTTATCACGCAACAGAATCCCCCTATAGCACGGCGCGTCAGGATAATTTTGATAAATATGCCTTGTTCATCGAGCGCTCCCTCGGCCTGATCAAGGAAACAGGACGCATTGGCGTTATTGTCCCGAACAAGTTCATGACGATCCGCTCAGGCCGGGCGCTGCGCGGACTTCTGACCCACTCGCCGGTTCTGGAAGAGATCGTCAACTTCGGGGTGAAACCGGTCTTTGGGCGCGGCACGTCCAACTATACCTGCATTCTGGTCATGGACCGCGCTGGCCGCGAGGCGGTCAGTGTAGAGCAAGCCTGTCCGTTGGAAGAATGGCGCTATGGCCGGACGGGCACGGTAACATCGGTGCCTGCCTCTGAAATGAGCGAAGCCCCCTGGGCGTTCGGACAAGAGGACGTGCGCGCACTCTTTGCGCGGATCAAAAACGAGGTTCCGGGGAGGCTGCACGCGCTCTCGAACATCGAGGTCGGCGTTCAGACCAGCAAAGATGAAATCTATTTCCTGTGCCCCACGCGCTCCGACGATGATTATGTCTGGATTGAGTGGCAGGACCGCGAATGGAGGATCGAGCGGGGCATCCTTCGCCCATGTTTGCATGATGCGCCGCTTCATGCGTTTGGCCAGCCTGAGGCCAACGCCTGGATGATCTTTCCTTACGAGTTGGTGACCACACCAAAAGGCAAGCTGCGCGCCCGGCTATTGCAGCCCGATGAAATGGCGGAAAATTACCCGCACTGTCTGGAATATTTGAGCGCGCAGCGCGAAACGCTCGAAGTACGCAATATTGTCGGCGGCGCGGCTGACGAGCGGCAATTCTATCAGTATGGACGCTCACAAAGCCTGACGAAGTTCGACAGCCCGAAAATCATACTGCCCGTTCTCTCCCGTGAGCCGCGTTACGCCTATGATACGACGAACACGATTATCACTGGAGGCGGCAACGGCCCATATTACATGATCCGTGCCAAGGATGACGCTCCGATCTCAACGCTCTATTTACTTGCCGTCCTGAACCATCCGCTTTGTGAAGCGATGATCCGAACGAACACCAGCGTATTCCGGGGCGGTTATTATTCTCACGGCAAGCAATTTATCAAAGACCTGCCAATCCCCGTCCCGGAAGATGATGCAACGAAGGCAGCAATCGAGCAGCAGGCAGAAAAGGTTGTAAAGACGGCAGCAGCATTGACTGCCGCGCGCACGCCGCGGGAGCGGACACTGCGAGAGCGCACGGCCAAGGATGCGCGGGCGCAGCTAGATCGCCAGGTGAGCGCGCTATTCGGCCTATCAAAGGATGATGCAGAAACAATTGAAGCTGTACAGGTGCCCTCATGAAAAGTGTGTTAAAAAGTAAAATGAGGAGGCTTTCATGAGTAGCGATGTCCGTGAACAAATCACCGAATGGCTCACCGGAAACGACACCTGCTTTCTGATCGGTGCAGGTTGCAGCGCTTGCGCAGGCAAGCCACTAATCGGCAAACTCACGGAGAGCGTTTTGAACGGTCTCGATCAAAAGCTACTCGATCATTTTGCCGGACTAAAGCCTGCGGGTGACCGCCCCCCAACAATTGAGGACTTAATCAACTATCTCGTCCGTTACCGCGAGATTCTGAACACGATCATGACCGGCGATGCGCATGAAATTACCGTCGATGAGATTGATGGATGGCTTGCCGAAATCAAGAAACGCGTTGTAAGCGAAGTGGCTGATGACTGGAGTTCGAGCGGTCATCACGAGCGGTTCTTACAGCGCCTGCGCGGTGCTCGTGAACGCGGTCCTCGCGATGTATTCAGCCTAAATTACGATACGCTGCTTGAGGCTAGTCTGGATTCTCTTCGATTGCCATACTCTGACGGCTTTCGCGGCACCAATCGCGCCTGGTTCGATCCGCAAACCTTTGATGAGGCTGGGCCAGGGATCGCATATCGGATTCACAAGCTCCACGGCTCCATCAACTGGACACGCGATGCCGATGGTCATGTCCGGCGTGGACGCAACGCAAACGAAGATGCTGCGGATGAGCCGGTGGTGGTGTATCCCTCTGAGCAAAAATACATACAAACCCAGTATGGGGTATATGAAACACTGATTGGCCGCTTTCGGAACCGGTTGCGGCGAACCGGTGTCAATAATCACCTCGTCGTGCTCGGCTACAGCTTTAATGACGAGCACATCAACGAAGCCATTTGCGATGCAATAAATTCTCCGCAAAGCAATCTCACCGTCATCGCCTTCGTGGGACCAGAGCAGGATCGCGATAAGCAGGATCAGCGTTTGCAAGCGTTCTGTGACCGCTGCGATTCTCGCTTTAGCGTCTTCATTGGCGGCAAGGACAATGGCGGGTTTATCGGACATGCCCTTGATGTGGAATCGTCCCTCGGCGTCTTAGAAGCCGATCTGTGGAAATTCGAAAATCTGGTTTCATATATTGCCGGGGGGAACTGATGAGCGATCCAATCCTAAAAATCGGGCGCGTGGTCGAGGTCTCTGGTTCCAAGGTGATCGGCGAGCTTGAAGGAACGGTAGAAGACCTCCACCGGACCTATAAGAGCCGCCGCTATGCAGTTGGGCAGGTCGGCTCAATTGTGAAGATCGAAGCGGGCGATAAACTTGTTTTTGGCGTGGTGACAGCACTTCGGATGACCGAAACCATGCTTGAAGGCGGGGCTGCAATTGCCGGTCGTGACGCTCTTGGTGAGGGCGCGTCAGACGCAAAGTGGCTCGAAATTGAGCTGTTCGGTGAGGCTGTACGAACCGGCCTCGGCGAAAATGAGTTCATGTTTCAGCGGGGTGTTGTGACCTACCCCCTTCCAGGACAGGGTATCTTCGTAGCAAGCGTCGTTGAGCTTCAACGAATATACAACCGTCCCGACAAGCCGAGCGTACATATTGGAGCGCTTTCGCAAGCCGCATCCCTGCCGGTGTATTTGCTGACCGACGAGTTGCTTGGCAAGCATTTCGCTATCCTGGGCACTACTGGGTCCGGCAAATCCTGTTCGGTCACGGTGTTGCTGCGTTCTATTCTGGAAGTTGCGCCGCGCGCCCATGTAATATTGCTTGATCCGCACAATGAGTACCGGCGGGCATTCCCCGATCTGGCGGAAGTGATTGATCCAACCACGCTGAATCTGCCGCATTGGCTCCTAAACTTTGAAGAAAGCGTCGAGTTATTCATCGGCAAAACAGAGCATGTCGCTACCAGCCAGACCAATATTCTTAAGGATGCCATCTTGGCAGCGCGGCGCGATTTCGGTGCTAATGACATTCCTACGGAGAAGATCACGGTCGATACCCCCGTGCCATATCGTCTAGGTGATATGTTGGCACATATCGATGCGGCGATGCCAACGCAGGCTTCCAGGCAGGATTCGTATCTCAAGATCAAGAATAAGGCTGAAACACTGCAACAGGACAGCCGCTTTGGTTTTATGATGCGTCCTGATGAAACTGTGGGCGATCAGCTCGCCGAAATCGTCGCTCAGTATTTGCGGATCCCGGTAGGCAACAAACCCCTTTCGATCATCGATCTTTCGGGGGTTCCATCTGATGTTGTCGATGTCGTGGTCTCTGTGCTCTGCCGCATGGTCTTTGACTTTGCGGTTTGGAGCCCTCGCCCGGTACAGGTGCCGGTAGTGTTGATCTGTGAAGAGGCTCACCGCTATGCACCTCGGCGTGACGATGCCGCTTTCCAGCCAACCAAGCAGGCATTGTCGCGGATCGCCAAGGAAGGCCGCAAATATGGTGTTGGGCTAGGATTGATCTCGCAGCGCCCCTCCGAGCTGGCCGAGTCGATCCTTTCACAGTGCAACACGTTGATTGCGCTGCGCATGAGCAACGAGCAGGATCAGAATTTCGTCCAGCGTGCGTTGCCCGATTCCGTGCGGAGCCTCGTGAGCATCTTGCCGACCCTGCGCACGCAAGAAGCTCTGGTCGTCGGCGAAGGCACTGTCGTGCCGGTACGGCTGCGCTTCAACGATCTTGACAAAGCTCATATGCCGCAAAGCGCCGATGTGCCGTTCGCAGCTCTGTGGGAAACGGACGGTGCGGATGCTGACCATGTGACCAACGTGGTGCGGCGGTGGCGGATGCAAGAGCGACCGCCGTTGCTGTCGAATACGGAGCAAACTGATGATGGCGAAGGCACGTAGCTGCCTGTGGGAACAGGGCGGCGCGGCCCACAGTGCGGTTCAGCGTCAATGCGGTGATGGAATCTAGTCGGTACACGCATGGTCTGGGATTCAAGGGGCGCGAAGGCTCCTGTTCGATGGGATGGTTCCAAGGAAGGGCAGCGCGAAAGCTCTCTTCTTGGTCAGGATTGCACAAGGGCCGGAACGCCCTTTGCTCTCGATGAAATCGTCTCCATGAAATGGTCATGGGGGTATCGGTGGGAGCAGGAACGCTCCCCTGATTGGTGATCGAACGGTCAGACGTTTCGGGCATGGTTCGGTGCAGGTGGAGAGGCACGTCTCCAAGGCCTGCGAGCGATTGACCGGCGATACGGTCTACTGGCTCTGAAATGGGTTCGATACCCTGGAAGAGCCACGGCTAGAGGGTCCACGGGAGAGCGCAGCGTCTCCCTGGCAAGATTGGTGTTGTAGTACAACACACATCTTGCGTTCAGCGCTATTGGCTAAGTTCTGCTTCTAAGGATAAGAAGTACCCGATTCTAAAGTTTAAAATCGCCCAACCAATTTAAGTCGTATGAGAAGGTGTAGGTGCTGAGCTGAAAATCATCTGTTGGCGGCGAAACATCAACCGGCCCAATGGAAAAGGGCGCTGGAGGTCGAAGAAATTTCGGATCGGCTGGCACGGCCATTGTCTGGCAAAGCTGCATATATTTCAAGTGCAGACGGTCAGATACCTTCCGGTGCCACTCAGCGTCCAACCAAGAAAACGCCTGAGCATTCTCCATGACACTGACTAAGATTTCGTACGCATCCCCGACACGGTTCAAATCCACCAAGTATTCGTACTGCTTTTCTTGAAACGCGCAAAGCTTCTTTATGTGCCTTTCTGGCTCTGCCGCTTGCAGCTTTTCGAGCGTCGCGACCGCCTCAGCAATTGCCACCAAGGCGGACTCCACCTTAGTCAAGGCAAAGAGATTGACGGCCTTCAAGTGCAGAAAATCTGCAAGCATTCCAGACACTATATTTTGCGCGCCTTTCGAGACATCGGGCGTCTCCTGGAAAAGCTCCAAAGCTTCGTTGACAGTGAGAACCGCGTCATCATGCAAGTTGGCCAAGTATTGTGCCATGGCCTTGTTGTGCATTGCTTGGGCAAGTTGCGAATTTGTGGCATCACCACTCGAACCCAAAGCAGCACGATAGTTTTCTTCGGCCTGTCCAGCGGCAACAATGGCCTCTTGAAACCGCTCCAAGCGCATCAAGGCGTTTGAACGATTGAGCTCTATCAGAGCCAATTGCGGTAGAAAAACGACGGGGTGCAATGCAGCTATCGGCTCACAGAGCTTTTCTGCCTCCTGCAGTGCGACCAGATTTTCATCGTACGATCCAGTTGAAGCCAGCGTCGCCCCCCTATTCAGCAGGGCCTGAATCAACATCGGCTTGTAACGGCTCACATTGCCCTCGGAGAGCTCCTTGAATATCTCGATTGAGCCATCGATTGCTTCAAGCGCTTGGCCATGTCTGCCAGCCTGTAATAAGAACCTGCTCTGGTTGAGGCTGGATACTCCGATTGCTTCCTTCACCGTGCCTGGGCGAAGGCGATCCACTTCCTTAAGTAATCTGATTGCCTCAGCGCTGTAGGAAACTGCCTTTTCTAAACGTTCCGTCTCGGAACAGATTGCCGCGAACGTATCCAATGTCGCTGCATAATCTTCCGCATACCGCTCAGGGTTATTCCGAAACAATTGCTCAAAATACTGAGCGGAATCATGTATCGCCCATTCGGCGTGTTCCAGATGTCCAATCTTAAACAGTGCGTTGCATTGATACCGATAGAGCAACCCGAGATTTGCATGAATTTCATCATTCCCGTCGCCGTCCAGAGCTTGAAATCTGTCAATACCCTCTTCAATAACGGAAAGCGCGTCTGAGTTTGCACCATGAGCAATCAGAGCATTTGCTTTACGAAGCAACAGGGCCGCTCGTGTAGGGTCGGGTTGATTGAGCGCCAAGAGCCTATCGCATATTGCGACTACAAATTTTGCTGAGAATGTCGATGTGGGCCGATACGCAATCCTGTAGAGCGGAGTTAAAAGCTTGGGTCGCGTGTCCAACATTGCTATCGAAACTTGTTCAACCGCCCGACCTGCCTCAACGTCAAAAGACGCAATGTCCGCGATCACGCGCGCTAGGATATCTCCAAAATCCTCCTTGGCCTCTGCCGCCGCAGGTGCCATCCACCCGGCAAGCCCTGGCGGTGGGTCATCCAATTTCAACGCCTTCGTCAAGAACGCAGCCGCGGGCAAATCCGGCTCGATCCGTACTAGATGCCCAGGCTGCGTGGCTGTTCGTTTTCGCCAAAACGGCGTGGCCTGAACGGCCTCCAAGAGGTGGTTGCCAGTCTTTCCTTCACAAATGCCACTCTCACCCAACTCGTGAATGGTATCTTTTCCGAGGCCGGTCGGAGTGAGAAGCGATAGCGCCAAGAGCTTTTCGAGCGCGTTGCGCGCCCCCAAATCTCGCTCAGAATATGAGCGCACCCGCCTCAGTTCGAAATCGGCCAGCGCAGACAGAACGCCTTTGCCGTTCAGCGAAAAAGCACGATCCGGAAACAGCACCGCGTGGACCGAGGCGGCCACGACATTCAATGGCAGTCTATGAACAGGGTCGTGATTAAGCCAGTCGGGAAGAAATTTCGCCCTTATTTTCCCCCGCCGTCCGATACTCCCCGGATAATCTTCCATCACATCGTGCGCAATGGTCTCCGCATCTTCAAAATCGAGGTACGGCTTGGCTTCGAGACGAATTTCCTCAAAGTTCGGGTAACCGGGATCATTCAGGATTTTTAGCCAACTCTGCCGATCCTGACGCGATACGAGAATAATTCGGATCGGACGATCATACTCCGTACCCTCGGCTGCAGACTTTAAGATGGCTTTGACCTCAGCAGTGCGCTCCTCCGGATAGTCAATAATCAACGCCACACCGTTGCCTGCGCCATTATAGATCGCTCCGTCCGGATTGCTTGGAAGAAAATCGCCGTGCCATAATTTGTCTTTGTCGTGAACCAATCTGGTTACCACGTGAGCGGCGAGGCGCGTTTTACCGGAACCTCCTGGGCCGCTGATCAGCATGACTTTCGCTCGATTTGATGCATCATCAAGCGCCCAAGCCATTAGTCGCTTGTGTTCTTCAGTCCTACCGTGGAGGTTTGAAAGGCGCGCGCTCCAATGAAGCGCTGCGTAGACATCTGGGATTCCATCTTCAGTCAGTGTTGCCTCGAAATGCTGGTCGATTTCGAGCGGTTGAAGATTGGCGGCATTTCCGAGTGAAATACTGATCGGGCCGAGACGAGCAATTTTAACGGCTGGAAGGTGGCGTGGGCGCGGAATGCCCAACCGGATCATGTCGCGCTCAAATTCGTCGTAGAAACTCTTACCGAACAGCGCCTGGCTTATACGTTCACCATAGGGTGCAAGCCTCGCATCGTCATGAAACAGAAAGAAGTAGTAGATCCTGTAGACATGTATCGGGTCGGTTCCGTACGCCGTCCCTTTTCCGTCTTTTCCTTTCCCCATTCGACGAACAAGGGCACTCGGGTCACTGATCACAGGGGGGCGACCGTCACCACCAGAGGCTTTGAAAGCGGCATCCAATATTTCATTGTAGGCAGCACCAGACATGGCACCTTTTGCTATTTCCGCATAGCGTTGGAGTTCTGGCTTCACAGCGTCATACAACGCTTGTTTCGCAACACGCCTTTCAAGTAGTTCCTGAAATGTCGAAAATTCAAGTTGAGCCACACCACTTTCCCCGCCACGCGGGAGAAGCTTCTATGCTACGACACAGTGGGTCAAGGGCCTGTAGGGGAAAACTCTTCCGGCTCGACAGCAACTTCGTAGCCATTTCTGAAGTACTGAAATGATGATGCTATAGGGCTGCCATCAGCGTCATATTCGATGATCGCAGGGCCATCTTCACGATGGAGTTCATCCTCCCTATAATACTCTTCTCGGACCACTCGACCGCTTTCTGGATCATATTCAATAAGCGCAGGGCCATCCTCTCGATCGAGCACAGGCTCCAAATTAACTCGCTTGAGATATTCATCACGCAGCAAGCGGCCAGTTTCAGGTGAGAAGTGCTGGCCTGTGGGCAGATTGTCGTCACGCGCAAAATTTCCCCTCTGATAGAAAAACCATGAAGTCACATGACCCGTTTTGCCATCACGATAAATCTCTGAAGGCTCCCCCCCATCACGATGTTTTTTACCCTCCCGAGTATATCTCTCGAATGTCACGATACCGCTATTTGCATCATATTTTGTCTCGGCTGGAAGGGTATCCTCACGACGGTTAGGCCGGAACGGCAGCGTGGGTATTGTTGACAATGGTGCAGACCAACGCAGGTCCTCTACCCAAGCTTCATGGATTAATGCTCCAGTTTCAGGATCAAATTCTTCATAAGCAGGACCATCTTGATGAAATAAGAGATGTAATCCGGCATTCAGCCCCCGACTTCTCGATGTAGGCGCCAGCAACCAACTTCTCGATGTAAGCCTATATTGTGTATCATGCGTCTCGAAAACTCTGTATTCTATCATTCCCTAAAATATCACATCCAATTGTTTTTTATCAAGAAATTTTTGCGAATCGTCGAATGTCGGTTCGTTGTAGGTCCATTGTCGGCTGACCAATGGCTTACTCCATCTCAGAGCTCAAGCGACTGGACGGACCACCGCTAAGGGGCTTCGGGTGGCCACCCTTCATCAAATTTTGTTGGAGGGTTCCGAGATGGAATTCGAAGGACTTGCTGTTCAGGCGCTGCCTGAGCGCCTGATGAAAACACCTGCTTTTGTGCAGGCCCTCGCACACAGGATCGTTGATCTTGGCATGTCAGGTGACGAAACCGTAGACTTTGTGCTGGGGACGATCTTCGACTTTGTGTCGAAAGGCGGCGTCTTGCTCGATGCCAAGGGTGAAGAGATTGGCATTGACGACATAATCGAATGCTTTTCCGAAGAGCCACGCCGTTGGATTAATTCCACAAAGAAATGGGCAAGCAAGCCCCCGAAGCAACGGCTTCAGCAGCGCTGCGTGGCGCGCGTGACGTTCATCTATTTGGCCTTCCAAATTGTCGATAAAAACTTCGTTTCCGTTCCCAAATCGACGGGAGAGAAAAGCCAAGCCGCGTGACAAATCGAAATTTCATCACCGCTCAACCGGCCCAGAAATGGGCCGGTTTTTTTGTGCCCGGAAAACTTCCGCCCAGCCTAAGGCCACGCTCTCACCCGCCATCGGTCAAGCCCTCCTGTCTCATACCACTGCACGGATTCCCCGTGCATCCAACCAATGGAGGCATTGTATGGGCATCGACACGCTGACGAAATCTACTACCGACACCGTGCTTGGCAGTGGTATCGAAAGTGCGCTGCAGGAGTGGATCAGGCCCCGCTCTCAGGAGCTAACCGAAATGATCAGCGACCTCAGGGCACGGGTTGACGACCTTAGCACCAGTGCTGAGGAAATGGCGGTGCTTTCCGCGTCCGATGTCGCCGAACGCGCCACCGCCGAAATAGCGGCAGAAGCAGACACAGCTGCCGCCAACATTCTCTCAAAAGGAAAGGAGCGCAGCCAAGCACGACAGTATCAGGCCGTCTTCCAGCTCCAGCACAATTTACCGCGCCCGCCGCAAGTGCCGGATATCGTAAACAGCGTCATTCTGCTTTTGCTTGCGATCCTTATTGAAGGAATTGCAACGGCAGCTTTCTTTCTCGGTGGTGGCTTCGTGGCCGGTGCAGGCGAAGCCTTGGTGATCGGCCTGACTATCAGCGGGGTGAACACCCTGACCTCAGCGGGCATTGGGGGCTTTGTTTGCGGGCGGTACTGGAACTACGGGCTGAAGTGCCGCGAACCGGACGCCGCGATGGCAATCAAGCGTTGGACGGCGCGTGTCGGCGCTATCCTCACTGTTTGCGCGATAGGCGGTTTGCTCATCGCGTCCGGGATTGTGCGCGCAACCGGCGAGACTGACCACCTGAGCTTTTCTCTGGAAGCCATCGGCGCGGCTGCAACCAACTTTCATTCCCTGATGCTTTGGGCAATCGGTGCTTGCTTCGCCATCCTCTCCTGGAAAAAGGGGATGACGGCGTTTTCAGATGCCTATCCGGGCTTCAGCGCCGCATCCAAAGCCGTCTCAACGGCCACCGAAGAGACAAAGCTTCTTCATCACAATGGCCTCTCAGAAATCGATACCGTTTACGAAGAAGCCATCGAGAAAATCGCAGAAATTGGCGATGACATTAACGATGCGCGCGCAGGCCGTCGTGAAGAGCGGCGTGCCCTTGTTCACGAACGCGAACACCTGATCGGCAAGATTTCCGGTCTTGCCGATGACTTCCTGGCGTTTCGCGCCGAACAAATCGGCCAGTACGAAGCCATCACCGGCAGAAAACCAGCCGATGTGAATATGGCTCCCATCGATACCGCAAAGCTGACCGCTTTGTTGCCGGAAATTCCCAAAGATACGCCCAATCGGAATTCCGGTTCCGCCGATAGTCGAAAGCAGGCTGTCGCGGTTCTGTCCGCTACGCGCAGCAAGAGCATTGAAGCGGTCAATACTGCCTATCAGCAATCCCTTAAGTGAAGGAGGCCACAATGAGCATCAACAAAAAGCGCAGAGGCCGGAACAAACGCGGTCGCGCCAGTCGGAATGGTTCGAGGACTTGGTTCAAAATCGCAGCCGCTGGCGTCGCGACCGCTGGAACGGTCGGCACTGTTGGCTTTCTGGCCATGAAAGATGCCAGCTATGTTCAGGCAGATGCAAACGGGTGCTACCCTGGCGTTCAGGCCCATACGGTGGCTCTGATTGACTCATCAGAGCCGCGTTGGGACGCGGCTCAAACGCGTGATCTCAACGCTGTGTTCGACAACCTTCTCAGCGGTGGTATGCGCTTCAACGAGCGGCTTTCCATCGTCACAACGGAAGAGGGCCAGATCGGTGCCGTCGCCCATCCCGTCGCGAGCCTTTGCCAGCCCGCGACCACGCCCGCTGACCTGGCGCGCGTTGGCGCGAAATCCGCGACACTGGCATTCGTCCAAAAGCAAGCTGCGCATTTTCGCGAAACTGTTATTGAACCGGTGCTGACCGCTGTGCTTGATCCGAGCCCCGAGAATGCCGCACGTCGTCAGGAGCGGGAAAGCCCGATCCTGGAACAAATTCAATCGGTATCCCGGATGACTGAATTCCGTGAGGATGTTCAGGAACGCCATTTGATCCTTGTTAGTGACCTGCTTCAGTCAACGGTAGAGATGCAGGCGTGTGTGCGACAAGGGGATTTGCCGTCTTTCGAGCATTTCAAGACGACTGAGTATTTTGATCGGATAAAGCCAAATTCACTGCGCGGCGTGCGCGTCACGGTCTACATGCTCATTCGCAGTGGCTATGGCGGCGAATACCTTCCCTTCTGCTCGGAAGACGAGCTGACGGATTTCTACCGCGCCTATTTCGAAGATGCGGGTGCATCTTCGGTCGAAATCATCCGCCTCCGCATGGGCGCGCATGTTTCTAGCCAGTGAGGGAACAGCGATGATCAATCACTCCGTCCCTTTTCACACTATCAAGTCCAGCCCTCGACGGGGCTGGACACACATGTCTGCGCAGCCTGTGCACCAACCATACACATCAGGGTGGAGCCTATGACCGGCAAACCGAACTCTAGCCCAGTCTGGACGGTCAATGCTCACTTTCTTCGTTCCTGCCTTGGTTTTGGCGTGGCCTGGATGTTTTGGGAAAAGGCCCCATCGGAGCCGAGCCCGCTCCACTTCATTGCCGGAGTCTTCGCGCTGGCCGGTGCGATCTCAGCACTCAAGGGAACCTGGCACGCATTCAAATACATCCGCGCGCTGCGCAAGTGGGCGAAGTTCAAGGCGCAAGGGGCCGCCCCCAAGGCGGATAAGCTGGCAAGCAAAAACGACCTTCGGGCGAAGGGGCTGATCAAATGAGCTTCCCATTTAACAAACTCCCAGGCCGCGCCATTGATCCAGAGGGGCGACGGCTGATCGGTTTCACGTTTGAAGACCGAGAGCCTATTTTCGCCCCGAAAGGGCATAGCTCGACTTATGCTGCCAACGGCACAGGCAAAACTACATGCATCGGCGTCCCTGGCCTGCTTTCTTTGGCGAGTTCTGAGCCACGCAAGGCCATCTTCATGTTTGACAGCAAAGAAGAAATTGCCGCGCAGGTCGCCAACATGCTCGACAAGCAGGGCAGAAAAGTTGCCGTCATCGACGATATGGGCGTCCATCCCGAATTTGCCCACTTACGCGTGAATTTAAACCCCTTTGGGGCGGCAGTTGCGACATACCGGCATGATCAGCGCGATTTGGTGTTTACCCTCGATACAATCGTCAACGCACTCATTCCGGAACCGGCTGGCGGAGATGCAAAAAACAAATGGTTCCGAGATGTTCCAAGGGACATCAACCGGTTCGGAATTGCGGTTCTTCTCAAGAACAGTACGGCTCTGGCTACGCCGGGTTCTCTGTCCGATATCTTGTGCGATCCGGCCATGCTCAAAGGTTTGGCCGAAATCGAAGCCACAGAGGGCCATCCGATGCTTCAAGCGTTAGCCCGCACTGTATTGGAGGCCGCCAGCCATGAGAGTTGGCCTCAGCATGTATCCGAAGCAAGGCGGTCGCTTTACCTATTTTCACCCGGCACCCGATTGCACGATGCCGGGATCAATGCATCAATTTCGCATGAGGATTTGATCCGAGAAGGTTACATCATTTTCCTCGTGGGACCACAGCGTTTTATGAACAGCCTCGGGCCCTATTATGCACTTCACATCCTCGCCTTCTGCGATGCTCTATATAATGGTGCGGGCGCTTTGCGGATTTTGGCCGACGAATTTACGAATTCTCCCCTAGCGTCAATGGTTTCTGCCCTCACCACCCTGCGTGCATTTGGTGGCGAAGCGCATATGATCAGCCAAAGTCGATCCGAAGTGATCCGAAAGTTCGGCGCGCGCGAAGCCGAAACGATTGAAGATAACAGCATCACCAAACACTGGCTCAGTTTCTCATTTGAAGAAGCTGAGCGCGTGTCCAAGGCCATGGGCGAACAGCATGCGGTTGCCGAGGGTCTAAACGGTGAGCGCCCAGGTCTGAAAACACAGACCAACATGAGCCTCATCAAGCAGCCGCAGATGTCTCCCGCCGAACTCATGGCCCTGCCGCGCGGTCAGGTGCTCACGCATATTCAGGGGGTCGGTTTTTTCAGGCATTGGGCCGTCTATCAGAACCAGATCGCGCCCTATTGCAATTTGATCGCGGACAATCCGCTTGAGGGCAAACGCCTGCCACCTGATCCTAAAGTCAAGCTGGTAATACCTGGGAGGAAGTCATGAAGATCGCCGCGCTCTTTCTCTGGATGATCGCGCCGCTTGGGTTTTGGGGTGCCGTCACATATTGGGGAACGCCCCATGTCGTCTGGTCTTACACCTTCCACAGCAGCGGTAATGGCTACGGCGTAACCGCCAAGCGCTACTACATCAACTGCACCTATATCGGCTGGACCGGAAAGCATGTCACTTCCGCCCAACAGGGTCGGTGTCTCTGGATACGGTTGTTCAAACCGGAAGAAAATCAGTGAACGTGAATGCTGCGTTTTTCGGGCGGGGGCGCGTACACCCGCTCACGCAGCCCAAACATGTCAGTCAGAATTTGCTGCACGGATTGCTTGAGGCAATACAACACCAATTCGGGGTCCACCTCACCCTTTGCAATGATGCGGTCATAGTGTTTGCGGGTCTTTTTGTCGAAGCCACCGAACGGCTCAGTTGCCTCAAATAGTTCTTCATAGCTCAACGGTTCGAGCCAGTCCCGCACATCCTGAATGTCATCGAAAACAACCATGATATCAGCCTATCAAACTTGATATCCCGAAAGCAAACTTTGAGGAAAAATCGTGTCTTTTGAGAAAGATAGAACGGTTCGCGAGCTATTCAGAGCCGCCACCCATCAAGACATGACAAAGCGCTTGCGTACTGCGGAGGATTTTGAGCGGTATGGCAAAATCCGGAAAGAAACCCATGCGCGCATCCAAGCTGAAAACCAGGCATTCGCCCGCGAATACGATGAGCGCATGAATGAAGCGCGTCAGGCCGTCCTCCGAGAAAGGACAGGTTACAGGCTTGAGCATCCGTCACCGCCCGGTATGCCGCATGTATCGGATACGACAGCACTCGACAAAATGGCCGATGCCCGCGTGCATCGGGATCATGACGCGCGAATTGATGCAATCTATAAAGACGAAACGGATCAGTTGAACGCCCTGCGCGAAGCCATCCGTGAACGTGACGCACCCACCCAGGCGGCAAAGCGTGCCTTTGGCCAAAGCTATGAGCGTAAAGGGCCAACAAGGGAGAATTGAGCGCCCCCAAACGAAGAAAATTTCCGCTACGTACCGTCTTCAAAAAAATAACCCACCGAGACCTCTAAATGCCCGGCCAGCTGAGACATGGTTGAGGCTGCGATCTTGTTGGAGCCGTTTTCGTATTTCTGCACCTGCGCACAACTGACATTCAGCACCTCGGCAAGGTCCGGCTGGGTCAAGCCCAGCTCCGTTCGTCTTTGCCGGATGCGCCTGCCGATCATCCTGTCGATTTTAGTGATGGGAATTCTCGGCATTACACCCCCCACATACGGGCCGCTATGGCGCGATCTTCAGGGCCAGAGGCGGCTACGTAGATGGAAGTCGTCTCAAGGCTGGCATGTCCCAGCCATGTTTGCAGCCGGGTTTCCGGCACATGCATAACAGCGGCATGAACGCCAAGCGCATGACGGAGCCCGCGTGCATTGCTTTTGACCCCGCTCAGCCCTGCCGCATCCATGACCGAGCGCACAAGACGCCAGCCCTTCGTGCGCCCAAATGGCCAGAGCGGCAATGCATCACCGCCACGTGCAGATGCCTGCGCATCTCTTATCCCGTGAACCGTGTCGAGCCTTCGCGCAAACTCCGATGGGACAGGCACAGGCCGGAAATGCTTACCCTTGAGGCGACCACGCTTTTTAAGGCTGCGGATGATCACCATGCTCTCATCAAGGTCGATATTGATGGCGGTCAGTGCCAGCGCCTCACTAGGCCGACATCCGGTCCAGTGGATCATCTCACAGAAGGTTCGCTCAGCGGGGTTTTTGATCACGCACAGCGCGGCGAGGAACTTCTTGCGCTCGCTGCTGGTGAGATACTTACGCTCACCGAGCTGACTATAAAGGGACATGCCCTGAAAGGGCGATGAGGTTTGTGACATGGATGATTCCTCCAAAAGTGTTACTCAGCAACGCGAACAGAATTGAGAATTATGGTTTTTACTTGTGTTTGTCGTGGATTCTGCTACCGTTCCAACATTAAGAGCGCACGTATGCCAGAGGCGCAACCCATCGAAAGCGGTGATAATTCAAGGGTGTAAGCGACGTGAAACAGAATTCTCAATATTGTTCCAAAATAAAGTCAAGCAATAATAGCCTAAATCACGATTTATTGACAAATATTGCAAATAATGCTATTCGTTTGATCAATAATAATAAGAATATCGAAAAATCGATATTAATAGACAGGTACTCAGATGTGGTGTGGCCCGTGAAATCCGGGCAAGGCGTGTTTCAGAAATGGGCACGTCAAAGCGCAATGCGCTCCAACAAACACATGATGAGGCTCAAAATGGCTTTAGAAAAATTGAAAATAGGCTTTGGTGCCGCCGCACTGGCAACCATGATGACGGTTACCCCTGCCGCCTACGCGCAGGATACACAGCCCGTGGCACAAACCCAAGAACAGCTGATTTGCGAAGATGTCGGTGAATATCAATGCGCCACGCCGGGCTTTAAAGGTCCGGTAGACGATAAGGTTCTATTGGGCATTCTGTCACGTGACAGTGTAGTCATTCATTTTGGCCGAGGAATCTCCAATGCCGGAATAACGGCGGCAGTAATGACGGATAATGGAATTCCAACCTTCGCGGTACCGGGCGGCCCTGACGGGTTGGCCGAGTTTTATGTTGATGGGGCAAAAATGCAGTGGCCGCCAACCGATCAGCAAGTGATGAATCGAATGCCATTTGCCGCTCCTATTCAACAGTATTTTGACAATAAACGCGCGCAAGCCGCCGTTATTGACCACGATGATGAGGATCATCCGACATTGGCAGCGTTAACCGCTGATGCAAATTAACAGCGCGCTTACCCCATGCCGCCGGAAATAGACCAACCACCATCGGCGGATGCCGTTTGTGTGGGCACTTCTTCATTCGGGCTCGCTTCGGCAACTGTTGCAGGGGGTTCAGCTTCCGCATTGGCCAACTCAATTAACTCAGCAACTTCTGGCTCCATCTTGGCAACAAACTCAGCAACTTCCGGATACTGTTGTATAAGCGCCAGCTCCATGTCTGCTCTTAACGAATCTGGGTAATTTTGCAGATTTTCTCTTTTGCTTTGAAACTCTTCAATATCCATGTGGTCTGGAATAACGTCCTCGTCCCGATACTCGTTTGAGCGTTGGCTCACCTCAGCAGATTCAGCGCCCGTATCGCCAAGCTCAGCGATTTGATTAACAATTTCTGCTTCATGCTGTCGCGCGCCCCATTGATTGCCCCCTAAATCATAGGCGTGCGATTGCTCTTCAGCACCCGACAGTTGATTTTGATTGCCTTGCACAGCTTCGAGCTGAGCCTCCAGACCATCAATCTCTCTACGGACATCGTCCAGATCAGCGCGTTTCCCGTCCAATTCAGCTTGCTTGGCGTCTCTGTCGTTTGATTTATTGGCTTCAATATCTCGCAATGCCTGTAACAGCGCATCAGAGTCAGAGCGATCAACCTTTTTACCTGTTCTGCGCTCATACTCCTGTAGCGCAGTCTCCAGTTGCTTATCTTTTAGTGCTCCGTTTTCGTCCAGCCCAAGTTCTTCGCCCTTTTCCAATCTCGCAATCGCATCATCTAAATGATCAAGTTCTTGATCCAGTTTTTCGATCTCTTGCTCTAACTGATCAATTTCGCTCATCAACTGATCGCGGCGCTCATACAGTTTTGCCAACTGCGCTTCAATGGCGGCGACAGATCGCATCAATGCTGCGGTCCGTTCGCGTTTCTTCTTTTCGCTTTCAGTATTGCCGTTGGCAAGGCGTGCATTCGATGCAGCCGTGCGCATTCTTCCGTTTAACCCGCCATCAGGGTCAGCGCCATTCATGTCTTGGCGGTTCTCGGCATCAAGCTGCCCCTCCACAAACCTTTTCGCCGCTTCATGCGGCTGTGAAAGCGCGGCGCTTTCATTAAATGACTCTTTATATCCCAAACTCACACTATTTCCCCTTTGTGGAGTAACTTGTGCTTTGCAACACACTAGTTATTTACATAATATAATAGTGTTATATGGTTAATAAATTGTTATTATGGAAAATTAAAAGCTGTATATTTACATCTTCAATCAATAAATGCATTTATAGTTAAGTATTATTCCACCGCTTCCAGCGATTTATAGTGTATTCGAGATGGCGTTTATACGCGATTTCTATGTCACCGCGAAGCCAATCATTGATTACACTGGCGGTCAGCCCTTTTGGAACAGCGGGAGCTTCGTGCAACAGGCGCGAAGCAGTGACATTCGTCTCACTGATAAGCCTGCGGATTTCCTGCTGGATTTCCGGCGTTATTGCAATCTTGGTGGCATCGGATGATCTTGCGTATTTCTCAGAGTTGCTGTCAGGCAGGCTGCTCCATGCCGCCAAGACAAAATCAAGGTGGTGTTTGTGTGCCTTTTGCGTATTTATTGAGTCCGAAAGCCATGTGAAGATCAGGTTGGATGTCAAGCCCGGCGGAACATCCGCCGTCATTCTCATGAGCTTTATCGGCGAAACGCCGGTTCGCTTATTTTGGTGGCGCAATTCCTGAAGCATTTCATCGGAAACGTCGATCATGACATGCCCGGACTCGATGACCTTCTCCCACCTTGCGATCACATAATCCAGATGGCGTTTCTTCGCACTGCTTCGCGTACCGTTCAGCCACGTTGAAATCATGATGCTGGTAAGCCCCTTTGGGCGATCCTTAGCCGTACCACGTAGCAAGGCACCGGGTCCTTTACCCGATTTTTCCTTATAGGAAAGAAGCCGCTCTCGTATTTCATCCGTCAGGATGATTTTTTCCGAAACTCGCTTGTTGTTATTATCTTCTTGTTCATCGAATTCAGTAGGCATGACTAAAATAGTGTGCCTGTACTTGTTTGAGAAAGAAACGAAAATTTTGCTAGGCCTGAGATGGGTATGAATTTCGGACCTTTTGAGCTGAGCAAGGTATGCCGGGATGACACAGGAATTTTTGGCAAAATCATCAGCACTTACATACATTACCCGCCCCGACTAAGTATCTGTTATACTTTAGAATAGGTCCTATCCTAAGCCCTTGTTGAGGCAGTACTTTTTGCATGATCCCAAAGTGGAATGCTATCATGGGTATATGAATGGGGAGCCAAATACACGCATAGTTATGTCAAGTTCCGCCACCAAACCGCCCACTGCGCCGACCGTTTCCAGATACCTGGAGAGAGGATTGGAACTCCCTAACCGGAAAGGCAGAGGCGATGAGTGAGGACAGGACCTGCAATAGATTCAATGGCGCGGCGCGGCCCACAATCACCGTCGATGTCGAGCGCTATCAATCCTTCCTGGACGGAACCGATATGTCACAGGCTCAAAAGGAAGCCTACCTGCAAGACATGTGGGAAGTCATGGTCGGTTTTGTTAAACTCGGCTTCGATATCCATCCAGCGCAACTCGCCTGTGGGCAGAATCAAGAAAATTCTGATCCAGGGCCACTTGGCAAGTTGGGACGGGTATACTCAGAGAAATCAAAGATTGCAGAAACATTCAACAGCGCGCCGGAAGTCGATTAGGCCCAACGCGAGGAAGGAAGATTCATGGGAGAAGCTAAAATACAAAGTGAGACTGTGCCCAAGGCGCTGATCTACTGCCGCGTATCGTCCACGCGACAAAAGACGGAGGGTGGCGGGCTCGAAAGCCAAGAGCATCGGTGTCGTCAATATGCCGATTCAAAGGGCTACCAGGTCGTCGGAGTGTTTCCAGATGATGCATCCGGCGGTGGTGATTTCATGAACCGCCCCGGCATGGTGGCGCTGCTCAGCTTCCTCGATGCCCAGCCGGGCGAAAAATACATCGTGGTTTTCGATGATCTCAAACGATTTGCGCGCGACACCGAGTTTCACATCAAGCTGCGCCGGGAATTTCAGGCGCGTGGCGCACGGATTGAATGCCTGAACTTCAAACTTGATGACGATACGCCGGAAGGCAAGTTCATCGAGACGATCATTGCAGCCCAGGGCGAACTTGAGCGCGAACAAAATCGCCGCCAAGTGATCCAGAAGATGAAAGCCCGCGTCGAGAAAGGCTATTGGGTTTTCCATGCGCCGATTGGATACCGCTACGCGTCTGACCGCGTTCATGGCAAGTTGATGGTTTACGACGAACCCTTAGCCTCCATCGTCAGGGAGGCGCTTGAAAGTTATGCGATAGGCCGTTTCCGCTCCCAGGCGGAGGTGAAGCGTTTTCTCGAAAGCAAGCCGGATTTCCCCAAAGACCTGCCCAATGGCGAGGTACGGGCCTGGAAGGTCACGAAGATGCTCAAACAATCGCTCTATGCGGGCTTTATCGAAGTGCCCAACTGGAATGTGAGCCTCCGCAAGGGGCATCATGAGCCACTCATCAGCTTCGACACCTTCACCCGCATCCAGAAGAACCTCGACGCCGGAGCGCGCCCAGCGGCGCGAAAGGACATCAGTGTCGATTTTCCGCTGCGTGGCTTCGTCTGTTGTGATGACTGCGGCAAGCCAATGACGGCTGCCTGGAGCAAAGGCTGCCGCAAACGTTACGCCTATTACCTGTGTGACACGAGGGGGTGCGAGTCAAAGCGCAAATCGGTCCCGCGTGCACGGATCGAAGACGGCTTCTCAGACATTTTGAAAAACATGCAACCGTCCAAGCGCTTCTTCGCGCTCGCAAAGCAGATGTTCATCGACGCTTGGGATATGCATTTGGCGGAAGCGCACGTCGCCAAGCAGGCAATGGTTAAACAGCTCAAAGAGGTCGAGACTCAGATCGAAGGTGTGCTGGATCGGATTGTAGAAGCGACAAACCCGTCTGTGATCACTGCCTATGAAAAACGGATCGAGCGGCTGGAACGCGACAAGATTGTGCTTGCTGAAAGGATCGAAAACCACATCCCGGCCAAGGGGAGGTTGGAAGAGTTTATCGAACTCTCGCTTGTGTTCCTGTCAAGGCCTTGGGAAATATACGAAAATGGTTCTCTTGCCGTGAAACGCACTGTGCTGAGATTGGCATTTTCCGAGCCACTTCGTTATAGCCGGGAAAACGGTTATCGAACTACAGAAACCACCTTTCCGTTCAAGGTGTTAGCTGGTTTCAACAACCAAAAAGAAGAGATGGTGCCGCAGGGGAGGATTGAACTCCCGACCTCACCCTTACCAAGGGTGCGCTCTACCACTGAGCTACTGCGGCATTCCGATGCGCCTTCGCGGTGATCTCACCGCCCCGGCGCCGGGGCCCGGCTGCCGTTCCCGGCGACCGTGGGCGGGTGATTAGACGCAAACCGCCGGGGGTGCAAGCACAATCTGGACGCTTTTTTCCGGCTGCTTTACAGAAGGCCTATGGCAAGGAAACCGGACGTTGGAAAAGATGCGCAGACGCGCGATGAAAGGCTGAAATCGGCCCTGAAGGCGAATCTCGCCCGACGGAAAGCGCAGGCACGCGCGCGGGCGGCCTCGACAGACAATCAAAGCCCCGAAGGGGCGGACGAGCAGGAAAAGGACTAGAGGCATGGATTCGATCCTAGTGAAGGGCAATGGCCCGCTGAGCGGCAGCATTCCCATCGCGGGCGCCAAGAACGCCTGCCTGGCACTGATGCCGGCGACACTTCTGTCGGAAGAACCGCTGACGCTGACCAATGCGCCGCGCCTTTCCGACATCAAGACGATGTCGGCGCTGCTGCAAAGCCTGGGCGGTGAGGTCTCTCGCATGCAGGACGGCAAGGTGCTGGCGCTGTCCAGCCATGACCTGACCTCCAGCTGGGCCGACTACGATATCGTGCGCAAGATGCGCGCCTCCAACCTGGTGCTGGGCCCGCTGCTGGCGCGGACGGGTCAGGCGCAGGTCTCGCTGCCCGGCGGCTGCGCCATTGGCGCGCGTCCGATGGATCTGCATATCGAGGGGCTCGAGGCGCTTGGCGCCGAGATCGAGTTGCGCGACGGCTACCTGCACGCCAAGACCGCGGGCGGCCGGCTCAAGGGCGCGCAGTTCGAGCTGCGCTTCGCCTCCGTGGGTGCCACCGAGAACATCGTCATGGCGGCGACGCTGGCCAAGGGCACCACGGTGCTGACCAATGCCGCCCGCGAGCCCGAGATCGTCGACCTGGTGAAATGCCTGCGCGCCATGGGCGCCCAGATCGAAGGCGAGGGCACCTCTCGGATCGAGATCCAGGGCGTCGACGCGCTGCATGGTGCCACCCACCAGGTGGTCGCCGACCGCATCGAGCTGGGCACCTACATGCTGGCTCCGGCCATCGCCGGTGGCGAAGTCGAATGCGTCGGCGGCTCGCTGGAGCTTCTGGGCGCCTTCGTCGAGAAGCTGGACGAGGCCGGGATCTCGGTCGAGGCCACCGAGAAGGGCGTGAAGGTCAAGCGCCGCGGCGACCGCATCAAGGCGGTGGACGTGAAGACAGAGGTCTTTCCCGGCTTCCCGACCGACCTGCAGGCGCAGATGATGGCGCTGCTCTGCACCGCCGAAGGGACCTCGGTGCTGGAAGAAACCATCTTCGAGAACCGCTTCATGCATGCGCCCGAGCTCACCCGCATGGGGGCGAATATCGAGGTGCATGGTGGCCAGGCCAAGGTGCATGGCGTCGAGCGGCTGAAGGGCGCGCGGGTGATGGCCACCGACCTGCGGGCGTCGGTTTCGCTGATCCTGGCCGGTCTTGCCGCCGAGGGCGAAACCGTGGTCAGCCGGGTCTACCACCTGGATCGCGGCTACGAGAGCGTCGAAGACAAGCTGTCGGCCTGCGGGGCCAAGATCGAACGGATCACGGAATGACCGAAGACGCACGTTTTGAGGATGGCGGTGAAGCGCCGCTGAACCTGGGTGCCCTGACCGGAGAGGACCTGCAGGTCCTCTCTGCCCTGGTCCAGGACGCGGTACTGCCGGTGACCGAGATGCGCTTCATGCGCGATGAGAAGCGCTTTGCCATGCTGCTGAACCGGTTCCGCTGGGAAGACGGGGCGCGCGATCGCCACGGCGCCGAGCGCGTGCGGGCGCTGCTGGTCTTCGAGAACGTGCAGGCCGTGGCCAGCCAGGGCGTCAGCCGCGCCGATCCCGACATGATCCTGTCGGTGCTTTCGCTCGAGTTCATCCCCGACCAGGAGCCGCCCTCGGGGCAGCTTCTGATCACCCTCGCCGGCGACGGCGCGATCCGGCTGAAGGTCGAGGCGCTGGAAGCGGTGTTGAAGGATGTCACCCGTCCCTACCAGGCGCTCTCTGGCAAGGTGCCCGACCACGGGGAATGAAGCTGGCAGCGGCCAGTGCAGGCAGGGGGCCGTGATCCCCCGCGCGCGGGGCCCGGTGATCCCGGAGGGCAGCGGCGGCATGCCCGCTTGAACCCGCCTTTGGCTTCGGTCTACAGAGTGCCGAACCCCGGAGGGACCCTGATGCCGCATTTCCTGTCCACCAGCGACGCCGATTTTGAAACCCGCTTCACCGCCCTGCTCGGTGCCAAGCGTGAGGATTCGCCGGATGTGGACGACGCGGTGGCCGGGATCATCGCCGATGTCCGCGCCCGCGGTGACGCCGCCCTCATCGAGCTGACGGCGAAATTCGACCGCCTGGAGCTGACGCCCGAGAGCCTCGCCTTCACCCGCGAGGAAGTCGACGCACATTGCGCCAACGTGCCCCCGGCCGAGAAACAGGCCCTGGAGACCGCCGCGCAGCGCATCCGCGCCTACCATGTCCGCCAGATGCCGGAAGATGCCTTCTGGACCGATCCCGACGGCGCCTCTCTCGGCTGGCGCTGGACGGCCGTGTCGGCGGCGGGCCTTTATGTGCCGGGCGGGCTGGCCTCCTATCCCTCGTCGGTGCTGATGAACGCCATCCCCGCCAAGGTGGCCGGGGTCGAGCGTCTGGCCATCGCGGTGCCGACGCCCGATGGCAAGGTGAACCCGCTGGTGCTGATGGCCGCGCGGCTGGCCGGCGTGGATGAGATCTATCGCATCGGCGGCGCCCAGGCGATTGCCGCCCTGGCCTATGGCACCGAGAGCGTGGCCCCGGTCGACAAGATCACCGGGCCGGGCAATGCCTATGTGGCGGCCGCCAAGCGCCGGGTCTTCGGCAAGGTGGGCATCGACATGATCGCCGGGCCGTCCGAGATCCTCGTCATCGCCGATGCCGACAACGATCCCGACTGGCTGGCGCTTGATCTGCTCAGCCAGGCCGAGCACGACGAAAGCGCCCAGTCGATCCTGATCACCGATAGCCCCGCGCTGGCCAAGGCGGTCGCCGCGGCTGTCGAGAAGCGGCTGGAAACGCTGGAACGGCGCGAGATTGCCGGTGCCAGCTGGCGCGAGAACGGGGCGGTGATCACCGTCTCCGACCTGGACGAGGCCGCGGCCCTGTCCAACCGCATCGCGCCCGAGCACCTCGAGATCTGCACCGCCGCGCCGCTGGAGCTGTCGCAGAAGTGCCAGCACGCGGGCGCGATCTTCCTTGGCGGCTGGACCCCCGAGGCCATCGGCGACTATGTCGGCGGCCCGAACCACGTGCTGCCGACGGCGCGCTCGGCCCGATTCTCCTCGGGCCTTTCGGTCATGGATTTCCTCAAACGCACAACGCTCGCGCAGATGACCCCTGCGGCCCTGAAGGCCATCGGCCCGGCGGCAGAGCGGCTGGCTATCTCGGAAAGCCTTGAGGCGCACGGACTTTCCGTCCGCGCCCGTCTGGACAAGCTCAACGAGGGCTGATGCGCTCTGGCCGCTTGCGCCATGCTGACGCTTCGTTAGATTAATCGTTTGTAAAGTATTTGTAGCGCTTTTCTGCGATGCAGCATATCCTTTACCCGAGGGGAGCTCGTCCGGAGAACGAGGGAAACGATGATCATGTCCCGAATAGCGCATATCGAGCTGGACGACCGAAATCTGCCGCCTCCGACACCGGAGATCGAGCAGGAACGGCGGGTCGCCATCTTCGACCTCATGGAAGAGAATTCCTTCTCGCTTCCCAAGCGGGATGACCGGCTCGTGCCCGAGGGACCCTATCGCCTGGGGCTGTCGATCCGCGACAAGCGGCTGGTTTTCGACGTGCAGACCGAAAACGGCGGTCCGGCCGCGCAATTCCTGCTGTCGCTGGGACCGTTCCGCCAGGTGGTGAAGGATTACTTCGCCATCTGCAAAAGCTATTTCGATGCGGTGAAGAATCTGCCCCCGGCGCAGATCGAGACCATCGACATGGCGCGCCGTGGCATCCATGATGAGGGCGCGCGTGTATTGGTGGAACGACTCGAAGGCAAAGCCATCGTCGACCATGACACGGCGCGGCGGCTGTTCACGCTCATCTGCGTGTTGCACTTCGGAGGGTAAAGAGGTCTTGCCAGCGGAACGTCCGCAATCGGTTTTGTTCTGCTGCGACCACAACGCGGTGCGTTCCCCCATGGCCGAAGGGATCATGAAGAAGCTCTACGGCACCGACACCTACGTGCAATCCGTCGGGGTCCGGAATGACCTCGAGATCGACGGTTTCGCCATCGCCGTCTGCAAGGAACTGGGGGTCGAGCTGTCCCGCCACCGCTCGCGTTCCTTCGAGGAAATGCAGCAATGGGGCGATGACCTTTCCTCGTTCGACCTGGTGGTAGCACTGTCGCCCGCCAGCCAGCGCTCGGCGCTGGAGCTGACCCGCTATTTCCACCTGACCGTGGAATACTGGCCGATCATGGACCCCACCGGGATCGGCGAGAACCGCGAGCAGAAGCTGAACGCCTATCGGCAGAGCCGCGACCAGATCATCTCCAAACTCAAAGACCGTTTCGGTCCCCCTTCCGAGGCCGCATGACCCAGATTATCCAGCGCTACTTCGACGCCTTCAACGCGGGCGACACCGATGCCATGCTCGACTGCCTGAGCGAGGACGTCGCCCACCATGTCAACGAGGGCAAGATCCGCACCGGCAAGGCGCTGTTTGCCGAGTTCAACGATCACATGACCCGCTGCTACAAGGAGCTGCTGACGGACATGGTGATCTTCGTCTCGCCCGACGGACGCCGGGCGGCGGCGGAATTCGTGGTGAATGGCAGCTACCTTGCGACGGACGAGGGCCTGCCCGAGGCCAGGGGTCAGACCTATCGCCTGCCCGCAGGCAGTTTCTTCGACATCGACGAAGACGGGCTGATCTGCCGCGTCACGACCTACTACAATCTCGCGGATTGGGTGGCGCAGGTCTCGAAATGAAGATCGAGGTGCTGACGGGCGGCGCGCTGGAGGCGGCGCTGGATGACGTGGCCCGGCTGCGAATCGCGGTCTTCCGCGACTGGCCCTATCTCTACGACGGCGACATCTCCTACGAACGGCAGTACCTGGACGATTACCTGGCGCCCTCTGCCATCGTCGTGGCGGCAAAGGACGGCGACGAGATCGTCGGCGTCGCCACCGGCATGGCCATGGAGGCGCATGCGGAGGACTTCGCCGCCCCCTTCGCCGAACGCCCCGAGCCGCTGGAGCAGATCTTCTACTGCGCCGAGTCGGTCCTGCTGCCCGCCTATCGCGGCCAGGGCATCGGCAATGCCTTCTTCGACGCCCGCGAAGCCCATGCCAAGGCGCTTGGCCGCCGATATTCGGCCTTCTGCAGCGTCATCCGCCCCCAGGATCACCCGGCCAGGCCCAAAGGGTACAGCCCGCTCGATCCCTTCTGGCGCAAGCGCGGCTATGCCCCGCTGCCGGGCGTTCAGGCCGAATTCCGCTGGACCGATATCGGGGACAGCGACCAAAGCCCCCACAAGCTGCAATTCTGGATGAAAACCCTATGAAAGTTGCCGCCGCCGCCTATCCGCTCGATGTCTTCACCAGCTGGACCGCCTATGAGGCCAAGCTCTCGGCCTGGGTGGCGGAAGCTGCCGGGCAGGGGGCCTCGCTGCTGGTCTTCCCCGAGTATGGCGCCATGGAGCTGGCCTCCATCGGTGGAGAGGAGATCTGCGCCGACCTGCAGGCCGCCAGCCGCTATATCTCGAACCTCTGGGGCGACGTGAACGCGCTGCACCTGAAGCTGGCGCGGGCGCATGGGGTGCATATCGTCGGTGCTTCGGGTCCGGTGATCGAGGCGGGACGGATCACCAACCGCGCCCATCTCTATGCGCCGAACGGCCAGATGGGCTTTCAGGACAAGCAGGTCATGACCCTGTGGGAGCGCGATCCCTGGGGCGTGGAAGGCGCGGGGCCGCTGAAGGTCTTCGACACCCAGATCGGCAAGCTGGCGATAAGCATCTGCTACGACAGCGAGTTTCCCCTTCAGGCCCGTGCGCAGCGCGACGCCGAGCTGCTGCTGGTGCCTTCGGCCACCGATGCGCTCGAGGGCTACTGGCGTGTCCGCATCGGCGCCATGGCCCGCGCGCTTGAGGGGCAATGCGTCTCTGTCATGTCCTCGATCGTGGGCGAATACCCCCTTGTCGAGGCGGTGGACGTGAGCTGGGGCATGGGCGGTATCTTCGGCCCGCCGGACGAGGGCTTCCCGCCCACGGGCGTGCTGGCAGAGGGTCAGATGAACCAGCCGGGCTGGACTTACGCAGCGGTTGATCTTGCGGCCATCCGCCATGTGCGTCAGAAGGGGCGGGTGCGCAACCTCGCGCACTGGGACGAGCAATCCGATGACAGCTCTCTCGAAACTTGCGACCTGCGCTAGAGAATTTCCTTGAATATTTGACGCAGAGCGCTCATTTACGCGCCACGGACGCGCGCAGTCGCGTCCCCCACTGACTACAGGAGACCACATGGCCAAGGAAGACATTCTCGAATTCCCCGGCGTCGTGAAGGAACTCCTGCCGAATGCGACATTCCGGGTCGAGCTCGAGAACGGCCATGAGATCATCGCACATACGGCAGGCAAGATGCGCAAGAACCGCATCCGTGTTCTGGCTGGCGACAAGGTGCAGGTCGAAATGACCCCCTATGATCTGACCAAGGGTCGGATCAACTACCGCTTCAAGTGACATCGCGCCCGCGCGGTGTCTCTTTCTTCAAGAGGGCCTGATTTGAAACTCGTCCTCGGATCTGGCAGCCCCCGGCGATTGGAGCTTCTGGCTCAGCTGGGGGTGACGCCTGACGATATCCGTCCCCCCGACATTGATGAAACGCCCCTGAAGGCCGAGCTGCCGCGACCCTATTGCCAACGCATGGCGCGCGAGAAGGCGGCTGCCGTCACGGCAGGCGATGGAGAGATCGTGCTCTGCGCCGATACCACCGTCGCCCTGGGCCGCCGTATCCTCGGCAAGCCCGCGGATGCGGGAGAGGCGGCTGAATTTCTCTATGCGCTGTCGGGGCGTCGCCACCGCGTGATCACCGCCATCGCCGTCAAGGCCCAGGGCCGCATCTGGGAGCGTGACGTGGTCACCGCCGTGCAGATGAAGCGCCTCTCGGATGACGAGGTGAACGGCTACCTGGCGACCGGCGACTGGCAGGGCAAGGCGGGTGGCTATGCCATCCAGGGGCCCGCGGGCGCTTTCATTCCATGGATCTCAGGGTCCTTTTCCGCCGTCATGGGCCTGCCCGTGGCCGAGACGGCGCATCTGCTGAGCGCGGCAGGATGGCCGCTCTGGAGGGACGCATGAAGGGTCTGCAGATCGTTCTCGACCAACTCACCGATCCCACCGGCGGCGCGCCGGTCGAGGCGGCACTTCTGCTGGAAGACGGCCGTCCCTCGGACCTGCTGCTGGATGACCCCGAGGCCGTGCGCCCCGGCACCATCTACCGCGCCGTGGTCGATCGCCCGGTGAAGGGGCAGGGGGGTGTCTTCGTGAAGACACCCGAGGGCATGGGCTTCCTGCGCCAGGTGCGCGGGCTGGCCCCCGGCCAGTCGCTGCTGGTGCAGGTCACCGGCTACCCCGAGCCCGGCAAGGCCCTGCCGCTGACTGCCAAGGTGCTGTTCAAGAGCCGCTATTGCATCGTCACCCCCGGCGCGCCCGGCCTCAACGCCTCGCGCGCGATCCGCGACGATGACGCCCGTGAGGCGGCGCTGGAAGTGGCCCATGACGTGCTGGACGACCACCCCCTGATGCAGGGCGAAGATCCCGCCGGTGTCATCCTCCGCTCCGCCTGCGAAGGTGCCGACCCCGAGGCCATCGCCGAGGATATCGCCGCCACCGCCGAGCTCGCCTCCCAGGTCCTGGCCGATGCGGGCAGCGGTCCCGAGAAGCTGCTGGACGGTCCCGGCCCCCATGAGCTGGCCTGGCGCGACTGGCCCGAGGCCCCGGTGCTCGAGGGCGAAGGCCGCTTCGCCGAGATGGGCCTGGACGGTGACCTGGAGGCGCTCTCTGGCCCCGAGGCGGCTTTGCCCGGCGGTGCCAGTCTCTTCATCGAGGCCACCCGCGCCTGTGTCGCGGTCGACGTGAATACCGGTGCCGACGGCAGCCCCGCCGCGGGCCTGCGCGCCAACCTCGCCACGGCGAAGGAGCTGCCCCGTCAGCTGCGCTTGCGCGGCCTCGGAGGCCAGATCTTCCTGGACCTCGCGCCCATGGGCAAGAAGGACCGCCGCCAGTTTGAAAGCGCCCTGCGCGCCGGCTTCCGCAGCGACTCCACCGAGACCGTCCTGGCCGGCTGGACACCGCTCGGCAACTACGAGCTGCAACGCAAACGCGCCCGTTTGCCTTTGGGCCCGCTTCTTGGCAAATTGCTTGGATGAGCTGTCCGATCTGCAACCGCAAGTCCGATCCCGAGATCCGTCCCTTCTGTTCCGCCCGCTGCGCCGACGTTGACCTGGCCCGCTGGCTGAGCGGCACCTACGCGGTACCCTCGACCGATCCGGATGACATCGAAACCGCCCTGGATGCCGCCGCCGAGGCGCTGGAACGCCCCGGCCGCCCGGACCGTCTTTCCTGAGCCTTTCCGGGCATTTGCGGGAAGATTTTCAGGCCGTCCCAAGCTGCCGCCACGACGCCGATCTTTTTGTGAAAAACCCTCTGGACACTCCCGCGCCTGTCGCCTAGAACGCCTCCACCCAACGGCAGATGCCGTTCCCGTGCCCGGGTAGCTCAGGGGTAGAGCAGTGGATTGAAAATCCTCGTGTCGGTGGTTCGATTCCGCCCCCGGGCACCATTATTCTCCAATAGATCAATGGTTTCGCTTCAGTGTAAAGCTGATGGCCGCTTCCGGTTTGCATGAACCTGTTTGCCGTTCAGTGCATTTGCAAGGGCAGGGGCACCGGTGTTGCCGTGCCTTTGTCCTGAAAACTGGCGGCAGACTTGCATCGGTGATGTCTGCTTCCTGGGCCATGTCGGGCGCCCTCTGAAGGGGCGCCTGTCCCCGCGCGGAACGGATGCTCCGCGCGGGGGGCTCGCCATGCCGATCTAGGCGCGGCCGGAGAAGAGGTCCTTCTTCACGATCGCATGGACGCCCCAGTTCCCGTCGACGACCTGGGTGATCCCGAAGTCGACACCAACCGACATCAGCGAATGCGCCTCGTCCTCGGTCAGGCCCTTGGTGGTCATCAGGAACTTGCGCATCTTCCGGAAGGCGTCCCGCATCGCGCCGTCGATGGAGGATTTGCCGTAGATGTCCGACTGGGCGGTCGGGCCGAGGTCGTCCAGGTAGTTCGGCACCGAGAAGCCGTGCACCAGCCATTCTGTCTGGGTCTCGAGCATCGGGTGATCCATCTCCTCCAGCGGCGTGCCGCCAAGGTCTGCCTTCTTGTGCAGGATCAGCTGGAAGGTGCCGGTGAGCGAACATTCGATGGCCGTGCCGCAAAGTTCGCTGTCGCCCTGCGACGCATGGGGGTCGCCGACCGAGAGCAGCGCGCCGTCCACGGACACCGGGTAGTACATGGTCGCACCCTTGCCGATCCGCCAGTTGTCCACGTTGCCGCCTGTATAGCTTGGGGGGACGGAGTCGACGAAATCGGCCTCGGCCGGCGCCACGCCGAGCGTGCCGAAGTGGGGCCGGATCGGGATGCGGATCCCCTTCAGCACGTCGAAGTTCCGGGAGGTCAGGGAGTGGTCGACCGGCACACCCGGATAGTCGATGGTCTTGTGGGTCACGCCGAACGGGTCGGTCTGCGGCACCCACTTGAAGTTGTAGACAGCCTCTGCCCAGCTCTTGTGGCCCGTCGCATCGACCTCGTAGATCGTGATGACCTCGCGCTTCGCGTTATTGAGCATGTCATTGTAGTGGTAGCCCCAGGCCGCCGCCGCGTTGGAGCCGAAGCTCCGGCCGGTGAATTCCGGGTTGGCGCAGGGCCGCGGGGCACAGTCGAGGATGCGGACCTCCAGAACGTCGCCGGGCTCGGCGCCGCGCACATAGACAGGGCCGGTCAGGATATGCACGCCCTTCCCGTCGCCGGAACCGATCTTGTAGACGGAAGGGTCGGTCGACCCCGCGCCACGGCGGTCGACGCCCTTCTTGTCCTTGGTCCAGAGATAGACACTCTCTGCGCCCTCGTCGCCCTGAACCATGCGCTCCATGTCGTCGCCCGCGTGGTGCGTCAACGTCTCGATGGTCACGATGTCACCGCTGTCGACCTCAACCTGCGGCTTCAGCGTCTTGCTGAAATAGCCCCAATGGACGGTCTCCGAATTGGCGGGAAGGTAGTGATAGGACGGCGTGGAGGGGCCGTTCCTGGCACTTGTCTCTGCCAGCGCCGGGGTCACCAGCGACAGCCCGCCCGTGGCACCGAAGGCCGCGATCCCGCCTGCGCCCATCAGGCCGGCGCCAAGAAAACCGCGTCGACCCGGATTGATCTCTTCCTTGAACTTCTGGAAATGCGCCTCGAAATCGGGGCAATTCACGTCGTCTCCAAGACACATGATCGTCTCTCCTGTTGATTTGTTTCTGGTGCCGGCGCACCCAGTTGGGTTCAGCGGCTGCATTGGGGCAAGCTTTGCCGCGCCAGGAGGGCGTTGCGCCCAGATCGGCTTTCCAAAGGACGAGAAATCCTTTGGAATGAGAGGGTTGAGGGATGGGGTCGAGGCGGGTGATCCCTCCGCTCCGCCGGCGACTGCGCATGCGGGCAATAGTTTGTGCACATGCTGCAAAGCGCTCGCCGACACAGGCGCACAAGAATCCGGCACAATGGCGGAAAGTCACGGCGAAGACCCGAATTCGCGGCGGGAGGCCTCCCGTCGCAGGCTAAGCTTGTCTGGGGATGGACATGACGCAAGGACCGGCTCATCTGAATCTTTCCACGTTGCCAGAGGCATCGCGCGCGGACAGCTGGAGCGCGGCGCTTGCCGACCTCGGGCTGACCGGCCAGTCCGACGCACAGACAATGCTCAACGGCACGCTGAGCGTGCTGCCGCTTGCCAGCGGAGTGCGCCTGGGGCGCCTCGTGGCGCCACCGCAGGAGATCTCTCCTGCCCTGTCCCGCGCACGGCCCTCGCCGCTGCTGGTGGTGCTGACGCTGCGCAGCCGGGGCGAGGTGTCGATGGACGGCCACCTGCAGTATTTCGCCCAGAATGACATTGCCGTGCTCGACCAGGGCAGCGACTGGCGTCTGCAATGGTCAGGAGACGCCAAGGCGATCCTGCTTGAAATCCCTCATGATGCCGTCTCCGCCCGACTGGGCCGACAAAGGCCGAACCGGCCGCTGGTGCTTGGCAGTTCGATCCCCTCCGACATGGCGCGGTCGATGCTGACCGTCCTCGGCGCGCAGTTCGACACGCTGACCCCGCAGGACCTGGCCGCGGGAGAGGGCGCACTGCTCGATGTGGTTTGCAGCGCCATCGCACGCGAGGCGGAGTTTGACGATGCGGCGATGACCTCGGTCCAGGTGGCGCACTTCCAGCGCGTCGCCGCCTCGATCGACACGCGACTGATGATGCCGGACCTGTCCCTGAGCGATGTTGCCGCGCTGGCAGGGCTTTCGCCGCGATACGTCCAGCGCCTTTTCGAGCTGCGCGGCGACAGTTTCTCGCGCTACGTGCGCCAGAAGCGCCTGGCGCGCAGCCGGGCCGATCTGCTCGACATGAGCCAGGATTCCGTGGGGATTTCCCAGATCGCGCATCGTTGGGGCTTCGCCAGCGCCTCGCATTTCAGCCGTTCGTTCCGGGAGGCCTTCGGCATCTCGCCCAGTGAAATGCGAGAGGACAACCGCCATGCGCCGCTGCCCTATGCCTTCCGAGGCAGTCCGGGCGTTGCGGCGGATCTGGCTGCGGGCGTCCGGGCGCGACCGCCGGGCCCGAAACCTGCCGATCCCGCGGCGGGCCTTCCCGAACCGACACCCGGCGACGGCATCTCGGCTGATTTCATACTGCCGGCCCGCGCCGACACGGTGCATTGGGGGCACATCAGCCGCTCCATACTGCCGGTTCTCTACGTTCCCTCCGGCTCGGTCGTCCGGGTCGAGACGCTGACGCAGCATGGCGGCGACGATTATGCCCGTTTCATCGAAGGCGACCCCGGTGCGGAAAGCATCTTTCGCTGGACGCGTGACGGCAAGGGGGTGGACCGGCGCGGGGCCGGGCCGATGGACGCCTCGGTCTTCGGGCGCGGTGCGGGCGAGGGCTTCGGCGTTCATATCTGCACCGGGCCGATCCATGTGACAGGTGCCCAGCCAGGCGACGTGCTGGAGGTTGAGATACTGGAGATCGCGCCGCGTCCCTCGGCAAACCCGCTCTACAAGGGCAAGGCCTTCGGCTCCAATGCCTCGGCCTGGTGGGGATATCAGTACAATGATCCCCTGCAGGGAACGGCCCGGCACGAAACGGTGACGATCTTCGAGGTCGACCTGGCCCGCCCGGACGAGGCCCGCGCGCTCTATCAATACGAGTGGACGCCCCAGACAGACCCGTTCGGCGTCGAGCACCCGATCATGGACTACCCCGGCATCCCCGTCGACCAGAGCTCGTTGCAGCACCGCGCGACGCTCGAGGGTATCACGGTGCCGGCCCGCCCCCACTTCGGCTTCGTCGGCGTTGCGCCGCGCGAGGCCGATATCGTGGATTCCATTCCGCCGGGGTATTTCGGCGGCAACGTGGACAACTGGCGCGCCGGGCCGGGGGCCCGGATCTACCTGCCCGTGGCGGTCGAGGGCGCCCTGCTCTCCATCGGGGATGGCCATTTCAGCCAGGGCGATGGCGAGATCAACGGAACCGGCCTGGAAATGTCCCTGACGGGAACGGTCCGCCTGAGGCTGCACAAGGCGGGAACAGACCTGGTGCCCCAGATACGCGGTCTCACCGCGCCGATCATCGAGACGCCCGAGGAATGGGTGATCCAGAGCTTCAGTTTTGAAAACCACCTGCGTGACCTCGGGCGCCGCGCGCAGACCGACGTCTATACGCGCTCTTCGGTCGACAACGCATTGCGCAACGCATTCCGGCAGGGGCGCCGCTTCCTGATGGACGTTTATGGCCTGACCGAGGACGACGCCCACGCCCTGCTGTCCATCGCGGCGGACTTCAGCGTCACGCAGGTGGCAGACGGCAACTTTGGCGTTCACGTCACGATCAGGCGGTCACTTTTCGATGGCAACAAGGCAGCGCCAGCGCCCCAGGGCAGGCGCTAGGCGCGGGGCGGCAAGGCGTCTGCCTGCTCTGGCCCCTGTCGTCAGCGCCCCGGCCCTTGGCGGGCCTCGCCAAGAGCCTTCCATCGCCGACCTGGGGTGCGCTGCAGACAGGCAGTCGCGGGGGTCAGCCGGACGGGTCTGACAAGATCCGGCAGACGGCCTCCACCAGCCACCGGACATCTTCGTCCCCGAGGCGTGCGACGTTTATGCGGCCCCCCTGCACGACATGGATGCCATGATCCCTGGTCAGCGCGGCTTCCTGCGCGACACTCAGCGGCAGAAGCGAGAACATCCCCACCTGCCGCCCAAGATAGGCAAGCCGGTCGGTGCCGAACATCTCTTGCTCTGTCACCACGATCCGCTCGCGCATGCGCGCGACGCGCTGGCGCATCTGCTCGAGTTCGCGCAGCCAGAGCGCCTTCAGCTCCGCATCCTGCAGGATTGTCCGCACCACCGACGGGCCATGGTCCGGGGCATGCGATGCCCCCGAGCGGACGATGGCCGTGACGGCGCGGGTGATGCGCTCCTGGTCGCTGGCGCGGGTCTTGATGAAAAGCGCGCCGGCGCGGTCGCGGTAGATGCCGAAGGACTTCGACAGGGTGATGCAGACAATGCATTCGTCAAAGCGCTCCGCGATGCGGCGGGCCATCAGGCAATCGGCCTCGAAGTCCTGCGCGAAGCCGAGGTAGGCGAGGTCGATCCAGGGCACGACCCCAAGCGCTTCAAGCCTGTCGAGAAGCGCCGCGAACTGGTCCTGGCTCATGTCCGCGCCTGTCGGGTTGTGGCACACGCCCTGCATCAGGAAGACATCGCCGGGACGGGCGGCCTGCAAGCCGTCCATCATCTGCTCGAAGGTGAGTTCGCTGCGCAGCGTTTCGTAGTAGGGCAGCGCTTTATGGCGCGCGCCGGCAGCCGTCAGGATCGGAACGTAGTTTCCGTAGGTCGGGGCTTGCAGCCAGACCGTCGGCGGCTCGGGCAGCTGCGCCAGAAGATCGGCCATGACACGCAGCGCGACCGCGCCGCCCGACGTCTGCGCGGCCACCCAGCCCGCATTGTAGGCATCCCCAAGGATTTCATGGCCCAACAGGCGGCAATAGTCCGCATCTCCGGTCAGGGCGAGGTAGGACTTGCTGGCCTGGGTTTCGATCAGTCGCTGTTCGGCCAGTTTCACGGCCTCGAGCACCGGCGTGCGCCCGTGTTCATCCTGGTAGATCCCGACGGTCAGGTTCAGCTTGTCCCGGCGGGGGTCCTGCGCAAAGAGGTCTGCGCCGATCATGATCGGATCGACGGGATAATCGTCGGCCTTCTCAAACATCGGTCACCCTTTCAAGCTCGACGGCCCGGTTCTGGCAGGCGGTCATCTGCGCCAGGGCAAAACCCCGGCCAATCGGCCCGCCGAGGCGGGCGGAGGCCACGGTGCCGCCGCGGGTCGGTGCGATGGTCTTCATGGCTCAGAACCGGGTGATGACGGTGGCGCCGACGGATCGGAACTTGTCCATCTCCATCAGCGCCTGCGGGGCCTCGGCAAGGCTGATCTGCTGCCCCACCAGGCGCGCCGGATCGAGCCGCCCGCTTGCAACCATGTCCAACATCGCGCCGTAGCGATGCGCCTGCATCCCGTGCGAGCCGAGCAGCTCGATCTCCTGTCCGACGATCTTCGGCATGGGGATCGCGGGGGCCGCGTGCTCTCCCAGCATCAACCCCACCTGCACGTGCTTGCCGCGCGGCCGCAGGCAGAGGATCGAATTCGTCATGGTGACCGGATGCCCCAGTGCGTCCAGCGAGACATGCGCGCCACCCTTGGTGATCTCCCGAATGGCGGCAGGCACGTCGGCATTCATTCCGTCTAGGACCGCCACGGCGCCAAGCGCCTTTGCCAGGGCCAGCTTGGCCGGATCGAGGTCCACGCCGATCACGTTTGCCCCGGCCGCCGCCGCGATCATCACCGCCGAGAGGCCGACACCGCCGCAGCCATGCACCGCCACCCATTGGCCGGCGCTGACCTTGCCCTGGTCGATGACGGCCCGGAACGAGGTGGCGAAACGGCACCCGAGGCTGGCGGCCGTGGCAAAGTCCATCGTTTCCGGCAGCGCCACCAGATTGAGGTCGGCCTGGTGGATCGGCACGTATTCCGCAAAGGAGCCCCAGTGGGTAAAGCCCGGTTGTTCCTGGTGCAGGCAGACCTGCTGGTTGCCGGAGTGGCACTCCGAGCAGCTGCCGCAGCCGCAGATGAAGGGCACCGTCACCTTGTCGCCGGGCTTCCAGTGCCTCACGTCCCGGCCCACGGCCTCGACCACGCCCGCCAGCTCATGCCCCGGCACATGCGGCAGCTCGACGTCGCTGTCATGCCCCATCCAGCCGTGCCAGTCGCTGCGGCAGACACCGGTCGCGGCCACCCTGAGCACCACGCCATGCGGCTCTGGCGTCGGATCGGCCACGGTCGTGAGCTTCGGGGCTTCCTGGAATTTCTCGAAAAGGACGGCTTTCATGGCAGGGACTTTCAGCCTGGGATGGTTGGGAAGGGCAGATTACCGCCCGGCACGTGAAATGCTATTGCCATTTTTCCTCTTCGGAGCGGGGTTGTGAGGCAGCATCTGCTATACTTGCCACGTCTACGGAAGGAATCTACCCCATGCCCGAGATCGACGGCATCAACTCCCAACTTCTGACCCTGCTGCAGGAGGACGGCCGTATGACCAATGCCAGGCTCGCCGAACGCATCGGGATGAGCGAAACGCCCTGCTGGCGGAGGCTGAAGCGGCTCGAGGAAAGCGGCATCATCGAAGGCTACCAGGCCAATCTGAACCGCCGGAAACTGGGGCTGGGCGTGATGGCCTTCGTCCAGCTGCGCTGCTCCGAGCATGACCAGGCGGCCACCGCCGAGTTCCAGCGCATCGTGGAAACCACGCCGAACATCCTTGCCTGCCACAATACGACCGGGGCGGACGACTTCCTGCTGATCGTGGTGGCGAAGGATCTCGACGACTACAGTGTCTTCGTCGACAGCACGCTGAGGCGGCTGCCCGGCGTGACGAGCATCCGCTCCAACCTCTCGCTGAAAGAGATGAAGGCGTCGAGCAAGCTGCCGATCTCGTCCGTTTCCGGCAGTTGAGCCGCCTGCTGCCTGGCTGGATACCAGAGAGCCTCTTTGGCGAACCAGGTGTTTTCAGCGCGTAGAGGCTTTCGCCAAGGCTGGCGGGCAGGGCCGCTGGGAGCTGTCTCTGCTTGCCGGAACGGGAAAGCTGTGGGCCTCCGCGATGACAAGGTGCCCGCGGCCTGTGCCCCGAGCGTTCAGACGGCCTTTGCCCAGTTCACGATATCGGTGCTGCGTTGCGCACCGGACTGGCGGCGGCGTTCCTTGCCCCCGGCGAAAGCGACCATCGTCGGGATGCCCCGGATGCCGTATTTCGCCCCGGCGGCCTGATGGTCCTGGGTATTCAGCTTCACCAGGCGCGCCTGGCCGTTGAGCTGCGTCGCGGCGCGGGCGAATTCGGGCGCCATCATCCTGCAGGGGCCGCACCAGGGCGCCCAGAAGTCCACGACCAGCGGAATGTCATCGTTGCGCGCGGCCTTCTGCAGGATCGCGGGGTCCACCTCGGACACCTTGGTGCCGGTCAGCCTGGCCCCGCAGGTGCCGCATTTCGGATCTGCCGACAGGCGCTCTGCCGGGACGCGGTTCACCTGGCCGCAGTCCAGGCATGTCAATTTCAATCCGGCCATGGTCAGCCCTCCTGATCTCCCCTTAGATATATTCATGCGAGCAGAGGTCGCAAAGGCCCCGGTGGCGCTAATTTCCGGCCTTGAGGCACAGGCGCTGCCGATCAGAAGGAGCTTGGCGCGGGGCATGCGCCCTTGGCTGGTGTCTTGGGTTTTCTGGATTGTGCCGGTGACTACCGGGGGTCGATCGAACCTATCTATGGCCCTGCGTGCTCTTTTTCCTTTTTGTGCTCTGCCTGCGCGGCGTGCTTGCCGCCTGCGCGCATATGGATCTAGGCTTCTTCAGGGTTTCCATAGGGATATCGGTATGATCCGTGCAGAGCGACACGACAGGATTCTGGCAGAGCTCGCGCGGCGTGGGACCGTCAGCGCGCAGGAGCTGTCGAAGCTTCTGGATGCCTCGCTGGCGACGATCCGGCGCGATATCGCGGAGCTGGAGAGCCGCAAGACGGTGACCCGGACCCATGGCGGCGCCTCGCTGCCTCAGGGGCGAGAGGAATTGCCTTTCGACGCAAAGGTGATGTCCTACCTGCCCGAGAAGCGCCGTATCGGCGCAGCGGTGGCTTCGGCCTTGCAGGACGGCATGACTGTCGGCGTCGGGGGTGGCACCACGGTGATGCAGATGATCCCGGCCATCCAGCGGCGCTCGCTGACGGTGGTGACCACGGCGATCAACGTGGCGCTGGACCTGTGCACCGCCGATGACATCGAGGTCACCCTGACCGGCGGCACCCTGCGCCGCCGCACCGCCGAGACGGTGGGTCATATCGCCGAGCGCACCCTGCGCGACATCAACCTGGATGTGACGGTGATCGGCGTGGACGGGATCGACCGCGAGAAGGGGCTCACCACCCAGGACAGCAACGAGGCCTACGTGAACCGGGTCATGGCCGAGCAGGCGCGCGAGGTCTGGATCATGGCCGACCATTCCAAGTTCGGAGAGGTGCGCCCGGCCAAGATCATGCCGTTGACCGGCGCCTCGCGGATCTTCACCGATATCGGCCTGCCCGAAGAGGTCGCGGCCCGCTACCGCGCCCTCGGGATCGAGGTGGTGCGGGTCTGACCCCGCCCCATCTCCCGTGCCACCCAGGGCGCGGTCGCAGTCAGCCTCCGCCGCCCGGCGCGAGGAGTCGCGCCGTCTTCGAGGCCATCCCGCGAAGGCGGTCAGACCGGCGGGCGGCTGCGGCAGGAAAGGATGTCAGGGGAGGGGGGCAGGCTGATCCTTGGCGCGCGGCGGGAACGTCCTGTCCGGGAAGGCAGGGGCACCCGCAGCCGCCCTGAGGGCGCTTGCGCATGCCCCAAGAACTCAGCTCTCGAGGATTGCCACCGGGCGGCACCAGCCGGCAGAGCCACGGGCCACTTTGACAGGGAAGCAGATGACCTCGAAGCCGGTGTCGGGCAGCTGGTCGAGATTGGCCATCTTCTCCATGTGGCAATAGACCGTCTCGGCCCCGGCCTTGTGGCCTTCCCAGAAGAGATCCCACTGGCCGGTGGCCTTGGCCTTGTCGGCCACGCCCTTCAGCGGCGCGTCCCAGCTCCAGGCGTCGGTGCCGCAGACCTTCATGCCGCGCTCGGTCAGCCAGAGCGTTGCCTCGCGCCCGATGCCGCAGCCCGCCGCCAGGTAACCCGGCTCTCCGTAGAGTGCTCCGGCGCGGGTGTTCACCAGCACTATGTCGCCCGGCTTCAGCTCATGGCCGATGCGGTCGAATTCCGCAGCCATCTCCTCGGCGGTGACCACGTGGCCGTCAGGCATGTCGCGGAAGTCGAGCTTCACGCCCGGCCCCATGCACCAGTCCAGCGGCACCTCGTCGATGGTGATGGCGCGCTCGCCCTTGTTCATCGTCGGGTGGTAGTGCCAGGGCGCATCCAGGTGGGTGCCGTTATGGGTGGTCAGAGAGAGCTTCTCTGCCGCCGCGCCGGCCCCGTCCAGCTGGTGCTCGACGGGGATGCCGAACATGCGGGCATAGTCCTCGGCGCCGTTGTCATGGGCCTTGTACTCGATCGAGGGGCCCATGCCGGGCGGATCGGTGGGGAAATCGTCGGTTAGCGTGACCGAAAGGTCGATGATGCGACGGCTCATGCGCGACCTCCCTTGACGACCTGCTGGTCGATGGCCCCGAAGAGCGGCGCCTGGTCGCGGCTGCGGCACTCCATGAAGACGCGGTCGCCAAAGTGCATGTAGGGGGTGCTCTGCTTGCCCTCGTCCAGCAGCTCGATGGCCCGGCGCTCGGCAATGCAGGTGGAGCCCACCTCGCGGTAGGTCTCGTTCGAGACCGTGCCGGACCCCAGCACCGTACCCGCCACCAGGTCACGCGACTGCGCGGCATGGGCGAGGAGCTGGTCGAAGCCGTAGCTCATCGGGTAGCCCTCGGCGAGGCCGAAGCGGCTGCCGTTCAGATCTACCTGCAGCGGCAGGTCGATGCGGCTGTCGCGCCAGGCATCGCCCAGCTCGTCGGGGGTGAGCGCGACGGGGGCCACGGCACAGGCGGGCTTGGCCTGCACCCAGCCGAAGCCGGTCTTCATCTCGACGGGCGCAATGGCGCGCAGCGACCAGTCGTTGATCTGCACCAGCAGGCGGATGCGCGCGGCGGCCTCGGCAGGTGTGCTGCCCATCGGGACGCTGTCGCAGATCACGCCGAATTCGCCCTCGAAGTCGATGCCGTCGTCTTCCGAGGGCAGCGGCACGTCCTGTGCTCCGCCAAGGAAGCAATGCGACATGCCCTGGTACATCAGCGGGCGGCCTTCCGGGTTCGGATCGGCGCCGAAGACCTTCTGCATCAGCGCGCCGTGGCTGTCATAGGCCGACCCGTCCAGCCATTGCCAGGCGCGGGGCAGGGGGGCCAGCGCCTGGGCGGCTTGGAAGGGCGCACCGCCGCCCGCGTTCAGGGCGGCATATTCCGCCTCGAGCGCCGGGGCGAAGCTGTCCCAATCCTCCATCAGCAGCCGCAGGCTGGAGACCGCCGCTGCAGGAATGCAGCGGCTGTTGTCACGGCTGACCAGGTGCAGCCGCCCGTCGGGGCTGCCGTCTGCAAGAGTGGCGAAACGCATCTCAGCCCTCCACGCCGGTGCGGCCGCCGAGGGTCTCGGCAAACCAGTCGGCGATGTAGTTGCGGCCGAAGCTCATGTTGTCTGCGCCCACGTGTTCCACGCCGCCTTCCCGCTCGGTGAAGATCTTCAGCTTGCGGTTCGGCGAGTTGACCAGTTGGTCGTAGGACTGATGCGCGTAGTCGAGCGCGATCTGGCGGTCCTTGGAGCCATGGGTGACCAGGAAGGGCACCTTGATCTTCTCCATCTGGCCGTCGAGGCAGAAGCCCGCCGCCTTCTCGAAGAAGGTATCCATGTCCTTGGCACCGAAGACCCACTTCACGTGGTCCCAGTAGTGCGGCACCGGGTTCTCGCCCTCGCGCTTCAGGCGCTTCTGCTGCACTTCGGCCCAGTTGTGGTTGGCGCCCCAGACGGCACCGGAGGCAAAGCGCGGCTCGTTGGCGCAGACGCGGGGCGCGTAGTAGCCACCCAGCGAGATGCCGGTGATGCCGATGCGCTCGGCGTCCACGTCGTCGCGGGCCGCCAGCCATTCGTAGATCGGGGTGCCCCACTTCTCGCTGTCGTAATGCGCGGGCAGGTCCAGCAGGCGCAGGCTTTCGCCGGTACCGGGCTGGTCGACGCAGAGCGTGGCGATGCCGCGCTTGGCCAGCTCATGGGGCAGCCAGGACCAGTAGAGCAGCTCCTTGCAGCTATCCAGGCCGTTCAGGTAGACGACCGCGGGTGCCGGACCCTCGACGCCCTCGGCAGGGGTGTAGAGCACGGGGATGACCTTGTCGCCATAGGGGACCTCGAAGCGCTGGACCTTGTCGCCGGCCTGCCGGGTGCCCTGCTCGAAGTTGGCCAGGCCCTTCTTGTAGGTCACCAGGCGCTCGGGATCGCCCTGGCCCTGCATGCGCTCGGCGACGATGTAGTAGAGCGCCGCGCGCTTGCGCATCTCGCCGGCCGAGAAGAAACGGCTTTCGGCTTCTTCCTCTTCCGCCAGCCCGATCAGCTTGTCGGCCACGCCGACCCAGGCGATCATGAAGTCGCGGGTGCCTGCATCTTCGCCATTCTTCGCCTTCTCGAGCAGCGGCTGGCACATGTCCATGATCTCGCCGATCTGGCCGCCGGAGCCGAGCGCAATGGAGACCGTCAGGTTCCAGACGTAGTTGGGGAAATAGTTGAACATCGCCATGGCAAGGGTCCTTTGATCTGCGGGTTGTCCCGAGGCCGGGGCCTCGGATCAGGGTGAGCTATTCGGCGTGGATCCATTCGGAAAATGGAAAGTCATGATGCGGGGCATTCATCCGCTGAATGCCCCGCGCCGGTGTCAGTAGTCCTGGAGGTCCTGGGCGATGGCGACCTCGCCATCGAAGGCGGCAGAGATCTCCTGCGCCCAGCCGTCGGTCATCTCGGGGGTGATGCGCGCGCCGGCCGAAAGGTGGGTGGCGACGATCTTGCCCGCCTTGGCTTCGGCGGCCAGGCGGCCGACCTCTGCCGGGGACAGGTGGTGGCTGGACAGGTGCTGCTCGATCTCGCCGATCAGGTGCTCGGGCGCGGTACGGCGCACGGCATCCATGGTCGAGGGCAGGTCGATCAGCTCGGCCACCAGCAGGTCGACGCCCTGCGACAGTTCGATCACCGCATCGGACCAGCCGGTATCGCCGGTGTAGACGATGCTGCGATCGGGGGTGTCGAAGCGGAAGGAGAGGGATTCATACTTCTGATCCATCTCGCTGCCATGGGCGAAGCTGTAGTGGCTGTTCTTGGCCGTGGTGACGGTGACATCCCCCAGCGAGAAGCTCTCTCCGCCACGGATTTCCTGCACCTGGACCAGCTCGTCCGCGGTCATGATCGTGGCATCTTCCATGCCGTAGGCGGCTTCCATCGCCGGGCCCATGCCCTCGACCATGCCGTCGATCAGCGCCTTGGTGCCCGGAGGGCCGTAGATCTTCACCGGCTTGGCCGGGTTGGTCTGGAAGCGCTGGCCGAGCACCGCAAGCAGGCCGCCGACGTGGTCGAAATGCAGGTGGCTGAGCAGCACGTCATCCACGTCGCCCATGCGCAGGCGCTTGGCGGCAAGTCGGATCGACAGGCCGTCACCGGCGTCGACGACGATGTTGCGGCCGTTGACCTGCAGCAGGTTCGCAGGCTGCGAGCGGTCGGCGCGGGCGATCGGGCCGCCGCCGCTGCCGAGTACGGTGAAGCTGGTCTCTGCCATGGCCGGAAGCGCGGTGCAGGCCAGCAGCGCAAGGGCGGTGGCGGGTCGTTTGAAAAGGCGTGTGAACATCTGGGTCTCCTCCCCCATGTCGGGCCCTGTAGAGGCCCTGTATCGTGTCTGTGTCGTCGCAGTGCCGGGCCCGCCCCCGGGGGCGCGGGCCCGGTCGTTCGATCAGCGGCTGGCGCGGATGCCACGGGCGAAGCAGGCAACCGAGAGGCCTGCGACGACCACGGCCATCAGGCCCAGGGCTTCGATGGAGATGCCTTCAAGCAGGGCGCCACCGATGATCGGACCAAGCGCCGAGCCGGTCATCAGCATGGCCGGGGTGGCGGCAGCCGTGCGGCCGGACTTGTCCATGCGGGACAGCAGGCCGAAGGCGAAGGTGTGGGTGAAGACCTGCACCGCCACGAAGACCGCGGCCACCGGCGCCCAGAGGGCGAAGACCGAGGCGAAGGTGATCACCAGCGCCAGCACCGCCTGGACCATCGGCCCCGCGATCACCACGCGGCCCGCCGAGATGCGCTTTTCCAGCAGCGCGGCCAGCGGGGCGGGGCCGACGAAGTTCACGAGGCCGAGCGCGATCAGCGTGCCGACGATGGCTTGCGGTGCGAAACCACGGGCCGAGCCGATGACCTCGACGAAGGAGAAGACCATCGCCTGGTTGAAGGTCATCAGGCTGACGCCCGCGACCACCGCCATCACGCCGGGCGCCAGCGGGCTGCGCGGCGTGGCGCCCTGGGTGCGGTCCTCGACCTTGGGGAAGGCCAGCAGAGAGATCAGCGTTGCCAGCGCCATGATCGCGCCGAAGCTGAAGAACAGCACCATGCCGCCATGTTGCAGCATCAGCTGCGGCACCGCGCCCATGTAGATCACGCCGAAGAGGCCCAGGCCGATGCCGGCGAAGGCAAAGAGCCGGTGCGGGTTGGCGGCGCGGCCCATGGTGCCATGCACGAGGCTCAGCGCCATGCCATTGGCCAGGCCGCCCAGAAGATGCAGGGCCGCGAGCGGCAGGAAGGCGGTCTGCTGCGAGGCCAGCAGGAAGGCCAGCGCCGCCAGGCCGAAGCCCACCACGGTCAGCGCCTTGCGCGGCAGCCGGGTGAAGTTGCGCGCGGTCAGCACGCTGGCCAGCACGGCGCCCAGCAGGAACAGCGTCACCAGGGCGCCGGCTTCACGCGGGCCGAAGCCGAAGCGGCCGATCAGCGCGCCGACCCAGACGGGCAGCGCGACCAGATCGACGAGGCCCGCACAATGTCCCACCACGAGCGCGACGGCTCCGGTGCGTTTGATACCTTGCGCGGGGGCCATGGCCGCCGCGGGGGCTGCAGTGTCAGTCATCTTGTTTTCCTCCCTGTCGGTCGGCTCCTCCGCCGACCTTCCCAATTGCCTGCCCTTGGCGGACAGATTCCGCGACGCGGCTCAGACCGGCTCGGTCAGGGCCATCATCGAACGTCCCATGATCGCGTTGTGCTCTCCTTGGTCACCGCGCTGCACCTCGATCTCCGAGAGCCTCGCGGAGTTCTCGACCACCATGTTGCAGCGCTCCCAGCGGCGTGCCTCGTGGCGGGCGAAGGCCTCGGCCACGGTGCCCTCGCGCATCAGCTCTTCCGCCAGCACCACGCCGTCTTCCATGCCGATGCAGGCCCCGGCGCCGAGGTGCGGGGTGGTGGCATGGACCGCATCGCCGATCAGCATGACCCGGCCGACGTGCCAGGGCTGGGGCAGCAGCAGCTTCTCGAGCGGGCGATAGATCAGCTTGCTCTCTTCGCTCAGCGCCTCCTTGACCGCGGTCAGGATGGGCGAGGGGAAGCGGTCGAGCATCGCCTTCATGGCGGGCAGCAGGTCGGCCTCTTCGATCCAGTCGTTGTTGGGCCGGTCCTCGGTGATGAACATGTAGCTGCGGCCTTCGGAGACCGGGTTGATCCCGACCTTCAGACCATCGCCCAGCCACATGTTGAGCGAGTTGAGGCCCTCGGGCGTCGGCAGCTCTGCGCGCCAGACGGCCTGGCCCACGTAGGCGGGCTTCGGGGCATCGGGCATCAGCGTGGTGCGGGTCTTGGAATAGAGCCCGTCGGCGCCGATCACCGCGTCATAGCGACCCGAGGTGCCGTCGGTGAAGGTGACGGTCACGCCCTCGGCGTCCTGCTCGATGGTCTCGAAGCTGTGGCCCAGCTTGACCGAGACCCCGGCGGCGCGGGTGGTCTTGGAAAGGATCGCGGCCAGCGCCGGGCGCATGATGGCGGCATTGCCGGGCAGGCCGGTGCCGGGCATCGGCGGGGTGGGCAGGGTGACGATTTCCTGGTCGTTGTGCGGCATCCGCACGATCAGCCCATCGGTCGCGGCCCCTTCGCGCTTGAAGTCATCGAGGATGCCCAACTGCTGGAACACCCTCAGCGTGGCGCCGTGCAGGCTGATGCCTGCCCCATAGCTGCGCCAGCCGGCGTCGATCTCTACCAGGTCGGTCTCGATGCCGCCGCGGGCCAGCATGATGGCCGCGGACATGCCCGAGAAGCCACCGCCGATGATCAGGACCCTGCGTGCGCTTGCCATGGTCTCTCCTCCCGTTTTCACTGTCAGCTCTCCCGTGCTGCGCGTCCGGCGACCTGGGCCGGTACGCTGATGGACCCGTCCGGCGCCTCTGAGAGGGGGACTCGGGTCAGTTTTCTTCCCAGGCAGGGGCCTGACACGCAGGCCCCCGTTTCGATGTCGAAGAGTGCGCCATGGGCATGGCAGGCGATATGGGCGCCCTCGGCGTCGAGGTAGGCGTCCTTGCGCCACGCCATGGGCGTGCCGCCGCGGTAATGCGGGCAGGAATCCATGTAGGCATGGAGCTGCCCGCCGCGGTTCACCACGATGACATTGCGCGGCGCATCGGGCAGCGGCAGGAAGCCGCGGGCGGCGCCTTCTGGAATGTCATCGCGGTGGCACAGTCTCAGCTGGCCTGCGCTCATGCGCCGGAGCCGCCTTCGGGACCTCCGCTGGGCGCCCATTTCTCACGCCACTGCAGCAGGAAGATCTGGCTGGCCTCGGGGCCGTTCGGTGCCTCGCGGGCGACCCAGGTATCGTCGTGCTTGTCCATGTCGGCGTCGTATTCGAAGTGCACGCCGAGGGGGCTGTTGAAGTACCAGAACCAGTTGGAGCCGAACTTGTGGCGACCCGGTCCCCAGAAGCTCTGGTAGCCCTTGCGCACGAAGCGGTCGCCGGCGACCATCAGCTCGGTCGGGCCGCCCATGTGGAAGGCCAGGTGCTCGCAGCCCTGCATGTAGGCGGGGGTGCGGATGAAGAAGTGGGTGTGATGGTCGTCATTGGCCTGCGGACGCAGGAAGGGACCTGCACCGGTCAACACGTCGGTGACCACGAAACCCAGGCGGTCGCAGAAGAAGCTGACCACCTTCTCCATGTCGGGCACGAAGAGCACCACGTGGCTGAGCGAGCGGGGCAGGGCGGCCATGTCGTCGGTCACACCCAACTCGTTCGGAGCACGCTGCGCCGGGGCGCCGGGGGCGTTGATCTTCTCGGCCGGCATCGACAGCTCGCGCCGGATGGTGACCTGGAAACGCAGCTCGAAACCCAGGTCGTCCTTGAACTCGAGAGAGCCGTCCGACAGCCGGGTGACCCGGCGGTCCTTCGACATCTCGGCCTCGATCTCGTCCAGCACGCTGGCATCCTCGACGCCGTAGACCTGCTGGCGCAGCATGTTCTTGGTCTCGAGCGGGGCGGGCAGGCTGGGGTCGGACTTGGGGCGGATGATGACCCCGGTGCCGTCCAGCGCCTCATAGAGCCAGCCGGTATCGTCCAGCTGCACCGGCTTCAGGCCGAAATCCTCAAGGTAGGTCTTCGATCCCTCCAGATCGTCAACCCCGAACACCAGGTAGTCGGGTCCGATGATGCGCATGGCTGAGCTCCTCCATCTGCCAGCACCCGGAACTGGCCGGGCGCGAATCCTGCTTGCCAATCGTGTAGCTCTGGGAGAGGTATTTAAAAAATTGCTTCGATGAATGTCTGGCATTCATCCGGTGAATTCGTGGAAGGGGGAGGCAGATGCGTTTCAACAAGCTGGACATGAACCTGCTGGCGGCACTCGATGTTTTGCTGAAAACGCGCAGCGTGACGCGGGCCTCGGAAGAGATGTTCATCACCCAGTCGGCGATGTCGAACGCCTTGGGCCGTCTGCGAATCTTCTTCGACGACCCGCTGCTGGTGCAGGTCGGCCGGGGGATGGAGCTGTCTCCGCTGGCCGAAACCCTGCGCGAGCCAGTGCGCGAGATCATGATGCGGGTCGAGAGCGCGACGCGGATCAGGCCGGTCTTCGACCCGCTGACCGACGCGCGCACCTTCAACATCGTCCTTTCGGATTATTCGCTGGCGACCCTGGGCGGAGAGCTGTCGCGCCGGGTGGCCGACCAGGCGCCGAACATCCGGCTGAACCTGCGTCCGCAGCACGCGGACCCCAGCAAGCTGCTGGACCGGGGCGAGGCGGACATGCTGATCGTGCCGGACTATCTCGGGCCCATCGACCAGGACCACGAGATCATCTTCGAGGACGAGATGGTGGTGCTGGTGGATGCCCATGGTCCCCATGCGGAGGGACCGATGACGCCGGAATGCTTCGCGGCCGCCCCCCAGGTGCTGATGGAGCCCCTGAGCGGGCAGAAGAGCTATTCCGAGGTCGCCATCCGCGAGGCGGGGATCGAGCCCAACACCGTGCTCTGGTGCTATCTCTTCTCGGCGATCCCCGAGCTCATCCGGGGCACCGACCGCATCGCGCTGATCCAGCGCCGGCTGGCGCAGGTCGCGGTAGAGCGCGGCGGTATGCGGATGCACCCCGCCCCCTTCGAGGTGGCGTCGCTGAAGCAGAGCATGCGTTGGCACAAGCACCGCACGCGGGATCCGGGGCTGATCTGGCTACGCGCCCTGGTCAGGGATGCGGCGGGGGCCTCCGAGCCCGAGGTTTGACCCGGCGGGAATGGCTATCCATTCACGCTGTAAATACATGCATCAAGAACAATCAATTTTTGCTTACCCCCTGCCTCTCGCTACGGTCCGATTCGAGAGGAGAAGTGTGGTCGACGGGGGACGTTGCGACCGCACGGAGGAGGAAAGGACATCTTCGTAGATAAACCGCCGTCGCGGGGCCCTCGGGCCCTGGGGTGGCAGGCTTCGGCAGGTTTGCGGCAGGCGGGCCCCGGCTTTGAGAAGCGGGGCGCCGGTGGTCGGGATCTGCCCAGGGACTGGCCGCGAGAGAGCTCGCGCGCCCGTTGACCCGCGGGGGCAGGAGGGCCCCCGCAGCATCAAGAAACAGTGGAGGAGCGAGATGCTCAAACTCATTGCGACCTGCGCTCTGGGCGCGGTAACCCTGTGTTCGGCGACGGCAGCCAAGGCGGATGGACCGCCGCCCATGGGAGCAGGCGGCCCGCCGCCCCTGTCCATCCAGGTGCTTGCCAACATGGGCAAGAGTGGCCTGATGGGGACCATGGCCTCGAACGATCGCTTCGGCACGGTGCAATCGCGCGTCGGCAACGGCCGCTCGATGGCGGCGCTGGCCGGCATCCCGGGCAATCCGGCCGATGGCTACTCGGATGACGTGAGCGACCTGATCACGCCGCTCGGGGCCATGCTGCGCCTGCAGAAGGGGCCGAGCGAGACCGCCTCCTATCTGCGGTTCACCTCGGACAACCGCTGGACGGATTCCACGCCGACCCAGAATGGTGCCACCGAACTGGAAAGCGACAGCGAGGCCCATGGCCTGGGGGTGCAGTATCTCTACGCGCCCAACAAGGACCTGCTGATGGGGGTGGGGATCTCGGTGGATCGCAACGCCATCGACATGCGCCACAACGGCGGCACCATCGACAGCGAGGCCTGGGCCCTGCGCGCCGATGCGCTGAAGGTGCTGAACGATCACTGGGGTCTGGCGATGCGCGCCTCCTGGTCGCAGATCACCTCCGACACCAGCATTCCGCTGCCGGGCGTGACGATGACCTCCGAGCAGGACTCGCAGCGTCTCTACATGCAGCTCGATGCGGTCGGCTCGTTCTCCAAGGCCGATATCGCTGCCCTGCCTGCGGGCTGGATCCTGCGACCCAACGTCGGTGCCGCCTGGCAGAAGACCTGGTTCGAGCAGACGACGAACTCCCTCGGCGGCACGGTGATCGGCCCCGGTGGCAATGCCACCGAGACCTATGGCTCGGTCTACGCCAAGGCCTCGCTGCAGCACGTCGGGCCGGGCAAGGTGCACCCCTTCGTCGGCCTGGGCGTCGATCTGGAGTTCGCCAACAGCTACGAGGATCTGGTCGACGAGAGCGCCTATCTGAACAGCTTCGTCGGGGCGACGGTCTCGCTGTCACGCCAGGCGATGCTGAACGTGGTCTACGGTCGCTATGACGGCTTCAACGGCAACCGCACCAAGCAGACGCTGGTCGTCGGTCTGAGCATGACCTTCTGAGCGTTCTGGCCCGCCGCGTCGCGGGCCGGATCATGGCAGTGCCCCGCCCGTCGGGGCACTGCATCGCGCGGGGCAGGGGCCTAGGCCCCCGGCCATTCCTCTTCATGGATCAGACTGTCGATGGGCAGCCGCTCGCGCCAGCCGCGGGCCTGCAACTCGGGTTGCACGAAGAGTTCGTCGATATACCCCGCACAGAGATAGGCCACGATTTCCACATGATCGGGGATGCCCAGAAGGCTGCGCAGGTCCTCGGGCCGGAAGATCGACACCCAGCCGATGCCGACGCCTTCGGCGCGCGCCGCCAGCCAGAGGTTCTGCACGGCGCAGACGGTCGAATAGAGGTCCATGTCACGGTTGTGCGTGCGCCCCAGCACCACCTTGCCGCCACGGGTGCGGTCGCAGGTGACGCAGATATTCAGCGGCGCGGTCAGGATGCCTTCCAGCTTCAGCGCGCTGTACTTTGCCTTGCGCTCGGGCTCGAACATCTCCGCAGCCTCGGCATTGGCGCTCTGAAAAGCCTCGTGAATCCTGGCGCGCCGGTCCGGGTCGCGGATCAGCAGGAAGTCCCAGGGCTGCATGAAGCCGACCGAGGGCGCGGCATGGGCCGCCTCGAGAATGCGGCGCAGGGCGGCGGGGTCGATGGGATCGGGGCGGAACTCGTTCCGCACGTCCCGCCGGGCGTTGATGATATCGTAGAGCGCCTGGCGCTCGCCGGCATCGAACTGGCGGGCGGGCTGCGGAGCAAGCTTCCGCGCGGTGGTATCTTTGGGCATCGGGGCCTCGCATTGTGCATGGCGCCGCGGGCTCCACCCCGAGACGCAATGACACCAGGCCGGTCTTCTGGCTTCGGATCAGCTCGAGCTGGCGCCTTCCCGGATATGCCCAGTGGCCTCTGCCAGTCGATCCCCGTTACAGCGGCGGGCCCGCGCCGGATTTCAACCGGCTTCCCGATTCTCCCCCGAGGGGGCACCTGATGGGGCCATTATCTCCCGGCGCTTCGCCCGGCGCAAACACAGATGCGGGGGCTCAGCTACCGCCGGAAAGTCCCTGCAGGTGGCGCAGCAGCCGCAGCGCCGCCGGCGGCAGCTGCCCCTTGCGGCGGCGGTAGATGTGGAAGGTGCGGCGGAAGCTCAGTTCGGGGATGGGCAGGGCCATCAGCCGGGTGGTCTCGAGCTCCAGCGTGACAAGGCGGCGCGGCATCCAGCACATCAGGCCGCCCTGCATTGTCATGCTCTTCAGCATGTTGACCGAGCGTGACGAGACCCCGATCTCGATGGTTTCGATGCCATGGGCGAAGAAGCGGCGTTGCAGCTCTCGGGTGACGGGCGTGTCCTGCGGCGGCAGCGCCCAGGGGTGCTGGGCGGCCTCGTCGAGCGGGATCTCGGCGCGGCCCGCCAGCGGATGGCCGGGGGCGGCGAAGACCTCGACCTGGTCATGCAGCGCCTCGGGGCAGGCCAGGGTGATCTCATCGTCGAGATAGGGCTCGGGCGAGATCGCCAGGTCCACCTCGCCGCGCTTCAGGGCCAGCAGCAGCTTGTCCTCGATCTCTTCGACCACCTGTGCCTGCAGGCCGGGCTGCGCCGAAAGGAGCTGTCTGAGCGCCGTTGCCAGGTGCCCCGAGACGACGCTGCCGACGCCGCCGACACGCACCACGCCCTTACTGGCACCACGCAGCGAATCCAGCAGGTCCACCGCATTCGCCATCTCGGCATCAACGGTGCTGGCATAGGGCAGGAAGGCTTCCCCGTATACATTCAGGCTGACCCCATTGGGGGTCCGGTCGAAAAGCGGCGTGCCCACATCGGCCTCAAGGCGGCGGATGATACGGGTCACACTGGGCTGCGAGAGGTTCATCTCGCGCGCAGCCCGGCCAAAACTGCCGAATTTCGCTGTGGTTAGGAAGATCGAGAGGCTTCTCTGGTCCCAGGTCATACAGAAAGCGTATGACTGGGCGCACAGAATGGCAATTCCTAAATGTGCTTTCCCCTGACACGATGTATGCATGAAGAGGAAGGCCCCCGGTCCGCCGGGGTGGGGAGGAAAGATGACCCGATCGGGTTCCGGGCACGCGATGACCGTGCGTGACGCTGTATTTGAACTGCTGCAACATCATGGGATGACGACGATCTTCGGCAATCCGGGATCGACCGAACTGCCCCTGTTCAGTGATCTGCCCGAGGGGTTCCGCTATGTCACCGGGCTGCAGGAATCGGTGGTGGTGGCCATGGCCGACGGCCATGCGCTGGCCAGCGGGGGCCCGGCCTTCGTCAACCTGCACTCGGCGGCGGGGGTGGGTCACGCCATGGGCAGCATCTACTCGGCCTATCGCAACCGCGCCCCGGTTGTGATCACCGCCGGACAGCAGAGCCGCCCGCTGCTGAAGGCCGATCCCTTCCTCTATTCCGAGGCCTCGACCGAGCTGCCGAAGCCCTATGTCAAATGGGCCATCGAACCGGCCCGCGCCGAGGATGTGCCCGCCGCCATCGCCCGCGCCATCCACATGGCCTGCCTGCCGCCCGCCGGTCCGGTCTTCGTGTCGATCCCGCTGGACGACTGGGCGCTGCCCTGCGAGCCGCCGGTGCTGCGCGAGGTCTCAGGCCGGGCAACCCCGGATGCCGCCAACCTGGCGCAGGTCTCGGCCCAGCTGGAAGCTGCCGCCGATCCGGTGCTGGTGGTGGGGGCCGGGGTCGATGCCGATGGCGCCTGGGAGGACACCGTGGCCCTGGCCGAGCACTACCAGGCCCCGGTCTGGGTGGCGCCGCTCTCGTCGCGCTGCTCCTTCCCGGAAAGCCATCCGCTCTTTGCCGGTTTCCTGCCCGCCAACGAGGCCGATATCTCGCGCCTGCTGGGGGGACATGACCTGATCGCCGTGCTGGGCGCGCCGGTCTTCACCTATCACTACGAGATGCCCGCGACGGTGCCCCCCGAGGGCGCGGCCCTGGTGCAGATCGTCAGCGACCCGCACCAGGCGGCGGGCGCGGTCTGCGGCACCTCGATCGTCGGCGATCTCGGGCTGTCGCTCGCATCCCTGCGGGCCGCTGCCGGCACGCCGCGCCCGAAGCGCCGCGCCCGGATGCGCCGCAAGGCCCGGCTGCCGAAGTCGGCGGGCATCACCCCGGCGCTGGCGCTTGCGACCCTGCAGAAGCTGCGGCCCGAGGGGGGCATCGTGGTCGAGGAAGCGCCCTCGAGCCGGGGCGACGTGCATGACCACCTGCCCATCGACCGCGCCTCGGGCTTCTTTGCCACCGCCAGCGGAGGCCTGGGCTACGCGCTCCCCGCCGCCGTCGGCGTGGCGCTCTCCGAGCCCGGCCAGAGCGTTCTGGCGGTGCTTGGCGACGGCTCGTCGATGTACTCGGTGCAGGGGCTGTGGAGCGCGGTGGAACATGGCGCCGACGTCATCTTCGTGGTGCTCAACAACGGCGGCTATGCCGCGCTCAAGGGCTTTGCCGGCAACAAGGAAGTCGTCGGCTGTGACATCGGGCATCTGTCGCTGGCCGCCCTGGCCGAAGCGCAGGGCTGCCCGGCGGAGAGGGTTTCCGAACCGGCCAAGCTGGAAGACACCCTGTCCCGTGCATTCGCGGCAGGAGGGCCGCGTCTGGTGGAGGTGATGATCGACACGGGCTGAGGAGAGCCCCGACACACCGACACGCTCAAGACCAACGTGGCAACACTCTTAGGGAGGAGAAAGAGATGATGCGAACGGCAATTCTGGCAGCTGGTGCTGCCGCGCTGATGGCTGCGCCTGTGGCGGCCGAGGACAAACCCGTCAACCTGCGCTTCGGCGTCTGGGTGGGGGCCAATCACCCGCTGATGCAGGGCACCGCCAAGTGGATGCAGGCGGTCGAGGAGGCCTCTGGCGGCTCGATCGAGTTCACGCTCTACCCGGCGCGCCAGCTGGGGGCGGCGGTCGATCACTACGACCTGGCCCGCGACGGCATCGCCGATATCACCCTGGTCAATCCGGGCTACAACGCCGGGCGCTTCCCGGTGATCTCCTACGGAGAGCTGCCCTTCAACTTCAAGGACGCGGTCTCGGGCTCGCGGGCGCTGGACCAGTGGTATCGCCCCTATGCCGAGGAAGAGATGTCGGACGTGAAGTTCTGCATGGCCTTCATGCATTCGCCGGGCACCATCCACACCACCGCCCCGGTCAGCGGTCCCGAGGACCTGGACGGCATGTCGATCCGCCCCGCCAATGGCACGCTGGGCAACTACCTGTCGGGCCTCGGTGCGACGACGATCCAGGCCTCTGCCGCCGAGATGCGCGACCTGCTGACCCGTGGCACCGCCGATGGCACCGCCAGCCCCTACAGCTCGCTGGTGACCTGGGGCATCGCCGATGCGGCGACCTATCACCTGGACATGCCGATGTACGCGGCGAACTTCGTCTACGTGATCTCTCCCATGGCCTGGGACCGCATGAGCGCGGCCCAGCAAGAGATCATGGGCGAATATTGCTCCAGCGAATGGGCCGGCAATATCGTCGAGCTCTGGGCCGAGGAGGACCTGAAAGAGCGCGCGGTGCTGGAAGCGGACCCGGCGCATGTCTTCTCTGCCCCCAGCGAGGCAGAGCGCGCGGCCTGGCTCGAGGCCACGGCCCCCGCCGTGGCGCGCTGGCGCGAGATGGTCGAGGCGGCCGAGATCGACGCCGATGCGGCCGAGACAGCGATGAAGGCGGCAATTGCCGACAACGATGCCGGACTTTGACGACTACACCACGCAGGCGGGCCCGATGGCCCGCCTGATCCACGTCATCGAGATGGTGGCGGGGGTCTTTCTCGTTCTCATCGCCCTTCTGACGGTGACCGAGGCCGGGCTGCGCTATGCGCTCGGCATGCGCATCCCCGATGCCTATGTCGGCGCCACGGCCCTGCAGGGCATCGCCATCGCCTGGGGCATTGCCTGCACCACCTGGTCGCGGCGCCACATCACGGTCGATGCGATCTTCGAGCTCATGCCCCCGAGCGCGCAGCGCTGGATCAATGTCTTCGCATCGGTGGTGACCTTCGTGGCCATGCTGACGCTGATGGTCATGCTCTGGCGCAAGACCATGGGCAGCCTCGACAGCGGTGAGCTGTCCAACGACCTGCTGCTGCCGCTCTGGCCGGTGGTGGCTGCCACGGCTGCGGGGATCTCTGCCGCCGCCCTGCTGGGGCTCGCACGCCTCGGCCGGGACCTCTTGCAACTCAGGACCCGATGATGGACCCGACACTTCTTTCCTTTCTCGGCTTCGGAGCCCTCTTCGCGCTGATCATCCTGCGGGTCCCCATCGGGATCGCCATGGGGGTCGTCGGCGTCTGCGGCTTCGCGGCCGTGGTCAACTGGTCCGCCGGGCTGAACCTGCTGCTCAACGCCCCCTTCCGGATGATGTCCGACTACGCGCTGAGCGTGGTGCCGATGTTCGTCCTGATGGGCGTCTTCGCCGGGGCCGGGGGCCTCAGCCGCGAGCTCTTCGATGCTTCCAACAAGTGGCTGGGCCATGTCCGGGGCGGGCTGGCCACCGCCACCGTCGCCGCCAGCGGCGGCTTCGCGGCGATCAACGGCTCTTCGGTGGCCTGCGCCGCCACCATGACCACCGTGGCCCTGCCCGAGATGCGCCGCGCCGGCTATGCGCCGGGCTTCGCCGCCGGTGTCATCGCCGCGGGCGGCACCCTGGGCTCGATGATCCCGCCCTCGGTCTTCCTGCTGCTCTACGGCATCATCACCGAGCAGAACGTGGCGCAGCTTTTCGTGGCCGGGGTGATACCGGGGCTTCTGGGCCTTGGCCTCTATGCCGGGGTGGTGCAGGTGATCGCATGGCGGCGTCCCGGAGCCATGCCCAATGGCACCCGCGCCAGCTGGGCCGAGCGTTTCGCCGCCCTTCGCAACCTCTGGGCCACGTTGCTTCTCTTCGCGCTGGTGATCGTCGGCATGTACGGCGGCTTCGTCACCGTGACAGAGGCCGCGGGCGTCGGCGCGGTCGGAGCGCTGGTCATCGGCGTGATGCGCGGCAAGCTGCCGCCTCGGGTGATCCTGCGCTGCCTCGTCGAGGCGCTGCAGATCACCGCCGCGATCTTCACCATCGCCGTCGGGGCCACGCTCTTTGGCTATTTCCTGACCGTCACCCAGGTGACCCAGAACCTGACTAGCTACCTGACCCAGGTGCCGCTGCCGGCCTGGGGCGTGCTGGGGCTGCTGCTGCTGGTCTATCTCGCCCTCGGCGCGGTGATGGACGAACTGGCGGTGATCCTGCTGACCGTGCCCATCGTCTTCCCGGCGATGCAGGCGCTTGGCTTCGATCCGATCTGGTTCGGCATCGTGCTGGTCACCACGATTTCCATCGGGCTGATCTCTCCGCCCGTGGGGATGAATGTCTTCGTCATCAACTCGATCGCACGGGATGTGAAGCTGACCGAGATCTACCGGGGCGTGCTGCCCTTCGTCGGTGTCGACCTGCTGCGCATCCTTCTGCTCTGTCTCTTCCCGGCCCTGGCCCTGTGGCTGCCGGGAACAATGTAAGTCTGGTCAAATGGAGGAGTGAGACCAATGAACGATCAAACCCCAATCCTGCGCGCCCCGAGCAAGTTCTTCATCGGTGGCAAATGGGTCGAGCCCAAGGGCTCTTCCCGGCTCGAGGTCATCTCGCCGGTCACCGGCGAGAAGGTGATGGACTACCCCGAGGCCTCGGTCGCCGATGTCGAGGACGCCGTCGCCGCCGCCCGTGATGCCTTCGACAACGGCCCCTGGCCGCGCATGTCGCCGAAGGAGCGCGCGGGCTACCTGCGCAAGGTGGCCGACAACATCGAGGCCCGGCTCGAGGAGATCTCGCAGAGCTGGACCGGCCAGATGGGCGCGCCCATCACGCTCACCAAGGTGCTGGCGCCGCAGAATGTCACCCTGTTCCGCTACTACGCGGACCTGATCGATAGCAATTCCTACAGCTTCACCGAGGAGCGCGAGCGTGCCAATGGCGGCCGCGTGGTGATCGCCAAGGAGCCGGTCGGCGTCTGCGCCGCGATCACGCCCTGGAACGCGCCCATGGTGCTGCTGACCTACAAGATCGCGGCCGGTCTGGCGGCGGGCTGTACCTTTGTCTCCAAGCCCTCGCCCGAGACGCCGCTGGAAGCCTACGTCCTGGCCGAATGCATCGAGGCCGCGGGCCTGCCCGCCGGTGTCTTCAACCTGGTGCCCGCCGGGCGCGAGGTCGGTGACCACCTGGTGCGCCACAAGGACATCGACAAGGTGGCCTTCACCGGCTCCACCGCTGCCGGCAAGCATATCGCCGCGGTCTGCGCCGAGCGCCTGGCCCGTGTCTCGCTGGAGCTGGGCGGCAAATCCGCCGCGATCCTGCTGGACGATGCCGACTTCGAGGCCGCTCTGCCCTCGCTGATGATGTACACCATGCCGATCACCGGCCAGGTCTGCTTCTCGCTGACCCGTATCCTGGTCCCCGAGAGCCGGGCGCAGGAATTCACCGACCTCTTCGTCGGCGCGGTGAAGGGCATAAAGGTGGGCGATCCCGCCGATCCGGCGACCCAGATGGGCCCGCTGGCCATGGGCCGCCAGAAGGAGCGCGTCGAGGGCTACATCAAGGCAGGTCTCGCCGAGGGCGCCAAGATCGCCACCGGCGGCGGCACGCCCGAGGGCATGGAGACGGGGTTCTACTTCGAGCCCACCGTCTTCACCGGCGTGACCCCCGACATGACCATCGCCAAGGAAGAGATCTTCGGACCCGTGGTCTCGATCATCACCTACAAGGATGACGCCGACGCCATCGCCAAGGCCAATGCCACGGATTACGGCCTGAACGGGGCCATCTTCTCGGCCGACAGCGAACGCGCCTATCGCATGGCACGGCAGGTGAAATCCGGTGGTCTGACGATCAACGGCAATATCATCGACCCCACCATGCCCTTCGGCGGCGTGAAGCAGTCGGGCTATGGCCGCGAAGGCGGTATCGAGGGCCTCGACAACTACCTGGAAGGCAAGACGATCCACTTCGCCTGAGACACCTCGGATCTGAAAGCCATGACGCCCGCCCTCTTCCGGGGCGGGCGTTTCTTTCTGTCCGGGTCGTACCGGCTCAGGCCGCGCGCAAGGGGGCCAGCAGTGGCGAGAGGTCGGCGGGCAAGCGCTCGGCCTCGAGGGCGCAGAGCAGCGGCGCCATGGCCTCGGGCGCGTGGCGCAGGCAATCGGCGAGCTTGCCGGCGATCTCCTCCTGCCGGGTCGTGCCGGCAGGCAGGCGCGGCGGGGCGGGCAGGGGACGCACCTCCTGCCCGCCGTCGTTAAAGCGCAGAAGGGCCGAAATCCGAAGCCCCGCCGCGCAGTCCTGCAGGGTGATCTTCGCGGCCAGCCGCAGCGTCTCGGGGTGCTGCCGGGCCTCGGGCTGGAAGGCGCGGAGGTCGGGGGCACCATGCAGCCAGGCATGGGCGAAGGCATAGGGGATCGAGAACTTGGAACCGATGGCCGATTGCGGGCGCTGCCGGTCGGCCAGGGGATGAAACAGCATGTCGTCGGGCGGATTGAGGGTGAAGGCCGCGCTCTCCAGCTGCTCAGGCGCGCGGCCCTCGGCGGCCAGGGACAGGCCCAGGGCAATCGCCGGATGGGTGCCGCGACAACAGGGCCAGAGCTTCAGGGTGACCTCTTCGCCATGGAAGGTACGGCCCAGCCCGTCGAAGGCGGCGGGATCGGGCGGGGCGCCGGCAAGCAGATGGACCAGCCCGCCGGGTTCGGCCAGCGGATCGCCGGTGCCGGTGACCCCGGCGCGGGCCAGCAGGGCGGCCTCGACGGCGGCGCGGGCGGCAAAGCCATCGCGCACGGCGCGCAGGTCGCTGGCGGGGCTGCGCTTCAGGGCGTCGGTCAGGCTGAACTGGGTCAGCGCCAGGGAGATCGCGGAGGTGGCCTGGTCGGGGCTCAGCCGCAGCAGGTGGGCGGCCCCGAGCGCGGCACCGGCGGCGGCGATCATCGGCGGGTGGTACCAGCCCCGCGCCGCCGGGTCCGCGCCAAGGGACAGGCCGATGCGGCAGCTGACATCGCAGGCCAGCGCCAGGGCCACCAGCAGGCGCTCGGGCGCCGTGCCCTCGAGCTCGGCCAGGGCCAGCAGGGCGGGGATGGCCACGGCGTTGGGATGCAGCCCGGCGGCGTCGAAGGTATCCTCGAAGTCCAGCGCATGGGAGAGCGCGCCATTGGCCAGCGCCGCCAGCCCCGGCGGCGCGGTGCCGCCCGCCAGCAGCGTCGAGGCGCCGGGGCCCCGCGCCATCTGGGCAAAAGGCCGTGCGGCGGGCTCCAGCGTCACCGCTGCGCCCATGGTCGCCAGCCCGTCCAGCAGCGACAACCGCGCCGCGTGGCGGGCCCGGGGCGGCAGGGCGTCGACCTCAAGCGCCCGGCCCGCGATATCGCGCGTCAGGCTCATCGGGGACGGATGACCTCCGCATCGGCCTCGTAGACCGTGGTGAAACCGGCCTCGGTCGAGATCTGGCGCAGGTAGTCGAGGATGCGGGTGAACCTTGGATCCTCGGGCGGCACGAAACGGGGCGCGGCATCGCGGTCGATCCAGACCGGCACCAGGCGCAGGTCGCTGACGCCATCGCGGTCCAGCCGGCATTCCACCACCATCGACATGGCGCTGTCGGGCGGGAAATTGTAGCTGGAGTCGAGGTCCGGCACCCAGTCCGGGTTCAGCTTCTGGATCTCACGGAAGCCCTTCGAGGCGGCATGCCTGGCATCCATCTTCAGGTCGAGCGCGAAATTGGCCAGCGAGTGGATGATCGGGCGGCCCCTGTAGAACTCCATCCCCTTCAGGATATGCGCGTGACAGCCCAGCACCATGTCGGCGCCCGCGTCGATGGCGGCGAAGGCCACGTCGCGCTGGTAGTCGGGCACCACGGCGGGGACGAAGTGGATGCCCGCATGATGCGACAGGATCACCACGTCCGCCTGCTGTTTCAGCGCCCGGATCGAGGCGGTGAGCGCGGCCAGGTCCTCTCGGTGCGGGAAGGTGTGGATGCGGGCGGGGGTGCCCGGCTGGTCGGTCTCGATCTGTTCGTAAAGCGTATGGCCGCGCATCGGGGCGCAGCCGGGGCGGTCCTCTTCGGCCCAGTAGTTGGCCGGCAGGATCGAGTTCACTGCCAGGAAGCCCACCTTCAGGCCGCCGCGCTCGACCAGGACCGGGCGGCGGGCCTCGGCGATATTGGCCCCGGCGCCCATGTGCAGGGCCCCGGCGCGCTCCAGGTGGCCCAGCGTGTCGAACATGCCGTCCGGCCCCCAGTCCATGGTGTGGTTGCCGGCGAAAGAGACCACCTCAAGCCCCGTGTCCACCAGCGCATCGGCGATCTCGGGCTTGCCGCGCATGGTGTGGCGGGCCTGGGGCAGGCGGGTGCCGCGCGTGGTCAGGTTCACCTCGAGCTGGCAATAGCCGAGATCGGCAGAGCGCAGGCGGTCGCGCACATGGGCGAAGATCGAGGCCGGGTCCTCGCGGTCCGGGGCGACGTCGCCGACGGCGGTGAAGTTCAGGCTCATGACCAGCCCTCGGCGCTGACCCGGTGGCAGGCGACCTCGCCCCTTGGGGTCTCTTTCAGCACCGGGCGCTCCTGCTTGCAGATCTCCTGCGCGAAGGGGCAGCGGGTGTGGTAGGCGCAGCCCGAGGGCGGCGAGAGGGGCGAGGGCAGCTCTCCCATCGGGGGGGTGTCGGTGGCCGGAGCAGCCGGGTCGGCGGGCAGGGCGGCGGCCAGCAGCGCGGCGGTATAGGGGTGGTCGGGGGTGGTGCAGATCCGCGCGGCGGGACCCCGTTCGACCACCCGGCCCAGGTAGATCACCACCACCTCGTCGCACATGAAGCGCACCGTCGCCAGGTCGTGGCTGACGAAGAGCGTGGCGAGGCCGTAGTCCTCTTGCAGGTCCTTCAGGATGTTCAGGATCTGCGCCTGGATTGAGATGTCCTGAGAGCTCACCGGCTCGTCCAGCAGCAGCAGCTCGGGACGCGAGGCCAGGGCGCGGGCGATGGCGATGCGCTGGCGTTGCCCGCCCGAGAATTCAGAGGGCAGCCGGTCGGCCACATCGGCGGAAAGACCCACCTGTTCCAGCACCTCGATCACCCGGTCACGGACCCCGGCGCGGCTCATCTCGCGGCTGGCCGAGAGCGGCTCGGCGATGATGCGGCGCACCTTCATGCGCGGCGAGAGCGAGGAATAGGGGTTCTGGAACACCGGCTGCACGGCGCGGCGGTAGACGCGCATCTCGGCGCGGGACATGTCCGACAGCGGCTTGCCACGGAACATCACCTCGCCGCTGGTCGGCCGGTCCAGCGCCAGCAGCAGGCGGTTGAGCGTGGTCTTGCCGCAGCCGGATTCCCCGACGATCCCCAGCGAGGTGCCGGGCGCGCAGCTGAGCGTGACGTTCGAGAGCGCATGCAGCAGCCCGCCACGGACCTTGAAGGCGCGGCCAAGGCGGCGGGCTTCCAGGATCGGCGGCCCGGAGGGGGCGGGGCGGGGCGGGGTCTCGGCGCGCTCGGGCACGACGCGCAGGGCGCGGTCAGGCGGGGTCATGGGCAATCTCCTGCGGGTGCCAGCAGTCAAGGACGTGGCCGGGGCGGATCTCGGCGCGGGGCGGAACGCTCTGGCACTGATCGGTGGCCGCGGCACAGCGCGGGTGGAAGGGGCAGCCGCGGGGGCGGTTGCCGACGGCGGGCGGCTGGCCCTCGATCACCGGCAAACGGCGGGGCGCATGGCGGGTGGAGGGCACCGAGGCCAGAAGCGCACGGGTATAGGGATGGGCGGGGCGGGCGAAGATCTCGGCCACGGGGCCGGTCTCGACGATGCGGCCTGCGTACATCACCGCCACCCGGTCGCAGATCCGCGCCACCACGCCGAAGTCATGGGTGATGAAGAGCATCGCCATGTCATGCGCCGCGCGCAGCGCCGCGAGAAGCTCCAGGAACTGGTACTGGATCGTCGCGTCGAGCGCGGTGGTGGGTTCGTCGCAGATCAGCAGGTTGGGATCCTGCGCCAGCCCGATGGCCGAGACGATGCGTTGCCGCATGCCACCCGACATCTGGTGCGGATAAGCACGCAGCCGGTCGGCGGGAGAGGGGATGTTGACCTCGGCCAGGGCCGCCTCGGCGGCGGCCGAGAGGTTGCGCTTGCCGCTGCGGCGCAGGGCCTCGCGCAGTTGCACGCCAATGGATTGCACCGGGTTCAGCGAGGCCATCGGGTCCTGCAGGATCATCGAGATCTCTTCGCCGCGAATGCGGCGCAGCTGGCGGGCGCTCATCTTCTGCACGTCCCGGCCCTGCCACAGGATCTGTCCCGTGGTGCCGGCGGCCAGGCGGGGCGAATTGAGCCGCAGCACCGACATGCCGAGCGTCGACTTGCCCGAACCGCTCTCGCCCACGAGTCCCAGGGTCTCTCCGGGCATCAGGTCCAGCGAGACGCGGTCGAGGATCGAGGGCGCCTCGGGGTGCTTGCCGACGCGAACCGTGAGGTCGCGGATGGATAGCAGGGGCTCGGTCATGCGCCGCGTCCTCTCAGTCCGGGGTTGATGCGATCGGTGAGCGCGTCACCCACCACGTTGACGGCCATGACCACCAGCACGATGGCGATTCCGGGCAGGGCCGAGACCCACCAGGCGGTGACGATGTAGCTGCGGCCCTCGGCCACCATGCCTCCCCAGGAGGGGTTGGGCGGCGGCACGCCGACGCCGAGGAACGACAGCGAGGCCTCCAGCACGATCACCACGCCGACCTGCAGCGTCGCCACGACGATCAGCGAGGGGGCGATATTGGGCAGCACGTGGCGGAAGATGATCGCCACGTGGCCCAGCCCCGAGGTGCGGGCGAGGTCGACATAATCCTCGTTCTTCACCCGCAGGGTCTCGCCGCGCGACATGCGGGCGTATTGCGACCAGAGCACCATCGAGATGACGATGACGATGTTGAGGAAGGAGGGCCCGACCACGGCGGCAAAGAGCAGGGCCAGCAGGATCACCGGCAGAGAGAGCGCCAGGTCGACGAGACGCATCAGCACCCGGTCGACCCAGCCGCCGACATAGCCCGAGAACGTGCCGAGCGCGGTGCCGATGCTGCCGGCGATGGCGATGACCACCAGGCAGACCGCCAGGCTGATGCGGGCGCCCTGCACGATCCGCGCCAGCACGTCCCGGCCCAGCCGGTCGGTGCCCAGCAGATGCTCGGCCGATCCGCCCTCGGCCCAGGCGGGCGGGTCGAGGCGGGCGCGCAGGGAGCCGCGCAGCGGGTCGTGCTCCAGCAGGTAGGGGCCGAAGAGCGCCACCAGCACGAAGACGACAAGCAGCCCGAGGGCCAGTTTGAAAGAGAGATCACGGGTCATGAATGGGTCCCTGTGGATGCCGGTTCAGCCCGCGGCCCGCATGCGCGGGTCGATGGCGAGATAGAGCAGGTCGACGATCAGGTTGGCGAGGATGAAGAAGGCGGTGATCACCAGCACCACGGTCTGGATGACGGGGAAATCGCGCGCCATGATGCTCTCGTAGGCGAGCCGCCCGATGCCGGGCCAGGCGAAGACCGTCTCGACCACCACGGCGCCGGTGATCATGGTTGCAAAGAAGGTGCCCATGAAGGTGACGACGGGGATCAGCGAATTGCCGAGCGCATGGCGCAGCACCACGCTCCATTCCGACAGGCCCTTGATCCGCGCCAGCTTGACGTATTCCGAGCTGAGCGCTTCGAGCATCGAGGCCCGCACCAGCCGGGTGATCGCAGCCAGGGTGAAAAGCCCCAGCGTCAGGGCGGGCAGGACGTAGTAGGCGGGGCCTCCGAAGCCCGAGGTGGGCAGCCAGCCCAGGTGCACCGCGAAGACGTAGATCAGCATGATGCCAAGCCAGAAGCTGGGCGCCGATTGTCCCAGCAGGGCCAGCATGCGCACGGCCAGGTCGGCCAGGGTGCCGCGGGTGATCGCCGCCAGCACGCCCAGCAGGATGCCCAGCACCAGGGTGAAGGCCAGCGCCACGCCCGCCAGCGACAGCGAGGCAGGCAGCCGCGAGAGCACCAGCTCCAGCGCATCCTCGCGCCCGGCGGTGACGGACTGGCCGAAGTCGCCCTGCAGCGCATTGCCGAGGAAGGTGAAATACTGCTGCCACATGGGCCGGTCGAGCCCGAGCTGCTGGATCAGCAGCTGCCGGTCCGCCTCGGTGGCACTGTCCGAAAGCAAGAGCGCCACGGGATCGCCGATGACCCGGCTCAGCAGGAAGATCACGAGGCTCATCAGCACGAGCGCCACCAGCGCCTCGGCCAGTCGTCCGGCAAGATGTTTCAGCATGGAGGTCCTGTCTTCTCGGGCACGGGGGTGGGGAAGGGCGCCGCGCGGGATGGTCTGCGAGGGAGAGGGGGGGGGCGGCAGCGGGGCCGCCCCCCTTCAGGCGTTACTCGGACGCCAGTTCGGCCTGGTCGAAGTTGTAGACGTAGGAGGTGTCGATCCCCCAGTCTCCGACGCGGCTGCCGACGCCGTAGGGCTCATTGGCCAGCACCATGAAGACGGCGCCCGCCTGGTCGCGGATGTAGTGCCCGATGTCGGTCAGGCGTTCGGTCCGCTTCGCCGGGTCGGTCTCGGCGCCCAGCTCGGCCAGCTTTGTCTCAAGCTCGTCCGAGGTGAAGGAGGCGAAGAGCGACTTGGTCGAGAAGCCCGCCTCGACCCCGTTCTCGGGGTTGGCGAAGGGGAAGCCGCGGTGGGTCATGGCGAAGTCCAGCGGCTTGCCCGAGGTCCACTCGGAGCGGATCGAGGGCCAGTCGCCCGGCTCGATCGTGACGTCGATCCCCACATCCGCCCAGTAGAGCGCCACGGCCTCTGCCATCAGCGGCAGCTCGGCACCGGGGGTGGTGGTGAAGGTCTTCAGACGCATCTCGAAGCCGTCGGGATAGCCGGCCTCGGCCAGCAGCTCGCGTGCCTTCTCGGGATCGTAGGGGTAGGGCGGAACCGAGTTCCAGGCCGCAACCGGGGTATCGGCATTGGCGATGGTGCCCTGACCATGGAAGAGCTCGTCGATGATGGTCTGCTTGTCGACGGCATAGTTCAGCGCCTGGCGCACCCTGACGTCGGCCCAGGGGTTGTCGGGGTTGAAGCGGTCGGGGTCGGTCTGCACCGTACCGCCCAGCCGGATCACCGGAGACCAGGTCTTTTCCGCCGAGACGATCCGCAGGCCCGCGTTTTCGAGGCCGGGGATCGAATCGAAGCTGACCGGGGCGATATCCGCCTCGCCCGCCTGCAGCATGGCGACACGGGTGGCCTCTTCCGGCACGGCGCGGAAGGTGATCTCGTCGAAGTCGGGCGACACGCGCCAGTGATCGACATCCTCACGCAGGCTCAGGGTGATCTCTGAGCCGTCGATGGACTCCGCCACGGTATAGGGGCCGGTGCCGACCGGCATGGCCGCATCGGCGCCCTCTCCCTGGGCTTCGATGTAGGACTTGCAGACGATTCCAAGCTGCTGGGCCTCGCCGAAGTAGCCGGTGGCCAGCAGGAAGTCCGGGGCTTTCAGGTGAACCCGAACCGTCAGCTCGTCGATCACCTCGGCTCGGTCGATGACCCGGCGCATGGTCGAGGCGGGGCCGGCGCGGCTGTCCTCTCCGATCAGGCGCTCCAGCGAGTACTTCACGTCCTCCGCCGTGACCGTGCCGCAGCTCTCGTCCGAGAAGGGCACGCCTTCGCGCAGTTTGAAGGTCCAGGTCTGGCCCTCGTTCTCCATCTCCCAGGAGGTGGCGAGGCCGGGCTCGGCGTTGCCCTCCGCGTCGATGTAGACAAGGTAATCATAGACCAGGTCGAGATAGGTCTTGCGCTGGCCCGAGCCGGCCCAGGGCGTCATCGTCTGTTCCGAGAAAGTGGGGATGGCGACGGTCAGTGTCTCGGCAGTCACCGGCGTGGCCGCCAGCAGGGCAAGTGCGGATGCACCGAGCACCGCCGCGCGGCGGCGCGGTTTCAGATGGTATTGCATTTTTCCTCCCTACGGCCACTAGCGGGCCGCTCCAATAGTACACCAAGTGTCCTATTGCTCGGGTGGATTGTCAACAATCCTGATCTGGTCATCTTCGCGGATCCGGGTCATGCTGGCGCCGGAATGCAGGAGGGAACCCGATGGAAGAGGGTGCAGCGCGTGAGGGTCTGAGCTCCGAGGGGATTGCCGCGCAGCTGCGGGTGCGCATCCTTGAAGGGGCCTACAGTCTGGGTCAGCGCCTGATCGAAATGGATCTGGCCGAGGAGTTCGGCGTCGGCCGTGGCCGCGTCCGCGAGGCCTTCCGCATGCTGACCGGAGAGGGCTACCTGGAGTTCGTCGCCAATCGCGGCGTGCTGGTGCGCTGCTATACCCGCGCCGAGTTGATCGAGATGGGCCGCGTGCGTGAGGTGCTGGAAGGCCTGGCCGCGAAACTGGCTGCCGAGGCAGAGCTGAGCGGCGAGATGCGGCAGGAGCTGGAGGCGCTGCAAGAGCGGATGAATGTCGCAGAGGCGGCGGGGGATTATCCCTCCTTCGGGGCCGAGAACCGGGCCTATCACGCCCTGATCGAGCGGCTGGCGGGCAACAAGTTCGCTTCGGCCTACATCGACCGGGTGCGCATTCCGCTGATCCGGGTGCAGATGCCGCCGGCGGATGTGGCGGAATCCATCGGGCGGTCCAACCGGGACCACCGGGTGATCACCGCCGCCATCCTCAACGGCGCGCCCGAGGCCGCTGAGGCCGCGATGCGCGCCCATGTCCGCGCCGGGAACGAGCACGTGGCGCGTTTGCCCGAGGCGGTCTTTTCGGCCAGTTAGCGGAAGCGCACCGGCACCGACACCGGGCCATATTCCGGCCAGGTGGTCATCGGTGTCGGGCCGTCAGAGATGAAACCGTCGCAATACTTGGCCCAGCTCTCGAGCGCGGCCTCGATCATCAGGCGGCCGATGGGCTCGCCCGCGCAGCGGTGCGGGCCGCGCCCGAAGGCGATGGCCGGTCGGCTGTCTTCGCGGTCCAGCCGGAACTCATGCGGGCATTCAAAGACCGCCTCGTCGCGGTTGGCCGAGGTGAAGCAGAGCGCGATCGGCTCGTCACGGCAGATCTTCTCGCCGCCAATCTCGACATCGCGCGTGGGCGTGCGGGCAAAGCCCCGGTAGGGCGTGTAGAGGCGCAGCAGCTCTTCGGTGATATCGGCGGTGCGCTCGGGGGTGTCCTTGAGCAGCTGAAAGTGCTCGGGGTGGCGGCAGAAATGCACGGCGGCCGAGCCAAGGAAGGTCGTCGGCGCGATGATGCCAACCACCAGCAGCTGCCGGATCGTGCCCAGGATACCCTGGTCGGGCAGCGGGTTGCCCTCTGCATCGCGCGCCGCCAGCAAGGCGCTTGCGGGGTCCGACCCGGGGTCGCGCGGCGTTTTCTTGCGGTCGTCGATGATCGCCTGGGCGATCTCGTAGAGCACCAGGGAATGCTTCTGGATCTCGCTGAAATCCTTGGTCTGCAGGGCCAGGTTGAAGGCCTGGCCGATGCTGCGGATGCGCATGGCATCCTCTTCCGAGATCATGAAGAATTCGGCCAGCACATGGATCGGCAGGTGATAGGAGAAGTCGGCGCAGATGTCGGCCTTGCCCTTCGCCGGCAGGTCCTGGAACAGCCGGTCCGAGATCTCGCGCACCACCTTGTCCCAATGGCGCATGCGCTCCTTGCGGAAGAGGGGCGCGATGGCCTTGCGGTAGGGCGTATGTTCGGGCGGATCGAGGTGCAGCGGCGGCCGGCGGCCCGTGGTGGCGACGCGGGGGACCACGTTCTGCACGGCGGTCGAATAGAGCGTCGGGTCGGACATCGCCTGGTCGATATCCTCGTAGCGGGTCAGCATCCAGAAGCCCTCCATGTCGTTGGAATGGGCGACGGGGCAGCGGGCGCGCAGATCGGCAAAGAGCTCGTGCGCCGCGTCGAAATCGTCCTGTCCGTCGGCGTCGAAATCATGGCGCTTGGAGAACCTCTCCGTGCCCTCGGGCGCGCGGCGGTCGTGAATCACATTGGTCATTTCTTGCTCCCTGATTGTCGACAATTTGGCTGGAATGGTTTCCAACTTCAAGTACCTTGCGCAAGTTTGCCGAGAGTCAGTCCGGTTGGCCGTGCCGCGACGGCAGGGCGCAGGTCGGCAAGGGGATGCCTTGGGCCCCGCTGCGGCAGGGGGCATCCAGGCCCGCATGAAGCGGCGCCCGCAGGCAGGCGGCCGGGCCTGCTCCTGCCCCCTGACATTCCCGCCGCCGCGCCCTAGAGTGGCGCGGCCGGAACCGGGAAAGCCCTTTCATGACCGATACTTTGCTTCTGATCTTCGCCGCCCTCATCGTCGGCGCCTCGAAGGGTGGGCTGGCCTCTGCCGCTGCCATTGCCGTGCCGATGCTGGCGCTGGTGATGAACCCGATCCGCGCCGCCGCGCTGCTGCTGCCGGTCTACATCGTCACCGATTGGGTGGGCGTCTATCTTTTCCGCCACAGCTTCTCGCGTCGCAACCTGGCGATCCTCATTCCCTCGATGCTGGCGGGAATCGCCGTGGCCACGGTGATCACCCCCTATACCCCCGAGGGCGCGCTGCTGATCTTTACCGGAGCCATCGGTCTCTGGCACTGCCTGCGCAGCTGGCTGCGCCGGGGCCAGAGCGAGAAGGTCGAGGCCCGCGTGGTGCCCGGCCTTTTCTGGGGCGTGCTGACCGGTATCGCCAGTTTCATCACCCATTCCGGCGCCCCGCCTTCTCAGGCCTACCTGCTGCCGCAGAAGCTGCCCAAGCTGGAGTTCGCCGGGACCGTGGCCATCGCCTTCGCCATCGGTAACGCGGTGAAACTGCCGGCCTACTGGTCGCTTGGCCAGCTCGAGGGGCTGGACTGGCCGCTGATCGCCGGGCTGGCTGCGGCCGGCATCGCCGGCACCGTGATGGGCCGCTACCTGACCCACCGCCTGTCCGAGGCGCTCTACATGCGCGTCATCCAGGGCATGCTCTTCCTGCTGTCGGTGATCCTGCTGGCCCGTGGCGGACAGACGCTGCTTGTAGGCTGACCCGCGGGGGCCCGCGGGGCCTCAGGCGACATGGGCAAAGCGCGCGGTTGCCGGGTCGGGCCGGTAATCTGCCTCCATCCCCCTGGCGGCCAGCGCCAGCCCGGCGACCGCCGAGAGGATATGCGCCACCTGATCCTCGCTGTGGCACCACGAGAGATTGAGCCGCGTCCAGCCCGGCTTGGCCAGCTCCTCGCCCGCCTGCAACTGGGCCAGCAGCGCGGCGGACTCGGCCTCTCCGATCCCCAGCAGGCGGTGCGCATAGGGTCCGGCGCAGGCACAGCCGCCGCGCGCCTGCACCCCGTAGCGATCCGAGAGCATCCGCGTCACCAGCTGCGGGTGGATCTGCCGCGCGCCGTCGAAGAGCTGGAACGAGAAGATCGGCAGGGCATCGGCCTCGGGCTTGCCCAGAAGGCGCAGCCCCGGCAGGTCCGCCCAGGCGGTAAGTGCCCGCTTTCGCAGGGCATCTTCCCGCGCATGGATCTCTGCCGTGCCCGCCGCCCGCTTGACCAGAAGGGCCAGCGCGGCGCGGATGTCGCCGATCACATCGGGCGTGCCCGCCTCCTCGCGCGCTTCGGGCGAGGCCGCATAGCGGTGCCCCCAGGGCGAGACGAAAGAGACCGTGCCGCCGCCCGGCTGTGTCGGGGTCGCGCGCCGGGTGAGCGTGTCGCGCAGCACCGCCACGCCCGAGGCGCCGGGGCCGCCGGGAAACTTGTGGGCCGAGAAGACGATGGCATCCTTCGGCGCGCCGGTGCCGTCCATCTGCATCGGCAGGTAGGGGGCGGCGCAGGCGTAATCCCAGATCGCCAGCGCGCCGTGGCGCTTCAGCATCGCGGTCACCTCGTCCACTTGCGTCAGCTGACCGGTGACATTCGATGCCGCCGAGAAACTGCCCACGATCAGATCCGCACCCTTCGCGTCTTCCAGCCGCGCGGCCAGGTCCTCGAGGTCGACGCCCCCGCCCGGCGCTTCGGCAATCTCGACCACCCGCGCGCCGCTCTCGCGCCAGGGCAGGATGTTGGAGTGATGCTCATAGGGCCCGATCAGCACCTCCACCTGCGCGCCCCGCGCCAGCCGGGCGGGGATCTCGAGCAGGGCGACGATCCGGTTCAGCCCGGCCGTGGCGCCTGCGCCGGCGAAGATCACATGGCAATCCGGCCCCGCGCCGCATTCGCGCGCCACGATCTGCCGCGCCTCTGCCCGCATCCGGGTGATCTCTCTGCCGCAGTGCGAGGCCTCGGTATGGCTGTTGGAATAGACCGGCAGCACCTCTTCCGCGATGAACTGCTCGACCTGGCGCAGCGCGCGGCCCGAGGCGACATAATCGGCGTAGAGCAGCCGCTGAGGACCATAGGGACTGTCAAAGATCATCCCGTCGCCGATCAGCCCAGAGCGAATGTCTTCAATGGCCCCCGGCCCCGACAGCGCGTTGGCAAAGCGGGTGAGGGCAGTAGAGGGGGGCAGGTCGGACATTGCGGCTCCTTGAAAACTGTTTCGAGGAATTTGCCACTGTCGGACGTAGAATAGTTCACATATATATGCGATAAAGTTTCAGTTTTGGGTCAAATGATCGACGCATGTCGGAAAAGATAGATCAAACGGACCGCAGGATCCTGCGCGCCCTTCAGATTGATTCCAGCCGTTCGCAACGCGAGCTGGCCGAGGATGTCGGCCTGTCTCAGAACGCCCTGTGGCGACGGCTGAAAAATCTGGAAAGCCAAGGCGTTATCCATGGCTACGGGGCCCGCGTTGATCCGGTGGCGGTCGGCATGGGGTTGGTGACCTTCTCGATGATCCGCACGCGGCACCACTCTGCCGACTGGCTCAAGGCCTTGCGCCAGGTGCTGATTGCCACCCCCGAGGTCGTGGGGTTCTACCGTATCAGCGGCGACTACGACTACATGCTGAAGATCGCGACCGAGGACATCGCGGCCTTCGACAGGGTCTACCAGCACATCACGGCGCGGATCGAACTGGACACGGTGACCTCCTACTTCGCCATGGAATCGATCATCGACGACCGGCCGCTCCCGCTCTAGGCGCGGCGGTGCGGGCTGGGCTCTTACGGGGAAGCGAAATCGCTTAACGGGACCTTACTTCTTGCTGTTCCGGATCGAATACATTCGGAGCAGTCAGAAAAACCGGCCGCAAGTTGCACTTTGCGGACAACTTCATCCTTCGTTCACCAGCCGGTAAGGTGCCATTTGGCCCTGGAAGGTAGGGGTCTTGACGCCGCTCGGCCAGACCTGCGGGGAATGCTCCACGAGGTCGCGTTGGCGGCGCGCCTTCACATGACCGGCTTTGGCCTGCGCGGGGGCATACTGCTGGCGATCGGTACGCTGTTGGCCGGGGTCATGCTGATCACCGTCAACTGGCAGGCGCATCGGCGCGCGGCCCTGATGAGTCGTCTGCAGGGGGGTGTCGAAGACCTGGGGCAGGTGCTGGGCCTCTTCCGGAACGAGACACCTTAACGGCAGCACCCGTCCCGGCGGTGGCGCGGAAACCGGCGCTGTCAGGGGAGGGGCAATGGTGACCGGATAATTTGATCAAAATGCATTGACCCCCTCTGGTATATGCCTGATCTTCCGCCTTGCCGGGCGCCTTGCGGCAGTGGCCCGGTGACCCGGAGAAGAGGTGGCCCGATGGACATTCTGACAATCAATGATCGCCCCGGCACCTATCCGGACAGCTTCTACAAGGCCACCGCCGCGCTGCCCGAGCCCGCCCCCCAGGCCGAGGGAGACATCCGCGCCGATGTCTGCGTCGTCGGCGGCGGCTTCACGGGGCTTTCGGCTGCGCTGCACCTGCGCCGCGCCGGCCTCGATGTGGTGCTTCTGGACGCCAGCCGGCTGGGCTTCGGCGCCTCCGGGCGCAATGGCGGGCAGGTCAACACCGGGCAGCGTGTCGAACAGCTTGCGCTCGAGAAGATGGTGGGGCTCGGCAAGGCGAAGGAGCTCTGGCAGGCCGGGCTCGACTCCGTCGAGCTGGTGCGTGACCTGGTGCGGGACAGCGGCGAGGACTGCCAGATCGTGCCGGGCATCCTGCACGCCGACCACCGCGCCCGTTTTGCCGATGAAACAAGGCATTACGTCGACCACCTCAGGGAAACCTACGGCTACGACCAGATCAGCTACCTGGACCAAGGCGCGATCCGGGCCGAGATCGGATCGGAGGATTACCACGCCGGTTCGCTGGACATGGGCTCTTTCCACCTGCACCCGCTGCGCTACGCGCTGGCGCTGGCCAAGCTGGCCCGAGAGGCCGGTGTCCGCATCTTCGAGAACTCCCGGATGCTGGATTACACTCCCGGCAGCCCGGTGCTGGTCCGCACCGAGCAGGCGGTGATCCGCGCCGACCATCTGCTGCTGGGTCTGAATGGTTATCACAACAATATCGCGGGACCGCTGGCCCGGCGCGTGATGCCGATCAACAATTTCATCGCCGTGACAGAGCCCCTGGGCGAAGCCCGTGCGCGCAGCCTGATCGCCAATGACTACGCGGTCGGCGACAGCCGTTTCGTGATCAATTACTACCGGCTCAGCCGGGATCACCGGATGATCTTCGGCGGCGGCGAGAGCTACGGCTACCGTTTCCCGCGCGACCTGGCCGGGAAGGTGCGGGGGCCGATGGCCGAGGTCTTCCCGCAGCTGCGCGATGCCAGGATCGACTACGCCTGGGGTGGCACCCTGGGCATCACCATGTCGCGCCTGCCGCATTTCGAGCGGATCGAGGGCAATATCCTCTCGGCCTCCGGTTTCTCGGGGCATGGGGTGGCCATGGGCAGCCTTGCCGGCAAGCTGATGGCAGAGGCCGTCGCGGGGCAGGCGGGACGCTTCGACATGATGGCGGAGCTGCCAACCGCGCCCTTCCCCGGAGGCCCCATGCTGCGCAGCCCGCTGCTGGTCGCGGCGATGCTCTGGTACGCGCTGAGAGACAAGCTCTGAGCCGCGAATCAGCTGATTCGTCTCTGAGAGAAATACCGCCAGAAGGCCGCCGGAAGGAAATGTCGCTGCGACGCGGCGTCAGAAAATTTTTATTTTATAGAACCTTGCCGGAGACTCCTGATCTTGCGCGGTGCTTGAGGCACCCTGGTCTTGTATACAGGCATTGGTTGAAAAACGGCGCCCGTTAACACTTTATAAAGCCGTGTAAAAATTGGCTCCTTTTCGGATACGGCTGCGAATTGTGACGCGATTTGGCGACAGATTCGAGTCCGTTTGGGCGCAAATGTGTTGAGGGATTGAGACAACGCCGCGACCTCGGCGCGATCACAAGGCTTGCCATACGGCGTCGAACATGCGTGATCATTCTTCAAAACCCGAGGGCGATCCCTGCCAGTGGGCCGATCCGGCTGCTGTGAGACCGCCCCGACCCGGCAGGAACGAGAGGAGCGAACATGATCCGGAATGTCGTGCCGTCGAGGCGCCAGAGCAAATTGCGCACCGTGGCATCCGCCTTGTCGCTGGTGGCAGGGCTTGCACTGGCCGCGCCCGTGGCGGCGCAACAGCAGGTGACCCTCTCCGAGGCCGCCCGGCTGATGCAAAGCGGCGAGCTGGATCTGCAATTGATCGAACTGGAGCAGCAGGTTGCCCAGGAGGTCGTCACCCAGGCCAAGGGCGAGCGCCGTCCGCGGGTGCGCCTGTCGCTGAACTACATCCAGACCCAGCAGGAAATCATCAACCAGGACAACACCACGTTCCAGGAAGGCAGCTCGACCTATCCGACCATGAACGTGACCCTGGCGATCACCCAGCCGATCTACGACGCCGTGCGTTTCAAGGCGCTGCCGCTGGCGCGCGCCGAGGAAGAGCTGGTCAAGGCCCAGGCCGTGGCCGCCCAGAACGAACTGTCGCGCAACTTCGTCGCCTCCTTCCTGCGGGTCGCCTCGGCGCAGCTGCAGCTCGATGAGGCCGAAGCCATCCTGCGCGCCCGCACCCAGCTTGAGCGTGACATCGGCCTGCTGGTCGACGGTGGCCGTGCCGATGCCGACCGCCAGTATCGCGCCCAGGGCGATGTCTTCGCCGCCCGCGCCGACCGTGCCGAGGCCGAGATGGGGATCTCGGAAGCGCTCTTCGGCCTGCACCGTTTCACTGGACCCGAGGTCGAGGGCGTGCGCTTCAACGCCAATGCCAGCGTGGCCCAGTTCCGCAGCTTCCAGGATACCTTCAGCCCGGAGCGCCTGGCCGAGCTGAACCCCGATGTGCAGGTCGCCAAGGCCAGCCTCGTGGTGGCGCAGCGCCAGCTCGAGCGCGTGCGGGCGGCCTTCCGTCCGACCGCCAACCTGACGCTGGAAAGCGAATACGAACAGACCGAGGGCTCTCTCTTCGGTGGTGGCTCGACCGTGACCTCGACCGAGCTGGGGCTCGAGCTGGGGTGGTCGGTCTACGAGGGCGGGGTGCGGCGTTCGCAGAAACGCGAGTCCGAAACCCGTGTGAAGATGGCCGAGCTGCGCCTGGAACAGGCCCAGCAACTGGCCGAGCGCCGTTACCAATCGCTTGTTGCCGCGCTGCAGCGCAGCCTCGAGGCCGTGCAGGCAACGGCCAGCGACCGCCGCGTCGCCTCCGAGCGCTACAATGCAGCATTGGAGCAGGTCGAGGCCGGGCGCCAGACAAGTGAAGTTGTTCTGGAATCTCGTCTCAGACGCGATACGATGAACCTGCGTTCACAACTCGCGCGACTGCGTGCAATCCAGTTGCAAGCTGAGCTTTACGCGCTCTTCGGAGCGCTTGATTTGGAAACATTGTCCCAGGATTTCGCCGGGGCATAAGGAATTAGCCCCCTCGCTCGGGGCAGATACGACAGGGTCCAGGCACAGCCTGACCCAGATGAAAGGACGAAAACGCAGATGACCAAGCAGCTGCTGATCTACGACAAGGTGGTCCCCGTGAACCGGCAGACCCACCGGGACCTCTCGGTGCGCCGCACCACCTCTTTCGCCTTCGCAGAGACGCTGAACTCGGTCCCGATCGTTGACGTGGAATTCGCCAAGATCGCCCTGGAAGCGCCCATCGTCTTCGCCAAGACCGAGACCGGCCCGGTGTCGCTGGCGCTGATCGGTGTCGAAGAGGGCCGCTGCGCCTTCGTCAACGAAGAGGGCGCCTGGACCGGCCGCTACGTGCCGGCCTTCCTGCGCCGCTATCCCTTCGTCTTCTCGGCCCAGCAGGGCAACGACAAGCTGACGCTCTGCGTCGACGAAAGCTTCGAGGGTCTGAACAAGGACAACCGCGGCGAGCGTCTCTTCGACGCCGACGGCAAGGAAACCACCTACCTGTCGACCGTCCTGCGCTTCATCGAGGAATACCAGGCGACCTTCAACCGGACCCAGGCCTTCTGTGATCGCCTGGCCGAGATGGACCTGCTGGAAGAAGCCCGCATCGACTATCGCCTCGGCGACGGCAAGACCGGCGGCATCACCGGCTTCTGGCGCGTCTCGAACGAGAAGCTGCGCGCCCTGCCGGACGACAAGATCGCCCAGCTGTTCCGCACCGGCGACCTGGATCTGATCCAGCTGCACATGCTGTCCATGCACAACGCCGAGCGTCTGATCGCCCAGGCGCTTGGTGGCCAGCCCGAGCCAACCGCCTCGCCCGCCGAGGCCGAAGAGGCCGAACCGGCCGAGCTCTGAGAACGGCTTCCCGGCCCTTCGGGGGAGGGCCGGGGACACCAGATTTGCCAGCCGGGTCTGCTACCGGCCGGCGGACGACCTGCCGGGCCATTGAGGCCCGGCTATCGGTGCATTTGGCACCGGCAGAATAAGGCGCAGCCGCGCCAAAGAATTTTGACGCTTCGGCGTAATTTGAAAAGCTATCGGCGCATCCGCGTCGAGCTGGAAAGTAATCGGGGGGAAGATGAGTAAGATCTTCGACAAATCGGACCGACAGAACGCCACAGCCGTGGACGATCTGCTCCCGGTGATGCGCCCTGGCTCCGCCCCCGCCACTCAGCCGACGCTTTCGGATTTCCTTGACGGGTTCACCCGTGGAATGTTCCGCAGGAAGCCGCGCGCCCGTCTGCCCAAGCGCCGCCCTGCCATCGACAACCTCGAGCCGCGCCTGCTGCTCTCGGCGGACCCGATCAGCGCCAGCTTCGCGCTGGCGGGCAATGCCTCGCTGCGCGTGGCAGAGGTCAGCTACAACGCCGGCACCGAAGAAGAGCCTGACAACCAGAAGGAACTGCGTGTCCAGCTGGTGCAGGGGATCAACGCCGACGACAGCTCGGCGGTCGTGATCGCCGAACGCCGCATCATCGAGATCGACGGCGAGTCCCGCGTGGTCGTGGGCGACGTGGATGCGATCAACCCCGACATGATCACTTCGCTGTCGATCACCGCATCGGCGGACGGCGACACGCTGGTCGTCGACGAGTCGATCCTCTCGATCGCCTCGGCACTGTCCTTCGACATCAACCTGGGCGGTGGTGACGACACCCTGGTCGGCCCCGCCTCGCCCGAGGGCGTGATCTGGACGCTGGACAGCCTGTCCGGCTCGACCGCGGGCGGTGAGCTGTCGATCATGGCGGCCACCGGCGACACCGACGATCCCGACGCCAACGATACCTCCATCGACACCAAGGTGACCTACGACGGCGGCCGCGATTACGCCTTCTCCTTCGACGGGGTCGAGAACTTCTCCTTCGAGGCCAACCGCGACGTGCTGGTCGACGAGATCGGCGTCGGCTCGGAATGGAAGGTCACCTGGGATACCTCGGGCACGCTCTTCGAGCGGTTCACCGCCGGCACCTCGGCCAGCGCGACCTCCGACAGCACGCTGTCTCGCGCCACCTCTCTTTCGATCTCGGGCGTCGATGCCTTCAAGGGCAATGACACCCACCTGAACCTGGCCTTCGAGAGCCGCACCGCCGGCCAGGCGGGGGCGGACTTCAGCGCCGAAGGCGGCCAGCTCAGCCTCTATGACGCCAATGACACCGACCGCGACGCGGTGCGCTGGATGCTGGACGTGCGCAACGTCACCGGCTTCACCGGCACCGGCGGCGAGGATGCGGTGCGCCTGGGCCAGGGCGTGGTCTTCAACCTCGGCGGCGGCGACGACTCCGTGACCGGCACCGATGACCTGCTGGAATGGACCATCGACGCGATCACCTCGAACACCCGTCCCGAGGCCACCCTCAACGTCGAGTTCTTCGAGCTGCCCGACGATCCCTCCGATGCCTCGAGCGCGCTCGACTGGGTCAGCCTCGGCACCTATTCGACCGTCTGGGGCGCCGATGACCTGACCGGCGGTGACAGCGAGGACAAGCTGATCCTCGATTTCGCCGGGGATGTCAGCGTGGCCTTCTCGGGCGACGATACCGACAAGCCCGAGCTGACCGTGACCTATGTCACGGCCGGCGCGGCCCTTTCGGCGCGCGGCGTCGAAGAGCTCGAGAGCGAGGCCACCGGCGTCTCGACCCTGAACTTCTCGGCCTGGGACAGCGATGTCTCGGTCGATTTCCAGCAGGGCACCTCGACCGGCCTGTCGCTGCACGCGGGCTTCAACGCGGTGATCACCGGCGGCGGCAACGACGAGATCATCGCCGCCTCGGATACGGTCTACATCTCGACCGGCGCGGGTGACGACACGATCACCCTGACCAAGTTCAGCGCGGCCGCGACCATCTCCGGCGGCGCGGGCAAGGACACGCTGAAGGGCGACACCGATGCGCTGGACGCGGTCTATACCGTCTACGCCAGCGATTTCGACGAGGGGGCGGCGCTGCCGATCGACCTCGACGACACCACGGCGGGCATCCAGACCCGCGATCCGCTGGGCTCGCATTTCACCGTCACCAATGTCGACGGCAATGGCGCCGATGGCTCCTTCGCGCTTGAGCTGAAGACGGGCACCGGTACCGACCTGGGCGCAGGGGCCAGCTTCACGGATGTCGAGAACTTCGAGGGGCAGGGCAGCTCCGACGATCCCGACACCATCGAGTTCAACATCCCCACCGATGTGCTGACCTGGTACGTGACCGATGTCTACGCCGGCGCGGTGGTGGTCTCCGGGGCGCTGACCCTCGGCTATACCAACATCCAGCGTGGCTCGAATTCTGGCGGCTCCAAGCTGACGCTGAGCTACGCAGGCGACGGCGGCGACTACGGCGAATACACCGGCGACGTGATCACCGACCTCATGGAAGGCGCCGTCGCGGGCTTCCAGGCCTTCACCGGCGCGGTCGAGGTGCTGATCGGTACCACCAAGAACGACGCTCTCACGGGCGGCAGCGAGACCAAGCTGATCCAGGGCCTGTCCGGCGATGACCTGCTGGCCTTCGGCGATGTCGACTTCACCTCCTTCTCGCCCACCATCCAGGGCGGTGCGGGCACCGATACCCTGGGCTATGGCTATGCCGCGCAGGACCTCGTGCTGCTCGATGGCGAGCTGCGCAAGGACACGGCCGCGGGCGACGTGGTGGCCAGCTTCACCGGCGTCAGCGACGTGGTCCTGCTGGCCAAGGACGGGCTTGCCACCGGCATCCTGATGGACGCCAGCGCCTACACGGCCGGCACGATCTCGATGCGCGGCGGAGATGGCGCGGATACGCTGATCGGCTCGGCCCAGGACGATACCTTCCAGGCCTCCATGGGGGCCGACAGCATCACCGGCACCGGCGGCACCGATCGCTATTACGCCATCGACGTGGCCGGCAACTGGACGGCGGCCGACGATGCCACCGATACCTTCATCGAGGTCACCAAGAACACCGGCGACACCGACACGCTGACCGGCGACTTCGACCGTCTGACCTTCTCGGGCGACGAGACCGACAACACCTTCGACGCCTCCGGGCTGACCCTGGCCTCTGTCATGCTCGTCGGCAACGGCGGTGACGACACCCTGGTCGGCGGCAGCGATGACGATACGCTCTCGGGCGGCTCCGGCGAAGACAGCTTCGACGGCGGCTCGGGCGATGACCTGCTGATCGAGGCGGGCGCGCGGCAGTATATCCTGACCGACACCTCGCTGATCCACGACATGGACAGCGACACCGATTTCATCATGTCGCTCGACCTGCCCGAAAGCACCGGCGCGGACGACTTCTTCCGCCTGACCCTGGTGCTGGAAGATGGCACCGAGCTGACGACGGCACCGCTGGCCTTCAGCGACAGCGACGCCGACGTGATCCAGGCGATCCGTGGCTTCCAGCAGTTCGACAGCGAGAGCCTGGAGATCACCGTCTCCCGCGATGCGACCAGCAATGCGATCACCGGCGTCACGCTGACCTTCACCTATGCCTACCAGGGCCGCGACCTGGGCCTGATGCTGAAGGCCGCAGGCACTGCCACGCCCGATGCGGGCAGCGCCACCGCCTTCAGCCTGGAAACCCAGGACACCGAGACCTCGGGCGATGACGTCATCGAGGGCACCCGTGCGGGCAGCCCCGAGAGCGTCGCCAACATCGAGAACGCGGACCTCAGCCTCGACCTCTCGGTCGGCGGCTACGTGGATGTCTCGGGCTTCACCGGCAGCGCCATGATCACCGGCTCCAGCCGCAACGATGAAGTCGTCGTGGGGGCTGGCCACGCGGTCGATCTGGGCGATGGCGACGATACCGTGGTCGTGACCGGTGCGGGTACCTACGATTCCACCAATCTCGTGCTCGATGGCGGCGCGGGCTTCGACCGCATCGTCGGTGCCGGCCAGACCAACCAGACGCTGGACGACGACTGGCTGTCCTTCAATGCCAATTCCGCTCTCTCTGCCAACAAGGTCGCCCATAGCGGCTTCGAGGACTTCGTCCTGATCGGCACCACGGGTGCCGATACGCTGGATGCCTCGGGCCTGGGCAAGGCCGAGCTGACCGCCGCCACGCTGATCAGCGACCTGAACGGCGGCTTCGGCCTGCCGATCCGCTACTCCAACGATTCGACGATCACCTACGAGGACAGCACCGGCAGCACGCAAACCGTCGACACCGGCGAAACCTTCTACGATCTCAAGGTCATCCACCCCGACGGCACCATCGCCTACCTGGATCTCGACGGCTCCGAAGAGACCATGCAGGACGTGCTGGACGCCTTCAACGACCTCGACGGCATCACCGCCTCGATCACCGACGGAGAGCTGGTCATCAGCTCGTCCAAGGGCAGCGGCACCCTCAGCTTCGAGGGCGTCGAGGTGACCGAGGACGATGGCTCGGGCGGGACCACCGTCTGGGTCGATGACAGCCTGCTCGAGGCCCTTGGCCTGGGGCAGATCGCCTTCTCGGGCAGCTCGGTCACCGCCGCGCTCGCGGGCGGTGCCAAGGTCATGATCCAGGGCCTTGCCGGAGCCGATGACATCACCGGCTCGGACGGCAACGACCTGATTATCGCCGGCACCACTGCGGCCGAAGGCGATACGATCGACGGCGGGGCAGGGCGCGACCACCTGCTGCTCACCCGCTCGGGCTGGGCGGGCAGCCTGGACATCGACGGCGACAGCTCCTCCTTCACGGTTGAAGACACCTCGGGGCCGACCACCCTGCTGACCGCCACCAATGTCGAGATCCTGGAGGTGCGCGGCACCTCTGCGGATCAGACCATCGACGCCGAGGGCTTCTCGGCCGACCTGATCTATCGCTCCGGCGGCGGCGCCGACACGGTGAAGAAGAGCCAGGGCACCGATACGCTGATCCTCGAGGATTACGCGGGCGGCGCCACGCTGGCGGTCGATTCCAACGTCTCGGCGGGGGATGCGGCCAATGCCTTCGACCTGATCTACTTCGACTTCACCGGTTCGGTGCCCTCCGGCATCATGGATGCGGTGGACTACACCGCCAACGGCACCGGCGATGTCGCCTTCAATGCGATCATCGGTGCGCCGCCGGCCAAGCTCGAGCAGAGCTGGCTCACCCGCTACGAGAATAGCGGCGCCTACGACATGACGATCGACAGCAATGTCACCTTCGGCGCGGGCAATTTCACCTTCAGCGCAAGCAGCATCGTCATCGCCGGCGATGTCGTCCAGACCGGCGACAGCGACAGCCGTATCGTGTTTGAAACGCTCAACTTCACCCAGATGCGCGACACCACCATCAGCTCGACCGGAGACCTGATCTTCGTCGGTCGCGCCGAGGATCGCCGCTGGACCACGGGCTTCTGGCAGCCCACGAGCAACACCATCAACTACCAGTTCGGCTATGGCGGGAATGTCTCGGGCGACGATGACCGCGATGCGGTGATCTCGGCGAAGAACATCCGCATCGACCTGCGGGCGGGCAAGCTGCCGGCCGAGAATGTCTCGACCGGCGATCCGGCGGATGAGCAGAGCTTCTGGGCCGGCCTGGGCGAGTCCGCCGCCGACATCGGGCAGGGCCTGATCGACGCGCTGGAAGACATGTCGCTGATCTCGGCGAACACCAAGACCTATTCCTCGATCACCCTGGTCGCCTCCGAGCATACCAAGTTCGAGACCACCGGCACCGGCGACGACGGCAACCTGGTGATCCGCGTGGCCACCGAAGAGGTGAGCAAGGCCAAGCCCATTGCCATCCTGGCGGCACTCGGCTTCGGCCTGTCGGAGGTCTACCACGACGTCCAGATCCTGGGCGAGCTGGACCTGACGGGTGATTTCGACCTGCGCTCCTCGGTCGATGTGACCAATGACGTGATCGCGGAATCCGGTGGCCTGGGCGGCGTCGGCCTGGGCTTCGCCGTCTCCATCGCGCTGATCGAGAACAACGTCCTCGTCGATGCCGCCTCGGGCAGCCATGTCCAGGGCGACCTGCGCGCCGAGGCCAATTCGGTCGAGCGCATGCTGGTCACCGCCGGGGCCTCGACCGGCGACGACGGGCTCTTCGCGCTTGCCGCGGGTGTCCAGGTCGGCACCAACACCACGACCGCGCGGGTCACCTCGGAAGACCTGACGGTGGACGGGAACCTGATCGTCCAGGCGCAGAACGTGCTGGGCGCGGTCAGCAAGAAGCTGGGCTATATCGTGCCCTTCGCCGCAAGTCCGGGCGTGATGAGCTCTGCCTCCGTGGGCTCTGTCAGCGGCGGCAACGTGGTCGATGATTTCCTCAAGGATCTCAATCCCTTGGGGCCCATTAAGTCGGTTGTCTCCGCGAAAGCCTCTGCCTGGCTGCTGGCGGGCGACCCCAATGCCTTCTCCAAGTGGCTGGGCGAAAAGCTGGGTGACGGCGATTCCGACGCCGCCTACAAGCCGCCCTTCCAGCTGGGGGGCGCGGTCGGTGTCTTCGTCGACATCGACAACGTGACCGCCTCTGTCGGCTACGACGACGGCAGCGACTCGCTGATCAAGGTCGGTGGCTCGGTCGATGTCTACGGCACCGCCTCGGTGCGCCCGACCATGGCCGCCTTCGCCTTTGCCTCGAACGAGGGCGAGAGCGACCAGGGCAAGAAGCTCGAGTCCTCCAAGTTCGCCGCCACGCTGGCGGTCAACGTCGGCGTCCTGAAGATCACCGCAGATGCCGAGATCGAATCCGGGACCGTGCTGCGCACCCAGGGCGATGTGACCGTCAACGCGGCCGCCGAGAACTCCTTCGACATCACCGCCACCTGGCTGTCGACGCTCTTCATGCCGCTGGTCGAAGCCTTCAGCGATCCCGACTACACGCCCGCCGATGGCGAGCAGGACATCTCGGCCGGCGATATCGTCGAGCTGGATGACGGCACGCAGTACAAGGCCAAGACCTCGCGGCTGAAGGTCGACCTGTCGACCGAAGATTTCGCTAACGAGCCTGCCGATTGGGAAGCCGTCGACTGGTCGAACTACGTCATTGGTTTCATTGGCGAACTGGCCACCTACCTGGACGACAACTTCGGCCTGGTGACCAAGCTCTTCAACATCTGGGAACAAAGCTTCGCGCGCGGCGAGAAGGCCTCGGTCGCGCTGGCGGGCCACTACCTGGACACCAACTACACTGCCAACGCCATGATCCGCGACGGCGCCAAGGTTGTGATCACCTCCGACGGCACCGACGGCGCGGATGCGGTGGCCGACAGCAAGGTCACGGTCTCTGCCTCGGCCACCGATCAGAACATCATCGGCCTGGGCAATATCGCGCCCTTCGGCATGAGCTTCTCGAACCCCGCCGACACCAAGAACAAGGGCTTCGGCGGCGCGATCGCGGCACATTACACGGGCATCAAGGACAGCTTCAAGAAAAGCAGCGCGGTGCAGAACCCGCTGGGCGAGGGCGAGACCGAGACCGCCATCGGCGGCTCCATCGCGATCAATGTCGAGGGAACCAATGCCATCGCCGAGATCGGCGATGTCTGGATTAAGGCTGATAATCTCGATGTCACGGCCAGCACCCACCACCTTGGCGTCTCTCTGGCCGCCGCGGGTGGCAAGGGCGGCAAGCTGTCGATCAACGGGGCCTGGAACCACTACAACATCGACGCCGTCTCGCGGGCCGAGATCGGGGCGGGCAGCACCATCACCCTGTCCGGTGACCTGACCGTCGGCGCCACCGAGCGCGTCGATCTCTTCGCTTTCGCAGGCGGAGTCTCTTCTTCGAGCGGTGTCTCGGTGGGCCTTTCGGGGGTCACCGTCATTACCGACCGCACCGCGCGGGCCCAGGTGGCCGGCGACGGCAGCGGCGGCGTCTTCAACATCACCGGCGATGCCAGCTTCAGCGCGACCTCGGCGGGCGTGACCCTGATGGGCGCCGTGGCTGCGGCCAAGACGGCGGATGCCCCGAAATCGGCGCAGAGCTCGTCCGACACCGGCTCTCTTGCCGGCAGCAGCGGCACCGGCAGCGCGCTGTCGTCCTCCGGCTCTTCCGCCGGTGCGGCCTCGAGCAAGGGCGGCGTCGCCGTCTCGGGTTCGGCCGCGGCGCTGGAAGAGACCGTCAACGTCCATGTCACGGTCTCCAACCTGGCAAGCCTGAGCGCCAATGCGCTCACCCTCACCGCCCAGGACGAGACCACCAAGGTGCTGATCGCCGGCGCGGGCTCGGTCTCGACCTCCAGCAGCGGCCAGTCGACCGTGGGCGTCTCCGGCGCCGTGACCGCGGTCAACAGCACCAAGAACATCTCGGCGCTGGTCAGCACCGACAGCAATGAATTCGTCCTGACCCTGGGCAGCCTGGACCTGACCGCTCTGGACAAGGCGGGCTACTTCCTCTTCGCCGCGGGCGTCGCGGTGGCCACCGGCTCGAAGGGGGTCGGCGTCACCGGCTCGCTCACCGTCGCGGTCAACCGCACCGAGATCGAGGCAGGTCTCGTGGGCACCTCCAGCCACCAGGTCACCCTGGCCGGCACGCCCGAGGTCACCATCAAGGCCGAGAACTCCTCCGACTGGATATCTGTCGCCGGTGCCGCGGCCTATGGCGGCAAGGCCGGTGTCGGCGTCGCGCTCAGCTTCTCGGTGATCGAGAGCCTGGTGACCGCGATGGCCGAATACGTCGGCAATGCCACGGGCGTTTCGGCGGATGGCTTCACCCTCTCGGCACTGAACGACGTGGTGATCGACTCGGTGGCCTTCGGCATCGCCGGGTCCAAGGAAGCCTCTGGCGGCGCCGGGGTCGGCATGGTGGCGCTGAACCACTATGCCTCCTCCACGGTCGCCAAGGTGACCGGCTCGGATATCGAGGTCGGCGACGATGGCGGCCTGACCATCTCGGCGCTCGAGACCTCCTGGCTGGGTGTCGGCGCCGGTGGCGCCGCGCTTTCGGCCGGCAATGTGGCGGTCGGCATCGCGGTGGCGGTGAACATCGTCACCAGCGCCAAGAACGACGATGACGAGACCCATGGCACCGAGGTCCTGATCTCGGATTCCTCCCTGACCACGGGCACCACGCCGATGGTGCTGCTGGCGGGCAACGACATGGACTTGGTCGCCGTCGCGGTTGGCGCGGCGGTCTCGAAGAAGGTGGCGCTGGCAGGCTCTGCCGCGGCGAACCGCAGCTTCCTGGGCTCCAAGGTCTCGGTCGACGGGACCTCTGTCCTGACCTCTGGCTCGACCCTGCGGGCCGAGGCCTATGACGAGAGCACCTATGTCGCCGTGGCCGGCGGCTTCGGCGTGGCCCTCTCCGGCTCCGGTGGCGGGGCAGGCGGTGCGGGTATCGCGCTCAACCTGATCGACACCCCGGTGACGGTGAAGCTCGACGGCACGATCTCCGCGACCGGGGCCACCAGCCTCATTGCGCGCGCGGAACAGGGCCTGGTGACCGTGGCCATCGGCGGCGCGGGCTCGGGCGGAATCTCCATCGGCGGCTCTGTCGCCACCTCGACGCTGACCGGCGACGTGAAGGTGGATATCGGCTCTTCCGGCACCTGGACCGTGGCGGATCTAACCGCGACGGCCACCGACAGCTCCTATATCACCAACATCGCCGGCGCGGTCGGCATCTCGCTCGGCAATGGCGGCGTGGGCCTGGCCTTCGGCGTGGTCGACAACCGCCGCTCGGTGACCTCGAAGGTGACCGGCGACATCACTATCACCTCTTCCGGTCACGTGACCATCGCGGCGGGCGCCGAGGCGCCTGTCGGCGCAGGTGACGATTATGGCTTCCTCGATGACGCGGTGGCCGGTCTTGCCGATGACGTCTTCAGCCAGACCGATGTCAGCCGCGACGACCTGAAGTCGCAGTCGGTGAACATCACCGCCGCCATCGGCGGCTCGAAGATGGTCGGCATCGGCATCAACGTGGCCTCGACCTACATCGAGCGCGATATCGTCGCAGAGATCGGCGACGGCGCGACGATCAACCTGAATTCCACCGCCACCACCACCGCCGACAGCCAGACCGGTCAGACGCCGGGCCTGCAGGTCTCGGCGCTGGACGGCAGCGGCATCGTCACCGTTTCGGTGGGCGCGGCGGCAGCCCTGGGCATGGGCTCCGCGGTGGCCATCGCGGTGGCAGGCTCCGTGGCCGTGGCCAGGATCGACAGCGATGTCGAAGCCCGGATCGGCAGCGCGACGGTCAACCTGAACAACCAGGCCGACCTGGGCGTCACCGCCTCGAACGACGCCTATATCACCTCGGTGGCCTTCGGGGCCGCGGTCGCCATCGGCGGGACCTCGGGAGCGGGCGCGGTCGGCTTCTCGGCGGCCTCGAACCAGATTTCCTCGGTCACCGGAGCGCGCCTCGGCGCCACGGTCACCGGCAGCGGTGGCGTAAGCGGACAGAACGATCTGTTCCTCGACGTCGACAATTCCGCCACCATCGTCTCGGTCTCGCTGGCCGCCGCGGTTGCCGGCACCACCGGACCCGTCGGCTTCGCCGGCGGCGGCGCGGGGTCGGGCAACACGATCAAGGGCGCTACCTATGCGCTGGTCGAAAGCGCCACGATCTCCGGCGTCGACGACATGACCGTGGATGCCTATTCCGATGCCGACATCACTGCCGTGGTGGTCGGACTTGCCGTGGCCGTGGCCGCAGGCGGCGGTGCCGGCGGCGGTGTCGCCCTGGGTGTCGCCGTGGCGGTGAACCAGACCGACGGCCCCTCGAGCGCGGTCAGCGGTCTGCCCGCGGATCACGGCTTCATCGTGGCCTCGCGCGTGACCGACAGCCTCGTGACCCTGGATGGTGACTTCACCCTGCAGGCCAAGAGCGAAATCGACATCGACGCCCATGTGGTCGCGGCCTCCGTGGCCGTTGCCGCCACCGGCGGCTTCGGCCTTGCCGGCGCGGGTGCCGGTGCCGGTGCCGCCAACCTCGGCCAGGCCGAGGTCCTCGCCGAGGTCTCGGGCAGCTCCACCAGCCACAAGCTGGTTGCCGACAATGTCTCGATCACCGCCCTGAACCTTGCCGATATCTACTCGGGCGTGGGCTCTGCCGCCGTGGCCGTCTCGGTCGCCGGTGGCAGCGCGGTCTCGGTCTCCGTGGCCGTCGCCGTGGCGCGCAACGAGATGAAGGCCGAAACCATCGCCCGGATCACCGGGCTGACCGGCGCAGGCCTGCTCGACGTCGAGAACAGCCTCTCCGTCCAGGCCAAGACCAGCGCCTCGGGCCGCAAGCTCGAGATCGAGGCCATCGCGGTCGCCGCCTCCGTCTCGGTGGCGGGCTCCGGTGCAGCTGCCGTGGCCATCTCCGGGGCAGGGGCCTTCGCCTTCAACAAGATCACCGGCTCGACCCTGGCCGAGATCACCTCGGTCAACGCCGGCACCGCCGGCAGCCTGGTGCTGAGCGCGGTGAACTCCGCCAAGATCACCGCCTCGGTGGTTTCGGTCTCGGTGGCCATCGGCGCCGCGGGCAGCGGTGGCGGCCTGGGTGTCTCGATCGGCGCGACCCATGTGTCGAACGACATCGGCACCTCGGATGAGGCTTTCGACGTGACCGCGCGCCTGCTGGACGCGGGCCTGTCGATGACCGGCGCCAGCACCATCAGTGCCACCAACAATTCCGTCATCTCGGCGGTCGGCAATGCCAACTCGGTGGCCGTCGGTGTCGACAGCTATGCCGCCGGTGCGGTCTCTGGCGCCGGCGCGGGCGTCACCAACAGCATCTACACCGACACCTCGGTGCAGATCGAGCGCACGGCCTCCTACGGCAATACCTCGAAGTACCTCGAGACCGAGACGCTGACCCTTGTCGCCTCGGACACCTCTTCGGCCACCGCGACGGCCGTGGGTGCCTCGCTGGCCGCGGCGGTTGCCCCGGTCGGCGTGGGCGTGGCGATCTCCATCGGTGCCGCCATCGCGCGCAACGACCTGCGGACCTCGGCCAGCATCCTGATCACCGACAACGCGCTGACCTCGGCGCCGATGATCCTGGCCGGTGTCGACAGCGACGGAGCCGGTGCGGATACCGCCCAGGGCTGGATCAACGCCGACGCCACCAATGACGCCACCGCCAAGGCCTATTCGGTCGCGGCCTCCGTCGCCGCCGGCGGCGGTCTCTTCGGCGGCCTCGCCCTGTCGGGCGCCGGTGCCAATTCCACCAACGTGATCAAGAACACCTCGGAAATCGTCATCACCGATGCCCGCATCAAGACCGTGGGCACCAATGCCTCCGACGATGCCATCGGCGACATGTCCTTCGTGGCCACCTCGACCACCCGCTCCACCTCTGCCGTGACCTCGGCCGCCGTGGCCGCCTCCGCGGGCATCATTGCCGGCGCGGGTTCCATCGGCATCTCGATCTCGAACTCCCAGATCGGCGGCGAGAGCGAAGCCGACCGCGACCACGTGACCCGTGTCTATGCCACCGGCAGCTACCTCGATGCCGCCGATGACCTGGACCTGCAGGCCATGGCCACCGAAGAGCACCACCTGCGCGTCGCCGCCGCTTCGGTGGCGATTGCCATCGGCATCGGCGGCGGTGTTGCCGCTGCGGGCCTCGGGATCAATGTCACCAACTTCTCGACCGTCGAGGCCATCGCCCAGGACAGCTACCTCGTGGCCGGTGGCTCGATCACCGTGCAGACCGATGCCAACACCACCGTCGACGATACCGTCGACGGGGTCGAGGGCAGCACCATGGTCGGCACCGCCACCTCGGCGGGCCTGGCGGCTGTGTCGATCTCTGTCTCGCTGCTGAACGTGGATATCGCCAATGCCTCGCGCGCCCAGATCCTGGGCGGGGTGGGCAACGACACCATGGTCGACGCCGGAGAGAACGTCACCGTCTTCGCCGACGCGACCTCGAAGGCCAATGACCTGAACGGTATCGGTGTGACCCTGGCGGTCGGCGGCTACGCCGCCACCGGCGGCGGCCTGAACATCTTCCTCGACACCGCGAACACCGTGCTGGCCGAGATCGACCTCGACAACGCCAACCGCCAGGTCGAGGCCCGTTCGGGCACGGTGACGGTGAAGGCCAACGAAGTCGTCGAGATGTCCTCCAACGTGGACAATGTCTCGATCGCCGCAGCGCCCATCGGCCTGGCCATCGGCGCGGCCGTGCTGGAAAGCCGCCATCGCTCGACGGTCCGCTCCGCGGTCCGCGACGTCAGCGTGACGGCGCAGGACATCGTGCTGTGGTCCAAGTCCGACCTGGATATCACCGAGGTCGGCGCGGTCGGCGTCAGCGTCGGCACCGTTGCCGCCGTGGTCAACGTCGGCACCGCCGTGGCCGAGGGCCAGGTCCAGACCATCATCGACAATGCCTCGCTCGTGGCGGGCAACCAGATCACCGGGCTTGCCACCTACGACATGTTCCTGCGCTCTTCCAACACCGGCGTCGCCGCCGGCCTGGGCGCGCTCGGCAGCTCGAACGCGATCATCGAGGGTGGCACCGGCCACACCTATGACAGCCAGCTGAAGGTGATCAACGGCAGCTCCCTGCAGGCCGAGATCATCAGCCTCTCGTCCGAGCTGAAGTCCGACATCTGGGCCAAGGCCACCGCGGGCGGCGGCGGCGGTGTCGCCGGCGCAGGCGCGGCGACCGTGCTCACCGACGAGGCCTCTGCCGATACCGTCATCGACGATGGCACCAGCCTGACCGCGGGATCTGTCACCATCACCGCCCGCGCCGAGCGCGAGGTCGATGGCGCGGCGGATGCCTATGCCCTGGCCGTGGCCTCGGGCACCGGCGCCTACCTGTCGCTGACCTCGACCGGCGACGCCACGGTGCGCTTCGTGCAGGGCACCGGCGCGGCGGATGACCGGACGCTGATCATCGCCCGCACGGTGAAGATCCAGAGCTACAACAAGCTCTACAAGGAAGGCATCGTCGACAGCGGCGACGGCAAGAAGGTCGAGAACAACGTCGTCACCGGCGCCGGCAACCTGATCGGCTTCTCCTACCTCGGCACCGGGGCCGAAATCGGCACCAGCAGCGACAAGTCCGTCAGCCAGGTCGACCTGGGCAAGACCCGCATCGTCGGCGTCGGCTCCTACGACGAGCCGGGCTCTGTCACCCTGCGCGCGCTCACCGACCACTCGGTCGCCGACGCGATCGAGGTCCATGCGGTCTCGGGCATCGCGGGCGCCGCCGTGGCCACCGGCAGCCAGATCATCCGGGCCGAGACCGATGTCTCGATGGATGGTGCCTCGATCGAGAACTTCGCCGGTGACGTCACCGTCGAGACCCGCGCCTACATGCGCAACACCGCCGACGCGGCGATCTTCCAGGCCGGCTACCTGTCGGCCAACCTCGGGATCTCGGTCACCGCCAAGACCTACTCGGACACCACGATCAACATCGACGACAGCCTCATCCAGGCCAGCCGCCTTGCGCTGACCGCGGGCAAGGCCAACGGCACCGTGAACTCCATCGTCTCGCGCACGGCGGCCAATGGCTCTCTGGTGTCGCTGGGGGTCTCGCTGGGCGTGGCGGTGCAGAACAACACCACCGACCTCAACAGCGACGTGAATATCACCGGCAACTCGCAGCTGATGTCCTCGGGCAATGTCTTCATCGAGGCCAAGGACGGTATCTCGAGCTTCGGCTACGATGGCCTGGTGCTGGTGCTGGCCGTGCCGCCCTATGGCTACAACGTCACTAACGATGGCGGGCAGAGCACCTCGAACACCGTCGAGATTGCCGAGACCGCCAAGATCCGCGCCGGCGTGAACTTCGAGTCGCGCTTCATGGTCTATGACGCGGCCGATTTCTTCGACAAGAACAACAGCAACACGACCTTCACCTACGGCGATGCCGAGCGCGAGCTGACCGATGCCGAGAAGACCGCCCTCGGGCTGGATCTGACCCAGGAATACACCATCGGCTTCTGGGATAGCTCCGAGCTCTCCATGGACCTGTTCTACGGCGATATCGTCACGCTCTCGGCCGGCTCCACTGGCGCCACCGGCGTGACGGGCGGCTACTACCGCTTCATCGGCGGTGACGACGGCGGCGTTGTCACCCTGAACATGAACACCGCCGATTACACCAACTCGGCCCTGTGGCAGCGCATCTACTCGCCCTCGCAAGAGCAGATCGACACCGCCTACCAGAGCGATGCCGGCGGCTTCATGCGCGACGCGCTGGACGAGCAGGTGGTGGTGATCCGTCCCACGGCGATCAATGCGCCGACGATCTCGGTCGGCCGCCTGGCGACCCTGCTGGCCTCGCAGTACAAGCAGGTCCAGCAGTGGATCAGCGAATACGACACCAACGAAGAGGCCCTGGTCCGCTACCAGGCCCAGCTCGAGCAGATCGCCACCCAGATGCGTCAGCTCGGCCTGACCCCGCCGGACGAGAACGGCGGCATCGTCGAGGACACTCTCGAGACGCTCTTCATCACCATCCCCGACATCACTGCCTCGCCGGGCTCGATCTTCATCGAGAGCGATGCGGCAGCCTCGGCCTTCGCGGGCCTCGTCGCCGGTGGCACCCCGGTGCTGAAGGCACACAAGGATGTCGAGATCACCGTCTATTCCAACATGATGCTGATGCATCGCGTGGGTGACGTGATCATCGACAACACCAAGGTGGCGCGCTACTCGGCCTACACGGGCGATTACACCGAGTTCTATCCGGGCAACATCTACGTCAACGACGTGAAGATGACCGGCGCCGATGACGGCACCGAGCCCTCGGCCACCATCACCGTCTCCGTGGCGGCGATGAACCGCAACGACTACGCCTATATCGACGCCATCGACCAGTACTTCCTGGACGAGTTCAACGCGGGCAACTTCGACCAGCTCCAGACCACGCCGACCCTGCCGCCGGATCTCTACATCCTCGGCTCGGTGATCAACGAGCTGGGCAATGTCACCCTGAACAACGACACCGCGGCGATCCGCGTCAGCGGCCAGATCTCGGGCGCGACGGTCAATATCTCGGCCGGTGGCGACTTCACCATCTCGACCGACTGGTATCACGTGGGCTCCAACCCGCGGCTCTACGCCGGTCTCTCGGGCTTCGTCGGCAATGTCGAACCTTCGGATACCGCCAAGGGCACCAAGGTCACCGACTACCTGTCCGACACCCATGATCCCGACGGCTACCTTTCCACCATCGAGGCGGCCATCGCCTCGACCGCGGCCAATTCCGCCGTTGTCGCCAATGGCATGATCTCGATCGTCGCCACCTATGTGAACGTCAACGGCCTGATCCAGTCCGGTGTCACCGAGGCGTCGATCACCATCGACGAGAACTTCAACGCACCGACCTACGACACCTCGCTCAGCGGCGAGGATGGCCAGGCCATCGACGGCGTGGCCTTCGGCGAGATCAACGGCACCGCGGTGCCGGTCACCGGCCGCTGGGACGCGGGCGAACAGGCCTTCATCCTGGACGACATGCTCTTCTCGGGCGGCCGCATCGAGATCACCGGCAACGTCATCTCGACAGGCGCCGGCCGACTGGTCGTGGCCTCGGGCTACGCCAATGTCTCGATCCGCAACAACTCCAGCTACAAGCTGATCGTCAACGAGATCGACACCTCGACCGACCGCCAGGGCGTGATCCAGATCACCGACACCCTCTATACCAGCGACCATGAAGACAGCGTCGCGCGCCGCACGACCTTCACCGAGAACGCGGGTTCGGTCACCCGGACCGAAAGCTACGGCCTGATCTCGCGCGATGGCGATGGCAACTTCCAGGGCATCCAGTTCGTCGATCTGGCGACGCTCTCGGACAGCGCCACCGACAGCTATTCGCCGCAGGAAGGCACCTACTACATCTACTCGCAGGGTCAGCGCACGGTCGAACAGACCATCGAGACCCGCTACAAGAAGACCTTCAACCTGTTCTTCAACTTCAACGCCGGTGGCGGCACGCTGCTGTCGAAGAACGTCGAGACCTTGGACGACCAGCCGCTGGTCGAAAGCCAGGCCCTGTCGAGCTATGACGACCTGATCGCGCTCGGCGGCTGGACCCAGACCCCGACCGCCAGCGCCGGCAACCATCCCGACGTGCTGGTGCGCTACCAGAACATCTCGAACCCCGAGGTCGAGCTGGTCGCCGCCGACGTGGTCAAGAGCAGCGATGGCACCTACTACAAGTACACCGGCACCGAGCCGCTGAAGATCCTGGTCGCCAATCTCTTCGAGACCGATGGCAGCCTGAAGGCAGAGTATGACGACGACTTCGACGTCGATTCCACCGCCAGCTTCTCGGCATCCGACCGCGACAACGGCCGGTTCCTGCACGACTTCGAGAACTACACCACCACCACCCGCAAGTGGACCGAGGGTGGCGGCTACATGAAGAAGAAGACCGTCTACAACGAGAAGACGACGGTTGAAGGCTTGAAGAAGTACTGGGACGTGGCGATCCTCGCCGATCACGCGATCTCCATCGAGTTCGCCAACCAGTCCGCCACGCCGGAAGTGCGCATCGAAAGCGTCGGCGACGTGGTCATCGCGGGCGACATCAAGACCGCGCCCGATGCCAAGGTCTACCTGAATCCGCTCTTCTCGCTGCCCTCGGGCGGCGGCAAGCAGGCGCATGGCGGTTCGATCACCGCCGAGGATGGCGTCTCGGTCTCGGGTTACCTGCAGGCCGTCGACACCGATGGCTCGGTCACACTGACGCTGGTCAACTTCGTCACCTCCGATGCGCCCAGCTGGAGCGCCGGCGACGCCAGCGCGCCCTCTGATGCGCGCCTGCTGGACATCCGTGCCACCGGCGACATCTTCATCACCGTGGGCTCCGACACCAACGATCGCGGCGTGGCCAAGGTCAAGGAAGTCATCTCTTCGGGTGGCGACGTGGTCATCCGCGCGCCGCAGGGCATCTACGGCACCTCCGGCGGCGTCGTCGGCGGCAACCGGGTCGAGCTTCAGGCTTCGGGCGGTGTCATCGGCACCGCCGGCCAGGCGGTCGAGATCAACACGGACCACACCGACACCGAGGGCGGCTTCGCGGCCGCCGCGGGTCTCGGCATGAACGTGACCGAGGTGGCGAGCGATCTGCACCTGGTGCAGCCGAAGTACATCGTGACCAGCTTCATCCGCGCCGATGAACTGGGCCCGATTTCCGTGGGCTCCCTGTCGGGGGCGGTGCAGCTGACCGCCGCGGCCGGTTCGATCTACGACTACAACTTCGAGACCGACGGCGCGATCACCGCGGCGCGGCTCGAGGCCTACAAGGATCGCCTCGGCCTGACCGACGGCAACCGCACCGTGATCGGCTTCCAGCTGGATGCCGAGAAGCGGGCCGAATACGCCGATTACATCGAGTATTGGACCAACATCCGCGAAGAGCTTGGCGATGGCGCGGTCTCGAGCGACCTGACCAGCCTGTCGACCTATGATGACCTGGTGGCCGCCCTGGCCGCATCGGACGAGGATATCTCCGTCTCCGAAGCCGAGACGATCATCTACGACACCTACAACGATCTGCATCAGCAGTATTACGACAAGCCGCTCTTCACCAACGAGCTCTACAGCAAGTACTATTCGGTGATCTGGGTCTCGGGCGAGACCTCGGACCTGACCTCGATGTCCAGCTACATCGCCGAGGTTGACCGCCAGCTTGCGGCCATGGCGGGTGCGCTGATCAATGCGCGCTACGACACGGTCCACCAGCTGCTGGCCGGCGAGGACACCGGCACGGATTCGGATCTGCGCGACTACATCACGCTGATCCATTCGGACGCCAACACCAAGACCGCGCTGACCGAGCTCGCCTCCTTCCAGACCTACCTGGAAGAGCAGGCCGGGGGCGCTGCCGACTGGGCGCTGCTGAGCGACACCCAGCAAGAGGCCGCCATCGAGGCGGCCAAGGATCGCTTCGAGGACATCCACAACTCGATCTGGTCCTTCGACCATGCGGTGCTGACCGGCTACATCGACTACGTCCGCGCGACCAACCCGACCGAAGGCGCCACCGACGGCGGGGGGGAATACCTCTCCGCGGCGCAGGAAATGGCCCAGGGCGGTGCGGTCCGCGCGCAGATCGCGGCCTATGACGCGGCCCTGCCGGGCTTCGACGGCGCTGCCGAGAAATCCGCCATCGAGGCCGAGCTGAGCTATCTCTACGAGGCTCTGCACGAGGCCAACAAGAGCCGCGATCAGCTCGACACCTATGTCGAAAGCCTCTTCCTGCAGGGCTCTGCCCGCGAGGCGGCCATTGACGCGGCCATGTCTTCCTATGGTTCGATCGACAGCACGCTGTCCTCTGCCGTGGCGCTTGAACTCTATCCGCTGCTGGAAATCAGCGCTGTCACCGGCGGTGCCGGGGCGGCGGCCGAGAACGCGAACATCATCGCCGCCGAGGTGATCCTGAGCGCCTCCGGAAGTGCGGACGGCCAGGGCAAGATCGGCACGCTGACCGAGCCGGTGCAGATCGACTTCACCCTCGACCTGGAAAGCCTCTCGCCGGCCGAGAAGCTGGCCCAGGAGAACCTGCGCCGTTCGCTGCAGGTCCAGGATATCGTCGACGTGGTCTATGACCTCTACGTCCGCACCGGCGGTGACGCGACGCTGACCGCCCAGCCCGAAGAGGGCGGCCTGGCCGCCGATACCTCGAACTGGACCAAGCTGAACGTCATCTTCACCGACTACGCAGACGGGGACACGCTCTCCATCGGCGCGGGTGAGGTCATCGCGATCTGGTCCGCATGGCCGATCGAGGGTCAGGACGACCCGGCACCGACCTACCGCCTGTTCCACAATGTCTCGGGCGGCTCGCAGAGCGTCGACGTGCAGTCGATCAACTGGGACAGCGCGGGCGCCAACTGGTCCGAGATCACCAGCGAGAAGAGCTTCGCCGAGGATCCGGCCTTCGTCAGCGTCTCCGACGGCGATATCTTCGCCGACCTGTGGAGCGTCCAGCGTGTTTCGGCGCGTCCCTTCGCGGATGTGAACCTGCGGGCGCTGAACGCCACGGCGGCCCTGCTGCTGACCATGAACTCCGACGGCCTGGCCGGTATCGGTCATGACGGCGCCACCCTGAATGTCGCCGGCGCCAATGCCGGGGGCTTCCTGCGCATCGTTTCGACCGGCTCGATCTTCGACGTGGCCTCCGGCGGCTATGCCGCCACCGCCCAGGACTATGTCAGCCTGGTCGCCGATGGCTCCATCGGCAGCTCGGACGACTTCTTCCGGGTGAATATCTCGGACGGCTCCACGCTGCTGCTGCAGACCGGCCAGAACGCCTTCATCGAGCAGAAGGGCGGGGCGCTGACCCTGTCCCGCGGCCTCGTGGGCGGCAGCCTCGAGATCATCACCCCCGACGATCTGCGCCTCGGCGATGTCGACGTGCTGGGCAATGCCAAGCTGGTGGTGGGCGGCGACCTGCTGGACGCGGCCGCCGACGATGCCGATCCCTCGCTGGACCTGACCGCGGTCAAGGTCGAGCTGGATGTGACCGGCTCCGTGGGCACCTCCTCCAACCGGATCGAGATCGACCTCTCGGGCGGTCTCTTCGGTGACGTGGGCGGCAGCCTCTATGTCTCGGACTACGACCAGTTCGACCTGGTCGAGGGCGAGGACCTAGCGATCACCGGCACCGCGGATATCGCGGTACGCCAGGCGATTTCCGGTGCCGAGGGGGCCACCCTCTCTGCCAATGTCCTGATCCTGGACAGCCGCTTCAGCTACATCGGCACCCAGACCGTGCCCTTCGATCTGCTGATCACCGGCACGGGCGGCCACCTGAGCGCCGAGGCGGTGAACAACATCTGGATCACCTCCGCCGGGGCCCTGCCGCTGATGCGCCTGACCTCGCAAGAGCTGGTGACCCTCGTCGTTTCGGGCGCCGTGACCAATGCACGCTCGGATTCCGCCTCGAATATCGAGACCGTCTATGCCCGCATCCAGGCCGACAGCATCGGCACCGCCGGCAAGGCTCTGGTCACCGATGTGACCCGCTTCTCGGTGCAGACCGATGTGGGCGGCGCCTGGATCCACGAGCTGGACGCGCTGCTGCTCGACAGCACCTACTTCGAGGCCCTGGCCATCGACCTGGCAGGCACCGGTGTCATCACCTCCGCCGGCGCCATGACGATCTCGAAAGAGATCGACGCCGCGGGCCAGGCCCTGACCCTGGGCTCGGGCGCGCAGCTCACGCTGACCGGCGCCGAGGCCAAGGTCACCGCCGCCACGCTGGTGGTGAACGCCGAAACCGCGCTGGTGCTGACCGGCTCGACCAGCCTGTCGGCCTCCAACGCCACCCTGCGGGCGGGCGACAGCATGTCCTTCTCGCTCGAGAGCGACGTGACCGTCACCGGCCTGCTGGCGCTGCAAGGCGACGGCAGCCAGTTCGCCACCGACGCCGAGGGCGCGACGATCGAGATGTACGGCACCTGGGATGCCGCCACGATCACCCTGACCACCTATGGCGATGCCGATGACATCCTGATCAAGCCGGCCCGCATCGACGGCGACGTGACCGTGAAACTGGGCGACGGGCAGGACCTGTTCACCCTGACCTCGCTCAATGCCCGCGACGCCGCGGACAGCTTCCTGATCGACGGCGAGGGCGGATCGGACGAATTCATCGTCAACCGCCCCGACGAGGCGCGCTACTACGAGCTGACCTTCTCCGACACCGGCGCCGATGGCGACGGCGCCGACATCCTGACCATCAACGGCCGCGATGACGCCGACGACACCGTGCTGGTGCGCCCGAACTTCGTGGCGCTGATGAACAAGGATGCCGAGGGGGCCATCACCGATGACTACGAGCGCATCAACTACGATGCCTCGATCAATGGCCGCATCCGCATCAACACCCTGGGCGGCGAAGACTTCATCGCCTCCGATGACACCGGCACCATGTTCACCCTCGATGGCGGCGCCGGCGACGACACCTTCCAGATCGGCCAGCTCTACGGCGCCGATCGCCAGGCCCCCTACGTGGCCGTCGGTGACGAGATCGCAACGGTCGAGACTACCCAGGGCTTCCTGACGCCGGGCAACAGCCAGGCCATGGTGATCTTCGGCGGTGCCGGTCACGACACCTTCAACGTCTATTCCAACAAGGCGCTGACCAAGCTCTTCGGCGAGAGCGGCAACGACACCTTCGTGGTGCGGGCCTTCGTGCTGAAGCTCGACAGCTCGATCACCGCGGGCGGCGGCGAGACCGAGGTCTTCGGCGGTGCCGGCGACGACAAGGTGCTCTACAACATCAACGCCCCGCTCTCCATCGACGGCGGCTCGGGCACCGACACCATCGTGGTGCTGGGCACCGAGGCGGCGGACAGCTTCCTGATCACCGATGGCGGCATCTATGGCGCGGGCCTCAACATCTCCTTCGCGGGGGTCGAGAAGGCCGAAGTCGACGGCCTGGAAGGCGATGACACCTTCTACGTGCTGTCGACCGCAGAGGGCATGGTGGTGACGGTCATCGGCGGCCTCGGGGCCGACACGATCTCCATCGCCGGCGATGTCACCTCCGAGATCGTCAGCCAGGAGGTCGAGGGCACCTCCTCGGTGGTCAACCACTCGGTGATCTCCGAAGATCCGGCCTTCGACCAGATCTTCGTCGACGGCATCCGCCTCAACGTGGCCTCCGAAGAGAGCGGTCTCTTCGAGGTCGACACCTCTGGCCTTGCCGTGCTGGACGAGGGCGGGACCTATGGTTCCTACCGCATCCGCATGAACGAGGCGATCGCGGGCACCGTCTACCTGACGGTCTCGGCGGCGCGCTCGTCCTCCGAGGACCGCGACCTGACCGATGTGGACCCCGCGCTCTCGGCGCTGGTCGCCACCTCTGCCACCGGCGAATATGCCTCGGCCCAGGTGATCGAGTTCACCAATGCCAACGAGTGGGTCACCGTCTACGTGAAGGCCCCGCAGGACAGCGCCGAAGAGGGCACCCGCGACGTTGTGATCAGCCATTCGGCCAAGGGCGACGGGCTCAGCTCGACGCCGCGCATCGCCAATGCCGAGATCACCGTCTACGACGACGACCTGCCCATGGTGCTGGTCGAGGGCAATGTCTCGACCATCGAACTGGTCGAGGGCGGCAGCGCCTATGCGCTGCAGATCCGCCTCTCCCGCGCGCCCGCGCCGGGCGAGACGATCACCGTCACGCCCAGCTTCGAGGGCAGCGACATCGAGCTCGACCTGGCCTCGGTCACCTTCGACGCCAGCAACTGGTCGGACGCGCAGACGATCAACATCACCGCCACCGACGACACCGATGTCGAGAACTACGAAAGCCACAAGCTGAAGCTCGAGGTCACCTCGGACGATGCGGCCTCCGACTACCTTGGCAATGTGCCCGTCGAGATCGACGTGCAGGTGGCCGACAACGACAAGGGCTCGGTCATCATCACCGAGACCAACGGCAGCACCATCGTCTCGCAGGGCGCGTCGGACAGCTACACCATGGTGCTGTCGAAGGCGCCGACCGCCGATGTGGTGGTCTCGGTGCTCTCTGACGGCCTCACCGTGCCCAGCTCCAGCGACCCGCGCTTTGCCAACGGCCAGGTGACCTTCACCGCCGACAACTGGGACCAGCCGGTCGAGATCATCCTGACCAAGGCCGATGTGCCGCCCACCGAGGGCCAGCCCACGGTCAAGGTCGGCGCCCAGGAACAGGTGCTGACCGGCATCCGCGGCCCGCTCTACGTCTACGGCGGCGTCGGCCCCGGCATCGACCGTGCGCTCGAGCCCGGCCTGACCCTGCCGTCCGAAAGCGACGAGGATCTGCCCGAGGTCTCGACGCCCACGGATGAGACCACCAAGACCGACACGCTGCTCTTCTTCAACGCCGGAAACCTGACCGGCCAGAGCGGCACGCTGACCGAGACCTCCCTGACCGGCTTCGGCATGGTCGAGACCGACCTGCGCCTGAACGAGGGCACCCGGACCTCGCCCAGCTACGTCTACTACGCGGCCGGGATCACCTACGACGAGTTCGAGGTGGTCGAGCTGATGCTGGGCCAGGGCGATGACACGCTGGCCATCGACAGCACGGCGGCCGGGGCCATCACCGTGGTCCACGGCGGCGGCGGCTCGGATACGATCACCGTCACCAAGCCCACCGACGGCGAGGCCCAGGCCGGCGGCGAGGACCGCGTGCTGGCGATCTTCGGCGATACCACCCAGAGCGGTGACCGCTATTCCTCCTACGTCGGCACCACCGACGCGGGCGGAGAGGACATCAGCGGCCTCAACGGCACCGCACGGGCCTTCATCGCCGGTGGCAACGACAAGATCGACGCCTCGGCTGCCATGGGCACCGTGATGATCTCGGGCGGGGTCGGCGACGACACGATCACCGGCTCGAACTACGACGACCACCTGCTGGGTGGCTCCGGCCATGACGAGATCCACGGCCTGCTGGGCCGCGACCATATCTATGGCGACAACGGTCTCAACATCGACCTCAGCCAGCGCAACGACCTGCAGGACCAGCTGATCACCGTGGCCTACACCCAGGATCCCCTGGCCGATGGCTTCGACATGCAGACCGGCGATGGCCTCTCCGTGGCCGGCGATGACACGATCACCTCGCTGGGCGAGGCGATCATCCTCGGCGACTTCGGCATCATCGAGCAGCTCGACGATGTGAACCGTGCCTTCGACACCCGCTCCATCGCCCGCGTGAGCTCCATGCGCGACGACGAGGGCGGCTCCGACAGCATCACCAGTGGCTCCGGCGAGGACTGGATCATCGCCGGTGCGGGCGCAGATACGATCTCGACCAGCACCGGCGCGGATATCGTCCTGGGCGACACGGGCTACCTGACGCTGCACGGCGGCACGACGCCGCTCGTGGCCGCAAGCTCCCAGAGCGTGCCCGCCTCGGGTGCCGACGACCAGATCACCCTGGGTGACGGCAACAAGTGGGTCATCGGTGGCCAGGGCAGCGATTCCATCACCGGCGCCAACGGCGACGGCGTGGTGCTCGGCGACAATGGCCGGATCGAACAGACCGCGCTTGGCGCCTACGTCCGGATCGAAACCACCGACAGCACCGTCGGCGGGGCCGACGAGATCGATTTCGGCTCGGGCGACATGGTTGTCCTGGGTGGCCGCGATGCGGATGAGATCCTGCTGGGCACGGGTGATCACCTGATCTCCGGTGACATGGCGGAGCTCGACTTCATCAACGGCGTCCACACCGACTTCGCCTCGATCAACGATGAGCCCGCAGCCGGCGG
>NZ_OBEA01000011.1 GCF_900215355.1 Pseudooceanicola antarcticus | reverse complement strand
CAGAAGCACAGGACCAAAGACAGCCGAATCTCACAGTTAAGGACAAAACTCGACGCTCAAAGCGCCATGTCTCAGATTTAAAGGCAAAGCGACACCTGACAACCGCGATAACCTTGAGAAGCTCATGGATCAGGCCAACGTTGGGTATGATGATGTTGACGCTTCACCATTCCAGTACCGCGGTGCCGTGGGTTACTTCGAATATGAAAAAGCACTCCTGAAACACATTCAGGACAAGCTCACTCTACAAGCATCGTCGGAGGGTCGTTCAACCATACCAAATGCATGGATTTCTGAGCAAATCTGGTTGATAGACAACGCGCTTCGCGATCTGCAAAGCATGAGAGAAATTCAAGAGGTAACTGCAACAGCCAGTGTAGATACACAGCCTCCTCAAGCCACAAGTGAGCCTGAGGAGACGGATGTACAAGAGCAAAGACTAGAGGCAAATATCAATAGGGAAGAACAACCGTCAAATACCTCCAGCATCAATGGAGGTATGGTGAATATTGGCAATGAGTTTCTTACGCACTCTAGCACTATATCGATCAGAATTCATGGCTTGGGCAATGAAGGGTATTTTATATACCTTTCTATCCCCCCGGTCAGATTGATTATGGTTGTCCAAGTGATGTCTCTGATGCCGATGCAAGTCGGCTTCTTGGCGAAATCCAGGTCGCAATTGAAAACGGTTATCTTAATCTCATTGAAAATCTAGGATGCAACGAGCGGCGACGAAACTAACTGATCTTGCACTCTAAGATCAGCATTGTGACGACCGAGAACCAATACTGAGATAGCTATCTACCAACACCATTCGGATAGCGCTCACAGTGTAACTGCAATACTAAACCGACAAACCCATATTGCCGTTCTTGCGCTTCTATGTTCTCAGGCGAACATTGCCTGCGGCGTGAAGCCTCTCTTTGCATCTCTCTTTCAATAGTCGTAGCTATTCGAACCTGTTCCCGCACCAGTTCAGGCACTTTGGACGTGTCGCGGTTTGATGCCGCTCCTTTGATAGCATTTACTGCAGCAAAGGAGACGAACTATGGGACTGAAACGGACGGACGAATTCCGGGCTGATGCGGTGCGGATCGCGCTGACGAGTGGGCTGACAAGGAAGCAGGTGGCGTCAGATTTGGGCGTTGGCCTATCGACGTTGAACAAGTGGGTCACGGCGCATCGCGACACCGGGATGGTATCCGACAAAGACTTGGACCTTGCCCGTGAGAATGAGCGGCTTCGACGCGAGAACCGCATTCTCAAGGAGGAGAGGGAAATTCTAAAAAACCGTTCCGGGCCGCAGCCCGCCTGTGCGCGGTAGCAACAGCCTGTGCTATGCTCGTAGCGAAGGGCAGTTGCCGATGGCTTATTGGTGGGCTGGATCCCGTTAAAAAACGTGGCACATGGGCTGATGCGCACTTGAGAGTGGTAACGGCGCGATTGCGGCGATCCCGGTTAGGAAGATGACGAACTTGCATGGCCCACGCCCTTCGTTCCGAACGGAGGAGATGTCATGCCCAGACCTACGACCGGCGGCCACCCGGACCTCAAGATGGTCAACCCCAATGCGGCCGCGATCGACATCGGCTCGACGATGCATATGGCAGCGGTGAATCCGTCCAGCTGTGACATGTCGGTTCGCGCCTTCGGCACGTTCACCCAGGATCTGCACGACCTCGCCGACTGGTTCCGGTCTTGCGGCGTCACCAGCGTGGCCATGGAATCCACCGGCGCCTACTGGATACCGGCGTTCGAGATCCTCGAGGCCCGAGGCTTCGAGGTGATCCTCGTGAACGCCCGTTACGCCAAGAACGTGCCCGGCCGCAAAACCGATGTCAGCGATGCGGGATGGCTGCGCCAGTTGCATTCCTACGGCCTTCTGCGTGGTAGTTTCCGCCCCGAAGCCGAGATCGCAACCCTGCGTGCTTACATGCGCCAGCGCGAACGTCTGACAGAGTATGCGGCCGCGCATATTCAACACATGCAGAAGGCGCTGATGGAGATGAACTTACAGCTGCACCATGTCGTCTCCGACATCACCGGCGCAACCGGCATGAAGATCATTCGCGCCATCGTCGCGGGTGAGCGCGATCCGGAGGTGCTGGCCGATTACCGGGATGTGCGATGCAAATCCTCGCCGGCGACGATCCGGGCAGCACTTGTGGGCAATGACCGGGCGGAACATGTCTTCGCTCTGGCGCAGTCGCTTGACCTTTACGACTTCTACAAAACCAAGATCGAGGAATGCGATCAGCGGCTGGAAGCGGCTGTTGCCGCCCTCTCAGTCAAGGGAGGGGACGATCGGCCGCCGCTGCCGAAGGCCCGGATCAAAGGCAGGCAAGTCAATGCACCGGCCTTCGACGTGCGAGCAGCGCTCTACGGGGTATTGGGAACCGACCTGACCCAGATACATGGCCTTGGTCCTTCTCTGGCGCTGAAGCTGGTGGCTGAGTGCGGCACTGATCTGCGCGCGTGGAAGACGGCAAAGCACTTCACATCCTGGCTCTGCCTGTCACCCGGCAACAAGATCTCCGGGGGCAAGATTCTGTCGTCGAAGACGCGGCGCTCCTCGAGCCGGGCGGGGGCCTTGTTGCGATTGGCCGCCACAACCATCGGACGCAGCGACACCGCTCTGGGCGCCTTCTATTGTCGTCTCTCGGCGCGGATCGGAAAGCAGAAGGCGGTGACGGCGACCGCCCGCAAGATCGCCGTCCTGTTCTACAACGCCATCCGGCATGGAATGACTTATCAGGATCAGGGCGCCGCAGCCTATGATGAGCGTCACCGCCGGCGCGTTCTCGCGAACCTCCAGCGGCGCGCCAAGACCCTGGGCTACGCCTTGGCGCCCGTTTTGCCTGAACCGGCTGTTTCTTAGGAAGGCAACGCAGTTCTTCGCGGGTCAAAAGCCATGAGGTTCCGATTCATCGAAGAACATCGTGATGCCTTTTGCGCGAAGCGCATGTGTGACGTCCTGGAGGTCAGCTCCCGCGGTCTGCGTGCTTATCGCAGCCGACCTGCCAGCCAAAGGCAACGGACTGACATGGTTGTCTTGGCTCACATCAAGGAACAGTTCCGCCTCAGCCTGGGCAGCTATGGCCGTCCACGCATGACCGAAGAATTGAAAGAGATGGGTCTGAACGTCGGTCATCGCCGGGTTGGCAGATTGATGCGTGAGAATGGCATCCGCGTTGAGCGGTCGAAGAAGTACATGGTCACAACGGATAGCAATCACGCTTTCAATATCGCGCCGAACCTGCTGAACCGGAACTTCCATGCCGATCAACCGAACCAGAAGTGGGCGGGCGACATCAGCTATGTCTGGACGCGAGAAGGATGGCTTTACCTGGCCGTCATTCTTGATCTGCATTCTCGGCGGGTGATCGGCTGGGCAGTCAGCAATCGCATGAAACGTGACTTAGCAATCCGAGCATTGAAGATGGCGGTTGCACTGCGCCAACCACCCAAAGGCTACATTCATCATACGGACCGCGGGTCGCAATACTGCTCACACGACTACCAGAAGATACTGCGCCAGCACGGGTTCAAGGTATCGATGAGCGGCAAAGGCAATTGTTACGACAACTCCGCTGTCGAGACGTTCTTCAAAACGATCAAAGCAGAGCTGATCTGGCGAAGGTCGTGGCTGACGCGCAGAGACGCCGAGTTGGCGATCTTCCAGTACATCAATGGCTTTTATGATCCGCGCCGACGGCACTCAGCACTGGGCTGGAAAAGCCCGGTCGCCTTCGAACGGAAAGTGGCCTAAACGAGCACTTGGGGCGGCACAGAAACGGGACAGGTCCATCTTTAACCACAGCGTCGGATCGCGCCTGCCGATGATCCGCAGCGGTGCCGGGCTTGCCTATCTCGCCATGATCGAGGAAGAGCGGCTCGAACTGATGACCCCGCATCTGCGCAGCCTGGCTGGGGATGAATGGCCAACGCGGGAAAAGAGCATCAAGCAGGCCCGGCTCGACTACCAGAATTTGGGGTTCGTCTTGGCCGACCAGGTTTTCCATCTCGCCATCCGCGCGGTCGCGACCCCCGTGATCGCCAAGTCGAGCGGCCGGATCTTCACCCTGAGCTGCGCAGGCCCCGTCGCCACGAGCGAACGGCTCCGCAACGAGATCGGGCCGAAGCTGACGCTTCTGGCGAAGAACCTTCAGACCACCACGATGATTCTGACCTGACGCGGGCAGCCTTGCCCGCCGACATCGTTCAAAGGGACCGCGACAGCGCCTCGGCATAGATGCGCAAAATGGGCAGCATGTGCTTGCGCATGTCCTTGACGGTGACGCGCGGCCGCGCCGCGCTCACACTCATCGAGGCGACCAGCTTGCCGTCCGGGTCGAAGACCGGAATGGCCATGCTGACCATGCCCAGCTCCAGCTCCTCGTCGGTGAACGCCACCTTGTCACGGCTGGCGGCGCGGATGATCTCCTTCAGCTTCGCCTTGTCCGTAACCGTATGCTTGGTCATGGCCACCGGCTCCGCCGCGTCGAGATAGGCATCCAGCGCCTCGTCGTCATAGGCCGACAGCAGGATACGCCCCGTGGCCGCGGCATAGGCGGGCAGCCGGGTGCCCAGACGGATCGCGGTGGAGACCAGCCGCGCAGCCTCGGCCCGCGCGACAAAGGTTGACCGGCCATCCTCCAGGATCGAAAGCGAGACGGATTCCCCCAACTCCTCGCGCGCCGCGTCAAGCTGATGCTGGGCAAGCTGGGGCAGCGGAATCGCGCCGGTATAGGATCCGCCCAGCCGCAACATGCGCGGGGTCGGCATGAAACGCGGGCCGTTCTTGGTCAGATAACCCAGATCGGTCAGGGTCAGCAGGCAGCGCCGCGCACTGGCCCGCGAAATGCCGGTCTCATCAGCGGCGGACGAAACTGTGACAGCCGGGTACTCTTCCCCGAACAATTCGATGATGGCCAGGCCCTTGGCCAGCCCCGCCATCCCCTCGGGCGCGCGCGATTTCGTCGCCGTGCCCCCTTCTTTTTCCGTCGTCCCCGTCATCCGAGCTCCACCCTTTTCTGGCATGTCCGGTCCCCGGCGCCTGTCGCGTCGGCGACGTGCCGGGCACCAAGCGGCCCGGCGGGAAACGCCGCGCCGCAACCTGCCATAGCATCCGGGATAAGTCCAGAAACCGGGTGGGGCCGCGCAGGCGGCGTTATTCCTCGTCGCCCGACGCCACGAAAGCATCGCTGAAAAAGCGATCTTTGGCCAGCCCGGCCTCGGCCTCGAATTCCGAGCGCGCCGCGTCGATCATCACCGGCGCACCGCAGGCATAGACCTCGACATTGCTCATGTCGGGAATGTCCTCAAGCACCGCGCGGTGAACGAACCCGGTGCGCCCGTCCCAGCCGTCCGAAGGCGACGAGATGACCGGCGTGAAGCTGATCCAGGGATGCGCCGCAGCCCAGCGGGCGGCGACATCGGCCATGTAAAGATCGGCCTCGGTATTGACACCCCAATAAAGCTTCAGCGGCCGCTCGGCCCCCAGCACGATCTGGTTCTCGATCAACGATTTCATCGGGGCAAACCCGGTGCCGGTGGCCAGCAAAACCGCGTCCAAATCGTCGTTGTCAGACAGGCAGAACTCGCCATAAGGCAGCTCGACGGTCAGGAACTGCCCCTTGTCCAGATTGCTCAGCACCTGCTCCGAGAACTTGCCGCCGGGTACATGCCGGATATGCAGCTCGATCCCGTCGTTTTTCTGCGGGGTGTTCGCCATGGAGTAGTTGCGGCTGTCGCCGTCCTCCATCACCACCCGCAGGTATTGACCGGCGCGGAACGGTGCGCGTTGCCCGATCGGCAGGCGGAACTGGATCACGGCCACGTCCGGCGCCGGGCGGGTGATCTTGCGCACCTTCGCCTCCAGCGTCTTACGCTCCACAGGCTCGACCTTCTGGATCCGGGTCGGCGCGATCTGAAGATCGGTCAGCGGACGGGCCTGGCACAGCTTCACGCCCTCGGCGGGACCGGCCTGAACCCCCTGCCCGCGCACCATCGCCTCGCCCAAAGCGATGCCGCCTTCGCAGGACGAACACACACCCTTGCGGCACGAATAGGGAATGGCATAGCCCGCGCGGTCAGCCGCGTCGAGAACGGTTTCGTCCTCTTCGCAGTCGAAGCCGATATCGTCATGGTCGGTGACGGTTATACGAAAACTCACTGAATACCTCCGACAAGCCTGATCGCGGCGACCGCCGCATCGCTGGACGCCTGACCCTTGCCCGCAATATCGAACGCCGCGCCGTGCCCGACGCTGGAAAAGACCAGCCCGGAACCGATCGACATCGCCGCCGAACTGCGCCCGGCCAGCAGCTTGACCGGGATATGGCCCTGATCGTGATACATGGCGACAAAGGCATCATAGCCTTCGCGCACCAGCATCACGTCGGCGCCTTCCGGCCCGTGCGCGTCGATCCCTTGGGCGCGCAGCCGTTCGATGGCGGGGGTGACGATGCGGTCGTCCTCATCCCCGAAAAGCCCGCCCTCGCCCGCATGGGGGTTGATGCCGAACAGCCCGATGCGCGGGGCGTCGATCCCCAGACCGCTGAGCGCCTGATGCGCGGCCAGCGTGGCGCGTTCGATCAGCTCCGGCGTCAGCCGGTCAAGCGCAGTGTGAATGCCTTCATGCAGCGTCACATGCACGATTCGAAGCCCGCCGCCGATCAGCATCAGGAAAACCGAATCCTCGCCGGTGCCCAGAAGCTCGGACAGAAGGTTGGGATAGCCCGAAAAGGTCCGCCCACTGGCATTGACCGCCGTTTCCGAATGCGGACAGGCCACGATGGCGCGGCCGGTGCCGTCCTTGACCAGCGCAACCGCGCGCTCGACATAGGCAACCGTCGCCCGCCCGCTGGCCGCTGTGGGTGTGCCGGGCGTCACATCGGCCGCGTCAATCGCGCCAACCTCATGAAGATCGACGTGGCCGGGCGCGCCCCATTTGTCCATGGACGGCTCAAACGCGAAGCCCGCCGCCGTCACGACCGGCTCCACCAGATGCCGGTCGCCCACGATCACCGGGCGCAGCGCCGGATCGTCGGCCAGCGCGATAGCGGCCTTGGCCGCGACTTCCGGGCCGATCCCGTTGGCATCGCCAACGGTGATCAGCACTCTTTCCTTTTGCGCCGTCATTATAGCGGGAAACCGAGCAGCGTGTCGATCTGGTTGCTGTCCAGCACCACAGTGCGCGACACGATCTTTGCCTCGTCGCCGACGATTCGGTAGCGGTCGATATAGCGCCCGGTGGCAAAAAGATCGGTCGGCCCCTCGCGGGTGATCCGGGCCACCATGAACGAGGTTTCCGAATCCACTTCGTCGCCTTCCAGCTCGCCCACGAAGGGCTGCCCGATCATGTGGCGGTAGGAGTGGCGCTCATAGACGTTGGCCTCCAGCAGCGACAGGATACGGTCGCGCAGCATGTCCTTGCTGTCGAGCCAGACAAGACCCGCCTCAAGGTTCTGCGCGTAATTGTCGGCGCTGGTGATCGTGTAGAAGCAATCATCCACGAAGAAGTTGGGCCATGCCGTGCAATCGCCATCGTCGATCTCGCGGACATAGCGGGCCTGCGCGGCGCTGATCAGGGCCGAAACCTCGGCCTGCCGGACGTGAATGTTCATAGGCCCATCCTCATTCTGTATTCTGCCCAGAACCCCCGGATCGAGGCTTCCGTGATGCGGTCGTCGCCGCCTTCGATGCTGCGCCCGCCCATTTCGAGCACGGCATTGTTGTCCGACGCGCCCTTGGTGCCCCGGCGCACGAAGCCGCCGATACAGCCGTCTTCCATCGACACATAGCCGCCCGGCCCGATCAGGTTCGACAGTTTCAGACGCGCGCGGCGCTGTTCGGTCGTGTCGTCTTCGAACCCGATATAGGTCCATTTGAGATGCATCTCGTCGGTGCCTTTCGGCAGGACCTGACGCACCGCGATCGAGTTCTGGATCTGCTGCAGGACGAAACCCGGAAAGACCGTGAGGATCTGCAGGGTGATGTCGTCATCGAATTCCTTGAAGCTCGCCAGAAGCGACTTGTCGGCCAGTTGCAGGTCCGATTGCGACCGGATATTCTGGTCCGAATAGATCGTGTTCTTCGCCTTCTCGGCTTCCGCGATCTGGTCGATCTCGGAATAGCTCACATGGCAGCCGCCATTCGGGCTGACGATGATCCCGCCCTTCTGCGACAGCCGGTTCAACTCGAAGGTGGTGAAGAAGGTGTGCAGGATACTGGCGTGATAGCTGTCCTTGGTGTTCTCGACATAGAGCTTCCAGTTGTTGGGAAGCACCTGTGTGAACCGGCCCAGAACCACCATCTTGCGGCCTTCCAGCACGCGATGGATGCGATCGAGAACCTCCTCGCCCAGGTAATCCTCGATATCGTCCACATCCTCGTCGAAGCTGCCGAAGATCAGCCCGTCGACATTGGCCACGCGCAGCTTGCGCGGGCCGACGGAATTCATGCAGAAGTCCTTCTCCATCCCGCCTTTGCCGCCGATCCCGTCCTTGAACGCGATCCCCACGAGGTCGCCTTGCAGGCTGTGGGTCCAGGCATGATAGACGCAGGTGAAATCCTTGACGTTGCCGCGATCTTCCAGCGCCAGAAGCGAGCCGCGATGCGAGCAGCGGTTCTCGAACGCATAAATCTCGCCGTCATGGTCGCGGGTCACGATGACCGGGGTTTCCCCGACATGGACCGCGACGAAGTCGCCGGGCGACTGAAGTTCGGCTTCAAGACACATGTAGTTCCAAGTTTCCCCCTGGAACAGGCGCTCATTTTCCATCTCCAGAACGTCTTCGCGCTGGAACACCCAGTAAGGGACATGGAAACCCTCATCTTCCTTCGCCCAAACAGGCATTTCCGCCCCAAGGGGCGCCAAATTGTTCATGGGTTTACTCCCTCCCGATAAACGAGTTGTCGGATGTTCGTATTTCGAACTAGAACCGCTATTCGTTTTTTGATTTACAATCCTGAGAATTTTGTGTCAAGCAGGGACTGGCCATGCAGATGCAGAAAACGGGGGGAGGAGCAGATGAAAAATCAAGGCACCAAGCCCCTTGCGAAGGTGACATATCCGCCGGTGCCGGCGGGCGGCGTTCAGGGGCCGGTCACTGGCCGTCAATCATCTTAAGGAGCGGAAAATGCCCAAAAAGACAGTCCTCTTCATGTCGGGAAGCAGCCAGGTCGGCTCGTCCAACTGGCGGATGGTCGGCGCCGCTGCGGCCCTTGCGGACCGCGACATGGCGGATGCCTTCGCAGCGGTCACGCTGAACCTTGCCGAATATGAGCTGCCGGTTTTCATCGAGGGTCAGCCCAGTCCCATACCGGACGATGCAGCGAAGCTTCGCAAAGCCGTGGCCGCGGCAGACGCCATCTTCATGAGCTCCGATGAATATACCGGCGCGTTCTCCTCGGTGTTCCGCAACGCCGCTGGCTGGATCGGGCATGACGTGGACGGCGCGGGTAACCTGTTCCACGGCAAGCTGATCACGCTCTGCGGGGCGCCCGTGGGCGGCGTCGGCGCGCTGCGCGGCCACCCTGCCCTACACCAGTTCCTTCTGGAGCTCGGCGCGAACGTCTATTCGCAGAAATTCGAGCTCGGCTCGACCTCAAGGATCTTCCGCCAGGATGGAAGCCTGTCGCCGTCGGTCCAGAAACAGCTCGTCGAAGGGGCCTTCGCCCGGCTGGCGGGCGAAACCGTGTGACGCAGCCCTGACCCGTCAGGGGATCAGGACCGTCTCCCGCAGCTCGAAGCGTAGCACCTCCTCGGCGAAGGTGCCGAGATCGCCCGCCGCCGCCGCCGCTTCGGGCGATCCGACCGCCTGGGTGGCATCCGCCTGATCGCGCCGCGCCCGTGCGCTGCCGCCCAGCCGGACAAGATCGCTGTGGATACGGCGGAAATGGCGCGCCGTCTCGTGATCGTTCCAGAACGAGATGCCGCTAAACCCGCGATGGGTCTGCATCGAGGCGGTGCGCAGCCCGCCGCAGGCCAGGATCAGCGCCTCGCGCCCGGCGGCACTGTCCGCGAACCCCTCTGCCGGTTGCCGCGCCGCCAGCCCGATGGCCAGCCCGGCCAGATCGACATCCTGGGCGTGTCCTTCGGCGGCCGCCTCGTGGTTGTCACCGGCGGCGCGCGCGGACAGGGCGCGCTTCAGGCCCGGCATCTCGCGGCGCGGGGCGCGCAGGTGATTGTCGCCGACATCCTTGAAGACGAGGGCCGCGCCCTCGCCGATGAGATCGGCGCGCAATTCGCCCGCCTCGACGTGACCTCGGAAGCGGATTGGGCGGCGTTGCAGGCGCAATGCGGCGACTGGCCCCTGCACGGTCTGGTGAACAATGCCGGGCTCTACCGGCCAGAAACCATCCCCGACACCACGCCCGAGGATTTCGACCTGCACTACAAGGTCAACCAGTTCGGCACCTATCTGGGCGTGAAGTTCGCCGAAGCGGCGATGGGTCCCGACGGCGGGTCGATCGTGAACATCTCGTCGCTTGCCGGGCTGCGCGCCAGCAAGGGCATTGCCTATGTCGGCACCAAATGGGCCGTGCGCGGCATGACCAAGACCGCCGCGCGCGAGCTGGGCCCGCGCGGGATCCGCGTCAACTCGGTCCATCCGGGCATTATCCTCACCCCGATGCTGGACGCCTGGAGCGACGAGGACCTGAAGACCCGCACCGCGCAGGTGCCGCTGGGTCGCGCCGGCATGCCGGAAGATGTCGTTCATATGGTCTTGTTTTTGCTGTCGGATTTCAGCCTCTACATCTCAGGAGCCGAAATCGCGATTGATGGCGGGTTGTCTGTCTAGACAATACCGGAAAGGATAGGGCCGCCGCCCGGTCGACCATGCCGGGCGGTGCGTAGCGGTCGGTTTACCGGTATGAGGTAAGAGCATATAATGCCAGATGCGGCCCGCCCGGACCGGCTTTCCACGATCGCCTCCGCCGCTTTGCTGGGCGGCACCGTCTTCACCCTCGCGGACCTGTTCAGCGACAATCACCTGTTCGCCGGAATCGCGATCACGCTGATCGTCTGCCACATCCTGATGCGCTGGCGCCATGTGCGCACCAACGCCAAGGTTCTGCTCCTGCTGGCGGCCCTGTCCGCGGTGCTTCTGGTCATGGCCGGCGGCGATCCGGGCAGCCTTGCCCTTGCCGCGAGCCGCGCGCTTTACCTGCCCGCGCTGCTGACGGTCATGGCGATCCTGCGGGTCGCCGCGATGCGCTCGAACATCGTCAATACGGCGGCGCATTTCGTGGTGGACCAGCCGCCGTCACGTCGTTTCGTGCTCCTGGCCAGCGGCAGCCATATCTTCGGCATCCTGCTCAATCTCGGCGGTCTCCAGCTTCTGCTCGGGATCGCGCTGGCCCAACGCGACCGCACCGCGCCCACGCCCCAGATCGGCGAGGTGCAGGGACGGCGAATCGCGAATGCCGTCATGCGTGGCTTCGCCGCAACGATCCTGTGGTCGCCGGCCGGTCTGGCGATGAACATGCTCCTGCCGCTGATGCCGACATTGGGATATGTGTCCTACCTGCCCTACGGGCTCGGCCTTATGGTGGTCTTCTTCGCCCTGGGCTGGGTGTTCGACCGGCTCGAGCCGCGCCCGCGCCGCACCTTCACCCCGTCACCCCACAAGGGTGCGGGCCTCGCCATGGCCGCACTGCTCGGGTTGCTCATCGCGATCACCGGGCTGTCGGCACTGGCCGAGGCGGTGATCGGCATTCCGATGCGCGCCGCGATCCTGATCGTGATCCCCTCCATGGCGGTGGTCTGGGTGCTCCTGACCGAGGGGCGCCCGTTCTCCGGCAACCTGACATCCCTCGCCCGCGACGGGTTCCGTGCGCTGCCGGATTCGACCAGCGAGATCTGCTTGATCGGGGCGAGCGCCTTCCTCGGCCTGACCGTCGTCGAGATGCTGCCCGCCGATCAACTGCGTTTGCTGATCGAGAACGTCTCGCTCGGCCCGGGGGTGATCGCCTGTATCATCATCCTGCTGATGACCCTGGTCAGCCAGCTTGGCCTGTCGCCGATGATCGGCGCGCTGGTCTGCTCGGGGGCCATCATCTCGTCCGGGATCGACATGCCGGAGGTGATGCTGATGCTCGCCGTGATGTGCGGCTGGTCCGGCTCGATGCTGCTGTCGCCCTTCGCCTCGACACTGGCCATCGCCATGGGCATGACCGACAAATCCGCCCGGGAAGTCGGCCTGCGGTGGAACGGCCCCTTCATCCTGACCTATTGCGCGATCAGCATGACCGCCCTGCTGATCGCGGGCGCACTGCTCTGATCGTCCCCCCAATCGGGGCGGTTCATATACGTTTGAAGAATGCGGCGGGGACGATCGGCGTGAATTGACTCCGTGTCTGCCTGCCTCTAAGTTTATGCGGTATTCGATGTTTGTTCGAATAACGAGCTCTAAAAGCAAGCCCGCTCCAGATAGCGGAGCCAGCACCACGTGGGTAGGGAGGATGTTGCCCCAATGATTTTCCAGAAACTGACCGCCGCAGCGCTCGGCGTTGCCATGCTTGTGGGCGCCGCGCCCAAATCCGCCGAGGCCGATATCCTCGTGATGGGCGGCAACCCGGAAGGAAGCCTGTTCTACGCGCAGTCGCAGGCCATCGCGTCGGTCATTGGCCAGCACACGGGCGACCGCGTCGACGTGCTGCCGCAATCCCCGACCGTCTTCTTCCCGATGTTCGTCTCCAGCGAAGCCGATCTCGGCCTGTCGAGCCCGATCGAAGCCAACTTCGCCTACCGGGCCGTGGGCCCCTATGAGGGCATGAATGGCGGCGAGGGTTACCCGATCTCCACCATCATGCTCGGCTCGCCGATCCGCCTGTCGCTGGTGGTCCGGGGCAGCTCGGACATCCACAGCATGGAAGACCTGAAAGGCAAGCGCGTCGTGTCGAACTACGGTGCCTTTGCCGGGTCCTCGATCACCGCCGAAGCCGCGCTCGCCAATGCCGGTCTGACCGCCGACGACTTCGAGGTCGTCAGCGTCTCCAGCTATCCCGAAGGCGTGACCGCCGTGATCGAAGGCCGCGCCGACGCCGCCGTCGGCTCCATCGGCAGCGGTATCCTTCAGCAGCTCAACGCCGCCGAAGGCGCGCGCATCCTGTCGATCGACCCCTCGCCCGAAGCGATGGCCCGTTCGCAGGAAATCGGCAGCGCCTTCGTTCCGATCGAAGTGCCCGCGGGCATCGTCGGTGTCGACAGCGACATCTACGCGCTGAGCTATGCAACCACGCTCTATGGCCGCAGCGACCTCGCCGATGACAAGGTCATCGCGATCCTCGAGACGCTGTGGGAGCATTCGGAAGAGCTGAAGGCCATTCACCCGTCGCTCGCGACCTGGACGCCGGATCGCTTTGCCGACACCGCCGTCGTGGTTCCGTTCCACCCGGCCGCCATTGAATTCTTCAAATCCAAGGGCGTGTGGACCGACGAGCTCGAAGCCCGTCAGGCTGAGATTTCGGCGAAATAACCCATGATGCGCCGGGCCCGTCCCGGCGCGACACAGCAACGGATCGCTCCGGCCAGATCTTGACGGCCGGGGCGATTCTCCCTGTAAGAGTCCACACGCCAATCGGAGGCCAGACACCCGTGCAAGAAAACAACAGGGTTCTGAAACGCCCGTATCGCTACGTCTACGAGGTCCTTGCGATCATCCTGCCCATCGCGGCACTGATCTATTCGCTTCAGCTGCTGCCGCGCTTCGGCATCATCATATACAAGGAACAATACCTGACGCTGTTCATCGCGATCTGCGTCGCGATCTCGTTCCTGGTCAAACCCTTCTCCAAGTCCCAGGTCCGCGAGACGCCGCCCTGGTATGACATAATCGGGGCCGTGCTGGCGCTGATCGTCGGGGGTTACATCTTTCTGAATTACGACGAAATCGTCCGCAGCCTTGGCCTCATCACCACCGACAAGGTGATCGTCAGCGTGATCGGTATCGTCCTGCTTCTCGAGGTGGCACGCCGCCATGTCGGCTGGACCATGGTTAGCGTCGGCCTTCTGGCGCTCGGATACGCCTATTTCGGTCACTACCTGTCGGGCATGTTCGAAACCCGCGTGATCCGCTGGGACCGGCTCGTCACCTATAACTATCTCGGAACCGGGGCGATCTTCGGCACGCCGGTCTATGTCGCGGCCACCATCGTCACCAGTTTCGTGGTCTTCGGACAGGTGCTGTTCCTGGTCGGCGGCGGCGATGCGATCTCTGATTTCGCCTTCGCCCTGATGGGCCGCCGCAAGGGCGGACCCGCCAAGGTCGCGATCATGTCCAGCGCGCTCTTCGGCTCGCTCTCGGGCAGCGCCTCGGCCAACGTGGCCACCACCGGGATGCTCACCATCCCGATGATGCGCAAGGTCGGATATTCGCCCGAACGGGCCGGCGCGGTCGAGGCGGTCGCCTCCACCGGCGGACTCGTCCTGCCCCCGGTCATGGCCGCCACTGGCTTTCTCATGGCCGAGTTCCTGGCCGTTCCCTATGCCACCGTGGCCATCGCGGCGGCGGTTCCGGCGCTCCTGTTCTACTTCTGCGTCTACCTTCAGGTTCACCTCGAAGCGGTGAAAGCCAGCATGGAAGGCGCCGACGCGACCGAGCTTCCGGACCTGCGCGATGCGGGCCGCCGGATGATCCCCGTGGCGGTGCCCTTCGCGATCCTGCTCTGGACGCTCTTTGGCTGGAACTGGAACCCGGCGGCCTCGGCCTTCGCGGCCAGCTTCGCCACGATCCTGATGTCGCTGGTCCTGCCCAGCATGCGCCGCCCGGCGCGTGCCTATGTCCGCACCTTCGTGGAGGCGGGCGAAGCCACGGTGTTCATCGCGATCATGTGCGCCATTGCCGGGATCGTCGTGGGCTGCCTCGGCCTGACCGGCCTTGGGTCGAGCCTGTCGCAGAACCTCATCGCGGCCTCGGGCGGCAGCATCTGGCTGCTCCTGATCTTCTCGGCCATCGGCTGCATCATCCTGGGGATGGGGGTGCCGGTGACGGCGACCTATATCATCCTCGTGATCCTGATCGGCCCGGCCTTCGAGCAGCTCGGCATCAACAAGATGGGCGCGCATATGTTCATCTTCTACTTCGGCACGCTGTCCTTCCTGACGCCGCCGGTCTGCCTGTCGGTCTTCGTGGCCGCGTCCATCGCGCGCTCCGCCCCGATGAAGACGGCACTCGAAGCGCTGAAACTGGCCGTGGTCGCCTATGTCATCCCCTTCGCCTTCGTCCTGAACCCGGCCTTCCTGCTGGAAGGAACGCTGGTCGAGATCGGCGCGGCCATCATCGGCGGCGTGGCTTCGGTCTTCCTGATCTCCGCCGGGCTGGTGGGATACCTGGCACGGCGCGTGGCCGTACCCCTGCGTCTGGCGGTGATCGTGATCGGGGTGGCGAGCTTCTTCCTGACCGGCCTGCACCCGGCCTTCGCCCTGCTGCCGCTGGGCATCGTGCTCCTGCTCTATGGCCAGCAAAAGCTCATGGGCGGCAGCGCGGCAGGCGCAGTGATCGGCAACTAGGCCCGAACGATATCCCGCTCCGGCGGGTCCGGAAAGCGGCGCCCCTCGCAAGACGGGCGCCGCTTTTGCATGAAGAGAAGAACCGCCCGGCGTCAGGGCGTCGCGAGGATCGCCTCCAGCGTCTTCTCGGGTTCGGTCAGCATCGACAGGTGACCGCCCGCGATGTTGGGGTCGATTCCGGTAGAGTGCAAAATAGGGCGTTAAGGGTTTTTGGGGGCTGTCGGCCGCCACCGGTATTCTCCCGTGAGGAGGATATGCGCCCATCCGAGGGGCGATATGTGCGGCAGGAGGGTCGCGGGGCTGTCAAGCCCATCACGCCGCCGCCGTTCGACGGCGATTCCGAGCTGTTTTGTATTCCAGTAGATGATGATAGCCGCGAGCAGGTTCAGCCCGGCGATGCGGAAGTGCTGACCTTCGATGGATCGATCACGGATTTCGCCCTGACGCCCAATTCGCAAGGCGTTTTTCAGGGCGTGGTGAGCTTCGCCCTTGTGAGGCCGACATTTGCCCGGCGTTGCATTTCGATATCGAGAACCCATTCGATGATGAAGAGCGTTCGTTCGATCCGCCCGATTTCCCGCAACGCAATCGCGAGGTCATGTTGCCGCGGGCGGGCGGCCAGGGCTTTCAGGAATTGGCTCGGTCGGATCCGCCCGGAAATCATCGTCGCGATGCTTCGAAGGATGTCTGGCCAGTTTGCGATGATCGTATTCTCCCGGATCCGGTCACCGGTCAGCCCGTTCAGATCTTTGGGAACAGCTTTCCGATCGAACACATGCAGCTTCTTGGACGTGAGATCCCGTATGCGTGGGCGGAACAGATATCCCAGTAGCGACGTTGTGGCAAAGACGAGATCCGTAAACCCGCCCGTATCGGCGTATTGTTCCCTGACCTTTTTGCCGGCCTCGTTCAGCAGGAGCCCATCCAGGATATATGGGGCTTCGTTCACCGTGGCAGGGATGACCTGGGTGGCGAACGGGCCGAACTGATCGGAGACGTGGGTATAGGCTTTCAGGCCGGGTTCGCTCCCGTATTTGGCGTTGATGAGATTCATCGCCTCGCCCTGTCGGGTCGTCGGGAAGAACTGCCCATCGCTCGATGCCGTTCGACCGGTTCCCCAGTATTTCGCCATGGGAACCTGCGCTTGCTCCTCGATCACCCTTTCGAGGGCATGATCCAGAGCCTCACTTTCCACATGCCAGCGTGACAGGCGTGAGAGTTGGAAAAAATCATGGGAACTGGTCGCATTTGCCATCTTGCTGAGCCCGAGATTCAGCCCCTCGGCAAGGATCACGTTCAGAAGCCCAATCCGATCCCGGCAGGGGGCGCCCGTACGCAGATGCGTGAAGGCGTCGGTGAAGCCTATATCCTCGTCCACCTCCACAAGGATATCGGTGATGCGCGCCTCCGGCAGGCGGAGATAAAGATCAAGGACGAGGTCGCCGGCTTCCTCCGGGACATCGGCCTTGAGCCGCTCCACGCGCAGGACACCGTTCTCGATGGTCCCGTTGGGGAGTGTTCCTCTTTTCACAGCCTTTCCGAGCCGGGCAAGCCCTTGTTGCAGGCGCCGCTTGCGATCAGCGATCCAGGCCTCGGGCTCCAGCGGCATCGCAAGCCCCATGACGCTGGCGGCCTCAACCGGGATGAGCGCCTGTTTGATGTCGGCATAGCGGCGGGAATGGGCGAGCCAGATATCACCAGAGCGAAAGGCGTCGCGCAAATGGCAAAGAACAGCAACCACCCAGAGGCGTTCCTTCTCTTCGTCGGCGTCCCGAAAGTGCCCCCGCCATTTGGAACGCGTGGAGAGGAAAGACAGCATGTCGGCGGGAATATCAAGCCTGTCCCGGATCACCCGTGCCGCGTCAATCAACGGCTGCATCACCACAGCGCGGTGAATGTCCAGCGTGCCCAGCATGCGCCGCGCATAGAGTTTGAAGCGGTGATGCCCCTTCGCGATGTGATCCATCGCATCGGCTTTGACGGTTCGCTGGAGCTGGCCGGCATTGGCGACCAGCGTTTCCAGAGACTTCCAGCCACAGGACGCGTCGACGGCGCCAGCCATGGCCATGTCATCGCCTTTCGCCAGCAATAACGTCGTACCCAGAGATTCAAACCCGGCCAATGTGGTAGCTATGTCCGCCTGGGCCTCTGCAACCCGCGCGTCGCAGATTTTCTTTGCATCACGCCAAGCAGCTCCGACGATGCGGTCATGGGTCTCGACCACGGCGTCGGCGATTGCAGCCATCCATTCAACACCGCAGACAGCCAGGATGGCCAGTCGGCGTGCGCTCGTGATGTCCTGAAGACCATCGGTGAATTACCGTTCACCCTGACGGCGAAGCCGCGTGACCCGGTGCGCAGGAATGTCGGTCAGTACGTCCGGCGACAGTTCGATCCCTTGCAGGAATTCAAGCCTGTCAAGCAGGCGATTGGCATCGGCAGAGTTCTTGCCGACTTCGAATTGCCGGAGCCAGACGAACCGGCTGGTGCGCCCGTCCACCTTTTCGGCAAGCAGGCCGTTCAGGCGCATCCGCATTGTGCTGTCGAGGCGTGCGGCAATGCGGGCGTCGATTCTGCGCTCAGCCGCGACAAGCGCGTCGGCGCAGCACCGCTCGATCGTGGCCGTGTTGGGTAAAATGATCCTCCGCCGCCGGCATTCCTCGACAAATCCGCGCACCAGGCTTTCGCTGTTGACGGCAACCTCCGCTTCGCGGTCCAGCCAGGCGCGCATTTGCTTTGCGCGCTTACCTTTGAACATCACATACCCATAGATCTTACGCAGGGAGGCAAGATGTTCGCGCCGCGTCTTCTCGCGGATGGCATATCGCAGAAGGTCATCAGACTGCAGCCCCAGTTGAGCCGCCAGAAACCGGGATATTTCTTCTGGAATTACCTCACCCGGCCTGAGCAAACGTCCGGGAAATCGAAACCCGCAAAGCTGAAGCGCAAAGCCGATCTGGTTTTCAGGGCGCCGACGAGATCGAATATGGGCGATTTCATCGTCATCCAAAATATAGTGCCGCAGCAGTGATGCTTCATCAGTTGGCAAGGCAAAGAGGTTTACGCGCTGGCGCTCAGTCAAAACCGCTCGGTGAGCCATTGGCAGGTACTTTCATCTTCTGATGAGTCGCGGAAAGTAGACATATCGAGACAATCCGCTTGTCATGTCTTTATCAATGTCTCAATATGAAAGTCGCACAACCTTTGAATCTAATCGAGACCCAATGGCCAAAGTCGGATACGCGCGCGTCAGTTCAGTGGGGCAATCTTTGGACGTGCAGCGAGAAAAGCTGGGTGATTGTGACAAACTGTTCGAGGAGAAACGCAGCGGCACCACCGATGCTCGCCCCCAGTTCAAGCAGTGCCTCGACTATGTCCGCGACGGCGACCAGCTGATAGTCACCCGCATCGACCGTCTCGCCCGATCCACGCTCCACCTCTGCCAGATCGCCGAGACCCTGAGCAAGAAAGGCGTCGATCTGGTCGTCCTGGACCAGAACATCGACACGTCAGATGCCACAGGCCGCCTTTTGTTCAATATGCTGGGCGCCATCGGCCAGTTCGAGACTGAAATCCGAGCCGAACGGCAAATGGATGGGATCAAAAAGGCCAAAGATCGCGGCGTGCAGTTCGGAAAACGGCCCGCACTGACAACCGATCAGATCGCGGAACTGCGCGAAAAACGAAAACAGGGCACTCTGATCAGGGAACTCATGGCCGAATACAGCCTCTCAAAGGCAACGATCTACCGGTATCTTGCCGAAAACAACGCCTAACCGTGTGAACCGGCATGCAAGATTGACCCCTGTATTGGGGTAATCGGCGTCCAAAAGTGACCCCCCTGATATTTCTGTTCAGAAGCTTCCTCGACGGATTTGAGGGAGCGAGTTGGGGATGTTGGTTGTGGAGACGATTGCGAAGATCAGGCGGGCGTATTTCATCCAGAGGAAACCGATCAAGCAGATCTGCCGGGAGCTGCGGGTATCGCGGAACACGGTGCGGAAGGTGGTGCGGTCCGGGGCAACCGAGTTCAGCTATGACCGGTCCACGCAGCCCCGCCCCAAGATCGACCCGTGGCGGTCCGATCTGGATGAGATGCTGGCCGAGAATGACCGGCAAGCCAAACGCCAACGGCTGACACTGGTTCGGATTTTACGAAGAGCTACGCAACCTGGGTTATGACGGCAGCTATGATGCGGTGCGGCGCTATGCGGCGAGTTGGTCGAAGGCGACCCGGGAAGCTTCCGCCGCCGCCTATGTGCCGCTGAGCTTCGATCCGGGCGAAGCCTATCAGTTCGACTGGAGCCACGAGGTTGTCCTGATTGATGGCGTCACCACGACGGTGAAGGTTGCGCATGTGCGCCTGAGCCACAGCCGGATGCCGTTTGTGCGGGCCTATCCGCGCGAGACGCAAGAGATGGTATTCGACGCCCACGACAAGGCGTTCGCGTTCTTCGGCGGAGCCTGCGCCCGGGGGATATACGACAATATGAAGACGGCGGTCGATGCGATCTTCGTCGGCAAGGATCGCGCCTATAACCGGCGGTTCCAGCAGATGTGCGGCCATTACCTGGTCGACCCTGTTGCCTGCACCCCGGCCTCGGGCTGGGAGAAAGGGCAAGTCGAGAACCAGGTGGGCGTGATCCGGCGGCGCTTCTTCGTGCCGCGTCCGAAGTTCAAATCCTATGCCGAGCTGAACGCCTGGCTGGAAGACCGGTGCCGGGATTATGCCAAGGCGAACAATCACCCGGAAATGCGCGACCGAACGATCTGGGAGGTGTTCGAAGAAGAGCGTCCGAGCCTTGTGCCCTATGTCGGTCCCTTTGATGGATTCCATGCGGTTGCGGCCTCGGTGTCCAAGACCTGCCTCGTGCGGTTCGACAAGAACCGATACTCGGTTGATGCTCGTGCCGTGGGGCGGCCGGTCGAGATCAGGGCCTATGCCGCCCGGCTGGAATGCTAGCAGGACGGCCAGATTGTTGGCCAACACGAGCGTGCCTTCGGACGCGACAAAACCATCTTCGATCCCTTGCATTACCTACCTGTTCTGGCCCGCAAACCCGGCGCCCTGCGCAACGGGACCCCCTTCAAGGAATGGGAGCTGCCGGTGCCGATCCGCCGCGTGTGGCGCAAGCTGGAACGCCAGCCGGGCGGTGACCGGCAGATGGTCGACATTCTGAGCGCCGTGCTGACCGACGGGATTGATGCGGTCGAGGCGGCCTGCGCCGAAGCCCTGTCGCACAATGGGTACTGTCGCAAACTTTCGACTTTCTTTGCGCACGTGATATGTCCGCGTTGTCAGGGAGTTGGCAAAGGGCGGTTGGCGTGATCGAGTTCAAGGGCATGCATTATCCGAAGTCCGTGATCCTTCACGCGGTTTTCTTCTACCTCCGCTACGCCGTCTCCTACCGTGACTTGGAGGAGATCATGGCAGAGCGCGGGGTGAAGGTCGACCATGCCACGCTGAACCGTTGGGTGGTAAAGTTTGCGCCGCTGATCGCCGCCCGGGCGCAAGCGAGGAAGCGGCCGACCGCCACATCCTGGCGGATGGACGAGACCTACATCAGGGTGAAGGGAAAATGGACCTATCTTTACAGGGCCGTGGATCGCGACGGCCAAACGCTTGATTTCCTGCTTTCCAATCGCCGAGATCTGTCCGCTGCCCGGCGCTTCTTCAAGCGAGCGATCGGCACCAACGGCGTGCCGGACCGGATTGTGATCGACAAGAGCGGTGCCAACCTAGCCGGCCTGCAGGCGGTGAACGTGATCCTGAAGTTCACTGGCAACGGGCGCACCATCACGGTGCGGCAGGTCAAATATCTCAACAACATACTGGAACAAGACCACCGCTTCATCAAGCGGATCACCCGACCGATGATGGGCTTCAAGGCTTTCCATTCGGCGGCCGCCACCCTCGCCGGGATCGAGACCGCCCACATGATCCGCAAAGGCCAAATCGCGGCCAACGGCGCAACCGCATTCCAGACCTTCGCGGAGCTCGCAGCATAATTCTGTCCGCAGATCAGGCTATGCCGACACTCGGTAAAGTTTGCGACAGAACCGGATGGACCGCCCCGTGACTTCTGCCACGGCCTCGTCGCCAAAGGCCCAGAGGATCTGATCCAGCGCCGAGGGGATCGGCGCCAGCGTCATCAACTCCATCATGGCCGCGTCACGCAGAGCGAGCGCCTCGCGCGAGACGACCAGCGCGCCAGTTTCATCCCGAAGCGGCTCAGCCACCATGTTGCCGTCGATCTCCACGAGCTTTTGGGCATGGATCGGAAAAGCCTGTTCGAGGAAGGCGAGAACATAGTCGCGTGGCGTCAAGGCACCCTCGACGAGTTCATCCTCCGGGTCCATCGTCTCAAGCCGACGCTTCAACAGGCTCTCACCCGTCGAGACCACCTGGATGACGCAAGCCTTGCCTGCCGCCAGATCGTCCGCGATGGCGTGGATGATGGTCGGGGCCTTCATGCCCATCAGCAGATGATTGAAGAAACGCTGCTTTGTGCTCTCGAAGCGGGACTTGGCCGAGGCGCGTGCTGCCGAGGCATTGGTCTCTCCCGAGGCATCGTTGACGCCGGTGGCTGTCAAAGCGGCTTCGAGATTGTGGTGGATTGTGCGAAAGGCTCCCGCATAGGCGTCGTAGATCTCGATCTGGGCCGGGGTGAGCGCGTGTTCGAGCACGTCATACTCCACGCCATCGAAGCTGAGGGCGCGGGCCGTGTAGAGGCCGAGCGTCTTGAGATCGCGCGCGACCACCTCCATGGCGGCGACACCGCCAGCTTCCATCGCAGAAACGAAGCTCTCGCGGCTTGGGAAGGGGTATTCCGGCCCCTGCCCCCAGAGACCAAGACGCGCGGCATAGGCCAAGTTGTGCACGCTCGTGGCACCCGTGGCCGAAATGTAGAAGACGCGAGCGCGGGGTGCTGCCAGTTGCAGCCGCAGGCCTGCAAGGCCCTGCTGGGAGGGTTTGACCCCCCTGCCCTGCTCGGACCCGGCCGCGTTCTGCATGGCATGGGCCTCATCAAAGGCCAGTACGCCGTCGAAGTCTTCGCCCATCCAGTCGAGGGTCTGGCTCAGTCGCGTGGTGCCACATTTGCCCGCGGACCGCAGCGTGGCGTAGGTGACGAAGAGGATACCGTCGCCCATCGGGACGGGCTGATCCGGTTTCCATTTTGAGAGCGGCTGGATGTCGGCTGGCGAGCCGCCGAGATCGGTCCAGTCGCGGATGGCGTCCTCGATGAGCGTGGCGGATTTGGAAACCCAGATCGCCTTTCTGCGCCCGGCCAGCCAGTTCACGAGAATGAGCCCCGCGCATTCGCGCCCCTTGCCGCAACCGGTGCCGTCGCCGAGGAAATAGCCAAGGCGATAGGCACGTGCGTCTGGATCATCATCGGCGCGCGTCAGCTTGGTCTGGTCGTCATCGATCGCGAACCGACCCGGCAGGTCGCGCCCATGGGCGTCATGCGCCATGATGATGGTTTCCAGCTGCGCCTCGGAGAGATGTCCCTCCTCGATCAACCGTGCGGGCAGGCGCAAGTCATCACTGCCCGTGTTTGAGGGCATGGGCGGGGCAACCGAGGCCATGGCGATGCTCTCGACGAGCGGCGTGGGATGTTCTTGCGCACCCGCGATCTCGATCCGCTGCGGACGGTAGCGCGCATAGATGTCCGAGATGGGCGTGTTGTCGCGCGGGATATCGAGGCTCTTGAAAGTGAGCGGGACAACGGCATTGGCCCGAGATTTGGAGGCGGCGACAGGCGCAGCAGCGGTCTTGCGCGGGGCAGATGATGGAACGATCGGTCGCGCATGAGGGATCGCTTCAGCCCGTTGGACGGGGCGCATCTCGGGCCGGGTCGCGGCAACTGCGTCGACAAAAGGAAGGGCTTCATCCAAGTCCCGGACACTGGCGCGGATCATTTCGCCGTCCTCCTGCACCTTGTCGAAGACCATCAGCTGGGTTTCGACAGAGGTGCCGAGCTTGCGATAGACCTGTCCCGGCATCGTCAGCGCCAATCGCGGCGTCAGGAGACCGCAGGCGCGGGACCAATGCGCGGCATCGCGTTCGGGCGTGAATCCCGGCGGCATGATCGCCACCAGCCGCCCGCCGGGTGCCAGGCGCTTTGCAGCCGCGATGAGATGCTTGGCGGCGATGTGCTTGTCTCGGGAGCGATCGACCGAGGAGGCGAAGGGCGGGTTCATCACCACGACCTCGGGTAGAACCGGCGTCTGCAGCAGATCATCGATATGCTCGCCGTCATGGCCTGTGACCTCGCCGCCGAAAACCGCGCGCAGGAGGCGCTGGCGAAAGGGGTCGATCTCGTTGAGCAGAAGCGTGGCACCGGCCCGGGCGGCGAAAGCAGCGAGGGCACCGGTGCCCGCCGAGGGCTCCAGAACGGTCTCGCCCTTGCGGATCGCCGCGGCCCGCAAAACCAGCGCCGCGAATGGCAGCGGCGTGGAAAACTGCTGTAGCCGGATCTGCTGCTCTGACCGGCGGGTTTCCGTCAGGAGCCGTGAGGCAAGTAGCCTTGCAGCGGCGGTGTCACCTGCCGCGCCGTTCCCACGCAGCAGCACCTGGACAGCCGCTGCCTGCATCATGTCATAGGCCATGCGCCAGTCCCAGGCGCCACCGGCATCGCTGCCATGAAACGTCTCGCGCATGATACGCGCGAGCGCTGAACTGCGCAGGGGCTGGTCATCGACCTCCGTGCCGATTTGCGCGAGGGCAGAGGCGAGATCGGCTTCGGAGATTGCGAGAGCCGGGTTGGCCGTTCTGGGTTTGGACATGGGGATTTTCCTTTGGATCAGGGTCTGAGTTCCAAAGGACAAAAAGCCCGCTTTCGCTTTTCAGGGTGACGTAGTCAGACCGCGCCGACCTCAAAGGCTTGGTCAGGACTTGGGTTCGACCTGCCGCTTCGCATCAATCAATGCCTGTGCGGCCTGCATCACCTGAACCTGAGATGTTCCCGAGCGTGCATCCTCCAGCGCGGCCTGCACCTGCGCGCAAAACCACGTGTCATAAGAATTCGCTTCAGCGGCCACGGAAATGCTCCTCGAGCCCGATATCCAGCAGCTTGCCGAGGTCATCGGGCATGTCTGCAACGCGCACAGCAATTGGGAAACGGTGCCCCGTCAGGTCAGGCGCGCATTGCTCCTCTAGACCGAGGTGCTGCCTATCCTTTTCCGTCTCATTCATTGTGCTTTCTCCGACCGCATTATCAGCCGATGCTACATCTTCGAGCGTGGCGTCGTAAATGATAATGCCAAAGGGTCATAGCAAGCTGGCCCACTTACCGATCGGGCACCGCTTCAAGGGATTTCTCGAACCGCTTGCCTGCCGCTGCAGCTTCTTTCAAGAGCGCGTCGAAATTGTCAGGTGGGTTGCCATCTTCCAGCATCCCTTTGAACGTCGCATAGGCATCCGTCTTGCTGCCATAGGCGCGCAGGGTCTTGTCGTCGTTCACCCAAGCCACCACGATGACCTTCGCATCGCTGTTGAACCGGTAGAACAGCCGATACTGCTGGAAGAATTTCGCCCGGAACCAGTGCTTGCGGTGATCCCCGAGCGTGCCGCCCTGCCGGAAGGCGGCGGCACGCGGATCTGCCGGTATGGCCTCGGTGACCAGCTTGAAGATGGCGGCTAGCCGTTTCGTGGAGTTTTTCTTGCGCCAGGTCTTGGGATCGCGTGCCTTACGCGCTTCAACTTCCTCGATCAGCCCTTCGAGCTGGTCCAGAAAGAGCGGATGCGCATAAATCGACCATCCGTTTACGACAAGGGGCGCCCCTGCGGGCACGCTATCGCCGCTCATTCATCCTCGAGCGATAGCGGCGCATCGAGATCGACGTCAACGTCTCCGACCAGTGCTGCAAGACGGCCATGCAAAGCCCCATCGAACGCCCGGATGCGGTCCGGATGCGCCTTGATATCGGCCTCGACAAAATCGAGAAACGCGCCGAGCGCGGGATCTTCCTCGTCGCTGCGCACGGGCTCGATATAGACCCTGCCACTCGGCTCGGTGCAGTAGCGAATCTGGTCGCCCTTGCCCAGCTTGAGCTGCTTGCGCACTCCTGCCGGCACGGTCGTCTGATACCGATCCGTGAGTTTCGAGACATCTTGTGCGAGCGCTGTCATGGCAGTCTCCTGAAAGAATGGGGGGTCTTTGCTTCCTGCGATAGGTAATGCATTTGCATTGTCTTGTCAAGACAAGCCGCAGGATCTGCTGTCGCCGGCAGGTCGATGCACCGTCCGGCACAGCACCTATTCTCGCCCCGCGAGATACTCCGCCAACACCGGGCTGGCAGCACCTTTTGCGGAACTGAGCAGCTCCGAGCCCGCAAGCGAGGCCTTCGACAGGCGTACGAGCCCACCGGTTTCCTCGATGCGGTAGCAGCGGCGTTTTTGCCGCCCCCGCTTGTAGTGCGTCGCGGAGACGATCTGGCATGTACTGCCATCGGTGAGCGTCACGGGCGTGGCGAGCCTGATCTTGTCGCCTTCCTCGTAGTCCGGGATCGCAGCCCAATCCCGGCAGCGCTGGCGCCAGTCCTGGGCGTAGCTGTCCGGGTCTTTCAGGTCGGAGAGGAGCTCGATCAGCCCAAGGGGAGCACGAGACTCGTTCGGGCCAGCACTTTCCTCCATGTCCTTGTAGCCCCAGCAGCCGTCATCGTATCGGGTGAGGAAGACAGCCCCGAACGTGATGGAGCCATCCGCATCGGTGACATAGGTCGTGTCCTCGACCGGCGAGCCATCGATACTTGTGACCGTTGCCGCCGCGTACCAGGTGGAGCCGACCTTGCAAGCCTTGACCAATTCGGTTCTGCGCGTTTCGCCCTCGAAGGTGCAGAGCCGGGCAATCTCCGCTTTCTCATCCGCGTAGGTCTGGACGCGGCCGTCGGTATAGAAGAGCCATCCCATCAAGCCACCCTCCGGTCATCGATTTCCATCAGGGCATCGAGCGGCACGCGGTAGCGCTGCATGGCGTCGAAATCCTCACAATTGCCGCAGTTCTGTACGATAGCGAAGGTGTCGCAGGCATCCTTGAGGATGACCCGGAAGGTGCCGCCGAGGCCCGAGGGCACCTCGTAGGTTCCGCCGATGAGATAGTCCGAGGCCCGACGCACGAAGACGCGGATACTGTGGCCATCGGTGGCGAGCCGGATCGCACCCTGCCCCCGGTCGATGAGCACCTGCACGTCATCCAAGAGGTCGGTGTAAAACTGGCCGGTCAGATCGCGAAACGCCATGCGGCGCTGCGCCATCCAGTCGGTATCCCGAAACGGGTTCATGCCATCTGCGAAAGCGAAGGAGGGATCGGCCTGCTCGGTGGTAACGATACGGGTGGTCGTACCATCGATGCCGTTTGAGCGCAGATGCACACCATTGCCGACGATGAGGATCAGGGCCGGCCTGTCCACGGGCCCGTTCCAGTTGGGCAGGAAGGTTTTGCAGGCGCGCGCATGAGCGATCTGCGCCGCCACGGCGGAGGCGGAGAACTTGAGAATAGCCATGGGGATGTCTTTCCGTTGGGTATGAGAAGATAGACCCGCGCAGGCGAAAGGGCTTGCGCGGGTCGCGTGAGGACTCAGGCCGCTTGCGCGATCTCGCTGTCAGGCTCCGGGGTTTCCGCCGCGGGCTCCGCCTCATCACAGGCGACACCGGCTGTCTGCATCATGGGCGGGCACCAGGCGGCCACGGCAGCGCGCTGCGCGTCCGTGAGCGTGGCGAAGGGCTCGGCGAAGAGCTTGTCACAAAAGGCGACGATCTCCTTCTTGCTCGACGAGGCCAGCGTCACCGCCTCCTGGGCGAGACCCAGATCCTCGCCGAGGATCTTCAGGAGCCAAGCCTTCTTGAAGCGGTTGAAGAGCGCCGCATTCGGCGTCCAGTGGGAGCGGATGTCGGGCATGATCTCGATCTCGAACGCATGCATCAGGCTGTCGCGCTGGCGGTCCCGCGCGAAGCAGGACTGCGTGGTGCTGGCCGTGGCATAGGCCACGAGCTTGGCCTTTTCGCCTGCCTCCAGCGCGCGAAACGCCGCGAACTGATCGGCGGGCGCGCGGGTGTCATCGAGCCAGGAGAGGTCCAGCGCCTCATGCGCCGCCGCCACCTGCTCGAGCGAGGTTGCGTCGATCTCGTCCATCTTGGCATGGCTGCGGTATTCCTTGCGGGCATCGATCTTGATCGCCTGCGTGACACTCATGCCGCTGGCCAGAACGTCGCTCACCAGCTTGAAGAGCGTCAGATCGAGCGTAGCTTCCGGATGCAGCGCCATCGCGGCCCCAAGCGCCATGGCTCGCTCGGTCTTGAGGTCCTCAGCCAGTGAGGCCGGATAGGTGATTTCGCCGGCGTCTGGGGCCTCCTCCCCGGTCGGGCTAGCCGAGGAGCCGCGCGCGCCCTCCTTTTTGACGGTGTCTTCCGGGCGGACGAGGCCAACATGGAGGGTCACCTGCCCGCCCGACCAGGACGCGATTACCCCAGACCGCGCGAGGTCCTCGGCGCTGTAGGCCTCCTGCAGGTCGCGGGCTTCCTCTTCCAAGGCGTCCACGCGCTCGTAAAGCGCGTTGTAGGCACCGTCCTCGAGCCCCTCATCCTCCATCTCGAGCTGCAGTTTCTCAAGCTCGGCGGTGATCTCATCGATGCGCTTTTGCGCAGCCTCATCAGGCTCGATCGGGCCGGGATAAACGCGGCCGTAGTCGGCCATGGTCGCGTAATCATAGCGGACCATGGCATCGGCCCAGGCAAAGCCCAGCTTTATGCGGGCCTCTTCGGCGGCGGCACCGAGCTTCTCGAGCAGGATGGTCTCGACCAGCGCGGCGTCTTCGAGCACGGAATGCTCTTCCAGAAGGTCAGCGGCGACAGCGCCGCCCCGCGCCTCGTAGTCCGCGCGCACGAAGGCCCCGATATCGTCACTGACCTGCACGCCGCGGGATTTGAGCGCCTGGCGGACCGTATAGGCCTGCAGGTAGCTATCTTCCTTGGTGAGCGCCTCGAAGACTTCGCGCTGCACCTCCTGGCTCGGATGCTCCGCAAAGGCCTTCATCGTGTCGAGCGTGATCGTCTTGGCCCGGGCCGCGGCGCGGATGTCGGGGTGGATTAGGCCATAGCGCAACCGGCCTTTCACGGCCGCCACCGTGGTGCCGAAGGTCTTTGCGATCGTCTCGGGCGTCTGGTCGTCGACCTCCATCATCCGCGCGAAAGCCTCGAACTCGTCGATGGCATTCATCGGCGCCTGGGTGATGTTCTCAGCGAGCGACAGGGCCGTGGTGACATCGCAATCCTCTGGCACAAGACGGCAGTCGATCTTGGCCTTCGCCGTGAAGCCTTTCGCGGCCCTGTCCGCGACCAGCTCCTTCAGCGCGGCATGCCGACGGCCACCGGCGAGGACAGCATATTTGCCGTCGAGCTTCTGGACCATGAGCGGCTGCAGGAGACCCAGAACGGCGATGCTTGCCTTCAGATGGGCGATGTTCTCAGGATCATAGGTTTCCGGCGAGTTGCTGCGCACATTGGCGGGATGTGAGACCAGATCGCCGATGGCGACGGAGACGGGTTTGAAGCTTGTGGTCATGGCGTTTCCTTTTCGGTGGGTTTGGAGCGGCCCGCGCATTCAGATGCGCGGCCAATCCCCGTCTTCAGGGATCACCACAACAAAAGGCCCACTCTCCCTTTGAGGGGTCAGCGGGCCTTCATCGCCTGGGCTGTCAGGAGGGGTGTCCCCTCCCCTACCAGTCGCGCGCCAGCATGATGGTCAGCACGCGCATGGTGGTGGCGGGATTGTCCGGGGCCTCGGCGCCATAGCGGAAGTCGGAATCCGCTTCGTACAAATCCAGTTTCCAGAACACGGTCTCGCCGCGGACCTCGACCGCCCCGAAATCATGCCATCCTTCGGGATCGTTCTCGGGCTCGAAGGTCTCGAACATGCCCGTGGCCTTCACCGCCTCGGCCATGAAGCCGTCACCGGCATTCATAATTGAGCGGGTGACATGCATGCGGCCCTGAATAGACTGGGCGGTTGGCACACCGAGGCACGCGAGCTTGCGAAACGCGTCGTTCTGCGCTGCGATCACACTCGGATCAGGGCGGTCTGTCTGGGGTTGTCCTGTCATGGACATGGGGTGCTCCTTTGAGAAGTTGAAACACCCTTCCAAAAGCCAGCTTTTTCTTTTTCCCCCTGGCGGCAGGACAGAAGCAGAAGGGGCCCTACCCGAACAATCGCTTGGGTCTGTAATTCGGGTTGGGGATGGTTTCGATCCAGCCGCCTTGGTGCTTGATGGTCTCAAGTGCCGCCGAGAGCGGATAAGCGCCCTCGGACGGGCTCCACCAATAGGCGCCGTGCTTGAAGGTGATGATCTTGCGGCGGCCGTCGTTGAAGCAGGCCACCCGCAGCGTCTTGGGTTCCTTACGTGACATGGGCGTCTCCGTTCTCCCTGTGGTCAGGCGGCCTTGGCTCGGCCCCCTGCCCTGCCCGCCTCCGATCTGGCGATCAGGTAGTCGCAGGCGCGCTGCGCATCGGCGGCGTGCCGGAAGATCGCGCCTTTGTCAGACCGAAGGACGCGCAACCAGTTGTGGAGGTAGGCGGCGTTCATCTCGAGCGTATGGGCCGTGAAGCCGAGTGTCTGACCCAAAAAAACCGAGGTCAGTTCGGCGACGATCTCTTCGCGGGCATAGGCCGTGTTGCCAAACTTCGAGAGCCCGAAATCGCGGTTCAGTCGATGGGGGGCTTTCGTGGCATGGGCCAGCTCATGCGCCCAGACCCCGTAGAAATTGCGCGGGTCCTGGAACCGCGTGATAGATGGCATGAACACCTTGTCTACAGGCGGCAGATAGTAGGCTTCCGTGCCCGTGAAGACGGTCGTGATGTCGATGGCATCAAAAAACGCCTGCATGTGCGGGATGGGCTCGGACGGCGGATGCTCGGGCATGGGCTCCGGATCGGGGAAGAAGCTCTCGGGCAGGCCCTCGATCTGGCAGGCATTGAACACGCGGTAGGATTTCTGGAAGCGGAACACGCGGGCCTCCTCGGAGTGGTCATCGCTCTCCGCGTGCTCATCCTCGCCGCCGGCGTCTTTCCGGCTTTGACCATAATAGACGACGACAGAGGATTTCTCGCCCTTGCGCACCTTCGCGTCCAACGCATTGGCCTGCGGCAACGTCATCCAGAAGGGCGAGCTGTGGCCCGCCATCACGGTTCGCATGGTCAGCAGGAAGTTGTTCACCCCCTGGTAGGGCTCACCGCCCACGCGCAGGGGGCGTGAGCTGCCGCCTGCCGTCCAGGGTTTGCGCCACGGCAAAACGCCGCGCTCGATGATGCGGATGATTTCGTTGGTGATGACCTCGGAGGCATCGAATTTGGGCGTGCGGGATCGGGCCATGGCTGGCCTCCTTTCGAGTGTTGGTGAGAGGGAATGGCGACTAGGTTGACCGAGAGGGCCGTGGATCGTTGTTGATGCTCGCACCGAGATCTTCGACCATGTCGATGTAGCTGGTCAGCGAGACAGACCCGCCGGGACCCGAATGCTCATGGTTGACCGATCCGTTCCGCGTCACCCGCGGCAGGTTCGCGAAGGCGATGACATCCGTGACGGGTCGAATGTCGACGAAGGGTGTCCCTCGTGCGACCGCAAGAGAGGCCAAGGGAAAGCGCTCGATCGGCGCGAAACTCGACACGGTGGTCCAACCGAGGTGGAGGAATGTCCCGCCGTCTCCGCAGATCACATGCGCATTTGGCAATGACGCGGCCTGCTTGAGATAGCCGAGATCGCGGAGAACGGCTGTCCGCTCGAGCTGCCGTGCCAGCTCCTCCTCGCCGGTTCGGCGCAGCTCTCTATGCCGCCACCAAGAGGCAGCGGTCGCGCGCAGAACGCGCAAGACACCTGTTTGCATGGGGAAGCCCTTCATCCAGAACGGCAGACCGGAACCCGGCCCGGACCCGTCCGAGGAACCCAAAGGCCCTCATCCGTCAGTCACAAAAACCCGAAGTCCACTTTCCCTTTTCACCAGCCAACTGGTCCGGGGGAACGGCCGAGGGTCCGACACCACCGCGGACCCCAGTGACTGCATGCAGTAAGTGGCGGTTCCGGTCCAAGATCGGCAAGCCATATCTGCAACCCCGATCCGACTGCCGCAGTCTTTTTCATATTATCAATAACTTATCCGATTTTCTCGATCGGCAAAGAACGGTCCTACTGCAACTTCTCAGGTCCGAAAATCAGGATTTCCGACGTTCAGAGCAATGCAGCGCTACGGATTAGCATGGGAAACGAAGTCACATTACCTCCTGACAGCTTGAAATTCAGCAATATTGCCGCTATATACCGTCAGTATCACTGTAGGAGCATAGAACATGCACATCGCGAACTTTGCTGAGGCTGGGCAATTCGAACCGCGCAAGATCGCCGCGGTGCTACGCACATCAGCAGAAGAGATCGCATTGACCGTCGGCTTGGGCAAGGACGCACTACAGAGGCGCGCCCGTATCAGTTCGGACAAGACACAGCGCCGCCTGCGCGAACTGGTTGAGGTGCTCAACAAGGTCGAACCCCGCTTCGGCTCGGAACTGATGGCCTATGCATGGTACCGGTCAGAGCCCCTGTCCGGCTTTGATGGGCGAACAGCCATGCAGCTGGTTCAGGAAGGCAAAGCTCAGCAAGTTCTGGAATACATCGATGCAGTCGATGCGGGCGTCTTTGCCTGATGCCGCTGAAAGATGAGCGCTACACAGGACCACTCTATCGTGCACTGAACCCGGTCTATGCGCGTGAACCTCTGTCCGGACGAGGCGCTGAACTTTATGGAGGGCGCTTTAACGCAAAGGGCACCCCTGCCCTCTACACCTCTCTGGATCCCGCAACCGCTCTTAGAGAAGCCAATCAGGTCGGCAGCCTGCAACCCACGATCCTGGTGTCCTACAAGGCCAACCTTGGGCCTATTTTCGATACCCGCGATCAGGACGGACTTGACCGGTATAACGCGACCGAGGCGATGCTTGCCGACCCAGCATGGCGCATGAAGATGCTCGATGGCCAATTGGTGCCGACACAGAAGTTAGCACGCGCCCTCATAGCAGATCGGTTTGCGGGGCTCCTGATCAAGAGTTTTGCGAAGGGCGCGTCGTCATCGGACTTCAACATCGTCCTGTGGGCCTGGACTGACAATAAAAGTTCTTTGGAAGTGGTGGATGACGAAGAGCGGCTGTCACGCATGTGAGGTGATTGGCTGACACTTTCATGGGGTGCACTTGTCGAGTACGGCGCCTGTCACAAGCCTCGCTACGTCGCTGTCAGGGAATAGCTGGTACTACGTCCGCCAGCCCCATCTTTCTCTAGGGCTCCTAAGTCGATCAGATCGAGGATGTCGCGATAGGCCGTGTCTTGTGAACATTTTTCGATCTTCGCGTACTTCGACGTCGTGAGCTTTCCTTCGAATCCATTCACCAGGCGGTTCAGCATGTCCCGCTGGCGGTCGTTCATGTTCGCCGCTCCATATTTCTCCCAGAACCGCGCCTTCCTGAACACGGCCTCAAGGATGATCTCGGCACCATCAAATGCGCGGTCAAGGCAAGCCAGAAACCAAACGAGCCACGCCGTGACATCAAGCCCCCCTTTTTGCGTCGACTCGAGCATGTCGTAATAATCGCTCCGCTCCTGTCGGATTTGCGTCGACATGCTGTAGAACCGCTGCGCGCTGCCTTCGGATCGCGCCAAGGCCATGTCTGCGATCGCCCGCGCGATGCGGCCGTTGCCATCATCGAAGGGGTGGATGGTGACAAACCACAGATGGGCGATGGCGGCATGTATGACGGGATCCGCCTCGGAGGGCTGATTAAACCAGGTCAGGAAGCGCGCCATTTCAGGGTCTAACCGTTCGGCGTCTGGCGCCTCAAAATGCACGCGTTCGCGGCCATAAGGTCCTGATACAACCTCCATGGGACCGTCACGCCACCCCCCGACCCTGATCCGAGTCATTCCGCTTCGCCCGGTTGGAAAGAGAGCCGCATGCCAGCCGAACAGACGCTCCGCATCCAGTGGCTGGTCATACGCTTGGGTTGCGTCCAGCATCATCTCGACGACACCATCAACATGGCGATCAGACGGGATCAGTCCGCCAATTTCCAGACCTAACCGCTTTGCGATAGACGATCGAACCTGATCCTTGTCGAGCGTTTCCCCCTCGATCTCGCTGCTTTTCACGACATCACTGGTCAGTGTCCTGAGCATCGCCTCGTTGCGAAGATCGAAGCCAAGACCCTCCATGCGCCCCAAGAGCTTGCCTTGGCGGTGACGGACCGCAGCAAGTTGGGATGACAGCTTGGCCTTATCCCAGGTAAACTGGGGCCAATCAGGGAGTTCGTGAATGTAGGTCATATTTTACGCACTCTTTGCGGAGATTATACGGCACAATCTCCACAAGACAATAACAAACACCGCAGACCGCGCGGAGAATAAGGGCGGCAATCTCCGCATGCTCGACTTGGAACGCTGAATGTAGGACACCTGCTTTACCATTCTATCACGCAGCCTGTCCGCCCAGCCGGCCATAGAAGCTACGCTCTAGATGCAGCTCCCCTGCCCCAGCCTTCTCGACCATACCCCGCAGATATCCACCCGGAGACGCCACTTCGCCGGCGCAATGCTTGTCAAACGTGAGAACGAGCGCTGCTGTCGCGACTTGGGGCCCGAGACGGTCCTGAGCGAGGTTCCAAGCATGCTCTGAGACGCCGATCAACGGCCTTAGCTGCCCGACAACCCGATGCAGATCGCCCCAATCCTTCAAATACCCGCCCATATTGCGGGCCCAGGACGCGAATTCAGGACAAGCCTGCATCACAGTCGGCAAATCAAGCGCTGCACCACGTTTCCTACGTGTTTCAACCACCCAGTCTTCCAGCTCCGTATCGACCTTCTCTTCCGGTGGCGCATTTGGCACCACGGCCGCCGCTTGCTCAGTTTCTGAGCGATTACAGGTTACAGGATTTAGTTGAGTTGTAATTAGTATATGAGGTTCAGAAATGACCTCCCTGGGGTCCATTTCTTGAATCTCTTTTGGCTCTTGTTCAGTGGTTGCGGGCATGTTTTCCACAAGGTCATCCGCTCGAACTGCCTTGAGAAAGGTCGCCTCGACACGCTCCTGAAGTTCTCTGAACCAACCTAGGAGCCGCTCAAGCGCCTCAGAGGCCGTGTTCCGGCGTGGCAAGCGGTGCAGAAGATCCTCAAAGAGGCTTGAGAGCTGTGTCCAGGGGCCACTCAGAGCACCCCTCTGGGCCGCTTCGATCCTCGCGCGGATCATTCGGCGCGCAACTGTGATCTGGCGCTTCAGGCGCTGGCAGAGTTCACGTTCAGCCTGTAGTTCGGCATGGAGATGCTCAAACTCTTCGGCGCGAGCCGACAGCGGCGACAAATCAAATCCGTAAGCCTCGAGGATACGACCGTCAGCGTCCCTGTGGCCCCATCGCTTGCCATTTGGACTGTCCTTGAAGGCAATCACGCCGATCTCGGCCAGACGCCTGGCATGGCGCTTGAGCGCCGAGAGCGAGAAGCCTGTTTGCTCCATCAGATAAGAGTTGGACGCCCAGACGATCGGACGCTGTCCCTCTTCCCAATCCTCGGCTTGTGTGAAGGCCCCAAGCGTGTCGAGAAGCAGCATGTCGCCAGCCTTGAGGCCTATATGCGCACCAACGCGTTTCACGGCGACAAAGGCCTGTGACTTGGGCACGGTTGATCTTTCACCAGCTTGTGCGTGCTGTTCAGCAACCGCCAGTCCGGCCGTCGCTTTGCGCCACCCCGAGGGTTGGTTGGTATTAGACAAACTTCCACCCTTCTGAGGCATGTCTGTCCCAGTCGCTCCGCGCGGAGCCTCATTGAATTTTGTCATCTCTTAGCTAGGCACAGAAAACCTGTTCGCCCGAAGACGTTTTTCGTTGTTTAGCGATTCGCGGGCTGCTAAGATTGTAGTGTCAAAACAAATCGCGCCTTGTGCGCAGCAGCCCTCGGGACTTCGGTTTCGAGGGTTTTTCTTTTGTGCCGTCCTCCTTTCTGCTCAGTGCCTCAGTCTTGGCGGTTAACAGTTGTTAACCGCCGCTATCCTTCGTGGTTCTCTGATCGGAACCGATCGAAGGAATCTTGTATGAGCTGGTCCAGATTCTGATCCAGCCAATTCGCGAATCTTGTGTTCTCCCCTACCCGCTTAACGGTTACTGAGAGTCCCGATTTCCCACTCTTGATCTGCACACCAGGAACGGGCGAGCGCTGTTCAACTGATCGCTCTTGCTTTCCTCGCTTGCCAATTTCCTTGATGGCGAGTTCCAGCCGCCCGTCGGAATCAAGATCGCCAGATTGACCAAGTACATCCAATACACGCTCCTCCGAGAGTTGCTCCTTCTCGAACGCTGTTGCGAGGGTCGTCCATTTTGGGCGCCCTGCCCCTGGGGCCGCGCCGATTGCCTCTCCGACCGCTACCGGCACAAGCCGGTTGATACGTTCAAGCTGCGAGAGAGTGTTCTTGCTGATCGCCAAAGCTTGGCATGCTTCCGCACGGGAGTAACCCTGCTCCAAGATCGCCTGTGCGAACCGAACACGTTCATAGTAGCTCAGCTCCGCACGCCCTGCATTCTCGAGCCCCTTCGCCATTAGAGCATCGGTATCATCGAGTGTGCGGATCAGAGCCCGCACCGGCATCCCTAAATGGCGACAGGCAAGTATGCGTCGCTGGCCATAGATGACTTCAAAATGGCCGTCACGATCCTTTGATGGACGCAATAGCACTGGAACTTGCTGTCCGGACTCAGCAATGCTGGCCGCAAGATCTTGAATAGATGCATTTGCCGCGTCACTGTTAACAGCTGTTAACTCGATATCCAGCCGATCCTTTGGACCCCAGGCAAGGATCAAGTTGGTGTCGATTTCCTGAATGCCCCCGAGGCCGGCGCGGACAGAACCGATTGTCCCCTTGGGCAAGGTCCGATGGGCTCTGTCGGACGCACCCTCCTTTGACACCTCGCTTGCGGCTGTGATCGCAGCCATGATCCCCGTCTTATTCTTCCCCATTGCCATGACTACCGCCCCCATGCCTGTTGAAGCATCCCTGCGATCTCCGCACCTACAGCATCCATGCTGTTCTTCGCCCGATCGTAGGTCGACCGCGTCATCTCGGATCGTGCAACCTCGTAGATCGACATCTTGAGCATCGACGCGTCGCCAATGGCAGTACTGCGCAGTCCGGTCGCTCCAACGACACGATCCTGGAAGAGGGCGCGCATCAGACTCACGATCTGCTGACTCGGAATATCGCTCGGATCGTCGCGCGTGATGAGAAAAGAGAAGAAGTCATGATCGAGCTTGACGCCTGTGTCCTCGATCACCCCGAGATAGGCAGATGTCATCTCGACAAATTGCTGTGTAGAGGCAAGGTCGAGCATGCTTGGCGTCATCGGCACGATAACGGAGGTCGCGGCATAAAGACCGGTCAGAGTCAAAAAACCCAGAGCTGGCGGGCTGTCGATCACAACTACATCGTAGTCGCTCTCAACGGACTGGATCGCTAGACTGAGCTTCTCAAAGAACGCGACACCTCGCCCCGCATTGACCGCTGTTTCAGTCTCAAATTCGCTCAGCACAAGGCGGGCAGGGGCCAAATGCAAGCCAGGGAAATAGGTTTCCACGACAGCTTCTGACATCGGCACAGCATCGTCATAACGCAGTGCGTCGTAAATCGACGCGCCTTCAAACTCCAGTTCAGTTTGAATCCCGCAAAAGCCCGTGAGACTCCCTTGTGGGTCCAAGTCAATCGCCAGCACGCGGTAACCACTCAAAGCAAGGTAGTGACACAGATGGATCGCAGAGGTGGACTTCGCAGATCCACCTTTGAAGTTCATCAGCTGAATGACCTGAAGCTTGTCACCCTCGCGACGCCCGGGAAGGTACTTGCCCGGCTTTCGAGAGCTTGCCTCGAGAAAATGGCGTGCTTGCAGGATCTCTTTCCCGGAATAAAAGCGCCGTCCATTCTTGATGACTTCCGGCTCAGGCAACAACCCTTCGCTATGGCACTTGCGCAAAAATTGACCGGTCACGCCGAGTAGGTCAGCAGTCTCTGTTGCGCTGAATAGTCTCAAATTTTTCCGCTGATCGGGCGCGTAGGCCTGTTGAAGATGCGTCGTGAGCGCCGTGTGTAGACGCGCGGCCATCTGGCTTGTAAGCTCGGATTGGGACGCCGCTTCGATGGGTGCCGTCTGAAACATAGTTGCAATTTCTCTGCTCGAACGCGCTTATTTGCGCAACTTGACTCTAATGGCCGTGATTCACCCTGTTAAGTCAAGGATTTTATCCACAAATTGTGCTGTTGGACCAAAGCGCTACTAGGGAAGCCACGCACCCTCCCGAGTTAACAGCTGTTAACAGCACACACAAAATTGCGGTTCACGGGCCAATCTGGCGCAGACTGGGTATCGCAAGCGCCTCGCTTCTCAACGGCGTCTTGACCGAAATTCTGGTTTGAGAGAGATACAATGAGCTCAGGCCGGAACAGACAACGCACCGACAGACCTACGGCAATTCCACGACCGAACTGGATCGATATTCAAAGCTACACTGATACTTGGGTGCCGCGCCCAAACGATCAGACCAAACGCACTGCATGAGCAAGGATGGACAAGGCCCTGTCGTCTGAGGCGTCCATGATCCCCAGCAGGGTAGGGGGCATCACGGTTGCCTGCGTCGTGGGAACAGTATCCGACACAAGGCACAGCGTTGCTACGACGAATTCAACCACACCTCACCGACCCGCGACACCTACCCGATGAGACCAAATTATTGAGGGACGAGGAGAAGCGATCCGCGACACTCAAGGTTCCAGAGAATGTTCAGTGATCATGAGTTCAAACTCTAAGAAGCCGATGCGCTTACTCGACTGCTTCGGAGAACACTGGAAAGCAACCGCGGACCACGTTCTTGCGCCAGCACAACCTATGGCTCCCGTCACCGAATGTCTGAGGGCAAACTGCCCCCAGCTTTGTTGTTTAGATGATCCGCGTAGAATGATCGATGTCAGATACCTTCCGAAGATCCAGGTTCAGGAACCGTCGTCGCAAATACTAGGGCAGGGACCTCTATCATTGTCCCGGTCCTAGCTAAGTCGATTGTCAGAAAATGGAGACAATTGGAAACCGCCGGGAGCGCACAGTAGCGCTAATCGACGCCACCTCAGGTTCATGCCCGACTGAGGCTTTGTGTTTGGCTCACAGATCGCCGCGTGCCAGCATTGAGGAGCCGGGAAATGCACGACGTATTGCGCGTGAAACATCGGTTGCGCGTCGTGAACCCATTCTCACGCCCGCAAAGTGCGCTGCAACACTGCAATCGTTCCATGGCGTGGAAGATTCTCAAGATTGTTGTTGATGCGCGGACCTCAGCAACCCCAACCTTTCAGCACGCTCCAGCAGCATTTTGACCGACGACGGCTGCCAGCTGGTGCGACCGCGAGGGGTGCGCTCACGCATGGATTCCAGTCGGTCGCAGATTGCCTGCAAGGTGATCTCGGGGTCAGCACCTTTGATTGCGGCGACAATCGCAGGCAGGCGATCGTCGGTTTCGCGACGTCCAGCGCGTCCAAGCACTTCAGCGGGCAGGAATCCGTCCGCCACGTATGCCTTCACGGCGCGGAGCAGGCGGCTTTGCGTCCAGCGCCGATCATGGAGCAGGGGGCCATTGATGATCCGCAGGACGTCTTCCCAAGCCATATCGGGGCGCAAACGGCGCACATGGGGCACCCAATCCTGCGCAGTTTCGTTCAAGCGCTCCATGTAGCCGTCCTGTCGCGCCAGCCGCACCTTGCGCAGCGCTTCAGGGTCCTTGGCGCGAAGACCTGGGTTGCCGCCGACG
>NZ_OBEA01000007.1 GCF_900215355.1 Pseudooceanicola antarcticus | reverse complement strand
CTGCTCTTCGCTGAAACGGCTTTTCCGCATCGTCTGTCTCCTCGTTTGGAGAACAGGCTAACTTCAAACCGCGGACTTTTCAGGGGAGCACGTCAACCGCCTTGCACTGGCGGGGCGAGACTCAGAAACGGGTGAACGGATTCCAGATAGAAGCGAAAAGGCCTACGGACATGGTTTCGAGCTGTCGGAGCTGGCGCGTTCGCTGAAGCGTATAAACATTCTCGACTGACCGGCTCGCGTGAGCGGGCTTAAGCATGCTTCAAGCCGAGAGAGGCCCCATGCTCGCGGGTCACTAGTGGCTGAGGCGCAGAAGACGGGGACACAGCGCCATGAGTGGAGCAAGGGGGCGGGGAGCGAGCCCACTGCGGTAGTCGGCTGGGAACGCCATTGCCGCAGCTCGGCTTTCCCATTCCGGACCTTTATGGCATTGCGCAGCATCGTCCAAGAGGACGAGGGCAGCTGAGCACAGGAGACAGACGTATCCCGAAGGCATTGCGTCCAGCCTCGTCCAAACAACCCGACCGATGCTGGCCATGGCCTGTATGTTGCTTTGATCGAAAAGGGATGCTCAAATCATGGCATTGATGCATTCCTATGGCACTACGTTGCCCGCAAAAGTAGAAGTGGTTGAAATGGTGCGTGAAGCGGAAGGGTGGATGAATGGGGTGCAGGCTAAAATGAAGCCAGAAGACGAATCGATTCTATGGACTGCACCTCTCACAGGGCATGACTGGACCTGTCCGGATACGTTACGAGCAATCGAATGGTTTCGCTCATTAACGGAAGGACCTCGCTTGGAGAGTCGGTTGGATGCCTGCCGGGTCCACTATGAGAAAAGCCGAGAAGCGGTTGAGGACGGATATTCGTCGAGCCTATTTGATCCTCGAGACTCGGTTGCATGGTATATCTTGCAAGCTGAAAGCTACGCGACTGATCGGCGCTTTTGGACGCCTGATGAGGCCGCCAGAATTGTGCCGTATATCAGGCGGATCGGTCAATTGCGCGACCACCTTTCTCGTGTCGATGGTGTTGAGGATCGGGTAGCTAGATTTATTAACGGAGACGGTGCACAACCTGACGGCCCGATTTTTGAACTGCTCGTAGCAGGTGCTTGGGTCGCTAGGGGATACTCTGTCCGATTTATCCCGGAACAGCTGGGCGGGTCTCGTACGCCCGACCTAGAAGCGCGAAAGAAGCGATCACGCTGGGCGATCGAGGCAAAGCGTATGATGCCTTCTGCCTACGGAAAGCGGGAAAGAGATAAAGGTAGAAAAATCGCAGCAAACCTTCACGATTTGTGCGAATCTTTGGGGCATTCTGTGGTTGTAGATGTTGTGTATGAAAAAGAACTTGAGGAATATTCCGACGATTTCCTAGCGTCTTGCGTTAGGGAATTTCTACCCATCCGCGAAAGTAGGACAATCGATCATGAAGGAGCCCGCATAACGGTTAGGCCAGTAGCTTGGCCGGTTGTTCAGCGCGTATTTGCGGCAGACTATGTTTTCATTGGGTCGTCGCGAATGACGGAACTTGTTAACGGTATGTGCGACGATGGTTCATATCACGATCTGCGTGTGCGATGCAGGCGCGCCAATAGCCGTCCTTCTTATGCTGACCGGTTATCCCGTGCATCCTTGGTTAACTGGACATGCACTGCTCCACCTGCGGTCAAAGCGCGAGCAAAACACTTCAAAAAGAAGTTGACCGATGCAGAGGGGCAGCTGCCAGACAATTGTCCCGGACTGATCCATGTTGGTATGGATTCCTCGGGCCGATCAGATTCAGACCAGCTCCGTCATTATGCAAACGGGCGAGAGGCTGCCGGTCTGATCCCCGGACGATCGAGACCTAAGTGGGTTTATGGGAACTACTTCAAAGTGGAGGCGACGACACGACCTAACGAGGCGTTAGCAATGGAGGAGACGATGGCGCCATACAAGGTCGGTCGCCACCGTACTCGTGATCCTTTGCCGAGTAGGCTGCTCCTCTGTGATGATCAGGACAGAGCCCATTGGGGGGCATACTGGGACTAGGGTAGGGCATATTTTGCGACGCGAAATGCGGTGCTTCTATCAGGGCGTTCGGTCCCATCCTCGACCCAGAGCAGCGGTTTACCCTCACTCGATAACGCTGCGACAAAGTCTGTCGAAACGGCCGCTCGTGGCGCAGCCAAAATAGAAAAATAGCAGGATCCGAAATCTGGGATTGCGAATGCAAAAATTAAGGAATTGATGACTCTTGAACTTGGAAGGGGGATGCTGCCCGATTCTTGACTGTACCTGTCGCGCGTACTGCGAAGATGTCTGGAGTTTTCGAGCTTCCAAAACTTAAATTACTTGGCGCGGCATCAGGGAATTACCCTTCTCGGGAGGTGAGTCCCGAGTCTAAGGGGCAAAATGTTGGATTGGAAATACGTATGAGCCGCATTACATTTTTGGTTGGTCCGAATGGTTGCGGAAAAACCAGAGAGCTAGTCAGAGAGTCAGGTTCAATAGGGGACTGGCCCTATCACACGGCGGCGGTAATTGCGAACACGCCTTTTGTGCGATTTGAAAGGCGCACTAGGAATCGAAAGGTTTTTCGAGTGTCTCCCGCTGGCATTAACAGGGTTGTTTCTGAAAATCTCAGAAACTTCTTTGACTCCGAGGGGCGGGACACATTTGATATTTCGGACTTACTCGAGGCTATTGGATTCTTTCCGGATATTGATCTCGATGTCAAGGTTGATAAGGTTAATGATTTTGACCTTGATAAAATAACGACCGATTTATTTGAGGTTGAAGCTCTCAGCTCGATCTTGGACATTCTGGGCGCTGAAGGCGGAGGTAGGTTCGAACTATCTAGGCACAATGATTCATTCATGCGCAGCTTGCGTGGAAGGAATAGGATTCTTTTCAAATATATTCGGGAGTTGAAGCGCGAGAAGCTTGTTGCATCTTATGATCTCATCTTTCGCCACCGGGGTCGAGCGCCCCAGATTTTTGCTGAGTTGAGCTCTGGAGAGCAAACGCTAATCTCAACTTTTCTTTTCATACGCTCTACCCTGCCAAGCTTGGGAGCACTGTTTATTGATGAGCCAGAAAATAGCCTTCACCCTGAATGGCAGCGACGATACTTAGAGATTTTACACATGGCGCTAGGATATCATGAGGCAAAAATTTATCTAGCAACGCATTCCCCGGTTGTTGTTTCAGGGGCGTTGTCCAGTTACGGCGATGATGTAGAGGTAGTCAGAGTTGATGGTGATGCGCGCTATCCAGTTGAAATTAATCAAACCTCTGGTCCAGAAAGCGTAGAGGAAATTCTGTGGGAGGCGTTTGATACCATTACGCCTGTAAGCCACTTCCTGAGCATTGAGTTGTCGCGAGTTTTGCAAAGACTGACTGACGGTCAGATCAGTCAGCAGGAAGCAGAAAACGAGATCCATAGCTTTAAGAAACGTTCTTATGACAACACTCAACGAGAGTTGCTGAGCCGCGTTTTGGATAATATTAAGCGGTTTTCTCAGAATGGCTGATCTAACTGAGGAAGAGGTGCGAGATTTTGTCGAAACGGTTTTGTCTCAGAGTGAGCGCGATGCTATCGATTTCGCGTTAACTGCGGGCAACCCATGGAGTCATGAGAGCTTTGAAGATCCCATCAAGGGGAATCTGCTAACCGCAAAAGCTAAGATTAAAGATTTTCACTCTGCTCGAGTATCCAAGAAGTGCTGCTACTGTCGCCGTTCTCTCGAAGATGCTTCGATAGAATCTGATAGGGAGCACATCGTGCCAAAGGGGAAGAAAAAATCCTTATCTTATAATATCTTCAACTTATCCATAGCTTGTAAGCGCTGCAACATGACCTACAAAGGGGAAAAGATAAACCACATCGTTAATTTTGAAACCATAGAAGCTGATCTTCGAAACTCAGGTCGATATCTAATACCGCATCCCAACATTGAGGTTTATGATGATCATTTGTTGAGGATTTCACTCCAGTTTGGGAGTAAGCAGATTACATCATATAGATGTATTACTGACAAGGGGCGCTTCTTGTACGATTTTGTTAGACTTGATAGGCTGTGTGTTAACGAAATTGATGAGGCGCAGGGGGGCGAGAAAGTCAGCGAAATAGCCGCGGAGCTTTTTGACTTGCCTATAGGTGGCGTGTAAGGATTACACGTGCCCTTCATTCCTCGATAGATCGCCTTTCAAGTTGTAATATTTAGTGTTGTGCCCGGCGTCTTGGAATTAATAACTTCTAAGAAGTTTCCTCAAAAAAGGGGCCAGTTGGTGTTCGAAAAATCGGGCGTACTCGCTTCCGGGGGGGGGCGATCGTCGAACGTGGGTTATCACAACATGTCATGTGGAGTTGCATACCTGCTTAGCGGCGGCTACTGCGCGGCCCGCGAAGGGGGGCGGGTCCCCCCCTGTGGGACCCTAGATTATCGATTTACATTAAAAATAGGATTCCTCATCGCTAAGAGCGGCGTTTCGTCGTGGTTTTCCGCCGACGCGGGGAGGCCTGCCAACCTGCCGCTCCCTCCAAGTCGTGTTGCCGTCACGCAGCCAGACGCGCCCGCAGGTTCGCTACGCTCGAAGGATGCCAGCTCTTTCCGCGTGCCGTATTGATCCCACGTCTGTTCAGCTCCTTGGCGATGCCTGCAAGCGTCGTGATACCCTTCGCCTGCACCTCTGCTAGCGTCTCAGCGAGGTCCTGAGCGCGATTGTCGGCGTTAGCCGATGCAGTCAGCCGGGATGCCTTATTGCCCTTCCCTGCGCGTCTCAGGGCCTCTGCGCCGTTGGGGTTTCCGAGCCGCTGACCTCTTGCCTTGGCGGCGGCAAGAGCTGCTTTGGTGCGCTCGCTGATCGCGCGGGCTTCGTCCTGTGCGACGATGGCAAGGATACCGACAGTTAGCGGCGTTGCAGACGGGTTGTCGCACGCAATGAAATCAACGCCAGAGTCCTGTAAATTAAGAAGAAAAGCGGCGTTCCTGCTGAGGCGGTCAAGCTTGGCAATCACAAGCTTGGAGCTGGTGAGCTTTGCCAGTTTCAGGGCCGCTTGGAGCTGCGGACGGTCAGCCTTGCGCCCAGACTCCACTTCTGTGAACGCCCCGACGATCTGGGCCGCGTTAGCGGCTGCGAAGTTCCCGATGGCGGCTTGCTGAGCTTCGAGGCCAAGGCCCGATTGACCTTGAGAGCGGGTGCTGACTCGGCAGTAGGTCACGATCTTCATAGCAGGGCCTCCTTTTCCAAATTGGCGCAACGTCCGTTAGTCCAGTTTGTATGGGAAAGAAGGTCGATTCTCTATCCATTTCAATGGGTTGATTCAAATTTTCGGAAGGATTTCCACATGATGTCCGAGACAGCGGGGTATTCCCAACTCGACAGCGACGCGTGAGCAAAATGTGTACTCTTTGAGAGGTTGCCTACCTCGTTCTCGACGGCGACCTATAGGTCTAAAATGGTATCTCGTCATCTAGCGTGGACTTGGCGGGTGCTGTCACCTTGCGCTCGATACTGCCCTCGAGGATGATCGGCACCACGCCCTTTCCGCCATTGATGCGATGACGCCTTGCGAAGCGTTGGGCGGGTTCCGTAAAAGGATGTTCGCCCTGCGAAACCATCAACCCGACTTCGATGTAGTAGCTGCAAAGCCGGTCGAAGGTTGCCTTGTTGATCCGAAACAGATGCTCGGTGTCAAACGATGCCAACTCACCAGCAAACGCCGCGCCGATGGCATCGCAGGATTCATCTTCTTCAATGTAGTAATTCGTCTCCCCATCCCAGTCAGACGTTCGCCATTTCAGGTTGCTGTAGAAGACTGGGAATGCGCCGACCCATGTGCAGCCAAGGCGCGCATAGGTGCCGCTGGTTCCGCCGCCATAACCGCCTTGAACTGACACCGGCATCAGGTCGATCTCGACATGATCGTCGCCAGCCGGGAGGGGTGGCAATGCAAGCTCAACCTCAAGGTGTCCGATTGCATCCCGGTACTTCGCATTCTCTTTTAACACCTCGGTAAGCTCTTCCAGAGCATCAGCACTGGCGACGGCATCGCCTCGCATCCATCCAGTTGCGGGCTTTGTTTGCTTGGCGTGAATAAGCGCGGCAAGCACAGCCGCCTGAAGTTCACCGATTGTGGACCATGTCTTACGTGTGCGGCCATTCGAGGCCTCAGCAATGAATTCCTCAAGCCGTTGTTTTCCAGCGTCGGTGGCTTCGGTCCTTTCCACCGGTATTTTTCCTCTAGCCCCGTTCAGCATCACCATCACAGGAATGTTTCTGGATAGCGCGTACCGAAATTCCTTGTGCGTGAAGCTCAATCCATCCGCGTCAAGTGAGCCGTAGCGCCCGCCGATGATCAGGAGGTAGTAATCGCATTTGTCGAGTAGGGATTTGATCAGATCAAACGCCGCCTCATCTGTGGCGGGAAAATACTCCATCTGCACCGGAAAATCTCCAGCGCTGATAACGGTATCCTGAACAGCCCGGCGCTCGTCCTTGAGGTCTTCAAAGGTCGAACTGATGAAGACGGAATATCGCTTGTCGTGCATGGCTCCCCCGGCGCGGTCGTTAGACTATGTTCCCATCTTGTTCTTCATGGCTAGAATAGCAAGGGTTGACTGCCTTCACTCATGGACGAAATGCAGGGACTCCTGAGCGACTTTCGTCCACGATGGAATGCAGGGCGGCTGGACTTAACTTCCTTCGGCTTCACCACGATCAGGGGTATGTTCAGGCAATTGCAACACAAAGGAATGCACCATGGCAAAGACTGGACGCCCTGCGAGAAACGATGCTGCTGCGCTGGAAGCGATTGCCGACTACATCTACGACAACCCGGCCGTGACCGCTACAGAGGCCTTCCGTGTGGTGGTCATCGACTTCACGGGTGAGCACTCACCGGATGCCGCCCGGAAGCGGATCGTGACCAAGTTCAACAAACATAGAGCAGCCCACATGCGGGCTGCGGAAGATCGGAAGAAACCGCGCGTTGTCATGCGCGCTGCTGGAAGGGGAGCAGTGCCCATGTCCGCGACGGCGCGGCTGCTGGAAGAGATTTATCGCCCGACCTCCGCCACTGCGCGGCTGTTGGCTGAACTGGACCAGATGAACTCGCCAATCTCACGCACGCTGGCTGATCTGGGAAATCCGGTGTCCATGATTTCACGCACTCTGGCCGACTTGGGAGATCCCGGCTCGTCTATTTCACGGACGCTGGCTGATCTGGCGAACCCCGGATCATCGATTTCTCAGCTGCTGTCCGAAATTGATCAAATCAACCTACGGAACTGGTAGAAGCGACCCAGCCGACCCAGCCCATTCCGGGGTGCTGGGTCGACTAAAGAATCCTTCTATCATTGACCAAAATGGGTCATCGACCCAACCGACCCAGCTTTTTCATTTTTAATGAGAGAAGAATCAGAATGGCACAGGCTTTGCGGGGGCTGTCCAGTACATTCCCGCATCCCCCATAGCTGGGGGCTTGCGAAGAGTTGGGTTCCATGGGTTTGTGGCCCTAACGTCAGATTAAGCCATATAAATTAGGGGCCTAAATGCCACCGGTGAGGACCCAACTCGCATGCGTGCTGGGTCCCGTGGTGCGTCAATCGCCACGCCCATACTGCTTGAGCTTCGCACGAACCACGCTGAGCGGCGGAAACGTGACGAACCTCACCTTGCCCGTCTGACGGTCGTCGCGAATTCCGATGCCCGTGGTGAAGCCCCCGAAGTAGTGGATGATACGCTTGTTATCACCGCCGTCCGCGTCGTCGCCCAGCAGTTTGACGATTGCGTCCTTGGCTTCTGCGTTCATGTTGCCGCGACCCTTGTCAGGGTAGAGCGCCGCCATCAGGTGCGTCCGGGCAACGTCAGTCGCAACGTCCTCGTCGAGGTCATAGTAGAAGGTCGTTGCATCCCCCTCGCGTCCGCTCAGCTCGCCGCTTTCGATGATCGCGGCAAGATGCGCCATCGCCCCACGCAAGCCCATACCGACCTGCTGACGCAGGCCCTCAGTGACCGGAGGATTGCGCAGGCTGTCCCACGTCAGGCCCACCGCCTTGGGGTCCCAGTGAAGCAGTTCATACACCATGGCCCCGAGACCGCCGCTTTCCATCTGGTCGTCGATGGCACCAAAGAATGCGGCGTCCTGCTTCTTGGTGGGAAGGCACGTCAGGACACAGAAGCGACGGGCGTCTTCGTTGTCCGTGGGGATCATCCATGCGTCGTTCGAAACGAAGGCGAGGTTGACGTAGTTGGGGCGTTCCACGACGTTCGCGAACTTGCCTTCAATCTGGAGGGTGTCGGAGCTGATGAGGTCCTTGATAATCCCGGCAGCGGCCTTCTCCCCGCCCCAGAAGGACTCTTCGCACGTCATGAAAATCTTACCGTCCATGTGCGCGTTGAAGTTCCCGGTCAGGTGTCGCCCGTTACTGATCTTGATCGCGGCAGCACCGATTGCACGACGCACCCAGTCGAAGACCTTGCTCTTTCCGGTGCCCTGTTCCCCCTGAACCGCGATGGCGCTCGGAATCTTAACGCCGGGCCGTGCGAACAGGGACGCGAGCCACGTCATGACCCAGTTGAAAAGGTCCTCGTCGCCCCCGCAAATCTGGTCACGGATATGGTTCTTGAGCTTCGACCAATCGCCCGGAGTCGGGTTCACCGCGAGGCCGGTCCACAGGTTGAACGCCCCACGCGCTTCCGCGATCTTGGCCTTCGCCGGGTCGGGTTCAAAGCAGGTATCGAAGTAGGTGTCACGCTGACGCGCACGGGCGAACACGTCGGCGGGCTTGATGTCCTTCACCGTGTTTCCCTTCTCACCGCCCATGTAGCTGACCCCACGGTTGGCATAGAGCTTAGAGAGGGTCGCTTCCTTCCAGAGGCGCACGTTCTCGCCCCGCGCGGCGTGGAACGCATACTTCGCTTCGCCGTCCAGCACGACGTAGCTCACGCGGTCCATGAGGGCACGGACGATCTGGGCGCGGATTTCGCGCCGCATCATTTCTTCGGCGTGGTCTGCCTTGGGGTCGATCTTGTAGGACTTGTAAAGCCGGGAGTTGTCTCCGGGGCGAACCATGAAACCTTCGCCGTCAACCAAGCGGTCATCGTAGAGAGGTGCAAAGACGGCGGGCGTCGTTACCTCTTCCTCTGCCTTAGCGGCCTCCACAGGATCATGGGCGCGGTCGTCGGCGCGTTCCTTGAGCTGACGCAGCACATCGGCAACGGCTTCTTCTACGAAGTCCGCTGCATCTTCTTCGGAGTGCCCCAGTTCCCTGAGACGCGCACGGGCACGCTCCGCCGCGTCAGCGGCAAGGGTCGTCGCGCCGTCCTCTTCCCTCAGGCGTTCGCGCAAAACCCCTCGGGCTGCGTCCAGCGCCTCTGCTTCCTCACGGTCGGCTTCCTCATCCGCAGAGCGGCGCTTTTCGATGAACTTGCGGGCCTGATCGATGCGCTCTGCAAGGTAGTCGTCGCTGGCATACCGGGTTTCGGCGCGATCGTTCTTGCACGGTGCGGCAAGAACAACGTCGCGAAGCGTGTCAAACAGCTCATCTGCATCGCCATCCGGGTTACTTCCCCACCAAGAGCACGCAGCCGCATATATCGGCCCATCGAAGCCCCGGAGGCCTTCCCCGTCGCCAACTGCTGCAAGGTGGCCTTCAAATCCCAGCCCGCCAGAGGCGCAGGGCTTGCCGGTCGCGCGTGCCTCCGCCCGCGCCTTCCGGCGTTCCTGCTTCACCTTCGCGGTGTTCGCCTTCATGGCATCAAAGGCGAGGTCTTCGAGCCATTCGGGGGCGTCCGCGATGTCACATTCCCACGGGGCGCAACCCTGCGCCCATTGGTAGAAATTGCCGGTCTTGTGGATCGAAGGGGCGGCGATGATCTGTCCGCCCTCACCGCGAATATCAACACCCGGCGCGACCTGCGAAGCGGTGTTGCGGATCGGTCGGGTCGTTCGGAAGATGCGATGACGCCCGTTGCCAGACCCGGAACGGGAGTCCGGGGTCAAGGGCAGCTTGCCATGCTTGGCTTCGAGGTCCGCCATGGCGGACATGCCATCATCCCCGTCTTCGTCCAGAACGAAGAGATTGCAGCCGTAGGGCAAGACAATCGAGACATTCCGCGACTGGCGGACAGGCTTGAAGCGCCAAGCCTTTCCATCCTTGTTTTCAGGATAGCGGCCCTTTCCGGTCCAGAAGGAGATGATCGTATTACGGTCAGTGGAGGCCCGTTCCTGCCATCCTGCCCCAAAGGGCACCTTCGCGTCACCGGACATGCTCATGCCCGCCCCGGTCAGAGGATCAATGCCATAGGCATCTGCAACGTGAAGCCCGCATTCAGCATAGCGCAGAGCATATGCAAGCGTCAGGGCGTTGTGGTCGATGCTGTCCGCGATGAGGTGGTGAGACCGCTTGCCTCCGGCAGCGATGAGGGTGTTCGCTGCGACGTCAAATTCGCTGCCCAGTTCGGCAAGGGCACGCTGACGCGTGCGCTGAGCGCGTTCGGTGTGGTAGAGGGACCGGCGCGGCGGTGCCCCGAAAAGGACGTCCACGTTAAGCCGGTCCTTGGGAACCTCACCCATGGGGCGCTTGCGGCGAGGCGTAGTGTCCTCCGGGCTTTCGAGGTTGCCTTCGTCCTCGATGTGCTCGTCGTCATCCGGCGCGACGGCTGCGAAAGCCTTGGCGAGTGCTTCTTCGGTCGTGTTCTTGGTCAAGTTCAGTGTCTCCGTGGTTGTGGTTCGGCCCACCGCACCCGGTGGGCCATCGTTGTGGTTCGCAGCGCATCGCTGGGTCTCCTTGGTCGCGTTTCGGTATGTTTGCCGGTCTCTCCCGGCGTGTCAGAGTGCCGCCTAACGGCGGCATCCCGGCTTGGTATGGTCGACTGTCAGGCGGGCGCACCGACCGGCTTGTTGGCGACCTGCTGCACCAGCGATGCAAGCTGGCTCAGGTGCTCGTTCCTCTCCGCTGACAGCGGAAGCTGGGCCACCTCCGCCATTTCTGCGGTGAGCTTGATGAGTGCGACATCGCGGGCGTCACGGATGCGTCCAGAGGGCGTCTGCCCGGCTACATTGTGCAACATTCAGTTTCTCCTTCTCATTGAGGTGAGCGGAACATGTCGCTGAGGCCCGAACGAATCAAGCGTAACATTTTGATTTTGTGACATTTTGAGTGAAGTCGGATGTCACGGAAAATGGCGCTTCGGGGAAATCTCACATCCGAGCAATCCCGCCTCGCGCAGGTCCTTTGGTTCATTGGAAATTTCCGACGCGGGGCGTGTCACGGAAAATGACAATCGGAAAACGTCACATCCCGGCCCATCATGATGACGTAGCGTCACCTACTAGGCCGGGTGTCTCAAGCGGCCTTTCGGTCCTGCTTCTCGGCCTCACGTCGAGCCAGAAACTGGCGAATCTCAACCTCGAGACGGGCGGATTCTTCGTCGTGCTGTTCCGGGTTCCATCCCTCCCAGACGCGCTGTGCCTTCCGCCAGAGAGAGTCGCGAGCGTGGCGCCGTTCAGCGCGGGCCTTCTGTTCAGCAGTTCGCTGGCGACGGGGGACGTTGCGAAGCGGGGCGTCGTCGGGCCAACCCATTACGCGGCCTCGCGCAGGCCCAGCGCGTTGCCGGGGTCGAGGTCGTCGAGAGCGAGGCCGAAATCCTCAGGGTCGAGGGGCAGACACTCCTTGGCGCTGCCGGGAAACTTGCCCCGGTGCCAATCACCCGAGTCATCGGTCGCAGGCTTGAAGCGTGCAACACGCAGGGCGGTCCGACAGGCACGGGGGCCGATCTGCTCTTCGATCTGGGCTACCTGCTCGGCACTGATGGTGTAGTTGCCGTCCTTCTTCGCGCAGCGGTCGGTGATGAGCGCGGCGCACTCGCGCAGCAGGGAATGCTCGATGTATTCGAGGGAGAAGGTCATGGTCCTACCTTGTTTCTGGTGATGTTGGGGGAGGTCGCCGGACGGCCCCGTGGGCCACCTGTGGGCCGTCCGGCGGGGGTGCGCTGTCTGTGGGTGGCAGCGGCTTTGCGTAGGGCGTTACGACGTCGCCCTGCGCGTTCCTAATCGTTGCGGTCCACCGCGCGGAGTGCGCGGGCCTTGGCAGCCGGGGACAATTCGACCTTGGCAGGCGAGAACCGGTTGCGAACGGCAAGCAGGTCAAGGTGCGAAACGTCTTCACCGGTCGGAAGGAACACGGTCACCCCGTCGGGGCGGCGACCGAAAAAGGAAGTCCAGCCCGCAGCCCCGCCGGGGTGCCCTTCGATGTGCTTGATGATGTCTCGGAGGGCCATTCTTACAGGCCTGCGGCACGCGCTGCGGCGATTTTCGCAGCAGGCGACTTGATCTTGCGGATCATGAGGATAGCGGCTGCGGCGTCCTCAGGCGAAAGCGGCTTCTTGGCCTCAGCCGGGCGGAGGGCGTCGAGTCGCCGCCCGACGTTCATTCGCTCGCTAGGCGGCAAACTGTTGATTGCGTCGAGAGCGTCCTTGTCCTTGGCGTCCAGCGCCATGCGAACATCGGCGGACCGGAAGGCCTCCGCGAATTCCGCGCGTGCTTCTGCCATTGCGGTATCGAGGTTAAGCGAGTTCTCCGTGAGCGTTGCGAGGCGAATGGAGGGAAGAACGCTCAGGGTTTCCTTGTCGAGGGTCACGCCAGCGGCCTTGGCGCGGGAGGCTACTGCGTCGGTCGCGGCGTCGAGCCGTGCCCGGTCACGGGCGGTGAGGATGGAGTCAAAATCAGACATTCAAGAGAGCCTTTCAGGCATAGGCCGCGATCATGCGGACCTGTTCGAGGTGGATGGGACGCGCCGGGGCATCGAGCATGGGGGCGATGAGAGAGGCAATTTCGGGCGCGGTGAGGCGGTTGGCGATGCGAAGAGCTCCGCCCAGAACCATGGGGTCCCCCCACATAGCCTCAAGGTCGGCGTCGGTGACCGCGCGGCTCACCAGAGCCTTGCAGGCCTTCGGGGAGGCCAGAACATGCTGACGGTAGGCTTCAAGTTCGGTCATGCGGCAAGCACCTCGCCACGGGCGGGCATCGAGCTATGCACCAGAGCGAAAGCGCGAGAGAAAGCGGGCCAGCCCTCCGCCGTGGGCAGGTCTGCGGTCTCCCCGGTGACGATGTAAGGCAGGGTGTAGCAGCTCGCCGGAAGGAGCTGCCGGACGCGCTCGGCATCGGCGGCGATTGCCCCCGAAGGCGTCCCGCTAAGAGAGTTGAAGAACGTGGCGCGAACCTGCGCGGCCCGGCGGGACATTCCTTCGTCCGTCTCGAACCAGTCCGAGAGGCGACGACAGGCGGGCATAATCGTCCCTTCGTCGCCTACCCACAGCTCATTGTCGGACTCGCAGCGGGGCAGCAAGTCGCAGGCCTGCGCATGCGTGAGGCGCGGCAAAATATGGGCGACGTCAAAGCGAAGGGGGTAGCGCCCTTCCGGGCTACTCCGAGGGAGGTCCTTCGTCCACGTGTAGACGGTGTTCGGGTGGAACCCCAGCGCGGCGCGAAGGTTCTTGTTGGTAAACGTGATGGGCACTGCAAGGCCTCATGAGGGAGGGTTTTATTTTTGATATTGACAAGCTATCACAATTGTTGCAGCGAGTCAAGGTTTCCGCCCCGAACGGCTGATTCGGATGTAACCCTGCGAGTCTTCCGGGCACACGAAAAAGGCCCGCTGACGCGGGCTATGGGTTTGAACTACTTTTGCACACGCCTTGCACACCGAAGAATTTTTTTGCGGTCAGGCGTTTGGATGATCGTTTCTTATCAATGCCTTGATCCGTCTCCGGTGGAGAAGGTCGAAAATCGAGTCTTCTCGACCGCACCAATCTGGAAAGCCGGCAGCCGCCGGCGCTTCCCCCCCCTACACATTGTCGGGCCTGATCCTCTGGATCGCTGCGATCCCATCTGGCCGTTGTCCGTCCGGACCTCGGGCAAAGTGTCTTGTTTCCAATAAGTTGCTGTCCGGCTTTGCGTCAGCAGGCGCCGCGTTGACCGAGTTGTGCGCGGGGCATTGCCTTTCGCCAGCTCTTTTCCCGTGACAGCCTTTACCGGGCTGTGCGCCATCCTGACCGCAGTGGCGGCTGCCTCTGTGCCGCATCGGGATGCTTCAAAAATGTCGTGATCCGCTAGACAGATGAAGGTTGCCTCTGACGGCAAGTGATCCGAAACTGCGGCTGTATATTGGTGAGGGCCAGGCGGGGTATTGGGGGAAGGGGACGTAGGAATGCACACGGCAGATCTGGCCAGGTCCGGATATGTAGGCGCCATGCGCAGGATCGAACGCGGCGCCCGTTTCCTCGGGGTGATCGCGCTGCTCGAGCGCCTTCGCGGACGCTCCCGTCTTGCCCACTGGATGCTCACTCTCTTCTCGATCCACGACATGGAAGGTCTGGTCGCCCTGGATGTGCCCTGGTGGAGCTATGACGCCATCGAGCGCGTCGAGGCCTTTCTCGCGGAGCGCGATGGCGCGGCGCGGGTCTTCGAATACGGCGCGGGCGCGGGCACCATCTGGCTGGCCCGCCGTGCCGCCCATGTGACCAGCATCGAACACCACGCGGGCTGGGGCTACCAGGTGCAGGGGCTGGTGCAGCGCCTGGACGGGCTGGCTCCGGTGGATCTGCGGCTGGTCTTTCCCGACAGCTCCCTCTCGGAGGCCTCCGAGTATATCGCCGGCAGGACGCGGGAAGAGGGCAACAGTTTTCGCGGCTATGCGCGGTCCATCGAGACCGATGGCGAAAGCTACGACCTGATTGTCATTGGCGGGCGCGCCCGGATCGGCTGCCTGAAACACGCGGTGCCGCGACTGGCGCCGGGCGGCATGATCGTCTTCCGCAATACCCAACGTGCCCGCTACCGCAGCGCCATCGCGGCCACGGGCCTGCGCATCGAGCGCTACCGGGGGCTGAGCCCCTCGCTGCCCATAGCCCAGGAAACCGTGCTGCTGATCTCGGACCCGGCCTGACCCCAAAGGCCCGGAGCGCGCCGCGCTGCCCTGCGGCTGCGCAGGGGGCAGCCTGCATATCTACACCTCTGCAACCAGGCTTTTGTCTTTTGCGGGTCTTGCATGGCGCGACGGCAAGCGGGAAAAGGGGGCAGGGCCGGCCCTCCTCCTTTCCTCGCCGCCCTCATCCGAAATATCCGCGGCCCGCTCGGACCGCCTGATTGCGTCGGCACGCCGGGCGCGGCAGGCCTTCCGGCGCCGCTCTGCTTGCGGGAGTTCCTGCCATGATCCGTCAGGAGACGGTCACCCATCCCATGCTGGTGACCCTGGCCCTAGCCCTTGGCGGTTTCGCCATCGGGGTGGCCGAATTTGCAACCATGTCGATTCTGCCCTTCTTCTCGGAGGACTTCGGCGTCTCCGAGGCGATCGCGGGCCGGGCCATCTCGGCCTATGCGCTCGGGGTCTGCGTCGGCGCGCCGCTGATCGCGCTCGGCGCGGCGCGGGTGTCGCGGCGCGGCCTTCTGGTCGTGCTGATGTCGGCCTATGCGCTGGCCAACGGCCTGTCCGCGGTGGCGCCCAGCTGGGAGATGTTCCTGGCCACCCGTTTTGCCGCCGGTCTGCCCCATGGCGCCTTCTTCGGCGTCGCGGGCCTGATGGCGGCCTCCCTGGTGCCGCCCGAGCGGCGCGCCCGCGCCGTGGCCTCGGTGCTGACCGGGCTGACCGTGGCGAACGTGGTCGGCGTGCCGCTGGCCAATCTCTTCGGCGCCCAGCTGGGCTGGCGCTGGACCTTCGCCTTCGTGGTGCCTCTCGCCGCCTGCTGCGCGCTCTTCGTGCGCCTGCTGGCGCCGAAGCTCGAGGCCACCGCCGAGGCCAGCCCCCTGCGCGAGCTCTCGACCCTGAAGAGCCGCCAGGTCTGGCTCACCCTTGCCATCGGCGCCATCGGCACCGGGGGCATGTTCTGCATCTACTCCTACCTCGCCTCGGTGGTCATCGAATATGCCGGAGAGCCCAAGACCGTGGTGCCCCTCATGCTGATGATCTTCGGCATCGGCATGACCTGCGGCCAGTTCATCTTCGGCTGGCTGGCCGACAAGAACCAGATGGGCGCGGCCGCCATCGCGCTGAGCCTGGCCGTGGCGATGATGCTGGCCTTCTGGGCCGTGGCCGACAATGTCTGGCTGATGGCGCCGGTGCTGCTGGTGCTGGGCTGCTCGGGGGGGCTTGGCTCGGTGCTGCAGACGCGGCTGATGACCCTTGCCGAGGATGCGCCGACGCTTTCGGCGGCGCTCAATCACTCTGCCTTCAACTTCGCCAATGCCCTTGGCCCCTGGATGGGCGGCATCGCCCTGGCGGCCGGAGCAGGCTGGCCCTCGGTTGGCCTGGTGGGCGCCGGTCTGGGGCTGGCGGGGATGGTGGTGCTGGCCATCACGGCACTGGACGCAAGGGTGCGGGGGCCGGGCCGGGGCCACGGGCTGGCCGCCGGCTAGTCCCGCTTCCGCTTGCAATCCCCGGCGGGGCGGAGGAAATTTGCCCCCGACCCGCCGGATTTCCGGCAGAGCGACCCGCCGGACTGCCGGCACAGCGACGGAGAAGACCATGCCCGAGCCATGCGGACAGAGTCCTGCGGATATCCTGACCCCGATCCTGACGGTCGAGCGGATCGAGGAAGACTTCTACCGGGGCATTGCCACACCGGGCGGACGCGGGCGCAGCTTCGGCGGCCAGGTCATCGCCCAGGCGCTGATGGCCGCGACGCGCACCGTCGCACCGGACCGCACCAGCCATTCCCTGCACGCCTACTTCCTGCGCCCCGGCATGGCGGTCGAGCCGGTGCTCTACCGGGTTGCCCGCGACATGGACGGGCGCAGCTTCTCGAACCGCCGCGTGGTGGCGATCCAGAACGGCAAGCCGATCCTCAACCTGACGGCCTCCTACCAGGGAGACAGCGGCGGACTGGCCCATGAAGAGGCCTTCCCCGAAGGCATCCCCGATCCCGAGGATCTGCCCAACGAGCTGGAGCTGGCCGAGGCCCATCCGGGGGCGGTGCCGGAAGAGGTGCTGGCCTATCTGCGCCTCAACCGCCCGATCGAGGTGCGCCCGGTCTCGCCCTCTCCGCCCTTCGACCTGACCCCGCGCCGGGGCTGGCAGTACCGCTGGGTGCGCAGCCGCTACCCGCTGGGCGATGACCCGGTCCTGCACCGGGCGGCGCTGGCCTATACCTCGGACCTGGGGCTGATCCAGGGCGCGCTGACCGCCCATGGCCGCACTTGGCTGGAGGAGGGGGCCAAGGTCGCCTCTCTTGACCATGCGCTCTGGCTGCATGGCGACTTCCGCATGGATGACTGGCTGCTCTATTGCATCGACAGCCCCTGGACCGGCCATTCGCGTGGCATGGCCTTCGGGCGGATCTACACGCGCGACCGTCGCCTCGTGGCCTCGGTCGCGCAGGAGGGGATGATGCGTTTCCCTGATGCGGGCTAGACCCTAGCCGCCAAGGGGCAGGCGTTTGACCAGGTGGAAGCGCCCTTCGGCGTCCTCGCCACAGAGGCAGAGGCTTTCTATGCGGAAGGGCTCCGGCATGACCGGGGTGACGAGGGGGCGCAGCGCGTCCTCCACCGTCGGCGCGTCGATGGCCGAAAGCCTGCCCGAAAGCGTCAGGTGGAAGCGGAAGTCCTCCATCACGTAGGGATAACCCCATTGCTGCAGGTAGCTTTCCTGGCGCGCGCTGAGACCGGCCTTGCGGCGGCGGTCGAGCTCGCTCTGCGGTGCAGGGGCGCGGAAGGCATCGAGCCCCTGCACCGATTCCGAGGCCAGCGCCCCGAGGGCTGACAGCTGCGCCTTGCTGCCCTGCGGTGTCAGCGCCAGGAAGGAACCCAGGCGCGACAGCTCCAGCCCGTCGAGCTCTACCGGTTCAAGTCGTGCGGCCAGTTTGACGGCGGCCACCACCAGGCCCTCGGCATCATGCCCTTCGGCCAGGCGGAAGGGCGGCTTCACGGTACCGTGAAAACCGTACTTGCGCGGCGTCGCGGTGATCTCTGCCAGCGGGCGGGGCAGCCCCTCGACCTGGGGGTGGGGCACCTCGGTGCCAGCCTCGACGTCCCAGCCCAGCCAGGCGGCGCCGAAGCTGGCCAGGGGGCCCGGTTCGGGCAGGTAGTAGATGGCGTAGCGGGCAAAATCCGGCATGGGTCGTTCCTCTTCCAGTGGCGCCTGTCATAGCCCGCGCATGATGAAGAAGAAATGACGCAGCAGGCAGCGCGGGTGTTAAGGCTGAGGGCGCAAATTCGGCACCTGCCCTTGCAGCCGTTCCTTGCCATCACTAAGACTCTGTTAGGCTTCGGTCGATAGGGATCGAGGATACCACAGAAGTGAGCATCAGGCAGGGCACGCAGATGAAAGATCCGGTAGAGTTTTACATGAACAATCTCGTGCCGATGGTGGTCGAACAGACCAGCCGGGGCGAGCGCGCTTACGACATCTTTTCGCGCCTGCTGAAGGAGCGGATCATCTTCCTCTCCGGGCCGGTGCATGACGGCATGTCCTCGCTGATCGTGGCGCAGCTGCTGCACCTCGAGGCCGAGAACCCGTCGAAGGAAATCTCGATGTATATCAACAGCCCCGGTGGCGTCGTCACCTCGGGCCTGTCGATCTACGACACGATGCAGTACATCAAGCCCAAGGTCTCGACCCTGGTCGTCGGCCAGGCGGCCTCTATGGGGTCGCTGCTGCTGGCTGGCGGCGCGGCAGGCATGCGCTTTGCCCTGCCCAACTCCGAGGTGATGGTTCACCAGCCCTCCGGCGGTTACCAGGGCCAGGCGACGGACATCCTGATCCACGCCCGCCACACCGAGCGGCTGAAGGAACGGCTGAACCGGATCTACGTCAAGCACACCGGCCAGGACTATGAAACCGTGGTCGACGCGCTTGAACGGGACAATTTCATGAGCGCTCAGGAGGCCAAGGACTGGGGCCTCATCGACGAGATCGTCGAGAGCCGCGACGCAAAGGACGATGGTGCCGAGTAAATCGGCCACGGCCGCATCGCGCCCGGCGGGATGCGGCAGACGTTCAACTGAGGTGTTGTCGCTCCGCAGGTGCTGGCCTAGTCTGGTGCAATCGGAGGGCGGTCGTCAGTGAACGTGTCAGGGCCCGGACGGGCGAAAGGTAAGTAGATATGGCCACGAATTCGGGCGGAGACAGCAAGAACACGCTTTATTGCAGCTTCTGCGGCAAGAGCCAGCACGAGGTGCGCAAACTGATCGCGGGTCCGACCGTGTTCATCTGCGACGAATGTGTCGAGCTCTGCATGGACATCATCCGCGAGGAGACGAAGTCCACCGGGCTGAAGTCCTCGGAAGGTGTGCCGACGCCGAAAGAGATCTGCGCTGTCCTCGATGATTACGTCATCGGCCAGGCGACGGCGAAGCGTGTGCTCTCGGTTGCCGTTCACAATCACTACAAGCGTCTGAACCACTCGGCCAAGGGTGGGGATATCGAGCTGGCGAAGTCCAACATCCTGCTGATCGGCCCGACCGGCTGCGGCAAGACGCTGCTGGCGCAGACGCTGGCGCGCATCCTGGATGTGCCCTTCACCATGGCCGATGCGACCACGCTGACCGAAGCAGGTTACGTGGGCGAGGACGTCGAGAACATCATTCTCAAGCTGCTGCAGTCCAGCGAATACAACGTCGAGAAGGCGCAGCGCGGCATCGTCTATATCGACGAGGTCGACAAGATCACCCGCAAGTCGGAAAACCCCTCGATCACCCGCGACGTCTCGGGCGAGGGCGTGCAGCAGGCGCTGCTGAAGCTGATGGAAGGCACCGTTGCCTCGGTTCCGCCGCAGGGCGGGCGCAAGCATCCGCAGCAGGAATTCCTGCAGGTGGACACCACCAACATCCTGTTCATCTGCGGCGGTGCCTTCGCCGGTCTCGACAAGATCATTGCCGCGCGGGGCAAGGGCTCTGCCATGGGCTTCGGTGCCGATGTCCGTGACAACGATGCCCGCGGCGTCGGCGAGATCTTCCAGGACCTCGAACCCGAGGATCTGCTGAAGTTCGGCCTGATCCCGGAATTCGTCGGCCGTCTGCCGGTTCTGGCCACGCTCGAGGACCTGGATGAAGACGCCCTGGTCACCATCCTGACCGAGCCGAAGAACGCCCTGGTCAAGCAGTACCAGCGCCTCTTCGAGCTGGAAGATGTCGAGCTGACCTTCACCGATGATGCGCTGAAGTCGATCTCCCGCAAGGCGATCGAGCGCAAGACCGGCGCCCGTGGCCTGCGGTCGATCCTCGAAGACATCCTGCTGGACACGATGTTCGAGCTGCCCGGCATGGACGAGGTGACCGAGGTCGTGGTCAACGACGAGGCCGTGACCGCCGATGCGGCGCCGCTGATGATCTATTCCGAGGCAAAGTCGGAAGAAGCCACTGCAGGCTGATCCTGCCTCTTGGCTGAGCAATTTGGAAAGGCCGGTGCCCCTGCAGGGCGCCGGCCTTTCTCGTTCTGCGCCGCCGGGCGCTGCGGCTGCGCATGCACCCCATTGCCGCCGCCCTGGCGCCCGCGCATGATCGCCGCATGTCAGCGCAGGAGTAAGGCATGACGATCAGACGTATTTCCTCGGGCGGGCCCTTCGAGGTCAAGGTGGGCTACTGCCGCGCCGTTGTGGCCAATGGCTTTGTCCATGTGTCCGGCACCGTGGGCGAGGGGCCCGATGCGGCCAGCCAGTGCCGCGCGGCGCTGAAGACCATCGGTGCGGCGCTGGAAGAGGCGGGCGCCAGCTTCGCCGATGCAGTGCGGGTGCATTACTATCTTCCCGACGCCAGCGAGTTCGAGCCCTGCTGGCCGATCCTGGCCGAGACCTTCGGGGCGAATCCCCCGGCGGCCACGATGCTGGAATGCGCGCTGATCGCGCCGGAATATCGCATCGAGATCGAGCTGACGGCGGCCCTGCCGGGCTGAAAGCCTGCAGGGTGCTGAAAAATCTAAGCGTCACCCGGCCCATAGGAGGGCCGGGGCCACTGGACCTCGGCTTCGGAATGCGCCATATCGGAAGGGTCTAAGACCGGAGGCTTCTATGGGCATTCTGAACACGCTTCTGCGCGCCGTGACCTGGTGGAACGGCTCCACGCTCAACACCCAGCTCTATACTGCTCGCAAGGGCCAGAAGGTCGGCGAGGACAGCCAGGGCAACGTGTTCTATCAGACCGCCGACGGCAAGCGTCGCTGGGTCATGTACAACGGCGAGGCCGAGGCCTCTCGTATCGACCCCGACTGGCACGGCTGGCTGCACCACACCTTCGCCGATACCCCGGAGAAGAAGCCGCTGCCCCACAAGACCTGGGAAAAGCCGCACCACGAGAACCTGACCGGCACCGCGCTGGCCTATGCGCCCGCCGGCTCGATCCGTCGCCCCCAGCCGGCCTCGCGCCAGGACTACGAGGCCTGGAGCCCCGAGTGATCCTGCTCCGGGCCTGACCGGCCGGCGCCGCCAGAAGGAGGCCCACATGTCGGAACACTCCCTGTCCCGGAACCGTGCCGAGATCATCGCCGGGGCCCTGGTCCTTGCGGTGGCGGCAGCTTTCCTTGCCTATGGCGCGCGTTTCGTCGACCTGGGTGGCGCGGGCAGCGACGCCTATACGCTCTCTGCCTCCTTCCGCTCTGCCGAGGGGATCTCGGTCGGCACCGATGTGCGCCTGGCGGGTGTCCGCGTCGGCACCGTCACCGCGCTTGAGCTTGATCCCGCCACCTTCCGCGCCCGTGCCGACTTCCTGCTGGACCCCTCGGTCGAGATCCCGGATGACAGCCAGGTGGCGATTTCCTCGGAAGGGCTGCTTGGCGGCAATTTCGTCGAGATCCTGCCCGGTGGCTCGCCCTTCAACTACGCCGCAGGCGATGAGGTGCTGGACACCCAGGGGGCTGTCAGCCTCATTTCGCTGCTGATGAAATACGTGTCCGGAACCGAGAACTGATGCCCCGCTTCGCGCTACCGCTTCTGATCGCCCTTTCCCTTGCCGCTCCTGCCGCCCAGGCGCAGGAAGACGTCGGCCCCGGCCTCGGGGCCATGCTGCGCGGGCTGGACAAGATCAACGCCCAGTCCAGCGACCTGGAGCTTGCCACCGGCGAGACCGGGCTTATCGGCTCTCTCAGCGTGACGCTTGATGACTGCCGCTATCCGCTGGACAACCCGGCGGGCGATGCCTTCGCCTACCTCACCATCCGCGACAGCCGCGCCGATGACCCGAGCCGCCCGATCTTCGAGGGCTGGATGATGGCCTCGTCTCCGGCGCTGAATGCGCTGGACCACTTCCGCTACGATATCTGGGTGCTGAACTGCGTGCTGCCGGAAGGCGCAATGCTGCCCCAGGATGCCCCCGCAGAGGCCGAAGAGCCGCTGCCTGAGGCCCAGGGCGAGGAGGCTGACCGCCCGGTCGACTAAGCCCCGGACTGCCCGTCTTGCGCGCCCATGTGGCGCGCGTCGTGGCGCGCCAGCAACCCATCCACATCCTGAGGCGCAGCCGGTCGGGTGAAATCCGCCGCGCCGCGCAGGGCCTCGGCCAGCCTGGCATGGTATCGGGCGCGCGGGATCTCGATCGCGCCCAGCGAGGCCAGGTGGTCGGTCAGGAACTGGGTGTCGAAGAGGGTGAAGCCGCAGAGGTTCAGCCGGTCGACCATCCAGGCCAGGGCGATCTTTGAGGCATCCCGGCGGCGCGAGAACATGCTTTCACCGAAGAAGGCCCGGCCCAGGGTCACCCCGTAGACGCCGCCGATGAGCGCGCCACCCTCGGACCAGACTTCGAGGGAATGGGCATGCCCGCGGTCGTGCAGCGCGTGGTAGAGCTCTGATATCTCGTCGTTGATCCAGGTCTCTTCACGGTCGGCGCAGCCTTCCAGCACGCCGGTGAAATCGCGGTCTGTCGTGACGCTGTAGTCGGGACGCCTGAGCCTGCGCCGCAGCGAGCGCGAGATGCGGAAGCCGTCCAGCGGAAAGATCCCGCGGCGGCGCGGGTCGACCCAGAAGAGCTCGGGGTCGTCGCGGCTTTCGGCCATCGGGAAGATGCCGGACATATAGGCCTGCAGCAGCAGCTCGGGCGTTATGCCGTCATCATGGTCTTTCATACCTATCCTTCGGTGCCGGGAACGGGGCTGGCGTGAAAGCGCAGTTTTCCGCAGCCCGGACGGGCTTGCAAGGGGCGGGCCAGAGCCAGCCTGTCACAAAAGGGGTGAAGATCGGGTTTCGGCGCAACCGCGGCCGGTGCGGGCAGGGCCGCCATGCGGCCCCGCCCGATCTGTGCAACTGGCGATCAGGCCTTGGGGAAGGTCTCTTCCAGCCAATGCTCCAGCCAGTGGATGTTGTAGTTGCCGGTGATGATATCCTCTTCACCGAGCAGCATCTCGAAGAGCGGAGTGGTGTTCTCTACCCCGTCGACGATCAGCTCGCCCAGGGCGCGGTCGAGGCGGGCCAGGGCCTCGCGCCGGTCGCGGCCATGCACGATCAGCTTGCCGATCAGGCTGTCGTAGTAGGGCGGGATCGAATAGCCGTCATAGAGCGCCGAATCCATCCGCACACCCAGCCCGCCGGGGGCGTGGAAGGCGGTGATCTTGCCGGGGCGCGGGGCGAAGCCCGGCACGGTCTCGGCGTTGATGCGGACCTCGATGGCGTGGCCGTTGATCTGCAGGTCTTCCTGCTCGAACGACAGCGGCAGCCCTTCGGCGACACGGATCTGTTCGCGCACAAGGTCGACACCGAAGATGGCCTCGGTCACCGGGTGCTCCACCTGCAGGCGGGTGTTCATCTCGATGAAGTAGAACTCGCCCTGCTCGTAGAGGAACTCGATGGTGCCGGCACCGGCGTAGTTGATCGCGGCGACGGCGTCGGCGCAGATCTTGCCGATACGGGCGCGCTCTTCCTCGGTGATGCAGGGGCCGGGGGCCTCTTCAAAGACCTTCTGGTGACGGCGCTGCAGCGAGCAGTCCCGTTCGCCCAGGTGAACCGCCTTGCCCTTGCCGTCACCGAAGACCTGGATCTCGATGTGGCGCGGGGTGGTCAGGTACTTCTCGATGTAGACTTCATCGTTGCCGAAGGCGGCCTTGGCCTCGGAGCGCGCGGAATAGAAGGCGTTCTCCATGTCCTTGACGGTCTGGGCGACCTTCATGCCGCGGCCACCGCCACCGGCGGTCGCCTTGATGATCACCGGGTAGCCCATCTCGGCGCCCAGCTTCTGGGCCGCCTCGAGGGTGGGCACGCCGCCGTCGGAGCCGGGCACGCAGGGCACGCCGAGCTTCTTCATGGTGTCCTTGGCGGTGATCTTGTCGCCCATCACCCGGATGTGCTCGGCGCGGGGGCCGATGAAGGTGATGCCGTGGTCCTCGACGATCTGCACGAAGCCCGCGTTTTCCGACAGGAAACCGTAGCCCGGATGGATCGCCTGGGCGCCGGTGACTTCGCAGGCGGCGATGATGGCGGGGATGGAAAGGTAGCTCTCGGTGCCCGAGGGCGGTCCGATGCAGACGCTTTCATCCGCCATGCGCACGTGCATTGCATCGGCGTCGGCGGTGGAGTGCACGGCGACGGACTTGATGCCCATCTCGCGCGCGGCGCGGATGACGCGCAGCGCGATCTCGCCGCGGTTGGCTACCAGGATCTTGTCAAACATGGCGCCCTCACTCGATGATCATCAGGGGAGAGCCGTATTCGACGGCGGCCTTGTCCTCGACCAGGATGCGCTTCACGGTCCCCGATTTCGGAGCCGGAATATGGTTCATGGTCTTCATCGCCTCGACGATGAGCAGCGTGTCCCCTTCCGAGACCTTGTCGCCAACCTTGACGAAGGCGGGGGCGGTGGGTTCGGGCTGCAGGTAGACCGTGCCCACCATGGGCGAGGTCACGGCGCCGGGGTGATCCGCGGGATCTTCCGAAGCGGCGGGGGCGGCAGCTGCGGCCGGAGCCGGAGCGGCAGCGGGGGCTGCGGCGGCGGAGGCCGGAGCTGCCGGTGCGGCGTAGTTGTAGGTCGGCGCCTGCACGACCTCCTGCCGGCGGCTCACCCGGACGTCCAGCTGGTCGTCCTTGCCATATTCGCGCTTCACTTCAAGCTCGGTCAGATCGTTATCGCGCAGCAGTTCTGCCAGGGCCTTGATGAAGGCAACGTCTGCATCATGCGTCTTTTCGGTCATTGTACCCTCGGTCGGATATGCCGGTCCCATGCCGGGAGCCGTTGATTGCATCCTCTATAGAGATTGTCGGCAGCGGAGAAAAGCCGTGGAACGCATCGCATGTGCATAGCCTTGCCAAGGCAGGCAGGGCCGGCGGAGGCCGAGGAGGGGGCGAACGGCGCTGGCCTGGCGCCCGGACCGCCGGGCAATCGACGGTGGATGGAGGGGACCGCAACGACAAAAGCCGCCCCGAAGACGGGGCGGCTTCCGTGTCTACCCAAGGAGAGTGGTCCCTCGGGTCAGGACAATCTTACGATTTGCCCAGCATCACCGGAGCGTCGTCGCTGATTTCGTCAGCAGCTTCCGGATCGAACTCGGCCATGGCTTCCAGCTGGGCCTTGGTGTAGCCCGAGGCCTTCAGCGTGGTGTCGTCCTCGGCAACCTTGTCCAGATCGCTCAGCGGCAGGGCAACGTCATGTTCGCCCAGGCCCAGGAAGCCACCGATGCCGACCACGGCCATCTCGGTGCCGTTCACCAGCACGACATTGTCGACTTCGCCGATCACTTCGCCTTCGTCGGTGGCAACTTCAAAGCCAACCAGGGCGCCGGCGGTCATGGTCTGCGGCATGGCACCGTCGATGCCTTCTTCCAGTTCCTGCATGCCGTCTTCGGCAGCATTGGCAACGTCAGTGGCGGTGTCTTCGATGTATTCGCCGGTCGCTTCGACGCCATCGGCGATCTCTTCGCCCATGGTCTCGCCGTCGTTGTTCAGGTCGATGGCGGTGGAGTTTTCGGCTTCAACCTGTGCTTCGGCACCCGACTGGCCGATCTTAAGATCGCCTTCGGCCGAGGTGGAGCTGTTCATGTCGGCCAGAACCGGGGTGGCTGCAATGGCAAGAGCGGCGGCGCTGGTCATCAGGGTCTTGATCGAGGTCATGTCGGATCTCCTTTTCGACTTCCGTTTCCTGACCACACAACACCCGCACCCCCCATGGATGTTCCGAGAAATGTTTTTGGAACTTTTTGGCCTCTCGTGCATTACCAAGCCCCTTCGGGTGAGGGGGCTCCGGAACGTGAAACGGCCCCGAAGCTCTGTGCTCCGGGGCCGTTTCGATGGGTGGCTGGCGATGGCTTAGCCGCGGTTCATGCGGTTCTCGATCAGCTCATCCACCACCGAGGGGTCGGCAAGCGTAGAGGTGTCGCCCAGGGCGCCATAGTCGTTCTCGGCGATCTTGCGCAGGATGCGGCGCATGATCTTGCCCGAACGGGTCTTCGGTAGGCCCGGCGCCCATTGGATCAGGTCCGGCTTGGCAATCGGGCCGATCTCGGTGCGCACCCAGGTCTCCAGCTCCTTGCGCAGCTCGTCGGTGGGCTCGATGTCGTTCATCAGGGTGACATAGGCGTAGATGCCCTGGCCCTTCACGTCATGCGGGTAGCCCACCACGGCAGCCTCGGCGACCTTGGCATGGGCGACGAGAGCCGACTCGACCTCTGCCGTGCCCATCCGGTGGCCCGAGACGTTGATCACGTCATCGACCCGGCCGGTGATCCAGTAATAGCCATCCTCGTCGCGGCGGCAGCCGTCGCCGGCGAAGTAATAGCCCTTGTAGTCGCTGAAGTAGGTCTTCTCGAAGCGCTCGTGATCGCCCCAGACCGTACGCATCTGGCCAGGCCAGCTGTCGGCGATGGCCAGCACGCCCTCGCACTTGGTCTCGTCGATGACGGTGCCGGCGGTCGGGTCCAGCACCACCGGCTGCACGCCGAAGAAGGGCAGGGTGGCCGAGCCGGGTTTCGTCGGCGTCGCGCCGGGCAGGGGGGTGATCATGTGGCCGCCGGTCTCGGTCTGCCACCAGGTATCGACGATGGGCAGTTTGCCCTTGCCGATATTGTCGTTGTACCAGTTCCAGGCTTCCGGGTTGATCGGCTCGCCCACGGTGCCCAGCACCTTCAGGGTGCTGAGGTCATGGCCCTCCACGAAGCCCGTACCCTGGCCCATGAGGGCGCGGATGGCGGTCGGGGCGGTGTAGAACTGGTTCACCTTGTGCTTCTCGATCACCTGCCAGAAGCGGCTGGCATCGGGCCAGGTCGGCACGCCCTCGAACATCAGCGTGGTGGCGCCATTGGCCAGCGGGCCATAGACGATATAGGTGTGGCCGGTCACCCAGCCCACGTCCGCGCCGCACCAGAAGACATCACCGTCGTGGTAGTCGAAGGTGATCTGCTGGGTCATCGAGGCATAGAGCAGGTAGCCGCCCGAGCTGTGCACCACGCCCTTCGGCTTGCCGGTCGACCCCGAGGTGTAGAGGATGAAGAGCGGATCTTCCGCGCCCATCGGACGGATCGGGCAATCGGGCGCCACCTGCTCCATCATCGCCTTCACGTCGACATCGCGGTCCTCGATCCAGGTGGTCTGGTCGCCGGTGTGCTTCACGACGAGGCAGCGCACCTTGTCCGAGCAATGCAGCAGGGCGGCATCGGTGTTGGACTTCAGCGGCGTGCGACGGCCGCCACGGGGCGCGCTGTCGGCAGTGATCACCACCTTGGCCTGGCAATCGTTGATCCGGTTGGCCAGCGCATCGGGCGAGAAACCGGCGAAGACCACCGAGTGGATGGCGCCGATGCGGGCGCAGGCCAGCATGGCATAGGCGGCTTCGGGGATCATCGGAAGATAGATGATCACGCGGTCGCCACGCATCACGCCCTGGGCCAGAAGCACATTGGCGAAGCGGCTGACCTTCTCGTGCAGCTCGTTGTAGGTGATGTGCTGGGCCGGCGTCTGGGGATCATCGGGCTCGAAGATGATCGCGGTCTGCTCGCCCCGCGTGGCCAGGTGGCGGTCGATGCAGTTGTGGGCGACGTTCAGCACGCCGTCCTCGAACCACTTGATCTTGACCTGGCCGAGGGTGAAATCGGTGTCCTTCACCTTGGTGAAGGGCTCGATCCAATCCAGTCGCTGGCGGGCCTCTTCGCCCCAGAAGGTGTCGGGGGTCTCGACCGATGCCTTGTACATCGCCTCGTACCCGGCGGCATCCACATGGGCGCCTGCAACGATGGCATCGGATGGCGGATAGGTCGTGTCTTTCATCACGGGCTCCTCCTCGCGTGATCTTACGCGTTAGTCATAAGTCCGTCGGCCGGGGCCCTGCAAGCAGGTCGCCCGGCCGACTTTGCGGTTCCGCATCCCGGAGATCAGATCGCCAGGTACTCGGCGCGCAGCTCCTCGTTGCCCAGAACCTCGGCGGCGGAGCCGTCGAAGACGATGGAGCCGGTGTCCAGGATGACCGAGCGGTCGGCCAGTTCCAGCGCACGCACCGCGTTCTGTTCAACCAGGATCGTGGTGATCCCCTGCTCCTTGATGATCCGCAGGGTCTTCTCGATCTCGTCGACGATGACCGGGGCCAGGCCCTCGTAGGGTTCATCCAGCAGCAGCACCTTGATGTCGCGCGCCAGGGCGCGGGCAATCGACAGCATCTGCTGCTCGCCCCCCGAAAGGGTCACCCCCTCCTGCTTGCGGCGTTCGCCGAGGCGGGGGAAGAGGCCATAGAGACGGTCCAGCGACCAGCCGATCGGCGGAGCGATCTGCGCCAGCTGCAGGTTCTCTTCCACGGTCAGACCGGGGATGATGCAGCGGTCCTCGGGCACCAGCCCGATCCCGGCCTGCGCGGCCTGGTAGCTGGACATGGTGTGCAGCGGCTGGTGATCCAGCCAGATCTCGCCATGGGTCACCTGAGGCGAGTTCATCCGGGCGATGGAGCGCAGGGTCGAGGTCTTGCCGGCCCCGTTGCGGCCCAGCAGGGCCAGGATCTCGCCCTCGTGGACGTTGAACGAGATGTTCTGGACGATGTAGCTCTCGCCGTAATAGCTCTCCATGTTCCAGACCGACAGGAACGCGGGCGCGGTTTCGGCGTAGTTCTTGCCCTTCGAGAAATCGGGTTTGACGTTCATTGGTGTCTCTCCTCGCCCTTAGGCCGCAGCCGTTTCGCCAAGGTAGGCTTCGCGCACCTTGGGATGGCCCTTGATCTTCGAGGGCACGTCCTCGACCAGGGGGGTGCCCTGGGCCAGCACGGTGATCCGCTCGGCCAGCGAGAAGACCACGTGCATGTCGTGCTCGATGATGACGATGGTGATGTCGCGCTTCTGCTTGATCTCCTTCAGCAGGTCGATGGTGTTGTTGGTGTCCGCGCGGGCCATGCCCGCGGTCGGCTCATCCAGCAGCAGCAGACGCGGTTCCTGGGCCAGGCACATGGCGATTTCCAGCCGCCGCTTGTCGCCACGCGACATCGAGGCCGCGTGCATGTGCCGCTTCTCGGCCAGGTTCATGTCCTCCATCATCGCCTCGGCGCGGTCGCGGATCTCTGCCTCGCTTTCCACCGACTTGATGCCATTGAGCTTGAAGGCCCCGTCGCGCTTGGCGAAACAGGGGATCATCATGTTCTCCATCACCGTCAGATCCGCGAAGATCTCGGGCGTCTGGAACACGCGGCTGATGCCCATCTGGTTGATCTCGTAGGGGGTGCGGCCCAGCACCGACTGGCCGTCGAACATGACCGAGCCGGTGTCGGGGATCAGCTTGCCGACGAGGCAGTTGAGCAGCGTCGACTTGCCCGCCCCGTTCGGCCCGATGATCGCATGGACCGAGTTCTCGGCCACCGAGAGGTTCACATCGCCCAGGGCCTGGAGGCCGCCGAAACGCTTGCCGACATTCTTGACTTCGAGAATTCCCATCGTCGCCTCCTATTCGGCCGGGGTGGATTGGGTGGCGGTCTTCTCTTCGGCGTCCTTCTTGCGACCGAAGAGACGACCCAGCCGCTGACCGCCTTCGACGAGGCCGCCGGGAAGGAAGGTCACGACCAGCATGAACAGCAGGCCCAGGGTCAGGTGCCAGCCGGAGCCGACGAAGTGCTCGAACACCCAGACGATGGCGTTCTCGAGCCCGTCGGGCAGGGCGTGGAACCAGCTGTGCAGCACGGCCTCGTTGATCTTCGAGAAGATGTTCTCGAAGTACTTGATGAAGCCCGCGCCCAGGACCGGGCCGATCAGGGTGCCGGCACCGCCGAGGATGGTCATCAGGACGACCTCGCCGGAGGCGGTCCACTGCATGCGCTCGGCGCCTGCCAGCGGGTCCATGGAGGCCATGAGGCCACCGGCCAGGCCGGCATACATGCCCGAGATGACGAAGGCCGCCAGGGTGTAGGGCTTGGTGTTCAGGCCGGTGTAGTTCATCCGCTGCTGGTTCGATTTCACCGCCCGCAGCATCATGCCGAAGGGCGAGCGGAAGATGCGGATCGAGATGTAGAAGGCCACCAGAAGCAGCGCGCCGGCCATGTAGTAGCCATTGTTGAACTGGAAGCTCCAGCCGCCGAGGTTCAGCACCTCGGTCGAACGCATCTCGAGGCCGAAGAGGTTGGTGACGGGAATGCCACCGCTCTCGGTCGCGGTCTGGCCCAGGATGCGGGGGTCCTCCAGCGTCAGCTGCAGGCCGGTCTCGCCGTTGGTGATCGGCGTCAGCACCGAATAGGCCAGGCGGAAGGACATCTCGGCGAAGGCCAGGGTGAGGATCGAGAAGTAGATCCCCGTCCGGCGCAGCGAGATGAAGCCGATGAGCAGGGCGAAGAGGCCCGCGATGACCATCGACAGCAGGATCGCCGGGATGACGTTCATGCTGAGCAGCTTGAACATCCAGACGGCGGAGTAGGAGCCCACCCCCAGGAAGGCCGCGTGGCCGAAGGAGAGGTAGCCCGTCAGGCCGAAGAGCAGATTGAAGCCGACGGCGAAGATGCCGAAGATCACGAAGCGCTGCATCAGGTCCGGGTAGCCCGCGTTGAACTGCGCCATGGCGCTGTCGGCGGGGAAGGGGTTCAGGATGAAGGGCGCGAAGATCACCAGCACGGCGACCACGCCCAGGAGGGTTGCGTCTTTTTTGTTAAGACCCAGCATGGATTTAGTCCTCCATCACGCCCTTGCGGCCCAGGAGGCCACGCGGACGGGTCAGCAGAATGATGATGGCGGCGACGTAGATGATGATCTGGTCGATGCCGGGAAGGATGGATTTGATCTCGTTCATCGAGGCGAAGCTCTCGAGGATGCCCAGCAGGAAGCCCGCGGCGACGGCGCCGGGCAGCGAGCCCATGCCGCCCACCACGACCACCACGAACGAGAGCACGAGGAAGTCCATGCCCATGTGATAGTTTGGCGAGTTGATCGGCGCGTACATCACCCCCGCAAGGCCCGCGACCGCGGCGGCGAGGCCGAACATGATGGTGAAGCGCTTGTCGATGTTGATGCCCAGCAGTCCCACGGTCTCGCGGTCGGCCATGCCGGCGCGGACCACCATGCCGAAGGTGGTGAACTGCAGGAAGGCGAAGACACCGCCGATGACCACCGCCGCGAAGGCGAAGTAGATCATGCGCCAGTAGGGATAGATGATCGTGTTGGGATCAAAGCCCAGGATCGCGCCGAAGTCGAAGGAGCCACGGAAGGCGTCCGGTGCCGGCGTCTGGATCGGGTTGGCCCCGTAGTAATGCTTGATCAGCTCCTGCAGCACGATTGCCAGGCCGAAGGTCACCAGGATCTGGTCGGCATGGGGGCGGCGGTAGAAATGCTTGATCAGCCCGCGCTCCATGATGAAGCCGATGGCGATCATGATCGGGATCGAGAAGAGGATGGCCAGTGGTACGGACCAGTCGATCAGCGCCGCGCCGAACTCGGGTCCGAACCAGCTTTCGACGTAAGGGGTCTTGATCTTGGCCGGGTTGCCCAGGAAGTCGGTCCGGGTCGGGTCCACGGTCTCGAACGAGAGATTGAGCAGCTTGTTCAGCGAAACGGCGCAGAAGGCGCCGATCATGAACAGCGCGCCATGGGCGAAATTCACCACGCCGAGCGTGCCGAAGATCAGGGTCAGACCGAGGGCGATCAGTGCGTAGGCACTGCCCTTGTCCAGCCCGTTCAGGATTTGAAGGATGATAGCGTCCATGGCCCTACCTTGGATCTGTCAGGAGGCCCGCCTTGCTCTTGCGGCAGGTTGCGGGTTGAGGATGGGCCGCACCGTGATGGCGCGGCCCGAGGATCGGTCGAGGGGCGAGGGTGCCACGCGGCCCGGCGTCGCCTGGACGCCGGACCTCGGGGCAGGGTGTGTCCCGGCGCCCCTCAGCCTCTGGCTCAGGCGCCCGGGTTGCAGGAACCCAGTGCGCCGCCCGCGAACATCGGGTGATCGGGCGCATAGGTGACCTGCTCGACCGGGGTGACTTCCACCACCTCCAGAAGGTCGAACTCGGAGGTGGGGTTGTCCTTACCCTTCACCACGAGAACGTCCTTGAAGCACTGGTGGTCTTCGGCGCGGTAGAGCGTCTTGCCGTTGCCCATGCCGTCGAACTCGAAGCCTTCCAGGGCCTCGCCGACTGCGCAGGGGTTGAACGAACCGGCGCGGGCCACGGCATCTGCATAGAGCAGGGTCTGCACGTAGCAGGTGTGCGCGGCCTGGGACGGCGGGAAGCCGTACTTGGTGCCGAAGGACTTCACGAAGGCCTTGGAGCCCTCGTCCTGCAGCGACCAGTGCCAGTTGGTGGAGCCGAAGATGCCCTTCACGTTCTCACCGGCACCACGTGCCATCAGACGCGAGTAGAGCGGCACGACGATCTCGAAGTTCTTGCCGTTGACGATCTTGTCGCGCAGGCCGAACTGAACCGCGTTGGTCAGCGAGTTGACCATGTTGCCGCCGTAGTGGTTCAGCACCAGCACATCGGCGTCGGTCTGCAGGATCGGCGTGATGTAGGAGCTGAAGTCGGTCGCGGCCAGCGGCGTCTTGACCGTGTTGACGGTCTCCCAGCCGAGGGCCTCGGTGGCGGCGACAATCGACTCTTCCTGGGTCCAGCCCCAGGTGTAGTCGGCGGTCAGGTGATAGGCCTTGCGGTCGGTGCCGTACATCTTGGTCAGCACCGGCGCCAGCGCCGCACCGGACATGTAGGCGTTGAAGAAATGGCGGAAGCCATTGGCCTTCTTGTCCTTGCCGGTGGTGTCGTTGGAGTGGGTCAGGCCGGCCATGAAGATCACGCCCGCTTCCTGGCACAGACCCTGCACGGCCACGGCAACGCCCGAGGAGGAGCCGCCGGTGATCATCACCGCGCCGTCCTTCTCGATCATCGACTTGGCCGAGGCACGGGCCGCGTCCGACTTGGTCTGGGTGTCGCCGGTCACGTATTCGACCTTCTTGCCCAGGATGCCGTTCCCTTCCAGCACCTTGGAGCTGAAGGTGTTCAGCATGCCGCCGTCGCCTTCGCCGTTCAGGTGCTCGACCGCTAGCTGGTAGGCGCGCAGTTCGTCAGCACCTTCGTCCGCATAGGGGCCCGACTGGGGCACGTTGAAGCCCAGGGTGACGGTGCCGCCCATGGGTTCGTTGGTGAACGCGCTTGCGCCCGAGGTGAAGATGGTAGGCAGCGCAAGGCCGGCACCACCAACGGCACCGGTCTTCAGCAGCCCGCGACGGGTCAATTTATTGTTCATAGATTCCTCCCTTTATCAGGTGCAGTCCGGACCTCCTCCGCCCGGCCACTTCACCGTCCCGAGCGTATGGTCTCGGGCTATGGTGCAAGGGGATCATGACAGAACATATGAAAACCTCGCAACAAGTCACTTTGAATACTTGATTTTTTTGTAAAGAAATCGACAATGAGGGATAGAAATCTGTAAATAAATTCTTTTGCGCCGCAGAAGATCGTTGAAAGTGCAGGGAAATCCATGGTCCAGGGTCACAGGGGGGCGGTGCTGACCGGCACCCGAATCCGGGAAAGGCGAATGCTGCTAGGGTTGCGGCAGTCGGAACTGGCGAAACGGGCGGGGATCTCGGCCTCGTACCTCAACCTGATCGAGCATAATCGGCGCAGAATCGGCGGTAAGCTGCTGCTTTCGCTGGCCGAGACATTGGAGGTTGAACCCTCGGCGCTCTCCGAGGGGGCCGAGGCGGCGCTGCTGGCGCAGCTCAGGCAGGCCGCCGCCGACCGCCCCGAAGCGGGGGCCGACCTGGAGCGGATCGAGGAGTTCACCGGCCGTTTTCCGGGCTGGGCGCAGCTGGTGGCGCAGCAAAGCCGCAGGCTGGGCACGCTGGAGCGCACGGTAGAGGCGCTGACCGACCGCCTGGCCCATGATCCCCACCTGGCGGCCTCGCTGCACGAGGTGCTCTCGACCGTCACCGCGATCCACGCCACCTCGGAGATCCTCGTCGGCGATGAGCCGATCGAGCCCGAGTGGCGGGCCCGCTTCCACCGCAACATCCACGAGGACAGCGCCCGCCTGGCCGAGGGGGCCCGGCGGCTGGTCGAGGACCTGGGTGAAGAGGAGCGGGCCGAAGAGGTGACCTCTCCGCAGGAGGCGGTCGAGGGGTTTCTCAGCGCCAATGGCTTCCACTTTCCCGCGCTCGAGGGTGGCGCGGGGCCCGTGGCGGTGGAGGATCTGCTGGAGGCGGGGCGCGGGCAGCTTTCCTCGCGCGCGGCGCGGCTCATCGCCGGGCGGGTGCTGGAACGCTATGCCGCCGATGCCGCCGCCCTGCCGGTAGTGCGCGTGGCCGAGGCGCTGCCCGAGGGAGGCGCACTGGACCCGGCGGCGCTGGGGGCGCGGCTGGGGGCCGATCCGGGGCGGATGATGCGGCGTCTGGCGACGCTGCCCGCCGATCTGCTGGCCGCAAAGGGGCAGGCACCGCTTGGCCTGGTGGCCTGTGACGCCTCGGGCACGCTGACCTTCCGCAAGCCGCTGGATCATTTCCCGCTGCCGCGTTTCGGTGCGGCCTGTCCGCTCTGGCCGCTTTTCCAGGCACTGAGCCGCCCGATGATGCCACTGAGCCAGGTCATCCGCCTCGCCGGGCGCTCTGAGGGGGTCTTCCTGACCCATGCCATTGCCCAGCCCGCAGGGCCGCAGGTGGCCAACCGAGATCCGACCTTCGAGGCGCATATGTTGATCCAGCCCGGCCCGGTGGAGGCAAATGATGATCTGCCGCGCGTCGGCGTGACCTGCCGGATCTGCCCCAAGGCCGATTGTCGGGGGCGCAGGGAGCCCTCGATCATGGCCGAGGGTAGCGCTTGACAGGCTTCGGGTGAGACCGATGCTGGGGCCGATTTCCGGCCGCATGGCAAATTGCAAAGCGCAAACTGCAAATCGGCAAGTTGCAAACCTGGTGCCCCATGATTGATCTGCTGCTCTTCGTTCCCGCCTGCTTCGCGCTGAACCTTGCCTTCGGGCCCAACAACCTGATGGCGCTGGGCAATGGCGCGCAGCGCGGGCCGCTCTTTGCCCTTGGCGCGGGACTGGGCCGTATCCTGGCCTTCGTGCCGATGATCGTCCTGGCGGGCCTGGGCCTGGGGCTGTTGCTGCAGGCCTCGGCGCTGCTCTTCACGGTGGTGAAACTGGCGGGCGCGGCCTACCTGATCTACCTCGGGGTGAAGCTGCTGCGCTCAGGTAAGGGCGGCGAGGCGGGCCAGGCCCCGGCCTCTCTGACCCGAGCCTTCCGCCGCGAGGCGCTGGTCGCGCTGGGCAATCCAAAGGCCATCCTGATCTTCGCCGCCTTCTTTCCGCAATTCGTCGATCCGTCGCGCTACGGGGAAAGCTACCTGGCACTCGGGGCCACCTTCCTGGTGCTCGAGACCCTCGCAATTCTCGTTTATGCGCTGGCCGGCCACTTCGCGGCCCGTGCCGCAGGGCGCCACATGCCGGCGATCAACCGGGTCTCGGGTGGCGGCATGATCGTCTTTGGCCTGGCGCTTCTCTTCACCCGCCGCGCGGCGGGCTGAGGCCATGGGAGCCGCCACCGTCCCCCGTCCGCGCCTTCGGGGTGAACTCCGGGCGGGCAGGGGAGCGTTGGCGGGAAGGGGGCAGTTGGGTCGGCAAAGATCACCCTTCCCAGCCGGGCGCAAAGGCTGCTATCACCTTTCAGCATTGCTCTGCAGGGAGGGGAGGACCTTATGAGCAAATCCGTACTCGTGATCGAGGACGAACCGAATATCATCGAGGCGATATCCTTTATCCTGTCACGGGACGGCTGGCGCGTGGCCAGTCATTCCAACGGGGTGGATGCGGTCGAGGCGGTGGAACACCGCAAGCCCGACCTGGTGATCCTCGATGTCATGCTGCCGGGACGCTCGGGCTACGACATCCTGAGAGAGCTGCGTGCCAAGGAGAATACCGGCAAGCTGCCGGTGCTGATGCTGACAGCGCGCGGCCAGACCAAGGATCGTGCGCTGGCCGAAGAGATCGGCGCCAGCCGCTTCATGTCGAAGCCCTTTTCCAATGCCGAGGTGCTGGAGGCGGTCAATGCGCTGATCGCGCTGTGACCGCCGGCATGTGGGGGCAGCTGAGCAGACGCGCGCCGGACCGGGGCCGCTCGCCCGGCCGCAGGACAGGAGCCCCGCCCGGATGAGCCCGCCGTCCCGCCCCATCTTTCTCGAGCGCCAGGGCTATCGCCAGCGCCGGCTGATCGACGCCGCGCGGCTCTTGCCGGTGCTGGGGGTGATCCTGCTGGCGGTGCCGCTGCTCTGGCCGGAGGCCGACAGCAGCACCACGGGTCTGGGCGAGGGCAGTCCGGGCGAAGGTCTGCCCACCTCGCGCGCCATCATCTACATCTTTGCCACCTGGGCCGGGCTGGCGCTTGTCTCGGGCATCCTTGTGCGGGCGCTTTCGGCCGAGGCGGTCGAGCGCCTGGACGGGGGGCTGCTCCGGCAGGGACATGCCGCCGAGGTGCCGCCCCTGCCGCCCCTGCGCGCCGATGCGGAAAGCGATGCGATTCCGGATGAGGGGCCCGATGCTGCGCCGGGCGCCGGGGGCGAGACCGGCGGGGAGGCGCGCTGATGGCCTCTCTCAACCTGCTGATCGGGGTCTGCGTCGCCTATGGCGCCTTCCTGTTTCTCGTGGCCTTCGGCGCCGAACGCGCCGCGCTGAAGGGCAAGTCGGGCTGGCTGCGCTCTCCGGTGGTCTACACGCTGTCGCTGTCGATCTACTGCACCGCCTGGACCTTCTACGGTGCCGTCGGCTATGCCGCGCGCTCGGGGCTTGAGTACCTGACCATCTACATTGGCCCGACCCTGGTGATGATCGGCTGGTTCTGGGCGCTTCGGAAGATCGTCCGCATCGGGCGCAGCCAGCGCATCACCTCGGTCGCAGACCTGATCAGCTCGCGCTACGGCAAGTCGAACCTGCTGGCAGTGGCGGTGACGCTGATCGCCGTGGTCGGCACCACCCCCTATATTGCCCTGCAGCTGCAATCGGTGACCCAGAGCTTCGCCGTCTTCGCCGCCGCCGATCCCACGGCACGGACCGGCGAAGAGACCCAGACCACCGCGCTCTGGGTGGCCATGGGGCTTGCGGCCTTCACCGTGCTCTTCGGCACCCGCAACCTGGATGCGAACGAACGCCACCACGGCGTCGTCATGGCTATCGCCGTCGAGGCGGTGGTGAAGCTCTGCGCCCTGCTGGCGGTGGGCATCTACGTGGTCTGGGGCCTGGGCGGCGGCGTGGTCGAGACCCTGGCGCGGATCGACGCCTCGCCCCGGCTGGGGCAATGGCACGTGGCCAGCGGGCGCTGGTCGGGGCTGATCTTCCTCGCCGCCGCCGCCTTCATCTGCCTGCCGCGCATGTTCCAGGTGCTGGTGGTCGAGAACGAGGACGAGCGCCACCTGCGCACCGCCTCCTGGGCCTTCCCGACCTATGTCATGCTGATGAGCCTCTTCGTCATGCCGATTGCCGTGGCGGGGCTGACCATGCTGCCGCGCGGGGCCAACCCGGACATGTTCGTGCTGACCCTGCCACTCAGCCAGGGGCAGTCGGGGCTGGCGGTCTTCTCGTTCATCGGCGGCTTCAGCTCGGCCACCTCGATGGTGATCGTGGCGGCCATCGCGCTGTCGACCATGGTGTCGAACCATATCGTCATGCCGATCTGGCTGAAGCTGGAGCCGGGCCGCGGGGCCGTGGTCTCGGGCGATGTGCGCAACGTGGTGATCATGGCGCGGCGGATCTCCATCGTGGCGGTGCTCTTCCTGGGATACCTCTACTACCGGCTCTCGGGCGGTGGCGCGGCGCTGGCGGCCATCGGCCTCATCTCCTTCTCGGGCGTGGCGCAGTTCCTGCCGGCGATGATCGGCGGCATCTTCTGGAGGGGCGCGGCGCGCAGCGGGGCGCTGGCGGGGCTTGGCGCGGGCTTTGCCATCTGGCTCTGGTGCCTCTTCCTGCCCTCCTTCGGCGAGGGCGTGGTGATCCCGGCCAGCGTCATGCAACAGGGCCCGCTGGGGCTGAGCTGGCTGCGGCCCTATGCGCTCTTCGGGATCGAGGGCATGGACCCGCTGGTGCATGGGGTGCTCTGGTCGATTCTGATCAACGCCGCGCTCTTCACCGGCATTTCGCTGTTTTCCTTCCCCTCGCCGATGGAGCGTCTTCAGGGCGCGCAATTCGTCAATGTCTTTCAGCATTCCGCCAGCCCCCGCGGCTGGGAGGGCGGCACGGCACAGAGCGAGGACCTGATGGTCATGGCGCAGCGCCTGCTGGGGGCCGGGGAGGCGCAGCTGCTGTTCCAGCGCGAGGCGGCACGGCAGGGGGTGCAGGGCTACCTGCCGGAGCCCACGGGCGAGTTCCTGCAGGTGCTGGAGCGCGAGCTCTCGGGCTCGGTCGGTGCGGCCACGGCCCATGCCATGGTGGGTCAGATCGTCGGCCGCACGGCCGTCTCGGTCGAGGACCTGATGGCCGTGGCCGACGAGACCGCGCAGATCATGGAGTATTCCAGCCAGCTCGAGGCCAAGTCCGCCGAGCTGGCCCGCACCGCGCGGCAGCTGCGGCTGGCCAACGAGAAACTGACCCAGCTCTCGGTGCAGAAGGATGCCTTCCTCAGCCAGATCAGCCACGAGCTGCGCACGCCGATGACCTCGATCCGTTCCTTCTCGGAGATCCTGCGCGATTCCGGCGACCTGAGCGAGGGGCAGAAGGCGCGCTATGCCCAGGTGATCCACGACGAGGCGCTGCGGCTGACCCGCCTGCTGGACGACCTGCTGGACCTTTCGGTGCTGGAAAACGGCCAGGTGAACCTGAACGTGACCCGCGTCAGGCTGCGCGATGTGCTGGACCAGGCGGTTTCGGCCACCGGCGCGGATCGCGGGCTGATGGTTCTGCGCCGCACCCCGGCGCAGGAAGAGATCTGGCTGGAGACCGATGGCGACCGTCTGGCACAGGTCTTCATCAATCTCATAGCCAACGCAGAGAAGTATTGCGACGCGGCCCAGCCCGAGCTGCGCATTTCACTGCGCCAGTCCGAGGGCCAGATGATGGTGGATTTCATCGACAATGGTTCCGGCATCGAGACCGACCAGCAGGCGATGATCTTCGAGAAGTTCTCGCGCATCGGTGAGCAGAAGGCCGGCGGCGCCGGCCTGGGGCTGGCGATCTGCCGCGAGATCATGGCCCGGCTGGGCGGTGGCATCTCCTACCTGCCGGGACAGCGGGGCGCGGCCTTCCGCGTGGTCTTGCCGCAGGCGCGGGCGATTGCGGCTCGCTAGGGACGGCTAAAGCTAATGGTAACCATCTGACGCCTAAAACCCCTGCAAGGAGTCCGCGAAGTGCGGTGGCGGTACAATGGCATCCAGCGAATCAAACGCAGTCCTGCGCAAGAAGGCGTCAGCTGCGCGCGAAACCTATCAGGCCCGGGCCATGTCCCCGGACAAGGCCCTGCGCCTGTCGCTGTCCAAGAGCGCGGATGAGCTCTTGGACCTGCCGCTGGTGGTGCTGTCCTGCACCTATGACTTCCTGACCGCCGAAGAGCTGTCAGAGCATCTGTCGGACGAGGCGCTGCTGATCCTGCTGGACGGGGCGCAGCGGGTGCCGGGGGCGCTGATGCTGGATCTGAACGCGACATCGGCACTGGTAGAGCAGAATACCATGGGCCGGGTCAGCCCGCTGCAGCCCGAGGCGCGGGCGACCACCACAACCGATGCGGCGCTGGTCGGGCCGCTGATCGACGATGTCTTCCTGCGCATCGCCATGATGCTGGAAGGCGACCGCAGCGCCGCCTGGATGACCGGCTACACCTTCGGGGTGCGGTTGGAAAACGTGCGCCTGCTGACCCTGGCGCTGGAGACGCCCGAGTTTCACGTCTTCCGTCTGCACATTGAGTTCGGCAACACGAGGCAGGGCGAGATGCTGATCGCGCTACCCGACCGCAGCCACCTGCCTGCGCCGGAGCACGAGGGCGAGGCGGCGGGCGGCGGGGCCACGGTCGGGGATGCGGTGATGGCCGCGCCTGCCTCGATCGAGGCGGTGCTGCACCGGGTCACCATGCCCTTCGCCAAGGTCCGCGGGCTGGCGGCCGGCGACGTGATCGAAATTCCCCGCGAGACGCTGGAGCAGACACGGCTCGAAACGCCCGGCGAGGACGGGCGCAAGACCTGCCTGGGCAAGGTGCGGCTGGGACAGATGAACGGCTTCCGTGCGGTGCGACTGACCATGGCGGGCCTGGCCGAAGCCCGCGCCGCCGCCGAGGCCGCGCAGGAGGGCGGCGGCGGCGGGCTGTCCCTGGACTTCGATGCGCCCGAGGCCGAGGCCTTGCCCGATCTGCCCGCCTTCGACGATCTTCCCGATCCCGAAGATGCGTCGCCGGACCTTGGTGAACTGCCCGATCTCTCGGACCTGCCGGAGCTTGCGCAGGAGGATGACGAGAGCGGAGCGGGTGATTTCCCCGCCGTGGGCGGATTGCCGGACCTCCCCGACCTTTCGGACCTGCCCGAACTCAACGCGGAGGATGGCGGCGACGAGGATGGGGGCTTCCCCTCAATGTCGCTCGCGGATCTTCCGGATCTCGAGGACTAGGGGCGGGATCATGACCCGCCGTAGAGAGGCTGGGCCGATTGCCGGCCCTGGGGCTAGACCGATGTGCGCCGGGGGGCTGGCGCGGCGCAGATACCGTCAGATAGGCCGCCGCCCGTCCCGGCAGGCGAAGGCCGTCGGGGGTCAGGGCAGGGCAATGGATGTCGAAAGGGCAGGGGGGCAAGAAGGGCGGCAAGCCTGGTTCGGGCGCTCTTGCCGGAAGGCGGCCCGGAGTGCTCCGGGCCTTTGCGCGGCTCAGCCGGCGATCTGTTCCAGGCGCGGGCGCAGACCAGAGAGGTCGTAGCCGGCGCGGGCGGTGGTCGAGAGGATTTCGTCGACGCTCAGCTCGCCTTCAGTGGCCTTGCCGAGCGACCAGATGACCGAGCAACGGGTGCCCGAGGCGCAATAGGCCAGCACCGGCCCCGATGCGTCGATCAGGGACATCTGGCGGGCGATGTTCTCGGGCGTCATCGTGTCATGGGTCAGCGGCAGGACCTCGAACTCCAGGCCGGCCGCGCTGGCGGCCTTGGCCATCTCGGCCGCGTGAAGGTGCGGCGGGATCTCGGCATCCGGACGGTTGCAAATGATGCGGGTGAAGCCGGCGTCGCGGATCGCTGCCATGTCGGCAGGGTCGATCTGGGGCGTGACGGAGTAGCTGGCGGTGATCTGACGAATATCCATATGCAAGTCCTAAGAGGGCAACGCAGCCCTGTCCAGATGGCTTGAAGCTCCGTGTGCGGAGTATAGCGACCTTCTGCCACCTGCTGCGCATTTCCCTTGGGAGCATCGCCCGACTTTCGCTATAGTTGAAGGCACGGGGGTCCGCAGGAGGAGCGCGGCCCCGTTCACCGAAATAGCCGGGAAGACTGCCGCATTCGCTCTGCGTTGCAGCATTCCCCCGTAACCCCGGAGGAGACATTCATGAATGCCATCACCACCGAGGAGCTGCACCGGAAACTGGCCGATGTTTCGGATCTGATTTCGGGCACGAGGCCCGGAAACCGTCATCGGCATCTGCCGCAACTGCATGCGCTTGTGGGGGATTTTGCCCGCAAGGGGGTGGGGGTTCCGCCCCGCCTGAGGCAATTGCAGGAAGACCTGACCAACGAGGCGATCGAAAGCCGTTTCGACAATCTGCCGATCTAGGCTGCCGATCCGGAGTGCACTCCGTGACCATCGGGTCCTCGCCGCGGGCGGCGGGGGCCCGGATATCGCCGGGGCAAACGCCCGTGATGCGGCGACGCGGCATGGCCCCCAGGGGCCGTTCTGCCGCCCTGTGGAGCGAATCGCGCCGGGGCTCAGCCCAGCCAGATGCCGAAGATCACCAGCATCAGCCCGAAAACCGACAACAACAGACCGCCGAGGTTCAGCGGCATGGCACGGGCGATGACCGCGCGCAGGGCCTCGTCCTCGAGCTGCGCGGCGCGCGCCTTGGCCACCTTGACGATGGACCAGACCAGCAGCGTCAGCCCGGCCAGCGAAAGGGCGGCTCCGCCCCAGATCAGAAACTCCATCAACGCCTCCTGATGATGCAGCCTCGCGCCTAGCCTGCCGGGACGCCGCATGCAAGCGTCGTGCCGCCGGGCAAGGCGAAAGCCCCCTTGCAGCCGCGGACGCCCGAGGCTAGCAAGAGACCCTGCCCGCGCAGCTCTGAGGAGACGGATCATGATGGAAGACGAAGACACCAAGGCCGAAGCGAACTACCGCGTCACCGCCGGAGAACTGCGCGCCTTCGTGGAGCGCTACGAACGGCTCGAGGCCGAGAAGAAGGATATCGCGGACCAGCAGAAAGAGGTCATGGCCGAGGCCAAGGGCCGTGGCTACGACGTGAAGGTCCTGCGCAAGATAGTGGCCCTGCGCAAGCGTGAGCCCAACGACATCGCCGAAGAAGAGGCGGTTCTGGACATGTACAAGGAAGCGCTCGGCATGAGCTGAGGCCGAGGGCGGGGCGGCACGACCGCCCCTCCTGCGACCTGCGCCGCCCCGCCGGTGCGGCTTTCCCCGCTACGGGTTCAGGAAGCGCACGCCGGGCATCTCGGCGATTTCCTCGATATCGTCTTCGTAGAGCTCGGTCATCAGATCGACCGTCAGCTCGTCCCAATCCGGTCCCTCCAGCTCTTCCTCCATCGCCTCGTCGAGGGCGAATTTGTCGAGGAAGGCTGCTGCCGCCCGTCGGCGTTGCAGCTCCGAGAGCTCGGGGTGATCGGTGAGATAGGACACGAAGCGCTCTATCCCCTCGCCGGACATGATCTCTTGCAGGATGTCGAATTCACCGGCCATGGCCGGACCTTCCGCAAGGCCGCCCAGCTGGCGCAACAGCTCTCCCCAGATCAGCGGCGTGTCCTCCTGGCTCCAGACCGTCAGCTCGACATCGGGCAGGGTCAGGCGCAGCCGGTCGATCAGTTCGGACCAGCGCAGGGTCAGCGGGTCGGTGCCATCGAGGAAGGTGGCAAAGTCGTCATGGGGAGAGGCGGCAAAGACCGCGGGCAGATAGGTCACCGGATTGCGGATCGCCAGGAAGAGCTCGATATGATCCTCCGAGAAGAACTCCCGGAAATCGGCCATCTTGGTCTCGGCCAGCGGGTAGAACTTGCCCCGCGACACCGCAAGCTTCGGCACGCAGAAGAAATTCTCGTTCGACAGGATGAGCCGGTCGGTCTCCTTGCCGTCGAGTACCCGTGTCAGCAGCTGCTGGCGGGCACCGGGGTCGGGGGCGCGATCCGAGAGCAGGGCGAGCGCGTCGCGCAGCGGGCGGCGATAGCTGCCGGGGCTGGGGACCGAGACGCCTTCGGCATGCAGCCGGTCGATGTTCCGCAGCAGGCATTTGACGACACGGTCCGCCTCGGTCTCATGTACCCCCGCATGTAGAACGACTTCCATACCGGCCCGCCTTCTGTCTCGTCCGCGCCTATGTACAGTAAGCCGTCTGGACAGGCAAAGTCGTTTCGGGCAACCAGTGTCCTCATGAGAACAGGACGCAGGACAATCGGCCCCGGTGCCGAAAGAGCAGGCCCCATGGGGCTTTCGGGCTGGTCCATCGGTGCGGCGGTGATCGCGGCGGTGGTGCTTCTGCCCATCCTGTCGGTGATCTGGACCGCGCTCTGGCCCGAAACCAACATCTGGCCGCATCTCGTCTCGACCACCCTGCCGCGGTACCTGGGCAATTCGCTGATCCTCATGGCCTCGGTCGGGGCGGTGACCGGCATGGTCGGCAGCGGTGCCGCCTGGCTGATCACCCGCTACCGTTTCCCCGCCAGTCGCTGGCTGGAATACCTGCTGCTGCTGCCGCTGGCGATCCCGGCCTATGTGGGCGCCTATGCGCTGGTCGACTTCCTCGAGTACTCCGGCCCTGTGCAACGGATGTTGCGAGACCTCTTCGGTTGGCAGACCTCGCGCGACTACTGGTTCCCCGAGGTGCGCTCCATGGGGGCGGCGGTGCTGGTGCTCTCGGCCTCGCTCTTTCCCTATGTCTACCTGCTGTCCCGCGCCGCCTTCCGCGAGCAATCGGGCGGTGCCGAAGAGGTTGCACGGTCGCTGGGACGCGGCCCCTGGCGGCGGTTCTTCAGCGTCGGCCTGCCCATGGCCCGGCCCGCCATCGCCGCCTCGGTGGCCATCGTGATGATGGAAACGGTCAATGATTTCGGCACGGTTGACTATTTCGCCGTGCAGACGCTGACCACGGGGATCTTCTCGGTCTGGCTGCAAAGCTACAACGCCGGCGGCGCGGCGCAGATCGCCTGCGTGATCCTAGGCCTCGTGGTGGCGCTGGTGCTGCTCGAGCGCGGTTCGCGTCGCCGGCTGCGCTACTACAACCTGTCCAGCCGCCACCGCCCGGTCGAGAAACTGCCCCTGCGCGGGCCGAAGGGCTGGCTGGCCTGTGCAGCCTGTGCGCTGCCCTTCGCCCTGGGGTTCGTGCTGCCCGGCGCGGTGATCGCCTCTCATGCCGTGGGAGAGACCGGGGCCTGGACCGATCCGGGGCTGCTGCGGGCCCTGGTCCACACCCTGACGGTCTGCGGCACGGCGGCGCTGGTGACCGTGCTGGCGGCGGTCTTCCTGGTCTACGGCGTGCGCCTCTCGGGCGCGGTGCTGCCGCGGCTGCTGATGCCGGTCACCACCATCGGCTACGCGGCCCCCGGCGCCGTGCTGGCGGTCGGCATCCTGCTGCCCCTGGCCGCCTTCGACCATCGCCTGGCCGATACGCTGGCCGCGCTGACGGGACGTGATCCGGGCCTTCTGCTGACCGGCACGGGCTTTGCGCTGGTGCTGGCCTATTCGGTGCGCTTCTTCGCCATTGCCCAGGGCGCCACGGACAGCGCCATGGGCCGCATCGCGCCCTCTCTGCCCATGGCAGCCCGCTCTCTCGGCCGCAATCGCCGCGCGGTGCTGCGCGAGGTCCATTTCCCGCTGATCCGTGGTTCTCTCGCCTCGGCCCTGCTGCTGGTCTTCGTCGATGCGGTCAAGGAGCTGCCCGCCACCCTGCTGCTGCGCCCGTTCAACTACGACACGCTGGCCACGCGCGTGCACGAGAAAGCCAGCCTCGAGCAGCTTGGCGAGGCCGCTCCCGCCGCCCTGATGGTCATTTTCGTCGGCCTGACGGCCGTGGCGCTTCTGGCCCGCGCGAACCGCTGAGGCCCCACTTGATCCCGCATTCCATTCCGCGTAAATGGCAGGAACTGCCCCTATAGCTCAGCTGGTAGAGCAACTGATTTGTAATCAGTGGGTCCGCGGTTCGAGTCCGTGTGGGGGCACCATTTTTCACTTTAATATCATGCGCTTACGTCGCTCCCCTTTGTTCTTTGGGGCGGGCGATTTGGCGCGCGGAAGCACTAAGGAAGCAGTGAGGCGGAGGAATCTGCTGCGGTAGATGTGCAACAGTGCGCTTGGCTGAGCGTGCAGGCAGGAAGGGAGTGTGCGGATAGACAGGCGAGTTCTGGAGTATCGAGCGAGATCATCCACAATCAGCCCGAAGCAGACCTTCACGCCAGGCGCAGCGAATGACCGGAGCCAGCCCGGAGCGGACCCATGGCCCTCCACGCCAATTTGCGATAGCAGACCTTCGTTGTTCCCCTCAGGGACTGCCACACTGCGAACGAAGCACCGTTTCGCTGCGGTTGCGCCAAGGTCGGCTTTGGCGGTTTCGGCCATGTCAAAAACGGTCGTTTTTGAGCGGTCTGTGCAAATGCCGCGAAGGTCGGCTAGAGCCCTTGTTGACATTGATCTCTAGGTCCTATGAAGTCGCCGCATGTGTCTTACGGCTTACGTACAGTCGGTATAGGAAAAACTTGTGTCTCTTACTCTCCAAGCAATTAGATACATGATCGGGCTTCACGTTCTTGTAGGCCTGATGATGCTGGTACTTTTCGGAATGTCGCCAGATAGGGTCGGCTTTTCACCATTCATCTCCGTTTTGGCAAATGTCAGCTTTTTATATGTTTTTTACATAGGAATTAGACGAGAATATGCATGGGTAGCGATTGCATTTTTATTGTTTTGCATTTTCGATATCTTTAGCGCATTAACCGGTGGCCTTGAGCTCACGAACCTCGTTAACCTCGCAGACGCTGTTCTTTCTTTTGTGGCTATCTGCGGGATTGTGATTTGGTTTCGCGATCGACCCACTACGGAAAGCCCCGCTTAGCAGAACTTGGCGTGCGCACCAAAAACGGTCCTTTCTGCCGGTGACAGAAACGATTGAGTTTTGACATACCCCTATGCGTGGAGAGGGTCTGGAACGAACCAAATTCCGTGGATGTTCCAACATGCTGGCAGCGGAACCTTGACAGAACGCGTTGCAGCTGACCGCACCTGTTGGAAACGAGCATTTCAGAGTGAAAGATGCCGTCTAAGTTGCTGCTGTTAAACTGGTTAATGTGTCGGCATAGCTCAAACTCAGATTTCGCTCATGCGCCAAAATTGCGTTCTACCCTACATCTTGTCTGCGACCGTTGTGCTGCAGGGCCACGCCTCCGCGCAGCAATTGGGGAACGATGCCCTATCCACGTGCATTGCTTCTCAGATGGGTAACGTGACCGGCCTGACAGCAGATGACTTAGACCTGACCATGCAGTCGCTAGACGAAGCAGCGTACCGCCAGCGGATGGAGCAGCGCCTTTCTGACCCTGATGCCGAGCTCGTTTGCTTGGGGCCGGAGGAGCGAGGCAGACACGATGCGGTGAAGAATGGCAGCATTATTGCTTACACTCCGGTCGAGCGACGCGAGCGACAACTACGCCAGATGCGCCGAGAAGGCGCTTCTTGCGCACTGGCGGCCGACGCGATGGCTGAAACAGGTCTCGGGTCATCCGCCTTAGGGGTTGAGGCTGACATCGGCCAAGTGTTGGCGCGCCAGCAACAAGTCATCGACTTGGTCGACGGGGTCGAACCGACCGGAGTTGGTGCGGTCGGGGCGACAAGTCTTTTCGTGGGCCTCATTTCCGTTGGGCTTACCCTTTACATTTGGCAAGAAATGAACTCAGCGGAACAGCGGCGGATCGAAGCGCTAGGGCGCCAAGCCGCTGATCTAAGTCGCCTGACAGACACGCTAAGCGGGGATTTGGCCACTATCCGTGATTTGCAGGGTCGTTTCCCAGACGGATCCTTTGACGACGCCTACATCACGTTGCGCATCCGGAACGGCGAAGGACCGGCCCTTTCGGATGAGGCTCTCGAGGCTGCAGATGCCGACTTTCTAGTTGAAGCTGAAGACGCCGTCGAAGCGGCACGTGATAGCGCTCAGGAAGCGCGTGACACGGCACGCCGTGCGGTCGAAGCCGCAATCGAAGTGCAGTGCAATGACGACGACTCCTGCCGTCCTGCGCCAGAGGCTTTTTGTGACGGTGACATCGCTTGTCTGGAGCGTGCTGTCGAAGAATCCTTCAGGCCCGCCGAACTGCTAATCGCGGAGTGCATACAGCAGACTGGTTTCTCACCGTTGAATGCCCCCCCCCTCGCCGAATGCCGAGCCTCCGCCTACACAAGCTTTCGGGAACGTTCAGCCTGGGATGCCAGCGTGCTGGGTCGAACATCGCCGTTCCCCATGTGCTGAGGCAGGGGCGCCAGACGATCCCCAATGTACCGATCAGGAGATGCTGCAAGGCGGCGTACTAGACAGCGAGATTCGGATGCGGATTTTGCACACGCGATGCCCAGATGATGACGGACTATGTCATATCGCGCAGGACCTTGCCCTAGGCGTGTCGTCGAATGCGATGATCGTCGATTTGCTTTGCGGACGGCCTATCGCACTGCCTCCATCGATGGACGCTCCGTCCGACCAGCAGGCCATGGACAGTGGTTTGTTGGAGGCCGTCGCCGCGTGCATCGCCCCGCCGGGCACATTAGCCGAGGACCCAGACCCCTCATCCGCGCCCGAGACTAACCGCCCTGTTGGTAGCTTGGCTACCACTCTGACTGTAGCTGTCCCGGAACCGTTCCAGCCAAACCCGAATGCTACCTGTCTGTCCACAGAAGAAGCGGCAAGGCTGTATGGCGACCGCTTCCTACTCCAATCGATACAGGCGAGTCCGTTATGCGGAACATCCGCGGACTGCGCACGCGAGATTCTATCCGCCACCGACCGCATCCGGTCTCGTACTGAGCGTGGCGCGATTCTGACGGGCCAGCAGCAGGAAGCCGACCGCATCGCGGCCTCCTGTATAGCGCAGCCTGAACTCGAATGGGCGGTAAACCGGCTCCGGTCCCAGTTCTTCTTTGGGCCGCGTCCCTGGCTCGGAAGCCCCGAAATCTCGGATGAGCCATCCATTGGCCCACCCGCGTTCGACTACGAATTGCCCATTATCGGCGAACTGGGCCCGGTGCTTCCTGAACTGCAGGTTCCCCAATCCCCAATCGACGGGCTGCCGGGCCCAATGCCTGTACCAGCCGAGATCCTGTCTCCTGATCTCAGGGCTTACACGACTTTTGCCGCATCGGACAGCGGAATCGATGCGTTCCGCGCCACATTTTGTAGCCTCGACCCGCCCGCTTTGCCGGATGTGCCGATGCCGCAGCGTTGATGGCAGTCCTGGACAAGGAGCTATCATGCTTACTTGGCGTATCTCACCATGCATCAAGTGCGGACCGTGAGAATTCTACGGCCGGCACGCCGCAATTCTCGTCGTCAGTCACATCCCTCAAAGCGGACGTTGGCGCACTCCGCAACATCGGCCAAAGTGGGCTCACAGCCGCCGCTCGCCGCAGTCTGAACGAATGGCCGCTGTCGGCAAACGCCCAAACTTTGCAAATCCCTCTTTCTGCGCATAGCTGTCGTTTGAGTGCACGGAAGCAGGTCGCCCAGAGAGCGCCCAGTGTTCGCATTCCACCCGCTTTCTCCCGCAATGTGCCCGTATCTGCCCCGCAATCTCTTCGCACGCGCGCCACCCCAAACGCAAAACCGCCCCGCATCCCCTGCGCGACGGCCCCGCCCTTCCTCCGCACCTTCTCCGCTCAGGCTTCGAACCGATACCGCCCCGCCGCCGCTTCCAGTTTGGCCCCGAAGCGCTCGGGTTCCGCCCGGATAGCGTTCGTCATGCGGTCTGCGAGCGTAAATCCAAGGTAGTCCTCCAACCCGTCCTCCTGGATGCCGTCCAGGGCGGCGAGGGTGATAGCATTGCCGATGATCTGCGCGAGGATGAGCCGCATGTGCTCTTCGCGATGAACGTATTTCACATGCTCAGGGTCGAGGTAGGTGCGCATCCCTAGCAGGTTCTCTTCGCAGATAGACGCAGCAAGCGCCCAGATCGGATGCAGCGGCCAGCGGGCGCGGTTGCTGTCAGTGGGGTCGGGCTCGCAGTAACGGATCTTGTCGAAGGCCTCGGCCACCACGTCCCCGAACTGGGCGTCAAATTGCTCCCAGGTGCGGATCTGCCAGCGGTCCTTGAGCAGGTCTTTCCCGGCGCGAACTTCGATACGGTAGAGATCCAGGCTGCGGTCCTCGGGGTCGAGTTGTGGCTGGCCCTGGCGCATCCGGTTAGCGTTCCAGATATCCCACCAGATCGGCTTCTTACGTTCGATCACCTCGCGCCGTTTGTCGTAGATGATGACCTGCCGCCCAGGCGACTTGCCGACCGTGACCGAGGTATAGAGGCCGGACTTGCCGTTGCTGCGCTTGTCCTCTGGTTCTGCGTGGTAGTCGGCCCTGTTGGTGTGGCTGTGGATCACGAAGCGCTCGGGGGACAGCTCAAAGCCAGGGGCCAGGATATCGACGCAGAAGTCCGCGCGGGCGATGCTGATCTGATGCGGCTCATAGAGGATGCCCAGGCGGGCGAGTGTCTTGTCTAGGTGGTCGCGCACTACGCTTAGGCCCTGGGTCGCCAGCATGGTCGAGCCCACAGAGATACGGAGGCCCCAGGGGTCTTTCGCATTGGGCTTCTTGATGAACCAATGGGCGTCAGCGGCCCCCATACGCAGGATGAAGCGGTAGCCACTGCCGCCATGAGGCAGGATATCAAAGTCGGTTCCACCATAGCTGAAGGGCACATCGGCGCGCTTGTCCTCGGCCTCGTCCCGGGCGGCTTCCAGGGCCGCAAAGAGGGCGGGGGAGACATTGGCTTGAACCGACAGGTCCAACTTGTCGAAGCCAGCATGAACGATCTGCATTTGGGTCTCTCTTGTGTCGTCTGTATTTCTAGAGGGGGGTGCTACAATCACCCCCCTTTTCCCCGGGCGGGGCGCTTCGTTTCCGGCGGGGAGGGGCGGGCGCTGTGCGCCCTTGAAGGTGCCTCCGGCGGGGCAGCTTTTGTTTTGGGGCCGGGCTGTGGCCCGGCCTGCTGCATCAGCGGTCATTGACTTGCCGTCCGATCCAGGCTTCCGCGCGTTCAGAGCATTTCGCCAGATTGAGCAGGTCGGAATGATGGAAGCTGGTGGTGTTCTTCCAGGTGCCCGTGTCGTCGCGGTAAGAGCGGGACAGGTCGATGGAATAGAAGCCATCATTGTCCCAGATGGTGGCGGTGATGAGCCCCAGGCGGAACTTCTTTGCGGGTTGGTTTGCCATGGTGATGTCCTTCTCATTGGCTGGGCAGCAGACATGGAAAGGGCGCGAGCTCACGCAGATCTCGCGCCCCTGATGAAGCCATCCGGCCCCAAAATCCCGCGCTGCGCTGCCAACTCAGCGCGGGCAAAACTGGATTATTGAGAGGTGTGCGCCCGGCGGCGGTCTTCGACCCATTGGCGCAGATCGCGGCGGCGGTAGCGCACGGAACGCCCGAACTTGTAGAACTCGGGGCCCGCGCCGGTGACGCGCCATTTCTGAATGGTGCGCACGCTTTGGCACAGGTAGTCGGCGGCGTCGCCTTCGGGAATGAAGCCCTCCCAGTACTCCGCAGGCGGGGTGATCGGGGAGGGGCTTTCGGTCGTCATCTGCACGGGCTGTCCTTTCGTTGTCTGCCTTGCGACCGAACATGCCCAGGCAGCAATCCAACCAATAGGACAATAAAGTCCCGCAGATTTTATTGTTTATTGGCTTCCTTCAAGTCTTTGAAAAGAGGTGAAAAAGTCTTTCTGATCGTCTCGTCGTTGATTGCCTCCGGGGGGATGGGCAGGTCGATCCCGCGCTGAGCGAGGTGTTCACGGATCATCGGATAGTGCGCCTTCATCGAGAGGCTTGTGTCGATCTTCCCGGCGGTGATCAGCTCTTGGCACGTCCGCTTGATCGCTTTGTTGACCGGGGGGCGGCCCGTCTGAACGGGGGCAGCGGAGGCCGGTAAGAGCGCCGCGTCGAATTGGGGCCGCGAAACGATGCGGACATCCACAAAGATCAGCGAGGCGTGTTTAAGCGTGTTCGCCCCCCATTGGGTCAAGCTAGGGCTGTGTGTCTTTGGCCAATAGGCGGCTGGGATCTCTAGGGGGGATGAGGCCTCCTTGCGGGGCGGCTCAAACCCCAGAGCGACCAGTTGCCCGGTGTAGAGGAAGCGGCGCAGATCATCCTGCATGTCCCTGTCGACCTCGGCGCGCTCGGCCAGCAAGTCCTGAGGGCCTTTGAAGAGCGCCCCAAACTTGGCCATAGGCGAAGCGTCTTCTGCGGGTTGCGGCGCTGTGGCAAGCATTTCAATCGCGGATTTGGCGTAAAGCGCCCGGTGCCGGTTCAGCTTTTCCTCAGCGGCGTATGCGCGCCATGCCTCTTGCAGCCATATGCCTTTGCTCCACAGATCGCGCAGGATCTCATTGCGGGTTTGCTTCAAGATTCCCTCCTCTTCCCAAGGCATGACATTAGGCGCTGACGCGCTGAGCGAAACGCCGATAGGCCAGGAATATCGGTGCCGTAGCCATTACGTTACATAAGGCACGCGACTGCCCTTAAGGAATGGCGCGGGGCATTGAAGGCGGTCACCTCGATTACCGCACCAAGCTAAGCCGCGCCGGTCCGGGCGGCTGGCGCGTGGTGCCCAATGCGCCCGCCATCATGCCGGATACCGCATTGGCCGCTTCGCAGACGCCCTTGTCGGCCAGATGCGCGTAACGCTGTGTCGTCTGGTAATTCGAGTGGCCCAGGATCTTTCCCAGGGTCAGCAGGTCCACCCCGTTCATCGCCGCGTAAGAGGCATAGGTGTGCCGGAGGTCGTGGATGCGCACGTCCTGCAAACCAGTCGCCTTACGTATGCGCTGCCAGGGGTGTTGCAGGTCCGTCAGGTGGCTGCCCGGCAATTTGCCCTGGATCACGTAAGGGTTCTCAGGGTCGCGGGGCAGGCGATGCAGCACGGCCTTGGCATCGGGCGAAAGCGGTATGCGCCGGGCGCCGGTCTTACTGTCGGGCAACAGCAGATGGTGCATCGAGACGAAGGACCATTGCAGCTTTTGGATCTCGGAGAGGCGGCAGCCGGTCATCAGCAGCAGCCGGAAGGCCGCCACGACAAAGACGCTTTCCTGGCCGGTCTCTTCGGCCTCAGCCAGCACATCGCCCAGGCGCATCAGTTCGGGCTCTCCCAGGAAGCGCTCTTTGGGCTTCTCCTTGTAGCGAGGAACGAGGCGGCAGGGGTTGGAGCCATCGGGGCGGATCTCCCAAAGCTCGGCCATGTTGAAGAGCTTCGACAGCAGCGCCAGGACGCGGTTGGCCTGATGCGGTGTCGGGCTCAGCTTCTGGTGCAGGGCGGCCACGTCCGCGCGGCGCACATCCACCGCCTTGAAGGTGCCGAAGGCAGGGAGGATGTGGCGTTCAATGTTCCGCTCATAGTCGAACTGGGTGCTGGGCTTACAGCGGATCGACACATGGTCCTGGATGAACCGCTCGCAAAGCTGAGCCACGGTTGGGGAGCGGTGATGCTCGCTCCGGCTTGCAGAGGGGTCTTCCCCATGGGCGACCTCTCCCAGGCGCTGCACGGCCAGCTTGCGGGCGGCCTCGGCGGTCAGGGCTCCGTGCTTGCCCAAGGTGAGCCGCCTTGTGCGTCCGCCATTGCGGTATTGGATCAGATAGGACTTGCGACCGGCAGGCGTGACGCGGACGCCGAAGCCGGAAACCTCGGTGTCAAAACTGATGTAGTCGCGTCCGGTGATGGGCAGCGCTTCGACGGTGCGTTTTGTCAACTTCGGCATGGCGTTTCCCTCTCCCTGGCCGCGCTTCTGACCGCTTCCATGGAAGCATGGAGGAAGCAGCAAGCAGCGAATTACAGGGAACTGGATGCGATGTCGGCGTAAGGCGTTTCAAGGAAAAACGTTTAGGAACATGCATTTAGGGTCGGTGGGCGTAGATGGGCGAAACCCAGGAAAATGCACAGGAGCATGTTTGTAATCAGTGGGTCCGCGGTTCGAGTCCGTGTGGGGCCACCATAAATATCCACCTAAGTGATTGATTTTATATGGTGTTCCCTTCTGGGATTGCCTGTGTGTGTCCATGTCCGTAGCCATGTCGGAGAATTTGGGCGTGCGGAATTTGACTGTGGAATACCAGAAGCAGGACCCTCGGAACGGCAATTGGCTCTATCGGCGGGTCGTACCTAAGGCACTAAAGCCTTTCATTCGCCAAGGGGAGTTTGTGAAAACTCTGGGGAAGACCCAACAGGAAGCCCTGAGGCGAACCGAGGTCCTGGGGTAGTTGCGCTGCTTTATTGCCCGAAGCGCTGCCGAACGGCGCGGCTTGTGCCACCTCGTGAAAGCTATCCAGCGTCGGAGGCCACTCGAAAACCGCAATTGGCGGTCGAACTGTTGGCATCGTTCCGGGTACGTGAATGCACATGGTAGCGGTCACAATAGCTGACGTGGCAGAGGAAGGATCCGCCGCGCTGGATTCGGGCGCTGCCCGCCTCGGGGCCTGTCGGGTCCTTTTCGGGCAGGCGCGAGGGCGCCGGACGGGGGCCGTAGAAGTCCTGAACCCACTCCCAGACGTTGCCTGTCATGTTGTATAGACCGTAGCCATTGGGCGCATAGCTACGCACCGGCGCGGTGCCAATGTAGCCATCCTCGGCAGAGTTCTCATGGGGGAAATCGCCCTGCCAGGTATTCATGGCAAAGCCGCTCTCGGGCACCAGCTTGTTGCCCCAGGGAAATTTCTTGTTCACCAGCCCGCCGCGGGCGGCGCGTTCCCACTCGGCCTCGCGGGGAAGGCGTAGCCCGGCCCAGGTCACATAGGCCAGCGCGTCGAACCAGGTCAGATGCACCGCCGGGTGATCCGCGCGATCCTCCCAGCTTGAGCCTGGGCCCTCGGGCTGCGCCCATGAGGCGCCAAGGACAAGTCGCCACCAGGGCAGGCCCGGCGGGTGCTCGGGCCAGAGCGTCGGATCCGCAAGCTGCAGATGGAAGACATAGCTCCAGCCCTCGACCTCGCTGACGGTGCGGTAGCTGGTTTCTGCGACAAAGCGGGCATATTCGGCATTCGAGACCGTCGCATCGGCGATGCGGAAGCCCGAGACCTTCACCTTTCGACGCGGGCTGTCCAGGTCGTCGGCGTAGCGGGAGACACGGGTGCCCATCTCGAAGTGACCTCCTGGAATCGAAACCAGCGCCGCGGACAGGTCCTGCCTGGTTTCGGGGGCCGCACGCGGAACGGCGAGAGCGGCGGCCATGTAGCTGGCATCATCCTTGCGCATGCCGTCCGGCTTGCGCCCTCCGCCGCAGCAACGGCCCTCGCTCTTTTGGATCATCATCACTCTCCGCTCTGTCTTGTCTTGGCCTTTCGCCCGGTCGCGGCAAGGCGGCCTGCAGAAGGCCTTATCAGCCTGTCTGAGGCGCGTCTTTACCGGGGGTGTTAGAAGGCGTTTCCTCGGCGTCGAGGCGGTCGGCGACGGGGCACTCCTTGAAAATCCGCCGGGTGCAGGTTGCGCAGACCGATTGATCGAGCTGTGGAACGATCTGCTCGAGCGCGTCACGCTTGGACAGGTGGATCTTCTCTCGGCCGAGGGCCTTGAAGACCTGGAAACGCGCGAGCTTCTCGAAGGAGGTGAGGGTCATCAGCTTGACGTGCAGGGAGCCCCCGCGTGCCTCGCGTCGGCGATCCTCCTCGATCAGGAATTCGGCGGCAGGCAGGTCGACCTCGCCGCTGCCGGCGATGGAGAAGAGGATGTGTTTCTGTGACGGGCGCTCTCGCTCGAAGCGCATGAACTCGCGCCGGATGGCTTCGACGGTGCCGAAGTAGAAGGGGCCCTCCAGCATCGCGATCATCAGCTGCGGGCATTCGTCAAGGTGGTTGAGGCGGGCCCCCTTGATGGTACGGCCCGGTGTCGAGGGATCGGGGGCGGAGACGGCGATGATCGGACTGGCGATGCGGCGCAGGAACAGCACCAGCGACATCATCACGCCAACGTAGATCGAGAACTCCAGCGCCACCAGCACGGTGGTCAGGAAGGTGGTGACGGCAATCAGGGTCTCGGCGGTGGATGTTCGGACGAGGTGAAGGATTTCGTGGAAGTTGATGAGGCGCCAGGCGACCAGCATGATGACCCCCGCCATGCCTGCAATCGGGACCTCGGCGAAATAGGGGGCCACCAACAGCAGGATCAGCAACAGGAAGGTGGCACAGAAGATCATCGAAAGCGGGGTGCGCGCGCCGGCGTCGTAGTTCACGCCCGAGCGGGTGAAGGACGACGATGACGGGTAGCATTGGAAGAAGGACCCGACGACATTCGAAAGGCCCTGACCGACGAACTCACGGTTGCCGTCCAGCATCTGGCCGGACTTGGCCGCAAGCGCTCGGGCCACGGACATGGCCTCCAGCAGGCCGACGACACCGATGGCCAGCGCGCCCGAGAAAACGGCGCGGAACTGGCCCTCCTCGAAGTGCGGAAGCGCGAGGGTGGGTATCACCGCGTCGATGGCGCCGACCGTGTGCAGGCCTGCGTCCGCGCCACCGTAGGCCAGGCTGAGGCCGGTGGCCGCCAGAAGCGCCAGCAGGTAGTTGGGCCAGCGCGGCAGGAAACGACGGATCGTGTAACCCACGCTCAGTGCAAGAAGCGCGATGGAGACCGCCCTGAGGTCCGCCTGCGGCAGCCCGTGCCAAAGCGCCATGACATAGGCGCCCGGGTCCTCGGGGCGGGGGAGGGGAACCATCAGAACGTCGCTGAGCTGGCTCAACGCAATGAGCACCGCCGCCCCGGCGACGAACCCGATCATCACCGAGTGCGAGACGAAATCGACCACGCTGCCGAGGCGCATCAGCCCCATCAGGAGCTGGAAGATGCCGGCCAGCAGCGCCAGGGCGATGGCGGCCGAGATGAACTCGGGCGAGCCAGGGGTGTAGACCCCGGCCAGCGCGCCGAAGACCAGCGCCGAAATCGCCGTCGCCGGGCCGGCCGCTGCGTGCCAGCTGGATCCGAAGAGCGCGGTGACGACGGGGGGCACCAGAGCAGTGTAGAAACCGTATTGCGGGGGCAGGCCGGCGATCGCGGCAAAGGCGACGCTCTGCGGCAGGCTGAGGGTGGCGCCGGTCAGACCGGCGATCGCATCCGCCCGCACCGTCTCCGGGGTCACGCGCTCGAACCAGTCGGGCGTCTTGACGAGGTCGCGGCGGATGGAGGTCGCGCCGGCCTTCATCTTGTCGCGCCAGTTGGCCTTTTCACGCTCGTCGAACATGCTGCGCTTGGCACCCGTCGCTACCCAAGGCTCCATGGCGGTCTCCGGATCATCAGAATTGTTAACGGTACATCTGCCCTGATGGGCGGAAATCGGTGATGCCGCGCAGCGGGCCTCAGGCGCGTTGTTCGGCCGTGGGGCTGATGCGGGCGAAGGTGGGGCTTGTCGCGGGTGCCTGAGCTGCGAACGTGCGAGTAGGGAAGGGCCGGCTGGCCTCGCCCGCGGCAGGCGCCGGAGGCAACGGGGCGGGGCATTCGCTGCCCCGCCCCCGCCGAGTATTGTGCAGGTCCGGTTGCCCTGGTTCAGTTTCCGGTCTTCTGGAAATCATAGATCCACGGAGTGATGTTGTGCGACGGCACAACCACGTCCACCTCGTCATTGGTGAAGTAGACAGCGTCGATCTGGTACCAGGGTGCGAACCAGGCGTTCTCGACCAGGTAGGTTGTGATGGCCTGGAATGCGGCGTCCTGATCTTCCAGCGGCGCATTGCGTGCCTCCAGAATGAGTTTGTCCAGGGCATCGTTCTGGCTGCCCGAGGTGTTCCAGGGGGCGTCCGGTCCGATGTACTTCAGCACGTCTCCCCAGGCGGTCTGGGTGCCGAGGCGGAAGAGGAACATCGGGTACTTGCCAGACAGCAGCTCGGGGATCGTGCCCGTGGGAGAGATCTTGACCCAATCCACGGTGATCCCGATCTGCGCCAGCTGCTGCTCGACGATGGGGTTGTAGGAGGCCATGGAAGCCACCTCAGGCATCGGCACGGTGAAGCCATCTGCATAGCCGGCTTCGGCCATCAGCGCGCGCGCCGCTTCGGGGTCGTAGTCATAGCTGCCTTCGAGGTCGGGATTGTTAAGTGCGTTCGGAGAGACCAGCGGCTGGTTGGTCACCTGGCCATAGTCGTTGTCGATGTACTTGAGGATCGAGGCGCGGTCGAAAGCCATGTTGATCGCCTGGCGCACGCGTACATCGCCCAGGGCAGGAACCATGTCGCCGGCGCGGTCGGCGATGAAAATGCCGAAGAAATTGTTCGGGTTCGACGCGACGGTCAGCCCTGTGGCTTCGGCCTCGGACGCGGCGCGGGGATCGCCGACGCCGGCATCGATCTGGCCGGATTGCAGGGCGTTCATCCGGGCACTCATGTCACGGATCGGGGTAATGGTGATTTGCTCGAAGGGGAAGTCCTGAGGGTTCCAGTAGTCGGGATTGCGCTTGTAGACATACTGCCGTCCGACGACCGAGTCCTCGGTGTCGTAGACGTAGGGGCCCGATCCGACGGGAACGGTCTTGGCTTCCTCGGTGCCCAGGGTCGAGGGCGCGGCCAGCGCGCCGCCGACGGTCGCAAGGCCGAAGAGCAGCGCAGGGTTGGGCTCTGCGATATGCAGCACGACCTCGGTCGGGGACACGACCTCGACCTCGCTGATGCCGCCGACCATCCACTTGTTCTGACCGGTGGCGTTCTGCAGGAACTCGATGTTGGCTTTCACTGCGGCGCCGTCGACCGGCTCGCCATTGGTGAAGCTCAGCCCGTCGCGCAGGGTCAGGGTCAGGCTGCTTCGGTCCTCTGCGAAGCTGTAGTCCGTCGCCACGTTGCCCGAGATGTTGCCCTCGGCGTCGATGCGCAGCAGCGTGTCGAAGACCGGCTGCCAGTACTTCGCCCAGTGCGAGGCCTGAAGCTGTCCGCGATCGAAGGTGCGGTTGTCGAGAAAGCCGCCGATGGCCAGAGTCTCGGCGTCGTTCTGAACCTCGGCCATGGCCGGCGTGACAAGAGCGGTGGTGGTCGCCAGCGCAAGAGCAGCGGCGGAAATGAGTTTGAACATGGTGCCTCCCTTTTCGGGTCCGCCGATGAGCCGGACCAACTCTGCTGCCGGTGATACGAGCCAAACAGATGCGGATGAAGTGCAATTAATCGAGTCAGTGATGCGTCAAGTTAATCGCTCAGAGGTGCGCATCCGGTGCACCATCGAAGGGATCAACGGGATTGCTGCCGGCGAAAGGCGCGCGTCCCATCAGCGCTTCCAGAACCGCCGCCTGCATGGCGGGGTGGGTGGCATAGGCGTTGATGTAGGTGGGCACACGGGGCGCATCGTAGAGGTAGTAAGGATATCCGAAGGAGATCATCACCGTCGGTAGCTGGTGCCAGGGACGGGCCATGGACAGCTTGAAATGACCGTGCAGGGCCCGCCAGTCCAGGAAGATGCGGCCTCGGGTCAGCAGGGTTTCCTCTCCGAAGAGGTAGAGCACCAGATCCTTGTCCGTCAGGTCTAGCGGGGTGCCATGGGGAGCCTCGGTCACCTCGAATCCTTCCTCGCGCAGCATCTGCGGCAGGTCGAAAGACAGGCGGGCATTCTGCATCGGCTCGATGATACCTGGTGTCAGCACCAGGATGCGCCGGTGCCGCTTTGGGTCGAGGGGGAGGGTTGCGTTGCGATCCTTGACCAGGGTCGGCGCCTTGGCGAAGGCCCGCTTGGCGATGGCCTGTGCCGTCTCGGCCTCTGGTGCCAGCCGGGGCTGTGCCGCGCCGGCATGCAGTCCCAGAGAGGCCTTCAGGCCAAGCACGCGCATCAGCGCGGCTTCGAAGCGTTTTCGCGGGATCTCACCCGAGGCGACGGCCTCGCGCACGGCGCGGATCTCGGCCTCCGGATCCGAAGAGAAAAGAACCATGTCGCAGCCGGCCTTGATGATCTCGACCTTGGCCTGGACCATCTCGACGACCGACGTCAGTCCGGCCATCTCGCTGGCATCCGAGACGATAAGCCCGTTGAAGCCCAGGTCCCCGCGCAGCAGGTCGATATTCAGGGCGTGGCTGATGGTGGCGGGCAGAAAAGCGGTCTCGTCGTCGGTGGCAGGGTCCTTCTCGCGCAGGTAGGCGGGCAGGGCGATATGGCCGGTCATCACGGCGCGGGCACCAGCCTTGATCGCGGCCCTGTAGAGCTTGCCGAAGCTGGACTGCCATTCGGTCATGGACAGCGGGTTCACCGTGGTCACCAGGTGCTGGTCGCGGTCGTCATAACCCTCGCCCGGCCAGTGTTTGACCGTCGCGGCGAGGCCTTCGGCCTCGAAGGCGGCGATCTGGGCCGTGGCATGACGCGCGATCCGCTCGGGGTCCGAGCCGAAGCCGCGGGTGGCGACGATGGCGCTGCGCGCCGCCGCGTTGATGTCGATCACCGGCGCAAAGGCCCAGTTCACGCCAATGGAGAGCGCCTCTCGCGCCATCAGCCGTGCCACCTCGGTCGTCAGGTCGGCGTCATCGGCGGCGGCCAGGGCCAGCGGGTTCGGCACGGCAGTGCCGAAGGGCAGGCTCATCCGCGAGCCTTCCAGGTCCGCCGAGACGAGCAGCGGCACCTCCGCCTGCTGCTGGATCTGCGCAAGCGCCTGGCGCTCTGCCGCGCCGTCTTCGCTGAAGAAACGGGTGAGCCCGCCGGGAGAGAGAGCGGCCAAGCGCGCCAGCTCTGCCGCGTCGACGGGGCCACGGGAGTTCAGGTTGAACAGCTGCGCGGCCGCTGCCTGATCATCCAGACCCTCTCGGGTTTGCCGGACCCACTCCAGCGCCTCGCGGTCCAGACTGAAAGGCGGGCGGCTGAGGTCTTCCAGGCGCATGATCTCTCCTATTGGTTCAGGTGCAGGTGCTGGCCCCCGACCGGCCCGGCTTCGGGCAGTCCGAGACGCTGGTACTGTTCGGGCGGAGCCTCGCTGGCGCGCATCAGCCGGACCAGCAGCTCGGCCATCCGTGCCTCAAGCTCAGGGTCGTTCAGGGGCTGTTCCTGACCCGGGTCGGACTCCAGGTCGAAAAGCAGGGTCGAGAGGTCGTCGGGGCCACGCTGCGGTGCGCCCGGCATGCGGAGAACCTTTGCCCCCTTGGTGAAGCTGAAGCCCGGATGCAGTTCGGCCCGGGCAAGCTCCTCAAGCGGTTTGAAACCGCGCATCCGCGTCGGCATCAGGGTGTATTCGCGCAGGGGGGCCTCGGTGTCGGAGGGCCCGCGCATGTAAACATGGCGCCCGTCGGTGACCGAGACATGCAGGCCGAAGACGCCGAAGAGCCCGGCGTCGCGCACCGGAATATCGCTGGCGATTGTCGCAGCCAGCGGCTGGCCCTGCATGTGCGGGGTGGGGGCGTGGCCGAAGGCATCCAGCAGGGTTGGCGCGATGTCGATGGTCTGTACCAACGCCTCGCGCCGTTCGCCCGCGACCCGCGACCTTGGGTCCCAGATGAAAAGTGGAGTGTGGATGGCCTCGTCGTACCAGGGCATGACGTTCTTGCCCCACCACCCGCGTTCGCCCAGCAGGAAGCCGTGATCGGTGCAGACGATCAGCATGGTGTTGTCCCACAGGCCTTGGGCGTCGAAGACATCCAGCACGCGGCCAAGGTTGCGGTCGCATTGCGCCAGAACCTTCAGGTAGTGCTGCTGCATCGCCGCAACGCCCTCGGGCGTTTCGGTGACGCGGCCGTAGGTGGGCCAGTCGTCCCCCTCTTCTCCGGGGACGAAAAAGGGCTCGTGCGGGTCGAAGGTTTCGATTTGCAGGAGCCAGTCGTCCTGCCCGGCATTGCGCTCGAGGAAGTCGAGACCAGCGTCGAAGACACGGGTCTGCGGCATTTTCTCGATCGTGTCGATGGCCTTGCGGTTGGCATGGTCCTGAGTGCGGGCGCGTTTCGGCGGGACCTGCATCACCGCACGGTCAAGATCGGCGAGGTAGGGTTTCCAGGCGTCGCCCTCCTGTCCACGCACCGTCTCATGGGTCGAGAAGCGGGTCAGATATGTGGCGCCGCCGTCTTCCCAGTAGTGCTGGTGATCGGTGACGATATGGGTGTGCACGCCCTGACGGGACAGGATCTCGTAGACGCTGTCGTCGAAGGGCTCGATGGGGCCCCAGAACCGGTGCAGGAAATTGTAGCGTCCGGTGTGCATCTCGCGCCGGGCGGGCATGCAGGGCATCGAGCCCGCATAGCAGGTGTCGAAGGTCGCCGAGTGTGCGGCCAGCCGGGCGAAGTTCGGCGCCTGCTCCTCCGGCGCGCCCCAGGGGGGCAGCATCCGCCGGTTCAGGCTATCGTACATGACGATGACGGCGCGCATGGCTCAGCTTCCCGCGTCGAGGTTCAGGAAGTCCTGCCGCCGCTTGGCCTGACGGATCGGATCGGCGACCGGGGCGGCAAGCAGAAGTCGGCGGGTATAGGGATGCTCCGGGCGGGCGGTCACCTGGTCGCATTCGCCGAACTCGACGATTTCGCCGCCGCGCATGACGGCGACCCGGTGCGAGATATGACGTACCACCGCCAGGTCATGACTGACGAAGAGATAGGCCACGCCGGTGCGCTCCTGAATCTCGATGAACAGGTCCATGACCGTCGCCTGCGTGGTCAGGTCCAGGGCCGAGACCGGCTCGTCGCAGACGATGAGCCGCGGCGACAGCGCCAGAGCGCGGGCAATTGCCACACGCTGACGCTGCCCGCCCGAGAACTCACGCGGGTAGCGCTGCGCGGCATCAGCGGGCAGGGACACCTGATCGAGCAGTTCGCGCACCTTGAGGCGGGCCTCGTCGCGGGTGGCGATATGGCGGGCGACCATGGGTTCGGTCAGGATATCCTCGATCGTCATCGACGGGTTGAGCGAGGTGTAGGGATCCTGGAACACCGCCTGGATTCGGGCGGCATCGCCGACCCGGTCGCGCGGAGCAACATTGGCGATATCGACCCCCTCGAAGAGGATCCGGCCCGAGTTCGCCGGGCCGATCCCGAGAATCGAGCGCCCGATGGTTGTCTTGCCCGAGCCGCTCTCGCCGACCAGGCCGACGGTTTCGCCAGGGCGGATGTCCAGGCACACGTTCTTGATCACTTGGTGTGTCGCGAAGGAGACGCAGAGGTCGCGGACTTCGACCAGACTGTCATGGCTCATTGGGCTGCCTCCTGGGGGGCGAATTTGGGCGGGCTGTAACGGCGCACCTCGACATCGTCCAGAACCGCGGCCAGCAGGTTTCGGGTGTAGTCATGGGTGGGGTTGGCGAAGAGATCGGTCACCTTGTTCTGTTCGACGATCTCGCCCTGGCGCATCACCGCGACACTGTCGCAGATATCGGCAACGACGCCGAAGTTATGAGTGACCATGACAATCGTCATGCCGAACTCGGCCTGAAGTTCGCGCAGCAGTTCGAGGATCTCGGCCTGCACCGTGACATCCAGCGCCGTCGTCGGTTCATCCGCGATCAGCAGGTCAGGGTAGGTGGCGACGGCGCCGGCTATCAGTACACGCTGTGCCATACCGCCCGAAATCTCGTGCGGGTAGGCGTTGAAGGTGCGTTTGGGGTCAGGCAGGCCAACGCGGCCCAGCATGTCGAGCGCATGGGCGCGGGCCTCTCGTCGCGACATGCCCTGGACCGTCATCAGCGGCTCGACCAGCTGCGAGCCGATGCGGAAGCTGGGGTCGAGGTTCGACATCGGCTCCTGCGGGACATAGGCGATACGCTTGCCGCGCAGCCCGTGCATTTCCTCGTCGCTCTTGCCGAGCAGCTCTTCACCGTCGAAGAGGATCGAACCATCCAGCACATGGCCTCCGGTTCCCAGCAGGCCCAGAACCGCGAAGGCCGTCTGCGACTTGCCCGACCCACTTTCCCCGACAAGGCCCAGGACTTCCCCGCGGCGCACGTCGAGGTCGACGCCATGGACGACCTCGCGCCAACCGGACGTTCCGGGGTAGCCGATCTTCACGCCACGCAGCGAGAGGAGCACGTCTGCTTCCGTCTGTCTGCCAAAGGCGGAGAGGCGCTCGGGCAGCTTGGGCTGGCGCGCGGGCTGGCCGCCGTGCTGCAGCTGGTCACGGATCGAGTTGGCGAGCAGGACAAAGGAGGCCACGGTGATCGAGATCGCGAGACCGGGCCAGATCACCGCCTGCGGCGAGACGTACATGTTCTCGAAGGCCGACTGCAGCACTCCGCCCCAGGTCGGGGTGCCCGGGTCGCCGAGGCCAAGGAACTCCAGACCGGCCTGGATCACCAGGGCGATACCGGCGACAATGGAGGTCTGGATGACCACGGGCGCGCGCACGACGCGCAGGATATGGCGAGAGATGATGCGCAGGTCGCTGAGGCCCGAGACCCGCGCCGCGTCGACGTAGAGCTCGTTCTTGACGCCCTTCACCAGGGTGCGGGTCAGCCGGAAGAAGCCGGGTGAGAGCATCACCCCGAAAACGACCATCGACAGGTGGATCGAGGCGCCAAGGGCCTGGTAGAAGGCAAGCAGCACGATCATCGCGGGCAGCGCCATCAGTGCGTCGAAGAACCAGCTCGCGCCAACCTCCAGCTTGCGGCCATGGTAGCCGGCGGCCAGCCCGGCAGCGACACCGACGATCGCTGCGACACCGACTGCGATCAATGTGCCGAGCAGCGTATTGCGGGCGCCGTAGACAAGGCGGCTGAAGATGTCACGGCCCGAGCCGTCTCCTCCCAACAGGTAGCCGTCGCCCGGCGGCGCATTGACCCTGAAGATCTGGATCGCGGCGGGGTCGTTGGGGGCGATCAGGGGGGCGAAGATTGCGGTCAGCACGACGGCGAGGATCAGCAGCACCGACAAGGCGCCAAGGGGAGACTTCAGGACTGATTTCACCATCGAACTGCGCTGCTTTTCCCGCGAAAGAGGGGCCTTGATCTGGGTCGAAGCGTCGGTCATTGCAGGCGCACCTTCGGATTGAGCATGGCATTGAGGACGTCGATCATGATGTTCACGATGACCACGACGATCACGAGCGTGACGACGACGCCCATGAGCACCGGCACGTCGCCCTGCAACGCAGCATCCACGGTCAGCGAGCCGAGGCCGGGGATGGCAAAGATTCGTTCGATCACGGCGGCGCCACCCAACAGGGCGACGAACTGCACCGAAAGCACGGTCAGCGCAGCGGGCAGCGCATTGCGCAGCGCGTGGCGATAGAGGATCGAGCGGCGCCGCACGCCGCGCGCGCGCAGCGTGCGCACGTAATCCTGGTTCAGCGCGTCGATGACGGCTCCGCGTACCTGTTGCGAAGAGGAGGCGATACCGGAGAAGACAAGGGCTGCGACAGGGAGCACCAGGCCCGCGGCCCATTGCTGTGGCGAGGTGGAGAAAGAGACGTAGCCCGTAGGCGGCAGCCACTGGAGCTGCACGGCAAAGAGCAGCACAAGCAGAAGCCCCAGCCAGAAGTTGGGCATGGCGAAACCGACCACGCTGATCACCTGGATGATCTGGTCGGCGAGGCCCCGGCGCACCGCGGCCGTTACACCCAGCAACACCGAGAAGGCCCCCGTCAGCAACACGGCGACACCGACGATCGACAGGGTCACGGGCAGGCGGCTTTGCAGGGAGGGGGCAACCCTCTGGTTGCGGGTCCAACTGTCGCCGAGGTCACCGCGCAGCGCGCCCTGCAACCAGCTGCCGTATTGCACCAGCAGCGGTCGATCGATGCCCAGCTGGTGATTGTATGCGGCGATATCCTCGGCCGTGGCGCTCTCGCCCAGGATGTTGCGGGCGACATTCTCGGTCGATCCGAAGATCAGTACGAAGGTCACCGCAGAGACGATGAACAAGAGACAGATACCCGACAACAGCTTTCGGGACAGATACTTCAGCATAGTTCCTCCGAGACGGAGATCCGTTGCCGCTCATACCCGGGGCAGGGCAGCCCGATGAGCCAGCGGGATCTCTCGCAAACCTCCCAATGCGCCTGCGAACCGGCCCTGCGAGACGGGCACCGACAAGGCGCGGTCCGTCAGAGCCTGGCCCGCCCTAGCACTTGCGGGGTAGAACCAAAAATGAAATTAATGGCGCAAGTGATCTCTTGAACTCATCGCATCGGCACCAATGCTCGACATCGTTACCCATCTCTTCCGTCTGCAGGCGATCGTTGAGGAAAGCAGCCTCAGGCGCGCTGCCGCACGGCTGAACGTCACGCAAAGCGCCCTATCGCGCTCGCTCGCCCAGCTCGAGGCCTATTTCGGTCGGCCGATCCTGGAACGCCATGCGCGTGGCGTGCGTCCGACGCCCTTCGGCGAGCGGGTGTTGTCGGAATCCTTGCGTCTTCAGCGGCAGTGGACGATCTCCGAGCAATCACTGCTGGTCAATGAAGCCCAGGAAAAGCCGGTGCTGCGTGTCGGCGCCGGGCCGGTTTGGCGGGCCGTCGTGCTGCCTGAACTGGTGATTTCGATGCACCAGGCCTTCCCGGACATCCGGTTCGAGCTTCAGAATTCGCGGTATTCCCAGTCTCTTTCCGATCTGCGCGAAGGGCGGCTGGACGTGCTCTTTACGGGTCAGCCTCCTGTAGAGAGCGCGGCGCGGCGCTTGGTCTTTCACCCTTTGGCTGAGGTGGTCGATAACGTCGTGGCCCGCTGTGACCACCCCATCTTCGACCAAGTGACGGAAGGGGAGCTGCTACCAGCGGATGTGCTTCTCGACTATTCTTGGGTGATCTACAGCGAAATGCCGACCTATGGCGAAACGGCCCGCAATGCCCTCTTCGAGAAAACCGGAGCCGAGCCGACCATTGCGGTGAGCTGCGAAAGCCTGGTGTCGGTGCTGACGATCCTGCAGGGCGGAGACTTTATCTCGGTTTTGCCAGGGATCGCCGCACGGGGCAGTTCGCGGCTGAGGAATGTACCGGTGGATCTGCGTAGCCGCACCTCCACCGCCTCGCTGGCCTATCGCGAGGAGATGCAGGACTGGGAACCTTTGCAGGGGCTCATTGCCCATGCCGACGCTCTGTTCCGGGATGGTGAATGGATGTGACGCCCAGTGCGTTTGCGCCTGGCGCTCCCGATAGACGTCGGGCCGCTGCCTGAGCTTGTGTCTGACCTTTAGTGATCCAATCGACGCATCACTCTGCGGCATCTTTGCAATTTTACTGCAACTCGGATCCTTCTAGCCTGCGCGCTGAAGTCAAGCTGCCGAAAGAGGACCCATGCGCCCGAATATCATTTTCATCATGTCCGATGACCACGCGGCGAGGGCAATTTCGGCGTATGGGGCCGGTATCAACAAGACCCCCAATATTGACCGTCTGGCCGCGGAAGGGCTGCGCCATGATGCGTGTTACGTGACCAATTCGATCTGCACGCCCTCGCGTGCCGCCATTTTGACCGGCACCTACAACCACGTGAACTGTGTCACGACGCTGACCACGGACCTCGACAACCGCATGCCGAACGTCGCCAAGCTTCTGTCCAGCTCGGGATATGCCACGGGGATGTTCGGCAAATGGCACCTGGGCGAGGGACCGGCTCACCAGCCGACCGGCTTCGATGAATGGCAGGTGGTGCCGGGGCAGGGCGAATACTGGGACCCTGCCTTCATCGGCCCCGAAGGACGCCGTCGCATCCCGGGCTATGCCACCGATATCATTACCGATATGTCCACCGACTTCATCCGGCGCCACAAGGATCAGCCCTTCTTCCTGATGTGCCACCACAAGGCACCGCACCGCCCCTTCGAGCCACACCCCCGCCACAATGCCCTATGGGACGACGAGGACGTGCCGCTGCCCGAGACGTTCAATGACGACTACCGGAACCGTGCGGCGGCGGCGGCGGCGGCGAAGATGCGCATCAAGTCGGACCTGACCTGGGAAGACATCAACCTGGTGCAACCGATCGGCCCGGCAGAGGTGGCCGGTGAACGCGTGGTCGACTTCCTCAATATGCGTCGGGTGCCTGAGCTGCAGGAGGGCGAGAGCATCGAGGTCATCTGCGCCTCCACCGGAGAGCGCTTCCGCTTCGACGATCCGCAGGCCTTTGCGGAGTTCAAGTACCAGCGCTTCATGAAACGCTATCTGCGCACGGTGCAGGCCATCGACGATGGTGTGGGCTCGATGCTCGACACGCTGGAAGAGCTGGGCCTGGCCGAGAACACTCTGGTGATCTACACCTCGGACCAGGGTTTCTTCCTGGGCGAGCACGGGTGGTTCGACAAGCGTTTCATGTACGAGGAGAGCCTGCAGATGCCCTTCCTGGCGCGTCTGCCTGCCGCGATCCCCGCCGGTACCACAACGCGGGACATTTGCTGCAATGTCGATTTCGCCCAGACCTTCCTCGACTATGCAGGTGTGCTGGAGCCGAGCTTCATGCAGGGCCGCTCGATGCGGGCGGTGCTTGAGGGCAGGACGCCCGAGGGGTGGGATCAGCTGGCCTATCACCGCTACTGGATGCACAACGATGCCTTCCATGGGGCCTGGGCCCACTACGGCATCCGCGATCAGCGGTACAAACTGATCTACTGGTACAACAAGGCTTTGGATCAGCACGGGGCCGAGGACAATGGCGCCCCGCCAGAGTGGGAGCTCTTCGATTGCGAACAGGACCCGCACGAGCTGTGGAACCTTGCCGATGATCCCGAGCAAACCGCCGTCTTCGACATGATGCGCGCCAAGCTCGAAGCGAAGATGGCCCAGATCGGTGACCTGCCCGAGCATTGAAGCCCCGCAAGGGACTTCGACCGCCAATTCGCAGAGATCGAGGTCCGCTTCGCTGCCCGGAGCCTGCACTGTGATCGGCATCCCTGTCACAGAGGCCGCGGGACCATTCTGTGCGGGGAAGGGGCACCTCCCTATCAGCCGATTTCTGCAAGAGAGCCATGCCAGAAGACAAAATGTCCTCTTGTCCAATTGGTAAAAATCTGCATCTATTTGACTACGCAAGAGCCTCTGGCGAGGCGAATTATCGAATGAATTCAAGGCATTTTTACAAATGAATACTGTACGTAGAACGTTGATGGCCGACGCGACGACGAGCACGAGTGGTTTGGCGGGGCGGTGTTTGGCACGCAGGAAAATCGTCGCAGGCACGGCGCTGACCGGAGTGCTCGCCACCTTCGCATGGGGCGGCGCGGCTCTGGCGCAATCGACCTACGACGTGGTGATCAGCGGCACGGAAACCGCGCCCATTGATATGGACACCCGTTCTCCCGGTGGCGGCATCCTGCATCTGGAGCAGGGTGGTTCCATCTCCGTAACCAGCGATACCGAAAACGCGATCAATACGAGCACCAGCAACGCCTGGGAGTTCCAGATCGACGGCACGCTCCGCGCAGACGGGACAGCGAGCGGCATCGCCTCGCATACGGATGACACGGTCAGGGTCGGCTCAACCGGTGTCGTCGAATCTCCCAATGGTGGCGCGGCGATCTACAACGGCTGGTCAGGAATGACCGTTGAAAACTCCGGGCGCATTTCGAGCGACAAGTTCAGCATCATGGTGGCCAATGGCACTCTGTCGCTGACCAACAATGCCGGTGCCACGATCGAAGGCACGGTACAGGTGGCAAGCGGGGGAACGAGCAGCATCATCGACAACTACGGCAGCATTTCCGGGCGGGATGGCCGGGCGGCCCTCAGCCTCGCGGGGGAGGCAACCATCTACAACCGCGAAGGGGCGACAATGTCCTCTGAGTATAACGCGATTACCGCCTCCTCCGGGGTCGGGCATCTGGAAAACGCTGGGTCGCTCACATCGACCAACACCGAGTATGTAGGGAGTGCCGCAGCCGCGTTTTACAAGTCCGGAACCATTGTGAACTCCTCGACCGGGACCATGTCCGCTGACATCGGGGCGTGGATCGGGAATTGGTACGAGCTGACGAGCACCAAGGGCACGCTGACCAACGAGGGCACGATCACAGGTAAAAGCCACTATGGCGCGCTCTTCAACAATCTGACGGATGCCAGCCTGACCAATTCGGGGATGCTGCGGGGCGTCAATGAAGGGGCGATTTTTGCCGGCGTTACGAATAGCGAAATCACAAACTCCGGCACCATCACTGGCAGCCGTGGACTGTATTTCATGAACTCCGATTATGCTGGCACGGGTCATGCGAGCATCACCAACTCCGGCACGATCGAGGGAACTGACACCTACGCGCTCGGGAAAGCCAGCGGGATCAACTACGATCTGACACTCGACACAGGCTCGAACCTTATCGGTCAGGTTCAGGCCGACAGCGGCGACACGCTGACGCTCAAAGGCACGGGCAGCGAGGATGAAGACCTCAAGGGCTTTGGCACGCTCACCATGGCCGGCAGCGCCTGGACGCTCTCCGGCGAGGTGCAGGCGGATGCGCTCAACGTGTCATCGGGAAGCCTGACGCTGACTGGCACGGATCTTTCCTTTGGCAGTATCGCTCTCACCGATGCGGCGGAGCTCATCGTCAATGGCAGCTTCAATTCGTCGGGTGCGACGACCGTGGCCAGCGGCTCGCGGTTTGGCGGCTCCGGCACGGTCGGGGAAACCACCGTGCAGTCCGGTGGCATTCTCAGCCCCGGCAATTCCATTGGCACGCTCAATGTCACAGGCGATGTGACCTTCGATGCCGGGTCTTTCTACGAGGTCGAAACCGATCCGACGGGAACCTCCAGCGACAAGACCATTGCCAGCGGAAATGTCGTGATCAATGGCGGGACGGTGCAGCATATCGGCTTTGACGGAACCTATGATCCCTCCGCAACCTATCGGATTCTGGAAGGCGGCACCGGTTTGACCGGCGCCTTCGACAGCGTCACTTCCGATTATGCCTTTCTTGATCCGTCGCTGGTCTATGATCGGGACAATTACACGGTCGATCTGAAGCTCTTGCGCAACGACATCAGCTTCTCGGACAAGGTGGGCACGACCAACCAGCGTGCCGTCGCCGCCGTCAGTGAAGCGGCCGGCCATGGCAATGCGGTGTTCGATGCGGCGGCTTTCCTGCCGGACGATGCGGCGGTGCTTGGCGCGGCCTTTGACAGCCTCTCGGGTGAAGTGCATGCCAGCCTGCAATCCAGCCTCGTGGAGAATACGGATCTGCTGCGCACCACGCTTGGCCAGCGTCTGCGGTCGTTCGGCGCGAACGGTGGTCCTCAGGCCGAGGGATCTGTGACCAGAGCCGCAACCGGCGCGGATATGCTACGGGCCGCAGCTGCACCGGAAGTCTGGGCGGAGAGCTTCGGGTCCTGGGATCGCAAGGATGGCAATGACAATGCCGCAGCCCTGCGCGAAGACACCAGTGGTCTTCTGGTCGGCGCCGATATGACGACCTCCGAAGGGACCCAACTTGGGGTGTTCGCGGGCTATGGCCGCACCGAGCTGAATGTGCCCGACCGCGCCTCCAGCGCCACGGCCGACAGCTTTCACATCGGCGCCTATGGTGCGCGCTCCTATGTCGCCGGGGCCGGTCTGCTGTCGCTGCGCGGCGGTGCCTCCTACAGCCTGAGCGATGTCGACAGCGACCGGACCGTCGCCGTAGGCGCGCTCACCGGCGCACAGACGGCGAATTATCATGCCGGAACGGCGCAGGTCTTCGGCGAGGCGAGCTGGAGCGTCGATCTTGGACAGGCCGAAGTCGAACCCTTTGCAGGCCTGGCCTGGGTCGGGCTCGACACGGACGGTTTCACGGAGGCTGGCGGCGCTGCGGCGCTGGCGGGCCAGTCGCAGGACATGTCCACGCTCTTCACCACCCTGGGCACGCGCGTATCGGCGCAGATCGAGGTCGGCGCATTGCCTCTCGAAATCACCGGTGCGCTTGGCTGGCGTCATGCCTACGGCGATGTGACACCCTTCTCTACCGCCAGCTTTGAGGGCGGGGCAGCGTTCACGGTGGAAGGGGCTCCGGTCGTCCGCGACGCCGTGCTTCTGGAGGCAGGGGCTTCGCTGGCGCTGAGCGACACGACGCATCTGACCGTCGGCTACAAGGGCCAGATCGGGGACAATGCGCGGGAACAGGCGCTGACCCTGCGCCTTTCCGCCCGGTTCTGATCGGTACAGACCGCTATGCGCAGTAATCGTTTGCTTACTGCGCATAGCTTCCGTTCGTGCAGGTTGCAGCGAGTGGCAGCTCCTGGCCCTTCGTGTCGGTGCTTGGCGTCATACGGCGTCTTTCAGCAGTGTCGCGGAAGGGCAGGAGCCGTTCATTCGCTGTGCCGGGCATAATTGGCCGATAGCTGCCCTCGCACCAGCGAGTTGGTGGCCGCCGGGCCAAGGCAGCCGACGATCCGGGCTAGCCGCGACCCATCTGGTGACAGGTCTCGAAAACGGTAGCAGACTGCGGCGTGCCGTCGTTGGTGGTGGCGTGTTCCACGTAGGTTGGCAGCCCGGCGGGGATGACCGTGTCCAGGCGGGCGGCCCCAAGAAAAATGTGCTTCGCGGTCGCCGCCTCGATTTCAAACCAGCATGGATCGTCAAACGTCCCGGCATAGATGCCGACAGCATCGGGAAAACGCTCGAAGCTGAGCCACAGCTTGGTTCCGCAATCCGCGCAGAAATGCACGTGCACTATCTTGCCGGACCCCGCAGAGACCTGATCGAAAGCCTTTGGCTCACCTGAGAGGACGCCGAAGTCTGCCGCGTCGAAAATGGGCTCGACCATGTAGGCCGATCCTGTCGCCCTCTGGCAGAACCGGCAGTGACAAACCGTAACCCGTGCGGGCTGAGCCCGTGTCTCGTACCGGATGCGCCCGCAAAGGCAGCCGCCCTCTTGTGCTGTCATTTCAATCCTCCCCGTCTGCGCCGAATGCAATCGAGCGCGATGCACCAGGCTGCAGCCTTGCATGGACCGCGCATAAACCGAAGAGAAAGCGGTTTGTTGTCTGCTCTGGGGGCGCAGGTTCCAGGTTCTCGGGGGCTCTGGAGATCGGGCAATCCTCCCGGGACCGGGGGGCAAGTCCCCGGTTCTCGAGCGCGGCGCTTCGGGGAAAAGCCCAAGGCTTTTCCCCTCAATTCAAATCGAAATTGCCTGGATGAAGGGGGAGGGCCCGCTTGGCGTCCGGGCCCTGCCTCAGAGCTCGAGAGGAGAATTCTCGTCGGCGATCAGGGCGCTCAGAAGGCCGCGCCGGGTGTTCTCCGTATGCACTCCGATGGCCTCTCGGGCCGCCGCCGGATCGCGGGCGCGCAGGGCCTTCAGGATCCGGGTGTGGTCTTCCTCGGTCTCGGGCGTCACGTCGCGGATCGTCGCGCCCATGTGGAACAGGCGTGTGCATTCTTCCAGGTAGCCGGTGATCAGCGAATGCAGACGCGGAACGCGCGCACCGAGGGCGATGTCGGCATGGAAGCGGTTGTTGGCGGCGACGAACTCCAGCACGGGCAGGCTGCGGTCCTGGCCGTAGGTCTGTTGCGCAACGGCTTCCAGGTTGTCGAGCTCTTCGTCGGTCATGCGCATGGCGGCAAGCTCGGCTGCCACGCATTCCAGCGCCTTGCGGACGGTGAAGATGTCGGTGATGTCCTTCACCGTGACCGGCGTCACGCGGTAACCGCGGCGCGGGAAGGCCTCTACCAGCCCTTCGAGGGTGAGCCGGGCGAGGGCTTCGCGGACCGGGGTCTTGCTCATCGACAGGCGAGCGGCGAGCTCCTGTTCCCCGATGTCGGTGCCGGGGCGCAGCGCGCAGGTGATGATCTCGTCGCGCAGTCGGGCATAGGCCTGATCGGTGAGAGAGAGCGCCTTGCTGCGCTCCCCCGAGGATTTCTGAGTGTTGTTCATGCCTTCTCCCCATGGTCCTGGACGGCCTGCGCCATGCGCCGTACGGCCTCGTCCAGAAGATCCGGTGTACAACCGTAGTTGAGACGTGCCCAGCCTTCCAGACCTGTCCCGAAATCGGTGCCGCCGCTGAGAGCGACGCGGGCGGTCTCGAGGAAGAAATCGGCAGCGGGTTTGGGCAGGGCGAGGTCCCGGAAGTCGATCCAGGCCAGGAAACCGGCTTCGGCAGGATGCATATGCGCGCCGGGGATCAGCTCTGCCAGGCGTCGGGCCAGCAGGTCGCGGTTGGCGGTCAGCTGTTCACGGGCCGCATCGCGCCAGTCGGTGCATTGGTCGTAGGCGGCGGTCATGCCGGCCAGGCCCAGGATGTTGACGCTGTCGACCATGCCCTTCTTCGAGGCCTCGAAACGCGCGCGCATGTCGGCGTCGGGCACGATGGCGAAGGCGGTCTTCAGTCCGGGGACGTTCCAGGTCTTGGAGGCCGCCATCAGCGTCACGCTGCGCGCCGCGATCTCGGGCGAGAGCGAGGCGATGGGGATGTGGCGGCGTCCGTCCAGCACCAGCCCGCAGTGGATCTCGTCCGAGATCAGCACCATGTCGTGGCGCAGGCAGAGGTCGGCGCGGAACTCCAGCTCGTCGCGGGTGTAGACGCGGCCGGTCGGGTTCTGCGGGTTGCAGAGCAGCATAGCATCCGAAGCACGTGCCGCCTCCTCCATCTCGCCTGCGTCGCAGGTCCAGCGGTCGCCGTCGTGGCTTTGCCAGATCTCGTGCAGATCGAGTCCCCAGTTGCCGGGGGCCGCGCGCAGCGGGGCATAGACCGGGAGGTCCTCCATCGCCCCGTCGCCGGGTTTGGTGAAGGCCGACAGCGCCATGTTGAAGCCGGGTTCGACACCGGGCAGGAAGACCAGCCACTCGGGCTGGATCGTCCAGTCGTGGTCGCGCTTCATGGCCCGCACCAGCGCCTCGCGCTGCGCGTCCGTGGCGCGGCCATAGCCCAGCACGCCATGGTCCAGCCGCGCCCGGATCGCATCGGTGATCCGGGGGTCTGCGGCGAAGTCCATGTCGGCCACCCAGAGGGGCAGCACGTCGGGGGCGTAGCGACGCCACTTGTTGCTGTCGGTGCCCTGGCGGTTCGGTGCTGTCAGCCTGATCATCACATGCCCCGGATCATGCCGCCGTCGACCCGGATCATCGAGCCGGTGACATAGGAGGCCTGGGTGGAGCAGAGGTAGGTCACCATCGAGGCGAATTCCTCGGGCTTGCCGTAGCGGCCCGCGGGGATCGTCTTGCGGCTGGCTTCCTGCACGGCGTCGACCGAGGCGCCGGTCTTCTCGGCCTTGATGCCGTCCAGCTGCGCCAGGCGGTCGGTGGCGATGCGGCCCGGCAGCACCATGTTGACGGTGATGCCATGCGGCGCGACTTCCTCGGCCAGGGTCTTGGACCAGCCGGCGACGGCGCCGCGCACGCCGTTGGACAGCGCCAGGTTGGGGATCGGCTGCACGATGCCGGAGGAGCCGACGGTCACGACGCGGCCCCAGCCCTTGGCGATCATGCCGGGCAGGGCGGCATCGGTGATCGCGAAGATCGGCGCGGCCATGGCATCGAAGGCTGCGGCCCAGGCGGCCTTGCTCTGGCCCTTGGCGGGGCCGGCTGCGGGGCCGCCGCAATTGTTGACCAGGATGTCGACCGGCTGCTCTGCGAGGCGCGCGATCAGCGCGTCGACGCTACCCGCATCCGACAGGTCCAGCTTGATGCCTTCCATGCCTTCGGCCGGCGCATCACCGCTGCGCGAGGCGGCGATCACATGGGCGCCTTCCTCGGCCAGAAGCTTGGCGCTTGCCGCGCCCAGGCCGCGGCTTGCGCCGATGACCAGTGCGGTCTTTCCCTTGAGTCCCAGATCCATCAGTTCAGTTCCTTCAGTCGCTTGTCTTGCCGGGCGAGCAGGCGCTCGACCTCGGCGATGGCTTCAGGGGCCAGCCCGGCTCCGGGCGCGCGCAGCGCCGCCGAGGAGATGGCCCCGCGTTTTGCCAGCACGTACTTGCGCACGGCCAGGCCCGCGCCCGGCTGCTGCTCGTAGCGTACCAGCGGCAGGTAGGCGTCGAAGAGATCCTGTGCGCGGTCCATGTCGCCGGCAGAGGCCAGGCGCACCACGTCGGCCAGCATCTCGGGGAAGCCGAAGCCGGTCATCGCGCCATCGGCGCCACGGGCGACCTCTTCGGGCAGGAACACCCCGCCGTTGCCGCAGAGCACCGAGATGCGGCGGCGGCCTTCGGCCTCGGCCTGGCGGATCCTGGTGATCTTGGGCAGGCCGGGCCAGTCCTCGTGCTTCAGCATGACAACCTGGGGCACGTCGTCGATGATGCGGCCCAGGACCTCGTCCGAGATATTGACCCCGGTCGACAGCGGGAAGTCCTGCAGAACGATCGGCACGTCATCCCCCAGGGTGCGCGCGACCTGGGCAAAGTAGCCATGGATCTGCGGGTCGGTCTTGAGGCTGCCGGGGGTGGTGACCATGCAACCGGCCGCACCCATGTCCATGACCGCATGGCCCAGCTCTCCGATGGCGGCCAGGCCGGGGGCAGAGACGCCGACGACCACCGGCTTGCCGGCTGCGCGCTTGATCACGCGTTCGGCCACGGCGCGGCTTTCGGCCTGGGTCAGCTTGGGGGCCTCGCCCATCATCCCGAGGATGGTCAGCCCGTCGGCGCCCTTCTCGAAGTAGAAATCCACGACCCGGTCGAGACTGTCCCAGTCGATGGCACCGCTGTCGGTGAAGGGGGTGACGGAGATGACATAGACGCCTCGGGCGTCGGAGGTCAGTTTGGTCATTGTGCCTGTCCTTGATCTGCCTGGCTCTGCTTGGCGAACCAGCTGCCGGTGCCGCGCGCCACGAAGCGCCCGCTGCCGGGGGTGTTGAGGATGTTGGTGCCGTCCCAGACCTGCGCGCCGCGCAGGTAGGTCGCGCTGACGCGGGCCTTGAAGGTATCGCCGTGGAAGGGCGACCATTGCAGCCCGTCCTTTGCCTCGGTCTCGTCGAAGACGACGTCGCCCGTCTCGAGCACGGCAAAGTCGGCATCGCGGCCGGGGGCGATGGCGCCCTTGCTGTCGAGGCCGAAGAATGCCGCGGGGCGGGTGGAAAGCTGCTCGGCCGTCAGCCGCGCCGCATCGAGGCCGCGCGCCTCTGCCAGCGTGTAGAAGAGCGGCAGCAGGGTCTGCAGGCCCGGTACGCCCGCACCCGCGTCGAAGATCGAGTCGGTCAGCTTGTTGTCGATGGGCCAGCTGGAGTGGTCGGAGGAGGTGTAGGCGACCTGGCCGGCCTCGATGGCCTTCCACAGCCCCTCGACCCGGCCGGGACGGATCGGCGGGTTGACCTTCATCCGCGCGCCAAGCCGTTCGCCATCCCTTGCCGCGTCGAGGCAGAGGTAATGCACGCAGGTCTCGCCGGTGACGCGGGCGCCGAGCCCGGCGAAGGCGCTGACCTGATCGAAACCTTCGGCACCTGTCAGGTGCACGGGATGCGCATGGGCGCCGCTGGCCTGGGCGAGGGCCAGGAACTGCGCGGTCGCGGCCAGCTCGGCCGCCATGGGGCGGGCTTCCGCATGGGCCTCGATCCCGTCGCGGCCTGCGGCACGGGCTTCGGCCATGCGGGCGTGCACGATCTCCTGGTCCTCGTTGTGCAGGCCGAGCGGCAGATCGGTGTCGGCCAGGACCTCCATCATGTCGAGCATCAGGTCGGCGCCGATGCGGGGGAAGCGCGTCGGGCTGCTTTCAAAGGACGAGATCTTGAAGGCGCAGACGCCCCCCGCGATCAGCTCGCGCATCAGGCCGGTGCCGGTCTCGCGCGTGGCGGTGCCGTAGAGCGCCATATCCGCATGGGCGTGTTCTGCGATGGCCGCTTTCTTGTCTTCCAGCCGTTCCGGGCGGTCCAGCGGCAGCGGATTGTCATAGGGCATGTCGACGAGGGTGGTGACCCCGCCGGCCAGCGCCCCGCAGGTCGTGTCGGCGATGCCGGGCATGCCCTTGCAGCTGGTGGCATGGGTCTGGCCATCGACGACGCCCGGCAGGATCAGCGCGTCGCCGTGGTCGACCGTCCGGGTCGCCTCGGGCGCATCATCGCCCTGTCCAACGGCCTGGATGCGGCCGTCTTTGACCGCAATCCAGCCGTTCTTCAGTGTGGCCTCGGGCGCGACGATTGTGCCGCGAAGGAGAAGGTCCATTTCAGGCTCCGGTCTTTTCAAGTGCGTAGTATTCAAGGTCGAGGGCCGCCACGGCACTGGCGACGGCGGCCTGCACGGGGTCGATGACCGGCAGGCCCAGGGCCTCTTGCAGGGCGGCACGGTGCAGCCCCATGCCAGCACAGCCCAGGATGATCACACGGGCGCCGTCGAGATCGCGCAGCGCCCTGGCCGTGTCGCAGATCTTGCCGAAGCTCTCGGGGCGGTTGCCCTCGGCGACGCTCATCGAGATGTCCCGATCCCCGGCGAGGCGGGACAAGAGGCCCAGATCCGCGATCCGGGCGGCATGGCGCGCGATCGACGACGGCCCGAGGGAGATCACGCCGAAGCGGTCCCCCAGTTGCAGCGCGGCATAATAGGCGGCCTCGGCAATGCCGATCACCGGGCGGTCGGACAGCTCGGAGCGCGTGACGTCCACGCCGGGGTCAGAGAAACAGGCGATCACACCGGCATCCGCGCCGGCGGCAATGATGCGGTCGCGCACCATGGGGGCCACCAGGGCGACGTCGGCGTCGCTCTCGATGCCCGCGGGCGCATCGGGCAGGTCGCCGCAGAGGATCTCGTGCCGCGTCAGGCTGCGCTGCGCGTCCAGCTGCGCAGAGATGGATGCGGTGATCGCCCCTGAGCTATTGGGGTTGAGGACGAGGATACGTGACATGAATGGGCTTTCGTAAGGAGCGGCTCAATCGCCTTGCATGACCAGGTGGCCGGGCGCCACTTCGGCATAGCTGCGCACGGGGGGCTGGTAGTCCGGTGCCTTCACCGGGCTCTTGAGTTCGGTCACCTCGATCTTGCGGCGGGTCAGCCGGCGCGCGGGATCGGGTTCCGGCACGGCAGCCAGAAGGCGGCGTGTATAGGGGTGCTGCGGGGCCGAGAAGATCCGCTCGCGCGGGCCGATCTCGACGATCTCGCCCGAGAGCATCACGGCCACCCGGTGGCTGATGCGCTCGACCACGGCCATGTCGTGGCTGATGAAGAGATAGGACAGACCCAGGTCCGCCTGGAGCTCCATCATCAGGTTGACCACCTGGGCCTTGATGGTCACGTCCAGCGCCGAGACGCTTTCATCGGCGACGATCAGCCTTGGCTTCAGGCCAAGGGCGCGGGCGATGGAAATCCGCTGGCGCTGACCGCCCGAGAACTCATGCGGCCAACGAGAGGCCATGGCCGCGTCGAGACCTACGCGGTCCAGCAGCCGGGCAACCTCTGCCGGCGCTGTCTCTTTCGTCTGCAAACCGTGCACGATCATCGGCTCCGCGATGGCGTCACCCACGCGCATGCGAGGGTTGAGCGAGCTGAAGGGGTCCTGGAAAATCATCTGCATCGCCTGGCGTTCCGCCACCAGCTTGGATGCCGGAAGGGTGCGCAGGTTCTGCCCGTCGAAGCGGATGCTGCCCGAGGTCGGCTCTGTCAGGCGCAGGACCGAGCGGCCGGTGGTGGACTTGCCGCAACCCGACTCGCCCACCACTGCCAGGGTCTCGCCGGGCTGCAGGTCGAAGGAGACGTTCTGCACGGCGTGGACCCGCGCATGAACCCGCCCCAGGACGCCCTGCGTCAGGTCGAAGCGGGTGACCAGGTCGCGCACTTCCAGCAGCGGCGGCGCGTCGTGCTGGACCGTGTCGACGGCAGCCGGCAGCGCGCCGTCCTCGGCGGGGAAGGGTCGGGGCAGGGGGCTGTCGGCCAGGGCACCCAGACGGGGGGCTGCGGCCAGAAGGCGGCGGGTGTAGTCGGTGGCGGGGGCGTCGAAGATCTGATCGGTCGCGCCGGCCTCGAGCAACTTGGAGCGGTACATGACAACGGTACGTTCGGCGATCTCGGCCACCACGCCCATGTCGTGGGTGATGAACAGCACGCCCATGCCGTCTTCGTCCTGCAGCTCCTTGATCAGTTCAAGGATCTGCGCCTGGATCGTCACGTCCAGCGCGGTCGTCGGCTCGTCGGCGATCAGCAGGCGCGGGGCGCAGGCCAGGGCCGTGGCGATCATCACCCGCTGCAGCATGCCGCCCGACATTTCATGCGGGTATTCCCTGGCGCGGCGCCCCGCCGAGGGGATGCGGACGCGATCCATCAGGCGCACGGCCTCGGCCATGGCGGCCCGACGCGACAGGCCCCGGTGGCGCATCAGCGGCTCGGCAATCTGGCGTCCGACGCTGAGAACGGGGTTCAGCGAGGTCATGGGTTCCTGGAAGATCATGGCGATGTCGTTGCCACGGATGCGTTCCATCTGCCGTTCGGGCAGGTCCAGCAGCTCCTTGCCCTCGAAGGTGATGCTGCCGCTGGCACGGGCCAGTCCCTGGGGCAGCAGGCCCATGACCGACAGTGCGGTGACGCTCTTGCCGGAGCCGGATTCTCCGACGACCGCCAGGGTCTGCCCCGTGTCGACGCTGAAGCTGACGTCATCGACCACGCTCCGCCAACCTTCAGGGGTGCGGAATTGCGTGGTGAGGTTCGATACAGTGAGAAGAGACATACGGATCCCGTCGGAAAATGTTGCACGATTTACAGCTGATCCGGTCTGTGCTGTCAAATGCAAATGTACTATGTGATATATCAGAATGTCAAACTGAGTAGGAGATAGGCAATGCCAACCCCTGATGCCGAGGTGCGCCGCAAGGTCCTCCTGTCGCCGCAGGAGCTGTGGGACATGCTGCAGGGCGATGTGCCGCCGACGGTCATCGCTGTTCAGTCGATCAACCCCTACACCGGGGTCGACTCGCGCAATGGTCACTGGATTCCGGGGGCCGTCGACGCCGAGGCCTACACGGATTTCGCCGCCCCCGCGGCGCCGGACCAGGGGCAGCGGCCCTTGCCCCGGATTGATGCGCTGCAGGCGGCGGTTCAGCGCTGGGGGATTCGCAAGGATCGGACCGTGGTGCTCTACGACCCCGAGCGGACCATGACCGCCGCGCGCGCCTGGTGGGTGCTGAAGTGGGCGGGCATCCCGGATGTCCGGGTGCTGGATGGTGGGCTGGACGCCTGGATGAAGGCAGGCCTTGAGACCTCTCAACACGCTGATGTAAATGAGAAAACGGATACGGAGATCTCGCCGGGCCATATGCCTGAATTGACCGCCGAGACGGCACTTGCGCTGGCCTCCGACGGGGTTCTCCTGGATGCGCGCATTCGGCCCAATTACATCGGCGGTCTGCCGGAGGGGGGTGACCCCAAGCGCGGGCATATTCCCGGAGCCTTGAGCGCGCCGGCGCCCGATAACTTCACCGATGAAGGGCCCATGACCAATGGGCCGACGCTTGCCGAGATGTACCGTGGGTTGGGGGCAACGGACGGCGCGCAGGTAGGGGTCTATTGCGGGGCCGGAATGTCTGCAGCCGTGACGGTCCTTGCGCTTGCCTCGATCGGTGTCGAGGCGGCGATGTATCCGGGGTCCTGGTCGCAATATATCCATGATTCTGATCGCCCGGTGAAGCGCGGGCCTTTCCCCTGATGACGTGCCGTTTCCGGTTCTGACGTCGATTTGCGCTCAAGTTTTGTGCAGATCGTGCATCACGCCTCTGGGAAATGTGCTGAATCGAGGGTTTGCCTCAAATCTAATATTGCACCTGATATATCAGAGAGTGGAGGGTGCAGGGGCAACTCGCGGCTTGCTCGCGCAACAAAGGGCCCTGGCCCGATCCAACACAGGAGTGAAACATGAAACTCACGCGCAGATTATTCGGGGTCGTCTCCGGCGCGGCGCTGGCCATGGGCACGGTGCCGTTCGCCGCACAGGTGGCGCAGGCGCAGGAATCCTCGACGCTGGTGATCGCTGTCCCCTCTGATCCCGCTGGCCTGGAGCCCGGCATCAACAAGGCAGAGCCGATCGGCTCCGAGATCATCCTGAACGTCTTCGACACGCTCGTCGCCTGGCAGGCGCCCGACTTCGCCGAGCTGGAAGGCCGGCTGGCAACGGAATGGTCGGTCTCGGAAGACGGCATGACCTTCGACTTCACTCTGCGCGATGGCGTCGTCTTCCATGACGGCACGCCGTTCAACGCCGAAGCGGTGAAGTTCTCGATCGAACGTACCGTCGAGATGAACCCCTATGTCGAGGCATCGCTCGGTCTGATCGAAAGCATCGAGACGCCCTCGGAAACCGAGGTGGTCTTCACCCTGTCGCGTCCCTATCCCGCCTTCCTGTCGATCCTGGCACAGCCGCAGTCGGCCATTGTCAGCCCGACGGCCGTGGGTGAGCTTGGCGACGACTTCGCCACCAACCCGGTCGGCACCGGCCCCTTCAAGTTCCGCGCCTACCAGGCCGACACCCGTGTCGTGCTGGACGCCAACGCCGACTACTACCGGGGTGCGCCGAAACTGGAACGGCTGATCTACACGATCATCCCCGAGGCCTCGACCCGTCGTCTCGAACTGGAAAACGGCGGCGTGGACATCATCCAGCAGGCAGGCCAGCTTTCCGCTGTTCCCTCCGAAGAGATGGCGGCCTTTGCCGAGAACGACGACATCCAGATCCTGGAAAGCCCCTCGCAGATCATCCGTCAGCTGGAATTCAACAACTCGCTGACCGACGGCCCCTTCACCGATGTGCGGGTGCGTCGCGCGATTGCCATGGCCATCGACTATGACGGTCTTCTGTCCGGTGTCTTCGACGGCACGGCCGAGCGTGTCTATGGTCCGCTGACCTCCAACAGCTGGGCCTTCGATCCCGAGGTCATGGACCTGGCCCCCAGCTATGACCCCGAAGCCGCCAAGGCGCTGCTGGCCGAAGCCGGTGTCGATCCGTCGGACCTGACGGTCAAGCTCTACAGCTTCCAGGGCTCGCTCTGGGGTGCGGTGGCAACCTTCGTCCAGGCCAACCTGGCCGACATCGGCGTCAACGTCGAAATCGCCCAGACCGAATTCCCCTCCTACCGCGCGCTGCACGTGGCGGGTGAATGGGAAATGGCCCTGGACGGTCGTCAGCCCTGGTACAACGACCCCGACGCGCATGTGACCATCGGCTACCTGTCGGCGCTGAAGAACAGCGCGATGACCTTCCGCATGCCCGAGAACGCCGAGCTGGACGCCAAGATCCTCGAAGCCCAGGGCGAGGCGGACATGGAGAAGCGCAAGACGCTCTACGGTGAGATCCAGAAGGAGATAGTCGAGCAGGTGCCGGGTGCCTATCTCTTCAGCCCCAAGCTGATCGTCTTCGCCCGCTCGAACGTCGAAGGCCTGGTGGTCAACAGCGCGCCGCCGCTCAACGAATACTGGAGCGTCTCGAAGAACTGATCTTCGTAAATCTCAATCACGACGCCGGCCCGGACGCTCTCGTCCGGGCCGGCATCCCCTACCTGACCGGACTGTCCGATGTTTGCTTTCCTCGTGCGGCGCCTTCTGTCGCTCATCCCCGTCCTGGCATTGGTCCTGGTGATCGTCTTCTCGCTGGTGCGGCTGATTCCGGGTGATCCGGCGGTCACGCTGCTGGGACCGGGCGCGACCGACACCCAGATCGCCGCGCTGCGGGCGCAGCTCAACCTCGACGAACCCGCTCTGCTGCAGCTGTGGCACTACGTGGCGGGACTGGCGCAGGGCGACATGGGTGTGTCGCTGAAATCGGGCCAGCCGGTGCTGGACGAGGTGCTGTTGCGCCTGCCCGCAACTCTTGAAATTTCCATCGCCGCGGTGCTGGTGGCCATCCTGGTCGGGACACCGATCGGCGTGCTCTCCGCCACCCGCGCGAACTCGGGCTTCGATCATGGCGTCCGCATCCTGTCGCTGACGGGTGTGTCGATGCCGGCCTTCCTGCTGGCGCTGCTGTTGCAGCTGGTCTTTGCCACCTGGCTGGGATGGCTGCCCGTCTCGGGGCGGATGTCCAGCTATCTCTTCGTCGACAACGTCACCGGCTTCGCGCTGATCGACGCCTGGCTCTCGGGCGAGCCGGGCGCGGTCTCGAGCGTGCTGCTGCACATGATCCTGCCCGTCACCGTGCTGGCCGCCTTCCTGGCCGCGACCCTGGGCCGCTTCGTCCGTGCGACGATGCTTGAGACCCTGGGCGAAGACTACGTGCGCACCGCCCGCGCCAAGGGCCTGTCGCGCCGCGAGGTGATCTATGGCCACGCGCTGCGCACCTCGCTGCTGCCGGCGATCACCGTGGTCGGCCTGAAGTTCGCCGAGATGCTGGGCGGCGCCATCCTGACCGAGACGATCTTCAGCTGGCCGGGTATCGGGCGCTTCATGTTCGAGGCCATCCGCAACCGCGACTACCCCGTCATCCAGGGCGCGACGCTGGTTTTCGCCCTGCTCTTCATGCTGACCTCGCTGCTGGTCGATGTTCTCTACGCCGTGCTGGACCCCCGCGTCCGTCGCAAGATGAAATAAGGGGGCAGGCCAATGCGTGAACTGATCCATTTCCTTCGTCGCAACACCCTGGCCATGGTCGGCTCCGGTATCCTGGGGGCGCTGCTGCTGGCGGTGCTGATCGGCCCGTTCCTGGTGCAATCCCCGACCGCCATCGACATGAGCGCCAAGCTTCTGCCGCCGGGGCCGGGGCACTGGCTGGGCACCGACAGCTTCGGCCGCGACATGCTGGCCCGACTGGTGCACGGCGGGCGCTACACCCTGGCCATCGGCATCCTCGTGGTGGGGATCGCCTTTGCCATCGGGGTCTTCTTCGGGGTCGTCGCGGGGTTCACCGGCGGCTGGCTCGATACGCTGATCATGCGGATCGTCGATGCCATGCTGTCCTTCCCGGCGCTCGTGCTGGCGATTGCACTGGCGGCGGCCTTCGGGCCCAGCCTCGAGAACGCCATGATCGCCGTGGCGATCACCATGGCGCCGCAGTTCGCCCGCGTTGCGCGCAGCCAGGCGCTGGCCGTGTCCTCGAGGCTCTATGTCGATGCCGCGCATGCGCTTGGCCTGCCACGGCGGCGGATCCTGCTGCGCTACGTGCTGATCAATGCCATCGGGCCGCTGCTGGTGCAGGCCTCGCTCAATGTGGGCAGTGCCATCCTGCAAACGGCCAGCCTTGGCTTCCTGGGCCTCGGTGCGCAGCCGCCGATGCCCGAATGGGGCGCGGATGTCTCGGCCAACCTCGCCTTCGCGCGTTCCAGCCCCTGGACGGCGCTTGGACCCGGCTTCGCGATCCTGCTGGCGGTCCTGTCCTTCAACCTGATCGGTGACTCGCTGGCCGATTGGTTCAATCCCCGTCGCCGGAGCCAGTCCTGATGAGCCTTCCTTCCATCCCGACCATCGCGCTGGAGAAGATCGACTTCCTGCCGCCGGATCGCGTGACCGATGATTGCAGCGTCCTGACCCTGAAATCACTGGTGCTTGAGCCGATGCTGCGCTGGCTGGATGGCGAGATCCGGCCGGGCCTCTTCGCGAAATGGCGGTTGGACGACAGCGGCTGCCGCTGGCAGCTGCACCTGCCGCAGGGCAAGGCGTTCCACGATGGCACCCCGGTCCTGGCCCAGCACGCGGCCGAGTTCATCACCCGTATCCTCGACTCCCGCGACATGTTCGGCATGCCCTGGTCCTATGCCCGCTACCTGGCGGGCGCGCAGATCACGGCAGATGGTCCGACCCTGACGATCGAGACGCCGAAGCCCTTCCCGGACCTGCCCGAGATCCTGTCGGAATTCTACCTGCCACGGATGGATGCCGCCGGGCGGCCGGTCCTCGGCACCGGGCCCTGGCAGGTCGAGGACTTCACCGCAGGCCAGCAGGTCCTGTTGCGGCGCCGCGAGGATGGTCGCCAGCTGCGCTTTGTCGCAATGCCCCTGGCCGAGGATCGCCTTGCCGCGCTGCAAGCGGGGCAGGTGCAGGCCGCCACCCACATGGAACGGCTCGAACACATCCTGCGCGGGATCGACGGGTTCGCCTGGCAGGAGCAGACCAGCACGCTGTCGGTCATGGCCTACATGAACGGCTTCGAGGGCGCCTTCACCGATCCGAACGCCCGCCTGGCCGCCAACCTGGCGCTGGATCGCCAGCGGTTGGCGGAAGAGGTCATGGGCGGTCTCGCCCAGCCCTCGGATACCATCGTCAGCCCCTGGCACTTCGGCCATGAGGCGGGCGGGCTCTCGCCCCTGCGCTACGATCCCGAAGAGGCCCGCCGCCTGCTGGCGCTGTCCGAGGGACCGCGTGAGGTCGTCTTGCGCAGCCCCACCTACATGCCCGAAGGGGCCCCCGAGATCGCGCGCTTCATGGCCGAGGCCTGGAATGCCATAGGTTTCGAGACCCGCGTCGAGATCGCCGAGGATCGCCCGCAATACGCCCGTGACATCGGCGAGAAACGGATGGGCGACGCGGCGATCTTCGACAGCTCTCCGCACAGCACCTTCCGCGTGCTGGACGACAAGATCTCCAGCCTCAGCCGGGCGGTGTGGTGGCAGGGCGTCAGCGATGCGCAGGTCGACGCAGGCTTCGACGCGGCACGCCATCTGACCGACACCACCGAGAGGGCCACGGCCTACGGCCGCCTGCTGCGCCGCCTGCAGGCGGCCCCGCCCTGGGCCTATCTCTTCCATCCAGTGCTCTGCCTGGCGCATGTCCCCGCGCTGCAGGGGCTGAGCCTCGATCACAAGGGGATCCTGCGCATCGCCTGAGCGCGGTGGCGGCCCCCAGTTCACAGACAAGACCGAAAGGACCCCGATCATGCTCAAGGAATGCGCGATCACCTTCTACTACTACGAGGACATCCACTCGGTGGCCCCCTTCTACGAGGACGTGCTGGGCTTCGAGCTGGTGCTCGACCAGGGCCTGGCGCGGATCTACCGCATCGCGGGCAACGCCTACTTCGGCATCGTCGACGGCAACAAGGGCCACCTGAAGCACCAACCGCAGAGCGCGACGCTGCTGACCGTTGTCTCCGAAGACGTGCCGGGCTGGCACGCCAAGATGAAGGACGCCGGCGTCACCGGCCTGTCCGAGATCCTGCGCGGCACCTACTGCGAGCACTTCTTCTTCGAGGACCCGGCAGGCTACGCGATCGAGATCCAGCGGTTCCACAACCCGGACGTTGCCAAGCTGTTCAAATGATCGAGCTTCCAATCCTACCGCGGCTTGCGGGCTTTACCCACGAAGACCGCGCGGCCAAGGGGCTGCGGGTCTTTGCGGATGGGGCCGAGCCCGAAATCGCCGTGCAGTTCACGGCGCCCGAGATGGTCTCGATGCACCGCGCACAGCTGCTGCACGCGCCGCGCGGCGGCGGCAAGACCGTCCTGGCGCAGATGCTGGCAGAGGCCCTGAACGCGGCGCGGCAGGGCGACCCGTCGCAGCTGCCCGAGGCGCTCTGCCGTCCGGTGGTCCGCAACCCCGAGGGGCAGGTGCTGCCACAGGTCTGGGAGGCGGGCTTGCCCCTGCCGATCCTGTCGGAACCGGGGCAGGGGGGCAAGGCGCTCTCCCGCGCCGCCACGGCGGGCGAGCCGGTGCTGCTGATCCTTGACGGGCTGGAAGCCGAGGCCGACCCCTCGGCCCTGGTGCAAGAGGCGATGGCCTGGCTCTCCGAGACCCCTGATGGCCGCCTGCTGGTGCTCTGCGAAAGCGGCGCCTTGGAAGAGATCCGCCTGCACCCGGACCTGCGTGCCCATGCGCTGCTGCCGCTTCTGAAGCCCGAGCGCCGCGCCGCCCTTGCGGGCAGTGGCCTCGCAGATCCCTGCGCCGAGACCTGGGTGCAGCCCGGTCTCTGGGCGCTGTCGCTGGCACAGGGGCGCCCGCTCGACCTCGCCGACGCGGCGAGGCTGGACGTGACCGATGCCTGGTTGCAGGAGTCCCGCGACGCGGCAGCCCTTGCCGGTCTTCCGGCCGACGAGATCGCCGCGCGGACTGTCGCCGACCGCGCCCGTTGGGGTGGTCCCCTGCGGCTTCTGGTGGCGGAACGTGGCGCGGATGTGAAACTGGCGGCAGCGCTTGCCGAAACGGGCTCCCTGCCGCTGCTGCTGGCCGCCGCCGACCTGACGCCCTCGGACGATGAGACCGCGCCGGGCATGGCCACGGCCCTGGCCCGCGCCATTGCCGAAGGCGGCGCGGCCCCGTCGTTGCGCCGACGCGCGGGCGAAGCCCTGGCCCGCCTGGGCGACCCCCGGCCTCTGGAGGCCCTGGTGGCGGTGCCGGCGGGTGACTATGAAATGGGCGGCGAGTTGCACCCCAATTCCGCACCTGCGCATTGCGTGACGCTGCCCGCCTTCCGCATCGGCGTCTACCCGGTGACCTGCGGGGCCTATCTTCGCTTCATCGAGGAGACCGGCCGCGCATGGCGGACGGCCAACGGGCGGCTGCCCGAACGCGCCAGCCATCCGGCGACGGATCTGACCTGGCACGATGCACGCGCCTATTGCGATTGGGTGACCCTTCTCTGGCGCGCCGAAGGCCGCATCGGCCCGCAGGACACCGTGCGCCTGCCCATGGAACGGGAATGGGAGGCCGCAGCGCGCGGTCTCTCGGGCCTAACCTACCCCTGGGGAGAGGACTGGGCCGCCGAGCGGGCCAATGACGAGGAAACCGGGTTCAACGACATCTGCACCGTCGGGCTCTTCCCCGAGGGGGCCTCGCCCGTGGGATGCCTGGATATGGCCGGACAGGTCTGGGAGTGGTGCACGACCCTCTGGGGCGATGACATGGCCACGCCAAGCTACCGTTTCCCCTGGGCCTGCGACGGACGCGAAGCGCTTGATGCGCCCCCCTCCGTGCGCCGGGTCCTGCGCGGTGGCTGTTTCTCGTCCGGCCGGGTCAAGGCCAATGGCATCTACCGTGGCAGCCTTGAACCCAACGGGTTCTGGCGCGGCAATGGCTTCCGGGTCGTCGTGGTGTGACCGGCGCCTTCGTGCCCGGCCAATCGGAGCGGGGCGCGGGGGCAATCTTGGAACGCGGGCTCTCTTCAAGTGGTCTGGCGGGGTCTGTCCCGGACCCCGCCAGACCTACCGCCTGCCTCAGAACCGGGCGGCAGTGCTCAAGCGGACGGTCCAGGCTTCCCGGTCGGCGGCACCAAGCCCTTCTGCCGAAAGGGAAGCCTCGCTGATCCAGGGACCGTCTGCTCTGCTCGCCAGGCCCAGTTCCAGGGCGGCGGAGGCGGTGGTGGGGGTGCTCTCGGAATCGGCGTCCCAGTGCAGGGCCGGGGTGATCCAGGCCCTGCCGCGACCTGCCTGCCAGGCGATGCGGGTCGAAAGCGCCAGGCGCGCAGCCCAGACCTCGCTCTCGGGCACCATGGCCGTGCCGAAACCGTCGCTGACCGCGAAGGCGCCGATGCGCTCTCCGCCCCAGGCCAGCTCGATCTGCGGGGTCAAGCTCAGCCCGCGCCAATCCGTCGTGCCGTAGAGCGCGGCCATGGCCAGCGCCCGCCGGCTGTCGCGCGCGCCGGTCCAGGGGGTGCCGGTCTCGTAGAGGTCGTAGCTGCCGCTGTCCCGCGCCGCGCCGAAGGCCAGCCGCGAGCTGAGGAACAGCCCCTCGCGCAGTTCCGCCAGCAGGTAGGGGCCAGCCATCCAGCCACTGCCGTCCTGGTGGTCATGGGGGCTGCTCGTCTCTTCCATCCGGTCAAGGCTGAGCATCAGGCCAAGCGCCAGGTCCTCGGACATCAGCCGGTCGAGACCCAGGTGCAATACGCCGTAGCTGCCGCGGGTGTCTCCGGTCTCGTGGCGGCTCCAGGCAAGTTCCGCCCAGCCGTGCCAGCGCCCCTCGGCGTCCATCCAGCTGCCCTGTAGGTCCAGCGCCCCGGTCCGCCCCGCGCTGTCGCTGTCGTCCAGATTGAACCGGCCTGAGGGGCGGGAGCCCGTCTGCCCGGCAAAGGCCAGCGATCCGGCGAAGCCGCCGCCCTGGGCGTCGAGCCCGGCGGCGAAGCGCAGCCCCGCTGTCTCGCTGCGGCGGTTGTCCAACCCCAGCCCGCCCGGTTGGGTCGAGAAGCTGCGGCTGATGCGGCGCTGGCTGAAGGCGCGGCTGCGCGCGCTCACTTCTGCGACCACGAAATCCGTGTCGACCTCGAAGACCACGGTGCCCTCGGTGGCGGCCTGGCCACCAACGGTCGCCGAGACCCGCGCCGTCCCCGAGAAGGTGCCGGCGGTCAGCGTCGTGGTATAGCGCCCGTCTCCCAGGTCACTGACCGTGCCGAGGCTGCCGAGCGTGGTCTCAAGCGCGACCTCGGCGCCGCCGTAGCCCAGCGGATATCCCACGTCATCGTAAAGCGTCACGGTTATCAGCGACTGGTCCCGGCCATCGGCCAGGATCCGGTCCGGAGAGGCGCTGAGCTGCGTGTCAGCCAGCACGTAGCCCCGACGCTGGACGGTGACCTGGAAGCTGGCAGTGGTCTTCAGCCCGGCGCTGTCGGTGGCGGTATAGGTGACGGTGGTGGTGCCAAGCGGGAAGGTATCGCCAGAGGCATGGTCCGCGGTGAAGGAGGTCACCCCGACGTTGTCGCTGGCCTTGGGCTCTGTCCAGGAGACACGCGCGGTGTTCTCGCCGGGGTCGGTCGGCACCTCGATATCCTCTGGCAGGCCCGAGATCACCGGCGCCTCGGCATCGCCGACGGTGACGGTGAAGCTCTGTTCGGCACGCATCCCGGCATCATCCAGCGCGACATAGGTGACCTTGGTGGTGCCAAGCGGGAAGGTATCGCCAGAGGCATGGTCCGCGGTGAAGGAGGTCACCTCGACGTTGTCGCTGGCCTTGGGCTCTGTCCAGGTGACAGTGGCGACGTCCTTGCCCGGATCGGTGTCGGTGACGATATCGTCGGGCATGCCGCTGATCTTCGGGCCCTCGATATCGGTGACGGTGATCTTGAAGCTCGCCTCGGTGCGGTTTCCGGTGGTGTCCAGGGCGACATAGCTGACCGTCGTGGTGCCGGCGGGGAAGCTCGAGCCGGGCGCGTGCGAGGCGGTCAGTCGGTCCAGGGCCAGCTCGTCGCTGGCCGAGGGCGGCGTCCAGCTGACCACCGCGTGATCTTCGCCCGGCAGGGTGTCCACCTCGATGTCCTCGGGCATGCCGCTGATCACCGGCGGGGTGATGTCCAGGAGCGCCGTCACCGCCGCGCCGGCCTTCGAGGGGTTGCCGGCCCGGTCGGTGGCCAGGCCTGCCGCGGCCTCGACCGTCACATCGCCTTCGCCCGAGGGGGTGATCGTCACCGCATAGACCATGTCGCTGGTCTTGCTGATCCCGGTCACCGCGCCATGGGTGACCTTCAACTTCGAGGTATCAAGGTCGATGGCAGGCTCGTTGAAGGTCGCGGTCAACTCGAAGGCATCCGGAGAGCTCAGCCGCGCCCCCGGCATCTGCAGGGTCACCGTTGGAAGGAAACGGTCGAGAAAGATCCGCGAATTGGCCGAAAGGGAGCCTTCGGTGCCGGGGGCGGGCAGGGTCAGATCCGCCGCAACGCCCGCCAGGCTTGCGATGACCGCATCTCTGAGGCTCAGCGAATCGGTGCCTTGGTAGTCGAGGGCGTCGTGATTATCCACCGCGTTGACCTCGAAAGTGAAGACCAATGTGCTGTCTCCCTGCATCCGGTCGAATTCGGCCGTGGGAAGGGGCGGCGCTGTATAGATGTAGTTCAAGTAGAGGAATGGGGTGCCGCCGCCGGTATCGACAGTGACGGGCATGTCGAAGTCGACCGCGATCTCGATGGTCTCTCCCTTGCGGTAGTACCCGTCGGGCGTCAGCCCCCGGACCCCGGTCACGACGGGTGCCGCCACACCTGCGGTGCTCCACAGTGGGCGCCAGTCGGGAATGGTCCCAGCAAGGGTGACCCCGTCGAAGTTGTCCGGTTGCCCCGGCAACCCTCGCACAATGGTGGCCCCCGCGACCAGTTCCGCGCGATCGGTGACGATGGAATCCCCCTCGCAGCGGGTCTGTCCCATGGTCCCCGCATCGGCCGGGTCGTGGCAGCGCGGGCGGGCCTCGGCCAGGGCCGCGTCGGGCAGCAGGATCGCCAGCAGCAGACCGGCCAGGCAGGCACGCAGGGACAGGCCCGTCCGGCGGGATGAGGCTGAGGCCTTCTGAGGGGGCCGGTGCGAGAGTGAACAGATGGAAGACATCACGATTCCCTGGTTGTGAGACAGGTCCAGAGGACCCGCTCCGCGACGGGCGCGGGCAGGTTGCCACCCATGGCAGGGCGGCAGGCAGAGGACCTGTCACGATGTGGCTTGGCCGGCCTCGCTTGGTGCCGGCATCCATTTCGTCGCGCAGCATAGCCATCGTCCGCGCCGCCCGCATGCGCCCAGACTATTGAGAAACGCTGTTTTTCTGTTGAGCGCGCGTCGCCCGCAGGGGCGAATGCGCAGGAAGCGGGTCGCTCGTGCGGCCAGGCACCGCCTAGGCATGTCCAGACACATCAGCAGCGGAGACGGACATGCGACTTGAAGGCAAGACAATCATCATCACCGGCGCGAGCAGCGGTATCGGAGCGGCGGCAGCAAGGATTTTCGCCGCAGAGGGTGCGAGGCTTGTCCTTGGTGCGCGCCGGGCTGAACTGCTCGAGAAGACCGCCAACGAGATCCTGGCCGACGGTGGCGAGGCAGATTTCATCGCCGGGGACGTTGCAGAAAGCAGCTACGCAGAAGCCCTGGTGAGACGCGCCGAAGAGCGCTTCGGTGGCCTTGATGGGGCGTTCAACAACGCCGGCACAACAGGAGACATGGGACCTATCCCCGACATGGATGAGGACAACTGGCAAAAGGTGATGGCGGTGAACCTCGACAGCGGCTTCCACGCGGCAAGGCACCAGATACCGGCGATGCGCAGACGCGGCGGCGGCTCGATCGTCTTCACGTCCTCCTTCGTCGGACATACGATCGGGCTGCCTGGCATGGGCGCCTATGCGGCGGCAAAGGCGGGCCTGATCGGCATGACCCAGGTCCTGGCGGCGGAACATGGGCCCGAGAACATCCGCGTCAATGCGCTCCTGCCCGGAGGCACCCTGACGGCGATGGCCGGAGAGGATGCCGGTTTCCACGAGGTCGTGCGCGGGTTCCACGCGCTGAAGCGCATGGCGGATCCATCCGAGATCGCCCAGGCGGCGCTCTTTCTCCTGTCCGATCACGCCTCCTTCGTGACCGGGACCGCAATGATCGCGGATGGCGGGAACTCGATCAACAAGCTCTAGGGCAGGGGACGCGGAGATTGGCCAGCCGCGGGCCCGTGTCGGCTTTATCCCGTGTCCGCTTTATCCGGTGACCGCGTCATCCGGTGCCCGCTTCATCGGCAATTGCGCTCTCGGCGCAGGGCGCTGGACGCCTGCCGGGTGTGACCTAAAATCAAGGCGAGGGGGATGTCCCCGGTTTCTCTCGTCCACATCGCTTTACTTCGTGGCTAATGGGCGAGAAACGTTGAGAATATCCTGACCCGCACCCTAGGGCTGCCGGGGCAGCAATGGCGCTGCGTGAGGGGAGCTCGGATGACAGGTCGCAGTTCGGAACGAACGGGGCGCGCCGCACCGTCGGAACGGGGCGCTTTCTACATCGACGCCGATGGGCAGGCCAAGGTGCATGCCGGAGAGATCGACATGGCTCATAGCCAGGTCGCCGCGCCGGCGGCCGGCGGACTCTTCTGGAGCGTGACCCGGATACAGTCTCCGGACCCCAACCATACGGTCGAGGTCACCGGGGCCAGGGGCACCGACTACCTGTTCACGCAAGTCCCGTTGATCGGAGGTTTCCGCGCCGAGATGACCTGCGGCACCCAGGTGGATAGCGAGCTTGCGGGGCTGATCAGTCCCGGAGCGCCGGCGATGAACTTCCATTTTCCCGATGCGATCAGCGAGGGCTTCGGCGTCGAGGCCTCCTTCGAGGCGATAGAGCGTTGGTTCGGGGCGGATGTGCCGCGCCCCGTTCGCGCGGTTCTGCGTCGGGCCGCGCGCGGCAGCTACCATCGTCCGGCCCCTTTGCCGAACCACCTGCGAGAGACAGTGCGCGATGCGCTGGCCAGCCGTGGACCGCTGCGCAACCGGCTGGTGGAGGGGGCGGCGCTGCTGGTGCTGTCGCATCATCTTGAGGCCCTGGCCGAGGAGGGGCGACCGGTCGGCCTCGCGCCGCATGAAATCCGTGCGGCGCAGGAGGCCCATGCGCGCATGGCCGCTGCCGGTGCGTCTCCGCCGGGGCCGACCGAACTGGCCCTAAGCCTCGGTCTGCCGGTTCGCCGCCTGGCCCTTGCCTACCGCGAGGTGCATGGACATACGCTGCTGCAGGGCGCGGATATCCTGCGCCTGGAGTTGGCGCGCCGCAGCTTGCTGGCGGGCAAGCCGATCAAGGCCATTGCAGACGAGCTTGGCTATTCCAGCGTCAGCAACTTTACCGCCGCCTTCCGCCGCCGGATCGGCCTGCCACCACGGCAGTGGCGCGATCTGCAATCCAGGGCCTTGCTCTGACCCGAACCGCTGCACGCCCGGCATGGCCCCGGACAGGCCGGCTTTCCTCTTCGATCAGCGCCAGAGCGCGGGCTGTCCCGACGCTTCGATCCAGGGTGTCAATTTGTGGCAGGGCGCTGAATTTCGGGTCATTCCGTTTGCCGATCATTCAAGTCATGATAATTAATCGGGACTTAACTTACCCATAGGTCAGGAGGTTCGGAGCCTTGTCCCGAAGCAAATTTCTTGCCGTGGTTGCGTTGTTCTTCAAGAAGCTCACCAAGCGGTTGCCGAGCAGTGTGCAGACCGACCGGCTTTACGCCCTGGCGCGCTTCGTCTCCTTCCATGGCCGCTTCCCCAAGCGAGGCGGGCTCTACAATGACCGGCTCTTCTTCGTGAAGTGGGATGGCTACCTGGACGACGCCTTCATCCGCACGATGACGGACAAGGAACTGGTGAAGGATTTCATCGGCTCCGTGGTTGGCAAGCGCCACTTGGTGCCCACGCTGGCGGTGCTGCGCAGCGCCGAGGAGATCGACGCCTACAGCTTTCCGCAGGCCTGTTTCGTCAAGGGCACGGCCCATTCGGGCGCGGTGCTCTGCACCGAGGACGGGCAGATCGACCGCAAGCGGCTGAAGCGGTGGCTGCGCAGCACACACCACAAGGTCACCCGCGAACGGAACTACCTGGGCCTGACGCCGAAGATCATCGTCGAACCCTTCGTCTTCGGCTCCCGCTTTGCCGATGATGTGAAGTTCTACGTCTACAAGGGCAGGGTCGGCGTCGTGCACGTGGACTTCGACCGCCACCGCCAGCACACCCGCAGGGTCTATACGCGCCAGTGGCAGGAGCTGAAAGTTTCCTTCGGCAAGCCTGAGGCGACCGGGCCATACCCGCGGCCCGCCTGCCTCGACGAGATGGTCGCCGCCGCCGAGAAGCTGGGGGCCCATTTCGACTTCGTCCGCGTCGACATGTATGTCAGCGGCAACGAGTTCCGTATCGGCGAGCTGACCCATTGTCCGGGCTCCGCCGACCGGATCTTCTATCCCGAAGGGGCCGAGGAAATGGTCTCGGAGCTGGTTTTCGGGGGCGAGGACGTTGCCGCTCCCCAGAAAGAGCAGCGCCTTGCCTGAGACCGCCCCCTCCGCACGCGCCGTCGCCAGCTTCTGGGATGGCTCGCCCCTGGGACCGATCGAGCTTGCCTCGATGGCCTCCTTCCTGCGCAGCGGGCACCGGATGACCGTCTTCAGCTATGCGCCCTTGCCGGACCTGCCCGAAGGGGTGAGCTGGCGCAACGCGCAGGACATCCTGCCTGCGGATCGGATCACCCGCTACGCCAGGAACGGCAGCGCGGCGCTGCATGCCAACCTCTTTCGCTACCAGCTCTTGAAGAAGACCGATTTCCTCTGGGTCGACCTCGACGTGGTGGCCATCAGGCCGCTGGCTTTCACCTCGAAGCATGTCTTCGCCTGGCAAGGGCCCGAGATCGTCAACAACGCCGTTCTGGGGTTGCCCGAAGGCTCGCCCGCGCTGGACTTCCTTGCAAGTTTCACCGCCCAGAGCACCGGGGTGCCGCCGCATGTCACCGGGCTGCGAAGGCTGAAATACCGTCTGCGGGATCTGTTGTCGGGCGGGCTCGGGATCGCCCGATGGCCCTGGGGGTCGCTGGGGCCCAACGGGCTGACCCATGCCCTGCGCATGAGCGGCGAGATCGCCCATGCGCTGCCGGAACAGAGCTTCTACCCCGTGGCGGTCGACGACTACGCCCGTTTCGCCGACCCCGGAGCGCTGCGGGACGAGGACCTGCCGGCGGGTGCCATGGCCGTGCACCTGTGGAACAACCGCCTGCGCCGCTACCTGCTGGATCGCTACGACGGGATGCCGCCGAAGGGAAGCTACCTGCACGGTGTGCTGCATGGTTGATCGCGCGCTCCCGGTCTTCCTCATCAACCTCGACCGCTGCCCCGAGCGGCTGCAACGGGCGGGTGAGATGCTGGAGCGCGCCGGGATCGGCTTTACCCGCGTGCCGGCGGCGGACGGTCGGTTCCTTGACCCCGACAGGGATGCGCATTGCGATCAGGTCGCCTGCCGGCGGCTGCTCGGGCGGCCCATGTCGGCCGGAGAGTTCGGCTGTTATCTCAGCCACCTGGAGGCCGCGCGGCAGGTGCTGCTGAGCGGCGCACCCCATGGTCTGGTCTTCGAGGATGACATCACCGTGGGGCCGGAGTTCAAGCAGGCGCTGGAGGCGCTGCTTGACCGGCCGGAGCTCGCGTCCTCGCGGTGCGACGTTGTCCACCTCGGACCGGACCGGCTGAAGTACTTCACCCGGCTCGGGTCCTGCGGCGAGGGCCATGCGCTGGTGGCGGCGCATTACTTCCCGATGACCACCCGCGCCCTGCTCTGGAGCCGCGCCGGCGCCCGGCGCTTCATCGAGGCCCACGCCCGCGTGCGCCTGCCGGTGGACTTCTTCCTGCGCGAAGAGATGGTGCGCTCGGGGCGGGGCCTTGCGGTCTGGCCGCCACTGGTCCGCCCGGGGGACAGCGAAAGCACGATCGAGGCCGGGCGCAGCAGCCGGGCCGCCGGGGAAAAGCGCTGGAACTACGGCTTTCTCAAGCGCAAGCGCCTGCTGACGAACAGGCTGCGTGCCGTGGCGAGGAAACTGACCCTTCGGCTGGGGCTCTGGTCGTTCTGACACCCAAGGCCCCGCGCATGGCCTGAGGCCCGGCCACTGGCGGCCAGGCCTCGGGTCCTGCGCAACATGGGGCCAAGCGGGACGCGGCCCGCCCCCGATCTCAGGCGCTGCGCCGCGCCGGGGCCGCGCGCATCAGCATGCCGAAAAGATCCCGCGGCTCGTCGGGATCGGCCAGCAGGTCGAGGTCCTGGTAGCAGGCGTGCTCCGCAAGCTGATCGCGCACGTAGCGCAGGGCCGAGAAATCCTCGGTGGCAAAACCCACGCTGTCGAAGAGCGTCACCTGTGCCGTATCGGTGCGGCCCGGTATCTGGCCCGAAAGCACCTGCCAGAGCTCCTTCACCGGATAATCCTCGTCCAGCTGCTGGATCTCTCCCTCTATGCGGGTCTGCGGCGGGTATTCCACGAAGATCTCGGACCGCAGCAGGATATCGCGGTGCAGCTCGGTCTTGCCGGGGCAGTCGCCGCCGACCGCGTTGATGTGCACGCCCGCGCCGACCATGTTGTCGGAAAGGATCGTCGCATATAGCTTGTCCGCCGTGGCGGTGGTGATGATATCGGCCCCCTCCACGGCCTCCTCCGCCGAGGCGCAGGCGGTGATCTCGAAGCCGAAACGCGCCAGGTTGGACCGGCAACGCGCCGTGGCCTCCGGGTCGATGTCGTAAAGCCGCAGCCGGTCGACCCCCAGCACGGCGCGGAAGGCCATGGCCTGGAACTCGCTCTGCGCGCCATTGCCGATCAGCGCCATGCAGCGAGAGCCCTCCCGCGCCAGCGCCTTCGCCGCCACCGCCGAGGTCGCAGCGGTGCGCAGGGCGGTGAGGATGGTCATCTCGGACAGCAGCAGCGGATAGCCGGTGTCCACATCCGACAGCATGCCGAAGGCGGTCACCGTCTGGCGGCCGCTCCTGGTGTTCTTGGGGTGTCCGTTGACGTACTTGAAACCGTAGAGCGTGCCGTCGGAGGTGGGCATCAGCTCGATCACCCCATCGGGCGAATGCGCCGCCACGCGGGGGGTCTTGTCGAAGAGCTGCCAGCGGCGGAAATCCTCGGCCACGTAGTCGGAAAGCTCCTGCAGGAAGCGCTCGATCCCCACGGCGTGGACCAGCCGCATCATGTTGTCGACATCGACGAAGGGCACGAGGTTGAGGGTCTGAGAGGTCATGCGAAGCTCCTTGTCCGGCGGTCCATGATACGCTCGCCCATCAGGCTGGCGGTGAGGTCGACCAGCAGGTGCGCCGTGCGCCCGCGCTCGTCGAGGAAGGGGTTCAGCTCGACCAGGTCGAGCGATGTGACAAGGCCCGAGTCATGCAGCATCTCCATGATCAGATGGGCCTCGCGGAAGGAGGCGCCGCCGGGCACCGTGGTGCCGACAGCGGGCGCGATGGCGGGCTCGAGGAAGTCCACGTCCAGGCTCACATGCAGCCGCCCGCCAGCCTGGGCCACCCGTGCAAGGAAGGCGCGCAGCAGGGGCGCCACGCCGGTCTCGTCGATCTCGCGCATGTCGTGGATCTGTACCGTTGACCCGCTGAGCGCCCGCCGCTCTGCCGGGTCGACCGAACGGATGCCCATCATGCAGATGCGCTCTTCCGGCACCGGGTGGGGCAGGGGCGGGAAGCACTCGAACCCCGGCCGGCCCGCGAAATAGGCCACCGGCGTGCCGTGCAGGTTGCCGCTTTCGGTGCTGGCGGGGTCGTGGAAGTCGGTATGGGCGTCGAGCCAGAGCACGAAGAGCGGCTGGCCCTCTTCCGCCGCCCGCCGCGCCACGCCGCTGACGGTCCCGGCCGAGAGCGCATGGTCGCCGCCCATGAAGATCGGCACGCCGGTGCCGCTTTCGCGGTAGGCCACCTCGGCCAGGGCCTCTGTCCAGCCGATGACCTGGGGCAGGGCGCGCAGGGCGGCGTTCGGGTGGTCGACGACCTGGGCCGGGCGGGGGGTGACGTTGCCCCGGTCGCGTACCTCGTGCCCCAGCCGTTCCAGCGCGGGGATGATCCCGGCGGTGCGCAGGGCCGAGGGGCCCATCTCGCAGCCCGGCTGCGCGGCACCGTCCTGCAGCGGCACGCCAATCAGGTTGAATTGCATCTGGTGATCTCCTTCCCGGCCACTAGGCCGCAGGGAGATGGCGGTTTGAATGGTAATTATTGGCAAAATGACCAGAACTTGCTACCGATATGGTAGATCAAATTGACGGAATGGTAGATGGACGACCTGGACCGGCACCTCATCACCCTGCTGCGGCACAATGGCCGGCGCAGCATCTCGGACCTGGCGCAGGCGCTTTCGGTCTCGCGCGCGACGTTGCGCAACCGGATGGAGCGGCTCGAGGCCAGCGGAGAGATCCTGGGCTACACGGTGATCCTGCGCGCCGATGCGGTGGCGCAGCCCGTGCGCGGCTTGATGATGATCAAGGTCCAGGGGCGTACCGCCGAGCGCGTGGTGGCCAGGCTCTCGGCCCTGCCAGAGGTGCAGGAGATCCACACCACCAACGGCCAGTGGGACCTGATCGCAGAGCTGGGGACCGCGACTTTGACCGATTTAGACGAGGTGCTGCGCCGCATCCGCGATATCCCCGGCATCCTCGGCAGCGAGACGAACCTGATGCTGGCCACCCCGCGCAGCACCCGCGCCAGGCTGTCGGGACGCGGCTAGAGGTCATATGGCAGAAGGGGCCGCGACGCGGCGAAAGCGCGTTGAGATCACTCATTTTCCGGTGGCGGCGCGGCTGCGATGAAAGTGCCACAGCGCGACCCGATTGCCGGTCGCCGCCAGTGGCCTGCCCACCTCCGGTCCTCCCCGGGCCCGCGACCGGGCCGGGATCATCGGACCGGCAAGGCGCATGGATCTGCTTCCTGCGGGGGCGGTCGCCTGCCTGCCGGGCGTCACCTGCGCCCCTGGGCAAAAAACCCCTCCCGGATGGCTTCTTTCCATTGGTTTTACCGCTAACAATGGCTATGCAACCGGCGACGAAACTTCTGTGGCGAGGGACAGATGAAACTGGTTGCTGATGTGGGCGGAACCAATGTGCGCTTTGCCCTGGCCGAGGGGCTGCAAGTCAAGCCCGAGACGATCCGTTCCTATCGCAACGATGATTTCGCCACCTTCTATGACGCGGCAGAGGCCTACCTGGCCGCCACCACCCCCGGCCCGCTGGAGCGCATCTGCGTCGCCGTCGCAGGCCCGGTCACCGGCGATCATGCCCGGCTGACCAATCGCGACTGGGCCTTCAACATCGGCAAGCTGACCCAGCTCTTCGGCGCCCCCGCCCGGCTGATCAACGATCTCGAGGCGCTTGGCTATTCGGTGCCCTCGCTGACGGCGGGCGGGCTGGATCATGTGACCCCGGATATCCCCGCCTTCGGCAACCAGGCCCTAGTGGCGGGCATCGGCACCGGCTTCAATGTCTCTCCTGTCGTGATCACCCCCACCGGACCCGTGGTGCCCAAGGCCGAGATGGGCCATGTGCAGCTGGCCTGGCGCATCCGCGCGGCCATCGAAGAGCGCATCGGCACGGACGAGCACGGTTTCGACACCGTCGAGCACCTCTTCTCGGGGCGTGGCTTCGAGAAGCTGTGGAAGCTCTCGACCGGCCGCGATGACCGGCCCGCGAGCCTCATGGGCTCGGGCGATGCAGAGCTGGCGGACTACGTGAACTTCTATGCCGGGCTGATGGCCCATCTCGCCCAGGACCTGCTGCTGGTCTTCCTGCCGGGGCAGGGGCTGCACTTTGCCGGCGGCGTGGCCCGCGCGGTGCTGCTGAACGGCGGGGCCGAGGCCTTCCGTGCCGTCTATGCCGGGCCGCTGGCGCTGGATACCGCCAGCCATGTGCCGGTGAAGATCATCCTCGACGATACCGCCGCGCTGGCAGGCTGCGCCGCAGCCTGAGCGCGGCTCTCCGCACAACGCGAATCAAGACGGCCACGGGACGGCCGGGCCCATGACAGGTGGGCCCGTCTCACGACGTATGCGCGCAGCGCCCGAAAGAGGGCGGCATGTCAGGTAAAGCTTGTGGGAAAAGTGGTAGCCCGTAGGGGAATCGAACCCCTCTTTCCAGGTTGAAAACCTGGCGTCCTAACCGATAGACGAACGGGCCACGCTGGCGGTGAAGCGCGTTCTAGTCAAACCCGCGACGGGGCGCAAGAGCTCTTCTCAGCTTTTCTTCATGACCTTGCATCCCCCGCGTCCAGGCGCGTCGAATCCTGTCAGACAAATTCCGCCGATCACCTCCAAGTGCGGAGCGTGACTGCCGAAAATCCGCCTGGGCTTTTGCCCGTGGCGCGGCATTTCCCTGCTCGGGTATCGCCGTGGGAAACCCGTATTTTCAGAACAAAGGCACGTTTTCGGCTGCGGTCTACGCCGCGGAAACAAATCAGTTGCGTCGAGCGGAAGGGATGTCATACAACTAGTCCGACAACTTTCGGAGGGGAGGCTGTCGGGCCGCAGGAGGCGTCCTGACAGGAGCTTAGCACATATGACGAATACCGGGTTGAAGAATCTGGACGTGACCATTGCCTATATCGGCGGTGGCTCGATCAACTGGGCGCTTGGCCTGATGGCCGACCTTGCAGCGGACAAGCATCTCGCCGCCGAGGTCCGCCTATACGACATCGACCGCGCCGCGGCGGAAGAGAACGCCCGCCTCGGCGCCCGCTTCGCCGAGGTCTCGGAAGGGACCCCGGCGCGCTACTCGGTGGCGGCCACGATGGAAGAGGCGCTGCGCGGCGCCGACGTGGTGGTGGTCTCGATCCTGCCGGGCTCGTTCAGCGACATGGCCGAGGATATCAACATCCCCAGCCGCTACGGCGTGCCCCAGGCCGTCGGCGACACGGTGGGGCCGGGCGGCTTCGTGCGGGCCCTGCGCTCGATCCCCATGATGATGGAGATCGGCCGCGCCATCGGCCAGCACGCCCCCGACGCCTATGTCTGCAACCTGACCAACCCGATGTCGGTGCTGACCGGCGCGCTCTACCGCGCCTTCCCCGGAATCAAGTGCTGGGGCGAGTGCCACGAGGTCACCAAGCTGCGCAGGCAGGTGGCCTGGCTGGGCAATCGCAGCGCCGGAGAGGCGCTCTATACCCACCGCGATGTCGAGGTGAACGTCCTTGGCATCAACCATTTCACCTTCGTCGACCGCATCGCCCTGGCGGGGCAGGACATGCTGCCCGCCTACCGCGCCTTCGCCGAGGAATTCCAGGCCGGCTGGGTCGCGCATGAGCCCGACCCCGAGGACCGCTGGGCGCAGTATTACGACGACCGCAGCCGGGTGAAGTTCGACCTCTTCCGCCGGTTCGGCATCCCCGCCGCCGCAGGTGATCGCCACCTGGTCGAGTTCCTGCCCGCCGCCGAGTACCTGACCCAGCCGCAGGACTGGGACTTCGGCCTGACCCCGGTGGAGTTCCGCATCGAGGACAACGCCGAGAAGCGCCGTCGCCGCGCGGCGCTGCTGGCAGGCGAGGGGCAGGTGTCCGCGAAACGCTCGGACGAGGCGCTGGTGGATCAGATCATCGCGCTGAAGAGCGGCGGCAGTCATGTCTCGAACGTCAACCTGCCCAATCGCGGCCAGATCGAGAACCTGCCCATGGGCGCCATCGTGGAAAGCAACGCGATGTTCTCGGGCCTTGGCGTGACGCCGATGATGGCGGGTCGCCTGCCCGAGGGGCTGGCGCCCATCGTCAATGACCACGCCGCGCGCCAGAGCGCCCTGCTCGAGGCGGTGGCAGAGGGGCACCACGACGGGCTCCTCGACCTCTTCCGCACCGACCCGCTGGTCGCACCCCTGGGGGGCAACGAGGCGCGTCAGATGTTCTCGGATATGGTGCGCGCAACCTCGAAGCACCTGCCGGACCGCCTTGTGAAGGAAGTGGCCTGATGGGCGGAGACAGCAAATACGTCGGCCTCTGGTACGTGGCGCCCTATGTGATCGGGCTGGCGCTCTTCATCGCCTTCCCCTTCCTCGCGTCCTTCTACCTCAGCTTCACCGACTATGACCTGCTGTCGAAGCCCGAGTACGTGGGCCTCGACAATTACAAGAAGCTCTTCACCCGCGATCGCACCTTCGACAAGTCGCTGAAGGTCACGCTGATCTACGTCTTCACCACGGTGCCACTGAAGCTGGTCTTCGCGCTGTTCATCGCGGTGGTGCTGAACTACCGGCTGAAGGCGATCAACCTGTTCCGCACGGCCTACTACGTGCCTTCGATCCTTGGCGGCTCGGTCGCCATCGCGGTGCTGTGGCGCTACATCTTCGCCGACACCGGCCTGGTGAACATGGCGATCATCGCGCTCGGCGGCGAGGGCATCAACTGGTTCGGCGACCCGGAAAACGCGCTCTTCACCATCACCCTGCTGCGCTGCTGGCAGTTCGGCTCGGCCATGGTGATCTTCCTCGCGGCGCTGCAATCGGTCGACAAGTCGCTCTACGAGGCCGCGGCCATCGACGGTGCGGGGCCCTGGCAGATCTTCCGCTCGATCACCCTGCCGCTGATCACCCCGGTGATCTTCTTCAACCTGATCATGCAGACCGTGCAGGCGTTCCAGGAATTCAACGGCCCCTACATCATCACCCAGGGCGGCCCCCTGAAATCCACCTATCTGCTCCCGCTCTACATCTATGACGAGGCCTTCAAGAGCTTCGACATGGGCTACGCATCGGCCATCGCCTGGGTCCTCTTCGCCATCATCATGGTGCTGACGCTCATCGCCTTCTGGTCGTCCAAGAAGTGGGTCTACTACGCAGGCGACAAGCGGAGCTGAATGACATGGCTGCCTTCTCCTATCTTCCCAAGCATTCCGGCAGCGGCGAGCGCGAAGCGCCCACCCAGCTGGAAATCAAGCTGCGCCGCAAGGCCCGGTTCAACGCCGCGCTGCGCTACACGCTGCTGACCGTCGTCGGCCTGATCATGGTCTACCCGCTGGTCTGGCTCATCGGCGCCAGCTTCAAGACCAACGCCGAGATGTTCTCCTCGCCCGGCTTCTGGCCCAGCAATCCGACCATCCAGGGCTATATCGACGGCTGGCAGACCTCGACGGCCTATACTTTCGGGCGGTTCTTCATGAACTCGCTGTGGATCATCATCCCCAAGACCATCGGCACGGCGATCTCCTGCACGCTGGTGGCCTATGGCTTTGCCCGCTTCGAGTTTCCGGGCAAGAAGATCCTCTTCGCCTCGGTCATCGCCACGCTGCTGCTGCCCAACGTGGTGACGCGCATCCCGCAGTACCTGCTGTTCCGGGACCTGGGCTGGCTGAACACCTTCCTGCCGCTCTGGGTGCCCTCGGCACTGGCGGGCGATGCCTTCTTCGTCTTCATGGTCATCCAGTTCCTGCGCGCCATCCCGCGCGACATGGAGGAAGCCGCCCGCGTCGACGGGGCCAACACGCTGCAGACGCTGATCTTCATCGTCGTGCCCATGCTGATGCCGGCGCTGATCTCGGTCTGCCTGTTCCAGTTCATGTGGACCATGAACGACTTCCTCGGCCCGCTGATCTACCTCAGCTCGGTCGACAAGTATCCGGTCAGCCTGGCGCTGAAGCTGTCGATCGACACGACCGAGGCCTTCGCCTGGAACCAGATCCTCGCCATGTCGGTGCTCGCCCTGGCGCCAAGCCTCGCGGTCTTCTTCATGGCCCAGAAATATTTCATCGAAGGCATCTCTACAGGGGGGGTGAAAGGCTGATGGCCGAGTTGCAACTGCGCGGGGTCGAAAAGACCTACGGGAACGGGTTCAAGGCCGTTCATGGCATCAACCTGGACGTGGAAGAGGGCGAGTTCATGGTCCTCGTGGGCCCCTCGGGCTGCGCCAAGTCCACCACCCTGCGGATGATCGCGGGACTTGAGACCATCACCGGCGGCGAGGTTCGCATCGGCGAACAGGTGGTCAACGACCTGGTGCCCGGCCGTCGCGGCATCGCCATGGTGTTCCAGAACTATGCGCTCTACCCGCATATGAAAGTGCGCCGGAACCTGTCGTTCGGGCTGAAGCTGAAGCGCAAGCCCAAGGCCGAGATCGAGACCGCCACAGAGGAGGTCTCGGGCATCCTCGAGATCGAGCAGCTGCTCGACCGGCTGCCCAAGCAGCTCTCGGGCGGGCAGGCCCAGCGGGTGGCCCTGGGCCGCGCGCTGATCAAGCACCCCGAGGTCTTCCTCTTCGACGAGCCGCTGTCGAACCTCGACGCCAAGCTGCGCGCCTCGATGCGCGTGCGGATCACCGACCTGCACAAGCGCCTGCGCTCCGAGGGACGGCCCGCGACGGTGGTCTACGTGACCCATGACCAGGTCGAGGCGATGACCATGGGCGACCGCATCTGCGTGATGAAGGACGGCCATATCATGCAGGTCGCCGATCCGACGACGCTCTATGAACGCCCGGCCAATGACTTCGTCGCGGGCTTCATCGGCATGCCCGAGATGAACCTGGTCAAATGCACCCTGACCCATGACGGCGCTCTGCCCGTGCTCACCGCCGGCAGCCAGAAGATCACCGTTGCCGAAGGCCTGGCCTCGCGCCTGAGCGCGCAGGAGGGGCCGGTGACGCTGGGCATCCGACCGCAGCACCTGCAGGTGGTCGCGGCGGATGAGGCCAATGCCTTCACCGGCACGGTCAGCAATATCGAATTCCTCGGACACGAGGTGAACCTGCACGTGGAAGTGGAGGGGGCCCAGTTCGTCGTGGTCGTCCCCTCGGCCGAACTCGACAAGAAGATCGGGCGCGGCGACCAGGTGGGTCTGCGTCCCCTCGGGGCGAATATCCACATCTTCGACGCGGAGAGCGGCGCGAACGTGTCGCTGCCCGCCGACTAAGACCAACGTCTGTTCAGGGAGGAAAACATGAAAAAGACGTTTATTGCTATGGCACTCGCCGGCACCGCGCTCAGCGGCTCGGCCCAGGCCGCCGATCTGCGCATGAGCTGGTGGGGAGGAGACAGCCGCCATGCCGCAACCCAGGAAGCGCTGAAGGTCTGTGGCGAGAAGCACGGCCACACCATCCAGCCCGAATTCACCGGCTGGTCGGGCCACTTTGAAAAGGTCGCCACCCAGATCGCGGGCAAGACCGAAGCCGACATCATGCAGATCAACTGGCCCTGGCTGCCGATCTTCTCGAAGAACGGCGACGGCTTCGCCGATCTCTACGAACTGTCGGACACCATCGACCTCTCCAACTGGACCGAAGACCAGCTGGCCGCGGGCACCCGCAACGGCAAGCTGAACGGTCTGCCGCTGTCGACCACCGGCCGGATCTTCGTCTTCAACAAGACGATGTACGACAAGGCCGGGCTCGAACTGCCCCAGACCTGGGACGATCTGAAGGCCGCGGGCCCCGTCTTCGCCGAGAAGCTGGGCGAGGAGTACTATCCCTTCGAGGGCATCGGTCTGGACGCCTCGCTGATCATGCAGGCCTACGTCACCCAGAAGACCGGCACCCCCTTCATCGACCCGACCACCAACGAGGTCACCTGGTCGAAGGAAGACATCGTCGACGGCATCACCTTCTACCAGTCGCTGGTGGACAATCACGTGATCCAGCCCTGGGGCGACGTGGCGGCGGCGGGCAACATCGCGCTGCATGAGAACCCCAAGTGGTCCAGGGGCGAGATCGCCGGCACGCTGCAGTGGGATTCCACCTACTTCAAGATCTCCGATCCGCTCGCCGAGGGGATGGAGCTTGATTACGTCGGCATGCTGTCCCAGGACGGCGAGAAGACCGAAGGCATCTACCGCAAGGCCTCCATGGTCTTCTCGATCTCGGCCAATACGGACGAGCCCGAGGCCGCGGCCCAGATCGTCAACTGCATGCTGAACGAGCCCGAAGGCATCGCCGCCATGGGCACCGCCCGCGGTGTGCCTGCCTCCGCCGCCGCGCTGTCGCAGCTCTCTGAGGCCGATGCCTTCCAGCCCATGCAGCTGAAGGCCCAGGAACAGGTGCTGAACGCCACCGGCCCGGCGATCAGCCCCTTCATGGAAGACCAGGACGTGCGCGGTGCCATCGAGGACTCGCTCGAGCTCTTCGCCTATGGCGAGATCTCGGCCGAGGAAGCCGCCGAAGAGATGCTCTACGGCATCCAGGAATTCCTCGACGATCTCTGATCCCGGTTGATCCTGTCGGGCGCGTCCCGCGCCCGATCCACGACTGACCTTCGGGGCCGGACCTCTGCGCCGGCCCCGATCCTCGACCCATCTGACCGCCGGCTGTCCGTCCGGCGCCTGCCACGAAAGACCCCGATGTCCGCGCTTTCGCTCGCCTCCGTCTCGTCGCGCACCGCCTGCCTGCTGGTGGCGCCGCCCGGCACCCGCTACGGGCTCGCCGCGCCCATGGGCTGGAGCTGCGCCGGTGAGGGCCGCATCGTCGCGCGCGGTGAAACCCGCGTGGCGCCGGTCTTCATCGAGGGGCTGAGCCCCGACACCGACTACGAATTCTCCATCGGGCGGCAGGCGCTGTCCTTCCGCACCGCCCCCTGCGCCGGTCTGGTCAAGGTGACCGACCATGGTGCCTCGCCCGATCTGGCCGACAACGCGCCGGCCTTCGCGCGGGCTCTGGCGGCGCTGCCCGAGGGCGGCACCCTGCATGTGCCCGCAGGCCGTTTCGCCATCTCTCCCGTCTTCCTCAGGGCGCAGATGACGCTCTGGCTGGAAGAGGGGGCCGAGCTCTTCGCCCTGCACGACCGCAGCGCATGGCCCATCCTGCCGCCCCGCGACGACGCGGGCCGCGTCATCGGCACATGGGAAGGCCTGCCCGAAGCCAGCTTCGCCGCCCCGCTGACCGCCGTGGACTGCGACGGCCTGGTGATCACCGGCCTGGGCACGCTGGATGCCGGCGGGGATCGCGGCGACTGGTGGTCCTGGCCCAAGGACACCCGCGACGACGCCCGCCGTCCGCGCGCGCTCTTCCTGGCCCATGGGCGCGATGTCCAGCTCTCCGGCATCACGGTGCGCAATTCCCCCAGCTGGACGGTGCATCCCTACCGCATCGACGGGCTGACCTGCGCGGGCCTGAAGATCCAGAACCCGCACGACAGCCCCAACACCGACGGGCTCAACCCCGAAAGCTGCACCGATGTGACCCTCGCGGGCATCCATTTCTCTGTGGGCGATGACTGCATCGCGGTGAAATCCGGCAAGCGTGGCACCGGCGCGCTGAAGGGGCTGGCCGATCACCTGGCCCCCACCCGCCGCCTGCACGTGCATCACTGCCTGATGGAGCGCGGCCACGGCGGCATGGTGCTGGGCTCCGAGATGTCCGGCGATATCACCGATGTCACCGTCACCGCCTGCGAGTTCATCGGCACCGACCGCGGCCTCAGGATCAAGACCCGAAGGGGCAGGGGCGGAGAGGTCGCCCGCGTGCATTTCTCAGACGTACTGATGCAGGGCGTCGGCACGCCGCTGGCGATCAACGCCTTCTATTACTGCGACCCGGACGGGCGCTCGCCCGAGGTCCAGTCCCGCAACCCCGCGCCGGTGGACGAGACCACCCCGCGCATCCACGACATCACCTTCCGGAACGTCATCGCCACCGATGTGGCGGTCTGCGCCGTGGCCGTCCTTGGTCTGCCCGAAGCCCCCGTCACCGGCGTGCGGCTGATGAACTTCCGCGCCTCGCTCGATCCCTCGGCCCCGCCGCAGGTGCCGCTGATGGCCGACGGGGTCGAGGCGGTCTCTGGCCGCGCGCTCTGGTCCGACTTCGCCGAAGTGGCGGGGCAGGTCATCCCGATCGAAGAACAGGAGACGCCGCAAGTGCTGACGCGCTATTTCACCGACTTCCTCGCCGCCTGGCAGCCCTACAAGGAGGGCCGCTGGTGCTACGAGGACGGCTGCATCTTCCGGGGCCTCGCGCTGCTGGCCGATGCGACCGGAGAGGCCCACTGGCGCGACACCATGAAGCGCATGGTCGATGCCCAGATCGGCGAAGGCCCCAGCCTCGCAGGCTACAACCCCTCGGAATACAACATCGACAACATCCTCTCGGGCCGCGCCCTGCTGGACCTCGCAGAGCAGACCGGCGATCCGGTCTACATGCAATGCGCCGCGCTCGAGATCCGCCAGCTCGACACCCATCCCCGCACCCGCTCGGGCGTCTACTGGCACAAGCTGCGCTACCCCTGGCAGGTCTGGCTGGATGGTCTCTACATGGGGCCGCCGTTCCAGATCGGCTACGGCCTGGCGACGGGGCAGGAGGCCTATGTCACCGACAGCCTGACCCAGCTCGATACCGCGTTGAAGATGCTCTTCGTCGAAAAGACGGGCCTTTACGCCCATGCCATCGACGAGGCGAAAATGCAGCCCTGGTGCGATCCGGAAACGGGGATGAGCCACGCCCATTGGTCGCGCTCCCTTGGCTGGCTGGTCATGGCGCTGGTCGACGTGGCCGAACTGGTCGGACCCGAGCGTTTCGCGCCCCTGCGCGACCGCACCGTCAAGTTGCTGGCCGACGTCGCCAGCTACCGCCGCCCCGAGGGCCTCTGGCTGCAGGTGCTGGATGAGCCCGAGCTCGAGGGCAACTACCTCGAGACCTCGGCCTCGGCGATGTTCGTCTACGGCCTGCTGAAGGGCGCCGAACTGGGCCTCTACGACGGCGATGTCGCGATGCTCTTCGACGATCTCACCGCCTATGCGCTGCGCGAGGTGGAGGGCAAGCCGTCGATGGTCGAGATGTGCTGGGTCGCCGGCCTCGGCTGGTTCGAGGGCCGCTTCCGCGATGGCACCGGCCCCTATTATGTCTCCGAGCGCCGGGTGTCCGATGATGCCAAGGGCGTCGGCCCGCTGATGATGGCAGCGGCGGCAGAGATCGCCCGGAAGGCGCGCGGATGACGGCCGCCTGCCTCAACGACTGGGCCCTGCGCCACCATGGCATCCGTCCGATGCTGACCGAGGCCGAGGCTGCGCAGGTGACCCTGTCCGAGGTTCTGCGCCGGGCGGGCCCCGTTTCCGCCCTGCGCGACGATCCCTGGGACCCGCCGCGCGACGTGCCGGATCTGGCGCCCGCGATCACCGTTGCCCCCGGCGATGGCACCCTGCAGCGGGCCGTCGAAGAGGCCATCGCCCGCGCCCGCAAGGCCGGGCAGGGTGGGCGCGTGGTGATCGGCCTCGCCCCCGGCACCTACGGGGGCCTGCTCTACCTGCCGCAGGTCAAGATGAACGGCACGCCCCTCAGCTTCACGCTGATCGGTCTCGGCACCACGCCCGCCGACACCACCCTGGCCGAGAGCATCGACGCCGAAATGCCCGGCACCGAGTACCTTGCCCGTTTCGACGCCCAGTTCGCCAAGGCGTCACCCGAGACCCGCGCCATCCATGACCACATCGGCGCGCGCCGGACCCTCAGCACCCATCTGTCCAGCGTGGTGCGGATCGAGGCGCCTGAGACGCAGCTTTACAATCTGACGATCCGTAACACCTATGGCTGCTCGCGCCCCGAGGCGACGCCCGAGGGCATCCGCGCCGATGCCCAGGGCCGCTTCCCCTGCGGCCAGCATCAGGCGGTGGCACTGCTGTCGGCCGGGGCCGACCGCCTGACGCTGGGCCATGTCCACCTCTCCAGCTGGCAGGATACGCTCTACCTGCAATCGCCTGACAAGGCCTCGACCAGCCGCAGCTACCTCTTTGGCTGCGACATCGAAGGCGACGTGGATTTCATCTTCGGCCAGGCCACCGCCTGGTTCGAGGGCTGCGAGATCCGCGCCCGTGGCGACCGCGATGCCCATTGCTGGCTGACCGCCCCCGCGACCCATGCGCGGACCCCCTGGGGCTTCGTCTTCCACCGCTGCCGGCTGACCCATGACGGCAGCCCCCGCATGGCGCAGCGGCGCACCAACCTCGGGCGCCAGTGGTTTGAAGGCGTCAAGGCCTCTCCCTACGGCCAGGCGCCAGAGGCGCGCCGGGTCGCCCGTGATGCCATCAGTGAAGCAGAGCCGCCAACCATAAGCGATGCCTCGCTTTTCTCGGTCGGCAAATGCCTCTGGCTGGATTGCGCCATGGGGGATCACATCAACCTGAACGCCCCCTGGGACGATTGGTCGGGCCCCGGCTACGCGGCCTCGGGCGCGCTTTGCGACGGCCCCCGCCAGCCCCGTTACCGCCCGCCGCAGGCCGGGCCCGCCGACATGGCGCGCTTCCTGCGGGACTGGTCCGGGGCGGGCGATCTCTCGGACCTCGGTCCCGATTTTCCCTGGCTCGGCGAATGGCAGAGCCACCCGCCGGAGGGCCCGGCATGACGAAAGGCAAGTGCATGACAAAGATCCTGCTCACCGGCGCCACCGGCAGCATGGGCCGCGCCATCCGCCCCCTGCTGGGCGAGATCGCCGAGGAGGTCGTCGTCTCGGGGCGGCGCGAGATCACCGACCTCGCCCCGCATGAGACCTTCCGCCTGGCCGAGCTGCATGATGCGGCCTCTCTCAAGGCCGCGATGCAGGGCTGCGACGCGGTGATTCATCTTGGCGGCTATTCCGTCGAAGGCCCCTTCGCCCCGATCATGGAGGCCAATATCCTTGGCCTCTACAACCTCTACGAGGCCGCCCGCGCCAATGGTCAGCCGCGTATCCTTTTCGCCTCCTCGAACCACGTGGTGGGCTTCCATCCGCAGTCCGAGGTGATCGACGCCAGCGCCATGCCGCGCCCGGACAGCCTCTACGGCGTCTCCAAGGTCTTCGGCGAGGCCCTGGCGCGGTTCTACTTCGAGAAGTTCGGGCAAGAGACCGCGATCCTGCGCATCGGCTCCTGCTTCGACGAGCCTACCGACCACCGCATGCTCTCCACCTGGCTCAGCTACCGCGATTTCGTGGCCTTCTGCCGCGCCGCCTTCACCGTGCCGGTGCTGGGCTGCCCCATCGTCTACGGCTGTTCGGCCAATGACCGCAGCTTCTGGGACAACCGCGCCGCCAACTACCTGGGCTGGCAGCCACAGGACAATGCCGAGGCCTGGGCCGCGCAGGTCGAGGCGGCCATCCCGAACCCCGACCCGCAGGACCCCCTGCATCTCTACCAGGGCGGCAAGTTCACCGCCCTGCCGATTGACGAGGACGACGACAATGCCTGACGCCCGCGCCTTCCCCGGCAAAGTGCCCTTGGACCCGTGCGCGGATTGCGCCGCCGCTCCGGCGCGCCGTCACCCGCCTCGGGGCCCGCAGCCCGCACCCGCCGGGTCCCGCGACCTGCCCGCTTTCCGCCCCAGGGCGCTTTGATCCTCTCCGCCATTTATTGACGCCCACGCCAAGATATCATACAACCTGTATGACAAGTTTTGAAAGGTCCACGCAATGACCCCCGATACCCTCAAGACCGCCCTGGGCTCTGGCCTGCTGTCCTTCCCGGTCACCCATTTCGACGCCGAAGGCCGCTTCGCGCCGGAAAGCTACAAGGCCCATGTGGAATGGCTGGCGGGCTATGACGCCCCGGTGCTCTTCGCCGCCGGCGGCACGGGCGAGTTCTTCTCGCTGACCCCCGCCGAGATCGGCCCGGTGGTCGCGGCGGCCAAGGAAGTCTCGGGCGAGACGGCCATTGTTTCGGGCTGTGGCTACGGCACCGAGATGGCGACCGAGATCGCGCAATCTGCCCAGGCCGCCGGTGCCGATGGCATCCTGCTGATCCCGCATTACCTGATCGACGCTCCGCAGGAGGGGCTCTTTGCCCACGTCAAGGCGATCTGCGACTCGGTGGACATCGGCGTGATGATCTACAACCGCGACAATGCCCAGTACGAGGTCGATACCGTGGCCCGCCTCTGCGACGCCTGCCCGAACCTGGTGGGCTTCAAGGATGGCTCCGGCGACATCGGACGGATGCGCCAGATCACCGCCAAGATCGGCAACCGGCTGACCTATCTCGGTGGCATGCCGACGGCCGAGCTCTTTGCCGAGGCCTATCTCGGCATCGGCTACGAGACCTATTCCTCGGCCGTGTTCAACTTCGTGCCGGCCCTGGCCAACAAGTTCTACGCCGCCCTGCGTGCCGGCGACCGGGCCACCTGCGAGCAGATCCTGAACGACTTCTTCTACCCCTTCATGGAGCTTCGCGCCCGCCGCAAGGGCTATGCCGTCGCGGCCATCAAGGCCGGCGTCCGCCTCGCTGGCTTCGATGCCGGCAAGGTACGCCCGCCACTGGACGACCTGACCCCGGCAGAGGAAGATACCCTGGCCAAGATCATCGCCGCAAATACGTGAGGCCCGCCATGAAGGTCGCGGAAATCCGCACCCATCTGCTGGAACACCGGCTCGAGACGGCGTTTGAAAGCGCCACCATGCGCTTCGACCGGCGCCAGCACCTGCTGGTCGAGGTCATCTGCGAGGATGGCACCACGGGCTGGGGCGAATGCCTCGGCCCCGCCGGGCCCAATGCGGCGGTGGTCGCCGCCTATGCGCCCCATGTCATCGGCCAGAACCCCCTGGAAACAGAGAAGATCTGGGCCACCTGCTACAACGCCCTGCGCGATCAGGGCCAGCGCGGCCTGACGATCACGGCGCTCTCGGGCATCGACATTGCCCTTTGGGACCTCAAGGGCAAGATCCTGGGTCAGCCGGTCTCCGTCCTGCTGGGCGGGCGCTGGCGCGAGCGGATCGAGGCCTATGCAACGGGCTCCTTCAAACGGGACGGCGTAGACCGGGTGGCCGACAACGCCGAGGAAATGGCAGGCCATGCGGCAGCCGGGTTCCGCCGCATGAAGGTGAAGATCGGCTTCGGGGTCGAAGAGGATCTGCGCGTGATCGCCGCCGTCCGCGAGGCCATCGGCCCGGATCGTCGCCTGATGATCGACGCAAATCATGGCTATACGGTTAACGAAGCCGTGGAGCTGGGGAACAGGGCGGCGAAATACGGCATCGACTGGTTTGAAGAGCCCGTGGTGCCCGAACAGCTTGACGCCTATCTGGAGGTCAAGGCGCGCCAGCCGATCCCGCTGGCGGCCGGCGAGACCTGGCACACCCGCTGGGGCTACCGCGACCCGCTGCAGCGGCGCGTGGTGGATATCATCCAGCCCGACATCTGCGGCATGGGCGGGCTGTCTGAGGCGAAGAAGGTCGCCGACCTGGCCTCCCTGCATGGCATCCGCGTGGTCCCCCACGTCTGGGGCACGGCGGTGCAGATCGCCACGGCTTTGCAGTTCATGTCGGCCATGGTGCCCGACCCGGTGCGCAACGCGCCGGTCGCCCCGATCATGGAATTCGACCGCACCCACAACCCCTTCCGACAGGCCGTGGTCACCACGCCGCTGGAACACAAGGACGGCTTCGTCGCCGTCCCCGATGGCCCCGGCCTGGGGATCGAGATCGAGCGCGAGGCGCTGGCCCGCTTCGCTCCGAAAGGCTGACCCATGATCGACCGCAAGCTCTCGGGCGCCAAGCCGCTGACCGCAATGCCGAAAGGGGCGGTGGATACGCAGATGCACATGTATCTGCCCGGCTTCCCGGCCCTGCCCGGAGGCCCAGGCCTGCCGCCCGATCCGCTGCCCACCCCCGACATGTACCGGCAGGCGATGGGTTGGCTGGGCATCGACCGCGTGGTGGTGACCCAGGGCAATGCCCATCAGGCCGACAACGCCTGCCTGCTGGCCTGCCTGGCCGAGATGGGCGCGGATGCCCTGGGCGTCGCCGTGATCACGCCAGAGACCACCGAGGCCGAGATCGAGGCGCTGAGCGCAGCAGGCTGCGTCGGCGCCCGGATCATGGACCTGCCCGGCGGTGCTGTCGGCCTAGAGGCGCTGGAAGAGATCGACGCCATGGCCCATGCGGCGGGCTGGATGATGGCGGTGCAATTCGATGGCTCTGCCCTGCCGGAACTTGAGCCTCGGCTCGCAAGTCTCAGATCCCGTTGGGTTATCGACCATCACGCCAAGATCTTCTCGGGCGCCACCCCGGCGCATGTTGAAGTAATCAAACGCCTGCTGGATAAAGGAAACACCTGGTTCAAGTTCGCCGGCTGCTATGAGAGCAGCCGCGACGGTGGCCCGGATTTCCCCGATATCGCCCAGGTGGCGCGCCAGATCGGCGCCCATGCGCCCGAGCGTATCGTCTGGGGCACCAACTGGCCCCATAACGCGGCCCGCGTGACCGAGGATTACCCCGACGACGCGGTGCTGCTGGATACCACGCTGGGCTGGTGTGCCGATGATGAAGCCCGTAGGTTGGCCCTGGTCGACAACCCGGTGGAACTCTACGGATTCAAATGATGAAATTTCTCTCCCTTGGCGAGGCCATGGTGGAACTCTCTCCGGCGGAGGGGGGGCTTTTCCGGCGCGGCTTCGCCGGGGATACGCTGAACACGGCCTGGTACATGCAGGCGCTCATGGGCGCGGGCGTGGGCTATGCCACGGTGCTGGGCCACGACGCCATGTCCGACGCGATGGCGGCGTTCATTGGCGCGGCCGGTATCGACACCAGCCGCATCCGGCGCGACGACAGCCGCAGCGTCGGGCTCTACATGATCTCGCTCGCCGATGGCGAACGCAGCTTCACCTATTGGCGGGGCCAGTCCGCCGCGCGCCTGCTGGCCGATGATCCCGACTGGCTGGGTCAGGTGCTGGCGGGGGTCGAGATGATCTATGTCTCGGGCATCACCCTGGCGATCCTCGAGCCCGCCCGCCGTGCCGTGCTGCTGGACGCGCTGCAGACGGCGCGCGAGGCGGGGGCACGTGTCGCCTTCGATCCGAACCTGCGCCCGCGTCTGTGGTCCTCGACGACCGAGATGTGCGCGGCCATCACCGAGGCCGCCGCCTGCTGCGACATCGCCCTGCCCAGCTTCGACGACGAGGCAGAGCACTTCGGCGATATCTCCCTGCAGGCCACGGCGGAACGCTATGCGAAGGGGGGGGCTGCGGAGGTGATGGTGAAGAACGGCGGCGGCGCCATGCTGACCTGGTATCGCGGCGCCATGGCCCCGGTGAACCCCGGCGCGCCGGTGACACCTGTGGATACCACGGGCGCGGGCGACAGCTTCAACGGCGGTTACCTCTCGGCGCGTCTTGCGGGCGCGTCGCTGGAAGAGGCCGCGCGCAAGGGTCATGCAGTGGCTGCCCAGGTCGTGCGCCATCCGGGCGCCCTGATGCCGATGGACCTGCTGAAAGGGTAGGGCGCAGGGGGCTCTGCCCCCTCTTGAGCCCTTAAGGGCTCAATTCACCCCCGGAGTACTTCCAGCCTGGTGATGCGGCAGGTGGAGCCCCCCTGGTGCCCTCCGTCTCCTTCAGGAGCGTGCCACGCTCCCGGCTGGAAAGGAGGCCGCCCGGAGGGGCATTGTCCCGCATCATCCCCTTGCCCCGATCAGCGGGCCAGCCAGCCGCCATCCACGGCGATGGTTTCGCCATGCACGTAGTCCGAGGCCGGCGCGGCCAAGAAGACGGCGGTGTCGGCGATGTCCTGCGGCGCGCCCCAGCGACCGGCGGGGATGCGGTCCAGGATCGCCTTCGAGCGCTCGGGGTCATTGCGCAGGGCTTCGGTGTTGTTGGTCTCGATATAGCCCGGCGCGATGGCGTTGACGTTGATGCCCTTTGCCGCCCACTCATTGGCCAGGATCTTGGTGATCCCCTGCACGGCGTGCTTGGAGGCGGTGTAGGAGGGCACGCGGATACCGCCCTGATAGGACAGCAGCGAGGCGATATTGACGATCTTGGCACCCCGTCCTTCGGCCAACGCGGCACGGGCGAAGGCCTGGCAGGTGAAGAACAGCGCCTTGGCGTTGACGTCCATCACCGCGTCCCAGTCCTCTTCCGAGAAGTCGACCGACTCCGCGCGGCGGATGATGCCGGCGTTGTTGACCAGGATGTCATAGCCCGCCCCCGAAAACAGATCCCTCGCCGCCATGGGGTCGGCGAAATCCAGCAACAGCTCCTCGGCGCTGGCGATCTGGGCCACCGTCTCGGCGCAGCTGCGGCGTCCGGCGCAGACCACATGGGCCCCCGCAGCCCCCAGGGCGATGGCGATGGCCTGGCCGATCCCGGTGTTGGCGCCGGTCACCAGCGCCTTCTTTCCCTCAAGCGAAAAGCGGCTCATTTCAGTTCCTTCGGCTGGATGAAGTCCATGTCCGTGTAATCCACGTTGTCGCCCGCCATGGCCCAGATGAAGGTATATTCCCCGATCCCCGCGCCCGAATGGATCGACCAGGAGGGCGAGATCACCGCCTGTTCATCGGCGACCATCAGGTGCCGCGTCTCCTGCGGCTCGCCCATCAGGTGCAGCACGCGGGCCTCCTCGGACATGCCCCAGTACAGGTAGGCCTCCATCCGGCGGTCATGGATATGGGCGGGCATGGTGTTCCAGACAGAGCCGTCCAGCAGCGAGGTATAGCCCAGGATCAGCTGGCAGCTCTCCATCACCGTGGGGTGGATGAACTGCTTGATCACCCGCTTGTTCGAGGTCTCGGCCGCGCCCATTTCCACCTTCACCGCCTCTTCCACGGTGATCAGCTTGTTGGGGTAGGTGGCATGGGCCGGGGCCGAGGTGATGTAGAACCGCCCCTCGCCCGAGAAGGTCACCGCCCCGGTGCCCATGCCGAGGTACAGCACATCGCCGCGCCCCATCTCCCAGCTCTCGCCATCGGCAGAGACGGTGCCGGTGTCGCCGATGTTCACGATGCCCATCTCGCGGCGCTCGAGGAAGGTCGGGGTCTTGGTCTCTTCGACCTTCTCCAGCACCAGCGCGCCGCCCGCGGGCACGGCGCCGCCCAGCACGAAGCGGTCGTAGTGGGTGTAGATCAGGCGGATCTCACCGGCGGCAAAAAGGCCCTCGCCAAGGAAATGGGCGCGGAGCGCTTCGGTATCCATGCCCTTGGCATGTTCGGGGTGGATCGCGTGACGGGTTTCGACGGAGAGCATGGCGTCCTCGTTTGATGGCAGGCGGTTGTCTTACTTGTCTGACTAGTTGTCATACAGTAAGCGACCTGTCAAACGATTGACGCCGGGTCGGCGGGGCTCAGCCGCGCAGCAGGCGGCGGTAACGGGTCTGGCTGCCCTTGAGGTGCTGGCGCATGGCGGCACGGGCGGCGACCTCGTCCCCATCCAGCACCGCATTGACGATCTGTTCATGCTCCTGCTTCAGCAGGGCCAGGTAGTCGGGCGAGATCGGGGCGCCGCTGCTGGTCAGCCCATGGCGCGGGATCATCTGCGCCCCGAGCATCTTCAGCACCTCGACAAAGCGCGGGTTGTTGGTGGCCTCGGCGATGGCCATGTGCAGGTTGAAGTCTGCCTCATGGTTGATGCCGCTGCCCTCGGCGCCTTCGTTCACCGCCTGCAAGGCCCCGATAATCTTCTCTTCCTGGGCCGGAGAGCGCCGTTGCGAGGCAAGTGCTGCCGCCTCGACCTCGATCGCCGCGCGCAGTTCCAGAAGCTCGATCATCGACGACAAACGGTCTGTATCCACATCGGAAAACGGCGCCACGGCGGCGGGCTCGGGCTCGATCACGAAGACCCCGGCGCCGCGTTGCGGATCGACCAGGCCATCGGCGCGCAGCGCGGCCACGGCCTCGCGGACCACGGTGCGCGAGACGCCGTATTCCTCGGTCAGGCGGGCTTCGCTGGGCAGGCGGTCACCGGGCTTGTACTGGCCGGAGGTGATTTGCGCCCGCAGGCTGTCCAGCACTTCCACAACCAGGGTCTTGCGTTTCGGCGGCATCTGCATGGTCGGGTCGGGCTCCGTGTGTGTGCGCCTGCGTTTTGCCGAACCTGTATGATGTATCGGCCCGCGCGGGGCCTGGGCGTGGCGATAAGCTGGCTTGCGGAGGCCAAATTAGCAGGGCGCTTGGAAAAAAGGAACCGGTATTACACGGGGCAGGCCTCGGGTTTCGGCCTGGGGTGCAAATTTGTATGACAAGTTATTGACAGGCCCCCGGCGCCACGCCTACCCAAGGGGCGCAAGACAGGGGAGGGCTCCATGCTGATCCGCGAGATCGAGGCGATCACCTTTCGCCATACCACCCGCCGTCATTCCGACACTGCAGGCCATGCCCATCCGGGCGCGCCCCATGACGTGCTGCAGGCGATGCTGGTCATCCGCACCGAGGACGGCCATGCGGGCTATTCCTTCTGCCCGCCCGAGGTGGTCCGCCCCCATGTGCTGGACAGGTTCGTCCGCAAGGTGCTGATCGGGCAGGATCACCGCGACCGCGAACGCCTGTGGCAGGAGCTGGCGCATTGGCAGCGCGGCTCGGCGGCGCAGCTGACCGACCGCACGCTTGCGGTGGTGGATTGCGCGCTCTGGGATCTGGCGGGGCGGGTGCTGAACCAGCCCGTCCACAAGCTGATCGGCAGCTACCGCGACAACGCGCCGGCCTATGGCAGCATCATGTGCGGCGACGAGATCCCCGGCGGGCTGTCGACGCCCGAGGACTACGGGCGCTTTGCCGAGACCCTCGTGGCGCGGGGCTACAAGGGGATCAAGCTCCACACCTGGATGCCGCCGGTCAGCTGGGCGCCGGATGTGAAGATGGACCTCAGGGCCTGCGCCGCCGTGCGCGAGGCCGTCGGGCCCGACATCCGCCTGATGATCGACGCCTTCCACTGGTATTCCCGCACCGATGCGCTGGCTTTGGGTCGCGGTCTGGAAAAGCTGGGTTTCGACTGGATCGAAGAGCCGATGGATGAACAATCCATGTCCTCCTACGCCTGGCTGGCCGATCAGCTCGACATCCCGGTCATCGGACCGGAATCGGCCCATGGCAAGCACTGGCAGCGGGCGGAATGGATCAGGGCCGGCGCCTGCGACATCCTGCGGACCGGGGTCAATGATGTCGGCGGCATCACCCCGGCGCTGAAGGTCATGCACCTGGCCGAGGCCTTCGGGATGGATTGCGAGGTCCATGGCAATACCGCGATGAACCTGCAGCTTGTCGCCGCCAGCAAGAACTGCCGCTGGTACGAGCGCGGCTTGCTGCACCCGTTCCTCGAATATGACGACGGCTACGATTACCTGAAGTCGCTGTCCGATCCGATGGACGAGCACGGCATCGTCCATGTGCCGGATCGGCCTGGCCTGGGCGAGGATATCGACTTCGACTTCATCGAGGCGCGGCGGGTCTGAGGGGGCGGGCCTGTCGGCCGTCCTGTCTGGCGGGGCGCAGAGCATAAGCCAGGGCCTATGACAGAGACCCTACACCACCGCGCGCCCGACACCGACGTAATACCGACGTGATACCGATGCGATACAGACAGGGGGCTGACGCGATCTTCGGACATGGGAAAACACCCTCCCGAAGGGGGTGTGTCGACGGATTTTCGCGAGGGAAAAGTGGTAGCCCGTAGGGGAATCGAACCCCTCTTTCCAGGTTGAAAACCTGGCGTCCTAACCGATAGACGAACGGGCCACGCTGGCGTGAGGCGGTTTCTATGAAAACCAAGCATCCTCCGCAAGGGTTTTTTTGAGCTTTGGGATAGTTTTTTTGACGCCGCGGGCCGTGCCGGGGTGGCGGGACGTAACCGGCTGAAAAATATCAGATTTCAGAGGCGGGCGCGGCGTCTTCCAGGCGCAGCTGGACCTTCTGGCGGCCGCCCCATTCGTTGATCTCCAGCCTGCCTGCCAGGTGGAAGCTCTGGCCCTTGTGGGATTCCAGCGCGGGCCCGAGCGGGCCGTCGAAGGCGCCGAAGCAGATGGCCTCGATCCGGCCGCCCATGCCGTCCGAGAAGGCGATCTTCAGGTGGTTTTCCCCGACCCGCTTGGCGAAAGAGATCCGCTGCGAGGGAAAGGCAAAGCGCGGCGCCGGCGCCGAGGCACCATAGGGTCCCGCCTCGTCCAGCATGGTCACCAGCTCGGGCGTTGCAGCGCCGGGCATGAGCACGCCGTCGATGCGCAGATCCGCCGGACCGGCAGAGCCAGAGCCTTGTTTTTCCAGCATTTCCGACAGCCGCGCCATGGCGGGCTCCAGCTGGTCGCGGGCCACGGTGAGGCCCGCAGCCATCTTGTGCCCGCCCCCCTTCACCAGCAGCCCCTCGGCGGCCAGTTTCTGGATCGAGGCGCCAAGATCGACGCCCGCCACCGAGCGACCGGAGCCCTTGCCCTCGTCCCCGTCGAAGCCGATCACCACCGCCGGGCGGTTGGTGGCTTCCTTCAGGCGCGAGGCGACGATGCCGACGACGCCCGGATGCCAGCCCTCACCGGCGGCCCAGACCAGCGGAGCATCAAGCCCGCGTGCCTCGGCCTGGGCCATGGCATAGGCGCGCACCTCGGCCTCGATCTCGCGGCGCTCGGTGTTGAGCTGGTCCAGGCGCTCGGCCAAACGCTTTGCTTCCATGGGGTTATCCGTCGCCAGCAGCTGCGCCCCCATGTCCGCCGCGCCGATCCGGCCGCCCGCGTTGACACGCGGCCCCAGCAGGAAACCCAGGTGGTAGGCGGCGGGGGCTGTGGTCAGCCTTGCGATGTCCGACAGGGCCACCAGGCCCGGTCGTTCGCGCCGCGCCATGACCTTCAGACCCTGGCGCACCAGCGCACGGTTGACCCCCAGAAGCGGCGCCACATCGGCCACGGTGGCCAGCGCCACCAGGTCGAGAAAGCTCATCAGGTCAGGGCCTTGCACCCCTTCGTCGCGCAGTTGCCGGTTGGCCTCGACCAGCATCAGGAAGACCACGGCGGCGGCGCAGAGATGGGCCAGCGCACCGTCCTCGTCCTGGCGGTTGGGGTTCACCACCGCCAGCGCCTCGGGCAGAGTCTCTCCGCCCAGGTGGTGGTCCAGGATCACCACGTCGCAGCCCGCCGCGGCGACGGGCTCATGGCTGAGGGTGCCGCAGTCGACGCAGAGGATCAGGTCGTGGTTGCGGCCCAGCTCCTGCATGGCGGGCACGTTCGGCCCGTAGCCCTCGTCGATGCGGTCGGGGATATAGAGCGTCGCCTCGCGGCCCATCCGGCGCAGCCAGTCAATGAGCAGCGCCGCAGAGGAACCCCCGTCGACGTCGTAGTCGGCGAAGATGGCGATGCGCTGGCGGGACTTCACGGCAGCGAGGAAGCGGGCGGCGGCGGTTTCCATGTCCCGCAGGGAGCGCGGGTCGGGCAGCAGGCTGCCGAGCTTCGGGTCCAGGAAGGCGGCGGTTTCTCCGGGTGCCACGCCGCGCCGCGCAAGGATGCGGGCCAGCGGTTCCGGCAGGTGGTCGGCCTGGACGATGGCCTCGGCCTGGCGCTCGACCTCCGCGCCCGGACCGACCCAGCGGCGGCCTGTCAGGGAAGCAGAGATATCGAGAAAATCCATGAGCTTACCTTTGTACCCGGAAGGGAAAAGGGGGCGTCTCCGCCCCCTTCATTCAAACCGTCTCGATGCGCAGGGCCACCGGCTCGCCCTCGACCACGCCAGTGCCGGACATGCCGGCGATGGCAAGATCAAGCGCCGCGCGCGGCGTCTTGTGGGTGACGATCAGCACCGGCGCGCCGGCACCCTCGTGGTCGTATTGGCGCATGCGGTGGATCGAGACGCCCGCCTCGCCCAGCACCGAGGCCACCTTGGCCATGGCGCCCGGTTTGTCCTGCAGCGTCAGGCGCAGGTAATAGGGGGCGGGGGTGTTGGAGACGGCGCCATTGGTCTCGCGCAGGGTGGTCGCGGGCTGGCCGAAGACCGGCAGGCGGAAGCCGCGCGCGACGTCGCAGATGTCCGACAGCACGGCCGAGGCCGTCGGGCCTTCGCCCGCGCCCGCACCGCGCAGCACGATCTGACCCACGGCATCGCCTTCCAGCACCACCATGTTGGTGCCGCCTTCCAGCTGTCCAAGCGGAGAGGTCGCGGGCACCAGGCAGGGCGCCATGCGCTGTTCCAGGCCGCGGCCGGTCATCTGGCTGACCCCCAGAAGCTTGATGCGGAAGCCCATGTCGGCGGCGGCGCGGATGTCCTCGAGGGTGATGCGCTGGATGCCCTCCAGCTCCATCTTGTCGAAGGCCACGCGGCTGCCGAAGGCCACCGAGGCCAGCAGCGACAGCTTGTGGCCGGCGTCGATACCGCCCACGTCGAGGTTGGGATCGGCTTCCAGGTAGCCTAGCTTGCCCGCTTCGTCGAAGAGCTCTTCGTAGCTGCTGCCGGTCGCCTCCATCCGGGTGAGGATATAGTTGCAGGTGCCGTTCATCACGCCCATGACGCGGGTGATGTTGTTGCCCGCAAGACCCTCGGTCAGGGCCTTCACCACCGGGATGCCACCGGCGACGGCGGCCTCGAAGCGGATGACACAGCCCTTGGATTCAGCCAGTTCCGCCAGTTCCTGGCCGTGGATCGCCAGCATCGCCTTGTTGGCGGTGACCACGTCCTTGCCGGCGTTCAGCGCAGCTTCGGTAGCAGCCTTGGCCGGCCCGTCCGAGCCGCCCATCAGTTCCACGAAGATATCCACGTCGTCGCGGGTAGCGAGGGAGACGGGATCGTCTTCCCAGGCGTAGCCCTCCAGCGGCACGCCGCGATCCTTGCTGCGGTTGCGCGCCGAAACGGCGGTGATGGTGATCTCGCGCCCGGTGCGGGCGGTGAGCATCGCGGCCTCCTTGCGCAGGATCTTCAACACGCCGATGCCGACGGTGCCAAGGCCGGCAATCCCCAGTCGCAGGGGTTGGGGGCGCAGGGGCTCGCTCATGGGATCACTCCAGATTTCGTCGCGGGATTTCCGTTGCATGGGCCTATCGCCTTTGCAAATCCCTTGCAACGCGACTCTGCGACGGGAGGCGCGAAAGCCCCCTCAGGTGTCGAATTCCCGAGCGCGCAGCTCTGCTGCACGGCGTCTGAGCAGAGCGGCGCGGGCCGCCAGGGAGGCCTCGGAGCTCTCGGAAATCCGGGGCTCTTGCGCGCCGCCTGAAAGGATCTGCTGTGCCGGCACCAGCTCGGGATAGGGGACATCTCCGATGGCAGTGGCGCTTTCGGGCAGCGGCGGGCGCCCGCATCCGGCAAGCACCAGAAGCAGCAGGGCCGCGGGAAAGCTGAGGGCAGGGCGGAGGCACGAGGTCATGCCAAAGGGATGCCCCAGCCGATGCGGCTTGGCAAGCCTCGGGCGCGTGATCGTGGCAGGCTCGGGGGCCGGGGCAGGGCCGCCGGGCGGGGACGTCCCGCAGCTGCCTGGCAGGGGCCTCTTGCAGAAGGGCTTTGCCGGACGCCGCAGGAGCGGTAGAAGCATTGGATGGACGACGAAAGCCAGATCCCGCCCGGCGATACCGCCCTGAGGCTGCGCAAGACCGCGCTGGAGCTCTTTGCGCGTCACGGCTACGCGGCGGTTTCCATGCGGCAGATCGCCGGTGAGGTCGGGGTGCAGGTCGGCGCGCTCTACAACCACATCTCCGACAAGCAGGCGCTGCTTTACCGGCTCATGGCCGAACATATGGTCGAGCTCTTGCAGGCCGTGGCAGCGGCGGATCTGCCGAAGGAACCCCTGGCTGCGCTCGAAGGCTTCACCCGCTTCCACATCCGTCACCATGCGGCGCGTCCCGAGGCGGTCTTCATCTCCTACATGGAACTGCGCAACCTCAGCCCCGAGAACTTCGCCCTGCTGGAAGAGCAACGGCAGGCCTATGAGGCGCGGCTGAGGCAGATCCTTGAGCGCGGACAGGCCGAAGGGGTGATGCAGATCGCCGATGCGCGCATCGCCACCCGCGCCGTCATCGCCATGCTCACCGGCATCACCACCTGGTTCCGCGACGGCGGCGGCCAGAGCCTTGCGGAGGTCGAAGAGATCTACTGGGAAATGGTCCGCCGCCTGGTGACGCGCTGAGCGCAAGTTCAGGCATGGGGCGACAGGGGCGCGGTCCGACCGCCGTGCGGCTCGCGCTGCGGGGCGGCTGCCCCGGCATGCCGATGCAGGCTCGCTTTCCGCCTCCGGGCCGCATAGAAGCGGGCAGGACAAGAGGGAGAGAGGCAGATGAGCCAAGAGGCAGCGGAACAGGAACTGGCGCGGGTCGGCATCGGTGCCGCACGGCGCGTGGTCGGGTTGACGGTGACCGGCGGGCTTGCCGTGGTGCTGGCCTGGCTGGCGCTTACCCCGGACCCGGTGCCCCTTGGCCTGCGACTGCTGCTGCTGGCGCTGGCGGGGCTCGAAGCCCTGGTGGTCTGGCGGCTTTACCAGGCGACGCAGAAGGTGCTGGTGCTGACCGCAGAGGGCCTGCGCGAAGAGGGCGGCATCATGCTGGTGCGGATGGAGCAGATCGCGGCGGTGGATCGCGGCCTCTTCGCCTTCAAACCCTCCAACGGCTTCCTGCTGAAACTGACCGAGCGCGGCCCGCTGCGTTTCCGTCCGGGCCTCTACTGGCAGTTCGGCAAGCGTCTTGGGGTAGGCGGCCTGGTGCGCGGCGCCGAGGGCAAGCAGATGGCCGATGCGCTGGCGCTCTACATGGCCCACAAGGGGCAGGCCGAAAGCTGAGGTGCCGCCTGGTCCAAGGGACCAGCGAACGGGTGCCTCGGCGACCGTTCAGCCGTCGGCGTCGAATTTCAGGACGGCGGCGAAACGCGGGCGGGTGTAGACGAAGTTGTGCAGATGCAGGTCGTCCATGTCGATCTGTCCCCAGGCGATCTCGTAGTCATACCAGGTCTCGACCAGGATCAGCTCATCCCCGGCGGCCAGCATCGGCAGCCGGGAGCCCCAGTCGCTGATATCGCTGTTGACCAGAGCCTGCTTGCCGCCGCGCGCCTGGGACCAGGAGATCTCGTAGGTATCGTGCTCTTCGTCGTAGCCGATCGAGCTGACGCGCAGCGCATTGTCCCGGTCGAGCCGCATCATGGAGTCGAAGAGCTTCATGGAATTGTCGATATACGTCGGCGTGATGTACTCGGTCTCGCGGGAGAGCATGTCCGAGATCACATAGGCCGCCTTCTGGTGCTGGGCGGTGACGCGCAGCATGTCGAAGAAGACGAACATGGCGACATAGGCCCAGACCAGCAGCGGAAAGAGCATCAGGAACTCGACCGTGACGACGCCCTGCTCATCGCGCGCGAAGCGGCGGATATGGTGCTTCAGCCAGCTCATGGTTCGTTCACGAAGGCCGAGACGGCGAACATGATCGCATCCCCGTTGGCATCCTTGCCGAAGTTGCGACCCAGCCCGACGTTGGGGAAGATCGGCGCGAATTTCAGGCAGGCGCGCAGGATCATCAGCTCGTTGGCCTGGCCATTGGTGAAGGTGCGCACCGGGTTCACCTCTTCGGCGCGGTCCACGCAGTCGATGTCATCGGACATGGCAACATAGGCGCGCAGGTCCACGGGCTGCATCTCGAGTTTCAGCGCGTTGTCGCAGTCGGGCAGAAGGCCCGCGTAATCGCAGATGAGCTCCTTGATCGTGTCGTGATCGACATTCTCGGTCAGACCGATCTGCAGATCCCGCACCGCCACGTTGAGCCCGCGCTCCAGCATGGTCTGGCGCACGGTCAGCATGCCCAGCTCGACGGTCGAGAGGAACATGGTCAGGATGATCGGGAACAGGATCACGAATTCGACCGTGACGTTGCCCGCCTCGCCATCGCGGAAACCGCGCAGGATATGAGCGAGACGTTTCATCAGTTGGTCAGATGCAGTGCGTTCAGCTGGCGGGCGATGGACTCGAAGGCCTCAGAGATCTCGATCCCTTCGACGCGGTAGAAGTGGGCCGGAGACGAGGCGCAATCCTCCATCTCGCCAGCGCCGTTGTTGCTGACCTCGAAGCCGATCGTATAGACGATGATGCCCTTCTGCTTGGCCGCGGCGCAGACCTGCTGCAGGTAGGTGTCCCCCTGGCCGGCCGAATAGGCCCTCTCGGAGAAGTAGGATCTCAGGCTGGAGCTCATGTCGCCCTCGACATAGCCCAAACGGTTGCGGCTCCAGAAATAGCGCATGTCCGGGGTCTCGTAGACCTGGTTCTTCAGGCGGGTGGTGGCTACGTTCTCGCCGTCGGTCATCAGCACGATGGCTTTCAGGGCGCCGGCGCCCCAGTTCTGCGGGCGGCCGTCGAAGGCGGGGTCGATCAGACCGTCGTCCACCATGTCCGAGATCACCGGCTGGAAGGCCGGGTCCAGCAGGCCAGCGGCCCATTTCATGCCCAGGTGGATCGAGGTGTTCTGCCGCGGCTGCATCTTGCCGATCTGGGTCTTCAGCGCCGAGGCGTTCTGGCTGAAGGGGGTGATCCGCTCGTAGTCATTGTCCGGGCAGCCCGGATCGCTGATCCGGTACTGGGTGCTGCCCGAGCCCGAGGAGAAATGCGCGAACTGCTGGTGGAAGTCCGTGGTGTTGATCTCGGTGGTGCTGAAGGCATCCGAGTCGAACTCGATGCAGTTGGAATAGCCGTGCAGCGTCAGCACGTTGAGGCGGCTCATGATCTCGGGGCCCGCGTTCACCTGGCTGGTGTAGGGCACGATCGAGACCGAGACCGTGCCGGTCTGGTCCTCGGTGATCACCGTGTCGATGAAATCCTTCGCCGCATCGCGCATGTTCGAGATGCGGCTGTTGTTCCGCATGGAGCCCGAGATATCCAGCACCAGCGAGACCTCGGCGTCGCCGATGCTTTCTTCGGCGGTGCCCGAGACATTGATGTCCAGGGTCGAGAAGCCGATGGTCCCGAGGAACTGGGTCTTCATGTGGTTGCTGGCCTTGGCCGAGACGACCCGGTAGCCCGAGCCCGACTGGACCGAGACCGGGCCGAGGTATTCGGTCATGTCGGCCTTGGCGAAGTAATCCTCGACCACGGCCTTGGGATCGAGGTCGTTGCGGGTGTTGGCGGCGGCCAGGACGGCGCGGTCCAGCACGGTCTGCAGCTTGGCGCGGGCCATCTCGTGGCGCATGAAGTCCACGCCCATGCCGCCCAGCACCAGGGTAATCAGCAGGAAGAAGACGATAAGCGGCAGCATGGCCCCGGATTCGGAGCCAGCGAAACCTTCCACATGTCTGCGCAGCCGAACCGTCAACGGACGGCCCCCGCGTGCTTTGCTGATCGTACTCATCTTCATTTTCCTTACCGGCGCCTCGTGCTCTCTGGGCGGACGCCCGGCGCTATTGGTCAGGAATTTGTCTAGGCGGTGAAAACGGCGGAAATTGGGCGTTATCTGGGACTCCGCAGGCCAAAATTGCCCAATGTGGCCGGGATCTTGCGTGACCCGGCGGTAGTATCGGGCGGCACTCCTACAGGCTGTGATTGAACCCGCGTGCCGGGGCCGCGCCCCGAAGGGCGGGCAGGGAACTGGGGCATCGGGTTCGGGCGGGGCCGCGGGAAAAGCGGGATGTTATTGGAAAGGTCAAGAAATTGCTCCATGTTCGGAGGCACCGGACAGGCGCCCCTGGCCTGTCGAATTTCCGGGAGGAACGCGATGCAACCGATCAAGGAACCCGGCTTCCGCCGCTCCGTGGATCTGATGTTCAACCGTGCCGTGGCGCTGATGGATCTGCCGCCGGGGCTTGAGGAAAAGATCAGGGTCTGCAACTCGACCTATACTGTCCGTTTCGGGGTGCGCCTGCGCGGGCAGATCCAGACCTTCACAGGCTACCGCTCGGTCCATTCCGAACACATGGAGCCCGTGAAAGGGGGGATTCGCTACGCTCTCAACGTCGACCAGGACGAGGTCGAGGCCCTGGCGGCGCTGATGACCTTCAAGTGCGCCCTGGTCGAGGCCCCCTTCGGCGGCTCGAAGGGCGGTCTCTGCATCAACCCGCGCGACTACGACGAGCAGGAGCTCGAGCTGATCACCCGCCGCTTTGCCTACGAGCTGATCAAGCGCGACATGATCAACCCGGCCCAGAACGTGCCCGCCCCCGACATGGGCACCGGCGAGCGCGAGATGGCCTGGATGGCGGATCAATACGCGCGGATGAACACCACCGACATCAACGCCCGCGCCTGTGTCACCGGCAAGCCGCTGAACGCCGGCGGTATCGCGGGCCGGGTCGAGGCCACGGGGCGCGGCGTGCAATATGCCCTGCGCGAGTTCTTCCGCGAGCCCGCGGATGTGGCGGCGGCGAATCTCTCTGGGTCTCTCGATGGCAAGCGGGTGATCGTCCAGGGCCTTGGCAACGTGGGGTATCACGCGGCGCATTTCCTGCAGGAGGAAGACGGCGCCAAGATCATCGGCGTGATCGAGCGCGACGGGGCGCTCTTCAGCGAAGAGGGCATCAACGTCCACGCGGTGCATGACTGGATCGCCGGCCATGGCGGGGTCTCGGGCTATCCCGACGCCAGCTATGTCGAGGATGGCGCGGCGCTGCTGGAAGAGGATTGCGACATCCTGATCCCGGCGGCACTGGAAGGGGTGATCAACCTCTCGAACGCCGAGCGCATCAAGGCGCCGCTAATCATCGAGGCGGCCAACGGCCCGATCACCTTCGGCGCCGACGAGGTGCTGCGCAAGAAGGGCACGGTGATCATCCCGGACCTCTACGCCAACGCCGGCGGTGTCACGGTCTCCTACTTCGAGTGGGTCAAGAACCTCAGCCATATCCGCTTTGGCCGCATGCAGCGGCGCCAGGAAGAAGCTCGCCACCAGCTGCTGGTCGACGAGCTCGAGAGGCTCTCGTCGGACAGCGGCGTCGGCTGGACCCTCTCGCCCGGCTTCAAGCAGAAGTACCTGCGCGGAGCCGGAGAGCTGGAACTGGTACGCTCGGGCCTGGATGACACCATGCGCACGGCCTTCCAGTCGATGCGCGAAGTCTGGCACGAACGCGGCGACGTCGAGGATCTTCGGATGGCCGGTTTCCTGGTCTCGATCGAAAGGGTGGCGGCCAGCTATCGGGCCAAGGGTCTCTGATCGGGGCCCGTCAGGCGCTGTGGTGGTAACGGACCACGCATTGGTCGAGGAAATGCTCGATCCGGCCCTTCCAGGTGCCGCGGCTGATGTCGGATTCGCTGACATGCAGCACGGCAACGGGCTGGCGGCCGGTGAGATCGCTCAGATCCTCGATGGCGCGGGCCGGGTACTCGGCCTCCTCCGAGGTCAGCAGGAAGGCGACCCGCTCTGGCAGGGCGGGTCTGCTTTCCAGCCATTGCCGCAGGGGCCGGGCGGCGCGTCCGTTCCAGATCGGCGCGCCGAGGATCAGCAGGTCGCTGCGGTCCCAGGGCTGATCAGGCACATCGTAGGACAGCCCGCGCGCGAGCAGCGCCGCGAAGCCGGAGAAGAGACGGCCGAAGACGCCGTTCTCGGGCGGTGCGGCGTTGATTTCATGCATTTGGGCGCCCAGTTCCCAGGCCAGCTCCTCGCTGACCTTCTGGGTCTGACCAGTGGTCGAATAGAGCAAAATCCGGCAAGTCATCCCGTGTCCCCCGTCATGTCCCGGCCATCTTGACGCCAGTGTGTCGTGTTGATGAATGTTTGTCATCGACGCAGTTTCTGCTGTGCAGAAAAACGCGGCAGAGACTCGCGGAAAGGCGCATTTTTGGCGAAAAATTGGGCAGTCCCGAGGCTGGGATTGCGCATTCGCGCGCGAGAGGCTTAGCTCGGGCGGAAGGCAGAAGGAGCGAGACATGCGGTTTTCCGGGCTGCGCGTCCTGAAAGAGGGACTCACCGGCAACCGGGGCTGGGGGCCCCATTGGCGTGATCCTGCGCCGAAGCCGGCCTATGACATCGTCATCATCGGTGGCGGCGGGCATGGCCTGGCAACGGCCTTCTACCTGGCAAAGGAACACGGGCTGACCAATGTCGCGGTGCTGGAGAAGGGCTATCTTGGCGGCGGCAATGTCGGGCGCAACACCACCATCGTGCGTGCCAACTACTTCCTGCCGGGCAATTCCGAATTTTACTCGCATTCCCTGAAGCTCTGGGAAGGGCTGGAAAACGAGTTGAATTACAACGTGATGCATTCGCAGCGCGGGGTGATCAACCTGTTCCACTCGGACGGGCAGCGCGATGCGGCCGCCCGGCGCGGCAATGCGATGATCAACCAGGGCGACGATGCGGAACTGCTGGACCGCGAGGGCGTGCGGCGGCTCTTGCCCTATCTCGACTACGATCAGGCGCGCTTTCCGATCTACGGTGCGCTGCACCACAAGCGCGGCGGCACGGCGCGGCATGACGCCGTGGCCTGGGGATTCGCCCGTGGGGCCAGTGCGCGCGGCGTCGACCTGATCCAGAACTGCGAGGTGACGGGTATCGACACCTCGGGCGGGCGGGTGACCGGGGTGCAGACCTCTCGCGGCGCGATCAAGGCGCGAAAGGTCGCCATCGTCACCGCCGGGCGCTCGGGGCAGGTGGCGCAGATGGCAGGCCTGCGCCTGCCCATCGAAAGCCACATCCTGCAGGCCTTCGTCACCGAGGGGCTGAAGCCCGTGATCGACAACGTGGTCACCTTCGGCATGGGGCATTTCTACATCAGCCAGTCCGACAAGGGCGGGCTGGTCTTCGGCGGAGACCTCGACTTCTACCCCTCCTACGCGCAGCGGGGGAACCTTCCCACGGCAGAGCACGTGATGGAGGCGGGCATGACGCTGATGCCGATGATCGGCAAGGCGCGGGTGCTCAGAAGCTGGGGCGGGATCATGGACATGACACCCGATGGCTCGCCCATTATCGACCGCACGCATATCGAGGGGCTCTACCTCGATTGCGGCTGGTGTTACGGCGGCTTCAAGGCCGTGCCGGGCTCGGGCTTTGCACTGGCGCATCTGCTGGCCACCGACCGCCCGCACGACAGCGCGGCGGGATTCCGGCTCGAGCGCTTCCGCGACGGCCAAGGCCTGATGGACGAGGAGGGCACCGGTGCGCAACACAACACTCACTGAGTGCCTCGCAGCCCCCTTGGCCGGGCAGGAGAACAGCAAGATGAAAGGGATGGTGCCATGCGCATGACTTGTCCCCTCTGCGGTGCGCGCGATCTGCGCGAGTTCACCTTCCGGGGCGCGGCCCTGGCCCGGCCCGAGGGTGATGACTGGAACGAGGCCTGGCACGATTACCTTCACCTGCGCGACAATCCGGCGGGCGAGAGCCGCGAGTACTGGGCCCATGCTGCGGGCTGCGGCGCGGTCCTGCTGGTGACGCGGGACACGCGCACCCATGAGATCTTCGCGGTCGAGCAGGCGCGGGGGGCGGGGGCATGAGGCTTTCCAAGGGCGGACGCATCGATCGCTCCCGCGCGGTCAGTTTCACCTTTGACGGCCGCGCACTGTCGGGCCATCCGGGCGATACGCTGGCCTCGGCTCTGCTGGCCTCGGGTCAGAAGGTGGTCGGGCGCAGTTTCAAGTACCACCGCCCGCGCGGCGTCTTCAGCGCCGGCTCGGAAGAACCCAATGCGCTGGTGACCCTTGGCGCCGGGGCGCGCAGGGAGCCCAATGTCCGCGCCACGATGCAGGAGCTCTTCGACGGGCTCGAGGCGCAGAGCCAGAACTGCTGGCCTTCGCTCGACTGGGACCTGCTGGAGGTGAACGACCTCTTCGCCGATTTCCTCGGCGCGGGCTTCTACTACAAGACCTTCATGTGGCCGCGGAAGGCCTGGGAATGGCTTTACGAGCCGGCGATCCGGCGCGCGGCGGGGCTGGGGGCGCTTTCGGGCCAGCCCGACCCCGAGCCGAACGAAAAGGCCTTTGCCCATTGTGATCTGCTGGTGATCGGCGGTGGTCCTGCCGGTTTGATGGTGGCCCTGCAGGCGGGCCGCGCCGGGGCGGATGTGATCCTGTGTGACGAAGACCACGAGCCCGGCGGGCGGCTGCTGTCCGAGGTCGAAGAGATTGCCGGGGCGCCTGCCATGGAGTGGGTCGCCGCGACTTTGGCCGAGCTTGAGGCGATGGACAACGTGCGGATCATGATCCGCACCACGGTCACCGGCGTCTACGATCAGGGCACCTTCGGCGCGCTGGAGCGCGTCGGTCGCCACATGAAGCACCGTCCCGGCCCCCTGCCGTTGGATTGTTTCTGGCGGATCGCGGCGAAGGCCTCGGTACTGGCGGCGGGGGCGCTGGAGCGGCCCGTGGCCTTCCAGGACAACGACCGCCCCGGCGTGATGCTTGCGGGCGCGATGCGCAGCTATCTCAACCGTTACGCCGTGGCGCCCGGAGATGCGGTGACGGTCTTCGGCAACAACGACGATGCGCATCGCACCGCGCGCGATCTGCTGGCGGCTGGTGTCCATGTGGCGGGGCTGGTCGACTCGCGTCCCGGTGCCGCGACTGACCTCGATCTGCCCTTCTATGCAGGCGCGCAGGTCACACGGGCCTCGGGCCGCATGGGGCTCGAGGCGGTCTCGATCCGGACACCCTCGGGCGAGGTGAAGCTGCAAAGCGATGCGCTGGCGGTCTCGGGCGGCTGGAACCCCTCGCTGCACCTGACCTGCCACCTGAACGGCCGGCCCGAGTGGTCAGAGACGTTGGCGGCCTTCCTGCCGCGCCCCGGCGTGGTGCCGGGCATGCAGGTGGCGGGCGCGGCCACGGGGATCTTCACCACCGCGGGCTGTCTCGCCTCGGGCGCCGAGGCGGCAGGCAAGGCGCTGGAAACTCTGGGTCTTTCGGTGCCGCCCCTGGATCTGCCGCAGGCCGGGGAACAGGGCTACGGCGTGCAGCCGCTCTGGGCCGTCGCCGGCAATGGCCGCGCCTGGCTGGACCTCGCCAATGACGTGACGGTCAAGGACGTGCGCCAGGCCGCTTCCGAGAACTTCCGCTCGGTCGAACACATGAAGCGCTACACCACCCAGGGCATGGCGCCGGACCAGGGCAAGATCTCGAACCTCGGGGCGATGGCGGTGCTGGCCGATGCGACGGGCCGCGACGTGGCGGCCACCGGCATCACCACCTACCGCCCTCCCTACGTCCCGGTGCCGATCGCGGCGCTTGGTGCGGGCGGCAAGGGCAAGGGGTTCGCGCCGGAACGGCTGACCACCAGCCACGCGCAAAGCCTTGCCATGTCCGCGCCGATGATCGAGGCCGGGCTGTGGTACCGCCCCAGCTACTTCCCCCGCACCGGCGAAAAGCACTGGCGGCAGAGCTGTGACCGCGAGGTCGCCCATGTGCGCGAGGCGGTCGGGGTGGCCGATGTCTCGACCCTGGGCAAGATCGACCTGCAGGGCAGGGACGCGGCGCGCTTCCTGGACCTGGTCTATACCAACACCTTCTCGACCCTGAAGGAGGGGCGGGCGCGCTACGGCGTGATGCTGCGCGAGGATGGCCACGTCATGGACGACGGCACCACCGCGCGGATCGGTCCCGAGCATTTCGTCATGACCACCACCACCGCCGCGGCGGGCGAGGTGATGGGGCATCTTGAGTTCGTTTCGCAGGTCTTGGTGCCCGGCTGGGACGTGCGCCTGATCTCGGTGACCGAGCAATGGGCCCAGTTCGCCGTCGCCGGGCCGCAATCCCGTGCCCTGCTGGAAGAGCTGCTTGGCCGTGACCTGTCCGATGCGGCGCTGTCCTTCATGGGCACCATGCCCATCGAGATCGGCGGGGTCGAGGGGCGGCTCTTCCGCATCTCCTTCTCGGGTGAACTGGCCTACGAGATCGCCGTGCCCGCGCGCTACGGCGAAAGCCTCTTCACCCGGCTGGTCGGCATGGCCGAGGCCCGCGGCGGCGGCGCCTACGGGATGGAGGCGCTGAACGTGCTCAGGATCGAGAAGGGCTTCCTGACCCATGCCGAGCTGCACGGTCGCACCACCGCCTTCGACCTTGGCCTGGAGCGCTGGATGTCTCCCTCGAAGAGCTTCATCTGCAAGGCGGCGGCCTCCCGGCCCGGTCTGCTGGCCGAGGACCGCGAGCGCCTGATCGGTCTGCGCCCCGTCGGAGCCTCGAAGATGATCCCGCCCGGCGCCTTCCTGTTCAACGAGGGCGACGAGGCGGTGCGCGAGAATGCCCAGGGCTACGTCACCTCGTCCTGCTACTCGCCGACGCTGGGCGAGACCATCGCCCTTGGCTTCCTGAAATCGGGGCCGGAGCGGATCGGCGAACACCTCCGCCTGGTTGACCACTTGCGCGAGGCGGTGACGATCTGCGAGGTCTGCGAGACCTGTTTCCTTGATCCGGAAGGGGAGAGAACCCGTGGCTGAGCCGATGCTGAAAGCCCAGAACGCCCTGCCGCAGGGCGAGGCGCTGGTCCTGGGCGATACCCGGATCGACGTGCTGCCGATGCCGCGCATGACCTCGCTGATGCCGGGCCCCGGTCATGCGGCACTGGCCAAGGCGCTGCGGAAGCACCACGGGTTGGACCTGCCTGACCCCGGCGGGCGGGTGAGCTCTGACGAGGGGGAATGCCTGTGGTTCGGCCTGGGGCAATACATGCTCATCGGTCCCGCGCCCTCGCCTCTGCTCGCCGGCGCCGCGACGCTCACCGAACAATCCGATGCCTGGACCTCGGTCCTGCTGGAGGGGCCCCTGGCGCGGCAGGTGCTGGCCCGGCTGACTCCGCTCGATCTGCGCGATGCGAGCCTGCCCCTGGGGGCCACCGCGCGCAGCGAGATCGCGCATATGATGGGCTCTCTGACCCGCGTCGGATCCGAGGCCTTCCGGCTGATGGTCTTCCGCTCCATGGCTCAGACCCTGCTGCACGAGCTGAAAGACACGCTGGAGGCGGTCGCGGCGCGGCAGGCCCTGTGAACCGGCGGGCTTGGACGCAGACGGGCAGGCGCAGCCCCTGAGGTCAGGGGATTAACCCTTTGCCGCTGACGCGGGGGAGGGCTGCTCGGGCCATCTGGACTTCGCCGCGGCAAGGGCCGATATTTGGGCCATGAAGCTGGACCCTTCCTTCCTCGACGAATTGCGGAATCGAATCTCCCTGTCGCAGGTGGCAGGGCGCAAGGTCCTGTGGGACAACCGCAAATCCGTGCCGTCGAAAGGCGACATGTGGGCGCCGTGCCCCTTCCACCAGGAAAAGACCGCCAGTTTCCACGTCGATGACCGCAAGGGATTCTACTACTGCTTCGGCTGCCACGAGAAGGGCGACGCGATTTCCTTCGTGCGCAAGACCGAGAATGTCGAGTTCATGGAAGCCATCGAGATCCTCGCCCGCGAGGCCGGGATGCCGCTGCCCGAACGCGACCCCCAGGCGGCCAAGAAGGCCGAGAAACGGGCCTCTCTGACCGACCTGATGGAAGAGGCGGTGAAGTTCTTCTCGCTCTGCCTGCGCGGCGGGGCGGGGCGCGATGCCTCGGAATACCTGGACCGGCGCGGTCTCGACCAGGCGGCGCGCGAGCGCTGGAACCTGGGCTTTGCACCGGACGCCTGGCAGGGACTCTGGGATCACCTGATCGGAAAGGGCGCCAAGCCCGACGAGATCATGGCCTGTGGCCTGGCCAAGCCCTCGCAGAAGGGGGGCAAGCCCTATGATGTCTTCCGCAACCGCATCATGTTCCCGATCCGCGACACGCGGGGGCGCTGCATTGCCTTCGGCGGCCGGGCGATGGACCCGAACGACAATGCCAAGTACCTGAATTCGCCTGAAACCCAGCTCTTCGACAAGGGGCGGACGCTGTACAACCACGGCCCCGCGCGCGAGGCGGTCGGCAAGGGCCAGCCGCTGATCGTGGCCGAGGGCTACATGGATGTCATCGCCCTGTCGGAAGCCGGGTTCACCGGCGCCGTGGCGCCGCTTGGCACCGCGGTGACCGAGACCCAGCTGGACATGCTCTGGCGCATCTCGCCCGAGCCGCTGGTGGCGCTGGACGGTGACAAGGCGGGCCTGCGGGCGGCGCGCAAGGTGATGGACCTGGCGCTGCCCAAGCTTTCGGTCGGGCGTTCGGTGCGCTTCGTGCTGATGCCCGAGGGGCAGGACCCGGACGAGCTGCTGAAATCCAAGGGGCGCTCGGGCATGGAGGCCCAGCTCTCTGCCGCCCTGCCGCTGGTCGAACTGCTCTGGCAGCGCGAGACCGAGGGCAGGAGCTTCGACAGCCCCGACCGCCGCGCCGCCCTGGACCGGGCGCTGCGCGATGCGACGCGGCAGATCCCCGACGAGGGGCTGCGCTATCACTACGACCAGGCGCTGAAGGAAAAGACCCGCGAGCTCTTCCGTCCCGCCCGCAAGGGCAGCGGGGGGTACTCCAGGGACTTCCAACGCGGCAAGGGCAACTTTGCCCGCAACCGTTTCGCACCCGTCACGCCCCTGGCCTCGACCAAGGCCAGCCTGCTGGCGGGCCAGAGGCCCGAGGCGACCGAGCATCTGCGGGAAGGCGTGATCCTGGCCTCTCTGCTGGTCACGCCCGCCGTGGCCGAGGACTACGAGACCGACCTTTTGCGGATGCAGTGCCTCGACCCGCTCCATGCCCAGTTGCGGGACCTGATCCTGGCCAATGCGGCCTCCGGTCTGGGCGATCTGGCAGAGCGTGTCAGTGCGGCCCTTGGGCCGGAAGCCCTTGACGAATTGCTCTCGCGGACCCATGTGGCGCTCTGTCCGCCCGTGCGCCATCCGGGTGACGAGGAACAGGCCCGCATGACGCTGAGCGAGGAATTCGCCAAGCTGCAGTCGGCACGGGCCCTGCGCGACGAGATCGACGAGGCGACGCAGGACATGGAACATGTCGAGGACGAGGCGATCACCTGGCGCCTGGGCGATGCGGCCCGAACCAGCGAGAACGCGTTGCGCGGCCTTCAGGAAGACCGCGCGGAATATGACATCGGAGAGAACGGAGCCCCGATTAATCGTGATGAACGATCTGCGCTGGATGCGCTGATGCAGACGATTCGCTTCGACAAACCCCGCCGGAATCGCTGAGCGTACGGTCAAGTTTGCGAAATGACAGGGTTCTTCAAGAAAATCAGGGTAAACGGGTGTGCGAATCGGTGAAAGCAGGTATTGATTCGGATCAACCGAATCACAGCTGTTAGCCGCCGCATCCACTGCGCAGGAGTTACGCCATGGCCGCCAAGGACAACGACGAAGCCCAGATGGAAGAGCAGGAGGCAGAAGTCTCCCTCGACATGAGCCAGGCTAACGTGAAGAAGATGATCGCGGAGGCCCGCGAAAAAGGCTTCATCACCTATGATCAGCTGAACCAGGTCCTGCCGCCGGACCAGGTGTCTTCGGAACAGATCGAAGACGTGATGTCGATGCTCTCCGAGATGGGCATCAACATCATCGAGGATGAAGAGGCCGAGGAAGAAGAGCAGAAGACCACTGCTGTCGCCACGACCAACCAGAATCGCGAAGTCACCCTTGGCTCCGGCAGCCAGGAGAAGCTGGACCGTACCGATGACCCGGTGCGCATGTACCTGCGCGAGATGGGCTCGGTCGAGCTGCTGTCGCGCGAGGGCGAGATCGCCATCGCCAAGCGCATCGAGGCCGGCCGCAACACGATGATCGCGGGTCTCTGCGAGAGCCCGCTGACCTTCCAGGCGATCACCATCTGGCGCGACGAACTTCTGTCGGAAGACATTCTGCTGCGCGACGTGATCGACCTCGAGACCACCTTCGGCGACCAGCTGGACGAAGAGGCCGACGAGCCGGTGGTGGATACCTCCAACGTCGCGGCCCAGCCGAAGAAGGACGAGGGCCCCGAGCTCGACGCCGATGGCAACCCGCTGTCCAAGGACGATGACGACGACGAGGACGACCAGCAGAACATGTCCCTCGCGGCCATGGAAGCGGCGCTGAAACCGCGCGTGCTCGAGACCCTCGACCGCATCGCCCATGACTTCGAGATCCTGTCGGAAATCCAGGACAAGCGCATCAGCGCCACCCTGAACGAGGACGGCTCCTTCTCGGAGAGCGACGAGGCGACCTATCAGAAGCTGCGCTCCGAGATCGTGCTGCTGGTGAACGAGCTTCACCTGCACAACAACCGCATCGAAGCGCTGATTGACCAGCTCTACGGCATTAACCGCCGCATCATGCAGATCGACAGCTCGATGGTGAAGCTGGCCGACCAGGCCCGCATCAACCGCCGTGAGTTCGTCGAGGAATACCGTGGCCACGAGCTCGATCCCAACTGGATGGAGCGCATGGCCGGCAAGCCCGGTCGCGGCTGGCAGATGTTCATCGAACGCTCTGCCGACAAGGTGGAAGAGCTGCGCAACGACATGGCCCAGGTCGGCCAGTACGTCGGTCTGGATATCTCTGAATTCCGCCGCATCGTGCAGCAGGTCCAGAAGGGCGAGAAGGAAGCCCGCCAGGCCAAGAAGGAGATGGTGGAAGCCAACCTCCGCCTGGTGATCTCGATCGCCAAGAAATACACCAACCGCGGCCTGCAGTTCCTCGACCTGATCCAGGAAGGCAACATCGGCCTGATGAAGGCCGTCGACAAGTTCGAGTATCGCCGCGGCTACAAGTTCTCGACCTATGCGACCTGGTGGATTCGCCAGGCCATCACCCGCTCGATCGCCGACCAGGCGCGCACGATCCGTATCCCGGTCCACATGATCGAGACGATCAACAAGCTGGTCCGCACCGGGCGCCAGATGCTGCACGAGATCGGCCGCGAGCCGACGCCAGAGGAACTGGCCGAGAAGCTGCAGATGCCGCTCGAGAAGGTCCGCAAGGTGATGAAGATCGCCAAGGAGCCGATCTCCCTCGAAACCCCCATCGGGGACGAGGAAGACAGCCAGCTGGGCGATTTCATCGAGGACAAGAACGCGATCCTGCCGCTGGATTCCGCCATTCAGGAAAACCTGAAGGAAACCACGACCCGCGTGCTCGCTTCGCTCACCCCGCGTGAAGAACGTGTGCTGCGGATGCGCTTCGGCATCGGCATGAACACCGACCACACCCTGGAAGAGGTGGGCCAGCAGTTCAGCGTGACCCGCGAACGTATCCGCCAGATCGAAGCCAAGGCGCTGCGCAAGCTGAAGCACCCCTCGCGCTCGCGCAAGCTGCGTAGCTTCCTCGATCAGTAAGCGTCTCGGACAGAACCAAAAGAAACCCCGCGCCCCGGACCGGAGCGCGGGGTTTTTCTTTGCCCGATGGCCGGGATCGGGCAGGTGATGCGAAGATGACCCGCTTGCGCATCGCCGATGTGCCGGGCATGGAGGGCGCATTCAGAAGACAGAACGAGGTTTCCCATGTCCCCATTTCATCGCTACGCGGTTTCCGCGGTTCTGCTGGCCGCGATGGCCCAGCCGGTGCTGGCCAAGTCGACCGGAGGTCTGATCGGCGATGCCATTGGCTCTGTCGCGCGGGCGGCGGGGAATGGCTCCGGCTCTGAGGTCGGCCAGGGCATGGTCTCGGCGCGTGAGCCCGCGGGGCTGGTGTCGCTGCTGCAGGACCTTGGCTATCGCGCCGAGCTGGACGTGGACAGCGCCGGTGATCCCATCATCCACACCTCTGCGGCGGGCGTCGGGTTCAGCCTCTATTTCTACGGCTGCCTCGACAACAGGGACTGCGACTCCCTTATGTTCTCTGCCGGGTTTGACCGGGATCAGCCGATGACTCCGGCGCAGATCAACGAGTGGAACCGCAAGACCGTGGTGGCAGGCGCCTACGTCGACGACGAGGGCGACCCCTTCCTTGAGAGCTACATGCTGACCGGCAACGGTATCCCGGCGTCGGTTTTCGAGGGGGCCATGGATGAATGGGAATACGTCCTTGGCGACTTCCTGGACTTCATCGACTGGTAAGGCGCCAGGGCGCCGGGCGGGGCCGGGAAGGGGGGTACCCACCTTGCGGCCTTGGCCCACCTCCGGATGATCTGGGCCGGGGGGCGTCTTCCGCCCCCCGGTCCAAGCGTCCGTCTCAGCCCGCGCGCAGGGCCTTGGAGGCCGCAAGATCCGGTTGCCCCCCTGCCAGGACCACGCCGAAGGCCTCGCGTGCGGCGGCCTCGGTGTAGCGGCCAAGGCGCACGTCCTCGGCCACCGCTTCTGGGTCACGCTGCAGCGGATCGCCATAACCGCCACCGCCGGGGGTGCGGACGTGGACGATATCGCCGGGCGACAGCGGGATGTCCTGTTCCTTGCTGAGATGCGGCGGGACATGGACCTCGCCGCCCCGGATAACCCGCACCTTGTTGACCGTGCCGTCCGCGCCGCCAAGTGCGCCCTGCGGCCCGGTGCGGCCATGGTCCATCACGAAGCTCGCCGTGGCCTGGCCGCGCCGCAGCTCGACCGCGTAGTCGAGACCGAAACCGCCGCGATGCAGACCCGCCCCGCCAGAGCCCTCGTGCAGGGCGTAGTGGTGATAGAGGACGGGGAATTGCGCCTCCATGATCTCGACCGGCGGGGCCTTCGAGATGCCGATGGTGGAGCAACCATTGGACAGGCCGTCATGGTCGGCATTGCCTCCGTAGCCGCCTCCCGAGATCTGGTACATGACGAAATCCCGTTTCTTCTCAGGATCATGACCGCCCAGGGCGAAGTTGCCCGAGCTGCCCGCGGGGGCCGCGGTGACACGGTCGGGCAGGGCGGGGGCAAGGGCGGCGAAGACGGCTTCGGCGATCCTCTGGCTGACCTCGGCGGCGCAGCCCGAAACCGGGCGGGGATACTGGGCATCGAGGAAGGTGCCCTCGTAGCCGGTGACATGCAGCGGCTCGAAGGCGCCGGCAGAGATCGGCACCTCGGGGAAGATGTGGCGCATGGCCAGGTAGACCGACGAAAGCGTCGTCGCCAGGACCGAGTTCATCGGCCCCATGCAGGGCGCCGAGGAGCCCGCCAGGTCGAAGGTCACATCCGTGCCGTCGCGGGTGACGGCGAGGCGGATCTCGAGCGGTTCATCGACCACCCCGTCGCTGTCGATCCAGGCCGAGGCCCGGTGGGTGCCCTCGGGGATCTCTTCTAGATAGGTGCGCATCTGCTGGGCGGCACGGCCACGCAGCTCGGTGATGGCATCGGCGACGGTGCTGTCGCCGTAGCGGCCAAGCAACTCGTCCAGCCGGGCCGCGCCGACCTTCAGCGCCGCCGCCTGGGCCTGCACGTCCCCGATGCGCTGATCGGCGACGCGGATGTTGGAGCAGATGATGCGGTAGATCTCCCAGTCCAGCTCGCCCTCCTTGAAGAGGCGGACCGGGGGCAGGCGCAGGCCCTCCTGCTCGACCGAGGTGGCGGAGGCCGAGAAGCCGCCGGGCACCGCGCCGCCGGTGTCGGGCCAATGGCCGGTGTTGGAGAGCCAGCAGAAGATCTCGCCGTCGCGGTAGTAAGGCATTGCGAAGCGCACATCCATCAGGTGGGTGCCACCCAAATAGGGGTCGTTGACGATGTAGATGTCGCCCGGCTTCGGCGCCGCCACGAGCCCCTCGGCGATGCCCTCGATCAGCACGCGGGTGGAATACTGCATGGTGCCGACGAAAACCGGCAGGCCCATGTTGCCCTGTGCGATCAGCGCGCCATCGGTGGCCGAATAGATCCCGTCGGAGCGGTCGTTGGCCTCGGCGATCACCGGCGAGAAGGCGGCGCGCGAGAAGGTCAGGTCCATCTCGTCGCAGACCTGCTGCAGGCCGGCCTGGATGACGGAGAGGGTGATGGGGTCGATGCTCATCGGGACGTCTCCTTGGAGAGGGGGGTATCGCCCTGGCGGGCGCTGCCTGCGGCGCGAGTATTTATGGCCATCGAATGGAAGCGGGTCATTCTGCAGCCCCCACGTGGATCAGGATATTGCCGATGGCGTCGGTGGTGACGCGGTCGCCCGGCGGGACGAGGATGGTGGTGTCCATCTGCTCGAGGATCGCGGGACCGTCGAAGGTGGCATCGGCCGGCAGCAGGTCGCGCTGGTAAAGCGGCGTCTCGTAGGTCTGGCCGTCGAAGATCACGGGCCGCGTGGCGCGCAGGGCCTCCGCCAGTGTGGGCTTGCGGTGCTCGGCGGGGATCAGGCGGGCGGGGTCCAGCGAGTTTCGGGTGCCGATGATCGAGGTATTGGCATTGACCACCGCCGCGCGGATCGCCGGCAGGCGGACCTGGAAGCGGTTCCAATAGACCTCTTCAAAGGCGGCCTGCAGGGCGTCGCGGCTGATCTCGGGGCCTTCCAGCGTGACCCGCAGCAGGTGGGTCTGGCCTATGAACTGCATGTCGAGCGAGTGCAGCACCTGCACGTCGGTGATCTCGACCTTTTCGCGGGCGATCAGGGCGCGTCCCTCTTCGGCCTGGGCGGTGAGCGTGTCCGCCAGCTCTCCCATGTCCAGGGTGTCCAGCGGCTGACCCACGGTATTGGTGAAGTCGTGGCGCAGGTCGGCCACGAGGCAGCCAAGCGCGTTGGTGATGCCGGGCCGGGCAGGGGTCAGCACGGTCGGCACGCCCAGTTCCCGCGCCAGCGAGGCCGCGTGCAGCGGTCCGGCGCCGCCGAAGGCAAACAGCGCGAAGTCCCGCGGATCGGCCCCGAGCGAGACCGAGACCATGCGGATCGCCCCCGCCATCTTGACGTTGGCCAGCTGGATCACGGCCTCGGCGGCTTCTTCGGGAGAGAGGCCCAGGGGCTCGCCCAGCTTCTTTGCAAAGATCTCGCGCACGGTTTGCAAAGTCACGCCGCCCTCGACGGACTTCAGCCGTGCCGGGTCGAGCCGACCGAGCAGCAGGTTGGCGTCCGAGATCGTCGGCTCGGTGCCACCGCGGCCGTAGCAGATCGGGCCGGGGGTGGCGCCGGCGCTTTCGGGGCCGACCTCCAGCAGGCCCGCCGCATTGACCCGCGCGATGGAGCCTCCGCCCGCGCCGACGGTGCGCACGTCGACCATGGGCACGTGGATCGGCATGGCATATTCAACCTCGATTTCATTGGAAACCGCAGGCTGTGCGTCGCGGATCAGCGCCACGTCGGTCGAGGTGCCGCCCATGTCGTAGGTCAAGAGGTCGGGGATGCCGGCGGCGCGGCCGGTGAAGGCTGCGGCCATGACGCCGGAAGCGGGGCCGGACATCACCGTGCGCGCGGCCTCTTCGGCGACCCGTCGGGCCGAGACCATGCCGCCATTGCCGTTCATCACCAGGAGCTCGCCGCCATAGCCCCCGCTTTCCAGAGACCCTGCAAGGTTCTGCACGTAGAGGTCGAGAATCGGCTGCACCGAGGCGTTGACCGCCGCCGTCACGCCGCGCTCGTATTCGCGGCTTTCCGACAGCAGGGCATGGCCGAGGGTGACATAGGGGTTTGGCCAGATCTCGCGCAGGATCTCTCCGGCGCGGAGCTCATGGGCAGGGTTGCGGTAGGCGTGCAGGAAGTGGACCACCAGCGCCGTACAGCCAAGCTCCAGCAGCTGTTGCGCCGCCGCGCGCAGCGCGTCTTCGTCGAGCGGCGTGATCACGCGGCCTTCGGCGTCCATTCGCTCGGGCACCTCCAGGCGCAGGTCGCGGGGGATGAGGGGCTTGAAGTCGCCTTTCATACCATAGGCTTGCGGACGGGTGCGGCGGCCCAGCTCCAGCACGTCGCGGAAGCCCTTCGTGGTGATGATGCCGGTGCGGGCCAGCTTGCGTTCGAGCACTGCATTGGTGGTCGTGGTGGTGCCATGCACGATCAGCGCGGTGTCGGGCAGCGACGCCTCGGCCTCGGCCACCGCGTTCATCACGCCGCGGGACTGGTCGTCCAGCGTCGAGGGCACCTTGGCGATGCGGACCTCGCCCGTTGCCGGGTCCATCAGGATCAGATCCGTGAAGGTCCCTCCCACGTCGCAGCCGATCACCTGTCCGCTTTCCATGACTTACCCCGCATTAGATACATTTGTGTGCAAATGAATTTCCGATGCGGGCCGCGAAGTCAATTCCCTCTTTGCAATCCGCCGCCCGGCAGGTTTGCATGTGGCCAGCAGATGCCTAGCGCATGATCATGCGCCAGGCACGACAGGCAGGGAAGACGGGTAGTCGGCAGGGGCGGGGATGTGATGACGGGACGAGTGATTGTGGCGGGCGCATTGGCGCTCTTGCCGGGGCCGGCGCTGGCGCATGCCTCCGAGCAGGGCTTCGTGCTTCTGTTGCCGACAGACCTCTATATCGCGGGCGGCGTGGCCTCGGTGGTGCTGACGCTTGTGCTGATCGCGGTGATCCCCGAGGCCCTGGCGCGACGGATGTTCCTGCCGCTCCGGCTGGCAGGCAGCGGAGGGCAGCGCGGCACCATGGTGAGCTCGTCGCTCTCGGCGATGCTTCTGCTCTGGGCGATCTCGGAGGGCTTCGCAGGCACCCAGGACCCGGTGCACAATCCCCTGCCGCTGATGGTCTGGGCCGGGTTCTGGCTGTTCATCATGGCGGCGCAGGGGGTGGTCGGCGATCTCTGGCGCTGGCTCAGCCCGTTTCGTGTCACCGCCGCCCTGCCGGGCCTCTTCGGGCTGCGGCCGCTGCTGCGCTACCGGGCGGGCTGGGGGCATTGGCCGGCGCTGGTCAGCTACCTGGTCTTCGGTGCGGTGCTCATGGTGCATGTGGCGCCCTCGGACCCGGACCGGCTGGCCTGGATGGTGCTGTTCTACTGGGCGCTGACCCTGCTGGGCTGCGTGCTCTTCGGGCCACGCTGGCTGGCGCGGGGCGAGGGGCTGACCCTGCTGGCGCGTCAGTTCGCCCGGCTGGCCCCGCTGCGCCGCAGGGGCGGCGCCTGGCGGCTCGGGCTGCCCGGTTGGGACCTGGAGCGTGCGCCCCTGCCGGGCCTCTCGCTGGCGATCTTCATGCTGATGGCCCTTGCGCTCGGCTCTTTCGACGGGCTGAACGAGACCTTCCGCTGGATGGGCTGGATCGGGATGAACCCGCTCGAGTTCACCGGCCGCTCTGCCGTGGTGGCAGAGAACCTGGCGGGGCTTCTCCTGTCGGGTCCCGTCCTGGTGCTGGCCTACGGGCTGTCGATCAAGGCCGGTCTGCTGCTGATCGAGGACAGCGGTTTCCTGCATAGTTTCAAGGCTCTGGCGCCGGCGATCCTGCCGATCGCCTTTGGCTATCACCTGGCCCACTACCTGCCCTCCGCCCTGGTCGAGGGGCAGTATCTGTGGAACGTGCTCGCGCCTCCCCTGAGCCTGCCCGAGACCACGGTGACCACCGGCTTCTTCAACCGCCAGGACACGGTGCGGGTGATCTGGCTCAGCCAGGCGGCGGCGGTGGTGCTGGGCCATGTCCTGGCCATCCTGATGAGCCACCGCGCCGCGATTCGCCTGCATGGAAGCCATGGGAGGGCCGCGCTTAGCCAGGTGCCGCTGGCGCTCTTCATGATTTTCTACACGCTCTTCGGGCTCTGGCTCCTGGCCTCTCCGCGCGGCGGTTGAACCCTTGCAGGGCGGCCTATTGCGCCCCTGCCTGCGGCTGCCCGCTTCCTGAGCATTGCCGCAGGCGCGGGCACTTTGGCAGACAGGGAAATACAACAAGGCACTGGACAGATCGTTTGTGTGCCTACAGACTTTAACCCAGGGTCAGCCTAATAAGATCCAGGATTAATCCGTCTCCAACAGGGAAAGTGGACATGACCGAAACATCCAGCAAGACAAAGACCGGGCTGATCAGCCCGACCCGCCGCGGGGCGCTGAAGACGCTTGCGGCAGGCGCAGGCGCGGCGGCGACCATGCCGCTCTGGGCCCGCTACTCCAGCGCGCAGAGCTCGGCTCCGATCAAGATCGGCTTCGGCAAGCACGCCACCGGCATCGGCGCCGCCTATGGCCGCTGGTACGAGCGCACCTCCGTCGCGGCCCTGGCCAAGATCAACGCCGAGGGCGGGATCAACGGCCGTCCGGTGGAACTGGTGACCGAAGATGACGGCACCGATCCCCGCCGCGCCGCCGAGGTGCTCGAGAAATTCGCCAGCCAGTCCGAATGCGACGTGGCCTTCGGCACGCTCTTCTCTCACGTCGTCGTGGGCGCCGCGCCCCGCGCCGCCGAGCTGAAACTGCCCTATTTCGTCGTCTCCGAGGGCCATCACGTGGCCTCCGGCATGCTGAACCGCTGGACGCTGCAGCCGGGCATCACCGATGTGAAGAGCCAGATCTCGGCCATGGCACCCTTCCTGACCGACGTGCTCGGCAAGAAGGTCACCATGATCTTCCCCGACTATGCCTTCGGCTACGACCACCGCGACAACCTGGCCCCTGCCATCGAGGCGGCTGGCGGTGAAGTGGTGGCCAAGATCGCCATCCCGCCGACCGAGACCTCCTTCACCAAGTACTTCCCGAAGATCCCGCGCGACACCGAGGTCATCTACCACGTGATGATCGGCCCCGGCGTGCTGACCTTCGTCAAGGAAATGGGCGAGTTCTTCGGCCCCTCGCGGCCCGAGCTCTTCGGCTTCATCGACAGCCTCGAGGCCACCGACCTCAGCTCGCCGGGCCTTGAGTTCCTTGAAGGCACCTACTTCTGGGAAGGCATGCCCCGCTACCTGCAGGACGATACGCCTGACTACGTGAAGGCCTACCGCGACGCGGTCGGGCTCGATGCCAATGGTGCCTCCACGGCGGATGCCTCGGACGTGTCGACCTCGGCCCACATGTTCGGCTGCTGGGAGACCCTGCACATCATCAAGGCCGGCATGGAAGCCTCTGGCTACCAGTCCACCGCCGACCGCCAGAAGCTGATCGAGGCCGTCGAGGCCATGACCATGTTCGAGGCCGGCCCGGATCATCCCCAGGGCACCAAGATGTTCAACGGCAAGACTCACCAGGTCTTCGGCCCGCAGTACATCTCGAAGGTCGAAGGCGGCAAGCTCTCGGTGGTCAAGACGGTTCCCTACGAGGAAACGCTCTATGACGACGAGGTCGATTACACCTCGATGAGCTTCTAAGGCTCATCCGGTCGGGCCCGGGACGGGTCGGGGCAACGCCCCGGCCCGCGCCCTGGCCCGTCCCTCGTGGGCGGGGCAGGGCGCCCCCTCCGGCTACGGCCGCCCGGTCCGGGTGGCGGGCCGTCAATTTCAAGTATTCCCAAGTGAGAGACCGATGGACTTCGGACCCTATCTGATGCTGGCCATGCTGGAGGGCGCCGTGCTGGCGGCTGTCCTCGCGCTGATGGCCAGCGGCCTCAGCCTCGTGTTCGGGGTGATGCGCGTGGTCAATGTGGCCCATGGCGAGTTCTACATGCTGGGCGCCGTGATGGCCTGGGTCGTGACCCAGTTCATGGCCGGCCTGGGCGGAGGCGCTGCCGTCAATTTCATCGCCGCCGCCGTGCTGGCCCCGCTGATCGTGGGCACCATCGCCGCCGCCGCCGATATCACAATCCTGAAACGGTTGGACTACGACCCCGAGCGGGTCATCGTCGCCACCATCGGTGTGCTCTACATCATCCAGCAGGCCTCCCTCATGGGTTATGGCCCGGATGCCAAGCCGGTCATCGCGCCCTTCAACAGCCGCATCGCGCTGCCCTGGTTCGAGTTCGGGGAAGAGGGCTTCCAGATCTACTTCCCCTGGGGGCTGTCGACCACCAGCTACAAGCTCTTCGTCATCGTGGCTGCGGTGGTGCTGCTCTTTGCGTTGCGTCTCTTCATGACCCGGTCTCGTGCCGGTCTGATCATGCGCGCCACCCAGCTTGACGGCGAGATGGCCACCGCCTTCGGCATCCCGGTTGAACGTGTCTACGCCATCGTCTTCGGTGCGGGAGCGGCCCTGGCGGCCCTCGCCGGCGTGCTCATCGTGCCGATCCAGCAGGCCCACTACCTGATGGGCGGCGATGCGCTGCTGCTGTCGTTCATCGTGGTGATCATCGGCGGCCTCGGCAGCCTTGCGGGCACCGTGGTCGCCGCGGTGATCATCGGCATGTCCGACGGCATCATCTCGGTCTTCTTCACGCCCACGCTGGCCAAGATCATCGCCACCCTGGCCGTCGCCTTGGTGCTGGTCTTCCGGCCCCAGGGCCTCTTCGGAGTGAAGAGCCGATGACCCGCAAGGACCTGATTACCCACCTCGGCCTCATCGCCGTGCTCTTTGCGCTGCATTTCCTGCTGCCCACCTACCACCACGGTATCTTCGCCCGCGTGATGGTGCTGGCGGTCTATGCGATCGGCTACAATATCGCCTTCGGCTACACCGGCCTTCTGTCCCTTGGCCATGCCATGTTCTTTGGTGCCGGCATGTACGGCATGGGGCTGGCCGCCTACCACTTCGCCATTCCCGCGCTGCCCGCTTGGCTCATCGGGGTCGGTTGCGCGGCGCTCCTGTCGCTGGTCGTGGGCCTGCTGGCCCTGCGCACCCAGGACGTCAGCTTCATGATCGTGACACTGATGTTCGCGCAGGCGGCCTACCTGATCATCCTCTACTTCTCGGAGTTCACCCGCGGAGACGATGGCTTCGTCGTTCCCAGCGACATGCGTGCCATCGGTCCCTGGGACCTGTCGGACGAGAGCACCCGCTACATCGTCGCGCTGATCCTCTTCTCGGGCGCGCTGATGATCTCGCTCTGGCTGGTGCGCCAGCCTTTCGGCCGCGTCCTCGTGGCCCTGCGCGAAAACGAAGAGCGCGCGCGTCTGCTGGGCTATGACACCGGCCGGCGCAAGCTGGCCTCGCTGGTCATCTCGGGCACGATCTCGGGCGCGGCGGGGGCGGCCTATGCCGGGCTCTTCGGCTATGTGGGTGCCAGCTTCGCGGGCGTGCAATATTCGATCTTCGCGCTTCTATGGGTGCTTCTGGGCGGGGCGGGCACAGTGCTTGGCCCCTTTATCGGCACGCTCTTCATGTTCTACCTGATCGACCTCGCCACCGAGGTGACCGAGGCCTACATGCTGATCGCGGGCGTGGCCCTGGTGCTGCTGACGCTCTTCGCGCCGCAGGGCATCGTGGGCGAGATCCGCCGCCGCCTGTGGAAGGACCTGCCATGAGACATGCAAGCGACGTGATCCTGACCACCGAGGCCCTGGGCAAGAGCTTTGACGGGCTCCGGGCCAACAACGACATCAACTTCACCCTGAAGAAGAACCGCGTCCATGCGCTGATCGGACCTAACGGGGCGGGCAAGACCACCTTCGTGTCCATGCTGATCGGTCGGCTGGAGCCCACCGATGGCGCGATCTGGTTCGACGGAAAGAACGTGACCGAGATGCCCGCGCACCGACGGGTCGCGCAGGGCATGGGCTATACCTTCCAGATCACCAGCGTCTTCGCACGGCTGTCGTGCCACGAGAACGTGGCGCTGGCCGCCCGCCGCCGCCTTGGCCGCAACCGCGCCGCCGTGGATGAGGCCGTGGCCCGCGCCCTGGGCCGGGTGGGACTTGGCGAACGTGCGGAAGAGGTGGCGGGCGATCTCTCTTACGGGCATCAGCGCCTGCTGGAGATCGCCATGGGTCTGGCCTCGATGCCGCGTCTGCTGATCCTCGACGAGCCGACACAGGGCCTGGCCGAAAGCGAGATCGCCGCCTTCAAGGCGCTGATCCGCGAGCTTTCCTCAGAGACGACCATCCTGCTGATCGAGCACAACATGTCGGTGGTCATGGAGCTGGCCGACGAGATCACCGTGCTGAACTTCGGCGAGATCCTGGCCCATGGTACGGCCGCCGAGATCCACGCCAATCCGGCGGTGCAGGCCGCCTACCTTGGAACGGAGACCGCTGATGCTGAAGATTGAAGGGCTGACGGCGGGTTACGGCCAGGCGGTGATCCTGCGCGACGTGGCCCTGACGGCGGAAGCCGGAGAGATCACCGTGCTCATGGGCCGCAACGGCGCGGGCAAGACCACGCTGATGAAGTCGATCATGGGGCTGGTGAAGGCGCAATCGGGTCGGATCTGCCTTGGCGAAACCGACCTAGCGCAGCTGCCGCCGCACAAGGTTCCGGGCAGCGGCGTGGGCTACGTGCCGCAGGGCCGCCGGTTGTTCTCCGAGCTGACGGTGGCGCAGAACATCGAGATCGGCCTGGGGGCAGGGCCCAAGGACCCCGCCTCGCGCCGTGAGACCCGCGACGAGATGCTGGAACTCTTCCCGCGTCTGGCCGAACGGATGAACCAGCGCGCCGGGACCCTTTCAGGGGGCGAGCAACAGATGCTGGCCACGGCGCGGGCGCTCTGCCTGAAGCCGCAACTTCTGCTGCTGGACGAGCCGACCGAGGGGCTTCAGCCCTCGATGATCGAGGCGATCCGGCAGGTCATGCTGCAAATGCGCGACCGGGGCCTTGCGGTGCTGCTGGTGGAACAGCGCATCGACGCGGTGCTGGATTTCGCCGACCGGGTCAGCGTGCTTGAGATGGGCCGCAATGCCGAGGATTTCACCAGGGCGGAGATCGCACCGGGCGAGGCGCGCCTGCGGGCACATCTGGGGGTCTGAACCTTCATGCGCGGGGCTGCTGCGCGGGCCCGCATGCGAGGACAAAGAAAGGGGCCGGATCAAAGACCCGGCCCCTCTCAGCACTCGTTAACATCCGGCGCGAGCCTCCGCGCCGGCACACCCCTGAACAAAACCATTCAGCCCTGGCTCGGGGACGGCCCTGGCTGCAACCAACTACTTCTTCGCTCCCGGTGCCACGGGCGCCGGAAGGGTCTTTGCCGGGGAGGCCCCCGGTATCCTGTCTTGAGTAGCCGTCCGGAGCAGAAATGCTCCGGACGGACCCCGTCACGGCCTCTTTGACCCCGGAAATAAGTTCAGGGGAGGCCCGACACACACCTCGGGAAATTCACATCCGGGCCGCTGGAGCGACGCCGGTCTATTTGTCTTGATCAGTGATCAACCAAGCTTGCTCAGCAGGTTGAGGAAAGTCTCGCGTTCCGTCGCCGTCAGGGGAGCCAGCGTTTCCGCCGAGATATCCACCGCCGCGATGGCTGCGTTTTCGTAAAGCGCCCGGCCTTCATCCGTCGCAATCAGGTAGTGCCGCCGCCGGTCGTCCGTATCGGGTTTGGCTTCGACCAGACCACGGGCGCGCAGGCGGTCTGCCACCCCCTTGATCGTGGCCGCATCCATGGCGGTTGCCCGTCCCAGGGCGTTCTGCGAAGTCGGGCCCAGCTCGCAGAGCTTCGCCAGTGCAGCAAATTGCGTTGCGGTCAGGGCACCAAGGCGCTGCGCAAAGATCGCAAGATGGCGCTGGCTGGCCCGCCGGAGCAGGAAACCTACCTGCTCATCAAGACGGTAGCTGGCGGCGCGGGCATCCGCGAAGTCATAGTGCATCGAAAATAATCTCTCGTGGTTTCAATCATCGGGCGACTGGAGAAGCTATTGACATTCGCGCCCTGATTCCGTCAATACTGTTTGTGTACTAACGAAAATGACGTAACGTGACAGCCACGTAACGTACCGCTTCACCTGCTGCCCAAGCTTCAAGGAAGCGGAGGGCAACACCAAGAGGATGGCTTTCATGGCGCCGGTAGACAAGATCAGATGCGATGCCTGCCCGGTCATGTGCTATGTGGCCGAGGGTCGCACGGGCGCATGTGACAGATATGCCAATGAAAACGGCAAGATCGTCCGCTGTGACCCGGTCACGGTGCTGGACCGGCGGCTGGCGGCCGGGGAAGAGGTGCGCCCCTTCCTGACCGCCGCCGAGGACTGGGACGGCGCCATGGTGCCGGGACGTGAGCTTTTCGTCTCGGGCGTTGGCGCGGGGACGACCTATCCGGACTTCAAGCCTGCCCCCTTCATCGTCTCGCGCGAGGTCGAGGGCGTGGATACGGTCACCGTGGTGACCGAGGCCATCTATTCCTACTGCGGCGTCAAGGTGAAGATCGACACCGACCGCCACCTGGGCGACGAGACCGCCGTGGTCCGCGCCAGAGGCGAGGCGATCGGCCATGTGACCACCGGCGAATACGGCTCCCATATGTTGTCGCTGGGCGGGGTGGACCACCTGACGGGCGGCTCCAAGCCCGAGGGCCGCGCCACCTGCGACAGCCTGATGGCGCTCTGCAACGGTGAGGCGGTCGAGCTCGAGATCGACGGCGGCTCAAAGGTGGTCGTCCAGGCGGGTCAGGCCCCCATCGTCGACGGCAAGGCCGAGACCCGGATGCGGGTCGGCTGCGGATCGGCCACCATCGGCATGTTCGCCACCCAGTGGCAGGGCCACGTGGACGAGGTGGTCGTGGTCGATGACCACATCACCGGCGTCGTCTCGGAACACCAGGCGGGCAAGGAGATCGGCTGGGCCGATACCGGCATCCGCATCAAGGGCCGCCGCTCCACCCCCGGACGCTACTTCCAGGTGGCCGAGCCGGGCCTTGGCTGGGGCGGCACCGATATCGAGGATCCGCTGACCATCCTTGGCGACTGGCAGGAAAAGAAGGGCGCGAAGCCCGGCCTGACCCTGCTCATGGTCTCGACCACCGGCGAACACGCGGGCTATTTCGTGCTGGACGAGGACCTGGTGCCTCAGCCCGCCACGATGCCCGAGCCGCTTCAGGCTTCGGTGCGTCTGATCGAGGAAAACTGCGAGCCCGCGCTTTGCACCGTGCTTTTCTGCGCCGGGGCCGGGGGCTCGCTAAGGTCGGGCGTGACCAGGAACCCTGTGCGCCTGACCCGCGCCGTCCAGGCGGGCGAGGCCAAGGTGACCCTTGGCGGTGCCGAGGCCTTCCTCTGGCCCGGTGGCGGCATCACGGTGATGGTCAACGTGCTGGACATGCCCGACCAGAGCTTCGGCTACGTGCCGACGCCAGCGCTGGTGGCACCGCTGGAGTTCACCATGCCGCGCGATCTCTACGTCGGCCTCGGCGGTCACGATGCCTCGATCCGGCCGCTGCGCGATGTGCTCGAGACCGGCGGGGCCTATCACAACCCGTTCCGGGCGCTCGGCCGAGACAAGCCGGAGGGCGGCAATGTGACCCCCTTTCCGGGAACGGCCAAGAAGGCCTGCTGATGCAGGCGGCGATGATGCCTGACGGGGTGCGCCTGCACCTGCACGACGGCCCCATTGACCTGATCGTCTATGCCGAGACGGAGCGGAAGGCGGCATATGATGCCGCCTGTCGGCGTTTCGAGGGGCTCTTGCTCGAGCTCACGGGCGAACTTGCCGAGCTGCGCCGCGAGGGCGGCCAGCCGCAAAGCCCGGTGGGCCGTCGCATGGCCGCCGCCACCGCCCCCCACGCGCCGCAGTTCATCACCCCCATGGCCGCTGTCGCGGGCTCGGTCGCGGAAGAGATCCTTGCCGTGATGGGCGCGGCCGTGCCCGAGGGCAAGCAATGGGTCAACAACGGCGGCGATATCGCCTGGCGTCCCGGTGACGAGCCCTTCCGCCTGGCCATGCCCGGTGGCACCATCGAGGTACCGGCAGAGATGCCCTTCCGCGGCTGTGCCACCTCTGGGCGTGGCGGACGCAGCCATTCGCTGGGCATCGCCGATACGGTGACGGTTCTCGCCAGCGGCGCGGCCCAGGCGGATGCGGCGGCGACGATGATCGCCAACATGGTCGATCTGCCGGGCCACCCCGCGGTCGAGCGACAGCCGGCCTGCGAGCTTTCCCCAGACAGCGATCTGGGCTCACGTCTGGTCACCACCGGGCTGGGAGAGATCTCGGTCGAGGAGGCGCTGGAGGCGCTGGAACGCGGAGCGACACACGCCGAGATGCTGCTGGCGCGGGGCCTGATCGGTGCCGCTCAGCTCTGGCTGGCAGGGCAGGGGCGCATGGTGGCACCCCAGGCGCCCGATCCGGCGCTTGCGGCTGGCGGCCAGCCTCGGGCAGGGTCGCCGGGGAAGGGCCCCGTCGCGGGCTGAGACTTTGGGACGGCGCATCGGGCAAGAGCCCATGCGGGACAATGAACGGAGGGGCCGATGGCCGAATTTACACTGCGCAAGACGCAAATCATCCTGGAAGAGATCTACCACGACGGAGGTCCCCAGGCCGAGACCCCGCGGCTGCGCGGCGCGGTCCTGGCACTGGTCAAGAACCCCTACGCGGGTGTCTACCAGGCGGATCTGACCCAGGCGCTGGAAGACCTGAAGCCGGTCGGCCTGCTGATGGCGCAGAAGCTCGTTGACGCCATGGGCGGCGCCGAGGGTATCGACTCCTACGGCAAGGGCGGTATCGCCGGCGAGGCCGGAGAGCTTGAACATGCCGCGCTCTGGCACGTGGCGGGCGGCTACTCGATGCGCGAAGTGCTGGGCGAATCCCTGGCCATCGTGCCCTCGTCGAAGAAGCAGGGCGGCCCCGGCACCCGTCTTGATGTGCCCATGGGTCATACCAACGCGGCCTATGTGCGCTCGCACTTCGATGCCATGGAAGTCGGCCTGCCCGAAGGCCCACGCGCCGATGAGCTGCTCTACGTGCTGACCATGGCCAAGGGCCCGCGCATCCATTCGCGCCTCGGTGGCCTCGCTGCCGACCAGATCAGCAAGTTCGACGGGCTGCGCTGACTTTGCGTACCCCGCTGCGCGCGCCTGCAAAGCCGCGCGCAGCTTCGGGTCAATTTTGCAAGCGCCAGCGGCCAGTTTGCAAATCACCCAATCTCATCACCAGGCTGAAAATACTCCCGCCGGAGGCGCCCCGACGGCACTGCTCGCCTAGGTCTCGCCCATCTCGCGATCGATGGAGCGCAGCATGGCGGTGACCAAGGACAGCTTCGGTGCCTCGATCGCATGGCTGCGCGCGACCGAGAGCGTGGCGCCGAAGATCGGCTCGATCTCCATCGGGCGGCCCTTTTCCAGATCCTGCAGCGTCGAGGGCTTGAAGGCTGCCCCGCCCCTGGCGCGCTCGATGCGCTGCGCGGGGTCCTCCAGCAGCCTGGCGTGCTCGGCGGCGGCGATCTCTCCGACCTCTGCCATGATCCCGGCGGTCAGCTCCGCCAGCACCGGGTCGGCCAGCATCCGGTTCATCGGAGCCCGCGCCAATGCGCAGACGGAGTTGAAGCCGCAGTTGGCGTAAAGCTTTGAAAAGAGGGCGTTCTGGAAGGGCTCGGTCTGTCGGATCTTCAGTCCCGCCGCCGAGAGAAGCGCCGCCACGCGGGCGACATCCGCACGGTCCTCTCCGGGCAGGCGCCCGATGTCGAGGTAGCCGGGCAGGCCCAGGTCGATCAGCCCCGGTTCGGGCACCGAGGCCCCCATCACTGCGATGCAGCCGATGGCGCGCGCCGCGCCGACCTTGTCCCAGAGCACACCGCCCGGATCGACCTCCTCGGCGCCCTTGACACCGCCCTGACCATCCGAGATCGGGTACCACCAGGGCACCCCGTTCACCACGGGCAGAATGCGCCCGTGCGGGGCCAGAAGCCGCGACAGGGCCTCAGCCATGGGCGGCACCTGGTGGCCCTTGAGCGCGGTGATCACCAGGTCCTGCGGCGGCAGGCTGCCGGGGTCATCCGTGGCGGTGACCCGGTAGCTTTGCAAACCCTCGGGTGTTTGCAAACGCAGCCCCTGGGCCTGGATTGCCTGCAAATGTGCGCCTCGCGCCACGACAGAGACCTCTCCCAGCCCGGCCTCGGGACCTGCGCCCGCCAGGTGGGCGGCAATCGTGCCGCCGATTGCGCCGGCGCCCACGACGCAGACAGAGAGGGGACCTTCGGGGAGCGGCGGAAGCGGGGCAGTCATGGCAGTATCCTGTTTGCGAAACCGCCAATCAGGTTGCACGCTGTGGCGGCAGGGGCAAGGCCGCAGCCCGGCCACAGCGGCAAGTCTCTTGACACTTGCCCGGCGAGCGCGGATTTACAGGGGGCTGTCGCGTCAATTGCCGCGCCGTTTCCGGCGCCGGGCAGGGCGATAGCTGCAATCCGGCCCCTCGGGGCCCATGGGAGAGGACAGGGCAATGCTCGGGAAGCGATGGCAGTGGCAGCCGCTTTCCTGGCGATGGTGAAACCATCGCCCCGTTGACCCTTTCCCCGATCCAGGCGGCCCGCCCCGGATGGCACAAGCAAGCCCCCCAGCCTGCCGCCCCTGCCAAGAGACATTGAAATGACTGACCTTACCTTCCGAACCAAGGGGGGCGTAAACGTCACCCGGCGCGAGATGCGCGGCACCTATCCCACGGATACCGAGGCCCTGGCCCGGCGGCTCGATTCCCACCATGGCGTACTTCTGTCGTCGAATTATGAATATCCGGGCCGCTATACCCGTTGGGACTTCGGCTTTTCCGAGCCGCCCATCCTGGTCGAGGCACGGGGCCGCGACATGCGGATCAAGGCGCTGAACGGGCGCGGCAAGGTCCTGCTGCAGATCATCGCGCCGGCGCTCGACGGGCTGGAGGCCCTGTCGGACACCCGTATCGCCGAAGACGAGATCGCCATGGTGATCCGCGCCCCCGACCGTGTGGTCAGCGAAGAAGAGCGCTCCCGTGCGCCTTCGGTCTTCTCGGTCCTGCGGGCGCTGGTGGATCTGTTCTTCACCGATGAGGACGGCCACCTGGGTCTCTACGGTGCCTTCGGGTACGACCTGGCATTCCAGTTTGAACCCATTGAATTCACGCTGGAACGTCCCGAAGAGCAACGCGATCTCGTGCTCTTCCTCGCCGATGACATCATCGTCAGCGACCACTATTCCACCGCCACGATGCGTTACCGCTACGAGTTTTCTGCCGGCGATCTCAGCACCGAGGGGCTGGCCGGCGGCACGCCCGCCGAGCCCTTCGTCAAGGGCCCCGAGGATCTGCCGCGCGGCGACCATGTGCCCGGCGAATATGCCAAGCTGGTGGTCGATGCGAAGGAAAGCTTCCGCCGTGGCGACCTCTTCGAGGTGGTGCCCGGCCAGGTCTTCTACGAGCCCTGCAAGGACAGCCCCTCGGCCATTTACGAGCGGTTGAAGAAGATTAACCCCGCCCCCTTCGGTTTCATCATGAACCTGGGCGAGCAGGAATACCTGGTGGGCGCCAGCCCCGAGATGTTCGTGCGCGTGACGGGGCGCCGGGTCGAGACCTGCCCGATCTCGGGCACCATCAAGCGCGGCCGCGATGCGATCGAGGACAGCGAGCAGATCCTGGCGCTGCTGCAGTCCAAGAAGGACGAGAGCGAGCTGACCATGTGCTCGGACGTGGACCGCAACGACAAGAGCCGCGTCTGCGAGCCGGGCTCCGTTCGCGTCATCGGGCGCCGCCAGATCGAGATGTATTCACGGCTGATCCACACGGTCGACCATATCGAGGGTCGGCTGCGCGAGGGCATGGACAGCATGGACGCCTTCCTGTCCCACGCCTGGGCGGTGACGGTGACCGGCGCGCCCAAGCTCTGGGCCATGCGTTTCATCGAGAAGCACGAGAAGTCGACGCGCAAATGGTATGGCGGGGCCGTTGGTGCCGTGCAGTTCAACGGCGACATGAACACCGGCCTTACCCTGCGCACCATCCGGATCAAGAACGGTGTCGCGGAAGTGCGCGCCGGGGCCACATTGCTGAATGACAGCGACCCGGATGCGGAAGAGGCCGAGACCGAATTGAAGGCCAGCGCAATGCGCGCGGCCATTCGCGGCGATCACGGAGAAAATGACATCTCTTCCGATGACTTCCGGCTGAAACGCGGCCTCGGGCGGCGCATTCTTCTGGTCGATCACGAGGATTCCTTCGTCCATACCCTGGCGAATTATTTCCGCCAGACCGGGGCGAAAGTCATGACCACCCGGACTCCGGTCGCCGAGGAACTTCTGGACGAATTCGCCCCGGACCTTGTTGTGCTTTCTCCCGGCCCCGGCAGCCCGTCGGATTTCTCGACCGCGGACACGATCCGGAAATCTCTGGATCGCGGAATGGCGCTATTCGGCGTCTGTCTCGGCTTGCAATCCATTTGTGAATTTTCTGGCGCTGAATTGCGTCAGTTGGACGATCCAATGCATGGCAAGCCCTCCAGGATTAAGATCACCGATCCGGGGATTGTATTCGACGGGCTGGGCGAGGAGGTGACCATCGGACGCTACCACTCCCTGTATGCAGCAGAGGAGACCCTGCCGCCGGAAATCCGTGTCACGGCGCGCTCTTCGGACGGGATCGTCATGGGGATCGAGCACCGGGACCTGCCCATTGCAGCGGTTCAGTTCCACCCTGAATCCATCATGTCCCTCGGCCAGGATGCGGGTATGCGGATGATCGAAAATGTGGTGGAACGTTTGGGGTCGAATAACAAATAGGTGATCTGGCGCTAATGGGCGTCTAATCATTTACACGTATTGATGAGGAAAACGCCGGGCAGGTTAACCTGCTCGGCGTTTTTTTGCCTGTTCATGTCGCTACTGAATGCTCAGACACTTGCCGTTCTTCCCAAGGTGGGAAATAAATGAATTCGTAATGAGTATTTCTTCCATTGCTGTTGCTCATTCCAAAGATGCTGGTATATGAGCCGAATGTGGGAACGCAGTAGTCTTTCCCTAGAGTAAAGGACGTGTGATTATGTTGGACTTTGATCTGGACGAAATGTCCCTTAGTGATCTGAAGAAGCTGCAGGCGCAGGTTGCGACGGCAATCAAGACCTTTGAAGATCGTCAGCGCAAAGCGGCGCTGGCCGAGCTGGAAGCGAAGGCTGCCGAAATGGGTTTCAGCCTCTCCGATCTGACCGGCCAGGGTGGCCGCAAAGCCAAGGTGAATCCCCCGAAGTACCGCAATACCGCCGACGCGACCCAGACCTGGAGCGGCCGTGGCCGTCAGCCGGCCTGGATCAAGGAAGCTCTGGCACGTGGCGAATCCCTGGACCAGTTCCTGATCGTCAAGTGATCCATATGGCATGAAGCGGGCGGGCCTCACTCGGTCCGTCTGCGTCATGATCTCCCGCTGCTGCGGGTGAAAAGGGCCTTCGGGCCCTTTTTTCGTGCCCGGCCCCCAGGGGCTGCCGGAGCGTTGCGCAAGAAATCCGCATTTGATGCCCAAAATATGGACGAAATCCGCGCTGAGAGGGCGTGCCATCGAATTTTTTACTATTTGATCAAAATTTACCGTTTGATAAAAAAACGACCTGTGCCAAGCTGGTTTCAACAAGGTTTCAAGGGGAGGCCGGATTGGACAGCGCACAGACACGTCGGGGCATGCAGCCGCGGTCGCGTGCCGTCCTGGCGGCAGGTGCTGCCGCTCTGGCCCTCCTTGCTCAAGCAAGATCAGAGGGAGGGCTGCCATTCACATGAGGAACAGACCATGGGCGCGTCTGACGCGCACATCGTCGAGACCGTGACGCTCACTGCCAACTGGATCACACATCCCAATGTTCCAGTTGCCATAGGGCGCACGGCACAAAAGCGGGCCCTGATCCCCACCCGTGAAGGGCCTGCGAAGGCGCCGCCTGCGAGGGCGGCGCCTTCATTTCATCGAGATGATGGTCGAGCGGGGCGGGTGGGATTTTTCCCTCCGCGTAAAGGCGGGGGGTTGTCCTTCTGCGCGGGCTCGGGTCTCTGGGGGCCATGAGCGATCTACTGATACTTGATGGCGTGCTCAGTGACCGGGGCTCTAAGTATGCCGTGGCGGGCGGGCCCGCAGGCAGCCGGGCCGAGGCCGAGGCGCTGGTAAAGGCGCTGAAGCGGAAGAAGAAATTCGCCAAGGCCACGCACAACACCTGGGCATTGCTGCTGCCGGGAGAGCCGGTGAAAGCCGACGACGGGGAAGCCGGCGCCGGCATGGTCATCCTGCGGATGCTCGAGCGCGCGGGCCTCGAGGGGCACGTGATCGTCGTCACCCGCTGGTTCGGCGGCACCCATCTGGGCGGCGACAGGTTCCGCCACGTGCAAAGCTGCGTGCGCGCCTACATGGAAGAAATCGGGGTCACCCCGGAAGGTTAGGGCGCCAGAAGCCGGGTGAAGAGCGTGGTCAGGTAGCGTTCCGCGGCGGGGAAGGGGTCATCGTTTTCCGGTCCCAGGACAGCGCGGACCTGCACGTCGAAATCGGCGTAGTGCTGGGTCAGCGACCAGATCGAGAAGATCAGGTGGTAGGGGTCGGACTTGGCCAGCCTGCCGTCGTCCATCCAGCCTTCGATGACCTTTGCCTTCTCGTCCACCAGGTCCTTCAGCTCGGTCTCCAGCATCTCGATGATGCGCGGCGCGCCCTGGACAATCTCGTTGGCGAAAAGGCGGCTTTCACGGGGGTGATCGCGGCTCATTTGCAGTTTGCGCCGCATGTAGGTCAGGATCTCTTCCAGCGGTTCGCCGTCATCCTTCATGTCCTGCAACGGCGCCAGCCAGGTTTCCATGAGGGTTGACAGCAGGTGACCGTGGATCGCCTCCTTGGACGGGAAGTAATAGAGCAGGTTCGGTTTCGACAGGTTCGCTTCCCGGGCGATCTGGTCGACGGTCGAGCCGCGAAAACCATAGGTCGAAAAGACCGAAAGGGCGGCCTCCGAGATCAGGGCGATGTTCTTGCGCTGAATTCTTGTGCGGGTGACCGGCTTCGTCATCAGGTGATTCTGCTCCCAGGGCGCGGGGCGCCCCTTTATCCCTTGTCATGGACTTCTTGTCCGGGCGTCGATTTTTGACCGGGCGGACAGAGATGTCCAGCGCTGATCGAATAGGCAGAGCGGCCAGCGGCGGCTCTGTTCGATCCTTTGGCGGATGGCGTTTTCTTGACTGGTCACAGGGCTCTGCTAGCCTCCGCTTTGACCAAAAGGTCAAAAGGAATGCAGCAAGCTTTGGAGGCAAGATCATGGCCGCACCCGGAGAAAACCTTAAAATCAACGGGGAGAGGCTGTGGGACAGCCTCATGGAGATGGCGCAGATCGGGCCCGGCGTGGCCGGTGGCAACAACCGCCAGACCCTGACCGACGCCGATGCGGAAGGCCGCGCCCTGTTCCAGAGCTGGTGTGAGGCCGCCGGCTGCTCGATGGGTCTCGACTCCATGGGCAACATGTTCGCCATGCGGCCCGGCACCGATCCCGAGGCGCTGCCGGTCTACATGGGCAGCCACCTGGATACGCAGCCGACGGGCGGCAAGTATGACGGTGTGCTGGGTGTGCTCGGCGCGCTCGAGGTCGTGCGGACGCTGAATGACCTGGACGTGAAGACCAAGCACCCGATCGTGGTCACCAACTGGACCAATGAAGAGGGCACCCGCTACGCCCCCGCCATGCTCTCTTCCGGCGTCTTTGCCGGGGTGCATACGGAAGAATGGGCCAAGGACCGCGTCGATGCCGAAGGCAAGAAGTTCGGCGACGAGCTGAAGCGCATCGGCTGGGAAGGTGATGAACCCGTGGGCGCACGCAAGATGCACGCCATGTTCGAGCTGCACATCGAGCAGGGCCCGATCCTGGAAGCCGAGGGCAAGGACGTGGGCATCGTGACCCATGGCCAGGGCCTGAGCTGGACGCAGGTGACCATCACCGGCAAGGACAGCCACACCGGCTCGACCCCGATGCCGATGCGCAAGAACGCGGGTCTGGGCATGGCCAAGGTGCTGCAGCTGGTGGACGAGATCGCCTGGTCGCACGCCCCGCACGCGGTCGGCGCGGCGGGTCATATCGACGTCTACCCCAACTCGCGCAACGTGATCCCCGGCAAGGTGGTCTTCACTGTCGACTTCCGCAGCCCCGAACTGTCGGTGATTGAGGACATGGAGGCCCGCCTGAAGGCGGGGGCGCAAGAGATCTGCGACGAGATGGGCCTGTCGGTCGAATTCGAGAAGGTCGGCGGCTTCGATCCGGTGAAGTTCGACGAGACCCTGGTGGGCCGCCTGCGCGACGCCTCGGAGCGTCTGGGCTACAGCCACCGCGACATCATCTCGGGCGCCGGGCATGATGCCTGCTGGATCAACCAGGTGGCGCCGACGGCCATGGTGATGTGCCCCTGCGTGGATGGCCTCAGCCACAACGAGGCAGAAGAGATCAGCAAGGAATGGGCGACCGCCGGGGCGGATGTTCTCTTGCATGCGGTGCTGGAAACCGCTGAGATCGTGGAATGACAAAAGGGGGCTCTGCCCCCGCCCCCCGCGCCTGAAGGTGCGGACCCCCCGACAGATTTCCGAAAGGGAAACGGGGCAATGGAACAGGGAGACTAACATGATCAAGGTGATCAAGGGCGGCACCGTGGTGACCGCAGACCGTCAGTGGAAGGCCGATATCGCCATTGAGGGCGAGACCATCAAGGAGATCGGCGAGGACCTGAAGGGCGATGAATATATTGACGCCGAAGGGGCTTACGTGATCCCCGGCGGTATCGACCCGCATACCCACCTGGAAATGCCCTTCATGGGAACCACCGCCGCCGAGACCTTCGAGACCGGCACCTGGGCGGCCGCCTGCGGCGGCACCACGATGCTGATCGACTTCTGCCTGCCCGGTGCGGATGGCTCGATCAAGAACGCGATCCAGGAATGGCACCGCAAGTCGGCGCCGCAGATCTGCTCGGACATCGGCTATCACATGGCGATCACCGGCTGGAACGAGCTGATCTTCGAGGAAATGAAGGATGCCGTCGATGCTGGCGTCAATTCCTTCAAGCATTTCATGGCCTACAAGGGCGCGCTGATGGTCGAGGACGACGAGATGTTCGCCTCGTTCAACCGCTGCAAGGAGCTGGGCGCGCTGCCCATGGTCCATGCCGAGAACGGCGACCTCGTCGACCTGATGCAGAAAAAGTTCCTTTCCGAGGGCAAGACGGGGCCGGAATGGCACGCACGCTCGCGTCCGCCCGAGTTCGAGGGCGAAGCCGCCAACCGCGCCATCACCATCGCCGATGCCGCCGGCGTGCCGCTTTATATCGTGCATGTCTCCTGCGAGCAGGCGCATGAGGCCATCCGCCGGGCCCGCCAGAAGGGCATGCGCGTCTATGGCGAACCGCTGGCGCAATTCCTGACGCTGGATGATGACGAGTATCTCTCGAAGGACTGGCTGCATTCCGCGCGTCGCGTGATGTCGCCGCCGTTCCGCGGCAAGGAACATCAGGACGGTCTCTGGGCCGGTCTGCAGTCGGGCTCCCTGCAGGTGGTGGCAACCGACCACGCCGCCTTCAGCTCCGAGCAGAAGAAGATGGGTCTCGAGGACTTCACCAAGATTCCCAACGGGACCAACGGCCTGGAAGAGCGTCTCGCGGTGCTCTGGACCGCCGGTGTCGAGACCGGGCGCCTGACGCCCGAGGAATTCGTCGCGGTGACCTCCTCCAACATTGCGAAGATCCTGAACATCTACCCCAAGAAAGGCGCGCTGGTGCCGGGGGCGGATGCAGATATCGTGGTCTGGGATCCGAAGATCTCGAAGACGATATCGGCGGCGAACCATCACTCGATCCTCGATTACAACGTCTTCGAGGGCTACGAGGTGAAGGCCCAGGCGCGTTACACCCTGTCGCGCGGCGAGGTCATCTGGGCCTGGGGGCAGAACTCCCAGCCGCAGCCGGGCCGGGGCCGTTTCGTGCCGCGTCCTGCCTTCCCCTCGGCCCATGCGGCCCTCTCTAAGTGGAAAGAGTTGAACTCTCCGCGCTCGGTCGAGCGCGATCCGCTGAACATTCCGGCCGGTATCTGAGGTTAGCTACGTGACGCAACTCCCTGTGATCGAGGCCAAACACCTCGATCTGACCTTCCAGACCAATGACGGGCCGGTGCAAGCACTGCGCGACGTGAACCTGCAGATCTCCAAGGGGGATTTCGTCAGCTTCATCGGCCCCTCGGGCTGCGGCAAGACCACCTTCCTGCGCTGCATCGCGGCGCTGGAAGAGCCCACTGGCGGTAGCCTGTCGGTGAACGGCATGAGCCCGGAGGAGGCCCGCAAGGCCCGCGCCTATGGCTATGTCTTCCAGGCGGCGGGGCTCTATCCCTGGCGCACCATCGCGGGCAACATCAAGCTGCCGCTTGAAATCATGGGCTTTTCCAAGGCCGAGCAGGCCGAGAAGGTGGAAAAGGTGCTGGAGCTGGTGGATCTTGCCGGCTTCGGCAAGAAGTTCCCCTGGCAGCTCTCGGGCGGCATGCAGCAGCGGGCCTCGATCGCCCGCGCGCTGGCTTTCGATGCCGATATCCTGCTGATGGACGAACCCTTTGGCGCGCTTGATGAAATCGTGCGCGACCACCTGAACGAAGAGCTGCTGAAGCTCTGGGCGCGGACCGAGAAGACCATCGGCTTCGTCACCCATTCGATCCCCGAGGCGGTGTACCTCTCGACCAAGATCGTCGTGATGTCTCCGCGGCCGGGACGGATCACCGACGTGATCGAAAGCCCGCTGCCCAAGGAGCGCCCGCTGGACATCCGGGACAGCCCTGAATTCCTTGAAATCGCGCATAGAGTCCGGGAAGGGCTGCGGGCGGGCCATGCCTATGACTGACCTTCGCCGCGCCACCGAGGCGGACATCCCCGCCTGTGCCGCCGTTGCCAGCGACTGGATCGACGAAACCGGCTGGATGCCCCGCATCCACTCGCGCGAAGAACTGGAAGGGCATATCCGCTCGGCCTTTTCCGACCGCGAGATCTGGGTGATCGGCCAGCCTGCGCAGGCCTATATGTCGGTCGATCCGGAAGCGGGCCATATCGGCGCGCTCTACTGCCGCGAACGCGGGCAGGGCTGGGGCAAGGCCTTTCTCGACAAGGCCAAGGAGGGGCGGGACAGTCTCAGCCTTGATACCCATGTGCCCAATGACGCCGCGCAGCGCTTCTACGCCCGCGAAGGTTTCGTCGAGACGGGACGCCGGATGCCGGTTCCGCCAGAACTGGTGATGGAAATGCGCATGGAGTGGAAACGATGAAACAGGTGTTGATTCCAGTCATCACTGTTGTCGCTACCATCATGGCCTTCTGGTATGCCGCCTGCGTGCCGATGAACATCAAGTTCGCCCTGATGACCGCCGAGCGGCAGGGAGAGATCGTCTCGCCCGAGGGGATGATGGCCCGCCGCGACATGTCGGCGCTGGTGCTTTCGGTGAAGAACCCGGCGCAATGGAGTGACACCTGGGTGCAGGCCAAGCCGCGTCTGCCGGCACCGCACCAGGTGGTGACCGAGCTGTGGAAATCCACCATGGAGGTCAAGCCCACCTCGAAGCGCAGCCTTGTCTTCCATGGCTGGGTCACGCTCTCGGCGACGCTTCTGGGCTTCGTCATCGGCGCCGGGATGGGCATCGTGCTGGCCGTGGGGATCGTGCATAGCCGCGCCATGGACATGTCGGTGATGCCCTGGGCCATCGCCAGCCAGACCATTCCGATCCTGGCCATTGCGCCGATGATCATCGTGGTGCTGAATTCCGTTGGGCTGCAGGGGCTTATCCCCAAGGCCGTGATCTCGGCCTACCTGTCGTTCTTCCCCGTGGTCGTGGGCATGGTGAAGGGGCTGCGCAGCCCCTCTCCGATGGACCTCGACCTGGTGAAGACCTGGAGCGCGACCAAGGCGCAGAGCTTCTGGAAGCTGCGGCTGCCCGCTTCGGCCCCCTATCTCTTCGCCTCGCTGAAGATCGGCGTGGCCTCCAGCCTCGTCGGAACGATCGTGGGCGAGCTGCCCTCGGGCACCGGCCAGGGTCTGGGCTTCCGCCTGCTTTCCGGCAGCTACTACGGGCAGACGGTGCAGATCTGGTCGGCGCTCTTCGCCACGGCAATCCTTGCCGCCTGCCTCGTCGCCACCATCGGTGCGGTCGAGCGCGGTGTGCTGAAACGCATGGGGCTGGCATGATGGAGAAGAGAGCTTCGTTCAACCGGGCACCGGGCCTCACCCCGGCACGATCCGCCGGCGCAATGCACGACCGGGTGGCACTTGAAGGAGGGCCCTCATGCCCCTTGTAATCGCAGCCTTTCTGCTCTGGGCCGGGGCCTGGTTCCTGAATGTGCAACTGGCCAATGGCCGCGGTGCCGACACCCGCGCGGTGCGCCTCGCGGTGCCGGTGATCTTCGGGCTGACCCTGGTCGCCATGTGGGAGCTCATCGTGCGCGGCCTCGCCCTGCCCATGGTCATCCTGCCGGCGCCCTCGATGATCGGCGCGCGCTTTGCGACCTCGATCCCGACGCTCTGGACGGACTTTGTGCAGACCTTCGTCAAGGGCGCGCTCTCGGGCTTTGCCATCGGCGGCCTGGCGGCCTTCTTCGTCGCCATCCTCGTCGACCGCAGCGATTTCCTGCGCCGGGGCATCCTGCCCGTGGGCTCTTTCGTCGCCGCGCTGCCCATCGTCGGCACTGCGCCGATCCTCGTCATGTGGTACGGCTTCGACTGGCAGTCGAAGGCCGCCGTGGTGACCATCATGGTCTTCTTCCCGATGCTGGTGAACATCACCGCCGGGCTGCAGGAGACCACGCAAATGCAGCGGGACCAGATCAAGACCTGGGCCGCGAGCTACTGGCAGGGGCTGTGGAAGCTGCGCCTGCCTGCCGCCATGCCCTTCGTCTTCAACGGGCTGAAGATTTCATCGACCCTTGCGCTTATCGGCGCGATCGTTGCGGAATTCTTCGGGTCTCCGATTGCGGGCATGGGCTTTCGTATCTCAACATCGGTGGGGCAACTGGCGCTGGACATGGTCTGGGCCGAGATCGTCGTCGCCGCTCTGGCGGGATCGCTGTTCTACGGGGGCATCGCCCTGGTGGAACGCTGGGTGACCTATTGGCACCCCTCTCAGCGCTGACAAGGCGCGTCATAATATGAAGACCAAACAGGGAGTTACAAAATGAAACATCTGATCGCAGGGGCCGTCGCCCTGGGTGCGACCGCCTCGGGCGCTCTGGCCGCCGACGAGGTGACGCTGCAGCTGAAGTGGGTCACCCAGGCCCAGTTCGCAGGCTATTACGTCGCCGAGGCCAAGGGCTTCTACGACGCGGCCGACCTCGACGTGACCATCAAGGCCGGTGGCCCCGACATCGCGCCCGAGCAGGTGATCGCCGCCGGCGGTGCCGATGTCATCACCACCTGGATGGCCGCGGGCCTGGCCGCGCGTGAGCGTGGCGTCAGCCTCGTCAACATCGCCCAGCCCTTCAAGACCGGCGGTCTGCAGGTCAACTGCCTCAAGGCAGCCGGCATCGAGTCCCCCGAGGACTTCCCCGGCCACACCATGGGCGTCTGGTTCTACGGCAACGAGTATCCCTTCTACGCCTGGATGGCCGCCCTCGGCATCGAGACCGACGGCGCGGACGAGAACGGCGTGACGGTGATCAAGCAGGCCTTCTCGGCCGATCCAATCATCCAGGGCCAGGCCGACTGCATCTCGACCATGACCTACAACGAGTACAAGCAGATCCTCGATGCGGGCATCACCGAAGACGAACTGGTGACCTTCAACTACCTCGAGGAAGGCTTCGGCATGCTCGAGGACGGTCTCTACGTGCTCGAGGAAGACCTGGCCGACGAGGCCTTCAAGGACAAGATGGTCCGTTTCGTCGCCGCCTCGATGGAAGGCTGGAAGTACGCGGAAGCCAACCCCGAGGAAGCCGCCGAGATCGTCCTGGAATTCGACGAGACCGGCGCTCAGACGCTTGAGCACCAGATCTACATGATGGGCGAAGTGGCCAAGCTGACCGCCGGCTCCAACGGTGCGCTGGACCCGGCTGACTACGAGCAGACCGTGGCCACGCTGCTCTCTGCCGTCAGCCCGGACAACCCCGCCATCACCAAGGAGCCCGAGGGCGCCTGGACCCACGAGATCACCGACGCCGCTCTGGACTGATCTTCTGGCTGGAACCTGAGAGGGGCCGGGCATTGCGTCCCGGCCCTTTTTCATGCAGCCTGCCTAATCATCATGAGAATTCCGCCAGGGCGGAAAAGCGAGGCCCCCTCTGAAGGACGAGACCCGGAAACCTGAGCGCGCCGAACCGGCGCCCCGGCGCTCGCGCCCGGTGCTGGTTGCCGATGCGATCAAGGACTACGTGGTCGAAGAGGGGCTGCGCATGGGCGACCGGTTGCCCGGCGAGGCCGAGATGATGGCGCGTTTCGGCATGTCCAAGGGGACCATCCGCGAGGCGATGCGCATCCTCGAAGCCCAGGGGCTGGTGAAGACCCGCACCGGACCCGGTGGCGGCTCTTTCGTTCATGAAGTCAGCCGCGAACGCGCCCGCGCCCTGCTGGGCAACTACTTCTATTTCCGCGACCTGACCTTGAAGGACATCTACCAGATGCGCCGCCTGCTTGAGCCCGAGCTCGCGGCCTCGCTGGCCGGCAATCTCGACGCCGATCAGCTGAGCCAACTCGAGGCCGTGGTGCAAAGCTACGACCACCCCTCGGCGGATATCGAGGAAGAGCGCGAACAGCATGTTGCCTCGCTGCGCTTCCACCAGCTCCTGGCCGAGTTCTCCCGCAATGAGCTTCTGGGCTTCATCATCGGCTTCATGGCGCAGATCCTCAGCGACCTGACGGTCTATCGCCGCCTCTACGAGCCCGCCAACCCCGAGCTCTGGGCCAAGGGCCGCGCCTATCAGCTGGAGCTTCTGGCCGCCCTGCGCGACGGCGACCCGGATCGCGCGCGGCTGGTCATGGGGGATCACATGGCCACGGCGGAAGCGCTGATGGAGGGGCAGGAAGCTCTGATGCTGAAGCGCTTTCTCAACCACTGAGTAACAGCGCCTCGCCGGCCTGCCTTTTCACCCCTGCGGGCCATGCCTCCGGCGGGAGTATTTTCGGCCTTGTGATGAAGCGGGACAATGCCCGGAAAGGCACGCTACTTTCCCACTGCGCGCGTGGCACGCTCATCATGGAGAAGGAGGCCGCCTTTCTGTCAGCGGCTCATCATCATCACCAGGCTGAAAATACTCCGGGGGTGAATTGGGCCCGCAAGGGCTCAAGAGGGGGCAGCGCCCCCTGCCTGCGGGTCAGTCGGGCGCAGGCCCGTCCGCTTGTGGCTCTCGGTCCAGACGCCGGAAGTCGGCCTCCGTCGGGGCCCGGAAGGGTGCCTCTTTCGTAGGCACCAGATCGGCCCATTCCGCATAGAGCCCGGTGGTGGCACGCCGATGCAGCGCCTCGAGGTCCGCCAAGGGCGAATCGGATGCGTCGATCCGCAGGCTCAGCGGCGCCATGTCGGGCCCGAGGCAGAGCAGGGCGGCGGATAGAAGCCCCCTGCTATCCGAACCTGCGGCCTCTCCGGCCTTCAGCGCGGCAAGCAGCCTCTGGTCCATCGACCCTTCGCTCGCCTGGTAGGCCGCGAGCACAGCATCGAGCACCGCCTCCGAGGCCAGCATGTTGCCCGCAATCACGATTCCAGGCGCATGCCGCGCCGCGCAGGCGGGCACGGAGGCCTCGCCGGTGAAATCGCCGGTGCCCCCCGTCAGGTCCAATGCAGAAAGCTGTCTATGCGCCTTGCCTACATCTGGGTTGGTCACGTCCTGCACCGCCTGAGCGGCCGAGCGGCCCTCCTGCATGGCGTCCAGCACCGCCTCGCCCCAGAGGGTCGAGGGCGCTGTGCCCTGGCTGGCCGACATCCCCGCTTCGATCCGCCCGCGCAGCACCCAGCCACCGACGCAAAGCGAGCCCGTCGCCGCCGCGCCACCGATCCTGCCTGTTTCCGCGTCACGGACGAGTATCGAAAAGGTCATGGCTGCTCCTGTCGTTCTTGCCTCTTGAATTTATCATGAGAATTTGCCTGACTGCAATTTATCATGATCAATAAAGGCCGCTTTGCAGAGGAGAGGCTCGCAATGAAACAGGGAATTCTCAACTGGACCCGCCGAGGGGTTCTTGGTGCCGGGACCGCGCTTGGCCTGGCGATGTCGCTGGGTCTGGCGGGGCAGGCGGGGGCGCAGACGCCTCCCGGCGTGCTGATTGTCGGCCAGATCGCCGAGCCGAAAGCGCTGGACCCCGCTGCGGTCACCGCCGTGAACGACTTCCGCATCCTGATGAACGTCTATGACGGTCTGGTACGCTACAAGTCCGGCACGCTGGAGGTCGAACCGGCCCTGGCCGAAAGCTGGGAGATCAGCGAGGACGGCACCACCTATACCTTCAAGCTGCGCGAGGGCGTGAGCTTCCACGACGGCTCGGCCTTCGATGCCGAGGCGGTGAAGTTCAACTTCGACCGCATGCTGAAGGAGGATCACCCCTACCACGACACCGGCCCCTTCCCGCTGGCCTTCTTCTTCTCCTCCGTCGAGGAGGTCACCGTGGTCGATCCGCTGACGGTGGAGTTCCAGCTGAACGCCCCCTATGCGCCCTTCCTGTCGAACCTGGCCTATCCCACCGGCCTCATCGTCTCGCCCTCCGCGGTCGAGGAATACGGCGCCGACTACGACCGTCACCCCTCGGGCACCGGGCCCTTCACCTTCGCCGAGTGGGAATCCAACACCCATGTGATCCTGAACGCCAATGCCGACTACTGGGATGGCGCGCCCGAGCTGGAAACGGTCGTCTTCCGCCCGATCACCGATGCCAACACCCGCACTGCCGAGATGCTGGCCGGAGGCATCGACCTGATGGTCGAGGTGCCCCCCGTCGCGCTGTCGGAGTTCGAGGGCGATGATTTCACCGTGGTCGAGCAGGCAGGCCCGCACGTCTGGTTCCTGATCCTGAACGCCAAGGAAGGCCCCTTCGCCGAGAAGGCCGTGCGCCAGGCGGCGAACTACGCTGTCAACAAGACCGCGCTGGTCGAGAATGTGCTGGAGGGCACCGCCGACGTGGCCGCAGGCCCCACGCCGCCCGCCTTCGCCTGGGCCTACAACGAGTCGCTGGAGCCCTATCCTTACGACCCCGAGAAGGCCAAGGAACTGCTGGCCGAAGCCGGGATGGAGGCGCCCGAGGTGACCTTCTACGTCACCGAAGGTGGCTCGGGCATGCTCGATCCGGTGGCCATGGGCACCGCGATCCAGGCGGACCTGGAAGCCGTCGGCTTCGACGTCACCATCGAGACCTACGAATGGAACACCTTCCTCGGCGAAGTGAACCCCGGCCTCGAAGGCAAGGCAGACATGGCCGAGATGGCCTGGATGACCAACGACCCCGACACGCTGCCCTACCTGGCGCTGCGCACCGATGCCTGGCCCGACAAGGGCGGCTTCAACTCGGGCTATTACTCCAACCCCGAGGTGGACGAACTGCTGGAGAAGGCCCGCGTCTCGACCAGCCAGGAAGAGCGCGCCAGCCTCTACCAGGAGATGCAGGCCATCGTGCAGGAAGACGCCCCCTGGGTCTTCGTGGCGAACTGGAAGCAGAACGCCGTGACCTCCTCGGCGGTCGAGGACTTCGCGCTTGAGCCCTCGTTCTTCCTGCTGCTGAAGGACGTGGTGAAGAACTGACCTGCGGGTCGTGATGCCCGTGGCGTGGGAAGATGGGTGCGCACCCACCCTACGCCCGAAGGCAGGCGGCGGGACGATGATCCCGCCGCCCGCCAATTTGAGCGCGGAGGGCGAAACCGCGTAGGGTGGATGACAATCCACCTTCGTCCCGACCCACGACCCGACACAGCGGAGGCAAGGCATGACCGGCTATATCCTCAAGCGTCTCCTCTCGGCGGTGCCCGTCCTTCTGGGCATCACCGTGATCGTCTTCCTGATCATGGCGATGATCCCCGGTGATCCGGCGCTGGCCATCCTCGGTGCCTATGCCACGCCCGAGAACGTGGCCAAGATCAACCGGGACCTCGGCCTCGATGCGCCGCTGGTGGCGCGCTATTTCATCTGGCTCGGCAATATGCTGACCGGCGACTTCGGCACATCCTTCAGCCTCAACCGCCCCGTCATCGACGAGGTTCTGGACCGCTTCAGCGCCACGCTGCTGCTGGCGGGGACCTCCTTCGTCCTCTGTTCCGTGCTGGGCATTGCCGCCGGGGTCATCAGCGCGGCGAAGCAATATGGCTGGGCCGACAAGGGCATCACCTTCGCGGTGCTCCTGGGGATCTCGATCCCCTCCTTCTTCCTCGGCATGATGATGATCCTGATCTTCGCGGTCGAGCTGCGCTGGTTCCCGGTCTCGGGCATGAAGATGGCCTATGGCGGCGGAGGCTTCGCCGATGTGGCCAACCACCTGGTGATGCCCGCCTTCGCGCTGGCCGTCGTCGCCACCGGCGTCGTCGCGCGCCTGTCGCGCTCGGCCATGCTGGAGGTGCTGCGCCAGGACTTCATCCGCACCGCCCGCGCCAAGGGCGTACGCGAAGGCCGCGTGGTCTGGGGCCATGCCCTGCGCGCGGCCATGGTCTCGATCATCCCGGTCCTGGGTATCCAGGCGGGCTTCGTGCTCTCGGGCGCGGTCTATATCGAGATGGTCTTCCAGTGGCCAGGCGTGGGCCGGATGCTGGTTGATGCCATCCTCAAGCGCGACATCCTGCTGGTGCAGGGCGGGGTAGTCTTCGTCGCCGCCTGCTACGTGCTCTTCAACATCGCGGTCGACGTGGCGCAAAGCCTGCTCGACCCCCGCATCAAGACCTGAGGAGGCCGCAATGCAATTCCTGAGCCTCCTTCTTCGCAACCGCCTCGCCGCCGCCGGGGGCGTGGTGCTGAGCCTCGTGTTGCTGCTGGCGCTGGTCACGCCGCTCTTGCCGCTTGCCAACCCCGATGTCACCGACACCGCCAACCGCTTCCTGATGCCCGGAGAGCAGGGGCACTGGCTGGGCACCGACCACCTGGGCCGCGACCTGCTGGCGCGGCTGCTGCATGGCACGCGGCTCTCGCTTGCGGTCGGCTTTGCCGCGGCCTTCTTCGCCGCCTTCTTCGGCGCCGCCATCGGCATCATCGCGGGCTATTTCGGTGGTCGCACGGACAACCTGATCATGCGGGGGGTCGATATGCTGATGGCCTTTCCCTACATCTTGCTGGCGCTTGCCATCGTCGCCGCCCTGGGGCCCGGCCTGACCAATGCGCTGATCGCCGTGGCCGCTGTCAACGTGCCCTTCTTCGCCCGCAACATCCGCGGCGTGACCGTGGGCCTGGCACACAAGGAGTTCGTCGATGCCGCCCGTCTCGCGGGCCTCGGCCACACCCGCATCATCCTGACCGAGATCCTGCCCAACGTGATCCCCGTCATCGTCATCGCCATGTCCACCACCATCGGCTGGATGATCCTCGAGACTGCCGGCCTCAGCTTCCTGGGGCTGGGCTCCCAGCCGCCGCAGGCGGACCTGGGCAGCATGCTGGGCGAGGCGCGGGGGGCGCTGATCACCAACCCCCATACCTCCGTCGTCCCCGGCGCGATGATCCTGGTCATCGTGATGAGCATCAACCTCTTGGGCGACGGGGTGCGGGACGCGCTGGACCCGCGCCTGCGCTCGGGCGCGCTGACCCGGCCGATGCCGGCGACGCGGGTCGAGCGCAAGGGCACGATCCCCGCCGAGGGAGAGGGCGGCGCGGTGCTGAACCTGCGCCAGCTGCAGACCCAATTCCACGTCAAGAACCGCATCTACAAGGCCGTCGGGGGTGTCGACCTGAAGGTTGCGCCGGGCGAATGCCTGGGCGTGATCGGGGAAAGCGGGTCGGGGAAATCCGTCACGGCGCTCTCGGTCATGGGGCTGGTCGCCTCTCCGCCCGGTGTGATCACCGGCGGCGCAGTCTACTTCCAGGGCCAGGACCTGGTGGGCGCCCCCTACGAGCGTCTGCGCGCGTTGCGCGGCGACAAGGTGGCCTATATCTTCCAGGACCCGCTGGCGACGCTGCATCCGCTCTACAAGGTGGGCGACCAGCTGGTCGAGGCGATCCGGGTGCATCATCCCGTCAGCCGCTCAGAGGCCCGTGCGCGGGCCGTGGCCCTGCTGAAACAGGTGCGTATCCCCAATGCCGAAAGCCGCATCGACAGCTACCCGCACGAGATGTCTGGCGGCATGCGCCAGCGTGTCGGCATCGCCATGGCGCTGGCCAATGACCCCGAGGTGATCATCGCGGACGAGCCGACAACGGCGCTCGACGTCACCGTGCAGGCGCAGATCCTGTCGCTGCTGGATGACCTGCGCCGCGAGCGCGGGTTGGCGATCATCTTCATCACCCATGACTTCGGCGTGGTGGCCCAGCTCTGCGACCGCGTCGCCGTCATGTACGCTGGCCGCATCGTCGAGACCGGCCCGACTGCGGCGGTGCTGCGCGCCCCGGCGCATCCCTATACCTCGCGTCTCATCGCCTGCGTGCCCGAGCTGGGCGGCGGGCGACGGCGGCTGGAGGCCATCCCCGGTCTGCCCCCGGCGGTCGACCGGCTGGAGCCTGGCTGCGCCTTCGCGCCCCGCTGCCTGAAGGCCTCCGCAGCCTGCCGCGAGGGCGATATCGCGCTGGAAGGCCCCGGCGCGCGGGCGGTGCGCTGTATCCACCCCGAGGCCGAGCTGGAGGAGGGCGTGGCATGAGCACGGTTCTGAAACTCGACGGGCTCACCAAGAGCTTCCCCGTCGGCAAGCGTCTGCTGGGCAAGCCGCGCGGCGTGGTCCATGCGGTGCAGCCTGTGGACCTGGAGGTGCAGCAGGGCGAGACCCTTGGCATCGTCGGCGAATCCGGTTGCGGCAAGTCCACCCTGGCGCGGATGCTGGTCGGCCTGCTGCCGCCCACGGATGGCTCCATCGAGATCAACGGCGCGCCGCTCGACAATGCCGACCCTTCGGAGTTCGGCAAGAAGATCCAATATGTCTTCCAGGATCCGATCTCTTCGCTCAATCCGCGCAAGACGATCCGGCAGGTGATGGAAGCGCCGCTGAAGCGGTTGCACGGCATGAACCGAGCCGCGCGCGACAAGCGCATCGCCGAGATCTTCGCATCGGTGAACCTGCGCGAGGAATTCCTTGATCGCTATCCGCATGAATTCTCGGGCGGGCAGGCGCAGCGGATCGGCATCGCGCGGGCCCTGGCGGCTGAGGCCAGCATCCTGATCCTGGATGAGCCGGTCTCTGCGCTGGATGTCTCGGTGCAGGCGCAGGTGCTGAACCTGCTGGCGGATCTGAAGAAGGAGCTGGGTTTGACCTATCTCTTCATCAGCCACGACCTGGCGGTGGTCGAGGCGGTCTCGGACCGGGTCGCGGTGCTCTATTTCGGCGCGGTGGTCGAGGTCGGGCGGGCCGAGGAGATCTTCCGCGCGCCCCGCCACCCCTACACGCAGCTGCTGGCCAATTCCGCGCCGGTGGTGGGCCGGGCGCTTACCGCGCCCGAGGGGCGCGAGACAGAGCTGCCGGACCCGCTCAACCCACCCTCGGGCTGTGCCTTCCGGGCGCGCTGTCCCCATGCGTCAGAGATCTGTGCGAAAGAGGTGCCGCAATTGTCGGGGCAGGGGCATCGGGCGGCCTGCCACCATCCGCTGGATCAATCCTCGGCCACGGAGACCGAGGTTTCCAGCCAGGGGTAGTCCTCGGGCCGGGCATCGCGGCCCAGATCGCGTAGCAGGGAGCGCAGCTCGGCGGCGATGCGCGAGGGCACGTCTCCCAGGATCTCCTTGCGGGCCGTCAGCACGATATGGCGCGACAGCGGCGCGAAGGGCAGGGGGAAGATCTCGAGCTCGGGCATCAGGCGGCGCGCGCGCAGCAGTGCCAGCGGCGGCAGGATGGTCCAGCCGGCACCGGCGCAGACCAGCGCCAGGATGGCGTGGTAGCTGTCCAGCTCGAAGCGGTGATCCAGCCGCAGGTTCTGCTGGGCAAGGTGGGTCGAGATCAGCCGCCCCATGTAGTGCCGGGTGGTGTACTGGATCATCGTCTGCGCCTTGAGCTGGTCCAGCAGGTCGGCGGAGCGGTCGATGCGGCCCTTGCCGATGGCGACCACGAAGCCCTCGCGCAGCACGTCATGCACTTCGGCCCAATCCTCGGGCACGCCCATCTCGGCGGCGATCACCACGTCCAGGGCCTGGGCATCCAGCTGGTCATGCAGGTAATGCGAGGCGCCGGTTTCCAGCAGGAAACGGCAGCCGGTCAGATCGCGGGACAGGCGGGTCAGCAGGTCGGGGGTGACGTCGGCCTCGAAGTCCTCGATCACGCCAAGGCGTAGCCGGGTCAGCTGCGGCGCGTCATCGCTGACCGACATTTCGGCACGGGCCTGTGCGGCCTCGGTCAGGATCGCCTCGGCGCGGCGGCGGAAAGCCTCTCCGGCGCGGGTCAGGGTCACGGGTCGCGATTGCCGCATCAGCAGCGTGCGCCCAAGCGCGGTTTCCAGGTTGGTCAGCTGTTGCGACACCGCCGAGGGGCTGGCGCCCAGGCGCCGCGCGGCGGCCGAGATCGAGCGCTCTTCCGCCGTGGCCACAAAGACCTCTATCCCCCAGAGGGTGATCCTTCCGGGGGATGCGGTGGCAGATTTGTCGGCCATGGGTTGGGGCTGGGTCTCAGCTCAGTTTCGACAGCTTGGTCTGCAGCTCGGCGAGCTGCTTCTTGATCTGCTCGAGATCGTCCCCGCCTTCCGACGGCGCGGTCTCGCCCTCGGGCGAGGGGCCGGACCAGTTGGAGCCGAAGCCCGTGGTCATCGCCTTGAGGAAGGCCGCCTGCTGCGCCTGCATCGCCTCGATGCCGGGCATGTTGGCCATCATCGGGTTCACCTTCTCCATGTTCTCCAGCATCTTCGACTGCCCGTTCTGCAGCATCTCGAAAGAGGCGGCCAGGAACTGCGGCACCATGGAGCCGGCAGAGGAGGTGTAGGAGCGCACGAGGTCGGTGAGCACGTTCAGCGGCAGCACGTTTTCGCCACGGCTTTCGTGTTCGGCGATGATCTGCAGCAGGTATTGCCGGGTCAGGTCGTCGCCCGATTTCAGGTCGATGATCTGCACTTCGCGGCCGTCCCGGATAAACCCGGCGATATCCTCTAGCGTCACGTAATCACTGGTCTCGGTATTATAGAGACGACGCGATGCGTAGCGCTTTATCAGAAGTGGAGAGTCACTGTCTGCCACCGGATTTCCTCCCCCGTTTATGCAGCGTTGCAGCAAAGCCTAGAGTACTGTTTGGAAAAAAGAAAGCGCTGTCGGCATGGCGGGGCGGGCAATTCGCAATGACGGAAAATCAACAGTCATTGGCAGGGCGCGCGCGGGTGAAAAGTTTTTATACGGTCGCGTAGGTTGTCGTGATACTGGAGCGCACCTGCATCAGAACATGGAATCCAGATGAAAAAGTCCGTTTTTGCCAGTGCCATTGCTCTCGTCGCGCTTGTTGCGCCTGCGGCCGCGGTCGCAGGGAGCATGGATGCCCCCGCGCCGACCCCGTCCCCCGCCGTGGCCGAACCCATCTCTGACTGGTCCGGCGCCTATGCCGGTCTGATCCTGGGCACCGGCGATTCCACCACCGATTTCGACGGCTTCCGCCTGACGCTGGATCACGGCATCTACGGCGCCTTCGCGGGCTATTCCCACGACATGGGCGACATCGTCCTGTCTGCCGAGATCTCTTACGAACGGGTGTCCGTCGACAGCTTCGAGGACCTGGATCGCTATGACCTGGTCGTCCGCGCCGGCTACGACCTGGGCCAGGTCCAGCCCTATGTCTCTCTGGGCGTTGCCCGCCTTGAGCTGCCGGATACTCCCGCGGAGCCCGGCGTGTCGATCGGCATCGGCGCCGACCTGAAGGTCTCGGAAAAGTTCACCCTGGGTGCAGAGTACCGCTACTCGGAGTTCAACGACGAATACCTCGGCATGTCCGACTGGAGCATGTCGGCGGGTTCGCTGCTGATCCGTGGCGCCTACCACTTCTAAGCTCTTGCGGCATTGACGCAAAAGAACAGGGCGGGTCCTTTCGGACCCGCCCTTCTTCTTCGCGCCCCCGATTTGGGGAGGAGCACTGGAGGCGCAAAATCCCTTGGGAGGGGAGATTACTTCGCGGCGGCCTTCTTGGCTGCGGCGGTTGCGTCCTTGGTGGCCTTCTGAACCGCGGCCGAGGCTTCCTCGGTCATGTCCTTGCCGGCGGCCATCATCAGCTCGACGGTGTCGGCCTGGACCTTCTTGGCGATCTCGGCGTAAGCGGCCATGTGCTCGGCCGACATCTCGGCGCAGGCCGAGGCGAAGTCGGTCATCGACTTGGCGTAGTCCGCGGGCTCGGTCTTGGCCTTGGACATTTCAGCCATCTTGGTCAGCGTGTCCTTGGTCCACTTGGTGGACAGGTCGGTCGACTTGGCGGCCGCGTCGATGGCAACTGCCGAGAGCTTTTCGCCCAGGGTGGCCTGGGTCTTGAAAGCATCTTCCATTGCCGAAGTGTCGACGGGGAAAGCGCCCATGAAGTCCTTCATGATAGCGGAGAAGTCCTGCGTCTTGGCCATTGTTCCATCCTCTTCTGGTTGTGGGCCGTGTGCTGGCCCTTCAATCAATCTTGGGGAGAGTATGGATGCTGCGCTGCAGCAAATCAAGATTTTTCTGCACTGCGGCGAAAATGCGCGTGAGCGTATGGATTAACCAATGCTGCCAAAGGTTTGGGCAGAATATCCCTGACGCTGGGTAAGCTTCACAGCGGCAGGGGGGCTGCGACATAAGTACCGGGTGCGTCGCAAAGTGCGGGGTGAGTCGAATCTCCGGGCTCGCGGGCGGGCACCATCTTGCCCGACCGTTTCGCCAGCCAGCCTTCCCAGCGGGGCCACCATGAGCCCTCGGTGAAGGTGGCGCCCTCCATGAAGGCTTCGGGCGTGTCGGGCAGGGCCTCGTTGATGTAGTGGCCGTACTTCTTCTTCGACGGCGGGTTCACGATCCCGGCGATATGGCCCGACTGCGAGACGATGAAGGTGCGATCCTTGGAACCGGTCATCAGGAAGCCGCGATAGGCGGCCCGCCAAGCGGCGATGTGATCGGTCTCGCAGGTGATGGCGCAGATTGGCAAGGTGACATCCGAGATCTTCAGCAGTTCGCCGCAGATCTCGATCCCGTCGGTGGTCAGCTTGTTGCCCTGGCAGAGCTCGCGCAGGTACTGCACCGCCATGGTCGCGGGCAGGTTGGTGCCATCGCCGTTCCAATAGAGCAGATCGAAGGCGGGGGGCTGTTCGCCAAGCATGTAGCTGCGGATGGCCGGTCGATAGACCAGGTCGTTGGAACGCAGGAAAGAGAAGGTCCGCGCCATGATGTGACTGCGCAGGATGCCGTCGGCCTGCACGACGTCCTCGATGGCATCGACGAAATCATCCTGCAGGAAGGGGGTGAAATCCCCCTGGTCCGAGAAATCCGTCAGCGTGGTGAAGAAAGTGGCCGACTTGACCGAGCGGTCCTTGCGCTTCTTCAGCAGGGCCAGCGTCAGGTTCAGCGTCGTGCCGCCGATGCAATAGCCGATGGCATTCACCGTCTTCACGCCGCAGATCTGCTTCACCTGCTCGATGGCGGCGATGAATCCATCCTCGACGTAGTCATCCAACGCGATCTCGCGGTAGGCTGCATCGGGGTTCACCCAAGAGACCACGAAAAGCGTATAGCCCTGGTCGACCACCCAGCGGATGAAGGAGTTCTGCTCTTTCAGGTCGAGGATATAGAACTTGTTGATCCAGGGCGGGAAGATGATCAGCGGGGTGTCGTGCACCTTCTCGGTTGAGGGGCTGTACTGGATCAGCTCCAGCAGGTGATTGCGCCAGATCACCTTGCCGGGTGCCGTGGCGACGTTCTCGCCCAGCTTGAAGGCGCTGGCATCGGCCAGCCGCACCAGCATCTCGCCGCCATTGGCCTCGAGGTCGCGGACCAGGTTCTCCAGCCCCTGCACGAGGCTTTCGCCGTCGGTCTCGAGCGCGCGTTCAAGGGCATCGGGGTTGGTCGCCAGGAAATTGGTCGGTGCCATCATGTCGGCGATCTGGCCGGTGAAATAGCGCAGCCGGGCCTTCTCGACCTCCGAGATCCCCTCGACGTCCTCGACTGCCTTGGTCATGGCATCGGTGTTCAGCTGGTACTGCTGCTTGACGTAGTTGAAGTAGGGATGGGTCTTCCACAGCGGGTTGGTGAAGCGCGGATCGTCGGTGCCGTCATCCTCGGGCGCCTGCAGCTTGCCCTTGGCCAGCGCCTCTTGCGCCTCCAGGAAATGGGTCACCGACTTGCCCCAGTATTCCAGCTGGTGCTCGAAGATCCGCGCCGGGTTCTGCATCATCTCTGACCAATAGGCGCCGGCGGCCTGGGCGAAAAGGGTGGGGGCCGGCCCCTGCAGGCCGGGGGGCGAGGCATGCCGTTCTTTCAACGCCTGGATGAATCTCTGAGAGAGCTCTTCTACTCTTGTCAGGTTTGCCTTGAGTTTTTCGAGGTTTTCCTGGCCGGATTCCCCGGCGTCAGAGGTATCTTGTGTTGTCATGTAAACGATTCCCCCCTATCTTCTGCACTGCAGCATGTGGCGCCGCGACCGCCGGTGATCCCTGGTCCCAGGGACAGGCGCAGGCCTTGTCTCAGCCGCGCTGCCCGGAAGACCCCGTGGACGGAGACAGACCGGGCCCTGCCCCGCGAGAAGGAGATACCGATGCGCTATATGGCAAGCTACGACCTTATGGAGACCGTACGCAATACCCAGCAGTGGATGGGGGCCAGTGCGCTGAGTCTCGCGTCCTACCCGGCCTTCGCGCTGGTGCCGAACCCGATGCTGACCATGATGGCGGCCTGGGGCGAGGTGACGGAACGGGCCTACAAGCGCATGGTGGCCAAGCCTGACTGGGGTATCTACTCGGTGCCTTGCGAGGACGGGCGCGATCACCTGGTCTCGATTGCCAAGGTGGTGGAGCGCCCCTTCGGCGACCTGATCCACTTCGAGGTCCAGGGCCGCGCGGAAAAGTCGCGCAAGGTGCTGCTGGTGGCGCCCATGTCTGGCCATTACGCGACGCTCCTGCGGTCGACCGTGGTCTCGCTGCTGCCCGACTGCGAGGTCTATATCACCGACTGGCACAATGCCCGCGACATTCCCGTCAGCGAAGGCAAGTTCGATGTCGAGGATTACACCCTCTACCTTGTCGATTTCATGAAAGAGCTGGGCCCCGATGTTAACGTCATCGCGGTCTGCCAGCCGGCTCCGCTGACCCTGGTGGCCACTGCCTACCTGGCCGAGATCTTCCCCGAGGCACAGCCCAAGACCCTGACCCTGATCGGCGGCCCCATCGACCCCGATGCCACGCCCACCGAGGTCACCGACTTCGGCAACCGCGTCTCGATGGGCCAACTCGAGCAGATGATGATCCAGCGCGTCGGCGCCAAGTACAAGGGCATCGGTCGCAAGGTCTATCCTGGACTGCTGCAGCTGACCTCCTTCATCTCGATGAACCTCGACACCCACGCCCAGTCCTTCACCGACCAGATCATGCGCGTGGCCCGCGGCGAGGCTGGCGACCACGATCGCCACAACCGTTTCTATGATGAATATCTGGCAGTTATGGACATGACCGCCGAGTTCTACCTGTCCACCGTCGAGCGGATCTTCAAGAACTCCGAGATCGCCAGCAATACCTTCACCGTCAACGGCCACCAGGTCGATATCGGCAAGATCACCAATGTCGCGGTGAAGACCGTGGAGGGAGAGAACGACGATATCTCGGCCCCCGGCCAATGTGTCGCGGCGCTGGATCTCTGCACCGGGGTGCCCGACAAGATGAAGTCGCAGCACCTGGAGCCGGGCGCGGGTCACTACGGCATCTTCGCCGGCTCGTCCTGGCGCAACAACATCCGCCCGCTGGTGCTGGACTTCATTGACCAGAACGCCGGTGACAAGGGCGAGAAGCCCTCTGGCGGGGCCAAGCTGGCCGCCGTCTGAGGTAAGAATTCAAAGACTTTGGAGACCCCGGTGCAGCCTGCTGCGCCGGGGTTTTTCGTCAGATCAGGAGCGAGGCCGCGCCCTCGTGCCTGAGCAGCCAGACCTTGGTTTCGATCCCGCCTTCGCCCGAGAAACCACCCAGCCCGGTTGCGGCCAGGACCCGGTGACAGGGTATGATCACGGGGATCGGATTGCCGCCACAGCCCTGGCCAACCGCCTGCGGCGGCGCGCCGAGGTCTCGGGCCAGGTGGCCATAGGTGCGGGTGCGCCCATAGGGGATCGCGGCGATGGCGTCGCAGACACGTGCCTGGAAATCGCCGCCGGCAACCTTGAGCGGCAGGTCGAACTCTTCCCGGCTGCCGTCGAAATAGGCACCCAGCTGATCCACGGCCCGCTCCAGCACCTCGGTGGGCTCTTCAGGCCCCAGCTCGCGCCAGGAGGCGCGGGTGATGGCGCCGTCCTCCTCGAAGATCCAGAAGCGGCCGGTGGGGGTGTCGAGGGACATGCTGGGCATTCAGGGAGCCTAGCAGGGAATCGCTATGAGGACAGGAAAATCCGGTCGGCACCCGGTCTGCACCACGTCGGTATTACGTCGGTATTACGTCGGTGTCGGGCACCGCTGGCCGCTCTGTTCGCCGCGCAGCAGACAGATGTGAAGATCCGGTTGAGCCTGCATCCGCGCCGCAGTGCAGAATGCGCCGGAGGTTGATCCATGGTGACCACTGCGCGCGCCCAGGGGCGGAGATCTTAACCTCGGTAAAGGCGGTGGAAAGGTTTGCGCGGCAGGGTGGGACTGTTCCCCCATGGCGCCGATTACGGCTGAGCGAAGGAGAGAGACATGTTGGAAATGCCGACCCAGGCCCGCCCGCTCTTCGCGCCTGAAATGCGCCACAACCCGGTTGAGACAGAGGCCGAGCGGCCGTCGTCGCATCGCCCGCCGACCGAAGAGCATCCCCTGCCGGAACCGGCGCAAGGCGAAGCCGTCGACCTGCAACCCGCGCCGCTGCCCGAGCCCGCCCCCGTGGCCGAGGAACAGGCGCAGCCGCAGGTCGAAACAGCGGGCGAGGCAAACCCGGAAGGGGCCATCGCGCTGCCCGGCGCAGCGCTGGCCGAGGCCCCTGTCGCGCCCTCGCGGCTGGATGCGATGAGCCTCTTCCAGGGGATGCTGGCCGAGGCCACGCGCTCGGGCGTCAATGTGCCCGGCACCTCGATGCATATCTACGCGCTGGTGCAGCAGCTGTCGCAACTCGTGCAGTCAGAGTTGGAGCTTGCGGCCTGAAGCTCGGATCAGCCGGTGGGCTGGATGAAGCCCTTGATCGGATAGACGCTGCCGAAGGCACCGGGGTAGGTCTCGACCCGCACGCGGCTCCAGTCATTGTGCTTCGACACGTCGATCACCGCCATCCCCAGCGACACCTGGTTGCGGTGCCAATTGGCGTGGTCAATGGTGATGCGACGCGGGCTTTCGATGCCCGAGACGACGCCCACGTGACCAAGCGGCATGCTCGCCGTCGGCGCGAAGGCCATCACGGCGCCAAGGCTGGGCTCGTGGCCCACGGGAAATTCTTCCTGCGCCTGCGACCACCAGGTGCGGGCATTGCCGCGGATCTCGACGCCCGAGAGGTTGCGGGCGAAGGGCACGCACCAGACACGCGCGCCGCGATCCTGCAGCGCCTCGACCTCGGCCATGGCGAAGGCCATCCGCTCGGGCGGGAGGCCCTCTTCGGGCGGCTGGGCGCAGGCCCCGAGGGCCATCAGTGCGAGCAGAGAGAGCCCGCGGCGGTTAAGAATGGTGAAGCGCAATTTCATCCCTCGGGTCGTCAGTTCCCCGTCGGCTCCCCAAGCCGACGCGGGCTGATAGCGCCGATTTGAGTAAAGTTCAAATCAGCACCGGCAGGCCTTTGCCCATGACGCGCGCGGAAAGGTGCCGGCAGCAAAAAGCCCCCGCGCTGGGGCGCGGGGGCTGATCAATTGCTGGGCGGAAATGGCCCGAGGCGCTTAGTCGAGGGCGCTGTCGCAGCGGCCGCAGACCCCTGCATGGGCGTGGGTGCCCACGTCCGGCAGGATCTTCCAGCAGCGCTGGCACTTCTCGCCCTCGGCCTTCTCGAAGACCACCGAGATATCGGCGATCTCGGGCAGGCGGTAGGCCTCCTGCGGCGCCGGGTCGGCGGTGAGCGAGAGACCGGAGGTGATGCAGATGTCGTCGAAGTTGACGGACTTCAGCGCGGCCAGGGTCTCGGCATCCTCGACATGGACCACCGGCGCGGCTTCCAGCGAAGCGCCGATGACCTTCTCGACACGCTGCACCTCGAGCGCGGCGGTGACCACGCGGCGGGCGCGGCGGACGCGGGCCCATTTCTCGGCCAGGGCGTCGTTCTTCCACTCTGCGGGCGTCTCGGGGAAGTCCTGCAGGTGGATCGAGCTGTCCTCGCCGGGGAAACGCTCCAGCCAGACCTCTTCCATGGTGAAGACCAGGACCGGCGCCAGCCAGGTGGTCAGGCGGTGGAAGAGGATGTCCAGCACGGTGCGGCAGGCGTGTGCCCGCAGGGTCTCGCCGTCGCAGTAGAGCGCATCCTTGCGGATGTCGAAGTAGAAGGACGACAGTTCCACCGTGGCGAAGTTGAACACGGCCTGGAAGACGCCCTGGAAGTCGAAGGCGCGGTAGCCCTGCTGGACGGTCTCGTCCAGTTCGGCCAGGCGGTGCAGCACCCATTGCTCGAGCTCGGGCATGTCGGCGGGGGCGACCCGCTGCGCTTCGGTGAAGTCACCGAGCGAGCCCAGGATGAAGCGCAGGGTGTTGCGCAGACGGCGGTAGCTGTCGGCGGTGCCCTTCAGGATGGTGTCACCGATCCGCTGGTCGGCGGTGTAATCGGCCTGGGCCACCCAGAGGCGCAGGATGTCGGCGCCGTATTGCTTCACCACGTCCTCGGGCGCCACGGTATTGCCGAGCGACTTGGACATCTTGTTGCCCTTCTCGTCCAGCGTGAAGCCATGGGTGACCACGTTGCGGTAGGGCGCGCGGCCAAGGGTGCCGCAGGCCTCCAGCAGGGAGGAGTGGAACCAGCCGCGGTGCTGGTCGGTGCCCTCCATGTAGACATCTGCGATACCGTCCTCGGTGCCGTCCTCGCGGTCGCGCAGCACGAAGGCGTGGGTCGAGCCAGAGTCGAACCAGACGTCGAGGATGTCGAAGACCTGCTCCCATTCGGCGGGATCGTAGTCATCGGCCAGGAAGCGCTCCTTGGCGCCCTCCTTGTACCAGGCATCGGCGCCCTCGGCCTCGAAGGCCTCACTGATGCGGGCATTGACCGCCGGGTCGCGCATCAGGAAGCCCTCGTCGGTGGGCAGGGCGCCCTTCTTCACGAAGCAGGTCAGCGGCACACCCCAGGCGCGCTGGCGCGACAGCACCCAGTCGGGGCGGCTCTCCATCATCGAATGCAGGCGGTTGCGGCCCGAGATGGGGGTGAACTTCACCAGCTCGGTGATCGACTTCAGCGCGCGTTCGCGGATCGTCTCGCCGTATTGGTCCTGGCCGTCGCCGACCTTGCGGTCGATGGCGGCGAACCACTGCGGCGTGTTGCGGTAGATGACCGGCGCCTTGGAGCGCCAGGAATGCGGGTAGGAGTGCTTGATCTTGCCGCGCGCCATCAACCCGCCGACTTCCACCAGCTTGTCGATCACCGCCTTGTTGGCGTCGCCCTCACCGCCCTTGCGCGACAGGATATGCTTGCCGCCGAAGAAGGGCAGGTCGGCGCGGAAGCCGCCGTCGTCCATGACGTTGTAGGTGATCACCTGGTCGAGCATGCCCAGGTCGCGGTAGAGCTCGTATTCGTCCATGCCGTGGCTGGGAGCGCAATGGACGAAGCCCGTGCCTTCCTCGTCGGTGACGAAGGGGGCGGCGCGGAAATCGCGGTAATCGTCCCATTCGCCGTTCGAGCCTTCGGTGCCGGCAAGCGGGTGGGTCAGCTTCATCGCGGAAAGCTGGGCGGTGGTCACGTCGCTGACGCGGGTCCACTGATCGTCGCTCAGACGGGCCTTGGCGAAGGTCGCCGCCGCCAGCTTGTCGGCCAGCAGGTATTTCTCGCCCACCTTCAGCCAGCAGTCCTCGGGGGTGCCGGTGACCTCGTAGAGGCCGTAGTCATAGTCGGCGCCGAAGACCACGGCCTTGTTGGAGGGGATGGTCCAGGGGGTGGTGGTCCAGATCACCACGTAGGCGCCCAGGAAGGTCTCGCGGGCGGCCTGCGCGGCTTCCAGCACGGCCTGCGAGGCCGCGTCGGATTCCTCTTCGCCGGCGCGATCGGTCTCGCCGGTGCCGTAGTCGGCCACCTTGAACTTCACCCAGATGGTGAAGCTTTCCTTGTCGTGGTACTCGACCTCGGCCTCGGCCAGGGCGGTCTGTTCGATCGGAGACCACATGACCGGCTTCGAGCCCTGGTAGAGCGTGCCGTTCATCAGGAACTTCATGAATTCCTCGGCGATGACCCGCTCGGCATGGAAGTTCATGGTCAGGTAGGGATCGGCCCAGTTGCCGGTGATGCCCAGGCGCTTGAACTCCTCGCGCTGGATATCGACCCAGCCCTCGGCGAACTTGCGGCATTCCTGGCGGAAGTCGACGATCGGCACGTCGTCCTTGTTCTTGCCCTTCTTGCGGTACTGCTCTTCGATCTTCCACTCGATGGGAAGGCCATGGCAATCCCAACCCGGCACATAGCGCGCATCATGGCCCATCATCTGGTGGGAGCGGACGATCATGTCCTTGATCGTCTTGTTCAGCGCGTGGCCGATGTGCAGGTGGCCGTTGGCATAGGGGGGGCCGTCATGCAGCGTGAAGGGCGTGCGGGAGGTTCCGCTGTCCTTGGCTTTCTCGCGCAGGCGGTCATAGACCCCGATGTCTTCCCAGCGTGCCAGCCAGGCCGGCTCGCGCTTGGGCAGTCCCGCGCGCATGGGGAAATCGGTTTTCGGAAGGTTCAGGGTGTCTTTGTAGTCAGGCGTCTCGGCGCACATATGTCGTGATCCGTTTCAGGAAGTCGCAATGTCTGTGAAAGGTCGGCGCGGTATCCCATACGCCTTGTCCCGGCGGCTCGCGTTCAGAGCGCCGGGCATGTAATTCGAATGATGATGGCGAAGGCTCTTGTCATCATGGGGCTTATGTACACGTGGCGGCAGGGGGCGTCCAGTGGATCAGGCGCCTGTTCCTGTTGCCGATGCAGGAGGCCTCCGGCGGGAGTATTTCCAGCCTGGTGATGATGCGGGACAGGGCCCGGAAAGGCGGCCTCCTTTCGCCATGGAGAGCGTGCAAGCTCTCAGCTGAAAAGGAGGGAGCCATTCTTCCGCAAACCTGTTCCATCACCAGGCTGAAAATACTCCGGGGGGGAGCCGCAGGCGATGGGGGCGGAGCCCCCCGACCCGCCAGGGTTCAGCCCCCGGACCTGTCGGGTTTGGCGAAGAGCCCGGTCAGCGCGCTCTGGATGATCGCGGTGACCTTGGGGCGGGTCTTCTTGCTGAAGGGCATCGGACGGCAGACCTCCATGGCGGCGACGCCGACACGGGCGGTGAGCGCGCCGTTGACCACGCCTTCGCCAAAGCGGCGCGACAGCCGCGACAGCAGGTTGCCGCCCAGGATCGAGCCCAGCATGTCGTCGCCCATGGCCACCGCTCCGGTGGCCACCAGGTGGGTCATCACCGCGCGCAGGAGCCGCCAGGATCCCAGGGTGCCGGAGCGGCCGCCGTAGATCTCGGCGATGCGGCGGATCATGCGGATGTTCGAGGTCAGCGCCGCGGCCACGTCGGCGAAGGCCAGGGGCACCAGCGCCGTGACCGTGGCGACCTGGCGGGCGGCGGCCTCGACCTCGGCGCGGGCGGCGCGGTCGAGGGGGCGCATGAGTTCCTGTTCGGCCAGCGAGAAGAGGGCGGGGGTGTCGAATTGCTCGGGCGCGCGTTCGTCGAAACGCTCCAGCGGCCAGCGCATGTCGGCGCGGCCACGGTAGAGCCTGGTCAGCTGTTTCACCGTGGCGCGGGCCTCCGAGAGGTCCTCGCTGGCGCGGGCCTCGCGCAGGGCGTGGTGCAGATGCTCGATCCGCGACAGGCGGGCGAAGGCGGTGAGCTCGCGCAGGATGATCGCCAGCAGAACGAGGCCGAAGGCGCCGAGCAGCGCGGTGACCGCCCAGCCCAGCCAGGGGGTCGAGGCGATGAGCCCGGTGACCGCGTTCCAGGCCGCCGTGCTGATCGACACGGTCAGCAGTGCGCCCGCCAAGCCCCAGAACCAGCGCGCCAGCCGCGAGGGGCGTCTCGCCATCAGCCGGGCCGAGCGCGCAAGGCCGGCCTCGGGGGCAAGCGGCAGGCTGTCGGGCACCGGCGGCGCGCTGGCGGGATCGACCCGCGCGCTGTCATCGGGGCGTTCGATCAGCACCGGCTTGATGGCATCACGGTTGGGGCTGGAGGGCTCTGTCATGCGGCATCTCTCTTGGGGCGGTGGGGCGTGGCGGACCAGACCATGAGGACCTCGGGCAGGGCCTCGTCATTGCCGGCGCCATCGCCGTAGCCCATGGTGACGAACCCCGAGGCGGCATAGAAGCGGCGCGCGGCCTCGTTGGCCTGCGGGGTCCAGATCGACAGAGCCGGGCTCTGGCGCTGCGCCTCCGCGAGCAGCATCCGTCCCAGGCCCTGCCGCCGCGCGGAGGGGTGGACGTAGAGCGCAAGGATCAGCGCCTCGCGCCGGGCGAGGAAGGCCACCACCCGCCCCCGGTGCCGGATCAGGCGCAGCTCACCGCGCCGGACCAGCCGCATGAGCAGCCCCAGGTCCTGGAACCGGCTGCGGGCGCGGGGGTGGCCCGGCGCGCGGGTATGCGACCAGAGCACGCGGGCGAGGCCGGGCAGGTGCCAGGGGAAGGCGCGGCGCGGTCTCAAAGCCTGTCCCCCAGAAGGAACTCCGCCGCGCGGTCGAGACGGATATGCGGCGGGCCTTCTCCGGGGCGCAGGTTCAGCGTTGCGGGCTGGAAGTTCATGATCTGGTAGTCGCCGTCGAGCCAGCTGTCTCCGGCCTGGTGGCCACGGGTGATCCGCGAGGGATCCTGCGGCAGTTCGCCGGGAAAGAGCGAGGCCTCGCGCCCTCCGGCCAGCCTGCCGCGCACGCAGTCGAGCATGCGGCCCTCGTGGCGCAGGGTCTCTTCGACCGTGGTGCGCAGCGAGGCGATGGACATCGAGCCGGTCTTCGCCCCGGCGAAATCGGCGCGGCGGATGGCCGATGACAACAACTCGTCCAGCACGGCGGTCAGGCGGGGGTGCTGGGAATGGTGCAGGTGGTCGGCCTTGGTGGCGGCAAAGAGGATCTTCTCGACCCGCTTGCCGAAGAGCACTTGCGACAGCCAGGCGTTGCGGCCGGGGCGAAAGGCCTGCAGCACCGCCTCCATGCCGCGGCCCAGGTCCTCGACCGCGGCGGGGCCCGCATGGATCGCCGAGAGCGCATCGACCAGCACCACCTGGCGGTCGATGCGGGCGAAATGCTCGGTGAAGAAGGGTTTGACGACGCGGGCCTTGTAGGCCTCGAAACGGCGCTCCATCTCGCGCCAGAGACCCCGGCGCGGCGCGCGCTCCTCGGGGGGCAGGGGGGCGAAGGTCAGCACCGGCGACCCCGCCAGGTCGCCCGGCAGCAGGAAGCGGCCCGGTGTCACGTCCGAGAAGCCGCGCGCGCGGACCTCGGTCAGGTAGGTGGTGTAGAGGCGGGCCAGCTCCTGGGCGCGGCTCTCGTCGAGCTCGGCCAGGCCGGTGGCGTCGCGGGCCGCGGCCAGGAAGGCGGCGGCCTCGGGGCGGGGCTCCATCCGCGACAGGACCTGGGCGGACCAGGTGGCGTAGCTCTGGCTCATCAGCCCGAGGTCGAGCAGCCATTCGCCGGGGTAGTCGACGATATCCAGGTGCAGGATGCGCGGGCCGGCCATGCCGCCCAGGAGCCCGGTGGGGCGAATGCGGAACGACAGCCGCAGCTCCGAGATCGTGCGGGTGCTCTCGGGCCAATGCGGAGCGGGGCCGGTGAGCGCGGCCAGGTGGGCCTCGTAGTCGAAACGGGGCAGGGTCACGTCGGGCTGGGGCTGCAGGAAGGCTGTGGTGATGCGGCCCTCGGCCTCGGCGGTCAGGCCGGCCATGCGGGCCCGGTTCAGCAGGTTGGCCACCAGCGAGGTGATGAAGACGGTCTTGCCGGCCCGTGCCATGCCGGTCACGCCCAGGCGGATCACCGGCTCGAAGAAGGCCGCGGAAAGGCTGTCCGAGGCGGCCTCGACCTGGCGGGAGACGCCATCCGCCAGAGAGGTGATGCCGAAGCGCGAAATGCCTGCCGTCACTGCCATATCCTTTTGCCTGCCAGACCAAGATAGAGCCGAGGGGGCCGGTTTCCAAGCCGGAGCGGCGCGCTTGTGGTCCCGGGCGAATTTGCAAAGCCCTGAATTTGCAAATTTCCCACGCCGGAGCGCGGCGCTCCGGCTTGCCGAAGGCGCGCCCGATGGGATAAGCCGCGCCCCATGCCCAGGTATGCTTTGCAGGTCGAATACAACGGAGCCCCCTTTGCCGGTTGGCAGAGGCAGGCCGACGTGCCCTCCGTGCAGGGGGCCATCGAGGCGGCGCTGGCCAGGCTGCAGCCGGGCGAACACACGATCGCCGCCGCCGGGCGCACCGATGCAGGTGTCCATGCGACGGCGCAGGTGGCCCATTGCGATCTCACCCGCGACTGGGACCCGTTCCGCCTGTCCGAGGCGCTGAACTACCACCTGAAGCCGCAACCGGTGGCGATCCGCGCCTGCGCACGGGTGGCCGACGACTGGCATGCGCGGTTCTCGGCCGGCGAGCGGCGCTATCTCTTCCGGCTGCTGATGCGGCGGGCCCCTGCCACCTTCGAGGCCGGTCTGGTCTGGCAGGTGAAGCAGGCGCTGGACGTGGAGGCGATGCGGGCGGGGGCGGCCTTCCTCGTGGGGCATCACGACTTCACCACCTTCCGCAGCTCGATCTGCCAGGCGGCAAGCCCGGTGAAGACCCTGGACGAGATCCGCATCGAGCCCATCGAGGGGCCCTCGGGGCCCGAGCTGCGCTTCCACCTCAGGGCGCGCAGTTTCCTGCACAACCAGGTGCGTTCCATCGTCGGCACGCTGGAGCGCGTCGGCGCCGGGGCCTGGGCGCCCGAGCAGGTGCGCGATGCGCTCGAGGCGCGGGATCGTGCGGCCTGCGGGCCGGTCTGTCCGCCGGATGGTCTTTACCTGGCCGGGGTGGGCTACGCGGACGATCCCTTCGCCTGACGCCTGACGCCTGACGCCAGGCGGCGCGCGAGGCCGTGGCCTCGACGCCCCGCCCGCCGTCCCGCAGCTTTGCCGATAGGCCTGCCTCGGGCTTGGGCCTTGCCCCGGCCTGCGGGGCCGCATCGTGCCGGTGCGGATTGACAGCGCGGCCGCATCGTCGGAGCGTCTGGGCGAACTTCCGAAGGAGCCCTCCCATGTCCGATCAGCCCGCCTTTCCCATTCTCGACCTCGCGGCCTTCGCCCGCGCCGATGCCGCCGGCCGGGCCGCCATCGGGGCCGAGCTGGACCGGACCTGCCGCGAGACGGGCTTCCTGGCGGTCGGCAACCACGGTGTGCCCGATGCGGTGATCGAGGGCCTCTGGAGCAAGCTGACCGACTTCTTCGACCAGAGCCCGGAGGTGAAGCACGCGCTGGCCCCGGCACCCGGTGCGCCCTATGGCTACCTGGGCCCCGGCACCGAGGCGCTGGCCAGGTCGCGCGGTGAAGAGACCCCGCCGGACCTGAAGGAGAGCTTCAACGGCGGCCCGCTGGCGGTGCCGCCGGGCGAGACCGACCCCGACGCGCTGGCCTTCTGCTATGCGCCGACCCCCTGGCCCGAGGCTCCGCAGGGCTTCCGCGAGGCCTGGGAGGCCTATTACCGCGAGATGGAGCGCCTGGCCGCGCGCATCATGCAGGCCTTCGCCGTGGCCCTGGGCCTGCCGGAAGATCATTTCGAAAGCGTCATCGACCAGCCGATCTCGGCGCTCAGGGCGCTGAACTACCCGGCGCAGGACCGCCCGCCCGAGACCGGGCAGCTGCGCGCCGGGGCGCATACGGACTACGGCTCTTTGACCATCCTGCTGCCGGAGCCGGGCTCGCGGGGGCTCGAGATCCTGACGCCGGAAGGAGACTGGCGCGCCGTGCCGCCGGTGCCCGGTGCCTTCGTGATCAATATCGGTGACCTGATGACGCTGTGGACCGGCGGCCGCTGGGTCTCGACCCTGCACCGCGTGGTGACGCCGCCCGAATGGGCGGCGCGGCGGCGGATGTCGCTGGCCTTCTTCCACCAGCCGAACTGGCATGCGGAGGTGAAGCCCCTTGCGGGCGAGGGCGGCGAGACCGTGACCTCGGGGCCCTACCTGATGGGGAAATTCGCCGCCGCCAACGGGTGAGGCCGGAGGCAGGGCGAGGTCCCGGCCTCGCCGCTCCGCCCGCCCTCCCGATGAGGATATCGAACGAGAAACGGGCCCGCGTCGACGGGCCCGTTTGCCTTGATCAGGTGATCTTGGTGCCGGCTTACTCGGCGGCGTGGGTGACGTCTTCGCCCATCACATCCTCTGCCGCGCCGGTCAGCGCCTGGGCGATGAGATCGCATTCGGCCAGGGTCAGGCGCGCGGGCAGGCGGCAGTCGCAGGCGCGCATCAGCATGGTGCGGGTCTGGGGCAGCTCGGGCAGGTCCTTGATGAACTGCCAGTTCCAGAAGGCGCGGGCATTGTCGGTGGACATGCCGAAGACCTGCACCTTGATGCCACGGCGCGCCGCCGCCTGCTGGAAGGCCAGGGTCTGGGCGTCAGACAGACCGACCAGGTTGAACTGCAGCGAGTCGGGTGCGCGCTCTTCGGGCGCCAGCTTGGCGGGCACCTCGATCCAGGGGCTGGCCGAGATGGCGGCGGCGGTGTGGTCGTGGTTGCGGCGGCCATCACGTACCCGGCGCGGGACCTCGGGGATCTGGGCGCGGATCAGCGTGGCCGAGAGGTTCGACAGGCGCAGGTTGTAGAGCGGCAGCTGGTTCTGCCAGCGCTCCAGCGCTTCGACGAGGTCGTTGGAGTTCTCTCCGTGGCGCGCCTTGTGCTTCTTCCACATGTGCTCATAGGCGCCGGACATGATGATGGCGCGGGCCACCAGGTCGGCGTCATCGGTGATCAGGATGCCGCCCTCGCCGGAGTTCAGCAGCTTGTAGCTTTGGAACGAGAAACAGCCGATGCGGCCGATGGTGCCGATGTTGCGCCCATGCCAGGTGGTGCCCAGGCTGTGCGCGGCGTCCTCGATCACCGGGATGCCGGCCTCGTCGCAGAGCGCCATGATGGCATCTATGTCCGAGGTATGGCCGCGCATGTGGGAGATGATCACCGCCTGGCAGGAGGGCAGCTTGGCGGCAAAATCCGCCATGTCGATGCGGTAGTTCGCGCCGACCTCGCAGAGCACCGGCTGGCAATCCGCATGAACGACGGAAGAGGGCACGGCGGCGAAGGTGAAGCCGGGGATCAGCACGCGTGCGTCACGCGGCAGGTCCAGCGCCTTCAGCGACAGGAAGAGCGCGGCCGAGCAGGAAGAGACCGCCAGGGCGTACTTCGTGCCCATCATCTCGGCGAATTCGGTTTCCAGCAGGGTGACCGGGGCGTTCTCGGGGGCGGTGTAGCGGAAGAGATCACCGGAAGAGAGCAGACGTTCGACCTCGGCGCGGGCGGCCTCGGGGATCGGTTCGGCGTCGTAGACATTCGGCGGCAGGGTCATGATCTTCGGCTTTCCTGAAACTCTCTTTCGGGAAACCTAACGGAAGAGGCGGCGCGGGCAAAGTGAAAAGTATGTAACTGAGGGCCGGGTGGAGGAGGGGGCTCTGCCCCCCGCCTGCGGCTCCCCCCGCAGTATTTCTGGCCATCGGATGGGGGGATGCGGCCCTTTCCCTATCCGATGGCCGAAAATACTGCCGCCGGAGGCTCGGGCCGCAGGCCCGAAACGACACGGGCCCCCGCCAGTGCGGCGGAGGCCCGTTCGTGCGCCGGTGGAACCCGGATCAGACGTTCAGCAGCAGGTGCTCGCGTTCCCAGGGGGAGATGACCGAGAGGAATTCCTCGTATTCCGTGCGTTTTACCACCGAATAGACGCGCAGGAACTCGGGGCCCAGGACCTCGGCCAGCGCCGTGGCGCCCTCCATCGTGTCCAGCGCCTCGCCCAGGGTGCGGGGGAAGTCGCCCTCGCCCTCGTAGGCATCACCGCGGAATTGCTTCTCGGCGCGCTCTTCGTTCATCAGGCCGAGGTAGCCCGCGGCAAGAGAGGCGGCGATGCCGAGGTAGGGGTTGCAGTCCATGCCCGCCACGCGGTTCTCGACCCGGCGCGCATCGGGGCCCGAGATCGGCACCCGGATGCCCGTGGTGCGGTTGTCGCGGCCCCATTCCAGGTTGATGGGCGCGGCGTGGTCCTTCACGTAGCGGCGGTAGGAGTTCACGTAGGGGGCCAGCAGCGGGATACATTCCGGCAGGTGCTTCTGCAGGCCGCCGATGAAGTAGTAGAAGGCATCCGTCTCGCCGCCCTGGGGGCCGGTGAAGATGTTCTTGCCGGTCTCGATATCCAGCACCGAGTGGTGGATATGCATCGCCGAGCCGGGCTCGTCGCTGATCGGCTTGGCCATGAAGGTGGCGAAGCAATCGTGGCGCAGGGCCGCTTCGCGGATCAGGCGCTTGAAATAGAAGACCTCGTCCGCCAGCTTCACCGGGTTGCCGTGGCGCAGGTTGATTTCCAGCTGCCCGGCACCGCCTTCCTGGGTGATGCCGTCGATCTCGAAGCCCTGGGCCTCGGCGAAGTCGTAGATGTCGTCGATCACCGGGCCGAATTCATCGACGGCGGTCATCGAATAGGCCTGCCGGGCGGCGGCGGGGCGGCCCGAGCGGCCCATCATCGGAGAGATCGGCTTGGCCGGGTCGACGTTGCGGGCGACCAGGTAGAATTCCATCTCGGGGGCGACGACCGGCTTCCAGCCCTGTTCCTCGTAGAGCTTGCAGACGCGCTTGAGCACGTTGCGGGGCGAGAAGGGAATGGGCTGGCCCTTGCGGTCATAGGCGTCGTGGATCACCTGCAGCGTCCAGTCGCCGGTCCAGGGCGCGGCGGTGGCGGTCGAGAGATCGGGCTCCAGGATCATGTCGGGCTCGATGAAGCCCTCTTCGCCGGCGGCGTCGGACCAATCGCCGGTGATGGTCTGGAAGAAGATCGAATTCGGCAGGTGGAAGTTCTTCTGCCGGGCAAATTTCGACGCCGGCACGGCCTTGCCGCGCGCGATGCCGGGGACATCGGCGATGATGCATTCCACCTCGTCGAGGCGGCGGTTCTCCAGGTAGGCGCGGGCGGCCTCGGGGAGGTTGTCGGTCCAGTTCTTGGGGATGTCGCCGCTCATGCGGGAGTTCCTTTCAGCACCGCCGCGATGCGGGCGGCCTCGTCCAGTTCGGTTGTCGGCGTTTCGAGGCGCTGGGTGGCATCCTCGATCAGGTAGGCGGGCACCACGCCGGGGGCGCGGGTTTCCAGCAGGATCTCGATGGCGCGGGCGCCGTATTCGGGATGCGGCTGGATGGTATAGACATGGTCGCCATAGGCCAGCGCCGCATATTGGCAGAAGGGCGAGGAGGCCAGGACCCGCGCGCCGGGCGGCAGCATCGTCACCTGGTCCTGGTGCCAGGCGTTGAGCGTCTTGCTGCCCGCCTCGCCGGTATAGCGGGTGGCACCGACGGACCAGCCGCCGGAGAATTTCTCGACATGGCCGCCAAGCGCCTGGGCGATGATCTGGTGGCCGAAGCAGACACCCACCAGGGGCACCCCCTCGGCGTAGATCTGGCGGATCAGGTCCTCGAGCGGGGGAATCCAGGCGTGCTCTTCATAGGCCCCGTGGCGCGAGCCGGTGATGATCCAGCCGTCGCAGCTGCGCGCCCCTTCCGGGAAGATCCCGTCCACCACTGCGTAGGTCTCGTAGGTAAAGTCGTTGCCCGCGAGAAGCTGCTCGAAGAAACCGGGGTAATCCCCCATGTCATCAAGCATTTTCTCGGGCGCATGTCCGGTCTGGAGGATGCCGATTTTCATGAAACACCGTCTGTTGCACCGCGAAGGTAATGGAGCCCGTGCGAGGCGGCAAGAGGCCCGCGCAGATATCGCGCCCGCCGGCCGCGATGCCTGCGGCGGGAGCGGTTTCGGGCAGGATGGGGGTCAGACCGTCTCGAGGTAGACCTTCCAGTGTTCCTCTTCCGGCAGCTCCGCCAGGCGGCGGATCTCCTGCCGCTTGGTCATGGCGTAGTTGCAGATCAGCTCGGGCGTGAAGATGCGCTTGATCATCGGATCGGTCTCGAAGCGCTCCAGCGCGCTGGCCCAGTCGGGCATGACGCCGGGCAGGTCCAGCTCGTAGGCATTGCCGGTGATGGGCGCGGGGGGCTGCAAGCCGTCCTCGATGCCGACCAGCGCCGAGCCGAGGATGGTGGCCAGCACCAGGTAGGGGTTGATGTCGCCACAGGCCACGCGGTGCTCGATCCGCCGCGCCTTGGCCGGCCCCGAGGGGATGCGGATGGCGGCGGTGCGGTTCTCGTAGGCCCAGCAGGCGCCCGTGGGGGCGTGGGCGCCGGGGGTGAAGCGCTCGTAGCTGTTGCCGTGGGGCGCCCAGACCAGGGTGCCGGGGGCAAGGCCGGCAAGACAGCCGGCGACGGCGTTCTTCAGCAGCGGCGTGCCCTCGGGGCCGCCATTGTCGAAGATGTTGTCGCCGTTCTCGTCCAGCACCGAGAAATGCACATGCATCCCGCTGCCCGCGTCATTGGGGAAGGGCTTGGCCATGAAGGTGGCCGCCATGTCGTGCTTGCGTGCCATGCCGCGCACCATGGCCTTGAAGAGCCAGGCGTCGTCGGCGGCCGCCATGGCGTCGCGGTGATCGAGGTTGATCTCGAACTGGCCCAGCCCGGCCTCGGAGGAGGCGCTGTCGGCGGGGATCTCCATGGCGTCACAGGCGTCGTAGAGATCGGTCAGGAAGCTGTCGAAGGCATCCAGCTGGCGGATCGACAGGATGGCATTGCCGAAAACGGGGCGCCCCGAGATCGGGTTCTGCGGCGCCGAGAGCTGGTGTCCGGTGTCGTCGACCAGGTAGAACTCCATCTCAACGGCGGCCTGCACGGACCAGCCGCGTTCGGCGTAGCGGTCGAGCACGGCGCGCAGGGCGTGGCGGGGGTCGCCGGCGAAGGGGGTGCCGTCATCGTGGAACATCCACATGGGCACCAGCGCCGAGGGGCTGTCGAGCCAGGGCATGGGCACCGGCCCGTGTTCGGTGGGTTTCAGCACCCCGTCCTCGTCGCCGGTCTCGAAGACCAGCGGGCTGTCCTCGATATCCGCGCCCCAGATATCGACGTTGAGCACCGAGAGCGGCATGCGGGCGCCTTCGGTGCCCAGTTTGTCGTAGGAGGCCACCGGCACTCGTTTGCCGCGCATCTGCCCGTTGAGATCTGCTGCCGCCACCCGGAAGGTGCGGTATTGCCCGAAGTTCATCGAAACCCCTCGTGGCCGGTAGGCCACCATCGAAATATGATCAAATCACGGGTATTGTGACCCATCTGCCCCCAGAGCGGAAGTGAGAAAATGATCAAATTTAATCGCTGACCACCAGAAGCAGGGGGGCATCCATCGCGTTTGCCCAAAATATGCCCGCGCCGAGGCGCTGCGGGCAAGGGGCTGGCGTCCGGCCCCTTGCGGCCTGTGCGCCTCGGGCATCCCCGGCCCCTGCGGGGACAGGCACTTCAGCGCACGATCTGGGGGCGCGGCCGCAGGCGGGTCCTCTGGTTCGAGGGCAGGTGCCGGTTCAGGCGCCGGTAGATCGCCCCGTAGATGAAGACCACGGCCAGGGTCAGCAGGATGAAGTACATCGCCAGGATGGGGTAGGGGATGAAGGGGTTGAAGGTCTTCGAGGCGAAGTAATCCGCGTAGTAGAGCGCATCGCCCTTCTGCTGCCGCGCCGGGAAGGAACTGAAGTAGACCAGCGTCGTGGCGTGGAAGAGGAAGATCGCCTCGTTGGTATAGGCGGGCCAGGCCAGGCGCAGCATGGTCGGGAAGGTGATGCGGCGGAACTTCTTCCAGCCCGAGAACCCATAGGCATCCGCCGCCTCGAGGTCCCCTTTCGGCACCGAGCGCAGGCCGCCGAGGAAGATCTCTCCGGCGTAGGCGGTGGTGTTGAGGAACAGGGTGACCAGCGCGCCGCCCCAGGCACGGGTCAGCCAGGAGGTCTCGGCGGTGAAGGAGACCACCCCGAGGTTGATCGGGATGCCCTCGCGCGGGAGCTGGGTGAAGAGCGCGTAGAAGAAGAAGAACTGGATGAAGAGCGGCGAGCCGCGGAAGATGAAGATGAACCACTCGGCCGGCTTGCGCAGCATCCAGTTGTCGGAGTTGCGCGCCAGGGCCATGCCGATCGCGGCCCAGAAGCCCAGCAGGAGAGCGCCGAGACCGAAGTAGAGGTTCCAGATCATGCCCGAGCCGATCAGCACGAACTGGTCGCAGAGCGTGAAATCCGAGCGCGGCAGCAGCCGCTCGCCGAGGCCGATGGCGCGCAGCCCGTAGGCCTGGATGGTGTCGATGCAGCTCATCATGCCTGGGCTCCCTTGCGGGCTTCATTCATGCCATGCGCCGTGGCCTGGCCGCGCGACAGGCGGCGGGTGAGGCGGGCGAAGCCCACCTCGGAAAGCTTGGTCACCAGCAGGTAGAAGACCAGCAGCGCCAGGAAGTACCAGATCCGCCAGTCAGGGTGCGGATAGCTGTAGGCCGAGGTCTTGGAGCCGCCGAGCTCCCTGGCCCAGTAGACCACGTCCTCGACCCCCAGCAGGAAGAGCAGCGGGGTGGCCTTGATGAGGATCATCCAGAGGTTCGACAGGCCGGGCAGGGCATAGGTCCACATCTGCGGCACCAGCACCCGCCGGGTGACCTGGCCGCGGGTCATGCCATAGGCCTCGGCGGTCTCGAGCTGGGCGCGGGGCACGGCGTTCATCGCGCCCGACAGCACGAAGGCCGCGAAGGCGCCGAAGACGAAGGCGAAGGCGATGATGGCCAGGGCCACGCCGTAAAGCTCGTGCCAGATCTGCGGGGTGGAGGAGAGCGGGAACTTGGCCTCGGAGCAGACGACGAAATCGCTGCCCTGGCGGATCGCATCTGTCCAGTCGGGGCATTTCGCCTTGTGGCGCAGGTATTCCAGGCCCTGGTCGAGCGCCAGCGGCACGAAGAGGAAGAAGGCGATGTCGGGCACGCCGCGCACCAGCGAGGTATAGCCGCGGCCCAGCCAGCGCAGCGGCGCCAGGTGAGAGCGCGTGGCCAGGGCGCCCAGGAAGCCCACGCCGAGCGCGATGGGCGCGGTAATGAGCATCAGCACGATGACCACCAGGAAGCTCTGGTAGAACATCATGTGCTTGGGCGTCGTCAGGTAGCAACTCAGCCAGCGGCCTCCTTCGAGGAGGTCGGGATCGGCGCAGAAGTCGAACAAGGCGATCCTCCTGGGGGCTTGGCGGTGGTGGGTCCGGGGGTGTGAGGCGGGGGGCGGGGCTTGCCCCGCCCCCCGCCGGTCTCTCGGGTGCCGGGGGCAAGCCCCCGGCGGTGGGGCCATGGGGCCCCGGAGCCCTTAGTAGGTGCCGGTGCCTTCGCCGAAGTACTCGTCGAGCAGGGTGTTCAGGGTGCCGTCTTCCTTCATCGAGGTGATGGCCGCGTCGAACTTGGCCTTCAGCTCGGTGTCGGATTCACGCAGGCCCATGCCGACGCCGCCGCCGAGGGGCACTTCTTCGCCCACGACCATCAGCTCACCGCTTTCGGTGTAGGGTAGCAGGAAGTCCTTGTCGGCGAAGACCGCATCGGCTTCACCGTTCTGCACGGCGGCGATGGTCTCGTCGGGGGTGGCGAATTCCAGCAGGGTGGCGCCGGTCTCGGCCACGTAGCCGGCCTGGATGGTGCCGGTCTGGGCTGCGACAACGCCGCCTTCCAGGTCCACGCCGTCCTCGAGCGCGATGTAGATCGAGCCGGTGGGCGGGTAGTAGTCCTGGGTGAAGTCGATGACTTCGTCACGCTCGGCGGTGATCGACATGCCGGCGATGATGGTGTCGTAGTTGCCCGAGACCAGGTTCGGGATGATCGAATCCCAATCGTTGATGACCCATTCGCAGGTCAGGCCGGCGCGCTCGCAAAGCTCGTTGCCGAGGTCGATTTCGAAGCCTTCGACCTCGCCGCTGTCGCCGATCATGTTGTACGGAGGGTACTGGCCCTCGGTGCCCATGCGGATCACGTCCTGAGCCAGGGCGCCGGAGGCGGTAAGCGCCAGAAGCGCGGTGCTGAGGATAATCTTGTTCATTGGATCTCTCCCGGTGAAGTGTCAGGCGGTCTGGCCGCCACTGAGAACCGGCCCGGTTTGCCCGAGCTCGGAAAGGCTGAAGTCAGCTGCCCTGTGCCGCAAGGTCGCTGGTGGTGGCGCTGAGGAACTGGCGCAGACGCTCGGTCTTGGGCGCGCCGAAGAGCTCGGCCGGCGGGCCCTGCTCGATCAGGTTGCCCTGGTGCAGGAAGACCACCTGGTCCGACACGTCGGCCGCGAGGCGCATGTCATGGGTGACCAGCAGCATGGTGCGGCCCTCGGCTGCGAGGTCCTTGATCACCTTGACGACTTCCTGTTCCAGCTCGGGATCGAGCGCCGAGGTCGGCTCGTCGAAGAGCAGCGCCTCGGGTTCCATGCAGAGGGCGCGGGCGATGGCCGCGCGCTGCTGCTGGCCGCCGGAAAGCTGCGCCGGCCAGGCGTCGGCCTTGTCGCCGATGCCGACCTTTTCCAGATAGGCGCGTGCCTTGGGTTCGACCTCGGCGCGGTCGCGGCCCATGACGGTCAGCGGCGCTTCCATGACGTTCTGCAGGATCGTCATGTGGGACCAGAGGTTGAACTGCTGGAAGACCATGGAAAGGTTGGTGCGGATGCGCAGCACCTGCTTGGCATCGCCCGGACGGCGGTGGTGCCCCTCGCCTTTCCAGCGCACCGCCTCGCCCTTGAACAGCACTTCGCCCTGCTGGCTGTCTTCCAGCAGGTTGGCGCAGCGCAGAAGCGTCGACTTGCCCGAGCCCGAGGACCCGATGAGCGAGATCACATCGCCCCTGTGGGCCGTCAGAGAGACGCCCTTGAGCACTTCGAGCGCGCCATAGGCCTTGTGAAGATCTCGGATTTCTATGACCGGCGGGTTCTGGATCACATGTCCCCCTGGGCGCCTTTTCCTTGGATTGAAGGGGATTAGGACTCGAAACCGCGGGGGAAATCAACACGTGTGATGAATGACTTCACGACACCGCGACCTTCTCTGGGGCCGGTGGCAGCGGAACGGCGAAATATTCGGCTTCCGAGAGGGGGATCAGGCGGGTGATGCCGAAGGCGCGCGCCTGGTCCGGGCGGATTCCCTCGAGCGCGGAGGAGAGCGCGCGGGCCAGGGGCTGCGGATCGCGGGCCCTGGCGGTGATGATCGGATGCGCCGGGGTGGGCCGGGTGCGGTCCAGCACGCGCAGCTGCGCGGCGGTGCTATCCCCTTCAGAGCACATGAGATTCCAGGTCACCATGTCGATTGCCGCCAGATCCGCCAGTCCCCGGGCGACGGCCTGGGCCGAGGCCCTGTGCGCGCCGGTGAAACGCAGCCGCCCGAGGGGCACGCCAGCGCGCGCGAAATGGTCGGCCAGCGCGGCCCAGCCGGACTGGCTGAGGGGCTCATTGGCGGCGGCGGGACGGCCTGCGAGCTCTTCCAGGTGCCGCGCCGGGTCGTCGCGGCGCACCACGATGACAGAGCGATAGTGACCGGGCGGCGTGTCGGGCAGGGCGGGGTCGGTGGTGCCGACGTAGCCCACACGTTGCTTCAGTCGGCTGCGGAAGGGCAGGCCGCAGGTCTGGCCGATCAGCAGGTCGGGGCTTTCCCAGAGCGTGAAGAGGTCAGGGGCGTCCTGCGTCAGCCTCTGCGGGCCATGGCCCAGGGCGGCGCGGGTCTGATGCCAGAGCTCCTGCAGCGGGGCGCGGGTGAGCGGGCCCAGATACATGGGAAAGGTCGCGATCATTGCCGTGCCCGCGGTCGGGTCTGTCCGGTCTTGCGTCATCTTCACCCCGTTCCCTGAATTAAGGCCCCCGAGTTGCGGTCCCAAGGGACCGAATGCCAAGTGTTGGCCTGTCGTCCAAGCAGAAACTGGCCCCGCGGCCAGGGCACCTTGGCTTGGGCCGGGGCGGTGCCGCTCCGCGATGCATGAACGGGCGCCGAAGGGCGGGGCCGGTCGCGCGGTCGCGTCTCAGCTCCAGGGGCCGGGGGCCTTGGCGGCGGGGGCCTCGCCTGCGTCATCCGCGCGCGAGGCGGCCTTGTCCCTGGCTTGCAGCCGGGCGCGGTGGCTGTCCTGGTCGGTGATCCCCAGAAGCGAGGTGACAAGGCGCAGCAGGGCATCCTCTTCGGGATCGCGGGTGCCATCGGCCATCACCACCTCCCAGAGCGCGCGCACCACCTCGAGACGGTTCTCGTAGGGCACGGCGTCCTTGATGGCGCGGGTGAAGCGCACGGTATCGGGGGCCTCGCCCTCGAGCGCCTCGGCCTGCTGTTGCAGACCCTCTGCCTCGGTCGTGTCGAGGCCATAGCGGGTCATCAGGATGCGATGGATGGTCCGGCGTTCGCCGGCATCATAGGTGCCGTCGGCGCGGGCCACGCGCACCAGCAGGGACGACAGGGCAAGTCTTGCATCGCCTTCACCCAGCGGAGCGGGTCGGGGCGCGGTGAGGCGGGAGAGGAAGTCAGCGAACATGGACCCCGTATAATCTGCGCGACAGGGGCCGCCAATGCGGTTATTATCATGGGTAAGGTCATTGTGACCCCCCGTTACGGGGGGCGTTGAGGGATTTTGTATTTGTAACCGGGTAATGTCCCGCATTGGTCATAATTGTGACCAAGTTCCTTCCCAATGTCCTGAGAAGAAGCGGGTCATCGTGTGGGACCGGGAGTGTGCAGAATGCCCTCATTAGCTCGGATTGACTGGGTCGAATCCTCCGCTGCAGAGCGGTTGGAAGCCATGCGTCGCGCCACCGGTCGACAGGTTTGCGCCATGGCCCGAGCGGTGGAATGGGACCAGGAGTCCCACGAGGTCATCGGCTGGATTTCCGCCCAGATCTGCGTCGACCTGGGCTCTGCCCTGACCCTTTTCATGAATGCCGAACCCGAGCATTTCAACAAGATTCCAAGGCAGAACGTCGCCGGACCCGCCCAGGGGCGCTGTGCCCAGCTGGATGCGCTATGTCAGCGCATTAACGCGGGTTTCTACCTTCCCGACCCCACCCGTCAGATGATCGGCGCCGAGCGCCTTGTGGCCTGGATGGACGCCCAGGGCGAGGACATCAAGCGCGGCACCCCGGGCCGCTGGCAGCTGAATGCCGCCGTGGTGTCTCCGATGATGACCACCGGCACCCACAAGGGGCGCCGCCGGGTCCAGAAAAACAACAAGAGCCTTTTGGGCAAGCTGATCTCTCCGCTATTTGCCTGAAATTCGCCGGCCAATTGCAATGGGGCAAAAGAGATTCGTCCTGCATTTGAATGGCCGGTAGGCGCTCTTTATTGTCCGGTCATCTGCGGAAATAGCCGCGCCTTGATTCGGGAAATCGCGCCGGTTTTGCCATTTTTCAGTATTTCGACGGCACGTAGAGCTCGGGCGGAAGCACCGAGCGCTCGTAATCGGAGTTGTAGATCCGTTCCGGCAGGTTGATCTCTTCCTGGGGCACGTCCTCGTAGGGGAAGAGCGTCAGCAGGTGATCCATGCAGTTCAGCCGTGCGCGTTTCTTGTCATTGCCGGGCACGATGTACCAGGGCGCCTCGGGGATATTGGTACGCTCGAACATCTCTTCCTTGGCCTTGGTGTAATCCTCCCAGCGGATGCGGCTTTGCAAATCCATTGGCGAAAGCTTCCATTGCTTCAGCGGATCGTGGATGCGTATCAGGAAGCGCATCTGCTGCTCTTCATCGCTGACCGAGAACCAGTATTTCACCACCCGGATGCCGGAGCGCACCAGCATGCGCTCGAATTCCGGCACATCGTCGAAGAATTGCTGCACCTGGTCTTCGCTGGCAAAGCCCATGACGCGCTCGACACCGGCACGGTTGTACCAGGAGCGGTCGAAGAGGACGATTTCACCGGCCGCGGGCAGATGCGGCACGTAGCGCTGGAAGTACCACTGGGACTTCTCGCGCTCGGAGGGAGCGGGCAGGGCCACGGTGCGCACCACCCGCGGGTTGAGTCGCTGCGAGATGCGCTTGATCACCCCGCCCTTGCCGGCGCTGTCGCGGCCCTCGAAGATCACCACGACCTTCTGCTTGTTGTGCACCACCCAGTCCTGCAGCTTGATCAGCTCGGACTGCAGGCGCAGCAGGTCGTGGAAGTACTGCGGTCGCGGGATCGAGGGGCCATGGGCATTGCGGTAGATCTCGCGGATCTTCATCGACAGCACGGCATCTTCCAGCTCGATCTCGTAGTCCTCGTCGAGCGTGTCCCGCAGCTCCGCCTCCAGCCAGTCTTCGGCATCGGTGGAATTGTCGGGGGAAGGAATGTCCTTGGTCATGAGATCCTCTGTAAACGGGGGCGGAAGGGGCCGGAACGGATGCTGGGTGCCTCTTAAATCACGAGATTGTAACGGTTCTTTGGCAGCGGCGATAGGGCGCGCTTTGAGCAGTTGTGGCTGTCAACAGATATGCGATTCCGTCAAACCCGCCATGTGAGGGCCGAAAGTTACCCGTTTCGGCTTTTGGCGGCAGCTTTGTTGCGCTAGGCGCCGGGTTCGCCGCCTGGGGGAGGAGGGGGCGTGACGCATTGAAACGGACAAACTGATGACTGACATGACCTCCACGCCTGCCACGGCGACCGAGGCGGCGCCCCTGAACAAGCCTTCGCGGGTGCTGCTGGCCAGCCTGATCGGCACCACCATCGAATTCTTCGACTTCTACATCTATGCCACCGCGGCCGTGCTGGTCTTCCCGGCGCTCTTCTTCCCCGGAGAGGACCCGACCACGGCGCTGCTGGCCTCCTTCGCCACCTTCTCGATCGCCTTCTTCGCCCGTCCCCTGGGCGCGGTGGTCTTCGGCCACTTCGGCGACAAGGTGGGCCGCAAGGCGACGCTGGTGGCGGCGCTGCTGACCATGGGCATCTCGACCGTCATCATCGGCCTCCTGCCGACCTATGCGCAGATCGGCGTCGCGGCGCCCGCGCTGCTGGCGCTCTGCCGCTTCGGCCAGGGCTTCGGCCTGGGCGGTGAATGGGGCGGCGCGGTGCTGATCGCCACCGAGAACGCGCCCGAGGGCAAGAAGTCCTGGTACGGCATGTTCCCGCAGCTCGGCGCGCCGGTGGGTCTCTTCCTGTCGTCGGGGCTGTTCTCGATCCTGCTGGCCTTCATGAGCCGCGATGACCTGCTGGCCTGGGGCTGGCGCATCCCCTTCCTGTTCTCGATGCTGCTGATTGCCATCGGCCTCTGGGTGCGCCTGTCGCTGGCGGAAACGCCTGCCTTCCAGAAGGCCATCGACAAGGAAGAGCGCGTCGCCGTGCCCTTCGTCGAGATCTTCCGCAACCACAAGCGCAGCCTCTTCCTGGGTACCTTCGTGGCGCTCTCGACCTTCGTGCTGTTCTACATCGGCTCGGCCTACCTGCTGAGCTACAACGTCAAGGTGCTGGAAATGTCCCTGCCCGAGGCGCTGCGGGTGCAGCTCTGGGGTGCGGTGGTCTTCGGGGCCTTCATCCCGGTGGCGGGCAAGCTGGCCGACCGGATCAGCCGCTTCACGCTGCTGCTCTGGGTGACCGTGGCCATCGGGGCCTTCTCCTTTGCGCTGGCGCCGTTGCTGTCGGGTTCGCTGGCGGGTGTCTACGGCTTCGTGACCATCGGCATGGCGCTCATGGGCTTCTCCTACGGCATCATCGGAGCCGTGCTGGCCGCGCCTTTCCCGACCTCGGTGCGCTACACGGGCTCGTCGCTGGCCTTCAACTTCGCCGGTATCGTCGGCGCCTCGCTGGCCCCCTATATCGCCACCTGGCTGCAATCGAGCTACGGCATGGAATACGTGGGCTATTACATGCTGCTGGCCGCCGCGATCACGCTGCTCTGCGTGCTGGCCATGGGCCGCGACAAGGTCTGAAACCACCCTGGAACAAGGCAGGGGGCCGCCCGAGAGCGGCCCCTTGCATCACAGCCGCGACGCTTGGGTCAGCCCCTGGTCGTCTGGCTGCGCCGCATCTCTTCTTTCAGGTAATCGATCATCGCCCTCACCTTGCCCGGCACGTAGCTGCGGCTGGGGTAGACCAGCCAGGCGGCCGTTTCAAAGGTCGTAGCGGTGACCTGCCAACCCTCGATGCAGGGGCAGAGGGCCCCCGCCGCCAGGTCCCCGGCGATCAGCCAGCCGGGAAGCAGGGCAGGGCCCAGGCCCGCCACGGCGGCATCGCGGATCGCTCCGGCAGGGGACAGCAGCATGTCTCCGGCGACCGGCTGCTCTGTCACCCGGCCCGCCTCGTCGCGGAACAGCCAGCGAGAGCGATAGTCGCGCAGGGGAAAGAGGATCGCACGGTGATCGGCCAGGTCCCCTGGCCGCACAAGGGGCGGGGCCTTTGCCAGGTACTCTGGCGAGGCCACGACCCGGTAGCGGGTATCCATCAGCTTGCTCACCACGTAATCGCCCTCGACCTCCGGGGCGAGGCGGATGGCCAGGTCGATCCGGTCGGCCACGAGGTCGCTTTGCCCGTCCGAGAAGATCCCTTCTATCGCCACCTCGGGGTAGGCCGCCCGGAACCCCGCCAGGCGCGGGACGATGACCTGTTGCCCGAAGCTGGCCGAGGCAGAGAGGCGCAGGGTGCCGCGCGGTTCCGACTGGATCGCCCTGGCGTCTTCCCTGGCGCGCTCCAGCTCTTCCGTCAGCGGGGCGATGCGTGACAGGTAGAGCGCGCCCGCCTCGGTCAGCTCCATCCGGCGGGTGGTGCGCGAGAAGAGCCGCAGTCCCAGCTCGGTCTCGATCCCGGCCACCAGCCGCCCGACCGACGAGGGATCGACCCCGCGCGTGCGCGCGACGGCGGCGAAGCTCCCCAGCCGGGCGATGTCCTGGATCAGGGCGAGGTCTTTCAGGTTCATTCGTGCAATCTGTGCATGAGTATCCGGTTCATCACGTAATTTATTGCGGATTGTCCCGGCAATAAACCCTTCCGCACCGGCAATGGTCAGCAAGGAGGCACAGATGCCCGATATCACCCGCTACACCCGTTCGGGGGTGCCCGCATGAGTTTCAAGGACAAAACAGTGATCGTCACCGGCGCCAGCCGTGGCATCGGAGAGGCAACCGCCCGGCATTTCGCGGCACTTGGCGCCCACGTGGTGTTGGCGGCCCGCGACGAAGCGCGTCTGCGCGTGATTGCCGGTGATCTCGCGGACCGAGGCGCCAGCGCCTGTGTCTGGCCCACTGATGTGGCCGATCCCGCGCAGGTCAGGGCCCTGGTGGAGGCGGCGCTGGAAGAGACCGGGGGCATCGACCTGCTGGTCAACAACGCGGGCCTCATCGACCCGATCGCAAGGCTGGGCGACAGCGCGCCCGAAGCCTGGGGCAGGGTGGTCGATGTGAACCTCAAGGGGGTTTACCACGGCCTGCGATACGCCATCCCGGCCATGGCCGCACGTGGGCGCGGCACCATCGTCAACATCTCTTCGGGGGCGGCCACCTCTGCGCTGGAGGGCTGGAGCCACTATTGCGCCACGAAGGCCGCGGTGCTCTCGCTGACCCGCCTGGCCGATCACGAGTATCGGGACCAGGGCCTTCGGGTCTTCGGGCTGAGCCCCGGCACAGTGGCCACGGGGATGCAGGAGCAGATCCGCGCATCGGGGGTCAATCCGGTCAGCCAGCTGGACTGGTCGGCCCATATCCCCGCCGACTGGGTGGCGCAGTCCATCGCGTGGCTGACCACGCCGGCGGCGGATGGTTACCGGGGCACCGACTTCTCGCTGAAGACCGCCGAGGGGCGGGCGTTGGTCGGGTTGCCGCTGGTCTAGGCCCTGCCGGCGGGTTGGGCGCAACCCGTTTGCTCACATTGAAAAGGGCCGCCTCTGGGCGGCCCGATTGCTGTCATCAGTGGCAGAATTGCCATTCGTACCTGTCAGGAGCGGGCGCCATGCACATTGGCACTGGCGTTGAGGGACGGTCCGCATAGGCTTGAAGCATTACTTAATTCACATTTCAGATTACCGGACCCGGATGTTTCGTCTCGTTCTTCCCGCCTTGCTGTTTGCCGTTCTGCCCCTGTCAGCCCAGGCCGGGCTGCCTGCCTGTTTCACCGGCGGCACCTGGCAGATGAACTTCGGAGGCGAATACGAGGGCCGCATCAGCTTCGCGCCCCCGCTCTGTCGTGCCCGGCTGGAGCTCAACTCCTCGCGCAACGAAACCCTGCAAACCTGCCGCATCACCGAGGGAGAGGGTGAGCTCTGGCTCACCTGTGAGCTGGTCGAGACCACCAATTGGAACTGGCGGCCGGACAGCTTCCACCTGAAGGTGGCAGGCGACCGGATGTGGGGCAGCAATGACGATGGGATGTTCCGCTTCGACAACGTGCAGATGGTACGCGACTAGGCGCTCAGAGCACGAATTGCACGATGGCCAGGACGATGACGATCAGGCCGACCAGATAGATGATGGCGTTCATTTCTTTCTCCTTTGCGGAACACGGGTTCTGCTAGGATAACGGCGGCCGGGGCCAACGGGTTCCCGCGCGCGGGTGACGGCCCGGTTCACTTGACCCAAGGGCAGGCGCAGTTAGGGGCCTCGGATCAAGGTCGCGGCCGGTGGTCCCAGCCGTTGCAGCAGCCAGGTCGCGCCTATCTTCCCCCGCCTTTCGCCAGCCTTGCCGGCAGCGCCTTTGCCGTGCCGTCCGACAGTGACCCGAAACCGCTTGTCGCCTCCGGCCCTGCGAGTCCTTTGCGCAAAGAAATGGCCGCCAGGGATCTCTCCCGTGGCGGCCATCGGATCTTGGTGCCGAGCCTCTGTCAGGCCGGCGCTGTCGCCGGATCACACCAGCCGCGACACGTCCTTTGCGGCGCGCACGAAATCGGCAAACAGCGGATGCGGCGCGAAGGGCTTGGACTTGAGCTCGGGGTGGAACTGCACGCCGATGAACCAGGGGTGGTCCTTGACCTCGACGATCTCCGGCAGGCGGCCGTCGGGCGACATGCCCGAGAAGGTCAGCCCGCATTCCTCAAGCTTCTCGCGGTACTTGATGTCGACCTCGTAGCGGTGACGGTGGCGTTCCTCGATCTCGGTCGTGCCATAGACCTCGGCCACCTTGGAGCCTTCGGCCAGATGCGCGGTATAGGCGCCAAGACGCATGGTGCCGCCCTTGTCGTCATCGACCTTGCGCTTCACGGCGTGGTTGCCCTTCACCCATTCCTTGAGGTGATAGACCACCGGCTCGAACCGCTTCTGGCCCGCCTCGTGGTCGAATTCCTCGGAGCCCGCGGCCTCGATCTTGGCGAGGTTGCGCGCGGCCTCGATCACCGCCATCTGCATGCCGAGGCAGATGCCGAGGTAGGGGATCTTGCGGGTGCGGGCGAATTCGGCGGCCTTGATCTTGCCTTCCGTGCCACGCTCGCCGAAGCCGCCGGGCACCAGGATGGCATGGAAGCCCTCGAGATGGGGGGCGGCGTCCTCGTGGTCGAAGACCTCGGCGTCGACCCATTCGACCTGCACCTTGATGCGGTTGGCCATGCCACCGTGCACTAGGGCTTCCTTGATCGACTTGTAGGCGTCTTCGAGCTGAACGTACTTGCCGACGATGGCGATCTTCACCGCGCCGTCGGTCTTGTGGATGCGGTCCTGCACGTCCTGCCAGGTGGTCAGGTCGGGCTTGGGCGCGGGCGAGATCTGGAAGGCATCCAGGACCGCCTGGTCGAGACCCTCGCGGTGGTAGGCCAGCGGCGCCTCGTAGATCGAGCCCAGGTCATAGGCGGCCACGACCGCTTCCTTGCGCACGTTGCAGAAGAGGGCGATCTTCTCGCGCTCCTTCTCGGGGATCGGCTGCTCGGAACGGCAGACCAGTATATCGGGCGCGATGCCGATCGACTGCAGCTCCTTGACCGAGTGCTGCGTCGGCTTGGTCTTCAGCTCTCCGCTTGCGGCCAGGTAGGGCAGCAGGGTCAGGTGCATGAAGATGCATTCGCCGCGCGGCTTGTCGTGGCTGAACTGGCGGATCGCCTCGAAGAAGGGCAGGCCTTCGATATCGCCGACGGTGCCGCCGATCTCGCAGAGCATGAAGTCCACCTCGTCGTCACCGACGGCAAGGAAATCCTTGATCTCGTTGGTGACGTGGGGAACCACCTGGATGGTCTTGCCCAGGTAGTCGCCGCGGCGCTCCTTCTCGAGCACGTTGGAATAGATCCGGCCCGAGGAAACGCTGTCGGTGTTGCGCGCGGCAACGCCGGTGAAGCGCTCGTAGTGGCCAAGGTCCAGGTCGGTCTCGGCGCCGTCATCGGTCACGAAGACCTCGCCGTGCTCGAAGGGCGACATGGTGCCCGGATCGACGTTCAGGTAGGGGTCCAGCTTGCGCAGGCGCACCGAGAAACCACGCGCCTGAAGCAGCGCGCCAAGGGCGGCAGAGGCCAGCCCCTTGCCAAGCGACGACACAACACCGCCGGTAATGAAAACATATCTCGCCATGGATCTGGGGCTCCCGTGGATTACTCAGCGCGAACGCGCAATAGATCACCCTGACGGCCAAAAGGCCGCAGCATCACGGGATTTGAGCGATAGCAGATTCGCTCGGATCTGGCAACAGCCAGCCGCTAGATGCTGAGTGACTTCACGTCACTACATCAAGGTGTTGTGGGTTCTGGGGGGAAGTTTTCGTACCGGGCGCGGGGGGCGCCCGGACGTGTCATTCCGGTTCTGCCTCGGATCCGTCAGTCGGCCGAGGGGGTCAGGTTGTCGGTGCCCGAGGCGCCCGAGGGCGGGGGCAGCAGGTCGCCACCTTCTGCGGCGGGCGCCTCCTCGGCACCCTCCTGCACTTCGGGGGCGGGGGCCAGACGGTCGAGGACCGACGAGCCCGAGGATTTCTCGGCCGCGACGATGGTCAGGGCCAGCGAGGTGACGATGAAGGCACCCGCCAGCACCCAGGTGACCTTGCCGAGCGCGGTGGCCGCGGCACGACCTTGGGTCCCGCCGCCGCCGCCCATGCCCAGGCCGCCGCCTTCCGAGCGTTGCAGCAGCACCACGCCGATCAGCGCCAGCGCGAGGATCAGGTGAACGATCAGGACGACGTTTTCCATATACACAGCTCGTTTCGGTCGAGGGGCGCGCGCAACCGGGGGTCGGCGCCGGGATGTCTGGGGTCTTCGGGCGCCATCGCGCCATTCGGCGGCTATCTAAGCCACCGAGCCTCGCGCCGCAACCCCGAATGGCCCGAGGCAGCTGTTGCCGCCCTGCCTGCACAGGCGCGGCTGGCCTATCGGCAACAGCGGGGCAGCGGCTGGCAGGGATGTCAGTCGTTCTCGTCCACGTCGTCGATATCGACCTGGCCCGAGAGGCGCCGGCGGATCAGCGACCAGCTGAGCCCGATGCCCAGCACCAGCGACAGGGAGATGATGCCGATCCAGAGCAGCGAATTGCGATTCTCGAGCCCCAGCAGGCCGAGATCCGAGAGCACCCAGATCATCGCCGCGGCGATGGCCAGCACCAGTCCCATGCCGAAGACCCCGATCGAGCGCAGCGTGGCGCGCAGGTAGATCACGTAGCCCACGAAGAGCAGAAGTCCGAAGAGCACGGTCACCGACATGAGGTCGGGCCAGTTGGTCATCACCCAGGTGACGTAGTTGTAAGGCGTCGGGTTGTAGGTGGCGGCGATCAGGAAGAAGGCCACGATCCAGCGCGTCAAGAACCCCATCAATGTCCCCCTTGAATATGGTTCTGGCAAATGTCCCCGCCCGGTTGTTCCGGGTTCGGTTTATAAAGTCGGCGTTATGAGTGGCGCAGATGTGCCTGTTTAGGCCTGCCCTGTCCAGCGCCCACGACCGGCTTCGCCGCCTTTGTCGCGCCCTGCAAGCACTGCCGCTTTCGCCGGGGCGCGGCGACAGGCAGCGCATTCCCCCTGAACCGGGGGAGTGCCGGGAGGCGCCGCGCCCCGGCGGTGCTGCGCGCGCCGTCGGGCGGGGACGCAGATTCGGGTTTCTTCCGGCCAGACGCTTCGCTATACCGGCGCGGGTTTGGGCCCCGCGCTTTTGCGCGCGCCCGTTACGCTGCCAAGTCAGAAAGGACCGGACATGGCCAATGTCGTCGTAGTCGGCGCCCAGTGGGGCGACGAGGGGAAAGGCAAGATCGTGGACTGGCTCTCGGAGCGTGCCGATGTGATCGCGCGCTTCCAGGGAGGTCATAACGCCGGCCATACGCTCGTCATCGACGGCGAGGTCTACAAGCTGCATGCGCTGCCCTCGGGTGTGGTGCGCGGCGGCAAGCTGTCGGTCATCGGCAATGGCGTGGTGCTGGATCCCTGGCACCTGGTCAGCGAGATCGCCACGATCCGCGCCCAGGGTGTCGAGATCACCCCCGAGACCCTGATGATCGCCGAGAACACACCGCTGATCCTGCCCTTCCACGGAGAGCTGGACCGCGCCCGCGAGGCGGCCAACAACGTGGCCAAGATCGGCACCACCGGCCGCGGCATCGGCCCCTGCTATGAAGACAAGGTGGGCCGCCGCGCCATCCGCGTCGCGGACCTGGCCGACCAGGCCACGCTGGAAGCCCGCGTCGACCGCGCGCTGGTGCATCACAACGCCCTGCGCAGCGGCCTCGGCATCGAGCCCATCGACCGCGACGCGCTGCTCGAGAAGCTGGCGCAGGTGGCCGCAGAGATCCTGCCCTTCGCAGCCCCGGTCTGGAAGGTGCTGAACGAGAAGCGCAAGGCTGGCAAGCGTATCCTCTTCGAGGGTGCCCAGGGCGCGCTGCTGGACATCGACTTCGGCACCTATCCCTTCGTGACCTCCTCGAACGTCATCGCGGGCCAGGCGGCCACGGGCGTCGGCATGGGGCCGGGCGCGGTGGATTTCGTGCTGGGCATCGTCAAGGCCTACACCACCCGTGTCGGCGAAGGTCCCTTCCCGACCGAGCTGCTGGACGATGACGGCCAGCGCCTGGGCGAGCGCGGCCACGAGTTCGGCACCACCACCGGCCGCAAGCGCCGCTGTGGCTGGTTCGACGCCGCCCTGCTGCGCCAGACCTGCGCCACCTCGGGGATGAACGGCATCGCGCTGACCAAGCTCGACGTGCTGGACGGTTTCGAGACCCTGAAGATCTGCGTCGGCTACGAGCTGGACGGGGCACGCGTCGACTACCTGCCGACCGCCTCCGAGGCCCAGGCGCGCTGCAAGCCCATCTACGAGGAAATGCCCGGCTGGAGCGAATCCACCGAAGGCGCCCGCAGCTGGGCCGATCTGCCGGCCAATGCGATCAAGTACGTGCGTCGCGTGGAAGAGCTGATCGAATGCCCGGTGGCGCTGCTCTCGACCAGCCCGGAGCGGGAAGACACGATCCTGGTCACCGATCCCTTCGCGGATTGATCTGACAGGGGAGGGGGCTCTGCTCCCCCCGGTCGCCGGATGGCGACAATGAAAAGAGGTAGGGGGCTCTGCCCCCGTCCCGGCAAGCCGGGACTCCCCCGCAGTATTTTCAGCCGTCGGATGGAGAAAGAGCCTTCTGCCTTCATCCGATGGCCACAAATACTGCGGGGGGAGCGCCGCAGGCGCGGGGGGCGGAGCCCCCACCACCGCCCCGAGGCGAGCCCGAGGCAAGTAGGAGTGGATCATGGCACTTAGTTACAAGGCGCGCAGGCGCTGGTCCCTGGTGGTCCTGGTCATTGGCCTGCCGCTTTACATCGTGGCCTGTGTCACCGTGATGAACTGGCTCGGCCGCCCGCCGATCCTGGTCGAGCTGCTGGTCTATATCGGTCTCGGTGTGCTCTGGGCCTTCCCGCTGAAGATGATCTTCCGGGGTATCGGCCAGGCCGACCCCGATGCGCCGAAAGAGGATGCGGAGCCCGGCGAAGAGGCGTAGGGACGGCCCGCACCCGATATCCCGCTGAAGGAATTCACCTTGTCCAGCCGCACCCCGCCGCATCTGGCGACGCTCATCATCCTGACCGGCAGTGCGGTCCTGACCATCAACATGTTCGTCCCCTCGCTGCCCGGCATGGCGGTGGAATTCGGCGTCGACTACGCCGAGATGAGCATGGTTGTCGGCGCCTACCTGCTGGTCACCGCGATCATGCAGCTGGTCTTCGGCCCGATCTCGGATGTCGTGGGCCGGCGCCCGGTGATGCTGGGCGGCATGGCGGTCTTCACCATCGGCTCGCTGATCTGCGCCCTGACCAGCGATATCACCCTGTTCTGGATCGGCCGCATGTTGCAGGCGGCCTCGGCGGTCGGCGTGGCGCTGAGCCGAGCGGTGCTGCGCGACCAATACGAGCCGCGCGAGATCGCCCAGAAGATGTCCACCGTCTCGATGGTCATGGCGCTCGGCCCGCTGCTGGGACCGGCGCTTGGCGGCTTCATCGACGAGTGGCTGGGCTGGCGCGGCAACTTCGCCTTCTACACCCTGATGGGCCTGGCGGTGCTGGTCCTGACCTGGCGCGACCTGGGCGAGACCAGCAAGACCCGAGGCGGCAGCTTTGCGGACCAGTTCCGCGCCTGGCCCGAGCTCTTTCGCTCGCCGCGCTTCTGGGGCTACGCGCTGTGCTGGAGCTTCTCCATCGCCACGTTCCACGTCTTCGTTTCGGTGGCGCCGCTGGCCCTCAGCACCGCCTTCGGCATGACCGCAGGGCAGCTCGGCATCTGCATGGGCACCATGTCCGTGGGCTTCATGCTGGGCAGCTATATCTCGGGCCAGGTGGCGAAACGGGTCGACTGGCCGCTGACGCGCCTGCTGATCATCGGGCGCCTGGCGGCGGCCATCGGGATCGTCGTGGCGCTTGTGGCCTACGAGATCGGCCTGCTGAGCGTACCGCTGCTGGTCGCTTCCATGGTCGCCAATGGCCTTGGCAACGGGCTGACCGCGCCCAATGCGGCCAGCGGCGTGATGGCGGTACGCCCGCATCTGGCGGGGGCCGCCTCGGGGCTGAGCTCGGCGATGATCCAGTTCGCCGGGGCCCTGGCCACCTTCGCCGTGGGGCTGGTGCTGCTGCCGGTGATCGCCATGGAGGTGCTCCTGGTGGGCATGCTCTCGGTGGCGGTGATCGGTCTGCTGGCGGCGCTCTGGCTGGTGCGGCTGGAGCAGGAGCGGGGCATCATCCGCACCGATGTGCCGAAGGCGCCGCAGATCGACTGAGCGCGGTCAGTTCCCGCAGACTGGTGTACCGCTGGACCGGGCGCCAGACAGGCTTTCGCCGCGTCCCGAAAGAGAAAGGGCCCGCTGTTGCCAGCGGGCCCTTCTGCTGTCTGATGTCCGGGATCAGCCCAGTTCGTTCATCCGCTCCAGCGCCGCCTTGAGCTTGGCCTCTTCGCCTTGGCGGGCGTCGAGGTTGGCCTGGGTCTCGGCCACCACTTCGGCGGGGGCGCTTTCGGCGAACTTGGGGTTCTTCAGGCGCCCGGCGAGGCCGCCGATCTCCTTGGCGAGCTTCTGCAGCGACTTCTCCAGCCGCGCCTTCTCTTCGGCCACGTCGATCACGTCGGCCAGCGGCAGGCCGAAGGTCGCGCCCTCTGCCGGAAGGGTGATCGTGCCCTTGGGGAAGCTCTCGACCACCTCAAGATCACCGACGCGGGCAAGACGCTTGATCAGGGTCTCGTTGTTTTCCCATGCGGCGCGGGCGCTGTCCGAGAAGCCGGTGACCACCAGCGGCACGTAGAGGCCTGCGGGCACATGCATCTGGGCGCGGGCCGAACGGATGCTCTCGATCAGCGCGATGACCCAGTTCATCTCGGCATCGGCGGCGGGGTCGATGAGCTCGGCGCCATAGGTGGGCCAGTCGTTGTGCGCCAGCAGCCCGTCGCGCTGCGCGGTGGTCGACCAGAGCTCTTCGGTGATGAAGGGCATGATCGGGTGCAGCATGGTCAGGCACTGGTCGATGACCCAGCCCATGGTGGCGCGGGTCTCGGCCAGCTCGGGCGCGTCCTCGGCCAGCAGGGGCTTGGAGAGCTCGACATACCAGTCGCAGACCTTGCCCCAGACGAAGGCGTAAAGGCCAAGGGCGGCCTCGTTGAAGCGGTAGGCATCAAGCGCGGCATCGACGGTTTCGCGGATCTTGGCGGTCTCGCCGATGATCCACTTGTTGACCGTCGCGGTGGCCACGGGGACCTCCTTCGAGGGCGCGCCGGCCGCGAAGACGCCGTTCATCTCGGCAAAGCGGGTGGCGTTCCACAGCTTGGTGCCGAAGTTCCGATAGCCCTTGATGCGCTCTTCCGAGAGCTTCAGCACGCCGCCGATGGCCGCCATCGAGGCATTGGTCATGCGCAGCGCGTCGGCACCGTATTCGTCGATGATCTCCAGCGGGTCGATGACGTTGCCGGTGGTCTTCGACATCTTCTTGCCCTTCTCGTCGCGGACGAGCTGGTGCAGGTAGACGGTATGGAAGGGCTCCTGCTCGACCACGGCGAGCTGCATCATCATCATCCGGGCGACCCAGAAGAAGAGGATGTCCTCGCCGGTGATCAGCACGGAGGTGGGGAAGTACTTGTCCAGCTCGGGCGTCTGCTGCGGCCAGCCCAGGGTGCCAATCGGCCAGAGGCCGGACGAGAACCAGGTGTCCAGCACATCCGCATCGCGCCAGATCGGGTAGACCAGCTTGGTGGGGTCCTGGGTGGCGGTGTATTCGGCCAGGCTTTCGGCCAGCGCATGCTGGGCGGCCTTCTTGTCCTCGACCTCGACGATGCGGGCGTGGGACAGCGGAGAGGGCAGGTCGGCGTTCAGGTCCTGGAAGCGCGACAGCACGTCATCCACCTCGGCACCGCAGGCCTCGACATCGCCCATGTGGACCATGTGCTCGTCGATGAAGAGCTTCAGCATGTCGACCAGGTCGAGATCGCCTTCGCCGCCGGATTTCAGCGTGCCCAGGTCGATGCCGTACCAGACCGGGATCTGGTGGCCCCACCAGAGCTGGCGCGAGATGCACCAGGGTTCGATGTTCTCGAGCCAGTGGTAATAGGTCTTCTCGCCGCTCTCGGGCATGATCTTGGTGCGGCCTTCGCGGACGGCATCCAGCGCGGGCTTCACGATCTGGGCGCTGTCGACGAACCACTGGTCGGTCAGCATCGGCTCGATCACCACCTTCGAGCGGTCGCCGAAGGGCTGCATGATCGGCTTGGCCTCGACCAGCGGCACGATCTCTTCGCCCTCTTCGCCGTCCGGGCGCTTGCCGCCGAGGCGGGGGTCCGACGCGGTGGTCATCACGGCCAGGCCGGCCTCGGTGATGTCGGCCACAACGGCCTCGCGCGCCTCGAAGCGGTCCATGCCGCGGTATTTCTCGGGCACCAGGTTGAGCGTGTCGATCTCCATCTCGGTGGCCTCGGCGCCTTCGGCAATCTGCCGGGCACGGGCCACGCAGGTCTCGTAGGCGTTGCCATCGGCGCGCATGTTGCCGGCCATGTCCATCAGGCGGTACATCGGCAGGCCGCAGCGCTTGGCGACCATGTAGTCGTTGAAGTCATGCGCGCCGGTGATCTTCACCGCGCCCGAGCCGAAGGAGGCATCGGGGTATTCATCCGTCACGATCGGGATCAGGCGATCACAGAGCGGCAGGTGCACCATCTTGCCGACGATGGGCGCATAGCGCTCGTCATCGGGATGCACGGCCACGGCGCCGTCGCCCAGCATGGTTTCGGGGCGGGTGGTGGCGATGGAGATGTAATCGCGCTCTTCCGAGAAGGTGACGTTCCCGTCCTCGTCCTTCTCGACGTAGGTATAGGTCTCGCCGCCGGCCAGCTTGTACTTGAAGTGCCACATGTGGCCCGCGACCTCGATGTTCTCGACTTCCAGGTCAGAGATCGCGGTCTCGAAATGCGGGTCCCAGTTGACCAGTCGCTTGCCGCGATAGATCAGGCCCTTGTTGTACATGTCCACGAAGACCTTGATCACGGCGTCGTGGAAATTGGGCGAGTTCTCGTGGCCGGTGCGCGGATCGCCCGGCGCGCCTGCCATGGTGAAGGCGTTGCGCGACCAGTCGCAGGACGAGCCCAGGCGCTTCAGCTGGCTGATGATGGTCGAGCCATACTGGCCCTTCCATTCCCAGACCTTCTCGAGGAATTTCTCGCGGCCCAGCTCGCGGCGGCCAGCGTTGCCCTCGGCGGCCAGCATCTTTTCGACCTGCAGCTGGGTGGCGATGCCGGCGTGGTCCTGGCCGGGCTGCCAGAGCACGTCGAAGCCGCGCATCCGGTGCCAGCGGGTCAGGATGTCCTGCAGGGTGTTGTTGAAGGCATGGCCCACGTGCAGCGCGCCGGTCACGTTGGGCGGCGGGATCATCACGCAGAAGCTCTCTGCGCCGGGCTTGGCATTGGCCCCGGCCTTGAAGGCGCCGGCCTCTTCCCAGGCGGCAGAGATGCGCGGTTCCGCGGCTGCGGCGTCGAAGGTCTTTTCCATGGCCATCTGGCTGTATCCCGTATGACTGAGGGCGTCTGTTCTGGCCCGAGGGGATAGCGCAAGGGGCGGTGAAGGTGAAGCCCTGCCGCCCCGGACGGGGCAGTTGCCTGCCCGCAGGCCACCGCTGCCATGGCACGCGGCACCCCCTGGCGCGGGGGCAGGGGCCCCGGCGGGCCGTTCCGGTGCCGGATGGAGGGGCGGGGCAGAGAGGGGCGCGGCATGCCGGGCCAGGCCCGCCGGCCCCCGGTGCGGCGCGGCATGGGCCAGCTTTCGCGTGACGCAGAAAAACCCTTCCGTGGCTATGGACTATACGGTCTGAAAAGATAGTCTCGCCACCGAGGGCCCTTCGGGCCGAAGCAACCGGGAAGGGGAGCAGGCTCATGGAAAAGTTCGGTAAAAGCCAGCCGGTCACGCGGGTCGAGGATGTGCGTTTCGTCACCGGCGCGGGCGGCTATGTCGATGATGTCGCGCCGAAAGATGCGCTCTTTGCCTATGTCTTCCGCTCTCCTGTCGCCCATGGGGTGATCACCGAGCTCGACCTGGCCGATGCGCGCGAGGCGCCGGGGGTGCACATGGTGATCTCCAGTGCCGACCTGCACGAGGGCGGCCTGACCGGAGGCCTCTCGGCGGCGCTGGCTCCGGGGCGCGACGGCAGCAAGAATGCCGAGGTGCGCCACCCGATCCTGGCCGAGGACAAGCTGCGCTTTGTCGGCGAGGCCGTGGCGCTGATCGTGGCCGACAGCCTGGCCGAGGCCAAGGATGCCGCCGAGATGATCATGCTCGATTATGACGAGCTGCCGGTGCAGACCTTCCTGGCCCCGCAGGTTGCGGATCTGCATGACAACGTGCCGGGCAACCGTGGCGTCGATTACGCGCTTGGTGATGCCGAGGCGGTGGACGCCGCGCTCAAGGCCTCGGCCCACGTGGTGCGCGCCGAGGTTTCGGACAACCGCGTCATGGTGGTCTCGATGGAGCCGCGCGGCTGCTATGCCGAATGGGCCGGCGACAAGCTGCACCTGTGCTTCGGCGGCCAGGGGGTCTGGGGGGCCAAGAAGGAGCTGTCCGAGCTCTTCGGCCTCGCGCCCGAGAATGTTCGCGTGACCCACCCCGACGTGGGCGGCGGCTTCGGCATGAAGGCCAAGACCTATCCCGAATACGTGGCCTGCGCCTTCGCATCGCGGGCGCTTGGCCGCCCGGTGCGCTGGACCGCGGACCGCACCGAATCCATGCTGACCGACAATGGCGCCCGTGACCTGACCCACGAGGTCGCCCTTGGCTTCGACGCGGATCACAAGATCACCGCCTATCACGTGAAGACCAAGTACAACCTCGGTGCCTACAACTCGAACTTCGGCCAGCTGATCCAGAGCCACCTCTTCGCCCGCGTGCTGACCGGCGTCTACGACATCCAGACCGCGCTGCTGGAGGCCGAGGGCTTCTACACCAACACCGCCCAGACGGACGCCTATCGCGGCGCGGGCCGCCCCGAGGCGAACTATCTGCTGGAACGCATGATGGATTACGCCGCCCGCGACATGGGTGTCGACGGCTGGGAGCTGCGCCGCAAGAACTTCATTGGCCGGGACCAGTTCCCCTACGAGACCGTCTCGGGCGAGAACTACGACGTCGGCGACTTCCCCCGCCTGCTGGATGCCGTGGCCCAGGCCGCCGACCGTGCGGGCTTCGAGGGGCGGCGGATGGAATCCGAAAGCCGTGGAAAACTGCGCGGCTTGGGACTTTGTTATTACATCGAGTCCATTCTGGGGGACCCTTCCGAAACCGCGAAGGTCGAATTCAACGCCGATGGCACGGTGAACATCTACGTGGGCACCCAGTCCAACGGCCAGGGGCACGAGACGGTCTATGCGAAATTCCTCTCTGATCAAACGGGCATCCCGATGGATCTGATCCGCGTGGTGCAGGGCGACAGCGACCGCATCGCCACCGGCGGCGGCACCGGGGGCTCGCGCTCGGTGACGACGCAGTCCAATGCCACGCTGGCGGTGACCTCGACCATGATCGAGAAGTTCACCACCTTCCTGGCCGAGAAGATGGAGGTCGCGGTCGAAGACGTCAGCTTCGACGACGAGAGCTTCCGCATCAAGGGCTCGAACGCCGCGCCGACGATGATCGACGTGGCCGAGATGGCCCGCGAGGCGAGCCGCCCCGAGCTGCTGGTGCACGAGGAAAAGGCGGCGCTGCCGGGCCGCTCCTACCCGAACGGCGCCCATGTGGCCGAGGTCGAGGTGGACCCCGAGACCGGCCGCGTGACGCTCGAGGCCTATACGGTGGTCGATGATTTCGGCAACCTGATCAACCCGATGCTGGCCGAGGGCCAGGTGCATGGCGGTGTCGTGCAGGGCATCGGCCAGGCACTGATGGAGAACGTCACCTATGACGAGGACGGCCAGCTTCTGACGGCCACCTTCATGGATTACGCCATGCCGCGTGCCGCCGACGTGCCGATGATCGCCTTCTCGACCGAGCCCGTGCCCTCGACCCGCAATCCCATGGGGATGAAGGGCTGTGGCGAGGCCGGCACCGTGGGCTCGATGGCCTCGGCCTCGAACGCGGTGATGGATGCGCTGGCCTCGCGCGGGGTGACGCGCGCCGACATGCCCTTCACGCCCGAGAGGGTCTGGGTGGCGCTGAGGGAGGCTGCAGAGGGCAGTGAAGCGGCCGCTTGAACGTCTTGTCGCCCGGCTTCGGCCGGGCGGATGGTTCCGGCGTCAGCGCCGGGCCGCAGGTGCGCCGGGGCGTGGCCCGGTCACCCATGTGGTCATCCTTGACGGCACCATGTCCTCTCTCGAGGAGGGGCAGGAAAGCAATGTCGGGCTGATTTATTCCCTGCTCGCCGGGCAGGCCAGCTCGACGCTGTCGGTCTACTACGAGGCGGGCATCCAGTGGGACAGTTGGCGCAATACCATAGACGTGCTGCTGGGACGGGGCATCAATCGCAAGATCCGCGCCGCCTATGGCTACCTCGCCTCGCGCTACCGGCCCGGAGACAAGGTCTATTTCTTCGGCTATTCCCGTGGCGCCTATGCGGTGCGCTCGCTGGCGGGCGTGATCGACCAGGTCGGGCTGGTGCGCAGCCCCCGCGCCACCGAACGCAACGTGCGCCAAGCCTACAGGCTTTACCAGGAGGGCGGCAGCGCCGAGGCGATCCGCGCCTTCCATGACAAGAATTGCCACCCGAAGGTCGACATCGAGATGATCGGTGCCTTCGACACGGTGAAAAGCCTCGGGCTGCGGCTGCCGCTGCTCTGGCGGCTGGCAGAGGCGAAACACGCCTTCCACAACCATGCGCTCTCGGACTGCGTGAAGTCGGGCTTCCATGCCCTGGCGCTGGAGGAAACCCGTCAGGTCTATGCGCCGGTGATGTGGAAGAGCGATCCTAACTGGCAGGGCCGGCTCGAGCAGGTCTGGTTTCCCGGCACCCATGGCGACGTGGGCGGCCAGCTGGGCGGCTTCAACGAGGCGCGCGGGCTGTCGAACCTGCCGCTGGTCTGGATGCTGGGGCAGGCCGAGTTCCGGGGGCTGCCGCTGCCGCCGAACTGGCGCGCGCGCTTCCCCACGGATCTGCATGCGCCCTCGGTCGGGCAATGGCGCGGCCTGGCCAAGCTCTTCCTGCTGCGCAAGGTGCGGGTGGTGGGCGCGGACCCGTCAGAGCGGCTGCATGATTCCGCCCTGGCCCGTGGTACCTATCCGACCGGCCCGCAGCTGGCGCATCATCCCTGACAGAGCGCCAGCGACCCGACCGCCTCCGGCGGGAGTATTTTCAGCCTGGTGATGTGCGGGGCGTGGTGCGGCTGAGGGCGGCCTTGGCTCAGAAGCTCTGGCCCTTGGGCAGTTCCAGCACCGCGCAGGTGGTCGAGCCGGTGGCGTAGAGCCGCCCGTCCTCGACGCCGATCAGCTCTCCGACCGCGACGCCGGTGCGACGGCCGACGTGCTGCGTGCGGCCCGTGGCGCGGACCTGCATGCCATAGGGGACCGGGCGCAGGATGTTGACCTTGAATTCCAGGGTGGTGCAGCCGCGCCCGGCGGGCAGGCGCGAGAGCACGCAGCAGGTCATGCAGCTGTCCAGGATCGTGCCGTACCATCCGCCGTGGACGGTATTGGCCGGATTGGCGAAATCGGGCATCGGCGTGCCAAGGAACGAGACCTCTCCCTCTGCCGCGCTTTCCATGCGGAAGTTCAGCACCCTGGAGATCGCGGGCCCGTCGCGCTTGCCGGATATGATCGCCTGCAGCGCCTCGAGCCCCGTCATCTCTGCCCGCTGCGCTTCTGCCTGTTCTGCCATGTCTGGTCCTCCCGCGGGAAGGCTAATCCCGCATCGCGGCAGGCGCAACTGCTATGCGGACATATACTGGCCGGCGGGCGACAGAAAAGAAAACGCCCGGACCGTGAAGGCCGGGCGTTTCCATGGCGCGTGAGAAGGGGGGGGACTCAGGCGACTTTTTCCAGCTTGGCGCGGGGCGTCACGCCCAGGGCGTGGCAGACATCGCGGGTCAGCTCGGGCTTGTTGAGCGTGTAGAAATGCAGCTTCTCGACCCCTTCCGAGAGCAGCGTGTCACACATCTCGGTGCAGAGCGCGGTGGCCAGCAGGTCCTGACGGCCGTCGCGGATCGCCTTGTCGAAGGCATCGTCCAGCCAGGCGGGGATGGCGGTGCCGCAGGCCTGGGCGAAGCGGCGCAGGCCCGGCCAGTTCTCGATCGGCAGGATGCCGGGCACGATGGGCGCCTCGATCCCGGCCTTGGCGCAGCGGTCACGGAAGCGCAGGAAGGTCTCAGGCTCGAAGAAGAACTGCGTCAGCGCCTCGGCGGCCCCGGCGTCGATCTTGCGCTTCAGCCAGGCGATATCGGCATCGCTGTCGGCGGCCTCGGGGTGCTTCTCGGGGTAGGCGCCGACGCGCAGGGTGAACTGGCCGGTGGCCGAGAGCGCCTCGATCAGCTCGACCGAGTTGGCGAAACCGCCGGGGGTGGGGGTGAACTGGCCCTCGCCCTTGGGCGGGTCGCCGCGCAGGGCGACGATATCGGTGACGCCGGCCTTGGCGAAGCCCTCGACGATCTGCATCGTCTCGTCCCGCGTGGCATTCACGCAGGTCAGGTGGGCGGCGACATTGAGCCCGGTGTTCTTGTGCAGCGTGCCGACCGCATCGCGGGTCAGCTCGCGCGTGGTGCCGCCCGCGCCATAGGTCACCGAGACGAAGCGCGGCATGAGCGGAGAGAGTACCTGCACGGTATCCCAGAGGCGGAACGAGGCCTCGAGGTTCTTCGGGGGGAAGAATTCGAAGGAAACGGCGGGGACGGTCATGGATCTCTCCTGAGTAGAACTGTGCTCTTGTCGCGCATCGCTGAAAATGAGACAACTTCATAATTCTCACGATAATCATGAGGTCGGTTGGGTATGCATCTTGAGCTGAGACATCTGCGGACGATCCGCGCGATCCACGAGACCGGCGGATTGCAGAAGGCGGCAGAGAGCCTTCACATCACCCAGTCCGCGCTGTCACACCAGATCAAGGGGTTGGAGGATCAGGCGGGGATGGAGCTTTTCGTGCGCCGCACCAAGCCGATGCGCCTGTCCTCCGCCGGCATGCGGATGCTGCGCGTGGCCGAGCGGGTGCTGGAAGAGATCGAGGCTCTGGAAGCCGAGTTCGACCACCTGCGCGACGGCAGCGCGGGACGGCTGCACATCACCCTGGAATGCCATGCCTGCTACGACTGGCTGCTGCCGGTGCTGGAACATTTCCGCCGCGCCTGGACGGAAGTCGACGTGGATATCCGCCCCGGCCTGGCCTTCAACGCCATGGAGGCGCTTGAGCGCGAGCAGGTCGACGTGGTGATCACCTCTGATCCCGCCGACATGCCCGGCATCACCTTCGCGCCGCTCTTCGACTATTCGCCGGTCTTCGTCGCCGCCGCCAGCCATCCGCTGGCCTCCAAGAAGCTGATCACCGCCGAGGACCTGGCCGATCAGACCCTGCTGACCTATCCGGTGGACCGGGCCAAGCTGGATGTCTTCAAGATGCTGCTCGCCCCCGCCGGCGTCGAGCCCGCACAGCAGCGCAAGGTCGAGCTGACCGAAGTCATCCTGCTGCTGGTGGCTTCCGGGCGCGGCGTGGCGGTGCTGCCCGACTGGGTGATGCGCGAAGTGCGCTATCATCCCGACTACGTGACCAAGCCCATTGGTGACGGCAAGCTTAAGCGGCGCATGTATGCCGCCTGCCGCAGCGAGGACGCGGTAAAGCCCTTCATGGCCCATTTCACCAAGCTGGCCCGCACCGAGGCGGTGAAGCTGCAGGGCAACAAGGGACGCTGAGTGCTGACATCCCCGGTCAGCAGGGTACTTGCACAAGCCGCAGCCCGCGGCTTTGCTGGGGCAAAGGGAGAGGCTCATGACCAGCGGACATGTTTTCATCGCCACCAGCCTTGATGGGTTCATCGCACGCCCCGACGGCGCGCTCGACTGGCTGCCCCAGGGCGGGGCCGAGGATTACGGCTACGCCGACTTCATCGCCCGCATGGATGGCATCGTCATGGGCCGCGCCAGCTACGAAACCGTGCGGGGCTTCGGGGACTGGCCCTATGAGCTGCCGGTGATCGTGCTCTCTCATACCCTGCCGCCGGGCCCGGTGGAGGGGACCACCGCCGAGGTGCTTTCGGCGCCGCCCGAGCAGGTCATGGCCGAGCTGGCCAGCCGTGGATGGGAGCGCGCCTATGTCGATGGCGGCGCCGTGATCCGCGATTTCCTGGCCGCCGGATTGATCGAAGAGATCGTGCTGACGCGGGTCCCGGTGCTGCTTGGCGCGGGGCTGCCGCTCTTCGGGGCGCTGGACGGGGACCTGACACTCACCCATGAGGCGACCCGCTCCTGGCCCTCGGGACTGGTGCAATCGCGCTACCACGTTCCCGAGCCGCGGGGCATATTGCCTGAAATGCAAGGGTCATGAGGCCTTGGCAAGTGGCGCGGGGGCGTCTATACGCGCCACTCGTATAACGGAGCCAACCCCATGTCCTTCAGCGCCAATCTCAACATCATGATGAAAGCCGCCCGCAAAGCGGGTCGCTCCCTCGTGAAGGATTTCCGCGAGGTCGAGAACCTGCAGGTGTCGGTCAAGGGGGCCGGAGACTTCGTCAGCCGCGCCGATATCGCCGCCGAGGCGATCCTGAAGGAAGAGCTGATGGGAGCCCGCCCCAACTATGGCTGGCTGGCCGAAGAGGGCGGCGAGGAAGAGGGTGAAGACCCGACCCGCCGCTGGATCGTCGATCCTCTGGATGGCACCACCAATTTCCTGCATGGCATGCCGCATTGGGCGATCTCGATCGCGCTCGAGCACAAGGGACAGATCGTCGCCGGTGTCATCTATGACCCCGCCAAGGACGAGATGTACGTGGCCGAGAAGGGCGAAGGCGCCTGGATGAACGACATGCGTATCCGCGTCTCGGGCCGCATCCGGATGATCGAGGCCGTCTTTGCCACCGGCGTGCCCTTCGCCGCCTCGCGCAACCTGCCCGCCACCCTGAAGGACCTGGCCCGGCTGATGCCGGCCTGTGCGGGTGTGCGTCGCTGGGGGGCTGCCTCTCTCGATCTGGCCTATGTGGCCGCGGGCCGCTACGACGGCTTCTGGGAGCGTGGCCTGAAGCCCTGGGACCTGGCGGCCGGCCTGGTCATCGTGCGTGAGGCCGGTGGTTTCATCCAGCCGGTGAACCCCGAGGGCGACATCCTGGCCGATGGCACGGTGCTCTGCGCCAACGAGCCGCTCTTCGACAAGTTCTCCAAGATCATCCGCGACGAGTGATCGCGGCCGGCGCGGCCCGGGGTCTCAGCCCCAGGGATCGCGCGGCCTGCGTTTGCGGACGCGAGGAATGACGCTCTGGCTACCGGCCGGGGCGTCTTTTCGTTTGGGGCGGCGGGGCACCGTCGGCACGCTGGAGCGCGAGAAGCTGTAGGTCGCTTCGGGGTTGGGCGGACGGCCGAGGGTGCGGTTCCAATAGGCCGGGCCGCCACGCTTCAGGAAGACAGGAAGGGTCAGCACGAAGCCCACCACGAAGCCGCCCGCATGGGCCCAGTAGGCCACGCCGCCGGTGGTCGGATCGGCACCGACGCCATTGAAGACCTGCATGGCGAACCACAGGCCCAGCATCAGCCAGGCGGGCACCGGCACCACCCGGAAGATCACCACGATGATGAAGAGGATATCCACCTTGGCCCTGGGGTAGAGCAGCAGGTAGCCCCCCAGCACCCCGGCAATGGCCCCCGAGGCGCCGACGGTCGGCACGGTCGAGCCCGCCGAGAAGCCCAGATGGGCCAGCGCCGCGCCCACGCCCGAGGCCAGGTAGAAGGCCAGGAAGCCCATCTCGTCTTCCAGGTTGTCGCCGAAGATCCACAGGAACAGCATGTTGCCCGCCAGGTGCATGACGCCGCCATGCAGGAACATCGAGGTGATCAGCGTGTAGCTGCCATCGCCCGATGCGACCCGCGCGGGGATCATGGCATATTCACCGAAGAAGGCGCCGAGGGCCCGCGGATCGGCCATCAATCCCGAATAGGACAGGAAGATCAGCACATTGGCCGCGATCAGCAGGTAGGTGACGAAGGGTGTCCCCTCTGAGGGGTTGTGATCGCGCAATGGAAACATGGCGAATAGCTGGGGTGCCGCGCGGCGCAGGTCAAGCGCAAATTCGGGCGCTGTCGGCAAGGTGAGGTCCCTGGCAGGGCGGTGGCCTCAATAAGGGCAGGGGGCAGGCGGGGCACCAGCGCGGCGCGGGTCCCGGCCCGAGGGTCAGGCGCAGCCGAGTGGCTGGCCTTGATGCTGTCCCGCGGCGGGGCCGAGGTTCCACCAAGGCCCTGTTTCCCACGCCGCTCAGCGCGCGCCAGTGGCCGTGCCTGCCGGAGCCGCGGTTGGAACCGCAAGTTAGACGGAAAAAGCCATTTCCCCCGAGAGCCGGGCGCGCATTGGCAGCGGGGGTGCTGGCATTGGAATGGACCCCGGCTCCGATGCGCGGCGATAGCGCGCGGGGGATGCAATCGGAGCCGGAATTCTTTCCTTCAGGAAAAACACCCGCAATGCACGGCAGTATTTGAATTGCCCCGCGGTTCATGCCAAATCTGTCGATGCGGCGGGCGTGGCGAAATTGGTATACGCACGAGACTTAAAATCTTGCGCCTTAAATGGCTTACGGGTTCGAGTCCCGTCGCCCGCACCATTTCCTCCGGAAGAGCGCCGGGGTGTTTTCGAGGGGCTGCCGGCCTGACCTTGCAGCGGTCAGGAGGCCTGCAGAACCGCCGCGCCTTGTGGCACCTCCCAGGAGGAGCTGCCCCTGGAGATGACGAAATTCCCGGTGCGATCCTTCAAGGTCGCGCTCTTCTGCGCCAGGTCGCGGGTGGCCTCCGCGGTGTCATAGGCCACCGCCGCATTGCGCTGCGTGACCTGGTCGAGGCTGGTGACCGCGCTGTTGATCTCTCCGATGGTGGTGGATTGCTGCTCGATCGTCTGGGCCACCTCCTTGACCAGCACATTCACCGAATCGACCCGGTCGAAGATCTCGTTCAACTCGGTGCTGGTGCGCGCCACGAGGCTGGTGCCAAGGGCAACGTGGGTCGAGCTTTCGCCGATCAGCCCGCGGATCTCGCGCGCGGAATCTGCAGTGCGGCTGGCCAGCGAGCGCACCTCAGAGGCGACCACGGCGAAACCGTAGCCCGCTTCGCCCGCCCGCGCGGCCTCGACACCGGCATTGAGCGCCAGCAGATTGGTCTGAAAGGCGATGTCGTTGATGACCGACAGGATATCCGCGATGGCCTTGGAAGAGCTCTCGATCTTTTCCATCGCTTGGGTCACCTCCTGCACCAGCGCGCCGCTGGTCTCGGCGGCGCTGCGGGTCTCGTCGGCGGCCTGCGACACGCGCTGGACATTCTCGGCCGAGACCCGTGCGCTGGCGTCCAGCTCTTCGATCGCTGCCGCGGATTGCTCCAGCGTGGCGGCCTGGCTTTCGGTGCGCCGTGACAGGTCGTGGGTCGAAGAGCCGATCTGCTGGCTGAGCGCTTCAAAGTCCACCGCGAAGGTCTGCACCTCCGACAGGGTGTTCGAGAAGGTCTGCATGCTGTGGTTATAGGCCGCGCCCAGGGCGTCGAGATCGGGAATGCCGCTGTGCGGGATGCGGTCGGTGAGATTGCCCTGGCTGAGGCTGTCGAGCGCCTGGGCCAGCCGTTCGATGGTGTTGCGGCGCTTGGTGACATCGGTAGCGATCTTGGTGATGCGGATCACGTTGCCGTTGCTGTCGCGCACGGGGGCATAGGTCGCCTGGATCCAGATCCGGCGGCCGCTGCGCGTGCGGCGGGGGAACTGGTCGGCAATGGGCTCTCCGGCTTGCAGGCGGTGCCAGAAATCGCGGTAGTCGGGGCTGTCGGCGTAGCTTTGTTCGACGAAGATGCGGTGGTGCTTTCCGATCACCTCTTCGGCGGAATATTCCAGCGCGCTCAGGAAATTGCGGTTCGCGTCAAGGATGATGCCATTCGCATCGAAGTGGATGACGGCTTGAGTCTCTTCGACGACGCGCAGCACGGCGCGTTCGTTGTCGGACATGGCCGAATGTCGTGTCTGTCCCCACAGTCCCATGCGCGCTCCTTCGCGTTTTCTGCGGGTTGGATAGGCCCTTTCCCTTTCCGTTCTCTTAAGTGCCCTCTGCTTTCGGCGATTTCTTCCGCGCATTTGGTTCAACTTGCGAAGGGTGGCAGGACATCCCCGTCGGGGTTCAGCTGCGTGGCGCGGGGGCAGGCGCAAGCGTCTGAAAATGAATGATTTGCCCGGATCGAAACGCGGTGCTTCCCGAAAGCTGCGGCCAAGCGCAACAGGGCGCGGGCCCTTCGCCGTGCCCTGTCTTTGGAAGTGGCGCGGAAATGGGCCAAAGGTGGGCCATGCGAGGCCTGCAGGGGGGCATGACCGGCTTGGGGGATGCCAAGGCGCGTCTCCCGGCCTAACCTGCCGGAACGGGAACCTGGACAGGCAAGGGAGCGGGCTGATGAAAGTGGGTATCGTGGGCGCAGGCATGGTGGGCTCTTCGGCGGGCTTTGCACTGGTGATGCGCGGGGTGGCCAGCGAGGTGGTGCTGGTCGATCACAACCCCGCCCTGGCCCTGGCACAGGCCGAGGATATTGCCCATGCCATGCCCTTCGCCCAGCCGACACAGGTCTCTTCGGGGGACTACGAGGCGCTGGCCGAGGCCGATTTGATCATCATTGCCGCCGGGGTGCCACAGAAACCCGGTGAGAGCCGTCTCAGCCTGCTGGGCCGCAATGCCGAAGTCTTCGGCGATGTGCTGGCGCAGACCGGCAAGGTGGCGCCTGATGCCATCCTGCTGATCGCCTCGAACCCCGTCGATATCATGACCGAGGTGGCGCTGAAGCTCTCGGGGCTGCCGGCGGCGCGGGTCTTCGGCTCGGGCACCATCCTGGATACGGCGCGCTTCCGCTACCTGCTGGGACGGCACCTGAACGTGGCCGCGCAATCGGTGCATGCCTATGTGCTGGGCGAGCATGGCGACAGCGAGGTCCTGGCCTGGTCCTCGGCCCGCTCGGGCTGCGAGACCCTGGACGACGTGGCCGATCAGCTGGGCCGGCCGATCAGCGAGGCGGTGCGCCACGAGATCGATCAGAACGTCCGCCGCGCGGCCTACAAGATCATCGAGGGCAAGGGCGCCACCTGGTACGGCATCGGCGCCGGGCTGGCGCGGATCGTCCAGGCGATCCGCGATGACCAGCGCGCCGTGCTCACCGTCTCGGCGCGGGTGCCCGAGATCGAGGGCGTCCGCGATGTCACCCTCTCGCTGCCCCGCGTGGTGGGCCGCGACGGCGTGGCCGAGACCCTGATCCCGCATTTGTCCTATTCCGAGGCCACGGCACTGCGCGCCTCGGCCGAGATGCTGCGCGAGACAGCCGCAGAGCTGGCCTGAAACCGCAACAGGGCAGGGGCCCGGCGGTCAACCGGGTGTTACGTGGGGCTTGCACAATCGCCGGGTGATCTGGTAGCAAGCCCGATCCTTTTTCGAGCGTCATTCGTACGAATTGTTCGCACCGGAGAAGGCCAACGGCACGTAGAGGCCGAATGGCAGGACCAGACGGGCCACAAGGCCCGCGATAGGTGAGGAATGTTGAGGCAATTCTGGAACTCCTTTCTTGTGCCCCTGATGGTGCGACCCGCGCGCTACCAGGTCGCGGCGCTGTGCCATCGCGGCAAGGGAAGTTCCACGCGCATTCTTCTCATCACCTCGCGCGATACCGGCCGCTGGGTGCTGCCCAAGGGCTGGCCCAAGCGCGGCCATGACGCCGGCGGCACGGCGCTGGAAGAGGCCTGGGAGGAGGCCGGGATCAAGCCTCAGGGCCGTCCCCGGCTGGTTGGCCGCTACCACTACCAGAAACGGCTGGACGGCGGCCTGCCGGTGCCCACGCGGGTCGAGGTGTTCGCCATCCCCGTTTCCGGCCTGCATGACGATTATCCCGAGAAGGGCCAGCGCGACCGCGTCTGGATGAGCCCCGCCGATGCCGCCGCCGCGGTGCATGAGCCCGAGCTCTCGGAGCTGCTGGCCGGGTTCACCGCCGAGGCGCGGCAATGAAGGGACCGGCACGGCGCGGCCCCGGAGAATGGCGCAGTCTCGACCGCGACCTAGAGCGCGTCTCGGTCCTGGAGGCCGGAGCCATCCACCTGTCGCGCCCGCTCCTCGGGGCGGGGATCTCGCTGGTCTTCATCGTGCTCTCGATGCTGATCGCGCTGCTGGTGACGGGACGCGAGCCCGGCATGCTGGTGATCGTCGCCGCGGCGGCGCTGGCGGCCTACATGGCGCTGAACATCGGCGCCAACGACGTGGCCAACAACATGGGCCCCGCGGTGGGATCGGGGGCCTTGCCCATGGCCTGGGCCATCGCCCTGGCGGTGGTCTGCGAAAGCGCGGGGGCGCTGGTCGCGGGCTCGGATGTGGTCGAGACCCTGTCCCGTGGCATCCTGCAATTCGAGCTCGTCTCGACCTCCTCGAGCTTCGCCATCGCCATGATCGCGGCGCTTCTCGGCGCGGCGATCTGGGTCAATGTCGCCACCTGGATCGGGGCGCCCGTCTCGACCACCCAGGCGGTGATCGGCGGCATGATCGGCGCGGCGGCGGCGGCGGGGGGGCTTTCGGCGATGAACTGGCCCACGCTGGGGCTGGTGGCGCTCGGCTGGGTGGTCTCGCCGCTGCTTGGCGCGCTGGTCGCGGCGCTGCTGCTGGCGCTGATCAAGTGGCGCATTCTAGATGCCGAGGACAAGATCGCGGCGGCGCGTCGCTGGCTGCCGCGCCTGATCGGGCTGATGGCCGGTGCCTTCACCGCCTACCTGCTGCTCAAGCTGCCGGTCCGCCTGGTGACAACGCCCCTGGCGATCGCTCCGATGGCGCTGGCCGCGGGCGCGCTGGCCTGGCGCCTGTCGATCCCGGCGATCCGGGCCCGCGCCGAGGGGCTGGAGAACCGCCGTGCCTCTCTCAAGGTGCTCTTCCGCCTGCCGCTGGTGATCTCTGCCGCCCTGCTGTCTTTCGCCCATGGGGCCAACGACGTGGCCAATGCCGTGGGGCCCCTCGCGGCGCTGGTCGAGGCGCAGCGGGCAGGCGTCCCCTCCGAGTTCGTCTCTCTGCCCTTCTGGGTGCTGGTGATCGGCGCGGCGGGGATCTCGGTCGGGCTTATGCTCTTCGGGCCGCGCCTGATCCGCATGGTCGGGCATGAGATCACCCGCCTCAACCCCACCCGCGCCTTCTGCGTCGCCCTCTCTGCCGCGGTGACCGTGATCCTGGCCTCGGCCCTCGGCCTGCCGGTATCGTCGACCCATATCGCGATCGGAGGCGTCTTCGGCGTCGGCTTCTTCCGTGAATGGTTCATGCAGCCACGCAGCCCCGAGCCCGGCCGCCGCTACCCCGCGCAGGAACGCCGCCGGCGGCGCCTGGTGCGGCGGTCGCACTTCATGACCATCATCGGGGCCTGGGTGGTGACGCTGCCCTGCGCGGCGCTGCTCTCGGCCTTCGTCTTCACGGTGATCCGCCTCGTGGCGGGGCTCGGCTAGGTGCCGGCGCCGGTAGATCCGGCGTATTTTCTGCAAAACTGGTGCTCTGGGAGAAGGTTGGGCGGCGGGAATTAAGCCCGCCGAAAGCCTTTTGCCCCAAGGTCCGCCCGATATTCAGCCAATCGGGGATTGCAGATGACCGCCCTTCGCTCGTTTCTCGCCACTTCGGCGATTGCCCTTTCGTCCCTCACCCTGTGCTTCGGCACGGGGGCCCAGGCCAACCCCTATGACGCCTCGATGCGCGACTACCTGGAGGCGGAAGTGCTGCTCTGGGTCTTCGACCCGATCGTCATAGAGGCGATCCGCGACCAGAATGCCCGTCACGGGACCATGCCGCAGGCCGAGATCGACGCGCTCGACCAGCAGTGGCGGGCCGAAGTTGGGACCGGGGATCAGCCGCTGGTCGACGCGGTGCTGGGGCACCCGGCCTCGGACTTCCTGCGCGCCCGCTCGACCGAGTCCGCCGGTGCCATCAGCGAGATTTTCCTGATGGATGCCAATGGCCTGAACGTCGCCGCCACCGGCCCTACCTCGGACTACTGGCAGGGGGACGAGGCGAAGTTCCAGGACACCTTCTCGGTCGGGCCGGGTGCGGTGCATGTGGGTGACGTCGAATTCGACGAGTCGACCCAGGCCTACCTGGGGCAGATCTCGGTCTCGGTCACGGACCCCGACACGCGCGAGGTGATCGGCGCGGTGACCATCGGTCTGAACGCGGACATGCTCTACTGAGCCTGCGCAGAACTCCCTGACGGGACCAGATCACGGAAGGATCGCAGATGACCAGCGCCGCCGCGGCCCGCTTGCCAGACAGCTCTCGCAGTTCGGGCAGGATACCCTTCTTCCGCACGACCTTCTTCCGGGCCACGGCCATCGTTGCGGTCTGCATCCTGATCGTGGTCGCCTTCTCGCAGGTGCTCTGGATTCGGCACACGGTCAGCACCATCGAGGACTGGACCGAGATCCGCGCGGTGGAAACCACCAAGGGCCTCGCCAGCAACCTCTCGGGTGCCGCAAAGTTCGGCCGGACAGAGGCCGTCTCGCCCATGCTCGAAGGCTTCATCGCAGAGCTCAATGGCGATGTGCTGGGGGCGATGCTGCTGCGCTCTGACGGCGAAGTGCTCTACCAGACCGGGATCGAGGGCTTCGTCCCGGCGGCGGCGCAGGCCCTGGCGGCCGAGGCCCTGGCGACCGGCACCTTCCTTGCGGACCGGGAGGCGGGCCTCTGGGCCTCGCCGGCCTTCTACGGACCTGACGGGACCGTCGTGGGCAGTTTCGTCTCGCAATGGACGCCCGCGTTGCGGATCGCTGCGGCAATGCAGGAGATGCTGATGGCCGGTCTCGCCAGTCTCGGCATTTTCCTGGTCGCCCTGATCTCGGCGGCGGTGATGTTCTACGGCTATATCTCGCGGCCGCTGCAACGGGTGGCCGACCAGATGGGGGAAGTGGCCCTTGGCCGCTACGACGTCCAGATCCACGGCACCCGGCGCGGCGACGAGATCGGCCGTATCGCCTACCGTCTGCAGCGTTTCCGCGACGAGCTGGGCGCGGCGCAGGGCACGGCGCGCGAGAATGCCTTCAAGAGCGCGGCGGTGAATACCTCCGGCTCGGCCCTGATGTTGCTCGACAAGGAGCAGCTGATCGCCTTCGCCAATCCCGCCTGCACCCGCATCCTCGAAGGCTCTGCCAAACGCATTCGAGAGGCCTGGTCCGGTTTCGATCCCACCCGGATCGTCGATCAACCCGCAGGGCGGCTGCCGGGCATTGGCGCAATTCTCGAAGACGTTGCCAATGGTCACAAGGGCCTGCCCTATTCCGGCGATGTCAGGTGGGGCGATGTGTTGATCGCGGTCTATATCAACCGCGTCGACTCGGAGGAGGGAGAGCCGATCGGCTTCGTGCTGGAGCTCAACGACATTTCTGCCGAGAAGCTGAACGAGGCCGTGCTGGGCTCCATCGAATCCCACCAGCTGCGGATCGACTTCGACGCCGACCAGAGGCTCTCTGCCTGCAACGCACGCCTGCTTGAGCTTCTCGGCACGGATCTTGCCGCGCTGCAGGGGGTCTTTGCGCTGGATCTCATGCAATGGGTCGGCGTGACCGAAAGCGACCGCCAGGAGGAGCAGCGCAAGCTGAAACAGGGCAAGGCGATCAGCGGCAAGTTCAAGATGCGCAAGGGACAGGGTGAGATCTACGTCGAAGGCAGCGTCAGCCCGCTGATCGATGGCCGTGGCGAGATCGAGCGCATGGTCTTCATCGGCTCCGACATCACCGATAGCCACATCGCCATGCGCGATGCCGAGATCGAGCGCCGCGAGACCGCCGAACAGCAGCAGCTGGTGGTCGACAAGCTGAAGGTCGGGCTGCGGCAGCTGGCGGATGGTGACCTGACCGTCTCGATCCCCGACCCGTTCCGCGCTGAATACGAACAGCTGCGGACCAATTTCAACCAGGCGGTGGAAGCGCTTCATGTGGCCATGGGCGCGGTGATCCAGAACTCGGAGTCCATCCGCGGCGAGGCCGGCGAGATCAGCAATGCCGCCGATGACCTCGCCCGGCGAACCGAGAAGCAGGCCGCCACGCTGGAAGAGACCGCCGCCGCGCTGGACCAGCTCACGGCCTCGGTCAAATCCGCCGCTTCCGGGGCCGATGAGGCCAGCCAGATTGCCGCCACTGCCCAGAGCAAGGCGGAGACGGGCGGCGAAGTCGCGCGGAAGGCGGTTTCCGCGATGGATGCGATCAAATCCTCGTCGAAGGAGATCTCGAAGATCACCTCGGTCATCGACGACATCGCCTTCCAGACCAACCTGCTGGCCCTCAACGCGGGCGTCGAGGCGGCCAGGGCGGGGGAGGCGGGACGTGGCTTTGCCGTCGTGGCCACCGAGGTGCGCGCCCTGGCACAGCGCTCGTCAGATGCCGCGCGCGAGATCAATCAGCTGATCTCCAGCTCCGGCAATCACGTGCGCTCGGGGGTCGAGCTGGTGGATCGTACCGGCGAGGCGCTGGATGAGATCGTCACCTCCGTGGTCGATATCTCCAGCCGTGTAGCCTCCATCGCCAGCTCTGCACGAGAGCAATCCAGTGGCCTGAACGAGATCAACTCGGCCATGAACGACCTGGATCAGGTCACCCAGCAGAATGCCGCCATGTTCGAGGAGACAACCGCCGCAAGCCATGCGCTGACCAGCGAAGCCAATGCTCTCGTCGAGGCCGCCAGCCGTTTCCGTGTCGACGAGGTGCGGGTCCCCGGAGGACGCAAGCGCGGCAAGGAGAAGGGGACGAAAGCCCCGGTCGCGCCGATGCCGCGCAAAAGCGCGGTTGGTGCCCCGTCGGAAAGCGCGCGGGTCGCTGAGGCCGGTGCCGCAAGCTGGGAGGAATTCTGACCCCTTGCAGAAGCTTGCGTGAGCCACGCGGGCAGGGTCGGCAGCCTCGGGGCGGTTGGCATAGGCCTGATCCCGCAGGGCTGGTGAAGACAGGACCCGTGCTGGCGACACCTGACAAGACAGTCCCTCCAGCGAGGGCCCTCGCACCTACGGGCGCTTGCAGCGTTCGCCTTTCTGCCGACAGTTCCTGCAACGACAGACCCTGCGCCCGTGGTTCTCGCGCATGCGGCCGTTGCGACCACAGATCCTGCAACGACAGAGCCTGCAAAGAGGCGCGTTGCGTCGATCAATCTTGCGGCGACAGAATGTGCCCCGAAAGGCCCCGCAAGGACAGCACAGACCTTCTGCCGTCCGAACCTTCTGCCGACCGAATTCGCGATACCGGAGGCTGAGGCGAAACCTGTCGCCAACTGACCTCACCAGGTCAGACCTCGATGCGACTTCCCCGGAGCGAGCAAGTTCTTGCAGAGAGCACGCTGCCGCGAGACATGAGCCGAAAACAGAAGAGGCGCCCGAACCTGGGGCGCCTCTTCCTCAACTCGTATTGCGGTGTCCTTGAACCTCGGTCCGCGGGCTCAGTCGCGCTTGCCGCTGAAACGTTGCTGCCATTCTTCGCGCTCGTCGTCGGTGATCTTGCGGAAGAGGTTCTCGGGGACCGTGAATTCGGCACCTGCGGGCAGGGCCGAAAGCGCTTCGTTCAGGTCGCCGGGCCAGTCGAGACTGTCCAGCTTCATGGCCTCTTTCAGCACCGCGGAGGTGTCGGGGATGAACGGGGCCGAGAGCACGGCGTAGAGCCGGATCAGGTTCAGCGACAGGCGCACGATCGCGGCGGCGCGCTCGGGGTCTTCCTTGAAGGCGGCCCAGGGGGCGGCGCTTTGCAGGTATTCGTTGCCAGCCGCCCAGATCGCCCGCAGCTCCTGCGCCGACTTGCGCACTTCCATGGCGTCCATCATCTGCTCGTAGCGCTGCAGCCGCTCGGTCAGCTCTGCCAGCAGGGCCTCTTCCGCCGCGCCGTAGCTGCCGCCTTCGGGCACCACTTCACCGAACTTCGAGCGGCAGAACTTCGTCACGCGGCTGACGAAATTGCCCAGCACATCGGCCAGGTCCTTGTTCACCGAGGCCTGGAAGTTCTCCCAGGTGAACTCAGCGTCAGAGCTCTCGGGGGCATGGCTCAGCAGCCACCAGCGCCAGTAATCCGACGGCAGCACCTCGAGCGCCTGGTCCATGAAGACCCCGCGCCCGCGCGAGGTCGAGAACTGGCCGCCCTCGTAGTTCAGGTAGTTGAAGCTCTTGATGTAATCGACCAGCTTCCAGGGCTCGCCGGAGCCAAGGATGGTGGCGGGGAAAGAGAGGGTGTGGAAGGGGACGTTATCCTTGCCCATGAACTGGGTGTAGGTCACATCCTCGGCGCCGGCATCGGTGCGCCACCAGCGCTGCCAGTCCTCGCCCTTGCCCGCATCGACCCATTCCTGGGAACAGGCGATATACTCGATGGGCGCGTCGAACCAGACGTAGAAGACCTTGCCCTCCATGCCGGGCCAATCCTCGGTGCCCTTCTTGACCGGCACGCCCCAGTCGAGGTCGCGGGTGATCCCCCGGTCCTGCAGGCCATCGCCATCGTTCAGCCACTTCTTGGCGATCGACGTGGTCAGCACGGGCCAGTCGGACTTGCTGTCGATCCAGGCCTCCAGCTCGTCCTTCATCTGCGACTGGCAGAGGTAAAGGTGCTTGGTCTCGCGCATCTCGAGGTCGGTGGCACCCGAGATGGTGGAATGCGGATTGATCAGGTCGACCGGGTCCAGCTGCTTGGTGCAATTGTCACATTGGTCGCCACGGGCGCTGTCGAACCCGCAATTGGGGCAGGTGCCTTCGATGTAGCGGTCCGGCAGGTAGCGCCCGTCGGTGGGGCTGTACATCTGCGTTTCAGAGACCTCTCGGATGAGGCCCTGCTCGTCCAGGACACCGGCGAAATGCTGGGTCAGTTCCTGGTTGCGCTGCGAGGACGAGCGTCCGAAGTGATCGAAGCTGAGCCGGAAACCCTCGGCGATGCCCGATTGCACCTCATGCATCTCGGCGCAGTATTCGTCCACCGGCTTGCCGGCCTTGGCCGCGGCAAGTTCTGCCGGGGTGCCGTGCTCGTCGGTTGCACAGAGGAAGAGCACCTCGTTGCCGCGCCCGCGCAGGTAGCGCGCGTAGAGGTCGGCGGGCAGTTGAGAACCCACGAGGTTGCCGAGGTGCTTGATCCCGTTGATGTAGGGGATCGCCGAAGTGATGAGATGCCGCGCCATGGACGCCTCCTTGAAAGCTGCTTTCCCCGAAGGGGCTGACCCGCCTCATAGCCCGCCCGCTGCCGAATAAAAAGGGCCGCCCGCAGGGCAGCCCTTGATCTTGGGTGAAATGTGCCGGGGCGGGGGCCCTGCAGCAGTCAGCGTGCCGCGTAGCCGCCGTCCACCAGGTGGTAGGAGCCGGTGACGAAGCTTGCCTGGTCCGACAGCAGGTAGAGCACCAGCGAGGAGACCTCTTCCGGGGTGCCGAGGCGGTTGAAGGCATGCTGGCTGGCCAGGAATTCCTGCGAGGCCTCGTCGAGGTTGGCGTCCACCAGCGGGGTGTGGATGAAGCCCGGTCCCACGGCGGTGACACGGATGTTGTCGGCCGCATGCTCCAGCGCCGCGTTCTTGGTCAGCCCGACGACGGCGTGTTTCGTGGTCACATAGGCCGAGGAATTGGCAATGCCGACAGAGCCCAGAACCGAGGCGATGTTGACGATGGCGCCACCACCGGCGGCCTTCATGGCCGGCACCGCGAAGCGGATGCCGTAGAAGACGCCGTTCAGGTTGACGTCGATCACCTGCTTCCAGCTGTCGATCGGGTATTCGCCGACGGGTGCCGCGGCGCCACCGATACCGGCGTTGTTGACCAGCAGATGCAATGCGCCGGTCTTTTCTTCTGCAAACTTCACCATGGCTTCGACCGAGGCCGGATCGGCCACGTTGCCCACGAAGGTCAGCGCCTTGCCGCCAGCGGCCTCGATCTTCTCGACTTCGGCCTCGGCGGCCTCTTCCTTCAGATCCGCCACAACGACCGTGGCGCCCGAAGCCGCCAGCGCCTCTGCAATCGCCGCGCCGATGCCAGAGGCCGCGCCGGTGACGATGGCGGTCTTGCCGTCAAATGTCAGTTCCATGGGGTGTTCCTTTCATTCTGCGTGGGGTCGAAATCAAGTTGACCGTGTCCACTACACTACCATGTGGCGTTTTTCCTGAAGAGTTACAGCCCCCGGTCTGCGCATTTTCGCGCAGCGGGTCCTGCCGAAACGGCCACTTGGAGACAGCTGGAGCGGGGGAGGGGCATAGGCGCAATTGCCGGAAATCGCCTTGCAACCCGAAGGAAAATCGTAACCTTCTGCCCTTAGGACAATCAGAAAGCTGCGAACGGACGGGACATGCGTAAGGTAAAGCTTGGCCGCACGGGGATCGAGGTGACGAATTACTGCCTCGGTTCGATGACCTGGGGCAATCAGACACGCAGCAAGGAGGCGCATCAGCAGATCGATGCAGCTCTCGAGCGCGGCATCAACTTCATCGACACGGCAGAGGTCTATCCGGTCAATCCCGTGCGCGAAGAGACGATCGGTCGGACCGAACGGATCATCGGCCTCTGGCTGGAGAAAAGCCGCGGTCATCGCTCCGAGGTGGTGATTGCAACAAAGCACGCTGGCGAAGGCCAGATGATGATCCGCGAGGGCAAGCCGATCTCGGCCCAGACGATCAACGAGGCGATCGAGGGATCGCTGCGCCGCCTGAAGACCGACTACATCGACCTCTACCAGTTCCACTGGCCCAATCGCGGCTCCTACCACTTCCGCAAGATCTGGGGCTACGACCCTTCGGGCCTGCACCGGGATGCGGTGCTCGAGAACTTTCATGAATGCCTGGAGGCGCTTGAAAAGGAACGCAAACGTGGAACGATCCGCGCCTTCGGGCTCAGCAATGAGACCGCCTGGGGCATGGCGCAATACCTGCGGATGGCCGGCGATGACGTCCTGCGCCCGGTGACCATCCAGAACGAATATTCCCTGCTTTGCCGACATTTCGACAGCGATCTGGCAGAGCTGTGCCTGATGGAAGACGTGGGCCTCATGGCCTATTCGCCTCTTGCCGCCGGTCTTTTGACGGGCAAGTACCAGGGGCGGGCCAAGCCCAAGGGATCGCGCATCACGCTGAACCCCGACCTGGGCGGCCGCGCTACCAAGCGTGCCTTCGCCGCGATCGACGACTACATCGACGTGGCCTTCAAGCATGACCTCGACACGGTCGCCATGTGCCTGGCCTGGGTCGCACAGCGCCCCTTCACCGCGTCGGTCATCTTCGGCGCCACGGACATGGAGCAGCTGCAACGCATCCTCGATGGCGTCGACCTGGAGCTCTCGGAAGAGGTGCTGAAGGATCTCGACGCGGTCTACAAGGCACATCCGATGCCCTTTTAGCGGGAGCTTGCGTCGGCCGCGCAACACTCTTGCGCGAATGCCGGGGCAGGGCGATTGCGCCCTTGTCCGCTCACCCCGGACCGCGTTTGCTACGCGGAAGGGGTGAGAGGTGCCGTGGTTCTTCTATCGGATATGACTGACTTGCCGCCTGTCGCGCGGCTCGGCACAGAGGTTTTCTGATGCCCTCCGTCGTCGCGATCATAGGGGCCGGTCGTATCGGCGCAGGCTGGGCGGCGCGCTTCTGTCTTCATGGATGGAACGTCCGGGTCTTCGATCCTGATCCGGCAGCCGAAGATCTTCTGCGCAAGACCATGGAGCGCGCCCGCGCAAGCCTGCCGGGACTTCTTGACGAAGCGCTTCCGCCTGAGGGTCGTCTCGAAGTGGTTCCGCTGATGTCCCAGGCCGTGGACGGGGCGGACTGGGTGCAGGAAAGCCTGCCGGAACGCATTGAGCTGAAACAGAAAGTCTACCAATCCCTGCAAGAGAAGATGGATCCGGGTGCGATCCTGGCCTCCTCGAGCTCGGTGTTCCCGGTGTCGGATCTGCAAGCTTTCTCGAACCGTCCTGATCAGATCGTCACCGCGCATCCGCTCGATCCGGTCTATCTCGTGCCGTTGGTCGAATTGAGCGTCAGCGCCCGCAATGGCGCGGCACGGATCGCCCGCGCCGAAGAGGTGCTGGAGGGCATCGGCATGGTCCCCCTGCGCCTGCGTGCCGAACGCGCCGGACATATCGCCGGCCGTCTGGCTGAGGCGACCTGGCGCGAGGCGCTTGGCCTGCTGCGCGACGGGGCAGCCGTGACCTCCGAGATCGACATGGCGCTGCGCCATGGGCTGGGGCCGGTCTGGGCCGAGCTGGGGCTTTTCCAAAGCGGGCGCCTTGCCGCAGGTAGCGAGACCCTGCCCGTGCCCTGGCCAAACGAATGCGGGAACGAGGAACCGAGCGTCGAGTTGGGGCGCGCGCTCCGCGAGCAGATGGACGAGCAGGGGGTGCTCTCGCTCGAGGGGCTGACTGCGCGGCGAGACAAGGCCCTTGTCTCGGGCCTGCGCAACCGGCCCGAAGGTCTCGCCAGGATCGAAGGAGCGCCGCTGCCCGGTCCGCCGGGGCTGGGTGTGACGCGGGTGATCCCGCTCGACTGGCTTGATCCCATGGGACATGCGCCGGTCGAATGCCTACCCCGCCTGTTGTCCCCCCTGCGGGATGCTTTCCTGGAAAAGCTGGGGTGCGGATCCGGGGCGCTGGCTGCCCATGACCTGCGTATACGCCTCGCCGCGCAGCGGATCGACCAGCCGATGGCACTGCCGACTGCCAGCCCCCTGCGTCTGGAGGTTGCGCTTCTGACCGTGGAACAAGGGGCGATCCAACTCAGCTACCGCGTGAAGTTTGGATCAGAAGTGATTGCCTTGGTTGGGGAAACTCTTGGCCTTGCCGCGCTCTCGGATGGTGCCGCGCGCAATCTGCCGCCCCCCCTGCGAGAGGCGCTGCTGCGCCGGTTGACCCTGCAGGATGTGTCCGATGGCCCGCAGGACCTGATCGCCTGAGGCTCAGATCCAGTCTTTCAGCTCTCGCAGGTATTCCGGCAGCACGCGGGAGGCCACCGAGGCCTCGCGCACCAGGTAGTCAAAATGCGCGGTCATTGCCTGCACGCGTTCGGTGTCGCGGAAGGCGATGTAGTTCTGGCCGATATAGAGGACCGACAAGAGCGGACCGAAAATGGTGACCGGAGAGGAATAAAGCCGCCGGGCATCGAAAAGATACATGCGCATTCGTGGATAAAGGCTTTCCAGCAGGTCGGCGAAACGGTCGATCTGCTCGGCGCGGATATCGGCGGGAACGTCCGCGTAGTAGCCTGTGGCGGTGGCGAAGGCGATCATCTCGTGCCGGGGCAGGGCGATCTCGTAATCCGAGGAGGCGTTGCGCATCCAGCTCAGCTTGTCGGCCGAGGCGCCGATGGCCTGTTGTGTCGTGCGACCCAGGTGCGGTGAATATTCCCATTCCAGCAAGGCGTTGGCCTTCAACATGTCGGGCAGGGCAGCAGGCACATGGCGGATCTTGTAGCCTTCCGCTTCCTGGTGCCAGGCGAAGATCTGTTCGTCGATCAAGGCGCGCGGCGCCTCGGTCATCCGCGACGAAGCCGCCAGCAGATCCGCCGCAGTCTCGGGCCGTTCGGAAAGCGCCAGCAGCCAGTCCGCAGAGACGCCGAGCGCCGCGGCGCATTCTGCGACCACCTGCGCATTGGGCAAACGCGGAGAATCGCCCGAAAGTAGCTGCGAGATCGTCGAGCGATCCACGCCGACGCGCCGCGCCAGGGCGCTTTGGCTCATCGCCTTCTCGCCCATGGCTTCGCGCAGGCGGTGGCGGAAGGCGTGAGCACGTTCTCTCTTGTCGACTTTATCCATCATATTGTGAATTAAATCACATAATGCTGGATTTGTTAACAAGATCCCGAGTTCCGATCCGCCGCTGCCCCCCCTACCTTGGTGTCAAAAGGGGACATCATGGAAACGAAGACGCGGAGCCTTCTCAAGGGCATCCTCTGGACCTTGTTTGGATTCGTCATAATGAGCCTCGTGGGTCTGGCCTTTACCGGCTCGGTCACCACGGGCGGCCTCATGGCGTTCATAAATGCTACCCTGGGGCTGATCACATATGTCATCTACGAGCGCATCTGGGCCCGCATCCGTTGGGGGCGCCTCGATGCGTGATCGCCGAGGGCCTGCCGTGGAATGGCCTACTCTGGGCCTCTTCCTGCTCTGCTACGGAGGCTGGATCGCGGCGACGACCTGGCTTGCGGGGATCTCGCTCGCGCTGGCCATCGTGGTGCTTGCGATCACCGCGGCGCTGCATTCCTCGCTCAGCCACGAGGTGATCCATGGGCACCCCTTCCGCAATCGTCTGCTGAACCTGGCGCTGGTCTTTCCGGCGCTCTCGATCACCGTGCCCTACCTGCGCTTCGAGGCCACGCATCTGGCGCATCACCACGACGAGATCCTGACCGATCCCTATGATGATCCGGAGTCGAACTTCCTTGATCCCGGCGTCTGGGCGCGTCTGCCGTCCTGGCGCAAGCTCTTGCTGCGCATCAACAATACGCTTCTGGGGCGGATCTTGATCGGCCCGCTGGTGGGCAATGCCAGCTTCATCGCGCTCGAGGCGCAGACGGCGCTGCGCGACCCGCAGGTCCTGCGCGGCTGGCTCTGGCATGTGCCGGCGCTGGCGCTTGTCGCGCTCTGGCTGACAGAGGTCGCGACGATGCCGCTCTGGGCCTTCGCCCTGGGCACCTACCTGTCGCATTCCCTGCTGAAGATCCGCACCTTTCTCGAACACCAGGCCCATGAGAAGGCCCGCGCCCGCACGGTGATCATCGAGGATCGCGGGCCGCTCGCACTGCTCTTCCTCAACAACAATTTCCACGTGGTGCATCACATGCACCCGAACCGCCCCTGGTACGATCTGCCGGCCCTCTACGCGAAGCGGAAAGAGCATTACCTGCGACGCAACGAAGGTTACCGCTACGCAAATTACGCCGAGGTCTTCCGACGCTACTTCGCCCAGGCCAAGGACCCGGTGCCGCATCCTCTCTGGCAGAGATCGGGGGAATAGCGCATTAGGGCAGCATGACCCCCTGGATCGCCTTCACCCTTGCCGCCGTCGTCTTCCAGACCGTGCGCTTCATGTTGCAGAAGCAGCTCGCCTCCAGCGGGCTCAGCCCCGCCGGGGCCACCTTCGCGCGGTTCCTCTGGGCCGCGCCGCTGGTCTGGCTGGCCTTCGCGCTGCAGGGCGGCAACTTCCCGGCCGTGCCACCGCTCTTCTGGCTCTACGCCATCGTCGGCGGGATCACCCAGATCCTGGCCACCATCTGCGTCGTGGCCCTCTTCAAGAGCCGCAACTTCGCCGTCGGCGTGACGCTCAAAAAGACCGAGGTGCTGCTGACCGCCTTCGTGGGCCTGGCCATCCTGGGCGAGAGCATCAGCGCCCTGGCGCTTGCCGCCATCCTCACCGGCCTCGCCGGAGTGCTGCTTTTGACCGATCTTCCTGGCGGCAAGGGATTGCAACGGCTCGCAAATCGGGCCGCGGTACTGGGCCTTGCCTCGGGGCTTTTCTTTGCGCTGTCGGGGGTCACCTATCGCGGGGCCTCGCTGCTGATCCCGGCGGAACCTGCGACGCGGGCGCTGCTGACCCTGCTCGTGGTGGTCACCTCGCAGGTGGTGATCCTGGGCGCCTGGCTGCTGCTGCGCGAAGGCGGAGAGATCACCCGCGTCGTCCGCGGCTGGCGGCGTACGATCTGGGTCGGGCTGACTTCGGTCGCGGGCTCCTATTGCTGGTTCGCCGGGTTCACCCTGCAGAACGCCGCATTGGTCTACGCGGTAGGCCAGTTCGAGGTCGTGCTCTCGCTGCTCGCCTCGGTTCTGTTCTTCCGCGAGAAGGTCTCGGGCAAGGAGCTGGGCGGCATCGCCCTGATCACCGGCTCTGTCCTGGCGCTGATCGCGGTCAGCTGACCAGCGGAGAGCGCCCGCCCAGCCTGCGGAAGAGCTGTTCTTCCTCGTCCTGGGCGAAATAGGGGACCGAGGCCGGGGCTTCTCCGGTCTCGCTTGCGGCGATCTCGGCCAGCACGACCTCGGTGATGAAGGGCAGATCGAAGGCGCGCACCTCGGGCAAGGGTATCCATTGCAGGTGGCTCAGCTCGTCGCAGGCGGCCGAAAAGTCCTCGAGGTCGCCCCGGATCGCGGCATCGGCGTCCAGGGTGAAGAAACGGGCGTCAAAGCGGCGCGGCCGCCCCGGAGGCGTCACCGCGCGAAAGACGAAACGCAAGGCCGAAGGGTCGGGGCGGTGCCCGGTTGCGGCAAAGCCCTGCCAGTCGGCGGGGGCGTCGGGCCAGGCGCCGGGGCGGCCCAGGACCAGGCCGGTCTCTTCCCAGAGCTCGCGGATCGCGGCGGCGGCCAGGGCAGGAACGAGCTCTGGTCGGGCATCCTCGGCCAGGCGGCGGGCGCAGGGCTGGGGCAGGGGAGCGGCCAGGGGAACCTCGGCGTCCTCCGGATCGACGGCGCCGCCGGGGAAGACGAATTTCATCGGCATGAAGGCGGCCTTGGCGCCACGCTGTCCCATCAGCACTTCGCGCTGACCCTTGCGCGCGCGCAGTGCGATCACCGTTGCCGCGTCACGGATCGGCACATCGCGGGCTGGCGTTTGCGCGCTTTGGGGCATCGGCGTCTCTCCGGGGCTCAGCTCTCGCGGCCGAACCCATGCATTCTGCGGGCCCATTGGAAGGCGACCATCGCCCCCTTGAGCCTTGGCAGAAGGTAGAGAGACAGGGCCACCGTGCCAATAGCGAAGATGGTGAAGAGCACCAACGGCTCGGGCTGCCAGGCCATCCAGACGGTGCCCAGAAGCGGCGCTGCAAGGTGGCCGACGATGAGGATGGTCATGTAGGCTGGCCCGTCGTCGGCGCGATGATGGAAAAGATCCTCCCGGCAGACCGGACAATGGTCGCGCACCTTCAGGTAGCCCTTCAGCATCGGGCCCGAGCCGCAATTGGGACATTTGCGCCGCCAGCCACGCCGCAGGGCGGGGCCAAGCGGCCGCTCGGCGCTCTTGGCATCCACGGGGGACCGGGTCTGGGCATTGTCCTGCATCGGGGGCTCCATCAGGGGTCGGGCGGGCTTTTCGGCAGCTCTTCGCATCATCCTCAATGCGGGGCGCGCGGCCATGAGGCAAAGCGCCGCCTGCGCGGATTGGCGCAGGCTATCAGGTTTCAAAGCCTTTTCAGAACCTTGGGCAAGACCATGGGGCCGCTTGCGGAATGAATTAGGCCGTGTCGGGAAAAAAGCGACCTGGGGTGCGACGGAAACGCGGGGCTGCGCCGTTCTACCTCCAGATGCGGACGGGATGCCCCCCGCCCGATCAACCCGAAAAGGGAAAGAGGAGAAGACGACATGAAACGCGTGATCCTGTTTGGCGGTCTCACCATCGCGGCACTGGCCACCTCTGCACTTGCGCAAGATCCGGGCCAGGCCCCGGTCCCGCCGCGAGGTCCGGTCCTTGACTTCGCCCAGGCCGATGCCGACGGCGACGGCAAGCTGACCGCGGAAGAGATCCAGGCCCAGGGCCAGGCCCGTATGGCCGAGCGCTTTGCCCTGGCCGATGCCGATGGCGACGGGGTGGTGACTTCTGACGAGATGATCGCCGCGCTCGAGGCCCAGGCCGAGGCGCAGCGCAAGAACCGCATGGAACGCATGGTCCTGAAGATGTTCGAGCGTGCCGATGCCGATCAGGACGGCGGCCTGACCCTGGAAGAGCTGACCCCGGACGCGCCGCGCGGCGGGGATCGCATGTTCGCCCGGCTCGACACCGATGCGGATGGCGCGATCAGCGAGGCCGAGTTCGAGGCCGCCCGCGAGAAGATGGCCGCAGGCCATGACAAGGGCCCGCGCTTCGGCAAACCGGGCGGTCCGGGCCAGCACGACGGTGGCCCCCGCGGCGAGCGCCCGCCCTTCTTCTACTTCTTCGGCGGACGTGACGCCGGCTGAGGAGCGCGTCCGGCCCTCGGGCCGGGCGGCAGATCCGTCGTGAGCGGTGCAGAGCCGCCCCCTTACGTCGGGCACATCCGCGGCGTCCCCCAGTCGCGGAGGGTGTCTCCGGGCCCGGCGGAAGGATCGTCCCCCTTCCGTCGGGCTCGGGCACTGCAACCGGGGCGTCCTGCCCCCGAGACTGACCCATGCGTGGACAGGCCACGCGGAAACGGATAGCCCGACTGGCATGCAGCAGATGGCACTCGATGATCCAGACGCCATACCCGACGATGCGCTCCTCGTGCTCTATGCCAACGGGGACGGCCAGGCGTCGCGTCTGCTGACCGCCCGGCTGGCGCCGCGTGTCCTGTCCCAGGCGCAACGGATGCTGGGGGACCGGGCCGAGGCCGAGGACGTGGCGCAGGAGGCGATGTTGCGGCTCTGGCGCATCGCGCCCGACTGGCGGCGGGGCGAGGCCAAGGTCTCGACCTGGCTCTACCGGGTGACGGCGAACCTCTGCACCGACCGGCTGCGGCGCAGGCGCGGCGGGGCGGGTCTGGATGATCTGCCTGAGCCCGAGGATCCTTCGGCCCCGGTCGAGGAGACATTGCAGGCGCAGGCGCGACTGGATGCGTTGCAACGGGCGCTGAACCAGCTGCCGGACCGGCAGCGGCAGGCGGTGGTCTTGCGCCACCTGGAAGGGTTGGGCAATCCTGAGATTGCCGAGATCCTGGAGATCAGCACCGAGGCGGTCGAGAGCCTGACCGCACGGGGCAAACGGGCGCTGAGCCGCCTTCTGGCAGCGCGGCGCGAGGAACTGGGGTATCACGATGACTGATCGCGAGGACAAGGACATGCTGCCCGACGCGGCGCTGGAAGCGCTCTTTGCCGAGGCGCGGGATGTCGAGGCCCCGAAGGCTGCCGGGGCCGATGACCTGGGGCTGCCGCCGGGACTTTCGGCGCGAATCCTGGGCGATGCCGATCAGCTGCAGTCTGACCGCGCCGCCGAGGAAGCGGCCCGGCGCCAGCGGCTTCGGGCGACGGCCGGAGGCTCGGCACCGCTGGCCGCAGCCGGGCTGGTGCCTGCGGGCGCAGGGATGGGGCAGGGCGTGCTCTCTGGCCTGGGGGGCGGCTTCTGGGGTCAGCTTTCCCGTGCGCTTGGCGGGCTGCCGGCGCTGGCGGGCCTTGGCGCCGTGGCGGTGGCCGGGCTCTGGATCGGGGTCATGCCCCCGGACGCGCTGGAGAGCTCGCTCGAGACCCTGCTGGGCAGCTCGGTCAGCAGCAATCCCTACCTGGTGGACAGTACCACCGCATTCGATTTCCTGGACAGCGAGGGCTGATTGATGAGCACTCCCGAGAACCCCGAAACGGGCCCCGAAACGTCGCCGCCCGGCGCCCCGAGGGCGCGCCTCGGGGCTGGCCTGCGAATCCTGCTCTTTGCCTCCCTGGCGCTGAACCTGGCGGTGGTGGGGCTGATCATCGGCTTCCTGACCCGTGCCCCCTTCCGCCCGCCGCCGCGTCCTGATCAGGTCGGTGGGGCGCTGACCTTCGCGCTCACCGAGAAGGATCGTCGCATCATCGGCCGTGAGGTCTTCCGCGCCATGCGCCGGGGCGAGAACGAGAACCGGACCCGCCGCGCCGAATACGCTGCCGTGCTGGCGGCCCTGCGCGCCGAGCCCTTCGAGCCCGAGGCCCTGCGGGGCAGCTTCGAGCTGCAACGCCAGGCCGCGATGCGCCTGCAGGTGGCGGGCCAGCGGGCGCTGATGGACCGTATCCTGCAAATGAGCCCCGAAGAGCGCGCCGCCTTCGCGGACCGGCTGGAACAGGGGCTGAAGCGTCGCGACGAGAAACCGCCGCGCAATCCGCCGCCGCGCGATTGATCGCGGGCCGGTTTCTCTGAGCAGCTACATTGCCGAAAGGGGGTAAGCCGGCGGGGTGTTCGCCCCATCTGGTCGCCTGCTAGCCCCTGGCCTCTGCCCGCCGTATGGCGGGCTGTGGCGGGGTGAGCGGCGGATGGCAGACCACCTGGTCGCGCCCGGCCCGCTTGGCCGCATAGAGCGCGCGGTCGGCATCCGCGATCAACTCTTCGGGACAGCGCCGCCCGGCGCCGCCCGTTGTCAGACCGACCGAGATCGTCAGCGGCAGCGGGGCCTCGAGCTCTGGCAGCTCAAGGGGGGCCTCGCGCAGGCGGGTGCAGAGCCCGCCCGCGATCTGTCGCGCCGCCTCGGGGCCAACGCCTGGCAGGATGGCCAGAAACTCTTCTCCGCCGATACGGGCCAGCACATCCTCGTTGCGCAGGTTGCGGCGCAGGATCTGCGCCACCCATTGCAGCACGATATCCCCGGTGCCATGGCCATAGCGGTCATTGACCGCCTTGAAGTGGTCGAGATCGGCCACCAGCACCGCGAAGCCCTCGCCGCGCATCGCCGCAGCCTGCGAGATCTGGGCCAGCCGGGGCAGGGCGAAGCGGCGGTTGTGCAAGCCGGTCAGCGGGTCGGTGACCGAGGCGCGCAGGCTCTCGGCCAGGGCCCGGCGCAGGGCGCGCCGCCGCGCCAGCCGCGCCTGCAGAAGCCGCATCCGCGCCGCGATCTCGGCCGCGTCGAAGGGGCCCGGCATCACCGCGCCGGCGCCGATGTCATAGGCCTGGGCCTGGGTGTAGGGCGAGGCGCCGGGGGCGAGGACCAGGATCTCCTGCTCCAGCCGGTCCGAGCGATTGGTCATCTCGGCCAGCAGACGCAACCCGCGGCCTTCATTGTCCGGTGCCAGTCCCAGCACCAGCAGGCCCGAGCGGTCCGGCTGCCCCGGTGGCGCCGCCCGTCCCGAGCCCTCGCGCAGCTCGCCCATGTCCAGGAACTCCAGCCGGAAGCCCGGCAACCCCTCGAAGGCGCGACGCCAGTCGCGCGCCGTGGCGGCATCGGGGGCGATGAAACTGGCCCGCGCCACCCCCGGAAACCGCGCGCGGCTTTCGGACAGGCCGGGCAGGCGCAGGTCGTTGCCGCGCAGCTTGAGGGTGTTCATCACCTCGCGTGCCCTCTGCTGGGCGCGCATCCTTGCGCGGAAGACCTCCTGCGGTTCATTGCGCGCGATCACGTCATCGGCGCCCGCGGTCAGCAGGCCGGAGCGTCCCAGGTGAGCGCCCGGCGCGGTGACCACCAGCAGCGTGACCTCGGCGGCGCGGGCGTCGACCCTGAGCCGGCGCAGTAAGCGCCCGGTCGGCATGCTCTCGAGCTCATCGGCGATCAGGATCATGCCGGGTTGCCAGTGATCCAGAAGCTCCAGCGCCTCGAGCGCCGTGCAGGCCACCTGGATTTCGTAGAAGGCCCCCGAGAGACGCGCGGCCAGCGAAATCCGTCGCGTCACGTTGTCATCCACGATGAGGATACGTCCGGGCATGTCGGCGGGGCTCCCTGCGGGCCGCCAAGGCCCACCCCGAGTGGCAGGGCAGAGCCATGGCGGCGATATTGCGTAGGACATCAATTGGTGAAATTGGTAAAGAAACCATTTCGCCGCTTCCGGAGACACCCGCCCCCATGAGCCTGTCGCAAACCCGCGCCGAAGAGATCGCCCTGGCCTGCCTTGGCTGGCTGGCGGCGAACGAGGACCTGCTGCCGGTCTTCATGGGCGCCTCCGGCGTTGCGGCAGAGGACCTGCGCGCCTCGGCGGAGGACCCGCATTTTCTGGGCGCGGTGCTGGATTTCCTGCTGATGGATGACGCCTGGGTCATGGGCTTCTGCCAGGCGCAGGGGTTGGACTACGATGTGCCCTACCAGGCCCGGCAGGCGCTGCCGGGCGGGGAGCAGGTGCATTGGACCTGAGGCAAAGAGGGTAAGCGAAAGCTGAAGAACACGGCGTTGGGGCCGCTGCTCAGAGGTGGCTCAGCCCGGCCTCTTCGCCCTCGGCGAGCTTGCGCAGCAGCTGGCGCAGGGTCTCGGCCTCTTCCTCGCCCAGACGGTCGCTCATCACCTTGCCATTGGCGCGGGCATAGGGGGTGCCGATGCGCACCGCCTCCTGTCCCTCGTCGGTCAAGGCGATGTTGCGGGTCCGCCGGTCGCCGGTGCCCGAAGAGCGTGAGACCAGTCCCGCCTGCTCGAGCTGGCGCAGGGCGCGCGAGGTGGCGGTGCGGTCGATGCCGACGAAATCGGCCAGTTCCGAGGGCTGGGTCAGCCCTTCGTTGGCCAGGCCCAGCAGGATGCACCAGGTGATCCGGGTCAGCCCGATGTCGCGCAATTTCTCATCCAGGCGGCGCTCTTGCAGCCGTGCCGTCACGGAGAGCCAGTAGCCAAGGGATTGGTGAAGCCTGTAGGGGGGGATATCGCCACTCATGGGGCCATCAGACAGGGGCAGGGGCGAAAGTCAAGCTTCGGGACTTGGCCCGGCTTTGCAAATCTCCTGAGCGGATTTTACAGCTCTGGCGAGAGTGCTGCATATTTGCAAGCACACAATTGCAAATGTTGATCCCATGGGGATACGAGCCCTTGCGGCAGGTCCGGCAATCGCGCAGCTTCCCGCTGGAAATGTGTGTGGGGACGGAAAAATATCGATGCTGAAAGGACTTCTTTTCGACAAGGACGGAACGCTCTTTGACTTTGGCGGCACCTGGAACGCCTGGGCAGGACAGGTCCTTGACGATCTATCGCAGGGCGATCCACAGAGGCTTCAGGCGCTGGCGCGATCACTGCGGTTCGACCTTGAAACCAAGGCCTTTCGACCAGACAGCCCTGCCGTTGCCGAGACCAATCGAGAACTGGCCGAGCTGCTCTTGGTCCATCTGCCCGAGCAGACGCTGGAGGGGCTGGAGGACTTCCTGACCGAAGAGGCCGCCAAGGCACCGGTGGTCCCGGTCACCGACCTCACCGCACTGATGCGGGATCTGCGCTCGCGGGGCTTCCACATGGGCGTCATGACCAACGACTCCGAGGTCTCGGCCCGTTACCAGGTGGGCGATGCGGGGATTACCGAGTTCTTCTCGTTCATTGCCGGCTTCGATAGTGGCTTCGGCTCCAAGCCCGACCCCGACCCGCTGCTGGCCTTTGCCGCAAGCGCCGGGTTGCCGGCCTCCCAGGTGGCGATGATCGGCGACAGCCCGCATGACCTGATCGCCGGCCGCGCGGCGGGGATGATCTGCGTCGGCGTGCTGACCGGCCTCGCCCAGGCCGAGGACCTGGCCCCCTATGCCCATGTGGTCCTGCCGCATATCGGCCACCTGCCGGAATGGCTGTCGGCCCAATCCTGAGATCTGACGCCTGAAACTTGGGCAATTGGCCCCGTCCCGCGGACCGGGGCGGGGCTTTCTGATGCACGCCCGCTGCGGCGGGTCCGAAAGCGACAGCTCATGTCGTGAATGGCAAGGCGTCCTGCCTGCGCGCCGCGCTTCACTTCGTCAGGAAGGAAGCGAGGCAGATCATGGGCGAAGGTTCTGAAGCCGAGACCGGCAATCCGACTCGCAAGCGGCGCGGAGGCGGGCGCGCGGGCTCTGCCGCCAGGCGCGGCTCGGCGGCCATCGCGCAAAGCCCCTGGCGCATTCCCGTCAACATCGACGCCCCGACAGAGCCGCTTGGCGAAGAGGGCGTGGCGGCGATCCACGAGGCCGCCATGGTGGTGCTGGAAGAGATTGGCGTCGCCTTCCTGAACCCCGAGGCCCGAGGCATCCTGGCTGAGGCGGGTTGCATCGTCGAGGCCGAGGTCGTCCGCTTCGGCCGTGACTTCATCGCCGAGATGCTGGCCCATGCCCCCGCCGAATGGACCCTGCACGCGCGCAACCCGGCCCATGACTTGACGATCGGCGGCAGGCATATCCTCTTCGGCAATGTCTCTTCGCCGCCCAACTACTGGGACATGGACCTGGGGCAGAAGATCCCCGGCACCCGCGAGCATTGCGCCAACCTGTTGCGGCTGACGCAGTATTTCAACTGCATCCACTTCGCCGGCGGCTACCCGGTCGAGCCCGTCGACGTGCACGCCTCGGTCCGCCACCTGGATGTGCTCTTCGACAAGCTCACCCTGACCGACAAGGTGCCCCATGCCTATTCCCTGGGCGCCGAGCGGGTCGAGGACGTGATGGAGATGGTCCGTCTCGCCGGGGGCTGGGATGAAGAGACCTTCACCTCGCGCCCCCACCTCTATACCAACATCAACTCCACCTCGCCGCTGAAGCACGACTACCCGATGCTGGATGGCTGGATGCGCATGGCGCGGCGGGGGCAGGGGCTGATCGTCTCGCCCTTCACGCTGGCGGGGGCCATGGCGCCGGTGACCATGGCGGGCGCGGTGGTGCAATCGCTGGCCGAGGGGCTCTCGGCCATCGCGCTGGCGCAATATATCCGCCCCGGCATCCCCTGCGCCTTCGGCACCTTCACCTCCAACGTCGACATGAAGTCGGGTGCGCCGGCCTTCGGGACGCCAGAGTACATGCGCGCTACCCAGATGACCGGCCAGATGTGCCGCCACTACGGTCTGCCGATGCGCGCCTCGGGCTCTTGCGCCGCCAATGTCCCCGACGGGCAGGCCATGTGGGAGACCTCCAACGCGCTCTGGTCCGCCGTGCAGTCGGGGGCCAATATCGTCTATCACGCGGCGGGCTGGCTTGAGGGCGGGCTGATCGCGAGCCCCGAGAAATTCGTCATGGATTGCGAGGTGATCCAGCAGATCCAGCGCTATCTCGAGCCCGAGATCTGCGCCACGGACGCGGGCTCCCTCGCGCTGGAGGCCATGCGCGAGGTCCGCCACGACGGGCATTTCTTCGGCATCAAGCACACCCAGGACCGCTACTCGACCGCCTTCTACCAGCCCTTCCTGTCGGACTGGCGCAATTTCGAGGCCTTCCAGCAGGCGGGCGAGGTCTGGACCGCCGAGCGCGCCCATGTCACCTGGAAGCGCATCCTGGCGGACTTCACCCCGCCGCCCATGCCCGATGCCAACCGAGCCGCGCTCGAGGACTTCGTGGTGAAACGCAAGCAGGAGGGCGGGGCGCCGACAGACTTCTGATCCCGATCGCCGTTGAGCCTATCTTAAGCCCCAGCGGTCATGCTGTGCGGGCGGAAGACGGGCAGACGGGCAATGCACGGTTTGATCAACAGGTCGATACAATGTTTCCTGCGGGATACCTACGGGGTGCCACTCTGGCTGGACGTGGCCGCCGCCGCCGATCTGCCGTCGAATGAATTCGAGGCCATGCTGACCTACGAGGATGCGCTGACCTGGCGGGTGCTCGATGCCGCGGCGGTGGCGCTGAAGAAGTCCCGCGCCATGGTGCTTGAGGATATCGGCACCTACCTTGTTTCTCATCCCAACAACGAAGGGTTGCGCCGCCTGCTGCGCTTCGCCGGGCTCTCTTACGAGGATTTCCTGCATTCGCTGGATGACCTGCCGGACCGGACGCGGCTGGCGGTTTCCGATCTCGAACTACCGGAGCTGGAGCTGCGCCAGCACTCGGCCAGCCGGTTCTCGATCACCTGCAATGCGGGGATGCCGGGCTTCGGTCATGTGCTGGTCGGTATCCTGCGCGCCATGGCCGATGACTACGGCGCGCTTGTGATCCTCGACTACCTGGGCGAACGCCATCAGGTCGAAACCATCGAAGTGACGCTGGTCGAGCCCGCCTTCGCCGAGGGCCGCGCCTTCGAGCTGGGGGCGAAGACCGGATGAGCACGGCCCAGGTCCACCCGGCCGCTGGTTCCCCCGGCCCGGCGTTGCTGCCGCCGCTGCCGCTTGGCTCCATGGACGCGCTCTCGCCCATGCACCTGGTGCTGGACGAGACCGGCCATGTGATCCACGCCGGGCCGACGATGCAGAAGCTGCGCCCCGACAGCCCCATGGCCGGGCGCCGCTTCCTGGAGATCTTCGAGATGTCGCGCCCCCGCGCGGTGAGCTCGATGCCCGCGCTGCTGGCCTCGGCGGGAATGAAGCTGCACCTGCGCCTGCGGGATGAACCGCGCACGCCACTGAAGGCCGTGCTGGTGCCCCTGGCGGGGGAGGGGGCAGCGGCTCCGGGGGCGCTGGTCAATTTCTCTTTCGGGATCTCGATCCTCGATGCGATCCAGACCTATACGCTGCATTCGGGCGATTTCGCCCCCACCGATTTGACCATCGAAATGCTCTACCTGATCGAGGCCAAGACCGCCGCGATGGAGGCCTCTCGCACGCTGAACCTGCGCCTGCAGGGGGCCAAGATCGCCGCCGAGGAGCAGGCCTATACCGATACGCTGACCGGGCTGAAGAACCGTCGCGCCATGGATCATATCCTGTCGCGGCTGGTACGGACGGGGCAGGACTTCGCGCTGATGCACCTGGACCTGGACTGGTTCAAGCAGGTCAATGACAGCCACGGCCATGCGGCGGGGGACTATGTGCTGCAACATGTGGCCCGGCTGATGGTCGACGAGACCCGTGGCGGCGACACCGTGGCGCGGATCGGAGGGGACGAGTTTGTCCTGCTCTTCCACAATCTCACCAGGCGCGCCCGGATCGAAGAGATCGCGGCCCGGCTGATCCAGCGGCTCGAGGCGCCGATCAGCTTCGAGGGGGTGACCTGCCGCGTTTCCTGCTCGATGGGCACCACTCTATCGACCTTCTACGATCAGCCCAGGGCCGAGCAATTGCTGGCAGATGCGGATAGCGCGCTCTATGCCTCGAAGAAGGCAGGGCGCGCCCAACACCGCTTCTTCATTCCGGAAGACCCGCCCCAAACTCCCTAGCGCAGGACCGGAAATATCCCCGCGCTGCCCGGTAAAGTGGCAAATGCGCAGCATATCTGGTGATGAAAAAAGCACCCTACCCAATCCTCAGTGGACCCCCTATAGTCGCTGTGGATAAAACCGGGGAGCCCCCAAGAATGGGGGCAGGATGTGGGAGCCGAGGGCGATGCGCTGTCCGTTTTGCGGAAATGTCGACACTCAGGTGAAGGATTCCCGGCCCGCGGAGGATCACGCAGCCATCCGGCGGCGGCGGTTCTGCCCGGCCTGTGGCGGACGTTTCACCACCTATGAACGGGTTCAGCTACGCGACCTGGTGGTGATCAAATCCACCGGGCGGCGCGAGGATTTCGACCGCGACAAGCTGGAACGCTCGATCCGCATCTCGATGCAGAAACGCCCCGTCGAGCAGGAGCGCATCGACCAGATGATCTCTGGTATAGTGCGCCGGCTTGAAAGCATGGGCGAGACCGACATCCCATCGAAGGTCATCGGCGAGATCGTGATGGAAGCCCTGGCCCGGATCGACACCGTTGCCTACGTGCGTTTTGCCAGCGTTTACAAGAATTTCCAGGCGGCTGACGATTTCGACAAGTTCGTCAGCGAGCTGCGCCCGAACATGCCCCGCGACGAGTGACGGGGTGATGTCTCGGGGGGCAGAAGACGCCCGCTTCCTGGCCCTGGCCCTGTTGCTGGGCCGGCGCGGACAGGGACGGTGCTGGCCGAACCCGGCTGTCGGTTGTGTCATCGTGAAGGACGGGCGCGTGCTTGGCCGCGGCTGGACCCAGCCCGGTGGCCGGCCTCATGCGGAAACCGTGGCCCTGGCTCAGGCGGGGGCGGCGGCGCGCGGCGCCACGGCCTATGTCTCTCTTGAGCCCTGCGCCCATCATGGCAAGACACCCCCCTGCGCCGAGGCGCTGATCGCCGCCGGGATTGCCCGCTTGGTGGCCCCGATCGAGGATATCGACGCCAATGTCGATGGCCGCGGCTTTGCGATGCTGCGCGAGGCCGGGGTGGAGGTCTCGACCGGGCTGATGGCCGAAGAGGCGCTTGCCGATCACGCCGGCTTCTTCCTCAACCGGGCCCAGGGGCGGCCCTTCGTGACCCTGAAGCTGGCGCTTTCTTTGGATGGCCGCATCGCCACCGCCACGGGCGAAAGCAAGTGGATCACCGGCCCGGATGCACGCCGCGAGGTCCATGCCCTGCGGGCGCGCCACGATGCGGTGATGGTCGGCGCGGGCACGGCGCGCGCCGATGACCCTTCGCTGACCGTGCGAGACATGGGGCTCGATTATCAGCCTGTCCGCATCGTCGTCTCGCGTCGTCTCGACCTGCCATTGATGAGCCAGCTTGCCCGTACCGCCAAGGGCGTGCCGGTCTGGATCTGCCATGGCCGCGATGCCGACCCGGCGCTGATCGAGGCCTGGGAAGGCCTGGGCGCACGGCTCTTTGCCTGCGATCTGGCCGGGCGACAGCTGGATATTTCCTCGGTGTTGCAAGAGCTTGGCGCGGCCGGCCTGACGCGGATCTTCTGCGAGGGCGGCGGCGCGCTGGCGGCGACCCTGCTGGCGGCGGACCTGGTGGATGAGCTGATCACCTTCTCGGCAGGGCTTCTGCTGGGCGCCGAGGCGCGCCCCGGAATCGGCGCCCTGGGGATCGAGCGCCTGGCCGAGAGCCCGCGCCTGCAACTCATCGAGTCCCGCCAGGTCGGCGTCGATGTCATGTCGCGCTGGCGTCGCCCCGAGGTCTAGCGCCAGAGGTCGGCGCGAGAGGCCAGCAGCCCCTGCGCCTTCGCCAGGATCCGCAACGCCGGTCGGGCCGGGCCGGTCTCTGAGTCTTGCAGCCGGTCGACAGCGACTTCCACCGGGCAGGGCTGCCGGGTCACCGGGTCGAAGTAGCGCGGGTAGTCGATCAGCGCCGCATGCACCAATCCCTCGAGCGAGACCCGCACCCTTCGGCGCGGCACGTGGTCCAGGTCGCGGGTCAGGCCCCATCCGGCGTAGAAGGGCAACCCGGTGCAGATCACGTCGACCCCGCGCAGAAGCGCCTCGAACCCCATCAGGGAGGTCATGGTCCAGACCGCGTCCACCTGGCCTAGAAGCGCCGCCGGGTCGGTCTCTGTCAGCACCGCATCGGCATATTTCATGGCCTCGTCCTGTGTGATCCTGCCGGGGCGCAGGCCTCGTTCGACGTCCGGGTGCGGCTTGTAGAGCAGCACCGCATCGGGCTCGACCCGGCGCACGGCCTGCAGGAGTTCCAGGTTGGTGCTGACCGGCCCGGCGCCCAGCTGGATCGAGGCATCGTCCTCGACCTGGCCCGGCACCAGCACCCGGCGACCGGGGCGCAGTTTCGGCAGTTCCACCGTGCCGCCGGTGTTGTATTTCGACAGCCCCGCCTCGCGGATGCGGGCGATCAGCCGTTCGGCACGTTCGGCCTGGTCGGGGCGCAGCCGGGCGCGGGCGGTGATCATGTGCTCGAGCCGGCTCTCGCGCCGGGGATCGTAGTAGATGCCCAGGTCATCCAGCGTCAGAGAGAGTGGGGGCACCAGCTCGGCCCCCAACCCGCGCGAGCGCAGGAAGCCATCCTCGACCCCGACCGCGCCATCGCGGGCCGGTCCCCAGGTCATGCGGCGTTCCTTGCCCTTCTGGGCCCCGAAGACCACGCTTTTCTGCTGGCCGAAGAACTCCTGGAAGTGCTTGCGTTTCCATAGCCTTACATTCTCGGCCCGCCAGCCCCGGCGATCTTCGCGCCAGGCGCGGGCCTGGGCGATCAGCGCCTCGGAGGCCTCTTCGGCACTGGTCAGGCGGTCGTGGTAGGGATCGTACCAGCGCGGGTAGAGCACCAGGGCCCCGGCAGCCAGCTGGGTGGTGGTCAGGTTGCGGCCCCGGCGCGAGGGGCCGGGCAGCAGCGGGTGGCGGTCGTCGCTCAGCCCCCAGCCGGCGTAGAAGGGCAGGCCGAAGACACGGGGGCGGTGGCCCGCGAGGATGGCCTCGAAGCCAAGCTGCGAACTGACGGTATAGACCGCCACCGCGCCCTCCATCAGGGCCCAGGGACAGACCGGCCCGTCGACCAGAGAGATCCGCCCCGGAGCTGCCGCCTCGACATCGGCGGGGCCGTAGTAGCCCTTGCGTTTGCCGCGGGCGGTTTCGGGGTGGGTCTTGATCACGACGCGGGCGCCGGGGTGGTCCTCCTGCGCCCAGTAAAGCATCTCGCGGAAGCTGTTGGCATCGCCGCCACCAAGGCGCACCGAGGCATCGCCGCGCACCTGGTCGATGACCAGCACGTAGCCCGGCTTGGGCAGCGGCAGCCAGGGATCGGTTGCAGCGTATTTCGACAGCCCCGCCTCTTTCATGCGCGAGACCAGTCCGCGGGTGCGGCTCAGGAGATGCGCATCGTCAAAGGGATGGGTTTTCAGCAGCGTTTCGAGGTCCGAGGGCTGGCTGCCGTCGAAGTGGCAGCCGCTGCGATCCAGGGTCAGCCCGATGGGTGCCTCGCCCACGCGGCCGGGGTGCAGCGAGCGCAGGAAGGCGTCCTCGATCCGCAGCAGGCCCGCGCCGGTCTTGGCCGCCATGGCTTCTCCGCGGCCGGCGTAGGGGGAATGCCCCCAGACGCCGATCAACCCGTCCGGGCCCGGCTTGCCGAGGGTCAACTGGTAGCCCGAAAGCTCGAGGATGCGGCGCACCCGCTTCTGGCGCAGGAAGCCCGCGTTGTAGAAGTGTAGGGGCTGGGGGTGATCCGGCGAGACCTCGGTTCCTTGGAAGCTGTCCGCCGCATCCGCTTGCATGGCGCGTTACTCGCCCAGGGACGTGAGGGAGTTCACACTCCCCAGGGAGCCTGTCAGCGCCGCGATGGTCTTGTCCCACTGGGTGAAGGGCGCCTCGGTAACGTAAAGCAGGTCGCCGTCACGGATGAGGAAGTCGCGGGCCATGAACATGCCGTTGGGTTGGGTCAGGTCCAGCACGTAGACCATGCGCTGCGCGCCGGTCAGATCAGAGCGGCCCAGGACCTGCTCGGCGATCTCCTCGGCCTCGTTGCGGAAGACGAAGACGCCGGTGGGGTCCGCGGAATTAGCCCGCAGACCGCCTGCCTGGGCGATGGCCTCGATCCCCGAAAGGGTCTGGCTTTCAAAGTCGATGACGCTCTGGGTGCCGGCGGCGCCCAGCACGGTGAAACTGCGGGTGTCCTCTTCCAGCAGGATACGGTCACCATTCCTCAGCGCGATGTCGTAGCGCGGATCGTCGAAGAGGTCCTGGAACCAGATGGTCGAGCGCTGGTTGCCGCGCACCACGGTGATCAGGGCGCTTTCCGGAGCGACAGAGATGCCGCCCGCCGCCGCCAGCATGCCCGAGAGCCGCAGGGTGGGCCGCTCGATCGGGTAGACGCCGGAGCCGCCGATGGCGCCGATCAGGGTGACGCTGGCACCGTCACCGGCTTCGCGCACCACCTCGACCTGAGGGTCGGGGGTCTGGTCGGCCAGTTTCTCGGTGATGATACGGCGGATTGCCTCGGGGGAGTTGCCCGCGGCGCGGATGCGGCCTGCGTAGGGCACGAAGATGAAGCCCGCGCCATCGACCTGCACCGCACTCAGCGAGGTATAGTTGACCCCTTCCGAGGCCAGCAGCCCCTCGTCGACGTTTTCCCAGATGGTCAGCGAGAGCGTATCGCCGGGGCGGATCACGTCCGAGCCGACGGGGCCCGCGCGCAGGAACTGCTCGGAGAAGCCGAGCGCCGGGATCACGGCGGTGGCCCGTGTCACCCGGTCGTTGATGGCGACGACGAAGGCATCGCCCTCGCGCTGGACCGAACCGGCGTAGATCTCTCGCTTGGTGGGGCCGCTGCGGGGCAGCACCGCGCAGGAGGAAACAGCACAAAGCGCCGCGATCAACGCGACGGGGCGGGCCCATCGGGAAGGGATGAATGTCACTGCTCTTCTCCTCGACCTATCGCTGGTCGTTGTCTCTGCCGCGACCGCCCGAGTTGGCCCGGATCTGCCGCCAGTTTGCCTCTTTTCCGGAAAGGATACAGGAGCTTGGCTGCAAAAGCCAGTCTCCTCGGCCCTGGCCGTCGCTCTGTCATCTGACCGCCCGCAACTGTTGCCGCGGCGCCGCGGTGCCGGATCGCAGGGCGTCGTAGGGGTCTTCCTCGTCCAGCATCATGTCGACCACCTGCCGGATCAGCTGCCGGCGCGAGCGCGCGGCGTAGAAACCGCCCGCCACCTGGCTGGTTTCCAGCAGGAAGCGCCGGTAGTCCTTGTAGGCCGCGCCATCGGGGCGCAGGGCCCCGGCGAAGAATTCGGGCAGCGGCAGGGTCGAGGTGAACTCGGGCTTGTTGTAGACCGCATTGCCGAATGTTTTCAGCGGGATGCCCCGGTAGAGCACCTGCTGGGCCGCGGTCGAGTTGACCGTGACCGCAGAGCGCGCATCGGCCAGAAGCTGTGCCAGCTTGCCGCCGCGCACGAAGTGGACGCGACCCTCAAGGCCCAGGCTGCGCGCCAGCCGGCCCAGCTCCGCGCGGATCGGCACCCGGCCGTCTTCCAGCGGATGCGCCTTGAAGACAAGGTGATGGTGGCGCGGGGCACCCTCGGCGAAGCCGCGCATCACCACCTCGAGGAAATCCTGCATCGAGCCGAAGGGCGAATGCTCCCGGAAAGAGGAATCGTGGGCCAGTTGCAGCAGCACCACGTGGTAGGGGAAGCCGCCGCGCCGGATGCGGCGCGAGGCCAGCCAGCGATCCAGCGCGGTGAAGGGCATGGTGAGCAGGCGCTTCAGGTAGAGCCGGAATTCCTGCCCCACGCTGAGGCTGCGATGCGGACGGAACTGGCGATAGCGCCGGTTGGCGCACATCACGAACCAATGGTAGAGCGCGCCGTAGAAGACGTGTTCCCGCATGTCGCCCCAGCGCGCGGGGGGCAGGGGGGCGTCGAGGTCCGAGAGCGCCAGCGCGGCGCGCATCTCGTCGACGGACATCTGCATCAGCCGCGAATGACCGTTCGAGCCGCCGCGTTCGTAGGTCACCCAGTAGGGGCGGATGTAGCCCTCTTCAAAGACATGGATGCGCAATCCGCGCGCGCGGGCGATCGAGACCGCATGGGCGTGGATCGGGCGGGTGTCGCCGTAGAGCACGATATCGGTGACCTGTTTCTCGTCGCAGGTGGCGGCGAAGTGCTGCGGCCAGGTCTCGGGGGGATCGGTGAAGGGCAGGTAGCTGGCGCGCTCGGGCCAGAAGACCGCATCGCCGGCGTTGAAGCCGATGCGCCAGCAGGCAGCCCCCGCCTGTCGCACGGCACGGGCAAGCTGGTGGAAATAGGGGCCGTGGGGTCCCTGCAGAAAGAGGAACACCCGGCTGTCCGGTGTCGTGTCTTGCATCTGTCCCTCCGGGGCATGTCCCGTGCCCGGCGCCTCATATTGCGGAGTTATGGGTGCGCCGTCAAACCGGCAGAATTTGGGCGCTGCCGGGGCGGGGGAGGGACCTTTGCCGGCAGCGCTCTTGCGCCCTTCGCCGCGCCGCGCTACGCCGCTTGGAAAGGGGCGGGGACCCTGCAGAAGGAGATCGACATGTTCACCGGCATCGTTACCGACATGGGCAAGGTCCTGAAACTCGAGCATCGCGGCGACCTGCTGGCGCGGCTCGGCTGTCACTACGACATGGACGGCGTCGACCTGGGCGCCTCCATCGCCTGTGATGGCGTCTGCCTGACGGTGATCGCCAAGGGCGAAGATTGGTTCGACGTCGAGATCAGCGCCGAGTCCCTGTCGAAGACCAACCTTGGCGATTGGGTCGAGGGCCGGGCGGTGAACCTGGAACGCGCCCTGAAGGTGGGCGACGAGCTGGGCGGCCATATCGTCTCGGGTCACGTCGACGGGGTGGCAGAGCTCATCTCCCTGCGCGACGAGGGCGACAGCACCCGCATGACCTTCCGTGCCCCCGAGGCGCTGGCGAAGTTCATTGCGCCCAAGGGCTCCATCGCGCTGAACGGCACCTCGCTGACCGTCAACGAGGTCGACGGCGCCACCTTCGGCGTCAACGTGATCCCCCATACCAAGTCGGTCACCACCTGGGGCAAGGTCGCCGAGGGCGATGCGATCAACCTCGAGGTCGACACCATGGCCCGCTACGTGGCCCGCCTGCAGGAATATGCATGAACGAGCCCCGGTCCACTGACAGCCGCGCCACGATCGGCCACAATCAGGGGCCGACGATGGATGGCGGGCGCCAGTTCCGGCTCTACAGCTGGAGCCGGGCCCAGGCCAGCCACCGCGAGGCGCAGCTGCCGCTGGCCATCCACCGCATGCGCATCGCCCGCGCCAGGGAGCTGGGCCTTGCCTATTCCGACTACGCCCGTATCCGCGCCAGCTCCGGCCGCGATGTCTCGGGCTTCCTGATCTCTTCCAATGCGCTCGGCGTCTTCTCGAACGCCGCCCCGCCTCAGCCCCGGATCACCGAGCGGCTGCAGGCGCTGCGCCACGTGCTGCGCATCGGGCTGGCGCATCCGCCCCTCGATCCGCGCCTGCTGCTGGAGCGCGTGGCGGGGCTCGACCTGGCCTTCGCCGCGCCGCCGCTGCTGGGAACCTTCGCCGAGATCCGCGCCGCGCTGTCCCGTGCCCAGGGGCAGCTGCCCGCCGCCAGCCTGGTGGCGGTCACCGCCCTCGGACTGGAACAGGAATGGCTTGCCGCCGGTGGACTTGGCGCCACGCTGCCCGCCGAGGCGCTCTTCGGCTGAACCGGCGACGGGAGCGGGGCGTTCTTGGTCGTTTTCTGCACAGTGCCGCGGCTCATCCGCCCCTAGGGAATGCGGATATGCACAGCCGCGGTGCGGCCGCAGTCTCTGGTCAAGTTCATCCTCCTGCGTTATCTGCATGCCAAATGAAGGAGCCGCCCATGTCCGATAGCGCTGCCTATGAAAAACCCGGTCCGGTTGAGCAGGACTGGTCCGACGCGATCTCTTCCATCGAGGAGATCATCGAAGACGCCCGCAATGGCCGCATGTTCATCCTCGTCGATCACGAGGACCGCGAGAACGAAGGCGACCTGGTGATCCCGGCCCAGATGGCCACCCCCGAAGCGATCAACTTCATGGCCACCCACGGGCGCGGCCTGATCTGCCTGTCGCTTCCCGGAGAGCGCGTCGACCAGCTTGGCCTGCCGCTGATGGCCTCGCAGAACTCCTCGCGTCACGAGACCAATTTCACCGTTTCCATCGAGGCCCGCGAAGGCGTCTCGACCGGCATTTCCGCCCATGACCGGGCGCGGACCGTGGCCGTGGCCATCGACGCGGGCAAGGGCGCCCAGGATATCGCCACGCCGGGCCATGTCTTCCCGCTGCGCGCCCGCGACGGCGGCGTGCTGGTGCGCGCCGGCCATACCGAGGCGGCCGTGGACGTGTCGCGCCTGGCCGGCCTCAACCCCTCGGGCGTGATCTGCGAGATCATGAACGAGGACGGCACCATGTCGCGCCTGCCCGAGCTGGTGGCCTTCGCGCAGCGTCACGGCCTGAAGATCGGCACGATCTCGGACCTGATCAGCTACCGCCGCCGCAACGACAACCTGGTGCGGGTCGAAAAGGAAGAGATCGTCCAGACCGAATTTGCCGGTGAATGGGCGCTGAAGATCTACGTCGATGAAACCCAGGGTGCGGAACATATCGTCCTGATCAAGGGTGACATCTCGGGCGATGAGCCGGTGATGGTGCGGATGCATGCGCTCGACCCTCTGCGCGACGTGGCCGGTGTCGGCCCGGCCGGCCGCGCCGACGAGTTCCGCGATGCCATGCGCGTCATCGACAATGAGGGCCGCGGCGTCGTGGTGCTGCTGCGCGATCTGCAGATGAAGCTGATCGGCGACCACGAGACCTCTCCGCAGACCCTGCGCCAATATGGCCTGGGCGCGCAGATCCTGACCTCGCTCGGGCTGTCGAAGCTGGTGCTGCTCAGCAACTCGCCGCAGCCCAACGTCGTGGGCCTGGATGCCTACGGGCTTGAAATCACCGGCTCCCACCGGATCGCCGACTAATCTCAGGAGGGCCCCATGGCCGGTTCCGAACAGCATTACACCCTGCCGCGCGGCAGCGTCTCGAAGCCCACCAAGGTGCTGATCGTCGTGGCGCCCTACTACAAGGACATCGCCGACGAGCTGATCGCCGGCGCCACCGCCGAGATCGAGGCCTGGGGCGCCACGCCCGAGGTGATCGAGGTGCCCGGCGCGCTGGAGATCCCGACGGCGATCGCCATGGCCGGGCGCATGTCCGACTATGACGCCTATGTTGCCCTGGGCTGCGTTATCCGTGGGGAAACCACCCATTACGACACAGTCTGCAACGACAGCTCGCGCGGGATCACCCTGCTGGGTCTGCAGGGCTTCAGCATCGGCAATGGCATCCTGACGGTCGAGAACCGCGACCAGGCACTGGCCCGCGCCCGCGTGGCCGAACAGAATAAGGGCGGTGGTGCAGCGGCTGCGGCCTTGCATCTTCTCGCGCTTTCGCGCAAATGGGGCGCTTCTAAAAGCGGCGTGGGATTCCTGCCCGTCGCAGATGAGGCCAGCCTGACAGGTAAGGCCTGATCGCCAGCAGAAAAGACGCCCGAGATGAGTGACGAGATCCCGACCCCTGCAACCGCCCCCCTTTCGGGGAACCAGAAGCGCAAGATGCGCTCTGCATCCCGGCTCTATGCCGTGCAGGCGCTCTACCAGATGGAACTGGCGGGCCAGAGCGTGGAACGTGTCATCGTCGAATTCGAGGATCACCGCTTCGGTGCCTCCTACGAAGAGGGCGACTACCAGGAAGGCGATGTGGAGCTCTTCCGCCGCACCCTGCGCGATGCGGTGAACTGGCAGGCCAAGATCGACCAGATGACCGACCGCGCGCTGGTGGCAAAATGGCCTCTGGGCCGGATCGACACCACCCTGCGGGCGCTCTTCCGCGCCGCCGGTGCCGAGCTGATCGAGGGCGAGGCCCCGCCCAAGGTGGTCATCGTGGAATATGTCGACGTGGCAAAGGCCTTCTTCGCCGAGGGCAAGGAAGCCAAGTTCGTCAACGCCGTGCTGGATCACATGGCCCGCGAGGCACGCCCCGAGGCGTTCTGAGCTGCAGGGAGTGTCAGGCCATGCGGCCTGCGATCACTCCACCACCCGGATCTGGTCGAAAAAGACCCCCGACAGCCGCTTGCCCTCGGCGCTTTTCTTCATCGTGCCGATGATCGTCGAAAGCTCGGGCGAGAAATGCTGTTCAAAGATGTCGCCGGGCCGACCCTCCGGGGACATCTGCTGCTGCACCACCCAGACGATATAGCGACAGGCCCCGACATAGATCGAGGTGCTGTGCTTGTAGCGCAGCTCGAAGGTGCCGCGTTCCAGCACCTCCCCATCCATTGACGCCGTGTAGCCGGACCGCCAGCGCTTGATGGTCTTCAGCCGGGGAATGTCCTCGAGCGGGCTGTCATAGCTGAGGTCGATGCGCATGCCGTCACGGCTGAGGCTGCCCGGCAGCAGGGGGTGCTGGGTGAGATAGGTGGTCGTCACCCGCTTGCCGCTGCGCTCTGACAGGGAGGTGGTGACGAAACCGCTTGGGCCCCAGGATTGGGTGTTCCTGATGTAGCTGTCCATCCGCGTCAGCTCGACCGGAGTGACGCTCACCGGCTCGACCGGACAGGATGAGGCCGCATGGGCCTGAGCGGCGGGCAGTGCCAGGAAAAAGGCCATCGTCGCGCATGGATATGCCGTCAATCGCTTCATTCTCCGCCCCCGCTGTCGCTATTTGGCGTCACGTGTATTCAGGTGGTATGCATAAGTCAAACTTCGCGGCGGCCTCCGGGTGCAATCCCGCAATTGCACCTGAGTCGGGGCCGCAGCGGGGCTGGCCGCGACGCCGGGCCGCGGACGGGTGAACTGACAACCGGGGCGGGAACTGCTATAATGGTGGCATCATTTCGCGTCGGAGGCCGCCATGCCCAAGCTCATCCGTCTCTACATCACCCAATGCCTCGTCGGTTTCGGGATCTCGGCGCTTTTCACCGCCGGGCTGATCTATTTCGACGTGATGGGGCTGCAGCGCCTTGTCCTTGGCTCTTCGGACGGGATTCTCGGCGCCTTCCTGATCTTCTTCTCGAACGGGATCGTCTTTGCCGGCGTGCAATTCGGCATCTCGGTGATGCGCCTCAAGGACGACGACGAGCCCAGGGGCGGCACGCGCCTGCCGCTGCCGGCCCGTCCCGTGCGGGTCGCTGCCGAGGCGCGCAAGCGCTGAGCGCCTGGCTCAAGCTGCTGATGTAGTTGGATATGTGGCGGGCCCGCACGCAACCGTTTGGTTGACGCATTCCCGAGGACCTGATGATCAGGTGGGCGCCAGGTAACCGGACCACGGCCCGGACAGAGCCAGCTCCCTCGGATTTGCTTAAGGCCACCGGAATGTAACCGTACACGAGAAGGGCAGCACCCGCCGATCCCCCACCTAGGCCTTTGCTGCAGCTGCGGCAAGGGGATCGCTGCATTTCCCGTCTGTTTTTAAGTCCGGGGCTCTTCGGTGAGCAGCGCGAACTCCAGCATTTCCTCGCGGGTCAGCATGTAGATTTCATCCGGTGGGGTCATCAGGGCCGGGCCCATCATGCGCGGGTCGACCCCCATCTCTTCGAGGTAGCGCATCACGAGCCCCTGGCCGCGCTGGATATCCGACACGGCGGTAAAGGCGGGCAGAAGGGTGTTCTCTCCGAAGTAGTGCTGGTGCACGCCGACCCAGGCCTCCGGATCGGCCGCGCGGGTCACCCCGCTGGCCAGCAGATACGGGCAGGCCGAGAGGCAGATCGCCCCGGCCTCCATGTTCACCGCAAGCCCGGCCGAACGGATCGCCCGGCCAAGCTCCAGCGCGTCGTGAACCGAGCCGCCGGGACTGTCGAGGAAAAGCGTCTGCGGCGCGCCTTCCCCTTCGCGCGCTGCGATCTGGCGGGCGACGCGGGCACCGTCACCCTCTGCGATCGCGCCGCTCAGGTGCCAGGCGCCCGCGCGCTCGGTCAGCACCAGACGCTCGGGCATCGGTCCCGAGGGCGTGACACCGGGGGCCGCCGGCCGGGTTGGCGCGAAGCGGCGGGTCTGGTCGCCCGGCGCGGTCGGCTGCTCAAGGCCCGGCGCATCGCCGCCCCGGCCCGGCAAGCTGAAACCTTCGCCCAGGTCTCCGAGAAACAGCAGCAGCGCCAGCAGTACCTGGAACCCTAGCACGCCCATCAGGGCGCGGCGCAGGGTCGTTCCCTCATTTGGCTCAGACATCTGGCAGGTCCTTGCGACCGGAGTGCGCCTCGGCCCGCCCGTTGGCCAGCGCCACATCCACGTCGCGCGCCGCCGCCAGCGCGGCCCGCAGTTCCGATACCGTCATCCGGTCCTCGATGGGCACCGCCTCGCGGCCCGACCGGATCGCTCCCTGGGTCACGGTCAGGATCAGCACCAGAACCGCCGGAAGCAGGTCGATGGCGATGGCCCCGGCCCAGGAGGGCACGAAATTGCCGGCATAGCGGATCACCGCGTCTGCGGGCGACAGCGGGGTATAAGAGATCTCTTCCGGGTCGGGCAGGGCGATGACCTGGGCCGCCGCGCTCTCGAGTGTCGTGGCGCGCTTGGCCAGCACGTCCAGCACCGAGGCGATGGTGGTTCCCTGGGCGGTGCGCGAGGCCTCGCTGCCGCCGTCCAGCTCGGGCAGGACGACAGAGGCGGTCAGATCCTGCGCGGCGCGCTCGACCAGCGGGGCAACCGAAAGCTGGCGCAGCCGCGCGATCAGACCGGCAAGCTGCACGGCCTCTTCGGAGAATTCCACCGTCCGGATGTCGACCGGGCCGGGTTCCACTGTCAGCGCGCGCATCCGGCTGAGGATCGCATTGCCCTCGGCGAAGGCCGCATCCACAAGCGGCGACTGCTCGGCGATCTGCTGTTGCAGGGCGCCAAGCTCTTCGGATTTCTGGCGCAGGACCCGGAAGACCGCACCACGCCCGGCCAGACCCGAGAGCCCACCCGAGGCCTCCTGTTCCGACAGATCCGCGAAGCTTTGCTGGACCCGCGCCACGTCGCGCTCAAGCCCCTGGGCGGCAAGGGCGTTCTCGTTCGCGCGCTCCAGCGCGGCCTGGTAATCCTGCACGGTTACGGCCAGGTGCTGTTCCACCGCCGCGCCCCCCGCCAGCGCCGCGGCGTTCAGCCAGGAGGACATTGCGATGATCGCCAGCGAGCCAAGCCCCATGGCCCCAAGCAGGCCGGCGCGCGAGCGGGCCGAGCGCATGGCTGGAAACAATCGCATCAGGTAGGACCAGAAGACGAAAATGCCGGTCGAGACCGCAACCGAATAGGCAATCGCGGCAAAGGCCTGCATGGCACCGTCGCCATCCAGCAGAGATTGCACGCCAAGGTAGGTGTAGATCCCCGAGGCCACCGCCAGAACGCCAAGTGCTGCGCCGGTAAAGGTGTCGAGGAAGCCCAGGTGGGTTTCCAGCTCATGCACCATGCGGGCGCGGGGATCGGGCTGGGCCGCGTCCCGTACATCGGTCTTTTCGTTCACTTTTGTCCCTCGCCACTTTGTCGGGGCCGTTGCGATGCCCTTCAGGTCAACATAGGTGGACCCCGGCGGGAGACCAAAGGGGCTTGCGCATGTTCATGAAATGTTCAGAATATCGGCATGCCCCTGACCCCGCTTTCTCCCGAGCCCCTCGCGCCACAGCCCGGCCAGCTCATCGCCCGTGGCGTCTGTCGTCTGCTGCTCTCGCATGGCTTCGCGCCGCTGGAGGAGTTCGTGCCCGAGCGCGGCAAGCGCGTCGACGTGATCGGGCTTGGCCCGAAGGGAGAGATCTGGGTGGTGGAGTGCAAGAGCTCTCGGGCCGATTACACATCGGATGCCAAGTGGCAGGGCTACCTGGACTGGTGCGACCGCTTCTTCTGGGCCGTCGACCAGGATTTCCCGGTCGAGCTTCTGCCCGAAGAGAGCGGGTTGATCATCGCCGATGCCTATGGCGGAGAGCTGGTCCGCATGCCCGAAGAAAGCCGCCTGGCGGGGGCGCGGCGCAAGTCGATCCTGCAGAAGTTCGCCAGGGATTCCGCGCGGCGCCTGCAGGCGCTGCGCGATCCGCGGCTCTAGCGCTCAGCGGCGCTTCTTGCCGACAGACTGGGCTGCCTGGGCCGCGGCGCGGATCTCTTCCGCGATCTCGATGGCTTCCTCGGGCTCGAAGTCCATCGGGATCTCGACCGAGCCGGCCTCGACGAAAAGGCGCACCATGCCGCTGTCGGTCGGACCGATCTGCAGGTTCGCTTCAATGTCACGTTCGGTGTCGATACCCATGGAAACCTCCGGAAATGGCTGCGGATCGGTACCCTCTGCCGGGGCGATTGACAAGGCCGGAGCGGAATTGGGGCAGGGGGCTTTGCGGCGGAAATAAGTCTTGAGAGGGGGTTTCTTTCGGTTTCGCCACATTTCCGCCTTAATCTGGCTCAATAAGGGTCTCAACGCGGCAGGTCGACGTCAGGTAGCGTCAGCATCTCTGCAAACCTGCGTGTCCAAGATTTGCAGTCCGGGGGTTCCCGGATCTTGTCCCTGACGCCACCTCCGGATGCTCTCCCGGAGGTGGCGTTTTCCTTTCCGTCGGGGCGTTGGCGCGGCGGATGATTTTCTTGTCAAACGCCTCTTGCATTCGTCCGGCGGGCTGGGTAGATGACCCCCCACGTGCCGCCTTAGCTCAGTTGGTTAGAGCGCTGGATTGTGGATCCAGAGGTCCCCTGTTCAAGCCAGGGAGGCGGTACCATAACTCCCCTTCAGCTTCGATCTGCCGCGCCGCAAAGGTGATGCGCCTCTGCTCGCCCGTGTGTTTGGCTGGCGCGTGGCATGAAGGCACCGGCCGGGGCATCGAGCAGCACCAGCCCCTTGGATACGTCACGGATCGTCGATGTGTGGAGGCGATTGACGAGAGTGATTCCGCAAATCGCCAGCGCCTCGGGCCAGCAGGCCGCGCCCCTAGCCGCCGATGATGATCAGCGCAGAGACCCTGTCGGGGCGCTTTGCGGCCTGGGCGTTGGCAAGGGCGGCCCCCTGCGACATGCCCATCGGGACGAAGGGCGCGCCAATCGTATTGGCGACGGTTTCCAGGTCCTTGAGCCAGGCGTCGAAACCGATTGTCGGGACGGTCCTGTCGGACATGCCGCACCCTCTCAGCCCATGGCGAACCAGATGCTGGCCTTAGGTCAGGCGCGTCAGCCAGGGGTGCCAGATGGGGCTTTCGACGTCCCGCGACACATGGCTCAGCCAATGCGCCGCGCGCAGCACCAGCGCCCCATCGAGGCCACCGCAATTCGGGTGCCATTGGGGGATCTGGGAAAGGGGACATCCTGCCGCTTATGGAAAACCCGAGGAGCCATGCGCCCAGCATGGCAGGGCCCGCCTGCTGGCGTGGCACGGGATTTCCATGGGGCGCACGGACGCGCCGCAAAGGGCATGCAGACAGTTCAGGGCGCGCTGTCGGGACCCCGCCGGGGGGGCTGTCGCTGCGCGGTCAGAGCTCGTAGATCTCGATCTCGGGAGAGGTCATCCGATAGCCGATCTCGGCAAGCTCGGTCGAACTGGCAGAGATCTCCAGCTGCCCGGTCACCCAGATCGCGGTCCACAGGCCGGTGCCCTGCAGCGGCTTGTCGGTCTTGATGTAGACCAGCTGGTTCGGCGGCGGCGGGGGGACGTGGATGCAGGCGCCGACAAAGGGGGCCAGGATGAACTCGGTGATCCCGCCGGCGCGCGTTTCCAGCGGGATGATGAAGCCCGGCATGCGGATCAGCTCGCCTTCGAGGCGGGTGTTCAGCTGCAGCGCGTTCTCGTCCCAGACAGGCTTCCAGGTATCGGCTTCGACGTCGATCTCGCCATCGGCCACGACCTCAGGGTAGTCGACGCCCTCGGGGATCAAGTCGCGCCAGGCGATGGTCCGGGGGGACTGGGCCAGGGCCACGCGGGGGGCGAGCGCAAGCGCGCTGCCGAGCGTCAGCATGCGGCGGCGGGTGAAGGCGGGGGAGGCGAGTGAAGAGGTCATCTTGATCCTGAACCTGGAAAGTTGGCGCCCCGACGCGAGAAGCTCGCGCCGGGGCTGCCTGGTTTACTCCTTCGGGAGCAGGGCCGGGATCTCGGCACCATTGGCGATCATCTGCGCCACGTCGGCGGAGAGGCAGTTGCGCCAGGCGCTGTAGTAGCCAAGCACCGCCTCGTGGCCGACGATATAGGGGTTGGTCGAAGGATCGGCCGCCATCTCGGCGATCTTCGTCAGCCCGTCGTCCCCGATGGTGTGGTTCGACATGATCACGTCGGCCTGCATGAGCTCAGAGACATAGGCCATGCGGTCGATCGACTCGCGCCACTGGTTGACGGTGGCGATGTCGCGGGGGGCGCCGACGCCGCCCATGTAGGAGCCCATGTACTCTTCGCCCTGCCAGGTCAGCGGGATCATCAGCGAGACGGTACCGGGGGTGTGGCCGGGCGTCAGCAGCGCGGTCAGCGTGGTGTCGCCAAGGGTGATCTCCATGCCATCGGTGATGACGAAGTCATTCTCGGCACGCTCGGGGATCTCGCCGGCGATCGTCGCCATCTGGTAGTCGGCTTCCGACATGCCGATAGCGGCGCCGGTCAGCTCTTTCATGTAGGCAAGACCGCCGGTGTGATCGAAGTGGCCATGCGAGATGATGATGATCTTGATGTCCTTGGGGTCGAGACCCATGCGCATCATGTTCCCGACGATGAAGCCCTCGGCCTGCTCTGCGCTGCGCAGCGTGTCGATCAGGATGATGCCTTCGCCGGTGTCTATCGCCCAGATGTTGTTGGCGTCATTGCCGACGGAGTAGACATTGTCGAAGACTTCCAGCGGCACCGGGTAGTCGGCGTTCAGCGCCGTGCCACCATGGGGGTGCTTGCACTGGTAGAACATGGTCGGGCCCCAGTTGCCGTCTGCGGCGATGGCGGCGAGGCTGGCATATTCGAGAGCCGCGGGCGCGGAGTAGCCGCTGATCTCGACCATCTCCTCGACCGTGTTGATCTCGGGGCGGCCGCCATTGGGGGTGTCCTCATGGCCTTCCCAGACCGCGCCCTGGCGCTGAGGAGACAGCGGCTTCTGCTCGGGGTAGGGCGGGTAGTTGTCCTGTGCCAGGGCGAAGCTGCCCTGCATGGAGAGAGCGGCGATTGCCGTTGCAAGGGCCAGTTTGGATTGAATTTTCATTGTCATGTTCCAGCCTCTGGGGCTGTCCTCCTCGTGAGTATTCACCCCCGCAAAAGGGGGCCTCTTCCGACGATCAGGCAAATCTGTTCGGGCCCGCTGCCGCCGAGATTTTCGGTCGGGCGAGAGACGGCCAGCCAGATCCGCCCTGCGTGCAGGGTGAGCCAACTTTCGATCTGATGCGTAAAATCTGTCCGCCCTAGGGCGAACCAACTCCTCCTGCGACGCAGGATGACATGAAGAAATTTTGTGCGGAAGTGGAAAATGCTAATCCTTAAAGTAAGAAAAACTTCATATACGCTGGGTCACGATAGGAAGGGCTTGTCCTGCGCCTCAGAAGGTTTGGAAAAACCTATACAATCAGGGGGTGAGAGGTGCTGCGGCGGGCGAGCCCGGCATATGTTCCTTCCGTCTCCGAGGCGACCCGAAAGGGGTCAGGAAGGCGCGCTCCGGTCCACCGGCCTGCGCCGGTGTCCCGGTCCGGGCGGGGATGATCGCCAGTCGCGGCGAGAGGAGTGCCGCCCCGAAGCAGCTTGGCTGAGCAAGCCGGAGGTTCGTGGCGCTTTGCAGCGCGATCCGAGAGGTAGAGGTGACAGTGCGGGACAAGACACTGCTTCCCTGCGGCTACGCCAATGGCGGCCATCTTTAGCGAGAAGCTCAATGCCTGATTTAGTTGAAGGCCTACGGTGCCGCCCTGACTGGTGACGTGCTCCCCGTAGTGTCCGCGTTTTTTAGTTCGCTCTGTTCAGGGTTTGGTCCTCTACTGACCGTTGGTGATACTCCCACGGGGTGAGCCC
>NZ_OBEA01000016.1 GCF_900215355.1 Pseudooceanicola antarcticus | reverse complement strand
TGACGTGCTCCCCTGAAAAGTCCGCGGTTTGAAGTTAGCCTGTTCTCCAAACGAGGAGACAGACGATGCGGAAAAGCCGTTTCAGCGAAGAGCAGATCATTGGCATCCTGAAGGAGCACCAGGCCGGGGTAGGCGCCAAGGAGCTCTGCCGGAAGCACGGGATCAGTGATGGCACGTTCTACAAGTGGCGCTCGAAGTATGGCGGCATGGAGGTGTCGGAGGCCAAACGGCTGAAGGCGCTCGAAGCCGAGAACGCGAAGCTGAAGAAGATGCTGGCGGAGCACATGCTCGATGTCGCCACGCTCAAGGAGATGCTGGGAAAAAACTTCTGAAGCCCGGTGCAAGGCGGCGAGCTGTGGACTGGGCCATGAAAGAGAAGAGCTACAACCAGCGACGGGCCTGTGCTCTGGCCGGGATCGATCCGCGTGTGTATCGACGTGGCTCAACCAGACCTGCGGACACCGAGCTGCGAGAGAGGCTGAAGGAGCTATCCAGCGAACGTCGGCGGTTTGGCTACCGACGACTGCACCTCCTACTGGGCCGAGAGGGCTGGCAGGTGAACTGGAAGAAGCTCTACCGGATCTACCGTGAAGAAGGCCTGACAGTGCGCAAGCGTGGCGGTCGCAAGCGCGCGATCGGAACGAGGGCGCCGATGGCGCTCCCGCAGGGGCCGAACCAGCGATGGTCCCTGGACTTCGTGTCAGACAGCCTGTCCGATGGTCGCCGCTTCCGGGTGCTCTGCGTCATCGACGACTTCAGCCGGGAATGCCTGGCCGCGGTCGTGGACACCTCGCTGTCGGGGCAGCGCGTTGGCCGTGAGCTCGACAACATAGCTCGGGTGCGCGGCTATCCATGCATGGTGGTCAGCGACAACGGCACGGAGCTGACCTCGAATGCCATTCTGAAATGGCAGGAGGATCGCAAGGTCGAGTGGCATTACATCGCGCCTGGGAAGCCCATGCAGAACGGCTTCGTCGAGAGCTTCAATGGCCGGCTGCGCGACGAGTGCCTCAATGAGCACCTATTCGCCAACCTGCGCCACGCCCGGGAGCTTATCTCGGCCTGGCGCGACGACTACAACCACCACCGCCCCCACACGAGCCTCGACGGGCTCACCCCGTGGGAGTATCACCAACGGTCAGTAGAGGACCAAACCCTGAACAGAGCGAACTAAAAAACGCGGACACTACGGGGAGCACGTCA
>NZ_OBEA01000005.1 GCF_900215355.1 Pseudooceanicola antarcticus | reverse complement strand
GGTCATGGCGGCGGCGTGGTTCTGGGCGACAACGGCCAGATCCAGCAGACCGACGCGATGGACTTCACCCGGATCGAGACGGCCAATTCGACCGTCGGCGGTGCCGACAGCATCGACGCGGGCTCGGGCGACATGGTGGTCCTCGGTGGCCGCGATGCGGACGAGATCCGCATCGGTGATGGCTCTCATTCCATCGCCGGTGATCTTGCCGAGCTCGACTTCACCGCCGGTGTCCGCACCGACTTCAACGCGCTCACCAATGACCCCGTGGTCGGCGGCGACGACGTGATCGACCTGGGCCACGGCCTGCAGTGGATCATCGCCGGTGAGGGCGCGGACGATGTCACCGCCAAGGACGGCGGCGGCGTGGTGCTGGGCGACAGCGGTCGCATCCAGCAGACCTCGGGCAAGCTGATGACCCGTGTCGAGAGCTTCGAGCACGCCCTGGGCGGCGCCGACGAGATCGACCTGGGCTCCGGTGATGCGGTGGTCTTCGGTGGCCGCGACAGCGACACCATCCGGGTCGGCTCGGGCGATCACGTGATCGCCGGTGACTTTGCCGAGCTTGACTACACCAATGGCGCGCGCACCGACTTCAACGCCCTCAACGACCTGCCCGAAGCGGGCGCGGGCGATGAGATCGAGGCCGGGCAGGGCTCCAACTGGGTCATCGCGGGCCAGGGCGCCGATACGGTCGCGCTTGGACCGGGCGGGGCCGTGGTGCTGGGCGACAATGGCCGCATCCAGGCGACCTCGGCCGGGGCGCTGACCCGGATCGAGACCGCCAACAGCGAAGTGGGCGGCGATGACAGCATCACCGTCGGCGACGGTGACGTGGTGGCCTTCGGCGGCTTCGGCGACGACACGATCACCACCGCCAATGGTGACGACGTGATCGCGGGCGACATGGCCGAGCTCGACTATGTCGACGGCATCCGCTCGGTCTTTGCCAGCGTGATCGAGGATCCGGCCTTCGGTGGCGATGACCTGGTCTTGACCGGCGAGGGCGATGACTGGGTGATCCTGGGCGAGGGCGACGATACCGTGTCCTCGGACGCGGGCCTCAACCTGGCCATCGGCGATGCCGGTATCATCCAGGCCGATACCTCGGGTGCCTACTACCGGGCCGAGAACAACCAGTTCGCAACCGGTGGCGACGACACCTTCTACGGTGGCCGCAACCGCGACATCCAGATCGGTGGCGCGGGGCGTGACTACCTGGATGGCATGTCGGGCCATGACTACATCGCCGGTGACGGCGGCCTGATCCACGTCGACCCGATCGACGGCACCTACGAGATCACCTTCGAGAGCACCGAGATCGAGGTCGGCGACGACGACACGCTGATCGGTGGCGAGGGCCAGGACGTGCTGCTTGGCGGCATCGGCAACGACAGCTTCGATCTGAACATCGCCGATGACATCGTGGCCGGTGAATTCGCCCGCGTGCGGATGCGCCCCGACCCCAATTCCTCCGAGCCGGACAAGGAGGTCCTGACCTCCTTCCTGACCCCGGCCGTGCGGGACATCGACCTGCTGGCGCAGATCACCCTTGGCGTGAACTTCTCCTCCGGCAAGACCGAGGTTGAGGTCGTCTCGGGCTCCGATCCGGTGGGCGAGGCCGCGGCTGTGCCCTCGGTCAGCCAGATGCTCGCCGAGATGCGTGTCGACCTGGTGCTGAACGAGGACGAGGTGGGCGAGAACGAGGACCTGGCAGCCCTGCTGGAGGTCTTCGACGAGCCCGAGGAAGCGGTGCCCGGCATGACCGGCTTCACCTACATGCTTACCGAGGCGCCGCTGCTGGGTCAGGAAGCCCAGACGCCGGAGGACGAGGAAGCGCCCGCGGACGACGGCACGCCGCCGGAAACCGGGGGTGAGGCTCCGCCGCTGGAGGATGCGCGCGCCGTGCCCTTCGGGGAAGGCAGCGATACCGCTCTTGGCTGGGCGCTTGCAGCGGGCGAGAAGGTGGCCAATACTTCCGGCGCCGAGGCCCCCAGCTGGAAGATCACCGGATGGCGTTTCGGCAAGGGCGGCGATGCCGCCTGAGCCAAGGATGAAGTCGACCTGACCGGATGAACATGACGGCGCCCCTGACCATGCCGCTCTTCGAGCGTGCCCTGCGGCGACACCTGGCGGTGTTGCCGGGGCTGAAGGGCGTCCAGGCCTTCCTCGGCGAGGCCGGCGACTGGACCGAGGCCGCGCGCCTCGGCGATCTGCCGATGCAGGTGCACCGCCGGGTGCTGGCGGGGTTCGACCCCGACGCCGGCGGCTCGGTCGAGGCCATGGGCGAGGGGCAGGACGGCTGGCTGGCCACCTACATGGTGGGCGGACCGGGGCTGGACCTGGTGCTGATCCTGCGCCTGGCCGGGATCTCTCCGGGTGATCTTCAGACCACATTGAATGCCATCGAGGCGCGCACCGGCTGGCTGCTGGTGGCGGCGCTGAAGGACCGCGAGGAGGCGGGCGAAAGCCGCGCTCTCGGCGGGGCCGTCGGTGCCCAGGTGCTGATCGAGGCCGCCCGCGCCCGCAACCGCCGCCTGCTGGCCGACCAGTGGATCGCGCGGCTCGAGGGCTCTTTCCAGCCCGCGCTCACCGGCGTCTGCTGGCTGCGGGCGGATACGCCGACGCTGGCGGCGATCTCGGGCGGGGGCGGTATCGAGCGCCCCTCCGATGCCCGCCAGGCGATGGAGGGGCTGGCGGCGCTGGCCCTGCGCCATCGCACGCCGATGCTCACCGCGCCCGCCGAGACCCTGGCGCCCGAGGGGCTGACCGAGGATCCGGGCCGCGAGGACCCGCTGACCGCGCGTCTGCTCGACGAGGCACAGGTGCTGGTCGAACGCCTGGGCGGGGCGCGCGGGCTGATCCTGCCGGTCTGGCAGGGCGACAAGGCCGGGGCCGTGGTGATCCTGATCTTCGCCGAGGGCGAGGGGCAGGGGCTGCGCGCCGAGGGGGCCGAGACGCTCTCGGGGCTCTTGGGCGAGGCGCTGACGATCCAGGCCCGCGCCCATCCCGCGCCGCTGCGGCGGCTTGGCAATTTCATCACCGGCCTCGTGGTCGGGCTGTTCGGCAAGACCGCCTGGAAGCTGAAGCTGGCCCTGCTGCTGCTGGCCGCCGCCGCCACCGCCGCCGCCTTCATCCCGACCGAGGTCGCCCCCAGTTTCACCGCCCGCGTCGAAGCGCGCGAGCGGCAGGTGGTCTCGGCCCCCTTCGACGGTTTCCTGGCCCGCGCCCCTTACCAACTGGGTGACCGGGTCGAGCCTGGTGCGCTGCTGGTCTCGATGGAGGATGCCGACCTGCGCCTGCGGCTCAACCAGATCCGCGCCCGCCTGGCCGAGATCGACAGCGAGGCCGCCACCGCCCGTGCGCAGCGCGACACGGCGCAGGTGCGGCTGCTGGAGGCACAGCGCCAGCAATCCGAGGTCGACCTGGGCCTGACCGAACGCCAGCTCGAGCTGGCCAGTTTCACCGCGCCCTCCGAGGCGGTGGTGGTGGGCGGCGACGCCTGGCGCCGGGTCGGTGACCGCGTCCGCCTGGGCGAGCCGCTGATGGAGCTGGCCACCTCGGGTGCCTTCCGCGTGCTGGCCTTCGTCGACGAGGACTGGATTTCCGACCTGCCCGTGGGCACCCCCGGCACCATGCTGCTGACCGCCTATCCCGATCAGCCTCTCGAGGTCACCCTGGCGGCCATGGGCGGTCGGCCCGAAATGCGCGAGGGGGTGAACAGCTTCCCCGTCTGGCTGGACTTCACCGAGGCCACACCCGATGCGAACCTGCTCGACGGCATGCGCGGCGTGGCGCGGCTGGAGCTGGGCGAGACCTCGGCGCTGAAGGCCTGGACACGGGGCGCGGCGCGCTGGTTCCGCCGGACCCTCTGGCGCTGGAGCTAGGCCCATGGCCGGGCTGCGTCACCCCGACTGGCACCTCTTCGCCGAACGCCGCTTTCGCCGCCGCGCCGCCGTCAGCGCTTCGGCGCAGGTCTTCCGGGGCGAGCCCTATATCGTGCTCTCGGACCGGATCACCGGCCAGCATGTGCGGCTCTCGGCCCGCGCGCAGGACCTGTGGCGGATGCTCGACGGGCGGCGCACGGCGCAGGCGCTCTGGGAAGAGATGATCCGCCGCCCCGCCACCGCGCCCACCCAGAGCGAGCTGGTCGACTGGCTGTTGCAACTGGTCTCGTCGGGCCTGGTGCTGTCGGACCACGAGATCGACGCCGAAAGCCTGACCGAACGCGACACCCGCCGCCGCTCGCAGCAGATCGAGCAGCGCGCCGCCTCGCCCCTGTCGATCAAGGTCAAGCTCTTCGATCCCGAACCGCTGGTGAAGGTGCTCTGGCCCTTCACCTCCTGGCTGTTCACCCCCTTCGGCGGGGTCATGGTGGCGCTGCTGCTGCTCTCGGGGCTGGTGCTGGGGCTCATCCACCTGCCCGAGCTGACCCAGAGCGCCGACCAGGCGCTGCTGTCGCAATCGCGGCTGATCGGCGTGGCCCTGACCTATCCGGTGATGAAGTTCTTCCACGAGATGGCGCATTGCCTGGCGCTCTACCGCTTCGGTGGCAAGGTGCGCGAATGCGGGGTGATGTTCCTCGTCATGTTCCCCGTGCCCTACGTCGAGGCCTCCGAGGCCAACGCCCTGCCGGACAAGCGCGCCCGCATGCTGGTCGGCGGCGCGGGCATCCTGGCCGAGCTGGTCATGGCCTCGGTCGCGCTGCTGCTCTGGCTGGGGCTGGAACCCGGCCTCGAACGGGCGCTGCTGTTCAACTTCATCCTGCTGGGCACGGTCTCGACCCTGCTCTTCAACGGCAATCCGCTGCTGAAGTTCGATGCCTACTACGTGGTCTCGGACTGGCTGGAGCTGCCCAACATGGCCTCCCGTGCCGGCGCCTACCTGCAGGACCGCTTCCTGTGGCGCATCTGCGGGCTGCGGCCCGAGCTCGAGGTCAGCCGTTCCGAGGCCTGGATCTTCGGCATCTATGGCACGGCGGCGCTGCTCTACCGGACGCTGCTGACGCTGACCATCGCGCTGGTGGTGGCCAACTGGTTCTTCCTGCTGGGCCTCATCTTGGCGGCCTGGGCGGTGGTGATGGGGCTGATCTGGCCCCCCTACAAGACGATCCGAAAGGGGATGCGCATGGCTCGCGCCCAGAACCGGCAGTCGCGCGCGGGCCTGCGCGTGGCGCTCTTTCTCGCGGTGATCATCGGGCTGGCGGGCTTCGTGCCGCTGCCCTTCTCGGCCAGTGGCGCGGGGCAGGTCACCGCCCTGCCGCAGGCCAAGGTCACCGCCGGCACCACCGCCCGCGTCGCGGCCTTCCGCGTCGCCGATGGCGCAAGGGTCAGCGCGGGCCAGGAGATCCTGCGACTGGAGGATTCCGAGGCCCTGGCCCGGCGCGAGGCCCTGACCCTCAGCCTGGCCTACCTGTCCGAGGCGCAGACCCGTGCCGGGCTCGCCCCGCTGGAGCGCCAGCGGCTGGAGCGCGAGCAGCAGATCGCCGCCGAGGCGCTGGAGCGGGCCGAAGAGCGGGTGGCGGCCCTGGTCGTCACCGCGCCGCGCGACGGCCGTCTCGCCTGGGACGGGGCCCGCGCGCCGCTGAAGGGCAGCTTCGTCTTCCGCGGTGACCGGCTGGGAGAGATCCAGGCCCCCGATGCCATCGAGCTGCCGATCGCCTTCCCCGCCGCCTATTCCGGCCTGGCCCGTGACCGCGCCGAGGTCGATCTGCTGTTTCCCGACGGGACGGAAATCACCCTGCCGGTGCTGCGCGAAAGCGTTGTCGACAGCGGCGGCCAGGTGCCCGAGGCGCTGCTGGCCCCGGCCGGAGGCATGTTGCCCGCCGCGGCCGAGGGCCGGGCGCTGATCTCCAGCTGGATTGTCTGGGCGGCGCCCGAGGGCGACCTGTCCTCGCGCTCCGGCCTGCGCTTCGATGCCCGGATCGACCTCGGACAGGCCACGGCGGCAGAGCAGCTGCTGTTCCATGTCCGCCGTCTCTTCGTCCGGGTGATCCGGCTTTGAGCCTGACCGACGCCGCCCCGCCGGGCCTGCGCGCCTGGCGCCGGTCCCGCCGCCACCCGGTGCGGCGCGAGCTCTCGCGCCTGGGGAAGGCGCGGCTCTTCTTCGACGATCACGTGGGTTGGCGGATCAGCCGGGGCAGGGGGCTGGCCCCGGCCCGCCTGATTGCCCAGGCCCGCGAGGCCTGGGCGCTTCTGCAACCGCTTTCGGACGAGGACCTGGCCGAGGTCAACGCGGCGCTGCATATCCCCGCCGAGGGGCTGCTGACCCGCGAAGGCGCTGCCGTGCTGGCGCTGGTACTGGAAGTGATCCGCCGCGAGACCGGTCTCAGCTTGCGCGACAACCAGATCGAATGCGCCCTGCGCCTGCTGGCCGGCGAATGCGTCGAACTGCGCACCGGCGAGGGCAAGTCCCTGGCCGCGGCGCTGGCAGCGCTGGCGGCGGCCCGCGTCGGCATCTTCACCCACGTCGTGACCGTCAACGACTACCTGGCCGCCCGCGACCACGAGGGGATGCAGCCCATGGCCCGGCGGCTCGGGCTGACCTCCACCGTGGTCCTGCAGAAGCACTCCGACGACGAGAAGCGCGCCGCCTACGATCACGACATCGTCTATGGCACCAACAAGACCTTCGTCTTCGACGCCCTGCGCGACCTGCGCGAGGCCCGGCAGGGCAAGCGCCCGCAGAGCGCGCGCCAGATGGGGCGCAGCTTCGCCATCGTCGACGAGGTCGACAGCGTGCTGATCGACGACGCCACCGTGCCGATGATCCTGTCGGAGCCGACCGAGGCCCCGCCCGCCGCCGACCTGATGCTCTTTGCCGACCTGCTGAGCTTCGCCGATGCCTGTCGTCCGGGCCGCGAGCGTCGCGCCGATGCCCGTGGCAGCTGGCGGCTGACCGAGACCGGCATCCAGGCCCTGGCCGAAGAGGCCCAGCACTGGCCGCATCCGGCGGCCCGCGACGACGGCCTGATCGAGCTGGCCGAGATGGCGCTGACCGCCCTGCACAACTTCCACGACGGGGTGCACTACATCCTGCGCGAGGGCGAGGTGGTGATGATCGACCAGGCCACGGGGCGGCTCATGGACGACCGCAAATGGGCCTATGGCATGCAGCAGATGGTCGAGCTGAAAGAGGGGGTAGAGCCCTCTGCCGAGGCGCGCACTGTCGGCCAGATCACCCAGCAGAGCTTCTTCCGCTCCTACCGTCACCTGGCCGGGCTGACCGGCACGGCCCATGAATGCCGGGCCGAGTTCTGGTCGATCTACCGCCTGGCGGTGCGCCCGGTGAAACCCCATGCCCCCTCGCAGCTGAAGGACCTGGGCTTCCGTCTGCACCGCAACCCGGCGCGCAAGTGGCAGGAAGTGGCACGGCGCGCGCTCGAGGTGGCCCGGACGCGCTCGGTCCTGGTGGGGCTGAACGACGTGGCCGAGGCGGCGGCGCTGCAGGCGGTCTTTGCCGAGCTGGGCCACGAGGTCGCCGTGCTGGACGCGCTGGCCGAAGAGCAGGAGGCAGAGCTGGTGGCCGAGGCGGGCCAACTGCACCGCATCACCATCGCCACCCACCTGGCCGGGCGCGGCACCGATATCGGGCTGTCGCCCGAGGTGCGCGAGGCCGGCGGCCTGCATGTGATCATCGCCTCGGTCATGGCCTCGGGGCGGCTCGAGCGGCAGCTCTACGGCCGGGCCGGGCGGCAGGGCGATCCTGGCAGCTACGAGCGCCAGCTGGCCTTCGGGGACCGCGGCCTGACCGAGGGCGTGCCGCGGCTGACCCGTATCCTCTGCCTGGCGGCGCTGCGCCTGCGGCTGATGCCGCGCCGGGCGCTGGCGCGCATCCAGGGCGCGCGCGATGGCCGGGCGCTGTCGCTGCGCCGGGCGACACTGCTGCGCGAACAGGAACTGGCGCGGCAGCTCGGCATCCGCTAGGATTTCCCCATGACACCTGCTTTCGCTCGCGGCCGCATGGCCCTCGCCCCGCTCGCCATCTCTCTCATGGCTGCCAGCGCCAGCGCTGAAGAGCAGCCGATGCCGATGCCGCTGACCTGCCTGCTGTCGCCGCTGCATATCTCGGACGTGGGCTCCGAGCGCACGGGCATCGTCACCGAGGTCCGCGTGGACCGCGCCGACCTGGTGCAGAAGGGGCAGGTGCTGGTGCAGCTCGACCAGGCGCTGGTCGAGGCCGACCTGACCCTGGCCCGGATCAGCATCGAGGCCCTCTCGGACCGGCTCGAGAAGCTCGACCGGCTGGGCCAGCGCAACCTGGTCTCGGGCGAGGAGCTCGAGAAGACGCGCACCGACCTGCGCCTTGCGGTGGCCGAAGAGAAACGCGCCCGCCTGGCGCTTGAGCGCACCGTCGTGCTGGCCCCCTTCACCGGCTATGTCGCCTCGGTGGGGGTCGCCGTCGGCGAGCTCATCGGCACCGAGCCGCTGCTGCGTCTCATCGACATCGACACGCTGAGCGCCGAGATGGTCTTCACCGATGCCTATTACGGCGAGATCGCCGTGGGCGACGAGGTGGATTTCGCCATCGACCTCACCGGGGCCGAGGTCCGCGGCCGCGTGGTGGCGATTGACCCCTTCCTCGACATGGCCTCGAACACCTTCTCGGTGCTGGCCGAGATCGATAATTCCGACCGTGCCCTGCCGGCAGGGATATCCTGCCGGGTGGCGGGCTGGGACAAGAGCGCGGGCTGATCAGCCCGCCAGCGGCGTCAGTGCCGCGCGGGCCTCTTCCGGGGTGATCTCGAAATAGAGCGTGGTGAAGGGGCCCTTCACCGCATCCTCTCCGCCCGCCACATGGATGAGCGGCGCGCCCCTGGCGCAGGCCGCCAGCGCGGGCAGGCGAGGCTCGGTGCCCAGAGGCGCGAGCATTGCGGCGACCGCGCCCGGATCAAGCGGCGCCCGGCGCAGGGTGGCCAGCCACGAGCTGCGGTCCGGCGCCTCGGTGCGGGTGAAGATGCAGGTCTCGGCATTGAGCGGACGCAGCGCCTGTTCCAGCGCCATCGGATCAATCCCGAGCCCGCGCAGCGCGGCGCGCAGCGGCGGCATGAAGGCCTCTCGCGGGGCCATGGGCTGGGCGATGTAGCGGTCGATCCGGTTGCTGCCGTCGGGCAGGGCCTTGAACCCCGCATAGAGCGGCATCTCGGCCGGGTCCCCCTGCCTGAGCCTTGCCGCCAGGACCTCCCAGTACTGGGTGTAGAGCCGCACCGAACTGCCGTCGAGCCGCAGCGCCAGGCCGATGGCATCCGCGCCCGGACGGGCCTTCTCCCAGGCCTCCAGCAGGGTCTCGGGCAGACCCAGCGACACCGCCGCCTCGCGCAGGATGGCGGCGGCGGGGGCGCTGTGATCAAGGAAGAAGAGCACCCGGTCCTCGACCTCTCCGCCCGCGAAGGAGAACGAGCGCTCACAGCCATCGGCGGCGTCGATCAGACGCGAGAGCAAATCATACGAAAGCGGGGCAATTGGCAGGTGCTGTGACATGCCCAAAATGTCACACAAGAGATTGCGGTAATCCACAGGATTTACGATTTGACGCTATTCTGCGACAAATGCGTCGGGGTAATTCGCGCCCAGTATCGGGCGCTTTGAATTAGTGGGAGTGTACATGACCTTTTCGGCGAGCTTCGCAATGAAAACGGTTGTCTTCACGTCGGCCGGTATCGCGTCCTGTACGGCGCCGTTCGTCCTGGCGGACAATGTTGATTTCCTCGACCCTCCGCATGCCGTGGCCGCGCCCGAAGTGGCTCGCGACATGGGGCCGGAAACCGCCGAGGATTACGCCCCGCAGGACCTGCGCCCGCTGGTCCGCATCGGTGCCAAGCTGGCCTACAACGATGCGCTCGGCCCGGTCGTCGGTGCCTCCGTCGCCTCGGACCGGCTGTTCAATGACCGCGCCCGCCTGCGCTTCGGCATCGAGGCCAGCGAGGACAGCCTGGCCTACAATCTCGATCTCTCGGGCGATCTGACCGGGGGAGAGCCGGTCTTCGGTCTCGGCGTCTCGGCTGACCGCAGCCAGGCCAACGACCTCTATGCCTTCGACAGCCAGAGCCTCAGCCTGACCCCGCGCCTCAGCTGGACCCTGGGCGAGGGGCGCAGCCTGACCACCTACCTGTCGCTCTCCCAGGCCGAGATCTCGAATGTCTCGGGCACCACCTCGGCGCTGATCCAGAACGACGAGGGCAGCCGCGACCGCTATGCCCTGGGCCTGCGCTATTCCTGGCTCGATGCCACGCCGGGCGAGAACCGCCTCGGCCAGCGCCATGACCTGGTGCTCGAGCTGGGCTCGACCTCGGAAGACCACGAATTCCTGATGCTTCAGGCCAAGTCCGCCGCCAGCTGGAGCTTCGGCGCCGCCGGTGGCATCCGGCTGACCACGCGCCTGTCCGCCGGCACGATCCATGCGCTCGAGGGCGAGAGCCACGTGGGCGACCGCTACATGCTGGGCCAGGCCTCGCTGCGCGGCTTCGCCTTCGGTGGCTTCGGCCCCCGTGACATGGCGGTGGCCGATACGCCTGCGCTCGGCGGCAACAGCTTCGCCGTGGCCCGCGTGGACGCGCAATTCCCCAATGCCCTCGGCGACAGCCCGATCCTGCCCGGCGTCTTCCTGGATGTCGGCACGCTCTGGGGGCTCGACAATACCGCCGGTGGCGTCGCCGGGGCCGACCCGGTCGATGACGCCGCGCACCTGCGCGCCTCGGCGGGTGTCTCCTTCGAGTTCGACACCGGCGTCGGCAAGCTGACGCTGAACGCCGCCGTGCCGCTTCAGAAGCAGGATTACGACGAGGTCGAGAACCTCTCGCTGTCGTTCCAGACCTCCTTCTGATCTCCCTTGCCTCCGTCTCTGCGCCCTGATCCACTGGGCGCGGAAACGACCCGGCAAGGTGAAGACATGTCCCAGTACAACCAGCCGCTTGGCGGCAACGAGATGCCGCGCTTCGGTGGTCCCGCCACGATGATGCGCTTGCCCACGGCGGCAAGCGCCGAGGGCATCGACGCGGGTTTCATCGGCATCCCGATGGATATCGGCAGCTCCAACCGCCCCGGCACCCGTCTGGGCCCGCGCCAGATCCGCGACGAGAGCCGCATGCTGCGCCCCTACAACATGGCCACCGGCGCCGCGCCCTTCGAGCATATGCAGGTGGCCGACCTGGGCGACGTGCCGATCAACACCTTCGATCTGAAGAAATCGGTTCAGATCATCGCCAGCCACTATGCCGAGGTGCTCTCGCACGGGTGCAGGCCGCTGACGCTTGGCGGAGACCACACGCTCACCTGGCCGATCCTGCGCGCCATGCGCGACCGCCACGGGCCGGTGGCGCTGATCCATGTGGATGCCCATGCCGATATCAACGACGAGATGTTCGGCGAGAAGGTCGCCCATGGCTGCCCCTTCCGCCGCGCCTGGGAAGAGGGCTGCCTGATCAATGACAAGGTGTTCCAGATCGGGTTGCGCGGCACCGGCTATTCCCCCGAGGATTTCGACTGGGGCCGCGACAAGGGCTGGCGCGTCATCCCCGCCGAAGAATGCTGGTGGAAATCCCTCACGCCCCTGATGGAGGAGATCCGCGCCCGGATCGGCGATGCGCCCTGCTATCTCTCCTTCGATATCGACAGCCTGGACCCGGCCTTCGCGCCCGGCACCGGCACGGTCGAGCCCGGCGGTCTCAACACCTGGCAGGCGCTCGAGATCGTGCGCGGCTGTGCCGGTCTGAACCTGGTGGGCGGCGACCTGGTCGAGGTCTCTCCGCCCTATGACCCCTCGGGCAATACCGCCCTGATCGGCGCCAACCTGCTATACGAGATGCTCAGCGTGCTGCCGCACAAGGGGTAAACGCAGGGCAAATCCACCGTGCGCCCGACACCGACGTGATACCGACGTCATACCGACGCGATACAGACAGGCCACCGACGGGGATTCCGGCGCTTGCGGCGGCCCCGCTGGCCGGGCATCTTCCGGGCATGAGCCACACCCCAGATCCCCGCTTCCGCATCCGCCTCGATTACGGCGATGGCGTCGTGCTGGGCCCCGGCAAGGCCGAGCTGCTCGAGCGGATCGCCGGCACCGGCTCGATCTCTGCGGCGGGGCGCGAGATGGGCATGAGCTACAAGCGCGCCTGGCAGCTGGTCGAGGCGCTGAACTCCATGTTTCGCGTGCCTCTCGTGCTGTCGTCGCGCGGCGGTGCCAGGGGCGGGGGGGCCGCGCTGACCGAGGCCGGAGAGCAGGTCCTTGCCGCCTATCGCGCGCTCGAGAACTCCGCGAAAGAGGCGTCTTCCCAACCCCTTGCCACGCTGCGCGCACTTCGGCCCGAGGCGTCGGCGCGAAAATAGCGCTTGGCGCGGGGGGCGCCGAATGCGATATTTCCCACCAGACATAACGCAGGATATTCCATGCGCCGCGCGCCTCTTCTGACAGCCTGCCTTCTGGGCCTCCTACCGCTTCGCGCCAGCGCCGAAGAGGTCACCCTCTTTGCTGCCGCTTCGCTGAAGACCGCGCTCGAGACGCTGGAGCCGGTCTTTGAAGAGGCCACCGGCGCCGATCTGCGGATCTCGCTGGCGGGCTCCTCGGCGCTGGCGCGGCAGATCGAACAGGGGGCACCGGCGGATGTCTACATCTCGGCCAACCCCGACTGGATGGACCTGCTTGAAGGCGAGGGGCTGTTGGCCCCCGGCACCCGCAAGGACTTGCTTTCAAACGAGATTACCCTCGTCGCACCGGCTGGGGAAGCGCCCGAGATCGACCTGATGTCGCATCCCGAGCTGCCCAAGATCCTCGGGGCCGCTCCCCTTGCCATGGCCCTTGTCGAGGCCGTGCCCGCGGGTATCTACGGCAAGCAGGCCCTCACCTCCCTCGGCCTCTGGGAGGCCGTCGCCCCCCATGTCGCCCAGGCCGACAACGTCCGCGCGGCCCTCTCGCTGGTGGCCCTCGGTGAAGCCCCCCTGGGCATAGTCTACGCCACCGACGCGCGCGCCGAGCCCAAGGTCGAAGTGGTCGCCACCTTCCCCGCGGACAGCCACGATCCGATCCTCTATCCCATTGCCGCGCTTGCGGAAAACCGCAGCCCGTTGACCGAAGAGCTGCTGGTCTTCCTCACCGGCCCCGAGGCCCGCGCGACCTTCGAGGCCCAGGGCTTCACCTGGCTGGGAGACTGAGGTGGACTGGCTGGGCCCCGAGGAATGGCAGGCCGTGCGTCTCTCGCTCAGGGTGGCCTTCTGGGCCATGCTGGCCAGCCTGCCGCCGGGGGTGCTTTGCGCCTATGCGCTGGCACGCTGGCGCTTTCCGGGGCGGCAGCTGTTGAACCTTCTGGTGCATCTGCCGCTGGTGCTGCCGCCGGTGGTCACGGGCTACCTGCTGCTGATCACGCTGGGCCGCCGGGCACCGCTCGGGAGCTTCCTGGAGGGCCTCGGCATCACCTTCGCCTTCCACTGGACCGGCGCCGCGCTGGCCGCCGCGATCATGGGCTTTCCGCTGCTGGTCCGCGCCATCCGCCTGTCGCTGGAAGCTGTTGATCCCAAACTGGAAGAGGCCGCCGCCACCCTCGGCGCGCCGCCCGTCTGGCGCTTCCTGACGGTCACCCTGCCGCTGATCCTGCCGGGGCTGCTGGCCGGCGCGGTCCTGTCCTTCGCCAAGGCGATGGGAGAGTTCGGGGCGACGATCACCTTCGTCTCGAACATCCCCGGCGAGACCCGCACGCTGCCCTCGGCGATCTACGCCTTCCTGCAGGTGCCCGGCGGCGAGGCCTCGGCCCTCCGCCTGGTCGCGCTTTCGGTGATCCTCGCCATGTCGGCGCTGGCGCTCTCCGAGCTGCTGGCGCATCGCATCGCGCGTCGGGTGCGCGGCGCATGAGCCTCTCGCTGCGCCTGCGCCACAGTTTCGGCAGCGCCGGGCTGGATCTGAGCTTCGAGGCGCCGCCGGGGCTGACGGTGCTCTTCGGCGCTTCGGGGGCCGGCAAGACCAGCGTTGTCCGCGCGGTGGCAGGCCTGCTGCGCCCGGACGAGGGGCGGATCGCGCTGGACGAAAGGGTGCTCTTCGACAGCGGCCAGGGGGTCGATCTCAGGCCACACCGCCGCCGCGTCGGCTATGTCTTTCAGGAACCACGCCTTTTCCCCCACCTCTCGGTGCGCGGCAACCTCGGCTACGGGCGCCGCTTCGCGCGCGCGGGCAAGTCGCAGGATTTCGACCGCATCACCGACATGCTGGGCCTGGCCCCCCTGCTGTCCCGTCGCCCCGGCGCGCTTTCGGGGGGCGAGCAGCAGCGGGTCGCCATCGGCCGGGCGCTGCTCTCGGACCCGCAGATCCTGCTGGCGGATGAACCGCTCTCGGCCCTCGATACCGCGCGCAAGGACGAGATCCTGCCCTGGCTGGAACGGCTGCGCGACGAGGCCGGGTTGCCGATCCTCTATGTCAGCCACTCGGTGCAGGAGGTCGCGCGGCTGGCCACCACGGTGATCGAGCTGGAGGCCGGGCGGATCACCCGCATGGGCCCCGCGGTCGAGGTCTTCTCTGACCCCGGTTTCACCCCCTCGGGCACGCGGGAGGCGGGCGCGCTGATCACCGCGCGCATCCGAAGCCATCATGCCGATGGCTTGAGCGAGCTTGACGCGGGCGGTGCCGCGCTCTTCCTGCCGCGCCTCGCCCAGCCCGAGGGAACAGAGCTGCGCCTGCGCCTGCCGGCCAGCGACGTGATCTTGTCGCGCCGCCGGCCCGAGGGGCTCTCCGCGCTCAACATCGTCGCCGGACGCGTGGTTTCGATCCGGGAAGGCCATGGGCCGGGGGCGCTGGTGGCGGTCGAGACGCGGGCCGGGCAGATCCTCGCACGGCTCACGCAGCGCTCTGTCAGCGCGCTGGAGCTGGCGGAGGGTGTGGAGTGCCACGCCATCCTCAAGACCCTCTCCATCGCGCCGGGCAACGTGGGAAGCGGGTAGGGGGCTCTGCCCCCATCTCCTGCGGAGATCCCCCCGCAGTATTTTCGGCCATCGGATGGAAGCAGGGGGGCTCTTGTCCCATTCCGAGGCCGGAAATCCTCTCGCCGGCGGCGGATCTGCCAGCGCGCTCCGGGCGCGACAGGGCAGGCTTTGCACCCCCCACACCCTCTATCCGACGGCTGAAAATACTGCCGCCGGAGGCATGCGACCCCGCGAAAGGAAAAGGCCCCCGACATTTCTGCCGGAGGCCCTCAAAAAACGGATCAGCGCGGGATCAGGCGTTCCAGGCCTTGTCTTCGCCGTTGAACTCGACGCGGGTCGGCAGGCCGATCTGGTCGAGGATGGTGAAGAAGGGCTTGGGGTCCATTTCCTCGACGTTCTTCATCGTCTTGGCATCCCAGTCGCCCTTGGCGATCAGCATGGCCGCGGCCACCGGCGGCACGCCCGCGGTATAGGAGATGCCCTGGCTGCCCACTTCCTCGTAGGCTTCCTTGTGGTCTGCGACGTTGTAGACGAAGACCTCGACGTCCTGACCGTCCTTCGTGCCCTTCACCAGATCGCCGATGCAGGTCTTGCCGGTGTAATCGGGCGCGAGCGACGAGGGGTCGGGCAGGCAGGCCTTGACCACCTTCAGCGGGATCACCTCTTGCCCCTCGGCAGTGGTGACGGGCTGTTCCGAGAGCAGGCCGATGTTCTTCAGCACGGTGAAGACATTGATGTAATGCTCGCCGAAGCCCATCCAGAACCGCACGTCGGCGTGGGGGTAGTTGGCGGCCAGCGAATGCACCTCGTCATGACCCGACTGGTAAGCGCGCTGCGTGCCCACGACCGGCAGGTCCCAGTCGCGGCCCGAGGCGAACATGGTGGTCTCTTTCCACTGCTGGTCTTCCCAGTAGTAGACCACCCCGGTGAATTCGCGGAAGTTGATCTCGGGGTCGAAGTTGGTGGCGAAGTACTTGCCGTGGCTGCCCGCGTTGATGTCGACGATGTCGATCGACTTCACCTCGTCCATGTAGGTGTCGATGGCGTAGCGGGCAAAGGCGTTGACCACGCCCGGATCGAAACCGGCGCCGAGGATCGCGGTGACGCCCTTCTCGGCGCAGAGATCGCGCTTCTTCCATTCGTAGTTGGCATACCACGGCGGGGTTTCGCAGATCTTGTCGGGCTCTTCGTGGATCGCGGTGTCGATATAGGCCGCACCCGTTTCGATGCAGGCATCCAGCACCGACATGTTGACGAAGGCGGTGCCCACGTTGATGACGATCTGCACGTCCTTTTCACGGATCAGCGCGGCGGTTGCGGCCACGTCTAGGGCATCAAGGGCATGGGCCTCGAAGATACCATCGACCTTCATCGCGCCCTTCTCGCGCACGGTTTCGAGAATGGCATCGCATTTCGATTTCGTCCGGCTGGCGATATGGAGATCACCAAGAACATCGTTGTTCTGGGCGCACTTATGCGCCACGACCTGGGCGACGCCGCCGGCGCCGATGATGAGGACATTGCGTTTCATCAGTTCGGGAAACCCCCTTTTGTTCAGGTTGGTCTCCGCCTCTGCCGCGGGCTTAGCCCAGGGCCGAGACGAAATCGTCGTAGTTGAAGTCGCGCACGAGACGCTCGGTCCCGTCAAGCTCGCGGATGGCGATGGAGGGCATCTGCACTCCGTTGAACCAGTTCTTCTTCACCATGGTGTAGCCTGCGGCGTCCTGGATCGACAGGCGTTCGCCCGGCTGCAGCGCATGGTCGAAGCGGAACTCGCCGAAAATGTCTCCGGCCAGGCAGGACTTGCCGCAGACCATCCACTCCTGCTCGCCCGCCTCTTCCATCTTGGCGCTCTCGCGGTAGATCAGCAGATCCAGCATATGCGCCTCGATGGAGCTGTCGACGATGGCCAGGTTCTTGCCGTTGTGGAGCGTGTCCAGCACGGTGACCTCCAGCGTCGTCGAGCGGGTGATCGCCGCTTCGCCGGGCTCCAGGTAGACCTGCACCTCGTTCTCTCCGGCGAAACGCTTCAGGCGTTCGGCCAGGCGGTCGAGCGGGTAGCCCTCGCCGGTGAAATGGATGCCGCCGCCCAGGCTGATCCACTCCATGCGGCGGATCAGGTGGCCGAAGCGCTGCTCGATCATGCCCAGCATGGCGTCGAAGCGCTCGAAGTCGGCGTTCTCGCAATTGTTGTGGAACATGAAGCCCGAGATCATCTCGGCCACCGGCTCGATATCCTCGGGGGCATGTTCGCCCAGGCGCGAGAAGGGGCGGGCCGGGTCGGCCAGGTCGAAGCCCGAGGTCGAAACACCGGGGTTTACCCGCAGGCCACGGGTGTGACCGGCGGACTGGGTCTCGAAGCGCTGCAGCTGCTGGGCGGTGTTGAAGATCACCTTGTCCGAATTGGCGAGCACCTCGTCGATCTCGTGATCGGCCCAGGCGACGGAATAGGCGTGGGTCTCTCCGGGGAACTTCTGCCGCCCCAGCTTCACCTCGAAGAGCGACGAGGAGGTGGTGCCGTCCATGTAGTCGGACATGAAATCGAAGACGCCCCAGGAGGCAAAGCACTTCAGCGCCAGCAGGGCCTTGGCGCCGGACGCCTCGCGCAGCTGGGCGATCTTTTCCATGTTGGGCAGCAGGCGGGCCTTGTCGATGAGGTAGTAGGGGGTCTGCATGGCAACACTCCGGGGGGCGCGCGGGGAAGGGCTCAGGTAGGGCCGCGAAAGGGTGCGGCAAGTTTCGCCTGCCCTTTGGGGGTTTTGTCCCCTCTGCGCAAGATGTTTCCCGGCAGAGGCAGGGTTAACGGGGGCGTAACTTCTTTCAGGATACACCCTTGGCCAAGCTGGGCAAACCGGGGGGCGGTATGGGCCGTGTTCTCTTCTTCGTGCATGTGCCGAAATGCGCCGGGATGTCACTGACCAATGCGCTGGAACGGCATCTTGCGCCCGCGCAGGTGTATCAGAGCACCTCTCTGATCTCGAACCTGCGGCGCGGGCGGCCGGATTTCCTTGAAATCGCAGAACCGTGGCAGCTGCGGGCAGTCATCGGCCATTGGCTGCACGAGGCGATGCTGCCCTACCTGCGGGGAGAGCTGCTCTTTGCCAGCTCGCTGCGTGAACCGGCGGCCCGCATCCGCAGCCAGTACCGTTTCGACATGGCCCTGCGCGCGCCGGGGTGGCGGCCCGAGGGGGCCGAGGATTTCCTGCGCCGCAATCGCAATGTCATGTGCTCTTTCCTGCTGGCGCCCTTTCCCTCGATCCGCCGGGCCCATGGGTCGGCGCTCGAGGGGGCGAAGGCGGTGCTGCGGGGCATGGACCGGGTCTTCGACATTCCCGGTGCCGGTGCGGGACAGGCGGAGTTGCTGAAGGCCCTGGGCATCGCGGCGCCGGACCTGCGGGCCGAGAATGTCTCGGTCGGGCGGGGTGTCGACTGGCCGGGCACGGAGGCAGAGCTGCTGGAGGCCGCCGGGGACGACCTGGCGCTCTACCGCTGGTTCCGCGCGGCAGCAGAGCGGCGGCCCGAGGCGGCCAACCCGGTCTTCGACCCGAAGGCCCGCGCCCGTCTGGCGGCGCTGTCGCAGGCAGACCACCGGCCTGAGCTTCTGGCGCGCTACCTTGCCGCCAAGCTGGGGCGGGAGCTCAGGGTCGAGACGCCCGATGTCGGCAGGATGCAGGCGCGGCTCTACCGGCGGCGCATCTATGCCCTGGCCCTGCACGAAGCCTTCATCGCCGCCGGCTAGGCCCTTTCGCGGATCGCGCGGTCGGCGCGCAGCATGTCCACATGCAGGGAGGGCCCGTCGAGGAAGGCAAAGACATAGCCATCGCCCAGGGCGTGCAGGCGCTTGTCGAGCCGCGCGGCTTCGCGCGCGAAGCTCTCGGGCAGCAGCTGCGGCCGGGCGGCGCTCTCGATCCCCGGCCCCCAGACATGGCGCATGTAGGTCCAGAGCTCGGCCGCGCCGCGCAGGAAATCGGCGCGCAGATCCTCTCGCAACCCGTCATGGCTCCACTTCAGGGTGCTGAAGAAGGAGGTCGCAACAGGGCCGAAATCGCTCCACCCCTCCTGGACCGCACGGCGCAGCACCATGCGGTACATCTCGAGAGAGTAGAAGGCCCGCTCGTCGCCCTGGCGGATGTCCTGCCCGGCATGCTGGCGGTAGAGGTAGTGCAGGCCGTCTCGGGCCGGGATCAGCCCGGCATGGTAGCCGGTCAGGATCTGGAAGATCTGGTCGTCGAAGGCGCGGATATGCTCGGGGAACCAGATGTTTCTGGCGTCCAGCATGTCGCGCCGGTAGATCCGCCGCCAAATCGTCGGCTGCCCGGTCACCACCTCGGGCCAGGGCAGGTCAAAGACCTCAACCGCGCCGAATTGCCGGCGGGGCAGGTGGTCGAAGGCATCCGGAGAACGCTCGTGCCTGCGCCCCTCGGGCGTGTCGCGGAAGGGGCGGAAACCGCCCTGAACCGCGCCCTGGCCGGAATAGCGGGCGAGCTCCAGCAGACCGGCGTAGAAGCCGGGCTCCACCGCGTCATCGGCATCGACGAAGGCGATATGCGCCGCGCCCGAGTGCATCCGGCCCCAGTTCCGCGCCGAGGCGCAGCCACCGTTGGGCTTGTCGAGCAGCGTCAGGCCGGGCAGATCGCCGAAGCGGTCGAGGACCCGCGCAGGGCTGTCATCGGTCGAGCCGTCGTTCACGACCCAGATATGCTGATCCGGTGGCGCGTCCTGCAACAGGCTGCCCAGGCAATCCTCGATCGTCTCCTGGGAATTATACATGGCCACCACCACGTCCAGACCCGCGTGCGCCTCTCCCGGATCGCGCCTGAGCCGCCAGGGGCTGCCCGCGAAGGGCAGGTAGACCGAGGTCTGCCTTGTCCCCAAGAGACGCGAGGGCGGCGGCTCGGCCCAGGACTCTCCCAGCAGGAAGGGCGGCAGCTGCTCGGCGAAAGCCTCGAGGATCGCGGCCTCGTGTCCCGGCGCGGTGAGCTTCAGCAGATCCGCAGAGAGATCGACCAGCCACTCGGGCGGCTTGGCGGGCAGGGGTTCAGCCAGGCCGCCGCCCTGCCAATGCGCGACATCGGCGGAGAGGAAGGCGGGACGCTTGCGGCTGCGGATCAACGGTGCCTTGCCCCTGGCCCCCGGCACGATGGCAATTTGCTGCGCTTCGATCCGCGCGCCAAGCCCATGCTCGGCGATGTTCCTTTCCAGCGCCTCGAAGGCCTTCGGGTCGGGTTCCAGGCAGGTCACACGCCAGCCCGGCCAGGCCAGCGCGAAGGGCAGGGCGAAGGCCCCGAAACCCGCGCCCAGATCGACTGCGTGGCCTGTCTTCGGCAGGCGCCAGCGCGCCAGGGCGGGCTCGTAGATCTCGCGCAGGCGCCAGTGGCTGTCGTCGCGCAGGAAGGCGTCGCCTGTGGTCTCAAGCGCGACGCTGCGGCCAAAGGCGCGGAAGACGGAGGGGGCGGATGACATTGGGCGATACCTCTCTTGCGGCGGGCAGCCTCGTGTCGGCCAAGCACGCCTCCAGCCAGTCGCGGTGCGGCGCGAAGGGCTCGAACACCGGTGGGGTGATGCGGGCAAGTTGCCTGAAGCGCGGATCGGCCAGGGCCAAGACAGCGATCAGCCCGGTGCGGAAGGCGGCCCGATGGGCATGCGACAGCATCTCTTCGCACCAGCGCAGGAGCTTGGCGAGCGAGAGCATCAGCGCGGTGCGGCACAGCGGGTCGTCGGCCTCGGGCAGGGCGCTGAACCGGCTGAGCAGCAGGCGCGCCACCGCCAGCATGTCGAAACGCGTCATGTCCCGCGCCGTGGTCAACTGGCTGCGCGCCGGGCGGCGATAGTAGGTGAAGACGGGGTGCGGACAGAGCGCTATGCGCCGCGCCTGTGCCACGGCCAGGGCATGAAAGTAGAGGTCTTCGAAGATCTGGCCCGGTGGAAAGCCCAGCGGGGGATCTGACAGGATCTTCCGCCGGATCAGCTTGTTGGCCGATTGCGGCTCGGCCAGCAAGGCCAGGGCCTGCGCTGTCCTGAAACCTGGCGTGTCCGGCACAGCAGGGCGGCCGTCCAGATGCTCTTCCAGCGCGTCCAGCACCGCGCGGTCGTAGAAAGGCTGAAGCTGTCCGTTCTCCTCCGACAGATGCCCCCGGCACAGCACCAGGTCCGGCGCGTCCTCCCGGACGATCCGATCCAGGCACTCAAGCGCCCAGGGCGGCCGGGTGTCATCGGCGTCGAGAAAGCACAGGTAGTCGCCCCGCGCCGCCGAAATGCCCCGGTTGCGCGCCGCAGAGAGCCCGCCGTTGGCCTGCCGGATTCGCCTGATCCGCGCATCCCGGTAGCCCGCCGCCACGGCGCGCGTTGCCTCATCCGCACCGTCGTCGACCAGGATCAGCTCGAAGTCCTCCAGCGTCTGGCCCAGCAGGCTGTCCAGACTTTCACCCAATAGCCTTCCCTCGCCGAAGAATGGCGTGATGCAAGAGAACCGCGTCACCGCACGGTGCCCCGTATGCCCGGCCCGATCTTCATCGCCTGCGCCCTTCTGTCGTCATCGCTTTCCCCACTATGCGGTCTGAGTGTTAACTTTCCGTTGTCCCCGCCGCGGCGTGACCGAGACCGCCTGCCGCAGGTGCACTGCCCGATATGCCAAAAGGTCGCAGGGCAGGTCGTAAGATGCTGGAAGTAATCAACTTTCGTGGGTACCTTGGGCCCCTCAGGGCGGCGCATACGTGGTCTGGACGCCCTGGGCGCATGCCACATGGCGCGCATAAACCGTTTCTTAAGTCCCCCCGGATTTTCTAGCGCCGCGACGAGAGGCTGCTCTGCCCCGGTCAAGGCCGGGAAATCGCGTGGTGACCTGCGACCGACAGGGCGGCGTCTCTCCTGTATTTCTTGCGCTTCCGGCGGGCCACCTGGCTGGCGCCGAGGGTCAGGGGGAACGATGATCAGATTCGCCGGCCGCGCCTGCCGATTGCCCATGGCCCCGAACGTCGAGGCCTTCGAGGAGCTGCTCTATGCCGGGCGTTCGGCGGTGACCGAGATCCCGGAGACGCGCTGGCGCCATGCGCCCTTCTTCCACCCGGTACCGGGCACGCCGGGTCGGACCTACAGCTTCGCGGCGGGTGTGATCGACGGGATCGACCAGTTCGATCCGGCGGTCTTTGGCATCTCTCCGCGCGAGGCGCTCTATATGGATCCGCAGCAGCGGCTCTTCCTGCAGGTGGTCTGGGAGGCACTGGAAGACGCCTGCCTGAAGCCATCGGAGCTCGCGGGCAGGGATATCGGCGTCTTCGCCGGCGCCTCGCTGATGGACTACGGCACCGGGCTGTCCCATGATCCGCAGGCGGCGGACAGCTACATCATGAGCGGCTCTTCCCTGGCGGTGATTGCCAATAGGGTCAGCCACATATTCGACTGGCACGGGCCCTCGATGACCATCGACACGGCCTGCTCCTCGTCTCTCTTCGCGCTCTCGGCGGCGCTGCAGGCTCTGGAGCGGGAGGAGGTCGAGATCGCCGTGGTCGGCGCCACTAACGCGCTGCTGATCCCCAACCAGTTCGTGGGGTTCGCCGCCGCGCGGATGCTCTCTCCGACGGGGCTCTGCCAGGCCTTCGGTGCCGGGGCGGATGGCTATGTGCGGGGCGAGGGCGCGGTGGCCTTCGTGCTGGTGCGCGACGAGGCGGGGCGGCGGCTGTCTCCGCGCCACCGAGGCCGGTTGCTGCATGTCGAGACGAATACCAGCGGCAGGACGGTGAATATCGCCTTGCCGTCCGAGGCGGCGCAATTCTCGCTACTGCAAAGCGCCTACCAGCGCGCCGGGATCGACCCCGATGCGCTGGCCTTCGTCGAGGCCCATGGCACCGGCACCGCCGTCGGGGACCCGGTCGAGGCCGGCGCCCTGGGGCGTGCCCTTGGCCAGCGTCGCAGCCAGCCCCTGCCCATCGGATCGGTCAAGAGCAACATCGGTCACCTGGAGCCGGCAGCGGGCAGCGCGGGTCTGCTCAAATCCCTGATCGCGCTCGAAAAGAAGCGTCTTCCGCCCAGCCTGCACGCGGCGCGGCCCAACCCTGCGATTGCCTTCGACAGCCTCAATCTCTCGGTTGCGAACGAGGCGGTCGAGCTGGGAGAGGGCCGGCTCGCCGGTGTCAGTTCCTTCGGCTTCGGCGGGGCCAATGCCCATGCGGTGATCGCCGCCGATCCGCCCGATCCCCTAACCGATCCCCTGCCCGAGGCCCAGACAGGGGACGACGCGCGCCCGGTGCTTCTGGCCTCTGCCTTCTGTCGCGAGGCGCTGCAACAGAGCCTCGAAGAGAGCCTTTCCAGAGCGCATGGCCCGGATGGTGCGCAGAACCGGCGCCTGCATGACGAGGCCCTGCACCTGCGCGACCTGCACCCCGTGCGTGCCGCGATCCTCAGCCGCGACGCGGAGATGGCCCGTGCCGCCCATGCGGCCTTCCGCGCCGGCAAGAGCCACCCGGCGCTGGAGACCGCCCATGCCACGCTGAGGAACGCTCCGCCGGTCTTTCTCTTTTCCGGCAACGGCGCCCAATACGCGGGCATGAGCCTTGCCGCCTATGAAGGCAGCCCCGCCTTCCGAGCGGAATACGACCGTATTGATCGCGCCTGGCAAAGGCGCAGCGGCTGGTCGCTGGTCGAGAAGCTGAACGCCCCTGACCTGGCCACCGAGCTTAAGCAGGCGCCGGTCTCGCAGCCGCTGCTCTTTGCCGATCAGGCCGCCACCGCACGTGCGCTCATGGCCGCGGGCGTGCAGCCCGCCGCGGTCCTGGGTCACAGCGCCGGAGAGGTCGCCGCCGCGCTCACCTGCGGGGCGCTGGATCTCGACCAGGCGGTGCGGCTCATCGAGGCGCGCTCGATGGTGCAACAGGCCCTGGCCGGGCGGGGCACCATGGCGGCCCTGCAACTGGGCGCCGAAGAGGCGCGGGCTGCGCTTGCCGACTACGGCGACCCGCAGATCGAGATCGCCGCAGAGAACAGTCCCCGCTCGGTGTCGCTTGTCGGTCCGCGCGAGGCGCTCGAGGCCTTCACCCGTCATGCCCGCAAGGTGTTGCGGCTGGCCTGCGTGCCGATCCGCGTCGACTATCCTTTCCATTCCTCCATGCAGGAAAGCCTGCGCGAGGCGCTTTTCGACAGGCTCGGCGTGCTGAAACCGGGGCCGGAGGCGCTGCCCTTCCATTCTTCCGTCACCGGCGGGCGCGTGGCCGGGGGCGATCTGGACAGCTTCTACTGGTGGCGCAACATGCGCCAGCCGGTGCTCTTCCACCGCGCGATGGCGGCAATGGCGGCGGAGGGGCGGGAGCTTTTCCTGGAAATCGGCCCGGACCCGGTGCTTGCAGGCTACGCGCGCGACGTGCTGAAAGAGGCCCGTGGCGGACTGATCCTGCCCGGCCTCAGCCGCAGGGACCCGGCCTCGCCCGACCCGATCGAGAGGTTGCAGGCGCGCCTGCTGGTCCATGGCGCGGCGATGGACCGGGGCAAGCTGGCGCCCAGGCCCGAAGGGCCCGCGCGCGAGCTTGGCCATTACCCCTGGCAGCTGAAGCGCTTCGATGCCACCCGGACAGAGCCCCTGATGCGGACCAGCGGGCGGCAGGGCTACCACCCGCTGCTGGGCATCGAAAGCGCCGCCGATGCGCATCAATGGCAGAACGAGATGGATCCGGACCTGCAGTCGGTCTTTGCCGATCACCGGGTGGGCGGCCAGGTGCTTTTGCCCGGCACGGCGCTGGTCGAGATGGCCCTTGCGGCCGCAGAGCGGGGCCTCGGGACAAGGGAGATCGCGCTGCTGGACTTCGACATGCTTTCCGCCCTGCCGCTGCCGCCGCGCAGCCTGTCGGAAACACGGGTCGAGCTTTCGGGGCCCGAGCGGCGCCTGCGTGTCTCCTCTCGCCCGCGCTGGAGCCGTGAGGCCTGGCGACTGCATGCCTCGGGCCGGGTAGCGCGGGCTGAGCCGGATCTGGCCGAGGTCGCCCCCGCGCCGGACCCCGACGTCCTGCCCGGCGACGGTCAGGCGCACCAGGTCTACCGCCAGGCCGAAGAGATCGGGCTGTCCTACGGTCCCGGTTTCCGCAACCTCTCGCATTTCCGCCGGCCCTCGGAGGAGGTGATCGAGGTGCTGCTGCAGGAGGCCCGGCCCGAGGGCTACGTACCCCGGGACTACCTGCTTGACCCGGTGTCCACCGATGCTGTGCTGCACGGGCTGATCGCCGCGCTCGACCAGAGCCGCTATGCCGATCTCGGCCTTGGCTTCGTGCCGGTGCGCGTGGCCAGACTGACCCTGCTGCGTCCCGGTGCCAAGGTCATGTCCGGTCGCATCACCCTGACCCGGCGCGGCGAGCGCAGCCTGCGCGCCGAGGTCACCCTTTACGACGAAGGGGGAGAGGCCACGGCGACGCTGCACGGGGTCGAAATGCGCGCCCTGCGGCTGATCCAACCGGTGGATTTCAGCGCCCATGCCTTCGGGATGGACTGCGTGCCACTGCCCCGGTCCACGCCCCGAGCGCCCTGGGGCGAACTGCCTGACATGGCCGCCGAAACCGGCGGCGACCCTCTGGAGGAACCGGCTCTGCTGCTGGACGCCCTGGCCCGGAGGATCGCCATGGATGCCATGGCCGAGGCAGGCGATGCCGCCCGTCCCGAGCGTGCCGCCTGCCTGACGCCATTGCTGCCAGCGAGCAGCGCTGACGCCATGGGGGCCGCGCGGCCCCCCGCTGAGTTGCCCGAGGCCGACGCGCTGCTCGCCGGGATCTCTGCGGAGTACCCCTCTCTTGTCGCGGAATGCGCGGCGCTGGCGCGGCTGGCAGAGGTGCTGCCTGATGTCCTCGCGGGCCGGGCCGACCTGCCGTCGGAAGAGCAGCTCTTCGGTCGCGGGGTGCTACAGGGGCTCACGCAGGGATCGCCCCTGCTGCAGGCTCGCGCCAGGGCCCTGGCCGGTCGCACCATGGCCTTGCTGGGCGACTGGCCCGACGCGGCCTCTCCGCCGCGCCTGCTGGATGTGTCCGAAAGCGCCCCCCTGGTGCTGTCGCATCTGCGAAACGCCTTGCCCAAGGCCGAGCTCTGGTGCCTTGATGACACCTGCGACGCCCCGGTGCCACCACCACTGGCGGGGGGTATCGGACGGCTGGCCTCGTCTCATCTGAAGGCCTCGGGCGGCTTCGACATGATCCTGGGCTGCGGCTCTGGCCTGCGCCCCGTGGTCTCTTCCGAACGGCTCGCCGGACTGCGTGCCGCGATGCGACCGGGGGCGCTACTCCTGCTTTCCGAACAGGCGCCCCGGCCCCATGTCGCGCTCCTGCGCCTCGCTGGCGAACAGGCGCGAGAAACCGACCCCGAGGCGATACATCCGCCGCGTCTGCAAGCCGCCGAGGGCCTGCAGGAGGCTGCCATCGCCGCCGGTGCCGAGCCTTTCAGGGTGGAGGCCATGCCGCGGGGCGGGGGCGGCTCCCTGCTGATCCACGCCAAACCGGCGGAGCCGGAAGAGGTGTCACCAACTGATGCCGCCCCGGACCTTTGCGACAGGCTCTGGTCCGCTCTGGGCGAGAGCGAATACTGCGCCGCGCTTGGACAGGTCGAGACCGAAGACGCCCTCTTCCTCGTTGCCCGGCCCGAGGCCGATCCGGAAGCATTGCGGGCCCGTATTCTGCAATTTGCCAAGATCTTGCGTGACGCAGAGGCCGAGGGTGGGCGGGAGATCTGGCTGATTGCCCCGCAGGGGGCGGCCGCTGCGGGCCTGCCCGCCCCCGACCCGGCGCAGGCCGCCCTCTGGGCCCTCGCCCGGACGGCCAAGAACGAATATCCCGCCTGCCGCATCCATGCGGTGGATTGCGGCGCCGCGCCTGCGAAGGACAGCCTGCCGATGCTGCTGGAGCTCGTGGCCAGGGGCACGGACGAGACCGAGCTGGTTCTTCAGGATGGCACCTTTGCTGCGTTGCGGGTGCGGATGGGGGGCGACGCGCCGCCTCCGCTGACCCCCGCGCTTCGCCTGATGCCGGACCCGGCGGGGGGGCTCGACCGGCTGGCATGGCGCAGCGCCGCCTTGCCCGAACCGGGGCCGGGCGAGGTGCGGCTGAAGGTCGAGGCCGTGGGGCTGAACTACCGCGACGTGATGTGGTCCATGGGGCTCTTGCCGGAGGAGGCCTTGGACGGTGGCTTCGCGGGGCCGACCCTGGGGCTGGAATGCGCCGGCCGGATCGAGGCTCTGGGCGAGGGCGTCGAGGGGTTGCAGCCAGGGCAGCTGGTGGCAAGTTTCGGCCCCTCCTGCCTCTCGAGCCACATGACAACCGGCGCGGAATGGGTCGCGCCGCTGCCTGAGGGGATCTCGGCAGAGGCCGGGGCGACGATGCCCGTGGCCTTCTTCACCGCCTGGTATGCTCTGCAGCACCTGGGACAATTGCAGCCCGGTGAGACGGTGCTGATCCATGGCGCCGCGGGCGGTGTCGGGTTTGCGGCGGTGCAGATCGCCCAATGGCGCGGCGCGAAGGTGATCGCCACTGCCGGGACCGAGGCCAAGCGCGCCTACCTGCGCGCCCTCGGGGTGGACCATGTCCATTCCTCCCGCGATCTGCGCTTCGCCGAGGAGATCCCGAGCCTGGCGGGGGGCGTCGACCTGGTGCTGAACGCGCTGGCGGGCGAGGCGATGGAGCGCAGCCTGGCGCTGCTCAACCCCTTCGGGCGCTTCCTCGAGCTGGGCAAGGTCGATTTCTACGCCAATACCGGCGTCGGCCTGCGTCCGCTGAAAGAGAATATCGCCTACCACGGCGTCGACATCGACCGCCTGCTGGTGGCGCGCCCCGAGCTCGCCCGCAGCCTCTTTGCCGAGGTCATGGGGCTGATCCGCGAGGCGGCGCTCTCGCCGCTGCCATACAGGGCCTTCCCCGGCGAGGAGGCGCAAGAGGCGTTCCGACTGATGCAGCGCTCGGGCCATATCGGCAAGGTGGTGCTGCATCCGCCCCGGACGCCCACGCGGGCCCGCCCCGAGGTCCCGCCGATCTACCGCTGCGATGCCGAGAGCGTCACGCTGATCGCCGGCGGCGGCGGTGGGCTGGGGCTGGAGCTCGCCGACAGGTTGGTGCGCAACGGCGCGCGCAAGCTCGCGGTCATGGGCCGCTCTGCGGTGCCCGGTGCCGAGATGCGAGAGGCCATGACGCGGGCCCGCGACCGGGGCGCCGAGATCCGCCATCTCTCGTGCGACATCACCGACCGCGCCGCCCTGCACACCGCCCTGGCCGAGCTGCGAAGCTGGGGGCCTCTCTCGCTGGTGGTCAATAGTGCCATGGTTCTCAAGGACATGCGCCTGGCCGATCTCTCCGAGGCGGCGCTGGCCCAGGTGATGGCCGCGAAGATCACCGGGACAGAGAACCTCGATCTCGAGACGCGGCAGGATTCGCTGCGCAATTTCGTCGTCTTCACCTCGATGGCGACGCTGATCGGCAATCACGGGCAGGGCGCCTATGTCGCCGCCAATGCCTGGGCCGAGGCGCTGGTCCGGCGCCGACATGCGCAGGGGTTGCCGGCCCTTGCCGTGGGCTGGGGGGCGATCACCGATGCGGGCTACCTGACCCGCGACCGCGAGACGGCCCAGCTTCTGAAGCGCTTCGGCGGCGGGGTCGAGTTCGGCGTCCGCCAGGCCCTGCGCGCGCTTGACCAGTTGCTGGAGCCCGCGCAGCAGATCACCCGCGACCCGGTGATCTGGGTTTCGCCGATGTCCTGGGCCGCGCCGGCGCAAAGCTTGCGGCTGCTCAGGGCACCGACCTTCGGCATCCTGCAGGCGCTTGGCCGGCAGGCGGGTGAAGGGGCCGAGGGCGACGACCTGCGAGAGGCCATCACCGCGCTCTCCCCCGAGGCTGCGGTCAAGCGCCTGACGGCCTTCCTCGGGCGCGAGATCGCGCGCATCCTGCGGGTCCCCGAGGCCTCGCTTTCCGCCAGCCGCCCGGTGTCGGAGTTCGGTGTCGACAGCCTGATGGGGGTCGAGCTGGGCCTTGCCGCGCAGCAGGCACTTGGCGATGACATCCCGCTGATGGCGATCTCTGATGCCCAGAGCATGGAGGAGATCGCGGCCAGGATGGTGGCCCATATCCAGGGGGGCGGACGTGGCCATGCGCTGGCGGACCTGGCCTCCCAGCACCTGGTGTCCGGCGGGACGGAACCGGCCCCGCCCGGCCAGTTGGCCGGAGCGAAGGCGGGTGACGGCAAGATGGAGGCCGCGGAATGAGAGCAGCCCCCCACAGGCGTGGACTTGATCCCAAGATGCGCGGCGCGGCGCTGGCGGCGGCGCGGCAGGCGCTGGAAGAGCCCGCGCCGGCCCCGCATGATGTGCGCGACACGGCCAGAGTTCCCGAACGGCCGCGCAAGGCTGAGGTCTCGGGCCCCCGGCCCCAGGGGCTGAAAGAGCTCGAGGGGTTTCGCCAGTTGCAGATGCTGGAGCAGGCCGGCGCGGCCATTGGCCTTGGCTCGCCCTACTTCCGCCTGCACGAGGGCCATGCGCAAAGCCGCAGCCAAATCGCGGGCGCCGAGGTGCTGAACTTCGGCTCCTACGACTACCTCGGTCTGAACGCCGACCCAAGGCCCCGCCAGGCGGCCATGTCTGCGCTCGAGCGCTACGGGGTCTCGGCCTCGGGCAGCCGCATGGTGTCGGGGACGAGGCCGGTGCACCTGGCGCTGGAAGAGGCCCTGGCCCGGCACTATCACTGCGAGGCGGCGCTGAGCTTCGTCAGCGGCCATGCCACCAATGTCAGCCTGATCCCGACGCTGATGGAAGAGCGCGACCTGGTGCTCTCGGATGCCTTCGTGCACAATTCGGTCAGCACCGGCATGGCGCTGTCGGCGGCGGCGCGGCGCAGCTTTCCCCACAACGACATGGACGCGCTGGAACGCATCCTCGAGAACCACCGCCCCCTGCATCGGCATGTGCTGATCGTGGTCGAGGGGCTCTATTCCATGGATGGCGACCTGCCGGACCTGCCGCGCCTGCTGGCCCTGCGCGACCGCTACGACGCCTGGCTGATGGTGGACGAGGCCCATGCCCTGGGCCCCGTGGGGGCCAGCGGCCGGGGCGTTTTCGAGCATTTCGGCATCGACCCCGCAGAGGTCGATATCTGGATGGGGACCCTGTCGAAGACCCTTGCCTCCACAGGTGGTTACGTGGCGGGCAGCAAGGATTTGATCCGTTACCTGAAGGCCCGTGCGCCGGGGCATGTCTTCTCGGTCGCCCTGCCGCCCTGTCTGGCGGCCTCGGCGGCAGAGGCGTTGCGCCTACTCGCGCGCGAGCCGGGACGCGCGGCACAGCTGCAGACGCTCGGGGCGCATTTCCTTGAGAAGGCGCGCGACCTCGGGCTCGACTGCGGCGCGGCGGTTGGCTCGGGCGTGTTGCCGGTGATGATCGGGGACAGCGCGCTTGCCACCAAGCTCTCGGAGCGCCTGTTGGCGGCGGGCGTCAACGTGGCCCCGGTGACCTTCCCCGGCGTGCCCATGGGCAGCGCGCGGCTGCGCTTCTTCCTCTCCTCCGATCACCGGCCCGAGGATATCGACAGGGCGCTGGAGGCCACGCGCGATTGCCTCGATCAGCTCGAGGCCGAGGGTTTCACCCGGCTCCTTGGTGCGGCCCAGCGGGCGGGGGGCTGAGATGGACGCAAGCCTGGGCCAGGCGCCGCCGAAGCGCATCCTGATCGTCGGGGCAGGGATCTCGGGCGCGGTGCTGGCGCGCGAGCTGGCCGGGGCCGGGCACAGCGTCATCGTGCAGGACGAGCGCCGCCATGTCGCCGGCAATTGCCACACCGCGCAGGACCCGGCCACCGGCATCATGGTGCATGAATACGGCCCCCATATCTTTCATACGGCGGATGAAGAGGTCTGGGCCTATGTCACCCGCTTTGCCGAGATGATGCCCTTTCGCCACCGGGTGAAGGCCATGGCCGGCGGGCAGGTCTACTCCCTGCCGATCAACCTGCACACGATCAACCAGCTCTTCGGGCGGCAGATGTCTCCGCAGGAGGCGCGCGCCTTCATCGCCGGCCAATGCGCCAGTGACATCGAAGAGCCGCAAAGCTTCGAGGATCAGGCCCTGCGCTTTGTCGGAGAGAAGATCTACGCCACCTTCCTGCGCGGCTACACGCGCAAGCAATGGGGGGTCGAGCCGGCGGAGCTGCCCGCCTCGATCCTCAAGCGGCTGCCACTGCGTTTCGACTATGACGACGGCTATTTCGACCATCCGCACCAGGCCATTCCGCGCCGGGGCTATACCGAGATGGTGAAGGCGATCCTTGCCGCCGACCGCGTCGAGCTGCGTCTGGGCACCGCCTTCGAGGGGGCGCCGCCCGAGGGGGTTGATCATCTGATCTACACCGGCCCGCTCGATCGCTACTTCGACCGGGACCTGGGGCCCCTGGGCTACCGGACGCTTGATTTCGAGCGGATCGAGGCGCCCTGCGGCGATGTCCAGGGCATCGCGGTGATGAACTATTGCGACGAGGAGACGCCCCATACTCGCGTGACCGAGCACCGCCATTTCGCCCCCTGGGCCGAGGCGGCGCCGGACCGCAGCCTGTGTTTCCGCGAATACAGCCGCGACGCGGGGCCGGGGGACACGCCCTATTACCCGCTGCGGCTGCTGAACGACCGCAAGCGGCTCTCGCAATACGTCGAGCGGGCGAAGGCCACCTCGGGGGTGACCTTCGTCGGGCGGCTCGGCACCTATGCCTATCTCGACATGGACCGCGCCATCGGCCGCGCTTTGGAAACCGCCCGCGTGCTGAACAGGACCTGGGCCCAGGGAGGGAAGGCGCCTGCCTTCGTGCATGACCCATGAACGTCCCCGGTATCTTTCCCAACGAGCCAACCTACCGCCTGCAGGAGCTGCTTTTTCCGGCCTCCGACCGGCCCGAGGATCTCTATCTCAGGGCCGATCCGCCGCCACGCCAGGCCGGGGGCATCCTCTATTGCGCCGCCGGGACGCGGCTTGATTTCGGCACCTGGTTCAACGCGCTCTATCTCGGTTTCTGGCTGCCCCATTCGCGGGTCGCGGATCTTGCGCTGCGGCTGGCGCTGAACGGGCGGGCGCGGGTGCTGGTCGAGCTGCGCCGCGCCGACCGGCCACCGCGCCTGCTGACCCTGCAAGAGCTGGAAGGTGCCGGAGAGACCTTCGTGCTGCCGCTGAAGGAGACCGGAGAGACCGGGCACCTGGCGCTGGTGGTCGAATGTCTCTCGCCCTGCCAGATCCTGCACGGGGCCTTCGTCACCGGGACCGACCCCGACCCGGTGCGGCTGTCGATCGGGATCTGCACCTTCAACCGCGAGCCGCAGCTCTGCCGGACCCTGCAGGCCCTGGCCTCGATCCGCCGCAGCCTGCCGGAGCTGGCCGACGTGATCGTGGTGAACCAGGGCGCGGCGCTTTCGGGCGAAGCGACGCAGCGGGCGCTGGAAAGCCTTGGCGCGCGGCTCATCGACCAGCCCAACCTCGGCGGTGCCGGAGGTTTCACCCGTGGCCTCGCCGAGGCCGCCACCAGCGCGGCAGAGCCCAGCCATCACCTGCTGATGGACGACGACATCCTGCTGGATCCACGCATGATCAGAAGGCTCTGCGACGCGCTTGCCTATACCGGCGACAGCGCGGCCCTCGGCGGCGCCATGCTCGAGACCGAGCGGCCGCGGGTGTTGCACGAGGCCGGCGCACGGGTGCGGCCGGGCTGGCATGTGAACTCCTACGGCATGGGGCGCAGCCTGGTGCGTCCGCAGACGCTGGGGCTTTTCGACCGGGTGGAGCCTGCCCATTACAACGGCTGGTGGTACTGTGCCGTGCCGCTGGCGGCGCTGCGCCGCGCGGGCCTGCCGCTGCCGCTCTTCATCCGTGGCGATGACATAGAGTTCGGCTGCAGGCTCGGGGCGCAGGGGGTAGAGAGCCTGCCGCTGCCCGGTTGCGGCGTCTGGCACGATGCCTTCGCCGCCAAGGCCCAGCCCTGGCTGACCTACTACGACTACCGCAACCTGCTGATCAACGCGGCGCTCTATCCGCAGCTGGCGCGGCCGCCGCGTCCGGTGGATGTGCTGGGCGCGCTCATCGCGCGGCTGATCTGCCATCAATACCGCATGGCCCGCGCGGTCGAGGCGGCGGCAGAGGACTACCTTGCAGGCCCCGATGCGGTGCTGGCTCGCCCGCCGGCAGAGCTGCATCGGGAGGTGCTGGATCGCTTCGCACGGGAAGATGGCATCCAGGGCCGCGCCGCGCCGCCCGGACCGCGCCCCATGACCCCGATGCCGGCGGGGCTCTGGCGGCGGGTGGCGTATTTCATCTACCGGCTGGTGCAGATCACCCTGGTCGCCCGAAAGGATCCCCCGGCGCACAGCCTTTCGCTCTATGAGATCAACCCCGCCAGCGTCCCGCCCGGTGCCTACCTGCGCCGCCGCGACATGGAGGGGCAGGACTGTCTGGAGCTGTCGCCGGACAGGCTCAGGCTCTGGCGCGGCGTGGCGCGGGCGCTCTGGCTCTGGCTCAGGTTCCTCTGCCTGCACCGCCGCGCGGCACGGCGCTGGCAGGCGGAGGCGATGCGCCACGCCAGCCGCAGGGCCTGGGACGAGAGGTTCGCGCAATGAGCGGGGCGTCAGTCACGCCGATCCGTTGCGGCCTGCAGCACCGCCGCGAAATCGCAGCGCTCACCGCGTTGATATTCCTCGTATTCCGGTGTGCCCGGCAGATCCGCCCATCTCCTGGCATAGGGCCTGAAGGGTGCCGGAAGCTGCGCCAGCGCGGCCTCGCGGCGCGGGATGTCGGCCTCGAGCGCGGCACGGGTGGCGGCCGCGATATCGCGGTAGTCAAGCAGGCGCAGCTGCTGGGCCCGGGCCGCCTGCTCCAGCTCCCTGCGCAGGGCTGCGTGATCGCCCTGCCGGTAGCCGCCCGAGATCGAGATCACGCCTCCGGGGCTGAGCTGAGGCGCGAAGCGTGCCAGGAAGGCCGCGAGGCCGATGTAGGTGGGCGTGCCGACCCCGGTGATCAGGTCGCAGGGGCCGGGCAGGGGGGCCTTGGCCCCGAGGATCTGCGCCCTGGGCACATGCTGACGTGCCAGTCGCCGGCCCGCCCAGGCCCGTTCGGTGCCGCAGAGCGCCGCGCGGGGGTAGAGCGTTGCCATATAGGCCAGCCCGCCGCCCGGTCCGCAGCCGATATCGGCGATGCGGCGCGGCGAAAGCTTGAGGCCCGCCTCGGCGGGAAGGCAGCGGGCGACGAAGTGATACATCATCGCCGCATGGGCTTCGGCCTCCATCTCGGGCGGGACCAGGAAGTCCCTGGCCAGCGGCAGATAGCCCGAGTTGAAGAACAGCTCGCGCCGCGCCGGGCCCAGCAGGTAGGCGCTTTCGTATGAGGCGAGGTCGAGCAGGTGATATCCCAGCCTGGTCAAAGGCCTGCGCCGGTCACGGCGGGCGCGCAGGAAATCGGGCATGGCGCGGGCTCCCTTGCAGGGGCGCTCCCCGCTGCGGGGAGGGCGGATCATGACATGTTTGCATTCCTTCCCCCGCCCGGCCAACGCCACCAAGGTGCTCTTTCTGCAGGGGCCTCCTTCGGGGTTCGCCCGCGCCCTGGGGCGCGAGCTTGTCGCGCGGGGCGCCGGGGTGCTGCGGGTCAACCTCTGTATTGGCGACTGGCTTTTCTGGCACGGGCCGGGCACGCGCAGCTACCGCGGCAGCCTCGCCGCCTGGCCGCTTTGGCTGGACCGTCTGATCCGGGCCGAGGGCATCACCGACATCGTCTATTTCGGCGATCGCATCCCCTATCACGCCGCCGCCCGGCAGGTGGCCGAACGCCTTGGAATCCGGGCGTTATCCTACGAATACGGCTACCTGCGCCCCGACTGGATCGTCTCGGAGCCGGGCGGGCAGAGCCTCTATTCCCTGCTGACCTGCGATCCCGGCAGGTTGCTGGCCGCCGCGCGTGATCTGCCCCGGCCGGATCTTGCCCGCCGCTACGCCTTCCCGCCCGAGCGCGAGACCTCGGGCGATGTCACCTACCACCTGAGCAATTACCTGTTGGCGCTGCTTTATCCTCGGTTCCAGCGGGACCGGCCCGACAACCCGGTGGTGGAGTATCTGTCCTACCTGCCGCGCCACCGGCGGGCGGCGCGCGGCGTGGCCCAGGCAGAGGCGCTGGCGCGGCGGCTCAGGGCGCGCGGGCTGCCCTATTACCTCGTCGCGTTGCAGATGCAGGGGGATTACCAGATCCGCGCGAATTCCCCGTTCCGCGATCAGCGGCAGTTCCTGGGGCAGGTCCTGCGCTCTTTCGCGGGCAGCGCCTCGCCCGAGGCGCAGCTGGTGGTCAAGCTGCACCCCCATGACAACGGCCTCGTGCCCTGGCGCCGCTTCCTGGCGCGCAGTGCCCGCAGGCTGGGGCTGAGCGGGCGGGTCCACGTGCTGGATGGCGGCCGGTTGGAGGATTGGGCCTTGCGCGCGCGGGGGCTGGTGACGGTGAACTCCACCGCCGGGCTGATGGCGCTGTCTCGGCGCTGCCCGGTGCTGGTGGCGGGGGTGGCGATCTACGACATGGCGGGGCTGACCCACCAGGGCGGGCTCGACCGCTTCTGGCAGGCGCCCGAGCCGCCCGACCCGCGTCTGCTGGATGCGGTGATCCGGGTGCTTGCAGCGCATCTGCATGTGCGTGGCGACTTCTACGGGGAAGAGGGCCAGCGTGCAGCCGTCACCGCCATGGCCGATCGCATCCTGGGGGCCGATCCGGCGGGGCTCTTCGATCCGGTGCCGCCCAGGCTGGCGCGGGGGCGGGCCCTGGGGGTGCCGATGGATGTCTGAGCATGGGTTGCCCTATCGCAAGATCGCCATCGCCGGGGGCAGCCGGGGCATCGGCGCCGCGCTGGCCCGCGCCCTGGCCGCTCCGGGGCGCCAGATCGCCCTGGCGGCACGGGTGGCAGGGCAGTTGGAGCGGACGGCGCAGGATCTGCGGCGGCGCGGGGCAGAGGTCTCGTGCCGGGCCGGGGACCTGTCCCGGCCCGGTGCCGCCGCCGACTGGCTGCAGGCGATCAGCCGCGACAACCCGCCCGAGCTTCTGATCATTGCCATGGGCCTCTTCGGTGGCCGCCCCGCCGCAGGGCAGCCGGTGCCCGAGGCGGTCTCCCGCCGGGTGATCGAGGTAAACCTGACCGGCGCCATCGCCCTGGCCGAGGCGGCGGCGGTGCGGATGCGGCAGGCGGGGCAGGGGCGGATCGTGCTGATCAGTTCGCTGGCCGCGCGCGATCCTCTGCCGGATGCGGCGGCCTATTCAGCGGCCAAGGCCGGGCTCTCCAACTATGCCGCGGCGCTGCGGACAGAGCTGGCGGGCAGCGGTGTCTCGGTGCTGCTGGTCGAGCCCGGCCATGTGGAAACCCGGCAGGCCGCGCAGCAGGTGACGCAAGAGGCCAAGCCGCTGCCGATGATCGTCCCGGTCGAGCAGGCGGCAGAGCGCATCCTGCGGGCCGTGGCGCGGGGGCGGTCGCGGCTGGTCTTTCCACGCCGGGCCGCCCTGGCGCTGGCGCTGCTCAATGCGCTGCCGCGACGCTGGCGCGCGGCGCTGATGCGCGATCAGCGCTTCACGGTCGACAACGGGCCCCTGCAACCAGAGGAGGCGCCGCGCCCCCCATGCAACGGTTGATCCTGCACATCGGCACCCACAAGACGGGCACCACGGCGATCCAGGGCTGGCTGGCGCGCGAAGGGCCGGCGCTGGCCCGCGCGGGCTTCCACTACGGCGCCACCACCCGCCCGCCGCATCCCGAGATTCCCAAGCATACTAGCCTCTACCGCGCCCTCGCCGAGGGTCGCGCCGCCGAGGAGTTGCAGGCGATCCGCCGCGATCACGCGCGCTCGGGCCTGCCGCACCTGGTGCTCTCGGAGGAGGGGCTCTCGCTGCCCTGCTACCGCGCCTTCGCGCCGATGCGTCAGCTGGCGCGGCACTACGAGATCACCGTGGTGGCCCTGCTCAGGCGGCAGGACTACCTGATGGAGAGCCACTGGAACCAGCTGTGCAAACAGGGGCAGACCGGGCTCTATCTGGCGGAGTTCGTGGACCGGGACTGGCACCGGCGGCGGCGGGAATACGACCGTATCCTCGATTTCTGGTCCGGCTTCGCCCGGATCGAGGCACGTGCCTATGATCCGGGGCTTGATGGCGGCGCGGTGGCGCAGTTTCTCGAGGCCGCGGGCCTGCCCTTCACGGCGGGGCCGAAGCGCATGGCCAACCTCTCGCCCTCGATGAACTCGGCTGCGCTCTGTGCCCTGCTCAATCGCCATGGCCTGAGCCGCCTCGTCCCCTTCGTCACCTGGAGCCTTCGCGGCGACCGGCGCCGGCATGGTCTGGGCGGCGCCCTGCGCGCCCGCCTGCTGGCCGAGGTGGCGCAGGGCAACGCAAGGCTGGCCGAGCGCTACGGCGTGCAGTTCGACGACCGCCTGCCGGATGAGCCGCCGGAGCCGCTGTCGCGCCCCGATCCCGGCGCACTTCTGCGTGCGCTCTTGCATCGTCCCGCGCAAACCGGCTAAAGGGCGCCAGGCGGCGCTTTGGGGGCCCGCAAGCGGGGCGCGGCCCCGGCTGCTTGCCGCCTTCACATGGCCCCCGTCCGGTCTTCATCCTGCGGCTCTCGGGCCACAGTGAATACCCTCAAGGTAGAACGTGCTCAAATGGATGGCATTTGCGGATTGCCTTCGCGGCGACAGGGGTAGATTGTTTGACGGATCAACGAATTTTGCCTAACGTCGCCAAGACCAATCCTTTTAGAGCCTGATCATGCCCAAGAGCCAACCCTATTGGCAGATGCCTGCCTTCCTGGACGAGAACGGCGGCCCCGACTACACGCTGATGGATCATGAGGAATACCTCACATATCGCATCGGCATGCTCTCGGGAGAGTTCAACCGCAATATCTCCAAGTACAATGCCCGTCATTTCGACCTGACCCTTGCCGAGGGCCGGGTGCTGACCCGTCTCGTCGACAGCGAGCCGCTGTCCTACGGCGAGATCTGCGAGAAGCTGCTGCTGGACGGGGCGCAGATCAGCCGCGCCGCGGCCTCGCTGGTGGAACGCCGCTACATGCGCAAGGCGACCGATCCCAAGGATGCCCGCCGCGCCATCTTCGAGCTGACCGAGGAAGGCTTGGCCGTGGGCCGCGAAGTGCTGCGCGTGGGCCGGGCCCGGCAGCAATACCTGCTGGAAAGGCTGACCGCCGCCGAACGGCGCAGCTTCTACCGCTCCCTGTCCAAGCTGATGGGTGTCATGGCAGAGCTCAACGCCTCGGGCGAGTTGCTGGGCGAGGCGGCGACGCGCGAGGCCGAGTAGCCCGGCGCGTATTTCGCGCCGGTGACACATATCTGCAATCTCCCCGTTACAGGACACAGGCACCTCTGCGGTATCCAACCGTAGGGGGAAAGACATGCCTATTCGCGTGACCGCTCTGACCTCGCTGCTGGCCCTGACGGCCGGCATGGCGAGCGCCGAGATGAACTTCAACCGTATCGCCAGCTTCCCGACGCCGCTGAACATGGCCGAGGGCGAGGATACGTCCCGCACCACCTCTGCCGAGATCATTGCCGCCACCGCCGACGGCATGACCCTGGCCTATACCGACAGCCCGCTGGAAAGCCTCGGGCTGATCGACATCACCGATCCGGCGAACCCCGCACCCCTTGGCAATGTCGCCCTAGGCGGAGAGCCGACCTCGGTCGCCATCATCGGGCAGACCGCCTTTGTCGGCGTCAATACCTCTGAAAGCTACACCCAGCCTTCGGGCAAGCTGGTGAGCGTCGATATCGCCACGCGCGAGATCTCCGGCGCATGCGACCTGGGCGGCCAGCCCGACAGTATCGCCGTCTCCGGGGAAGGTGACTTCATCACGGTCGCCATCGAGAACGAGCGGGACGAGGACCTGGGCGATGGCCGCGTGGGCCAGATGCCCGCGGGCGATCTGGTCATGGTCGGCACCGACGGCATGGCGCTGGACTGCGCGAGCCTGAAGCACGTCGTGCTGACCGGCCTGGCCGAGATCGCGCCGGAAGATCCCGAGCCCGAGTTCGTCGACATCAATGCCCTGGGCGAGACCGTGATCACGCTGCAGGAGAACAACCACCTGATCATCGTCGACCGGGACGGCGAGATCCTGAACCACTTCTCTGCCGGGGCTGTCGACCTTGACGGCATCGACGTGGACGAGGAAAGGGCGCTGACCTTCAACGCCTCCCAGCCCGGTCGCCTGCGGGAACCCGATGCGGTCAAGTGGATCGACGACGATCACTTCGCCATCGCCAACGAGGGCGACATGGACGGCGGCTCGCGCGGGTGGACGATCTTCGCCAAGGATGGCTCTGTCGTCTACGAAAGCGGCGTGTCCTTCGAATACGCCGTGATCGAGGCGGGCCACTATCCCGAGAAGCGTTCGGGTAACAAGGGCGTCGAGCCCGAGTCGGTGACCTTCGGCAGTTTTGCCGGCACGCCCATGGTCTTCGTCGGCGCCGAGCGGTCCTCGATCGTCGGGGTCTACGATGTCACCGACCCGACCGCGCCGGTGCTGACCCAGCTGCTGCCCTCGGGCATCGGACCGGAGGGCTATGTGACCATCCCCGAGCGCAACCTCCTGGTTTCGGCCAACGAGGAAGACCTGGTCGAGGATGGCGGCGTGCGCGCCCATGTGATGATCTTCGAGTACCAGCAGGCGCCGGCCAGCTACCCGATGCTGACCTCTGCCGGGCTTTCCGAGAATGGCAAGCCGGTCGGCTGGGGTGCGAACTCCGGCATGGTGGCCGACGGCGAATTCATCTGGGCCGTGAACGACAGCTTCTATGCCATGCAGCCCTCGATCTTCAGGATCGACCCCAGCCAGACCCCGGCCCGCATCGTCGAGGTGATCCGCGTCACCCGCGCCGGTCAGCCGGCGCAGAAGCTGGACATGGAAGGCATCACCCTGGATGGAGAGGGCGGTTTCTGGATCGCCTCGGAAGGTCGTACCGACCGGGTCGTGCCCCATGCGCTCTATCACGTCGGTGCCGATGGCGAGATCGAGGACGAGGTGGGTCTGCCGGCCGAGCTGATGGCGGTGGAGAAGCGCTTTGGCTTCGAGGGCATCACCCGGGTCGGAGATACCCTGTGGATGGCCGTGCAGCGTGAGTGGAAGGACGATCCCAGGAACCACGTCAAGCTGGTGGCCTACAACACCGAGACCGGGACCTGGGGCGCCGTGCTCTACGAGAAGGCCGAACCTGCCACCGGCTGGGTGGGTCTTTCCGAGATCGTGGCCCATGGCGACTGGTTCTACGTAATCGAGCGCGACAACCAGATCGGCGATGCGGCGGTGACCAAGAAGGTCTATCGCATCCCCGCCGCGCAGATGGTGCCCGCGCCGCTGGACGGCGAACTGCCGGTGGTCGCCAAGGAAGAGGTCCGCGACCTGCTCCCCGACCTCAAGGCGACTGGCGGCTATGTTATCGACAAGGTCGAGGGGCTGGCCATCATGGAGGACGGCACCGCCTGGATCTCGACCGACAATGACGGTGTGGATGACCACTCGGGCGAGACGATGTTCTTCTCGATCGGCAAGCTCTGAGCCTGCCTGCCACGTGAATGCGAACGCGCCCGGTCCTCCGGGCGCGTTTTTCTTTGGCGAAGGGGGCAGGGGGCGCTGCCCCCTCTTGTGCCCGTTCCGGGCCCAATTCACCCCCGGAGTATTTTCAGCCTGGTGATGATCAGGGTGCGGGCGGCAGGGCTGCGGCGATCCATAGCAGGCCGGCGGCGAAGCTGGAGGCGGTGCGGATGTGGTTGAGCCGCGTCCAGACGCGGGCGTAGCGCTGCCAGTAGATGCGGGTCTCGGGCGCCTCGGGCGAGAGCCCGTCGAGGTGTTGGTTCATTGGCACGTTGCCGCGCCCTGTCACCGCCATGACGCCGCCCAGGTAGAGCAATGCTGCCAGCACCAGCAGCGGGGTGCCGGGCAGCAGGCCCATGATCCCCGCCAGTGCCAGCAGGGCCGAGAGCGGCACCAGGCCGATCAGCAGCACCATGAAGAGCGAGCGGTAGACGGTGCGGTTCAGCCCCTGCATCGCCGCCGCGCCTGCGCGGTCGGGGGCCTGCAGGAAGCCGCGCATGATGAAGTCCGAAAAGCTGAGGAAGACGCCCGAGACGAGGAGAGAGGCAATGCCGGTGGCGAGGGGGATGAGCATGGGCTGATCCTCACTGGCTGATGCCGACGGCACGGCCCAGGTAGCGGGCCTCGCCGGGCTGGCGCCCGAGGAAACGGGCGATGACGGCGCGGGGGATGGTCAGGGCAAGGCCCCGGCGGCGCGGCGGCACATCCTCGAGGTAGGCGGCATCGGCGGGGCCTTCGATGAAGGCCGAGGGGCGGACGATGGTCCAGTCGAGCCCCGAGGCGCGGACCATGTCCTCTTGCCGCTCGTGGTCGCGGAAGACGGCGCGCAGGAGGCCTCCGAACATGATGCGTTTCCAGTAGAAGTTCAGGTTCGACCAGCTTTCGTGGGCGCCGAGGGTCGATTGGCAGACCAGGCGGCGGATGCCGCGCGCCTGCATGGCACGGATGATCACCAGGGTGCCTTCAGAGCGCACCCGCGAGCGCAGGCTGCGCCCGGCGCCGAGCGTGATCACCACCGCCTGCTGGCCTTCCATGGCGCGGGCAACGGCCTCGGGGTCCAATACGTCTCCGGCGTGCAGATGCAGTTTCGGATCCTGACGGGCCAGCGTTTCGGGGTGGCGGGCGAAGGCGGTGACCCCGTGGCCGCGGGCCAGAAGCTCATCGACGGCGAGGCGGCCGATCGAGCCTGTGGCACCGAAGACGATGACGCGGGCCGGGGTGGCAGAGGGAGCAGGCATGGGGAGTCCTTTCAGGTTTGCTTGACACGGTGTAAAGTTGACATCATGTCAATCGCCGATACCTTGACGTCATGTCAAGTGAGAATCCCACCCGCCGAAAAATCCTCGATACCGCCTGGAAGCTGCTGGAGGCCGGGGGGAGCCCCACGCGCATGTCGGATTTCGCCCGCGCCGCCGGGATCTCGCGGCAGGCGCTTTACCTGCACTTCCCGAGCCGGGCCGAGCTGCTGGTGGCGGTGACGCGCCACGTGGATGCGGTGAAGGATGTCGATGCGCGACTGGCCGAGAGCCGGGCGGCCGAAGACGGCGAGACGCGGCTTGCGGCCTTCGTAAGTGCCTGGGGCAACTACATTCCCGAGATCCGCGGCGTGTCCCGCGCGCTGATGGCCATGCAGGAGAGCGACGCCGAGGCGCGGGCCGCCTGGCAAGGACGGATGGAGGCCGTGCGGCAGGGCTGCGCCGCCGCCGTCGCCGCTCTGGCGCGGGATGGGCAGCTGGCCGGGGGGCTCTCGGAAGAGCGTGCCACGGACCTGCTCTGGGCGCTGTTGTCGGTCGAGAGCTGGGTGCGTCTCTGCGAGACCTGCGGCTGGTCGCAGCAGGAATACATCACCGAAATGCAGCGCGCGGCGCGGCGGATTCTGCTGGGCTAGCCGGCCCGCGCCAGGATGGCGGCCGAATCGCAGGCCCCCATGGTGCCGGCGATCCGGCCGGACTCGCCCGCCAGCCGGGTGGCGGCGAAGGCATCGGAGACGGCCCCCGGCGCATGGCGGATCAGCAGCGACGCCTGCAGCAGAAGCGCCAATCTTTCGGCGAACCAGCGCGCCTCGGCCTCGGGCGGCAGGGCAGGCCAGCGCGCCAGATGGGCCTTCAGCGCGGCGTCATACCGGGGGTCGCTGCCGGTTGCGGCCTGCAGTTCGGCGCGCAGGGTCTCGGCGGCCAGGGGCTCCTTCGCCAGGGTGCGCAGGATGTCGAGGCAGATGACATTGCCCGAGCCCTCCCAGATCCCGTTCAATGGCGCTTCGCGGTAGAGCAGCGGCAGGGGGGTGTCTTCGACGTAGCCCATGCCGCCCAGGGCCTCCATCGCCTCGTAGGTGACCAGGGGCGCGCGCTTGTTGGAGTGGAACTTGGCCAGTGCCACGCCGATGCGGGCGAAAGCGCGGTCCTCGGGGCTGTCGACGTCGAAGGCGCGGGCCACGCGGAGCCCCAGCACCAGAGCGGCTTCCACGTCCAGCGCCAGGTCCGCCAGCACCGCCTGCATCAGCGGCTGGTCGATCAACCGGCGCTGGAAGGCGCTGCGGTGGCGGGTCCAGTAGAGCGCCTCGCAAAGCGCGGCGCGCATCAGCCCGGCGGGGGCCATGGCCGTGTCCAGTCGCGTGTGGTGCACCATCTCGATGATGGTGCGCACCCCGTGCCCCTCGTCTCCGATGCGCAGGGCCAGCGTGTTGTCGTATTCGATCTCTGCCGAGGCATTGGAGCGATTGCCCAGCTTGTCCTTCAGCCGCTGGATCTGGATCGCATTGCGGCTGCCCTCCAGCCAGCGGGGGACGAGGAAGCAGGTCAGCCCCTCGGGGGCCTGCGCAAGGGTCAGGAACCCGTCCGACATCGGCGCCGAGCAGAACCACTTGTGCCCGGTCAGCCGGTAGTGATCGCCCTCGCGCTCTGCCACCGTGGCGTTGGCGCGCACGTCCGAGCCGCCCTGTTTCTCGGTCATCGCCATGCCGAGGGTGGCGGCGCTTTTCCGGGCAAGCGGCAGGGGGCGGGGGTCATAGGCGCGTGCCGTGAGCCTCGGCACCCAGTCCGAGGCGATCCCGGGCGCGGCCCGAAGGGCGGGGGTCGCGGCATAGGTCATGGTCAGCGGGCAGCAATGGCCCGGCTCGACCTGCGAGGCGAGATAGACCATCGCCGCATGGGTGACATGACCACCCGCCGCGCCGTCCCAGGGCAGGGCGGCATAGCCGGCCTCGGCCGAAAGCGTCATCATCCGGTGATAGGCAGGGTGGAACGAGACCTCGTCCAGCCGCCGCCCCGCGCGGTCGAAGAGCTTCAGCTCGGGCGGGTGCTCATTGGCGGCGCGGCCCGTCTCTCGGGTCTCGGCAAGGCCGAGGGTGGCGGCATAGGGGGACAGCGTCTCGGCCCGGCCGCCCTCGCGGGCGATGGCCTCGCGCAGCACGCTGTCACAGGCCCAGAGATCCCGGTCGCCCTCGGCGGGGGGCTGGTTCGTCACCTCGTGGGTGGCAAGACGGTCGCGGGCAGGCAGCTTTGCCATGGCGGTCCTCCGGGTCTCTCCTCTGGGGGAAAGCCTGAGGGGGGAACGGCCATGGCGCAAGTCTGCCGTTGCGATCCGGCGCTGGCGGGCCGGGGACCGCCGCCGGGGCGAGATCGGTCAGAGCCAGATCGGATTGGACCAGGCGCGTTTGCCCGCCCGGTCGATCACCGTGACCCGCAGCCAGGGCGAATTGGCGAAGCGGGCCAGCGGCACCTCGGTGCGGGTCAGGCTTTCTCCATGCGCCGCCACGGCGGCAGAGCCATGGCCTTGCAGGATGACCGAGGCGGCCGCGGAGCTCTCGACGGTCACGGCAGAGTCCCCAAGCTCGACGCCGCGCAGCTCGGGGCCTTCGGTCGAATAGAAGGCGCCGTCCTTCAGCGCGGCAAGAAGCGCCTCGGGCGTATTCTCTTCCGCCTTCACCATGACCCAGCCGCCGAAATGGTCGGGCTCGGTGAAATGGGCGTCATCGGTGGCGATGAGCGACAGCTTGCGGCCCTCGCTCAGCAGCAGGTCGGCGATGGAGAACCCGTCGGCGCGGTCGCAGCCCATGGCGCAGCCGTGGTTGTAGATCTCGACCGCGTGCGCCGCCTCGATGCTGCGCGCATCCGACAGCGTCAGGCCCGACCACTGGGGATGGGCCACGGCGACGAAGGCCCCGGCGGCCACGGCGCGGGCGGCGATCTCGGGGCCGGTCTCCTGGCCCTCGACGGGGCGGAAATGGGGCGCATCGGCAGGGGCGAAATCGGCGGGCAGGCCGACCGCCAGGATATGCCAGAGCTCTCCGTTCTGCATGGCGCCCGAATGCAGCTCGGCGCCCAGGAGGGTGGTGAAGGTCTCGTCCCGGAAGGGCAGGGTATCGGCCACCGGATAGCCATAGAGGCCAATGAAGTGATCGGTCAGGGCGATGAAGTCATAGCCTTCCGCCTTGTAGCGGCGGCACACCTCGGCGGGCTCCAGCGCGCCGTCCGAGAGGTTGGAGTGGGTGTGCAGGTTGCCGCGCCAGAAGCGGCCGGGGCGGGTGAAGGCTGTCAGCGCCATGGGGATCTCCTCGTCTTTCGGCCCCTGCTAGAGGGCCCACGCGATGCTTTCATGACAGGCTTGATTTTGGCCCGCCGCGCAAGCACAAGAACGCATGTCCAGCGTGGAAAAGCTCAATCGCGCCCTGGGGGCCGGGGATTGGAAGACGGCAGACGAGATCCTGTCTCGGCTGGCCAGGAAGGCGCCCGCGGACGCGGCACTGCTCTACAATCTCGGTCGGGTGAAGATGGAGCGCGGGCAGTGGCCCGCCGCCCGCACCTGGCTGCGCCGCGCGCTGGCCGCGGCCCCGAGCCATGCCCATGCCTGGTTCGAGCTGGGCCGCACCGAGCTGAAGCTGGGCGACCTTGCGGCGGCGCAGCAGGGCTTTGCCAGGGCCATGGCGCTGGACCCGTCGGATGCCGATGCCCGGCTGAACCTCGCCCGCATCGCCACGCGGCTGGCCGATCATGCAGCGGTGCGCGAGGCGCTCGCCCCGCTGGCCGGGCAAACCGCCGAGATCGACGCCCTGCGCTACCGGGCCGCCGCCGAGCTGGGCCTGCCCGAGGCAGAGCCCGAGGCCGCGGCGCTCTGGTCCCGCAAGGGCGCGCGGGCCGAGGCGTTGAAGGCGTTGACGCGGGTCGCGAAGGGGCGGCTCAGCCTCGACCTGTGAACGCGCGGGCCATGAGGGCCTCTCGGGCCCACGGGCATGTGACTTGATATGGGCACCGGGCGGTCCAGTATCTGCCCCATGCGTATCCTGATCCTTCTCTCCCTGCTCTTCCTCTCGGCCTGTGGGCGGGGTGTCCCCGATGGCGCGCGCGTGGTCGTCGCCGGAGATTCCGTCATGGCCTGGAACCGCAGCGCCGGGGCCTCGGTGGCCGATGCGCTGGAGGCCCGGTTGGGCACCCCGGTCGGAGACGTTTCGCTGCCGCTGGCAGAGGTCATGGGCGGTGTCGGGCCGCTCAACATTCCCAACCAGCTTGGTGGGGTCAGCGCCGAATGGGTGGTGCTGAACGGGGGCGCCAATGACCTGAGCACCGGCTGCGACTGCACCGATTGCGATGCGGTGCTGGGCAGGCTGATCTCGGAAGACGGAGCCCAGGGCGCGATCCCGGCGCTGGTGGCGGATCTGCGGCAGTCGGGCGCGCGGGTGGTCTGGGCCGATTACTATACCTCGCCGCGCTACGCGGGCACCGAATGCTCTGCGACCTACCGGGACCTCGCGGCGCGACTGGCGCGCATGGCGGCGCGCGATCCGGGGGTCAGCCTGGTCGACATGGATGACGTCTTCGATCCCTCGGACCTGTCGCTCTTTGCCGGCGACCGCCTGCATCCGTCGAAGATCGGATCAGAGCGCATCGCCCGGCTGATCGCCCCCGAGATCCAACTGACCCGCTGAGGTCGGATTGCCCCTGAGGGCCGACCTCCGCGCTGCCTAGCGCCGGTAGCGCTTGCGGTAGACCCCGGTCTCGGTCCCCAGTTCCTCCTGGACGGCCCGGTTGGCAGAGACCTGCGCCGTGTCCATCACGCCGACCTCCAGCCCCATGGCCTCTGCCTGCACCGGGATCACCTGCGCCACCGGCGTGCCGGCGGGCAGGGTGCCGGTGAAGTCGCGCGCGCTCCAGAGCGCGGGGAAATGCACGTAGCCGTCGCGGAACAGGTCGCAGTCGACCACGCCCGAGAGGGTGCGGAAGGGCAGGTCCTCGCGGTTCATCGGATGGGTGAAGAGCAGCGACCAGCCCGAAGGCACCTCCAGCGTCCAGAAGTTCATGAACTTCAGCACCGAGTTGACCGCCAGCTGCCAGGGCGCGCCTGTCGCCTGTTCCGGTACATGCACGCCGACGGGCGCGCGGGAAATCAGCGTGTCGGGCAGCGCGGGCACCTCCCAGTCCCAGCTCACCGCGCCCTTGTCGAAATGCAGATCGCAGGCCAGCGGGATCATCACGCCAAGGCCAAGCGCATCGAGGAAGGGCGGGCAGTGCTTCACCGTCCGCACCATGGCCCCCTCCAGCACCTCCGAAGGCGCCTCTGAGGGCATCTCGCGCAGCCAGTCGGGCAGGGCGCGCCGCGCCGGAACGGGCTTCGGCAGCAGCGGTTCCAGCGCGGGGTGGCAGCGCGCGGTGATCTTCGGGGTGCTCATGGAAAAGGGTTACTCTTCCTTGCCCTCGCGCCGCAACAGGAAGGTATGGGCGAGCGCGGCGGCCACGGTGATGGCGATGATGATCGTGCCGACGGCGTTGATCACCGGCGGGTGCCCATTGGGGTTGCGGCCCATGGCGCCGATCTCGGTGGCCAGGGTGCAGGAGCCGCCCTTGGCAAACATCGTCGTGTTGTAGTTCTCCATCGAGGCCATGAAGGCGATGACTCCCGCCGAGATCAGCGCCGGGGCCAGGTAGGGCAGGGTCAGCCGGCGGAACACCCGCCAGGGCGAGGCGCCGAGGTCGAGGGCCGCTTCCTCAAGCTCGATGGGCTGGCGTTGCAGGCGAGCCATTAGGATCAGCATCGGGTAGCCGGCAATGAAGGTCACCTGTGCCATGACGATGGTGAAGAGGCCCGCGTTGATGCCAAGCCTGCCCCAGAAGACCAGCGCCGAGAGGCCCAGCACCACACCCGGTGCCAGCATCGGCGACAGAAGCACCCACCACAGCACCCCGTTGGCCTTCGAGCGCCAGCGGGTCAGCAGCACGGCACCCGCGAGGCCCAGCAGAAGCGACAGCGGCACCACCATGGTGGCGACCTTCACCGAATTGCCGAAGCAGGAAACGAAGCGGTCGCGGTCCAGCGAGCGCAGCACCGGATCGGCGCGCAGGGTCTCTTCCGGCATCCAGAAGAAGGCGTACCACTTGCCGGTGAGGCCGTTCCATTCGGTCACCGAGGGCGGCGAGGCGTCGTTGAAGGACGAGATCACCATCAGCAGCAGCGGGCCGAACATGAAGACCAGGAAGGCCCAGGTGTAGGCGGTCAGAAGGCGATCGGATCTCATGCCTGGGCTCCGGTAGGTTGAAGAGCACGATTGCGGTGGGTCCCGCCCCGTTTCGCCCGAAGCGAACCCGCGGTTCGACGGGCGTTGCCCTCTGCAAATCCGTACACCCGTTGATACAGCGCCAGTTCAACCATTACTGCACCCTCGCAAAGTCTTTCAGGCGGGTCCGCATGGCCCACATGAAGAGCGCCACCAGCGCAAAGCAGATCAGCGTGTAACCAAAGCTGTAGGCGGCGCCGACGTTGGAATTCTCGCTCTCGAAGAACTTGTTGTAGATCGTCTGGCTGAACCACTCGGCCTGCAACCCGCGCGAGATGATGCGCGGCACCGAAAAGGCCCCGGCAGACAGCATGAAGGTGGCGATGCAGCCGACCGCGATGCCGGGCTTGGAATGGGGGATGATCACCCGCCGATGCACCCGCACGGCGCTGGCGCCCAGGTCCTTGGCCGCTTCGATCTGGTTTTTGTCGAGCGTCGACATGACGTTGTAGATCGGGAAGACCATGAACAGCACGTAGGTATAGACGATCACCAGGAAGATCGTGCCGGGGAAGCGCTTGAACTGGATCGGATCGCTGATCACCCCCGCCCAGCTCAGCACCGAGTTGATCAGGCCCTGGTTGTCGATGATCGTCGTCCAGGCATAGACCCGCATCAGCTCGACGATGGTGTAGGGGATGATCAGCCCGAGGAAGAGCCACAGCGCCTGTTTCGGCGGCGCGGCCAGCGCGACCTTGTAGGCGATGGGATAGCACAGCACCAGCGCCAGGGCGGTGGCCATCAGGGCAAAGACGATGGTGCGGGTCAGGGTGACGAGGCCGATGCGCTCGTAGACCTGGCCGTCCTGCTCGTAGCGCAGCCCGGCGAGGCTCAGCAGCCGGTTCGAGAACAGCTGGTCCTCTTCGGCCCTGGCCTCGGCGGACATGGGGATCAGGCGCGGCGCGGCGAGGGTCTCGAAGTTGTCGAGCGTATAGGGGAAGGCATTGGCCTCCTCCTCCTGCAGGCGCTGGAAGAGCGCCCGCGCCACCTCGGCGATCTCTTCGGCCTGGGCAATCTGCTGATCCAGCGGCAGGCTGTCGTCGACAGAGAGCGACGGGGCGCCGTAGAGCGTGTCGAGATACTCGGCCTCGGCGCCGGTGTCGCGCACCAGCCGGGTGTGGGTCGTGGCGCGGTCGCATTGCAGGATATAGGGCCGGGTGGCCTGATCCGCCGTGGCATTGCCCATCGAGGGCACGGCCATACCGCCCGAAGAGCCGCCCATCGAAGGCACCGCCATGCCGCCGGAGGCACCGCCCATGGAGGGAATGGCAAGAGCGCCGGTCTCGGCGGGGGCCTCTTCCTCGGCCGGCTGGTAGGTGCCCAGGACCGAGATGCAGGTGCCCGCGTCCAGCATGACCCGCCGGGCGATGGAGCTGTCGAGCTGCCGGGCGGGGGCGGTCACCGCGCGCTCCAGCATGGTAAGCTGGGGCAGGATGATCAGCATCAGCCCCCAGCCCAGGGCGGCGGCAAAGAAGAGCGCCGTCAGACCGCGGCCATATCCGCGCACCAGGTCCTTCATTGCGCCGCGAGCTCCCGGCCGGTGCGCGCCATGGCGCCCTCGGGCAGCACCAGCGCCGAGGCGGCGGCAAAGCCCACCTCCGCCTCGGTCATCTCGCCCGAGGGCGCGCCGTGGTTCGTCTGGTGCAGCACCAGGCTCTGGCCGGTCCCGGTGACGAACTCGTAGTTGATGAAAGCGCCTTCCAGGTCGCGCCGCTTGAGGGCGGCGGTGAAGCTGTTTTCATGCGGGCCGAAGCCCAACTGTTCGGGGCGTACGAAGAGGATCGCCGCGTCGCCCGCCGCCAGCCCGCGCGGATTGCGCGCCAGCAGCTGGCCCGAGGCGGTGTCGATCTGCGCCATGTCCCCCTCCACGGAGGCAATGCGTCCGGGAAAACTGTTCACTTCGCCCACGAAACTGGCCACGAAGGCCGAGGCGGGATCGGAATAGATTTCGTCGCCCGAGCCCACCTGTTCGATCACGCCCGCGTTCATCACCGCGATGCGGTCGGACATGGTCAGCGCCTCGCCCTGGTCATGGGTGATGTAGATGAAGGTCACGCCGGTCTTCTGCTGGATCTCGCGCAGCTCGGCGCGCATGTGCTGGCGCAGCTTCAGATCCAGCGCCGAAAGCGGCTCGTCCAGCAGCAGAACCGCAGGCTCGACCGCCAGCGCCCGCGCGATGGCGACGCGCTGGCGCTGCCCTCCCGAAAGCTCCGAGGGCAGCTTCTCGCCCTGGTCGCCAAGCGCCACCAGCTCCAGCAGCTCCTGGGCCTTCTGGCGGCGGGCGGCCTTGCCGACGCCGCGGGCCTCAAGGCCGAAGGCCACGTTTTCCCAGACCGGCATCAGCGGGAAGAGGGCGAGGTTCTGGAAGATCAGAGCCGTCGGGCGACCGTTGGGGCCGGTGCCGCGCATGTCGGCACCGCCGATCAGCACCTTGCCATGGGTCGGCTCGACGAAGCCCGAGACCGTGCGCAGGATCGTCGTCTTGCCGCAGCCCGAGGGGCCGAGGATGGAAAAGAACTCGCCCGCGCGGATATGCAGATCCGTGGGCTGAACGGCAGTGAACCCGTTGGGATAGGTCACCTGCATCGCTTCCAGATGCACGTCCTGTCCGCGCAATGTCGCCTCGGCCATGGTTGTCCCCGTTGCTGATGGCCCGCCGGAGGGCGCGCCGCTGCGGGCCGTTGCCCGGCCCTGCTTCTATCCGATGGCCCCAAATACTGCCGCCGGAGGCTCCGACGCGGGCAGGGGGGCTGCATGTGAAAAGGGGAGCGCCCGGACAGACGCCGGGCGCTCCCCCAAACGCGATCAGGCGTTGGTGATGATCTCGACCATCTCGTTCACGACGGGAGCGTAGAACGGGGTGTCGGACTGCCACCACCACATGTTGGACAGCACCTCTGCGGTGTAGGTCTCGTTGAACTGCGCCTTGAACTCGTCGCTGGCGAATTCGGCAGCACCGGCGACGGCCGAGTTGTAGCCGGTGTTGTTGGCGAACATGCCGCCCACTTCCGGCTGCAGCATGAAGTTCATGAAGGCCACGCCCTGTTCCTGGTTCTCGGCGCCACGCAGCATGGCGAAGCTGTCGAGCCAGGTGATGATGCCTTCCTTCGGCGCGCGGTAGACGAAATCGGGGTTCTCGCGGTTCAGCAGCAGGCCGGTGGTGTCCCAGGTCTGGCCGATGATGCAGCCGGCGTCCTTGAAGGCCGCGGTGGCCTCGGTGCCGTTGTTCCAGAAGGCGCCGAAGTGGTCCTTGTTGGCGACCATGTATTCGACGATGGCGCCGAAGACACGGCGGGCGTCTTCCTCGGACTTGTAGACGTCCAGCATGCGGTTGCTGTCGATCTCGCCCATGGCGTCGAGGTAGAGGCCGACGCCGATCAGCGCGGACTTCTGGCGGAAGGCGGCCTTGCCCTCGGTGCCATCGGCGAAGAGGTGGCCATAGGACAGGTCGGCATCCGAAACGGGCAGCGCGGCGCGGTTCAGGGTGATGCCCTCGGTGCCCCAGTCGAAGGGCAGGGCGACCTGGTTGCCCATCTGCACGCCACCCAGGGCGGCGCTGTCACGCAGGAACGAGGGGATCACGGCATCCATGTTCACGGCCTCGGGGACCGGCTGGAAGAAATGCTCGCCGTCGTCGTCGACGTAGTTCGAGACATTGGTGATCGAGGGGAAGACCACGTCGAAGCCCTTGCCGCCATTGGCGCGCACGGTCGATTCGGCTTCGTCGTTGGAGCCGAAGGTGGTCAGCTCGAGGGTGATGCCGGTGTCGGCCTCGAACTTCTCTGCGATATTGGGCTGGATGTAATCCTGCCAGGCGAAGACCTTGACGGTGCCCGAGGAGGCCAGCGCATCGGTGGCGCGCAGGATGGCCGGAGCGGCGACGGCGCCAGCGGTCAGCTGCAGCGCGGTACGACGAGTAATGGTCATGTTGAACCCCTGTTGGTGGTGCGAATGTGTAATGCCGTCTATCGGCCCGGCGCCGGTATCAGAGCAGCGGGCCCAGCGGGTAGGCCCGCAGTATGCTCCGAGTGACTCCGGAAGATGACGATCTTGTAACGGGATCATGAAAGGCTTTTCTTGACTGACGCGTCAAGAAACTTCTGGGGTGGATTGCCCGCTGAGTGCCCAACCGACGGGCGAAGGCTCTCAGGCTCAGGGCTGGTAAAGTCGAGCAAATTAGTCGGATTGACATTCCTGATCGTATCAGTCAGCTTTAGGCCCGTAGCGCCCCGCAGGGGGCATGAAGACCGCGACCTCTGATCGCGGGATGACAAGGGACACCCCCGGATGCCCAGAGACCTGATCCGCCCCCTGCCACGCAGGGCCTCGCGGCCTGAAGAGGCCGAGCTTTTCCGCCCGGTCGAGCTTCTGGCGAAGCTCTTCGAGGGCCCCGAGGGTGGCCACGCGGGGCTTGAAGATCTGCTGGACCGGTTGGAATGGAAGGAAACGACGCGATGATCCCAGAGAAGACCGACCAGGCAAGCTTGCTGGCCTCGGTGCCGCAGCACTCTGCGCAGGAGCTGACCCAGGGCGGGTCCACGGCCCATATCGTGCTGAACGACCAGGTCTATACCCTGCGGATCACCCGCGCAGGCAAGCTGATCCTGACCAAGTAGTCCGGTTGCCGGGGGGGGCGTCACTGCGGGGGCATCGAGCCCCCTCGGGCCGGGGGGCGGACCGCCCCCGGCGCCCCAGCTCCCGCGGCTGGCCCACGTGACTGCCCCCCACGCGACTGTCCAGGGCGGATGGCCCCGATGGTTGGCCCCGATGGTTGGCGCCAGGGGGGCGGGCCGCGACCTAGCGGGACAGCCGCGCCGCTGCGCGGGCAATCACCAGCTCTTCATTCGTCGGCACCACCAGGACGCGCACCCGGCTAAGCTCGCCCGAGATCACGGGGGCGCTGGCGGCATTGGCGCGCTCGTCCAGCTCGATCCCCAGCCACTGCATGCCGCGGCAGATCCGCGCCCGGATCTCTGCCGCGTTCTCTCCGATACCGCCGGTGAACACCAGCGCATCCAGCCCCTCGAGCGCCGCCGCCAGCCCGCCCAGTTCGCGCCGGGCGCGGAAGCAGAAGTACTCGATCGCCTCCGCCGCATGGGGGTTGTCCGAGCCCAGAAGCGCCCGCATGTCCGAGCCGATCCCCGACATGCCCTTCAGCCCGCTTTCAAGGTAGAGCAGCTCCGAGATCTGCGCCGGGGTCATCTGCTCCTGCTCCATCAGGTAGAGCAGCACGCCGGGATCGACCTGGCCCGAGCGCGTGCCCATGGGCAGCCCGTCCAGTGCCGAGAAACCCATGGTGGAGGCCACCGAACGCCCGGACAGAAGCCCGCACATCGAGGCGCCATTGCCCAGGTGCGCCACCACCACCCGCCCCTGGTACAGCAGCGGCGCCATCTGCTTCAGGTGGCCGGCGATGTAATCGTAGGAAAGCCCGTGGAAGCCGTAGCGGCGCACGCCCTTCTCGTAGAAGCGGCGGGGCAGGGCGAAGGTGTCGTTGACGAAGGGGTGGTGGCGGTGGAAGGCGGTGTCGAAACAACCGATCTGACGCGCCTGTGGAAAGGCCGCCTGCGCTGCAGCGACCCCGGCCAGGTTGTGCGGTTGGTGCAGGGGCGCGAAGGGCACCAGCTCCTGCAGGTAGGACAGCGCCTGGTCCGTGAGCTCGACCGGCTCGGCGTAGTTGCGCCCGCCATGGACGATGCGATGACCGACGGCGCGGATCGCGGTACCGGGGTGGGCCTTGAGCAGCGGCTCGAGCGCGGCCTCCAGCGCGCCCTGGTGGCTGGCTCCGCGAGGGCCCAGAGGGCCGTCGGCGATCACCGCGCCCCCGGCCTGCTTCAGGTGCAGCTCTGCTGCGCCGCCGATCCGCTCGACAAGGCCTGTGGCCAGGGCCATGGGCTCCGGCCCGGCGGTGAAGAGACCGAACTTCAGCGAGGAGGAGCCCGCGTTCAGCACAAGCAGGTGGCCGTTCATGCGCGCAGCCCCCGGATGCGGACGTCGTGCAGCGCGGCCACGGCGCAGGAGGCGAGCCGCGCCATGTCGTCATCGGCACGGGAATTGAGGATGATCGGCACCCGCGCGCCCAGCACCAGCCCCGCGCCCTCGGCATGGGAAATATAGGTCAGCTGCTTGGCCAGCATGTTGCCGGCGTCGAGGTTGGGCACCACCAGCACCTCGGCGCGGCCGGCCACCTCAGAGGTGATGCCCTTGGTGCGCGCGGCGGAGAGATCGACCGCATTGTCCATGGCCAGGGGGCCGTCCACCAGCCCGCCGCGGATCTGGCCGCGCTCGGCCATCTTCGACAACAGCGCCGCATCCAGGGAAGAGGGGATGTCGGGGTTCACCGTTTCGACCGCCGAAAGCACACCGACCTTTGGCACCTCGATCCCCAGCGAAAGCGCGAGGTCGATGCCGTTCTGCACGATATCCACCTTGGTCTTCAGGTCCGGCGAGATGTTGATCGCCGCATCGGTCACCAGCAGGGGGTGGGCCAGCCCCGGCACATCCATGACGAAGATATGGGTAAAGCGCCGCCCCGCGCGCAGCCCGGTTGCCTTGTCGAGCGCGGGGCGCAGCAGCTCGTCCGTATGCAGATGGCCCTTCATCAGCGCCTGGGCCCGGCCCTCGTTGACGAGCGCGACGGAACGCGCGGCAGCGTCGCGGTGCGAGGGCAGGTCGATGACCTCGATACCGTCGAGACTTTCGCCCAGCTCGGCGGCGGTGGCGGCGATCTTCGCGGCGCTCCCAACGAGAATGGGCTCGATCAGCGTGTGCCGCCGGGCCAGCAGCGCGCCGCCGAGGGAGTTCGGCTCTTCGGGGCAGACCACGGCGGTCTTCAGGGCCGGCAGCGGCGCGGCGAGCTCGAGGATCTTCTCGAAGTGCCGGTGCCTCTGCAGGATCAGGCCGGGCACATCGGCGGCATTGCGGTGGATCTTCACCCTCGGCGCCTCGACCCTGGCCTCGCCCGAGAGGATCAGCGCGTCATCGCCTGGGCGGCGCAGCTCGGTGGCAAGGGTCACGCAGCGGGTGGCCGGATCCTTGGCGGTGACCGTGACCTTGGCCACCAGCTCTTCGCCCGCATGGGCGCGGTCGTGGAAGACCAGGCTCTGCGACAGGTAGAGCGTGCCCGCGCCCGGCAGGATGTTGCCCAGCACCGCCGAGATGATCGAGCCGAGGTAGAGCCCCGGTGCCACGGCCTCGTTCTGGCCATCGCCATCGCCGTCGTGGTCGAAGAGGTGCATCGGGTTGTGATTGCCCGAGACATTGGCAAAGACGATCAGGTCGTCCTGGGTACAAAGCCGCTTCAGCTCGGCGCTCTGGCCGATGCTCAGCTCGTCGAAGGTCTTGTTCTCGATCAGCATCCTGTGTCCCTTTTTGCGGCAAGCTGGCAGAATTGGGTGCAGAAACCGTGACATGGATCAAACCGCAGCACAAAGAGGGATCTGCGCCAGCCCCTTGGGCCCGCACCCGTCGCTTGCGGAACGGGCAGTGCAGCGCCCGGCCTTTCGCGCGTGTCGAGGGGGCAGGGGGCGCTGCCCCCCGGCGCTCCTTGCGGAGCCCCTCCCCCCGGAGGTATTTCTAGCCTGGTGATGATATTGGGCCCGCTGCATCACCGGGCTGAAAATACGCCCGCCGGAGGCATTCTCCGACAGCGGAGGGCGCCCGGGGGCCGCAGGGGCGCCGCCAGAGGACATGAGATGATTGCGAAACTGGAAATGCTCATCGCCCTGGCGCGGGAACAGCACTTTGGCCGCGCTGCCGAGAGCCTCGGCATCACACAGCCCTCTCTCTCGACCGGCATCCGGCAGCTGGAGGACCAGCTGGGGGTCAAGCTGGTGCTGCGCGGCTCGCGTTTCGGCGGGCTGACGCCGGAAGGGCAGCGGGCGCTAGTGCGGGCGCGCCAGATCGTCGGGGACACCCGGCGGCTGCGCGAAGAGATGCGCTTTGCCCGCGAGGGGCTTTCGGGCAACCTGCGGATCGCCGTCATCCCGACCGCGCTGACATGGGCCTCGCGCCTGGCCTCGGTCTTCCGCGAGAGCCACCCCGGCGTCGCCTTCTCGATCCAGAGCCGCACCTCGACCGAGATCCTGACCATGCTGGAGAACTTCGAGGTCGACGCCGGTATCTCCTATCTCGACAACGAGCCCCTGGGCCATGTCTCGACCGCGCCGCTCTACCGCGAGCGCTACGCGGCGATCTGCGGGCCGGACCATCCGCTGGCGGCGAAGGCGCAGCTGGACTGGGCGGATTTCGCCGGGCAGGAGCTGTGCCTGCTCAGCCCCGACATGCAGAACCGCCGCATCGTCAACCGCGCCTTCATGGAGGCCGGGATCATCCCCGAGACCAGCCTGGAATCGAACTCGACCGTGGTGCTGGTCAGCCATGTCGAACAGGCCGGGCTGGCGACCGTGCTGCCGGTGGAACTGGCGCGCTACCTCGTCTCGGGGCGAGAGCTGGTCTCGATCCCCGTCGCGGCGGGGGAGGGGCCGACGGTGGGCCTGGTCGCCCCCTACCAGGCGCCCCATACCCCGGTCCTGCAGGCGCTTCTGGACACCGCAGAGGGGCTGGCCGCGCAGGAGTTTGATTGAGAAAATCAATCGAATGACGGAAATGCGATATTGATTTTGCATCAAAACCGGCGCAAAGGGGCGGCAAAGCCAGCGAAGGGAGGAGTCTATGACTTCGCAGCCAAGCCTTCCGCAAGACCTGCCCCAGGTCGCGGATGCCGAGATCAAACCCTTGATCGAAAAGTATCTTTCGGCCGAAGGTCCGCTGCTGCCGATGCTGCACGAGATCCAGGGCGCCTTCGGCTTCGTGCCGGCCAATGCCGTGCCCCTGCTGGCAGAGGCGCTGAACCTGACCCGCGCCGAGGTCACCGGGGTGATTTCCTTCTACCATGATTTCCGCAAGGCGCCCGCCGGCAAGCACGTGCTGAAGATCTGCCGGGCCGAGGCCTGCCAGTCCATGGGCGCCGAAGCGCTGACGGCGCGGATGCTCTCGCTTCTGGGTCTCGAGGATCACGGCACCACGGCGGACAGCCGGGTGACGGTCGAGGCGGTCTATTGCCTTGGGCTCTGCGCCTGTGCGCCCGCCGCGATGCTGGACGGCCAGCTGATCGGGCGGGCCTCTGTCGAGGGGCTGGAGAAGGCTCTGGAGGGCGCGGCATGAAGGTTTACCTGTCTCAGGACGCCGCCGCCAAGGCGCTTGGATCGGAGGCGGTGGCGGCCGCACTGAAAGAGGCGCTTGGCGACACCCCGCTGACCCGCGTCGGCTCTCGTGGCATGGTCTGGCTGGAGCCGCTGCTGGAGATCGACCGTGGCCAGGGCCGCGAGGCCTGGGGCCCCGTGGCGCCCGGCGATATCCCGGCGATCCTGGCGGGCGACATCCCCAGCCTCGGGCTGACCGAGGAAATCCCCTTCCTGGCGAAACAGACCCGCCTGACCTTCCAGCGCTGCGGTATCATCGACCCGCTGGACCTGGCGCAATACGAGGCCCATGGCGGGCTGGCCGGTCTGCGCCGCGCGCTCGGGTTGAGCGGCGAGCAGATGATCGACGAGATGAAAGCCTCGGGCCTGCGGGGTCGTGGCGGCGCGGGCTTCCCGACCGGCATCAAGTGGGACACCGTGCGGATGGCCCATGCGGATCAGAAGTACATTGTCTGCAATGCCGACGAGGGCGACAGCGGCACCTTCGCCGACCGCATGATCATGGAGGGCGACCCCTTCTGCCTGATCGAGGGCATGGCGATCGCCGGGCTCTGCACTGGCGCGACCCAGGGCTATGTCTACACCCGTTCGGAATACCCCGACGCCGTCGCCGTTATGCGCCGCGCCATCGAGCTGGCCCGCGCGGCCGGGGTGCTGGGCGGCGACGTCCTGGGCTCGGGCCGCGCCTTCGACATGGAGGTCCGCGTCGGCGCGGGCGCCTATGTCTGCGGTGAGGAAACCAGCCTGCTGAACTCGCTTGAGGGCAAGCGCGGCGTGGTCCGCGCTAAGCCGCCGCTGCCGGCGCTGGAGGGCTTCCTGGGCCGTCCGACGGTGGTCAACAACGTGATCAGCCTCGCCACCGTGCCGGTGATCTTCGAGAAGGGCGCTGCGCATTACGCCGACTTCGGCCTAGGACGGTCGCGCGGGACGATCCCGGTGCAGATCGCGGGCAACGTGAAGCACGGCGGGCTGTTCGAGACCGCTTTCGGCATGTCCCTTGGCGACTTGGTCGAGGAGATCGGCGGCGGCACGGCCTCGGGCCGTCCGGTCAAGGCGGTGCAGATCGGCGGGCCTCTGGGCGCCTACTTCGGGCGCGAGAAGTTCGACACGCCCTTCGGATATGAAGAGTTCGACGGGCAGGGCGGGCTGATCGGCCATGCGGGCGTGGTAGTCTTCGACGACAGTGCCGACATGCTGGGCATGGCGCGCTTCGCCATGGAATTCTGCGCTGTCGAGAGCTGCGGCAAGTGCACTCCCTGCCGGATCGGCGCCGTGCGCGGTGTCGAGACGCTGGATCGGATCAAGGCCGGTGACGGTGCGGCGGTCGAGGTGCTGACCGACCTCTGCGAGGTGATGAAAGACGGCTCGCTCTGCGCGCTTGGCGGCTTCACGCCCTACCCGGTGCTTTCCGCGCTGGAAGCCTTCCCCGAGGAGTTCGGCCAGGTGAAGGAGGCTGCGGAATGAGCGACAAGGTCAAAGGTCCGGCGTCCTATTTCCCGTCGATCGAGGCCAAGTATGGCCAGCCGATCGAGCACTGGAAAGAGATCATCCGGCAGCATCGCGACAAGAAACACATGGAGATCGTGGCCGTCCTGAAGCCGGTTCACGGGCTTGGACATGGTCACGCCAATGCGCTGGTGGCGCATGAGCTGGCCGCATGGAAAGCGGAAGGGTAAGCCATGAAAGACTTCATCATACCCTGGGATGACAAGGACATGGGCACCCCCGCCAAGTCGGGCAAGCCGGTGCATCTGACCATTGACGGCGCCAAGGTCACGGTGCCCGAGGGCACCTCGGTCATGCGCGCTGCGGCGGAGGCGGGGCTGGATATCCCCAAGCTCTGCGCCAGCGACAACCTCGAGGCCTTCGGCTCCTGCCGCCTCTGCGTGGTCGAGATCGAGGGGCGGCGCGGCACGCCTGCCTCCTGCACCACGCCGGTGCACGAGGGCATGGTGGTGCGCACCCAGTCCGAGAAGCTGCAGCGGATGCGCAAGGGGGTGATGGAGCTCTATATCTCCGATCACCCGCTGGACTGCCTGACCTGCGCCGCCAATGGCGATTGCGAGCTGCAGGACATGGCCGGGGTCGTCGGCCTGCGCGAAGTGCGCTATGACGCGGCGCCCGAGAAGGCCAACCACTTTGCCACCCGCGATACCTCGGGCCAGCCCAATCCCGAATGGCTGCCCAAGGACGACAGCAACCCCTATTTCACCTATGATCCCAGCAAGTGCATCGTCTGCAACCGCTGCGTCCGCGCCTGTGAAGAGGTGCAGGGCACCTTCGCGCTGACCATCGAGGGGCGCGGGTTCGACAGCCGGGTTTCGGTGGGGGCCGAGAACTTCCTGGAAAGTGATTGCGTCAGCTGCGGGGCCTGCGTGCAGGCCTGCCCGACCGCGACCCTGCAGGAGAAATCGGTGATCGAGATGGGCGTGCCGCAACGCTCGGTCGTCACCACCTGCGCCTATTGCGGTGTCGGCTGTTCCTTCAAGGCCGAGCTGAACGGCGACCAGCTGGTGCGCATGGTGCCCTGGAAGCACGGCAAGGCCAACCGTGGGCACTCCTGCGTCAAGGGGCGCTTCGCCTATGGCTATGCCGACCACCCCGACCGCATCTTGAAACCGATGATCCGCGAGCGGATCGACGAACCCTGGCAGGAGGTTTCCTGGGAAGAGGCGCTTGGCTTTGCCGCCAAGAAGATGCGTGGGATTCAAGAGGCTTACGGGCAGAAGTCCATCGGCGTCATCACCTCAAGCCGCTGCACCAACGAGGAAACCTACCTGGTCCAGAAGCTGGCCCGTGCCGTCTTCGGCAACAACAACACCGACACCTGTGCGCGGGTCTGCCATTCGCCCACGGGCTATGGCCTCGGCCAGACCTTCGGCACCTCGGCGGGCACCCAGGATTTCGACTCGGTCGAGAAGACCGACGTGATCGTGGTCATCGGCGCCAACCCCACCGATGCGCATCCGGTCTTCGGCTCGCGCATGAAGAAGCGGCTGCGCGAGGGCGCCAAGCTGATCGTCATCGACCCGCGCAAGATCGACCTGGTGAAATCGGCCCATATCGCCGCCGACCACCACCTGCAGCTGCGCCCCGGCACCAACGTCGCCGTGGTCAGCGCGCTGGCCCATGTGATCGTCACCGAGGGTCTGGCGGACGAGGCCTATATCCGCGAGCGTTGCGACTGGGACGAGTACCTCTCCTATGCCGAATTCATCAGCGACGAGCGGCATTCGCCCGAGGCGACCTTCGTGCTGACCGGCGTCGACCCCGACGTGCTGCGCGCCGCCGCCCGTACCTTCGCCACCGGGGGCAACGGGGCCATCTACTATGGCCTGGGCGTCACCGAGCACTCCCAGGGCTCGACCACCGTCATGGGCATCGCCAACCTTGCCATGCTCACCGGCAACGTCGGCCGCGAGGGTGTCGGCGTGAACCCGCTGCGCGGGCAGAACAACGTGCAAGGGTCCTGCGACATGGGCAGCTTCCCCCACGAGCTGCCGGGCTATCGCCACGTGAAGGGCGCGGAGGTCCGCGAGGTCTTCCAGAAGGCCTGGGGCGTCGAGATCGACCCCGAGCCGGGCCTGCGCATCCCCAACATGCTGGACGCCGCCGTGGATGGCACCTTCAAGGGCCTCTACTGCCAGGGCGAGGATATCCTGCAGTCCGATCCCGACACCAAGCATGTCTCGGCCGGTCTGGCGGCGATGGAGTGTGTCATCGTCCATGACCTCTTCCTGAACGAGACGGCAAACTACGCCCATGTCTTCCTGCCCGGATCGACCTTCCTCGAAAAGGACGGCACCTTCACCAACGCCGAGCGCCGCATCAACCGCGTGCGCGAGGTCATGGCGCCGAAGGCCGGCTATGCCGACTGGGAGGTCACGCAATTGCTGGCCAACGCCATGGGCGCCAATTGGCACTACACCCACCCGGCGCAGATCATGGAAGAGATCGCCCTGACCACGCCCTCCTTCGCGGGCGTCAGCTACGACGTGCTGGAAGAGAAGGGCAGCGTGCAGTGGCCCTGCAACGAGGCCCACCCCGACGGCACGCCGCTGATGCACGTGGACGGCTTCGTGCGCGGCAAGGGGCGCTTCATCGTCACCGAATACGTGGCGACCGAGGAAAAGACCGGCCCGCGCTTCCCGCTGCTGCTGACGACGGGCCGCATCCTGTCGCAATACAATGTCGGCGCGCAGACGCGGCGGACCGAGAACTCAACCTGGCACCAGGAAGACGTGCTCGAGATCCACCCCCACGACGCCGAAGTGCGCGGCGTGAAGGAGGGCGACTGGGTGCGGCTTGCCTCGCGCTCGGGCGAGACCTCGCTGCGCGCGAAGCTCTCGGAACGGGTCAGTCCGGGCGTGGTCTACACGACCTTCCACCACCCGGATACCCAGGCCAACGTGATCACCACCGACTTCTCGGACTGGGCGACGAACTGCCCGGAATACAAGGTGACGGCGGTGCAGGTCGGCCTGTCCAACGGCCCCTCGGACTGGCAGGAGCGCTACGCGGCACAGGCCGAGCAATCCCGCCGCATCCTGCCGGCGGCCGAGTGATGGCAAAGCCCGTCCGCAGCCTGCCGGGCCTCAGCTGGGGTGCCGAAGGCACGCGCGAGGTCTCTCGCGCGCTGCCCGAGGAATGGCCTGTGGCGCTGGTCTACGACGGCAGCACGCAGGCGGTGATGATGGCCTCGCCGCAGGATCTTGCGGATTTCGCGCTTGGCTTCTCGCTTTCCGAGGGGATCATCGGGAAACCCTCCGACATCAAGAGCCTGGAGGTTGTCGAACACGGTGAGGGCACCGAGTGCCGCATGTGGCTGGCCGAGGACCGGGGCGAGGCCCTGACCGCGCGCCGTCGCGCCATGATGGGCCCCGTGGGCTGTGGTCTCTGCGGCATCGACTCGCTGGCCGAGGCCGCGCGCAGCGTGCCGCAGGTCGGCCCCGGTCCGCGCTTCACCTCGGCCGAGGTTGCAAGCGCCGCCGAGCTGCTGCGCGACCGACAGCCCCTGCACGACCGCACCCGCGCCGTCCACGCGGCGGGCTTCCTGCGGCCGGGAGAGGGCCTGCTCGCCGCGCGTGAAGACGTGGGGCGGCACAATGCGCTCGACAAGCTGATCGGTGCGCTGGCGGGGCAGGGGATCGACCCCGGCGCGGGCGCCTTCGTCATGACCTCGCGGCTGTCGGTCGAGCTGGTGCAGAAGGCCGCCCAGGTCGGCTGCACGGCGCTGATCGCGGTCTCGGCCCCGACGGCCCATGCGGTGCGCCTGGCCGAGGGCGCGGGCCTCACCCTGGCCGCCTTCGCCCGTGCGGGCGGTTTCGACATCTACGCCCACGCCGAGCGGATCGGTGAAGGAGAAACCCATGTCGCCTGAGAAACTGACCATGATGGCGAACCAGATCGCCACCTTCTTCAAGACCCAGCCCGGCGCGGATGGCGCCGAGCGACTGGCCGCCCACCTCAACGACTTCTGGGAGCCGCGCATGCGGGCGCAGTTCTTTGCCCATGTGGATGCAGGCGGGGCGGGGCTTGATCCGTTGGTGCTGGAGGCGGCGCAATTCGTGCGGCGGCCCGCCGAGGCCTGAACCGGGAAGGTGCACTGCAAGCACCCTAGGGGTTTGGCCGCGGGCCGCGCTTCAGGGCGGACGGCTCTCTCACGGCATCTGTCGGATGCCTCCGGCGGCAGTATTTCAGGCCGTCGGATAGATGTAAGTGGCTCTTTTCCCTATCCGATGGCTGAAAATACTGCGGGGGAGTCGCGCAGCGACGGGGGCAGAGCCCCCCTACGCCCTCTCCCTCAGCTCAGCCGCATCAGCCTGAGCGCTTCGTAGATTGCCGCATGGATATTGCGCGAGGCGACCGCGTCTCCGATCCGGACGAGATCGAAGGCGGCGTCCGGCGCGCGCTGCGGGAAGGGATAGCCCCGCGCCGCGACCAGCACCGCTTGCGAGACCTCGCCGAGGTTCCGCGACAGGGGTTTCAGCTCGAAATAGAGATCATCCATCGGCAGGGTGCCGGCATTGATCACCACCGCATCGAAGAGCGCCTCGTAGGTGGCCGTCGAGTAGTCGGTGCCGATCACCGCCTTCAGCCCGTTGCCCGCGCGCTCCAGCGCGGCCAGGCGGCGGCCGACGGTGAAGGTCACGTCATGCGCCTGCAGGGCGCGCATGTAGGGCACGAAGTTCATCCCCAGCACCTCGGGCGAGATGCCGCGTTCGGGGTTCATCAGCTCGACCTCCGCGCCGGCCTTCGCCAGCAGCTCTGCGGCTTGAACGCCCGCGTGGTCGCCGGCCTCGTCATAGACCAGCACCCGGCCCGAGGGCTTGGCCTCGCCCGAGATCACCTCCCATGGCGATAGCGCCAGACCGCCGCCGGGCAGCACCTCGACCTGGGGCAGGCCGCCGGTGGCCAGGACCACGAGGTCGGGAGAGAGGGCCAGCACCTCGTCGGTCTCGGCGAAAGTGTTGAAATGGAAGGCGACGCCCAGCTCCTCGCATTGCGCCATGCGCCAGTCGATGATGCCGATCATCTCGGAGCGCCGTTGCGATTGCGCCAGCAGGCGGATCTGGCCACCGGGTTGGTCCGCGGCTTCCAGCACGGTCACTGCATGGCCGCGCTCGGCGGCGACGCGGGCGGCTTCCAGCCCTCCGGGACCGGCGCCTATCACCACCACCTTGCGGGGTGTCGCGGCCTTCTCGATCACATGCGGCTGCTCCAGCTCGCGGCCGGTTGAGGCATTGTGGATGCAGAGCGCACCCCCCGCCTGGTAGATCCGGTCGAGGCAATAGGTGGCGCCGACGCAGGGGCGGATGCGGTCTTCCTGGCCCGCCATGATCTTGGCCACGATATGCGGATCGGCGATATGGGCGCGGGTCATGCCGACCATGTCCAGCTTGCCCTCGGCCACCGCGTGGCGGGCCGTGGCCACGTCGGGGATGCGGGCGGCGTGGAAAGTGGGCAGACCCACCTCGGCGCGGATCTTGCCGGCGAAATCCAGGTGCGGTGCCGAGGTCATGCCCTGCACCGGGATCACATCGGTGAGCCGTGGCTCGGTATCCACGCGGCCCCGGATCACGTTGAGGAAATCCACCTGTCCCGTGGCCTTCAGGCGGCGGCCGATCTCGATCCCCTCGGCCTCGGAGATCGAACCCTCGACGAGGTCATCTGCCGTGTAGCGCAGCCCGACGATGAACTCAGGCCCCACCCGGTCGCGGATCGCCTGCAGCACGTCGAGAGAGAATTTCATCCGGCTGTCCAGGTCGCTGCCGCCGTAGGGCCCGTCGAGCGCATTCAGCTGGCGTGACCAGAAGGCATCCATCAGGTGGCCGTAGGCCTCCAGCTCGATCCCGTCGAGCCCGGCGGCCTGCATGCGCTCGGCGGCATCGGCGTAGTCCTCGATGATGCGGGCAATGTCCCAGTCTTCCATGACCTTCGGGAAGGCCCGGTGCGCCGGTTCGCGGGCCGGGCCGGGGGCCACGGCGGGCAGCCAGTCGCCAACGTCCCAGCGGGTGCGCCAGCCCAGGTGCGTGAGCTGGATCATCACCGCGCAGCCATGGGCGTGGCAGGCCTCGGCCAGCTTCGCCATCCAGGGGGTCACCTCGTCCTTCCAGGCCAGGATATTGCCGAAGGCCGCCGGGCTGTCGCGCGAGACCACCGCCGAGCCGGCTGTCATCACCATGCCGACGCCGCCCCTGGCGCGTTCCTCATGATAGGCGCGGTAGCGCTCCTTGGGCAGGCCGTCCTCGGTATAGGCGGGCTCATGCGCGGTCGTCATGATCCGGTTCTTCAGCGTCAGATGCTTGAGCTGATAGGGCTGCAGAAGGGGGTCACGAGATGTGCGCTTGGTCATGGCCAGGCTCCGGCTTTGGTCGTCCGGACGAGCGAAGCACGGCGAAAACCACCCTGCCAAGCCCCTCTCTTTCGCCGATGTCGTGAAGCATCCGCGCCAGGTCGGAAATGTCCCGCGGCGGGGGAAATCTCTGCCCCGGCGGCGCGGGGCTGCGCAGGCGGGCCCGGCGGACGGCAGGTTCCGGCAATTGTCATTTCCGAATGAAATAGTCGGGATTGACTTGGTTGAGCGATTTGGTCAGAAAAGCAGGTGACTCGGGACCGGACCTCGGCGAGGCGCCGGCCCTTGCAGGCAGACCGCCCGACAAAGACTTAGATAACCGAGGGATCTTCATGACCAATTTCATCAAGGCAGCACTTGCATCGACCGCGCTGATTTCGGCGCCGGCCCTGGCAGGCGCCGTCGAGAAGGCCGAGGTGCTGGGCACCTATGCCGATATCGCCGCCGACGCCTATGGCGACAGCCTGACCACGGCCCAGGCGCTGCAGGCTGCGGTGGACGCGCTGATCGCCAATCCCTCGGCGCAGGCGCTGGAAGCCGCCAAGGCCGCCTGGATCGAAGCCCGCGTGCCCTATCAGCAGACCGAGGTCTACCGTTTCGGCAATGCCGTGGTTGATGACTGGGAAGGCAAGGTCAACGCCTGGCCGCTGGACGAGGGTCTGATCGACTACGTGGACGGTGCCTATGGCGGGGCCACCGACGAGAACGCCTATGCTGTGCTGAACGTGGTGGCGCATCCGACCTTCACCCTGTCGGGCGAAGAGATCGACGCCACGCAGATCACGCCCGAGCTGCTGGAAAGCACCCTGCACGAGGCCGACGAGGTCGAGAGCAATGTCGCAACCGGCTACCACGCCATCGAGTTCCTGCTCTGGGGCCAGGACCTGAACGGCACCGAGAAGGGCGCGGGCAACCGTCCCTGGACCGATTACGCCACCGGCGAGGACTGCACGGGCGGCAACTGCGACCGGCGCGGAGACTACCTGAAGGCGGCCACCGAGCTGCTGGTCTCGGACCTGGAATGGATGGCCGGCCAATGGGCCGAGGGCGGTGCGGCGCGGGCCGAGCTGATGGCCGACGAGGATGCGGGCATCGTGGCCATGCTGACCGGCATGGGCAGCCTCTCCTACGGTGAACAGGCCGGCGAGCGGATGAAGCTGGGCGTGCTGCTGAACGATCCCGAGGAAGAGCATGACTGCTTCTCGGACAACACCCACAACAGCCATTACTACGACGGTCTGGGCATCCGGAACGTCTACTTCGGCTCCTATACCGGCATCGATGGCAGCGTGACCTCCGGCGCGTCGCTCTCTGAGCTGGTGGCCGAGGCCGACCCGGAGGTGGATGCCACGCTGAAGGCCGACCTGATGGACACCATGTTCAAGCTGGCCACCCTGAAGAGCGCCGCCGAGGCGGGCTTCTCCTACGACATGATGCTGGAGCGCGGCAATGCCGAGGGCGAGGCACTGATCATGAACGCGGTCGATGCGCTGGTCACCCAGACCGCCGGGATCGAACGCGCCGTGGCCGCGCTTGAGCTGGATCAGATCGGGTTCGAGGGCTCTGACAGCCTCGACAACCCGGACGCCGTTTTCCAGTGATCCCGAGGGCCACAGGCCCCGACAGGACAAGCCGGGTGGCGCCTGCCGCCGCCCGGCACATCTGAGCCCGAGGTACCTGCCATGATGATCTGCCATTGCCAGTCGATCACCGACCGAGACATCCGCGCCGCGGTGGACTGGATGCGCGCCTCCGACCCCGAGACCATCATTACCCCCGGCAAGATCTATCGCGCCCTGGGCAAGAAGGCCGACTGCGGAGGATGTTTGCCGCTATTCATGGACACGATGCGCGATTGCGATAGTTTTGAGGTACCTGAAATTCTGCGCGGCCTCCGCCGCGCGCCCGGAAAGGAGACTTCCGATGAAAGGCGACGCAAAGGTTATTGAGTACCTTAACGCAGCGCTCCGCAGCGAACTGACCGCCATCAACCAGTACTGGCTGCATTATCGACTGCAGGATGACTGGGGCTTCGGCAAGATCGCGGCCAAGTCGCGCGCCGAGAGCATCGAGGAGATGCACCACGCCGACAAGCTGGTCGACCGCATCATCTTCCTGGAAGGTCACCCGAACATGCAGAAGCTGGACAGCCTGCGGATCGGCGAGAACCTGAAGGAGACGCTGGAGGCCGACCTGGCCGGCGAACACGATGCCCGTGCGCTCTACAAGGAAGCGCGCGAGTATTGCGAGAGCGTCGGCGACTACGTCACCAAGAACCTCTTCGAGGAGCTGATGACCGATGAAGAGGGCCATATCGACTTCCTCGAAACCCAGCTGGATCTCTACGAGAGCCTGGGCGCCGAGAAATACGGCCTGCTCAACGCCTCTTCTGCGGATCAGGCGGAGTAAGGCCACCGCACATGGCCCGGCAGGAAGATCTGCCGGCAAGATCGGGAAGGAGGCCTTCGGGCCTCCTTTTCACGTTCGGGGCAGGGGGCTCTGCCCCCGCCCGCCTGCGGCGGACTCCCCCGCAGTATTTCCGGCCGTCGGATGGGGGCGGGGGGCGTCGCACCGTGCCGGACCGGGGCTTGTCCGGGCGGCGGGACGCTCTGTCGCGGGAGGGAGACGGTATTTCCGATTGAATTGCTCAGGTAGGAGTGGCAAGTCGGGGCCATTCTTCAAGGGCAATTCCCAGGAAAGGTCACCTCGATGACCCCGAGCTTCGGTATTCGTTCTCTCTCTGCACTTCTTCTGGCCGGGGTAGCGCTGTCGCCCGCGGCGCGCGCCGAAAGCCCGCCGCTGCCCGAGGTGCTCTTCGAGCCGGTCCTGCAGGTGCTGCCGCGCACGGCCGAAGAGGCGGCGCGCATCGCCTCGGTCACGGCGCTGACCGAGGATTTCACGAAGCCCGAGCGGTTCGAGCAGAACCCTGGCGGGGCGGCCACCACGCGGGCGCGCAGCGATGCCGACGCCTTCAGCCAGAGCTCCGAGAACCTCTCCTTTGAAGAGGAGATGGATTTCAAGCTGGGCAATGGGCTCTTCCGCAAGCTCTGGGTCAGCTCGCCCAGTTCGACACGTGCCAGCGACGGGCTGGGGCCGCTTTACAACGCGCGCTCCTGCCAGCGCTGCCACCTGAAGGACGGACGCGGCCATCCGCCCGAAGGCCCCGAGGATGATGCGGTCTCGATGTTCCTGCGGGTCTCGGTGCCGGCCCATGAGAGCCAGCCCATGTCCGAGATCGAGGCCTTCCTGCTGTCGCTCGGCGATCCCATGGGGGAGGGGGCGCGGACCCGCCCCGACCCGACCTATGGCGGCCAGATGCAGGATTTCGGCATCGCCGGGCTGCCCGCCGAATACCGCCTGGGCGTCAGCTGGAGAGAAGAGCGCGTCGAGCTGGCGGGGGGCGAGACCGCAAGCCTGCGCCGGCCCGAATGGCGCGCCGATGACCTGGGCTACGGGCCGCTGGCGCCGGGCGCCATGCTCAGCCCTCGGGTGGCGCCGCAGATGCTGGGCCTTGGCCTGCTCGAGGCCATTCCCGCCGAGGATATCCTTTCCAGGGTCGATCCGCAGGACGTCGATGGTGACGGTATCTCGGGGCGGGCGCAGATGGTCTGGAGCTTCGAGCATGAGCGCCCCGCCCTGGGCCGCTTCGGCTGGAAGGCCGGCGCGCCCTCGGTGCTGGAGCAATCGGCCGCGGCCTTCTCGGGCGATATCGGCATCTCGACCCCGCTCTTCACCCAGCCCTGGGGCGATTGCACCGAGGCCGAGGCGGAGTGCCGCGCCGCGCCTCATGGCGACGGCGACGTGCGCGAGACCGAGATCGACGCGGCGGGGCTGGAGCTCGTGACCTTCTACTCGCGCAACCTCGCCGTCCCCGAGCGCCGCAATGTCGGCGATCCGCAGGTGCTGCGCGGCAAGGAGATGTTCCATGCTGCCGGCTGCACCTCCTGCCACACGCCCAAACATGTGACGCACCGGCTGCCGGGCGAGGTGGCGCAGAGCTTCCAGCTGATCTGGCCCTATACCGACCTGCTGCTGCACGACATGGGCGAGGGTCTGGCCGACAACCGCCCCGAGGGCCGCGCCTCGGGCCGCGAATGGAAGACCCCGCCGCTCTGGGGCATTGGTCTGACACCGCAGGTCAACGGCCACAGCCATTACCTGCACGATGGCCGCGCCCGCTCGCTTCTCGAGGCGGTGCTGTGGCATGGTGGCGAGGCCGAGGCCTCGCGCCAGCAGGTCATCGACATGGCGCCCGCCGACCGGGCCGCCCTGATTGCCTTCCTGGAGGATCTCTGATGCGCCTGACCGCCGTCATCACCGCCTTTGCCCTTGGCCTGGCCGCGCCCTGTCAGGCCGGGGTGAAAGAGGCTGTCGAGGGCTACGTGCTGCCCGCCACCGGCGCCTTCGCCGGGGCCGCCGAGGCGCTGGCCGAAGAGGCGCGGGGCAATTGCCTGCCGGGCGCCGGGATGGTCGCGGCCTATGACGAGGCGTTCGATGCCTGGCTGCAGATCGCGCATCTGCGCTTCGGCCCGCTCGAGGTCGATGGCCGTGTCAATGCCATCGCCTTCTGGCCCGACAAGAAGGGCTTCACCCCGCGGATGCTGGCCGGGCTGATCGCCGATGCGGACCCGATCGTCGATCAGCCCGACGAGTTCCACGAGCTTTCGGTCGCCGCGCGCGGCTTCTTCGCGCTGGAGCGGCTGCTCTATGATCCGCAGTTCGCGGGCTATGGCGAGGCGGACTATACCTGCCGCCTGGTCCAGGCGATCAGCGCCGATCTGGCGCGCATGGCCGCCGAGATCGACAGCGACTGGCGGACCGAGGCCGCGCCGTTGCTGATGAGCGCGGGCGCGCCGGGCAATTCCACCTACCTGTCGCAGGGCGAGGCCACCCGGGTTCTCTATACCGCGCTGCTGACCGGGCTCGAGTTCAACGCGGACCAGCGACTGGGCCGCCCGCTAGGCACCTTCGAGCGTCCCCGCCCGGCGCGCGCCGAGGCACGCCGCTCTGGCCGGTCGCTGCGCAATGTCGAGGCCTCGATGCTGGGTCTGCGGGCGCTGGCGCGCAGTCTCATGGCGCCCGAGGCGATGCCGGTGACCGAGGCCGGTTTCGCCGATGTGCTGGACCATATCGCCGCGCTGCAGGACCCGGTCCTGGCCGGGGTCGAGGACCCCTCGGGGCGGCTCAAGGTCGAGATCCTGCAACAGCGCATCCGGGCCGTGCAGGTGGATGTGCAGGGCGAGATCGGCGCGCATTTCGGCCTGACCGCCGGGTTCAATTCCGCCGACGGAGACTGAGATGACCACCCGCCGTGCCTTTCTTGCCGCCATGGCGGCCTCTGCCCTGACCCCCCGGCTGAGCTGGGCCGATGCGGGCTCTCCGGCCTTCCTGGCCTGCGCGCGGGAGCCCTCGGGTCAGCACGCGCTCTTCGGCATCGACTTCCTGGGCCATGACGTCTTCCGCGTGCCGCTGCCGGGGCGGGGCCATGCGGGGGCGGCCCATCCCGTGGCGCCAGAGGCCGTGGGGTTCGCCCGCCGCCCCGGTACCTTCGCGCTGGTCATCGACTGCGCCCGCGGCGAGGTGCTGCACCGGCTGGAAAGCCCCGAGGGGCGGCACTTCATGGGGCATGGGACCTTCCTTAAGGGCGGCGATATCCTGGCCACGCTGGAGAACGACTACATCACCGCGCGCGGCAAGATCGGCCTCTGGGCGCGCTCGGAGGGCTACCGGCGGGTAGGCGAGATCGAGACCCATGGCATCGGCCCCCATGAGGCGCTGCTGATGCCCGACGGCTCGCTTGCGGTGGCCAATGGCGGCATCCGGACCGATCCGCGCGTGGACGACGGGCGGGGCAAGCTGAACCTGCCCGAGATGAAGCCCTCGCTGGCCTATGTCTCGCCTGAGGGGGCCCTGCTGGACCAGGTTTTTCTCGATCCCGAGCTGCACCTGAACTCGATCCGCCACCTGGCGCGCGGCGCGGACGGGCTGATAGGCTTTGCCATGCAGTGGCAGGGCGATGCGATGGATGCGCCGCCGCTCCTGGGCCTGCACCGGCGCGGCTGGTCGGCGGCGAAGCTGGCCGAGGCCCCGCTGGGCGAGCAACTGGCCATGCAGGGCTACGCGGGCTCGGTGGCGCTTTCGGGCGACGGGCAGTATTTCGGCATCACCAGCCCGCGCGGCGGGCGGCTGCATGTCTTCGACCGCGAGGCGCGTTTCGTCACCAGCCACCACCGCCCCGACATCTGCGGGCTGGCCGCCGGGCCCGAAGGCTTCCTGGCCACCGACGGGCTGGGCGGCGTCTGGCATGCCACCGCGACTGAGTTCCAGCCCTTCACCCGTGCAGAGCGGGCCTGGGACAACCACGTGGTGACGCTCTAGGCAGCGGGCCGGTTTTGCCGCACCCCATGTCGCGGCGGCGCTTGCTGGGGTGGCGGCGCTGCGGCTAGATAGCCCCGTGACCCGCGCGCCGATGGCGTCGGCGCGAGTATCCGGCGCACACCCGTGGCAGATCCACGGGCGCCTGTCCTGCACGCCCGGACGTTAAACCGGGCGGGGGCATTCCGTCCGGTCTCTGGACGAGGATGACCTCATGACCGACCGCAAGACTGATCTGGCCACGCAGCTGAACACCCGCGTCGACAGCTTCACCTGCCACAATGGCGAGAAGGCCCCGCTGCCCTTCAGCGCTGCCGAATACGAGGCGCGCCTGGCGCGGCTCAGGAGGATCATGGCGCAGATGGACCTGCCCGTGCTGCTGCTGACCTCGATGCACAACATCGCCTATTACTCGGGCTTTCTCTATTGCAGCTTCGGGCGGCCCTACGCCTGCGTGGTGACGCAGGACGCCTGCACCACGGTCAGCGCCAATATCGACGCGGGCCAGCCCTGGCGGCGCAGCCATGGCGAGAACGTCATCTACACCGACTGGCAGCGCGACAACTACTGGCGCGCGGTGCGGGATCTCACCGGCGGTGCCCGGCGCATCGGGATCGAGGGCGACCACCTGACACTGGCGCAATCGGCGAAACTGGCCGCCTTCCTCGGCGCGCCCGAGGTGGTCGACGTCGCACCCGCGACGATGCAGGCCCGCATGCTGAAATCCGCCGAAGAAATCGCCCTGATCCGTGAAGGCGCCCGCATCGCCGACCTGGGCGGAGAGGCGATCCGCGCCGCAATCCGCGAAGGCGTGCGCGAGATCGACGTGGCCATGGCGGGCCGCGACGCCATGGAGGCCGAGATCGCCCGCGCCCATCCGAACAGCGAGCTGCGCGACACCTGGGTCTGGTTCCAGTCCGGCCTCAACACCGATGGGGCCCACAACCCTGTCACCACCCGTGCCCTCGAACGCGGCGATATCCTGTCGCTGAACTGCTTCCCGATGATCTCGGGCTATTACACCGCGCTGGAGCGCACGCTCTTCCTGGGCGAGCCCGATGCCGAGAGCCTGCGCATCTGGCAGGCCAACGTGGCGACCCACGAGCTGGGGCTCTCGCTGATCAGGCCGGGGATCTCCTGCGCCGAGATCTGCGCCGAGCTGAACCGCTTCCTGGCGGAGGAAGGGCTGCTGCAATATCGCTCCTTCGGCTATGGCCACAGCTTCGGGGTGCTCTCGCATTACTATGGCCGCGAGGCGGGGCTGGAGCTGCGCGAGGATATCGACACGGTGCTCGAGCCCGGCATGGTGGTCTCGATGGAGCCGATGCTCTGGCTGCCCGAGGGCAGGGCAGGGGCAGGCGGCTACCGCGAGCACGACATCCTCGTGGTGGGCGAGGCGGGGGCCGAGAACATCACCCGCTTCCCCTACGGGCCGGAGGCCAACATCATCGGCTGAGCACCATTTGGGCCCTGGTCGGAGAGGATGAGGGTGGCTTGGCACCCACCCTGCGGCCGAGCCCGCCCGCCGCGCCAGGTGCCGGGCCTCCCGGCTCAGTCGGCAAGCCGTGGCCAGGAGATCTCTATCCTGAAGCCTTTGGCGGTGTCGGGCAGGGCCAGCCTGGCGCCGTGGTGGGTGGCCACGGCCTGCACCAGCGCCAGACCCAGCCCGTGGCCCGGCACCGCGCGGTCGCGCTCGGCGCGGACGAAGCGGCGGGTCACCTCGGAGCGGATCTCTGCGGGCAGGCCGGGGCCGCTGTCCTCGACCACCATCAGGTGGCGCGCCTCGCTTGGGTGCAGCGACAGGGCGATGGTGTCGCCCGGCGCGCAGAACTTGATCGCATTGTCGAGCAGGTTGGTCAGCACCTGGGCGATCAGGTTGCGCTCTGCCAGCACTATGCAGCCAGCAGAGAGATCGGCGCCAAGCGACAGGCCCTTGTCCTCGGCCAGCGGCTGATAGAGCTCGACCAGCTCGGCCGCGAGCTCTGACAGGTCGACGGGGCTGAACCCCGGACGTGTGCCCGAGGAGGCCTCGGCGCTGGAGATGTCGAGCAGCGCGTTGAAGGTGCGGGTGGTGGCGTGGATCTCGGCCTCGAGCTCTGCCTTGCGTTCGCCGGGGGCGTCGAGGGCGCGGATCTTCTGCAGGATGCGGTTGAGCGGTGTGCGAAGCTCATGGGCAATCAGGTCCGACAGGCTCTGCGTGGCGCGGTTCAGCGCCTCGATGCGGTCGAGCATGGCATGGACGTGAGTTTCCAGCAGGCCGAACTCGTCGTCCGGGCGCTGCCCCGGCAGCCGGGCCGAGAGATCCCCCGCGGCGACCCGGTCGGCCAGCCGGTTGATGCGCTCGATCCGCGCCAGCACCCAGCGGGAGGTCAGCCAGCCCGCCAGCAACGCCAGGGCCACCAGCCCCGCCGCCACCGGCAGGATCACCGCGCGCAGCCGCGCCAGGGTCGCCTCGCGCGGGGTCTCGGCGCGGGCGGTGAGGAAGCGGAAGCCGCCGGGCAGCTCGCGGGCGATGCCGCGATAGGCGATTTCGGTGCCGCCGGGACCCAGGGGCAGGTGGTAGACCAGCACCGGGTCAGGCGCGAAACGCGCCCCCTCGGGCGCGATGCCCAGTGGCCAGCCGTCGATATTGCCCGCCAGCTTCACGCCCTCGCGGTCCTGCAGCAGGTAGATGGCCTCGTCCGGCACCATGGTTTCCGAGCGGAAGTCGATGGCCTGGCGCAGGGCGGGGATGCGGCGCTGCTGGTAATTGGCCGCGAAGGCCTCAAGGTCGGTCTCGAGCAGTTCGGCCTGCCGCGCCGCCAGGGCGCGGGCGGTGAGCTGGTATTGCAGCCCCATGGCAGAGAGCGAGATCACGATGATCCCCGCCGCGATGCCCAGGGTGACCCGAAGCGAGGCCGTGCCGCGGCGATGCCTCATGCCCGGCCTGCCGCGCCGGCGCCATCGCGCGCCGGGTCGAAGACATAGCCCTCGCCGCGCTCGGTATGGATGACCGGCTGGCCCGCCGCCTGTTCCAGCTTGCGCCGCAGCCGACCCACATGGACGTCGACGACATTGGTCTGCGGGTCGAAATGCAGGTTCCAGACGTTCTCGAGCAGCTGCATCCGTGTCACGACCTCGCCGGCGTTGCGGGCAAGGAAGGAGATCAGCTCGAATTCCTTGGGACTGACCGGCACATGGGTGGCACCCACGTGCACGGTGCGGGCCTTCATGCGGATCTCGAGCGCGCCGAAGACCGCCAGGTCGTTGTCGATCCCTCCCATGGAGGCGCGGCGCTGCAAGGCGCGCAGCCGCGCGCGCAGCTCATCTGGGTCGAAGGGTTTTGCGAGGTAGTCGTCGGCGCCCTTCTCCAGCCCCTCGATCTTGTTGGCGGCCCGACCCAGGGCCGAGACGATCATCACCAGCGCCGTGGAGCCCGCCGCCCTGATCCGGGCGATGGCGTCGATCCCGTCGCCGCCGGGCAGCATGCGGTCGAAGACGATGATGTCCCAGCCGCCGGAGGAGGCCTGCGCCAGCCCCTCGTCATAGGTGTCGACCAGATGCGCTTCGGCGCCCAGATCCAGGGCTGCAGAGCGCAGGGCCTCGGCGGCCTCGAGGTCGTCCTCGACGATCAGGATGCGGGGGGCGGGGCGCGGGGTGTCTTGCATCAGCTCATCCGGGGCAGCTCAGAAGGGGATAACGTCGGGGTCCAGCGCATTGCCGGTCAAGGGTCGGTTGAGCGCCGGTCGGGCGGCCGGGTCAATCAGCACATGCAGCATGCGCCCCTCGCGGGCGATGCGCAGCAGGGCGGCACCCCGAAGGCGGGCCATGTCGGGCAGCGGGGCGGACTGGCCATTGACCGCCTCGATCCGGTCACCTGCGGCAAGACCGGCGATGAAGGCGGCACTTTCGGGGGCGACTTTCAACACCCGCCGCCCGTCGAGCACCACCCCGCTGACCGTCGGCGCGCGGCGCGCCGCGGGCTGGGTCTGGGGAGCGGGGGTCTTGGCGGAGGCCGGGCCCGCGCTTTGGGCGGGCAGGGTGAGGGTCAGCTCCATCGCCTTGGGAAAGTCGCCCTCGGGCGTGGTGCCGGGGCGGTAGAGGCGCAAGGACAGGGGCCCGGCGCGCTGTTCTTCCAGCGCGAAGGCCAGGCTGCCGGGGCGGCGCAGCTCGCGCCCCGCGAGCGAGAGCAGGATGTCCCCCGGCAGCACCCCCGCCCCTGCGGCGAGGCTGCCGGGGATCACGTCCTCGACCAGCACGCCGCCGGGCAGCTTGTGGCCCAGAAGCCGTGCCATGCGCGGGCTCAGCGGGCGCAGGCTGAGGCCCAGCTCCGGCACCTCGGGCAGGATGCCCGCCAACAGGGCGTCGACGACCGCGATCGGGATCGCAAAGGCCACCCCGTTGAAGTAGCGCGAGCCATCGGCGATGCGTGCATTGACCGCCACGACCTCTCCGTTTGTGTTTAGCATTGGCCCACCGGAGGAGCCCGGGTTGGTCGCCGCATCGTGCTGGTAGTAGGCCAGCGGCACCGAGGGCTCGACCTGCCGCGCCGGGTTGGACAGCGCGCCTCGGCTGAGGCTCTGCGGAAGGCCAAGCGGCGCACCGAGGGCGTAGAGCGTCTCTCCGGTCCGGGGTGCCAGGGCGGCGGCGGAGAGGGGCTCCATCGAGACAGGCTCGGTGAAATCGTAGATCGCCAGGTCGCGGGCGCGATCAATCAGGCGCAGCCGCAGGTGCAGGACCCATTGCGCGTCACCGCTGCCGAAATGCGCCGCCAGCCAGGGCCGCCCCGCAGAGACATGGGCATTGGTGACCACCACCGGGTCAGTGCCGTAGACGAAGCCGGACCCCAGGAAGACCTGCCGGTCCTCGACCTCGGTCAGCCGCAGCGTGGCCCGCAGGGCGCGTTCAAGCGCCTCCGGGGGCACCTCGGCCTGCAAGGGCGTGGCGGCATGCGGCTCGGCAAGGGGGGCAGCGCCAAGGGGCAAGGCCGCCAGCGCCGCAATCAGCAGGGCCCGGCCGAGCAGCGGCAGCGGGCGGCGGGTCAGGATGGCGGGGTCTGGCATTCTGGGCGCTCCGGTCCTTGGCCGAGGGTCTCCGGGCGCTGATCGTCGGGGCCATGTCCGGAGTGGATCTCAATTTCTAGGCCTATCCTGCGGTTCGCGGCAACTCACATGACAAGTGTCGTCACCCGGCCCCCGGACCCGGCCCAAGACGTAGAAACCCTTTGAAACATGAATCCGCACGGGCAAGACTGACCGTATGGTTTCCAGGAGCGCATTGATGATGAGACATGCCTTGACCCGCCTGACACGGCTCTGCCCCGGCCTGCCGGGCCTCTGCGCGCTGGCGCTGGCGGCCCTGGCCGGGGCAGCCGCGCCGGCCCAGGGGCAAAGCGTGATCCGCAATGCCGAGCTTTCGGCGCGTCTCTTCGAGGCGGCGGAAGAGCTGCGCGACCCGATGTTGGCGGTGGCGGCGGCAAGGCTGCGCAAGTCGGTGCTGGCCATGCAGATCGTCCGCACCCCCAGCCGGCAGGGTCCCGCCCCGGTTGGGGTCGTGCCTCAGACCCGGCTCCTGTCCTGGCAACAGATGCTGGCGCGCGCCCTTGAGATGTCGGATGGCAACGAGACCATCGCGCGGCTGGCCGACGACGTGAGATTCGCCGGCACCAAGGGCGTGGCCTCGGGGCAGGTCTATTCGATCTCGACCATCGCGGGCAGTGGCAGGGACAGTTATCCGCCGCTCGAATATGTCGGCGGAGATTATGCCGAGGTCTATGTCGAGGCGCAGCACAAGGATGCCGACCTGAACCTCTTTGTCCGGGACGCGCAGGGGCGGCTGGTCTGCTCGGATACCGATGTCAGCGCCATCGCCTATTGCGGCTGGCGTCCGGCGCGGTCCGAGTTCTTCACCGTCGAGGTCGAGAACCGGGGCACGGTCGCCAGCTCCTATTCGCTGATCACCAACTGAACGGGGCGCGCGCGTTCAGCGCGTGGCCAGGCCGTAGACCAGCTGTTCCAGGAAGGCCTCGGCCTCGCTGCTGTTGTCCACCTGGCCCGTCAGGTACTCCTGCGGGTAGGCCACCATCCAGTTGACCGCAGAGGTCAGGAAGATCGCCGTCGACTTGCTGTCGAGGGGGCGCATGCTGCCCTCGGCCACGGCGGCATCCAGCAGCTCGGCGATGTGGTTGCTCAGCGCCGCGAGCCGCTCGGTGATCGTGTCCCGCATCGGGGCGGGCAGGGCACGCACGTTCATCCGGGTGGTGTAGGTCCCGCCATCGGCCATCACCTCGCGCAGGAAGGTGAAATAGAACGTCTTGAAGCGGTCCAGGGCGCTCTCGCCCTCATGCGCGCGTTCGCGGGCGCGCTCCCCGGCTTTCAGGCTGAGCTCGATACATTCGTAGAGAAGCTCTTCCTTGTTGCGGAAGTAGTAGTAAAGCGCGGTCTTGGTGACGCCGATCCGGTCGGCGATCTCGTCCAGAGATGTCGCGTGATACCCTTTTTCGTTAAAAAGCCGGGAAGCCACGCGCAGCGCCGCGCGCCGTTTGCGTTCCCGCAGCTCTTCGCGAGAGGCGATCTCCCCGTTCCAATCTGCCATCAGTCCCTCAAAGTCGTGTCCCTATACGGCGGGAGAAGAATCAGAGCCACGTCTCCTCGCCGTCGCAGACAAATTGTATTGGCGAAAAGCCCGGAGCGGTATTGCCCCGCAGGAAAGTTTCCTGACCCTACAGTCATTTGGCCCTTGATCGGCACTGGAACCTGCTTTCCGCGTACAACTTTATAGAAGCAAGCCCTCATATTGTGAAAGCACTCATCCAGTAATGAGAAAAGGCCCGCTCAAATTAAATTGAGCGGGCCAATTCATCAATAAATCGCCGGTGACGGGCTCTCGCGGCTGCCCCGAATCGCCTGGAGCGATTTCGGGCAGCGGCTAATCCCTGAGCGTTTCGGCGCGTTCCCGGCCGGCAGCGGGGACGGGACGGGCCCCTAGGACCAACCCAACTGCGCTGCAAGGCGCGTTTGCGCGGCCTTGAACTCGGCCTCGATGCGGTCGACGAGCTTGGCTGCGGGCAGAATCTCGTCCACGGCACCGATGCCCTGGCCCGAGCCCCAGATTTCCTTCCAACTCTTGGGCTTGGCCCCGCCGAAATCCATCTTCGAGGGATCGGAGATCTCCAGCGCCTCGGGGTCGAGACCGGCCGCGGCGACCGAGGGTTTCAGGTAGTTGCCCCAGACCCCGGTGAAGAGGTTCGAGTAGACGATATCGGAGGCGCCGCAATCGGCGATCATCTGCTTGTATGCGGCCTGGGCATTGGCCTCTTCGGTGGCGATGAAGGCCGAGCCCGCATAGCCGCCGTCGGCCCCCATGGCCAGCGCGGCCAGCAGGCTGTCGCCCTTGGCGATGGCACCCGAAAGGAAGAGCGGGCCGTCGAACCAGGCGCGGATCTCCTGGATCAGCGCGAAGGGCGACAGCGCCCCGGCATGGCCGCCGGCCCCGGCTGCGACGGCAATCAGACCGTCTGCGCCCTTCTCGATGGCCTTGCGGGCGAAACGGTCGTTGATCACGTCATGCAGCACGATGCCACCGGCGGAATGGGCGGCCTCGTTGACCTCGGGGCGGGCCCCCAGGGAGGTGATCCAGACCGGTACCTTGTGCTTGACGCAGATCTCCACGTCGCGTTCCAGCCGCACGTTCGACTTGTGCACGATCTGGTTCACCGCATAGGGCGCGGCGGGGCTGTCGGGGTTGGCCTGGTTGTGGCGGTCGAGCTCTTCGTTGATCCGCACCAGCCAGCGTTCCAGCTCGATCGGGTCTCCGGCCTTCTCGCGCGCATTGAGCGCCGGGAAGGAGCCGACGATTCCCGCCTTGCACTGGGCGATGACCAGATCGGGGTTCGAGATGATGAAAAGCGGGCTGCCGATCAGCGGCAGACGCAGGTGAGAGAGCGCTTGGGGCAGGCTCATGGTTTCCTCCCGTGACATGTCCTTGGGGAAGAAGTGGCATGCGCGATGCGAGGTGTCACCTTTGTCGCTGCGTCACGAGGAATGCGCTTCCGACATGCGGAACACCAGCGGCGTCAGCCTGGCTGACGTCGTTGTACTGGTTGTCTCGGTGAGAGAAGTTGGAGCGGGCGAGGCGATTCGAACGCCCGACCCTTACCTTGGCAAGGTAATGCTCTACCCCTGAGCTACGCCCGCTTCCTTGGCGATGGACTTTCGTCCGAGGTATACCCTTCAGGCATCGCTGCCTGAGAAGGACCAAATTGGAGCGGGCGAGGCGATTCGAACGCCCGACCCTTACCTTGGCAAGGTAATGCTCTACCCCTGAGCTACGCCCGCACCGTTTTGGTGAGGCACGATGTATAAAGAAGCCCCGGCGGCTGCAAGAGGAAATTTCGGCCGACCGGAGGAATTTTCACCCGACGCGAAGTCAGTCCACCGCGCCACGCTTGCGGGCAAAGTAACTTGCCAGCCGGGCCTGGCTGATATCGCTGTCATAGCAGATCGGCGCATAGCCTCCGGGCCGCGACCATGCGGATCGCCCGCCGCAGCGGCGGCCGCCGCGGTCGATATTGTAGGGGCAGGGGCAGGAGCCCGGGTAGGAGGCAATGCTCTGGCGGATGATATCGCTGCGGGCCCTGGTGATCTCGGCTGTGCTCGGGGCGGCGACCTGTCGCTTGGGTTTCGGCTTGGGCGCAATCTTCAGCGGGTCGCCCGGTGCGGCGGCCGTGACTGGCGAGAGATAGCGCGCCGATGCCCAGGCCGAGCCTGACTGTGTGCCAAGCCGGGCCCAGCCCTGCCGTTGCTCCAGCACAGAGACATTGGTCCCCTGGGGAAGAACCATCATGACCGGATAGGAGGTCGAGGGACCCGAGCGCAGGTTGAGCCTGCTTGCCGTCACCACGTGGAGCTGGCCCCTGGCGGTCGCCGAAAGCCCGGCGGACTGAGGGGCGACGCGCGCCACCTTGTCCGGATCGACAAGGCCGGGCGTCGTGGTGCCCCGCTGCGCAAGCTGCGCAGGGCTGGTGTCGGCACCGCTGAAAAGGGCCCCAAGCCCGGCCATGATCAGAACTATGACTGTCAGCTTCCCGCGCATCACCCGCCCCCCGGCCGTGTAGGTTCCCCTTGCGTCAACAAGCGTTAACACAAGTTAACGACGGATCAATCCTGGCCGCACTGTCCGGGGAGGCCGCTCAGTTCTTCGCTGCCGAAGGCGGGGCGCGGCTGTCACCGCGGTTCGGAACACCGGGACCGGCTGCGCGGCCCCGGTGCAGAGATCAGGCGCGGGAAAGGCTGACGTCGATATTGCCGCGGGTGGCGTGGCTGTAGGGGCAGACCTCGTGGGCGGCGGCGATCAGCGCGTCGGCCTCATCGTCGGGCAGGCCGGGCAACTCGATGCTGAGCGCGACGGTCAGGCCGAAGCCGCCATCCTCACGCTTGCCGATGCCGACCTCGGCGTTGGCCTTGGCATCCTCGGGGACGGTCTTCTTCTGCATCCGGGCCACGGCCTTCAGGGCCGAGAGGAAGCAGGCGGCGTAGCCCGCGGCGAAAAGCTGCTCGGGGTTGGTGCCGGCGCCGCCGGCGCCGCCGAGTTCCTTCGGCGTCACCAGCGCGACCTCAAGTGCGCCATCGGCGGTGGCGGCGCGGCCTTCGCGGCCTCCCTCTGCGGTTGCCTTGGTGGTGTAGAGCGGGGTGATGGACATGGGAAGCTCCTGTGTATCGAGTGCGATTCTATCGTGTGCGATATACATGGCCGCAGGTCGCCCAGGTTTCAAGTCTTGCGATAAGATCGCGCGCGATTTAATTTGCGTCACCCATCCGAGGAAGGGATGCCCGATGTCCGAGACCACCCAGAGGATCTTGCCGCCGACCGAGGCGCTGATCTGTTTCAATCTCTACGCGGCCAGCCATGGCTTCATCCGCCTCTATGCGCCCTATCTCGAGCGCATCGGGCTGACCTATCCGCAGTTCCTGGTGCTGCTGACGCTGCGCGGCCCCGAGGGCGAGGGACAGCCCCAGGGGGTCGGAGAGCTGGGTGCCCTGCTGGGCATGGAGAGCAACACGCTTTCACCGCTGCTGAAACGGATGCAGGGGGCGGGGCTGCTGACGCGCACCCGTTCCGAGGAGGACGAGCGCCGGGTGGTGATCGCCCTGACCGAAGCGGGCCGGGCCCGAGCCGAGGCCGCGGCCGAGGTGCCGGGCTGCATCGCAAAGGACACCGGGCTCAGCGAAGAGGATTATCACACCACGCTGGAGGTGCTGCGCAAGCTGCGCGGACAGATCGCCGGGCTGGACGGCAAACCCGCCACGGAGTAACAGCAGCAACCTGCGGCGTCTTGATCCGCGGATGAGGGCCAGGAGCCACAGGAGACGACGATGGATTATTCGAAGATGGGTGCGCCGAAAGCGCACAAGGGTGTGCCCAAGCACAAGCCCAAGGGCGGCGAGCGCAATGCGCAGCAGGCAGGTCGGGCGTCGAAGGAAGAGCTTCTGGCGCGGATGAAGAAAGCCGCCGAGGCGCGCAAGGCCGACTGACGGCCTTTGACGGATGCAGGGGGCGCGGCAGATATCTTGCCGCACCGTCCATCGCAGGCAGACCGACGGGGCAGGGGGCTCTGCCCCCGCGCCTTCGGCGCTCCCCCGCAGTATTTTCGGCCGTCGGATGGATATGGGGCCTGTTACCCCCTCCAGCGGCTGAAGACGCCTCTGAGCGGGCTGCGGGAAACGCCGCCCTGGCGGACGGGGGCAGAGCCCCCATCCTGTTTCACTCTTCGTATTCGACCAGCAGGTCCTTGGCGTCGATCTGGGCGGCGGCGGTCACATGCACCGCCTTGATCACCCCGTCCCGGTCCGCATGCAGGCCGGTCTCCATCTTCATCGCCTCGATGGTCAGGATCAGGTCGCCCTGCTTGACCTCCTGCCCGGCGCTGACCCCGATGGAGGCCACAACGCCCGGCATCGGCGCGGCCACATGGGCCGGATTGGTCGGATCGGCCTTCACCCTTGCCGCCGCACCGCCGGTGACCGAGCGGTCCGGCACGCGGATGACGCGGGGCTGGCCGTTCAGTTCGAAGAAGACCCGCGCCTCGCCGTCCTCATGGGTTTCCCCGACCGCCTGCAGGCGGATCTCGAGCGTCTTGCCAGGGTCGATCTCGGCCGAGATCTCCTCTCCCTGTTCCATGCCGTAGAAGAAGGTCTTCGTGGGCAGGGTGCGCACAGGGCCATAGGCCTCGTGGCGGGTGGCGTAGTCCAGGAAGACCTTGGGATACATCAGGTAGGAGTTCAGATCCTCGTCATCCACCTCGGCCCCGCCCAGCTTCTGCGAGATCTCGGTGCGGACGGCGTCGAAGTCCACGGGGGGCAGGTGCTTGCCGGGGCGTTCGGTATTGGGGGCCTCACCCTTGAGGATCTTCTTGACCAGCGGGGCCGGGAAGCCGCCCGGAGGCTGGCCCAGGTTGCCGCGCATCATGTCGATCACGCTGTCGGGGAAGGAGATGTCGCGCTCGGGGTCCTCGACCTCTTCGCGGCTCAGCCCCTGTGAGACCATCATCAGGGCCATGTCGCCGACGACTTTAGAGCTGGGCGTCACCTTCACGATATCGCCGAACATCTGGTTCACCTGTGCATAGGTATGGGCGACCTCGTGCCAGCGTTCCTCCAGCCCCATGGAGCGCGCCTGCGCCTTGAGGTTGGTGAACTGGCCGCCGGGCATCTCGTGCAGGTAGACCTCGGAGGCCGGCGCCTGCATGCCGCTCTCGAAGGCCACGTACTGGCTGCGCACGGCCTCCCAGTAGTCGGACATGCGGCGGATTTCCTCGATATCGAGGCCGGTGTCGCGGTCGGTATGGGCCAGGGCCTCGACGATGGAGCCGAGGGTCGGCTGCGAGGTATTGCCCGAGAAGCTGTCCATCGCCGCATCGGCCGCATCGACACCCATCTCGGCGGCGGCCAGGATCGTGGCGCCGGCGATGCCCGAGGTGTCATGGGTGTGGAAGTGGATCGGGATGCCGACCTCTTCCTTCAGCGCCTTGATAAGCACCCGCGCGGCGGAGGGCTTCAAGAGGCCCGCCATGTCCTTCAGGCCAAGGATGTGCGCGCCTGCGGCCTCGAGCTCCTTGGCCATGGCGACGTAGTACTTCAGATCGTACTTGGCGCGGTCGGGGTTGAGGATATCGCCGGTGTAGCAGACCGTGCCTTCGCAGATCTTGCCGGTCTCGACCACCGCATCCATGGCGACGCGCATGTTCTCGACCCAGTTCAGGCTGTCGAAGACGCGGAAGACATCCATGCCGGCGGTGGCGGCCTGCTTGACGAAGCTTTCCACCACGTTGTCGGGGTAGTTGGTGTAGCCCACCCCGTTGGAGCCGCGCAGCAGCATCTGGGTCAGGATGTTGGGGCAGGCGGCGCGGATATCGCGCAGGCGCTTCCAGGGGTCCTCTTGCAGGAAGCGGAAGGCCACGTCGAAGGTCGCCCCGCCCCAGCATTCAAGCGAGAAGAGCTGCGAGAGGTTGGCCGCATAGGAGGGCGCCGCCTTGATCATGTCGATCGACCGCATCCGCGTCGCCAGCAGCGACTGGTGGCCATCCCGCATCGTCGTGTCGGTGATCAGCAGCGGCTTCTGCGCCAGCATCCAGTCGGCGACGGCCTTGGGGCCCTTCTCGTCCAGCAGGGTCTTGGTGCCGGGGGGCACCTCGGGACCATGGGCGGGCGGATTGGGCAGCTTGAAGCCTTCCGGCAGACCGGCGCGGCCCTTGGTCTCGGGGTGACCGTTCACCGTCACGTCAGCGATATAGGTCAGCACCTTGGTGCCGCGGTCGGCGGGGGTGCGGAAGTCGAAGAGCTCGGGCGTCGTGTCGATGAACTTGGTGGAATACTGGTTCGACAGGAAGGTCGGGTGCTTCAGCAGGTTCTGCACGAAGGCGATATTGGTCGAGACGCCACGGATACGAAACTCGCGCAGGGCGCGGTCCATGCGGGCGATGGCCTTTTCGGGCGTCTGCGCCTTGGCGGTGACCTTGACCAGCAGCGAGTCGTAGTAACGGGTGATCACCCCGCCCGCGTAGGCCGTGCCGCCGTCCAGGCGGATGCCCATGCCGGTGGCGGTCCGGTAGGCCGAGATACGGCCATAGTCGGGGATGAAATTGTTCTGCGGGTCCTCGGTGGTGATCCGGGTCTGCAGCGCATGGCCGGTCAGGCGCACGTCGTACTGGCTGGCCTTGCCGGTGGCCTCCGACAGGCTCTTGCCCTCGGCGATCATGATCTGCGCCTGTACGATGTCGATGCCGGTGACCTCTTCGGTCACGGTGTGCTCGACCTGCACGCGGGGGTTCACCTCAATGAAGTAGAAACTGCCGGTCTCCATATCCATCAGGAATTCGACCGTGCCCGCGCATTCGTAGTTCACATGCTGGCAGATCTTGCGGCCCAGCTCGCAGATCTCCTCGCGCTGTGCTTCCGAGAGATAGGGGGCAGGGGCGCGTTCGACCACCTTCTGGTTGCGCCGCTGGACCGAGCAGTCACGCTCATACAGGTGGTAGATGTTGCCCTGCTTGTCGCCCAGGATCTGCACCTCGACGTGGCGGGCGCGGGTGATCATCTTCTCGAGGTAGCCCTCGCCGTTGCCGAAGGCGGCCTCGGCCTCGCGGCGGCCCTCCAGCACCTTTTCCTTCAGCTCGTCCGGGCCCTCGATCGGGCGCATGCCGCGCCCGCCGCCGCCCCAGGAGGCCTTAAGCATCAGCGGATAGCCGATCTCGGCCGCCTCGGCCTTGATCGTGTCGAAGTCATCGCCCAGCACCTCGGTCGCGGGAATGACGGGCACGCCGGCCTCGATGGCGACCTTCCGCGCGCTGGCCTTGTCGCCAAGCGCCCGCATGGTCGCGGCCTTGGGGCCGATGAAGGTGATGCCCGCCGCGTCGCAGGCATCGACGAACTCGGGATTTTCGGACAGCAGGCCATAGCCCGGATGGATCGCATCCGCGCCCGAGGACTTGGCCACCCGGATGATCTCCTCGATCGAGAGATAGGCCGCGACGGGACCCAGCCCCTCGCCGATGCGATAGGCCTCATCAGCCTTGAAGCGATGCAGCCCCAGCTTGTCCTCCTCGGCATAGACGGCAACTGTCTTTTTGCCCATCTCGTTTGCCGCGCGCATGATCCGGATGGCGATCTCGCCCCGGTTTGCTATGAGAATCTTCTGGAATTCGGCCATGTCTGCTCCCCGTGATGCAGGCTATTGGTCGACGGTCTCTCCGCCCTGGTTAACAGGAAACGCGATGCCGCAACGCAGCGCAACCGCGAATATAATTTGCATGAACAATTATCCCGCTCAGCGAATAGCTTGATTGCACAAAGGGTCGCGCTGCCTTGCCAATGGGCGGAACGGAATGGGAACGTCTCTTTCCCTCGCCGCGCGATTTCGCTATTCTTGGGGGCATGAGCAGTTTTTCCGAAGATGACGCCTTCGAGGCGGCCAGCAAGCCCGCCCGCACGCCGCTGTCGCAGCGTGCCATGCAGGCGTCGCGCCCGACGACCTACCTGGACGATCTGAACCCCGCGCAGCGCGAGGCGGTGGAGGCCCTAGACGGCCCCGTGCTGATGCTGGCGGGGGCGGGGACGGGCAAGACCAAGGCCCTGATGGCCCGGGTAGCACATCTCATCTCGACTGGTCGTGCTCGCCCAAACGAAATATTGGCAGTTACTTTTACCAACAAGGCTGCCAAGGAAATGAAGGACCGTCTTGCAGTCACGCCTTTCGACATCAAGGCCCCGATTCCATGGATGGGAACGTTCCACTCTATCTGCGTGAAGCTGTTGCGTCGCCATGCAGAGCTCGTAACCTTGAAAGAGATCAGTGCTCGGGAGTTGAAGTCACATCCGAATGCTATCCTGGAAGATCTGGGAGTGAATGTAGAGCGCGCGCGCTCAACCTCGCAGGATGGACCGCACCTAAAATCCAATTTCACCATTCTAGACACCGACGACCAGATTCGCTTGCTCAAACAAGTGATCGCTGCCGCCAACATAGATGAGAAGCGCTGGCCAGCGCGGCAGCTGGCGGGTCTCATCGATCATTGGAAAAACCGTTGTTGGACGCCAGGAAAGGTGCCCGCTTCCGAAGCTTCTGCTTTCAATAGCATGGGAACGGAGCTCTACGAGCAGTATCAGCAGCGCCTCATGGAACTGAATGCCGTCGACTTTGGTGACCTCATCCTTCACATGGTGACCATCTTCCAGGCCCATCCGGACGTGCTGGAGCAGTACCAGCGCTGGTTCAAGTACATCCTCGTGGACGAGTACCAGGATACCAACGTGGCCCAGTACATGTGGCTGCGGCTGCTGGCGGGTGGCCACAAGAACATCTGCTGCGTCGGCGATGACGACCAGTCGATCTACGGCTGGCGGGGTGCCGAGGTGGGCAATATCCTGCGCTTTGAAAAGGACTTTCCCGGCGCCAAGACGGTGCGGCTGGAACAGAACTACCGCTCGACGCCGCATATCCTGGCGGCGGCCTCCTCGGTGATCTCGGGCAACGAGAATCGCCTCGGCAAGACGCTCTGGACCGACAAGCCCGACGGCGAGAAGCTGCGCCTGATCGGCCATTGGGACGGCGACGAGGAAGCGCGCTGGATCGGTGACGAGATCGAGGCGCTGGAGAAGGGCACGCGCGGATTGCGACCCTATTCGCCCGACGATATGGCGATTCTCGTCCGCGCCTCGCACCAGATGCGCGCCTTCGAGGACCGCTTCCTGACCATCGGCCTGCCCTACCGCGTCATCGGCGGCCCGCGATTCTACGAACGGCTCGAGATCCGCGATGCCATGGCCTATTTCCGCCTGGTGACCTCGCCCGCTGACGATCTGGCCTTCGAGCGTATCGTCAACCAGCCGAAACGGGGGCTGGGCGACAAGGCGCAGCAGAAGATCCAGATGACGGCGCGGGCCAATGGCACTTCGCTGCTGGATGGGGCGCGTATCCTGTTGCAGGATCAGGGGCTTACCGGCAAGGGGGCGGCGCAGCTGTCGCTCTTCGTCGACCAGATCGATCGCTGGCACGAGGTCGCGCGGCTGCATTACTCCGCCGCGGCCCTGGCGGACGAGGACGACGTGATCCTGGACGAGGACCGCCCGCTGGCCCCCTTCGGCCATATCGAACTGGCCGAGCAGATCCTAGACGAATCCGGCTACACCGAGATGTGGCAGAACGACAAGAACCCGGATTCGCCGGGGCGGCTCGAGAACCTCAAGGAACTGGTCAAGGCGCTGGAGAACTTCGAGAATCTGCAGGGTTTCCTCGAACATGTCAGCCTGATCATGGACAACGAGAGCGATGATGCCGAGGCCAAGGTCTCGATCATGACCCTGCATGCGGCCAAGGGGCTGGAATTCCCGGTGGTCTTCCTGCCGGGCTGGGAAGACGGGCTCTTCCCCTCGCAGCGCTCGATGGACGAATCGGGCCTGAAGGGACTCGAGGAAGAGCGTCGCCTGGCCTACGTGGGCATCACCCGCGCCGAGGAAATCTGCACGATCTCCTTCGCGGGCAATCGCCGGGTCTTCGGGCAATGGCAAAGCCAGCTGCCCTCGCGCTTCATCGACGAGCTCTCGGAAGAGGATGTCGAGGTGCTGACGCCGCCGGGCCTTTACGGCGGCGGCTTTGGCGCGGCCTCGGGCGGCTCGGTGCAATCGGGCATGGAAAAGCGCATGACCGAGGCCAATGTCTACAATTCCCCCGGCTGGAAGCGCATGCAGGCTCGCGCCAGCGACCGCCCCGTCAGCCAGCCCCGCGAAACCCGCGGCTCGGTCATCGACATGACGGCGACCTCGTCCCACACGGTGGGTGAGCGCGTCTTCCACCAGAAATTCGGCTACGGCGAGATCGTCGGCGTCGAGGGTGACAAGCTCGAGATCTCCTTCGACAAGGCCGGGGTGAAGAAGGTGGTGGCGAAATTCGTCACCAACCCGGACGACGTGCCCTTCTGAAGCCGGGCAGGGGGCCGTGCCCAAGACGCGAGACGCGGCGGCACGGTTCAATTTCGTCACTCTCTTGATGCGGCGAAGGTGCGGGTAGGGGGCTCTGCCCCCTCTTGAGCCCTCGCGGGCTCAATTCACCCCCGGAGTATTTTCAGCCTGGTGATGCGCATGGGGCAGGGCGGAAGGGCGCCCGCCTTTTCCATGAAGGGCGTGGCACGCTCCTGTTGCATAGGGAGGGCGCCGTGCCGGGCACCGTCACCCCTGCATCATCACCAGGCTGAAAGTACTCCGGGGGTGAGGGCGCGCGCAGCGCGGCCGAGGGCGCGGAGCCCACTTCTTCCCAAGCACATGTTTTTGAAAATGAAAACGGCGGCGCTCAGGGAGGAGGAGAGAGCGCCGCCGTCATCTAACGCGGGTCCAGGGAGGAGGAGAGGACCGGCGTATCTGGGCCAAGCGTCCGGCGGGAGCAGGGAGGAGGAGAGCTCCCGCCGGTCTTGGCATCACCGCTCAGGGAGGAGGAGAGAGCGGCGAAACTGTTGGGCTCGGACCTGTGGAACGACCCCGGAATGATGTCCGGAGATGCCAGGGAGGAGGAGAGGCATCTCCGGGATACAACGGGCGCTCAGGGAGGAGGAGAGAGCGACCGTATTCTTGGTCAGTGTCCGGCGGGAGCAGGGAGGAGGAGAGCTCCCGCCGGTCCTGACATCACCGCCCAGGGAGGAGGAGAGGGCGGCGAACTGTTGGAGCATGTGCTCCGATGTTAGGTGCGACGGTGCCAGGGAGGAGGAGAGGCACCGTCGCCAGTCTCAGTGGGCCCAGGGAGGAGGAGAGGGCCGACTGATCCCAGGTGTCGTTACGCCGAGGCGCCGTAGGCTTCCTCGTAGGCGACCGACTTGATCATGGACCGATGCAGGCCGAGGTCCTTCAGCTCACGGTTGCTGAGCGCGGACAGCTCGTTGATGCAGCGGCGATACTTTGCATACCGGGTGTAACGGTTGGCGATGCCACCGATGATGCCGGAGAAACCTTGAGCGGCCGGAGCGGCCTGGGTGTAGTTTGCGTATGCCATTTCAACTCATCCTTACGTAACGGTCTCGGTAGACGTTCGTGTCTATTGCGGGGCTCCGAAGCTCTGCGCCGCGTTGGCGCTAACTTGCGAGCATTCATTGCCGCCGCTGTTGATCCTCTTTTCCCCCATTTGCTGCGAATGCACAATCGCCGGTTCTACAACGCCGCTATGCAGCAAGTGCATAAGAGGCGTTGACCTAATAGCGCGGGGGGCGCTCTGCACAGAATCCGGGCAGAATGTGAACAAACCCCTTATAAACAAGAACCCCCTTGTGACGTAGGGTCACGATTATCATTTGAGCACTTACAGAACCGATCAGCCCCGGGCCGCCTCGGGGGTACGGCGCAAACAGGGGGGCTGAAGGCCTTGAGAGGTCAAATTTTGCTGCGATGCAGCATTCGCGCCGCGCCAGCGTGATCGCCATGGGGGCGGCCCGCGTGGAATGGGGGGGGAGGTCCGATTGTGCGGGGTTGCGCCGGGGCGGCCCTTGTCCCTGCCGTCAAAATGCGCACCTTAGGCCCGAAGCCGCCCGCGCCCGTCGCGCGGGGCGGAAAGGACCTGAAGGAGACAACCGTGCCCGTCACTCGTGACCAGATCCTGGGAGAGCTGCAAAGGCTGACCCTGCCCGACGGCGGCAATCTCGTCAGCCGCGACATGATCCGCGCCCTAACCATCGACGCGGGCCAGGTGCGCTACGTGATCGAGGCGCCCGATCCCGCCACCGCCCGCAAGATGGAGGCGATCCGCGCCGCCTCGGAAGAGCTCGTCGCCGCGCTGCCCGGAGTCACCCGCGTTGCCGCGGCGCTGACCGCCCATGAAGAGCGCGCAGCGCCGCCGCCCCCGCCGCAGAGCGCTCCGCCCAGCCTGAAGATGGGCGGTCACCCCAAGCCCACCACCACGGCCATGCGCCCCGAGGGGGTGAAGCACATCATCGCCATAGGTTCGGGCAAGGGGGGTGTCGGCAAGTCGACCGTCTCGTCCAACCTCGCCGTGGCGCTGGCTGCCAAGGGCAAGAAGGTGGGTCTGCTCGACGCCGATATCTACGGACCCTCCCAGCCCCGCATGATGGGCTGCGACAAGCGCCCCGCCTCGCCCGACGGCGAGCACATCGAGGCGCTGCACGCCCATGGCGTCACGATGATGTCCATCGGCAACATGCTGGACGAGGGCAAGGCCGTGGTCTGGCGTGGCCCGATGCTCATGGGGGCGATGCAGCAGCTGCTGACCCAGGTGCAATGGGGCGAGCTCGACGTGCTGCTGATCGACCTTCCCCCCGGTACCGGCGATGTGCAGCTGACCCTGGGCCAAAGGTCCTCGCTCGATGGTGCCATCGTGGTCTCGACGCCGCAGGACGTGGCGCTGCTGGATGCCCGCAAGGCCATCGACATGTTCCAGACCCTGAAGGTGCCGCTCTTCGGCATGATCGAGAACATGTCTTCTTTCATCTGTCCCGAATGTGGCCACGAGGCCCATCCCTTCGGCCATGGCGGCGTGGCCGCCGAGGCGCAGAAGCTGGGCGTGCCCCTGCTGGGCAGCCTGCCGCTGGATCTCGAGACCCGTCTGGCGGGCGACAGCGGTCGCCCGGTGGCCCTGGAAGGCGGCGTGCAGGCCCGGGCCTATCATGACCTGGCGGACCGGCTGATCGAGGCCGGGCTGGTCTGAGCCTCTCTGCAGGCCGTCTCGGGCGGGCGCCCTGGCGGACTGTATATATAGAGACTGCATTTATAGAGAGAGACGAGAGGGGCCCACGCGGGCCCCTTTTGCTGTCCGGCCCTCGGCGGGCGGGATCTGGCCGGTCTGGCTGCCCTGGAAGAGGGCAGGCAAGCACGAATCACTGTCGCTCGCGCCGCCGGGAGGGGCCGTGATCGCCTCTCTGGCGCCGGTCGAGCGCGCCTTCAGCCGGTGTGACGGGAAAATTCTGGATTCTCGTGGGATCGGATGGGAGGCCCTGCCTGTCAGGGTTTGAACCGCAATATCTGGTATGTTGAAGGCTGAGGGGCGCAAATTGAGCCGGGATTTTCGCTCTCGACTCCTCAAGGTCTTGTGTTTAGACCATCTGAATCACAAGATTTTCCGTCCAATCCCACAGAAACCTATTGATAACCATGCGGTCCCATGCCATTCATGATTGCAGATGAAACGGGGCACCAAGGGACGCAAGATCCCGAAGCTCTAGGCAGTTAGTAATACAGGCAGCCCCCTTCATCAGAATACTGAGATCCGGCGTGCGGGGCGAGCAGACATCCCCCCAGGTGGCCGCGCGCAGTCGGACAACCCGGAAACGGGACGAGGGACGGCGGATAGGGCAGTGGCAGCAGTCCTATCCGCCGCTTTCCGTTTCAGGGTCGCGCAATAGGCGCAAGTTTTCAATCCTGGGTTAAAGAGGGCCGGCAGAGTTTTGCGAGCACGGCGGTTCAGAGGTGAAGAGGAGTTGAAGCTCGACTCCAAGGCGCGGGTCTCGATTCCCGCCCGCTTCCGGTCCGTGCTTGAATCCCAGGATCCCGATTGGGACACCGGCCGCAACGTCCAGATGATCGCGGTCTACGGCGACCACCTTGCAGATTGCGTCGAATGCTACACGGTCGAGGCCATGGCCGAGATCGACGAGCTCATCGACGAGATGGAGCAGGGCGACCCCGAGACCGACGCCTTCATCGACTGGTACCAGACCCAGGCGCAGGATTTCTCCATCGACGACTCCGGCCGCATCGTCCTTCCGGCGGTGCTGCGCAACAAGATCGGCGTCGCGCCGGGAGAGCCGCTGACCTTCGTCGGGCGTGGCAAGACCTTCGAGATCTGGAAGCCCGAGAAGTTCCAGGCCAGCCGCGCCGCGAAGGCGGAAGCGCTGACCGAGGAGGGCTCGTTGCAGATCCGCAATGGCCGGGTCAACACCCAGGCCGTCTTCGACAAGATCCGCAAGCGGCGCAGTGCCGCTGCCGTGGAAGGGGGCTAGGCCATGGCTGGCGGTCCCTCCACCTCGGGCGCCGGGGCACCGCATGTCCCCGTCCTGCTGCGGCCGCTGCTGAAGGCGGTCTCTCCCGTGTCCGGCACCTGGATCGACGGCACCTTCGGTGCCGGCGGCTATGCGCGCGGCCTGCTTGAAGCGGGTGCCGACCGGGTGATCGGCATCGACCGCGACCCGATGGCTCTCGAGATGGCCGCAGGCTGGGCCGGCGGCTACGGCGACCGGCTGCAGGTGGTGCAGAACAATTTCGCCAATCTCGACGAGGTCGCCGCCGAACACGCCCCCGAGGGGCTGGACGGCGTGGTGCTGGACCTTGGCGTCTCTTCCATGCAGCTCGACCTTGCCGAACGGGGCTTTTCCTTCATGAAGGACGGCCCGCTCGACATGCGGATGAGCCAGGAGGGGCCCTCGGCCGCCGACCTGGTCAACGACCTGGAAGAGGCCGAACTGGCCGACATCATCTATCTCTACGGCGAAGAGCGCGCCTCGCGCCGCATCGCCAAGTTCATCACCCGTGCCCGCGCCGACGCGCCCTTCGAGACCACGCTGCAGCTGGCCGACCTGGTCGAGCGCGCGCTTGGCCGGGGCAAGCCGGGGCAGAGCCACCCCGCGACGCGGACCTTCCAGGCGCTGCGTATCGCGGTGAACGATGAATATGGTGCCCTGGCCGAGGGCCTGATGGCCGCCGAACGGGCGCTGAAGCCCGGCGGGCAGCTGGCGGTGGTCAGCTTCCATTCTATCGAGGACCGCATGGTCAAGCGCTTCTTCCAGCTGCGCACCGGCCATTCGGGCAACGTCAACCGCTACGCGCCGGTGCAGGAGGCCGAGGAGGCCGCCTTCACCCAGAACACCAAGAAGGGCATCGGTCCCGACGACCAGGAGCTTGAAGAGAACCCCCGGTCTCGCTCGGCCCGCCTGCGCGTCGGCATTCGCACCGCCAAGCCCGCCGAAGACATCGACCGCGCCGCCCTGGGCATGCCGGGCGCGCAGGCCGCCGGAAAGAACAGGGGAAAAAGACGATGAGAACCTTTCTCTATCTGGCCTCCGCTCTCTGCGTGATCGGTCTGGCCTTCTGGGCCTACCGCGAAAACTACGAGACCCAATCCGCAATCTCCCGCTCGGAAGAGCTGCAGGGCGACATCGCCGAGGCGCGCACCCGGCTTTCCATGCTGCGCGCCGAATGGGCCTATCTGAACCGCCCCGACCGCCTGCGGGACCTGGCCGAGATCAACTTTCCCGACCTGCAGCTGCAACCGCTCGACCCGCAGCAGTTCGGCAAGATCTCCCAGGTTCGCTTCCCGCCGATAGCGGCGCCCGAGGTGGTCTTCAACAATCCCGTGGATGTCTCCTCTCTGGGACCGGCCGCGGACCAGGCGGGGGCAGGAGAATGACCCGGACCCCGCTGCGCCCGCTGGCCCGTATCCTCGACGCCCGCGCCAGGGGCGAGAACCCCGACGTGATCGAGCGCGAGAACATCCGCATGCGTCACGAGGTGATGCGCGACCAGGCCCGTGCCCGTGCCCAGACCCGCCTGTCGGTGCTGGGCATTGCCTTCTTCTGCGCCTTCTCGGTGATCGGGCTGCGCATGGGGGTCATGGCGGCCTCGGATGCCGCCGAGCCGCGTGCCGCTTCCGCCACGCCGGTGGTGGCCGCGACCCGCGCCGATATCACCGACCGTGAAGGTCGCCTGCTGGCCACCAACATGGAGACCTCGGCGCTCTACGCCCATCCCCATCAGATGATCCAGCCCGAGCGCGCGGCGCGCGAGCTGGCCCGCATCTTCCCCGAGATGGACGAAGAGACGCTGAAGCGGCGCTTCACCGGCAACGGCAAGTTCTACTGGCTGCGCCGCACCCTGTCGCCCGAACAGCGGCAGCTGGTGCATGACATCGGCGAGCCGGGCCTGCTCTTTGCCCGCCGCGAGATGCGGCTCTATCCCAATGGTCCCGTGGCCGCCCACCTCCTGGGGGGCGCCGGTTTTGACCGCGAGGGCACCCAGTCGGCCGAGATCCGTGGCGTCGGCGGGCTGGAGCATGAGTTCGACCAGCAGCTCTCTGATCCCAGCCGGGCCGACGTGCCGCTGCAGCTCTCGGTCGATCTGACCGTGCAGGCGGCGCTCGAGCAGGTGCTCTCGGGCGGCATGAAGCTGATGAAGGCCAAGGGCGCCGCTGCGGTGCTGATGGACGTGGACACGGGCGAGGTGCTGGCGCTGGTCAGCCTGCCCGACTTCGACCCCAACGACCGCCCCCATGCCCCGACCTCGGGCCACCCCGACGACAGCCCGCTCTTCAACCGCGCGGTACAGGGCGTCTACGAGCTGGGCTCGGTCTTCAAGGCCTTCACCATCGCCGAGGTTCTGGAAGAGGGGATCGCCAAGCCCGACACGATGATCGACATTCGCGGCCCGATCCAATGGGGCCGCTTCCGCATCCGCGATGACCACTACCTCGGCAAGGAAGCCGACGTGCGCAAGATCCTGGTCGAGAGCTCGAACATCGGCACCGCGCGGCTGGCGCAGCAGATCGGCATCGAGCGCCACCAGGCCTTCCTGCGCCGCCTGGGCATGATGGAGTCCTCTCCGCTGGAACTGCCCGAGGCCGGCGCCGCGCGCCCCGATGTCCAGTCCAACTGGTCCGAGCTGACCACCATGACCGTCTCCTATGGCCACGGCATGTCGGTCTCGCTGATGAATGTCGCGGCAGCCTATGCGGCGATCGGCAATGGCGGGCGGCTCCTGAAGCCGACGCTGCTGAAGCGCCACGGCGCGCCCGAGGGCAGCCGCGTGATGTCCGAGACCACCGCCCGCGAGGTGCAGCAGATGCTGCGCGAGGTGGTCACCGAGGGCACGGCCTCCTTCGGCGAAGTGGAGGGCTACGAGGTCGCCGGCAAGACCGGCACGGCCAACAAGGTAAAGCCCACGGGCGGCTACTACGAGGACCGGACGATCTCGACCTTCGCGTCGATCTTCCCCGCCTCCGATCCGAAATACACCCTGGTGCTGATGCTCGACGAGGCCGAGACCTACATCTACGGCGAGGACCGCCGCACCGCAGGCTGGACCGCCGTGCCGGTCGCCGCCGAGGCGATCCGGCGCATCGGACCGCTGCTTGGGCTGCGGCCGCTGATTGAACCCGACCGGACGGCTGATATAACCCTGACATCGAACTGAGCGCCGGAGCGGCCGGTGACAGGGTCGACCCAACCGCCAGCCCGGCGGGGGGCAGGGGCAGTTGCCCGGAAAGGCGAAGGCGGATGGCAGAAAAGACCGGCATGGGCGCAGGGGGCACGATACCCGGCAAGAGCCTGACCGAGCTGGGGCTGACCGCCCGAGGCGGTGCCGAAGCCCGGATCACCGGCCTGGCCGTCGACAGCCGCGAGGTGCGCACGGGTTATCTCTTTGCCGCCATGCCCGGTACCCGAATCCACGGCGCCGAATTCATCCCCGCCGCCCTGCGCATGGGCGCCATCGCCGTGCTGACCGATGCCGAGGGCGCGCGGATTGCCGCCGAGGCCCTGGCCGGGGCCGATGTGGCCCTGGTCGTCGCCGAGGACCCGCGCCAGGCCCTGGCCTGTGCCGCCGCGCTCTGGTTCGGGGCCCAGCCCCGCATCATGGCCGCCGTCACCGGCACCAACGGCAAGACCTCGGTCGCCACCTTCCTGCGCCAGATCTGGCAGGGGCTTGGCCATTCGGCCATCAATCTCGGCACCACCGGGGTCGAGGGCGATTTCACCATGCCGCTGGCCCATACCACGCCCGAGCCGATCACCCTGCACCGCGTCCTGTCCGAGGCGGCCGCCCATGGGATCACCCATTGCGCGATGGAGGCCAGCTCTCATGGCCTGTCGCAGCGGCGGCTTGACGGGGTGGTGCTGCAGGCGGGCGGGTTTACCAACCTTACCCAGGATCACCTCGACTACCACGCCTCCTTCGCCGAGTATTTCGACGCCAAGGCCAGCCTCTTCACCCGCGTGCTCTCGCCCGAGGGCCACGCGGTGATCAACCTCGACGGCGCGCGCGGTGCCGACATGGCCCTGCAGGCCGAAGAGCGCGGCCTCGACGTGCTGACCGTGGGCGAGGCACCCGAGGCCGAGATGCGGCTGATCGGACGCCGCTTCACCCCCGGCGGCCAGGTGCTGCGCGTGGCCTTCAACGGTATCGAGTACCAGGTCGGTCTCGACCTCATTGGCGGTTTCCAGGGCGAGAACGTCCTGCTGGCGGCGGGCCTTGCCCTGCTGACCGGAGAGGCCCCGGAAGAGGTCTTCTCGGTGCTGCCCCAGCTCTCGGGCGTGCGCGGCCGCATGCAGCTGGCCGCCACCCGCGACAATGGCGCGGGCATCTACGTCGACTACGCCCATACCCCCGATGCGGTGGCCACCGCACTGAAGGCGCTGCGCCCGCATGTGATGGGCCGTATCGTCTGCGTCGTGGGCGCCGGCGGCGACCGTGACCGCACCAAGCGGCCCCTGATGGGGCAGGCGGCGGCGGAGAATGCCGATCTGGTCATCGTCACCGACGACAACCCGCGCTCGGAAGATCCGGCCTCGATCCGGCAGGCGATCCTGATGGGCTGCCCCGGCGCGCTCGAGGTGGGCGACCGTGCCGAGGCGATCCTGCGCGCCGTCGATGCGCTCGGCCCCGGCGACGCGCTGCTCATCGCCGGCAAGGGCCATGAGACCGGCCAGACCGTCGGCGACGTGGTCTATCCCTTCGACGATGTCGAACAGGCCTCGGTCGCCGTGGCGGCGCTGGACGGGAGGCTCGCATGAGCGTGCTCTGGACCGCGGCAGAGGCCGCTGCCGCCACCGGCGGCGAGGCGCGCGGAGACTGGCAGGCAGAGGGCGTTTCGATCGACACCCGCACCCTGGTTGCAGGCGATCTCTTCGTGGCGCTGAAGGCCGCGCGCGATGGCCATGAATTCGTGGCCCAGGCCCTGGAGAAGGGCGCCGCCGCGGCGCTGGTGACCCATGTGCCCGAGGGCGTGGCCCCGGATGCGCCGCTGCTGATCGTCGGCGATGTGCTGGAAGGTCTCGAGGGCCTGGCCCGTGCCGCCCGTGCCCGGATCTCGGGTCGGGTGGTGGCGGTGACGGGCTCGGCGGGCAAGACCTCGACCAAGGAAATGCTGCGCGATGTCTTCTCGGGGCAGAAGAAGACCCATGCCGCCGAGGCCAGTTACAACAACCACTGGGGCGTGCCGCTGACCCTGGCGCGGATGCCGCGCGACACCGAACTTGCGGTGATCGAGATCGGCATGAACCACCCCGGAGAGATCGCGCCGCTGACCCGGCTGGCGCGGCCCGACGTGGCGATCATCACCACCGTTGTTGCCGCCCACCTCGAAGCCTTCGAGAACCTCGAGGGCATCGCCCGCGAGAAGGGCTCGATCTGCGAAGGGCTGGAGCCCGGCGGCGTGGCGGTGATCAACGGCGATCTGCCCACCACCCCGATCCTGGTCGAGGCGGCCCGTAGGGCCGGTGCGAAGGTCCTGCGCTTCGGCGAGAGTCGCCATTGCCACCACCGCCTGCTGAAGGTCACCCTGGCCGAGGATTGCCTGGTCTGCGAGGCCCGCGCCTGGCGCACACCCATGACCTGGAAGGTACAGGCGGCGGGGCGGCATTTCGCGCTCAATGCGCTGGCGGTGCTGGCCACGGCACATGTGCTGGGACTGGATCGCGCCCTGGCGCTGGCGGCCCTGGGTCGCTGGGTGCCGCCTGCGGGACGCGGGCTGCGCCAGCAACGGGTGCTGGACCCGCTGGAGCGGGCGCTTTCCTTCGAGCTCATCGACGATGCCTTCAATGCCAACCCGGCTTCCATGGGCGCAGCGCTCGACGTGCTGGCCGCCGCCCGGCCGCGCGACAACCTAGGCCGCCACGCCCATGGCCGCCGCATCGCCGTGCTGGGCGAGATGCTGGAGTTGGGCGAGACCGAGCTGGAGCTGCACGCTGGCCTGGCCTCGCACCCGGCGCTCAAGCAGATCGACCTGGTGCATTGCGTGGGCGAGCGGATGCAGCCCTTCTACGATGCGCTGCCCGATCATGCCCGCGGCCGCTTCTGCAAGACCGCCCGACCGCTGGCCGAACAGGCGCTGCGGCTGGTGGACGCCGGCGATGTCGTGCTGGTCAAGGGCTCCAAGGGCTCGAAGGTGTCCACCGTGGTTGACGCCCTGCGCAAACTGAGCCATCCCGCCGACGACTGACGGCCACATGATCCGGCCGCTGACGGCCCCCCGGAAAGGACCTCACTTCGATGCTTTACTGGCTGACCGCCCTTTCGGATGGCGGAGACCTGTTCAACCTCTTCCGCTATATCACCTTCCGCGCGGGCGGAGCCTTCCTGACGGCGCTGCTCTTCGGCTTCTTCTTCGGACCGCGGCTGATCAACGTGCTGCGGCGCAGCCAGGGCAAGGGGCAGCCGATCCGCGATGACGGCCCCGAGACCCACCTGGCCAAGGCCGGCACGCCCACCATGGGGGGGCTCCTCATCGTCGGCGCGCTGACCACCTCGACCCTGCTCTGGGCCCGCTGGGACAATGCCTATGTCTGGCTGGTGCTCTTCGTCACCCTGTCCTTCGGGCTGATCGGCTTCGCCGATGACTATGCCAAGGTGTCGAAGCAGAACACCAAGGGGGTCTCGGCCAAGATGCGGCTTCTGCTGGGCTTCCTCATCGCGCTGGTGGCCTCACTCTGGGCCAGCTGGTTCCACCCCGAAGAGCTGCAATACGCGCTGGCGCTGCCGGTCTTCAAGGATGTGCTGCTGAACCTCGGGGTGTTCTTCGTGCCCTTCGCCATGTTCGTCATCGTGGGCTCCGCCAATGCGGTGAACCTGACCGACGGGCTGGACGGACTGGCGATCATGCCGGTGATGATCGCCTCGGGCGCGCTTGGCATCATCGCCTATTTCGTCGGCAACACCACCTTCACCGAATACCTCGGCCTGCACTACGTCCCCGGCACCGGCGAGATCGTGATCTTCGTCGCGGGCCTGATCGGCGGCGGCCTGGGCTTCCTGTGGTACAACGCTCCGCCGGCGGCGGTCTTCATGGGCGACACCGGTTCGCTCGCCCTTGGCGGCTCGCTCGGCGCCATCGCGGTGGCCACCAAGCACGAGATCGTGCTGGGCATCGTCGGCGGCCTCTTCGTGGTCGAGGCGCTCTCGGTGATCATCCAGGTGCTCTACTTCAAGCGCACCGGCAAGCGGGTCTTCCTGATGGCCCCGATCCATCACCACTACGAGAAGAAGGGCTGGGCCGAGCCGACCATCGTGATCCGCTTCTGGATCATCTCGCTGATCCTCGCCATGGTCGGCCTCGCCACGCTGAAACTGCGCTGAGGGGCCATTGGGGGGCAGGGGGGCTCTGCCCCCCGTCAGCAGGCTGACTCCCCCCGCAGTATTTTCAGCCATCGGATAGGGGAAAGAGGTCTTCCCATCCGATGGCTGAAAATACTGCCGCCGGAGGCCGCGCCCGGTACGGGCGCCCCCCTTGCATCCCGGCGCGGGGCGGCATCACTCTTCATTCGCAGATCAAGGGAGTAGCAGATGATTCCTGTTCAGGGTTTCGAAGGCCAGACGGTGGCGGTTCTGGGTCTTGGCCGCTCCGGCCTTGCCACGGTGCGCGCCCTGCGCGAGGGCGGGGCCGAGGTGGTGGCCTGGGATGATGGTCCCCGTGCCGCCGAAATCGCGGAGGCCGAGGGGATCGAGCTGCGCAAGCTGTCCCGGCCCGAAGCCTTCGAGGGCGTGGCCTGCCTGGTCACCTCTCCGGGTATCCCGCATCTCTACCCCGCCCCCCATCCCGCCATCGCCGCCGCGCTCGAGGCGGGCGTGCCGGTGGACAATGACATCGGCCTCTTCTTCCGCTCCTTCGGGCAGGGCGACTGGGCCGAGCTCGACACGCCGCCCAAGGTGGTGGCCGTCACCGGCTCGAACGGCAAGTCCACGACCTCGGCGCTGATCGCCCATGTGCTGGAGCACGTGGGCCGTGACGTGCAGCTGGCGGGCAATATCGGGCGCGGCGTGCTGGACATCGACCCGCCCGCCGATGGTGGCGTGGTGGTGCTGGAACTGTCATCCTACCAGACCGACCTGGCGCGTTCCCTGACGCCGGACGTGGCGGTCTTCACCAATCTCTCGCCCGATCACCTGGACCGGCACGCCGGGCTGGGGGGCTATTTCGCCGCCAAGCGCCGGCTCTTCGCCGAGGGCGGGCCGGATCGTGCCGTGATCGGCGTGGACGAGCCCGAGGGCCTGTTCCTGGCCGGACAGCTTTCGGTCGCGCCCGAGGATGACCGGGTGATCCGGGTCTCCTCTGCCCGCAAGCTGACCGGGCCGGGCTGGCTGGTCTATGCCCGCAAGGGGTTCCTGTCGGAATACCGCAAGGGGCGGCAGGTCAGTTCGATCGACCTGCGCGAGGTGAAGGGGCTGCCCGGCGCCCATAACCACCAGAACGCCTGCGCCGCCTACGCGGTGGTGCGCACCATCGGACTTGCGCCGCGTGTGATCGAGGCGGCCTTCCACAGCTTCGGGGGGCTGCCGCATCGCTCTCAGCGGATCGCCGAGGCGGGGGGGGTGACCTTCGTGAACGACAGCAAGGCCACCAATGTCGACAGCGCCAAGCAGGCGCTGCGGGCCTTCAAGCGCATCCGCTGGATCTGCGGCGGGCTGCAGAAGGAAGGCGGGCTGGGGCCGCTGCTCGGCGATACCGGCGAGGTGATGAAGGCCTATGTCATCGGCCGCGAGGCCGCCGATTTCGCCATGCAGCTGACCGGGGTCGAGACCGAGGTCTGTACCGACATGGCGACCGCCGTGGCGCGGGCGGCTGCCGAGGCCGAGCCGGGCGAAACCGTGCTGCTGGCTCCGGCTGCGGCCAGTTTCGACCAATACGACAGCTTCGAGCGGCGCGGAGAGGATTTCGCGGCCCAGGTCGAGGCGGTGTTGGGTGGCCAGGCGCAGGGGTAAGGTGGGATATCCTTCCCCCTACGCAGCTTTCCGAGGCCTGCCCGAGGCCTAGGGTGGGTGCCAAGCCACCTTTGGCGGTAGGGCGGGGCTTACCCCGCCGCCGCCGCTTCCTCAGCCGGCCCTGAGGGCCTCGGCGCAGGCCATGGCGCTGGCCCAGGCCCACTGGAAGTTGTAGCCGCCCAGCCAGCCCGTCACATCGACGCATTCACCGATGAAATGCAGACCGCTCTGCGCCTTTGCCTCCATCGTGCGGCTGTCGAGCCCCTCCGTGTCGACCCCGCCGAGGGTGACCTCCGCCGTGCGGTAGCCCTCGCTGCCCGAGGGCACCAGCTGCCAGCCGGTCAGGCGCTCGCAGAGCGCGCCGAGCGCCTTGTCGGACTGATCGGCGAGATTGCCCGACAGCCCCCATTCGGAAGCCAGGAAATCCGCCAGCCGCGCCGGCATCAGCGCGTCGAGGCTGCGGGTCAGGCTGCGTCGCCCGGCCTCGCTGCGCGCTTGCCTGAGGCGTGCGAAGGGATCGGCACCGGGGAAGAGGTTGACCGAGATCGCTTCTCCCTCGCGCCAGTATGAGGAGGCCTGCAGCACCGCGGGTCCCGAGAGCCCACGGTGGGTGAAGAGCAGCGCCTCGTCGAAGCTGCGCGCGGCCGTCACCCGAGAGGGCAGCGACAGGCCCGAGAGCGCCGAGAAGCGCCCTTCGGGGAAGGTGAAGGGCACGAGGCCGGGGCGGGTCTCGGTCAAGCCCAGCCCGAACTGGCGGGCGATGTCATAGGCCAGCCCTGTGGCGCCCATCTTGGGGATCGACTTGCCCCCCGTCGCCACCACCAGCCGCCGCGCCGTGACCTGGCGCGCAGCCCCGCGTTCAGACAGCGAGACCCTGTAGCCCTCGGGCCCATGGCGGACCGCCTCGACCGAGGTCTCGAGCGCCAGCTTGACGCCTGCGCTGTCGCAGAGCCCGGTCAGCATGGCGACGATCTGCTTCGCGCTGTCGTCGCAGAAGAGCTGGCCCAGGGTCTTCTCGTGCCAGGCGATGCCATGCTCGCTGACCAGCGAGACGAAATCCCAGGGCGTGTAGCGCGCCAGGGCTGACTTGGCGAAATGCGGGTTCTGCGACAGGAAGTTGCCCGGCCCGGTGCCGGTATTGGTGAAGTTGCAGCGCCCGCCGCCTGAGATGCGGATCTTCTCTCCGGCCCGCTTGGCGTGATCCACCAGCAGCACGCGGCCGCCGCAATGGGCGGCGCACATCAGGCCGGCGGCCCCGGCGCCAAGGATGATCGTGTCGAATTCCATGGCCTCCCCTTGCGCGAAAGCGCGCCAGTGCGCAAGTCGGAGGGAAGCTGTGCCAGGGAAAGGACCCCCAGATGAGCGACTTGGAGATCAGCCTTGAAGAGGGCGAAAGCGGCGGGCGCTATTTCTACCGCGAGGGCGACAACCTGGCCGAGATGACCTTCTCCAGCGCCGGGCACAGCCTGATGATCATCGACCATACCGGGGTGCCCGATGTCTTCCGGGGCCGAGGCATCGGCCTGGCACTGGTGAGCCGCGCGGTCGAGGACGCACGGGCCGCGGGCAAGAAGATCGTGCCGCTCTGCCCCTTCGCGGCGGCGCAGTTCCGCCGACACCCCGAGTGGGCGGATGTGCTGAACCGCTGAGCGGCCGCCTCCGCCCGACGCGCCGGGCGAGGGGCAGGGGGCGAGCTGCGTCCCCCGCCTGGAAATTCTTGTGGCCGGCCGCGTTGCGCGCCCTATCATCTGGCTCCCTGCCGCTCTGCCGTGGGCTCTGCCGATCCGTCCCTGAGAGGGCGGACGGGGGCGTGCGCCGGGACACGTCAGGGTTGAAAGATCCCGTGGCGGGCCCGCATTCGCGCTGGTCACATCACGGGAAAGAGGTTAGACTTTCTACCAGAGGTTCCACAAAAGGGACCCGTTGAGGCAATAGCGCACCGGGAAATTCCGGGCATCGAGCGGACATCATGACCGAGATGGTATATGGTGCCATCCCGTTGAGGGACGGCGAACCTGTAATTCCCAAGTGGTGGCGGACCGTCGACAAGTTGACGCTCGCCTGTATCCTCGGGCTCTTTGGCATCGGGCTTCTGCTGGGCTTCGCGGCCTCGCCGCCCCTGGCCGAGCGCAATGGCGAGGCGCCTTTCCACTACGTCTGGAAGCAGGCCACCTTCGGTGGCGCGGCGCTGATGGTGATGATCAGCGCCTCGATGATGCGTCCCGAGATGGTGCGCCGCATGGCCACCATCGGCTTTGCGCTGGCCTTCGTGGCTCTGGCGGCGCTGCCGGTCTTCGGCACCGACTTCGGCAAGGGGGCCGTGCGCTGGTACTCCCTTGGCTTCGGCAGCCTTCAGCCTTCGGAATTCATCAAGCCCTGCTTCGTCGTGGTCGCCGCCTGGATGATGGCCGCCGCGCAAGAGATCAACGGGCCGCCGGGCAAGCTCTATTCCTTCATCATCATGTGCACCATCGTCATCATGCTGGTGCTGCAACCGGACTTCGGCCAGGCCAGCCTGGTGCTGTTCGGTTGGGGCGTGGTCTATTTCGTCGCCGGCGCGCCGATGCTGATCCTCGTCTCGGTGGCGGCGCTGGTGGTGCTGGGCGGCACCCTGGCCTACGAGCACTCCGACCACTTCGCCCGCCGCATCGACGGCTTCCTGGCCCAGGACGTGGACCCGACGACCCAACTGGGCTTCGCTGCCAATGCGATCCGCGAGGGTGGCTTCTTCGGCGTCGGCGTCGGCGAGGGCCGGGTGAAGATGTCGCTGCCCGACGCCCATACCGATTTCATCATCGCCGTCGCGGCCGAGGAATACGGCCTCGTGCTGGTGGCGATCATCATCGCACTCTATGCCACCGTGGTGCTGCGCAGCTTCACCCGGCTGATGCGAGAGCGCGATCCCTTCATCCGCCTCGCCGGCACCGGCCTCGCGGCCATGTTCGGCGTTCAGGCGATGATCAACATGGGCGTCGCCGTGCGCCTGCTGCCCGCCAAGGGCATGACGCTGCCCTTCGTCTCCTACGGGGGCTCCTCGCTGATCGCGGGGGGCGTGGCCCTGGGGATGCTGCTGGCCTTCACCCGAACCCGGCCCCAGAACCAGATCGCCGATCTGCTGGCGGGGCGCGGACGATAGAAAGACGCATGAACTTCGACGCTCCTCTCCTTGTCATCGCTGCCGGCGGCACCGGTGGCCACATGTTCCCCGCTCAATCCCTGGCCGAAGAGATGCTCTCTCGTGGCTGGCGCGTGAAGCTGGCCACCGATGCGCGCGGCGCGCGCTACGCGGGCGGCTTCCCCCGCGAGGTCGAGATCGAGGTGCTCTCTTCGGCAACCTTCGCCCGTGGCGGCGTGCTGGCCCGTGTGCTGGTGCCGCTGAAGATCGCGGCCGGCGTGGTGGGGGCGAGCTTCCGCATGTGGCGCGACCGCCCCGCGGCGGTGGTGGGCTTCGGTGGCTACCCGGCAATCCCGGCCATGGCGGCGGCGCTGCTGCTGAAGAAGCCGCGCATGATCCATGAGCAGAACGGCGTGCTGGGCCGCGTGAACCAGGCTTTCGCGCGCCGTGTCGATGGCATCGCCTGCGGCACCTGGCCCACCGAGCTGCCCTCCGGCGTCGAGGGCACCCACGTGGGCAATCCCGTCCGCGCCGCCGTGCGCGACCGCGCCGGAGCAGGCTATATCGCACCGGGCGATTACCCGATGTCGGTGCTGGTCATGGGCGGCAGCCAGGGCGCGCGCATCCTGTCGGACATCGTGCCCCAGGCCATCGCCCTGCTGCCCGAGGCCACGAGGGCGCGCATCCGCATCGCCCAGCAGGCCCGTCCCGAGGACCACGACCGCGTCGCCTCCTTCTACGCCGAGCAGGGCATCGACGCCGAGGTCGAGCCCTTCTTCCAGGACGTGCCGCGCCGCATGTCCGAGGCGCAGCTTATCATCACCCGCGCCGGCGCCTCGACCATCGCCGATCTCTCGGTCATCGGGCGGCCCTCGATCCTGGTGCCCCTGGCCGCCGCCATCCGCGACGAGCAGACCGCCAATGCCCGTGGTCTGGTCGAGGCCGGTGCCGCGATCATGATGCCGGAGAGCCAGTTCACGCCGGAAACCCTGGCCGAGAACATCCAGCTTGTGCTTGACCATCCCGAAGGGGCAGAGCAAATGGCCCGCGCCGCGCTTGCGCTCGGCAAGCCCGAGGCCGCCACGACCCTTGCCGACATGGTCGAGGACCTGGCTGCCAAATCGAAGAAAGATCAGGAGTAATACCGTGAACGCTGCCACCAAGCTGCCCGGAGACGTCGGTCCCATCCATTTCGTCGGTATCGGCGGGATCGGCATGTCGGGCATCGCCGAGGTTCTGCTGAACCACGGCTACGTGGTGCAGGGCAGCGATCTGAAGCGCTCGAAGATCACCGACCGGCTGGAGAAGCTGGGCGCGCATATATTCGAGGGCCAGCGGGCCGAGAACCTGGAAAGCGCCGAGGTGGTGGTGATCTCTTCCGCCATCAAGCCCGGCAACCCCGAGCTGGACGAGGCGCGCCTGAAGGGCCTGCCGGTCGTCCGCCGGGCCGAGATGCTGGCCGAGCTGATGCGGCTCAAGTCCAACATCGCCGTGGCCGGCACGCACGGCAAGACCACGACGACGACCATGGTTGCCACCCTGCTGGACGCCGGCAAGTTCGACCCCACCGTGATCAATGGCGGGATCATCCATGCCTATGGCTCCAACGCGCGCGTGGGTCTGGGCGAATGGATGGTGGTCGAGGCGGATGAAAGCGACGGCACCTTCAACCGCCTGCCCGCCACCATCGCCATCGTCACCAATATCGACCCCGAGCACATGGACCACTGGGGCGATTTCGACACGCTCAGGAAGGGCTTCCTGGACTTCGTCTCGAACATTCCCTTTTACGGCATCGCGGTCTGCTGCACCGATCATCCCGAGGTGCAGAACCTCGTGGGCAAGATCAGCGACCGCCGTGTCGTGACCTATGGGTTCAACGCCCAGGCGGACGTGCGGGCGATTAACCTCAGCTACAAGGCCGGCGTGGCGCATTTCGACGTGGCGCTACAGGCCGAGGATCGCGTCATCGAGGGCTGCACCCTGCCGATGCCGGGCGACCACAACGTCAGCAATGCGCTTTCTGCGGTTGCCGTGGCCCGTCACCTGGGCATGAAGTCGGACGAGATCCGCACCGCGCTTGCCGCCTTCGGTGGGGTCAACCGGCGCTTCACCCGCGTGGGCGAGGTCAACGGCGTCGCCATCATCGACGATTACGGCCACCACCCGGTCGAGATCGCCGCGGTGCTCAAGGCTGCCCGCCAGGCGACCGAGGGCCGGGTCATTGCCGTGCATCAGCCGCATCGCTATTCGCGCCTGCATACGCTCTTCGAGGATTTCTGCGCCTGCTTCAACGAGGCCGACGTGGTCGCCATCGCCGAGGTCTACGGCGCGGGCGAAGAGCCGATCCCCGGCGCCACCCGAGACGACCTGGTCGCCGGAATGATCCGCCACGGCCACCGACATGCCCGCGCGGTCTCTTCCGAGGACGAGCTGGAGCGCCTGGTGCGCGAACAGGCGCAGCCCGGCGACATGGTGGTCTGCCTTGGCGCGGGCACGATCTCGGCCTGGGCGAACCGGCTGCCCGAACGGCTGTCGAAGCAATAGGGCCCCAGGCGACCCGATAGCGGCGTCTCTGCCGGGCCCGCCCCACGAGGGGCGGCGCCTTGCCGATAATTCATTCGTGATCTGACCAGAACTTTGTTGTCGGGACAGGCTCTTGCGGGTAGTGTCTTGCAAACAGGCAACAGATGATAAAAAAATATTGGGGTCCGGGCGGCGGAGAGTCGCCGATCAGGAGAGCCCCGAAAGAGGAGGCGGCACGATGAGCGAATCCATCCTTCTTGCGGCCCTCTGGGGTATCGCGGCGAACATCCTTGCGATGATTCCCTCGAGGGACCAGCATTGGTCGCGCGCCTATGTGCTGATCGCCTGCGGCATCCCGATCCTGGGCTACGTCACCATGCAGCATGGCCCCTGGGCGGGTCTGATCGTGCTGCTCGGCGGCATGTCCATCCTGCGCTGGCCGCTGATCTACCTCACCCGCTGGCTGCGCTCGCGCTTCGGCTGACCCGCCACTTTCCGCGCGCTTGGCCCTGACAGCTTGTGACCCCGCGCGGCGGTTGCTATCTGCGGGGGCAGGGGAGGGGTGCTGCCCTTGCCGGCCCGCCGCGCTCCCCTGCAGAACAAGGCAAGCTGAGAGCAGGAACGCCCCATGGCCCAACCGCAGGAGATCGAGATCAGGGGCGCGCTGACCCCCGGACGGGACCTGTCGCGGCTGACGTGGCTGCGCGTGGGTGGCCCGGCGGAATATCTCTTCCAGCCTGCCGATCTTGAGGACCTGCAGCATTTCCTGGCCGAGCTCGACGCAGAGGTGCCGGTCTTCGTCATGGGCGTGGGCTCCAACCTCATCGTGCGCGACGGCGGTATCCGGGGTGTGGTGATCCGGCTGGGCCGCGGGTTCAACTCCATGCAGATCGAGGGCAACCGGGTGACCGCGGGGGCGGCCTGTCCCGACAGCCACGTGGCGCGCAAGGCCGCCGATGCCGGCGTCGACCTGACCTTCCTGCGCACCATTCCGGGCTCCATCGGTGGGGCGGTGCGGATGAACGCCGGCTGCTATGGAAGCTACCTGGCCGATGTCCTGGTTGAGGCCCATGCGGTGACCCGCGAAGGCCGCGCCGTGGTTCTAAGCCCCGAGGATCTGGAATTCGCTTACCGCCATTCCGCCCTGCCCGAGGGCTGGGTGCTGACCCATGCGGTGCTCGAGGGCCCGGCCGGAGAGCCGGAGGCGCTCAATGACCGCATGCAGGCCCAGCTTGATCAGCGCGATGCCAGCCAGCCGGTCAAGGACCGCTCGGCCGGCTCGACCTTCCGCAACCCGGCGGGCTTCTCTTCCACCGGGCGCGCGGATGACGTGCATGACTTGAAGGCCTGGAAGCTGATCGACGAGGCGGGGCTGCGCGGTTTCTCCATCGGTGGCGCGCAGATGAGCGAGAAGCATTCCAACTTCATGATCAATACCGGGGCGGCCACGGCCCGCGACCTGGAGGATCTGGGCGAGGAAGTCCGAAAAAGGGTTTTTAAAAACCGGGGAATAGAGTTACATTGGGAAATCATGCGGGTGGGTGATCCGCTGTCCGGTTTGGACAGTGAACAGGCCGCCCAGGACCCCGCGGAAAAAACCAGATAATCACGCCGAAAGGCGGGCATTTTGCCAGAGGCGGACCATGGGTGCGCCAAGGCGTCCGGGGAAGATTCCCGGCAACAAGGACCGCAAAGGTCCGGGACATTGAGGCTTATGGGTGCGTCGAGCAGGGCAAACCCGAAAGTGGCACTTCTGATGGGCGGACCCTCGGCTGAGCGCGAGGTGTCGTTGTCATCGGGGCGTGAATGCGCAGCTGCTTTGCGGGAAGAGGGTTTCCAGGTCGTGACCGTGGATGCGGGCGACGACCTTCCTGCGCGCCTTGGCGAGATCTCTCCTGATGTTGTTTTCAACGCGCTCCATGGTCGATGGGGTGAGGACGGCTGCGTGCAGGGTCTGCTGGAGTGGCTGCGGCTGCCCTATACTCATTCGGGCGTCCTGTCCTCGGCGCTGGCCATGGACAAGGAGCGCACCAAGGCCGCCTATCGCAACGCGGGCCTGCCGGTGGTGGATAGCCTGCTGGCCGAACGCGCCGAGGTCGAGGCCGCCCATGTCATGGCGCCTCCTTACGTGGTCAAACCCTACAACGAAGGCTCTTCGGTGGGTATCTATATCGTGCAGGAGGGCGCCAACCGCCCGCCCGCGCTGGCCCCCGAGATGCCGCAGACCCTGATGGTCGAGGCCTATGTGCCGGGGCGCGAGCTGACCGTCTCGGTGCTGGGCGACCGGGCGCTTTGCGTGACCGAGATCGTGACCGAGGGCTGGTACGACTACGCGGCGAAATACACGCCCGGCGGGTCGCATCACGTCTGCCCTGCAGAGCTGCCCGCCGAGATCACAGAGGCCTGCCGCGCCTATGCGCTGAAGGCCCATGAGGTCCTGGGCTGCCGGGGTGTCTCGCGTACCGATTTCCGCTGGGACGACAGCAAGGGCCTCGCGGGGCTCGTGCTGCTCGAGACCAACACCCAGCCCGGCATGACCCCCACCTCGCTGGTGCCCGAACAGGCCGCCGCCGAGGGGATGAGCTTTGGTCAGCTCTGCCGCTGGATGGTGGAGGATGCCTCATGCGAGCGCTGAGACCTGCCCGCCCCCGTGCCGCCCGGCCCGATCCGGCGCCCTCGCGCTGGTCCTACCGGCTGCAGCGCTTCCTGCTGACCCCCGGCTACCGCCTGGCCATGCGCATCGTCATCCCGGCGGTGGTCTGCTTCGGCTCGGTTCATCTTTACATGGCCGACGAGATGCGCCGCGACAACGTGATCGCGATGATCCACGGCTGGAAGAACGATATCGAGACCCTGGACCAGTTCATGGTCTACGGCATGGAGGTCTCGAACGCCTCGCCGGGCACCGAAGAGGATATCCGCGAGATCGCCGAGCTGGATCTGCCGCGCTCGTCCTTCCACATCGACCTGCCCGGTCTGAAGGACACGGTCGAGAGCCTGCCCTCGGTGGCCGAGGCGGCGCTTCAGCTGCGCGATGGCGGAGTGCTGCGGATCTCGGTGGTCGAGCGCGTGCCGGTGGCGATCTGGCGCGGTGTCGATGGCTATGACCTGGTCGATCCGACAGGGGCCGTGACCGGCGCCCTGCACAGGCGCTCCGAGCGTCCGGATCTGCCGCTGCTGGCAGGTGCCGGAGAGCCCGCGGCGATCCCCGAGGCCCTGGCGCTCATCGCCGCCGCAGAGCCGATCGCGGCGCGGCTGCGCGGGCTCGAGCGGATCGGAGAGCGTCGCTGGGACGTGGTGCTGGATCGAGATCAGCGCATCCTGCTGCCCGAAGAGAAGCCGGTGCAGGCGCTGGAGCGCGTGCTGGCCCTCGACGAGGCGCAGGAGCTGATGTCGCGCGACGTGCTGGCAGTCGACATGCGGCTGGCCGACCGGCCGACCCTGCGGCTGAGCGAGGGTGCGGTGAAGGACTGGCGGCGCATTCGCTCGCTGGTGATCGACGCCAGCAAATAGGGATACGGGGCCGGGCGCGCCGGCCCCCTGAAAACGAGACGAGCAACGAGAACCGGCGAGACAGCCGACAGGCAAGAGGCAGCGGACGGCAGATGATGACGGAGCTTTACGAATCCCAGAGGGCGATGCGCAACATGCGCAAGGCAGCGATGCAGCGCGGTGTCGTGGCGGTGCTCGACGTGGGTACCTCGAAGATCGCCTGCCTTATCCTGCGCTTCGACAATGCCGGCCGGGGTGCCCTGCCGGGCGATGGCGTGGGCTCTCTGGCGGGGCAGGCGGGCTTCCGGGTCATCGGTGCGGCCACCACCCGGTCGCGCGGTGTCCGCTTCGGCGAGATCGACGCCATGTCCGAAACCGAACGCGCCATCCGCACCGCGCTGCAGGCGGCGCAGAAGATGGCCAAGGTCCGGGTTGATCATGTGATCGCCTGTTTCTCGGGGGCGGGGCCGCGCAGCTACGGGCTGGCGGGCGAAGTTCAGGTGGAAGGCGACCTGGTCACCGAACAGGATGTCAGCCGCGTGCTGGCCGCCTGTGACCTGCCCGACTACGGCGAGGGCCGCGAGGTGCTGCACGCCCAGCCGGTCAACTTCGCGCTGGACCATCGTTCGGGCCTTTCGGACCCGCGCGGCCAGATCGGCCAGTCGCTGGCCACCGACATGCACATGCTGACCGTCGATGCGGCGGCGGTGCAGAACCTGGCCCATTGCGTCAAGCGCTGCGACCTGGAACTGGCGGGCATTGCCTCCTCTCCCTATGTCTCGGGCATCTCCAGCCTCGTCGAGGACGAGCAGGAACTGGGCGCGGCCTGTATCGACATGGGCGGCGGCAGTACCTCTCTGTCGATCTTCATGAAGAAGCACATGATCTACGCCGATGCGGTCCGCATGGGGGGCGATCACGTCACCGGCGATATCTCGATGGCGCTGCAGATCCCCTTCGCCAATGCCGAGCGTCTGAAGACCTTCTACGGCGGCGTCCACGCCACCGGCATGGATGACCGCGAGCGCATCGAGATCGGCGGCGAGACCGGCGATTACGAGCACGACCGCCGCTCTTGCACCCGCGCCGAGCTGATCGGCATCATGCGTCCTCGGGTCGAGGAGATCCTGGAAGAGGTGCGTCTCTGCCTCGATGCGGCGGGCTTCGAGTCGCTGCCCAACCAGCAGATCGTGCTCACCGGCGGCGCCAGCCAGATCCCCGGACTGGGGGCGCTGGCCTCGAAGATCCTGGGTCAGCAGGTGCGCCTTGGACGCCCGCTGCGCGTGCATGGCCTGCCGCAGGCGGCGACGGGACCGGGCTTTGCCTCGGCGGTCGGCATGTGCCTCTTTGCGGCACACCCGCAGGACGAGTGGTGGGACTTCGACCTGCCGCTCGACCAGTTCCCCGCACGCTCGCTGAAACGCGCCGTACGCTGGTTCCGTGACAACTGGTAAACGCAATATAAAGTGCCTTCGGCAAGATACCGCGAACGGCCCCTGAAAACGCGCCAGATTTGGTGTTTTTCGCTTATTTTGGGGTGACGAGGTCGCGGGAAAGCGTTAAAGTTTGACGTGATAGGCAGAAAAAACCCCGCAAAGGGGCCAAGCAGGCGGAAAATTCGATGACACTGAACCTCAGCGTTCCCGGCATGGGAGAAGAGTTGAAGCCGCGCATCACCGTGTTCGGTGTGGGCGGGGCCGGCGGTAATGCCGTCAACAACATGATCGACAAGGAGCTTGAGGGGGTCGATTTCGTCGTTGCGAACACCGACGCCCAGGCGCTCCAGCAGAGCCGGGCGCAGGCCCGCGTTCAGCTCGGTGTGAAGGTGACGGAAGGTCTTGGCGCCGGGGCGAAAGCCACCGTGGGTGCCGCCGCCGCCGAAGAGAGCATCGAGCAGATCGTGGATTATCTCGCGGGGGCACACATGTGCTTCATCACCGCGGGCATGGGGGGCGGCACCGGCACCGGCGCGGCTCCGATCATCGCTCAGGCCGCCCGCGAGCTGGGCGTTCTGACCGTTGGCGTCGTGACCAAGCCCTTCCAGTTCGAGGGCGTGAAGCGGATGCGCCAGGCCGAGGATGGGGTCGAGCAGCTCCAGAAGGTCGTGGACACGCTGATCATCATCCCGAACCAGAACCTGTTCCGCCTGGCGAACGAGAAGACGACCTTCACCGAGGCCTTCTCGATGGCCGATGACGTGCTGTACCAGGGCGTCAAGGGCGTGACCGACCTGATGGTCCGCCCCGGCCTGATCAATCTCGACTTCGCCGACGTCCGCGCCGTGATGGACGAGATGGGCAAGGCAATGATGGGCACCGGCGAAGCCGAGGGCGAGACCCGCGCCCTGCAGGCCGCCGAGAAGGCCATCGCCAACCCGCTGCTGGATGAAATCAGCCTCAAGGGCGCCCGTGGCGTGCTGATCAACATCACCGGCGGTCACGATCTGACCCTCTTCGAGCTGGACGAAGCCGCCAACCGCATCCGCGAGGAAGTGGACCCGGACGCCAACATCATCGTCGGCTCGACCCTGGACGAGAGCATGGAAGGCGCGATGCGCGTCTCCGTGGTCGCCACCGGTATCGACGCGGCCGAGAGCCACCAGGAAATCCCGGTGCCCCGTCGCCGCATGGCCGAGCCGCTGAAGCCCGCCGTGCGCGCCGAGGAAGAGGCCGCTCCCGCGCCTGTCGCGCAGCAGCAGCCCGCACCGGCGCCGCAGCAACCGGCACCGCAGCCGAGCTACCAGCAGCAGCCCGCCGCGCGTCAGCATGGCTATGCCCCGATGGAAGAGGACCTGGACAACGCGCCGACCCTCTTCGACGATCTGGACCAGCCCGCGCCCGCGCCGCAGCGGCAGCCTGCCGCTGAAAGCTACCAGCAGCCGGCCTATAACGCCCGTCCCGAGCAGCGTGCCCAGTACGAGGCGCAGGACGATCTGCCGCCGCCGGCCTACCAGCCCGCACGGGCAGAGGCTGCACCCATGGCCCATGCCGAGGAAGAGCACGACCAGCGTGAGAGCTTCATCGCTCCGGCCCCGCGCCGCGCCGGTCAGCCCTCGCCCGAGACCATGGCCCGCCTGCAGGCCGCCGTGGCCAAGCAGCCGCGCGACGGTGGCGCTCCGCGTCAGCCGCAGCAACCGGCTCCGCTGCGCGCGGCGACGCCGCAGCAGGCTCCGGCCGCCGAGGTGCCCGCCGAGAAGCGTTCGCGCATCAACTCGCTGATCAACCGGATGACCGGCCAGCCCGAGGGCGCGGCCCACGCGCCGCAGCAAGCGCAGCACCGCGCTGCCCCGGCACCGCAGCCGCAGGCACGGGTCGAGCCCCAGGCCGCACCGCGCCGGGCTGCCGCAGAGCCCGATCCCGACCAGGAGCGGATCGAGATTCCGGCCTTCCTGCGTCGCCAGGCGAATTGATCCGGGGCTCTTTGCCGGAACTGGCGGTCACATTTACCGCCCAGCTCAACATTTGATCTTTTGGTTAAGGCCGCCCTCGGGCGGCCTTTTCCCTTGTTTTAAAGGGTTCCCTGAAACAATGTTTCGCTGAAAGCAGGATTCCGCGCCTTGTTACAGCGGATGTTTCAATCCGTTGCAAAGAGTGAGTTGAGGCCTTTTTGCCCACCCCTTACCTAATGAGACGTTAACGGTCGGGACAGGCCGTTGGGACACCTGGGGTAATAACGTGCAACAGACTATGAAGGCTCCGGTAAGCTTTTCCGGCGAGGGTTTGCATTCCGGCAAACCTGCGACTCTGACGATCCACCCGGCCAAGGCCGGTTTCGGGATCTGGTTCCGCAGAACCGACCTCTCCGAGGAGGAGGGTCTTCTGCCTGCGCGCTGGAATGCCGTTGAACGCACGGCCCTCTGCACCCGCCTCGTCAATACCTCCGGCGCTTCCGTCTCGACCGTCGAGCATGTCATGGCGGCGATCGCCGGCTGTGGCATCTCCAATGCGCTGGTCGAGATCGACGGGCCGGAAGTGCCGATCCTCGACGGTTCGGCTGCGCCCTTCGTGCGCGGTATCCTGGCCCGTGGCCTGCGTGCGCAATCGGCCCCCAGCCGTGCCATCCAGGTGCTGCGCCCGGTCGAGGTGAAGAACGGCGAGGCCGTGGCCCGGCTGCTGCCCGCAGACCAGCTCGAGATTGCCTTCCACATCGACTTTCCCGACGCCGCCATCGGCCGCCAGGACCGTGAGCTGGTGATCAAGAACGGCGCCTTCGTGCGCGAGCTCTCGGACAGCCGCACCTTCTGCCGCCAGGCCGATGTCGAGGCGATGCAGGCCAATGGCCTGGCCCTGGGCGGTACCTATGACAATGCCGTCGTCGTCGACGGCGCCGAGGTGCTCTCTCCCTCGGGTCTGCGCTACGAGGACGAGCCGGTGCGGCACAAGATGCTGGACGCCCTGGGCGACCTGGCCCTGGCCGGCGCGCCTCTCCTGGCCCGCTACGAGGGCATCCGGGCCGGTCACTCGCTGACCAACACCCTGCTGCGCGCGCTCTTCTCGGATCGCCGCAACTACCGCATCGTGTCTTGCGACGAGGCCACGGCGGCACGCCTTCCGGGCGTCGGTGTCACCCCGGCCGAGATCCCTGCCGTCGCGTGAAGACAGGGGCTTGCGGGATCGTCTCCCGGCAACCTGACGCCGCTCTTCGGGGGCGGCGTTTCTACTTCCGCGCGCTGGCAGGCGGCTTTGCCCCGCCAAGGGGCGTAAAGGCGTTTTGCAGCGGAATTTTCTGTGCTAGGACCATGGGGCGGCGGCGCCCTGCGCTGCCCATGACTATGACGCTGAAGGGGTGATGCAGGCATGAAGAGCGGCGCTTTTCGAATGAGGCTGGCAGGGGGCGCCCTGCTGGCGCTGTCTCTCGCGGCATGTGGTGCCGGTCCGGGTCTCGATGACCGCCGCGTTGGCATGGAATCCTATACCGCCGAGCAGATCTTCGGTCGCGGCGAATACGAGATGGAAGAGCGCAACTTCGAGGATGCGGCGGAGTATTTCGCCGAGATCGAGCGCCTTTATCCCTATTCCGAATGGGCCCAGCGGGCGCTGATCATGCAGGCCTTCGCCCAGCATTCGGCCCGCAACTACGATGAAAGCCGCGCCGCCGCGCAGCGCTACATCGACTTCTATCCGACCACGGAAGATGCCGCCTACGCCCAGTACCTGCTGGCGCTGTCCTATTATGACCAGATCGACGAGATCGGCCGTGACCAGGGCCTGACCTTCGAGGCCCTGCAGGCCCTGCGCCAGGTGATCGAGCGCTACCCCTCGTCGGAATACGCCAAGTCGGCGATCCTGAAGTTCGACCTGGCCTTCGACCACCTCGCCGCCAAGGAGATGGAGGTCGGGCGCTACTACCTGAAGCGCGATCACTTCAGTGCCGCCATCAACCGTTTCCGCACCGTGGTCGAGGAATTCCAGACCACCTCGCATACGCCCGAAGCGCTGCACCGGCTGGTCGAGGCCTACCTGTCGCTCGGCCTGACCGACGAGGCGCAGACCGCCGCTGCGATCCTGGGGCACAACTTCCGCTCGACCGAGTGGTACGAGGACAGCTACCAGCTGCTGACCAAGCGTGGGCTCGAACCCCGTGCGCGCGGCGATGGCTGGCTAGCCAGCCTCTATCGCCAGACCATCAAGGGTGACTGGCTTTGATCGCCGTCCCGCATACCGCCTTCCCCGGCGCCTCGCGCTCCGGGGGAGAGGCCGGGGCCTGAGGGCGGGCCATGCTGCGCGGTCTGGACATTCGTGACATGCTGATCATCGACCGGCTGGAGCTCGACTTCCAGCCGGGCCTGAACGTGCTGACCGGCGAGACCGGCGCCGGCAAGTCGATCCTGCTTGATTCCCTGGGCTTCGTGCTGGGCTGGCGCGGCCGTGCCGACCTGGTGCGCGAAGGTGCCGAGCAGGGCGAGGTCACGGCGATCTTCGAACTGCCCGAGGGCCATCCGGCGCATCGGGTGCTGGAAGAGGCGGGCCTGCCCGTGGGCGACGAGCTTCTGCTGCGCCGCATCAACTCGCGCGACGGGCGCAAGACCGCCTGGATCAACGATCGTCGCGCCTCGGGGCAGGTGTTGCGGTCGCTGTCGGAAACCCTGGTCGAGCTGCATGGCCAGCATGATGACCGGGGCCTGCTGAACCCGCGTGGCCACCGGGCCATCCTCGATGAGTTCGCCGGCGTCTCTGGCCTCAAGGCCGAGCTGCGCGAGGCCTGGCGCGCGCGCTCCGGTGCCGAGAAGAAGCTGGACGCCGCCCGCGCCGCGCTGGCCGCCGCCGCCAAGGAAGAAGAATACCTGCGCCATTCCGTGGAAGAGCTGGACAAGCTTGACCCGCAGCCCGGCGAAGAGGCCGATCTGGACAGCCGTCGCCGTCTGATGCAGGGCGCCGAGCGGCTGCGAGAGGATGTCTCGCGCGCTCATCAGGCGCTTGGCAACGAGGGCGCCGAAGGCCCGATGTGCGACGCCATGCGTTGGCTCGAGAAGGCCTCTGAGGCGCTGGAGGGCCATCTGGATGCGCCCATTGCCGCGCTCTCCCGTGCGCTGGCCGAGCTCGACGAGGCCGCAGACGGGGTGGTGCGCTGCCTCGAGGCGCTCGATTTCGATCCGTTGGAGCTCGAGGCCACCGAAGAGCGTCTCTTCGCCATCCGCGCCCTTGCGCGCAAGCATGATGTGGCCCCCGATGCGCTGGCCGAGCTGGCCAGCGATCTGCGCGGCCGGCTGGAGGCCATCGACGGTGGCGCCGGAGAGATCGCCCGGCTGGAAGCCGCCCTGCGCGAGGCCGATGAGGTCTACGCGGGCCTTGCCGCCAGGCTGTCCGAGACACGCCGCGCCGCGGCCGCCCGGCTCGACAGCGCGGTGGAGGCCGAGCTTGCGCCGCTGAAGATGGAGCGCGCCCGTTTCGTCACCGAGGTCAGCCCCGCAGAGCCCGGCCCCGAGGGCCGCGACGAGGTTTCCTTCACTGTGGCGACCAACCCCGGTGCACCCTCCGGCCCGCTGGCCAAGATCGCCTCGGGCGGGGAGCTTTCGCGCTTCCTGCTGGCGCTCAAGGTCTGCCTGGCGGGGGATGACAGCCAGGTCACCATGATCTTCGACGAGATCGACCGCGGTGTCGGCGGGGCCACCGCCGACGCGGTCGGTCGACGCCTGGCACGGCTGGCCGAGGGTGGTCAGGTGCTCGTCGTCACCCATTCGCCGCAGGTTGCGGCCCGTGCCTCGCACCACTGGCAGGTCGCCAAGCGGGTCGAGGGCGAGGCCACGCTGTCGACCGTGCTGGCGCTCTCGCCAGAGGCGCGGGTGGACGAGCTGGCCCGTATGATCTCGGGCGATGCGATCACCGAAGAGGCGCGAGCCGCCGCGCGCAAGCTGATCGACGCGGGCTGAGGCCGCGCGTCAGGGGCATTCCTGAAAAGCAGTGACAGAGGCAGGCGGGGTGAGACCCTGTTGTCGCGGGCCCTACGGGGCCCCGGAAGTGCTGCCGGTGCGGGCCGGGCGGGGAACAGCTTTCCGGGGCCTTTGCAGGGCGAGAAAGCCATCCTGTGCCGCCCGGACGCGGTCTCTGCGCCGGGGACACAGGGGCACACACTTAATCACCTCTTACGATTGTCAGTATCCCACGCGCGATGATGGGCGGCATACCCCAAGTGGGGGAAAGTCTGCATGATCAAGGAAATGTTATCGCTTTAGGCAGAAGCCCGAGGCCAGCTCCAACAGCTCCGCGCCCGCCTGCAGATGCAGCAGCTCTCCGCCTTCGGCGATTTCGCGGAAGGCGATCCAGGGGAAGGTCCGGCGCGCGGCGGCGCGCAGGCTGGCGGGCTGGCGCAGGCTCTGGCCACCCTGCATGACATGGATCGGCAGCTTGCCTTTCAGCGCCTCCAGGTCGGCGCGCCAGTCGCCGCGGGCCGAGGCGGCGATCTCTCCGGCGAGGGCGGGCAGGAAGTGCCCGCTGCCATCCAGCGCGATCTCGGTGCCGCTGAGCAGCGCGGCGCGGCACTCTGGCTGGGCAATCGTGGCGCTGTCGGCGGCGGATTGTGCAAAGAGCGTGGCGAGGAACTCCAGCCCGCCCATGCGTTTGGCCATGGCGCTGACGGTGTCCATCATGAAGGGGAAAAGCTCGGGCGTGTAGCGCGCCCCGCCCAGCAGGAAACGGTGCCAGCGGCCCATGCTGTCGTAATCCTCGGCCCGGTAGATGGGCAGGCTGGACGAGACCCCGATCAGAGCAGAGTCGCGTTCGGGCGCCGTGGCGGCCAGCAGGCAGGCGCTGTGCAGATCGTCCCCGAATGCCAGCACCGGCACCTGGCGGGCGTGGTGATGCTCCAGCAGGGCCAGCATGTCCTCGGCGGCGAGCCTTGCGCGGTCGCATCCCGCCGGGGCAGGGTCCGAGCCGCCGAAACCCGCGCGGATCGGCACCAGGAGGCAGAGGCCTTGGGCCTCCACCTGGGCCTCCAGCGCGGCGGGCCAGCGGCACTGGCCATAGGTGCCGTGGGTCCAGAGCATCGCGCGCCCCTGCGAATCGCCCAGCACCAGGTATTCCATGCGCCGCCCGCCGGGACGGCTGAGGCTGCGGTAGGGGCGCAGGGGCAGGAGCCCGCCGGCATGGCTGAAGCGCACCATCCCCGAGCCGCCCCCGCCGGAAGGGGTCGGCACCGCCGGGGCGGGGTCATTGGCCAGCGGCCCGATGGTGACCATCGGCGTGGCCTCGCGGCCCGTCAGCGGGGTGCCGGGCTGACCATGCGGCGCCCGAAGGGGCTTGCCCTGCGACGGCATACGCGGACGCGTTGCCCCGATCGGGGCGGCGTTTCCGGACCTGCGTGCGGGATTGGCAGGCGCGGGTGCCGCCGCCACGACAAGGCCCCTGGGGGTGTCCCCGCCCGCCGGACGAGCGCCGATAGGGCCACCGACTGGGCCGGGAAGCGCGGGCACCAGCTCGCTCACCGAAAGCGCGAGGCGCAGCAATTCGCCCTGCGAGCGCGTCTCTGTCTTGGCCAGGATTGCCTTGATCTGGGCGCGCACGGTCTCGACCGAACGGCCGCGTTCTTCGGCGATGTCGCGCAGCGGGCGGGCCTCGGAGAGGCTGCGCAGGATCTGCGCCTCGGCGCGGGTCAGCTTGTAGGCATCGCGCAGGGTCTCTGTCAGCGCCTCGGGCCAGCGCAGCTGCGAGGTGACCACCAGAACGAAGGGCGACCGGCCGCCGCCGGGCCGGTTGAGCGCCAGCTGCGCCAGGAAGAGCTGCCCGCTGCCCGCAAGCCGCAGCCGCAGCACCGCTTCGCCGCCGGGGCGGGCGGCGGGACGGCGGGCGCGTTCCGGTACCGGATCGGCGGCGGCGCTCAACATGCGGCGCAGGCGGCCGCGCAGGGCTTCAAGGTGCGGCACCTCCAGCGGGAGGCTGTCCAGCGGGTCGCCGCGCTTCACCCCCAGCCCGTGGCGGGCGGCCTCGTTGGCCGCCGAGAGCCGCAGATCGGACCCCACGGCGAAGGCGGCGGTGCGGGCGAAACGGCGCAACTCGGTCTCTTCGGGGCGCAGCACATGGGCGGCGCTGGTCTGCTCGAGCAGCCGCGTCACGCGCTGGAAATGATCGGTGAAATCAAGCGCCCCGCCGCGCCGCATCTCCTGCCGCAAGGTGGCGTCCGGGCTGGCTAGGGTCTCCGCGTCGCGGGGACTGTCGGGGAGCGAGCCGAAATCGCCGTCGGGATGGCCAGAGGCGTCTTCTCCGCCGGCCATGGCCCGGTCGAGAGCCCGGCGCAGGGGGCGGTTCAGATGCTCCCAGTCATCCAGCAGGTCTGCCAGCCGCAGGGGATCAAGGGCGACATCGTAAAGCCGGCCGATCACATCGTCATGTAGCCTGTCCGCAGTGCCTGGGGTGTCTGTCGCCCCATGGGCCTCGGTGCCGGCGTCCTGCGGTCTCCAGGAATACGCCACGGGCGTTCCTCCATCGGTAATATGCCGGATTGCCTTGCCCGATCTCAGCCGATCTGCCTTTGCCTCGCAACCGGCCAGATGGTCGTAGCCCGCGGCCCAGGGCGGCACGATCCGCCAAACCATCGACATGGCAGGGCTTTTTTTGCCCTGCGCTTTGTCCTAGAAGGCTTGCAACACCGGCTCGAAAGGCCGGGACGGCGTAGGAGGCAGACCCGAGATGAGCCCTCAGCCAGATGCGCCCCCGCGGGGGCTGAGCGCGCTTGCCGGCGGGGCGGTGCGGGCCCTGTCCGCCATGCGAAGGAAGGGGCCGAACCAGGTCCTCTTCTGGCTGATCGCCCTCGGCATCGGTATCGCGGGCGGCGCGGCGGCCTCGGCCTTCCGGCACGGCATCGCCCTGCTGCAGAAGCTGGCCTACGGGGCAGAGGACGTCTACAGCCTGCACTCCTTCGCGGGCGGGCTGCCCTGGTACCTGGTTCTGCTGGTGCCCGTGGTAGGTGGCCTGATCGTCGGCATCATCCTGAAGTATTTCACCCCCGACGGTCGGGTGCGCTCGGTCTCCGACGTGATCGAGGGCGCGGCGCTGCACGAGGGCCGGGTCGAGGGGCGCGCGGGTCTTGCCTCGGCGGCGGCCTCGCTGATCACCCTGGGCACCGGCGGCTCTTCGGGGCGCGAGGGGCCGGTGGTCCACCTGGCGGCGGTGCTGTCGAGCTGGGTGCTGAAGCGCATGCGCGCCGATGGTATCACCGGGCGCGACCTGCTGGGCTGCGCGGTGGCGGCAGCGGTCTCGGCCTCGTTCAACGCGCCGATCGCCGGCGCGCTCTTCGCCATGGAGGTGGTGCTGCGCCACTTCGCCCTGCATGCCTTTGCCCCGATCACCATCGCCGCCGTGGCCGGCGCGGTGATCAGCCGGCTGCAATTCGGCGATGGCGCCGAGTACCTGCTGCCCGAGGGCTCGATCCTGGTCTTCTACGAAGAGCTTCCGGCCTTCCTGCTTCTGGGCGCGCTCTGCGGCGTGGTGGCCGGTGCCTTCATGCGCGGCATCTTCCTGTCCGAGACCCTGGCCACCCGCTGGCAACGGCGTTTCGCCATCCCCCAGGTGCTGCGCCCCATGGTGGCCGGCGGCCTGCTGGGCGGCCTTGCAATCTGGTTCCCGCATATCATCGGTGTCGGCTACGAGACCACGCTGAAGGCGCTCTCGGGTGGGCTGCTGCTGCGCGAGGCGGTCATCTTCGCGGTGCTCAAGGCCACCGCCACGGCGGTGACCGTGGGCGGGCGCATGGGGGGCGGGGTCTTCTCTCCGTCGATGATGATGGGCGCGCTGACCGGGCTGGCCTTCGGCATCGTCGCCACCAGCGTCTTCCCCGAGCAGTCGGGCAGCCCGCAGCTCTATGCCCTGGCGGGCATGGGCGGGGTGGCGGCGGCGGTGCTCGGCGCGCCGATCTCGACCACGCTGATCGTCTTCGAGCTGACCGGCGACTGGACCACGGCGCTCGGCGTCATGGTGACGGTGTCGATCTCGACGGCCATCGGGTCGCGGCTGGTCAATCGCTCGTTCTTCCTGACCCAGCTCGAGCGGCGCGGCACACGGCTGGCGGCGGGACCGCAGCAATACCTGCTGGGGATGTTCCGCGTTCGTGAGGTGATGCGCCCGACGGAGGCCGAGACGGCCGCCCCCGAGGACCGCTGCTGGGAGCTGATCGAACAGGGTCTCTACCTCGATGCCTCGGCGACGCTGGAAGATGCCTTCCCCGATTTCGAGCGCAGCCTCGAGCCCTTCCTGCCGGTGGTCGCCCTGACCGATGCCACCCGTCCGCCCGAGCTTCTGGGCGCGCTCTTCCACGTGGATGCGCTGCGGATCTACAACCGCGCCCTGGCCGCCACGGCCAGCGAAGAGCACGGCTGAAAGCGGGGGCGCCTTCAAAGGGGCATCGAGCCCCTCCGAAGGCGGGGGCTGCGCCCCGGCGCCCGGCAACAGCAGTTGCGCCAGACCCACAGGCCCGGCAACACCGGCCCCCAGGGCGCGGCCAGTCGAAGCAGGGCGCACCCGCGTCCCGCGCATCACCAGGCTGAAAGTACTCCGGGGGGAATTGAGCCCGGCAGGGCTCAAGGGGGGCAGAGCCCCCGCCCAGCGTTTCGGCAGGCGCGCCCCGGCACGCGCCCCCGATATTGGGCTCAGATCTGCTCGATGGTCACGAAGTCCGTGGCATAGAAGGCGATGTGGCCGGCAATGGGTTCCGCACCGGGCAGGGGGGCCTCATAGCTCCAGGCCGCGTTCTGCAGGGTCTGGCTCTTGGTCACGATGGAGAAATAGTTCGCCTCGCCCTTCTTCGGGCAGGAGGTGGCGTGATCCGTGCGGTCGAGGAAGGCCATGGCGATATCTTCACGCGGGAAATAGATCACGTCGGTGTGGCCCGCCTCGCTCAGAACCAGCGCATTGCGGCTTTCCACCAGAACTGCGCCACCGGCGCGCACTGTCCATATCCCTGCCGCAGCACGGATGCTCATCTCTGTCATGTCGTTTCCCCCGTTCAGGCCACCTCTCCCTGCCGCGCCCATGTAACATGCGCATGTCGCGCAGCCGGGCGGACCGGGCTCTCAGAGAGGCTCAGTTGCCTGATCCAACCACAAAGCGGTCGGTTCGTCCAGTAATGGACGAATTCGGGCGCGCACCTCGGCATGGTAATCATTCACCCAGGCGATCTCGGCGGCCGAAAGAGCCGCCGCGTCGATCAAGCGCCGCTCGATCGGCACCCAGGTGAGGGTCTCGAAAGACAGCATGCTGCGGGCGTCGGCCCCGGCCAGCTCGGCGGCGGGTTCGACCACGATGAGGTTCTCGATCCGGATGCCGAAGGCGCCCTCGCGGTAGTAGCCGGGCTCGTTCGACAGGATCATGCCGGGACGCAGGGCGATGTCCGAGACCCGGCTCAGGCGCTGCGGACCCTCGTGGACGCAGAGATAGGCGCCGACCCCATGGCCGGTGCCGTGGTCGTAATCCTGCCCGGCCAGCCACAGCGGGTAGCGTGCCAGGGCATCCAGGTGCTGACCGGACAGCCCCTGCGGGAAGCGCAGGCGCGAAATGGCGATCATGCCCTGCAGTACGCGGGTGAAGGCGGCCTTCTCTTCGGGCCCTGAATCGGTGCCGACCAGAAGGGTGCGGGTGATATCGGTGGTGCCGTCCAGGTACTGGCCGCCGCTGTCGAGCACCACCAGCTGGCCGTCCTCGAGCCGGGCGTTGCTGTCGGTGCTGACCCGGTAGTGGGGCAGGGCGCCATGGGGGCCGGCCCCGGCAATGGTGTCGAAGGAGATCTCCATCAGCTGGTTGGTCTCGCGGCGCATGATCTCGAGCCGGGTGACCAGGTCGATCTCGCTCAGGCTCTGCTGGTTGGCGGCATCGAACCAGGCCAGGAAGCGGCACATGGCCACGGCGTCGCGGATATGGGCGTCGCGCATGCCTTGCAGCTCGGCGGGGTTCTTGCAGGCCTTGGGCAGGATGCAGGGGTCCTCTCCCCAGGAGATTCGTGCCTCTGCAAGACGCGCCGCGACCCAGAGCGGACAGGTGCCGCGATCCAGCCGGATCGGGCCCTTGGCCTCTCTGGCGATCACTTCAAGCGTCGGGCCGAAGGCTTCGGGGCTCTCGATGTTCACCGTGGGGCCCAGGTGATCCAGCAGCACGTCGTCGCATTTCGCGTCATCGGCAAAGAGCGCCACCTGGCCGTGGGCGAAGAGCACGGCGAAGGCATGGGGGACCGGGTTGCGGGGGATGTCGCTGCCGCGGATGTTCAAGAGCCAGGCGATGGAATCGGGCAGGGTCAGCACCGCGGCGGCCTCTCCGGCGGCGGCGAGGGCGGCGCCGAGGCGGGCGCATTTCTGCGCGTGCGGCTCTCCGGCGAACTCCAGCGGTTGCGGCACGATGGGGGCCTGGGGCGGGGCGGGCTGATCGGGCCAGATCGCGTCGATCGGGTTGGCCTCGAGCGGGCGGAGCGTGATGCCCGACCCTGCAAGGCCCGCTTCCAGTCGCTCGATCTCGCCCTTGGCATGCAGCCAGGGGTCATAGGCCAGGACACCGCCCTCGGGCAGGGCGTCCCGCAACCAGGTGGCGGGCATGGTGGCGGGCCAGTCGATCTTCTCGAAGGCCGGGGCCACCTGTTCGCGGACCTGCACCGTGTAGCGGCCATCGGCGAAGACGGCCGCGCGGGAGGCCGTGACCAGGCATTGCCCGGCAGAGCCGGTGAAACCGGTCAGCCAGGCCAGGCGGTCGTCGCGCGGGGCAACATATTCGCCCTGGTGGGCATCGGCGCGGGGCACCAGGAAGGCATCGACGCCGAGGTCCGCGAGGGTCTCGCGCAGGGCGGCAAGGCGGGGCGGGCCCTGGTCCGGGCTCGAAGGCGTCTCGAAGGTCTGGTACATGGCTGTCCCCTTTCTTGCCGCGACCCAGGTCGGGTCGGAGGGCCGATCAGGGCGCAACCTAATCCCCCCGGCTCAGGGTTTCGAGCCGAAATCGAACAGGCAGACGTAGCGGGGCTTGCCGCGGATCGTGCAGAGCGGCTCTCTCAGCGCCTCGGCGAGGAAGGGGGTGAGCGAGAAGGGCGGGGCGCAGAGGTCGATGGTATAGAAACCCCAGCCCTCGATCTCGACCGGGGCGCAATCGCCCCAGGAAGGGTTCTGCCCCTGGCAGAAGAAGCTGGTGGCGATCATGTAGCGGCTGGCATTGCGGATGCGGGTGATCACCCGCTGCGCCATCTCGTGGGGCAGATGGAACAGCACGTCGCGGATGATCACCAGGTCATGGGGCGGCAAGAGCTCGCTCGTCAGGTCGCGCATCTCGAAGCGGATGCGGGCGCCCTCTCCGTAGGCGCGGGTCAGGCTTGCGATCAGGTCCGGGTCGGCATCCCAGCCGCGATAGGAGATCTTTCGCTCCGCCAGCCCCATGTGGCGCATCCAGTTCCAATCGCCGCATCCCAGGTCCAGGATCGAGCGGATCTGGCGCTCTTCCAGCACACGGTCCAGCAGCTTCATGGTTGGCTGCGCCGCCTCCAGACCGGAGCCGGGTCCCGAGATGCTCTCGCGGCCCTCCTCGGCCTGCTTGCGCCGACCATGGGCGACGAACTGGCGCGCGGCGGCGAAGTTGCTTTCCGACGGCGTGTCTGGCTGCGGCAGGCTGGATTGCAAGGCAGTGGATCGGGACATCGGCAACTCCTCCGGGCGGGCCTGCGGGGAGCTTGGCCCTGGCCTGGTTAAGAAACCGTATGGGTCTGCGAAGGAGCGGCCCCTGCGAGGGATGTCGAGAGAGAGAGGGGGGCTCTGCCCCCCGCCTGCGGCTCCCCCCGGAGTATTTCCAGCCTGGTGATGAGCACTTCGCTCAGCACTCAACCGGGCCGGAAGTGCTCAAATTGGCACGGTCCGAGAGGATGCGGGCGGCGAAGAAGAAAGCCGGGGCCCTGGCCCCGGCTTTGCCGTGTCGTGTCGGTCGGGCCCCGTGTCAGCCCGCGCGCTTGATCCCGACCATGCGGGCGCGGGCCCGCGGGTCGTTGTCGAAGAGCGAGGCCAGTTGCTCGGTCATCGCACCGGCCAGCTGGTCGACATCGGTGATGGTGACGGCGCGCTGGTAGTAGCGGGTCACATCGTGGCCGATGCCGATGGCAATCAGCTCGACCGCCTTGCGCTTCTCGATCATGGCGATCACGTCGCGCAGGTGCTTTTCCAGGAAGTTGGCGGGGTTCACCGAGAGCGTCGAATCGTCGACGGGCGCGCCGTCGGAGATCACCATCAGGATGCGGCGCGCCTCGCGGCGGCCCACCATGCGGCGGTGCGCCCACTCCAGGGCCTCGCCGTCGATGTTTTCCTTCAGCAGGCCTTCCTTCATCATCAGGCCGAGGTTGTCGCGCGAGCGGCGCCAGGGGGCATCGGCCTGCTTGTAGATGATATGGCGCAGGTCGTTCAGGCGGCCCGGCTGCTGCGGGCGGCCATCGGCCAGCCACTTCTCGCGCGATTGCCCGCCCTTCCAGGCGCGGGTGGTGAAGCCCAGGATCTCGACCTTGACCGAGCAGCGTTCCAACGTGCGGGCCAGCACGTCGGCGCAGATCGCCGCGATCGAGATGGGACGGCCACGCATCGAGCCGGAGTTGTCGATCAGCAGGGTCACCACGGTGTCGCGGAACTCCATGTCTTTCTCGACCTTGAAGGACAGCGGCGTGGTCGGGTTGGCCACGACGCGGGCCAGGCGGCCCGCATCCAGCACGCCCTCTTCCTTGTCGAATTCCCAGGAGCGGTTCTGCTGGGCCTGCAGGCGGCGCTGCAGCTTGTTGGCCAGCCGTCCGACGGCGCCCTTCAGCGGGTCGAGCTGCTGATCGAGATAGGCGCGCAGGCGCTCCAGCTCGGCCGGATCGGCGAGGTCCTCGGCCGAGATCTCCTCGTCGTAGGCGTCGGAATAGATGACGTAATTCGGATCGGCGTCGCTGACCGGCGCGGGGGCGGGGGGCTCCTGCGGGGCCTCGCCCTCGGGCATCTCGGCCTCTTCGCCGGCCTCCTGGTCGGCCATCTCGTCAGCGCTGACCTCGGCCTCGGAGCTGTCCTGCTGGTCTTCCTGGCTCTGCTCGGGAGAGGCCTCGGGCTGCTCTTCACTGTCGTCCTCGCCGGTCGAGTCGGGGTCCTGCTCGTCCTCCTGGGCCTCCTCGGCGTCGTCCTGGGCCTCGTCATCCTCGGCATCCGGGTCATCGCCCAGCTGATCGCCATAGCCCAGGTCCTCGATCATGCGGCGGGCGAAACGGGCGAAGGCCTGGGGGTCCGAGAGCTTGTCGCCGAGGTTTTCCAGCGTGTCGCCGGCGCGCTCTTCCATGAAATCGCGCCAGAGCTCCATGACATTCTCGGCCCCGGCGGGCATGTCGCGGCCGGTGGCCAGGTGACGGATCAGGTAGCCCGCGGCGGCGGGCAGCGGGGCAGAGGCCCGGTCCTTGATGCCGTCATAGCCCATGCGGCGCGCCTCGGCGCCGATCTTGTGGTCGATATTGCCCGCGGTGCCCGGCATGTCGCGGGCGCCCATGGCCTCGCAGCGGGCGGTCTCCATGGCCTCGAAGAGCTCGCGCGCCATCTGGCCCTCGGGCTGGTATTTCCCGTAGGTCGAGGCGTCGTGATAGCGGTGGTGCAGGGCCAGCGCATCGGCGGTGCCGCGCGCCAGCAGGACCTCGTCCTTGCTGAGACGGCGCGAGATCTGCGGCAGGCGCATCTGGTCGCCGCTCTTGCCCGAGGGGTCGACGCTGTATTGCACGTTCAGGTCCGAGTCGTCGGCCATGACCTTGGTGGCCTCGGCCAGGGCCTTCTTGAACGGATCGGCGGGATTGTCGCTGGACTTGCTCATGGGGAAGATAAAGCACTTGGCCGGGGCGCTCGCAAGCGGGAAGCGCAGCGCGGCTTGTCGAAGCACGGAGAGGGGGCTCTGCCCCCATCCGCCATGCGGATTCCCCCGCAGTATTTTTGGCCATCGGATAGGAAGAAGAGGCCCTGCCTTCATCCGACGGCCATAAATACTGCCGCCGGAGGCATCCGAGACTTGCCGCGGGGCCCCTAGCGCAGAAGCAGGGCGCGACATTGGCCCAGCAATGTCTCTGCCATCAGACCGGCGCGGGCGGCCTTCTCGGCATTGCCTGAGAAGCGGGCGGTGTCCAGCAGGGCGCGTTGCGCGGCCCGAGCCTCGGTGCGCAGGGTCAGGAGGCGGCGGGTCTCGGCCCTGGGGAGCGCGGCGAGCAGGTCCTTCATGTCCTGCAGGGCCGCTTCGGCGCGGGCGGGATCGGTCGACAGCAGCCAGTGATGCTCGACCTCGGCCATCAGCCGCCCGGCGCAGCGGGCGAAAAGCCGGGCCGGATCGGCCGAGACCGGGGCCGCGCCGGGGCTGCCCGGTGCACAGGTGAGCGCCAGCAGGGTCATCATGAGGCCGGTTCTTGCAGACATCTGTCACCCCTCCCGGATGAAACGTCACCTGGAGGTTAGGCAGAAAGGCTTTCAGAAAAGGTTGAGGCGCGGATCGACCGGCTCAGAGGCTGGCGCGGCCCGTCGCCAGATCCGCCAGCAGATCCACGTGGATATCCAGCGCATCGACCACCGGGTAGCCCGCATCGCGGTCGAAGGCGAGGTTGAGGTCGGTGCCGGCCAGGATCACCGCCTCGGCGCCCTGGTCCTCGACCATCCTGCGGCCCAGCTCGAAGAACGCGGCCCGCTGGTCCCCGGTGCAGAACCCGGTCACCGCGATGTCCTGGTAGAGCTTGCCGATGGCGTCCAGATCGCCGTCGGGGGCCACGGCCTCGGTTTGCTTCATCTGGCCGAAGAGGCGGGTGCGCATCACGTTGGCGGTGCCCAGAAGACCGACGCGCTTCAGACCCTGGCGGGCGAAATGCTGATCCAGCGGGGCGATGGCGCTGACGAGGGGGAGGGAGGACAGGGCCTCGGTCTCGGGGAAACAGAAATGCCCGCCGATCGAGGTGATGACCGCGCAGTCGCAACCGGCGGCGCGCAGCGTCTCGATATGGCGGGCGTAGCTTTCAGCCTGGGCCTGGGTGTTCCAGGCGAGGTTGTTGGCGATGAGCTCCTGGATATCCGCATGGACCAGGGTCATCCGCAGCGTCCCGCCCCGTTCGGTGACACGGGCGGCGAGGCGCTGGTAGTAGACCAGGCTTGCCGCCACGCCGATGCCACCGATCAGGCCGAGATGCATGGGTCAGCTCGCGGCGGAGGCGGCGCTTTCCGGCAGTTCCTCGTCGAAACAGCGCTGGTAGAACTCGGCCACGGTCTGGCGCTCGAGCTCGTCGCACTTGTTGAGGAAGGTCAGGCGGAAGGCATAGCCGGTGTTGCGGAAGATCTCGGCGTTCTGGGCCCAGTTGATCAGCGTCCGCGGCGACATCACCGTCGAGAGGTCGCCGTTCATGAAGGCGGTGCGGGTGAGGCCGGCCAGGGTCACCATCTGGCTGATGGTCCGGCGGCCCTTCTCGGTGTTGTAATGCGGCGCCTTCGACAGCACGATCGCGGCTTCCGCGTCATGGCTGAGGTAGTTCAGCGTGGCGACGAGGGACCAGCGGTCCATCTGTGCCTGGTTGATCTGCTGGGTGCCGTGGTAGAGGCCGGTCGTGTCGCCCAGGCCCACCGTGTTCGAGGTGGCGAAGATGCGGAAGAACTTGTTCGGCGTGATGACCTCGTTCTGGTCGAGCAGGGTCAGCTTGCCGTCGGTCTCCAGCACACGCTGGATGACGAACATCACGTCGGCGCGACCGGCGTCATATTCGTCGAAGACGATGGCGGCGGGGTTGCGCAGGGCCCAGGGCAGGATGCCCTCGTGGAACTCGGTGACCTGCTTGCCGTCCTTCAGCTTGATCGCATCCTTGCCGATCAGGTCGATCCGGCTGATGTGGCTGTCCAGGTTGACGCGCACGGTCGGCCAGTTCAGCCGCGCCGCGACCTGTTCGATATGGGTCGACTTGCCCGTGCCGTGGTAGCCCTGCACCATGACCCGGCGGTTGTGGCTGAAGCCTGCCAGGATCGCCAGCGTGGTATCGGGGTCGAAACGGTAGGTGCTGTCCACCTCGGGCACGCGGTCCGAACGTTCCTCGAAGCCCTTGACCACCATGTCCGTGTCGATGCCGAAGGTCTCGCGTACGGAGATTTCCTCGGTCGGTTTGGCGTTGCTATCGAGCGATCCCTCGGCCATGGTCGGTACGTCCTTCCTGTCTATTCGCAACCGCAGCAAGCTGCGGCGTTCCGATGCACCATATCGAAGCGCACGGCGAGGGAAAGGGCAAAAACGACTGCCCCGGCGGGGCAGGAAGAAGCGGCGTCGAAGATCTCCGGGAGCGGGCCGAAAATGACGCGGGACGTGAAGGGGCGCCATGGCGACGCTTGAGGAAATCGAGGATCTGATCGCGCAGGTGGCCGCGGGCGATCGCGCCGCGTTCCAGCGCCTTTACCAGCTGACCTCGGCCAAGCTCTTCGGCGTGGGGCTGCGTATCCTGGGCAGCCGGGCCGAGGCCGAAGAGGCGCTGCAGGACACCTTCGTCAAGATCTGGCGCAATGCCGAGCGCTATCGCGCCACCGGCTTCTCGCCGATGACCTGGCTGATCACCGTTTCCCGCAATACCGCCATCGACCGACTGCGCGCCCGCAAGGTACGCGGCACCGATCTTTCCGAGGCCGAGGAGCTACCCTCTCCGCAGCCCGGTCCCGAGGCCGAGGCCATCGCCTCGGGAGAGCGCGCCCGCCTGCTGGCCTGCCTTGAAGAGCTGGAGGTCGACCGCGCCGAGGCGGTCAAGGGCGCCTACCTGATGGGCTATTCATACCAGGAGCTTGCCGAGAAATACGAGGTGCCGCTGAACACCATGCGGACCTGGCTGCGCCGCAGCCTGCTGAAGCTGAAGGAGTGCCTGACGCGATGAGCCCGAGGCCCGACATGCCCGAGACCCTCGAGTTGAGCCAGGCAGAGCAGATAGGCGCCGCCGAATACCTGCTCGATCTGCTCTCGCCCGAGGATCGCGCGGCCTTCCTGACCCGTCTCGCCGAGGCCCCCGCCCTGGCGCAGCTGGTCGAGGACTGGGCAGGCGATCCCGCCGCCATGGCCGAGGCGCTGGAGGAACTGCCGGCCTCGGACCGCCTGCGCCGTGCCCTGCTGGACCGGCTCCGCGCCGATGATATCGCGCCGCGCGGGCTGCGCGGCTTTATCGCGTCCCTGGGCATCGGAGAGCTGGTCATCGGCACCGCCACCGCCGTTGCCCTGGCCTTCCTGGCCTGGGAATACGGGCTGATGGAGACGCCGCTCTCGCCCGGCTACGAGGCCCGGCTCGAGGCCGCCGGTCCGGCGGGTGAGACCGGCTACCTGATCCGTTTCAACCCCGACACCGCCCGCCTCATCCTGACCCGCGACGGCCCGTCCGCGCCCCAGGGGGCTGGCCACCAGCTTTGGCTGCTGGCCGGTGACGCGGTGATCCCGCTGCTGCTCTGGCCCGAGGGCGAGACCGAGCAGCGCCTCGACCTGCCAGCCCCCGTCGCGGCCCTGGCCCCCGGAGCCACGATCGCCGTGACGCTAGAGCCCCTGGGCGGCGTCCTGACCCAGCCGCAGGGGCCGACACTGGCCGAGGCGGAGCTGAGGGTGCTGCCGGAATAGCGCGCATCCGGTCCCGGATGGCGCAAAGGGTCGGGCAGGGACCTTGCCCGAGCGCGAGCCGCCGCCTAGCCTGACGCGGAAGGGGATCAGGGGGACGGGATGCCATATACCGAAAAAGTGCTGCACGGAGCGAACCTGCTGGTCTGCGCCGCAGGCCTGTCCACTGCAACCGGGCTGGTGGCGGGGACCGGCGCGGTCATCACGGCGGGCCTCTCCGCGCGTGAGTTGTCCCGGCGTCTGCCCGCCGCAGCGAAGCCCCTGCGCGACGAGATCGCCTCTCGTCTGACCGACGCCCTGGCTGACCAGCACCTGCCGGAAGCGCATCGGGCGCTCATCCCGCAGATGATCGACAAGGGCCTGCCGAGCGCCAAGGACATCATGGAGGCCAACCGCGAGCCGCGCGCCGTCATCGCGGCGATGCTGGCCAAGCTGAACCAGCCCGGCGCCGACCCGGCGCTGCAACCGGGCCTGCTGCAATCGGACTTCACACGCGTGATGCTGCCAATCATGCGGCTCCTGCTGCAGGACCCCGAGCAGGCGAAGCTGATGGAGGCGGCGTTTCAGGATGCGGTGCTGCAGCACTTTCAGGCCCTCAACGACCGGATCGAGAAGCTTGTGGCCCAGACCGCCGACAAGGCTGCGGAACTGGCGCTATCCCACGAGCTCGTCCTTGGTCTCGCCCGTCGCTACGCGGGCGGCGCAGAGGACTTCATCTCGGCCTGTCGCGGTCTCGAACGCGCCCTCGAAGTCGCCTCGCAACGCTCCCCCGGCGCCAATCTGGACGCCGAGATCGCCCAGATCATGGCCGAGGTCGACCGGCTGAACGACGAGGACAAGCTGGAAGAGGGCATGGCCGTCCTCCGCCGCGCCCGCGAAGCCCGGCGCGAGAAGTTAGCCGAGGAAAAGGCCGCGCTGGTCGCCCTGCTGGACAAGGGCATCGCCCAGGCCGTGCTGGCCCGCTCCGTCGAGGATGCGGTGAACTGCGAGCTGGAGAAGTTGGAGATCGAGGTGCCCGAAAGCAGCGCCCGGTTCGAGGCTTTGCGCAGCGTCAGAAGGACGTGGTACGAACGTGGCCGCGACCTTGGCCTGAACTTCGACCTCGAAGTCTCCATCGCCCTCGCCGAGGCCTGCCTCCAGTTGGCTGACACCCCGGCGAAGCAAGCCACCGCTCAAAACGACTTCGGCAATGCGCTCTCGGATCTCGGCGCGCGCGAAAGCGGCACGGCGCGTATGGAAGAGGCGGTCGCCGCCTATCGCGCGGCGCTGGAGATCCGGACCCGCGAGACGGTGCCGCTCGATTGGGCCAATGCGCAGAACAATCTGGGCACCGCGCTCCGGGGTCTCGGCGCGCGCCAAAGCGGCACGGCGCGTCTGGAAGAGGCAGTCGCAGCCTGTCGCGCGGCGCTGGAGGTACTGCCGCGCGAGACGGTGCCGCTCGATTGGGCAGGGACTCAGAACAATCTGGGCACCGCGCTCCGGGATCTCGGCGCGCGCGAAAGCGGCACGACGCGTTTGGAAGAGGCAGTCGCGGCCTATCGCGCGGCGCTGGAGGTACTGCCGCGCGAGACGGTGCCGCTCGATTGGGCCGCGACGCAGAACAATCTGGGCGCTGCGCTCTGGACCCTCGGCGCGCGCGAAAGCGGCACGGCGCGTCTGGAAGAGGCGGTCGTGGCCTATCGCGCGGCGCTGGAGGTCCGGACCCGCGAGACGGTGCCGCTCGATTGGGCCGCGACGCAGAACAATCTGGGCGTTGCGCTCCGGAACCTCGGTGCGCGCGAAAGCGGCACGGCGCGTCTGGAAGAGGCTATCGCCGCCTATCGCGCAGCGCTGGAGGCCCGGACCCGTGAGACGGTGCCATTTCTATGGGCGCAGACGCAGGAGAATATGGCGCTTGCAGAACTCACCCTCTCAGAGAAAACCGAAGGCGAAACCTCCGCCGCGCACCTCCGTACCGCTCTCTCCCACGTCGACGCCGCCCTCGAAGTCTACACCCCCGAAGACACCCCCTTCTACCACGACAAAGCCACCGAACTCCGCACCTACATCCTCTCCCGCCTCTGACCTTGCCCTTACTCCCCCCTCTGCTACCTTTCCCAACGACCAGAGGAGACCGCATGCCCTATCTCAGCCCCGAAATGATCGTCCGACCCGAGTGGATCGACTACAACGGCCATCTCAACATGGCCTATTACGGGGTGCTCTTCGACCTCGGCTCGGATCCCTTCTGCGAGGACATGGGGATGGGCGAGGCCTACCTGCGCGACACCGGCAACACGACCTATACGGCCGAGTTCCGCATCCGCTACCTGCAGGAGGTGCATGAGGGCGCAAAGCTGCGCGCCTCGATGCGGCTGCTGGAGGTGGGGCCCAAGGCCTTCCATTATGCGCAGGAGCTGATCCACGAGGACGGCTGGGTGGCCGCCACCGGCGAGGGGATCAGCCTGCATGTGGATCAGACGGGGCCGAAGGTGGCCTCTTACCCGGAGGCGGTGAAGGCCAAGCTTGACGCGGCCCTGGCGGAGCACCAGAAGGAGCCGATACCCGATTGGGTGGGCAAACCGATGGGACTGCGGAAATGAACTGGGAATACAGGGTCGTACCGGCACCGGACCGGGCAGGGCGCCAGCGGGGCGTGAAGGGCGCGGAGGCGAAGTTCGCCCGCACCATCGAAGACGTGATCAACCACATGGCCGCCTCGGGCTGGGAATACTGCCGCGCCGAGATGCTGCCCGAAACCGCGCGCCGCCGGTCGACCACCTATCACAACCTGCTGATCTTCCGCCGCGATCCGGAAAACGCCCCCGAGGAGGAGGTGACCCCGCTGCTCGAGGCCCCCGCCCGCAGCTCCTCTGGCTATGCGCCGGCGAAGCCGGGACTGGCAAAGCGCCTGGGATCCGGCGCGGGCAGGCTGATGGATGTGATCATGGCTCGCACCTCGCGCGCCGAGAAAAACCGCGAAGAGCCGCTGTTCCAGCACGAGGCGCTGAAAGGGGCCGCGGAAGAGGCCCCCTCCGAAACCGCGGAGACCTCTGCCGAGACCTCGACCGAGGCCTCGGAAGAGAAGCGCGACTAGGCTCAGCTGAGCTCCAGCGACAGCGCGTGGATCTGGCCCATCAGGGGGCCAAGGGCGTCATGCACCGCGCGGTGGCGTGCCACCCGGCTCTGACCGGCCTGGGACGAGGCCTGCATGCGGACGATGAAGTGGCTTTCGCCGCCCTCCTGGAAACCCGCATGGCCACGGTGTCTTTCGCTGTCGTCGATCACTTCCAGCGCTTCGGGTGCGAAAGCGGCCTGCAGCCGCTCGCGGATCTCTGCCGTTCGGGACATTTTTTCTCCTGTCGCCTCTTCAATCTGCCGCCACTTAGTCTAGACTTCAGCGCCTGACTCGGAAATGCCCCACGACCAAGGAGGCCGCCCCCATGCCCAAATCTGATCCCTTCGGTTTCGACATGTCCATCTCTTCTGCCAAGAAGAAGCAGAACAGAGGACGTCGCGGCATGTCCGGGGCATCGGAAACCTCGACCCGCGTCTGCGAGCACGAGGGCTGCCAAGAACCCGGCAAGTACCGCGCCCCGAAAGCTCCGGACGTGCTGGACGATTATTTCTGGTTCTGCAAGGAACACATCCGCGAGTACAACCAGAAGTGGAGCTTCTTCGACGGCAAGACCGAGGCCGAGATGAACGCCCAGATGTCCGACGACAAGGTCTGGGAGCGCAAGACCAAGCCCCTTGGCGACCCCGAGGCGCGCGCCTGGGCCCGTCTGGGCATCGAGGACCCGCATCAGGTGCTGGGGGCCAATGCGACGCAGAACCCCGGCCGCAACGCCAATCCCGGCGGTGCCACCCGTCGCCTGCCGCCGACCGAGCGCAAGGCCATCGAGATCCTCGAGGCCAAGGACACCTGGTCCAAGGCCGAGATCCGCAAGGCCTACAAGGCGCTGATCAAGGTGCTGCACCCGGATATCAACGGCGGCGACCGCAGCCAGGAGGACCAGCTGCAACAGGTCGTCTGGGCGTGGGACCAAATCAAGGACAGCCGCAGCTTCAAGTAAGCGCCGGGGGGGCACGTCAGCTCAGGCTGAATGGACGGGTATCTGGGATGAGCAGGGGGCCGCAGGTCACGGCCCTCGCTCTCTGCGCCCTGGCTGGTGCGGGCTAGGCGTTCTTGCAGCGCTCCACCGCCTGCACCATCTCGCGGAAGTCGTGCAGGGCCGCGATCTGCGCATCGCTCAGCTTGGTGCGGTCAAGGTCGGCCTGATCAATCAGCACCTCCAGCGCCTCCGAGATCCGCCCGATCTGCCGCCCGTAGCTGCCCACCTCCTGCAGGATGCGCTTCTCGAGCTCTGGTTTCGCGGTGCGTCCCAGATTGACGTTGATCAGGCCCATCTGTCCGACGTTCTCGAACCAATGCGACCAGATGTCGAAGGCCTGGGTGACTGCGCCCCCGAGGGGGGCCGTGTAATGCGGTGCCATGACTTCCCTCCATGCGTTCACGCGGGCAAGCGCAACACCGTGAGGGGGCCCTGTCAAGAAATTGCGCCTCCCGCAGCGGGGCCGTCAGGCAGCGCGCGCGGGGCTGCAAAGACAAAGGGCGGGGTCTGACCCCGCCCTTTTCAAATCTCGGATCGGACCGGCGCAGCGGCCCTAGGGCGGGATCTATCCCGCCGCGCCCCTCAGAGCCCCAGCTTCGCCGCCACCAGCTCGTTCACCGCCTTGGGGTTGGCCTTGCCGCCGGTGGCCTTCATGACCTGTCCGACGAACCAGCCTGCCAGTTTCGGGTTCTGCTTGGCCTTTTCCACCTGCTGCGGGTTCGCCGCGATCACCTCGTCGACCGCCGCCTCGATGGCGCCGGTGTCGGTGACCTGCTTCAGGCCCTTCTCTTCGACGATCGCCGCCGGGCTGCCGCCCTCGGTGAAGGTGATCTCGAAGACGTCCTTGGCGATCTTGCCAGAGATGTCGCCCTTCTTGATCAGGGTGATGATCTCGGCAAGCTGCTCGGGGCTTACGGGGCTGTCGGTGATGTCCAGGTCGTCCTTCTTCAGGCGACCGAAGAGCTCGTTGATGACCCAGTTGGCGGCCAGCTTGCCATCCTCGCAGCGCGACACGACCTCTTCGAAGAAGGCGGCGTTCACCACCTCTGCGGTCAGCACCGAGGCGTCGTACTCCGACAGGCCGAAGTCCTTGACGAAGCGGGCCTTCTTCTCGTCCGGCAGCTCGGGCAGGGAGGCCGCGATATCGTCGACCCAGGCCTGTTCGATTTCCAGCGGCAGCAGGTCGGGGTCGGGGAAATAGCGGTAGTCGTGTGCCTCTTCCTTCGACCGCATCGAGCGCGTCTCGCCCTTGTCGGGATCGTAGAGACGGGTCTCCTGGTCGATGGTGCCGCCGGATTCCAGGATCTGGATCTGGCGCTTCGCCTCGTAGTCGATGGCCTGCTGGATGAAGCGCATCGAGTTCATGTTCTTGATCTCGCAGCGCGTGCCCAGGTGGCTGAAATCCTGCGTTTCCATGTACTTCTCGTACTGGCCCGGACGGCAGACCGAGACGTTGACGTCGGCGCGCAGGTTGCCGTTCTGCATGTTGCCGTCGCAGGTGCCCAGGTAGCGCAGGATCTGGCGCAGCTTGGTGACATAGGCGGCAGCCTCTTCGGGGCCACGGATGTCGGGGCGCGAGACGATCTCCATCAGCGCGACGCCGGTCCGGTTCAGGTCGACGAAGGACATGTTCGGGTCCATGTCGTGGATCGACTTGCCCGCGTCCTGTTCCAGGTGGATGCGCTCGACCCGCACCAGGCGCGCGACGCCGGGGCCCATGTCGACAAGGATTTCGCCCTCGCCCACGATGGGGTGGTAGAGCTGGGAAATCTGGTAGCCCTGCGGCAGGTCGGGATAGAAGTAGTTCTTGCGGTCGAAGGCCGAGAAGAGGTTGATCTGCGCCTTCAGGCCCAGCCCGGTGCGCACCGCCTGCGCCACGCAATACTCGTTGATGACGGGCAGCATGCCGGGCATGGCCGCGTCGACGAAGGCGACGTTCGAGTTGGGCTCGGCGCCGAATTTGGTCGAACCGCCGGAGAAGAGCTTCGCGTTGGATGCGACCTGGGCATGGACCTCCATGCCGATGACCAGCTCCCAGTCATGTTGCGCGCCCGCAATGACCTTGGGCTTCGGGGTCTCGTAGGTGAGGTCCAGCATGGTCCGTCCTTTCCGGGATTGGCTTGATCACGGGTTCTAGGACAGGGCGCGAAGGGGGGCAAGGGGCCTCTGCGCCGCTTTGCGCCGGAGCTTTCAGAAAGCCGAGCCCGGTGCGGTGGCATCGCTTCGGGCGATGCGGGCCCGCGTGGTACGGGGGTTGGGGCAGGCGCCGGGGCGAGGCCCGTCCCGGAGGCGCGGTGGCAGGGGCGTCCGACCCATGCGGTCGGGGCCGCAGCGCCCGGCGCAGAGGTGCCGATCCGGGGCACCGGACCGCGAGACTGCCGGCGCTCTGGAGCCCCGGCGCTTTCGTCTCTCGTCAGTGACGCAGCGCGCCCGAGCGCCGTGCCTTGACGATGGCGGCGATCTGCGCGGCGTCGGCGGCGAGATCGGCGGGGCTTACCTGTTCTTCTGGCAGGGCGAGGGCGGGGCGGGCGCCGCGCAGCCAGATCTCGGGGCGGATCTCGGTCATGTGGTGCTCGATGATCGGCCCGGCGGCGGCATGGAGCAGTTCTCGCGTCGCGCGCGCCTCGGGCGTAAGGCGGGCGGGCGCGCGGCCCGGCGCCATGGCCAGGGCGCAGAACCCGGCCAACAGGTTCGCCACCTCCTGTCCGGGGCGGCGCTCGAGGATGTCGAAGAGCCCCCGGCGGAAGCGGGCGGCATCGCAATGGGCGGCGGTCTCGGCCTCGGTCGAGAGGGCGTCGAGCCAGATCCAGCTATAGGCGCCGTCGCCCCAGATATCGGCCAGCCGGTCCGCGGTCTGGGCGGCGGCATCGCCGATCGCCTCGGCATCGCTGCCGAACCAGCGCGGCAGCATGTAGAGGCCGAAGTTGCGCAGCGGGCCGGGGTTGGCAGGGTCGAGGTCGATCAGGTCCTCGAAATCGTCGCGCATCCGCGCGGGCGCGGCGGGGTCATTGGCCAGCAGCGCGATGCGTGCCTCGGCCAGCATCGGGCTGGCCTCTTCGATGGGGCTGTAGCCGTCCAGCAGCTGCGCCGCGCGTTCAAAGTGGCGGATGAATTCGGGATGCGGGGTCCTGGGCTGCGCCACCGGCGGCAGATCGCCGTGGTAGAGCCAGGCCAGGTCCATGTGCAGCCGCGCCACGGTCACCGCCTCGGGCCAGCCGCCTTCGGCAGCGGCCGCGTCGAGATCGGTCAGCCAGGCGCCCGAGGGCTCTGCCCCGCAGTGGATCGCCTTGCGCGCGGAAGAGACCATGTCCGAGCGTGCGCCCGCCGCCAGCACCTCTGCCATGCGGACGCCCGCCGGAGAGGTCTCGCGCAGGCGGTCGGTTTCACGGATCAGCCGGGCCAGCAGGTCCCAGCGATCCTGGCGGACCAGGGTGCGGCCCTTCTGGAAATAGGCGCGGAAGGTGCCCTGTTCGCGGGTGGCGTGGCGGATCGGCAGCAGGCGGCGCTGCTCGGTCGGGCCGTCGTCGGGGCGCTTCAGCTCGGCACGGGCCTGGGCGGCGGAGCGGATGCGGATCTGTCGCCCGCCATCGGGCAGCCCGGTCACAGAGCCGATCAGCCCCTCGTCGGCCGTGGCGCCCGGATGGGGGGCCGCAGGGCCGAACAGGCTTCGGAATCCGGGTATCTGGCTCAGACCGCGCATGTCTATCTCCGCTACTTGCTGCCCCATCTTCTGCTGGGGCATTTGGGCCGAAACGTGGCACCTCAAGGGAGATATGACGTTAAACCGTCGTCACTTCGTTAACATTCGCCAGAAACTCTTGGCGTTGTTTCCCGGCGCCGCTCTGACGCCGGGAAAGCTTTGCATATTCAGGCCTTTATCAGTGGTTCAGGATACGGGTCACCATTTCGGAAACATCCCGGCTGAGGCCCTCGCGCGCCGCGATCCGCTCCAGTTCCGCCTTGATCAGCGCCTGGCGACCGGCGTCGAAGCGCTTCCAGGTCTGGAAGGCGGCGCACATGCGGGCGGTGGTCTGCGGGTTCAGCGCATCGAGCTTGATCAGCCAGTCGGCCAGCAGCGCATAGCCCTTGCCCGAGGGCGCGTGGAAGCCCGCCTGGCTCATCGACAGCGCCCCGAAGACCGCCCGGAAGCGGTTGGGGTTCTTCATGTCGAAATCGGGATGCGCAACCAGCGCGGCGGCCACGTCGGCGGTCTCTTCGGGGCGGGCGAAGGCCACCTGCATCGAGAACCACTTGTCGATCACCAGGCGGTCCTCCTTCCACTGCTCGTAGAAGGCGGCAAGCTCGGTCTCGGCCGCGCCGATGGAAAGCAGCGCGGTGAGCGCGGCCAGCTGCTGCGTCATGTTGTCGGCGCTGGCGTATTGCGCGCGCGCCGCCTCGCCGCCGTCGAGGCGGGTCAGCAGGCCGAGCGCGGTATTGGCCAGGGCACGGGCCGCCGCGGGCTCTGCGTCGGGACGATATTCGCCGGGCACCTGGTGGACACGGTAGAGCGTCGCCAACTGGTCGGGCATCCAGCGCGCCATGGCCTCGCGCATCTCCTCGCGCTTTTCCCAGATCAGCTGCGGATCGGGGGTGGTGCCGCCCTCGTGCAGGGTCTGGGCCAGGTCGTCCTCGGAGGGCAGGGCCAGGGTGAGGGCGCGGAAGGCCGGGTCCAGGGTCTCGTCGGTGATCACGGTCTGCAGCGCGCCCAGGTAGGCCGGATCGGGCTCGGCGCCCTCGGTGATCATCCTGAGCAGCGCCTGCTTGGCCAGGCTGCGGCCCGCTTCCCAACGATTGTAGGGATCGGTGTCATGGGCCAGCAGGAAGGCCCGCGTCTCGGTGTCGGTCTCGTGCTGCAGCACCACCGGCGCCGAGAAGCCGCGCAGGATCGACGGCACGGGGCGCGCGCCGAGACCCGAGAAGGAGAAGCTCTGTTCGGCCTCGGTCATCTCCAGCAGGGTGGTTTCCTGCACCTCGTCGCCATTGGGGCCGATGAGACCCACGGCAATGGGCAGCACCTGCGGCAGCTTGGTGGGCTGGCCGGGGGTGGGGGGCGTTTCCTGGCGGAAGGTCAGGGTGAAGGTGCCATCGTCCCAGGACTCGCTCACCCGCAGGCGCGGGGTGCCGGCCTGGGAGTACCAGCGCTTGAACTGGGTCAGGTCGCGGCCCGTGGCGTCCTCGAAGACCTTCAGCCAGTCCTCGATGGTGGCCGCATCGCCGTCGTGACGGTCGAAGTAGAGATCCAGCGCCTTGGCATAGGCCTCGTCCCCGACAAGCCGCTTCAGCATGCCGATCACCTCGGCGCCCTTCTCGTAGACGGTGGCGGTGTAGAAGTTGTTGATCTCCTGGAAGCTCTCGGGGCGGACCGGGTGCGCCAGGGGGCCGTTGTCCTCGCGGAACTGGCGCGCGCGCAGGTCGATCACGTCCGAGATCCGCTTCACCGGCTCGGAGCGCATGTCAGCGGTGAAGGAGGCGTCGCGGAAGACCGTCAGACCCTCCTTCAGGCAGAGCTGGAACCAGTCGCGGCAGGTGATGCGGTTGCCGGTCCAGTTGTGGAAGTACTCATGCGCGATGATCGCCTCGATGCGCTCGAAGTTGGCGTCCGTGCTGGTTTCGGGCGAGGCCAGCACGCAGGAGGAGTTGAAGATGTTCAGCCCCTTGTTCTCCATCGCGCCCATGTTGAAGTCATCGACGGCGACGATGTTGAAGATATCCAGGTCGTATTCGCGGCCATAGACGTCTTCATCCCACTTCATCGACTTCTTCAGCGCCTCCATGCCGAAGGCGCATTTGTCCTCGTCGCCGGGGCGGACGTAGATGTTCAGCTCGACATCCTTGCCCGAGCGGGTGGTGAAGCGGTCGGGGTGGGCCACCAGCTCTCCGGCCACCAGGGCGAAGAGATAGGCGGGCTTGGGCCAGGGGTCATGCCATTCGGCGAAGCCTTCGCCCGAGGCCACGGGGTTGCCGTTCGACAGCTTCACCGGCTCGTCGCCCTCGATGCGGACGGTGAAGACCGACATCACGTCGGGGCGGTCGGGGTAATAGGTGATCTTGCGGAAGCCCTCGGCCTCGCACTGGGTGCAATACATGCCGTTCGACATGTAGAGCCCTTCCAGCGCAAAGTTCTTCGCCGGCGCGATCTCGACCTCGGCTTCCCAGGTGAAGGCGCCTTTGGGCACGGCGCAGGTCAGGCCCTGCTCGGTGATCTCGGGCGAGACGCTCTGGCCGTCGATCTTCGCGCTGACCAAGGTCAGCTCTTCGCCGTGCAGGAAGAAACGCTCCTGGCTGGCCTCGGGGTTGGGCACGAAGCGGATCTTCGAGATCACCCGCGTGCTCTCGGGGGCCAGGCGGAAGGTCAGGTGGACATCCTCGACGGTCCAGCCGAAGGGCGTGTAGTCGGCAAGGTAGATGGTCTCGCCGGTGGTTCCGGGGGCGGCGTCCTTCATGGGGCTCTTCCTTTCGCATCAGTGGTTGCCTGCGATGTTGCCCCCCGGCGCGCGGATTGCAAGGGCCGGACGTGGAACGCGCGGCGCTGGCGTCGCGTTGAGCCAGAAGACCCAAAGAAGCGACGGAGGCCCCCATGTCCGCACCCGATACCAACCTGACCCGCGAAAAGCGCCGCCACCGCCCGGCCGTCTGGGGCATCGCCCTGGCCGTGGCCTTCGGGCTTGGCATGCTCTTTGCCATCATGCTGCAGGGCACCGACGGCGAGACACCGCCCGCAGGGACGGCTGCCACGGCACCGGCCAGCGCCACGGCGGACTGATCCGGCGCCCGGTCGGCCTCTCTTGCCGTTGGTCCGGTCTACCCGGTCGGCCCTCTCTTCTGCCGCTTTCCGAAGCGCTGAAGGCCGGGGGTGCGCCTCCGCACAGGAATTTCCGTTTTCTTCGGGAAGGTGCGGTAGTAGATTGGCCTGCGTACCAAGAGGCGTGACATGACCAGACCCCGTATCGGCATCATTACCAACCTACACGTCATCGACGGCTCCTACCGCACCCATGCGGGGGGCGTGATGAACTGCGAGGCGGTGTCCGAGGTCAGCGATTGCATGCCGGCGCTGATCCCTTCGGACCCCCGGCTGGTTTCGGTCGAGGAACTGCTGGAAAGCTATGACGGCTTCGTGCTGACCGGCGGGCGGCCCAACGTCCACCCGTCCGAATACGGCGAGGAAGAGAGCGAGGCGCACGGCGCCTTCGACCGTGCCCGCGATGCGATCACCCTGCCGCTTGTCCGGGCCTGCGTCGAGCGCGGCCAGCCCTTCCTGGGCATCTGCCGTGGCTTCCAGGAGGTCGCGGTGGCCATGGGCTCGACCCTGCACCCCGAGATCCGCGATCTGCCGGGGCGGATGAACCACCGCATGCCCCCGGACGGTACGCTGGAAGAGAAATTCGCCCTGCGCCACAAGGTGACCTTCACCGAGGACGGGGTGTTCCATCGCATCATGGGCGCGTCCGAGGTGATGACCAACACCCTGCACGGGCAGGGGGTGGTGACCCCCGGCAAGCGCTTCGTCATCGACGGCCATGCGCCCGACGGCACGCCCGAGGCGGCCTATGTCGACGGCGCTTCGGGCTTCACGCTGGCGGTGCAATGGCACCCGGAATACAACGCCGCCAATGATCCCGTCTCGCGCCCGCTCTTCGAGGGGCTGGGCCAGGCGGCACGGGCCTGGGCCTCTGGCCGCAACGCCTTCCCAGTGCTGCGCAGCGCCTGACCTGACCTTCGCACGGAATGTAGAGGGGAGGCGGGGTTCACCCCGCCGCCACCTGCCTCAAAGCTGTCCGCCGGCGATCCGCACTTCGGTGCCATTGGTGCTGCTGCTCAGCGGATCGCAGAGCCACAGCGCCGCCGCGGCAACCTCTTCGGGCGTGATCAGCCGCTTGTGCCGGTTCAGCTTCACCATCATCGCCTGCGCCTCTTCAGCGCTGACCCCGGTGCGCTCCTTGATCGCCTCGGTGTTGCGGCTGACGATGGGGGTGTCGACGTAGCCCGGACAGATCGAGTTGAACGTATAGGGCTGACCCATGAAATCCTCAGAGAAGCTGCGCATCATCCCGATCACCCCGTGTTTCGAGGCCGCGTAGGCTCCGGCCCCTGCCGCCCCGCGCAATCCTGCGATGGAGGAAATCGCGATGACCCGCCCCCAGTCGGTCTCCAGCATCGAGTTGAGGCTCTCGCGTACCGTGTAGAAACATCCGTCGAGGTTGGTGGCCATGATCTTGCGCCAGAACTCGGCAGAGGTCTTGTGCAGCTTGCGCCCCTCCGCGATGCCCGCATTGGCGACGCAGATCTGCACCGGGCCCCGCGCGGCCACGGCCTCGGCGGTGACCGAGCGCACCTGGCTCTCGCTGGTCACATCCATCACCGCCGGGTGGAGCCCCGGTCCCGCGACCTCCGCGAGCACCTCGAGCCGGCGCCCGGTGATCGTCACCTCGGCCCCCTTCTCGGCAAGAGCGCGGGCGATGGCCAGACCGATCCCCGTACCGCCCCCCGTAACCAGGGCGTGTTTGCCATGCAGATCCATGTTATCCTCCCATTTGCGGAATAGTGTTCCGCATATCGGATTAACCCTAGGCCGCGTCCGCGCGGGGATCAAGCAGCGAGGCGGGCGGTCGGGCAGGGGCTGTTGGCCGGTTGCATGGCAGCGATGCAGAGGACGACCTTGCCGACGGCGGCAAATGCCTTAGGCTCCCCCGCCGGAGGGACTGTTTGACAGGACCCGATATTACGGGCAAACCCTGCCCAGTCATTGCGCAACAATGTTGCGCGCTAACATCAGGTCGACGCCGGAAAATTCCGGAAAAAGACCTTCCACGCCGTGCTCAGAAGGGGGACGACACAGGTGAAGATCGGAACGCCGAGCGAAGTGTTCGAGGGAGAGGCGCGGGTCGCAATGACCCCGGACTCGGCCCAGCAATTGCAGAAACTGGGGCATGAATGCCTGATCCAGAGCGGCGCGGGCCTGAAGGCCGGCTTCATCGACGCGGCCTATACGGCTGCGGGCGTCACCGTGCTGGAGACCGCGGAAGAGCTCTACGAGGCCGCCGATATCGTGGCCAAGGTGCGCCAGCCTTCCGAGGAGGAGGTGGCCCTGCTGCGTGACGGCCAGACGCTGATCTCCTTCCTCAATCCGGGCGGCAACGCCGAGCTGCTCGACCGTATCAAGGGCCAGGGTGCCACCGCCGTCGCCATGGAGATGGTGCCGCGTATTTCCCGCGCCCAGAAGATGGACGCGCTGTCCTCGATGGCCAATATCGCCGGCTACCGCGCCGTGATCGAGGCGGGCAACAACTTCGGCCGCTTCTTCACCGGCCAGATCACCGCCGCGGGCAAGGTGCCCCCGGCCAAGGTGCTGGTCATCGGTGCCGGCGTCGCGGGTCTTGCCGCCATCGGCACCTCGACCTCGCTGGGCGCCATCACCTATGCCTTCGACGTGCGCCCCGAAGTGGCCGAGCAGGTCGAGAGCATGGGCGCCGAGTTCGTCTACCTGGACTTCGAGGAAGAGCAGCAGGACGGCGCCGCTACCGGCGGCTATGCGGCTGTCTCCAGCCCCGAGTTCCGCGAGGCGCAACTGGCCAAGTTCCGCGAGATCGCCCCGGATATCGACATCGTCATCACCACGGCGCTGATCCCCAACCGCGAGGCCCCGAAGCTCTGGCTGAAAGACATGATCGCCTCGATGAAGCCGGGTTCGGTCATCGTCGACCTGGCGGCAGAGAAGGGCGGCAACGCCGAGGGCACCGTGGCGGATGAAAAGGTCGTGACCGAGAATGGCGTGACCATCGTCGGCTACACCGACTTCCCCTCGCGCATGGCCACCCAGGCCTCCTCGCTCTATGCGACCAACATCCGTCACCTGATGGCGGATCTGACGCCCGAGAAGGACGGCGTGGTCAACCACGACATGGAAGACGACGTGATCCGCTCGGCCACGGTGACCCGTGCCGGTGAGATCACCTTCCCGCCGCCGCCGCTGAAGGTCCAGGCCATCGCGGCGCAGAAGCCCAAGCCGAAGGCGCCCGAGCTGACGCCGGAAGAGAAGCGCGCCCAGGAAGTGGCCGCCTTCAAGAAGCAGACCCGCAACCAGGTGACCCTGCTGGCCGTGATGGCCGCGCTGATCCTCGGCGTGGGCCTGATCGCGCCCTCGAGCTTCATGCAGCACTTCATCGTCTTCGTCCTGTCGGTCTTCGTCGGCTTCCAGGTGATCTGGGGCGTGGCGCATTCGCTGCACACGCCGCTGATGGCGGTGACCAATGCAATCTCGTCGATCATCATCCTCGGCGCCCTGATGCAGATCGGCTCGGGCTCCTTCTTGGTGATCCTGCTCGCCGCGCTTTCGGTCTTCATGGCCGGGATCAACATCTTCGGCGGCTTCCTCGTGACCCGGCGCATGCTCGCCATGTTCCAGAAATCCTAAGGAGAGCGCAGAGATGGACTTCGGATTTACCACGGCGGCCTATGTGGTCGCGGCTGTTCTCTTCATCCTCTCGCTCGGCGGGCTTTCCGGTCAGGAAAGCGCCAAGCGGGCGGTCTGGTACGGCATTGTCGGCATGGGCCTCGCGGTCCTTGCCACGCTCATCGGGCCTGGTTCGGGCTTCTGGCTTCTGTCGGCGATCCTGATCGCGGGCGGCGGCATCATCGGCTGGTACGTGGCCAAGAAGGTCGAGATGACCGAGATGCCGCAGCTGGTGGCAGCCATGCACAGCCTCGTCGGCCTGGCGGCGGTCTTCGTCGGCTACAACGCCCATATCACCATGGCGGTGCTGGCGGGCGGTGCCGAACCCAAGGGCGTCTTCGCCGACCTCGTGGCGCACAAGGACGCGGTCGAGCTGGGCATCCTCTCGGTCGAGCTGTTCCTCGGCGTCTTCATCGGTGCGGTGACCTTCACCGGCTCGGTGGTGGCCTACGGCAAGCTCGCCGGCAAGCTGACCTCGAAGGCAGAGAAACTGCCCGGCGGCCATGTGCTGAACATCACCGCGGCGGGGATCTCGGTCATCTGCCTGGTGTGGTACATGAGCACCGGCGGCACCTTCCCGCTGCTGCTGATGACGCTGGCGGCGCTCTTCATCGGCTACCACCTGATCATGGGCATCGGCGGCGCCGACATGCCCGTGGTGGTCTCGATGCTGAACTCCTATTCGGGCTGGGCAGCTGCGGCCATCGGCTTCTCGCTGTCGAACGATCTGCTGATCGTCGTAGGTGCCCTGGTCGGCTCCTCGGGGGCGATCCTCAGCTACATCATGTGCAAGGCGATGAACCGTTCCTTCGTCTCGGTGATCCTGGGCGGCTTCGGCGGCACCACGGGCCCGGCGATGGAAGTCGAGGGCGAGCAGAAGCCCATCGACGTCGACGGCGTGGCCCAGGCGCTCGAGGACGCGGACAGCGTCGTCATCGTGCCGGGCTACGGCATGGCCGTGGCGCAGGCCCAGCAGAACGTGGCCGAGCTGACCCGCAAGCTGCGCGAGAAGGGCAAGGAAGTGCGTTTCGCCATCCACCCCGTCGCGGGCCGCCTGCCGGGTCACATGAACGTGCTGCTGGCCGAGGCCAAGGTGCCCTACGACATCGTGCTCGAGATGGACGAGATCAACGACGACTTCCCGGAAACGGACGTCGTGATCGTCATCGGCTCGAACGACATCGTGAACCCGGCGGCGCAGGAAGACCCGAACTCTCCGATCGCCGGCATGCCGGTGCTGGAGGTCTGGAAAGCCAAGCAGGTCTTCGTGTCGAAGCGCGGCCAGGGCACGGGCTACTCGGGTATCGAGAACCCGCTGTTCTACAAGGACAACACCCGCATGTACTACGGCGATGCCAAGCAGAGCATCGGGGATCTCCTGGCCAAGATCTGATCTTCGCGGGACTGGACGATTGGAAAGGGCGGTGCTTGGGCGCCGCCCTTTTTGCTGGGACGTAGAGGGGGGAGGGGGGCGCTGCCCCCCGCGCGTGCCGCGCTCCCCCCGCAGTATTTTCAGCCATCGGATGGGACAAGGGCACGCTGCATCCATCCGATGGCCCAAAATACTGCCGCCGGAGGCTCCCACGACCCGCAAGATGCGCAGGCTTCGGGACGTGGCGTTCCGGTGGACAGGGGCGCGCGCAGGGGCAGGGTGGGGCAAGGATCACTGGGAGGAACGACATGGATCTGAAACCCTTCGGGCAGTCCATCCTGGATGGGCAGCCATTCTCGAAGCTCGTGGGCGTCGAGATCGCCCGGTTCGAGGCTGGCTTCTGCGAACTGGTGCTCGAGATCGAGGAGCGTCACAAGCAGCACAATGGCTTCGTGCATGGGGGCGTGACCTCGACCCTGGCGGACATGGCGCTGACCTTTGCCGGGGGCTCGGTGCTGCAGGATGTGCTGACGCTGGAGTGGAAGATCAACTTCCTGCGCCCCGGGATCGGCGAGCGGCTGGTGGCGCGGGGGCAGGTGATGTCCCATGGCGCGACACAGGCGGTCTGTCGTTGCGATATCTTCGCGGTGAAGGACGGCGAGGAGAAGATCGTCGCCGCCGCCCAGGGGACGATAGCGAAGCGGCCGCAGCGCAAGGGCTGAAAGCAAGACGCCCCGGCGGTGAGGCCGGGGCGTTCTGCTTTGCGTCAGGAGCCGGGCTCAGCGGCCGCGGATGCGCGGGTCGAGCGCATCGCGCAGGCCGTCGCCCAGGTAGTTGACCGAGAGCACGGTCAGCGAGATGGCGATACCGGGCATGACCACGCGCTCGGGGTTCTGCTGCATGTAGTCCACCGCGTCGAAGAGCAGCCGGCCCCAGGTGGGGAAGTCCGGCGGGAAGCCCAGGCCCAGGAAGGACAGCGCCGACTCGGTGATGATCGCATTGGCGATGCCGAGGGTGGCCGAGACCACGATAGGCGAGATCACGTTGGGCAGGATGTGCCGGGCGATCATCAGCGTGTTGGTGGTGCCGATGGAGCGAGCGGCCAGGACGAACTCGCGCTCCTTCAGGGCCAGCACGTCGCCGCGCACGATCCGCGCCGTCGGCATCCACGAGGTGATGCCGATGGCGGTGACCATCAGGATGAAGATCCCGGTCTCGATGCCGAAGGCCTTGGCCAGCGGCTCGCGGAAGAGCAGCACCATGACCAGCAGCAGCGGCAGCAGGGGCAGGGCCAGGAAGAGGTCGGTCAGGCGCATCAGCGCATTGTCCAGCCGCTTGAAGTAGCCTGCCAGCACGCCGACCAGGGTTCCGAGCACCAGCGCCAGCAGCATCGCGGTGATGCCCACCGACAGCGAGACCCGCCCGCCGTCGATCATCCGCGCCAGCATGTCCCGACCCAGCTGGTCGGTGCCGAAGGGATGGGCCAGCGAGGGGCCGTCGTTGCGGGCCCGGAAGTCGATGCCGGCAGGGTCGAGCGGCCAGAGCCAGGGGCCCAGCACCACGCCCAGCACGATCACCAGGAAGACGATGCCTCCCATCATGGCGCCTTTGTGCTGGCGGAACTGGGTCCAGACTTCGTGCCACTGGCTGCGCGGCGGCGTCGAGGGCAGGGGCGCCGCGAGGACGCCTCCGGCCTGGGTGGCGCCTCCGGTTGCGGGGACGGTTTCGTTCAGGTCATCAGTCATAGCGAATCCGCGGGTCGAGGATGCCGTAGAGCACGTCGGCAATCAGGTTGAAGAGCACGATGAGCACGGCAAAGATGAAGGTCAGCGTCTGCACCATGGGCAGGTCGTTGGCCTCGATGGCGCCGATCAGCAGGTGGCCAAGGCCGTTCACCTTGAAGACCTGCTCGGTGATGATGGCACCGCCGAAGACCTGCGGCACGCCGAGCGCGATCACGGTGACGACGGGGATCAGCGAGTTCCTGAGCACATGGACCATGACCACGATGCTCTCGCCCAGGCCCTTGGCGCGGGCGGTGCGGACGTAATCCTGATTCAGGTTGTCCAGCATCGAGGCCCGCATGAAGCGCGAGATCTGGGCGGCGTTGTAGAGCGCCAGCACCATCACCGGCAGGAACATCTGCCGCACCTGGAAGCCGAAGGCGGACCAACTGTCGACCTGGTGGGTGGTGTCGTAGATCGAGGGGAACCAGAAGAAGCTCTCGCGCGGCATGTTGACCGAGAAGATCACGATCAGCAGCACGCCGGTGAAGAAGGTGGGGACCGAGTAGCCGACCATCGAGATGAAGGTACCGGCCTGGTCGAAGACCGAATACTGCCGGTAGGCCGAGTAGATGCCGATCGGCAGGGCGATGATGATGCCCACCAGGTAGGAGGTGCCCACGACCCACAGGGTCTGCGGCATCCGCTGCATCACGATGTCCATCACCGGCGACCGGGTCTGCCAGGAGAGCACGCGCAGCTTTCCTTCCGCGAAGGAGGTGCCGAAGATATTGTCGATCAGGACCTGAGGTTCGATCCAGAAGAACTGGACCAGCCATTTCCAGAACTGGATGTGGACGGGCTCGCCAAGGCCCAGGGCCTCGCGCATCTTCTGCTTCACCTCGGGCGGAACCGTCAGTGGCACGTTGGCCATCGGGTCACCGGGGGCGAGCTGCAGCAGCGCGAAGATCACGATTGCACTGGCAAGCAGGGTCGGGATCGCGATCAGCAATCGTCGAAGGGTAAAAGTCAGCATGGAGGGTCCGAGCGTCTGAGGCGCTTTCCCTGCCGTCCCGGTGCAAGATCATCCGGCGGTCCTACCCCGGTGGTCTGGCTGGTTCGGGACCGGCGCGGTCAGGCGCGGGGGGAGGGGGCCCCGGCAGATGCCGGAGCCCCCCTGTAAGGATTACTCCTCGATACGGTACCAGTCGGCCACGTTCCACAGCTCGGAGTCCCAGGTGTTCAGGACAACGCCGCCGAGGGTGTTGGAGTGTGCCGAGACACGGCCACGGTCCACGAGGGGAACGATGGTGTAGGTGTCCTTGGTCAGCATCTCGTTCAGGCGGATGGCGATCTCACCGCGCTTCTCCAGCTCACCGGTCTTGGCCAGCTCGTCGAGCAGGGCGTCATATTCCGGATCGCAGAAGCGGTTGATGTTCTCACCCTGCCACTGGCTGGACGGCTTCGGCTCGTTGCCGCAGCGGTACATGGACAGGTAGGCCTGCGGGTCGGTGCCATCGAAGTTGTTGGCGTACATTTCGACGTCCGCGTAGAACTTCTGGAAGGTGTCGGGCGAACCCGCGTCACCGCCGAAGAACACCGAGCCGGAGATGTTGCGCAGCTCGGTTTCGACACCGATCATGCCCCACCATGCCTTGATGGCATCCTGGAAGTTCTGACGCACGGCGTTGGTCGAGGTCTGGTAGAGCAGGGACAGCTTCATGCCGTCCTTGTCGCGGATGCCGTCACCATCGGTGTCGGTCCAGCCGGCTTCTTCCAGCAGCGCCATGGCACCTTCCAGGTCCTGGCCGATGCAATCGGTGTTGGGCGATGCGTAGCGCGCGGGCGCCGGCACCAGGTTACAGGTCGGGCGACCCGCCTGGCCGTAGCCGATTTCAACCAGCAGCTCGCGGTCGATGGCCATGGACAGGGCCTTGCGGACGCGAACATCCGACAGGATGGGGTGCGGCGCTTCGCGGGTGGCGCGGATGTCGGCCGGCAGATCCGAGGACGGATCGGTCAGGTTCATTTCCAGACGCTCGACCAGGGTGCCGAAGGCTGCAACGGTCTGACCCTTGCCGCCCTTTTCCATCTCTTCGATGACTTCGGGGGCCAGCTGCAGGTTCCAGGCGTAATCGAACTCGCCGGTTTCCAGCACGGCACGGCCGGCAGAGGCCGCGTCGCCGCCGCCCTTGAAGGTGACGGTGGCGAAGGCGGGCTTCGCAGGGTCCCGATAGTTGGGGTTGGCCGACATGGAGATCACGTCGTTCGGCTTGAATTCGTCGACCACGAAGGGGCCGGTGCCGATCGGGTTGAAGTTCTGCTCGGTGCAGGTCGAGGCCGCGGCGCCGAGGCACTCGGCGAACTGCGCCTTCTGCAGGATCGGCGACTGGCCACCCATGAAGGGCAGGTAGGGGTTCGGCTGCGGGGCCTTGAAGTTGACCTGGATGGTCAGGTCGTCAATGGCTTCCACGCTTTCCACCGCATCGAACTTCGACAGCTGCGCACAGCCGCCTTCGGGATGCATGCAGTACTCGGCGGTGAAGACCACGTCCTCGGAGGTCAGCGGGGTGCCGTCCGACCACAGCAGACCTTCCTTGAGGGTCCAGGTGATGGTGGTCAGGTCTTCGGAGACGCCGCCGTTCTCGACGGTGGGGATCTCGGAGGCCAGGAAGGGCACCAACGCGCCGTCCTGGTCGAAGCGACCGAGGGGTTCGATGATCATCGAGGACGATTCGATGTCCTTGGTGCCGCCCGAGAGGTACGGGTTCAGGATCGAGGGCGCCTGCCAATAGATGATGTTGACATGGCCGTCGCTGCCGCGCTCGGCCATGGCTGCCGGTGCCAAGGCCGCAAAGGCGGCTGCACCCAGCAGAGCTGATCTGAGGTTCATTGGTATCTCCCAGTTGAACAGTGCCGGATCTTGCAGATCCGATCGTTGACCCGAGGGATACTCAGAGCGCCCGGCGGCTCGAAAAGCTGCCGGGCGCTGAGCACCCACCCGAGGATGAGGGTATCGAAAATCGGATTCGATCAAAAAGCAACCCTCTCCACATGGTGGCCGTAGGGGAAGGCAGCTGACGCAGGGGGAGGTCGAGACGCGGTTTGACAAGCTTCGCCGTCGCTCTGTAGCGTTCCGGGGTCACTCCTCTCACAGGGCTTCCCATGCTTGATACCGACGGTTCCGCCGCACCCATTGCACGCATCGAGAATCTGCGTGTTTCCTTCGAGACTAAGGACGGTCCGGTCATCGGGGTCGAGGATGTCTCGTTCCAGATCAACCCGGGCGAGACGGTCTGCGTGGTGGGCGAATCCGGCTCCGGCAAGTCGGTTTCTTCCCTCTCGCTGATGCGCCTGGTGGAATTCGGCGGCGGAAAAATCGCCGGCGGCCGCCTAATTTTTGATCGAAAGGACGGAAAAGAGCTGGACCTCGCCACGGCGGAGCAGGGGCTGATGCGCACCATCCGCGGAAACGAGATCGGAATGATCTTCCAGGAGCCGATGACGGCGCTCAATCCGGTCTTCACCATCGGCCGCCAGCTCTCGGAAGGGTTGGTGCTGCACAAGGGGATGAGCCGCAAGCAGGCCATGGCTCGCGCGGTCGAGCTGCTGCGCGAAGTGCGAATCCCCGAACCCGAGCGCCGCATCAAGCAATACCCGCACGAGCTGTCCGGCGGCATGCGCCAGCGCGTCGTGATCGCCATGGCCCTGGCCTGCGAGCCGCGCCTGCTGATCGCCGATGAACCCACCACCGCGCTCGACGTGACCATCCAGGCCGAGATCCTGGCCCTGATGGACCGTCTGAAGCGCGAGACCGGCACCGCGGTGATGTTCATCACCCACGACATGGCCGTGGTCGCCCAGATGGCCGACCGCGTGGTGGTCATGTTCCGCGGCAACAAGGTGGAAGAGGGCCCGGTCGAGCAGATCTTCACCGCCCCGCAACACGATTACACAAAGGCCCTGCTGGCGGCCGTGCCCAAGCTGGGCGAGATGACCGGCAAGCCGCTGCCCGAGCCGATGAAGCTCTTCGGGGTCGACGGCCAGAAGATCGAGCCGATCCCCGGCACCGACGAGGTGCTGCTCTCGGTCAAGAACCTGACCACGCGCTTCCCGGTGAAGGGCGGCGTGATGCGCCGCACCGTGGCCAATGTCCATGCGGTCGAGGATGTCTCCTTCGACATCTTCAAGGGCCAGACCCTGTCCCTGGTGGGCGAATCCGGTTGCGGCAAGTCGACCACGGGCCGCTCGGTGCTGCGCCTGGTCGAGCCGCAGGAGGGCGCGATCCTTCTGGACAACAAGGACATCATGGCGCTGAACGACCGCGACCTGCGCCGCGCGCGGCTCGACATGCAGATGATCTTCCAGGATCCCTTCGCCTCGCTGAACCCGCAGATGCAGCTTTCGGACCAGGTGGCCGAGCCGATGCGCAACTTCGGCACGCTGAAGGGCAGGGCGATGCAGGAGCGTGTCGAGATGCTCTTCGATCGGGTCGAACTGCCGCGCAGCTTCATGCGCCGCTACCCGCACGAGCTGTCCGGCGGCCAGCGCCAGCGCGTGGCCATCGCCCGTGCCCTGGCGCTGAACCCCAAGCTGATCGTCGCGGATGAAGCCGTGTCGGCGCTGGATGTCTCGGTGCAGGCGCAGGTGGTGAACCTGATGATGGAGCTGCAGGCCGACCTGGGCCTGTCGTTCCTCTTCATCAGCCACGACATGGCCGTCGTCGAACGCGTCAGCCACCGCGTCGGCGTCATGTACCTGGGCCGTATCGTCGAGATCGGCAGCCGTCAGGCGGTCTTCGAGAACCCCCAGCACCCCTATACCAAGGCGCTGATGAAGGCCGTGCCGATTGCCGACCCGACCCGGCGCAAGTCCGAGCACGAGCTGAACTTCAAGCCGATCCCCTCGCCGATCCATGACCTGGACTACCAGCCCGAGCCCTCGGTCTACGAGAAGGTGGGCGAGGATCACTTTGTGCTGACCACCGACAGCGGCTACTGATCAATCAAGCGACCCATGGGCGCGCGCGACTCTGCCGCGCCGCCCCATCCCTTGCAACTCGATCCGCGCGACGCTTCGCGCGGCAGGAAAGACCCCCCTATGACGCCCCGTTCGTCTGCTGCCCCCGAGATCCTTTCTCCGCGCCAGATCCTGGAAACGCTGGTTTCCTTCCCCACCGTCAGCCGCGATACCAACCTGCCACTGATCGACTGGGTGCAGGGCTACCTCGAAAGCCACGGCGTGACCTGCTACCGTCATCACCACCCCGATCAGCCGAAGGCGGGGCTCTGGGCCTGGACCGGACCGGAGGAAGAGGGGGGCGTGGTGCTCTCGGGCCATACCGACGTGGTGCCGATCGATGGCCAGGACTGGTCCTCGGACCCCTTCACGGTGACCGAGCGCGACGGCAAGCTCTATGGCCGTGGCTGCGCCGACATGAAGGGCTTCGACGCGCTGGCGGTCTGGGCGCTGGTCGAGGCCAGCCGCCGCAAGCTCTCGAAGCCGCTGCACCTGGCCTTCACCTACGACGAGGAGATCGGCCTGCTGGGCGCGGCCCCGCTGCTCGCCGATGCGCTGCCCCATGTGCCGAAGCCCGCTGTGGCCCTGATCGGAGAGCCGACGATGCTGCAGGTGGTCTCTGGCCACAAGGCAGGCATCGCCTTCGATACCCAGGTCAACGGCTTCGAGGTGCATAGCTCCATCGCCTACAAGGGCGTCTCGGCGATCATGGAGGCCGCCAAGCTGGTGGAATGGGGCAATGCGGTCAACGCGGCCAATGCCGCGAAGGAGCCGCAGGGCTCGGACGCGCTCTTCGATCCGCCCTGGACCAACGCCCATGTGGGCATGATCTCGGGCGGGACGGCGCATAACATCACCGCCAGGACCTGCAACTTCCTGATGTCCTTCCGCTGCGTGCCCGGCGAAGACCCCGAGAGCTACGCCAGGGCCTACGAGGCAGAGGTGCGCCGGGTCGAGGCCGAGATGCAGGCGATCCGTCCCGAGACCTCGATCACCCTGACCCGTCTCTTCGACGCCAAGGGCCTGGCCCCCGAAAAGGACGGTGCGGCCGAGCAACTGGCGCGGCAGCTGACCGGCGACAATGGCTCTCATGTGGTGAGCTATGGCACCGAGGCGGGCTATTTCCAGGCCGAGGGGCTGTCGGCGGTGGTCTGCGGGCCGGGCGATATCGCCCAGGCGCATCAGCCTGACGAGTTCATCACCCTCGAGCAATTCGAGAACGGCGAGGCCTACATGCGCCGCCTGCTCGACCACCTGGAGGCCTGAACCATGCCGCTGCGCAACCGTATCGCCGAAATGGCCCCCGAGGTCGCCTCCTGGCGCCGACATCTGCATGCCCACCCCGAGCTGCGCTTCGAGGAGCACGAGACTGCCGCCTTCGTGGCCGAAAAGCTGCGGGCTTTCGGCTGTGACGAGGTGGTCGAGGGCGTCGGCCAGACCGGCGTCGTCGCCGTGGTCAAGGGCCGGGCCGAGGGCGGGGCCGTCGGCTTCCGCGCCGACATGGACGCCCTGCCGATTCTCGAGGCCACGGGGCTGGAGCATGCCTCGACCGTACCCGGCAAGATGCATGCCTGCGGCCACGACGGCCATACCTCGATGCTGCTCGGTGCGGCGCAATACCTGGCCGAGACCCGCAATTTCGCCGGCTCCGTCGTCTTCATCTTCCAGCCCGCCGAAGAGGGCGGCGGCGGGGCGAAGGCGATGATCGAGGACGGTCTGATCGAGCGTTTCGGCATCGACGAGGTCTACGGGATGCACAATTGGCCCGGCAAGCCGCTGGGGGATTTCACCCTGCGCGCCGGTCCCCAGTTCGCCGCCCCGGAACGCTTCGACGTGGTGCTGACGGGGCGGGGCGGCCATGCGGCCATGCCCAATCTCAACATCGACACCACCCTTGCCGCCGCCCAGGTGGTCACCGCGCTGCAAAGCATCGTCAGCCGCAACGTGGACCCGACCCAGAATGCCGTGGTCTCGATCTGCGGATTCCAGACCGAGACCAACACCTACAACGTGATCCCCGAGGTGGTGACCCTGAAGGGCACCTACCGGGTGCATGACGACGAGGTGCAGAACCAGGTCCGCACCCGCATCGAAGAGGTCACGACGGCCACCGCTGCCGCCTATGGCGTCACGGCAGAGATCACCTTCCTGCCGGGGCCGCCGGTGCTGATCAACCACGCCGAGAACGTCGAATACGCGGCCGAGGCCGGCAACAGGGTCTCTTCAGCCACCACCGATTTTCCGCCCGTCATGGGCGCGGATGATTTCGCCGAGATGCTGCGGCGTCGTCCCGGCGCCTATATCCTGGTCGGCAACGGCGACAGCGCCGGGTTGCACCACCCCGAGTATGAATTCAACGACGCGGTCATCCCCTACGGGGTAAGCTGGATCGCAGAGCTGGCCGAGGCCCGCCTGCCGCTGCCCCGCTGATCGTCAAACAAGGAGCCACCATGCCTATCAAGAACCGCCTTGCCGAGATGCAGGAAGAGATCACCGCCTGGCGCCGCGATCTGCACGAGAACCCCGAGATCCTCTTCGAGACCCACCGGACCTCTGCCCTGGTGGCCGAGAAGCTGAAGGAGTTTGGCTGCGACGAGATCGTCACCGGCCTGGGCCGCACCGGCGTCGTCGGCGTGATCAAGGGCAAGACCAATACCTCGGGCAAGGTGCTGGGTCTACGCGCCGACATGGATGCGCTGCCGATCCTCGAGGCGACGGGCCTCGACTATGCCTCGAAGACGCCGGGCGCCATGCATGCCTGCGGCCATGACGGCCATACGGCGATGCTTCTGGGCGCCGCCAAGTACCTGGCCGAGACGCGCAACTTCGACGGCACCGCCGTGGTCATCTTCCAGCCCGCCGAAGAAGGCGGCGGCGGCGGCAAGGAGATGTGCGACGACGGCATGATGGAGCGCTTCGGCATCCAGGAAGTCTATGGCATGCACAACTGGCCTGGCATGCCCGTGGGCAGCTTCGGCATCCGCTCGGGCGCCTTCTTCGCCGCCACCGACCAGTTCGAGATCAAGGTCGTCGGCCGTGGCGGTCACGCCGCCAAGCCGCAGCAGACCATCGACCCGATCGTCGCCGCCTCGCAGGTGGTCACCGCGCTGCAGTCCATCGCCAGCCGCAACGCCGATCCGGTCGAGCAGGTGGTGGTCTCGGTGACCAGCTTCGAGAGCTCCTCGACCGCCTTCAACGTGATCCCGGCCCATGTCACCCTGCGCGGCACCATCCGCACCATGTCGAAGGAAAGCCGTGCGCTGGCCGAAGAGCGCCTGAAGGCCATCGTGCCCTCCGCCGCCGCGGCCTTCGGCGCCAAGGCCGAAATCGAATGGCTGCCGGGCTACCCGGCCATGGTCAACACCCCCGAGCAGACCGAGTTCGCCGCCGAAGTGGCCAAGTCGGTCTCGGGCGATTGCGTCGAGGCGGCGATCACCATGGGCGGCGAAGATTTCGCCTACATGCTGGAAGAGCGCCCCGGTGCCTATATCCTGGTCGGCAACGGCGACAGCGCCGATGTCCACAACCCCGAGTACAACTTCAACGACGAGGCGATCCCCGCGGGCTGTTCCTGGTGGGCCGAGATCGTCGAGAAGCGCATGCCGGCCTAAGAGCTGCTGCCGGGGAGGCCTCCGGCGGGAGTATTTTCAGCCTGGTGATGATATGGGGCGTCCGGCTTTCGGGCGCCCCTCGTCCTTCCCGGCGGGTGAGGGCGGCGGGCGGTCCTCGTAGAGCTCCAGCGGCAGCCCGTCGGGGTCGGCGAAGAAGGTGAAGCGGGCCCCGGTGTGGGGATCGACGCGGATCGGCTCGACCGCGATGCCCTTGGCCTCGAGCTCCGCGACCGCGCGGTCGAGATCCCCGACCGAGAAGCAGAGGTGGCGCAGGCCCTGAGCTTCGGGGCGCGTCGGGCGGGGCGGGGCCTCGGGGAAGGAGAAGAGCTCGATCTGGCCGCCGCCGGGCAGGGCGAGGTCCAGCTTCCAGCTGTCACGCTCGGGGCGGTGGTTCTCGGCGATGATCTTCAGGCCCAGCACCTCGGTGTAGAAGGCCTTCGAGCGGGCGTAATCGCCGCAGATCACCGCGACATGGTGGAAATGTTTCAGCATGGGGCCTCCCGATAGGAGAATACCCTAGCGTCAGCCCGCGTCCAGCAGGCGCCGGTAGAGCGCGTTCAGCGCCTCGGCCTCCTGCTCGATCCGGCAGCTCTGCAGCACATGCGCGCGGGCGTCGCGGGCGAAGGCGGCGCGCTTGTCGGGGTCATCCAGCAGCGTGGCCGTGGCCTGGGTCAGCGCTTCGGTCTCCTCGATGTCGACGATCAGCCCGGCCTTGCCATCGGGGATGAAGTCCTCGAAGGCACCGGCGCGGGTGGCGACCACGGGCACGCCACAGGACATGGCCTCCATCGGGGTGAGGCCGAAGCCCTCCCAGCGTTGCGGCGCGACATAGAGATCGAGGGCGCGGAACCAGGGCGAGATATCCCAGTTCGGGTCCTCGGGCAGGAAGAGCACCTGCTTGTCGAGGCCAGCTTCCGCGACGCGCTGCTTGAGGCCCGCGTGGAAGTCGCGGAACTGGTCGGTGACCCCGCCCATCATCACCGCCGTCACGCCGGGGCGCTCGGGCAGCAGGCGCAGCATGGCCTCGATGAAGATGTCATTGCCCTTCTGCGGCCGGATACGGCCGAAGCAGCCGACCAGCACCTGGGTCTCGGGCAGCCCCAGCTTCCGGCGCAGGGCGGCCTTGGCCTCGGGGCTTTCGGCGGGGTGGAAAAGCTCGGCGTCGATGCCGTGGTGCTGCACGATCGAGGGCACCTCCAGGAAGCTCTGCGAGCGCTGCGAGGTGGCCACCACGGCATCCATCTGGCGCAGCATCCACTTGGTGGCGGGCTTGTGATGGCGCTGCGCGGCAGAGGTGAACACCAGCTTCAGCCGCTTGCGCAGCAGGCGCTTCAGGGCGATGCCCACCAACATCTCGTTGTTGCGCCGCGCATGCCAGACCCGCGCCCCGGAGGGGCCCTTGCGCGACATGCTCAGCAGCGCGGAGAGCGAGACCGAGGGCACCTCTGCGGGCACTGAGGGTCCGGCAGAGGCAATGGCCATGCTGCGCGCCTGCAGCGGCACCAGCCGGTAGACGGTCGAGGTCACCCCGGACATGCGTTTCTTGAAGTTCGGCGCGATGACGTCGATCTGGGCGATGCGGGGTTGGTTCATCTCAACCTCTCCTTTGGCGGCTGCCATCTGGCGCGGCTCCGGCGCAGTTTACCGCAAGGGCCCGGCATCGGCGGCCGGTGCGGTGGACGAGAGCGCCTGCAAAAGCTCTTCTGCCACATGGGTGATGCGCGCGCCGCGTCCGTCGGCCAGACCGCGGGCGATTTCGGACATTCGGGCAAGCTCGGTGCCATCGGCCAGCAGCCTGGCGACCTCGCGGCCCAGCTCGGCGGCATCCTCGATCTGGCGGGCGGCGCCGCTCTGGTCGAAGGCGGCGTAGACCTCGGCGAAATTCTCGTAATGCGGGCCATGCAGGATCGGGGTGCCGAAACAGGCGGGCTCATAGGGGGTATGGCCGCCGACCGGCACCAGCGAACCGCCCAGGAAGGCCAGCGGAGACAGGCTGTACCAGAGTCCCATCTCGCCCAGCGTATCGGCCAGGTAGACATCGCCCCCCGGTGCCTGCCCGCGCGAGCGCTGCGAGACGCTGAGGCCACGGTCCCGGATCATCGCCGCGATCTCGGCGGCGCGATGCGGGTGGCGCGGGATCAGCAGCAGTTGCAGATCGGGCCGGCCCAGGGCCTCGCGGGCCGCGAGATGGGCCTCGATCACAGCGTCCTCTTCGCCCGGGTGGGTAGCGGCGGCGGCCCAGAACAGCTTGTTGAACTGCGGGGCCAGCTCGGCCAGCACCTGGGCGGGGGCCGGGGGCGGCGAGATCATCGACTTCAGGTTGGGCCCGCGCGCCACGCGGCTGCGGTCGGCGCCGAGCTCCAGCAGGGCCTCCAGCGTCGCCTCGTCCTGGGTGCGGATCAGGCAGAACTGGTCGAGCAGGAAGCGGAAGGTTGTCCCGAAACGCCGCCAGTTCCTGAGAGAGCTCTTCGACAGCCGCGCATTGACCAGCGCCAGCCTCATGCCGGTGGCGCGCGCGCGCACGATCATCTGCGGCCAAAGCTCGCTTTCCACGAAGATCCCCGCGTCGGGGCGCCAGTGGCGGAAGAACCGCCGCAGGGCGCGGGCGGTATCCAGCGGCGCGAACTGATGAAGGGCGCGCTCGGGCAGGCGCTTTGCCAGCACCTGGGCCGAGCCGGCGGTGCCGGTGGTCACCAGCGCATGAGCGCCGGGGTTGAGCTCGAGCACCTTCTCGATCAAGGCCAGCGCCGAGACGCTTTCACCGACGCTTGCGGCATGGAACCAGAAAAGCTGCCCCTCGGGGCGGGCCAGGGTGGCCCGGCCCATGCGTTCCGCCATGCGGTCGGGCGCGATCCCCTCGGCCTGGAGCTTGGCGCGCACACGGCGCCAGGCCAGTGGCGACGCCGCAGCAGCCAGACCGCAGTAGAGCCTGTAGAAGGGCGTGGAGCCACGTCGATTTGTCATTTGCCTAGCCGCCCGTATGGCTCATGTGGCGCGAGACCTGCCCGTCGGCACGCTGGCGCGAATAGTCGAAATCATGGCCCTCGGGTTTCAGCCCGATGGCCTGGCGGATGGCCTGTTCCAGCGGGGCGTCATTGCCCGGATGATTGCGCAGGGCCGGGCGTAGGTCCATCATGTCCTCTTGTCCGAGGCACATGTAAAGCTCTCCGGTGCAGGTCATCCGCACCCGGTTGCAGCTTTCGCAGAAATTATGGCTGAGCGGGGTGATGAACCCGATCTTCTGGCCGGTCTCTTCCAGCCGCACGTAGCGGGCCGGGCCGCCGGTGCTCTCGGGCAGATCGGTCAGGGTATAGCTTTCCGACAGGCGGGCGCGCAGGTCCTTCATCGACCAGTACTGGCCCACCCGGTCCTCGTTGCCGAGGTCGCCCATGGGCATGACCTCGATCCAGGTCAGGTCCATGCCGCGCGTCGCGCAGAAACGGGTCAGGGTCTCGACCTCGTCCTCGTTGAACCCCTTCAACGCCACCGCGTTCAGCTTCACCTTCAGCCCCGCCGCCTGCGCCGCATCGAGGCCACGCAGCACCTGGGGCAGGCGCCCCCAGCGGGTGACGCGGGCGAATTTCTCTTCGTCGAGGGTGTCGAGCGACACGTTCACCCGCCGCACGCCGGCGGCGTAGAGATCAGCGGCGAAGCGTTCCAGCTGGCTGCCATTGGTGGTCAGCGTCAGCTCCTCAAGCGCGCCGCTGTCCAGGTGCCGGGACATCGAGCGGAAGAAGGTCATGATATCGCGCCGCACCAGCGGCTCGCCGCCGGTGATGCGCAGCTTCCGCACCCCGAGGCGCACGAAGGTCGAACACATGCGGTCCAGCTCTTCCAGCGTCAGAAGCTCCTTCTTGGGCAGGAAGGTCATGTTCTCGGCCATGCAATAGACGCAGCGAAAATCGCAGCGGTCGGTGACCGAGACGCGCAGGTAGGTGATGGCGCGCTGGAAGGGATCGACGAGAGGCTGTGTCATGTTGGGAAACTAGGCGCGCGGGGACCTGCCGACAAGTGATCTTTCCGCGATTGCACCGGCGCGTACCTGGGATAGGCTGCCCGGATGAAAGCTCTTCTTCCGCTGATGATGATTCCCGCCCTGGCCGGCTGCCAGGGTTCCACGCTCTTTGCCTCTCTGGAGGGCAGCCGCTCCGATGCGGCCTCCGGGGCTGGCCCGCAGAGTGGCGAGACCGCTGCGCCCTATTCCTCGACCGGAGAGCCCTGGGTGCTGCGCCCGCGCGCCCGCGACGGGGCCGATGCGCCGCAGGGCACCGCGCAGGAAGCGACTTCGGGTGGCATGACGGGGGGCGCGGGGCTTCTGGGCGTTTCGGTGGCCTCGCTCGGCGCGGCCTCCGAGCCCGGTCTCTGGGTCAAGACGCCGCTGGTCGGCACGGTGCGTCCCGGTCGGGTGCGGGTGCCTGCCACGGGCCGCGAGGTCGTGCTGGAGCTGCGCCCCATGGAGGGCGTTGCAGGGCAGGGCGCGCGGCTCTCGCTGCAGGCGATGCTGAACCTCGGGCTGTCGCTGACCGCGCTGCCCGAGATCGAGATCTACGGCGGCTGAGCCCTACTTCAGGTACTTACCGGCTTCCTTGCGGGCGAAGTTGCGCATCTTTTCCCCGTGTTCCGCGAGGAAGGCGCGCGCACGCTCGGGGTCATGCTTGGAGAGATCGCGCAGCCACCAGGCCACGGCCTTCTGGATGAACCAGCGCTCATCCGAGAGGTAATCTGCCGCCCATCCCAGCACCCTTTCGCGCGCCGCCTGCTGTGCCGCATCGGGATGGTTCAGCCGGGTCAGGCCAAGGGTGATCACCAGCGCCGCGCGCTTGGTCCAGAGGTGCTCGTGGGTGGTCCAGGCGGCGATCTCGTCGAGGCGCGACAGATCCGCCATCACCCGCCGCTGCCCCGCCATGCAGACGTGATCGGCAATCGCCCAGGCGTCGAACTCGGGCACCCAGGAACAGATCAGCCACCAGGCCTCGGCGTCGGAGGGCTTGATCCTTGCCTGGGTCAGCAGCTTCGCCGCCACCACACGCGCCTCGTGGATATTGCTCTGCCAGAGGGCAGAGGCCAGCTGCAGGCGTTCATCCAGCGTCAGCGCCCGGCGCCAGTCCTGCGCCAGGTCGTTGAGCACCGGGTTGGCGACGCCCAGGTAGGGACGCTCGACCTTGTGATAGGCGGCCATGCCATCGGCCTTCTCGGGCTCGGCATGGGCGTTCAGCACCTCCAGCGCGGCGTCGAGGGTCTTCGGGACCTCTGCGGTTTCGGTCATTCGACCGTCACCGACTTGGCCAGGTTGCGCGGCTGGTCCACGTCGGTGCCCTTGGCGACGGCGGTGTGATAGGCGATCAGCTGCGCCGGCACCGCGTAGAGGATCGGGGCAAGCACCGGGTCCACCTGCGGCAGCTCGATGCTTTGCCAGATACCGTCCTGCGCCGCCTCGATCCCGGCCTTGTCCGAGATCAGCAGCACCTTGCCGCCCCGCGCCAGCACCTCCTGCATGTTCGACACGGTCTTGTCGAAGAGCCCGTCACGCGGTGCCATGACCACCACGGGCACGTGTTTGTCGATCAGCGCGATCGGCCCGTGTTTCAGCTCTCCGGATGCATAGGCTTCGGCGTGGATATAGCTGATTTCCTTCATCTTCAGGGCGCCTTCCAGCGCCAGGGGATACATCAGCCCGCGCCCCAGGAAGAGCACGTCGGTGGTCTCTGCCAGCTGCTGCGAGATCGCCTCGGCATGGGCGCCGTCATCCAGCGCACGGCTGATCACGGCGGGCAGGCCGCGCAGCGCCGTTGTCAGCTCGGCAAGCCGTTCGGCCCCGATCTGCCCCTTCTGCCGCGCCGCTTCCAGGGCCAGCAGCAAGAGCACCGTCAGCTGGCACGAGAAGGCCTTGGTCGAGGCCACGCCGATCTCGGTGCCGGCCAGGATCGGCAGCGCCAGGTCGCTTTCCCGCGCGATCGAGCTTTCGGCCACGTTGACCACCGACAGGATACGCTCGGCCTTGCCCGCGCAGTAGCGCAGCGCGGCCAGGGTGTCGGCGGTCTCGCCCGACTGGCTGACGAAGAGCGCGGCGGTGCCTTGGGTGATGGGCGGCTCGCGGTAGCGGAATTCCGAGGCCACATCGACCTCGACAGGGATGCGGGCCAGCTGCTCGAACCAGTATTTCGCCGTCAGGCAGGCGTAGTAGGCGGTGCCGCAGGCGACGAGGGTCAGCCGCTCGATGCCGGCAAAGTCGATGCCTGCGCCGGGCAGCGCGATCTTGCCCTCGGCGTCGAGGTAGAAGTTCAGCGCATCGCCCAGCACCTGCGGCTGCTCGGCGATCTCCTTGGCCATGAAGTGCTTGTAGCCCGCCTTGTCGACGCGGGCGTTGTCCAGCTGCACCTGCTTTACGGGGCGGTTGACCAGCGTACCGGCGGCATCGCGGATTTCGACGTGATCGCGGGTGATGACGGCCCAGTCGCCCTCTTCGAGGTAGGTCAGCCGGTCGGTGAGCGGTGCCAGCGCGATGGCGTCCGAGCCCACGAAGTTCTCGCCCGTCCCGTGCCCCACGGCCAGCGGAGAGCCCTTGCGGGCCGCGATCATCAGGTCCTCTTCACCGTCGAAGAGGAAGAGCAGCGCGAAGGCGCCTTCCAGCCGGGGCAGGGTGCGCGCCACCGCCTCGCGGGGCGAGAGGCCCTGGGAAAGGTATTGCGCGGTCAGCATGGCGACGGTTTCGGTATCCGTCTCGGTCTCGGGCACCAGGCCCGCCTCGGCCAGCTCGGCGCGCAGCTCGCGGAAGTTCTCGATGATGCCGTTGTGGACCACGGCGACCTGGCCGTGACGATGGGGGTGGGCGTTGACCTCGGTCGGGCTGCCATGGGTGGCCCAGCGGGTGTGGCCGATGCCCGACTTGCCCGCCAGCGGCGCATGGACCAGCGCGTCCGAGAGGTTGACGAGCTTGCCGACCGCGCGGCGGCGTTCCAGCTTGCCGGCGTTCACCGTGGCGATGCCGGCGCTGTCGTAGCCGCGATATTCCAGCCGCTTCAGCGCCTCGACGAGGAAGGGCGCGGCCTCGTGTTTACCCAGATACCCGATAATTCCGCACATTATTCCGCCTCTTTGGCCTGCCGGGCCTTCTTGGATTTCAGCATCTCGAACAGTTTGCGCGCAAAGCCCGGCTTGTTAACCTGCTTGGCGCGGCCGATGGCCAGCGCGCCCGGTTCCACGTCCGAGGTGATCACCGAGCCCGAGCCCGTCATCGCATCATCGCCCACCGAGACCGGCGCCACCAGCATTGTGTTCGAGCCGATGAAGGCCCGCGCGCCGATACGGGTCTGGTGCTTGAAGACGCCATCGTAGTTGCAGGTGATGGTGCCGGCGCCGATGTTCGTCGCCTCGCCGATCACCGCGTCTCCGATGTAGGAGAGGTGGTTGACCTTGGCGCCGCGATCCAGCCGCGCTTCCTTCACCTCGACGAAATTGCCGATCTTCACATCCTCGGCCAGCTCGGCGCCGGGGCGCAGGCGGGCGTAGGGGCCGATGACGCCGCCACGGCTGACATGGCAGCCCTCCAGGTGGCTGAAGGCACGGATGCGGGCGCCGTTCTCGACCGTGACGCCGGGGCCGAAGACCACGTTGGGCTCGATCACCGTATCGCCGCCGATGAAGGTGTCGAAGGCGAAGTAGACCGTCTCGGGGGCCAGCAGGGTGACGCCGTTCTCCATCGCGTCGGCGCGGGCGCGGGCCTGGAAGAGCGCCTCGGCGCGGGCCAGTTCGGCGCGGGAGTTCACCCCCAGGGTCTCGGCCTCGTCGCAGGTCACGACGCCCGAGCTGAGGCCCCGCGCATTGGCCAGGGCCACCACGTCGGGCAGGTAGTATTCTCCGGCGGCATTGTCGTTGCCAACCGCGCTCAGCAGCTCGAAGAGCATCGGGCCGGGGGCGCAGAGAAGGCCTGAGTTGCAAAGGGTTATGGATCGCTCTTCATCCGAGGCGTCCTTGAATTCGACGATGCGGTCAAGCCGGTCGCCGTCCATGACCAGACGCCCGTAGCGCGCCGGATCGGCAGCCTCGAAGCCCAGCACCACCACGTCGTGGCGGGCGCGGGCCTCGCGCATGGCCTCCAGTGTCTCGGGGCGGATGAAGGGGGTGTCGCCGTAGAGGACGATGACATCGCCGTCGAACCCCTCCAGCACCGAGCGCGCCTGCTCGACCGCATGGGCAGTGCCCTTCTGCTCTTCCTGCAGCACGATCTGCGCCAGCGGGCAGGTCTCTTCGGCAGCCTTGGTCACCGCCTCGGCGCCATGGCCGGCGACGACGACCAGCCGCGACGGGTCCAGCGTCAGCCCTGAGGTGATGGCATGGGCCAACATCGGCGCGCCCGCGATTTCATGCAGGACCTTGGGCAGGTCCGAGTTCATCCTCGTCCCCTTGCCCGCGGCCAGGATCACCAGTGCCGTGCTCATCTTGCCCCCTTGCCCGATCATTCACCGGGTCAGCTTGCCTGTTGCCGAGGCTCCGCGCAGGTGGGTCCGCGCCGCCATCGGCCATTGTTCTTTCTCGGCGCCCGTTTTATCCGAGAACCCAAAGGGCGCAAGGCCAGCCGGGTCCGGGCGCGATCAACTTGGGTTTCGGTTCGCAACATAGGCGGCGGAACCCGGCCGGGCGAGGCCCGGCGCAAGGGATGGAGCGGAAGGGACGCAATGCGCGCGGTGGTCTTCGATCTGGACGGAACCCTGGCCGATACCAGTGGCGACATGATGGCCGCCGCCAATGCCTGCTTCCGGGCCGAGGGCCTGGGCGATCTGCTGGGTCCCGAGGATGCCGCCACCGCCCTGCGCGGCGGCCGCGCCATGCTGCGGGAGGGCTTCTCCAAGCTGGGCATGGCCCCGGACGAGGACGAGATATCGCGTCTCTATCTGCATTTGCTGGCGGCCTATGCCGAGGATCTCTCGACCCACACCCACTTCTTCCCCGGTGCCATGGAGGCGGTGGAGCGGCTGAAGCTGGACGGTTTCGCGGTGGCGGTTTGCACCAACAAGCCCGAGGCCCTGGCCCGGCAGCTGCTGCGCGACCTCGGCGTGCTCGAGGCCTTCGGCGCGCTGATCGGCGCCGATACGCTGCCCGTGCGCAAGCCCGACCCCGAGCCCCTGCGCGAGGCCGCGCGGCGGGCGGGGGGCGATCCGGCGCGCTGTTGCCTCGTCGGTGATACCGTCACCGACCGCGAGACGGCGCGGGCCGCCGGCGTGCCCTCCATCCTGGTGGAGTTCGGCCCCGCCGCCGCGCTGATGGCGGCGCTGGAGCCCGAGGTGCTGCTGGCCCATTTCGACGATTTGCCCGGCGTGGTCGCCGGTCTGAACCTCTGAAAGGCATCCCATGAGCGAGCGTTTCACCGGCAGTTTCACCCAGCAGGAGCCGATCCCCGATGAGGCGATCGAAGCCGCCGTGCGCGTCATGCGGTCGGGCCGCCTGCACCGTTACAACACCGCTCCGGGGGAAGAGAGCGAGGTGGCGCTGCTCGAGAGGGAATTCGCCGAGCTGATGGGGGCCCGCTTTGCGCTGGCCACGGGCTCGGGTGGGATCGCCATCACCACTGCGCTGCGCGCGGTCGGTGTCGCCGCCGGTGAGCCGGTGCTGACCAATGCCTTCACCCTGGCACCCGTGCCCGGCGCCATTGCCGCCGTCGGGGGCCGGCCCGTCTATGTCGAGGTGACCGAGGATCTGGTCATCGACCTCGACGATCTCGAGGCCAAGATCGGCGCGGCGAAGGTCTTGCTGCTGTCGCATATGCGCGGTCATCTCTGTGACATGGACCGGCTGATGCAGATCTGCGACGCCGCCGGCGTGAAGGTGGTCGAGGATTGCGCCCATACCATGGGGGCGGCCTGGAACGGACAGGCCTCGGGGCGGCAGGGCCTCGTGGGGTGCTACTCGACGCAGACCTACAAGCACATGAACTCGGGCGAGGGCGGTTTCCTGGTCACCGACGACGAAGACGTCGCGGCGCGGGCGATCATCCTGTCGGGCAGCTACATGCTGTATGGCCGCCACCTGGCGGCACCGGGGCCGGAGGCCTTCGAGCGGGTGAAATACGACACGCCCAATGTATCGGGGCGGATGGACAACCTGCGGGCGGCGGTGCTGCGGCCGCAGCTGAAGACGCTGCGCCGGCAGTGCGAGAACTGGAACGCCCGCTACCGGGTGGTCGAAGAGGGGCTGCGCGCCACGCCCGGCCTGAAGATCGTCGAGCGGCCCGAGGCCGAGAGCTACGTGGGCTCGTCGATCCAGTTCCTGCTGCCGGGCTGGTCCGAGACGGCGGTGCGCGAGGTGCTGTCCCGCTGCGCCGCGCGCGGGGTCGAGCTGAAGTGGTTCGGCGATGCCGAGCCCGTGGGCTTCACCTCGCGCTACGACAGCTGGCGCTACGCCGATGCGCCGCCGATGCCGCAGACCGACCGGGTGCTGGCGGGGCTGATGGACATGCGGTTGCCGCTGACCTTCAGCCTTGAGGATTGCGCCCAGCTGGCGCGGATCATCCGAGCCGAGGTCTCTGCGGTCTACCAGTCCCAGGTCTGATCCCGCAGCCGGGTTCTCCGAAGGAACGCCAGCGGCCCTTGCCCCCTTTCGATCTCATCCCTGAGATATCGCCCTGGCCGCGCCCGGCCACGGGCGGGCTTTCGCCTGCCGAACCGCGCCGCTTGACGCGGCGGGGAGGGCGCTTCTAGACTGGTGAACAAGTGTTCATATGGGAAGGAGGAGCCCGATGTTCACGGCATCGATGCAGATCGACCTGGGCGAAGATATCAACGCGCTGCGCGTGGCCGTTCACGGCTGGGCGCAGGGGCGGATCAAGCCGCTGGCCGCAGAGATCGACCAGAGCAACGACTTTCCCGCCGCGCTCTGGCGCGAGATGGGCGAGATGGGGCTTCTTGGCCTGACCGTGGAAGAGGATTACGGCGGCACGGGCCTTGGCTACCTGGCCCATGTGATCGCGGTGGAAGAGATCGCGCGGGCCTCGGCCTCGGTCTCTCTCAGCTACGGGGCGCATTCCAATCTCTGCGTGAACCAGATCCGGCTCAATGGCAGCGAGGCGCAGAAGCGCAAGTACCTGCCGGGGCTGGTGTCGGGCGAGCACGTGGGCGCGCTGGCGATGTCCGAGGTGGGGGCGGGCTCCGACGTGGTTTCGATGAAGCTGCGCGCCGAGAAGAAGAACGACGGCTACGTTCTGAACGGCAACAAGTACTGGATCACCAATGGCCCGGATGCCGATACGCTGGTGGTCTATGCCAAGACCGACCCCGAGGCGGGCTCGCGCGGGATCACCGCCTTCCTGATCGAGAAGAGCATGAAGGGCTTCAGCACCTCGCCGCATTTCGACAAGCTGGGGATGCGGGGCTCCAACACCGCAGAGCTGATCTTCGACGACGTGGAAGTGCCCTTCGAGAACGTGCTGGGCGAAGAGGGACGGGGCGTGGCGGTGCTGATGTCGGGCCTCGACTACGAGCGCGTGGTGCTCTCGGGCATCGGCACCGGGATCATGGCGGCCTGCCTCGACGAGGTCATGCCCTATGTCTCCGAGCGCAGGCAGTTCGGCCAGCCGGTGGGGAACTTCCAACTGATGCAGGGCAAGCTGGCGGACATGTATGTGAAGCTGAACTCCGCCCGCGCCTATGTCTACGAGGTGGCGCGCGCCTGTGACCGGGGCACGGTGACCCGCGCCGATGCGGCGGGCTGTGTGCTTTATGCCAGCGAAGAGGCGATGGTGGTGGCGCATCAGGCGGTGCAGGCGCTTGGCGGCGCGGGTTTCCTGGCCGATGCGCCGGTGGCGCGGCTCTTCCGCGATGCCAAGCTGATGGAGATCGGCGCCGGCACCTCCGAGATCCGCCGCATGCTGATCGGGCGAGAGCTGATGGCGGCGATGGCATGACCCATGGCGGCGCCATTGGCCTCTCTGGATGTGGTCGCGCCGTGACGATCCGCCCCCGGCCTCGGCGCACTGCGGGAGGGAACAATCAGGCAGGCCCCGGCGATGGGTTGGGGCACCTCCGGAACCCGGAGCGTGATGTCCCGAGCAAGGAAATGGAAAAGAGACGATGAAGACATGGATGATCCTGCTGACGGCGCTTGCCGTGCCCGCCAGCCCCGCGATGGCACAGGGGCTGAACTACTCGGACGAGGCGACCGAGGCCTGCCTGGCGCAGGTGGACGAGGGCGATGACCCGCGCAGCTGCATCGGGCGCTCCGCCGACCTCTGCATGGAGACCAGCGAGGGGGGCTATTCGACCGTCGGCATGGGGGGCTGCCTCGACCGTGAGCGGGCGTATTGGGACGGGGTCCTGAACGCGCGCTACGGCGACATGCGCGCGCGCGCCGCGGACTTCGATGCAGCCGGCGGGCCCGGCGGCACGGAAACCGCCCTGCGTGACATGCAGCGCGCCTGGATCGACTTCCGCGACGCAACCTGTGCCTTCGAGGCCAGCCAATGGGGTGGCGGCACCGGGGCCGGACCGGCCGCGCTGTCCTGCCTGATGCGGATGACGGGGGAACAGGCCCTCTATCTCGATACGGCCTGGTCGGAGGACTGAGCGGAGATGAAGCTGGCCTCGCAGATCCTGACCGGCTCGGAAGAGTTTCGCGCCAATCTTGCGGCCCAGGAGGCCGCGCTGGAAGAGATCCGCGCGGCGGCCATGGCGGCGGCCGAGGGCGGCGGCGCGGTCCCGCGCGAGCGCCACGTGGCGCGTGGCAAGATGTTGCCGCGGGACCGGGTGGCGGGGCTGCTCGATCCGGGCTCGGCCTTCCTGGAGGTCGGGGCGACGGCGGGGCACGGGCTTTACGATGGTGCCTGTCCGGGCGGCGGCATCATCGCGGGCGTCGGCCTTGTCGCGGGGCAGGAGGTCATGGTGCTTTGCAACGACGCGACGGTGAAGGGCGGAACCTACTACCCAATCTCGGTCAAGAAGCACCTGCGGGCGCAGGAGATCGCGGAAGAGAACCATCTGCCCTGCATCTACCTGGTCGACAGCGGCGGGGCCAATCTTCCCAACCAGGACGAGGTCTTCCCGGATCGAGACCATTTCGGGCGGATCTTCTACAACCAGGCGCGGATGTCGGCCAAGGGGATCGCGCAGATCGCCGTGGTCATGGGCTCCTGCACCGCCGGCGGCGCCTATGTGCCCGCCATGTCGGACGTGACGATCATCGTGCGCGACCAGGGGACGATCTTCCTGGCCGGGCCGCCGCTGGTGAAGGCCGCAACGGGCGAGGTGGTCTCCGCCGAGGACCTGGGCGGTGGCGATCTTCATACCCGGCTGTCCGGCGTGGCCGATCTGCTGGCCGAGGATGACGCCCATGCGCTGGCGCTGGCCCGTGCCCAGGTGGCGGCTCTGAACCGCAGCCGCCCGCAGGTGGCGCGCCAGACGCCCGAGGCCCCGGCGCTCGATCCCGAAGAGCTCCTGGGCGTGGTGCCCGCCGACCCGCGGCAGCCCTATGACATCCGCGAGGTCATCGCCCGGCTGGTCGATGGCTCCCGCTTCGAGGAGTTCAAGCCGCGCTTCGGCGAGACGCTTGTCTGTGGCTTCGCCCATCTCGACGGCTGGCCCGTCGGCATCATCGCCAACAATGGCGTGCTCTTCTCGGAGAGCGCCGTGAAGGGTGCGCATTTCGTCGAGCTCTGCTCGCAGCGTAAGATCCCGCTCCTGTTCCTGCAGAACATCACCGGCTTCATGGTGGGGCGCAAATACGAGGCCGAGGGCATTGCCCGCCACGGTGCCAAGCTGGTGACGGCGGTTTCCTGCACGGCGGTGCCGAAGCTGACCATGGTGGTGGGCGGCTCCTACGGGGCGGGGAACTACGGCATGGCGGGGCGCGCCTATGGGCCGCGCTTCATGTGGTCCTGGCCCAATTCACGCATCGCCGTCATGGGCGGCGATCAGGCGGCGAGGGTGCTGGCGCAGGTGCGCCGGCAGGCGCTCGAGCGCAAGGGCGTCGACTGGACCGCCGAGGAGGAGGCCGACTTCAAGCGCCCCATGCAGGAGCAATTCGCCCGCCAGAGCCATCCGCTCTATGCCTCGGCCCGGCTCTGGGATGACGGGGTGATCGACCCGCGCAAGAGCCGCGACGTCCTGGCGCTGAGCCTCTCGGCGGCGATGAATGCACCCATCGGGGAGAGCCGCTTTGGCGTATTCCGCATGTAGCTCCGGGGCAGGGGCCACCACTTACGCTCCGATCCCCGCTCATATCCACGGGGCGGCCCGATGATCCGCACCCGGCTGACAGACCGTCTGGGGCTCGCCCATCCGGTGGTCTCGGCGCCCATGGCGCGGGTCGCGGGCGGCAGGCTTGCGGCGGCGGTTTCGGGTGCGGGCGGGCTGGGGCTGATCGGTGGCGGCTATGGCGATCCCGACTGGCTCCGCCATGAGCTGGCCCAGGCCGGCAATGCGCGGGTCGGCACGGGGTTCATCAGCTGGAAACTGGCGGAGGCCGGTGCCCAGGGTGAGGCCCTGCTGGAGGAGGTCCTGTCGCGGGACCCGGCACTGCTTTTCCTGTCGTTCGGAGAGCTCGGGCGCTTTGCCCGGATGGCCCAGGCGGCGGGCGTGCCGGTGATGGCACAGGTGCAGGACCTGGCCCAGGCGCGGGCGGCGGTGCAGGCGGGGGCCATCGCGCTGGTGGCGCAGGGCACCGAGGCCGGGGGCCACGGCGCCAGCCGCGCGACCCTGCCCTTGGTGCCCGAGGTGGCCGACATGCTGGCCCGCGAGGCGCCCGAGGTTCTTTTGCTGGCCGCCGGGGGCATCGCCGACGGCAGGGGCCTTGCCGCATCGCTGATGCTGGGCGCCGACGGGGTGCTCTGCGGCACGGCCTTCTGGGCCGCCGAAGAGGCCCTTGTGCCCGAGGGCCAGCGCCGCGCGGCCATGGCGGCTTCGGGCGACGCCACCTGCCGTTCGTCGCTTTGGGACGTGGCGCGGGGCATCGATTGGCCCGACCAGTGGAACCTGCGCGGCATGCGCACCGATTTCCAGGATGGCTACGAGGGGCGGCTGGAGGCCCTGGCCGCAGACGAGACGGCGCGCGCCGAATGGCTCGACGCCGCCGCCAGGGGCGATGCGCAGATCGCGGGCCCCATCGTCGGCGAGGCCATCGGCCTGCTGCGGCAGATCCGGCCCGCCGCCACCATCCTCGAGACCATGATCGCCGAGGCCGCTGCCCTTCTGGGCGGTGGCTGGCAGCGCAACTGAGGGAGAAAGCATATGGCGGAACGGCTCTTTGCAAAGATCCTCGTGGCCAACCGGGGCGAGATCGCCTGCCGGGTGATCGCCTCGGCGCGCCGGCTGGGCATCGCCTCGGTTGCGGTGCATTCCGAGGCCGATGCCGATGCGCTGCATGTGCGCCTGGCGGACGAGGCGGTCTGCATCGGCGGTGCGGCCCCTGCCGAGAGCTACCTGCGCATCGACCGTATCGTCGAGGCGGCGCAGGCCACCGGCGCCGAGGCGGTGCATCCGGGCTACGGCTTCCTGTCCGAGAACCCCGCCTTCGTCGAGGCGCTGGAGGCGGCGGGGATCACCTTCATCGGCCCCTCGGCCGAGGCCATCCGCGCCATGGGCCTGAAGGGCGCGGCCAAGGCGTTGATGGAAGAGGCAGGGGTCCCGGTGGTGCCCGGCTATCACGGCACCAACCAGGAGCCCGAGCATCTGGCCGCCGAGGCACGGCGCATCGGCTATCCGGTGCTGCTGAAGGCCGTGGCGGGCGGCGGCGGCAAGGGCATGCGGCGGGTCGATGGCCCCGAGGGGTTCGCGCAGGCGCTGGCCTCTGCCCGTGCCGAGGCCAGCGCCGCCTTCGGCAATCCCGACATGTTGGTCGAGAAATACATCCGCGATCCGCGCCATGTCGAAGTGCAGATCTTTGGCGACGGCCGCCGCGCGCTGCATCTCTATGAGCGCGATTGCTCCTTGCAGCGCCGTCACCAGAAAGTGATCGAAGAGGCCCCCGCGCCGGGGATCTCGCCCGAGACCCGCGCCGCCATGACCGAGGCCGCCGTTCGCGCTGCCGAGGCCATCGGCTATCGCGGCGCGGGCACGGTGGAATTCATCGCCGATGGCTCTGACGGGCTGCGCCCCGACGGCTTCTGGTTCATGGAGATGAACACCCGCCTGCAGGTGGAGCACCCGGTGACCGAGGCCGTCACCGGCATCGATCTGGTGGAATGGCAGATCCTGGTGGCGGCGGGGGCGGGGTTGCCGCTGGAGCAGGAGCAGATCCAGCTGGATGGTCACGCGGTCGAGGCCCGGCTCTATGCCGAGGACCCCGCCGCAGGCTTCCTGCCCGCCACCGGACGTCTGGCCCGGCTGGCCTTCCCCGAGGGGCTGCGGGTGGATACCGGCGTCCGCGAGGGCGACGAGATCTCTCCGCATTACGACCCGATGATTGCCAAACTCATCGCCCATGGACCCAGCCGCGAAGCCGCCTTCCAGCGGCTGCATGCGGGGCTGCGGGACGTGGAGCTGGCCGGGACGGTGACGAACCTGGGCTTCCTGCAGGCGCTCTGCTCTGATCCGCAGGTGCGCGCGGCTGCGCTGGATACCGGGCTGATCGAACGCCGGGCCGAGGCGCTCTGCCAACTGCCCGCGCTCGCGCCCGCCGCGCTTGCCTGGGCGGCCATGGTGGCGCTCGACCTCTCCGGTCCTCCCGCGCCGCGGCGGGGCTTCACGCTCTGGGCGCCGCTCTGCCACCTGGTGCGGCTGGCGGTCGAGGGAGAGGAGCACGAGGTGCGCCTCTGCCTTGGCGATGGCCGCCACGAGGCGCATGTGGGCGGCGAGGTCATCGCCCTGGACTGGCGCGCCGGGGCCTGGTGGACCGGGGCCAAGCGCGCCCCCGCCTGGCACCGCGAGGGCGATCAGGTCACGCTCTTCGGCGGCGCGCCCCGTCGGATCGAAATCCTGCGTCCCGGAGCCGAGGCCGCAGAGGCGCAGGGCGGCGACGTGATCCTGGCGCCGATGCCGGGGCTCTTGCGCGCGCTGCGGGCAAATGCGGGCGACCGGGTTGCAGCCGGGCAGCCACTGGCTATCCTTGAGGCCATGAAGATGGAACATGCGCTCAGCGCCCCGCGAGACGGTGTCATCGCCGAAATCCTTCAGCCCGAGGGCGCCCAGGTCGACGCCGGGGCCGCTCTCATCCGCCTGACCCCCGAAGAGGAGGGCCAGTCATGATTACCCTGCACCACTGCGCAGGCTCCCGTTCGATGCGGGTGCTCTGGCTTCTGAACGAGCTGGGCGAGCCCTTCGATATCTCGATCCGCCCCTTCGACGCCTCGCTGCGCCAGCCCGACTACCTTGTCGCCTCGCCCGCGGGCCGCGTGCCCGCGCTGGAGCTGGAAGGCGAGACCTACTTCGAGAGCCTCGCGATCATGGAGATCCTCTGCGAACGCTTCCCGGCCCGTGGCCTGGGGCGGCTGCCGGGGGACCTGGACCGGCCCGACTGGCTGGTCTGGCTGCATTTCGCCGAGACCATCTCGCAGCACTGCGCGGCGCTGACCCAGCAGCATATCGTGCTCTTCGAGGACTGGCAGCGATCGCCCACCGTGATGAAGATCGAGGTGGCCCGGCTGAAGAAGTGCTTCGCCGCCATCGAGGGCCGCCTTTCCACCCCGCTTGAAAACCGCGACTACCTGCTGACCTCGGGCTTCTCGGCGGCCGATATCGCCGTCGGCCAGGCGATCTGGATGGCGCTGCATTACACCGATCTGGAAGGCTTCCCCGAGACCGCCGCCTGGTACGAGCGGATCACCGAGCGGCCCGGTTTCCGTGATGCCCTGCCCGAACCGGGCACCGGGGTCTTCGCGCGGGAATTCTATGCGCAGCCCGCAGAGGCGCCGCCCGTCGGCTAGAAGGCCCGTCGGCTAGAAGGCTGGCGAGGGCCGGAAAAACGGGCAGGCTCTGATCCTTGGAGGAGGGAAGATGGCCGAGACAGTGGAGATCGTCGAGGTCGGCCCGCGCGACGGGCTGCAGAACGAGGCGCGCGCGATTCCGGTGTCAGAGAAGGTGGCGCTGGTCGATTGCCTGTCCCGCGCCGGGTTCCGCCGGATCGAATGCGCCAGCTTTGTCAGCCCGAAGTGGGTGCCCCAGATGGCGGGCTCGGCCCAGGTGCTGGCCGGGATCACCCGCGCGCCGGGGGTCCTTTATACCGCGCTGACGCCTAACCTGCGCGGTCTCGAGGATGCGCTGGTGGCAGGGGCCGACGAGGTGGCGGTCTTCGGCGCCGCCTCGGAAGGCTTCAGCCGCGCCAATATCAACGCCTCGATCGACGAGAGCCTCGCGCGGTTCCGCCCGGTGGTCGAGACCGCCCGCACGGCGGGGCTGGGGGTGCGGGGCTATGTCTCCTGCGTGACCCATTGCCCCTATGACGGGCCGGTCGCGCCCGCCGCCGTGGCCCGCGTCGCGGCCGAGCTCTTCGACATGGGCTGCACCGAGATCTCGTTGGGCGAGACCCTTGGGCGGGCGCAGCCCGAGGAGGTCGGCGCGATGCTGGACGCGGTGCTGCACGAGATCCCTGTGGAACATGTGGCAGGCCATTTTCACGACACCGGCGGCCGGGCGCTGGCCAATGTCGAGCGCGCGCTGTCCCATGGTCTGCGGATCTTCGATGCTTCGGTGGGCGGCCTCGGCGGCTGCCCCTATGCGCCGGGAGCGGCGGGCAACGTGGCCACCGGGGCGCTGGCGGCGCATCTGGCAGGGCTGGGCCATGAGACCGGGCTGGACATGGAGGTGCTGGCCGAGGCCGGGGCACTGGCAAGGGAGATGAGGTCATGAGCTATCAGACGATCCGCATCGAGCGCACAGGGCGCGGCGTGGCCTGGCTCTGGCTCGCGCGGGGCGAGAAGCACAACGCCATGTCGGCGCAGATGATCGCCGAGCTGACCGGGGCCGCGCGGGACCTGGGCGCGGATGATACGGTGCGGGTGGTGGTGCTGGCGGGGGAGGGGCGCAGCTTCTGCGCCGGGGCCGACCTGGGCTGGATGCAGGACCAGATGCAGGCCGACGCGGCGACGCGCCGCCGCGAGGCGCGGGCGCTGGCGGACATGCTGGGCGCGCTCGACGCGTTGCCCAAGCCGCTCATCGGGCGCATCCACGGCAATTGTTTCGGCGGCGGCGTCGGGCTGGTGGCCTGCTGCGACCAGGCCATTGCCTCGGACCGGGTGCAACTGGCGCTGACCGAGACCCGGCTGGGCCTGATCCCCGCCACCATCGGCCCCTATGTCCTGGCCCGCACCGGCCCCGCCGGGGGGCGGCGCATCTTCTTCCAGGGGGCCCGTTTCGACGCCGAGGCGGCGCTTCGGCTGGAGCTCTTCGCCGAGGTCGTGACGCCCGAAGCGCTGGACCAGGCCGTCAAGGCCGCCATCGCGCCGATCCTCGAAACCGCCCCGCAGGCGGTGGCGCGGGCCAAGGCGCTTGCCCGCCGCTTGGGCAATCCGCCCTCTGCCGAGGAAATTGATCATAGCATCGAGGAACTTGTCGCCTGCTGGGAGGGCGAGGAAGCGCAGGAGGGGATCGCCGCCTTCTTCGAGCGCCGCAAGCCGCGCTGGCAGGGCTGAACACGGTCTGCTCTCTGCGCCCGGTTGCAGAACATTGTCCCGGCTCGCGCCTGCCATGTCATTGACCTTGGGTCAGTTTTTCCGCTCCCGGCGGTGCCGTCGGGAAATCCGATTGATTCCGTCAAGTATACCCGAGTGATTCCGTTGGGTTTCCCCGCCATTGCGGCAATGCGGCGTTAACTCTGCGCGCCAAGATCAAATCCATGGTATTCAATTGTTTACGAAGGTTCTTCATCCCGCATGCTAACCGTCTAAAACGCTCTCCTTCGGTTGACCCTGCCGGGGGGCGGGCGTAAAACCCGACCTAGCCTTGAGGGTCCCCGAGCGGACCCCCGCCGCCCATGAAAGGAGCCATTCGTGGAAGAGATGCTGCGGGAATATCTTCCCATCCTCATCTTTCTCGCGGTCGCGATCGTCCTTGGCCTGGTCCTGATCCTCGCCGCCCTGATCATCGCTGTCCGTAACCCCGATCCGGAAAAAGTCAGCGCCTACGAATGCGGGTTCAACGCCTTCGATGATGCGCGGATGAAATTCGACGTCCGGTTCTACCTGGTCTCGATCCTGTTCATCATCTTCGACCTCGAAATCGCGATGCTCTTCCCCTGGGCCGTGGCCTTCAAGGACATCTCGATGGTCGGGTTCTGGTCGATGATGGTCTTCCTGTTCGTCCTGACCATCGGCTTCGCCTACGAATGGAAGAAGGGAGCCCTGGAATGGGAGTGATGACCTCTGCCAACACCGCTGGTGCCGACAAGGAAGTCGCCACCCAGGCGCTGAACCGGGAACTTCAGGACAAGGGCTTCCTGCTGACCTCGGCCGAGGACCTGATCACCTGGGCGCGGACCGGCTCTCTGCACTGGATGACCTTCGGTCTGGCGTGCTGCGCCGTCGAGATGATGCACACCTCGATGCCGCGCTACGACATTGAGCGTTTCGGCACCGCGCCGCGCGCCTCGCCGCGCCAGTCCGACGTGATGATCGTCGCCGGCACGCTGACCAACAAGATGGCCCCCGCGCTGCGCAAGGTCTATGACCAGATGCCCGAGCCGCGCTACGTGATCTCGATGGGCTCCTGCGCCAATGGCGGTGGCTACTATCACTACTCTTATTCCGTGGTACGCGGCTGTGACCGGATCGTGCCCGTGGACATCTATGTCCCCGGCTGCCCTCCGACCGCAGAAGCGCTGGTCTACGGCATTCTTCAGCTGGCGCGGAAGATCCGCCGCACCGGCACTCTGGTACGCTAAGGGCAGGGGGAAATCATGAGCGAAGCTCTGAAGGAACTGGGTGCCCACATCGAAGTGCGGCGTCCCGATTGCGTGGCAGGCTGGGAGGTCGCCTTCGGCGAGCTGAACATCGACGTCACGCCCTCGAACATCGTGGGCTTCGTCGAGTTCCTGCGCACGGACAACTCGTGCAAGTTCTCGTCGCTGGTGGACATCACCGCGGTGGACTACCCCGAGCGCGCCAAGCGCTTCGACGTGGTCTACCACTTCCTGTCGATGTACACGAACCAGCGCGTTCGCCTGCGCGTCGCCGTGCGCGAGGACGAGATGGTCCCCTCGATCGTCAGCGTCCACCCCTCGGCCAACTGGTTCGAGCGCGAAGTCTTCGACATGTTCGGCATCGTCTTCTCGGGCCACCCGGACCTGCGCCGCATCCTGACCGACTACGGTTTCCGCGGCCACCCGCTGCGCAAGGACTTCCCGACCACCGGCTACACCGAAGTGCGTTACGACGAAGTGCAGAAGCGCGTCGTCTACGAGCCGGTCAAGCTGGTCCAGGAATACCGCCAGTTCGATTTCATGTCCCCCTGGGAGGGGGCCGAGTACATTCTTCCCGGTGACGAGAAGAAAGAGGAGGCGAAGTGATGGACGGCTCCAAAGGTTTTGACGACGCCCAGACGGGCGAACAGCAGATCCGCAACTTCAACATCAACTTCGGGCCGCAGCACCCGGCGGCACACGGCGTGCTGCGCCTCGTGCTCGAGCTTGACGGCGAGATCGTCGAGCGTTGCGATCCCCACATCGGCCTGCTTCACCGCGGCACCGAGAAGCTGATGGAAAGCCGCACTTACCTCCAGAACCTGCCCTACATGGACCGGCTGGATTACGTGGCGCCGATGAACCAGGAACATGCCTGGTGCCTGGCCATCGAGAAGCTGACCGGCACCGAGATCCCGCGGCGGGCCTCGCTGATCCGCGTGCTCTTCTGCGAGATCGGCCGTATCCTGAACCACCTGCTGAACGTGACCACCCAGGCCATGGACGTGGGCGCGCTGACGCCGCCGCTCTGGGGCTTCGAGCCGCGTGAAGACCTGTGCATCTTCTACGAACGGGCCTCTGGCGCGCGTTTCCACGCCGCCTATTTCCGTCCCGGCGGTGTGCACCAGGATCTCAGCGACCAGCTGATCGACGATATCGAGGAATGGGCGATCGAATTCCCCGCCAAGCTCGACGACATCGACAGCCTGCTGACCGAGAACCGGATCTTCAAGCAGCGTAACGTCGACATCGGCGTGGTGACCGAGGAAGAAATCCAGCAATGGGGCTTCTCGGGCGTCATGGTGCGGGGCTCGGGCCTGCCCTGGGACCTGCGTCGCGCGCAGCCCTACGAATGCTACGACGAGTTCGACTTCCAGATTCCCGTCGGCAAGAACGGCGATTGCTACGACCGCTACCTCTGCCGCATGGCCGAGATGCGCGAGAGCGTGAAGATCATGCGCCAGGCCATCGTCAAGCTGCGCGAAACGCCCGGCGACGTGCTGACCCGTGGCAAGCTGACCCCGCCGAAGCGCGGTGAGATGAAGACCTCGATGGAGGCGCTCATCCACCACTTCAAGCTTTATACCGAGGGCTTCCACGTCCCCGCGGGCGAGGTCTATGCCGCCGTCGAAGCGCCGAAGGGCGAATTCGGCGTCTACCTGGTGGCCGATGGCTCCAACAAGCCCTACCGCGCCAAACTGCGCGCGCCGGGCTTCCTGCACCTGCAGGCGATGGACCACGTGGCCTCGGGGCACCAGCTGGCGGATGTGGCGGCGATCATCGGTACCATGGACATCGTCTTCGGCGAGGTCGACCGCTGATGGGATCGGTGACCATTTCCCTCTGGCAGCTCCTCGTGGGGGCCGTTTGCGGCGTGTTGGCCGTGCTCGGCGCGCGGGGCAGCTCGCGTCTGGTCGTGGGCGCGGTGATCGGGGCGGCGGCCGCCGTGCTGATGGATATCGCACGGGGGTACTTCTGATGGTCACCGCACAGCTTCTTCGCCTGACGGCACCTCTCGCGGCCCTGGCGCTTGCCGCCTGCACCGCGGGCCTGCCCGAAGACCTGCCCGCCGGCGCGGCCGAGGGCTTCAACGACGCGGTGGCCTCGGTCGGCTGCGTGCTGAGGACCGAACGCGATTACCTGCCGGTGGAGCTGCAGACGGGTCTGACCCGCGAGCAGGCCATCGAGATGGCGCAATACAAGATCGCCACGGGCGATGCGGTATCCCTGCCGGACGGCGCGGTGCAGCTCGTGGTGGGGGAATGTGCCGCCTGAGGCGGCGGGCGGGACGCATGCGCCCTGCCACGGATGAATGGCCCGAGGGGCCGCAGCGGGGACGACCTCGCGGAACAGAGAGTAAAGGACGGGACCTGAGCCGATGCTGAGACGCCTGCACCAAGACCAGCCCGAAAGCTTCGCCTTCACCGAGGCGAACCTGAAGTGGGCCGAAGGCCAGATTTCCAAGTACCCCGAGGGCCGCCAGGCCTCGGCGGTGATCCCGCTCCTGTGGCGTGCCCAGGAACAGGAAGGCTGGCTGAGCAAGCCCGCCATCGAATATGTCGCCAAGATGCTGGACATGGCCGATATCCGTGTCCTCGAAGTGGCGACCTTCTACTTCATGTTCCAGCTGCAGCCCACGGGCTCGGTGGCCCATATCCAGATCTGCGGCACCACCACCTGCATGATCTGCGGCTCCGAGGACCTGATCTCGGTCTGCAAGGACAAGATCAACGCCAAGCCGCATGAGCTTTCCGCCGATGGCAAGTTCTCGTGGGAAGAGGTCGAGTGCCTTGGCGCCTGCGCCAATGCGCCCATGGCCCAGATCGGCAAGGATTACTACGAGGACCTGACCGCCGAGAAGCTGGCAGAGCTGCTGGACAAGCTGGCCGCCGGCGAAGTGCCGGTGCCGGGTCCGCAGAACGGCCGTTTCTCCTCCGAGCCCGAAGCCGGGCTGGTGGCGCTGACCGAATGGGAAAGCGGCCGTACCCAATACAACGCCTCCGTGGCCCGCGCGGTCGAGGTGGGCGACGGCATCAAGCGCATCGACGGCACCGAAGTGCCGCTGCTGACGCCCTGGCGTGACCAGAAGCCCGAAGGCCCGGCCGGCAAGCCCAAGGTCGAGAAAGAACCCAAGCCCGCGGCCGACAAGCCGGTCTCGAAGGCCGGCGCGACCAAGCAGGAAGCCAATGCGACCGCCAAGGGCAAGCCCGCCAGCGCCGAGCCCGCCGTGGCCGCCGCCGATGTCGAGGCCGCCGGCGAGGGTGCGAAGCCCGAGGCCCTGGATGCGGCCCGTGACGGCAAGGCAGATGACCTGAAGAAGATCTCCGGCGTCGGTCCGAAGCTGGAAGGCGTGCTGAACGAGATCGGCATCTTCCACTTCGACCAGATTGCTGCCTGGGATGCCGCGCAGGTGGCCTGGGCCGATCAGAACCTGGTCGGCTTCAAGGGCCGTGTCAGCCGCGACGACTGGGTTGGCCAGGCGCGCAAGCTGGCCAAGGGCGAGTAAGGGACCAGGGGCATGACCGGGATGAGCAAGGACATGTGCAGGACGGTGGGGATGGCGCTTGGCGCCGCCCTGGCGCTTGTGCTGCTCCTGTCTCTTTCCCAGCCCCTCGGTCTGCTTCCGGCCCTGCTGCTGGCGCTGATTGCCGCCGCGGCGGTGCTGACGGGGTTCAACCGTTTCCTCTGCGCCTCTTCGGCGGGGCAGGGGCCGGTGCAGGCCTCCGTCGCCGAAGCGCGTGAGGCCGTGGCCGCGCCCGCGGGCGAGATGCAGCCCGGCGCCATCCCGGCGCCCGAGGTCGCCCCGAAGGCGGCGTCGGTTGCGAAGCCCGAGCTGGCCGAGGTCGAACCCCCGGTGGTCGAGGCCCCCGCGACCGAGACGGTGACGAAGGATGACCTGCAGCAGCTGAAGGGCGTCGGCCCCAAGCTGGCGCAGGCGCTGAATGACGCAGGCGTGCTGAGCTTTGCCCAGATCGCCAGCTGGACCGAGGCCGATGTGGCCTGGGTCGAAGAGAACGTGAAAGGGGCCCGCGGGCGCATCGGCCGGGATGGCTGGATCGCCCAGGCGCAGGCCCTGACCGCCGCAACCGAAGCGGCGGATTGAGGAATGGAGATGGTGGAAGACAGAGCCAAGGAACTGGAACTGGCCCGCAAGGGGCGCATGGTGGCGATCGTGATCGCCGTGACCATGCTGCTCTGGATGGGTCTGCAGTTCGTCGGCGGCCAGCTTGGCCTGCCGGAGCGTTTTGTTTTCCTCTTCGATTTTGCCGCCATTGCCGCCTTCGTCTGGGCGCTGGTGGTGGTGGCGCAGATCTGGCGCGCGCGCCGGAATGACAAAGGGTAAGACATGCTCAAGGATCAGGACCGCATCTTTACCAATCTCTACGGCATGAACGACCGCACGCTGAAAGGCGCGCAGGCTCGTGGCCATTGGGATGGCACCGCAGGCATCCTTGCCAACGGGCGCGACTGGATCATCAACCAGGTGAAGGACTCAGGCCTTCGCGGCCGTGGCGGTGCGGGTTTCCCGACCGGCCTCAAGTGGTCCTTCATGCCGAAGGAAAGCGACGGTCGCCCGTCCTACCTGGTGATCAACGCCGACGAATCCGAACCCGCGACCTGCAAGGACCGCGAGATCATGCGCCACGATCCGCATACGCTGATCGAAGGTGCCCTGATCGCCGGTTTCGCCATGAACGCGGTTGCGGCCTACATCTACATCCGCGGCGAATACATCCGCGAGAAGGAGGCCCTGCAGGCCGCCATCGACGAGGCCTATGACGCGGGTCTCATCGGCAAGGACGCCTGCAAGTCCGGCTATTCCTTCGACGTCTTCCTGCACCACGGGGCAGGGGCCTATATCTGCGGCGAGGAAACGGCGCTGATCGAAAGCCTGGAAGGCAAGAAGGGCATGCCCCGGATGAAGCCTCCGTTCCCCGCCGGTGCCGGTCTCTATGGCTGCCCGACCACGGTGAACAACGTCGAATCCATCGCCGTCGTGCCGACCATCCTGCGCCGCGGCCCCGAGTGGTTCAGCTCTTTCGGGCGTCCGAACAACGCCGGCACCAAGCTGATGGCGCTGACCGGCCACGTGAACAACCCCTGCGTCTTTGAAGAGCAGATGTCCCTGTCGGTGCGCGAGATCATCGAGCATCACGGCGGCGGCATCCGCGGCGGCTGGGACAACCTGAAGGCCATCATCCCCGGCGGTGCCTCCTGCCCGGTGCTGCCCAAGGAGAAGCTGGAAGACGCGATCTTCGACTTCGACTGGATGCGCCAGAACCAGAGCTCCTTCGGCACCGGCTGCATGATCGTCATGGATAACTCCGTCGACATCGTGAAAGCCGTCTGGCGCCTGTCGAAGTTCTTCAAGCACGAGAGCTGCGGCCAGTGCACGCCCTGCCGCGAAGGCACGGGCTGGATGATGCGCGTCATGGACCGTCTCGTCACAGGTCAGGCCGAGGTCGAGGAAATCGACATGCTGCTGGACGTGACCAAGCAGGTCGAAGGCCACACCATCTGCGCTCTGGGCGATGCGGCCGCCTGGCCGATCCAGGGCCTGATCCGTCACTTCCGTGACGAGATCGAGGACCGCATCAAGCGCCAGAAGACCGGCCGCTCGGCCACCATCCTGACGGCGGCGGAATGATCATGACCGACGCGCGTCATACCCCCCTTCGCCTTCTTGGCCTGGCGCTTTGCGCGGCCCTGGCGCTGTCGGCCTGCAGCCGCAGCCAGGCGCTGAGCAAGAACAAGCGCCCGGTCTTCGACGGCCAGCTCTTCCGCATGAGACTGGCCGCCGAAAAGGACGCCCCGGCCAATTTCACCGTCGCGGTGAAGGATGCGGGCAAGAGCCTTGCGGGGGCCCGTGACGCGGGCCGCTATGAAGCCGTCAACCATTGCATCGAGTACTTCGGCTCGTCGCGCATCGACTGGATCAACGGCCCCGATGCGCCCGACGAAGCCCTGCAGTTCCAGGGCTCCGACCTGATCCTCAGCGGGGTGTGCCGCGGATGGTGAACCGGCCCGGATATCACCTGGCGGAGCTCAACGTGGGCCGTCTCGTCGCCGAGACGGATGACCCGCGCGTGGCCGAGTTCATGGGCGCGCTCGACCGTGTGAACGGTCTGGGCAAGCGCATGCCCGGCTTCGTCTGGATGATGGAGGGCTCGGGCGAGCCCGGCACCGGCAATACCGAGAACGCCATCGGGGACGATCCCCGCTTCGTCGCCAATCTCACCGTCTGGGAAGACCTGCCCAGCCTCGAGCACTTCGTCTGGAACACCGTGCACCGGCAGTTCTACGAACGCCGCGCCGAGTGGTTCGAGGTCCTGGGCGAGATGCATTTCGTCATGTGGTGGGTGCCCGAGGGGCATCAGCCCACCCTGGACGAGGCGATGGAGCGGCTGGAGCACCTGCGCGAGAACGGCGCCTCGGATCACGCCTTCGGCTGGGCCTGGCTGCGCGAGCAGGGGCTTTGGCAGAAACACGCCTGCGGCGGGGCGGCGGCATGAGCGGCCTGGCACTCATCCGGCGCGGTGGCGCGGCGTTGCTATTGAATAGCAAGCGCTCTGGCGTGGCTCTGCGAGGGGATACACCCGCGCAGAAAGGACATGCCATGCGTCTCTCCACCCTTCGTTTCGCCGCCCTGGCCCTCGCCTCGGCCCTGACCCTTGCCACGGCCTCCCTGGCCAGCACCAATCCCCGCCCGCCGCTGAGCCAGGTGGAAGAGATCGACGGGCCGATGCTCTCGGTCGCGCTGGCCATCGAGATCAGTGACCAATGCGCCTCCATCGCGCCCCGCAACCTGAAAGGTCTCCTGCTGCTGAACAAGCTCAATGGCCGCGCCCGCGACCTTGGCTACAGCAAGGAAGAGATCGACGCCTACGTGAACTCCGCCGATGAAAAGGAGCGGATGCGCGCGCTTGGCGAAACCTACGTGAAATCCAAAGGACTGGACCCCGAGAAGACGGCGGATCTGTGTACTCTCGGCCGCACCGAGATCGCCCGGAACAGCCCGATCGGCGCCCTCTTGAAAGAAAAGTGAGCACCCATGTCTGACCTTCGCAAGATCATCATCGACGACCAGGAGATCGAGGTCGAGCCGGCCCTGACCCTGATCCAGGCCTGCGAGCAGGCGGGCATCGAGGTGCCGCGTTTCTGCTACCACGAGCGTCTGTCCATCGCGGGCAACTGCCGCATGTGCCTGGTGGAAGTCGTGGGCGGCCCGCCCAAGCCCGCCGCCTCCTGCGCGATGCAGGTCAAGGACCTGCGTCCGGGGCCGGAAGGCGCGCCGCCGGTGATCAAGACCAAGTCGCCCATGGTCAAGAAGGCCCGCGAGGGGGTGATGGAGTTCCTGCTCATCAACCACCCGCTGGATTGCCCGATCTGCGACCAGGGCGGCGAATGCGACCTGCAGGACCAGGCCATGGCCTATGGTGTCGACTTCTCGCGCTACCGCGAGCCCAAGCGGGCCACCCAGGACTTGGACCTGGGTCCGCTGGTCGAGACCCACATGACGCGCTGCATCTCCTGCACCCGTTGCGTCCGCTTCACCACCGAGGTGGCGGGCATCACCCAGATGGGCCAGACGGGTCGCGGCGAGGATGCCGAGATCACCAGCTATCTCAACGAGACGCTGAACTCGAACCTGCAGGGCAACATCATCGACCTCTGCCCGGTCGGGGCCCTGGTCTCGAAGCCCTACAGCTTCACCGCCCGCCCCTGGGAGCTGACCAAGACCGAGACCATCGACGTGATGGACGCGCTCGGCTCCAGCATCCGGGTCGACACCAAGGGCCGCGAAGTCATGCGCGTGCTGCCGCGCAACCATGACGGCGTGAACGAGGAATGGATCTCGGACAAGACGCGCTTCATCTGGGATGGTCTGCGCCGTCAGCGTCTGGACCGCCCCTATATCCGCGTGGATGGCAAGCTGAAGCCCGCCACCTGGCCCGAGGCCCTGTCGGCCACCGTCGCCGCGATGAAGGGGGCCAAGAACCTGGCCGCCCTGGTCGGTGATCTGGCCCCGGTCGAGGCCGTCTATGCGCTGAAGGCGCTGGTCGAAGGGCAGGGCGGTGTCGTCGAATGCCGTACCGACCGTGCCAAGCTGCCCGCCGACAACCGCTCGGCCTACGTGGGCAACGTGGCGATCGAGGATATCGACGCGGCGAAAGAGATCGTGCTGATCGGCACCAACCCCGCCGTCGAGGCGCCGGTGCTGAATGCCCGTATCCGCAAGGCCTGGCTGCAGGGTGCCAATGTCACCCTGGTCGGCGCTGCCGCCGATCTGACCTATGAGCACACCCATGCCGGCACCGGCCGCGCGGCGCTGGCCGATCTGAAGGTCGGCGAGGACGCCATCGTGATCGTTGGCCAGGGCGCCGTGAACGAGGCCGACGGCGCTGCCGTCCTGGCCGCCGCTCAGTCCCTTTCCGGTCGCATGCTGGTCCTGCACACCGCCGCCTCGCGCGTCGGCGCGCTGGACGTGGGCGCGGTGACCGAGCGTGGCCTCGATGCGCTGGACGATGCGGACGTGATCTTCAACCTCGGCGCTGACGAGGTCGAGATCGGCGATGGTCCCTTCGTGATCTACCAGGGCAGCCATGGCGACCGTGGCGCGATGCGCGCCGACGTGATCCTGCCGGGCGCTGCCTACACGGAAGAGAACGGTCTCTTCGTCAACACCGAGGGCCGTCCGCAGCTGGCGCTGCGCGCCGGTTTCGCCCCCGGCGAGGCGAAAGAGAACTGGGCCATCCTGCGCGCCCTCTCGGCCGAGCTGGGTGCCACGCTGCCCTTCGACAGCCTCGCGCAGCTGCGCCAGGCGCTGATCGCCGATGTGCCGCACCTGGCCCAGATCGACGAGGTGCCGGAAAACACCTGGACCCCGCTGCCCGCAGCGAGCCTGGGTGAGGCCAGCTTCCGCCTGCCGATCAACGACTTCTACCTGACCAACCCGATCGCACGTGCGTCCGAGGTCATGGCGGAACTGTCGAAACTGGCCGCAGAGCGCGCTTCCGCGCCGATGGCGGCCGAATGAAGCTAGCCCTGATCATAGGCTCCGGCGCCTCGGCGCTGCTGCTCGGCTGCGGGACCCCCTGCGCCGGTACGGGAACGGACTGCGCAGCGCAGCCCGCCACCCGTGCCGCGCTGGCCCCGGCCGGGCGGGTCTATGAGGGGATCGAAACGCGTCTTCTGGATGGTGACCTGGTGAATTTCCATGTCTCCATGCGGGGCGCGCGCGGGCCCGAGGATCTCTCGGACTACGCGGAATGTGCGGCGGCGCAATATGCGCTGATCCGCGGCTACGGATTTGCAAGACATCTGCGGACAAATGTCGCCCAGGTCTCTGGTCTCTGGGAGGCAGATGCGGTTTATACCGTCTCGCCGGCCCTGCCGGACGGCAAGCGGACGATTGACGCAGAAGTCGTCACGGCGCATTGCGCCGAAAACGGAATACCCACGGTGTGAGGACATATGGCTGAGTTTTTCACCTCCAACCCGCTAGGCGTCCTGCTGCTGATAATCGGCCAGGTCCTTCTGATCGTGGTGCCCCTTCTGGTGTGCCTCGCCTTCCTGCTTTACGCAGACCGCAAGATCTGGGCCGCCGTGCAGCTGCGTCGCGGCCCCAACGTGGTGGGCGTCTTCGGCCTGCTGCAGAGTTTCGCGGACTTCGCGAAATACATCACCAAGGAAGTGGTGGTGCCCGCGGGCGCCGACAAGTTCGTCTTCTTCCTGGCGCCGATCCTCAGCTTCGTGCTGGCGATGATCGCCTGGGCGGTGATCCCCTTCAACGACGGCTGGGTCCTCTCGGACATCAACGTCGCCATCCTCTACGTCTTCGCGGTCTCCTCGCTTGAGGTCTACGGCGTGATCATGGGGGGCTGGGCGTCGAACTCGAAGTATCCCTTCCTGGGCTCGCTCCGGTCTGCGGCGCAGATGATCTCCTACGAGGTGTCGCTGGGCCTGATCATCATCGGCATCGTGATTTCGACCGGCTCGATGAACTTCGGCGATATCGTCGCGGCGCAGGATACCGGCTACGGCATCTTCAGCTGGTACTGGCTGCCGCACTTCCCGATGCTCTTCCTCTTCCTGATCTCGGCCCACGCCGAGACCAACCGCCCGCCCTTCGACCTTCCCGAAGCGGAATCGGAACTGGTTGCCGGCTACCAGGTGGAATACAGCTCGACCCCGTTCCTGCTGTTCATGATCGGTGAATACGTGGCCATCGTGCTGATGTGCGCCCTGACCACGACGTTGTTCTTCGGCGGCTGGCTGTCGCCCATCCCCGGCCTGCCCGACGGCTTCCTGTGGTTCTTCGGCAAGTGTGTCCTGGTGTTCTTCGTCTTCGCCATGACCAAGTCCGTGGTGCCGCGCTACCGCTACGACCAGCTGATGCGTATCGGCTGGAAGGTCTTCCTGCCGCTGTCGCTCTTCTGGGTCGTGCTGGTGGCATTCCTTGCGAAATTCGAGCTTTTCGGCGGCGCCTACGCCCGCTGGATGATTGGAGGCTGATATGGCAAGCGTCGACTACACCCGCGCCGCCAAGTACTTCCTGCTGATGGACATCCTGAAGGGCTTCAGGATGGGGTTCAAATACCTGCTGAAGCCCAAGGCCACGCTGAACTACCCGCATGAAAAGGGGCCGCTGTCGCCCCGTTTCCGCGGTGAGCACGCGCTGCGTCGCTACCCCAACGGGGAAGAGCGCTGCATTGCCTGCAAGCTCTGCGAGGCGATCTGCCCGGCTCAGGCCATCACCATCGACGCGGAACCGCGCGAGGACGGCTCGCGCCGGACCACGCGCTACGACATCGACATGACGAAGTGCATCTACTGCGGTTTCTGCCAGGAAGCCTGCCCGGTGGATGCCATCGTCGAGGGCCCGAACTTCGAGTTCGCCACCGAGACGCGGGAAGAGCTCTTCTACGACAAGGAGAAGCTTCTGGATAACGGCGCCCGCTGGGAAGCCGAGATCGCCCGCAACCTGGAACTGGATGCACCCTACCGATGATCCGCTTTGCTGAACATACGAAGGGCAGGGGGGCCGACGATGTCTGACCCCCAAAACCCGTTCGAGATGTTCATCCGGCATGCCCAGGAGATGGCCAAGTCCATGAACCCGGCGCTGGAGAGCTTTACCCCCAAAGGGTTCGAGCAGCTCTGGCCGACGATGCCGAAAGAGTGGATGGAAGTGGCCTTCGGCAAGGCCTTCAACAAGGAGGGGCTGGACAGCAAGACCCGCCTCTTCCTGACCCTCGCGGGTCTGACCATGCAGGGCGCACAGGCCGAAAGCCAGCTGCGCATCACCGTCCGCCATCTTCTGGAAGCGGGCGCGACGAAACAGGAAATCGCCGAGGCCATCGCTCAGATGTCGATGTTCGCCGGCATACCCGCCATGACCAAGGCCGCCCAACTGGCCAAAGAGGTCATGGACGAACACGAGGATGATGAGACATGACTGTCGCCGCCTTCTCTTTCTATCTCTTCGCCCTCTGCCTGCTGGCAGGCGGTCTCTTCACCGTCGTCAGCCGCAACCCGGTGCATTCGGTGCTCTGGCTGATCCTGGCCTTCCTCTCGGCGGCGGGGCTCTTCGTCCTGCTGGGGGCGGAGTTCGTGGCCATGCTGCTGATCATCGTCTACGTCGGCGCCGTGGCGGTGCTCTTCCTCTTCGTGGTGATGATGCTGGACGTCGACTTCGCCTCGCTGAAGGCCGAGATGGCGCGCTACATGCCGCTGGCGCTGCTGATCGGCATCGTGCTGCTGATGCAGTTCGCCCTGGCCTATGGCTCCTGGACCGAAGCCGACACCGCCGAGGCGGCGCGCCTGGCCGTGGCCCCCGCGGATGTGCAGAACACCGCCGCCCTGGGCCAGCTGATCTATGAACAATACTTCCTGGTCTTCCAGCTGGCAGGCCTTGTCCTGCTGGTGGCGATGATCGGGGCCATCGTGCTGACCCTGCGCCACCGCCAGGACATCAAGCGCCAGAACGTGCTGCACCAGATGTGGCGCGACCCGGCCAAGGCGATGGAGCTGAAGGACGTGAAGCCGGGGCAGGGGCTCTAACCCCTCCGGCAGTGAATTGGCCCCGGCATCGCGCCGGGGTCTTGCAAACCGGGGCCTCCGCAATCGGGGCCTGAGAATATTCAAGTGACCCCGGAGGGACCGGGGAAAGGAAACGGGACAGCGATGAGCATAGCCAGCTGGACAGCCATCTTCGTCGCGGGTGCAATCACGCCCGTGATGCTCGGGACCAGGGAACGCGCCTGCGCTGCGCAATCGAAAGGAGACCGCGGATGATCGGTATCGAACATTACCTGACGGTGGCGGCAGCGCTCTTCGTCATCGGGATCTTCGGCATCTTCCTGAACCGGAAGAACGTCATCATCCTGCTGATGAGCATCGAGCTGATCCTGCTTTCGGTGAACATCAACCTCGTCGCCTTCTCCTCGTTCCTCGGGGATCTGGCGGGGCAGGTCTTCACGCTCTTCGTTCTGACTGTCGCTGCTGCGGAAGCGGCGATCGGGCTTGCCATCCTCGTCTGCTTCTTCCGCAACCGCGGCACCATCGCCGTGGAAGACGTCAACGTGATGAAAGGCTGAGCCCATGGTCCCCATCATTCTTCTCGCACCGCTCTTCAGCGCCATCATCGCCGGCTTCGGCTGGCGGCTGATCGGTGTGAAGGGTGCCCAGGTGCTGACCACCGGCGTGCTCTTCCTGATCTGCCTGCTGAGCTGGATCACCTTCTTCAACACCCCCGACGAGGTGCAGCACATCAACCTGCTGCGCTGGATCGAGAGCGGCTCGCTGAGCACCTCCTGGGGCATTCGCCTGGACCGGCTGACCACGATCATGCTGATCGTCGTCACCACCGTCTCGGCGCTCGTGCACCTCTACAGCTTCGGCTACATGGCGCATGACGAGAACTTCAAGGAGGGCGAGGAATACCGCCCCCGCTTCTTCGCCTACCTCAGCTTCTTCACCTTCTCGATGCTGGCGCTGGTGACCTCGGACAACCTGGTCCAGATGTTCTTCGGCTGGGAAGGCGTCGGCGTGGCCTCGTACCTGCTGATCGGTTTCTACTACAAGAAGCCCTCGGCCGGTGCCGCCGCCATGAAGGCCTTCGTGGTCAACCGCGTGGGTGACTTCGGCTTCGCCCTGGGCATCTTCGCGCTCTTCTACCTGACCGACAGCATCGACCTGGACGTGATCTTCGCCTCTGGTGCGACGCTGGCCGATACCTCGCTGCACTTCCTGTGGCGCGAGTGGAACGCGGCCAACCTGATTGCCTTCCTGCTGTTCGTCGGTGCCATGGGCAAATCGGCGCAGCTCTTCCTGCACACCTGGCTGCCGGACGCGATGGAAGGCCCGACCCCGGTGTCGGCGCTGATCCACGCCGCGACCATGGTCACCGCCGGTGTCTTCCTGGTCTGCCGCATGTCGCCGCTGATGGAATACGCCCCCGAGACGATGGCCTTCGTCACCTTCCTCGGTGCCACCACCGCCTTCTTCGCGGCAACCGTCGGCCTGGTGCAGAACGACATCAAGCGCGTCATCGCCTATTCGACCTGTTCGCAGCTGGGTTACATGTTCGTCGCAGCCGGCGTCGGCGTCTACTCGGCCGCCATGTTCCACCTGCTGACGCACGCCTTCTTCAAGGCCATGCTCTTCCTCGGCGCCGGCTCGGTCATCCACGCGATGCACCACGAGCAGGACATGCGGAACTACGGCAACCTTCGCAAGAAGATCCCCTATACCTTCGCGGCCATGATGATCGGCACCCTGGCGATCACCGGCGTCGGCATCCCGCTGACCCACATCGGCTTCGCAGGCTTCCTGTCCAAGGATGCGATCATCGAGAGCGCCTATGCAGGCACCATGGGCGGCTACGCCTTCTGGATGCTGGTCATCGCCGCGCTCTTCACCAGCTTCTACTCCTGGCGCCTGATCTTCCTGACCTTCTACGGCGAGGCGCGGGGCGACAAGCACACCCATGACCACGCCCATGAAAGCCCCAAGGTCATGCTGATCCCGCTGGGTGTCCTGGCGCTTGGCGCGATCTTCTCGGGCATGCTGTGGTATGGCTCGTTCTTCGGCGACCACAACAAGGTCAACAGCTTCTTCGGCATCCCGCATCACGCGGAAGCCGCCGAACATGGCGAGGACAGCCACGGTGACGAAGGTCACGCGGTGGCCTCCGAAGGCCATGGCGAAGAGGTCGTTGCCGATGCCGGTCACGGCGAGGACGCCGGTCACGCGGTTGCCGATGCCCAGATGGCGCCGCAGGGCGCGATCTTCATGGCGCCCGACAACCACGTCATGGACGAGGCGCACCATGCCCCCAAGTGGGTCAAGGTCAGCCCCTTCGTCGCCATGCTGCTTGGCTTCGTGACCGCCTGGGTCATGTACATCAAGCGTCCCGGCATGGCCGCGCGCGTCGCCGAGACCAACCGTCCGCTCTACCTGTTCCTGCTGAACAAGTGGTACTTCGACGAACTCTATCACTTCATCTTCGTGCGGCCCGCCTTCTGGATCGGCAAGCTGCTGTGGAAGGGCGGTGACGGCAAGATCGTCGATGGCGGCATCAACGGGCTGGCCATGGGGATCATTCCCTTCTTCACCCGGCTCGCCGGCCGCGCCCAGTCCGGCTACATCTTCACCTACGCATTTGCCATGGTCATCGGCATCGCGGTCTTCGTGACCTGGATGACGATGACCGGAGGGGCCGAATAATGAGCAATCTTCTCTCCATCGTCACCTTCATGCCAGCGCTTGCCGCGGTGATCCTGGGGGTGTTCCTCCGGGGCGAGGAGCCGGCGGCGCAACGCAATGCCAAGTGGGTGGCGCTGATCGCCACCACGCTGACCTTCCTGGTGTCGCTGTTCATCCTTGCGGGCTTCGATCCGGCCGACACCGGCATGCAGTTCGTCGAGGAACGCGACTGGCTGCTGGGGCTCAAGTACAAGATGGGCGTTGACGGGATCTCGGTCCTCTTCGTGCTGCTCACCACCTTCATCATGCCGCTGACGATCTGGGCCTCCTGGGATGTCAGCAAGCGTGTGAAGGAATACATGATGGCCTTCCTGCTGCTCGAGACCCTGATGCTGGGCGTCTTCATGGCGCTGGACCTGGTGCTGTTCTACCTCTTCTTCGAGGCCTCGCTGATCCCGATGTTCCTGATCATCGGCATCTGGGGCGGCGCCAACCGCATCTATGCCAGCTTCAAGTTCTTCCTCTACACCTTCCTCGGCTCGGTGCTGATGCTGGTGGCCATGGTGGCGATGTTCGCCGATGCCGGGACCACCGACATCCCGACGCTGCTGAGCCATGACTTCAGCTCTTCGCCGCTCTCGGTGCTGGGCATGAGCATCACAGGCGGCATGCAGACGCTGCTCTTCCTGGCCTTCTTCGCCTCCTTCGCGGTGAAGATGCCGATGTGGCCGGTGCACACCTGGCTGCCCGACGCCCACGTGCAGGCGCCGACCGCGGGCTCGGTGATCCTGGCGGCGATCCTGCTGAAGATGGGCGGCTACGGCTTCCTGCGCTTCAGCCTGCCGATGTTCCCGGTCGGGGCCGACGTGATGTCGACCTTCATCCTGGCGATCTCGGCCATTGCCATCGTCTACACCTCGCTGGTGGCGCTGGTGCAGCAGGACATGAAGAAGCTGATCGCCTATTCCTCGGTCGCGCACATGGGCTACGTGACCATGGGCATCTTCTCGGCCAACCAGCAGGGCCTGGACGGCGCGATCTTCCAGATGATCAGCCACGGCTTCATCTCGGGTGCGCTCTTCCTCTGCGTCGGCGTGATCTATGACCGCATGCACACCCGCGAGATCGACGCCTATGGCGGTCTGGTCAACCGGATGCCGGCCTATGCGATGATCTTCATGTTCTTCACCATGGCCAACGTCGGCCTGCCGGGCACCTCGGGCTTCGTCGGTGAATTCCTGACCCTGATGGGCGCCTTCCAGGCAAATACCTGGATTGCCCTGATCGCCACCTCGGGGGTGATCTTCTCGGCGGCCTATGCGCTCTATCTCTACCGTCGGGTCGTCATGGGCGACCTGATCAAGGAGAGCCTGAAGTCGATCACCGACATGAAGGCGCGCGAGAAGTGGATCTTCGCTCCGCTCGTCGCCATGACCCTTCTGCTGGGGGTCTACCCCAGCCTCGTGACGGATATCATCGGCCCCTCGGTCGAAGAGCTCCTGAGCCAACATGAAACCGCGCTGGCTGCCGCGGATCGCCTCGGCGATCACGGGGCGGTCGTAGCCGCATCGCACTGATCTGGAGGCCGTAAGACAATGCTTCAGGCTGATCTGAACATCATTCTGCCGGAAATCCTTCTGGCGATCTACGCGATGCTCGCGCTGATCGGTGCCGTTTACACCGGCAAGGACAAGCTCACCGCACCGCTGACCTGGCTCACCGCCCTGGTCTTCGTGCTGATGGCGCTGTGGATCGGCTTCTCGGAGGTCGGGGAAACCGCCTTCGGTGGCAGCTTCAACGCCGACGGCTTCGCCCGTTTCGCCAAGGTGGCCATCCTGCTCTCGGCCGCCTCGGTGCTGGTCATGGGCCAGGAGTACCTGGCCCGTCGCCAGGTCGCCAATTTCGAGTACCCCGTGCTGGTCACCCTCGCGGTCATCGGCATGATGGTCATGGTCTCTGCCGGAGACCTGATCGTGCTCTACATGGGCCTCGAGCTCATGTCGCTGTCGCTCTACGTCGTGGCCTCGCTGCGCCGTGACAGCATCAAGTCGACCGAGTCGGGCCTGAAGTACTTCGTGCTGGGCTCGCTCTCCTCGGGGATGCTGCTTTATGGTGCCTCGCTGGTCTACGGCTTCTCGGGCACCACGCTGTTCTCGGGCATCATCGAAGCCGCGGGTGAGGGGCATGCGCCGCTTGGCTTGCTCTTCGGTCTGGTCTTCATGATCTCTGGCCTGGCGTTCAAGGTCTCGGCCGTGCCGTTCCACATGTGGACGCCCGACGTCTACGAGGGCGCGCCGACCCCGATCACCGCCTTCTTCGCCACCGCGCCGAAGGTGGCCGCGATGGCCCTGTTCGCCCGCGTCGTGCATTCCGCCTTCGGTGGCATCACCGCCGACTGGCAGCAGGTGATCGCGCTGATCTCGGTGCTGTCGATGTTCCTCGGCTCGATCGCCGCCATCGGCCAGACCAACATCAAGCGCCTGATGGCCTATTCCTCGATCACCCACATGGGCTTCGCCCTGATGGGTCTCGCCTCGGGCACCGCCTTCGGCGTGCAGGCGATGCTGATCTACATGGCGATCTACATCGTGATGAACCTTGGCGTCTTCGCCTTCATCCTGTCGATGGAGCGTGACGGCCAGCCGGTGACCGATCTCTCGGCGCTCAACATGTACTCGACCGCCTATCCGGGCCGGGCGCTGGCGCTGCTGATCCTGATGTTCTCGCTGGCCGGCGTGCCGCCGCTCGTGGGCTTCTTCGGCAAGTTCTACGTGCTGCGCGCCGCCTATGACGCGGGCCTGGTGTGGCTGGCGGTGCTGGGCGTGATCGCCTCGGTCATCGGTGCCTTCTACTACCTGCGCATCGTCTTCTACATGTACTTCGGCGAGGCGAACGAGCCGCTGGACAAGCCGCGCAGCCCGCTGCTGTTCGGGTTCCTCATGGCCTCGGCAGCGATCATGCTGCTTGGCGTGGTGAACCTCTTCGGGGTCGAGGGGATCGCTCAGGCGGCCTCGCTGACCCTGGTGAACTGAGCAGCCCTTGAGCCTGCATGACAATTGGCCACCCGGCACGGATCGGGTGGTGCTGCCGGAAACGGACAGCACATTGGACGAGGCCAGACGCCGCTTTGGCGATCTGGCCTCTCCGCTTTGGGTGCTGGCGCTGAACCAGACGGCGGCGCGGGGCCGGCGGGGCCGACCCTGGGTGCATCCGGCGGGCAATTTCGCTGCCACCTACGTGGCCCCGATGCATGCCGATCCGCGCCTGCTGGCGCTGCGCAGCTTCACCGTCTCGCTGGCCCTGCACGACGCGCTCGTGGGGCTGACCGGACGGGCCGAGCCCTTCTCCCTGAAATGGCCCAACGATCTGCTGCTCAATGGCGGCAAGCTGGCCGGCATCCTGCTGGAAACCATGAGCCGCGGCGGCCGCGCCGCCGGCCTGTCGATCGGCATCGGGGTGAACCTGGCGCAGGCGCCCGGCGCGGAGGCGGTCGAGGCGCGCGCCCTGCGCCCCGTCTCGCTGCTGGATGAACTGGGGGCCCGGATCACCCCGGAAGAGCTGCTGGACGCCCTGGCGCCCGCCTTCGCCCATTGGGAGGGCGTCTTGGTGCGCGAGGGCTTCGTAGCGGTGCGCGACGCCTGGATGGCCCGCGCGGCCCGTGTCGGGCAGCCCGTGACGGCACGTTTCGGCACCCATGAGCTGACCGGGATCTTTGAAACGGTAGACGCAGAGGGCCAGCTTGTGCTTTCAGCGGACGGAACACGCCACGCCATCGCGGCGGCGGATATCCATTTCGGCGCCTGACGCCACAGGACGAGGGGGGAGGAACCCATGCTTCTGGCCATTGATTGCGGCAATACCAACACGGTCTTTTCGGTCTGGGACGGAGAGAAGTTCCTCTGCACCCTGCGCACCTCGACAGAGCACCAGCGCACCGCCGATCAGTACTATGTCTGGCTGTCGACGCTGTTGGCCCATCACCGCATCCCGATGGATATCGACGCGGTGATCGTCAGCTCGACCGTGCCGCGGGTGGTTTTCAACCTGCGCGTGTTGTCGGACCGCTACTTCAACTGCCGCCCGCTGGTGGTGGGCAAGCCCGAATGCGCCCTGCCGCGCCAGCCCCGTGTCGACGAGGGCACCCAGGTGGGCCCCGACCGGCTGGTCAATGCCGCCGGTGCCTATGACCGCTACGGTGGCGATCTGATCGTCGTCGATTTCGGCACCGCCACCACCTTCGACGTGGTGGCCGAGGACGGCGCCTATGTCGGCGGTGTCATCGCGCCCGGCGTCAATCTCTCGCTGCAGGCGCTGCACGAGGCCGCAGCCGCGCTGCCCCATGTGGACGTCACCAAGCCGCAGCAGGTCATCGGCACCAATACCGTCGCCTGCATGCAGTCCGGCGTGTTTTGGGGCTATGTGGGCCTCGTTCGGGGCATTTGCGACCGTATCAAGGGTGAATATGAGCGCCCGATGAAGATTATCTCGACCGGGGGGCTTGCACCCCTGTTCCAGCAGGGCGATACGCTCTTCGACCATTTCGATGAGTTCCTGACCATCCATGGCCTCAGGATCATCCACGACCATAACCAGACATTGGAAACTACATGAGTAACGAACGGCTGATCTATCTGCCCCTGGGCGGCGCCGGCGAGATCGGGATGAATGCCTATGTCTACGGCTACGGCAAGCCCGGACAGGAGCGGCTGATCCTCGTCGACCTCGGTGTGGCCTTCCCCGACATGGACACCACCCCCGGTGTCGACCTCATCTTTGCCGATATCTCCTGGCTGGAGAAGAACCGCGACCGCCTGGAAGCGGTGGTGGTGACCCACGCCCACGAAGACCACGTGGGCGCCGTCGGTCACCTCTATCATCGCTTGGGCCAGCCGAAGATCTACACCCGCGCCTTCACCGCCAATATCGCGCGCCACAAGCTGAACGAATACGGCGTCGGCCCCGAGGCCGTGACCACCGTCTCGGCCTGGCCCGAGACCGTCAAGCTGGGGCCCTTCACCCTGGGCTTCCTGCCGATCTCGCATTCGATCCCCGAAAGCTCCGGCCTGGTGATCGACACCCCGGCCGGGCGCGTTCTGCACACCGGCGACTTCAAGCTCGACCGCAGCCCCCTGGTGGGCGAGGCCTGGGATCCGGATCTCTGGGCCGAGGTTGCCAAGCCCGGCGTCAAGGCGCTGGTCTGCGACAGTACAAACGTCTTCAGCCCCAACCCCGGCCGCTCCGAGGTCGAAGTGGGCCCCGAGGTCGAGAAGCTGGTGGCCGAGGCCAAGAACATGGTGGTCGCCACCACCTTTGCCTCGAACGTCGCACGTGTCCGCACGCTGGCCGAGGCGGGCGAACGGGCAGGGCGCTCGATCTGCCTGCTGGGCCGCGCCATGCGCCGCATGGTCGAAGCCTCGATCGAGACTGGCGTGCTGGCCTCCTTCCCCAAGGTGGTGAGCCCCGAAGAAGCCCGCGAGATCCCGCGCGAAAGCCTGATGATGATCGTCACCGGCAGCCAGGGCGAACGCCGGGCGGCCTCGGCGCAGCTGGCGCGCGGCAAGCATCACGGCATCTCGCTGCAGGAGGGGGACCTGTTCCTCTTCTCGTCGAAGACCATTCCCGGCAACGAGAAGGGCGTCATCGCGATCATGAACCAGCTCTCCGAGCTGGGCGTGGACGTGGTCGATGACAGCAATGGTCGCTACCACGTGTCGGGCCATGCCAACCGACCGGATCTTGAGACCATGCACCAGATCACGCAGCCGCAGATGGTGATCCCGATGCACGGCGAGCACCGTCACCTGCGCGAGCATGCCAAGATCGCCATGGCCGCCGGCCGTTCGGCCGAGGTCTGCGTCAACGGCATGATGCTGGATCTTTCGGGCAATGCGCCCAAGGTGGTCGAACATATCGAGACCGGTCGGACCTACCTGGACGGCTCTGTCCAGATCGGTTTCCTCGATGGTATCGTGCGTGACCGTATCCGCATGGCCCTGAACGGCCACGTCACCGTCACTGCCGTGCTGGACGAGCAGGACGAGCCCCTGGGTGATCCCTGGTGCGACCTGATGGGCCTGCCCGAGACGGGCCGTTCCAAGGCGCCGCTGAGCGACGTTCTGGAAGGCGACCTGAGCCAGTTCCTGGGCCGGGCCGATGCCAAGACCCTGCGTGACGACGACAAGCTGGAAGAGGCCCTGCGCCGCGTGGTGCGCAACACCGCCAATGACGAGATCGGCAAGAAGCCCGAGGTTACCGTCGTTGTCTCGCGGCTGACCAGCTGACCGGGAAAAGGCGTGTCGGATGCCCGCGGTTGACCACGCGGGCAAATCCGGCGCTGTCCCCGGACATGTCGAGCCTGCCGTCCAAGGCGGCGCGCTCAAGCCCTGCGATAAGTGACAGAAGCGCCGGTGACCGATGGGCCACCGGCGCAAATTGCATCCCCAGACGCCTGTCCGCGCTCCAGCGCAGATCGGAGCGGCAGCTGATCACGTCGGGCAGCTGAAAGCGCAAACCTTCAAAGCCGCCGTAGTTGCTGACATGCATCGGCAGTTCGACCCCGGCGCCGCCGAGCGAGATATCCACCAGCAGGCAGCTCATCGACCGATCCCGGAAGATCAGCGTGCATGGCCGGCGCAGCGGATAGCGCGCATGCTGGCGTAGGTTCTGCAGGGTCGCGGGAGGTAGAACGATGCTCATGCCGGTCACTCCTTCTTCGGAGGGAGTTTGGCCGCAGGAGGTTAGCGAAGGCTGAATGGCTGGCTTCCGGGTGAGGCGAATTGGAGACAAGCCCTGAGCGCAGCCGTCTCGCCCATGGCCTACGATTGGGAACTCCGGCAAATCTTCCTGGGCCCAAGCCGGGCATCAGCCCGCCCGCTCGCCGGGGTGTCGATGTTGCGCAGCAGTTCGGGAACATCCGGTGACACCTTGCCGGTGACGACATCGAAGCTGGGGTTCAGGCCGTTGGCCTCCAGACGCAGTTAGACTCCGCAAGCCACATCGGCGACCAGAAGATAGGATTGGTTCGGATCTATCACCGGCCCCGAGCAATTCCATTCGATCAGGAGGTCTTCCCTGATGCCGCCGGATGGCGACAGGGCCGTACAAGAAAAAGGCCGCCCACTGGGCGGCCTTTTCGCAATCTCTGTCCGCTCAGACTCAGCTGGCGCGGCGCTGATCGAAGCTGAGGGCGATGAAGCTGGGCATGTGATCGCCCATGCCGACAACCTTGTTGTCGTTGCCACCGCCACGCTTGCCGCCGCGTGCGTTGTTGTTACCGCGCGAGGGCTTGTTGCCCTGATCGCGCTGGCTGTCGCGGGCGTTGTCGCGCTGGTTGTCGCGGGCGGGCTCTTCGGCTTTCGCCTTGGGCTTGCTCTCGCTCTTGCGCGGCTCGCGGGGCTTTCTCTCGGCAGCCTTGGGCTTTTCCTCGGCCTTGGCGTCCTTGACCTCGGCAGGGGCCTCGGCCTGCGCCTCGGGGGCTGCGGCTTCGGTGGTCTCTTCCTTGGGCTTGCGCGACCGGGTGCGCGAACGCGACCGGGCGGGCTTCGGAGCCTCGTCTTCCGGCGCTGCCGCAGGGGCGGCGGCGGCGGGGGCAGGGGATTTCACGCCGGGCAGTTCCAGGCGCGGGATCTCTTTCTCGACCAGCTTCTCGATGTCGGCCAGATTCTTCTCGTCGCGCGGCACGCAGATCATCACGGCCTTGCCGTTGCGCCCGGCACGGCCAGTGCGGCCGATGCGGTGCACGTAGTCCTCGGAATGCGAGGGCACGTCGAAGTTGAACACGTGGGAGACCGAGGGCACGTCCAGGCCGCGCGCGGCCACGTCGGAGGCCACGAGGATTTTCAGAGAGCCATCGCGGAAGCCGTCTAGGGTGCGGGTCCGCTGGGACTGGTCCAGGTCGCCGTGGATGGGGGCCGCGTCATAGCCGTATTTCTTCAGCGACTTGGCGGTCACATCCACATCGGTCTTGCGGTTGCAGAAGACGATCGCATTGGTCAGGCTGTCGCCTTCCATGTCGATGATCTGGCGCAGGATGCGGCGCTTTTCCGAGCCTTCGCGGTCCTTGCGCGAGGCCTTGTACATCACGACCTGCTGCTGGATGTTCTCGCCGGTGGTGGCCTGGCGGGCCACCTCGATCCGCTCCGGGTTGGAGAGGAAGGTATTGGTGATCCGCTCGATCTCGGGCGCCATGGTGGCCGAGAAGAACAGGGTCTGACGGGTGAAGGGCGTCAGCGAGAAGATGCGTTCGATATCGGGGATGAAGCCCATGTCGAGCATCCGGTCGGCTTCGTCGACGACCATGATCTGCACGCCGGTCAGCAGCAGCTTGCCGCGCTCGAAGTGGTCCAGAAGGCGGCCGGGGGTGGCGATCAGCACGTCGACGCCACGGTCGATCAGCTGTTCCTGCTCCTTGAAGGAGACGCCACCGATCAGCAGAGCCTTGGTCAGCTTCATGTGCTTGGTGTAGGTGTCGAAATTCTCGGCCACCTGGGCGGCGAGTTCCCGCGTAGGGCAGAGCACCAGCGAGCGCGGCATGCGCGCCCGCGCCCGGCCCTTGGCCAGACGGGTGATCATCGGCAGCGTGAAGGACGCCGTCTTGCCGGTGCCGGTCTGGGCGATGCCCAGGACATCCTTGCCCTGAAGCGCGTGGGGGATGGCCCCGGCCTGGATCGGCGTGGGGGATTCGTAGCCAGCTTCCGCAATGGCTTTCAGGACCTTGGGGTCCAGGTCGAGATCAGAGAACTTTGTCATATGTATCCGTTTTGACGGACACTCTTCGGCCCGTCGCGTCTAACGTCCCGGACCGGATTGGCCCGTCGCGCCCAGAGGGGGCGCGAACTCGTCGCGGGAATATCCCAGATAGCGCAAAAGGTCAATCAGCGTGGGCCCTTGTCGCCCGATCAGGGGTGGAAACAAAGGGTTTCCCTAAGGTCAGCTTGTGACATCTTGACCAGCACGGGGGAAATGCGACGCCCGAAGTCGCGCGAAGTCCATGCGCACCTCGTGCAGCAGCGACTCCTCTGCCAGTGCCTGGCGCAGGGCGGGACGGTCGGTGCAGACCTCGGTGAAGAAGCGCCTGAGCCCGGCCTCGCCCTCGGCCTCTTCCAGCGTCGAGAGCAGCTGGTGCAGGGTCACCGAGCTCTCGAAGGCGGGTCGCATGGGCTTCAGCTCGGCCCGGTAGGCGCCACGTGCCAGGCGGAAGCGGTAGTGGGCATGCCAGCTCTCCCAAGAGCGGGCGTGGAGATGTGCCAGGGGGATCTGCGGCATCTCCTGCGCCTCGGGCAGCTCGGTGCCCTCACTCAGCGCCTTGTGGATGCGGAAGCGCACCTGCGGCAGCCCGGCGCGCAGAAAGAGCTTGCCCGCGACGTGGGACAGCATCCCGCCGTTCAGCCAGGGCCCGAACTCGGGATAGAGCCGTTCCGTCTGGGCATGGCGCCGGGCCAATGGCAAGGAAAAGGCCCGGAAGCGGAGCAGGGGGCCGGGCGCCTCGGGGGCCAGCAGCTCCATCGGTCGCAGCCGGGCGCTGTGGCACGTGTCGGGCAGGGCGGCGAGCAGCTCGGCCACCGGAGCCTCGGGCACCAGGAACTCGTCCACGTCGATATGGCCCAGCCAGTCGTGGCTGTTCTTCCTGTTGTAGCAATGGCTTGCATTGGCGACCTGGCGCAGCTGGTGGCGCTCTGGCCGGCCCTTGGGAGTGACCCGGCGCCAGTAGCTGTCATCGCAGCGCAGGGCGCGGATACGGGGGTGGGCCTTGAGGATCGGATAGGCCGGGTCCTCGGGGTCGTCGAGGTAGATATGCAGCCGCTTGGCGCCGAGCTCCAGGTGCCAGGCGGCGAAGTTCAGTACCTCTTCGAGCGGCGCCTTGATGGTGCTGACCAGGGCCCAGGAGGCATTCGCTGCGGCGGTCATGCGGGCAGCTCTTCGGGTAGCTGGCCGAAGATGCGGCGGCACTTGGCGTCCAGCTCAAGCGGATGGGTGAAGAGCATGCCGTATCGCTCCAGCCGGGCGCGCAGGCCGGGGCTGTCGGCGCAGCATGCGTCAAAGAAGCGGCGCAGGCCCGCTTCGCCTTCCTCGGCGCGGATGATCCGGAAGACATCGTGCAGCCCGAAGTCATCCTCTCGCTTGCGGTAGGAGCCCCGGGTCATGCGGAAGTCCAGCCGCTGCAGGAAGTCCTCGAAGGAGCGCGCGTGGGCATGGCCCAGGTATCCGCCCATCACGACAGCGGTGTTCCGCACCACCTGGCCGTCGCGGCGCAGCCGGTGAATGCCCACCTGGACGCCGGGCAGGCCGGTGCGGGCCAGGCATTTGCCGATGGTATGGCTGATGAAACCGCCCTTCAGGTGCTCTCCGAACTGCGGATAGGCGGCGGCCAGGGCCCGGCGGTCGTGGCCCACGTCCTGCGGGGTCAGCTTGAAGGCGCTCTCGCTGCCGGCCAGCAGCTCTGCCGCATGGAATTGCAGCGCGGCGCAGCGCGGCGGCAGATGGGCCAGCAGCTCGGCCACGGGCAGGGGCGGCATGAGGTATTCGTCGACGTCGATATGGCCCAGGAAATGCAGATCCGAGGCCAGGTAGCTGGCCTGGGCATTGCGCTGCTGGCGGGCACGGTGATCCTCGGGGCGGGGCTCTGCCATGCCCTGCCAATAGGCGGCGTCGCATTGCACCACGCGCAGGCGCGGATCACGGGCAAGATAGCGCGCTGCGTCCTCGTCGGGCGTGTCCAGGTAGAGATCCATCTGCGCCGCACCCAGATCCAGGTGATAGGCGGCAAAGCGGGCGATCTGCGCCAGCGGCGCGCGGGCGGTGGTCACCAGCCCCCAGCGAAGCTGCTCGGGGTCGGTCTGCTTCTTCACGCGGGAGGTCGAGACGACCATCTCGTCGGGCTCGGGATCGTTCATGCGGATGTAGCTGCGCGCCTCGCGGACCGGGTCGCGCCCGTTGGCCCGGCGCATCTGCTGCAGCCTTCGGAAGACATTGCGGTCATCGCGGTCGAGCCGCACCAGAAGATGCTGCGCCAGCGGCCAGATCAGGGCGTCCTGCCGCGCCTCCTCCCAGAGGCGGCCCAGCATGTTGGCATCCAGGCCCCCGCCATGGATCGAGTAGCGATCCATCTCGAGCGCCAGCTTGCGCGGGCGGCGGTTGAGCTCGGGGAAGGGCTGCCAGGGCTCGGTGCCGGAATGCAGCCGCTCGGTCTCGTAGAGCTTCATGGTGGAAAAGAGCACGGTCAGCCCGTGGCCAAGCCGGCGCTGCACCTCGGTCGCGCCATGGTCGGCGAAGGTGGTCACCGCCGAGACAAGCCAGCGGGCGTCCAGGTTCTCGAGCAGGAAATCCGCCTCTTCGCGCCACAGCCGCAGGAAGAGCGCAGCGCAATGCGCGGGCTGCGCGCGGCGCCTCAGGTGGGCGATGAGCAGCCCGTGCAGCGCCAGCAGCTGCGGCTGGCCGGCCAGCTCCTGGCTGAGCTCGCGGATCTTGTTGGCATGGTCCGATAGCGCCGGGTCATGCGGTCCCGGCTGCGCCTCGGTCCGCGCGGTCTTCAGGGGGGCAAGGTCGATGTCGAGAGGGGGCAGCGCCTCGCCCTCGGCAAAGCTCATCGGGCTCTGTCGCCGCTCCATCTGGAAGGTGACACGCCGATACCCGCCATATGTCGAAGAGCCGCTCATGGCGCAACAATGCCCATTGCGCCACGAGCCCGCAAGTTCCTAGACCATCATCTCTTTCGTCGCCGAAAGGGTGATGTCGGGATAGTCGCGCTCGACCCGGTCGATGTCCCATTGCAGCCGCGTCAGGTAGACCACATCACCGTCGTGGTCGTAGCTGATATGCTGCTTGTTGGCGTTGACGAACTTCTCGACCGCCAGCCGGTCACCATGCACCCAGCGGGCGGAGGTGAACTGGCTGGCCTCGAAGCGCACCGGCAGGCCGTATTCCAGCTCGATCCGGCTGCCCAGGACCTCGAACTGCAGCGCGCCGACGACGCCGACGATGAAGCCCGAGCCGATGGAGGGCTTGAAGACCTTCGCCGCGCCTTCCTCGGCGAATTGCATCAGAGCCTTCTCGAGGTGCTTGGCCTTCATCGGGTCGCCCGCGCGCACGCCCTGCAACAGTTCCGGCGCGAAAGAGGGGATACCCTTGGCGCGCAGCACCTCGCCCTCGGTCAGCGTATCGCCGATGCGCAGCTGACCGTGGTTGGGGATGCCGATGATGTCGCCCGCCCAGGCCTCCTCGGCCAGCTCGCGGTCCGAGGCCAGGAAGAGCACCGGGTTCGAGATCGCCATGGGCTTCTTGGTGCGCACATGGGTCAGCTTCATGCCACGCTTGAAATGCCCCGAGGCCATGCGCACGAAGGCCACCCGGTCGCGGTGCTTGGGGTCCATGTTGGCCTGCACCTTGAAGACGAAACCGGCGACCTTGGTTTCCTCGGGGGCGATCTGGCGCGGATCGGCCTGCTGGGGCTGGGGCTCGGGGCCGTAGGAGCCGATGCCATCCATCAGTTCCTTCACGCCGAAGGAGTTGATGGCAGAGCCGAACCAGATCGGCGTCATGGTGCCTTCCAGCAACGCCTGGCGGTCGAAGGTGGGCAGCAGCTCGCGCGCCATCTCGACCTCTTCGCGCAGCTTCTCCAGCAGGTTGGCAGGGATCAGCTCGTCGAGCTTGGGGTCGTCCAACCCATTGATCGAGACCGATTCCGCCACCTTGTTGCGGTCGGCGCGGTCCATCAGCTCGAGCCGGTCGTGCAGCATGTCGTAGCAGCCCAGGAAGTCGCGGCCGACGCCGATGGGCCAGGAGGCCGGCGTGACGTCGATGGCCAGGTTCTCCTGGATCTCGTCGATGATGTCGAAGGTGTCGCGGCTCTCGCGGTCCATCTTGTTACAGAAGGTCAAGATCGGCAGATCGCGCAGCCGGCAGACCTCGAAGAGCTTCTGCGTCTGGCTCTCGACCCCCTTGGCCCCGTCGATCACCATGACGGCCGCATCGACGGCAGTGAGGGTGCGATAGGTATCTTCGGAGAAATCCGAGTGACCGGGGGTATCGACGAGGTTGAAGCGGAAGCTCTTGAAATCGAAGGACATCGCCGAGGCCGAGACCGAGATGCCGCGGTCCTTTTCCATCTGCATGAAGTCCGACCGCGTGCGCCGCGCCTCGCCCTTGGCGCGCACCTGGCCCGCCATCTGGATGGCGCCACCATAGAGAAGGAATTTCTCGGTCAGCGTCGTCTTGCCGGCGTCCGGATGCGAGATGATCGCGAAGGTCCGGCGACGGGCGATTTCGGGCGGCAATTCGGGGCGGTTCGAGGGCGTGTCCAGCATGTGGCGCATATAGCAGGCGGCACGAAAAGGGCAAGCGCGCGGCGCGGCAGGACCTGCCGAAAAGGGGCGTCGGTGCCCCGTCTGTATCGTGTCGGCATGACGTCGGTATCACGTCGGTGCCGGGCGTACGGTGGGTGTAGTTAAGGAAGGTTGCCGAAATCTTGCCGCTTGGAGCCTCACCGTGAGTCCTCGTGCCTGTCCACGATGCAGGACGCCTCCGGCGGGAGTATTTGGGGCCTGGTGATGCAACAGGTCGTGAAATCGGGGAGGCCTACTTTCGCCATGGAGAGCGTGCACGCTCTGCTTGCAGAAGTAGGCCGCTCCAATTGGCACTGTCTCAGTGTCATCACCAGGCTGAAAATACTCCGGGGGGGCCTCCGAAGGAGGCGGGGGCAGAGCCCCCACCCCGGCTAGTGCCTGCGACCGGGCAGGGGCAGACCGCGGGCGGCATCGCGCAGAAGTTCGAGCGCATCGGGACGGGCCAGCACTTTCGGTGCCGCCTCGAAGCGCTGACCGGATTGCGCGCCGTGCTGGGGCAGGGCGCGGGCCAGGGCCTGGCCGAGCTCGGCGTCGATCTCGGGCGGCAGGGCGGCCATGGTGCGGGTGTCCAGCAGCAGCGTCTCGGCGGCGATGCCTTCGGCGTAGATGATCTCGTGCCGGTCGAAGAGCAGCTGGAAGTAATCGACGAAACCGCCGTGCTGGCGATAGATCGTCTCTCCGTTGACCAGGTGGCGGGCGCGTACCAGCACCTCCTTGCGGCCAAGGCCAAGCGCATCCTGGCGCTGGTAGATGAAGAGCCGGTGCTCCGGCGAGACCACCAGGTCGTTGGTGTTCGACAGGACCCCGGCGCGGATCACGATGGGGGCGAATTCTCCGACCGCGCGGTGGGTCATCTGGCCGATCCAGCGCACCTCCTGGGGGCCGTTGTCGCGGGTCAGCACCCGTTCGCCGGGCACCAGCGCCTCGATGGGCTTCTGCGCCCCCGAGGCCATGGTGATCATCGTGCCACGGGTGAAGGAGACACAGCCCACCTCGGCGAACTTGCGCGGCGCGGATTTGCGGTCGATCCCGACCAGTCGGTAATCGTGGCGCATCTGCAGCGGCGCAAGGGGCAGGGCATAGACCTCTTCCACGTCGCCGGCCTGATCCACCGCCACCAGCACCAGGATCTCGGTCGTCGCGCCATCGGGGGACATGAAGATCAGGCAGCTGTCGAGATGCAGCGCCATGCCCGGCGTGCCGGTGGGAGAGCCCTCGGCCACGCGCATGTCGCCCGTGCCGTGCATCTCGACCATCATCCGCGACTGGGGCGGCTCGCCGCTGAACCAGTAGATATCGTCGGGCACGAGGTCATCGGCGAAGGAGAGGGCATCGCCTTCGTTGACGCCATGGACGACTTCGAGGGCGGAGGATAGAAAGACCGGAATTGCCGTTGCCGGTGTCTGGACAGGATGCGGGGTCATTGCGGTGAAGATATCTCTGCTCCGTTTCGCCTGAAAGACCTAGAGGTCGATTGTGGCGGGTTGCGGGCAAGTTACGGATCATTTCGCGGAATGTGCCCGGCGCAAGAACAGCCGGAGCCGCCACAGAAGGGGAGACAAGCATGGATCTGGGAATCAAGGGCAAGCGCGCGCTGGTGACGGCCTCGTCGAAGGGGCTGGGCCGCGGCTGCGCCATGGCGCTGGCGGAAGCGGGCGTCGACCTGGTGCTGAACGCGCGCGGCGCCGAGGCGCTGGAGGCGACGGCGGAAGAGATCCGCACCAGCTACGGGGTCGAGGTCACGGCCGTGGCCGCCGACATCGTCAGCGAAGAGGGCCGTGCCCAGGTGCTGGAAGCCGCGGGCCAGGTCGACATCCTGGTGACCAATGCGGGCGGCCCGCCGCCGGGCATGTGGACCGACTGGGAGCGCGAGGATTTCGTCAAGGCGCTGGATGCCAACATGCTGACGCCGATCGCGCTGATGAAGGCGCAGCTGCCGGGGATGATCGACAAGGGCTGGGGCCGTGTCGTCAACATCACCTCGCAGTCGGTGAAGAGCCCCATCGGCCAGCTCGGCCTGTCGAATTCGGCCCGCGCCGGCCTGACCGGCTATGTCGCCGGCACCGCGCGGCAGGTGGCGCCCATGGGCGTGGTGATCAACAACCTGCTGCCCGGCATCCATGATACCGACCGCGCCGCCTCGCTGGATGGCGCCGTCGTGGCCGCACAGGGCATCTCGATGGAAGAGGCCCGCGCCGCGCGCATGGCCGGCATCCCGGCGCGCGCCTATGGCACCGCCGAGGGCTTCGGCCAGACCTGCGCCTTCATGTGTTCCCAGCATGCCGCCTTCATGGTCGGCCAGAACATCCTGCTGGACGGCGGCGCCTTCAACTCGACCTTCTGATGGTCCTTCCCCGGGGCCCGGCGATTGCACGGGCCTCGGGGGGCTGCTATCCCGGTCGCACCGCTTGTGATGCACGGAACTTCCCTTGCCCGAACTGACCCCGCGCCTTGAGATTCGCGACCTCTGCCGCTCTTTCGCCGGGGTAGAGGTGGTACGGAACGTGTCGCTCTCGGTCATGCCGGGGCAGGTGACCTGTCTGCTGGGCCCCTCGGGCTGCGGCAAATCGACCACCCTGCGGATGATCGCGGGGGTCGAGACCCAGGACCGCGGCAGCATCCTGATGGATGGCAAGGTGCTGGCGGACGACCGCCAGTTCACCCCGCCCGAGGCGCGCCGCATCGGGCTGATGTTCCAGGACTTCGCGCTCTTCCCGCATCTGTCGGTGGCCGAGAACGTGGCCTTTGGCCTGGACGGTCCGAAGGCGCAGCAGCGCGCGCGGGTCGAAGAGCTGCTGGCGCGGGTCGAGATGTCGCGCCACATCGACAATTACCCGCATCACCTTTCGGGCGGTGAGCAGCAGCGCGTGGCTCTGGCCCGCGCGCTGGCACCGCGTCCGCGCGTGATGCTGATGGACGAGCCCTTCTCGGGGCTCGACAACCGGCTGCGCGACGAGATCCGCGACCAGACGCTGGATGTGCTGAAGGACGAGGGCACGGCGGTGCTGCTGGTCACCCATGAGCCCGACGAGGCCATGCGCATGGCCGACGAGATCGCCCTGATGCGCGGCGGAGAGATCCTGCAGCAGGGTGCGCCCTACAATATCTACAATGCCCCACGCGACAAGTTCGCGGTGGCTTTCTTCAGCGATATCAACGTGATCCGGGGGCGCGTCCAGGGCGCGCTGACCGAGACGCCCTTCGGCCAGTTCCTGGCACCGGGCGTGCCCGATGGGGCCGAGGTCGAGATCGTCATCCGCCCGCAGCACATCGGCATCGACTTCGACCGCGAGGGGCGCGGCCCGCTGCCGACCCCGCAGCAGGGCACCCCGGCGCGCGGGGTGGTGCAGCGTGCCCGTTTCATGGGCAACGAGTCCCTGGTCGAATTCCGCATGGATCACGACGGCTCGATCCTGCGCGCCACGGTGCCCAATGTCTTCCTGCCGCGTCCCGGCAAGCCGCTCTGGCTGTCGATCCGCCGCGACCGCTGCTTCGTCTTTCCCGTAGGCTGAACGCCCTTGCCGGCGCTGCCGCTGGCGGCCCCCACGCCTCGGCGCGCCGTGCGGCGATCCCGTGGTAGCCCGGATGGCGGCGCGCGAAGCTTCCGCAGGGCCGCGGACCGGGCCCGGCAGCTGCCTGTGGCGCGTGCGCCGCGGCGGCAAAAATCAGGCGGGCTTGCGCATTGGTTCTTTCAACCCGCCGCGCGAGCCATTAGATACGCAAGGACAAAGGAGGCGAGACCTCCGGATCAGGGGAGAGCTGGAAATGCTGAACAACATCGGTCCCATGGGCCTTCTGCTCATCGCTGTCGTCGTGCTGGTGCTTTTCGGCCGCGGCAAGATCTCGTCGCTGATGGGCGAGGTCGGCAAAGGTATCACCGCCTTCAAGAAGGGCGTGAGCGACAGCACCGCCGAGCTTGAAGAAGACAAGTCCGAGAGCGCACGCGACGTGACGCCGGAAGACACCAAAGACAAGGTCTGATCCTCCCATGTTCGGAATGGGCGGTACCGAGATCCTGCTGGTCGGGATCGTGGCCCTTATCGTGGTCGGGCCGAAGGAATTGCCGGGGCTTTTCCGCTCCTTCGGGCAATTCGTCGGCAAGGCCCGTGGCATGGCGCGCGAGTTCTCCCGCGCCATGGAGGACGCGGCTGACCAGTCCGGCATGAAGGAAGCGGGCAGGACCCTGAAAGGCCTGTCCAATCCCAGCAAGTACGGCATGGACAAGGTCAAGGAGGCCGCGAACCCGCTGAAGTGGGACGCCGACAGCGCCACCGGCAAGCTTGCCGAGGACCGCGCCGAGGCCTCGAAGAAGATCCAGGAAGCGACCGCCCGTGCGGCGCAGAAGCGCCTGGACGCCGAGGCCGCAGCCCAGGCCAACCCGCTGCCGGTGCCCGAGCTGCCGCAGAACCGGGCCCAGAGCACCGCGGGCGCGCCCGCACCGCAGGCGCCCGTTGGCCAGCCGGTCACCCAGCCCGCCATGCGCCAGACCCCCGGACAGCGCGCCGCCGGCGCCGCCCGCAAGCCCGCCACCCGCGTGGGAACGCGCGGACCGGGCACCAATCCGCGCCGCCCCGTGCCCAAGGGCTGAGGGCAAAGACGTGACGAGGACATCCGCCAATGGCTGACCAGATCGAGACCGATGAGCTGGAGGACAGCTCGGCCCCGCTCATCGAGCATCTCGCGGAACTGCGCACGCGGCTCATTCGCTGCGTCATCGCCTTTACCGTGGCCATGGTGGCCTGTTTCTCGGTCGGCGGGCCGCTTCTCGACTTCCTGCTGATCCCGATCGAACACACCATGCGGGCGCTCGGCAATCCCAACCCCGTGATGCAGTACACCGCCCCGCAGGAGTACTTCTTCACCCTGGTGCGGATCTCGATGGTGGGGGGCCTCGTGGTTTCCTTCCCGATCATCGGCTACCAGATGTGGCGCTTCGTGGCGCCGGGCCTCTACAAGAACGAGAAGAACGCCTTCCTGCCCTTCCTGATCGCCTCTCCGGTGCTCTTCCTGATGGGCGCGGCCTTCGCGCATTACGTCGTGGTTCCCATGGCCATGGCCTTCTTCCTGGGCTTCGCCGATGTTCCCAGCCTGGTGGCGGCCATCGCCCAGGGCGCCGATAGCGTCAGCGAGGCGGTCGAGAGCTCGGGCATCGACATCGTCTTCAACGGCAAGGTCAATGAAAGCCTCGACATCACCCTGAAGATGATCGTGGCCTTCGGTCTCTGCTTCCAGCTGCCCGTGCTGCTGACGCTCATGGGCAAGGCCGGGCTGGTCTCTGCCGCCGGTCTGAAGGACGTGCGCAAGTATGCCATCGTCGGCATCCTGGTGCTGGCCGCCCTGGTCACCCCGCCCGACGTGGTCACCCAGGTGGTGCTCTTCGTCGTGGTCTACGGCCTCTACGAGATCTCCATCTGGCTGGTGCTGCGGGTCGAGAAGACCCGCGAGGCGCGGCTGAAGGCGGAAGGTCTCTGGGACGAGGAGATCGACGGCGACGGGGCCTCCGACGACGAGACCGACAAGGACAAGTAAGCGATGAGCGACGAGATGACCCGCATCGCGGCGGCGCTGGAGCGCATGGCGCCGGCCCCCCTGGACGCGCCCGATTTCGACAGTGCCGATGCTTTCGTCTGGCATACCGCGCCCGAGCGGCTGGAGCCGGTGACCAATGTCGCCCGTGTCGACATCGGCCTGCTGGTCGGCGTCGACCGTTCGCGCGATACGCTGCTGGCCAATACCCTGCAATTCGCCCAGGGCCACGGCGCCAACAATGCGCTGCTCTGGGGCGCGCGGGGGATGGGCAAGTCCTCTCTGGTGAAATCGGTCCATGCCGAGGTGCTGCGTCGCGGCCTCTCGCTGAAGATCGTCGAGCTCCAGCGCGAGGACCTGCCCTCGGTGGCGCGTCTGCTGCACCTGCTGGCGGGCAGTGACCACCGCTTCCTGCTGTTCTGCGACGACCTGTCGTTCAGCCATGACGACCAGCACTACAAGAGCCTGAAGGCCGTGCTGGACGGCGGTATCGCCGGCCGTCCCGAGAACGTGCTGTTCTACGCCACCTCCAACCGCCGCCACCTGATGCCCCGCGACATGATCGAGAACGAGCGGTCCTCGGCGATCAATCCGGGCGAGGCGGTGGAGGAGAAGGTCTCTCTCTCGGATCGCTTCGGCCTCTGGCTGGGCTTCCACCCCTGTACCCAGGACGAATACCTGGCGATGATCGACGGCTATTGCGCCGCCCACGGGCTGAGCATCGAGCCGGAGGTGCTGCGCGCCGAGGCCATCGAGTGGCAGGCGACGCGCGGGTCGCGCTCGGGCCGCGTGGCCTGGCAGTTCTTCGTCGACCTGGCCGGCCGCCACGGTGTCGCCGCCGGTTAAGGCCGGGGCAAGGCGGCCACTGGGCTGTTGACCGGGCACCTGCCGCGAGGGCAGCCTCTTCGGGGGCGACGAGTCGGCGTCCCGGCTGCCCCGGAGATCGCCCCATGCCACGCCTCTTGCTTTGCCTGCTGTTGCTGCTCTGCCCCTTCGCGGCCAGCGCGGAAGTCCTGTTCAAGAATTTCTCGGAAGTGGCGGTGGTGGGCGAGGTCGCGCCCGAGGCGCAGTCGGGCTCCTACGCGCTGATCATCGCCAATTCCGATTACCGGAGCGACGGCATCCCGGACCTGCCGGTGGTGCAGAACGACGCCCGCGCGGTCGAGGCGCTGTTTCGCGGCATGGGGTATCCCGCCGCCAACATCAGGGTGCTCGAGAACCTCGGTCGGTCCGAGCTCGAGGATGAGGTCTTCTTCTTTGCCAACGGGCTCGCGCCCGAGGCCACGGTGGTGGTCTACTACTCGGGCCACGGGCTGACCTTCGAGGGCGACAGCCAGAACTACATTGTCCCGGTGGACATGGACCCCCAGGTCGACAGCGCCGATCCCACCTTCCGCGCGCGCTACTTCCAGCGCAAGGCGGTGCCGCTGGAAAGCGCCGTGCTGGACCTGCTGAAGAGCGCCGACCCGGCGGGGGTGGTGGTCTTCTACGATGCCTGCCGCAATGCGCCCTTCGCGGTCGACCCCAATGCCCGCAAGAGCATCGGCGCGCTTTCCTCCTTCACCCCGGCGCGGGTCGAGGGCACGGCGATCTTCTACTCTGCCCGACGCGGACAAGAGAGCATCGCCCGGCTGGAAGGCGATGGCTCGGACGTGAACCTGTCGCTCTATACCCGCGTGCTGGTCAGCGAGCTTTCGGCGAACCCCGCCATCCGCCTGCGCGACCTGCACCCCCGGCTGAACGGCAGGGTGGCGGCCATGGCGCTGGAGGGCACGGGCAACCGTCGCCGCCAGGACCCCTCGATGGAGCTGGAGCTCGACTATTCCCGTTCGGACCGGCACGAGTTCTGCCTGGCCTCGGTGATCCGCGACGGCCGGGCCGTTTGTGCGTCGGGCAACGGGGTGGCGCAGCCGGTCGTGGCGATGCCCTCTGCCGGTGCCGGGGCGCTGGAAGAGGCCTTCTGGCAGGACGTGCGCCGCCGCAACACCGCCTTCCACTTCGAGCAATACCTGCAGGCCTACCCCGAGGGGCTGCATGCCGCCGAGGCGCGCGCCGCCCTGCAGGCGATGGCCGCCGAGCAGCAGGCCAAGGCCGAGCTCTCGGACTGGCAAGCGGCGCAATCGGCCAATTCGATCGCGGGCTATGAAGGCTTCCTGGAGGCCCATCCGAAGAGCCCCCTGGCGCCGCTGGCCCGGCAGTATGTCGCGGCCCTGAGAGCCGAGGCGCAGGCCCCGAAGGCGCCCGAGTACCCGGTCTGCCATGTCGATGACGTGCGCCCGCCCGATGCCTGGCTTTCGCTGCGGACCTCGGCGGTCAAGGGCACGACCATCGCCAATATGCCCAAGGGCACCAGGCTCGAGCTTCTGGGCCCGCGCTCGGGCGACTGGCTGCAGGTGCGCACGCCCTATGGCACGGGCTGGGTCTCGTGGAAGGTGGCGCGCTGGATCCGCTGCTAGGCGGCACTCGGGGCGCGCCCACCCCTTTTCCTTGCCCCGGATATGCAAATGGCGCGCCGGTTGACCGGTGCGCCATCGCTGTTTCTGCGCTCTGCGCTTCTGCTCAGGGCAGGAAGTCCATCGGATCGAGCGGGGTCATGCCGCGGCGCACCTGGAAGATCAGGTAGGCCTGGTTGCCAGCGGGCAGCGCGCCGATCTGCTGACCGCGAGAGACCGTATCGCCCTTGGCCACCGTCACGCCGGTGATGTTGGAATAGAGCGTCAGCAGGTTGTCCTCGTGCTTGATGCCGACGACGAGGCCGCCATCGGTATCTTCCAGGATCACCGCGACCGACCCCGCGGCGGCGGCTTTCACCGGCGTGCCCGGATCGGCGGCCAGGTTGATGCCATCGCTCTTGCCGCGCTCGAACTCGCGGATGATGCGGCCGCGCAGCGGATAGTCGAAGAGGGTCGAGGCCTGGACCTGCTCGCCCGAGAGATCGGGGGCGAGGTCCTGCTTGTCTTCCTCGGCCTTCGCCTTGGCCTCGGCCTGGGACAGGGGCTGTTCCTGGGGCAGGGGCTGCGAGGCAGAGGGCGGCACCGGCGTGGCCGAACCGCTGCCCGGTGCCTCGGTGGTGGTGGCGGGGGCGCTGCGGGAAGAGCCGTCCTCGGCCACCAGGGGGATCAGCAGGAACTGGCCCTCGCGGATGGTGAACTGGCTGTCGAGCCCGTTCCAGTCGGCCAGGGCGCGCACCGAGACACCATAGGTCCGGGCGATGGTATAGGCGGTTTCCCCGCGCCGCACCTGGTGGCGGATCGGCTCGTTGCCGACCTGGCGGGCGGGTTCACCGGGGGTGCTGGGGGGCAGGGTGGCCACGGCGACCTCGTTGCCCGCCGCGCGGTCGATTGCGGAGCCGGCCATGGAGGCGATATCGACGCCGCCCGGCGACAGGATCGGCCCGGTGCCGGCGGCGCCGGTGGCGGGCGAGGGCTCTGCCACCCGCGAGGGCAGGGCGAGGATCTCTCCCTCGCGCAGGCGCGAGTCGATCTCGAGGCCGTTGTAGCGGGCCAGCGAGGCCGGATCGCTGCCGATGCGGTAGGCCACATCGGCCACCCGATCATCACGGCGCGCCACGGCGACCTGGTAATTGGGGTAGGAGATGATGCCGCGATTGTCGGGGGCGGGCCGGGGGGCCGCGGCGTTGCGCGCGGCGTCCGCGGTCGAGAACCCGTCGAGCCCGCCACGCAGGTCGCTGTCAAAGGTACATCCCGCAACCAGCGCCAGGATGCAGGTGGCCGCCAGCAGGCGGGCCGGGCGAAGCTCTTGTCCGGTCATCTGTTCGATCCTCATCCGCTGCCCTCTGATGGGGCATGTTCCCGGTCTGATGCCGGGCTTTCCCTTCTTATACCAGCACGCTGGCCACGATAGGCGGAGATCAGCCGTCCTTGCCCATCCCCTCGACCAGCGGCACGAAACGCACCGGGCGCAATTCGTCGTACTCCAGCCCGTCCTCGGTCTTGCGGACCCGGATCAGGCTCTGGACATTGTCCGACTGGCCCACGGGCAGAACCATGATACCCCCGGGCTTGAGCTGAGCCAAGAGCGGCCCCGGCGGGTCTTCCGCTGCCGCGGTCACGAGAATGCGATCAAAGGGCGCCTGGTCGGGCAGCCCGAAGGAGCCATCGGCGGCGAAGGTGGTCACGTTGACCAGCCCCATGGCGTCGAGCACCGCCTTGGCCTCGCGCACCAGACGGGGGTGGCGGTCGACAGTATAGACCCGGCGCGCCAGCTGGCTGAGCACGGCGGCCTGGTAGCCCGAGCCGGTGCCCACCTCCAGCACCTTGTCACGCGGCTGGATTTCCAGCGCCTGGGTCATCAGACCCACGACGGAGGGTTGCGAGATTGTCTGCCCGCAGGAGATCGGCAGAGGCATGTCCTCGTAGGCGCGCTCGGCGAAGAGGCCGCGGATGAAAGCTCCGCGGTCGATCTTCTCCATGGCCTCGAGGACGCGCTTGTCGGTCACCCCGCGCGAGCGCAGCGCGAAGAGAAATTGCATCTTGCGTTCCGCGATGTCGATGTCGTCCTGGTTCATCGGGCAGATCCTGAGCGCCCTTTCGGGCATTTGCGGCACGATTGCCCAATCCGCGCCGCATGGAAAGGGCCGTGAGGCCCCGAGGCCTATTCCAGGCCCTTCAGCGTGTCCAGAAGGTCATGGGCGGTCAGATCCGCCCGCATAGGCGTCACCGAGATGAAGCCAGCCTGGTTCGCGGCGATATCGGTGCCTTCGGGCACCTGTCCATGCTGGTTGCCACCCTGGGCCCAGAGGAAGCGCCGCCCCGAGGGCGAGGTCTGCGGCGTCACCGAGAAGGAGGTATCCGGGCGCAGCCCCTGGGGCACGACCCTGAGGCCCTTGACCCCTGCCGCCGGGGTGGCGGGGAAGTTGACGTTGTAGAAGGTGTTGTAGCCGGCGGTCGCGGGCTTGTGCAGCGCCAGCAGGCGGCGCACCACGTCAGCGCCATGGGCGGCAGCGGCCTCGAAGGGATCTTCCAGATCGACATTGCCGGGGCCGTAGTACTGCGACAGGGCGATGGCGGTCAGCCCCTGCAGGGCGGCCTCCATGGCACCGCCCAGGGTGCCGGAATACATGGCGTTCTCGCCCGAGTTGTTGCCCCGGTTCACGCCCGACAGCACCAGGTCGATGGGCTTGCCCGCCAGCACGTCATGCACCCCCGCCAGCACGCAATCGGCCGGAGAACCCTCTGCCGCGTAGCGCCGCTCGCCCAGCTTGGCGATCATCGTCGGGTGGGCGTAGGAGATGCAATGGGCGACGCCCGATTGCTCGAAGGCAGGGGCGACGGTCCAGACCTCGCCCGTGGGGCCGGCAAGCTCGGAGGCGATGGCCGTGAGGGTCTGGAGCCCCGGTGCATTGATGCCGTCGTCATTGGTGATCAGAATGCGCATGTGCCTGTCTCTCCACGGGGGCTGTTCGTGCCCTGCATAGGGGAGGGGAAGAGGGGGAGCAAGCGCTTGGCCCGGAGTTGGTGGGGTGTTCCACTTCCGTCGCAGGAGGGCGACACGTAGAGGCATGAGGGGGGCTCTGCCCCCCGTCGCCGGAGGGCGACACGTAGAGGCAAGAGGGGGGCTCTGCCCCCCGTCGCCGGAAGGCGACATGTAGAGGCATGAGGGGGGCTCTGCCCCCCGTCGCTGCGCTCCTCCCCCCGGAGTATTTTCAGCCTGGTGATGATGCCAGGGGGGCCTTGCCCGGATGGGCGGCCGACTTCTGCTTCAGGGGCGTTCCACGCTCCCGGTTGAGACGGAGGGAGCCTTTCCTGGCATTGTCCCGGCTCATCACCTGCCGGAAATACTCCCGCCGGAGGCATCGAGCGCAGCTCGATGGGCCGTCAGTCGAGGCCGGCGAGCAGGCGTTTGGCTTCGGTCGCGGGATCGGCGAGCTTCGTGCGGTCCTCGCCGGGGTGGAAGCGCGCGCGGGTGGCCGTGGGCATGGGGCTGGGAGAGAGCACCCGGACATCCGGTCCGGTCTTTTCGGTCTCGGCCGCCCAGGAGCGGGCAAGGGCGATCTGCGCGGATTTCGTCGCGCCATAGGCGCCGAAGAACTTGGCCCCCGGAGCGGGGGCATCCTCGAAGAAGAGCGCCTTGCCGGAGGTGCCGAGCAGCGGTGCGATATAGGGCACCAGGTGGCCCATGGCGGTCACATTGGTCTCGACGGACTTGGACCAATCCTTGGCATCGAGGTGGGAGGCGGGGGTCAGCGGGGCCGCATGGACCGCCGTATGGGCCCAGACCGCCACGCCGCCCCAGCGGTCGTGGATCGAGCGGCAGAGCTGCGCCATGGCCGGAGCCATGCAGACATCCATCGGGGCCAGGGTGGCGGAGCCGCCGATGGCCTTGATGCGGTCGTCCAGCTCTTCCAGCGCGCCGACCGTGCGGGCCACGGCCACCACGTGGTGGTCACGCGCCAGTTCCAGCGCAAGCGCGGCGCCGAGGCCGCGGGAGGCGCCGGTGACCAGCGCAATGGGGGTGTTGTCGGTATCGCTCATGGCGCCGGGTTTGCGGCTTTTGCCGCGGTGGGTCAAGGGCCTGCTCAGCTGCCCGGCAGCGTCATTGTGAAGCTGCGCCCGCGCAGCACGCCGGTCAGGACACCATTGCCGATCCGGGTGATCTGCAGCCCGTCCAGTTTCTCGCCCTGCCGGGCGCGGGCAATCTTGCCGTTGGACCGGCGCAGCAGCGCCTCGGGCCCCTCGGGGCCGGTCATCGTGCCGATCAGGGTCAGCTCTCTCAGGGGCAGGGTCTTTTCCTGCGTGGCCAGGGTGGCCGGATCATTGGCCATGGGATGCGTCCTTCGTTCTTGAGGACGCGGCACCTGTCATGGATCGCGGACAAGGGAAAGAGGCGCAGGCCGGGACGTCACGTCGCTCGGCAAGGGGCTGCCTGTCAGGCCTCGTCGGCGGCAAGAGCCTGCCGGATATCCTGCCCCGCCGCGGCATAGAGGTCGATCAGCTGGTCGAGCGAGATCCCCTCGTCCTGGGCCTCGGCCAGGGGGCCGTCGGTGGCAAGGATCAGCGGCCGGGCGCCCTCGCCGCCGGGTTCGAGCGTGACCTCCTGCCCGAGCGAGCCCGGAAAGAGCGGCAGATCGTTGGCGAGGCGGGCGGGGCTGCCGGTGAAGGGCGCACCGTCGCTGATGTGGTCGAGGTAGGCGTAGAAGCTCTCGGAGGGGACCTCGGCCCAGGGCGCGAGGTAGAGCACCTCGTCGGAGCCCCGGATCGGCAGCGGCAGGATCGCATGGAGGAAGCGTGCCTCGCCGAGGCGGCAGAGCTCGGGCGCCAGGCGATCCTCGCCCGCGCTGACCTCGGGGGCCTCGGCCGTGGGTTCCGCATGGGGCCAGGCGGAGGGCATGTCGAAGCCGATATCGAAGACACCGCCGAACTTTTCCTGAAGGCGGCGCCAGCGGGCGTCGAGAGCGAGGAGGTTCATGGGGCGGGTCCTTTCCGTTTGGCCCTGTCTAGCAGCCAGGCGGCGCGAGGGCGAGGGCGAGGGGGCAGCCTGTGCGCTGCGAGGGCATGGGGGAAAGGTGGATGCAAATCCGCCTCCGGCAAGCGAAAAGGCAGCCCGAGGGCTGCCTTTGCTGTCTTCCTGGTCCGGCGCTTACTCTGCAGCCTTCAGCTGGAAGCCCTTCTCGATCTGGTCCGAGGGGGCCACCGGGTATTCGCCCGAGAAACAGGCGTCGCAATACTGCGGGCAGCTGGTCTTGCGGCCCTCGGCCTCTCCGACCGCGCGGTAGAGACCGTCAAGCGAGATGAACCGCAGGCTGTCCACCTTCAGGTGATCGCGCATTTCCTCTTCGGACATGGTCGCGGCCAGCAGCTTTTCCCGCTCGGGCGTATCGACACCGTAGAAGCAGGGCCAGGCGGTCGGCGGAGAGGCGATGCGGAAGTGCACCTCGGCGGCGCCGGCATCCAGGATCATCTCCTTGATCTTGCGAGAGGTCGTGCCGCGCACCACCGAGTCGTCGACCAGGATCACCCGCTTGCCCTTGATCAGCGCGCGGTTGACGTTGAGCTTCAGGCGCACGCCCATGTTGCGGATCTGCTCGGTGGGCTCGATGAAGGTCCGGCCCATGTACTGGTTGCGGATGATCCCCATGGCATAGGGGATGCCGCTTTCCTGGCTGTAGCCGATGGCCGCAGGCGTGCCGCTGTCGGGCACGGGGCAGACGATATCCGCCTCGACCGGGCTTTCCTTGGCCAGCTCGACACCGATCTGGCGGCGGGTCTCGTAGACCGAGCGGCCGCCGATGATCGAATCGGGACGCGAGAAATAGACATGCTCGAAGATGCAGAACTTCGAGGGCTGGCGGCGGAAGGGATGGCTGCTTTCGACACTGCCGTCCTCGTTGATCACCACCATTTCGCCCGGCTCGACCTCGCGCACCAGCTCGGCACCGATGATGTCGAGCGCGCAGGTCTCGGAGCTGAGGCAGTAGCCGTCGGCCACCTTGCCAAGCACCAGCGGGCGCACGCCCAGCGGATCACGCACGCCGATCAGCTTGGTGCGGGTCATGGCGATGACCGAGAAGGCGCCTTCGACCCGGCGCAGGGCATCTTCCATGCGCGAGGGGATGTCCTTTTGCAGCGAGCGGGCCATCAGGTGGATGATGCATTCACTGTCCGAAGAACTCTGGAAGATCGAGCCGCGCTCGATCAGCTCGCGGCGCAGGGCGTCGGCATTGGTGATGTTGCCGTTATGGGCAATCGCCGCGCCGCCCTTCGAGAACTCGCCGAAGAAGGGCTGCACGTCACGGATCACCGCGGCCTTCTTGCCGGCGGTGGAATAGCGCACATGGCCGATGGCAAGCGGACCGGGCAGGGTCTGCATCACGTCCTGGGAGGTGAAGTTGTCGCGCACGTAGCCGAAGCGGCGGGCCGAGTTGAAGCCATGGTCGGGGTGATAGCAGACGATGCCGCCGGCCTCCTGTCCACGGTGCTGGAGCGCATGCAGGCCGAGGGCCACGAAGTTTGCCGCATCGGTGACGCCGATGACGCCGAAGATACCGCATTCCTCCTTGAGCTTGTCATCATCGAACGGATGAGCGTGGAAACGCTTCTGTTCCGAGAGGGGGGCGGGGGCTTGGGCGGCTGAGGTAGCCTTGGTCATCTGGGGGACGTCCTGGGCGAAGGGCTTGGGCTGCAAGGGGGATGCTCCGAATCCGGTCATTCCGTCGCGCCCCTCATACGTCCCTTGGGCGCTGGTGTCACGCCGCCATGGTGACAGATATGTGTCACTGCGGCAATCGTGATGCGGGATGGGGGATTTGAGGGCAGGCAGAGGCCCCGCGCAATGGCGAAGGGCAGCTTCGCCTCGGGCCTCGGCGGCGCTGTCCACGGGGGGCTGGCAGGTGCCTGGAAATGCAAAAGGCGCCGGGCAGGGTCTGCCGGCGCCTTGGCGGTGGGTCGGAGCGGATCAGCCCTCTGCGGTGCAGGTCGAGGCCAGCTCTTCGTATTTCTCGGTGATCCAGCCAAGCGCCTGCTCGGGGTCTTCTTCCTCGATCTTGGTGGTCAGCTTGGCGAAGACGGCGGCGGAGCGGGAGTTGTCGACCATCTCGACCGACTGGCTGGTGAGCATGGTCTTGTAGACGAAGAAGCCAACCGCGATCAGCAGCACGCCGCGCACCACGCCGAAGAGGAAGCCCGCCGCCTGGTCGATGCCGCCCAGCACAGAGCGCTGCACCACCGAGGCGAAGGCCGGCGTGAAGAGCGAGGCAATGGCCAGGGCCAGGGCGAAGAGCACGCCGAAGGCGGCGATGATTGTCAGCTCGCAGCTGCCGGCCAGCATGTCTCCGACCACCGGGATTTCCTTGACCAGCGGCTGGATGTCGGGGGCGAAGATGAAGGCCACCACGGCGGCCAGTATCCAGCCGACGATGGCCAGGCATTCGCGCACGAAGCCGCGCGAATAGGCCAGGATGGCCGAGATCAGCACGATCGCCGCGACGATCCCGTCAATGAGAGTGAAACCTTCCATGGGCCGCGTCCCCGCATTCTTGCCGGGGCCATTGGCCCCAAATTCCGCCTCAACCGGCGCCGAAAACCTCTCCTACGAAGCTGGTCAGATCCGCCATGCGCATCAGCCGCAGCCCCTCGTTCCCGCCGGGCTTTCCACCTTCGGGGGCGATCGCGGACGAGAAACCAAGTTTCGCCGCTTCTTTCAACCTGTTTTCCGTCTGACCCACCGGTCGCAGCGCGCCGGAGAGCGAAATCTCTCCGAAAACCACGCAATCGGCGGGCAGGGCGGAATCTTCCCTTGCGGAAAGCAGCGCGGCGGCGACGGCGAGATCGGCCGCCGGTTCGCTGACCTTCATGCCGCCGGCGACGTTCAGGTAGACGTCGAGCCCGGCGAAGGGGATGCCGCAGCGCGCCTCGAGCACCGCCAGGATCGTCGCCAGCCGCGAGCCATCCCAGCCGACCGTGGCGCGGCGCGCCTGGGAGTGCGGCGAGGGGGCGACAAGGGCCTGGAACTCGACCAGCACGGGGCGGGTGCCCTCGATGCCCGCGAAGACGGCAGAGCCCGGCACCGGGCGGCCGCGTTCGCCCATGAAGAGCGCCGAGGGGTTGGAGACCTCGGCCAGGCCTGCGCCCGTCATCTCGAAGACGCCGATCTCGTCGGCGGGGCCGAAGCGGTTTTTCACCGCGCGCAGGATGCGGAACTGGTGGCCGCGCTCGCCCTCGAAATAGAGCACGGTGTCGACCATGTGTTCGACCACGCGGGGGCCGGCAATCTGGCCCTCCTTGGTGACATGGCCGACCAGCACCACGGCCGCGCCCCGGCGCTTGGCGAAGGTGGTCAGCTCATGGGCGGCGGCGCGGACCTGGGAGACCGAGCCGGGGGCGCTGTCGACGATGTCGGACCACATGGTCTGGATCGAGTCGATGATCACCAGGTCCGGGCGTTCCTCGTCCAGCGTGGTCAGGATGTCGCGCAGCGAGGTGTCGGCGCCAAGCTGGACGGGCGCATTCTGCAACCCGAGCCGCGCGGCGCGCATCCGCACCTGGGCCGAGGCCTCTTCGCCGGAAATATAGAATGTCTTCAGCCCCTTGCCCGCGAAAGCGGCGGCGGCTTGCAGCAGCAGGGTCGATTTGCCGATCCCTGGATCACCCCCCACGAGGATCGCCGAGGCGGGCACCAGACCACCGCCCAGCACCCGGTCGAGCTCGTCAAGGCCCGAGGAGGTGCGCGGCGGCGGGGCCTCCTTGGCCGAGAGATCGCTCAGCGCGACGCGCTTGCCGCGTGCAGCGCCCAGGGTCTTGCCCGAGGGGCCTGCGGAGAGGGGGACATCCTCGGAGATCGAGTTCCAGGCGCCGCAGGCTTCGCAGCGGCCGGACCACTTGGAGGAGGTGGCGCCGCATTCGGCGCAGGAGAAGGTGGTGACGGGTTTGGCCATGGGGACTTCATGCCCCGCGCGGGGGTGGGGGTCAATTGCCGGGATGGTGTCCGGCGCGCGCGCCTATCGGCGCGACGCCCCGCCCGCCATCCCACCAGCTGTTTCTTGCCGCTTTGCCAGCTGCGAGAGCGCAAGAGAGGCCAGCACGCAGAAGGTGAAAAGCCAGAGACCCCAGGCGGTTTCGACGCGGCCCACGCCGATGCCCTTGGCCAGCGTCACGTAGAGCGCCACAAGGAAGACATCCGCCATGGCGAGCCGTCCGAGGGTGCCGAGCCAGCCCGACCAGCGCCCGCCCAGCCAGCCCAGTTGCACCGCCAGCAGGGCCAGCGTCTTGGCCATGGGAAAGACCAGCGCGAAGGCCGCCACGACCAGCGCCAGGGCGATATCCGTGTCCCAGAGCGAGGCGATGCCCGAGAGTACCGAGATCTCGGACAAGCCGAAAAGCGGCAGCAGACCCGCGCGCAGCAGCGGTGCCACCCAGGAGATCGGGAAGAGCAGCAGCAGCGCTATGTTTCCCGCAATCAGCAGGCGCGACATCGACATGGGCCCCCCTCTATTCAGCTTGCCCCGAACATTCCCGCCGGAGGCTGGCCCGACGGGCCAATCTAGCGCAGCGCGGCAATCGGCCCTTCGGCGCGGCCATGGATGAACTGGTCGACGTAGGGATCGCCCGAGGCGTCCAAGGCGGCGACCGGTCCGGTCCAGCGGATCACCCCGCCGTGCAGCATCGCCACCTCGTCGGCGATGGCCCGGACCGAGGTCATGTCATGGGTGATGGTCAGCGCCGTGGCGCCCATCTCGGAAACGATCTCGCGGATCAGGTCGTTGATCACGCCGGACATGATCGGATCGAGGCCGGTGGTCGGTTCGTCGAAGAAGATGATCTGCGGATCGGCGGCGATGGCGCGGGCGAGGCCCACGCGCTTCTGCATGCCGCCCGAGAGCTCTGCCGGGACCTTGTCGGCCACGTCGGGCGACAGGCCGACACGGCGCAGCTTCTCGATGGCGATCTCGCGGGCCTCTGCACGCGGGCGCTTCAGCGCGCCGCGCAGCAGGCGGAACGAGACGTTCTGCCAGACCGGCAGGCTGTCGAACAGCGCGCCACCCTGGAAGAGCATGCCGAAACAGGCCAGGAAGGCCTCTCGGTCGCCGGTGGCGGCGTCGCGTCCGTCGACGGTGATGCGCCCCGCATCGGGGGCCTCCAGACCCAGGATGCACTTCAGCAGCACCGATTTGCCGGTGCCCGACCCGCCGATCACTACCAGCGAGCGGCCGCGCCCGACGCTGAGGTCGACCCCGGCCAGCACCCGGTTGGCGCCGAAGCTCTTGGTGACACCGGCAAGCTCGATCATAGCGAGAAGAACACCCCCGTGAGCAGGAAGTTGGCGGCAAGGATCAGCACCGAGGCCCCCTCGACCGAGGCCTTGGTGGCCCGGCCCACGCCCTGCGCGCCACGGCCTGAGCGCATGCCCGCGTAGCAGCCCATGAGCGTGGCGATGAAGCCGAAGGCCAGCCCCTTGACCAGCGACGAGATCACGTCGAGCGGTTCGAGGAAGTCCCAGGTGTTGCGGATGTAGACCGAGGGGTTGAAGCCCAGGGACTGCACGCCCACGGTGAAGCCGCCGAAGATGCCGATGATGTCGCCCAGGCCGACCAGCAGCGGCACCGCGACGATGCCGGCCAGCACGCGCGGCACGGTCAGGTACTTCATCGGGTGGGTGGACAGGGTGACGAGGGCGTCGATCTGCTCGGTCACCTTCATCGTGGCGATCTCGGCGGCGATGGAGGAGGTCACGCGGGCGGCGATCATCAGGCCGACCAGCACCGGGCCAAGTTCGCGCACCATGCCGAGCGCCACGATCTGCGGCACCACCGCCTGGGCATCGAAGCGGGCGCCGCCGGCGTAGATCTGCAGCGCCAGCGCGCCGCCGGTGAAGAAGGCGGTCAGGCCGACCACCGGCAGGGACAGCCAGCCCACGTTGCCGAGCGCCACCAGGAATTCGCGCCCGTAGAAGGGCGGGCTGAGCATGTGGCGGAAGGTGGCCAGGGCGAAGAGCGTCACCCGCCCGACGGCGGCCAGCCCCGAGAGCACCGCGGCGCCGAGGGCGGCCAGTAGGCTCAGGGGCAGGCGCATCACCGGGTCAGCCCCGGTAGTGCCGCGCGTAGCGGGCGCCGAGGGAGGTCAGGATCTCGTAACCGATGGTGCCGGCGTTCTCGGCCAGGTCATCGACGCCCTGCTTGTCGTTCAGCAGCGAAAGGTAATCCGGCACCTCTGCGGCATCGGTCACGTCGACGGTGATCAGATCCATCGAGATCCGGCCGACGATGGGGCAGGGGGTCTCGCCCGCGTAGGTCAGGGTCTTCGGACCCATGATGCGGTGCAACCCGTCGGCATAGCCGGCGGCGACCGTGGCGATCAGAGAGGGGCGCTCTGCCACCCAGGTGTTGCCATATCCCACGGCCTCGCCCGGCTCGACCCGGCGGGTCTGGATCACCGGCAGGTCGAGATAGGCCACGGGCTGGGCATCGGCGAAGGGCAGGCCGCCGTACATGCCGCAACCGGGGCGGGTCAGCTGGAAGTGGTAGTCGGCACCCAGCAGGATGCCGCCGGTGGCGGCGAGCGAGCAGGGCACCTCGACGCCCGCGACCATCGACCGGAAGGCCTCTAGCTGCTGGCGGTTCATCGGGTGGTCGGGCTCGTCTGCGCAGGCCAGGTGCGACATCACCAGCTCGGGACCGGCGGCCAGCGCCTCGTCGCGCAGGGCGGCCCAGTCGGCGGGCTCCAGGCCGAGGCGGTTCATGCCGCTGTCCAGCTGGATGCCGAAGGCCGCGCCGGGCAGGGCCTGGCGGTGGCGGCGGTATTGCTCGACCGAGTTCAGCATCGGCACCAGGTCGGCCTGTTCGAGGATCGCCGCATCGCCCTTGCCGTGGCCTCCGAAGACGCAGATCTGCGCGCCCGGACCAAGGGCCTGGCGCACGGCCAGCCCTTCCTCGGCGGCGGCGACGAAGAAGCGCCGTGCGCCGGCCTCGGCCAGCGCCTGGGCCACGCGCGGAGCGCCCAGCCCGTAGCCATTGGCCTTGACGACGGCGGAGGATTCCACGTCGGCGGCGGATTTCGCATCAAGCGCCCGCCAGTTGGCTTTGAGCGCGTCGAGGTCGATGGAGAGACGAGAGGTGGTCATGGGGTTTTCTTGATCCCTGTGGGCGAAGGGCGCAAGGGGAAAAAGGGGCTACCCGGGGTGGTCGGCGGAGGCAATCCCTTGGAAGCACAAGCCAAGACTAATCCCTGGTTGGAATGAGGATGCGGAGCGAAAGGCAGGTCAGATCTTTGAGCTTGGTCACCTCTGGTGGCGGTCTGCTTGACTGAAAGTTGCGCTTGCGAGACTGTCGAGATGGCTGCTGGGGAAGTTTTTCGGGGGGGCGATGTTCAATCAATGTACTGCAAAGATCACGCGCTATTGGCGGCATATGCTCGGAGCGCTGTCTCTGTCCTTGATTTCAGGAAGCGCGAGCGGCGAGCAAGGAGATACATTCCTACCATCGCAGGCGAGAGTTGGGATCGTTGATTTTGCCTACTTGGAAGTTTCGGACCAAGTCAGCGACAACTGTTGGACCAACTCTGACACGATCCGGGCGAAATCCCGGCTGTCCTTCGAACGTGAAGGTATTCCGGTGTTGGGATATGATCCGGCGTTCTTTGGAACCAGAGTTGTATTCGCAAAAGTTACCGCCTTTGGCTTCAGAACTTCCGGGGTTTGTGCCGTGAGTGCGAGATTCTCGGTAAGTGCGCCCGTCGATAACCGATGGGTGTCTTCGGAAACGGGTGAAGGATACTACCTCGATTACTGGGCCACGGTCTTTGAGCGTAACTCTATTTTTTCAAATGGGACCAACGTAAATCAACAGTTGGCCGAATTCTATGAAGCAGCGGTTTCAGATTTCGTTTCGGACTGGATAAGCGCCAATCGCACGGAGGAGGTGCGGCGTTTCCGGCAGAATTTCCCCAAGCAGGATGGGATGCCCATGTCTCAGGAAGAGCTCGACGCCTGGATCGCGTCGCTAGCTGGCCAGGAGTAGTCAGAGCGGCCAGAGCGACCTGACGGAAAAGCTGGGGCAGGAACAGGTTATCGTTCACCGCTTTGCCGGTCTGCGCGGGGCCCGTAAGCCCCGCGCACCGAATGTTACCCCTTCGCCGCCTTCTGGGCGATCTGCAGGCAGAGGTCGGTGGCCACGGCCATGTCCTGGACCGAGATCCATTCCAGCGGGCCGTGGATGTTCTGCATGCCGGTGAAGAGGTTGGGGCAGGGCACGCCCATTTCGGTCAGGCGCGAGCCGTCGGTGCCGCCGCGGATCGGCACCGAGACCGGCTCGATCCCGAGCGCGCGGGAGGCGTCGCGGGCGAGGTCGACGGGCGTCATGTCCTCTTCCAGCCAATAGTACATGTTGCGGTACTGCGGGGTGATCTCGCAGGTGATCTTCGCGCGCGGCTCGGTGGCGGCGACGGCCTCGCAGACCTGCTTCAGCAGCGCGCCCTTGGCGGCCAGCCCGTCGCGCTCGAAGTCGCGGATTATGAAGGTCAGCTTCATCTCGGAAGAGCCGCCCACCATGTCGGTGGCATGGATGAAGCCCTCTCGCCCGGAGGTGGTCTCGGGGGTCATGGTGGCCTGGGGCAGCATCTCGACGATCTTCGAGGCCAGATGGATGGCGTTGACCAGCTTGCCGGTGGCGAAACCGGGGTGGATCGAGACGCCGGTCACGGTGACCTGGGCGCCATCGGCCGAGAAGGTCTCGTACTCGATCTCGCCCACCTTGCCGCCGTCGAAGGTATAGGCGAAGTCGGCGCCCAGGTCCTTGGGCAGCCGGGCATCGACGCCGCGGCCGATCTCCTCGTCCGGGGTGAAGGCCACGCGGATGGGGCCGTGGGGGATCTCGGGGTTTTCCAGCAGGTGGCGCATGGCGGTCATGATGATCGCCACGCCCGCCTTGTCGTCGGCGCCCAGCAGGGTGGTGCCGGAGGCGGTGATCAGGTCATGGCCCTGCTTTTCGGCCAGGTAGGGGAATTCCTCGGGCGAGAGCACGAGGTTGGGATTGTCGGGGAAGGTGATCTCTCCGCCGTTGTAGCCCTTGATGACCCGAGGCTTGACGCCCGTGGCGTTGAACTGCGGCGCGGTATCAACATGGGCCAGGAAACCGACGGTGGGGCCTTCGGTATTGCCGGGGATCGTCGCCAGCACGGCGCCATATTCGGTGAGCGTCACATCGCTGGCACCGATCTCGGTCAGCTCCTTTTCCAGCAGGCGCATCATGTCCAGCTGGATCTCGGTGCTGGGAGAGCTGGGCGAAAGCGCATCGCTCTGGCTGTCGATCGCGGCGTAGCGGGTGAGGCGGGCTTCAAGCTCGGGGGGGAATTGGCTGGACATGGGAACTCCTGATCTCTTGGCGCGAGAAGGCCGGGGGCGGGGGGCAGAGTCAAGTCATGCCGCCGGGGGAGTGACGCCGCTTCGCGGGGTCTTGCCGTATCGACGGAGCGCTGTGACAGGAGCAGGGCACAGGGCACAGAGCACAGAGCAAAGAGTACAGAGCACAGGGGCCGCGGGTTCGCGCCACCCGCGCCGTGGCAGGCGGACCTGTCCGCCCCGCCTCCGCGTCAGGCGCAGGAAAAAGGCCGGCCCCGAAGGACCGGCCAGTCTGGGAGGGTGCGAGGCGCGCGCGCCCCGCTCGGGAATTCCGGGTTGCGGGAGAGGGCCGGCAGGCCCTGCCGCTGGTGATCTGCCGGGGCCTCAGGGCTCCCATTGCTGGCGGAAACGCTCCCACGTCTTCTCGCCGGCCAGGCAATCGGATTGCGGCGCGACGCCGGTCGCCGGGGTGGCGTCGATACTGCCGGCGCGCATGATGCGGGGCTGGATCGCCGCGATCTCGAGCACGATCTTGCGGCGCACCGCATCGGCGAATTCGTCCCAGCTGCGCACGGGGATGACGAAAGCGCCCTGACCGCCGATCACGCAATCGCGGTAATAGGCATCAAGCGTATCCATCGACCATTGCGAGCCCACGCCCTCATCGGTCATCAGGGGCAGCCCGTTGATGATGATGCCGCGTTGCAGCAGCCGGTCACGGGCGGGCACCACGGGGGCGCCCGAGTTGTTCGGCCCGTCGCCCGAGACATCGACCACCCGCCGCAGGCCCTGGTAGCCATTGCCCTCGATCGTGTCGGCCGCATAGTCCAGCGCCGAAGAGATCGAGGTCCGCTGCATGCCATAGGGCTGGTTTGCCATCAGGGCACCGGCGACGCGCGCGGCCTCTTCGGCAGAGCCGATGGTGGTCCAGTCGACCACCACGCGATGCGATCCGGGCCCGGCCCATTCGACGTAGGTCAGGGCGATGCGCCCCAGGAAGCCGTCGCCGATGACCGACAGCACCGCGTCCGAGGTCAGCGCCTCGGCGTAGCCGCGCCGCTGGATTTCCAGCTCGCGCGAGGTCATGGAACGAGAGACATCCACCATCAGCGCCAGCTCTACATCCACCTCGACCACGGTCGGATCATAGGCGAAGAGATCGGCGCCCTCGGCGGCAAGAGGGGCGGGGAGAAACAGGAAGGGGAGTACTTGTAACAGGCGCATGACAAATTGTCCGGTGGCTGGGGCGGATCTGTCCAGAGCATTTGCTGCACCGCAGCAAATGAAATCGGTAACAACCGCAACAGATGCACAGAAAACTAGCCAATTTACCTTAACGCGAGATTTCCCCGTGCGAACTGTCGCGAATTTTCCAAATATAGCAGCTCAAGGCGCATGCGTACGGTTTGACTTGTCAAATGATTGTGAGATGCTGCGAGTGCGAAATAGTCGCCCGCGCCGCAGGGCATCGAGCCCTTGCCAGAGCCTGGCGGGCGCCCCGGCCTGACCGCCGGGCAAGGGGAAGCCGCCGCCCTGAGAGGGCCGGTCTTCCGCTCTGAATTCAGTGTCTTGGCGCCGTGGCGCGCGAAGGAGGCCTAGTGGTCGTCCTGGCCCTGCTGCCAGGGTTTCACCAGGTTGCCGAAGCGGGTGAAGCGGCCCTCGAAGGACAGTTCAACGGTGCCGATGGGACCGTGACGCTGCTTGCCGATAATCACTTCCGCCTTGCCGTGCAGACGCTCCATGCGCTCCTGCCAGGCGGCCATTTCGTCCAGCCTGTCGTCCGAGGGCTTCTCTCGTTCGACATAATATTCCTCTCGGAACACGAACATCACCACGTCGGCGTCCTGTTCGATCGAGCCCGATTCGCGAAGGTCCGACAGCTGCGGGCGCTTGTCGTCCCGGCTTTCCACGGTCCGCGACAGCTGGGACAGCGCGATCACCGGGATGTTCAGCTCCTTGGCGATGGCCTTCATGCCCATCGAGATCTCGGCGATCTCCTGCACCCGGTTGTCGGCGGTGCCACGGCAGAGCTGCAGGTAGTCGATGATCAGCAGGTCAAGGCCATGGGTCCGCTTCAGGCGCCGCGCACGGGCGGCAAGCTGGGCGATGGGCAGGGCAGGGGTGTCGTCGATGTAAAGCGGGCAGGCTTCCAGCGACTTGGCGGCCTCGACGAAGCGGCGGAATTCCTCTTCGGTCATGTCGCCCTTGCGGATCTGCTCGGAAGGAACCTCGGCCGCCTCCGACAGGATACGCGCGGCCAGCTGCTCGGCACTCATTTCCAGCGAGTAGAAGCCGACGACGCCGCCCTCGACGGCGCCTTCGGTGCCGTCATGGCGCATGCCGCGCTTGTAGGCCTTGGCGACGTTGAAGGCGATGTTGGTGGCCAGAGAGGTCTTGCCCATGGAAGGACGCCCGGCGAGGATCAGTAGGTCCGAGGGGTGCAGGCCACCCAGCTTGCGGTCCATGTCGATCAGCCCGGTGGACACGCCGGCCAGCCCGCCTTCGCGCTGGTAGGCGGCATTGGCGACGTTCACCGCGTCGGTGACGGCCTTCAGGAAGGACACGAAGCCCGATTCCGAAGAGCCCTGCTCGGAGAGCTTGTAGAGCTTCTGTTCGGCCTGGACGATCTGCTCTTTCGGATCGTTGTCGACGTTGACCCGTGCCGCCCCGTCCGAGATGTCGCGGCCCAGGCGGATCAGCTCTCGCCGGATCGCCAGGTCGTAGATCATCTGGGCGTAGTCGCGCACCGCATAGGACGAGACCGCGGCCCCGGCGAGCTTGGCCAGGTAGGAGGCGCCGCCCAGTTCCTGCAGCCCCTGGTCATCGGCCAGGAAGGCCTTCAGGGTGACCGGCGAGGCCAGGTTGTTCTTGGCGATGCGCGCCGCGGCGACCTCGTAGATGCGGGCATGGACCGGATCGTAGAAATGCCCCGAGTTGATGATCGAGGCGATGCGGTCATAGACATCATTGTTGGTCAGAATGGCGCCAAGCAGCTGCTGTTCGGCTTCCACCGAATGCGGCATGGCCTGCGCCAGATCGCCCTCTTCCCCGCCGGGATTGTCGGCGGGAGTGCCGGATGCGTTGAAGGTGCTGATCTCGTTCATGCCTGTTTCCGATATCCTGTCCAGAGGGGGGTATTCGCGATCCCGCGGCAGAGGTCCCTGCTGCCGCGGGAAGGACCTGCCTCGGTCGTCCGGATCTTCGCGCCGGATCGTCCCCCGTGGAGAGAGGTCATAGCCGCCTCAGGGCGCCCGCGACAATCTGGATATCCTGTGGATAAGATGTGCATAGGTTGATCCTACCATATCCTGTGCCCCATTTCCGGGAAATTGCCAGATAAGGTGAAATCACTTGCGCAAAGCCGCGGGATTCTGCCTGCCAGAAGAGCGTTTGGGCGCCTGTTATTTACCCGTTCGGCCCAGGGGCGTCTGCTTGCACGGCCCTGGGCGTCGATGCGGCACCGCGGCGAGTCGGTGCCGCCAGGGGGTCAGCCCTTGCGGGCCTCCTGCCAGGCGCGCGGGGCCTTGAGGAAGCGCTCGACCTCGTCCAGCGTCGCCGCGTCGAAGGCGCCACGGGCGCGGGCCTCGGCCAGGACGTCCCACCAGGTGCAGAGGTGGTGCAGGGTGACACCATGCTCGGCCAGGCGTTCCTCGGTGCCCTCGAAGATGTCGTAGTAGAAGATCACCGCCGTATGGGCGCATTCCGCACCGGTCTCGCGGATCGCGTCGACGAAGGACAGCTTCGAGCCGCCGTCGGTGGTCAGGTCCTCGACCAGCAGCACCCGCTGGCCCTCGGTCATCACGCCCTCGATACGGGCGTTGCGGCCATAGCCCTTGGGCTTCTTGCGCACATAGGTCATCGGAAGCGCCATGCGCTCGGCCACAAGGGCAGAGAAGGGGATGCCCGCGGTCTCGCCACCGGCGATGTTGTCGAAGGCCTCGAGCCCTGCGTTGCGCATCACGGTGCAGGCCATGAAATCCATCAGCGCCGAGCGGATGCGCGGGAAAGAGATCAGCTTGCGACAATCCACGTAGGACGGCGAGGGCAGGCCGGACGCCAGGGTGAAGGGGGTCTCGGTGTTGAAATCGACGGCCTTGATATCGAGGAGCATCCCCGCGGTCAGCCGGGCGATTTCGTCTTTCGAGGGGTAGGAGCTGGGGATCATCGTCGGGTCCTCTTGATCATCTCTACATATCCGATGGCCGGAAATACTGCCGCCGGAGGCTCGGGGCGCCCGGAGGCGTCCCGAAGATGGCCTGCAGCCGCGCAGACCTGCGAAACTTACGCCGCGCTGACCGAAGCCACGTGCCAGGCGGGGGTGAAACCGGGGTCGAAGACGGTCACCGGGCCGCCGGCCTCGGTCTCGATCTTGGCCGGGTAGTCCTTGGGCGTGCGCTCCAGCGTCAGGCTGCCCCGGTTGGGCGCCAGGCGGTAGAAGGCCGGACCGTTGAGAGAGGTGAAGCCCTCGAGCTTCTCCAGCGCGCCCTCCTCCTCGAAGACATGGGCTAGGATCGCCATGGTGTTGGTGGCGGTGAAGCAGCCGGCACAGCCGCAGCCGCATTCCTTGGCCGGGTCCACGTGCGGCGCGGAGTCGGTGCCCAGGAAGAAGCGCGGATCGCCAGAGGTCGCCGCCTTGCGCAGCGCCTGCTGGTGGGTGGCGCGCTTGGCGACGGGCAGGCAGTAGTAATGCGGTTTGATGCCGCCGACCAGGATATGGTTGCGATTGATCACCAGGTGATGGGTGGTGATCGTCGCGCCAAGGCCCGCTTCGGCGGAACGCACGTAGTCGGCCGCGTCGGAGGTGGTGATATGCTCCATCACCACGCGCAGCTCGGGGATTTCGCGGCGCAGCGGGTCCAGCACGGTGTCGATGAAGACCGCCTCGCGGTCGAAGATGTCGACCTCGGGGTTGGTCACCTCGCCATGGGTGCAAAGCGGCAGGCCGATCTCGGCCATCTTCTCCAGCACCGGCACCACCTTGCGGAAATCGGTAACGCCGGAGGCCGAGTTGGTCGTTGCCCCCGCCGGGTAGAGCTTCACCGCCTTCACCAGGCCCGAGGCGGCGGCTGCGGCCACGTCTGCAGGGTCGGTGTTCTCGGTCAGGTAGAGCGTCATCAGCGGCTCGAAGTCCATGCCCTCGGGCAGGGCGGCCAGGATGCGGTCACGGTACTGACCGGCCTGCTCGCCGGTGACGACGGGCGGCACCAGGTTCGGCATGATGATGGCGCGGCCGAAATGGCGGGCGGTTTCGGGCAGGACGGCCTCCAGCATCGCGCCGTCGCGCAGGTGCAGGTGCCAGTCGTCGGGGCGGCGGATGGTGAGGCTCTGGGTCATGAGGCAGGCTTTACGACATGCGCGCGCGCCGCGCCAGAGGCTTCCCGGTCAGTCCAACTGGTCCATGGCACGGCGCATCGGTGCGCCGTCCGGGATGCTGCGGCCGGCGGCATCTTGCAGGCGGCGGCGGAAGCGCGGCAGGTTCATCCGCGAGGTGACATTGCGGCAAAGCGCCTGGATCAGCACCTCGCGCCCCTCTGCCTCGAGCGAAGAGAGCAGGTTGCGCAGGTAGGGCGGATAGCGGCGGCGGCGACGGTAGAGCGTGGCGAAGACACGCGGCTCCAGCCGCTCCTGGCTGGCCAGCCGCAGCAGCGTGTGCAGCATCCCCATGCGCAGCAGCGAGCCCTGCAGCGCCGCCCCCATGTGGCGCAGCCGCAGGAGCGTGACATTGGGCCGGGCAAAGAGGGCCGCATGCATGGCATCCAGCCGCTCGACCGGATCATAGAGCACCCAGGCATGGGCGCAGGCGTCCAGCATGTCGGGCGCATAGCCGTAGCGCGAGGTGAAATCGAGCCGCCGCATCTCGCGGAAGCGCTCGTCCCATTCGGTGAGCTCGGGGTTCAGCGTCGCCTGCGGCTGGATCGCCAGCACCAGCGCACCGGGGGCTGCGACCGAGAAGGCGCAGGCGGCATAGGCACAGGGCCCGGCACCGAAGAACAGCACCTGCTCGAAGGCCTCGAAGAAGCCCTCGTCGATCAGCTCGTCGACATATTCATAGACCGCCGCATCGCGGAACCAGGTGTCCCCCTCCGAGACGATGCACAGGTGCGACCAGCCCTCTTCGCGGACCATGCGCCAGCCCATGGGCTGGCCCTCTTCGGTGAGCCCCTGGATGCCGGCCTGTGTCTCGAAGGTGACCAGCAGCGTCTCGCCTCCGGCCACATAGGCGGCGAAATGATCGCCGCCGAGCTCGCGGAAGGCACCGCGGGCGCGGGCGATCCCGGCAAGACGGGCACGCCATTCGTTCCGACCGAGTCCTTCGAGCGAGGCGGTCAGGTCGGCAGGAGGAAGGGCTTTGATCTGCTCTGGCATTGGTACTCCGGACCCCCGATTGTCCCTCGGGGTCTTCGAGCGGCGAGACTAGAGGCGGATTCGGGCAAAATTTGGGAGCCCGTCAGGCTTTGCACCGAAACGGCACGGGACTTCGCGTCAGCCTGACCCGGCGGGGGGTACCTGCCGGGCCGCCATGGCAAAGCGTTGCAGGAAGCGGGCGGCCTCGGGCGGCAGGGGGCGCGACGGCGGTGTCAGCAGCAGCCGGCCCATGAGGGCGCGGAAGGGCTCCTGCAGCATCAGCGCGCGGAAGCGCGCGTGACGCCAGGCCACGGCCTCGGCATGCAGCTGGGCCAGCGCGGGATCGGCGCGCAATGCGGCCAGCTCGGCCTCCATCCGCGGTGCAAGGCGCAGGATCGAGCTGTCCTCTTCCGTGATGAAGTTGCGTTCGACCCAATAGTCGAGATCCAGCATGTGGTCCCCATGCACGGCCCGGCCCCGGTCGGCCTTCAGCACATAGCTTTCCATGGCGCCGAGCGCATAGTGGTTGAGCTGTGCCAGCCCGTAGTTGTCACGCCCGAAGTTCGAGAAGATCCGCTCGGTGCGGAACCTGTCGGGCAGCTCGTGGCCGTCAGAGCCGAACCAGCGCGCGCCCTCCAGCCGCTCCTTCACCGGGGCGCGGGGGCGGTGGACCCCCACCTTCCGATAGGTGCCGTCGTTGCGGTAGAGCGTCTTGAACATGGCCGCACGCCAGGGCCAGTGCAGCACCGCGGGGGCGGCGCGCTGGAAGGTCTGCGTGACAGGCTTGTCCTCGTAGTGCACCACGCCCCCATTGCCGAAGAGCCGCCATGTCAGGGTGATGGCCGTGGCCTGGGGCAGGGCGGCAAGCAGGTCCGGGATGCGGCCCTCGCCCACGTGGATGTTGACGAACTCGTCGATGTCGAAGGGCAGGATCCAGTCGGCCTGCTGCACGATATCAAGCTTCTCGCATTGCTTGAGCGCGGTGAACTGGATGCCGCGCGCATCATAGGGGCCGTCATTGCGGATATGGGTCAGCTGGCCCATCTCGGCCAGCCGGTCCAGCATCGCGTCGGTGCCATCCTGGCAATCGTTCGAGAAGACGAGGAAGTCGGTGAACCCCACGGCACGGTGATGGGCCAGCCACTCCAGCAGGAAGGCGGCCTCGTTGCGCAGGCAGAGAATGGCCAGCACGCGCATCACGAGGCCCTCCGCGGGGCAGGGGCATCAGCTTTCCACATCGAGGGCCAGCGCGTAGGCCGCGCGCTCCGTCTCGGTCAGTTTCAGGGCCAGGGCCTTGTGGTAGAGATCCTGGAACTCGGGCTGGGCATGCAGCTCTGCGGCCTTGGCGCGGTGCCAGTCCAGGCCCTGCCGGTGCAGCTGGCGCAGCTGGTCGTCCTGCAAGAGGCGCTCCATCTCGGCGCGGACACGGGGGATGTTGCGCTGGATAGTGATGTCGCGGTGATCCGACCAGTCCATGCGCACCCAGTAGTTCAGCCCGATGGAGCGATCCACGTGCAGCGCCCGCCCGCGCTGGCGCTTGATCAGGTAGCTTTCGGCCGAGCGCAGGGCATAGTGGTTCAGTTGCAGCAGGTCATAGCCGATGCTCTTGCGAGAGTTCCGCCAGCCGTTCTTCAGCACTTCGCGGGTGATCTCCTGGCCCGAGCCATTGACCCATTGCACCCGCTCGGCCTTGCCCTTGCGCAGCTTGTTCGTCCGGTGGCACGAGATCTTCTGGTAGGCGCCGATATTGCGGAACATGGTCTTGAAGCCCCAGGCGGTATGGGGCTTGGGGCAGTATTTCGGCGCCGCATGGTCGAACTGCGCGATCACCATCTCATCCGAGAGCTGGGTGACGCCGTTGTGCCCGAAGAGCCGCCAGGTCATGGCGATATTGGTGGCCTCGGGCGCATGGGCGAAGAAGTCATCCAGCGTGCCATTGCCGCAGCGGACGTTGACGAACTCATCGACATCGAAATGGGCGATCCATTCGGCATCGCGGATCACCGGCTCTTCCAACGCGCAATCCAGCGCCCATTGCTGCGGAGAGTTCCCCTGCCAGCCGTCGTTGTCGCGGTGCTCGAGCACCCCGAGCTGCATCAGCCGGGTCAGGATCTCGTCAGTGCCATCGGTGCAGCCGTTGGTGTAGATCAGGAAATTGTCGAAGCCGATGGCGCGGTGGTAGGCGACCCATTCAAGGATGTAGGGGGCCTCGTTCTTCATGCAGCCGACGGCCACCCGCCCGCTGCTGCCGGCGGGCAGGGAGCGCGGCGGCGCGGGGCTGTAGGGCGGCAGGAGAGCCGTCTCGTCCAGCTGCCCCAGGTTGTTGTGCGGCGCGAAGGGGCTGCGGCTGAGCTGGTCGAACTGTACCACGGCGCCCGGTGGCAGGATGGCGCGGGCCGTCTCGCTCAGCCCTTCGCCGGGGGTGGCGGGCGCGGCGTCGATGCCCTGCGCCTCGGCGATCTTGCCCGCGCGTTCGGCGCGGGTGGCGCGCTCGATGCGCCAGCGCATGGCCATGAAGTACTGCGAGGGCCGGTAGCCATAGAGCGGGTCGGGCTCTTGCCAGGGCGCGCCGGGGGCGGGCAGGGCAAGGCTTTCCGCGCTCAGCGCCGGATGACGCTCGACAAGCCGAGCATTGCCGGGGGCGAAGCGGGCGCAGATCGCCGACAGCGCGGCCGGATCGGCCTCCGGCCCCTCGATCGCCACCTCGCCCAGGAAGGCCGACCAGAGCTTGCGCGGCAGGATCGAGGTGCCGGGCGCCAGGTAGGCCTGCAACAGGCTGTTCATCTGCCGGGCCCGCGCAAGGGTGGGCGCGTTCAGCAGCCGGCGTGGCGGCGTGGCCTCGCCCCGGCCCAGGCTGTCCTCGGTGCCCAGCATGTCGCGGATCTCGTCGATCACCGCCTCGGAGGCGAAACGCTCTGCATCATGGGGACGGAAGCTGAGACTGCCCGGACCGAAGACGCTTTCCCAATGCGCCTGCAGGGCCTCGTAATCCAGCCAGAAGAGCGGTGCCTCGATGGTGGGGAAGATACCGCGCAGGGGGTCGGCCTCGGGCATCTGGGACAGACAGGCGGTGCGCCAGTCGCTGCCCTCGGGGATCGCCTGTTCCAGGGCCAGGGAACGGCCCCGGCCTTCGTGCAGCTGCAACATATAGGCGCGCAGCATGACCTCGGTCTGCGGACCGACGTGCATGACCACCGAGATATCGTCGGAGAAGCCGCGCAGCAGGTCCCGCAGGCGCTCCAGCTCGCTGGTGCGGCTGAGGCCGCCGGCCAACTGCCCGGCCGAGAGAAGCAGGACGCGCGGCTGGGCCGCCGTGATCTCTCTCTCCAGATCGGCCTTGAGGGCGGCTTGCAGCGTGGCTTGCCGCTCTGCCGTGATGAAGCCGCGATTGAAGCGCAGCGGGTCGACCTGGTCGGGGTCGGTCATCGCCATGTAGAGCCGCGCGTGGTTTCGCTTGCCGGGGCTGCTGGGAAAGAGCACGCCGGCCTTTGCCAGAAGCTGGTTGCGCTTCACGTCGAGGGTCGCCTGCAGCGCCTCGGAGCTGGTGGCCTCGGTGCCGATATGCAGGATGATCTTCATGCCGCACCCCCCTCGGGGCGGGCGGTGTTCTCGTTGGCGCGCCCCCACCAGGGCAGGTCGAGGCCCAGGAACTGCTCCAGCTTCTGCTGCGCATCCGGGGCGGCCACGTCGAGCTCGAGATAGGCCGGGTCGCCCTCGAAGAGCCGGGCCAGGTGGGCATAATGCCCGTCGATCCAGCGCGCCAGATGCGCCTCGGAGCCGCCGAAGCCCACGGGCAGGCCGGGCAGGGCGTTGGCCTCGAGCCGGGCCGCCATGTTGGTCCAACGCATCATCGAGCCCGCCAGCTTGTCCGCCGCCCGGCGGGTGGCGGTGAACTTGACATGCGGATGCCGCGCCCGGATCGCCGTCAGCAGCGCATGGTCCATCTGCGGCCAGGCCTGGCGCCCGCCATGCAGGAAGGAAGCCTCGGCCACGGCGTCGAATTCCTGAAGCTCTTCAAGGGGATCGCCGCTGTTGTAAAAGCCGCGATAAAGGACCTGCCCGACGAAATTGCGCACCATGCCCACATGCGCGGTCTGCCCCTTGCGGATGCGGTGGTCGGCCACGTTGAGCCCGGCGCGGGCCAGGGCCTCGGCGAAGCTGGTGGTGCCCGATTTCGGCAGGCCGAGGTTGATCACGCGCATCCGGTGCATCCTAGCCAAGCCCCAGCTCTTGCATCAGCGCCTCTTCCTGCGGCGGCAGGGTGGAGGCGGCGCGCAGCTGATCGCGCATGGCCCGGTATTCGGCCTGCTGCAGCAGCGCGTCGCGGCGGGCGCAATGCAGGCGGACGGCCTCGTCATGCAGATCGGCGATGTCGGGCAGGGCCTTCAGGGCCCGGATCTCCTGTTGCAGGGCCGGCAGGTAGCGCAGGATCGAGCGATCCTCCCAGGCGATATCGGCGCGCTCGCGCCAATAGGTGTCGTCGAAGGCGCGGTTTTCGCGGTTCACGTCGCCCCGGTCGTTCTTCACCAGGTAGCTGTCGAGAGAGCGCAGGGCGTAGTGGTTCAGCGTCGCAAGATTGCGCGCGCCACGGGCCGGGAACTTGCGGATGCGGCGCGGATTGTCGGCGAGCAGGAACTTCTGCGGCACCGGGCGACCGCTGCCGTCGGTCCAGGTGGGGTGGTCCTCTGCCTCAAGCCGGCCCGGCATGAAGGGACGGTGCGCACCGTAGTAGCGCAGGGGAAAATCGCGGCGCACCAGGGATTTGACCTCTATCGCGGTTTCGCCGCACCAGATGTCGGGGTTGTGGCAGCGGGTGAACTGGCTGATCACCGGGCGGTCCTCGAAGTGCTCGACGCCGCCATTGCCGAAGAACTGGAAATTGACCGAGATCGCCTGCGGATCGCCACAGGCCTCGATCAGGGAAGGTATGGTATGATCGCCGGCGTGGATGTTGAGGAACTCGTCCACATCCGCGATCCACACCCAATCGGCGTTCTTCACGATGGGGCGCCGCAGTGCCGCATCCTTCAGCGCCTCCATCTGGTAGTTGCGCCCCTCGGCGGGGTTCTGGCGGTGCCGCACCACGCCATGATCGCGCAGCCGGTCCAGGAGCCGGTCGGTGCCGTCGGTGCAGTCGTTTGAATAGAAAAGAAAATCCGTCACGCCGATGAGGCGGTTGAAGGCGATCCATTCCAGCAGGAAGGGCCCCTCGTTCTTCACGCAGGTGAGCGCGGTGATGCGCATCACGCACCCCCCGCCGGGATGCGGCTGTCTCTGGCCTTGATGGTCATCGCGATCCGCCCTTGCCGCGCCATTGCGCGGCATGCCTGCCGGTTTCGGTTCTTCTTGTAGCGCAGGATCGCAATTTCCGATCCTTGCGTCAATTGGCCGGATGTGGGGGCGAAGGGGATAAATGTTGCCCGTTTGGGGCGGGGAAAGCCATTTATCTACCGTAGGTTGCGCGATGAAGTTGAAGTGTGCGAGGCGCCGTCTCGCGCTCGTGATTGAACCGAATGCGGGGGGTCGGTGTTGTCTAGCTGACGGACCGCTTTGACGGACGACAGATGAAAGGACACGGGAATGACGATGCGACTTCTCAGGAACGGAACGGCGCTGGCGCTCAGCCTGTCGCTGGCAATGCCCTCGATCCCCATGGCGCAGGAGGAAGAGAGCCTCTCGCCCGAAGAGGCGGCCCGCGAGGCCTGTGACACGCTGGAGGGCGATGCCCTGACGCAATGTATCGCCGATGCGCTGGCCGAGCAGCTGGAGCCTCTGGCCCCGGCCGAGGAACCCGCGCCTGAGGCCGAGCCCGCCCCGGAAGCCGAGCCGGAGGCCCTGACCGAAGAAGCCCCCGCCGAAGAAGCCCCGGCCGCAGAGGCCGAAGCCCCGGCGGAAGAACCTGCCGCCGAAGAGCCTGCCCCGGAAGAGGGCCTGCTGCCGCAGGTCGAGCAAGGGCTGCAGGGCGCGCTCGATGCGATCACCGGCGAGAGCTCCGAGGAAGGTCAGGTCGAAGAGACCACCCCCGAGGCAGAGCCCGAAGCCGAACCGGCCCCCGAAGCGGAAGTCGAACCGGCCCCCGAAGCCGAGGCCGAGGTTGAGCTGGAAGCCGAGACCGAGGCAGAGCCTGCGCCTGAGCCGGCTGCAGAGGACACCGCCGAGGCGCCTGTCGAGGCCCCCGCCGAGGAAGCTTCCGAAGACTCCGCGGAATCGGCACCGATGACCGAGGAAGAGAAGCTTGAAGAGGACGCGCGCCGTGCCGAAGAGCAGGCCGCCCGCCAGGAAGAGCTGCAAACCACCGCCGCCGCCCAGGAAGGGGCCGAGGCCGCCGAGGTCGAAGAGCAGCAGGTGACCGAACAGACTAGCCGCTCCTCCTCCGAGGAGTTCGAGACCAGCGTCAACGAAGAAGCTCCGCAGGCCGAGCAACAGGCCAAGGACGATGGTCGCAACGAGCTGCTCGACGCGCTCGGCAAGGCCGCGATCGTGGGTCTTGGCGCCTATGCGGTCGGCAAGATCATGAACAACGGCGACAAGGTGGTCAGCAACTCCGGTGACCGTGTCGTGGTTGAACGTGATGGCCGCTACGTGGTGCTGAAGGACGACGACGAACTGCTGCGCCGCCCCGGCAGCGACGTGCGCACCGAGACCTTCTCGGATGGCTCGACCCGCAGCACGGTGACCCGTGACGACGGTTCGCGCGTGGTGACGATCCGTGCCGCCGACGGCACGGTGCTGCGCCGCACGCGCATCCTGCCCGATGGCACCGAGGTGCGTCTGTTTGACGATACCCGCCAGATCGAGGCCGTCCGTGTCGATGATCTGCCCGAGGCCCCGAAGCGCGAGCTTCAGGTCCAGAACCGCAATGCGGCAGAGCTTGAGCAGGCGCTGAACCAGTACCGCACCGGCGTCGACCGCGCCTTCTCTCTGGGCCAGGTCCGCGACATCCGCGCGGTGCGCAACCTGGTGCCCGAGATCAACGTCGACAACGTCAACTTCGAGACCGGCAGCGCCGTGATCCGTGCCGAAGAAGCCCGCGATCTGGCTGAACTGGGCCAGGCAATGTCGGCGATGATCGCCGAGAACCCCTCCGAGGTCTTCCTGGTCGAAGGCCACACCGATGCGGTCGGCTCGGCCAGCTACAACCTTGCCCTGTCGGACCGCCGCGCCGAGAGCCTGGCGCTGGCACTGACCGAGTATTTCGACGTCCCGCCCGAGAACATGATCGTTCAGGGCTATGGCGAAGGTGATCTGAAGATCGCCACGCAGGATGCCGAACGGGCCAACCGTCGCGCCGTGGTGCGTCGCATCACGCAGCTTCTGCAAGGCAGCTGAACGCGCATCTGATTGAAGAAAAAGGCAAAGGGCCGCTCCTCGGAGCGGCCCTTTCCGCATCGGCCCCGCTATCGGCTTGCCCCTGTCCCTGGCCGCTCCTAGACTTTGCCCGGACAGGGGAGCAGGCCATGGAACGCTTCGACGACATTCCCGAACAGGCATTGGACTGGCACCGCGCGGGGCGCGGCGCCGTGCTGGCCACGGTGGTCGAGACCTGGGGCTCTGCGCCCCGGCGCACCGGCAGCCAGCTGGCGATCTCGGGCACGGGCGAGATGGCAGGCTCGGTCTCGGGCGGCTGTGTCGAGGGCGCGGTGGTGCTCGAGGCGCTCGAGGCGCTGGAAGCGGGCGCGCCGAGGATGCTGGAGTACGGTGTCTCGGACGGCGATGCCTTCGCCGTGGGCCTGGCCTGCGGCGGTACGATCCGGGTGCTGGTGCAGCCCGTGGGAACGGCGATCCCCGTCGAGATGCTCGAGGCGCTGGTCGAGGCGCGCGCCGCGCGGCGGCCGGTGGGGCTGATCTCGGACCCTTCGGGCCAGATGGTCGAGGTGACCAGCGAAGGCCATGACGAACGCTTCCGCAAGGACCGCTCCGGCCTCGACGAAGAGGGGCGCTTCATCGCCGTGCAGACGCCGCCGCTGCGGCTGCTGGTGATCGGCGCGGTGCATATCGCCCAGGCGCTGGTGCCCATGGCGCGGATGACCGGTTTCGCGGCCACGGTGATCGACCCGCGCGACAGTTTCGCCACCGCGGCCCGGTTCCCCGACACCACCCTGGTGAATGACTGGCCGGACGAGGTGATCGCGGATCAGCCCATGGACCTGCGCACGGCGCTGGTGCTGTTGACCCATGACCCGAAGTTGGACGACCCGGCGCTGATCGCCGGGCTGCGCTCGGATGCTTTCTACATCGGGGCGCTCGGCTCGACCCGCACCCATGCCAAGCGGCTGGAGCGGATGCGAGAGGCGGGGTTCTCGGACGCTGACCTGGGGCGCATTCATGGCCCGGTGGGGCTGGATATCGGCGCTGCCAACCCGGCAGAGATCGCGGTCTCGATCCTGGCGGAGATGGTGCAGAGCCTGAGGCAGTCGGGATGAAATTCGGACCCGTGCCGCTGGACCAGGCCCTGGGCGCGATCCTGGCCCATTCGCTGGACCTGCCCGAGGGCCGGTTGAGGAAGGGCATGAAGATCGACGCGGAGGCCGTTGAAAAGATGCGGTATTTCGGCGTTTCCGAAGTGGTCGCCGCGCAGCTGGAAGAGGGCGACGTGCATGAGGATGCGGCGGCGCTTGAGCTGGCGCAGGCGCTGGCGCCCGAGGGCTCGGGCCTGAAGATCGGACGACCCGGCACCGGCCGGGTGAACCTTTTCGCCGAGGCACCGGGGGTGGCGCGGATCGATGCCGCCAAGGTGCAGGCGGTCAATGCGATCCACCCGATGATCACCCTCGCCACGGTGCCCGAATGGCAGCGCATGGCGCGGGGGGGCATGGTGGCGACGGTCAAGATCATCTCCTATGCCGTGCCCGGACAGGCGCTGAGCGCGGCGCGCGGGGCCGGGCGCGGGGCCCTGGCTCTTTGCGGTCTCGCCCGCCCAAGGGTGACCCTGATCCAGAGCTTCGTCGGAGAGCAGATGGCCGGCAATGGCCCGCGCGCCATCTCTGAACGGCTGGAACGCCTGGGCGCCGGGCTGGTGGCGGAAAGCAATGTCTCTCATGACGAAGAGAGCCTTTCGCTGGCGCTGGCCGCGGCGCGCGATGCTGCCGCAAGCGACCTGATCCTGCTGCTGACCGGCTCGGCCACCTCCGACCCCGATGACGTGGGGCCTGCCGCACTGCGTCACGCAGGCGGGCAGATGATCCGCTTCGGCATGCCCGTCGACCCCGGCAACCTGCTGTTCCTCGGTGATCTGGCGGGCTGTCCGGTGATCGGCCTGCCGGGCTGCGCCCGCAGCCCTGCGCTCAACGGGGCCGATTGGGTGCTGGAGCGGCTGCTGTGCGGGGTCGAGGTCACCTCGGCGCAGATTGCCGCCATGGGTGTCGGCGGACTTCTGAAGGAAATTCCCACCCGACCGCAGCCACGTGATCCGAAATGAGGCCGGGGGGTCTTGCCCCCCTGCCGTCACCATGGTTCAGTGCCCCAAGCAACCGAAGCGACGGGGGAGCCGATGACCAATATCAGCCTGCAAGTGAACGGAAAAACCGTCTCGGGAGAGGTCGAGCCCCGGACCCTTCTGGTGGACTTCCTGCGCGAGGGCCTGGGCCTGACCGGCACCCATGTGGGCTGTGATACCAGCCAGTGCGGCGCCTGCACGGTCCATGTGGACGGCGAGCAGGTGAAATCCTGCACCATGCTCGCGGTCGAGGCCGAGGGCACGGCGGTCACCACGATCGAGGGGCTGGCCGAGGACGGCAAGCTCACCCCCCTGCAACAGGCCTTCCAGGACGAGCACGGGCTGCAATGCGGCTTCTGCACGCCGGGCATGGTGATGTCCCTGACCGCGCTGCTGAAAGAAAACCCCAAGCCCGCGGAGCACGAGATCCGCGAGTATCTCCAGGGCAACATCTGTCGTTGCACCGGCTATCACAACATCGTCCGCGCAGCTCTGGCGGCCTCTGGGCAGCTGTGAGCGCACGGCCGGCGCAGCCCCAGGACCGGGCAGCGCTGGAGCAGATGCTGACGCCCTATCTGTCCGAGCTGTCGGGCAGTGCCGCGCAGGACTATGCCCATTTCGATCTCTACTGGCAGGCGCCGGACCGTCAGCCCTGGGTGATCGGCGCTTCCGAGCCCCAGGGCTTCGCGCTGATCCGACAGCTCGAAACCTCTGGCTCCGACGGCGTGCCGGTGCGCCAGGTGGCCGAATTCTATATCCGTCCCGAGGCGCGGCGCGCGGGCCTTGGGCAGGCGGCCGCGGCGCATATCTTCGCGCAGAACCCCGGCCTCTGGCAGATCGGCATCCTGGCCGGCAATGCCGCCGCGCGGCTCTTCTGGCCCCGTGCCGTGGCCGCCGCCGGTGGCGAGATGCTGCAAGAGACCCATGGCGACGAGGGTGTCGCCCGGCTGCATTTCCAGATGAAACCCTGACCGCACTGGCTGGCCTGTTTGCCGGGCCGCTGAAGGCTCATCCTCAACGTTCCACCGCCGCTGCAGGGCAGGGCGAAAAGGAAGAGGGGGGAGCACGTGTTGGTCAATCTCGCCCTGCACGCCGAGCCTTTTGATTGCTGCGCGGCGAAGGTCCGTTTCGAGCCCATTGTACCGAATGCCGCGCAATGCGCGAATGGCAGCTTCGTTAGTCCGGTACGGCGGCGAAGGATGGAACGACCCCTCGTTTCCATATCATCACGATGATCGCCGTGACCGTGATCTGGGCCGCTGCGAACACCACCATCGCCGACAGAAGGCCAAGCATATCGGCCAGTGCGCCACTAGCGATCACGGGAAGCGAGAACCCGAAATACGCATAGACGAACAGACCCGCGGTCGCCCTTGCTCGGTCGTCCGGCGCACGCAATGAAACTTCCGCCAATGAAGCGAGATAGGTGAAGCCGTAGCTGGCCGCGCTGGTGATGCAGGTGCCGACAAGAACGAATGCCAGAATCTTCAACCACACTCCGGCCAGAAGGACGAGAAAGCCGAGTGGGATCAATACGAACCCGAGGGCGAGCGCGCGGTCGTTGGTCACGCGCCGGGCAATCGGTTGGCAGAGAAATCCTACGAAGATCGCCAGGAAGATGACAAGGCCCGTCCACCCACCGAGATCGTTCGCGGCAAGCTCCAGCGGAATGACCGCGATGGTGATGCCGGTCGTGGACCAGGCGAGCGCCATTGCGGCCCCGAACATCCATGTGCCGGAAGGGAAGACCGGCAGGCGCAGAAGGGACACGGGGCGAGGCTTGTCCATTCGGGGCAGTCCGAGGGCAATTACGGCGAGGACCGGAGCCGCCACGAACAGGGCGATGTAGCTGGCAGGCAGAAGCGTCGGACCCTGTACCCCGAGGCTGATACCGGTCGCCAGAGCGCCGCCGCCAAAGCCGAGAGATGTAGCTGAGGTCACGATCAGGGCGGCATTCTTCGCGCGGTCAGAGCCGAGAATTTCCGTCATGTAGGCCGTCCCGGCGGTTGTCGCCAGACCGGTTCCGATTCCGAGCAGGAAGCGCGCGACGACAAGACTTCTCCAGCTTGGCACCTGTACGAGAAGCGCCGTCGCCACTGCGCCTAGGATCAACGCCAGCGCAATCGGGACCCGTCGTCCAATCCGGTCCGACAGCCCACCGAGCAGCAAGAGCGTCGGCATGAGACCCCCGACATAGGCCGCGAACGCAAACGTCACCGCCGTCGCCCCGACATCACTTTCCGCTGCATAGGCATCATAGAGCGGAGCCTGAAGGTTCACGGCGAACGTCACCGTGAAAAGGCCAAGAGCGAGCAGCGAAACGGGGATCAGTTTGGACATGGGGCGCGGACCTCGAAGATTGACTCGAGATCGGAATGCCATGAGATAACAAGTATGACAATTTTTTGATTGTACTAGATACAGTGAGAATATGAGGAAAGCCCGTTACATACGCCTCGCCGACCTGGTCTCGACCGCGATTCAAGAGGGCAAGCTGGCCCCTGGCACGAAACTGCCCACACATCGCGCGTTTGCGGAACAGTTCAATGTGGCTCTTGCCACTGCGACTCGTGCTTATGGGGAGCTGGAGCGGAGAGACCTGATTGTCGGCGAAGCTGGTCGTGGCACCTTCGTGCGAGACCGCGGACTACCTCCTACGCTGGGGGTCCGACAGACCGCCAGCGATGGCCTCATTGACCTGGTTTTCAACATGCCGGGGGACGCGGCCGATGCGGATATGTTGCGGACGGGCCTGCGGCGACTTGCGGCGGCGGGCGACCTTGAGGCGATGCTGCGCTACCAGCCCCACGGCGGGCGGACGCACGAACGCCGGATTATTGCCGAATGCCTTGCCGCGACCCTTGGTTCTATCGACCCCGAATGCCTTCTGGTCACGTCAGGCGGTCAGCATGGGCTGGCAACCATCGCCCTTGGGCTTTTGGGACGCGGCGACAGGATCGCAACCGACACCCTGACTTACCCCGGCTTCAAATCCATTGCGGCGTTGCAGGGCCTTGATCTTGTTCCCGTCGAGGGACGGCACGGCGTGATGGAGCCGGACGATCTGGAACGAAAGTGTCGCGCGCGCAAGCTGCGGGCGGTTTATCTGATGCCGACGGTTCACAACCCCTTGGGTTCGGTTATGGATGAGGCAACACGCCTGCGTCTGGTCGAGGTCGCGCGCGCGCATGACCTATTGCTCATAGAAGACGCGGCCTACGCTTTTTTGGAGCCGGACCCACCACCAAGCCTCATCGCTCTCGCGCCGGAACGAACGGTCCACGTAGGGGGCTTCTCTAAAAGTCTCGCCACAGGGTTGCGTCTGGGATACTTGATCGCTCCTATGACCCACACAGACAGATTGCTTGAAGCGATCAGGGCGACGACTTGGAACGCCCCGGCGCTGATTTCCGGTCTGGTCTCGGGCTGGGTGGAGGACGGCACACTTGCCAACTCAGAAGAGACCCGGCGACGGGACGGCGCGGAGCTTCAGCAGCTATGCCAGACTGTTTTTGATGGACGGTCCATTCTTTCACATCGCAACGCAGGCTTTGCCTGGCTGCCGCTCGAAAAGGGTGTTCGGGCAGAACCCATCGTCACACGTTTGAAAGAGCACGGTATTTCCGTATCCGGTGCAGAACCTTTCGCAACGACGGTTGCAGTGCCCCAGGCGCTTAGGCTTGCTTTTGGCGGCGCGCCGAAAGATGAGCTGGAGGAGGTCTTTCAGATAGTTCGCAAAGCTGTCGATAGGGCTTCCGTGTCGTGAGAAAGTTCCGAGAGCTGACATTCGTGCAGCCACAGCGAAATGGTGCTTTGTCCGCAGAGCGGACCATCACGGTTTGCGGACAGCCCAAAAGAAAACGCCCTCCGCAAGGGGAGGGCGTTCTGCGATCTCGAAGGCAGGATGGGATCAGCGCGCGACGGGGCCGATCATCATGACCATCTGGCGGCCTTCCATCTTCGGCATGTTCTCGACCTTGCCGAGTTCCTTCACGTCTTCCGCAACGCGCTCGAGGAGCTCGCGGCCGAGGTTCTGGTGCGCCATCTCGCGGCCCCGGAAGCGCAGGGTGACCTTCACCTTGTCGCCCTTTTCCAGGAACTTCATGACGTTGCGCATCTTCACTTCGTAGTCGTGAATGTCGGTGCCGGGGCGGAACTTCACCTCCTTCACCTCGATGATCTTCTGCTTCTTCCGGGCTTCGGATTCGCGCTTCTGCTGTTCGTACTTGAACTTGCCGAAGTCCATGATCTTGCAGACCGGCGGGGTGGCATTGGGCGAGATCTCGACAAGGTCGAGACCGGCTTCTTCTGCCATGGCGAGCGCCCGAGCGGGCGGCACAACGCCTACGTTTTCGCCCTCGGCACCAATCAGGCGCACTTCGGGGCAACGGATGCGGTCGTTCACGCGGGGGCCGGTGTCACGGGTCGGCGGCGCGTTGTGAGGTCTGCGAGCTATGGTTTTCGTCCTTTGATCGTTGATCGAATTGAGGCGGCAAAATACGCGCGCCCTCGGGTCTTTTCAAGCGGCAATTGGTCGTGTCGATTTGGAAACGAATGACGGACGGCAAAGGTTCCCTGCCGTCCGCGCCCAATTTCCTCAGGGGGTTAACCGAAGCCGGTCCGCCCCGCAAGCCAAGTCGGAGACTCCGCCGTGGGTCAATCCACGAAAGCTTTCTCGACCACGTACTGCTTGGGGGCAGAGTTTGCCCCCTCTTCGAGGCCGTAGCCTTCCAGCAACTCCTTGATGTCGATGTTGAAAGCCAGGTTGCCGCAGACCATGGCGCGGTCGGTCTCGGGGTTCATCGGCTCGATGCCGAGGTCCGAGAAAACTTCGCCCGAGCGCATCAGGTCGGTGATACGGCCCATCTTGGGGCTCTCTTCGCGGGTGGTGGTGGGGTAGTAGCGGATCTTCTTCCAGAAGCCCTCGCCCATCAGTTCCGCCAGCATCTCGTCCTGCTTGATCTCTTCGATCAGCTCGGCGCCATAGGTCAGCTCGCCCACGGTACGGCAGGTATGGGTGATCACCACCTCGTCGTAATCCTCGTAGGTCTGCGGTTCGCGCAGCAGCGAGGCGAAGGGGGCAAAGCCGGTGCCGGTGGCGAAGAACCACAGGCGCTTGCCGGGCAGCAGCGCGTCATGCACCAGGGTGCCGACGGGCTTGGGGCGCAGGATGATCTCGTCACCTACCTTGATGTTCTGCAGCTTCGAGGTCAGCGGGCCGTCCGGCACCTTGATCGAGTAGAACTCCATTTCCTCGTCCCAGGAGGGGGAGGCGATGGAATAGGCGCGCAGGATCGGCTTCTGGCGGCCGGTCTTCTCGTCCGGGTCGCCCATAAGGCCGATCATCACGAACTCGCCCGAGCGGAAGCGCAGCGAGGCAGGCCGCGTGCAGCGGAACGAGAACAGGCGGTCGGTCCAGTGCTTCACGAATGTGACTTTCTGGGCGTCCGGGAGGGCGGGCACTTTCGGGGCTGCTGCTTGATCGGTCACTGTGATCTCATTCATTTGTGTACAAAGGATCTTCTCAATCCTTGCCGTAGCTCGTTTTTGACCATTTGGAAAGACTTTAGGCGCTGCGCAGGCGGGACTGATAGTCGTTTGCCTTCCAGTTTGCCCGAAATTTCCACTGTTCCTCCGGTTGGCGCGCGGCGAGCTCGTCCGAGATCTCGACCTCGTCGAAGCCCTGACGGCGCGCCATGGCGTATTGGTCCGAGATCACGTGGCCGCTGGCCCGCAGGCGGCCGGTGAAACCGCGCTGGCGCAGGACCAGGCCGATGGTGAAGCCGCGACCGTCGGCGAAGGAGGGGAATTCCACGCGCACCATGCTGGCGCCCGAGAAATCGACCTCGTGGGGGTTGGTATCGGAGGGCAGGGTCAACACCTCTGCCTCGGGCAGGGAGGCTGCGGTGTCGCTGGCCGCGAAGCCCTGGTCTGTGACGATGACGCTCATGCTTGGGGTCCTCTGACGATCTTGCCATCCACGATGTGGATGCCGCATTCTTCCTTGTTCTGGCCGCGCCAGCGGCCGGCCCTGGGGTCTTCGCCGGGTTTCACCGGCGAGGTGCAGGGCGCGCAACCGATGGACGGGTATCCGCGGGCCACCAGCGGGTGCCGGGGCAGGCGGTTCTCGTCCATATAGGCCACCACATCCTCGGGATGCCAGTGGGCCAGCGGGTTGACCTTGATCCGGTCGGCACCATCGGCCTCGAAGAACTCCAGCGCCGCGCGGGTGGAGGACTGGAAGCGCTTGCGCCCGGTGATCCAGCCGTCGAAGCCCGAGAGCGCGCGTTCCAGCGGCACCGTCTTGCGCAGGTTGCAGCAGGCATCGGTGTCGAACTGGTGCAGGGTCCCGTCGGGGTCCTGCTTGCCCAGGTCCATCTCGGAGGCGCGGACGATCCGCACATCCTTCAGGTTCAGCCGCTCGGCCACCTCCTGCTGGTACTCCAGCGTTTCGGTGAACAGCATCTGGGTGTCGATGAAGAGCACCGGCACCGTGTTGTCGATCACCGAGACCAGGTGCAGCAGCGCCACGCTCTCGGCTCCGAAGGACGAGACCATGGCGAGATCGCCCACGTCATGATCCTTCAGCGCCGCTTCCAGCACCGAGGTCGCCCCATGGTGCCGATAGCGGTCGTTGAGACGCGCGATGCGCGCCTCCAGTTCTGGCGTGGCTCCGGGAGCACCGAAGTCCATGGCTGCTTCAGGCGGCATTCGCTTTCTCCGGGTAGAGCGCGGCCTTGAAGGGGGCGGCGCCTACGCGCTTGTATGCGTCGAGGAAGGTCTCTTCCTCGCTTTCACGAAGGCCAAGGTAGGTCTTCAGGATGGACTCGATGGCATCGGTGATCTCGTCGTAGGCGAAACCGGGGCCGGTGCGCTGGCCGATGGTGGCATCCTCGCTGCCGTCACCGCCAAGGGTGATCTGGTAGTTCTCGACGCCTGCGCGATCGAGACCGAGAATGCCGATATGGCCGACGTGGTGGTGACCGCAGGCGTTGATGCAGCCCGAGATCTTGATCTTCAGCGGGCCGATCTCGTGCTCCAGCTTCAGCGCGTCGAAACGCTCGGCGATCTGCTGGGCGACGGGGATCGAGCGCGCGGTGGCGAGGGCGCAGTAGTCCATGCCGGGGCAGGCGATGATATCCGACACCAGCCCGATGTTGGCGGTGGCCAGATCGTGCTTCTTCAGCTCCGCATGGAGCGCCGGCAGGTCCGACTTGTGCACATGGGGCAGGATCACGTTCTGCTCGTGGCTGATGCGGATATCGTCGTGGCCGTATTGCTCGGCCAGGTCGGCGATGGCGCGCATCTGGGCCGAGGTTGCATCGCCCGGCGTCTCGCCGTGCTTCTTCAGCGAGATCGAGACGATGGCATAGCCCTCGGCCTTGTGCTCGGAGAGGTTGGTATCGGCCCAGGCGCGGAACACCGGGTCGGCGGCGCGGGCGGCCTCATAGGCATCGGTCGGAGCATTGCGGAAAGCGGGCGGCGCGAAGTGCGCGCGGATGCCTTCCAGCATCTCCTGGTCGACGCCAGAGAACAGCGGCTTCAGCTCGGCGAAACGCTTCTCGGTCAGCTCGCGGTAGGTGTCGAGGCCGTTCTCGTTGACGGTGATCTTGATCCGCGCCTTGTACTTGTTGTCGCGGCGGCCGAGCACGTTGTAGGTGCTGACGATGGCCTCGGAATAGGGCAGCAGGTCTTCCTCGGGCAGGAAGTCGCGGATCACCTTGCCGATGACCGGCGTGCGGCCCAGGCCGCCGCCGACCAGCACGCGGTAGCCGCGCTTGCCGTCCTTCTCGACCAGCTGGATGCCGATGTCATGGGCACGGATCACCGCGCGGTCGGTCTCGGAGCCGGTGACGGCGAACTTGAACTTGCGCGGCAGGAACTGGAATTCCGGGTGGTCGGTGGACCACTGGCGCAGCAGTTCGGCCACGGGGCGGGGATCGGCGACCTCATCGGCGGCAGCGCCGGCGAAATGGTCGGCGGTCACGTTGCGGATCGTGTTGCCGGAGGTCTGGATGGCGTGCAGCTGCACCTCGGCCAGGCTGTCCAGGATATCCGGCACATCCGGCAGCTTCGGCCAGTTGTACTGGATGTTCTGACGGGTGGTGAAATGGCCATAGCCCTTGTCCCACTTGTCCGCCACATGGGCCAGCTGGCGCATCTGGGCCGCGCCCAGGGTGCCATAGGGAATCGCCACGCGCAGCATGTAGGCGTGGAGCTGAAGATAGAGGCCGTTCATCAGGCGCAGCGGCTTGAACTCATCCTCGGTCAGCGAGCCGTCGATACGGCGTGCGACCTGCTGGCGGAACTGGCTGTTGCGGTCGGCGAGAAATGCGGCGTCGAAGTCGTTGTAGCGGTACATCTCAGAGCTCTACTTGCTTTCCGTGGGCGTAGTTCGAGGGGCCGGTGCGCCGGAAATCCTCGCGGAAGTGGGTGGGTTCGGGGCCGTTTTCGCCCGCGGCCATATCGGCGAGATAGACGCCGACAGCGAGGTGTTGCTGGGCCGAGGCCTCGATCAGGCGCAGCTCGGCATGGGCCTCATCGGTCAGAAGCTCGGCCTCGGACAGGTGACGGGTCCACTGGTCGTCAGCGGTGTAATAGACAACGTCGCCTTCCAGCAGCGCATTGGCAGTGATGACTTTCGGGGTGAAGGGACGGGGCATCAGGCGGTTTCCTTCAATTGACCCGCATCGGAAGCGGGAAGGCCGGGAATGATATCGACGGTCAGGCCGGCGCGGCGACAGTGGTCTGCAAGGCCACGGGGCAGCGGCCCGGCTCCCAGATAGACCACATGGGCACCAACGTCAGCCTCCAGAATGAGAAGCTGATGAAGAGGCGGCACTTCGGTCGGCCGGGCCAGCGAAACCAGCCGCGCCTCGCGGCGCGCAAGCTCCAGCACCGCCGGCGAAATCGCGGCATCGTGGATCACCACATCGGCGCGATCGAGGGCGCGGCGGGCCTTCATCGTCAGCAGGTCGGGATCGTCCGAGCCGGTGAAGGTCAGCGTGATGCGACCCTCGGGCGCCTCGGCGGCAAGATGGCGGGCAAGCAGCGCCGCAAGGGCGTCCTCCAGCGGCTGGTTCTCTTCCAGCGCGGCGGGGCCCGCGGTCTCGAACCAGTCGGACCAGAAGCTGCGGCGCGGCAGCCCATGGGGCAGGGCCTCGGCCTCGGCGCGGAAATCGCGGGCGGCGCGGGTCAGCTCGGCGGTGCTCTGGGGCAGGTGCTCTTCCAGGTGGCGCTTGACGGCGCGGGCCAACATGGGGGCCGCACCCTCGGTGCCGATGGCGACGGTCAGCGGCGCGCGGTCGACCATGGCGGGCGTGATGAAGGCCGAGGCCTCAAGGTCGTCGACCACGTTCCAAAGCACGCCGGCGGCCTTGGCGATCTCGACGGTGGCGGCATCCGCCAGCGCGTCCTCGTCGGCGGCATAGACCAGCTGCGCACCGGCCAGCGCCGAGGGCGTCAGCGGCGCGGTGGTCCAGGTGATCCGGCCCGCCTCGGCGAAGGCGCGGATCTCGGGGCGGACCGCCTCGGCATGGAGCGTGATGCGGGCGCGGGTCTTCAGCAGCAGCCGCAGCTTTGCCAGCGCTGCCTCACCGCCACCCGAAAGGACCACGCGGGCGCGGTCCATGTCGAGGAAGATCGGAAAGTGTCGCATCGAAGATCCCTGTTGCATGACATTCGCCAGGGCGGAGCCGTGGCGTTGACTTGCTCCTAAAATAGGAAATATTCCTATGCCAGCGCCATGGGGCTGCGGAAATAAGAAAAACGGTTCCGGTTTGCCGCCCTCTGGTGGTCCGCGTTCCACAGTTACGGGAAAAGAGCGAATGGCTGTCCGCCTTGACGAGACCGACCGGAAAATCCTTTCGCAATTGCAGCAGGACGCGGCGCAGTCGCTGGATGACATCGCGCGCAAGGTGGGCTCTTCCAAGACCCCGGTGTGGAACCGTATCCGCAAGATGCGCGAGGCCGGTGTGATCGGCCCCCAGGTGGCGGTGCTGGACGCCGAAGCCCTTGGTTTCGATGCCTGTTTCTTCGTCCTCATCCGCACCAGCGAACATGAGGCCGACTGGCAGGCCGCCTTCCTAAAAGCCCTGAAGGACCGCCCCGAGGTGCAGGAGGCGCACCGCCTGGCGGGCGATATCGACTATATCCTGAAGGTCCGCGTCCGGAACGCCCGCGCCTATGACGCCTTCTACCAGGCGCTGATCTCAGAGGTGAAGGTGCACAACGTCACCGCGCTGCTGTCGATGGAAGAGATCAAGTCGACCACCGCCCTGCCACTCTGAGCGGGCGATTTCGCCCCCTGACAGGGGCGAAGCCTCCGGCGGCAGTATTTGGGGCCGTCGGATAGACAGAAGGATCTCTTGCTCTATCCGACGGCTGAAAATACTGCGGGGGACTCTCCGAAGGAGATGGGGGCAGAGCCCCCTCAGCGGGTCACCATCAGCTTTTCCAACCCGTGGAAATGGAAGAGATCCGCATATTGCGGCGTCTCTGCCAGCGCCAGCTCGGGGCAACGCTCCAGAAGGATCGGCAGGGCGATCTGCAGCTCCAGCCGCGCCAGCGGCGCGCCGATGCAGAAGTGGGCCCCTGCGCCGAAGGCCGCGTTGGTGCGGATCTCGCGCGCCGGGTTGAAGGTCTCGGGGTCGTCCCAGACCTCCGGGTCGCGGTTGGCCGCCCCCAGCAGAAGCGCGATCTTGTCGCCACGCTCGAACCGGCGGCCCGCGATTTCACAGGGCTCATGGGCGTAGCGGGTGAACATGTGCAGCGGCGGGTCATGGCGCAGGATCTCCTCGACGGTGCCGTCGATGCGCTCGGGCGTGACCCAGGCGGGGGCCCCGCCATGTTCCAGCAGCGCCACCACGCCGTTGCCCATGGTGTGCACCGTCGCCTCGTGGCCGGCGTTGAGCAGCAGGATGCAGGTGGTCACCAGCTCTTCGGTGGAAAGCCGCGTGCCCTCTTCCTCGGCCGCCAGAAGTTCCGAGATCAGGTCATCGGCGGGCGTCTTGCGGCGCTCTTCGGCGTAGGAGCGGATATAGGCGGCGAAATCGGCGGCGGCCTGGGCGGCGGCGTCTTCCATCGCGCGGTCGCGGCGCGCCTGGTACATGCCGACCATGGCATTGGACCAGGTCAGCAGCTGCGGGCCCATCTCCTCGGGCACGCCAAGCAGGCGGCAAATGACGATCACCGGGATCTGCGTCGCATAGGCGGGCAGCAGGTCGAAGTCGCCCTCGGCGGGGAAGGCGTCGATCAGCTCGTGGCAGATTGCCTCGATCTCGGGCGCCAGCGACTTGATGCGGCGCGAGGTGAAGGCGCGCAGCACGAGGCCGCGCAGCCGGCGGTGCACATCGCCATCCAGTTCCAGCATCGAGTGGTCCTCGATATCGTAGAAGGGGCGTTGGTGGGCCGGGATCTCGGGGGCGAGCTCGGGGGGGCACTGGCGGCCGAAGCGGCGGTCGCGCAGCAGGGCATTCACCAGCTCGTAGGTGAAGGCACAGGGCATTTCGTAGTCGAGCCAGTCATGCAGGGCGCCTTCTGCGCGGGCGGCCGCGTAGAAGGGGTAGGGGTTCTGCACGAAGGCGGGGTCGGTGGGGGATTGCGTCAACTTGGCCATGGCCTCTATTGGCTCTTGCAGGGACGCAAGACAAGAGGCCGCGCGCCTGCGGGGGCGTCAGGGCGACGGGAGGTTACGCTATGTCACGTCTGGGAACGATCCTGGCCATCCTGGCGACGCTGGTGGGCGTGCTGTCCGTGGCGGTGTTCCAGGTGGGCTACCGCCAGTCCCTGCGCGCGCTGGCGCAGCGCGGGGCATCGGACCTGCAGCTTGCCGCCGACCGGCTGACCGGCCAGCTCCAGCGCTACCAGGACCTTGCCGTGCTGCTGATCGAACATCCCTCGCTGGGTGCCGTGCGCTACGGCTCCAGCGGGCGCAGCGAGGCCGAGGCCCTGCTGCTCTGGGCCATCGACCGCACCGGGGTGCTGAACATGGCCTATGTCACCCCCGAGGGGCGCATCCTGGCCGCCGCCCGGCCGGTCGAGGGCAAGTTCCCCGACTACGTCCAGCGTGCCATCGCACGGGCCCGCGCCGGGGCGCTCGGCACCGGCCACGGGTTGGTGGCGCGTCCCGGCGAGACGCCGCAACGCGCCTATGTCTTTGCCGCGCCCCGCTTCCGCGAGGGCGGCGGGGTCGAGGGCATCCTGCTGCTGTCGGTCAACGTCGAGCTCCTTGAACAGGAATGGCGCGGCGACCGTCCGGCGGTCTTCTTCACCGACGCGGCGGGCGAGGTCTATATCTCGAACCGCTCCGAGATCCTCGGCTGGCAGAGCGAGAACCTGGCGCTGGTGCCGCAGGACGGCGTGCCGCCGCTGAGCCGCAGGCAGGTGGCGGGCTTCGATCTCTGGCGCATCGACTGGGGGCCCTACCTGCCGCGCCGCGCCCTGCACCTTTCGCGGGATCTGCCGCAGGTGGGCATGCGCGCCGAGGCGCTGATCGACCTTGCGCCGGGGCGGCGGCTGGCGATGCTGCAGGCCGCGGTGGTGGCGCTGGTGCTGCTGACGCTGGGTGCGGTGCTGGTCGTCCTCTGGGATCGCCGCCGGGCGCTCTCTGCGGTCAATGCGCGACTGGAACAGCGCGTCGAGGCCCGCACGGCCGAGCTGAAGCGGGCCCAGGACGAGCTGGTACAGGCGGGCAAGCTCTCGGCGCTCGGGCAGATGTCGGCGGGGCTCAGCCACGAGCTGAACCAGCCGCTGATGGCAATCCGGCAGTTCGCCGAGAACGGGACGCTCTTTCTCGAGAAGGACAAGCCGGAGCGCGCGGCGGCAAACCTGTCGCGGATCGCCGAGCTGGCGGGACGCATGGGGCGGATCATCCGCAACCTGCGCGCCTTCGCCCGGCAGGAGGCCGAGCCCGCGCGCCGCATCGAGCTGGGCCAGGTGCTGGATACGGCGCTGGAAATGACCGAGGCGCGGATCGCCAAGGAGGGGGTCGCGCTGCAGATCGACCGCCCCGCCGGGCAGGTGCGCGCCATGGGGGGCGAGGTGCGGCTGGCGCAGGTGCTGGTGAACCTGATCACCAATGCCGTGGACGCCATGGGCGAGACCGAAGACAAGCGCCTGCGCATCAGCCTTCTGCCCGGTGCTCGGCCGCAAATCCGCGTCGCCGATAGCGGCCCCGGCATCGAGAGCCCCGAGAAGATCTTCGATCCCTTCTACTCGACGAAGGAGGTCGGGGCCTCGGAGGGCATGGGGCTTGGCCTGTCGATCTCCTACGGCCTGGTACAGAGCTTTGGCGGCGCCATCCGGGGCCGCAACCTGCCGGCCGGCGGGGCGGAATTCACCGTCGAGCTGGACGGGGTGGATGGATAGGCGTGCTTCGCCGGGTGACAAAGAGTAGAAGGAAGGGGCTCTGCCCCCGTCGTCGGATGGCGACAATTGGAAGGAAGGAGGGGGCTCTGCCCCCGTCGCCGGATGGCGACAATTGGAAGGAAGGAGGGGGCTCTGCCCCCGTCGCCGGATGGCGACAATTGGAAGGAAGGAGGGGGCTCCGCCCCCGTCGCTGCGCGACTCCCCCGGAGTATTTTCAGCCTGGTGATGGAACAGGTCGTGACATCGAGGCGGCCTACTTTAGGTTTGAGAGCTTGCACGCTCCCAGTGATGAAAGGAGGGAGCCATTTCGGGCTCTGTCCCGGCTGCATCACCAGGCTGAAAATACTCCGGGGGTGCGGGGGCTGGCCCCCGCGCTTGCCACGCTCGCCAAGCGCGTCACGCCGCGATAGGATTGCAGCTGGGGAGGAAAAGCCATGATGAGTGAGGCAGGAATGGTGTCACGGGTCCTTCTGGTCGATGACGATGCAGCGGTGCGCGAGGCGCTGGCCCAGACGCTCGAGCTGGCGGACCTCGAGCCGCTGGTGGCGGGCTCCTTCATCGAGGCCAAGGATCACATCGGGGCTGGCTTCGAGGGCGTGGTGCTGTCGGATATCCGCATGCCTGGCCGCGACGGCTTCTTCCTGCTGGACCACACGCTGAAGGCCGATCCCGAGCTGCCGGTGATCCTGCTCACCGGCGAGGGGGATATCCCCATGGCCGTCGATGCCATGAAACGCGGTGCTTTCGGTTTCCTGGAAAAGCCCTGCGCCAGCTCCGAGCTTCTGCCGGTCCTGGAGCGGGCGCTCAAGACCCGTGCCCTGGTGCTGGAGAACCGCCGCCTGAAGGCGCAGCTGGAAAGCGGCGACCCTGCGGCGCGGATGATCTTCGGCCGCTCCGAGCAGAGCCAGGCGCTGCGCCGGCAGGTCCGGCAGGTGGCCGCTACCGGGGCCGAGGTGCTGGTCACCGGCGCGCCGGGGGCGGGGATATCGAAGGTGGCCGAGGTCATCCACCTCAGCTCGCGCCAGGCGCAGCGGCCCTTCGTCAAGCGGGCCTCGGCCGGTCTCGCCGTGGCGGGGCTCGAGAACGCCTTCCAGGAGGCGCTTGGCGGCTCGCTCTATCTCGACGAGATTAGCCAGCTGCCCGGAGACACCCAGTTCGCCCTGGCCGAGCGGCTGGAGGGCCGGCCGGGGGCTCGTCTCATCGCCGGCTCGGCGCGTCTGCTGGACGAGGCCGTGGCGGCGGGGCGCTTCAATCATGATCTCTTCTACCGGCTCGACGTGATGCGCGTGCATATCCCGGCGCTGAAGGAGCGCCCCGAGGATATCCCGGTGATGTTCCGCCAATATGTCGCCCAGGCTGCCGAACAGGCCGGGCTTTCGGCGCCCGAGGTCTCTCCCGAGGTTGTGGCGGGGCTGATGGCGCGGGACTGGCCGGGCAATGCGCGGGCGCTGATGTCCGCGGCCATGCGCTTCGTGCTCTCGGGCGGGCGTGACGAGGCGGAGGAACCCAGCGACCTGGGGCTCGTCGAGCAGATGGGGCAGATCGAGAAGAGCCTGCTCGCCGCCGCGCTGCGCCGCCACGAGGGCCGGGCAGGGGCCGCCGCGGAAGGTCTGAAGCTGCCGCGCAAGACCTTTTACGACAAGCTGGCGAAACATGGGCTGAAGCCCGAGGAGTTTCGCTAGGGCCGAAAGGCCGCGCCGGGCTCGACTCTCCGCGCCGCGCGCCTGTGCGGAAATCCGCACATACCAAGGTGGCGCGCGTGCGGAAATCCGCACATGTGGCGCGCCTCACCAAATTTCATGCCGGCGACAATCAGATTAAGTATCTGAAATATAGCTTATTTTTACCATGCTGCACATGCGGCGAGAGATTTTCTTGAGCCGTTTTTACCCAATGCGGACTCTCTCCTCATCGGGGCGCGCCCCCGATTGACCAGATTTTCGGGAGGAGACCCAGATGAAATTCCTGACCACCGCCGCCACCGCGCTGGCCCTGGCCGTGACCGCTTCCGCCGCATCCGCTGCCTGTGATGACGGCGAGATGGTGATCAAGTTCAGCCATGTCACCAACACCGACAAGCACCCCAAGGGCATTGCGGCCGAGCTGCTGAAGACCCGCGTCAACGAAGAGATGGACGGCACCGCCTGCATGGAGGTCTATCCGAACTCGACCCTCTATGACGACGACAAGCTGCTGGAAGCCATGCTGCAGGGCGACGTCCAGCTGGGCGCCCCCTCGCTGTCCAAGTTCGAGACCTTCACCAAGGTCTTCCGCATCTTCGACCTGCCCTTCATGTTCAAGAACATGGAAGCCGTCGAAGCCTTCCAGAGCTCGGAAAACGGCCAGGACATGATGTCCTCGATGGAGAAGCGCGGCCTGTCCGGCCTGGCCTTCTGGCACAACGGCCTGAAGCAGTTCTCGGCCAACAAGCCGCTGATCCTGCCCACCGATGCCGAGGGCCTGAAGTTCCGCGTCCAGCCCTCCGACGTGCTGGTTGCCCAGATGGAGGCCATCGGTGCCTCGCCGCAGAAGATGGCCTTCTCGGAAGTCTACGGCGCGCTGCAGCAGGGCGTGGTCGACGGCCAGGAGAACACCTGGTCCAACGTGCTGGGCCAGAAGTACTACGAAGTGCAGGACGGCATCACCGAGACCAACCACGGCCTGCTCGACTACATGGTCGTGGCCTCGGTCGACTGGCTGGACAGCCTGGACGACGATGTGCGCGAGCAGTTCCTGACCATCCTCGCGGAAGTCACCGCAGAGCGTAACGCGGCCATCGCCGAGGTCGACGCGGCCGCCCGCCAGGGTGTGCTGGACGCCGGCGGCACCATCCGCGAGCTGACGCCCGAGCAGCGTGACGCCTGGGTGACCGCGATGAAGCCGGTCTGGGAGCAGTTCACCGACGACGTGGGCCAGGACAACATCGACGCGGCGCAGTCCATCAACGCCATGTACTGATCCGTCCCTTCGGCGACGGGGTGGGGGCGCGACCGGAAGGCTCGCGCCCCCGCTGATCCGCGGCATCGCGCGGCAACAAGCAATACAAGGGGACTGACCATGCATCCTCAGCCTGGGGAAAGTGTCATTGATCGGATCGAGGAAAACCTCATCGCGATCATTCTCGGCGTCATGACGCTCATCACCTTTGCCAATGTGGTGGCGCGCTACGCCTTCAATTCCAACATTCTCTGGGGGCTGGAAGCCACGGTCTTCCTGTTCGGCTGGCTGGTCCTGCTGGGCGCCTCCTACGCGGTTAAGAAGAACGCTCACCTGGGCGTCGACGCGGTGGTCGACATCTGCTCGCCCCCGGTGCGCCGGGTGCTGGCGTTGGTCTCCATCGCCGTCTGCCTGGCTTTCGCGGCGCTGCTGCTGAAGGGCGCCTGGGACTACTGGGCCAATTTCGCCAACCTGCCGCAGACCGAGGGCCGCTGGTTCCCGCTGGGCTTCGAGGAGAACTTCCGCGCCAAGGCCTGGTACGAGGTCAATGACATCCCGATCCCCGAGTGGCTGCGCTTCCTGGAAGGGGCGATGAACGACGGGGATGAATACGAGAAACTGCCCCGCTTCATCCCCTATGCCGTGCTGCCCTTCTCGATGGCGCTTCTGCTGTTCCGCTTTGCCCAGGTCGCGGTGCGGATCTGGCGCGGAGAGATCGACCGCATCGTGGCCAGCCACGAGGTCGAGGATGAACTTGCGGAAGTCCGCGAACTGCGCGGGGAGAACTGATCCATGGAAGTTGCAATTCTCTTCGGCCTCGTCGTGGGCCTGATGCTGATCGGCGTGCCGATCGCGGTTTCGCTGGGCATGAGCTCGGTGCTGTTCCTGCTGTTCTACAGCGATACCTCGCTGGCTTCGATTGCCCAGACGCTGATGCAGGCTTTCGTCGGCCACTTCACCCTGCTGGCGATCCCCTTCTTCATCCTGGCGTCGAGTTTCATGTCGACGGGCGGGGTGGCGAAACGGATCATCCGCTTCTCCATCGCCTGTGTCGGCCACCTGCAGGGCGGCCTCGCCATCGCCGGTGTCTTCGCCTGCATGATCTTCGCGGCGCTCTCGGGCAGCTCGCCCGCGACCGTGGTCGCCATCGGCTCCATCGTCATCGGGGCGATGACCCAGGCGGGCTACACCAAGGACTTCGCGGCAGGCGTCATCTGCAACGCCGGTACGCTGGGCATCCTGATCCCGCCGTCGATCGTCATGGTGGTCTATGCCACCGCCACCGATGTCTCGGTCGGGCGGATGTTCCTGGCCGGGGTCATTCCCGGCATCATGGCGGGCCTGATGCTGATGATCGCGATCTGGATCATGGCCAAGGTGCGCAACATGCCGAAGGGCAAGTTCGTCGGCATGGGCGAGGTCTGGTCCAGCTTCAGGGATGCCTTCTGGGGCCTGATGCTGATCGTCATCATCATGGTCGGCATCTACGGCATTCCCGGTGTCACCGGCGCCATCTTCACGCCCACCGAAGCCGCGGCCGTCGCCTCTGTCTATGCCTTCATCGCGGCGACCTTCATCTACCGCGACATGGGGCCCTTGAAGACGGACGGCGAGGGACGCAATCTCTCGCTGCTGCAGAAGCCTGCCGCCCTGGTCACCGCCTGGTTCCACCGCGACACCCGCCACACGCTCTTCGAGGCGGGCAAGCTGACCATCACGCTGATGTTCGTCATCGCCAATGCGCTGATCCTGAAGCATGTGCTGACCGATGAGCAGATCCCCCAGAAGGTGGCCGAGGCCATGCTCTCTGCCGGCTTCGGCAAGGTCATGTTCCTGGTGGTGGTCAACGTCATCCTGCTGATCGGCGGCCAGTTCATGGAGCCCTCGGGCCTGCTGGTCATCGTCGCGCCGCTGGTCTTCCCGATCGCCATCGAGCTGGGCGTCGATCCGATCCACCTGGGCATCATCATGGTGGTCAACATGGAGATCGGCATGATCACCCCGCCCGTTGGCCTCAACCTCTTTGTCACCTCGGGCGTTGCCGGCATGCCGATGATGCGGGTGGTGAAGGCGGCAGCCCCCTTCCTGGCGGTGCTCTTCGTCTTCCTGATCCTGGTCACCTATGTGCCAGCCATCTCGACCCTTCTGCCGAATGCGGTCATGGGGCCCGAGATCGTGATAAACTAGGCTTCAGGGGTAAGATGTTGTGTGGATGCGGCGCTCTCGAAAGGGGGCGCCGTTTCTCTTTCCGTACACTCGGATGCCTCCGGCGGGAGTATTTTCAGCCTGGTGATGATGCGGGACGGTGCCTGTCCGGGCGGCCTACGTCAGCAAGACGGAGCGTGCACCCTCTCCATTGCAAAGGTAGGTCGCCAGGATGCCCCAACCTGTTTCATCACCAGGCTGGAAATACTCCGGGGGAGGCGGCGCAGCCGGCGGGGGCGGAGCCCCCTGCCTCAGGCCTTTTCCAGCGCCGAGATGATCGGGGTGAAATCGGCCGCCTTCAGCGAGGCGCCACCGACCAGCGCGCCGTCGACATTGGAGATGGCGAAGATCTCGTCGGCATTGGCGGCCTTGACCGAGCCGCCGTAGAGCAGGCGCACCGATTTGCCGACGCCATAGCCGAAGCGCGCCTCCAGCCGGTCGCGCATGAAGTCATGCACTTCGCCGATCTGGTTGGTGGTGGGCACCTGGCCGGTGCCGATGGCCCAGACGGGCTCGTAGGCCACGACCAGGTTCTCGCCGTTCGAGGTGTCGGGGATCGACAGCGAAAGCTGCCCGCCGATGATGTCGAGCGTATTGGTGGCCTCGCGCTGGAACAGGCTCTCGCCGACGCAGATGATCGTGGTCAGCCCCACTTCCTGCGCCGATTGCGCCAGCATGCGCACGTCTTCCGAGGTCTCGCGGTGATCGGCGCGGCGTTCCGAATGGCCGAGGATCACCGCGCTGGCGCCCACGTCCTTCAGCATCTCGGCCGAGATATCGCCGGTGTGCGGTCCGGCCAGCTTGTGGTGACAGGTCTGGCCGCCGATCTGCACCGGTGTCGACCAGCACATGTCCACCGCGGGGGCGAGCAGGGTGGCGGGGGGGCAGATCAGGATATCGCAGGCCGGGTCCGGGTGCGCTGCCTTGAGCTTTTCCAGCTCCTTCAGCGAGGCCCGCAGACCGTTCATCTTCCAATTGCCTGCCGCAAGTTTCCTGCGCATTCCGCTCTCCCTCTCAGGGGTGTTTTCCCGGTTTTTCTGGGGCTTAGCGCCAGAGTGCCCGGCGGTCCAGAGGAACCGGCCCCGTCCTTGGGGGCATTCTTGCCGATGGCGGGGCAAGGTCAAGCGAATGGTAGCGCCCACATGGGCTCAATTACCGTCACGACGGTCCGGGGGCGGGTCAGCGCGTGGCGCGGGCCTGCTTGCGCGCCTTGGCGCGGCGCTTCTCGGCGGCGGCGGCCTGGGCGGGGGGCAGCGACAGCCGGGCCCAGTGGAGCGCCTCTTCGGGGTCGTCCAGGGCGCTCTCGGGCAGGGTCATGAGGCTGCGCACCTCGCGGCTGCCTTCTTTGCGCTCATAGGTGAAGAACTCGGACCCGGCCGCGAGGTAGGCGGCCTCGGTGCTGTCGTCGGATTTCATGTAGATCTGGCCGCTGGCCGAGACCATGGCGAACATCGCATCCTCGTCGGCGTAGATAGCCGCGCCCGAGAACATCCGGCCCATGCGCAGCGGCCCCATGCCGGAGAAGAGATCCTGAACGTGCTCGAGGAAGTCAGGATCTACCGCCAAGGATCACATCTCCGCGAACTTGATCGACTCGCCGCAGCCGCAGGCCTCGGTCACGTTGGGATTGTTGAACTTGAAGCCGGATTCCAGCAGCGAGGTCTCGTAGTCGATCTCGGTGCCGAAGAGGAACATCTGCGCCATGGGCGCGATCATCACGCGCGCGCCGTCCTGTTCGACGACCTCGTCCATCGGGTCGACGCTGTCGACGTAGTCCATGGTGTATTCCATGCCCGCGCAGCCGCCCTTCTTGACGCCGATCCGGAGGCCCTGGTGGCCGTCCTTCTGCATCAGCTTGACGATCTGTGCCGAGGCGCGCGGGGTGATTGTAACCGCCTGTTTGCCGGGAATGCTGAACATGGGTGACTCCTTTGAGCCGAATGTAATCCGCAACAGGGGCGATTCCAAGGTGCCCGGCTCTGCGGTGGCGTCATGACGGCTGTGCTTCGCCGCGCATCGGGCGTCGCCCGGCCAGTAGATCCTCGTTGTCGCGGTAGAGCGTGACGATCCGGTTTATCAGCCGGCGCAGCTCCGGCCGGTGGCGGTCGTCGGCGTGAAAGACCAGGTGCTGCGTCTCGTCCAGATCCTCGATGAGCGGCCCGGCGCGGGTCAGGGCCGGGTCTCGGTCGCCGACCATGCAGGGCATGACACCGATGCCGGCGCCGGCGCGCACCAGCTCGTGCAGGGTGGCGACGGAATTGGCATAGGCGGCGATGCTGTGGTCCTGCCGGTGCAGCCAGAGGGCGGCGGGGTGGCGGGCGTGCTCGGGGTCCATGCCGACCCAGGTCAGCGCGCCGGTGCCCGGCATGGCGTGGCAGCGGTAGGGGGCAAAGCGCAGCTGGCCCAGGGGCCGCGAGGCCAGGTTGCCGCTGTCCGGCGCCCGGTTGCGTATCCCGATGTCGATCTCTCGGTGCGCGATGTCCAGCGTCGCCTCGGTGGTGACGAAATGCAGCCGGTAGGGATCGCCGGGGCGGCAGATCTCGGCGTAGCGGTCCGCCAGGAAGAAGGCCGTGGCAGTGCCAGCCGAGAGGCGCAGCAGGGGGTGGTCTTCGGAGAAGAGCTGGGCCACGGGTTCTGCCGCCGCCTGCATGGCGCGGACCCGCTTCAGCAGCGCCTCGCCCGAGGGCGTCAGCCGGTAGCCGGTCTGGGCGCGGTGAAAGAGCGGCTGCCCGGTTTGCTGCTCCAGCCCCAGCATGCGGCGACCCAGGGTGGCGGCGCTTATTCCCGTGCGACGGGCGGCCCCGCTGAGGCCGCCTGCTTCGGCGACACGCAGGAAGAGATGCAGGTCGTCCCAGCTGACATCTTTCATGGATGAAACACCTCTTGCGCTAATTGCTGCAGAATGGGGCGGTTCTCAAAGGATAGTGTTGCATCAGTGAAAAGGAAAGGGGCCGAGATGATGCCATTGATCCAGCCGCCCCGGCGGCCCGACCTGAGCGAAGAGGAATACTATGCGCTGCAATGCCTGACCTTCCACCGGCTTCGGCGCTGGTGCGCGGGGCTCCTTGGAGGGCGCAAAAGCGAAAGGGGCGCCCGGCAGGGCGCCCCTTCAAACGTGATCGCAGGCGGGTCTCAGGCGACGGCGCCGAAGCGTTGCGGTTGCGGCGTGGCCTCGACCTCGGTCAGGGCTTCGGACAGCGCCGGGTAGCCCGCGCCCATGAGCGCCTGGCGCACGGCCTGGCGAGTGATGCCCAGGCTTTCGGCCACCGTGGAGTGGGTGGGCGCATCGGGGGCCATCATCGGCAGTACTGCCTTGGCCTGTGCGGCGGTCCAGCGGGCCGAGACATGGTCCACGAGCCGCGCAACGGCGGCCAGCTCCGAGCCGTCGCCATGGCCGAAGCGAGCGCCCTTGAGGCTGTCGAGGATGCCGAGCGAGGTCAGGAAGACCAGCCCTTCGGCGCGGCCCAGGTCGCCATCGGCCGGGATCAGGCCATTGCCCGAGACCATGGCGATGGCGGTATCGAACTGGCGGCCCTTCTGGCGCAGCCCGGCGCGCAGGGTCAGTGCCTCGCGCAGACCCGGACGCGCCGGTGCGAGAACCAGCTGCCAGCTGGTGTCACCCAGCCGGGTGAAGGCCACTGGCGCGTTCTGCCAGCCCTGGATCATCTCGGCGGCCTGCGCCAGGCCATCGAAACATTCATCCAGATCGGACGCGCTTGTTGCCTTGCCGGCGACAATGTCGCCGGACAGAATAGTGACGTGTTGGGTCATGCTGCTCTACCTTGCCCTATTTATTATTGCTGCCTGTGTTTTTTGGGAAAGGTTAACCTGTTTACACGGGTCTGGGAAGCGTGAATGCTTCCGCACGAAATCTGTGGCGCTTCCACCACAGGTAGGGGAATCAGAAAGGCGCGGCCCAGATCTAGGGGCCGCGCCTTGCTGTTTTCGATGATTTCGAGCGGTTGCGGCGGCCCTTGGGACTGCCCTGCGACCGGCCTTGGGGGCTTACATGAAGCCCAGCTCCAGCCGGGCCTCGTCGCTCATCATGTCCATGCCCCACTGGGGCTCCCAGGTCAGATCTACGTCGACCTGCTTCACGCCGTCCAGCGGCTCGATCGCCTCGGCGACCCAGCCGGGCATGTCGCCGGCCACGGGGCAGCCGGGGGCGGTCAGGGTCATCACCACCTTGACCTCGTTCTCGGCGCTGATGTCGATCGTGTAGATCAGGCCCAGGTCGTAGATGTTCACCGGGATTTCCGGGTCGTAGACCGTGCGGCAGGCCTCGACGACGTTGTCGTAGAGCGGATGGCCGGTGGAGGAGGGCGCGATCAGCGGGGTGCCTTCGAGGGGCTCGGTTTGCTCTGACATGTCGGCTCCGTCTGTTTCTGACGGATTATATAGGGAATGGGCGGCGCAACGTCCATAGCAGGCAGGTCAAAGCGCGCGCATCAGCAGGGCTATTCCCGAGACGAGCAGAAGCAGGGCGGTCCCGGCGCCGGTAACGATGCGTCCGGCCTTCTTCCAGGCGGGGACGGCCATGGTGTCGAAGAGGATCACCGGGTGCAGCAGCCGCAGCAGGACCAGAGCGATCCCGTAGCTGTGCAGCCACCGGGCGGCGATGCCCGAGAGCTCCATCAGCAGCAGCATCAGAACCGCCATCGCCGCGTATTCAGAGAGATTTCCGAAACGCCGGATGGCCAGTGCCATGCCCGGATCTCCGCCGTCGCCAAGGGCCACCCCGCTGCTGCCGCGCTTCGCTGCGGTGGCGGTCGAGAGCACGGCCATGAGGATGGCGATGAGGGCGGCATAGAGCGGGGTCACGGCGAGGGTAAAGGTCTGGGGCATGGGAATCTCCTTGGCAGAAAGGACTTGTCGCAGCGAGGCTAGGGTGATTTATGTATGTCAGTCAACATACATAAAATCCCATGCGTCTAACTGAAGAAAACAAAAAGAAAATTACCGACAGAATTCGGACCTCGGCGGGGCAGTTGTTCCGGGCCGAGGGCTTCGAGGCGGTGAATATCGACAAGGTGATGGCGGCGGCGGGGCTGACGCGGGGGGCGTTCTATGCCCACTTCCCCTCCAAGTCGGCGCTGCTGGCAGAGGTGCTGCGGCACGAGCATCCCGTGCTCAGGATGCTGGCGGCACGGCAGGGCGATGCGGCGGCGCTTCGTGCGCAGATGGAAGAGATCTTCTCGGCCTACCTGGACCCGGCGCATCAGGCAGAGATTTTCCGGGGCTGTTCGCTGGCGGCGCTCAGCGAAAGCGCCACGCGCGGGCCCCTTCCGGTGCGCGAGGGGCTCACCGCTGCCTTCGAGGCGATCTGTGCAGAGATGGCGCGGGGGCAGGGGCATCCCCCCTGCGCCTATGCGGCGCCGCTGATCTTGGCGGCGGGTGCGGTCCGGCAGGCGCAGGCCACGCCGGACGCTGCCGCAAGGGAGGCGCTGCTGCGCGCCGCCCATGCGGGGGTGCTGCGGTTGCTCCCCGAAAGCGCCTAGAGCGGTTCGATATCGCCCAGGGCGCGGGTGGCGTGGAACTCGGCCTCCCAGGCATCGAAACGCTGCTCTGCGATGGCGGCGCGCATGCCGGCCATCAGCTCCTGGAAGTAGTGCAGGTTGTGCCAGGTCAGCAGCATGCCCGAGATCATCTCTCCGGCCCGGTAGACGTGGTGCAGGTAGGCGCGCGAGTAGCTGCGGCAGGCGGGGCAGGTGCAATGCTCGTCCAGCGGGCGCGGATCGTCGGCGTGGCGGGCGTTCTTGATGTTGACCTGTCCGCGCCGGGTCCAGGCCTGGCCGGTGCGGCCAGAGCGCGAGGGCAGCACGCAGTCCATCATGTCGACGCCGCGCTTCACCGCGCCCACGATATCGTCGGGCTTGCCGACGCCCATCAGGTAGCGCGGCTTGTCTTCGGGCAGCATGCCCGGCGCGTAGTCGAGCACCTGGAACATGATCTCCTGGCCCTCACCCACGGCGAGGCCGCCGATGGCATAGCCGTCGAACTCGATGCCCTTCAGGGCCTCGGCGCTTTCGCCGCGCAGCTCCTCGATGTCGCCGCCCTGCTGGATGCCGAAAAGCGCATGGCCGGGTCGGTCACCGAAGGCGTCGCGCGACCGCTGCGCCCATCTCATCGACAGGCGCATCGACTGGGCGATGCGGTCGTGATCGGCGGGCAGGGCGGGGCATTCGTCGAAGCACATCACGATGTCCGATCCCAGAAGCTTCTGGATCTCCATCGAACGCTCGGGCGTCAGCATGTGCTTCGAGCCGTCGATATGGCTGCGGAACGAGACGCCCTCTTCGGTGAGCTTGCGCAGCTCGGCGAGGGACATCACCTGGAAGCCTCCGCTGTCCGTCAGGATCGGCTTGTCCCAGTTCATGAACTTGTGAAGACCGCCAAGCCGGGCCACGCGTTCCGCCGTGGGTCGCAGCATCAGGTGGTAGGTATTGCCCAGCAGGATATCGGCGCCGGTGGCGGCGACGCTTTCGGGCATCATCGCCTTGACGGTGGCCGCCGTGCCGACGGGCATGAAGGCGGGGGTGCGGATCTCGCCGCGCGGGGTCGAGATCGTGCCGGTGCGGGCGCAGCCATCGGTGGCGGCGAGAGAGAAGGAAAAACGCGTGCTCATGGCCGTGGCTCTTAGTCTCAAGGCGGCTGCTTGACCAGTCCCTGTTGAGCACATGACCCCACGGGCCCATGCCTCCGCCGGGCCTGTTTGCGGCCAGCTGACAGCCGGGCGGGGGTAACTCTTTCAACTCGCCGGTAAATCTGTCGGGGGCGAAAGGGGGCGCAGGTCCCGGCGGGGGACGGTCCCCTGAACCGGCCGCCGCAGGCGTCATGGTTTTTCGCCTAAAAGCCCATATATCGCGCTTGCTGCCGCCTGCCGCTACAGGCAGGATGGCCCGAACACAGTTGAAGATCGCGCCAAAGGGCCCAGATTAAGAAACTGTAAACCGGAGATTGCCATGGTCGCCGCCAAGCGGGGCCGGTGCCGTCTGCCCAAGATCAAGGAAAGAGCATGCAAGAGCCTCTCAACCCCTCCTACGCCGTGCTGCCCCTGCGCGATATCGCGGTCTTCCCGCATATGATCGTGCCGCTTTTCGTCGGCCGCGAGAAATCCGTGCGGGCGCTGGAAGAGGTGATGACGGAGAACAAGCAGATCCTGCTGGCCAGCCAGAAGGACCCTGCCGAAGACGATCCGACCCCCGAAGGCATTCATGGCACCGGCGTGCTGGCCAATGTCCTGCAACTGCTGAAGCTGCCCGATGGCACCGTGAAGGTGCTGGTCGAGGGCTCCGTGCGGGTGCGGGTCGCCGAATACCTGGAAAACGACGAATACTTCGAGGCCCGTGCCGAGCTGCTGGAAGAAGTGCCCGGCGACGCCGAGACCACCGAAGCCCTGCTGCGCTCCGTCGCGCAGGAGTTCGAGCGTTATGCCAAGGTCAAGAAGAACATCCCCGAAGAGGCGCTGACCGCCGTGGCCGAAAGCCATGAGGCCTCGCGCCTGGCCGACCTCGTGGCCGGTCACCTGGGCATCGACGTGGACCAGAAGCAGGAGCTGCTGGAAACCCTGTCGGTCTCGGAACGGCTGGAGAAGGTCTATGGCCTGATGCAGGGCGAAATGTCCGTGCTGCAGGTCGAAAAGAAGATCAAGACCCGCGTCAAGTCGCAGATGGAGCGGACGCAGCGCGAGTACTATCTGAATGAGCAGATGAAGGCCATTCAGAAGGAGCTGGGCGACGGCGAGGACGGCGAAGGCGAGATCGCCGAGCTGGAAGCGCGCATCGCCGAGACCAAGCTGTCGAAAGAGGCCCGCGAAAAGGTCGAGGCCGAGATCAAGAAGCTGAAGTCGATGTCCCCGATGTCGGCCGAAGCCACGGTGGTGCGCAACTACCTCGACTGGATGCTGTCCATCCCGTGGGGTGTGAAGTCGCGCGTCAAGAAGGATCTGGGGCTTGCCGAGCGCACCCTCGACAAGGACCACTACGGCCTCGAGAAGGTGAAGGAACGCATCGTCGAATACCTGGCGGTGCAGCAGCGCTCGAAGAAGCTGAAGGGGCCGATCCTCTGCCTCGTCGGCCCTCCGGGCGTCGGCAAGACCTCTCTGGGCAAATCGGTCGCCAAGGCCACGGGGCGCGAGTTCATCCGCATCAGCCTCGGCGGTGTGCGTGACGAATCCGAGATCCGCGGCCACCGCCGGACCTACATCGGCTCCATGCCCGGCAAGATCATCCAGGCGCTGAAGAAGGCCAAGACCACGAACCCGCTGATCCTGCTCGACGAGATCGACAAGATGGGCCAGGACTTCCGTGGCGACCCCTCCAGCGCCATGCTGGAAGTGCTCGACCCGGAACAGAACGGCACCTTCGTGGATCACTACCTGGAGGTCGAATATGACCTCTCGAACGTGATGTTCCTGACCACGGCGAACTCCTACAATATGCCGGGCCCGCTGCTGGACCGGATGGAGATCATCAGTCTTGCGGGCTACACCGAGGACGAGAAGCTGCAGATCGCGCGTCAGCACCTTGTCGACCAGGAGGTGAAGAACCACGGTCTGAAGCCCTCCGAGTTCGAGATCACCGATGGCGCCCTGACCGAGATGATCCAGCGCTACACCCGCGAAGCGGGCGTGCGGAACCTCAAGCGCGAGGTGGCGAAGCTGGCCCGGAAGGCCGTGACGCAGATCGTCAAGAAAGAGGCCGAGAAGGTCGTGGTGACCGCGGACAACCTGGACGACTACCTGGGCGTGAAGAAATTCCGCTACGGCCTGGCCGAGAAGGAAGACCAGGTGGGCGTGGTGACCGGCCTGGCCTGGACCTCTGTCGGTGGCGACCTGCTGTCGATCGAAGCGCTGCGCCTGCCGGGCAAGGGTCGGATGAAGACCACCGGCAAGCTGGGCGACGTGATGAAGGAATCCATCGACGCGGCCTCCTCCTACGTTCGCTCCATCGCGCCCGAGATCGGGGTGAAGCCGCCGCGCTTTGACCACTGGGACATCCACGTCCACGTGCCCGATGGCGCCACGCCCAAGGACGGCCCCTCGGCCGGCCTGGCCATGGTGACCTCCATCGTCTCGGTGCTGACGCAGATCCCGGTGCGCAAGGACATCGCCATGACCGGCGAGGTCAGCCTGCGCGGCAACGCCATGCCCATCGGGGGGCTGAAGGAAAAGCTGCTGGCCGCGCTGCGCGGGGGCATCAAGACCGTCTTCATCCCCGAGGAGAACGAGAAGGACCTGGCCGACATCCCCGACAACGTGAAGGAGGGGCTGAAGATCATCCCCGTCACCCACGTGCGCGAGGTGCTGGAACAGGCGCTGATCCGTCAGCCCGAGGCCATCGAGTGGGACGAGGAGGCCGAAGAGGCCGCCGCTGCCGCCCGTGCCAAGGCCGCCGAGGAAAGCGCGCGCCAGACCGTGGCCCACTAAGCGCCCCAAGTTCTGAAAACCGCGAAGGCCGTGCCCGTTTCAAGGGCGCGGCCTTCGTACTTTCGCAGGGGGAGGGGGCGGCTTTGCCCTGCCGGGGTAGAGAAATGCCCCTGACATGTTAGGCTCTGCGGTGAAGTGAAGGGTATTCCCGGAAAGGAGCCATCATGGCCGATGAGACCAGCGAGACCCCGAACATGAGCGCCGCCGCCCGTGCAGCCAGCGCCAGCGCCAGTGCCGCGCGCAACGCCCTTGCCGCCCAGCCCGACCCCACCGAGCCCGCCGAGGACGAGGTGCCGCCGCAGGCAGAGTTGAGGAAGAAAGAGCTGATCGACCGCGTGGCCGAACGCTCGGGCATCAAGCGCAAGGATGCCAAGCCGGTGGTCGAGGCCATGCTGACGGTTCTGGGCGAGACGATCGGCGAGGGGCGCGAGCTGTCGCTGCAACCCTTCGGCAAGCTCCGCGTCACCCGCACCAAGGAGATGCCCAATGGCAAGGTGATGGTGGCCCGCATCCGCCAGAGCGGCCCCGCCCTGGAAGAGCTTGAGCAGGTTGCAGCAGTGGAAGGTGAAATTTCTGCAAAAGAGCCTCTTGCAGAGGATGCCGACTGAGGGTAGAGAACGCGCCACGGCGGGTGATTAGCTCAGTGGTAGAGCGCTTCGTTCACATCGAAGATGTCAGGAGTTCGAATCTCTTATCACCCACCATCTAACGCGTTGAAAAGCCTCGGTTGATCCCGAGGCTTTTTCGCTTTCCGGGGTGCAGCGCCCAGACCCCCCATCATGTCCTTTTCAGGCTTTTCCCCATCCCCGCGGCCCATGTCCACTGGGCCGTATCGCGTCTCTCGCGCGCGATGGGGGGTCCCGGTCTCAGCCTCGGGGCGCGGGGACGGCGGCGCGGCCCGACACGGGCTTGCGGCCCAGTTTCGGCCGCAGCAGCCAGGGGCCGACCTTCCAGAGGAAAAGAGCGAAGGCGGCGCTCCAGAGCAGGGCAGAGAGGGTGATGCCGTCAATCCCGAAGGGCAGGGGCCGTGCGCCGGCCAGGCGCGCGACCATGGCGAGGCAGAGCAACAGGAAGGCGCTGCTCAGTGCCGTGCCCGCGCTCAGCGGACGCCCGGTATGCCCCATCGAGGCGCGCATCATCACCGCCAGGGTCATGCCGCCGACCGCGCCGATGCCGAAGACATGGGCGGGGACCGCCGCGCCGACGAGACCCGGCACCGCCGCCGCCGTCGCCGCAAGGCCCAGGGGCACCGACAGGTAGGCAAGATGCAGCATCAGCAGAAGCGGCGAGCGCCAGCAGGATGCGCCCCTCCAGCGCAGTAGCCGCAGCAGATGCAGGCAGGCCGCGAGGCTGCCCAGCAGGGCGGTGACGGGATGCAGGGGCGCGAGGCTCCAGCTTGCCAGGGCCAGCGCGGCCAGCAGGATCGCGGCACCGTCGAAGCGGTTGAAGGCAAGGGGCAGCCGGGTGGCGCCCTGCTGGACCAGCCAGTTGCGGGTGAAGCTGGGGATGATCCGGCCGCCGATCAGCAGCACCAGGAAGATCAGCAGCGAGAGGCCCAGCCGTCGGCCCAGGTCGGCGCTGCCATGGGCCATGGCCTCGAGGTGGTAGGTGAGATTGGAGGCCCAGAGCAGGGTCACGGGCACCAGCACCTTGAGGTTGCGCCAGTTCCGACCGGCGATGATCTCGCGGGCGATCATCGCGGCCACCGCCAGCAGGAAGAGCTGGTCCAGCCCGGCGGCCAGCGGCGCGCCGACCGGCAGCAATCCGGACGAGGCCAGCCGCCCCAGCCCCCAGAGTGCCAGCAGCGCCGCCAGGGGCCAGCCCCGCGTCGGCATCCTGCCGGTCCAGTTCGGTACGGCGGTGAAGAGAAATCCCGCCACCACGGCGGCGCCATAGCCGAAGATCATCTCGTGTATGTGCCAGTCGGTGGCCGAGAAGGGGCCCTCGATCGAGAGCGCACCGCGCCAGGCGAGCCACCAGAGCGGGATCACCAGCAGGGCGAAGAGACCGGCGGCAAGGAAGAAGGGGCGGAAGCCGTAGCTGAAGAGGGCAGGGCCCCCGAAGGAATCGCGGGGTGTCATGGCAAGGTCCTGTCGGAAGGAAAACGGGCGGCGCCATTGGCACCGCCCGGATCAGTCGGAAGGCGCAGGGCGCCCGGATCGTGCGACCTGATCATTCAACCTGGGCGATGAGATCGGCCATGCGGGTCTTGGCCTTGCCCTTCTGTTTCACCGCCGTGGCCGCATCGAGGTTCACGGCCTCGCCGACCTGGACCAGGGCGACCATGCCCATGGCGTAATGCGGGGTGCACTTGATGCCGTAGACCCCCTCGGCCTCGACGGTCAGGTCGAACTCGGCGTTGAACTTGGATTTGAAGCCCTCGACACCCTCGGGCAGCATGTCGTCGATCGCCTCGACATTGTGGCCCTTGTCGGTGGGGATGAAGCGCACCACGTCGCCGGGCTGGGCCTTCACATAGGCGGGCTCGAAGACCATGGCACCGGCCTCGCCCTTGTTGAGCATGTGCACCTCGATGGTCTCGGCCTGGGCCAGGCTGGCGGTGAGGGCAAGGGCGGCGGTCATCATCAGTTTCGTAAGCATCGGAGCATCCTTTCATTTGTCCGGTTGCGTTCTTGGCCGCCTGTATGCGTTATGAACCCCAGCCGAACGTTGCGTTGTATCAAACTCCGGACAGGAAACGTGCCCAAGCTCGACGAAAGCCTTCTGGCGGATCTGCCGCCCTTCTCCCTGCTGGAGCGGAGCCAGATCAGGGAGATCCTCGATCGCGCCGTGTCGCGTCGCTACGAGGAGGGCACCGCGATCTTTCGCGAGGGCCATGACGCCGACCGGTTCTTCCTGTTGCTGGATGGCTACCTGCGCGTGGTGCGCTCCACGCCCGGCGGGGACCAGGTGATCGTGCTGCATATCTCTCCGGGCCAGCTCTTCGGTATCGCGCCGGCGCTGCAGCGTGACACCTATCCGGCGACCTCCATCGCGGCGGCGGAATCGATTGCCCTGTCCTGGCCGGTCAGCCTCTGGTCCGAGTTCACCGCGCGCTATCCGGGCTTTGCCAGCGAAAGCTACAAGACCCTCGGCCAGCGCCTGGGCCAGATCCAGGAGACGCTGACCGAGATGGCCACCCAGGCCGTGGAAAAGCGCGTCGCCTGCGCGCTCCTGCGCATGGTCAACCAGAGCGGCCGCAAGACCGGCGAGGGCATCGAGATCGCCTTTCCCGTCACTCGCCAGAATATCTCGGACATGACGGGCACCACCCTGCACACGGTCAGCCGGCTGCTCTCGGCCTGGCAGAAGGACGGCATCGTCAGCTCGACCCGCAAGCATATCGTGGTCACCGATCCCCACAGGCTGGTGGTGCTGAGCGGCGTGCAGGGCTGATCCCGCGCGGGGCGAGGCTCAGCGCAGCCGGGCTGCCAGCTCCTGCCGGAAGTCGTCTTCGTCCAGATCATACTCCAGACAGGCATCCGTGATGGTGTGAAACGGTGCGATCGGGCAGCCGGGGCAGAGCATGCGATGGCCCAGGAAGACCGAGGCCAGCTGCGGCCAGGCCGCGAAGAGCTCTGACAGGGGCAGCTCGGGGTCGTCGAGGTCTGGGGGGCGCATGGCGTGTCCTTTCACGCCCCCATGCTGCGCTCATCTTTCGCCCGCTTCTTTGCGTTTGCGCAACAAGTGCCGCCGCCACCCTGCCTAGACATCCGGTATCCGCAACAAAGGTCGGGACCGCGACATGTCAGAACTACTCACCAAATCGCGGGCCAGGAACGTGTTCTACGGGGGATCCATCTTCTTCGTCGTCGTGTTCGTGGCCCTCACGGCGCAAAGCCACCGTCACATCGTCGACAAGGCCACGGCAGGCATGCCCCTGACCGAGGAGGTGGCCCTGGGCAAGCACGTCTGGGAGCGCCACTCCTGCATCAACTGCCACACGCTGCATGGCGAGGGCGCCTATTTCGCCCCCGAGCTTGGCAACGTGATGACCCGCTGGGGCGCGCAGGACGAGCCCGAGCTGGCCTACGAGATCCTTGATGGATGGATGCAGGCGCAGCCCTCGGGGATCGAGGGGCGCCGCCAGATGCCGCATTTCGAGATCACCGAAGAGGAGATGCGCGGGCTCGCGGAATTCCTCCGCTGGGCCGATCAGACCGACACCCAGAACTGGCCGCCCAACGACGCCGGCTGAGCGCGGGACAGGAGAAAGAACCATGAAATACCAATCGCAAAAGGTGGCCTACGCCTATTTCCTCGTGGCCATGGGCCTGTTCGCGATCCAGGTCGCAGGCGGGCTGCTGGCGGGCTGGATCTATGTCTCGCCCAACACGCTGTCAGAGCTGCTGCCCTTCAACGTTATCCGCATGATCCACACCAACGCGCTGATCGTCTGGCTTCTGCTGGGCTTCTTCGGGGCCGCCTACTACCTGGTGCCCGAGGAGAGCGAGCGCGAGATCTTCTCGGTCAAGCTGGCCTATATCCAGCTGGCAATCCTGGTCGTGGGCACGCTGGGGGCAGTGGGGTCTTACCTCGTCGGCATCCACGGCGGGCGCGAGTTCCTTGAGCAGCCGCTCTGGGTGAAGTTCGGCATCCTCGTCGCCGCCGTCATCTTCCTCGTGAACGTCTCGCTCACCTTCCTCGCGGGCCGCAAGACGGCGATCACCAACATCCTGATGATGGGCCTCTGGCTGCTCTGCCTGCTCTGGGTTTTCGCCTTCATCAACCCGGACAACCTGAGCCTGGACAAGATGTACTGGTGGTTCGTCGTCCACCTGTGGGTGGAGGCCACCTGGGAGCTGGTCATGGCCGCGATCCTGGGCTTCCTGATGCTGAAGCTGACCGGCGTGGACCGCGAGGTGATCGAGAAGTGGCTCTACATCATCGTGGCCACCGCGCTCTTCTCGGGCATCCTTGGCACCGGGCACCATTTCTACTGGATCGGCACGCCGGGCTACTGGCAGTGGGTCGGTTCGATCTTCTCCACCTTCGAGGTGGTGCCCTTCTTCGCCATGATGTCCTTTGCCTTCCTGATGGTCTGGAAGGGGCGCAAGAACCATCCCAACAAGGCCGCGCTGCTGTGGTCGCTGGGCTCAAGCACGGTGGCCTTCTTCGGCGCCGGCGTCTGGGGGTTCCTGCATACGCTGCACGGGGTGAACTACTACACCCACGGCACGCAGATCACCGCCGCCCACGGGCACCTGTCCTTCTACGGCGCCTACGTGGCCCTCAACCTGGCGATGTTCAGCTATGCCATGCCGCTGTTGCGGGGCCGCGCGCCCTATAACCAGGTGCTCAACATGGCCAGCTTCTGGCTGATGACGGGGGGCATGGCCTTCATGACCTTCACCCTGACCTTCGCGGGCACGATCCAGACGCACATGCAGCGCATCGTGGGGGATTACTACATGGATGTGCAGGACCAGCTGGGCCTCTTCTACCTGATGCGTTTCGGCTCCGGCGTGGCCGTGGTCCTTGGGGCGGTCCTCTTCATCTACTCGATGCTCGTGGTGCGCCGCGAGGTGGTGAAACCCGGCCCCGTGGTCAAAGACGCAAAACTTGCGGGAGAGTGATCCGATGAAAGACCTGACACACCCCGACCTGCCGTTCTACCAACCCGTCGCCGATGAATGCGCCGTCTTCGAGATGGCCCAGGCCAAGGCGCTGCCCCTTCTTCTGAAGGGGCCCACGGGCTGCGGCAAGACCCGCTTTGTCGAACATATGGCGGCCCGGCTTGAGCTGCCGCTTTACACCGTGGCCTGCCATGACGACCTGTCGGCTGCCGACCTGATCGGGCGCTACCTGCTGAAGGGCGGAGAGACCGTATGGGTCGACGGGCCGCTCACGAGGGCGGTGCGGACGGGCGGAATCTGCTACCTCGACGAGGTGGTGGAGGCCCGCAAGGACGTCACTGTGGTGCTGCACCCGCTGACCGATGACCGGCGCCGGCTGGTCATCGACAAGACCGGAGAGGAGCTGGAGGCGCCAGAGAGCTTCATGCTCGTCGCCAGCTACAACCCCGGCTACCAGAACATCCTGAAGAAGCTGAAACCCTCGACCCGCCAGCGCTTCGTCTCCATCGGCTTCGACTTCCCCGCGCCCGAGGTGGAGGTGCCGGTGGTCATGGCCGAAAGCGGTCTCGACGAGGGGCGCGCGAAGGCGCTGGTGCGTCTGGCCGGCGGTATCCGCAACCTGACCGGCATGGACCTGGAGGAGGGCGTCTCGACCCGGCTGCTGATCTATGCCGCAACGATGATCGCCGGGGGCATGGGTGTCGAGCGGGCGCTGGAGGCCGCCATCATCGAGCCGCTCTCGGATGAGCCAGACGTGCAGCAGGCTTTGCGCGATCTGGCCATCGCGATCTACGGGTGAGGCCATGATCCACGTCCTCGACCTGATGGAGCCAGAGGAAACCATCGGTAACCTCTGGCACGACATGGCAACACGCCGGGCGGCGGGGGATGCCGCCGACCGCGCCGTCAGCTTCGTGGCGATGCGTCCCGGCCTCTCGGCGCTCTTCCGCGCCCTGGGTGGAGCAGCAGGGGTCGAGATACAGGTCTCGCCCCTGGCGTCCTCGGACCACCGCCCAGGCCTGCTGCGCCGGGTCGGCACCCCACGCGAGATGGGGCACCTGGCGGATTTCGACGGCGACCGCCTACGCCTGCCGCCGGTGATGGATCACTTCTCGACCCCGGCGCTGAACCGCGCGGCCTACCTCTGGCTGGCGGCCATTGCCGCCTTCGCCAGGGTGCCCGCGCCGCAGGGCGATCCCTACCGCGACGACCTGGCCCAGATCGCCGCCAACGCAGCGGCGATGGATCGCGCCTTCGCCGCCTGTCCCGGCCTGCGCGAGGCCTATCGCGCGCTCTGCCGCGAGACCTGCGCCCTGCGCGGGCGCATGGGCCTGCCCCGGCACGAGGCTGCCATCGAGCGGCTGATCCTCGACCAGATCGGCTGCGAGCGTGGCGGCTCCGAAGAGCTGACCACCCCGGCACCACGCGGCTACCGCAGCTATGCGCCGGTGCCGATCTGGCTGCGCCTCCTGTCGCCTAGCGTGGGGAAGGGGGCCTCTGACAGTGCCGAGGAACCTGACCCCGCGCCCGCCTTCGCGCTAGCCAGCCGCAAGGAGGCCAGGCGCGAGGCGCGCGACCAGGCCAACCGCAACGACGGTTTCATCATTCATCGGTTCGAGACGATCATGTCCTGGGCCGAGAGCCTGAACATCAACCGGCTGGTGGATGACGACGACGCGGACAATGCCGCCAAGGCCGCCGAGGATCAGGATCACCTCAGCTTCTCTGAAAACATGAAACGCGCCGCGACCCGGCTGCGCCTGTCGCTGGACCTCTCGCCGCAGGATGCCGAGCACGAGCGGCTGGCGGGCAAGTTCACCTACCCCGAGTGGAACCGCCGTACGGGCGACTACATGCCCGCCCATACCCGCGTGCTGGAGGCCCCGGCCAAGCCGCGCGCCGAATATGCGCCTGATCCGCGCCTTGTCGCGCGGGTGAAACGCCAGTTCGCGCCGCTGCATCCGCGCCGCGTGATCCTGCCCCGGCAGATCGACGGCGAGGACCTGGACCTGGACGCGGTCGTGACCTCGCGCACCGATATCGCCTGCGGCCAAGAGGGCTCGGACCGGGTCTGGCAGGCCGGGCGCGCGGTGGCGCGGGATCTGAGCGTGGCGATCCTGATGGATTGCTCGCGCTCGACCGAGGCCGCCATCGGCGACACGTCGGTGATCGAGGTGGCGCGCGAGGCCGTCGCGGCCCTGGCCTCGGGCATCGACACGGCGGGCGACCGGCTCGGCATCTGGGGGTTCTCCTCGCTGCGCCGGGACCGGGTGTTCCTGCACCGGGCCAAGACCTTCGCCGAGCCGATGTCAGGACAGATCACCGCCCGCATCGGCGGGCTGACACCGGGTCATTACACCCGCCTCGGCGCGGCGATCCGCCATGTCTCGGCCCAGCTGGCCGAAGAGGGCGCGACGCGCCGCCTGCTGCTGGTGCTGACCGACGGCAAGCCCAATGACCTGGATCACTACGAAGGCCAGCACGGGATCGAGGACAGCCGCATGGCCGTCCGCGAGGCCCGCGCGCAGGGGCAGGCGGTGCATGGGGTCATCGTCGACCAGGACGGACAGGACTGGTTCGCCCGCATCTTCGAGCGCGCCGGCTTCACCCTCTTGCCCCACCCCGAGCGCCTGCCGCGCGCGCTGCCCGAAATCTATCAAACCCTGACCATGGAGAGCTGACATGAAACCGATCCTCGCCCTTGCCCTCGTCCTGCCCACGACCGCGCTGGCCGAAGCTTTCGATCGTCCGATCCCGCAACCGCAGACCGAGGCGGCCGAGTTCTGGTTCTTCGTGGGCTCTGTGGCGCTGGTGCTCTCGCTGGTGGCGGTGCAGATGCTGGTGAGCCGCAGATGAGACCCCGTTGGCGCCTTCTTGCCGCGCTCTATCCCTTCGGGGCGGGGGCCATGGGGGTGAACCTCTTCTTCGCCTCGCTCATCGGTTCCTGGCTGGGCTGGCCGGTGCTTAGCCCCACCCATGCCGCCATCGGAGGGCTGGTCATCGGCCTTCCCGCGACTTACGCCTTCGGGTGTCACATCGTCAGGCTGATGGAGCAGGCAGAGCGCAAATGATGGCATGGAGCGAATATGTACTGGCGCTGGCGGCTTTCGTGGCCAGCCACTTCCTGCCGCGCCTCGGCGGGCTGCGCGAGGGGCTGATCGGCCTGCTGGGGCGGCGGGTCTATTTCGCGGCCTATGGGCTTCTGTCGCTGGCGCTGCTGGTCTGGCTGATCATCGCTGCGGGCCGCGCGCCATATGTCGAGCTCTGGCCGCAGCTGCCCTGGACACGCTGGTTGCCCAATCTCGCCATGCCGCTGGCCTTCGTGATGGTCACCTGCGGCGGCGGGCTGTCGGCGGTGACGCTGGGCGGGCGCAGCAAGGCGGCCTTCGATCCCGCGAGGCCGGGCTTCGCGGCGATCTCCCGGCATCCGCTCTTCCTGTCGCTGGCGCTCTGGTCCGGGGCGCATCTCTTCCCGAACGGGGATCTCGCCCATGTGGTCCTCTTCGGCAGCTTCCTGGTCATGGCGCTGGCGGCGGTGGCGGCTTTCGACGCCAAGGCCCGGCGCAGCCTCGGCGAAAGGGCGGGGGCCTACTTCGGGGCCACGGCCCTGTTGTCCCTCGGGCCGCTCTTCGACCCTGGCTGGCGTCGCGCCAATCTTCGCCGCCTGGCCCTGCGCGCGGCCCTGGGGCTGGTGCTCTGGCAGGGGGCGCTGCATCTGCATGCGCTGGCCGGAGTTTCGCCTCTTCCGCACTGAAGTTGATCCTGCGCAAAGTCGGCGCCGGGCAAAAGGCACATACCGGGCGCATGAAACAGCTCGACCGCCTCAGAACCTTGGGCCTTTTCGACGCCCGAGTGCCCCGCTACACCTCCTATCCCACGGCCCCCGTCTTCTCTGCCGAGGTGGGCGCCTCTGCGCAGGCCCAGGCCCTGGCCGCACTGGATCCGGCAGAGCCGGTCTCGGTCTACCTGCATATCCCCTTCTGCGAGCGCCTGTGCTGGTTCTGCGCCTGCCGCACCCAGGGCACCAAGACGCTGTCGCCGGTGGAAAGCTACATCGGCACGCTGGAGAAGGAGCTGGCGCTGCTGGCCCGGACCCTGCCCGAGGGGCTGCGCATGGGGCGGATGCACTGGGGCGGGGGGACGCCCACCATCCTGCCGCCTTCGCTGATCCACCGGCTGGCACAGGCGGTGAAGGCGGTGATTCCGCCCACCGGGGACTGGGAGTTCTCGGTCGAGATCGACCCGACCATGGTGGACCGCGCCAAGATCTCGGCCCTGGCGGAAGAGGGGATGAACCGCGCCTCCCTCGGCATCCAGGATTTCGACCCCAAGGTGCAGGAGGCCATCGGCCGCCTGCAGCCCTTCGACATCACCCGCGCCTGCGTCGAGGATCTGCGCGCCGAGGGCATCAGCTCTCTCAATGCCGACCTGGTCTATGGGCTGCCGCACCAGGATATCGCCCGGCTGGATGACACGGTGTCGAAGGTGCTTGAGCTCGGCCCCGACCGGGTGGCGCTTTTCGGCTATGCCCATGTGCCCTGGGTCGCCAAGCGTCAGGCGCTGATCGAAGAGGCGGCCTTGCCCAGGGAGGTCGCGCGCCACGAGCTGGCCAACCATGCCGCCGCCCGCTTCACCGCCGCCGGGTTCGCCGCCATCGGCATCGACCACTTCGCCCGCCCCGAGGATGGCCTGGCGCGGGCTGCGCAGAGCGGCCACCTGCGCCGCAATTTCCAGGGCTACACCGATGACACCTGTCCAACCCTGATCGGCCTTGGCGCCTCGTCGATCTCGCGGCTGCCTGCGGGCTACGTGCAGAACGCCGCCGCCACCGCCGCCTATATCCAGCGCATCGAGGCCGGGCAGCTGGCCGGGGCCCGTGGCCACGTGATGACCGGGGACGACCTGCTGCGGGCCCGCGCCATCGAGATGATCATGTGCGACTTCCGCCTTGATCGCCGTGCCCTGCGCGCGGCCTTCGGCAAAGGCGCGGCAAGCCTTGATCCCGACCTGGCCCGGATCGCTGCCCGTTTCGGCGATTTCGTCACTCTCGATTCCGATGAGCTGCGGATCCGGGACGCCGGCCGCCCGCTGACCCGCATCATCGCCAGCGCCTTCGATGCCCATGTGCCTGACGGGGTGCGCTACAGCCAGGCCTCCTGAGCCAGACCTCCTCGGGCCCTGTCCGGTCCGGGGGCTGCCGCGGATTTGTTGCAAATTCGCCGCAGCGGTCGGTCTGGCCCCAGAACGGCAATTCCACGACGTCTGCGCCAGATTATCCTGAGCTTTTGAAGCAGTGACTCGGGATATTTGCCATGGCCTCCGAAGATTTGACCGCCGCCGGACATGCCCTTGAGACGGCCCTTCGGGAGCGCGATCCGGCAGCCCTCACCTCGGCACGGGCAAAGATGCTTTCTCTACTGAAGGCGTCCCTGTCGGAGAGTGGGGCCGAGGCAGAGACCGCGCTGGAGGCCACGAGACAGGAGATCGACGCCCGCATCGCCGGGGCCGGGCTCTCGGTCTTTGCGGATGGAGAGATCAGGGATCTTGCCGAGGCGGATCTGCTTGCGGCCGGCAAGAGCGTCGAGGCAGGCGACGGCAGCAATACCGCAACGGTGAAGCTTCGTTCCGCGCTCCTGCGCATGGGCTATCAGCGCCAGGCGATGGCCTATCACGAGGCACGCATAGCCGAGGCGGCAAGGTCCGCCGCCGAAGCCCCGGCGGCAGAGCCGCAGGCCGACCAGGAAGAGCCGCAGTCAAAGTCCCCGCCCCAATCCCAGCCTCAGCCCGAGGCGCAACCCCAGGAGACGCCGAGGCAGGCGGCGCCTCCGCCGACGGTCGATGAGGCGACGGTCCTGCGGATCATGGGGGCCTATCCGACGCTCAAGGCGCGCAATGAAATGCTGCGCAACCTGCGCAGCGGTCTCGAAGAGATGGGCGTGCCGAAAGGCGCCGTCGAGGCGCGGATGGAGGATATCAAGGGCTGGGTCCGCGACGAGCTGCAACGCCGTCACGACGAGGACCGGGCGCTTGGCTGGGAGAACATCAAGACCATCCTGGCCGCCCATCCCGATGTGACCGACGAGGCGCGGATGCTGGGCCTGGTGCAGGACGCCCTGGCGGCGGAACGGGTGCGCCCCGCTGCGATCGAGGGCAAGCTGGGCGATATCCGGGGCTGGGTGCGCAGCGGGCTGGCCGAGCGCGCCGCGGCAGAGCAGCAGGCCAGGGCAGAGGCCCAGGCGGCGGAGACCCAGGCGGCGGCAGAGGCCGAGGCCGAGGCACAAGCCAGGGCGAGGGCAGAAGAACAGGCCAGGGCCACGCGCGCGGCGGCGGAAGAGCAGGCCAGGACGGAGGCTTCTCGCCGGGCGGAGGCCGAAAAGGCGCGCCAGCCCGCGCCAAGGGACCCGCAGGAGGCCTGGAAGCGCAGGACCACGATCACCAACACGATGAACGAGGTTCTGGATGAAAAGCCCCTCTGCAGCTTCGACGAGGCCCAGGCCAAGCTGACCGAGAAGCTTTTCTTCAAGGGCTGGGACCATGTGGCGATCGAGGATGCCCGCAAGGAGATCGCCGAGGTCGGCACAGAGGCCTTCCACAAGCGGCGCGAGGCGCGCGCGAAGGCCACGACATCGCGGCAAGCTACGGGACAGGCCGGGGGCGGGGCGGCGAAGCGGCCCAAGGGGGCGCAGCCTTCCGGACAGGGGGGCGCTGCGGCGGCGCTGCTCGTGGTGCTGCTGCTGGTCGCGGGGGGTGGCGGCTACTGGTTCTGGTCTTCGGGCAGGGAACCGGAGCTGCCCGACTCTGGCCCGGCGGTAGCGGCGTCCGCCGACACCCTGGACTCGCGCAGGAAGTTGGCGCTTGGGTTCGAGGTGAAGCGCTCCATTGGGGAGGCCTTGATCCAAACCCTGGAGTCCTTGCCCGCCGGGAGCGGCACGCAGGGGTTTGCGGAGAACTGTATCTACGACCTGACCTGGGAGGGGGGCCTTCACTACGGCTTCAAGGGAACCGGCTACTCGGATGGGGTCGGCGGACGGACCAAGCGTTCGAGAGAGGTTCTGGTGCGGGCGCATGAGGCTTCCGGTGCCGGGCTCATCTACATTGAGCACGGCCACTTCGGGCTGGGCGGGGGCCTGAATCTGGGGGAAGCCTATCGCAGCGAGCTCGAGGCCATGGTGCAGGGCGCGCCTGTCGATGCCGAAGGGCGCCTCGGCCTGCTGATCACCAGCATCGAGGACAACACGGGGCAGTCCATGCTGGTGCGGAGCGGGCTGGTGCGGGCGCCGGATGGAGAATTGATCATCCAGGATGTCGAAGTCAGCGACTTCAAGAAGATCCTGCAAAGACCCGAGTTCCAGGGGGATCTACGACTGCGGCATGACGTTCAGATCGGCCCGGACTGGAAGCCGCGGGTGGTGGGGTCCGGCAGCTACGTGACCCCGATCCTGAACCGCGAGGACATGCGCAGGTTCGAGGCAACGCAATTGATCGGTCTCAATTCCGCGGTCAAGCGCAACCAGTGTGCGTTCCCCGATGACGTGGCGCGTGCCATGTTCTTACTGGTGACGGACCGGACGCTCGGGCTGGCCCAGAAGATCCCCCGCTAGAGCGCGGTCGCGCAGGCTCACGCCCCGCGCTGCCCCGGTGGAAGGTCCCGCACCAGCCGGAAACCCAGGTGATCCGGGGGGATGCCGACGGCGCAGCCGCCGGCGCGGGCGTCCCGGATGAAATCGACGATGGCGGCGCGGTGCAGCCCGCCGGCGATGCGCACCCAGCAGTAGGGCGCGCTGCTGGCCACTGTGCCGTCGGGGGCCAGGGTGCCGTTCTCGAGGCAGCCGTCGGTCCATTCCCAGACATTGCCCGAGATATCGGCGATACCCCTGGAGTTCAGCCCGAAGCTGCCGGCCGGGTGCAGCACCGGGCTGGCGGTCCCGCGCAAGAGCTGCCCGGCCTTGTAGCGCGCCAGCATCCGCTCTCCGGGATCGAGGTCTCCGGGATCGGCCACCGCATCGCCGTAGCGCTCGGCGGCGGCCAGTTGCCATTCCTGCGCCGTTGGCAACCGCCAGGGCGCGCCGGTGATCTCGGCATACCAGGCGGCGAAGGCGCTGGCCTCCTTCCAGTTGACCTGGGTCTGGGGCAGCGCGGCGCCGGTCGCGGGCACGGGCGGGCAGGCCTCGGCCGCGACACAGGCGGCATATTGGTCCTGCGAGACCTGGTATTTCATCATCTCGAAACCCGCCACCGGCACCGGGACCTCCCGCGGGGTACTGGCCTTGCCGGCCAGCGCGAAGCTGCCGAAGGGGCGGTAGTTGATGGTGCCTCCCTGAACGGTCACGGTCTCGACCGGCGGGAAGGGCAGGGGGGCAGCACCTCGGTGCGGTGCGCCGAGCAGCAGGCCAAGGGCCACCAGGCCCGCGGCACCTGCGGAAAGGGCCATCCGTCTCATCTGCGGTCTCCTTTCAGGAAATGGGGGCGGCCCGTCGCCTGGCCGCCCCCGTCACGCCGCTGGCTCCTCCGGGCGAGGCCGCGGTTATGGCAACGCGGTCTTGCCCTCGTATGCGGCGTTGTACTCGACCGGAGCCTGCACCTGTTCCATCAGGTCGTTGTTCCAGTCCCCCTCGACCACCACGTGTGCCGTGGCCCCGAGGTTCACGGCCTCGATAAGGTTGTGGTTCACGTAGGCGTAGACGCCGGGTTGCAGGAACTCGTAGAGCGCCGCCCCCGCCGAGCCGCCACGGATGAACCAGGTCTCGAGGTCGCGTTCCGGCGGGTTGTTGAACTTGCCGGTCTCCCAGACAAGATCGCCATGGCCGCCGATCAGGTGAGGCCGGGTGTCCCGGTTCGCCTGGCTGTGGACAAAGAGCACCTTCTCGCCCTGGGCCGCGTGCAACGCGTTGTCTCCGGTCAGCGCACCGATCTTGCCGTTGAAGACCACGTGGCTGGGGATCAGCCCGTTCATCACTTCCAGCGTGTCGGGATAGCTCTCGCCGACATCCTCAAAGCGCTTGAAGTTGCCGTCTTCATCCCGCGGGATGTAGAAGTCGTTCTCGCCGATGTAGAACACGCGGTCATAGCGGACCGGAGCGCCCTCGTGGTCGGTCAGACCATTGCGCGGCAGGATCATGATGGCGCCGGACATGCCGCTGACGACATGCCAGGGGATCATCGGGCCACCGGGCGCACAATGGTAGACGAAGGTGCCCGGACGGGTGGCCTTGAAGCGCAGGGTGGTCTTCTCGCCGGGGTTGACCAGCGTCAGCGAGCCACCGCCAAGCGCGCCCGTGGCTGCGTGGAAGTCGATATTGTGCTGCATCAGGTTCTCGGGCGAATTGTAGAGCGTCAGCTCGACGTAATCGCCTTCGTGGACCACCATCAGCGGCCCCGGAATGGACCCGTTGAAGGTCATCGCCTGAAGATAGGCACCATCGCCCACCTCGACCTCCTTCTCGACGATCTGCATCTCGAACTCGACGATGCGCGGTTCGGCGGGGGCCACCTGCTCGTGCTCATGCACGAAGGGCGGGCGGACCAGCCGGCGCTTGATGCGCCTGAGGCTCGACAGGTCGGCTGGGGGCACCATGGAGGTGTCCATGATCTCTTCGGTCTTCGCGGCTTTGGTCAGGACGGGCAGCGCGGCAATTCCTGCGACCCCCATCAGTGCGGCTCTTCTCGTCAGCATCTCACTATCCTTTCCGGTGTTTGTGCTGTTTGAGGCCATGCTATGCCGCCGTGCCGCGCGGAACGTTGATGAAGCGCAAACTTCTGCATGGATTGCCGGCACGCGTCGCGATCCGGCGCATGGTCAATTGCAATGGGGCCAAAGAATTCGTCCTGCTGCGAGAATTGATCCTGTCGCGGAAAACGAACGCGCGGATGTCGCGGTGCAATGGGCGGCCAAAGCCTTGGAAGTAGGTGAATCCTATAGGGCATTCGCCCGGATCATTGGCTTGCAAACAGTCAATTTTTTTGAGTTCGCAAGTAGATTTTTCTATACGTGCTGACAATTCGTATCTTAAGATAGAATTAACCTCGCAGGGATCCCGCATGACGGGTGCCCTGCAAAGGAGGAGTTTTGTTGGTGAGCGCAGTGTTCTTGCGCCCGGTCGGTCCCGCATCCGGGCGCGCTTCAGGCAAGGATCGGGGCCGTGCGGTTTCTGCAGGGGGCCGGCGGGTGTCGCCGCCTCGGGCGCGGAAAGTTGCAAGGCTGCGTTTCGATCTTTTTCAGGCACAAAGGCCGGTTCCTTTTCCGTCCCGGCGGGCCCCGGCCATCTGTCACGCCAATTGCGGCGTGCTCGGCTGTTGCCGGCCAGCGGCCTTCCGGAACGCCCTGCCGGATTAAGAAGATCATGTGTGTGTTGTGAAAGTGAGTAATCGTGTCAAACGCTCTCGATAAATTCTGTGCCGAGTTTCTCTTCGTCAATTCTCCTGCCCGTCAGCGTATCTCGCTGCTTTCCGTTCTCTGCCTGACGGCGGCGGCCCTGCCGGGGCAGGCGCAGGATCTGAACGCGCCGCTGTCCTTTGAAAGCCCCGATGTGGCGACCTCGGCGAATATCGCCACCGTCCCCTCTCAGGGGATAAGTGGGCGCAGCGGGCGGTCGGGGTATTACACCTGTAGCCCGATGACATGGGGCCAGGCCTGCGCAGGGTTCTACGAATTCGGCACGGTGATCCAGAACGATGCCACCAACGGGCGCAATGCGCCGAGCTCGGGCACGGTCACCAATGTCGAAAGCGACGCCTCGGGCACCGTCTCGGTCGTGGATTACGATCCGGGCACGGTGAACACCGATGGCTTCTCGGTCGAGGTGACACGGCTCGCGGGCACCGTCGAGAGCGAGCTGATCAACTCCCAGACCTCCTTCGGTGCCACCGAATACATCAACGATGGGGCCTCCTTCGATATCGAGATCGAGGACCAGTTGGGCAATACCGTAACGCTGAACTACATCGAGGTGGATGACGGGTTCGGGGGCTATACCGGCGGCGCGTCGGTGCAGGACATCGCCGATGACATCAACGAGCAGGTGACCCTTGGCAACCTCGAAGGGCTGACGGCCTCGGTGATCGAGGACCCGGACAACGCGGGGCAGTTCAGCCTGTCGATCGAGGGCGTTGAGGGTGATGACACCCCCTTCACCATCGAGGCGCTCAATGCCAGCTCGACGAATGCCGACCCTGTGGGCACGGCGCTGACGGATCTGACCTTCGAGCCGATCCAGACCCAGTCCGAGCCGGTGCAGGCGGAATATACCGTCAGTGGTGCTGCCTCGAACGGCACCTTTACCTCTGACGGCAACGAGGTGGTGGTCGATGGGGTCGTTGTGGGCCTGGTCTCTCTCGGCACCGCCAATTTCAGCGCCAACGAGGTCAATGCGGGGGTGACCCCCGGCACCAACGGCAATCCCGGCAATGCGGCCACGGCCCTGGTCGAGGATCTGAGCTACGGAGAAATCGCGGTGGCCGGAGATACCGCCGTCACCCTCGACAGCACCGGCGGCGACGCGGGGCAGGCGGGGCAGGGTGGCAAGGGCGGCAATGGGGGTGCCGGTGGTGCGGCGGTGACCGACACGGCACCGATCATCCTCTTTTCGCCCTTCCCGCCCTTCACGGTTCCCTCGACCAGGGTGGTCGAGATCCAGGGCGGCGCCGGTGGCAATGGCGCGACCGGGGGGGCGGGTGGCAATGGCGCCATCGGCGGCACCGGCGGGGCCATCGACTTTGCGCTTGAAAGCACCCTGACATCGACCCCGATGGCGATCGACGCCACCTCCACCGGCGGCTTCGGCGGGACCGGCGGGCTGGGGGGGCTGGGGGGCAACGGCGGCAATGGTGCCAATGCCACGGCCTCCATCGAATCCAACAACCTCCTGCCGGTCACCGCCTCCGCGGCCGGTGATGGCGGTGGCACGGGTGGCACCGGCGGAGTCGGCGGTGTCGGCGGCACGGGCGGCACCGGCGGGCAGGTCGTGCTCTCCTTCGACCTCGGCGAGGCCACGGTCGACACGGGCGCCCGCGCCCAGAGCCTTGGCGGCCAGGGCGGCGCGGGCGGCCAGGGTGGCCAGGGCGGCACCGGCGGCACCGGCGGCGCTGGCATCGCCTATACCGATTTCGTGCTCAGCGGCGCCTCAGAGGCGGGCCGCCTTGGCGGCACCGGCGGCACCGGCGGATCGGGGACGACCGGCGGTACTGGCGGCCAGGGCGGCGCGGTCAGCCTGACCAATAGCTCGACCCAGATCCAGGCCAGTGACTACGGGCTGATCGGTCTGTCGCGCGGCGGCACCGGCGGCACGGGCGGCCAGGGGGGGACCGGCGGCACCGGCGGCACCGGCGGCGCGGGCGACGAGATCACCAACTACGCCAATATCACCATCCTCGCCGAGGGCGGAGACGGCGGCACCGCGGGCTCTGCCGGGGCGGGCGGCGATGGCGGTACCGGCGGCGCCGGTGGCCTGGTCGAGATCTTCAACACCGGCGATGGCACCATCGTTGCCGGCACCCACGGCATTCTTGCCCAGAGCACCGGCGGCATCGGCGGCCTGGGGGGCACGGGGGGCACGGGCGGCACCGGCGGGCGGGGCGGGCGGCATGGTCTGATCCTGCCGATCGAGGAATGGCCGTTCTATGGTGGCGCCTGGTCCGAGGCCGGAGATAGCGGCAACGGCGGTAATGGGGGCCTGGGGGGCAATGGCGGCGACGGTGGCAATGGCGGCACGGTCTCGGTCGAGAACGCCCAGACCATCGCCACCACCGGGACCGAGTACTCCAGCGCCATCCGGGCCGAGAGCCTGGGGGCCATCGGGGGCGGCGGTGGTGCGGCGGGTGCGGCCGGTGCAGGTGGCGCTGCCGTTCAAGGCGGCTTCGTGAGCGAAACCTTCTTCGTCGGGACGGGCTTTATCATCCAGGAGCTGACCTGGAACGATTCCTCGGCCGGTAGCGGCGGCTCGACGGGCAGCGCCGGAACCGCCAGCTTCACCGGCGGCGACGGCGGAGATGTCTCGGTCGACAACACCGGCGATATCGCCACCTCTGGCACGCTGTCGGACGGCATCATGGGGATCTCCATGGGCGGGGTCCACGGGCTTGCGGCCTTCGAGCCGGCCGATGTTTTCCGGGACGGGCTGGTGACGGGCAACCAGACCGGCGGCGCCGGCAACGTGGCGCTGAGCAACACTGCCTCGATCATCACCTCCGGCACGGACTCCGCCGCCATATCGGCGCTCAGCGTCGGCGCGGGCGAGGCCAGCGGCACGGTCGAGCTGACCAACAGCGGCCAGGCCATGACCAGCGGAGACGGCGCCCATGCGCTGATCGCCGCCAGCCGCGTCTACCAACTGGGCAGCGGTACGGCGCAGGCCTCGGGGGGCGTCACCGTCTCGAATGTCTCGGGCTCGGTCACCACCGGGGGCGCCGATGCCACCGGGATCTGGGCCGAAAGCAGCTCTGAAATCGGAGACGCACAGGCGGTTTCGGTCGACAATTCCTCGGGCATGATCCGCCTGCAGGGCACGGGCGAGGCCTCGGCGATCTATGCGCTGAGCGAAAGCACCGATACCGGTGGAGGCAATGCGGGCGATGTCACCATCGACAATGTCGCCGGGGTGATCCTTGGCGAAACCGGCGGCACCCAGGCGGTGATCGACGCGCGCAGCCTCTCGGCCAGCGGCGACAGCGGAGCGATCAGCTTCGACAATATCAACGGCAGCATCCAGTCCGACAACACCGGCTCGGTGGTCATCTTGCAGACCCTCGCCAGCACCGGCACCACCGGCGGGATCACCGGCATCAGCCGCTCGTCTATCGTGGCCACCGCCGATGGCGCCACGGCGCTGACGCTGGACAGCACGGGCCTGATCTCGGGCGATATCCTGTTCGACAACGGCGGGCTGATCGAGGGCGGCAGCGGTGGCACCGCCATCGCCATCATCGGGGGCACGGACAACGTGATCACCAATGACGACAGCCTGAACGGCAGCGAGGATGCGATCATCCGCACCGCCGGCGGGGTCTTCGACACGGTGATCACCGGCACCACCGGCAATGATAGCGTGCAGAACCTCAACGGCGCCTATATCGGAGGCTCGATCACCCTCGGCGCCGGCGCCAACTACCTGCTCAACACCAGCGGCTCGCTGATCGAGACCGGCGCGGTGATCGACGTGGGCGCCGGCAACCTGGTCGAGAACGATGCCTTCTTCTCGCCCGGCGGGCTGGACGAGGTGCTGAACTCTGCCAATGCCAATGGCCAGCTCGAGATCACCGGCGATTTCACCCAGACGGCCAACGGCCAGATGCTGACCGATGTGAACTTCTCGACCGGCGGCGCGGCGGCGGACTTCTCGGACTTCGTCAACGTCAGCGGCACGGCGACGCTCAACGGCTACGTGACGCTGAACCCGGCCACCGGGGCGGGCAAGCCGGGCGACTTCAAGATCCCGCTGCTGACCGCCGGAACGCTGATCGACGACGGGATCGAGGTCTTCCCGACCTTCGCCAATGGCTCCCCGTCCTCGACGGTCGTCTTCACCCCCTCGCTGCTCTTCGAGGGCGACACGCTGAACCTGGTCTACCAGGTCGACTACAACCAGATCCCGCTGAGCGAGAACCAGGAGGAATATGCCTCCAACGTCAACGACATCCAGACCGCAGGGATCGAGGGCTACCAGCCCGTCGCCTTCGAGCTGCTGGAGATCTCGGACGAGACCGAGTACCGCATCGCGCTCGACTCGCTGACCGGCGAGGGCACCACCTCCGCCCAGCACCTGGGGCTGGAGGCGCGGGGCAGCTTCATGGGCAGCGTGCTGAGCAACGTGCAGACCGATGACTTCTGCTCGGGCGAGGAGAGCAGCCGCAACATCGGCCAGGCGGACAGCAATTGCACCGGCGACCTGAGAAGCTGGGCCGGCTTCAGCTACCAGTACTCGGACCAGCGGCTCGGCTATGCCAACCCCGAGCTGCATCTCTACAATGCCGCCTCCTCGAAGATGGACTACCGGATGTTCCATGGCGGCTTCGATGCGCAGGTCACAGACCGCACCCGTGTCGGCCTGGCGTTTTCTTACACGGATGGCGTCTACTCGGTGCCCGATCGCTGGACCCAGGGCCATATGGACAGCGGCGACGTGGCGCTCTACTTCGCGCGCGGCTTCGGGGCCAATGGCTATCTGAAGGGCCTGGTCTCGGCCGGCTGGGCCGCTTTCGACCAGGACCGCAGCGCCATGGGCCGCCCGGTCTCTGGCTACTTCGAGACCTACTCCTTCGGGGCCCAGCTCGAGGCCGGCGTTGAGGTCATGGAGGGGATCACACCCTTCGTCGGCATGCGTCTTGACCGTCAGCGCCGCACCAGCTTCACCGAGGATGACGTGACCTGGGGCAACACCTACGACAGCCAGATCACCGACAGCCAGCAGCTGCACTTCGGTGTCGATATCGAGCGCGAGATCGACCTTCGCAGCGGGCGGAGCCTTGCGCTCTCGGCCCGCGTGGCGGGGGTGCAGGAGTTCGCCACCGAGCGTGCCCTGACCGCGGCCCCGGCCTCGGCCCCGGACTTCAAGTTCGACGCCACGGGGGCGGCAAAGGAAGAGCTGCGCTTCAACCTCGAAGTGGATGCGACGCTGATCAACCCCGCCAATGGCACCGAGCTGCGCGGCTTCCTGAAGACCGGGCTGGGCACGCGGGATCGCGGCGATTCCGTCGGGGTCGAGGTGCGCTGGAGCTTCTGATCCGCTCAGGCGAAGGGCAATGGGGCAGGGGCGTCGCCAAAGGCGGCGCCCTTCGCCTGTCGGGCCACTGCTTGGGCCTCAGCCGCCGAATTCGCTGACCACGCGATGCGCGTCGGGGTGAAAGATCGCCTCGGTGAACTCGATGATCCCACCCGCGGCGTCAAAGCCCCGGCGGGTGATCTTCAGCGCCGCGGAAGCGGGCAGGGCCTGCAGCCTCTCGGCCACCTTGGGCACCATGTTCACCGCCGAGACCTCCTGCAGCACGCGCAGCGGCAGGCTGCGGTTGGCGCGCAGGGCGGCGTAGATCGACTGGTCGATCAGCGAGACATCGGGCAGGGCCTCGGTGGTGAAGGTCGAGCGTTCGATGGACATCGGGCGTTCGTCGACGAGGCGCAGCCGCTCGAGCCGCACCACGCGTTCCAGGTCCGGGCGGCCCAGCACGGTGCGGTCGTGGTGGGTGGCCGGCGCCACGTGGCGCGACAGCCAGATGGTGCGGCTGGCATGGCCCCGGCTGCGCAGCACATCGGTCAGGGAGCTCACCGGCGGCGCCGCCCGCTGCGGAGCACTGCCCGAGATATAGGTGCCCGAGCCCTTCTTCTGATGCACCAGCCCGCGCTCGGCCAGCAGCGCCAGCGCCTTGCGGATGGTCACCCGGCTCATGCCGCTCACCTCGGTCAGCTGGCGCTCCGAGGGCAGACGCTCTTCCGCCTGCAGCGCGCCGCCCTCGATCAGCCGCGTCAGGCTCTCGGCCACGTTGCGATAGATCGGGCCCGAGCTGTCGCTCTGGGCGATGGCATCGCGAATCAAGTCGAGCTGCATGGGGCGCCTCGGGTCCTGGTGGATAATACCACTTTAATACATCTTGCGGATTTCAGGATCAATCCGGAATTTTCGCGCCCTGTTCGGCGCCCATATGGTGTTATGTTTCAAGGGTGTTCCGTGATTGGTATTGTAGTGGTATTTCCTGACAGGAAAATAACTTGAAATTGGTATGTCCTGTGGTACTTCTTCCGGAAAAGGGGGACCGCATGGCGCAACTTTCACTTCGCGGCGTCCGCAAGAACTTCAAGAACACCGAAGTTCTGCGCGGCATTGATCTAGAGATCCATGATCGGGAGCTGGTCGTCTTCGTCGGCCCCTCGGGCTGCGGCAAGTCCACCCTGCTGCGGCTCATCGCCGGGCTCGACACGATCACCGAGGGGGAGTTCATCCTCAACGGCAAGTCCATGCTGAACGTGCCGCCCTCCAAGCGCGACATCGCCATGGTCTTCCAGAGCTACGCGCTCTATCCGCACATGAACGTCTACGACAACATGGCCTTCGGCGCGAAGCTGATGGGGCTGTCGAAGGACGAGGTGCAGAAGCGCATCGCCGAGACCGCCGAGACGCTGCAGCTGCAGGCGCTGCTGGAGCGCAAGCCGCGCGAGCTTTCGGGCGGTCAGCGTCAGCGGGTCGCCATCGGGCGGGCGCTGGTGCGCAAGCCCGCGGTCTTCCTGCTGGACGAGCCGCTGTCGAACCTCGACGCGGCGCTGCGCTCGGAAGTGCGCCTTGAGATCGCCAAGCTGCACAACAACATCGGCGGCACGATGATCTACGTGACCCACGACCAGGTCGAGGCGATGACGCTGGCCGACCGGATCGTGGTACTGCGTGATGGCGTGATCGAACAGGTCGGCACCCCGCGCGAGCTTTACGAGACCCCGGCCAACGCCTTCGTCGGCACCTTCATCGGCTCGCCCCGCATGTCGCTGCTGAAGACGACCCGCGAGGGCAACCGCTTCGGCGTGGAAGGCAGCGGCTCGGTGCTGCTGCCCGATGCGCCGGAGACCGGCGCAGAGGTCACGCTGGGCATCCGCCCGGATGCCATGAGCCTGGCGCCCGAGGGCTCGGAAGAGGGCTTCGAGGCCGAGTTTGAATATGCCGAGTACCTGGGCAATGACGCCTATGTCTACGCCCGCCTCGGCAACGGCACGCGGGTCAGCCTGCAGGGCGACACCAAGCTGAGCCCGCATCGGCCCGGCGACAAGGTGCGCCTGCTCGTCGACCCTGCCGAGATCCACTACTTCGACAGCGAAACCGGCAGAAGTTTCCGTCAGTAACAACGACCAACCCCAACTTGTGAGGACCACATGACTACTTTCACCAAAGCGCTCACGCTCGGCCTGACGGCTGTCGGCATCGCCGCGCCCGCCATGGCCCAGGACCTGACCTTCTGGAGCTGGCGCCAGGAAGACCGCGCGGTCTACGAAAAGCTGATCGAGGCCTTCGAGGCCGAGAACCCCGGCATCAACGTCGAGTTCGAAGCCTTCGAGGCATCCAGCTACGCCACCATCCTCTCCACCGCCCTGGCCGGTGAATCCGGCCCCGACCTGATGATGGTCCGTGCTTATGGCGCCTTCGAGGCCGTCGCCGGCGCAAACTACCTGATGCCGCTGACCGAGGCCGACGTGCCCGGTCTGGCCGACATGACCGGCCCCGCCATCGCCGCCCAGACCCTGCGCGCCGACGGCAAGATCTACGGCGTGCCGTTTGCCTCGCAGACCATGCTGGTGATCTACAACAAGGACATCTACGCCCAGCTGGGTCTCGAAGAGCCCGAAACCTGGGATGAGCTGGTGGCCAACGCCAAGGCGATCCAGGACGCCGGCATGTTCGGCTTCGCCAACGGCACCGCCACCGCATGGCAGAACGAGACCATCGTCTCGGCCCTGGCCTCGTCGACCATCGGCGCCGAATTCTTCGACGAGATCGTCGAGGGTACCACCGATTTCACCGATCCGCGCTTCGTGGAAGGCCTGAGCAACCTCGAAGAGATCTCGGCCTACTTCCCCAAGGGCTTCACCGGCCTCGACTACGCCTCGGCTCAGCAGCTCTTTGCCTCGGGCATGGCGGGCATGTTCGCCGGCGGCTCCTTCGAGATCGCCAACTTCCGTTCGCAGAACCCTGATCTGAACCTGGGCGTCTTTGCCGCTCCGGGCGAGTCCGCGGATGACGAAAAGCTGGTCGGTGTCTTCTTCGACGGCGGCTACGCGGCCAACGCCACCACCGAGCATCCGGAAGCGGCGAAGAAGTTCCTCGCCTATACCGCGACCTCGGAGTTCGGCCAGGTCTTCGCCAACGAGCTGGGCAACATCACCCCGATCCCCGGCGTCACCTTCGACGATGAGCTGATCAACGAGATCGGCGCGCTGAACCGTTCGGCCGTGCCCTACATCATGCTGACCAACTTCCGCTATGAAGAGCCCTCGGGCTCGGTGCTGCTGCAGGCGGAAGTCCAGAAGATGCTGGCCGGTGAGAGCACCCCGGAAGACGCGGCCAAGGCCGTGACCGACGGGATCGCCACCTACTACGCGCCGTTCCAGGACTAAGCCCCAGGCCGGTCAACGGCCCGGCCGGCCGCGTGTCTTCGCGTGGCCGGCCACCCCCCCCATTCCGCGACGCCAACCGGATGCAGGAGACCTCCATGCCCTCAACCACGACGAACGGCATCGAGCCGAAACCCATCTCCCGCGCGCGGTTACGTCTTTCGGGGCGCGGCATGTGGATCACCTTCCTGCTGGTGCCGCCCATGGTGGTCATGGCGCTCTTCGTGATCTACCCGATCCTCTCGGCGCTCGCCTATGCCTTCTACGACTGGCAGGGCCTGGCACGGGGCGAGTTCGTGGGCTTTGCGAACTTCAAGAAGGTCCTCTTCCAGGAGCCCTTCGCCTCGACCACATGGAATGCCTTCAAGCATAACATCTACGTCTTCTTCGCGCTGATGATCATCCAGAACGGCCTGGGCTTCATCCTGGCCTATGCGCTCTGGCGCGATCTGCCGGGCGCGCGCTTCCACCGCATCGCGGTCTTCCTGCCGGTGGTGCTGTCGACGGTGATCATCGGCTATGTCTGGAAGCTGTTCTTCCACCCGATCTTCGGCGCGGTGAACCAGCTGCTCGAGGCCATCGGCCTCGGTGCCCTTGCGACGCCCTGGCTGGGCGATGCCGATACCGCGCTGAACGCGCTGATCTTCGTCAACGCCTGGGCCTGGGTCGGCTTCCCGACGCTGGTCTTCCTGGCGGGCCTGCAGCGTATCCCCTCCGAGATCCTCGACGCCGCCCGCATGGAAACCGATTCCGAGCTGACCCTGATCCGCAAGGTGGTCTGGCCGCTGATCGCCCCCTCGGCCACGGTCTGCTTCGTGCTGCTCTTCATCGGCTCGTTCAACTGGTTCGAGCTGCCCTACATCATGGTCGGCCTCGACGGCTCGCCCTATGGCAATACCGATGTGCTGGGCCTCTATTTCTACCGCACCGCCTTCGGCAACCAGTCGGCGGGCATCCAGGACTTCGGCATGGGCTCGGCCCTGGCGGTTCTGATGTTCCTCTTCATCGCCGTCTTCGCCACGGCCTGGACCATTTACCTCCGCAAGCGGGAGATCGAGGTATGAGCATGCAAAGCACCTACGACAAGCCGGGCCTGCTGGGCACCTATGGCCGCGACGGGCTGATGCAGATCATCCTGATCGCCAATACCGTCCTGATGCTCTTCCCGATCGCCATCATGATCATGTCGGGCTTCAAGTCGAACATCGAGATCTTCCAGCAGCCTTTCGCCATCCCCGATTTCACCAATGTGGCGAACTTCGTCTCGATGGCGACGGAGACCGAATTCCTGCGCTACCTGATGAACTCCTTCGTGGTCACCGGCGCCTCGATCTTCCTGCTGCTGACCCTGGGCACCATGGCCGCCTATGCCATCGCCCGCTACGAGTTCTGGGGCTCCAGCTTCCTGCTGCTGTTCTTCATGGCCGGCCTGATGGTGCCGCTGAAGCTGGCGATCATTCCGCTCTTCATCCTGTTCCGGGACATGGGCATCCTCAATACCCACTGGGCGCTGATCGCGGTCTATACCGCCATGGGCCTGCCCTCGACGGTGTTCATCATGACCGGCTTCATCCGCACCCTGCCGCGAGAGCTCGAGGACGCGGCGCGCATGGACGGGGCCTCGGAGGCGCGCATCATGTTCAGCGTGATGATCCCGCTCTGCCGCCCGGCCATGGTGATCGCGGGCATCTACAACCTGGTGCCGATCTGGAACGACTTCTTCTTCCCGCTGGTCTTCATCCAGAACGATGCGCTGAAGACCCTGCCGCAGGGGATGACCAGCTTCATCGGCGAATACAGCACCGACTGGGGCGTGATGTTCGCGGGCCTGACGCTGGCCGCCGCGCCGATCACGCTGGTCTACATCATCCTGTCCAAGCAATTCATCAACGGCATGACCGCAGGAGCCGTGAAATGACCCTGATCCCCAAAGGCTGTCTTGTCGTCTCGTGCCAGGCGCGGGTGGACAACCCGCTCCACGGGCCGCAGCACATGGCTGCCATGGCCGAAGCCGCCGAGCAGGCCGGAGCCGGGGCGCTGCGCGCCAATGGTCCCGCCGACATCGCCGAGATCCGCGCCCGCACCTCGCTGCCGGTGATCGGCATCAACAAGATCTTCTCGGACGCCCCGGTCTACATCACGCCCACCCGAGAGGCCGCCCAGGCGGTTCTTGACGCCGGCGCCCAGATCGTCGGGCTCGACTGTACCGAACGTGCCCGCGAGGGCTCGGACACATGGCAGCAGGTCTTGGCCCACGTCCTGGAAGCCGGGGCCGAGGTCTTTGCCGATGTTTCCAGCGTCGAGGAGGGCCGCCGCGCCGCCGAGGCCGGTGCGACCTATGTCGCCTCCACGCTTTCGGGCTATACCGATCCGGCGGCGCCTCCGCCCGAGGGGCCGGATTACGACCTGATCGAGGCCCTCGTGGCCGCCGTTCCGGTGCCGGTGATCGCCGAGGGCCGCATCGCCACGCCCGAGCAGGCGGCGGAGGCCCTGGCCAGGGGCGCCCATGCGGTGGTCGTCGGCACGATGATCACCAACCCCAGATCCATCACCCAGGGCTTCGTTCGCGCCCTGGCGCCTCAGCAGACAGGAGTTTGACCCTTGTATCTTGGTATGGATATCGGCGGTACGGCCTCTCGCTGGGTGCTTGTCGACCGCGACGGCGAGGTCATTGACCGCGGCATCACCGATGGCGCCAGCGGATTGATCTACGACGCCCGCAGCCTGGCCCGTTTCCGCGGCGCGATCGAGGCGGTGCGCGATGCGCTGCCGGGCGCTGTCTCCTTCGCCGAATTCGGCATCACCGGCGCCGGTTTCTCGCGTCACCCGCAGATCGAGGAGCAGGTCTCGGACATCCTCGGCCTGCCGCGCGAACGGTTCAGCTATTCCAGCGACATGGGCCTGGCCTGGCATTCCGCCTTCCACGGGCGGCGCGGGCACCTGGTCTCGGCGGGCACCGGCTCGGTCGGGATGACCTATGACGAACGGGGCGAGCGCATCGTGGTCGGCGGGCGCGGCATCCTGGTGGATGACGCGGGCTCCGGCGTCTGGATCGCGCTGCGCGCCCTGCGGCTGCTGTTCCGCCGCATCGACGAGGACGGCGGGCCGAAGGAGGTCGAGATCCTCGCCTCCTGCGTCTTCGCGGCCATGGGCGGCAATACCCATGACGCCATGCGCGATTATGTCTACGGCGGCGACCGGGGCCGCATCGGCCGCCTGGCGGTGGCGGTGGCCGAGGCCGCCCGCGAGGGCGACGAGGCCGCGCAGGAGCTGCTGCGCGAGGCGGGCCGCGAACTGGCCCACCTGGGGCGCACCATGCTGAACCGCTGCGGTGAGGCACCAGTGGCCTTCGTCGGCGGGGTGCTGGGCCTCGACCCGTCCATCCGCGCCGAGATCACCAGCGTGCTGGCGGGCCACGAGGTGGAATTCCCCCGTATCGACGCGGCCCTGCATGCGGCCATGATTGCCAAGGACAAGGATCTTGCCCCCCATGATACCCACTGAACGCGCCGCCTTCCGCTACAAGGGCATCGAGACCTGGCCGACCCGCGACCTGGTCGAGGCCATGCTCGAAGGCCAGATCGCGGCGGTTGCCGCCACCCATGCAGTGGCACCTCAGATGAGCGAGGCCGTCGACCTGGCCGCCGAGCGGCTTTCGCGCGGTGGTCGGCTGATCTACCTCGGGGCCGGGACCTCGGGACGACTTGGCGCGATCGACGCCGCCGAGCTGCCGCCCACCTTCGGCTGGGCGCCCGAGCGCGCGATCTCGCTGATGGCCGGCGGGCAGGGGGCTTTCGTGACCGCGGTCGAGGGCGCCGAGGATGACGGCGCCGCCGCCGTCGCCGCGCTTGAGGATGCGGGCCTGACCGCCGATGACGTGGTGATCGGCCTCGCGGCCTCGGGGCGCACGCCCTACGTGGTCGAGGGCCTGCGCCACGCCCGCGCCGCCGGAGCGCTCACCGTGGCCGTCGGCAATGCGCCGCAGGGCCCCATCGGGGTCGAGGCCCAGTTCTACCTGGTTGCCGATACCGGTGCCGAGATCGTCGCGGGCTCGACCCGGATGAAGGCGGGCACGGCGCAGAAGGTCATCCTGACCTGCTTATCCACCGCGATCTTCGTCCGCATGGGCTATGTCTTCCGCGGTCGCATGGTCGACATGCGCCCCACCAACGAGAAGCTGCAACGCCGCGCCGTCGAGATGGTGGCCGAACTGGCCGATGCGACGCCCGAAAAGGCCGAGGCCGCGCTGGCCGAGGCCGAGGGCTCGATCAAGCTGGCGGTGGTGATGCTGAGCCTCTCGCTGGGTCGCGCCGCCGCCGAGGCACGGCTGTCCGCGGCCGATGGCAAGCTGCATATCGCCCTCGCGGGCTGACCACGCCCCGCGCCGAACTTCCGAACCTCCCCCGTGCCACCCGGCACGGGAGCCGGGCGCTTGCCCGGACCAAACCCCCATTGCGAAGGACGATCCGATGAAGGTCCTCATCCTGAAGAGCGCAGAGCTGGCCACCGAGGCGGCCAGCCGAGAGATCCTCTCTCTTGTCGAGGCAAAGCCCGATTGCACCCTGGGCCTGGCCACCGGCGGCACGATGGAGCCAGTCTATGCCGCCCTGCGTCAGGGCGCGGGGGCGATCTCCTTTGCCGGGGTGCGCAGCTTCAACCTGGATGAATACGTGGGCCTCGCCCCCGATCACGCGCAATCCTACCACCGCTACATGGCCGAGCAGCTCTTCGACCATATCGACATCCGCCCCGAGAACACCCATGTGCCGCGCGGCGATGCCGCCAGCCCCAACACCGAAGCCCGGCTCTTTGACGAGGCCATCGCGGCGGCGGGCGGGATCGACCTGCAATTGCTGGGCCTCGGCGCCAACGGCCATATCGGCTTCAACGAGCCCTTCTCCAGCCTGGGGTCGCGGACGCGGGTGAAGACCCTGACCCGCAAGACCCGCGAGGACAACGCCCGCCTCTTCGCCGAGGGCGAGGAGGTGCCGACCTATGCCATCACCATGGGCGTCGGCACCATCATGGAGGCACGCCGCATCCTGCTGGTGGCCACGGGGGCCCACAAGGCCTGCGCCGTGGCGGCGATGATCGAGGGCCCGGTGAGCGCGGCCTGCCCGGCCTCTGTGCTGCAATTTCATCCCCAGGCCACGATCCTGCTGGACGAAGGGGCCGCCTCTGCGCTGAAGATGCGGGACTACTACGATTTCGTGCACCCCAACGGACAGGATGTGGACCTTGGCTGATCTGAGCGCCATCCGGGCAACGGAACTCTACGACGGGCTCTCGGACCAGCCGCAGCGCGACCGCGCGGTGCTGATCGAGGGGGGCCGGATCGTCGACGTGGTCAATGGCGCCGAGGCGCCTGAGGTCTGCGACCAGGTGATCGAGACCCCGATCGCCGCGCCGGGGTTCATCGACCTGCAGCTCAACGGGGCGGGGGGCGTGCTCTTCAACGACCGGCCCGAGACGGAGACGCTCGAGGTCATCGCCGCCGGTGCCCGCAAGGGCGGCACCGCCTATTTCCTGCCGACCTTCATCACCGACCAGGACCGCAAGTACGAGCGCGCCATGCAGGCGGTGGCAGCCTCGACGACCCCCGGCGTGATCGGGCTGCACCTGGAAGGCCCCTTCCTGTCGCCCGAACGCCCCGGCATCCACCCGGCCCATTGCATCCGCAAGCTGGACGCCGAGGACGTGGCGCTGCTGTCTTCCTGCCCGGTGCCGCTCCTGCTGACGCTGGCGCCCGAGGAAGCGGCGGCGGGCCAGGTCGCGGTGCTGGCGCGGGCCGGGGTGCGGGTCTTTGCCGGGCATTCGCAGGCGGGTTTCGACACCATCGAGGCCGCCGAGGCGGCGGGCCTTCGCGGTGCCACCCATCTTTTCAACGCCATGAGCCAGATCACCCCGCGCGAGCCTGGGCTGGTCGGCGCGGTGCTGGCCTCGGGCGCGCTCTGCGCCGGGATCATTGCCGATGGCTTCCACGTCCACCCGGCCAACCTGCGGCTGGCGCTGGAGCGCATGGGGCCGGAGCGGCTGTTCCTCGTCACGGATGCCATGAGCCCGCTTGGCACCGACCTGCAGGAGTTCGAGCTTCTCGGTAAGCGCATCTTCCGCCGCGGGGGGCGGCTGACCAATGCCGATGGCGTGCTGGCCGGGGCGGATCTGTCGATGATCGAGGCGGTGGTGCAGATGGACCGGATGACGGGCTGCGGCCTGGGCACGGCGATCCGCATGGCCAGCCAGACACCGGCGCGTGCCATGGGGCTGGACGACCAGCTGGGCAGCCTCAGCCGCGGCAAACGCGCCGGGCTGACGCTGCTCGACCGCGATCTTTCGGTGGCAGGCGTGGTCGTCGACGGGGTTCTGCAGCGGGACTGACCGCCGGGTCTGAACAGGGAGCAGGGCAGGGGCGCGCAAAGGGGGCGGGCCCTGCCAGGCTGCCCGTCAGCCACGGGGTTCAGCGTTGATCTGCCATGCAAATGCCGGATTTCACCGCTAGGCAAGGTGTCCGACTGACCCCGATCCGAGGGCGGAACGCAGGCCCGCCACGGGGCGGAGTGCGCAAACCCACGAGGAGAACCCCTTGGCCCAGTCCACCCGCAGCCGCAGCCCCCTTGGTCTTGCCGCCGTCACCTATGCCTCCATCCTCGTTTCCGTTGTGGTGATGGCCCTGGCCGCGACAGGCGTCTTCTGGGCCCGGTCGCAGAATACCATCGACGAGACCCTGGACTTCGCCGTGCGCAGCCGCGCCCAGGCCGCCGCCTCGAGCATCGGCCATCTGCTCTATTCCGATTGGATCGATCTGCACCACCTGGTGAAGGAGGCGGGGAGCTCGGATCTGAACGAGATCGAGAAGCTGATGGACGGAATGCGCGGGGACGGCTCGCGGATCTCCTGGATCGGCTACGCGGGGCTCGACGGCACGGTGCTGGCGGCGGCCGAGGGGCTGCTGGAGGGCGCCGATGTCAGCCAGAGACCCTGGTTCCGCAACGGCCTGCGCTCCGGTTTCGCGGGGGACGTGCACGAGGCGGTGCTCCTGGCGCAGAAGCTGAGCTCAGAGGGCGGGACGCCGCTGCGCTTCATCGACCTGGCACTGCCGGTGCATGACAGCGTCGGGGATGTCACCGGCGTGGTCGGCATGCATATCGACGCCAGCTGGATGGAAGAGATCCTGACCGAGATCGCCCAGATGCAGGGGCTGGACCTCTACCTGATCAACCAGGCGGGTCGTGTCATCATGACCTCGGGCGTGGGCCTGCCGGGGCCGGGCGAGGCGCGGCTGATCGGTGCCGCGCGGGCCGGGGCCGAGACGGCAGGGCGCGAGACCTGGCCCGACGGAAAGGCCTATTTCACGACGCTGGTGTCTTCGGTCTCCTACAGGGATCTGCCCTCTTTCGGCTGGCGCCTGGCGGCGCGGATCAGCGCGGATTCCTTCCGGCCCGGCCTGACCTCGCTGCTGGTGACCTCCATCGTGGCCTTCGGCGTGGCGCTTGTCGTGCTGCTGATCTTCACCTTCTTCTTCGTCCGCCTCTTCGTGCGGCCGATCTCGGCGCTGGCCGCCAATGCCGAGGCCCTGGCGCGGGGCGAAGAGCGCTATCCGCCGGAATCCCAGAGCACCGCCGAGGCGGCACGGTTCTCGCGCGCGCTGGCGGCGTTGCAATCCTACCGGGGCAGGCCGCGCAGCAAGACAGGCTAGCGGTGCGAGAGCGAAAGCCGCTGCGCGATGTCCGATAGCAGGGCTGAGGCACGCACCCGGCCCACCCCCGGCTCATTGCCCTCGGCGTAGAAGCGCAGGAAGAGCGCATCCCTCTGCGCCTCGTTCGCCATCAACTGCAGCCGCGCGCCATCCTCGGTGGCCGAGAGCACGAAGGCCTCGATCGGGCCCGGCACGCCCTCGATCTCGAGATCGCCATGGGTATCGGCGGGGAAGGAGACGCCGCGCAGGCGAACGGTGTCCATGGTCAGCGCGGTGATCCAGAGGTTCCACGAGGCCTCCTCTGTCGAGAAGGTCACCCGCTCGGGCTTGTCGGCGACATGGACTTCGGCCCGCGGCAGCTCGATGCAGGCCATGCAGGTGGTGGCCAGCACCACCAGGTTGTACACCGTCCAGAACAGGATGACCCATTTGCCGTCCCCGGCGTCGTTATAGGCGAAACGGTCGACGAAGATGCCCAGCAGGAGCCCGCCGAGCGTCAGCGCGAAGGCCAGCAGGAAGGGCATCATCATCCGCCATTGCACGATCACCTGCGAGCGGTCGCCCCCCTTGGCGGTGACCGAGAAGGGGTGCCCCTGGGGGCGGAAGAGCCCGGTGAAGGCGGCGCGGCTGATCGGCACCGCCCCGATCAGCTGGCTCACGTCGTTCAGCACCGGCACCACCATGCCCCGGCTCAGCAGGTTGAGCACCAGCAGGATCCAGACGGAGTAGCTGCCGAAGTAGCTCAGCACATCGGGCAGCGTCGCGTTGACCACGATGACGTTGCCGTACCAGTAGAGCAGCGGAAAGATGATCGCCGCGATGCGGAAGGGGAAGGTGGTGGTCCAGTAGAAGACCGAATCCACCATCGACCAGCGATCCCGCAGGCGCAGGTTCGAGCGTCTGAAGGGCCCGATGGACGAGCGCACGATCTGCATCAGCCCCAGGCACCAGCGCGCCCGTTGGGTGACATATTCCTTCAGCCCCTCCGGAGCCAGCCCCTCGGTCAGGGGTTCGGCCAGGTAGGCGGTGCGCCAGCCGTGGTTCTGCAGGGTCAGGGTCAGCATGAAGTCCTCGGTCACGCTTTCCGTGGGCAGCCCGCCGATGTCCTGCAGCGCCGAGAAGCGGCACATCGACGAGGTGCCGCAGCAGAAGGCGATGCCCCAGCCATCGCGCGAGGGCTGCATGTGGTCGAAGAAGAAGCGCTGCTCATCGGGGTAGGAGCGGCTGAGACCGAAGTTGTGCTGGATCGGGTCGGGGTTGAAGAAGTGCTGAGGGGTCTGCACCAGCCCTACCTCGGGATCATGGAAGAGCGCCAGGCAGCGGGTGATGAAGCCCCGGTGCGGCACGAAATCCGCATCCAGAACGGCGACGAAATCCGGCGGCTCCGGGTCCTGGGACAGGCGCTCGAGCGCGGCGTTGATATTGCCGGCCTTGGCGCCCTTGTTGTCGGGGCGGCGCATGTAACGGACGTTCTCTTCGGCGCAGAAGTCGCGCAGCCAGTCGCGGCGGCTGTCATCCAGCACCACGACCTCCTTGCGGGGATGATCCACCGCCTTGGCCCCGACGATGGTGCGCTCCAGCACGTCCTTGTCCTCGTTGTAGGTGGCAATCAGGATCGCCACCCGTGGCAGCTCTTCGCCCCACCACCCGGCATGTTCATCGGCCTCGCGGCTGCGCAGCTTGATGCGCGACATGATGACGAAGGCCGAGAGCGAGCCGATCAGCGCCATGAGCTCGATGAGGAAGAGGGAGATGGAGGCGGCGAAATCGACGCTGAGGCCCACCGGGGCCAGGGTCTGGGTGCCGCGCCACCAGGCGTAGCGAAGGGCAAAGAAGAAGGCGATGGCGAAGAGCACGGTGCGGTGGCGGCTGTCGGCTGGGTTGACCACCGAGGGCAGCACCAGCGCCACGCCGGCCAGCAGCACCAGCTGCATCGCCGCCGAGCCGAGCTCTCCGAGATGGGGAAAGAAGGTCATCTCAGTCGCGCAGCCAGTCGAGCGGGCGACGGTCGAAGAAGGCGCGTCCGGTCTTGCCGATCTGGCAGCCGGTCTCTCGGGCCAGCTCGGGCACCAGCAGCGTCACGTCGTAGCGCTCCAACTGGCGGCCCGAGGGCGCCACGGCGAGGTTGCGGTAGATCGTCGAGGCCCCCGAGCCCGCAAGCCGGGTGACGCTGGCGGCGTAGTTCCGAGAGTTCCCCTGCAGGCGGAAACTGGCGGGCTGTCCGATGCTGAGGCTGTTGTAGATCCGCTCTGTCACCGTCAGCGTGACCAGCACCCGGTCGCAATCCACCAGCCGCAGGATCGGGTCGCCGCGCTGCACCACGACCCCATCGGCCTGAAGCGCCTCCCAGAAGAGCCCGTTCACGGGCGAGTTCAGATCACCGCCGGTGCGGACATTGACCTGCACCCGCTCGCGGTTGATGCGCCGGGTCAGGGCGGCTTCGCGGCCCTCGGCCTCGGCCAGGGCATTCTCGAGCGCGCCAAGTCTGGCCTCCAGCTCGCGCAGCTTCTGCGGCAGCTGCGCGACCTCACCGGCGCCCTCTCCGAGGAAGATCCCCCGTTCGGCGGCGGCAAGGGTGATCTCGAGCAGCTCGACCCGCTCGCGGTATTGTTCCAGCGTCAGGGCAGTCAGGGGGCCGGCCGGGGCGCGCTGCGCGGCAGAGCCTCCCTGAGAGGTGGGGCCATCCTGGGCAGCGGGGTCCTCGCCTTCAAGGATCGCAAGGCTGCGGCGGGCATGATCGAGACGGGTGCGGATCTCGGCCAGGTGTTGCTCGATCAGGGTCTCTGCGCGGGTGCGCAGGGTCTCGAGCTCGATCTGCGCGGCGGCAAGATCGTCGTTCATCCGGGCGATGCCTGCGATGACGAGACCGCGTTCCAGCACCAGGTCGTCCAGGCGGTCCCGCTCGACCAGCTCATTGGTGATCGAGGCCAGCGCCTCGCTGCGTTCGACCCTGGCGCCAAGGGTCCGGTCCGGCAGCGCCAGCCGCCCCGAGACATCTGCGCGCAGGGTCACCACCGGGGCATTGACCACCGCATTGGCGCTGGCCCCCGAGATCTGCTCTCCGACGATGACCCAGAGGGCCAGAAGGATGAGGGCGAAGCCGAACAGAAGGCGGGCGTATCTCATGACAGATCCTGTAACCAATTACCAAGACGCCTGGGCGGCGTTAACACTTTGAAGCTAACCGACTTGCCAGCCAGAGCAAGCGTTTCAGTTTGCGGCTTCGCGGTAGGCGACCCAGGCCAGCAGTTGCAGCACCGCCGGGTAGTAGGGCTGAGAGCGGATCTGATCGACCGAGAGCTCGGGCCGGCCGCCTTCGGCGAGGGTGGCGATGGCACGGAAGCCCGGCGCATCGCTCTGGGCCTCGGGCCTGCCGTCTGCCGTGCGCGCCACCACCACATGGCCGGGCAGGGCACCCTCGCGCAGGCTTTCTGCCATGGTGGCGACGGCGGGATGGGCGGCACGGCCCGACCAGACCAGGTAGAGCGGGATGCGCAGCGCGTCATAGGAGGAGCGATCCTCGTGGGCGCGCGGTGGCACCGGGCCCTGGGCGGTAAGGTCCAGCCAGTCGGGCAGGGGGCCGCCTGCGGCAAGTTCGGCCAGCAGCGCCTCGCCGTGATCGGCGGCCCGGATGAGCGCGGGGGCCTCGAAGGCACCGCCGAGCTGGCGCATGGCGCGGCCAAGGAAGTACGACGGGTTCAGGGTCAGGCGGGCGGGATCGGCAGGGGCACCGGCGGCGGGCAGCAGCAGCGGTTCGGCCGGCGCGCGGGGGTCTCGCGCCAGGCAGAGCGCGGTCAGGTCACGGGTGATCGCCGGGGCGATCCGCGGATCGCTGGACCAGCCCGATTGCAGCGCCGCGCGCAGATGCGCCCAGGCCCTCAGAAGGTCTCCGTCCGTGGCGGTCGCGGGATCGGACACGGGTGGATCGGCGGCGGGGTCCCACCTCCAGCTCAGCAGCGCATCACCGGGGCGCGAGAGGGCGGAGCGGGTCCAGCCCTCGATCCGCAGGAAGCCCTCGCGGTCGCCGAAGGCCTGGGCCAGCAGCAAGCCGTAGCCCTGGCCCTCCGAGTGGCTGACGCCGCCGTTGCCATCGTCGATGACCCGCCCCTCGGGCGACAGGAAACGCGCGCGCCAGCTTGTCCATGCCGCTTCCGCCACGGTCCGGGCAGAGGCACCACGGGGCAGGGCGGGGGCTGCGGCGATGGCCGAAAGGAAGGTTCTGCGACGCATGGCCAAGCCTGCGACATCCCCCTGCGTCGAGCAAGTCCCATGGCCGGGATCTTCGTCCGCACGGCACAGCTAGAAGTTGATAAAACCCATGCGACGGGGCAGGTTGGACGAAAGCACAGGCGAGAACACGAAAGGAGCCTCCATGGCCGCTATCGACATAGCGTTTGCCGGGGACAACACGCGCGAGGCAGTCTTCCCCTGTCGCGCCTGCGGCGCAAGACAGTCGCGCCACTCCCTTACGGTGCACTCACCCGGCAGCGTGCTCGAGCTCTTTGAATGCGGCGCCTGCGGTTCCTTCTTCTTCGATGGCGAAGATCCCGTGCTCGGCTACGAGTTCCTCCCCTACGGTGAGTACTGGCTGGACTACGCGCAAGGCGGGGCGGGGATCATCACCATGCTCTCGCCGCTCTTCGCCCTTGGCGATCTGCCGGAAGGAGACATGATCGACGTCGGCTGCGGCTTCGGCTTCGTGGTGGACTACTGGGCCCGGAACCGTGGCGCGGCCGTGGGGCTAGAGCGCTCGGCCTTCGGCGCGCAGGGCAAGAAGATGCTGGGCGCCGACATCCGGCCGCTCTACCTCGATGGCTTCCGCGAACAAGAGCCCGAGCGCCGTTTCTCGATCGTCTATTCCAGCGAGGTGATCGAACATGTCGCCGATCCCGCCGCCTTCCTGGCCGAGCTGGTCGGCATGATGGATGACGACGGGCTGCTGGTGCTGACCACCCCCGACAGCTCTGCGATCTCTCCCGAGACGCCGCGCCCCAAGGTGATCGCGGCGCTCTCGCCGCAGTTCCACTACGCGATCTTCTCGCAGCAGCGGATGCGGCAGATGGTCGAGGCCCTGGGGCTTCAGGTGCATATCGAGGTGCATGACGGCCAGATGGTGGTCTGGGCCAGCCGGGGGCCGCTGCCCGAGATCTCTTACGGGGCGTTCGACTGGACTGAGTATTTCGCCTACCTCAACGACCTGGCCGAGAACGAGGACCCGCATCTGGCCATCGGGGCGCTCTTCCGGCTCTTCAAGGATGCGATGAACACCGACCACCCTGAGATGTCTTCCTGGGCCTGGGACCGTTTTCTGCCGCGCTGCCAGGAGACCTATGGCATCGACCTCAGGGCGCCGGACCTGGGCGAACTGATGAAGCTGCGCAAGCCGCTGGAGCAGCTGGAGCGCTATCCCAACTGGCTGGGCGCGGCGCTGCTCTTCGGAGGGCTCCACCTGGGCCACTACGAGGGCGACCGGCGCACGAAGCTGCGCATGCTCGAAGCCGCGCTGCGGGTCCTGCGCCGACGGGCCGAGGTGGATCTGCAATTCGGCCAGGAAGCGGCCAGCTACCTTCCCTTCGCCGAGCGGCAGTACCTGATCGCGCTCTCCGAGGCGCTGAACGTGGGCGTGACAGCCCCGGATGCGCCGCTGGAGCAGAAAGACCTGCGTGCCTCGCTGAAGGCCCTGCAACAGGTGCTGGGCGAGCTTTTGGCCGAGGACGACGAGGACGCCACGGCCGGGACTGGTGAAAGCTGATCGTGACCAGCGCGAAGCCTGGCGATCCCTTCGAGGAAAGATGACATGAGCCTGCCGCCGGAAGCCTTCGAGATCCAGGACGACATGGCGCGCGCGCCTCTGGGTGGCACGCTGTCCGACCCCGATGCGGCGGGGCGGGTTGCGGTGCTGGCCGATCCGGGGGAGGCCGCGCAGGCGGGGCTTGCGGTGCTGGGTGCCTTCTACGGCGGCTACCGTCACAGGTTCCGCACCAGGCTCCGCCTCGGGCGCGCCGGCTGGTGCCGGATCGAGGTACATGGCAACGTCGGCCGGATGCAGAAGATCGTGGCCCATGTGGCGGCGGGTGGCGAGGTGCTGCTTCAGGCCGAGGAGGTCGAAGAGCTGCAGGTTACCCGCCATGGTGACGAGCTTGAGATCGAGATGATCTTCCGCGCGGCGGGCTCCATGGTCGAATGGCTCTATATCCTGGGCCGCGAGCTGACTCCCGGCGAGGGGCCGGTGTTGCAATGCCGCGAGACCTCCCTTCAGGTGCTGGAAACCGCGGACCCCGAGCGCCTGCGGCGACACCAGCCAGCACGGGTGCTGGAGGGGGTTCACATCGCCTGCCAGGCCTTCACCGTCCTGCAGGGCACCTTCACCCTGAAGCTAGAGATCCACCGCCCTGGCCATCAGCTGACGGGCCTGTCGCTGGAGAGCGATCTGCCGCTGGCGCATCTGCGCTGGTGGACCTGGGACTGCGCCGCCATCGCGCCGCGAGGGGACGAGCTGCAGCCGCAGCACCCGGCCCACCCCCTGCGCTCGCCCGCGCTGATGGATGTCTTCGGGGCGTCGCAGGCCAACCAGGGCCATGCCATCAGCGGGATCTTCGCCGATTGGCTGGACATGGAGCACATGGGCCTGTCCGAGTAAGATGCCCAGTTCCGCATGCGCCTTAGGCTGCGCTTCGACGACGGGCGGAGCTTCGCGTTCCCGCTGCAGGACGTGGTACGCACGGAAGAGCACTGGAACTTCGGTGACCAGTTGATGAAGACCCATCTGAAGGCCCATGTCGCGGCCTGTGCCCCCCGTCGCCCGGTCTTCCTGGATGTCGGTGCCCGCGGTCCCCTTAGCGCCAACATGCGCCGCATGGTCGAGCCGGACTGGCGCTACCTGGGCCTTGATTACAAGCGCGACGAGAATGTCGATATCAAGGGCGATGCGCATCGCCTGACCGATGTGATCGAGCCGGGCTCGGTCGACATGGTGCATTCCTCGGAGGTGATGGAACATCTGCTCTCGCCGCTGCGCTTCGTCCTCGAGTCCAACCGGGTGCTGCGCCAGGGCGGGCTGTTCATCGCCCGGATGCCGACGATCTGGCCGCTGCATGCCGAGCCCTGGGATTTCTGGCGCATCAGCGCCCATGGCTGGGGCGCGCTGCTGAACCAGAACACCGGCTTCGAGATCCTCGACCGCTGCGAGGTGGGGCAGGTGCGGGTCGTTCCCCTGCTGGGGCGGCCCGGCGGGGTCGGCACGATGGCGGGCTCCCCGGCGCCGATGATGGCCCTGGTGGTGGCGCGCAAGACCCATGAGGTGGGCGCCGACAACAGCGGCTGGTCAGAGAACCTGCGGGCCGGGGACTACGATCACGCCTGATGCGGGCCGCGCTCAGGCACGGGCGCGCAGCAGGCGGCTTTCTTCCACGTGCAGCCGGGCGCGCATCGGGTCGCCGCCATGGTCGGCGATCGCCCGGAGCCACATCTCGGCATCCTCTCCGGTCGCGTTCTTGCGACAGAAATCGGCCTTGAGGAAGGGAAAGCCCGCGTCCAGCAACTCGCGCCAGAGGTGGTGCGTGGGGTTGAAGCTTGGCCGGATCAGGCTGTCCACGCCCGAGAGAGAAGACATGGGAAAGAGGCAATGTGCCTCGAGCCCGGCCAGCTTCTCGCAGACGTGACGCAGGAAGACCTCGTAGAGGAAGATGCAGGCGGACTTGTCCTCGAGATCCTCGATGGAGGCCAGGAACCCGCGGATCGCCGGGTCTTGCAGCGCCGCGCCGCGAAGGCCCCAGAAGAAGCTCTGGAAATGCGGCTCTGCGTCCTCGGAATCGGTCAGGTAGAAGACCGGCGCGGGGCTCTCTTCTATCCGTTGCAGCATCTGCGTGAAGCCGTCGAAGGGGCCCAGGATGCTGTCGTTGGTGAAAAGCAGCATCTCCGCCTGCCAGAGCTCCGGGAACCGTGCCAGCGCATCGCGCCAGGCCCCGAAGTCGAGCCCCTGGTTGCGGCGCATGATCACCACCTCGGCCAGCGCTTGCGCCTCGGGCGGGGGTTCGAGCGGAGCGTCGGTGTTCATGATCAGCAGGCACAGGAACCCCGCCTTGCGGAGCTGTTCCAGGTAGTGGCGCGTATAGGGCAGAAGCCGGCCATCCGGGGCGTAGCTGACGAAGAGACAGACCTTGCGACCGGCGAGTTCGGGCGAGGTCTGACCCGAGAGCTGCATTCGGGCAGGTTGGTCGCAGCGCTTTGGCAGTTCGGGCAGGCGCCGGTTCAGCACCTCCATGCGGCGCCGGGTGAAGACCAGCTGGGGCGAAAGCACAGCACTACATTCGGCAGAGAGATAGCGCAGCGCGGTGTAGCGCTCGTAAAGCGCCCGACGGGCCGCGCGCGACAGTTTCGCCCGCCGCTCGGGGTTGAGGCTGGCGCCGCGCGCGTGGGCCACGAGGCAATCCTCGGCGATGCGCAGCCCGTAGCCTGCATCGAGTGCGCGCAGCGACAGGTCCTGGAACTCGCCGTAGCCTTCGGGAAAGAGCGTGTCATCGAGCCCGCCCAGCTCGTCGTGGATCTTCCGGTCGACCAGGGCGCAGAAGCCATGGACCAGCACTGCTTCGCTGGCGTCGAAGGTCTTCAGCAGGCGCAGGCGGCGGCGCAGCAGGGTCAGCTCGTCGCCCTCGGGCAGGTCATGACTGGCGAAATTGCCCGATGCGTCGAAGACCTGGCCAAGGCTCTGCCAGGCGGCGGCGTTGGACAGCGGGCCCGCCATGGCAATGCCGCTGTCTGGTGGCATCGCCGCCGAAAGCTGCTCCAGCCAGCCCTCTCCGACCAGCGTGTCGCTGTTCAGCGCCACGAAGCGCGGTGCCTTGCTGGCCGAAAGCCCCGCCTGCAGGGCGCGGGTGAAGCCCAGGGGACCACGGGTCCGCAGCAGCCGCGTGCGCGGGTGGCGCAGTTGGTAGGCACGCAGCCAGGCGCGGGTTCCACGAGAGCTGCCATCGTCGACGAGGATCAGCTTTCCCATCAGCGGAGAGCGCGCGGCCTCGATGCTTTTCAGGCAGTCCCGCAGGACCTCGCGCCCGTTGTGGACCGGGATGATCACGTCGATAGGGCCGGTTTCGGCACCCGTGTCGGCCCCAGCGTCGGGGCGCGTCTCGGGGCGCTTGCGAACCTGAGGGCGGGGCAGGGCAAGCCCGTCGAGGAATTCCGCCACCCGCGGCGCCGGGGCCTTGTCCATGAACTCGGCAAAGACCGAACGGAAAAGCCGCAGCGGCGCGGCGCTGTCGGGCAGCGCCTCGCAGAGCTCTGCGGCCAGAACGAGCGCGGTTTCGTGCTCGTGGTTGAGGCGATGCACCTCGCATTCCAGCAGCCCCACCTCGCCCAGCTTGATCTCGCGCTCATGCAGCCAGGTGAGATCGGCCAGCGCCTCCTGCGGGCGTTCGAGCTGGATCAACGCGCGGGCACGCACCAGCCGCAGCTCCGAGGCCTCGGGCATGCGCTCCAGCAGGGAGCAGGCCTGTTCGAGCGCCAGCGCCGGGCAATCGGTGGCAAGAAAGGCGATGGCCAGGGAAATGGCCGCGCCCTCATGGTCGGGTTTCAGGGCAAGGGTGCGGCGATAGCTTGCGACGGCTCCGCCCAGCTTTTCCTGGCGATAAAGCACGGTGCCGAGCCCCAAATGTGCCTCGGCCAACCGCTCGGAATGGCGTGGGTCGTCTTCGGCGGCCAGCTCGATCGCACGGCGCCACCAATGTTCTGCGGCAGATGCCCAGCCCCGAGCGAAAGCGGCCTCGGCCATGGAATGGCAGAGGCCGAAGGTTTCTCCGGTTCGGGCAACGGCTTTCTGGAGCAGGGCGTAGGCCGCTTCGGGCTCTCCCGCGTCGAGACGGGCCTGCGCCTGGGCGTGCAGGCCCCCGGGGTCATTTTCGGTATTCATCAGCTCCACCGGCGCCAGGCTTGAGGCGCGCGCGGATCAGCAGACCGTTTCGATATTGGCCCAGCCTGCCGCGACCTGCGGAGCGTTGTTGATGAAGTCATAGCTGAGGGTTACGGCCGCTTCGTCGAAGGTATAGCCGATGCCCACGTCGAGGCCCCAGGTCCCATCGAAGAAGTAGGTGCCGCCAATGGCGCCAACCAGCTGATCGGGGCGGTTGTCAGACAGCAGCTTGGTGGTGAGGCCGAGCTTGGTGTCGGCGGCGCCGCCGAAGTTCAGGGCAAGCCCGAGCATGACAGCCGGGTCAGCATGTGCTGCGCCGGACAACAGGATCGTGGCCAGCGCGGTGCTGCTCGCAAGTTTCTTCATGATACCCATCTCACTCGTTAGACCAAAGTACTAGAAGCAAAGGATCCTCATGCCGTTGTTCTGTCAAGTAGCTGGGGCCCTTTGCACAACTTTATGTTGCGTTGATGCCGCGGGCGGTTGGCGCCATATCGCAGGCGCACGCGGCGAGCAGACCGGGTACCCCGCGTCCGCCTGCCCATCTGGAAAAGGTCGTCACTGAAAACAGCCTTAGGTTGTGACGAGCCGGCCTCGGGGTCTTCGGGCAAGGTGTTTCCTTTCGCCCCTTGCGGGAAGGACTTCTGCCCCGGCGGAGCATCGGCGAAAAGCGGCTGGAATGCATTAAGGTAAATTAGCGGGATATCTTAATGCGCAATTTCAGGGCGCATCGAGGTCATTCAATAATGAGCTTGAGATATCTCTTTTAATTCAAGACCCGCGAGGCCGATTTGGCGTCGCGGGTCTTTTCACTCCGGTGACCGGGGGAGGGTTTGATCAGCGCAGGATGCCAAGGCTCGCCGTGTCGCCGCCAAGGCCCACCATCAGGTCGTCGATGCTGTCGTAGAGGAGCTCCAGCGCGTAGTGCGGGTTATGGGCGTAGATGCCGGGGTCGGCGGTGACCAGCTTCCAGTTGTAGGCGGCCCGAAGCATGCGCGGCGTCCAGCTGGCATAGGAGACGGAGCGGCCATCGTCCCCGGTGTCGACCACCCCGTCGCCATTGGCGTCGGTGAAGAAGTAGGGGTAGCTGTGGGCGTCGTAGAGAATGGGCACGCCGGCGACCTTCGCGCTGTAATCCTGCAGCGTGCTCAGCAGCAGCGCGGCATTGTTGGCGATGTCGGTGCGGATGCCCTGGGTCAGGTTGCCCGAACCGTCGTAGCTTTGCTTGCGGATGCGGATCGCCTGCGGGTTTTCGGTGTCATGGCAGGTGGCGCAGCTCTCGACCTTGACCTCCAGCCCGTGCGGATCATGGCACGAGACGCAGGTCGCCACCGGGCGGGCATGGAAGAAGCGACCGGAATAGCTTTTGCCTTCATAGTGATAGCCCGCCTTGCCATAGCCGCCCAGCCAGGTGGCTGCGGCGGTCTTGTAATGCGGGTTGATGAAGCGGAGTTCGGCATTGACCACGTCGACCTCGGCCCCGGCGGTGGCCTCTTCGACGTTGATCCCGGCGCTGCGGCCCTGGTGGCAGGTCATGCAGGCGGCCTCGACCCCCTGGACGGGATGTTCGACGCCCGAGGGCAGGGTGATCGCCTTGACCTCGGCGATGCCTGGCGCGTGGCAGGTGGCGCAATCGACGACGCCGCCCGTGGGGATGGGGCTTTCCGGCAGGCCGGGGGCAGAGCCATCCAGCCCGTGGAACGACCGGAACCCGGCGCCCGAGTGGCAGACCGAGCAATTGGGCCGGATCTCTCCGTCCTCGTCCCAGTGGGTGAAGGCCTCGGAGGCATTGTCCGCATGGGCCGAGCCGATCCAGGCGGCGATGGCCTCGTTGTTCTCGGGGCCCAGGTCCTTGGGCAGGAAGGGCCCGGCATCGGGCAGCACGAAGGGGGTCAGCGGTGCCTCGGTCTCCTGGGCGTGAGAGGCCGTCGCAAGCGGCAGCATCAGGGCGCAAACCGTGAACAGGAGGCGAGATGTGGCAACAATTATCCGACGCATTGGTTTTTTCCCGGAAGATGGCTTTAAATATGGCTGCTTTCGGTCATGATGACTCCGGATGGGGATTCTGGCAAATGCCATTGTCCGGGGATGCGGGTAATTCGGGGAAAAGATGCCGTTGCGCGCCATTAATTCGGGGTTGAGTCCAGCACTGCCGACCGCGCCGCCTGCTTCGGGTGGCGTGACCGCGCGGCTGACCGAAGAGGCCGCGCTGATTCCCCTGCGCTCCGAGCGTCTGCGGCTCGACATGCTTTGCGAAGAGGGCGCGCTGCTGGCCCAGGGCGCCCCGGTGGCCCGGATGCGAGATCATCCAGAGGTTGCATTGGTGGCCCCCATGGCCGCACGGCTGGCGCGGGTCCGCCTGGGACCGGGGCGGCAGCTGATCGAACTGCTCTTCTTCCATGAGCCCGAGGCCGGGCGCCATGTCTTCGAGGTGGCCGCCGCGCGCCACGGCGATGCGGCGGCCATTCGTGTGCTGATGCAGCAGGCGGGGCTCTGGCGGCTCCTGCGCAGCCGGCCCTTCGGCCGCATGCCCGCCGTCGCCGAGAGCCCCGCCGCGATCTTCGTCATGGCCGCAGATACCCGCCCCCATGCCCCGGATCCGGTGGCGATGCTCGAGGGGCGGGGCGAGTCCTTCAGCCGGGGGCTCGCGGCGCTCGGACGGTTGACCGGGGGGCCTGTCTTCCTTTGCCAGCCGCGCGGTCCCGCGCTGGCGGGGCCGGGGGCGGTCGAGGGGCGCCTGCGGATCCTGCGGTGCGGCAACCGGCATCCGCAGGGCCTGGCCGGCTTCCGCATCCATCACGAACACCCCGCCACGCCCGAGGCCCCGGTCTGGGAGCTTCACGCCGAGGATGTCGCCGATCTGGGTGCGCTGCTTGAGACCGGCAGCCTGCCGGGGCTGCGCAGCGTCTCTGTCACCGGCGAGGCCCTGACCGAGACGCGCCTTCTGCGCTGCCAGCCGGGCGCCAACCTGCGCGGGCTCTGCCAGGGGGCGGTGGTGCCGGGCTGGCACCAGGTGCTTTCGGGCTCGGCTCTGGACGGGCACGAGGCAACCTGGCTGGGCCTGCGCGACCGGCAGGTCACGGTGCAGGACAGTCACCGCGGCAGCCCGCGCAGCCATTGGTTCAGCAATGCGCTGCGCCGCGCCGCCCGCCCGCTGCCGGTGATCCCGACTGCGGCGCTCGAACAGGCCTTCGGCACGGCGCTGCCCGCCATGGCGCTGATCCGGGCGCTGTCCTCGGGCGATGACGAGAGCTTCACCCGCCTCGGTGGCCTGTCGCTGCTGGAAGAGGACCTGGCCCTGGCCGATTACGTCACCGGCGCGACGCCGCGTCTCTCGGCCCTGCTGCGCGCCGCGCTCGACCGCATCGCGGCGGAGGAGGGCCTATGATCCGGGGACTCTGGGACCGCGAGACCGTGGCGCTTCTGCTGCTCATCTGCCTGATGCCCCTGGCACTGGTCTGGCTCTGGTTCGGTGGACCCGAGGCCTGGACCCGACTGGCGCTGGCGCTGGTGATCTCGGGTGCCTGGCACCTGGTCTTCATGCTGGCGCGCGCACAGCCGCCCAGTTTCGCCGGTGCCATCACCGCGCTCGCCGTGGCCATGCTGGCGCCGGAAGAGCTGGGGCTGGCGCGGCTCATCCTGGGCATCTCCTTCGGATCGGTCATGGCCGAACTGGTCTTCGGAGGCTGGGGCCGCAACGTGATCAACCCCGCCACCGCCACACTGGCCTTCCTGGGCTTCGGCTTCCCTGCCGCCCCCTGGCCAGAGCTGGTACTGCCCCTGGCCTGGGCGGCGATCCCCGCCGCGGTTCTCGGCGTCACCCTGGGCCTGATGCCGGGACGGGTGATCGGCGGCGCGCTTCTGGCGGCGCTGGTGAGCTGGGGCGTGGGGCAGGGCACCTGGCCCGCGGGCCTCGCCCCGGTGCTGCCCATGGCCTTCATCGTGCTGGTGCTCCTGGTCTGCGATCCTGTCACCAGCGCCTCGACCCTACCGGGCCGCTGGCTCTACGGGCTGCTCTACGGCGGGCTGGTGGTGCTATTCGCCACCGGCTGGCAGGGCGCGGCCCCGGCGCAGATCGCGGTCTCGGCGGCGCTCTTTGCCTCGCTCGCCGCGCCGATGCTGGACGAGGCGGCGATCTCGCTCTGGCGCGCAAGACGGAGGAAACACCTTGGCTGACCTCAATCCCTTCTCGGCCTGGCGCCGGCTGCTGGCCCTGCCCAACGAGAGCCGTACCAAGACGGTGGTGATGGCCTTCCTGGTCTCGGCCTTCTGCGCGGTGTTGGTCAGCGGTGCGACGGTGATCCTGCGCCCGATCCAGGCCGCTAACCGCGCCGCAGAGCAACAGGCCCGCATCGAGGCGCTTGTCGCGGGCGTGCCGGGCATGACCCAGCTGATGGCCGAAACCGGCGGCACGCTGTCGACCGTGGTGGTCGATCTGACCAAGGCCCGCGCGGCCACCGAGGTCACGCCCGAAACGCTAGAGGCCGCCTTGGCCGACATGGCCAACTGGACCGCCCTCTCTGCCGGAGAGGACCTGGCGGGCCTCGGCTCCCGTCCCGATTACGCCCAGATCTTCCTGCTCAGGAACGGAGAGGAGATCTCTCTCATGCTCCTGCCGATCTCGGGGGCGGGCTACAACGGGCGCATCGACGCCATCCTCGCGCTGACCGGCGACATGCATACCATCGCGGGCCTTGCCATCACCGGCCAGTCCGAGACCCCCGGCCTTGGGGCGCGGATCGAAGAGCCCGCCTGGCTGGCCTCCTTCAGCGGGGTGAAGACAAGGGACGCGCGCGGCGATCTGCGCTTTGCCGTCGCCAAGGGCCAGGCCGGCACCGAATACGAGGTCGACGGCATCACCGGCGCCACGCGCACCTCTTCCGCCATGACCCGGATCATCCGCTTCTGGCTGGGGCCGCAGGGCTACGGGCCGCTGATCGAGGCGGTACGGCGGGGAGAGTTCTAGGCCATGACCGCGCCATCCCCCCTCTGGAGCACGCTGACCCAGCCGCTGATCCGGCAGAACCCGGTGACGCTGCAGATCCTCGGCATCTGCTCGGCCCTGGCGGTGACGACGCAGCTGCCGACGGCGCTGACCATGGCGGGGTCGCTGACCATCGTGCTGGCGCTCTCGGCGGGGATCATCAGCCTGATCCGCCGCCATATCCCCGATGCCATCCGGCTGATCGTGCAGATCGTCATCGTGGCTTCGCTGGTCATTGTCATCGACCAGCTTCTGCAGGCCTATCTCTTCGAGATCAGCCAGAGCCTTTCGGTCTTCGTCAGCCTGATCACCACCAATTGCCTGGTGTTGGGCCGCACCGAAAGCTTCGCCCGCCACAACCCGCCGCTGCCCTCGATGATCGACGCGCTTGGCAACGGCCTTGGCTATTCGCTGGTCCTGATTGCCATCGGCGCGGTACGGGAGCTGTTCGGCGCAGGCACCCTATTGGGCTACCAGGTGCTGCCGCTGGCCGAGCAGGGCGGCTGGTTCACGCCCCTTGCGCTGATGATGCTGGCGCCCTCGGCCTTCTTCCTGCTGGGCGGGCTGGTCTGGGCCATCCGGACGGTCCGGCCCGAACAGGCCGAGCCGCCCGAGTTCGCCGCGCCGCAGATCCCGGAGGGGATGGAATGAGCCTCTGGGATCTCTTCCTCTCGGCGGCCTTCGTCGAGAACCTGCCCCTGACCCTGTTCCTGGGTCTCTGCACCTTCCTGGCGCTGTCGAAACGACCCGAGACGGCGGTCGGGCTGGGTATCGCCATGATCGCCGTCATGGGCGTCACGGTGCCGCTGAACCAGCTTGTCTACAGCGCGCTTCTGGCCCCCGGTGCCCTGGCCTGGGCGGGCTACCCCGAGATCGACCTGTCCTATCTGGCGCTTCTCGCCTTCATCGGCGTCATCGCCGCCGTGGTCCAGCTGCTGGAAATGCTGCTCGACCGGTTCCTGCCTGGCGTTCACGCGGCTTTCGGGGTCTTCCTGCCGCTGCTGACCGTGCAATGCGCGATCCTGGCGGGCAGCCTCTTCATGGTCGAGCGCAGCTACACGCTGACCGAGGGCCTGGTCTTCGGGCTAGGCGGAGGTACGGGCTTTGCCCTGGCCGTCACCATGCTCTCGGCCATCCGGGCGCGGCTGGCCTATGCGGATCTGCCCGCCGGGCTGCGCGGGCTGGGCATCACCTTCATCCTGGCCGGGCTGATGTCGCTCGGCTTTTCCTCTTTCGCCCAGATGGCTGCGCAATGACCGAAGAGATCCTCATCTCAAGCCTCGTGGTGGTCCTGCTGATCCTGGGCCTGACCATCGGCCTGTTGCTGGCGCGGGCGCGGCTGGTGCCGAAGTCGACGCTGACCGTCACGGTTAACGGCTCGCGCCAGATCGAGGCGACACGCAGCGACCGCCTTCTTGGGGTGCTGCACGGGGCGGGCATCGGCATTCCGGCGGCCTGTGGCGGCTCTGGCACCTGCGGGCTCTGCCGGGTCGAGGTGCATGGCGAGGGCGCGGGCGAGGCCGGTGCCACCGAACGCGGCGTGCTCTCTGCGGCAGAGCGCAAGGCGGGCAAGCGTCTGGCCTGCCAGACCGCCCTGCGCGGGCCCTGCGAGGTCACGGTGCCCGACGCCTTCCTCGAGGCCTCGGGCGGCTTTACCTGCAAGGTGGTCTCGAACCGCATGATGGCGCCGCTGATCCGCGAGCTGGTGCTCGAGCTGCCCGAGGGCCAGCCCTTCGACTTCCGCGCCGGCGGCTTCATGCAGCTGACCGCGCCAGCCTACAGGCTGGATTTCTCGACCATGCCGGTGGAGCAGGGCTTCCGCGCCACCTGGCATGAGGCCCGCTGGGACCGCCTGCGGATGAGCTCGGCCACAGCCGTCACCCGCGCCTATTCCATCGCCTCGCGCCCCGAGGATACCGCCGCGGGCCGGGTGGTCTTCAACATCCGCCTTGCCGTGCCCCCCGCCGGGCACGAGGAAGAAATCCCGCCCGGTGTCGTCTCGTCCTGGCTCTTCGCGCGCCAGCCGGGGGACGAGGTGCAGGCCTCGGGTCCCTTCGGCGAGATCCACGTGCAGGACACGCAGGCCGAAATGGTCTTCATCGGCGGCGGTGTCGGCATGGCACCGATGCGGGCGATGATCCACGAGCAGGCCGCCCTCGGGACCGGGCGCAGGATGCGCTACTTCTACGGCGCGCGCTCCGTGGCCGATCTCTTCTACGTCGAGGAGTTCGATGCCATCGCCGCGCAGCACGAGAGTTTCTCCTGGGTGCCGGCGCTCTCGGACCCGGCGCCGGGGGACCGCTGGACCGGGGCCACGGGCTTCATCCATGATACGGTGCGGCAGGCGATGCGCGACCACCCCGCGCCAGAGGATTGCGAGTACTACCTTTGCGGCCCGCCGGTGATGATCTCGGCGGTGCTGGCGACGCTGGAACGGCTGGGCGTCGAGCCCGACCATATCTTCAACGATGATTTCGGAGTCTGAACCATGGCAAATTCCTTGACCCGACCGACACGCCGCGCGGTGCTGGGCGCTGCCCTGGCGCTGGCCACCCCCGGCGTGCTGCGCGCCTCGGCGCCGACCGAGGCGCTGCGCGGGGTGGCCTTCGGCACCGGCTGGTCCGTGACGTTGCCGGCGGGGCGGGGCGCAGAGAGATACCGGCGCGCGCTCGAGGCGATCCTGTCGGAGGTCGACAGGCAGATGTCGCCCTGGCGCGCGGATACGGTGCTGAGCGGCTTCAACCGGGGCCAGGCCCCGGCGCTGGAACTGCCCTCCCACATGGCAAACGTCACTACTGCCGCGCTGGATCTGGCGCGCGACAGCGGCGGGCATTTCGACCCCAGCGTCGGGCCCCTGGTCGCCCGCTGGGGCTTCGGCCCGATCACCGAAGGCGCCGCGCCCGACTGGCGCGCGCTGGCACTGGACAATGGCCACCTCAGCCGCGCCCATCCAGGCGTCACGCTGGATCTCTGCGGCATCGCAAAGGGCTATGCGCTGGACCTGATGGCCGAGCAGCTGTTGCAGCACGAACCCGACCTGCTGATCGACCTGGGCGGAGAGCTGCGGGGCCATGGGCTTCACCCCTCGGGCCGCCCCTGGCAGGTGGCGATCGAGGACCCGCGTCCGGGGGCCTCTGGCCTGCGTGGCGTGATCGGGCTCGAGGGCGCGGTGGCGACCTCCGGCATCGCGGTGCAGAGCTATGCGCTGGATGGCCGCCGCTACGGGCACATCATCGATCCCGCGACGGCAGAGCCGGTCAGCGGGTCCCTGCTTTCGGTCACCGTCCAGTCGGGGACGGCCATGCAGGCCGATGGCTGGGCGACGGCGCTTTTCGCCGCCGGGGCGCAGGGGCCGGAACTGGCCCGACAGGCGGGGCTGGATGCGCTTTTCCTTTCCGCCGCCGACGCGGAACTGCGCCAAGAGGCGACGGGTGATTTCGCCCGCGCCCTGCTCTAGGGGAGGGGCGATGATGGAGTTTCTTCTGACCCTCGGGATCTTCCTGCTGGCCGCTGGCGGTCTGGCCCTTGGCCTGGTCTTCGGTCGCGGCCCGGTACAGACCTCCTGCGGCGGGGCCTCCTGCATCAAGGGGGCCGCCTGCGACTTCTGCCCGAACCGCAAGCCGGAGGAGACGCCATGAGCACCGAGGCCCGCGTGCGCCTGATCATGCTGAAGGACTACGTGCAGCTGGCACCCGAAACCCCGATGCGCCGTGCCGCCGCGCGCCTGGCCGAGGCCCGAGCCGCCGCTGCGCCGGTGGTGGACAGCTCTGGCCAGTTGGTGGGGCTGCTCAGCCAGAAGGACTGCTTCCGCCCGGCCTTGCAGGCCAGCTACTACCAGGAATGGAAGGGCGTCGTTGCCGACAGCATGACCCCCGATCCGGTCTGCCTGCAGGCGGACGACGACCTGATCACCGCCGCCGAGGCCTTCATGGCCCATCCGCATCGTATCTTCCCGGTGCTCGAGGCCGGGCAGCTCGTCGGCATGCTGCGGCGCTCGGACGTGCTTTCGGCGCTGCTGGACATGGGCTAGGGCGTTTAGCCCTTGCAGGGCTGACGCCCATGCTCTAGCCCGGCAAGCTCTCTGCCGCAGGAGCCCCCTCATGACCCGTCCCGTGCTTGCCCTCGACTTCGGCACTTCCAACTCTGCCGCCGCCGTTCTGGAGGGCGGAACTCTGCGCCGCATCGCCGTGGAGGCGGGCGAAGAGACCCTGCCGACGGCGGTCTTCTTCCCCTCGGACGGGGGCGCGATGCAGATCGGATCCGCCGCCGCCGAGGCGCTGATCGAGGGCGAAGAGGGGCGCTACATGCGGGCGCTGAAATCGGTGCTGGGCACCGGGCTCTTTCATGAAAAACGCCTGGTCGGCGGCAAGCGCCGCACCCTGGCCGAGATCGTCACCGATTTCCTCCTGGCGGTGAAGAAGCGCGCCGAGGACGAGACCGGGCAGAGTTACACCGCCGTGCTGTCGGGACGGCCCGTCCATTTTCACACCGCCGATCCCGAGCGCGACGCCCGCGCCGAGGCCGACCTGCGCGGCTGCTACGAGGCGGCGGGCTTTACCGAGATCAGCTTCATGTTCGAGCCCGAGGCGGCAGCGCTGGCCAGCCTCGGCGACGGCCATCCGGGTGAGATGGGCCTGATCGTTGACATCGGCGGCGGTACCTCGGATTTCACCCTCTTCAAGGCCAGGGGCAACGGCATCGAGATCCTGGGCAGCCACGGCATCCGGCTGGGTGGCACCGACTTCGACCACGCGGTCTCGATGACCCATGCCATGCCGCTGCTCGGCCTGGGCGGAGAGCTGCGCCGCAGCTTCGGCGAGGGCCTGCTGCCGGTGCCGAAACCCCTCTATGTCGAGCTCTCGACCTGGGCCAAGATCCCCTTCCTCTATTCCGGCGAGACCCAGCGGGCCGTGGCCGACATGCTGGCCCATGCGGTCGAGAAACGCCCGATGGAGCGTCTGGCCACCGTGATCGAGGACCAGCTGGGCCACGAGCTGGCCTTCGCGGTCGAGGCCGGCAAGATCGGGGCGAATTCCGCCTCGGGGGCGGGTCAGATCGAGATGGGCACGATCGAGAAGGGGTTGAGCGCGCGCACCACCTCCGGATCGGTCAATGCCGCGCTCTCGGAGGCGCGCGAGGCGCTGAAGGGGGCGATCTATGCCACGCTGATGCAGGCCGGGGTGATGCCGCAGCAGGTCTCTTCGGTGATCCTGGTCGGGGGCTCGAGCCTGATGGCGCTGGTGCAGGAAGAGGCGCAAGCGATCTGTCCCGGCGCGACCCTGCGCCGCTCGGCTGCCTTCACCGCCATCGTCGACGGGCTGGCGCTGGCCACCGCCTGAGCCCCGCCTGCTCATCGACGCTGGTGGTTTCGGGCAGCGCTAACGATCGAGAGGCGAGTGAGGATCAGGGCAAGGCGGGCGGCCAGGATGCCACGCCGGAAGGTCTGAAAAATGGCCAACATCGCGGCACCTCTTCAACGCGCGTCTGGTCCGGCGGAATGGCCTCGCTGCCCGCGGGTCGAAGCGGCGGAATGCGCCGGTGCAGTCAGGTGACCCCCGATTCGGATCGAGAGGTGGGCTCCGCTCTTCGCGCCGGCCCCTGGGCAAGAGCCGGAGAAACAACCGAGAATTTCGGATATCAGGCGGCGCGGCCCGATCCCTGTCAAACCTCTATGGGGGACGCCTGGCCGCAAGATGGGCGGGTTAGTCGCCACCGGGCCACGGGCCGAAAGGGTGATGCCCTGGGAGGCGGATATGCCTGCGTCGTGGCGCAACCGGGACGTGCAGAAGAGACGGCGCTGGCGACGGAATCGCAGGCCGCAGCACAGGAAGAAGCCAATTTCCCTTCCCATACGGCAACTTGCGGCGCGAGAGGCGCGCAGGGCGCTTGAAACTCGAGCCCCAATCTGTGAGATCAAAGGAGCGTCACACGGAGCCTTGCCCTCATGACAGACGAATCTGCCTCGACCTTCTGGCACAAGCTGGAAGCGCTGGTGCGCCAGATCTATCCGGATCACGACATTTCAGCCGAGGCGAAAGCGCTGGCCCAGGCCTTCTGGCCGGAAGGCAGCACGCGGCGCCGGCGTGGCAGGGTGCCCGGCAACCGGCAGTGGTCGGAGCGCGATGCGCTGGTCATCACCTACGGCAATTCCATCGTCGACGGGCAGCACAAGCCGCTCGATCTGCTGCGCCACTTCCTGCACAACCACCTGGCGGGCGTGGTCAACGGGGTGCATATCCTGCCCTTCTTCCCCTGGACCTCGGATGACGGTTTCGCGGTGACCGACTACCGCGCCGTGAACCCGACGCTCGGCGACTGGTCGGACATCCAGCGCATCGGCTCGGAATTCCTGCTGATGTCGGACCTGGTGCTGAACCATGTCTCCAGCTCCTCGGCCTGGTTCAACGCCTACCGGCAGGGGCATGAGCCCTACGACAAGTTCTTCTTCGAGGCCTCCCCCGAGGATGACCTCTCGGACGTGGTGCGCCCGCGCACCCATCCGCTGCTGCGCGAGGTGAATACCTCGCGCGGGCCGCGCCATGTCTGGTGTACCTTCAGCCACGACCAGGTGGACCTGGACTTCCGCAACCCCGACGTGCTGAAGGAGTTCCTGCGCGTGATGCGGCTGCACGTGGACAACGGGGTGCGGATCATCCGCCTCGATGCGGTGGCCTTCATCTGGAAGGAGATCGGCACCCGCTCGATCCACATGCCGCAGACCCATGCCATCGTGCGGCTTATGCGGCTCTTCGCCGATTACGCCTCCGAGCCGATCATCCTGCTGACCGAGACCAATGTCCCGAACCAGGAGAACCTCAGCTACTTCGGCAACCGCAACGAGGCCCATGCGGTCTACAATTTCTCGCTGCCGCCGCTGGTGCTGCATGCGATGCTGTCGGGGACGGCGAAGAACCTGATCCGCTGGCAGGGCTCGATGCCGCCGGCGCAACTGGGCTGCGCCTACCTGAACTTCACCGCCTCCCACGACGGCATCGGCATGCGCCCGGCCGAGGGCATCCTTTCGGCCGAGGACCAGGGGCAGGTGGTGCAGAAGATGAAGGACTTCGGCGGCCGGGTGTCCATGCGCGCGCTGCCCGGTGGCGGGGAAGCTCCCTATGAGCTGAACATCACCTGGTTCGAGGCTATGAAGGGCACCTTCGCCGGAGAAGATGAACACCAGGTGCAGCGCTTTCTCGCCTCCCAGACGCTGGTCATGGCGCTGGAGGGCATCCCGGCCTTCTACATCCACTCGCTGCTGGCCACGCCCAACGACCAGGAGGGCGTCGAGAAGTCCGGCCACAACCGGGCGATCAACCGTCACCGCTGGGATTACGAGACCCTGCGCGAGAAGCTGGAAGATCCCGCGACCACCCAGCACCAGGTGCTGGAGGAAATGCGCCGCCGCATCGGCATCCGCCGCCGCCAGCGCGGTTTCCATCCCAATGCGACGCAGTTCACCCTGCAGCTGGACCACCGTGTCTTCGGCGTCTGGCGTCAGAGCCTGGACCGCGACCAGTCGATCTTTGCCCTGCACAATGTCTCGGCTGACGCGCTGGAGATCGACCCCATGTCGATCAACCTGATCGAGGGCGAGGACTGGGTGGATATCCTGTCGGAAGAGGCGATCTCGCCCGGTGGCGGCCCCATTCCCTTTGCGCCCTACCAGTGCCGCTGGATCACCAACCGCGGGTAGCACGTAGAGGGGCGAAGCCCGTCCCGTGTGACCCCGCCTGCGGCGCGGCCCCCCGCGACGGGCTGCCTCCGGCAGGAGTATTTTCAGCCTGGTGATGATGCAGGTCTCGCCCAATAGAGCGGCCTACTTCCGGATTGGGAGCTTGCACGCTCTCAAGGGCCAAAGTCCGTCGAACAAGATGCACCGTCCCGCATCATCACCAGGTTGGAAATACTCCGGGGGAGTCTCCGAAGGAGGCGGGGGCGGAGCCCCCTGTCCCTTGTTTCATGTCGCCGTCCGGCGACGGGGGCGGAGCCCCATCCCGTTCTCTCTTACCTGAACTCTTCCAGATCCTCGGCCACGCCCTTCAGCATGTCCGACATCAGGTCCGGGTCCGCCGCATGGACGCGGTTCCAGGTGGGGATGAAGGGCGTCTCCGAGGGCTTGTCGAGGAAGATATGCCCGGCTTCCATGATGTTGTTGGCGAAGAGCTCCACCGCGTATTCCTCGGCGTGCCGGTCGATCTGAAGGCCATTGGCCTTGGCGTCATCGTAGTAGCAATCCAGCAGATCCAGCGCCGAGCGATAGTAGGTGGCCTTCAGCGTGCGGAAGATCTCTTCCGAGAAGACCGTGCCGTCGGCGGCGAGCTTGCGGTACATCGCCTTGCAGATGTCGATGGACATGCGCGACAGGCCCTTGGTCTTGTCCTCTGCCGAGAGATCCTGGTGCTTGTGATCGTAGTTGTCCGCCACCTCGACCTGGCAGACCGACTTCGGCGCCAGGTTGCGCCAGGCCTCTGAAAGCACCCCGATCTCGAGGCCCCAGTCCGAGGGGATGCGCAGGTCGGGCAGCACGCTGGTGCGCATGGCCATCTCTCCCGAGAGCGGGTAGCGGAAGGCGCGCAGGTAGTCGAGGTAGTCGCGGTCCCCGATGGTGCGCTTCAGCGCGATCAGGATCGGAGAGACCAGCATCCGGCTGACCCGTCCGTTGATCTTGTTGTCACCGACGCGGGCGTAATAGCCCTTTGAAATCTGGTAGGGGAACGAGGGATTGGCCACCGGGTAGACCAGCCGGTTGAGGAGGTCTCGGTTGTAGGTGACGATATCGCAATCGTGGATCGCCACCACCGAGCTGTCGGCGCAGGCGATCAGGAAGCCGAAGCAGGACCAGACGTTCTTGCCCTTGCCGTTCTCGATCGGGCCCAGGCCCAGTTTCTCGAGCCGGTCCTGGATCGCGGTCATCCGCGGCGAGGAATTCCAGATCACCACGTGGTTCTGCGGCAGCACCGAGAAGAACTCGCGCGCATGGCGGTATTGCTCTTCCGTCGCCTGGTCGAGGCCGATGACGATGCGATGCAGATAGGGCACCTGCTTAAGCTCTTCCAGGATATTGGGCAGCGCATCCCCCTCGAGCTCGGAATAGAGCGAGGGCAGCACAAGCGAGATCTTGCGGCTGGCCCCGTAGGAGGTCAGTTCGCGGGTGATGTCCTCCGAGCTGCGGGTGCGCAGGTTGTGGATCGTGGCAATATTGCCGTTCTGGTGAAAGTCAGCCATGGCGGCCTCCCTTGGAAATCAGGAAAATCAGGACAATCGGGATGCGAGCTTCAGCATCATCTCATTCCAGCCCGCCGGGCCGACCTTCTCGCTGCGCAGGATGGCACCCTGGCGTTCGCCGCGCAGCTCGGGCAGGGGGGCACCGTGGGGGTTGGCGATGATCACCCCGATATCGGCATGCTCCAGCATCTCGCGGTCATTGGGCGCATCGCCAAGGGCGATCTTGGGAGGGTGGTCGTAAAGCGCCGCCGCCTCGTCCATGCGATCGGCCTTGGTGCCACCGAACGAGAGCGTCAGGTAGCGGCCGCCGCGGCGACCGACGATCCCCAGGTCCGAAAGCTGGGCCAGGAAGAGGCGCTTCTGCTCGCCATCGCCATCCCAGAGACCCGGCTCGGAATAGGCGCGCTGGCAGGCCATCCGGGCCTTCTCGGGCGGCAGGCCGGCATCGGCGCTGACCCCCTCGGGGCCTAGGTCGCCGAATCCCCGGAAATGGCGGCGCAGCTCCGGGTCGATCTTGTCCAGGGCCTGGCGCAGTCGCAGGTAGGTCTCGCCCTGCTCGGGGGGCACCTCGCGCGGCATCAGCAGGCCCGCGCCGTTCTCGACGATGGCCGGCGAGGCCGAGAGCCTCAACTCTTCGCGCAGGGCATAGATCTCGGGCCCGGTTTTCGAGGAGGCCAGCACCACCGGCACATTGCGCGCCCTGAGCTGCGCCAGGGCGGGCAGGGCGGCGGCGTAGGAGTAGCTCTCGTGATCCAACAGGGTGCCATCGAGATCGCTAAAGACCATGAAAGGCGGTTTTGTCATGTCACCTCTTGCGCCCGCCATGCGGCTTGGGGTAATCGGGCGTCCGTCGGGTGATTAGCTCAGTTGGTAGAGCGCTTCGTTTACACCGAAGATGTCGGGAGTTCGAGTCTCTCATCACCCACCAACTTTTCCGTTTATTTTCAACTTTTACTGCGCCTCTTGGCTCATTCTGCGAAGTGTGCCGTGGTTCTGTGAACCTATTTCATCTCGGAGATGGACGGAAAGTCCAGCACGATGACCGCATCTTGCAAATGTTCAGGCAGATACCGACCATATGCAGAGTAGGTGACAGAGATATTAGAGTGCCCAAGCACTTGTGCCACCTTCTCGATTGGAATTCCTGCGGAAAGCAACATAACCGCCGTGCTATGTCGCAAATCGCGCATGCGGACATGCCCGATTCCTGAGCGTTCTTCCGCGTTGGCGACCCCTGTCCTGACAGATTTCACCTGGCGGACGACCTCCTTGATCACGAAATCCGAGAGCGCGCCGCATGAGCGGTCTTCGGTGCGGCCCTGTTGTCGGCGCCGTGCTGCGCGTAGTGTGGACGTCAGCTGCAGGCCTTGGGGGGCAAGGCGCCCAGAGGGGATCTGGAAATCAGATCAAAGGGCTCCTGACCGGAGAGGGGAGCGCAGTCTTCGCGCGGGGCCCATTGGAGCAAAAGGCTCCTTCGCGCAGGAGGCTTTCTAGCCTCGACTAGACAGCATTCCGGGCGCCTTCACCGGAGAGGCGTCGCTGTGGGCTAGTTGGAGCGGACGAGCAGTTGAGCTCTGGCTCGCTTCGCGCCGGTTCGCCAGTGCTCCGAGAACTGAACGTGCAGGCGTCGCCGGGCAGGGGGGCAGATGGTTTGTAACGGCGGTTGGTGTGCTGTGGGGACGGATCGTGGACCATTTGTCAGGAGGTCGCGTCATTCTTGAGAAATGCGAGGTAGAGATCGGAGATCTGCGCTTCATCGGCGCGGCGGAGATTGTTGTCTGGCGTGCCGGAAGCGACTGCCTGACGAGCCATTTCGGGGATGGCGGATCTGAAGGCGTCCTGTGAAATCCCCAGGGACTCCAGGCTCGGGACTTCCAGGCGAGCGTTCAGACTTTTCAGCGCGTCAATCAGCGCAGCCGGGTCCTCGGCCAGGCCCATGGCCTTGGCCGCGCGGCCGTAAGCCTGCGGGGCGGAGACGGCGGACCACTCGGTCACCAGTGGCATGAGCATCGCATTCGACATGCCATGCGGCACGTGGAAGGCAGCCCCGATGGGGCGGCTCATGCCGTGGATCAGCGCGGTCGAGGTATGCGAAACGGCCATGCCGGCAAGGCAGGCGCCCAGAAGCATGTCGGAGCGCGCCGCATGATCTCCGGGGACGCGGGCGGCGGTTTCCAGGCTCTTGCCGATCAGCTGCATGGCCTGCGTTGCCAGCCCGTCGGAGTAGGGGGTGGCATTGCGATTGACCAGCGCTTCCAGCGCATGGGAGAGCGCATCGAGACCGCTGTCTACCGTGACCCGGTGGGGGCAGCTCAGCGTCAGATCGACATCGAGAAGGGCCACTTTCGGTTGCAGCGACGACCCAAGCAGCAACAGCTTTTCATGGGTCGTGGCGTCAGTGATCACCGCCGCCCGTGTCACCTCGGATCCTGTGCCGGCGGTGGTCGGCACGCAGAGGACAGGCAGCGCGGGCAGGTCCACGATGCGGGGCACCGAGAGCGCGCGGAGGCTCTCCGTCTGGACGCTGAGCAGGGCCACGGCCTTGGCGACATCCATGGCGCTGCCGCCACCGATGCCCACGACGCAATCCGCGTTGACCGAGCGGGCGATCTGGACCGCGTCCATGGCTTCGGCATCGGTCGGATCGGGCGAGAAGGCCGAGAAGATCTGCGCCACCATGCCCGCGTCGTCCAGCCCGGACAGCATCTTGTCCGCAAGACCCAGCTTGTGGACGACAGGGTCTACCACCACCAGCGGGCGCTTGGCACCGAGGTCGGCGAGGATCGCGCCGGCCTCGGCGCTGATGCCGGGGGCCATTCGGACATCGCCGGTTGTCAGGATACGCATCATGTCAGTGGTCCAGGATCTTCGAGAGGAATTCGACGGCGCGCTGGCTCTTGGGGGAGGCAAAGAACTCGTCCTTGGGGGTGTCCTCGACCACCTCGCCGCCATCCATGAAGACGACGCGGTCGGCGACCTTGCGGGCAAAGCCCATCTCGTGGGTCACGACCATCATGGTCATGCCTTCCTTGGCCAGCTCGACCATGACGTCCAGAACCTCGGTGATCATCTCGGGATCAAGGGCCGAAGTGGGCTCGTCGAAGAGCATGGCGATTGGATCCATGGCAAGGGCGCGGGCGATGGCGATACGCTGCTGCTGGCCGCCCGACAGCTGGATCGGGTACTTGCGGGCATGGTCGGACATGCCGACACGCTCCAGCAGGGCTGCGGCCTTGGCTTCGGCCTCGGCCTGGGTGCGGCCCAGAACACGGGTCTGGCCGATGCAGATGTTTTCCGTCACCGTCATGTGCGGGAACAGGTCGAAGTGCTGGAACACCATTCCCACATGAGAGCGCAGCTTGGGCAGCTTGGTCCTGGGGCCGGTCACCTCCATGTCCTTGACGGAGATGTGGCCGCCCTGGACCGGCTCCAGCCCGTTGACGCATTTGATCAGCGTCGACTTGCCCGAGCCCGAGGGGCCGCAGATCACCACCACCTCACCGGGCGAGACGGTCAGCGAGCAGGACTTGAGGACCTGGAAGTTCTTGCCGTACCACTTGTCGACATCTTCGAGAACGATCATCGGTTGCATGGTCTCTCCTCAGCGTTGTTCGGCCGCATCGGCCTTGATGTCGTAGCCACGGCCGAAGTGCCGTTCGATCCGGCGCTGGATCAGGTCCCAGGCGGTGGTCATCAGCAGGTAGTAGAGGGCGGCGACAACGAAGAGCTCCAGCACCATGAACTTCTCCTGGATCAGGACCTGGGTGCGGCGCAGCAGCTCTTCCATCGAGATGATGGAGGCGATGGAGGTGGTCTTGAGGCAGCCGTTCACCGAGTTGCCGAGCGGCGGGATGATGATCCGCGCGGCCTGCGGGGCCACGATGTAGCGCATCATCTGCACATCGGTCATGCCGACGGCGCGGGCGGCGTTGCTCTGGCCCTTGGGAACCGAGCTGATGCCCGAACGGATGATTTCCGAGAGGTAGGCGGCCTCGTTCATCACCAGGCCGATCAGGGTGGCTTCGAGCACGCTGAACTTGATGCCGATCTGGGGCAGGCCGGTGTAGATGATGATCAGCTGCACCAGCAGAGGCGTGCCGCGGATCAGCCATGTGTAGAAGTAGGCGATGTTGCTGAGAATCCGGAACGGGCTCATCCGCATCAGCGCCACGACACAGCCGGCGACGACGCCGAGGGTCATTGCTGCAATGGTCAGACCCAGCGTCACGGCTGCGCCTTCAAGAATGTATGTGTTGGTCAGGTACTCGAAGAACCCGTCCCAATTCCAACCTTTCACGATCGTCTCCTCGTGAGCTGATGCGCTTGTTGCGCCGGAGAGGGCAGGCGCCGCCGCAGGGGCAGCGGCGCCCATTCACAAGTGTCAGAGGCGGCCGATCAGAGGCCGGGGCCCTTCAGCTCGATGCTGCCGTCACCGGCCTGGCCGACGCCGTAGCGGGCCATCAGTTCGGGCAGCCAGCCGTCGGCGTTCATCTCCTGCATGACCTTGGTCACGGGGCCGGCGATGTCGGTGCTGCCGAAGGCCAGCGAGCCGGGCGTGGCGTAGAGGCCTGCAAGCGCATGGGCGAATTCGCCGCTTTCGCTGTAGAGCTTGGCAACCGGGTCGATCGAGACAGCTGCTTCGACCTGACCGGCGCGGAGGGCCTGGTAGACCGTCGCGTAGTTGTCGAAGAGGGCGATGTCGATCTGCTCGAGGCCCTTCTCGGCGAAGTCCTTGTTCAGCTCGCGCATCTTGGCTTCGGCGTAGCCGCCGATGTCGGTGCTGACGCGCTTGCCGGCCAGGTCCTCGACGGTCTTGATCGAGTCGTCGCCCGTCGCGGTCGAGATCGAGATGGCCAGGTTCTCGTAGGGGATCATGTACATGATCTCGAGACGGGCCGGGGTGACGAAGAGCCCGGCGTCGATCACGTCCCAGCGTCCGCCCTGGAGGCCGGGCACCATGGTCGCGTATTCGGTCGAGATGAAGTCGGGCTCAAGGCAGAGACGCTTGGCGACTTCGACGCCCAGCTCGACGCGCAGACCCTTCAGGGTGCCGTCGGATTCGGCATAGGCCATCGGCGGCAGGGTCGGGCTGACCGCCATGGTCAACTTGCCTTCCTCGGTCAGAAGCGAGGCGTCGATGGTGGTTTCGCAATCCTGTGCGGTCGCGGCGGTGGCAAGGCCCATCGAGGTCAGCACGGCCAGGGCAAGGGTAAGGGGAGTTCGGTTCATGGTCATTTCCTGTCGGTTTGAAGCTGGTTCTTATTCTTCTGGTGAACTCTGTTTGTTTCGAGAGGGGGTGTGTTTCCTGTTGGTAAACTCCTTTTCCATGCAGTCACATTTCTTCGCTAAGCTCAACGCATCACGAAGGGGTCGGGGATGGGGTCATCGCTGGTGCGCAGCCAGACGGTCTTGATCTTCGTGTAGTCCAGCGCCGCGGCCAGGCCGCCCTCGCGGCCATGGCCCGACAGGCCATGACCGCCGAAGGGAGCCATGGGGCTGACGGCGCGGTAGGTATTCACCCAGACCACCCCGGCACGGATGCCGCGGATCATCCGGTGCGCACGGGTGAGGTCGCGGGTGAAGACGCCCGAAGCCAGCCCGTAGGCAGTGTCATTGGCCAGCGCCAGCGCCTCGGCCTCGGTGTCGAAACCCTGCACCGACAGCACCGGGGCGAAGAATTCCTCGCGCAGGCAAGAGGCTGCGGGGGCGTCGGTGCAATCGAGGATGCTGGGCGGGAAATAGAAGCCCGCCCCGGCGATGGCATGCCCGCCGGTGACCAGCCGCGCGCCCTCGGCAACCGAGCTGGCGCAGAGCGCCTCGGCCCGCTCTCGCTGGCGCAGGGTGCAGAGCGGGCCCATCTCGGTGCCCATCTCTGCGGGGCTGCCGATGCTGATACGGCCCGCCTTCTCGCGCAGCCGGTCGAGGAATTCGGCGCGGATCGTGTTCTGCACCAGCAGTCGCGAGCCGGCGACACAGCTTTGCCCGGTGGCGGCGAAGATACCGGAAATCTGGGCATTCACCGCCGAGTCGATGTCGGCGTCGGCGAAGACGATGAAGGGCGACTTGCCGCCCAGCTCCAGCGAAGTCGAGGCAAGGTTCTCGGCCGAGTTGCGCAGGATCTGCCGACCGGCGTCGGGACCTCCGGTGAAGGCGACATGGTCGATGTCGGGATGGCTGGTCAGCACGGCGCCACACTCGGGGCCGAAGCCTGTCAGGATGTTCAGCACTCCGGGCGGGAAACCCGCCTGATCGAAGATCCGGGCGAATTCCAGCATCGGCGCGGGGCCGTCCTCGGAGGCCTTGAGCACCATGGTGCACCCTGCGGCCAGGGCCGGGCCGATCTTCACCGCCGAGAGGAACAGCTGAGAGTTCCAGGGCACGACAGCGGCCACTACGCCAAGCGGCTCGCGGCGCAGCCAGACCTCCATGTCGGGCTTGTCGATGGGCAGATGCGCGCCCTCGATCTTGTCCGCCAGCCCGGCGTAATAGCGATAGTACTCGGCGACATAGGCGATCTGGGCGCTGGTCTCGCGGATGATCTTGCCGGTGTCGCGGGTCTCGAGCTCGGCCAGGCGGGGGGCGTTCTGTTCGATCAGGTCGGCGAGGCGCAGCAGCAGCTTGCCGCGCTCTCCGGCGGTCAGCCCGGCCCATTCCGCGCCATGGAAGGCGCGGCGGGCGGCGGCGACGGCCTCGTTGACCTCGGCGGCGCGGGCCTCGGGCATCCGCGCCCAGGGCTTCCCGGTTGCCGGGTCGAGGCTGTCGAAGCTGGCGGCGGCATCGCGGAAGCTGCCGTCGATATAGAGCTGGAAGGCGGGCAGGGTGCTCATGAGGTCACCTCGACGGTGCTGGGGGTCTCCATCCAGTCGATCAGCGCCTGGCTGACGCGATCCGGGGCGGTCAGGTTCACCATGTGGCGGTGCCCCTCGATGACCAGCGCGCGCCCCTCGGGGGCGGCCTCGGCCATGGCGCGCGCCATGGCGGGGGTCGAGTTCGGATCCTGGTCTCCCGTCAGGGCCAGCAGCGGGCAGCGGATCGCGGCGAAACGGTCGGCATAGATGTCGTCGCCGCGCGAGAAGGCGCCATAGGCGGTGGCGTAGCCCCGTGGCGAGACCTCGGCCAGCCAGCCCGCGACGCTTTCGCGGGCGGCAAGGTGGTCGCGGTCCTCGCCGAACCAGCGCAGCAGCGGCGCGGCGATATCGACGTCGCCTGAATGCAGTTCGGCGGCACGGGCCTCGACGGCGGCGCGGGCTTCGGGGCCTCGCCGGAAGACGCCGTTCAGCAGGGCCACGCGGGCGACCTTCTCGGGGTGGGTGACGGCATAGCCGCCGGCGATCAGGGCACCCATCGAATGGCCGGCCAGGCTGACCGGGCCGAGATCCAGCGCGCCAAGCGCGCGGTCCAGCCAGGCCACGAAGTCGGGCAGTTCGGCCCCGGCGGGCAGGGGGCTGCTGCCGCCATGGCCGGGCATGTCCAGCGCCAGCACGCGGCAGCGCCGCGACAGGGCAGGAAACTGCGGGGCCCAGGCGGCGGACTGCATGCCGACGCCATGGATCAGCACCAACGGCGCGCCCTGTCCCGCCTCGCGGTAGGACAGCCGGGTGCCGTCCTCAGACAGAGGCAGGGTTTTCAAGGTCATGCCCGAGTTCCTTCAGATCCTGGTAGCGGTCGCCAATGCGGTGATGCGGGCGGCCCCCGATGGAGGCGCCGAGGGCCACGACAATCTCGTCGGGGCCGGGAGCATCCGCCACTGAAAGCTGGATGGTCAGGTAGTGGCTGCGCCGGCCGCCGTCGTTCTTGTCCATCAGCGGGATCTGCAACGAGGCATTGGCCGGGCCACGGGTGTTGGTGAAGGCCAGGTAGGACTTGGCCCCGACCGCTTCGCGGTAGTGGTTGCCGAAACGCAGGGTGTGGATCAGGCCCGAGGCGTGCTCGACCTCGCCGTTGACGCCGACGATGGCCGCCTTGCCGTAGCCTTCCACCTTGTCGCCGCCCCCGGCGGCTTCAAGAACCATCTCCGTCAGCAATGCGCCAAGGCCGGGCGCAGCATCGAGAATGGCAGGCCGCAGATCTTCCACAAAACCCTGACCAGCCCAGGGATTCCGGATCACCGCCACGGCGGCGATCATCTTCAGGGGCACGGGCGCGGCCTTTCCGCCTTCGATCCATGTCGTTTCGACATGCAGCAGGGTCTTTCGGATTTCAGCAGGCATTCAGGTCTCCAGTCCGTGACGAATCGTCTGTCTGTAGGATGGAATACCGTAATACAATCGTACAAACAATCTTGTTGGGCGCGGCAGAGGCTGATATCCAGTGCGCATGTCAGATATTGGGCTAAGCAGAATTGAGCAGCAGCCGACGACGCTGCGCGATGTCGTCCTGGAGAGGCTCCGGGACGCCATCATTGGTGGGGTCTTCAAGCCGGGAGACCGCCTGGTTGAGCGAGTGCTGTGCGAGCAACTGGGCGTCTCTCGTACGGTGGTGCGCGAGACATTGCGCTACCTCGATGCCGAAGGCCTGGTGACCCATGTCCCGAACCGCGGGCCGATGGTCGCCGAGATGAGCTGGGAGGACGCGCAGCAGATCTATGACATCCGTCTGAAGCTTGAGACGGATGCCGCCATGGCTTGCGCACGTAACATGACGCCGGATCTGGAACGGCGGCTGAAAGCGGCCCTAGCCGATCTGCAGAGCGCCGGGAACGACCAGGCGCCGGGCGCGCTATTCAAGGCCGCAACGCGCTTCTATGCGCTGATCTTCGAGGGCGCCCGCCATAATATTGCATGGGAAATCGTGCAGAGACTGAACGGCCGCATCTCTCGTCTGCGTATCCTGACCCTGACCAGTGACAATCGGGAGCTTCCGGGGCCCGCGCATATGTTGGCGATCTGCACGGCGATTACCAATCGCGATCCCGACGCTGCGCTGGCGGCGGTGACCGAGCACTTGCATGAGGCGAAGCTGATCGCCCGTCAGCTTCTGTTGGATGACAAGGCAGTCTGATGGCTTGAGCAGCCCGCGCAACGCGGGCGCTTTCCTTGCTAATCTTTAGGCAAGGAGACCATGATGCGCAGCGCCAAGATTAGCAGAGAGGTGCCGTCGCGCAGATCATGGGGAGGAAGCTTTCGACGGCGTCAACCTGTGACGCTCAGCATGAGACTGAGACCCGTCGGATAAGGCTTGAACTCTTTGGAGTGACGGTAGGACATCCTGGGGTCTGGCCTATTTGAGCTTCACAACCAGTCGATGACGAGCGCTTCAAATGCGATTTCCGAAAGGAAGGCCTGCGGGCTCCTGTCGTATCTACTTGCGACACCGCGCCGGCCTTGAGCCTGCCAAACATGATCTCGATCCGGTTCCGGCGCTTGTCTATGGGCAAGGATCTGCGTGTTCTGATGGAGAGAAGGGGTGGTCCAGCCTGCCCTGGAGGAATGTCGAGGCGGGGACCGGCACCAGGGATTGGGTTCCGGGGTGCCTTGCCTCGAAACGGGCAGGCCGGAGCGCGAACGGGCGGCGGGGAGCCATGGATGCGACGCGATACTCGTGAACCCGGAAAGCGGTCTGTGGGGACGCGCAGTCCGGGGAGGGACAACCCGGACATACCAGCCGTTCAATCCGTCTACACACTTGGAACGTGCGTCGCATTGCTGCCCGTTCGCCTTTACAGTGTAGGAGGGCTTTCTCTCTTCGGGAACGTCTATTTTGTGTCATGTGTATGGAAACGATAGGAAAACCCGTGTTTGCAGTGCTGCAACGCGGCGATTCCCGATTGCTTTTGCAGCACGGGCAGGCGTCACGGGCTGGCCGGGGACTCTACCTATGGTAGAGCGCGCTCCTTCCTTATATCGCTTCGCACAGCCTGTCGATGGAAGCCCAGCTCGACCCTTCGCGCGAGGTCGAAACGGTTGGCCTGGACCAGGTGGCTGGTCAGCAGGCGGCAGGCATCGGGGCGGGGCCAGGTGCCATGCTGGCGCTGATCGGCCAGCACGTGGCGGCAATAGTCGAGGATCATCGAGAGGTCCCTGGCAACCTCTTGCAGGTAGGAGTCGCCGAAGCGTTGCGTGTAGGCGCGCCGGGCCGTGCCGGTCTGCGCCAGCCAGAAGGTCCGGTAGAGACGGTCGATAGCGGGCAGGTCCAGGGTCTTCCAATCGGGTTTGGGGGCCTGCCGCCGTTCCAACACCCAGTCACGGTCCGGAGGCGCCAAGGTCTCCAGCTCGGTGATGAAGGCAAGGACAGCCGCCAGTTTTTCTTTGCTCAGCTCCATGTGGCGTATCTTGTTCATGGCCGTGAAGGCCAGAATGAAGGCGCAGGGACATGGGTCAAGGCAATTGCGCCGATCCGATACCAAGGTCGGCGTCCGGCGTCCGGTTAGGGCCTCGCGGGTCGGGGCGATCTAGCGGGTGCGATTGGCCAGCAGCGAGCCCAGGCCGGAGGTGGCGATCAGCAGCAGCCCGGCCAGCGACCAGAGGTCCGGCCAATCTCCGAAGACCAGCCCTCCCAGAAGCGTGGCCGAGATCAGCTGGCTGTAGACCAGCGGCGCGATCAGGCTGGCCTCGGCCTTCCGGTGGGCGATGACCAGCAGGTAGTTCCCCACGCCCGAGCCCGCGGCGCTGATGGCCACCAGCAGGGCAAGGCTCAGGCTGGGGGCGGGTAGGTCGACCGAGAGGCCCAGCGGAGCCAGCAGCACCGTGCCGATCAGCAGCTGCGACATCAGCAGGAACCGGGGGCGGTGGTCCGCGGCCACGGTGCGGGTCATCACCAGGTAGCTGCCGTAGAAACAGCCGGCGGTCAGGGCGAAGCCCATCCCGGCGGTGAAGCCGAACCCCGGTTTCACCACCAGCATCACGCCTAGAAGCCCCAGCCCCAGCAACAGGCTGCGCCGTGCCGTCACCCGCTCGCCCAGGAATACCACCGCCAGCACGTAGGAGACGACGGGGCCGATGAAGAAGGCGCCGAAGACATTGGCCAGGGGCTCGGTCCTGAGCGCGGTCAGGATGCAGGAGATTCCCGCTGCGATGAAGCCGGCCCGCAGCAGGACGCGCCAGGACAGCAGGGCGGGCAGCTCGGCGCGGGTGAGGCCGCTGAAGGGCAACAGCATGACGGCGGCGAGGGCGAAGCGCGACCAGGCGACGAAGAAGGGGGCGACGCCGGCGCTGGTCATCAGCTTGCCGGCGGTGTCGCCAAGGACCACGAAGCTGACCGCAGAGAAGACGAGCAGCACCACGCGCAGGAGGTCGGGCAGGGGCATGGCGGGGTCCTCGGGTTCTTGAGCCCGTCAGCGATAGCAACCCGGCCGGGGGAAGGGAAGTCTTGCACCCGGCGGTCCCCTGGCGCAGGGCTGAGGCTGGCCACCGTTGCGGTACGGGCTAGCTGGTGGTCCGAGAGGGCGCGGGGCCTGGCCGCGCTTGGGGCTGGACAGCAGGGGCGATCCGCCGGTCAAGTTGAACACAGCGATTCTGCCGGTGTCGCGGCAAGGCGACAGGGAGAGGGACGAGATGATGAGCTATCCGCATGTAAGCAAAGCTGATTTCCGCGATGGCATGGCCTGCCTCGCGGGGGCGGTGAATATCGTCACCACCGACGGGCCCGGCGGACGGGCGGGGCTGACCGCCTCTGCGGTCTGCTCGGTCACCGACAGCCCGCCCACGCTGCTGGTCTGCATCAATACCGGCTCTTCCGCCGCGCCGGCCTTCCTGGAGAACGACTATTTTTGCGTCAACACGGTCGGTCCCGCCCATGAGGAGCTGGCCATGACCTTCGGCGCTGGCACCCCCATGGCCGAGCGCTTCGAGCGGGCCGCATGGTATCGTAACGTGACCGGCGCGCCGGTGCTTGAGGGGGCCGTGGCCTCTTTCGATTGCCAGGTCTCGCACCGCCATGTGGTGGGGACCCATGAGGTCATCTTTGGAGAAATCGTCGGCATCCGGCAGCAGGAAGATGCTCCGGTCACTGCGTGGTTCGCGCGTCGCTTTCACGCTCTGGAGGTCTGAGGGAAGGTGGCTCTGGCCTGTACCACGGCGGGGGTGGGGCTCTTGGGCGCTTGTGTTGGCGTGGCAGGGCGGGGGCGCTGACCGCCGGAGGGCGCCTGTGAAGAAATGTTGGCATAAAGTCTTTATTCATCAGGGTGTTGCGCAATAATTTCCCGGCTCTGGATTTTCCTTCTTGACGCTCTGCGGTACTCCGCATAGAACGCCCTCCACGGTGAGAGAGCGGTTGTAGCTCAGTTGGTTAGAGTGCCGGCCTGTCACGCCGGAGGTCGCGGGTTCGAGCCCCGTCAACCGCGCCATCACCGTTCAGAAAAGCGTCCCTTCAGGGGCGCTTTTTGCTTTTGGGATCAAGCGTTTGGGCAATCTGAAAATTGACGCAAGAGAAGCTGCATTTTCCCATTGACCCCACCGGGCAGCCACATTATTCCAGCCCCTACGCGCGGTTGTAGCTCAGTTGGTTAGAGTGCCGGCCTGTCACGCCGGAGGTCGCGGGTTCGAGCCCCGTCAACCGCGCCACTTTCCCCCAGAAGTGTCAAAGATCGCAGCGTAACCTTTTGGTTTCGCTGGATGTTTTTGCGCGCGGTCGCGGCTGCTGGCCGCCCGCCTGATGGCAGGTGCCGCCCAGTTGCCCCGCTTTCCCTGTTCGAGACCATGCCGGCGGTGACCGGAGCCGCAGGCCCCATTGGGGGCTGGCCCCCGAGATGCTCCCCGCAATAGTTAACGCCCCGGAAAGGGCACCGAACGCAACGTCGGTATCACGTCGGTATTGTGTCGGTATCACGTCGGTGCGGATGTCGGTGGCCGCCATGCGTTAACACGGTGTTCCGCGCCATTAGGCGCGGGGCAGGTGGGTTCGCACCCCTCCTGCGCCCCTGGCAGACCTCCGGTCTTCGCGGGGAGGGTGGCACCCCTCCTGTTGCGCTCAGGGGCGGCTGTGCAGATCGGCGTAGGTAAAGCCGTCGGGCCAGGTGCCGACCCAGATCCAGCGTTTGCGGTGGTTGAGCTGCCAGAGCACGTGGTCCAGGTGGCGGATGTCCAGCCAGACCCGGATCGTGTGATCCGCGTCCTTGTAATAGGGCGCGCGCAGCTCGCCCTCGGGACGAAAGCGGATGATGCCGCGAGTCACCTGGGAGTTGGGCGTGGCGATTCCCAGCAATTCGATCTGCGACAGCCCGCGCATGCGCGGCGCGGTCTCCATTCCCGTGGTGTGGATGATCTCGTTGACCAGCAGGATCTCGCGGCGGACATCGCCGGGCGGGGTCGAGGCATAGGGCTCTGCCTCCATCGCGGCGATGCGGGCGTCGATCTCTTCCTCGATATTCAGCACCATGGCGTCTCTCCCGAGCTGGGGGCAGCAGGGCCCAAGCAATGGCCCGGAAGAGACGCCGAAGGCTCAGCGGCTCAGTGCATCCAGCACGCGGGCCCAACTACGGATTCCTTTATGAAAGGAATTAAGATCGTATTTCTCGTTCGGCGAATGCAGGGCGTCATCCTCGAGTCCGAAGCCGATCAGCATGGCATTCATGTCGAGGATTTTCTTGAAATGCCCGGCAATCGGGATCGAGCCGCCGCAGCCGATATAGGCGGCGGGGTTGGGCCATTCGTCCGACAGGGCCTGGCGGGCCTTCTCGAAGGCGGGGTCCGAGATCTCCATCTGGCTGGCGGCCGAGGCGCCATGGGCCTTGAACTCGACCTTGCAATCCTCGGGCAGCAGCTCTTGCACCATGGTGCGGAAGCTCTCGCGGATGGCGAGCGGGTCCTGGGTGCCGACCAGGCGGAACGAGATCTTGGCGTGGGCCTCGGAGGGCAGCACGGTCTTGAAGCCTGCCGAGGTATAGCCGCCCCAGATGCCGTTCACTTCGCAGGTCGGGCGCGACCAGACCATTTCCAGCGCGCTGCGATCCTGTTCGCCGGCGGGCACCGAGAGGTCGACCTCGCCCAGGAACTTCCCGGCGTCGAAGCCCAGGCCTTCCCACTGCGCCTTCAGCTCGTCGGTGAGCTCGGGTACGCCGTCGTAGAAGCCGGGGATGGTGACGCGGCCCTGGTCGTCATGCAGCGCGGCCAGCACCTTGGAGAGCGCCCGGATCGGGTTCATCGCGGCACCGCCGTAGAAGCCCGAGTGCAGGTCCTTGTCGGGGCCGATGACCGTCAGCTCTTCGCCCAGCATGCCCCGCAGCATGGTGACGATGGCGGGGGTCTTCGGGTCGAACATCGCGGTATCGCAGATCAGCGCGACATCGGCTTTCAGCTCTTCCGCGTTCTCTTTCATGTAGGGCACGAGGGAGGGAGAGCCCGATTCCTCTTCGCCCTCGAAGAAGAAGGTGATGCGGCAGGGCAGCTCGCCGTGGATCTCCTGCCAGGCGCGACAGGCCTCGACGAAGGTCATCAGCTGGCCCTTGTCGTCGGAAGAGCCGCGGCCACGGATCACCGTGCCCTTGGGGGTCTCTTGCAGTTCGGGCTCGAAGGGCGGTTTGTCCCAGAGGTCCAGCGGATCGACCGGCTGCACGTCGTAATGGCCGTAGAAGAGGACGTGGGGCACGTCCGCGCCTTCCGGTCCCGCATGGCCCACCACCATCGGGTGGCCCGGTGTCGGCCGTTTCGAGGCCTCGACGCCGATCGAGGCCAGGTCGGCCACCAGCCAGTCGGCGGCGGTTTCGCAATCGCCCTTGTAGGCCGGATCGGTCGAGATCGAGGGGATGCGCAGAAGCTCCATCAGGCGCTCGGTGGCGGCGCTGATGTCGGAATCGATGCGGGAGAGAACGGGGTCCAGGGAGGGGGCGGACATGGGGGCTCCTTTGCTTTGGTCGCGCGGAGCCTAGCAAAGGCGCGGGGCTTGTCCAGCAGCGCGCGGCGGAAGCCCGCCACGGGGAGGGGCGCGCGGGATGCGGGGGATTCGTCTTGAATTCGCGTGATTTTGCCCTGCGCGCTTGCGGCCGGGGGCGGGCAAGAAACAGCCCGGAGGACGGCAAGTTTCATTTGCACCGGGCGTTACTTGGCGAAACACTGGGCCCGCAGGGGGACAATCCGGCAAAAGCCCGGCCAAGCTTGACCCATGTCAAAGAGAGAAGGAGCGTCAATTTGTAACGCTTTCGGGGTGAAGGAATGATCTTATTTTCATTCCAAAATGCGAGCGGCGGTGCTAGACCTGCCGGACCTCGCAGGGGAATGCCGCCGGTGCGCCCGAAGGGTCACTGCGAAGACGACGAAGCAAGGAAAGACCAAGCCCGTGACTTACGAAGCCCAACTCGACCAGGCACTCGGCAAGCTGCACGACGAAGGCCGCTACAGGACCTTCATCGATATCGTGCGTCACAAGGGGCAGTTTCCCCATGCGACCTGGCGCCGTGCCGATGGCTCGGAACGGCCGGTAACCGTCTGGTGCGGCAACGACTACCTGGGCATGGGCCAGCACCCGGTGGTGCTTGAGGCCATGCATGACGCGCTGGACAAGGCGGGTGCCGGGTCGGGCGGGACGCGCAACATTTCCGGCACGACGCTTTACCACAAGGCGCTGGAAGCCGAGATCGCGGATCTGCACCAGAAGGAAGCGGCGCTGGTCTTCACCTCGGCCTATGTGGCCAATGATGCGACGCTCTCGACCCTGCCCAAGCTCTTCCCCGGCCTGATCATCTATTCCGATGCGCTGAACCATGCCTCGATGATCGAAGGCGTGCGGCGCAACGGTGGCGCCAAGCGGATCTTCCGTCACAACGATGTCGCGCATCTGCGCGAGCTGCTGGAGGCCGACGACCCCGCCGCGCCCAAGCTGATCGCCTTCGAGTCGGTCTATTCCATGGACGGCGATTTCGGCAAGATCGCCGAGATCTGCGACCTGGCCGATGAATTCAACGCGCTCACCTATATCGACGAGGTCCATGCGGTCGGCATGTACGGCCCGCGTGGCGGTGGCGTGACCGAGCGCGACAACCTGGCCCATCGGATCGACATCATCAACGGCACCATGGCCAAGGCCTTCGGTGTGCTGGGGGGCTATATCGCCGCCTCGGCGAAGATGGTGGACGCGGTGCGCTCCTACGCGCCGGGCTTCATCTTCTCGTCGTCCATTCCCCCCGCGGTGGCCGCCGGCTGCGCTGCCTCGATCCGCCACCTGAAGGGCGACCAGGCGCTGCGCGACAAGCACCAGGAGGGGGCGGCGATCCTCAAGACCCGCTTCAAGGCCCTGGGCCTGCCGCTGATCGACCATGGCAGCCATATCGTGCCGGTGATCGTCGGCAACCCGGTGCATACGAAGATCCTGTCGGACATGCTGCTGGAAGACCACGGCATCTACGTGCAGCCGATCAACTTCCCCACCGTGCCCCGTGGCACCGAGCGCCTGCGCTTCACCCCCTCGCCGGTGCATGGCCCGCTGGAGACCGAGGCGCTGATCCGCGCCATGGACCGTCTGTGGTCCCATTGCGCGCTGAACCGCCAGGAAATGGCCGGCTGAGGCCCGCCACCCGATTGAATTGAACGGCCCGTCCGCACCTGCGGCGGGCCGTTTTGCTTTCGCGGGGCCTACGGGCGGCAGGGGAGGCGCGGAGCGGAGGTGGGGCAGGTGGGATGGCTCCCGACGTCTGGGGCGCAGCAGCTCGCGCTGGGGCGCGCTGCGTCGATAGGGGGGGAGATATGCCACCTTTGGCTCTCCGTTCCGGGCCGCGGCGTCTCGCCAGGTCGCAGCGGCTGGTCCCGGTGATCGGCGCTCCGGACCCTCCGCCGATGGTCGCGCTTCTCACCATAAGGTGTTGCCTGGCCCGCGACATCGTGATTTGGGAGAGGCGTTCAACCAAAGGGTGAGTGTTTTGCTGTGTATCCCCAGTAACCGGGCAGCCTGCGCAAAAGAACGCCTAAATCTCGGGGTTCACAGGTTAACCTCGCACCAAATAGGTTGAAACATGTTAGGGTCTCATAAACAAAGAAGGGGGTCCGAATCGGGGGATTTTCGGATTTCCGTAAGGCAGATGGGGCAGCGGGATGATACGGCGGAGACAGCCTGACAGGGGACAGGCATCCAGCGACATCAAGGGTTTCGACGACTTCGAGCTGCGTCTCGGGGATGTCATGCGCGGCGAACGCGCGACCATGGGCAAGTCGCTTCTCGATGTTCAGCGTGAATTGCGCATCAAGGCAAATTACATTGCCGCGATCGAAAACGCCGACCCCGACGCCTTCGACACTCCGGGTTTCATCGCAGGTTACGTCCGCTCCTACGCGCGCTACCTCGGCATGGACCCTGACCAGACCTACGCGAAATTCTGTGCCGAGAGCGGGTTCACCACCGCCCATGGCATGTCCGCAGAGGCCTCTTCGCGCACCCGCCCCGAGCCCCGGCTGGAGCGCAAGTCGACCCGCGGCAGCGATCCCTTCACCGATCCGACCACCCCCTTCATCCCGCAGGGCGAGAGCTTCTTCGCCCGTATCGAACCCGCGGCCATCGGCTCTTCGCTGGTGCTGCTGGCGGTGATCGGCGGGCTGGCCTATGGCGGCTACGCGGTGCTGAACGAGGTGCAGCGGGTGCAATTCGCCCCGGTCGAGAACACCCCCGACGTGCTGGCCGATCTCGATCCGCTGGCCGGCGCCACCATGCAGGTCGAGGACCCGGTGGTCGGTGCCCAGGCGGCGGGTGTCTTTAATCCGCCGAGCGACGGCATGGACCGGCTCTATCGCCCGAAGGCGCTGGATGTGCCGGTCGTCGTCTCGCGCGATGCGCCGATTTCCACCCTGAACCCGCAGCAGGTCGGCACTTTCGCCCAGGCCTCCGCCGCGCCCAGCCTGCCCGAGGCCGCAGGTCCGAGCGCCGAGGATCGCGCCGTGGCCATGTCGCTGGGGCTGGACCCGCAGACCGGAGAGGCCATCGCCTCGCCGCAGGTGGTCGCCACGCCGAAGCCGGGCGTCAGCCTGGTTGCCGTCCGTCCCGCCTGGGTGCGGGTGCAGGGCGCCGATGGCACGATCCTGTTCGAGAAGATCCTCGACGCGGGCGAGACCTGGAAGCTGCCGAATACCGAAGAGCCCCCGGTGCTGCGCGCCGGCATGTCGGGCTCGATCTACTTCCAGGTCGAGGGCGAATACTATGGCCCCGCAGGCGAGGGCACGGGGACGATCCGCAACGTGGCGCTTTCGGTCGACGACCTGAAGACCAACTACGTGCTGGCCGACCTGTCGCGCGACCCCGAGGCCGAAAAGATGATCGCCGTGGCCGAAGCCGACCTGAGCATGGTCACCGAGTAAGCCTGCCGGCATCCCGGAATTGCAACGCCCGTGGCCCCTGGCTGCGGGCGTTTGCCATTGGGCGGGCGCGCTGCTGTCTTGGGCTGCCCTCGATCCGCCCCCGGCACTGGCGGAAGCCGGGGTAGGACCCTATCTGAAGGAGAGAGACCACCGGGCCGCATTGCACCGCTGGCCGCCCTGTCGTATCTCTGCCCCGAGCGCAATCAGAGGTTTCCTCCCCATGTCGCATAATCCCGTTCGTCCCTGGCGCAATATCGACCGCCGCGAGAGCCGCCGCATCATGGTGGGTGACGTGCCCGTGGGGGGCGGAGCGCCGATCTCGGTGCAGACGATGACCAACACGGTGACCACCGATGTGAAGGGCACGCTGGACCAGATCATCCGCGCCGCCGAGGCGGGCGCCGATATCGTCCGTGTCTCGGTGCCCGATGAGGCCTCTGCCAAGGCGATGAAAGAGATTTGCCGCGAGAGCCCGGTGCCGATCGTCGCGGACATCCATTTCCACTACAAGCGCGGCATCGAGGCCGCCGAGGCGGGCGCGGCCTGCCTGCGCATCAACCCCGGCAATATCGGCGACGAGAAGCGCGTGGCCGAGGTCATCAAGGCCGCCAAGGACCACAATTGCTCTATCCGCATCGGGGTCAACGCGGGCAGCCTGGAAAAGCACCTGCTGGAGAAATACGGCGAGCCCTGCCCGGATGCCATGGTCGAGAGCGGCATGGATCACATCAAGATCCTGCAGGACCACGATTTCCACGAGTTCAAGATCAGCGTGAAGGCCTCGGATGTCTTCATGGCGGCTGCCGCCTACCAGATGCTGGCCGAACAGACCGACGCGCCCATCCACCTTGGCATCACCGAGGCGGGCGGGCTGATGACCGGCACCATCAAGAGCGCCATCGGCATGGGCAACCTGCTGTGGATGGGCATCGGCGACACGCTGCGGGTCAGCCTTTCGGCCGATCCGGTGGAAGAGGTGAAGGTGGGCTACGAGATCCTGAAGGGTCTGGGCCTGCGCCATCGCGGCGTCAACATCATCTCTTGCCCCTCCTGCGCGCGGCAGGGCTTCGACGTGATCAAGACCGTCGAGACGCTGGAAAAGAGGCTGGAGCACATCAAGACGCCGATGAGCCTCAGCATCATCGGCTGCGTGGTCAACGGCCCCGGCGAGGCGCTGATGACCGACGTGGGCTTCACCGGCGGCGGAGCGGGCAGCGGCATGGTCTACCTGGCGGGCAAGGCCAGCCACAAGATGAACAACGACCAGATGATCGACCATATCGTCGAAGAGGTGGAAAAGCGCGCCGAGGCGATCGAGAACGGCCAAGTCACGGCGCAGGCGGCAGAGTAATCTGCCGCGCGCTCAGCGCGTGCCGTGCACGAGCAGCAGCACCACCAGGATGCCGATGCCGATGCCGAAGAGGGCCTGGGCCAGGCGCCACAAAAGGACGGGCAGCGCGACCACGAGCCCTAGCAGACGGTCTGACCACTTGTAGGGTCGACCCTGGATTCCGTCCTTTTTCATGACACCAGTTTAACACGAATGAAATGTGTCGCGCTATAGCGTCGCGTGTACTCTACGGGCTGAGATAGCTTTGGAGGACGACTTTCGGCATTTCTCCGCGTATCAGGCGGCCCGGCATGACGTAGGAGGGCGCCATGTCGAGGCCCAGATCCCTGAAAAGCGATACCTCTTGCGCCAGCTCGGCGCGAATCTCGGGGCTCTCGGCAAGGGCCAGAAGGGCCTCGGGGTCCTCGGTCAGGCTTTCTGCAAGGGCCTGGGCGTTGTCCGGGTCCTGCAGCCTGGCGCGGAAGCGGGCGGCGGTCTCGGGCCCCTCGCGTCTTTGCAGGGCACGGTCCAGGCGGTCGGCGGGATCATCGGAGAGGCTGCGCAGCTCGACCCGGAGGCCGGGAATTTCGTCAGCCAGGGCGCGCAGCTCGGTCTCGGCGCGCAGGCAGGGGGCGCAGCCTGCGGCGGTGAAGAGGGTGATCGCGGCGGGCCCCTCGGCACCGAAGCCGCGCGGGGTGGCGCCGAAGAGCGCCGGGGTCAGCTTTGCGATCATGGCGCTGTCGCCCGCCACTTCGGCGGCAAGGTCCGATGCGGCGTCTGCCGCCATGCGGGCACGGGCCTCGCTGCGGACCTCGTCGATCAGCTGTGGTGCCTCGAGCAGCAGCGCGCGCATCTCCTGCGCCATGAGGGCGGGGTTCTCTTCGAGCTTCTGCCAGAGCGCCGAGGGCTGCGCCCTGAGGGGCGCAGGCAGCAGCAGCAGGGCGAGGCCGATGACCAGGCGGCGCGACACGGGGATCACTCGGCGCGCAGGTCCGCCACGATGGAGCGCATGCCGGCCAGCGGCACGTAGCCGCGCAGCAGGGTTTCGGGCAACACGAAGGTCGGGGTGCCGGTGATCTCGAGCTTCTGGGCCAGGGCGCGGTTGGCGTTGATCACCTCGGCCACCTCGGGGCTGCCGAGCATCGCGATGACCGGCTCTTCCTCGATCCCGAGCGAGCTGAGCAGGCGGCGCACCGAAACCTCGTCGAAGCCGCCGCTATGCACCATCAGTGCGTCATGCATCTGCTTGTAGGCCTCGTCGCCCGCCGCCAGCTGGGTGGCGATGGCGAGCTGCGAGGCGGCCAGGCTCTCTTCTCCGAGGATGGGGAATTCCTTCAGCACGAAGCGGATGTTGCCATCGGTGGCGACCAGTTCCTCGACATCCTCGAAGGCCTTGCGGCAGTAGCCGCAGCGGTAGTCCATGAACTCGACGAGGGTGATGTCGCCCTCGGGGTTGCCACCCACCCAGGAGAAGCCGTCGTCAAAGAGCGCCTCGGCGTTGTCGCGCACCATGGCGACCTCGGCCTCTGCGGCCTCGACCGCCTGGCGATCCTCGAGCACCTGGATGGCTTCCAGCAGCACCTCGGGGTGCTCCATCAGGTAGTCGCGCACCTCGGTGCGGAAGCTCTCGCGCTCGGAGGGGGTCAGGCCGGGGGCGCTGGCCTCGGCGGCCTGGTTCAGCTCGGGCTCGGTCGGCATCTTGTCGATGGCGTAGAAGGCGGCGCCGGTGAGGGCGGCGGTCACGACGGCGGTGGTCAGGATCGGGCGAAGGCTGGACATGGCGGCTCTTTCTTCAGGCCCCCGGACGGGACCGGGTTAGGCATGGGGATCGGCCTTGGCCGGATCGACGGGGGGAGGGGGTGCCGGTGGACATGGCTCAACCGTCCTCCTTGCTGGCATTGAGCACATCCTGCGCCCTTTGCCAAGCGGGGGAGCCGCGCGACAAAAGGCCCGTGGCGCGTTCGGCCTGGATATGCGCATCCTTCATGCGGCCCGAAAGCGCATGGCGTTCGGCCACCGAAAGCGCGGCCATGCCGGGCTGGCCAAGCTGCGCATAGGCCGAGCCCAGGTCGCGCATCACCCGGCCACTACGGTAATCCAGCGCGCGGGCGCGTTCCAGCACGGGCAGGGCGGCGCGCAGCCGGGCCTCTCCGCCCTGCACGACCATGGCATGTCCGAGAGAGGCCAGGATCAGCGCATCCCGAGGCGCCAGTTCCGAGGCGCGGCGATAGGCGGCCTCGGCGCTCTTGAACTGCCGCGCCTCCAGCAGGATCTGGCCCTTCAGCTCGTGGTAGAAGGGATCGCCGGGGCGTTCGGCCAGCACCTGCTCCATCAGCGCCAGCGCGCCCTGCCAGTCCGAGCGCCGGTGCTTCACCACCGCCAGGCGCATGCGTTCGATATCCTTGGTGGGGCTCTGCTTGGCGCGGGCCTCGGTCCAGCGGGGTTCGCGCAGGAAGGCCGAGAGCTTGCCCTTGGCGCGTTCGTACCAATAGCTGTCCGAGGGGCGGTCCGCGCCCTTGCCGCCATAGCTCTTGGCCAGGGCCTCGAGCCGCCGCAGACGGTCGCGCGACAGCGGATGCGAGCGGGCGTAGGGGTCCATGCGGCTGGCCTTCAGATGCTCCTGGCCGCGGAACACCTGCATCAGCGAGATCGCCCCGCCGGTGTCGAGCCCGCCGATGGACATCCAGCGGATGGCGGTCTGGTCGGCGCTGCTCTCTTCGGCGCGGGTATGGCCATAGAGCGAGCGCTGCGCGGAGCTGGCGACGCCCATGGCGATACCGGCCCCGGCCTCGCTGTTGCCCGAGCTGGCCGCGGCGGCGACGCCAAGCGCCAGGCCCAGCTGGGCGAGGCGGTTGGAATAATCCGCGTTGAGACGCCGCCGGGTGATATGGCCATTGGCGATATGGGCGGCCTCATGGGCGATGACGAATTGCAGCTCTGCCGGGGTGGAGGTGCGCAGGATCAGGCCCGAGTTGAGGTAGATGGCATTGCGGTCGACCACGAAGGCATTGAGCCGCCCGTCATCCACCACAAGGATCGGCAGATTGGCCGGCAGGCCAGCCGCCTGCAGCACCGGCTTGGCGAGGCGGCGCAGCGAATACTCGATATCGGGGTCCCGCAAGAGCGAGACTGCCTGTGCGGAACTTGCGATAAAAATCAGGCAGACTGCCAAAACTGTGCGCAGGTGCACCAAATCAACCCCCCAATCCGACCGGCCATTCCTTGACCTGCGCCGCCCCGGCTGATGAAACGGGGGCAACCTGCAGCCACCATCGGAGATGCTTATGCGAGTTTCAACCCGCGGAGAGGTTGATTCCTTCATTGTGATGGACGTCATGACCCGCGCCGCCGAGCTTGAGGCGGAGGGGAGAAAGATCCTTCATATGGAGGTCGGCCAACCCGGGACCCCGGCCCCTGCCAAGGCGCGCAAGGCGCTGACGGCGGCGCTCGAGGCGGACTCGCTGGGATACTCCCTTACCGTCGGCATGCCGGAGCTGCGCGAGGGCATCGCCCGGCTCTACGATCGCTGGTACGGCATCGACCTGGACCCCGAGCGGGTGCTGGTCACCTCGGGCTCTTCGGCGGGCTTCCTGCTGAGCTTCGCCTCGCTCTTCGATGCGGGCGACAAGGTGGGCATCGGCGCGCCGGGCTACCCGTCCTACCTGCAGATCCTCAAGGCCATGGACCTTGAACCCGTGGTGCTGGAGACCGCCGAGGCGCATCGCTACCAGCCCGCGCCGGGCGATATCGCGGGCAAGGGGCTGGATGGCCTGCTTGTCGCCTCTCCCGGCAACCCTTCGGGCACCATGCTGGACCGCAGCGCGCTGACCGAGCTGATCGGCGCCGCCCATGACGAGGGCACGGCCTTCATCTCGGACGAGATCTATCACGGGCTGCACTATGAAGAGCGCGCGGTCTCGGCCCTGGAGGTGACCGACGATTGCTATGTCATCAACTCCTTCTCCAAGTATTTTTCCATGACGGGCTGGCGGGTTGGCTGGATGGTCGTCCCGGAGGACCACGTCCGCCGGGTCGAGCGCCTGGCCCAGCACATGTTCATCTGCGCCCCGGCCGCAAGCCAGGTGGTGGCCAGGGCTGCGCTGGAGTCCATGGACGAGCTGGAAGAGAACCGCGCCGTCTATGCCCGCAACCGCAAGCTGCTGCTCGAAGGGCTGCCGCGCGCCGGCTTCCGGCGTATCGCGCCGCCTGACGGGGGCTTCTACATCTACGCGGATGTCAGCGACCTGACCACGGACTCGCGCGTCTTCGCCCGCGAGATCCTCGAAGAGGCCGGCGTCGCCGTGACGCCGGGGCTGGACTTCGACAAGGGCAGGGGGCTGGGTACGCTGCGTTTCTCCTATGCGGCGTCCACCCAGGACATCGAAGAGGCGATGCTGCGCCTCAAGGCCTTCATGGAGCAGCGGGTCACCGTCGACAGCTGAGAGACCCGTCCCCGAGGCAGAGACACGAAAAGGGCGCCCCGCTGGCGCCCTTTTCCTGTTTCCACACACACACCGGGGCGCAGCCTAGCGGAAGGGTTCTCCGACCCGCAGCAGCCGACGATGGAAGGGGGGGATCTGGTCGTCCGAGATCAGCCCGGCCATCCGCGCGCAGGCCATGACCTGCCTGGTATTGCGGCCAAGGTGCTCGTAGACCACGCGCGCCGCGCGCGGACCCGAGACGGCCTCGCGGATGGTGCGGGTGGTGTAGCCTTCCCAGAAGTTGTTGTCGAAGGCGGCGACACGGGCCAGGAAGTTGAACGAACAGGTGACGGAGCCGCGCCGGGCGACCAGCGCCGCGACACCCTGTTCCTGGGCCAGCATCAGGCCGCGGAACTCACGCGACATCGGATCATCCGGCAGTCCCTGCTGCCGCATCGCCTCGCGGGCCTCGAAACCCCGCAGGAAGGTCAGGCCGTCCTTGCGCGAGATGTAGATGAGCCCCATGACCGCCTTTTCGGAGTCGATGAAGCTGACGCGGGTGAAACGGTAGAAGCCCGAGGGGAACATCTGCTCGTCGACCAGGCTGGCCGAGTTGCCGAGATATTCAGAGATGATCGGGTGATTGAAGAGGTCTGTGCCTCCGCCGCGGATGTCGTCCACGGGTTCGAGCAGGATGCGGGCGTCGGTGCCGAAGAACTGGCAAATCCGGTGCAATACATCTGGTCGTGGAAAGCTCTCTCCCGAGAGGTAGCGGTTGTACTGGGTTCTGTTGATCCCCAGTTCGCGGCAAAGCCCTGCAATCGAGGGGTAGGCGCTGCTGAGTTGCCTAAGATTCGCACCGAAGATGCTGCGGATCTCGACTGGCTTCAGCTCGGTCTGATCGGTTTTGAGAGCATGATTAAGCAATAGTTGCCTCCCCCGACGTGTCTTCAAGACATCTTGTCATCGCTAGTCCACTGTTTTGGTCTTCTTTTTGTGGCTTCTGACGCTTATGAACGTCACGTGTGTATCTGTATAACGTCAATTATCCATTGAGGCGACACAAAAAGTGACATGCCGACACGTTTAGAGATATGTAAAAGGCAGACGTTTTCTCTCATCCTGAACGGAGGGTAAACGCGGAAACTGAGACACGGGGTAGCCAATGTTCGGGATAGTGCTGTGGCGGGCAGCCGACGACAAAACGGCTGTTGTGTGGTGTGAAGATCACGGCGATCTTGCTTTTTTACGTTCTAAATCAAACGGTAACGTCGATGATGGGCTGAGCCTGGATCCCGGCGACCTTCTGCAGTTCGACCTGACCGAGAGCGAAGACATGCGCCTGGTCGAGAACCCCCGGCTGGTGGCCGAGGATCACTATCCCTCGCTGGCCGGACGGCTGATGGAAGCGGGGAATATTCGGTCGACTGCTGCGCGCAAGCCACACCCGACGCCACCCAGCGACGGTGGGCGCCCAATTGTCGTGCCCTTCCCAAGTCCGGAAGAACGTGACGCCAAATGGCGTCACAAGACCAAGCTCTCCTGAGGGTTTTTCCCTTCTGTCCGGAGACCCTCGGAAACTTCGGATCGGGAAAAGCAAAACCGCGCGGCATGCCGCGCGGTTTTCTTCGTTTGCAGGGAGCGGCTGCCGTCAGCTGTCGCCGCGCGACAGCGCCGCGACGCCGGTGCGCGCCAGTTCGACCAGCCCGAGGGGCCGCATCAGCTCCGCGAAGGCGTCGATCTTGTCGGGCGTGCCGGTCAGCTCGAAGACGAAGCTGGTCAGCGTCGAATCCACCACCTTGGCGCGGAAGATATCCGCCAGCCGCAGCGCCTCGACCCGGTGGTCGCCTGCGCCCTCGACCTTGATCAGCGCCAGTTCACGCTCGACCGAGGGGCCCTCGACGGTCAGGTCGTTGACCTGGTGGACGGGGATGATGCGGCCAAGCTGCGCCTTGATCTGCTCGATCACCTGCGGCGTGCCGCGGGTGACGATGGTGATGCGCGAGCGCTTGCCGGTGTGATCCACCTCGGCCACGGTCAGGCTCTCGATGTTGTAGCCGCGCCCGGAAAACAGGCCGATGACGCGGGCTAGAACCCCGGCCTCGTTGTCGACGACCACCGCGAGGGTGTGCTGCTCGATCACGTCCGAGAAGGTGGAACGGAGGTTGTAGGCGGAATGGCTGTTCGAGCCCTTCTTGATCTTGAGTGCGTTCATTTCTTCGCGTCCTTCGAAGGAGATCCGTTGGGTAGGCGGGATCGGGTCCCGCCCTACGGTAGGGCGGGGGGCAACCCCGCCTTACCTTCGACATCACACCAGCACGGCGCCGCCGGCTTCGATGGCGCCCTCGGTCGAGGCATCGCCGAGCAGCATCTCGTTGTGGGCCTTGCCCGACGGGATCATCGGGAAGCAGTTCTCGTGCTTCTCGACGAGGCAGTCGAAGATCACCGGGCCGTCGTAGTTGAGCATCTCCATGATCGCGTCATCGAGATCGGCAGGGTCCGAGCACTGGATGCCCTTGGCGCCGAATGCCTCGGCGAGCTTGACGAAATCGGGCAGGGCCTCGGACCAGGACGAGGAGTAACGCTCGCCGTGCAGCAGCTGCTGCCACTGGCGGACCATGCCGAGGCGCTCGTTGTTGAGGATGAACTGTTTCACCGGCAGGCGGTACTGCACCGCGGTGCCCATCTCCTGCATGTTCATCAGCCAGGAGGCCTCGCCGGCGACGTTGATCACCAGGGCATCCGGGTGGGCCATCTGCACGCCGATGGAGGCGGGGAAGCCATAGCCCATGGTGCCCAGGCCGCCGGAGGTCATCCAGCGGTTCGGGTCCTCGAAGCCCAGGAACTGCGCCGCCCACATCTGGTGCTGACCCACTTCGGTGGTGATGTAGCGGTCATGGTCCTTGGTGAGGGCCTCGAGCCGCTCGAGCGCGTACTGCGGTTTGATGATCTTGTCGGAGTTCTTGTAGGTGAGGCATTTCACCTCGCGCCAGCCGTCGATCTTCTGCCACCACTTGGCCAGGGCCTCGCGGTTCATCTTGCGGCCACGGGCCTTCCAGATGCGCAGCATGTCTTCCAGGACGTGGGCGACATCGCCGACGATGGGGAAGTCCACGTGGATGACCTTGTTGATCGAGCTCGGGTCGATGTCGATATGCGCCTTGCGCGAATTGGGCGAGAAGGCGTCGGTGCGGCCGGTGATCCGGTCGTCGAAACGGGCGCCGATGTTGATCATCAGGTCGCAGTCATGCATCGCCATGTTGGCCTCGTAGAGACCATGCATGCCGAGCATCCCCAGCCATTTCTCGCCCGAGGCCGGGTAGGCGCCGAGGCCCATCAGGGTCGAGGTGATCGGCGCGCCGGTGGCCTCGACCAGCTCGCGCAGCAGCTGGCTGGCAGCCGGGCCCGAGTTGATCACGCCGCCGCCGGTGTAGAACACCGGACGCTTGGCCACTTCGAGGGCGGCAACCAGCTCGGTCAGCTCCTCGGTGTCGGCCTTGAGCGGCGGCTGGTAGCGGAAGTCCGAGGACTTGGGCTTGGGGTGATAGGTGCCGGTGGCGAATTGCACGTCCTTGGGGATGTCGACCAGGACCGGGCCGGGACGGCCGGTGGTGGCGACATGGAAGGCGGCATGCATCAGGCGCGACAGGTCGTCGGTGTCCTGAACCAGCCAGTTGTGCTTGGTGCAGGGGCGGGTGATGCCGACGGTGTCGGCTTCCTGGAAGCCATCGGTGCCGATCATGAAGGTCGGGACCTGGCCGGAAAGCACGATAATCGGGATCGAGTCGAGCAGCGCATCGGTCAGGCCGGTCACCGCATTGGTCGCACCGGGCCCCGAGGTCACCAGCGCGACGCCCGGCTTGCCGGTCGAGCGGGCATAGCCTTCGGCGGCGTGGATCGCGCCCTGTTCGTGGCGCACCAGCACGTGCTTGATGTCGTTCTGCTGGAAGATCTCGTCATAAATCGGCAGGACAGCGCCGCCCGGGTAGCCGAATACCGTGTCCACACCCTGATCCTTTAGAGCCTGAACCACCATTTTCGCACCAGTCATCTGACGTGCCATCTTGCTTCTCCGTCTGTCGCCGCTCCGCGGCTCTCCTCGATACCCGCGCCGGGCGCGGGCAATAAAAAACCCCCGGAGGATGATCCGGGGGCGCATGGGGTCCTGAACGGGTCTCCGGCTTTCACCGGCCCATGCGCCAAGCTCCTACGATAATTACTAGGGCGTTCATGTCCCAAGGGCTCCTTCGTTCGTAAAAGGAGGAATAGGAGGGGATTTCAGGAAGGTCAACCGCTAATCAGAGAGAAAAGTTTCTCAGGCGGCAATTTTCCTTTCCGAAAGTTGCGTGAAATGGCGGAAATCTTTGCGAGGAAGGCGTTCTCGGCGCTTTGCTTTCCGTGGAAGCCAGAAAAACAAAGGGTTCGGCTGCCCCTGGGGCATGGGGCGCGATTTGGCCGTGCCAAGGCAGGTCGGTTTCGGTCTGGGAAGGGGCAGAAGCGGTGCGGCATGCCAAGGGGCAGGGCCACGGCAGGTCCGCAGGCGGAAGGGGGGCGGCGCAAGTGTCGGGGCAAGAGACGATGAAGGGCCCTTCTGGAAATCACCTCTCCGGCCTGGGCGGAGAGGATTTCCGGAAGGTTCCGCCCGGTCGCCGGTTCAGAACTTCTGCGTCGCGTCGCGCAGCACGCCATGTTCCAGCGCGTAGCGGGTGAGGCCGGCGGTCGAGGAGATGCCCAGCTTCTTCTTGATGTTCTTGCGGTGCGTCTCGACCGTGCGCACCGAGATATCCAGCGCGATGGCGACTTCCTTGTTGGACTTGCCCTGGGCCAGTTGCAGCAGGATCGTCTGCTCGCGGTTGGTCAGGTGCCCGGCACCGCGTGCGGGCGCCAGAGAGCCCTGGGCGCCGGTGCAGAGGTAGCGTTCGCCCGCCATCACCACGTCGATGGCGCGCTTGATCTCGTCGGTGGGCACGTCCTTCAGCACGTAGCCGCGCGCGCCGTGGTCCAGCGCGGTCGAGATGTACTCGGGGCTGTCATGCATCGACAGGATGAGGATCTTCAGCCAGGGGTGCTCTTCCAGCAGGATCTCGCAGGCGGTGAGGCCGCCCATCTCGGGCATGTTGAGATCCAGCAGGATCACGTCGGGGCGCACGTCTTCCACAGCGTCGATGATGCCCCGTCCGTTGCAATAGGTGCCGACCACGACGATGTCGGGGAAACTGTCGAGAATGGCCTCGATGCCCTCGGCGACCATGGGGTGGTCGTCGACGATGGCGACGCGGATCGGCTCCGGCTTCGGCTGCGGCACGCTCATGCGCTTTCCTTTCCCTTGCTGCGCGGGGCCGGGGCGGCCTCGGGCGGGTGTCTGTCCTGGCTGTCCAGATCGAGCTCGTTGGCGTCGATCACCTTGGAGGGCGGCACAGTGACCTCGATCAGCGTGCCGGTCTCGGTGCCGCTGCGGGTCGAGAAGATGCGCAGGGTGCCGCCCATCTGGTCGACGCGCTCCTGCATGTTCCTCAGGCCCATGCCCTTGCCGGCCTTGTTCACGTGGCCGGGCAGCCCGCAGCCATCGTCCGAGATCTTCAGCGTGGCGCCCGAGCGGTGGCCGCGCAAGTCCATGGCGACGCGGGAGGCGCCGGAATGGCGCTCGATATTGGTCAGGGCTTCCTGGGCGATGCGGTAGAGGGCGATCTTGGCGTCATTGTGCAGCCGGTTGCGGAAGACCACGGTAGAGAAGTCGGTCTCGATGCCGGTACGGGTGCCGAAGTCCTCGACCAGTGCCTTCAGGGCCGGGCCCAGCCCGAGGTCGTCCAGCACGCCGGGGCGCAGGTCGCGGGAGATGCGGCGCACCTCCTGGATGGCCCCCGAGAGCGAGGCCATGCCGCGGTCCAGCGTCTCGCCGGCGCGCGCGTCGCCGGCATCGAGCCGCCGCCGCGCGCTGTCCAGCGCGTACCGCACCCCGACCAGCAATTGCGAGATGCCGTCGTGCAGCTCGCGGGCGACGCGGCCGCGTTCCTCTTCCTGGGCGTCGAAGACCCGCTGGGTCAGCGCCTTCAGCTTGGCATCGGCCAGGCGGCGCTCGCGGATGTTGATCAAGAGGCCCGAGCCGAAGACCAGCATCAGTGCGCCAAGGGTGATGCCGCCGATATGCAGGAAGGTGCGCTGCACGCGCGCTTCCACATCGGCGCGGGCGGCGGCGGTGGTGGCCAGCACATCGTCGATGAAGACGCCGGTGCCCATGGCCCATTTCCAAGAATGCAGCGCGGTCACGTAGCTGACCATCAGCGCCTCTTCGCCGGTCGAGGGCTTGGGCCAGAGGTGAGTGACATAGCCCGTGCCCTCGCGGGCGGTGGCGATGAACTCCTGCACCACGGGCACGCCGTTGCCATCGCTGAGATCGAGCCAGTTGCGGCCGATCATGTCGGTCTGGCGCGGCGAGACCAGGTTGGTGCCGTCGTAGTCGTAGACGAAGAAGAAGCCCTCGTCGCCGTAGATCATCGCCGAGAGGATCTGCTTCACATGTTCCTGCGCCTCGGCGTCGGTGGGGCCGGCCATGCCGTAGATCCGGTTGAAGCCGTTGCGCGCCTGGGTGACGTAATTCCTGAGCTCGGCCTTCTTGGCGGCGATCATCTGGCGCTCAAGCGCTGCGATCTCGCGCTCGGCCAGGGCCCGCGACTGCGCCGCCACCAGCAGCGAGATCGCCGCCACCGCCAGGATGAGCGGCAGGGTGGCCAGAAGGAACAGCTTCTGTCCGTAACTGAGCGCGAAGCGGTCGCTGAACCGTCGGGCGGAGCGGGCGAGGGGCCGGGTCATCTGCTTGTCATAAGGTCTGGGGCGGGTGATTCCCAGCCAAAGGGGGCGGGGAGGGAATTGCGCCACCGCCGCCGAGAGTGACGCAAGGAAATCTTTCGTGAGCCGCTCTCATACCCGCTATGCGAGTAGTTTTTGCCAATATCGAGGGCGATATACGTAATCTTTGGTATTTCACATGCGCGAGCCTCTCGCTACGGTCCCCTCCACTGCCAACGATCCGCCCCGGCGACGGGGCTACACGAAAATCATGGGGAGGAGCCCAAATGGATCGTCGTTCTTTTCTGAAAACCTCTGCGATCGGCGGTACCGCCGCGGCCGCATCTTCGCTGGCCGCACCGGCCGTCGCACAGGGTCAGGTCAAGCTGACCATGGTCACCACCTGGCCGCGCGGCCTGGCCGGTGTCTGGGACTCGGTTGAGCGTTTCGTCAACAACGTCAACGAAATGTCCGGCGGCTCGATGGTCGTCGAAGCCAAGGCCGCAGGCGAGCTCGTCGGTGCGCTGGAAGTCTTCGACGCCGTGACCGCGGGTCAGGCCGACATGTACCATGGCGCCGACTACTACTTCGTCGGTCAGCACCCGGCATGGGCCTATTTCACCACCGTGCCCTTCGGCATGACCGCGCCCGAGATGATGACCTGGTACTATGCCAATGGTGGCATGGAGCTGCATCACCAGCTGGGCGAGATCTTCGGCCTGAAGTCCTTCCTGGCCGGTCAGACCGCGGCCCAGGGTGGCGGCTGGTTCCGCAACCCGATCAACTCGGCCGACGACTTCAAGGGTCTGAAGTTCCGTATGCCCGGCCTCGGCGGTCAGGCACTGGCCAAGCTGGGCGCCTCCGTGCAGGTTCTGCCGGGCGGCGAGATCTACCAGGCGCTGTCGACCGGCGCCCTGGACGGCACCGAGTGGATCGGCCCCTGGTCGGACGAGAAGCTGGGCCTGCAGGAAGTCTGCAAGAACTACTACCCCGCCGGCTTCCACGAGCCGGGCGCGGCCCTGTCCGTCGCCACCAACCTGGATGTCTTCAACGGCCTGACGCCGGAACAGCAAAAGATCATCGAGGTGGCTTCCGCCGAGGCGCATCAGCACAACTACGCGCTGTTCATCGCCAACAACGGCCCCGCGCTGGAGCGTCTGCGTTCCACCGGCATCCAGGTGCAGGAATTCCCGGATGATGTCTGGGATGCCTTCGGCTCGGCCTCGAAAGAGGTTCTGGACGGCTTCATGGACGACGAGATCTTCGCCGAGATCCGCAACTCGGCCGAGGCCTCCATGGCCTCCGCGTCGGGCTGGATGTCGGTGTCCGACAGCAGCTACACTGCACAGCGGAACCGCGTTCTGGGCGGCTAAGCCCTAGAAACGGCAAGAAAATCGGGCTGTGCATCCATGGGTGCGCAGCCCTTCACGTAACAAGACAACAAAGGTGGGGCACAAGATGATCGACGCGCTCATCTGGTTCGTGAGCCAGGTTGGCCTGGGCTTCTGGCATATCGCCTACGCCGTCAGTCACCCCGAGCTCTGGCTGAACTGGTCGGACAAGGAAGCGCTGATCCGCTTCATCTATTATGGCGGCTCGACGGAGTTCTTCTTCGCCGTCTTCGACATCTTCCTGCTGGTGACCCTCGCGGGTCTCCTCTTCCGGCCCTTCATGTGGGGCTGCGTGCGGGTGCTCGAGGGCTTTGCCAACGTGGTCGGCCGTACCGCCGCCTGGGCGGGCCTGATCATGGTCGGCCAGCAGATCCTCGTGGTCTTCCTGCAATCCATCTTCCGCCTGGGCGAGATCACCATCTCGCCGCTCGGCATCGGTTTCACCCAGTCCGTGGGCTGGTACGCCGAGGGCCTGAAGCTGTGGAACGCCGCCGTGGTCGCGCTCTGCGTGGCCTATGCCTTCGTGCAGGGCTCCCATGTCCGCGTCGACCTGGTCTATGCGGCCATCGGCCACCGCGCCAAGCGCGCGGTCGACATGTTCGGCGCGCTCTTCTTCATGATCCCCGTCGCCGTGCTGACCTGGATGTATTCCTGGTTCTTCCTCTGGCGTCACCTGATCACGCCCAAGGTCTCGGCCAGCGACCAGCTGGAAATGATGCTGCGCAAGAGCCGCATCGTGAAGTGGAACGTCGAGACCATCGGCTTCAGCCCGGACGGCTTCAACGCCTACTTCCTCTTCAAGATCCTCATCCTGTGCTTCGTCGCCCTGGTCTTCATCCAGGCGGTGGCCTTCTTCTACCGCTCCTTCCTGGAGTTCGTCGAAGGCGAAGAGAGCGCGGGCAAGTATCTGGATATCGACACGCTCGGGGCTGGTGAAGAAGCCTACGAAGGCACGCACTGAGGGAACCTGACACATGCTTTTCGGACTTGATGGGGTCGAAGTCGGCCTGCTCATCGTCTTCCTGAGCCTTTTCGCGGGAATCCTCTCGGGCTTCCCCGTGGCTTTTGCCATCCCCGGCGCGGGCCTCTTTGCCTTCGCCATCATCGCCTACCTCGATGCCTCGGGCATCCTCGTGCACCAGGCCATCGACATGTCGAGCGCCGGTTACAAGGAGCTCATGGCGGCGGGGGTTCATCCCGACACGGTCTCGCACTTCCGATACCCGGAGCTGCCCACCGTGGCCGTGCCGGTCTTCGAGCGCGGCTGGGAAGTGGCGATGGACCGCAACATCAGCTTCATCGTGAACCGGATGAACGAGCGCGTCTTCGCGGGCCAGTCCATCGAGACCCTGCTGGCGGTGCTGATGTTCGTCATGATGGGCATCACGCTCGAGCGCTCGAAGATCGCCAATGACCTGCTGACCACCATGGCACGGGTCTTCGGGCCCCTGCCGGGCGGCCTGGCCGTCTCGGTCGTCGTCGTGGGCGCCTTCCTGGCGGCCTCGACCGGCATCGTCGGTGCCACCGTGGTGACCATGGGCCTGCTGTCGCTGCCCACCATGCTGCGCGCGGGCTATTCGCCCGAGCTCTCGACCGGCGTCATTGCCGCGTCGGGCACCCTGGGGCAGATCATCCCGCCCTCCATCGTGCTGGTCCTGCTGGGGACGCTTTCGGGCGACCTCTATAGTGCCGCGCAGGAGGCTCGGGCGCAGAGCTTCGGCTGTACCGATGCCCTGACCTATCTCGGCAAGCCTGCCGTGGTCTCGGTCGGGACGCTGTTCCAGTCGGCCATGCTGCCGGGCATCCTGCTGGCCGGTCTCTACGCCGGCTATGCCTTCGTCTATGCGCTGGTGCGCCCGCAGAACGCGCCCGCCGTGCATTCCGTCGGCCACACCCAGCACGAGATCATCACCAAGCGCGAGGCGCTGACCTGGTTCTTCATCGTGCCCGCGATCCTGATCGTCGGCACTGTGGTGCTGGCGCAGGTCGGTTTCGTCGGCAGCCAGGACCTGGCCGTGTCGAACTTCGCCCAGGGTGGTGAAGGCGCGATCCTGCGGACCAATGTCTCGGAAACCTGCCAGGCCGCGATGATCGAGCTGCATGGGCAGGAGAAGTGGGACATGGCGGTGCAGCAGACCCAGGCCATCATGGCCGCGGGTGGCATCGAGCAGGGTCACGAGCTGAGTGCCGAGGAAATGCAGGCCGCCGTGGTCGCCAAGGCCGCTGCCGCCGCGCCCATCGGGACCGGCATTGCCACCCTGATCGTGATGCTGGGCCTGATCCTGGCAGCGGCGCGGGGCGTGCGTCCGGCGGATGACGCCCGTCCGCTGCTGATCGGTGCCGGGGCGCTGGCGGTCGTCGCCCTGCTCGACGTGCTCTTCATCGCGCCGACCACCTCGCCGGGGGTCAGCCTGCTGATCATCGCCGTGCCGCTGGTCGTGGCGCTCTGGGGCTGCAAGCATGCCGCCGCGCGCCTGGCCACCAACGAGCTGATCCGCGTGGTCTTCCCGCCGCTGGTGCTGATCGTTGCGGTGCTGGGCTCGATCCTGGGCGGCATCACCAACCCGACGCCGGCTGCGGCGCTCGGTGCCGGTGGTGCGATCCTGCTGGCGGCCTTCCGCAAGCTGAAGGAAGAGGGCCGTGACCCCTGGGTCATCACCTGGTCGACCTTCGCGCTGATCGCCATGATCCTGCTGGGGGCCAACTTCGACCTGCGGGTCAACCAGACCGTGGTCACGGTCGAGGGCTGGCTGGCCTATCTTGCCGCCGCGATCTGCTTCATGTTCGCGGGCTTCGGGCTGATCTACTCGGGCTGGGTGCTGCTGCGCACTTCGGTGCTGGGCAAGATCGTGCGCGAGACGGCGAAGGTGACCTCGATGGTCTTCACCATCCTGGTGGGTTCGCAGCTGCTGAACCTCGTGGTGATCTCCTTCGGGGGCGAGCACTACATCCAGCAGTTCCTGAAGAGCTTCGACAGCGAGTTCCAGGTCTTCCTGATCGTGATGCTGGTGCTCTTCGTGCTGGGCTTCGTGCTGGACTTCCTCGAGATCATCTACATCGTCATCCCGATCGTCGGCCCCGTCATCTACGGCGGCACCTTCGATCCGAAGTGGGTGACGATCATGATCGCGGTGAACCTGCAGACCTCGTTCCTGACCCCGCCCTTCGGCTTCGCGCTCTTCTACCTGCGCGGCGTCGCTCCGGCGAGCGTCACCACGGGCCATATCTACCGCGGGATCATCCCCTTCGTGCTGATCCAGGTGCTGGGCCTCGCGGTGCTGTGGTTCGTGCCGAGCATCGTCACCATCGTGCCGGACCTGCTGGGCCGCTGAGCCTTCGGACAGACATGAAAAGGGCCGCGGGGAGAGATCCTCGCGGCCCTTTTGCTTTGGGGCGGGGCGGTTCCACGTAGGGGAGAGGTGGGGTGAAACCCCACCCTACGCTTGTGGTGGCGGGTGGTCCCGGTGGTCTGGGGGCGGCGCTTCGGGGCAGGGGGGATGGTAGGTGCACCCCACCAAGCCGCTACGTTCCGCGCGAGAACTCCAGCAGATCCCAGCGGTTGCCGAAGGGATCGCGCCAGACGGCGACACGGCCATAGGGCTCGTCGCGGGGCTCTTCCTCGAAGGTGACACCCGCGGCCAGCATCGCGGCGTGATCGCGGTCGAAATCATCGGTCTCGAGAAAGAAGCCCACGCGGCCGCCGGTCTGGTTGCCGATGGCGGCCTGCTGGACCGCGCCATCGGCGCGGGCGAGCAAGAGGCGCGTCTCGCCGCCCGGAGGGGCGATCAGCACCCAGCGTTTCGGCGCGTCGAGGGGGGTGTCCTCGATCAGCTCGAAGCCCAGTTTTCCGACGTAGAAGGCAAGCCCGGCGTCATAGTCCGGCACCAGCAGCGCGACGGCGTGCAGCCTTTGCGGCATCAGCGGCGGCGGCCTGGGGCGCGGGCGTCGGGCAGGGTGATATTGGCCACCTGCTCGGCGATCGGGTCGCTCTTCAGGGGGTGGGTGGTGGCGTCGTAATCCGAGGCCCGGCGCATCTTCTGCCAGCGTCCCTCGTGGTAGAGCTCTAGCCCGGAGAACTTGCACTTGTAGCCCATCTTCGGCGAACCCGGCACCCAGTAGCCCAGGTAGACATAGGGCAGCCCCGCCTGGCGGGCGATCTCGATATGGTCGAGGATCAGATAGGTGCCGAGGGAATTGCGCTCGAGCTCGGGGTCGTAGAAGGAATAGACCATCGACACGCCGTCATCGAGCACATCGGTCAGCGAGGCGGCGCGCAGGCCGCTTTCGTCCTGGTACTCGACCACGCGGGAGCGGACCGGGGTCTCTTCCACCATGGCGGCGAATTCAAAGACATCCATGTCGGCCATGCCGCCATCGGCGTGGCGCCGGTCCAGGTAGGTGCGGAAGAGGCTGTATTGCTCTTCCGTGGCCCAGGGCGAGGTGGCGCGGCGACTGAAATGGCTGTTGCGCTTGATCACCCGGCGCTGGCTCTTCGAGGGGGTGAAGGCCGAGACGTCGATCCGCGCCGAGAGGCAGGCGGCGCAATCGGCACAGGATGGCCGATAGAGCACGTTCTGCGAGCGGCGAAAGCCCTGTTTCGACAGCGTATTGTTCAGCTGCTCCGCCGAATCCCCCTGCAGGGAGGTGAACAGCTTCCGCTCCATGCGCCCTTCAAGATAGGGGCAGGGCTGCGGCGCGGTCACGTAGAACTGGGGGGCGAGCGGAAGCGAATGACGCATGGGCGGAAACTGGGAAGTGTCTGATATCCAAGGGAGTTCCGCGAAAGCCCCGAGCTGGTGGAGTGGCGGGGGCCGGCGGGATCGGGTTGCTGGTCAGGGCTTCGGTGAAGAATGACCCGAAACCCGTTGAAGAAACGATAGCAACCTTGCCCCGTGCCGCCAAGCCCCGGCCTGTGCCCCGGCTGCGCCGGAAGCGCGCAGGGGATCAGACCCTTGTCGTATTGACCGCCGTGGTGTTCAGCGCCAGGTCGGTCAGGCCCTGCCCGTAGGGGGTGAAGCACATCAGGATCACCGAGACGAGCTGAAGCGGCGAGATCGCCAGCGAGATCGTGTAGCCCAGCACGTGCAGCAGCGCGTCCTGCGACGAGAACCGGCTGCCGTCGAGATTGCGGAACTCGATGCCGAAGAGCCGCATGCCCCAGGTCGAGCCCGTGCCCGAGACCGTGAACCAGCGGTAGATGAAGCTGACCACCAGCATCACCGCGGGCAGGAAGAAGGCGCTGATGAAGAAGGTGAGCGGGATGGTCACCGCCGAGATCAGGAAGATCACCAGCATGTCGACGACCCAGGCCAGGGCGCGCTTGAGAGCGACGCCCTCATAGGCCTCGGGCACTTCGGCGGGGTCCGGCAGGGGCAGGGGGGCGGGGTAGGCGTAGGACATCGTGGCTCCTCGACGGTATCGCGGCCGGGCGGGCCGGCACGTCGGAATTCTGGCGGGCGCGGGGGCGCCGGGAAAGGAAATAATGCAAATGGTCGCCGCGGACAGTGAAGGCCCGGTCAGCTGCCGGGCCGTCGCTCTGTCTGGCGCCTCCGGCCCCTGGGGGCCGGAAGGGCAGGCCGGGATCAGATCTCGGCGTAGGGGCTGGGCGCCGGGCCATTGCCCTGGGTGTCGTCACCCGAGATGGCGGCGCGTTCGCTGCGGGCCTTCTTGGCGCGGTCGTCCATGAACTGGTCGAACTCGGCCTTGTCCTTGGCAGCGCGCAGACGCTCGAGGAAGGCTTCGAACTGTTCCTGTTCGTCTTCCAGACGGCGGAGGGTTTCCTCCTTGTAAGCGTCAAAGGCGGTATTGCCCGAGCTCTTCATCGCGGCAAAGCCGGCGCGGTGCATGGAGTGCATGTGACGGGCGCGACCGCCCGAGCGGCAGGATTTGGCAAACATTTGTTTTCCCCAGATCATGTAGAACAGGATGGCGAGGCCGACAGGCCAGAAGAACACGAAGCCCAGCACCATCGCGGCGATCCAGGCTCCCTTGCCCTTGCTGTCCAGCCAGTCCTCCGAACGGCCCAGCCAGCTGCGACGGGACGAACCCTGCTGGTCGTGCATTTGGGCGGTGGTGGCGGTCATCTCGGTGTCTCCTCGTAAGGTTATGTGAATGTCTTTCACATCTCCTAGATTGGCACTAAGGCGGCCCCACGCAAGGGGGTATGTGAATGTTTTTTACATTTATCAATTTCAGGACGTAAAATCAGCTACTTGCGCGCCGGTCAGCTCGGGCAAAATATGCGCGTCCATGGGAAAAACGTGGCGCGGCGTGCCCGCAGCGGCCCAGATTCGGTCGAATTCCAGCAGCCTGGGGTCGAGAAAGGCGCGGATCGGGTTGAGGTGGCCGACCGGGCTGACGCCACCGATGGCAAAGCCGGTCTGAGCCCGGATCAGCGCTGCATCGGCCTTGCCCAGGGGCTCTCCGGCCAGGGCCGAGGCCTTCGCGGCATCGACCCGGTTGCCTCCGGCGGTGAGGAAAAGGATGGCCTCTCCGCTCTCTTCGCCGCGGAAGATGATCGACTTGGTGATCTGGTCCAGTGCGCAACCCGCGGCCTCGGCGGCCTGCTCTGCGGTGCGGGTCTCTCCCAGCTCGTGGATCTCGGCGGGGATGCCGGCCTCTTCGAGGGCCCGGCGGACCCGCTTCATGCTCTTGCTCATGGGGCTCTCCGTTTCTTCGCGGCGCAGGATGGCGCGGGCGGCGGGGATTGACCAGCCCGCATGATCTGCGCAACGTCGCGCAATGGAAGATCGCCTTGACCTGACCCGCCTGCCACGTCCCTTCGATCCCGAAAGAGGGGCCGAAGCCCTGGCCCATGTGCCGGGGCTGAGCGGAGACCGGGCCGCGCTGATCGCGGGCACCGGGGGCTCCTCGCCCTATCTCGCCGGGCTCATCGCCAGGGAGGCCGACTGGCTGACCGGCGCGCTCGAGACCCCGCTGACCGCACTGTCGGCCGAGGGCGCGCGGCTGCAGGCCCTCGACCCGCTCGACCCCGCCATCGGGCCCGAGCTGCGACGCGGCAAGCGCCGCATGGCGCTGATCGTGGCGCTGGCGGACCTGGGCGGCGCCTGGCCGCTTGAAAAGGTCACCGGCGCGCTCACCGATTTCGCCGACCTGGCCACCGGCGTGGCCCTGCGCGCGGCGCTGGCAGCCGAGCTGAAACGGGGCAAGCTTCCGGGCATGGGGCCCGAGGATCTCGAGACCGGTTGCGGGCTGGTGATGATGGCCATGGGCAAGATGGGCGCCGGAGAGCTCAACTACAGCTCAGACATCGACCTGATCGCGCTCTATGACGAGGAACGCTTCGAGGATGCGGGCGAGGCGCGCCCGGCGCTGATCCGCGCGGTGCGCAAGATGGCCACGCTGCTCAGCGAGCCGACGGGCGAGGGCTATGTCTTCCGCACCGACCTGCGGCTGCGCCCCGATCCTTCCGTCACGCCCGTCTGCGTCGGCATGGAAGCCGCCGAGCGCTACTATGAAAGCCTTGGCCGCACCTGGGAGCGCGCCGCCTATATCAAGGCCCGCCCCTGCGCCGGCGATCTCGACCGCGGCCAGCGGTTCCTCGACGGGCTCAGACCCTTCGTCTGGCGGCGGCACCTGGACTATGCGGCGATCCAGGACGCCCATGCGGTGCGCCTGGCGATCCGCGACAGCAAGGGCTACCACGGCCCGCTCTCGCTGCCCGGTCACGACATGAAGCTGGGCCGGGGCGGTATCCGCGAGATCGAGTTCTTCGCCCAGTTTCACCAGTTGATTGCCGGCGGCCGCGATCCCTCGTTGCGGCTGCGCGCCACGGTGCCGGCGCTGCATCAGCTCTCGGTGGCCGGCTGGCTGCCCTCGGATGCGGCCTCGGAGCTGGTGGATCACTACCGCGCGCATCGCGAGGTCGAGCACCGGGTGCAGATGATCAACGACGCCCAGACCCACAAGCTGCCCGCCAATGGTGAGGGGCTGGCCCGGCTGGCGGCCCTGATGGGGCGCGACGAGGCCGAGCTGCGCGGCGACCTGACCCGCCGGCTCGAGGCGGTCCACGAGATCACCGAGGCCTTCTTTGCCCCCGAGACCCCCGGCCCCGGCAAGGCGCAGGCGGCCGAGGTGCCCGACCCGCAGGAGCTGGCCCGCGAGATGGGGGTCGACAAGGGCGTCCTGGCGCGCTGGCAGCACTACCCGGCCCTTGCCTCGACCCGCTCGCGCGAGATCTTCGGGCGGCTCCGCCCGCAGCTTCTGGCCTCGCTGGCCCGCGCGGCGAAACCCGAAGAGGCGCTCTTGGCCTTCGACGGCTTCCTCAAGGGCCTGCCTGCCGGGGTGCAGCTCTTCTCGCTCTTCGAGGCCAACCCGCAGCTGATCGACCTGATCGGCGATATCTGCGGCACGGTGCCCGAGCTGGCGCTCTTCCTCAGCCGCAACTCGGGCGTGCTCGACGCGGTGATCGGCGGCGATTTCTTCGCCCCCTGGCCCGGCAACGAGGCGCTGGCGGCAGAGCTGGGCCGGGTGCTGGAGCATGAGGCGGACTACGAGGCGCGGCTGGACGCGGCGCGGCGCTGGCAGAAGGAATGGCATTTCCGCATCGGGGTGCATCACCTGCGCGGCCTCATCCGCCCCGAAGAGGCGGGGGCCGAATATGCCGGTCTCGCCGAGGCGGTGCTGCGCGGGATCTGGCCCGAGGTGCAGGCCGACTTCGCCCGTCGCCACGGGCCGCCGCCGGGACGTGGCGCGGTGGTGATGGCCATGGGCTCGATGGGGGCGGGGCGGCTCAATGCGCGCTCGGACCTCGACCTGATCGTGATCTACGACGCGGCGGGACAGGAGAGCTCGGACGGGCGGCGCCCGCTGCCGGCGCGGGTCTATTACGCCCGGCTGACCCAGGCGCTGGTGACGGCGCTGTCGGCGCCGATGGCGCAGGGGCGCCTCTACGAGGTCGACATGCGGCTGCGCCCCTCGGGCAACCAGGGTCCGGTGGCAACCTCGCTGACCTCCTACCGCGATTACCAGCAGGCCACGGCCTGGACCTGGGAGCACCTGGCGCTGACCCGAGCCCGCGTGGTGGCGGGACCGGGAGAGCTCTCGCGCGAGGTCATGGCCTTCATCGACAGCGTCATCGCGCCGGGGCGCGACAAAGGCGCGGTGCTGCGCCAGGTGGCCGAGATGCGGGCGCGCATCCTGGCGGCCAAGGGCGCGGGCGCGCCATGGGAGGTCAAGGTGGGCCCCGGTCGCAACCAGGAGATCGAGTTGATCGCCCAGGCCGGTGGCCTCATCGCCGGCGATCCCGAGGGCTGGATCGGCGACGGGCTGCGTCTGGCCGTGGCGCAGGGCTGGATGCACGAGGACGAACGCGATCTGCTGGCTTCGACCTATCGGTTGCTCTGGAACGTGGGCCAGGTCGGCAAGCTGCTGAGCGACCGGGTGCTCGACCCCGAGGCCATCGGCGAGGGCGGTCGGGCGCTGCTGCTGCGCGACACCGGGGCCGAGAGCCTAGAGGAGCTGAGGCAGGCCTTCGAGCTGGCGACGCGGAGCGCCGGCGATGCGATCACCGAGATCCTCGCACGTGAAGCCGATGCGGATGCCGGGTCGGAGGATGCCGAGGGACGACCAGGGAGGACGACATGAGCAATGGCAAGGGGGACGCGATGGACCCCAAGGGGCTGATCCGCGAGTCCTACCGGATCGAGGGCATAAGCGAGGCCGAATGCCGCTCGATCCTGATGGACTGGGCGCTGAGCCTGGCGCCGGGACAGGACCAGAGGCAGGCCCTCGAGGCCCTGCTGGCGCTCTATGGGGTCGAGGGGCATCCGATGACGAAACTCATGCAGGAGGGCCTTTCCAGCGTCGCACGGGCCGGACGTCGCGGCGGCTGGCGTGGCCGCCGGGGAGCCGCCGGGCGCTAGGGCGCGCGCCGGCACCCCGCGGCAAGGCCGGGGCAGGGGGGCGCTGCCCCCGTCTCCGTGCCGGAGACTCCCCCGGAGTATTTCCAGCCTGGTGATGAAACAGGGTCGGACGATATCGCGGCGGAGGTTTGGGTCATGGGTGTTGCACGCTCTCACTCGGAAGGAGGGTGCCAAACCGGGCCCTGTCCCGCATCATCACCAGGCTGAAAGTACTCCGGGGGTGAGAGCGCCGCAGGCGCGCGAGGGGGCCGCGCCCCCTTGCCCCGAAGCCAGGTGGAACAGTGCCCTTGTAGGCGCAGCGAAAAAGGCGCGCCCGCCGGGGACGCGCCTTTCCAGGTGTTGCCATTGCGCGGCTCAGCGCGGCAGGGCGGCGGCCTCGCGGGCCAGTTCCTCGATGCCCTTCCAGTCGCCGGCATCGACCAGCTTCTGCGGGGCGACCCAGGAGCCGCCGACGCAGAGGATGTTTTTCAGCGACAGGTAGTCGTCGGCGTTGGAGGGCGAGACACCGCCCGTCGGGCAGAAGGAGACATCGGGGATTGGCGCGCCGATGGCCTTGATGGCTGCCGCGCCGCCGGCGATCTCGGCGGGGAAGAACTTCTGCACCGTGTAGCCGCGCTCCAGCAGCGCCATGACCTCCGACGCGGTGGCGGCACCCGGCAGCATCGGCAGGTCGGCCTGTTCGGCGGCGGTCAGCACCTTTGCGGTCGAGCCCGGCGAGACGCCGAACTTGGCACCCGCGGCCACCACCTGGGTCACCGCCTCGGGCGTCAGGATCGAGCCCGCGCCCACGACGCCGCCTTCGACCTTGGCCATCTCGCGGATGACATCCAGCGCCACCGGCGTGCGCAGGGTCACTTCCAGCGCCGGCAGGCCACCGGCCACCAGGGCCTCGGCCAGCGGGCGGGCATGGGCCACGTCATGGACCACCAGCACGGGGACCACCGGGGCCAGTTGACAGATCTCGCGCGCGCGGGCGCTTGCGGTTTCAGGGGTCATCGGGTGCTCCTCAGACGACGTTGGAGGCGCCTTCGCGGGCGGGCGAGGCGTTCTGGCGGAAGGATTCAAAGAGCTCGCGGCCGATGCCGAAGCTGTTTGCCGAGAGATCGGGGGTGACCGGCTGGCGGTCCTCCAGCGGCGCATCGGTGGTGATGGTGCCCTCGACGGCGTCCAGCTTCACCACGTCGCCGTCCTGCAGCCGGGCGATCCAGCCGCCATCGGCGGCCTCGGGGCTGAGGTGGATGGCGGCGGGCACCTTGCCGGAGGCGCCCGACATGCGGCCATCGGTCAGCAGCGCAACCTTCAGACCCCGGTCCTGCAGCACCGCCAGCGTCGGCGTCAGCGAGTGCAGCTCGGGCATGCCGTTGGCCTTGGGGCCCTGGAAGCGCACCACGACGATGGTGTCCGAGGTGAACTCGCCCCGCTTGAAGGCGGCCTTCACGTCGTCCTGGTCGTGGAAGATGCGCACCGGGGCCTCGATCACGTGACGCTCGGGCGCCACCGCCGAGACCTTCATGATCGCGGTTCCCAAGGGGCCGGTCAGCGATTTCAGGCCGCCGGACTTCTGGAAGGGATCGGAGGCGGGGCGGACGATCTTGTCGTTCTCGCTCTTGCGCGCGCCCTCGGACCAGGTCAGCGCGCCATCGACGATCTGCGGCTCGCGGGTGTAGCGCTCCAGCCCGTCACCGGCCACGGTCTTGGTGTCGGGATGCAGCAGGCCATCGTTCAGCAGCTGGTCGATCAGGTAGCCCAGGCCGCCTGCCGCGTGGAAGTGGTTCACGTCGGCCAGACCGTTCGGATAGACCTTGGCCAGCAGCGGCGTGACCGAGGAGATCGCATCGAAGTCTTCCGGGTCCAGGATGATGCCCGCCGCCCGCGCCATGGCGGGCATGTGCAGCACCAGGTTGGTCGAGCCGCCGGTGGCCATCAGCCCGACGATGCCGTTGACGAAGGCCTTCTCGTCCAGGATCTCGCCCGCCGGACGGTAGTCGTTGCCAAGCGCGGTGATCTCGAGCGCGCGCTCGGTGCCGGCCACGGTCAGCGCGTCGCGCAGCGGCGTGTTCGGGTTGACGAAGGACGAGCCCGGCAGGTGCAGGCCCATGAACTCCATCAGCATCTGGTTGGAGTTTGCCGTGCCGTAGAAGGTGCAGGTGCCCGGCGAGTGATACGAGGCCATCTCGGCCTCCATCAGCTTGTCGCGGCCCACCTCGCCCGAGGCGAACTGCTGGCGCACCTTGGCCTTCTCGTCATTGGGCAGACCCGAGGGCATCGGACCGGCGGGCAGGAAGACCGCCGGGATATGGCCGAAGGTCGCCGCCGCCATCACGAGGCCCGGCACGATCTTGTCGCAGACGCCCAGGTAGAGCGCCACGTCGAAGCAGTTGTGCGACAGCGAGATCCCGGCCGCCATGGCGATCACGTCGCGCGAGAAGAGCGACAGCTCCATCCCCGGCTGGCCCTGGGTGACCCCGTCGCACATCGCCGGCACGCCGCCCGCCACCTGCGCCGTGGCGCCCTTGGCACGGGCGGCCTTGCGGATCATTTCGGGGAAATGCTCGAATGGCTGATGCGCCGAGAGCATGTCGTTATAGGCGGTGACGATGCCGATGTTGGCGGCGCGGCCGGTGGCCAGGGCGGCCTGGTCATCCGGCACGCCGGCATAGGCATGGGCCTGGTTGCCGCAGGTCAGGTGGGCACGCACCGGCCCGGCCTCGCCGGCCTTGCCGATCCGGTCGAGATAGGTCTCGCGCCGGTCGCGGGAGCGTTCGATGATGCGATCGGTCACATCGGCGATGGTCTGGTTGAGGGACATGGCTGGGTCTCCGCTTTGGCGTCGTCCACGAGAAGGCTGCCGCGATGAGGAGGGCGCGGTGGCCATACGAGTCGGTGAGATCTGTTCGGCGCCAGTTTAGCGCTAACGGCGCGGCTTTCCAGCCCGAAGCGAAGCGGGGGCCGGAATTAACTCGGGTCCGGAGCGCCCCACCCTTGGAGAGGCCATTTGCTACGTACCTGTATACTTCTTCTCGGATCTGCCGTGAGCCTGCCCCATTTCGGTCAAGATTCCTTTGCAATAACGGTTTTGCACAAACAAGGGGTCGAAGCCCCGAGGGTAGAATTGCTGCGCAGGCGCCCGCTTGCAATGGCAGGGCCCTGCGCAAGCAGGCAAGGCAGACCGGATGGCGTCAAACCGGGCGCAGATGCGGCAATCTGCTGGCTTTCCCCGCGGCTTCATGCCCGATCCAGTTCCCCGCGCCCGCTTCCCCGGTCGGGCGCCTCCCGCCGGGCAGAGAGCATGGCCCGGCGGGAGTTCCGAAATTCGCGCGCCCGGCTGCGCGAAGCCTGACGACATTATGTCGTTCCCGACTTCCCCAGATGCGGGGAAGACTATAGGAGGGTGGCCATGCAGCCATCCTCCTCTCTTTTTCCCACGATCCGACTGAAACCCAAGGGCGACGCACGCAAGATCCGCCACGGCTTTCCCTGGGTCTATGCCAACGAACTGGTGACCGACCGCCGTACCAAGGCGCTCGCGCCGGGCTCGGTCGCGCTTCTCGAAGACGCCGAACGCCAGCCTCTGGCGCTGGTGGCGGTGAACCCCGAAAGCCGGATCTTCGCCCGCGTGCTCGAGCCCGCCTCGGCCGGCCTGCCCGAGGGCGGCCCGGACCATGCCTGGTTCGCCGCGCGCGTCAGCCGCGCCCTGCGCCTGCGCGAAACGCTCTTCGATGCGCCCTTCTACCGGCTGGTCCATGCCGAGGCCGATGGCCTGCCGGGCGTGATCATCGACCGTTTCGGCGACACCGCCGTGGTACAGCCCAATGCCGCCTGGGCCGATGCCCGGATCGAGGTGCTCTCTGCCGCGCTGGTCGAGGTCACGGGCGTCACCAACGTGCTGAAGAGCGCCTCGGGCCGCGCGCGCGGTCTCGAGGGGCTTGATGATGTCTCGAAGGTGCTGGCGGGCACGGCGCCCGAGGCGCCGGTGCCGGTGCAGATGAACGGCGCCACCTACATGGCCGACCTCACCGGCGGCCAGAAGACCGGGCTGTTCTACGACCAGCGCCCCAACCACGCCTTCGCCGCACGACTGGCCAAGGGCGCGCGGGTGCTCGATGTCTTCTCTCATGTGGGCGGCTTCGGCCTGGCCTGCCTTGCCGGTGGTGCCGAGAGCGCCCTGGCGGTCGATGGCTCGGCGCCCGCGCTCGAGCTTGCCTCGGCCGGGGCCCATGCCATGGGCGCTTCGGCACGTTTCCAGACTCGACAGGGCGATGCCTTCGCCCAGCTCGAGGCGCTGAACGCCGAGGGCGCAAGCTTCGAGGTGGTGATCTGCGATCCGCCCGCCTTCGCCCCGTCCAAGCAGGCGCTGGAAGCGGGGCTTCGGGCCTACGAGCGTGTCGCCCGCCTTGCAGCCCCCCTGGTGGCGGAAGGCGGCTACCTTGGTCTCTGCTCCTGTTCCCATGCGGCGGACCTGGGCAAGTTCCGCGCCGCCTCGATCCGCGGCATCGGCCGCGCCGGGCGCGATGCGGCGCTGATCCACACGGGCTATGCCGGCCCTGACCACCCGATGCACCCGCAGCTGGCCGAAAGCGGCTACCTCAAGGCGCTCTTCTTCCGGCTATGAGGGCGGTTCTCGACGCCTGCGTGCTCTACCCGACGGTGATGCGCGAGATGCTCTTCGGCGCCGCAAGGGCCGGGCTCTTCCAGCCCATATGGTCGGAGCGCCTGCTGGAGGAATGGGCCCTGACCGGTGCCAAGTTCGGCGCGGAGGTCGAGGCCCAGGCGCGGGGAGAGATCGCCATGGCGCAGGCGGCCTTCCCGAAGGCCTGCCAGAAGACCCGTCCCGGTATCGAAGAGCGCCTCTGGCTGCCCGATCCGGGCGACCTGCATGTGCTGGCGCTGGCGGTTTCCAGCTCCGCCGATGCGGTGGTCACCGCCAATGCCAAGGATTTTCCGCGCCATATCCTGGCCGAAGAGGGCCTGAGCCGCGCCGATCCAGATGGGCTGCTGCAGGGCTTTACCGAAGCGCAGCCGGAAATCATGTCGGAGGTCGGCGGCAAGGTCCTGGCCACCGCCCGCAGGCTTTCGGGCGAGGACTGGAGCCTGCGCGCCCTGATGCGCAAGGCACGGCTGCCCCGGACGGGCAAAGCACTGGGCCGCCTGGAAAGCTAGTATCGGCCTCACGGCCGATTGCCTCCGGCGGGAGGTATTTTCAGCCTGGTGATGCCTGTTGGCCGTTCCCCGGAATGGCGGCCTCCTTCTGCCATCGAGAGCGTGCACCCTCTCTGCGGCAAAAGGAGGGTGCCCCGACGGGCAGCCCTTCTCGTGCATCACCAGGCTGAAAATACTCCGGGGGGAGCGCAGCGGGGGGCAGAGCCCCCCTCCGCCCTTTCAGCTTGCCTCGGCGCCGAGGGCACGAAGCTGCTCGGCCGCGATCTCGAAGGAGCGGATACGCGCTTCGGGGTCGTGGATCTGGCCGGTGACGATCACCTCGTCCGGCGCATAGGCTTCGAGGAAATCGGCGATCTGGCGGCGCACCATCTCGGGCGTGCCCATGGCGGTGACGCGGAAGGCGCGTTCGACCTGGGCCAGGAGCGCGGGGTCCACGTGGTCCTCGATCCGTTCGACCGGGTGGGGCAGGCGGCCCGGCTGGCCCATGCGCAGCCGGGCGAAGGCCTGCTGCATGGTGGTCTTCAGATAGGCCGCGCGCTCTTCGGTCTCGGCGGCATAGACATTCATCGCCAGCATGAAATGCGGCTTCTCCAGCCAGGGCGAGGGCTGGAAGCTGCGCCGGTAGACCTCGATCGCCTGCTCCAGCGCATCGGGGGCGAAATGCGAGGCGAAGGCATAGGGCAGCCCGGCCTGGGCCGCCAGCTGGGCGCCATAGAGCGAGGAGCCCAGGATCCACACCGGCACATGGGTGCTCTCGCCCGGCACCGCGTGCAGGGTCTGGCCCTCCTGCGGATCGCCGAGATAGGCCAGCAGCTCGCCGACGTCGCGGGGGAAATGGTCTTCGCCCGACATGTGGCGGCGCAGGGCGCGGGCGGTGGCCATGTCGGTGCCCGGCGCGCGGCCGAGGCCGAGGTCGATGCGGCCGGGGTAGATCTCGGCCAGGGTGCCGAACTGTTCGGCCACCGCGAGGGGCGAGTGGTTGGGCAGCATGATGCCGCCCGCGCCGACGCGGATGCGCGTGGTCTGCCCGGCGATATGGCCGATCATCACCGCCGTCGCGGAGGAGGCGACGCCGGGCATGTTGTGATGTTCGGCCAGCCAGTGGCGGTGATAGCCGAAGCCCTCGGCGGCCTGGGCCAGGGCCACGGAATTGGCGATGGCCTGTGCGACGGTGCTGCCCTCGGGGACGGGCGCGAGATCGAGGAGGGAGTATTTCATGGGGGTCCTTTCAGGGCGGGTCTTCACCCGTGCCAGCCGCTTTCAAGCTTGCGGATCGCGGCGACGCGCTCTGCAGTCTTGGGATGGCTCATCAGCCAGGCGGGACGGCCGGCGCCGCCCGCGCCGGTCAGGTGTTCGAGTTTTTCCAGCAGCGAGATCTGCGGTGCCGTGCCGATGCCGGCCTTGGTCAGCAGGGCGCTGGCATAGGCGTCGGCCTCGTATTCATCGCCGCGGGAGAGCCGGGCGGCGATCAGCGACATGGCGGTATTGGCAATCACCGGGCCGAGGCCGGGCACCACGCGGCCCAGCACCTGTGCCAGCCCGACCCGCAGCGCGTTCTGCCCCGAGAAGTCGATCATCCGCCGCCGGCTATGGCCAAGCGCCACGTGCCCCAGCTCATGGGCGATCACCGAGGCAAGCTCTTCCGCCGTGACGCGGCCCGCGCGGTAGGCTTCCAGGAAGCCGCGGGTCAGGAAGATCCGCCCGTCGGGTGCGGCCAGCCCGTTGATCGCCGGGATATCGTAGAGATGCACCTTGATGCGCGCCAGATCGAGCGCGCGGGCCAGGCGCTTGTTCAGCTCTCTCAGCCCCGGTTCCGCCAGCTCGGCAGACCGCTGGTCCAGCTCGCTCTTCAGCCGCCAGGCCGAGAAACGCCACATGACGAGACCATAGAGCACGGCCAGCAGGATCGGGGTGAATTTCAACATGGGGTGGATATGTAGACGCCGGGCGGGCAGGGCAAGGTGCCGTGTCGCAGATCCACGCGCATCAATCGTGATCGTTGCGCGGCAGCGCGCGCGGGCTGCCCGGTTGCGCGGCCCGCTGCCGGGCCCGGCGCAGGCTGCGCCGCATCCAGAGCGTCATGCCCACCATCAGCACCAGCCCGGCCAGGATGCCGGTGACATCCGAGGTCACCTCGGCCAGCGCCTCCAGCGAGGCGGCGAAGAAATAGCCAAGCCCGACATAGACCGTGACCCAGACGGCCTCTCCTGTGAGGCTGCCCAGGGTGAAGGTGCTGCGGCGCATCTGCGCGGCCCCGGCGGCGAAGTTCACGTATGGCCCGAGCGGAGAGACCAGCCAGCGCGACAGGAAGACCGCCGCCACCCCGCGCCGGTCGAGGATATGCTGCGCACGGGCCAGGGCCAGCGCGGTCTTGCGCCGCCCGGTCAGCCGGTCCGAGAGCTGCCTGTAGGCGGCCCGCGCCAGTTGGTAGCCCGCCTGGTCGCCCAGGGCGGCGCCGAGGTAGGCCGCCAGCATCACCCCGCCAAGCGCCAGGTCCCCCGAGGCGGCAAAGCCTCCGGCAGAGAGCATCATCAGCGAGGTGGGGATGGGCAGCGCCAGGCAGGACAGGAAGGTGCCCAGCCCGATCAGCGGCGGTCCCCAGAGCACCAGGGCAGAGATCAGCCAGTCGCTCATCTCTCGGGCATCCCCTCGGCGCGGCGGCTGTCGAGCCAGGCTTCCAGCCGTGCCAGGAGCGCGGCTTCGTCCTCGCCGCTGGCGCGGGCGATCTCCGAGAGGGTGGGCGGCTTGCCCTTGGGCCGGCGCGGCGTCAGGCCCAACTGGGCTGCCACCTCTTCCACCGGCAACTGCCAGGAATGGGCCACATAGCCCGGTGTCATCCAGCCCTCCGGGCGGGGGGCGCGATGCGCGGGATCGGACCAGTAGAAGGTGAAGAGCGCCAGCCGCGCCAGGAAGACAAGCGTCAGGCTCAGCCCGGCCAGGAAGCCGATGCAGGCGAGGGGGTGGGATCTCCAGAGCTGGCGCAGGACGTTCATCGGGGCTCCTTCGTGCCCATGAAAGCCGACCCGCGCCGCGAGGTCGAGGGAAAGCTGCAACAAAGAAGGGGGCGCGATGTTGTCGCGCCCCCTCGGGTCAGCCTCTCGGCGCTTGGCCGCACCTGTGCCGGTCAGAGCAACTCTGCATCCAGCGTGATCTCGGCGGCGGCCAGAAGGCGCGAGACCGGGCAGGTCTCCTTCGCGGTCTGCGCCGCCTCGAAGAAGGCCTCGCGGTCGGCGCCGGGGATCGTCGCCTTCAGCTCGAGGTCGACGGCGGTGATGGTGAAACCGGCGTCCTCCTTCTCCATCTTGACGGTGGCCTTGGTTTCGAGCTTCTCGGCCACCATGCCGGCCTCTTCCAGCACCTTGGAGAGCGCCATGGTGAAGCAGCCCGCATGGGCGGCGCCGATCAGTTCTTCGGGGTTGGTGCCGGGCGCGTCCTCGAACCTGGTGTTGAACCCGTAGGGCTGATCCGAGAGCGCCCCGGACTGGGTCGAGAGATGGCCCGAGCCTTCCTTGATGGTGCCGGTCCAGCGGGCGGATGCGGTCTTGCGGATCATTGGAACCTCCTTTGGGTCATGGGTCTTGCAGACCCAACTCACCGGCAGGCGATCGGGTTCCCTAGCGCACCAGGTCGCGCATGCCCCGCTCCAGTCCCTCAAGCGTCATCGGCACCATGCGGTCCTCGAAGAGCTCGCGGATCATGCCGATGGAATGGGTGTAGTCCCAGTAGCGCTCGGGCACGGGGTTGATCCACAGGTGATCGGGCCAGTGCTCGCGGGCACGTTGCAGCCAGGTCTGGCCGGCCTCGGCGTTCCAGTGCTCGCTGGCGCCGCCGGGGTAGGCGATCTCGTAGGGGCTCATGCTGGCATCGCCGACGAAGATGCACTTGTAGTCGGCACCATAGGTGCGCAGCACCTCCCAGGTGGGGGTCTGCTCGGTCCAGCGGCGGGCGTTTTCGCGCCAGACGCCTTCGTAAAGGCAATTGTGGAAGTAGTAGTGTTCGAGGTGCTTGAATTCGGCACGGGCGGCCGAGAAGAGCTCTTCGACCACCTTCACATGCGGGTCCATCGAGCCGCCGACATCGAGAAACACCAGCACCTTCACGGCGTTGCGCCGCTCGGGCCGGGTCTGCACGTCGAGATAGCCGTGTTCGGCGGTGGCGCGGATGGTGCCGTCGAGGTCCAGCTCGTCATGCGCCCCGTCGCGGGCCCATTTGCGCAGCCGTTTCAGCGCCACCTTGATGTTGCGCGTGCCCAGCTCCTGGGTGTCGTCGAAATCGCGGAACTCGCGCTTGTCCCAGACCTTCACCGCGCGTCTGTGGCGGCTCTCCTTCTGGCCGATGCGCACGCCTTCGGGGTTGTAGCCATCGGCGCCAAAGGGCGAGGTGCCACCCGTGCCGATCCACTTCGAGCCGCCCTGGTGGCGTTCCTTCTGCTCTTCCAGCCGCTGCTTGAGGGTCCCCATCAGCTTGTCGAAACCGCCAAGCGCCTCGATCTGCGCCTTTTCCTCTTCGCTCAGGTGCTTTTCGGCCATCGAGCGCAGCCAGTCGGCGGGGATCTCGACCGCCTCCATGACCTGGTCGAAGGAGATATCTTCCAGCCCCGAGAACGCCTGGGCGAAGGCACGGTCGAAACGGTCGATATTGCGCTCGTCCTTCACCATGGCCGAGCGGGCGAGGTAGTAGAACCCCTCGGGGTCGTAGGTGACCAGCCCCGCCTTCAGCGCTTCGAGAAAGGTCAGGTATTCGCGCAGCGAGACCGGCACCGCGTGGCTGCGCAGGGCTTCGAAGAAGGGGATGAACATCTGGTCTCCGAGGCTGGGCGCCGGAGCGTCAGACCGACAGGGTCAGACCAGCGCGCGGTGGATGATGAGGGTCAAGAAGAGCCCGATCAGCGCGAAGAGGATGGCATGGCTGGCGGCATATTGGAACATGTCACGGCGGTCACCGCCGCGGCGCTTGGCGCGCCAGGCGCCGAGGAATGCGCCGATCACAAGACCTGCTACTGCGAACATCCGTATTTCTCCTGCCCAGGTCGCCGGGCGTCAGAGGCTCTTGCCACGCGCCGGGTTCAATGCCGCGATCTCTTGCAGACGGGCGCGCACGGCCCAGTCCGGGCCGAAGCCGTAGCGCGCCCAGCCCAGAGAGTCCAGCCGAACGCGGCGCGCCTCCTGGGGCTGGCCGGTCTGCTCAAGCGCCTCGGCGCGCAGCATCTCGATATTGGCCAGCAGCATGGCGTTCTGGTACTCGCGCGCCACCTGCGCCCGCCCCGAGAGCAGCGCCAGCGCCTTCTCGGGGTCGCCGCCCGCCAGGGCAAAGGCGGCCAGTTGCACCGCCGTATGGGCGGCATGCAGGCGGGTGCCGCGGTCGCGCGAATAGAGCTGATGCGCCTGCAGCAGGTAGCGATGCGCGGCGCGGGGGTCCTGTGACTGGCTGAGCCGTCCCAGCATGTAATAGGAGAAGGCCAGCCGGTGATCCGTCCAGCCATAGCTCTGCGCCAGCGCCACGGCCTGGCGCGCCCCGCGCACCCGGTTTGCGGGCGAGATGCCCGGCCCGAGCGCCCGCGCCACCTCGTTCATCCAGGCCTGCGGCGTGGCCCCGAGGTGGCGCGGCGCCACGTTGCGACCACCGGGGTTGAGCCGGTCCAGCAGGTCGGGCAGCCGCGCCTGAACCTCGGCCCGGCTCATGCCGGAGCGCAGCTCGGGCGCATAGGTCATGCGCAGGATCAGCATGTCGTAGCGGGTCAGGATCGAGTGGATATTGTCGTCGTTGAAGGTGCTGTCGGGCAACCGGTAGAGATCGTTCAGGGGGCCGAGCGCCTGGGCCAGCTCCTCGTGCAGGCAGTCGCGGGTTTCTTGCGGGGCGGCATCCGAGGGCACGAAGATCGCCAGCTTCGAGCGTGTCTTGAGCCGCGTCCAGTCGGTGCGGTCCTGGCGCCGGGCCTGGCGGTATTGCGACAGCCGGGTGATGCCGGGCACCACGAAACAGGCTGCGGCGGGCAGCTCCTTGCGGATCTCCTCGCCGGGCACGGCATTGATGTTGAGATTGCCCTCGTAGCCCGAGGGCAGGCGGATGATGTCGATCCCGGCCTCGCGCCGAAGCCGGGCGATCACCGCATCGAGGTCGCGGGCCATGCCGGGGGGCACCTGACCTGCCAGGCCAACGCGGATCTGTCCCTCGAAGCGGGTGAAGACGGGCAGGCTGCGCCCCGATTCCAGCTGGAAGCTGAGGTCGAGGAAATCCCGCGCCAGGTCGGCGTTCGAGATCGGCAGCGAGTCCGGCGCTCCGCTGGCGGCAAAGAGCTTCATCGGCGGCAGATCGGGCAGCGCCTGCTGCGCGGCGCGGGTCGGCGTGGCCGAAGTTTCAAGCGGCGGCGCCATGCAGCCTGTCAGCAGGCCCAGGGGCAGGCCAAGCGAGAGGAGCGTGCAAAGGGCGCGCAGCGGTCTCATTCCAGGTCCATCCGGTACTTGATGAAATCGGTCTTCTCGGCCAGCCGGTCATAGAGCTGGCGGGCCGTGGCATTGCCCTCCTGGGTCATCCAGTAAAGCCCCGAGCTGCCCGCCGCGCGGGCCCTGTCCCGCACCGCCTCGATCAGCCCCCGGCCAAGGCCGGTGCCGCGCGCCTCCGGGGCGGCGTAGAGATCCTGCAGGTAGCAGATATCGGCGTCCTGCCAGTTGTGGGCATGGAAGAGGTAATGCACCAGTCCCGCAGGCCGGCCATCCACCAGCGCCAGCAACCCCCATTGGGGCCGGGCCTCGTCCAGAAGCCGCGCGAAGGTCAGCGCGTACTGGGCCTCGGGCAGGGTGGTCTTGTAGAACTCCAGATAGCCCCTCCAGAGCTCCGCCCAGGCGGGCTTGTCGGCGGCAATGAGGGGGCGGATCTGGAGTGTCATGGTTCGGGTCTTTCTGTCGTCACACCCAAGGCTTACCGATTTTTGACCGCAGGGAAACAGCTTTCCCGCAGGCCGGGGGGATCGGCAGGAAATGCGCCCCCCGTGCCGCGCAGCGCGGCTTGCGCAGGTGGCAGGCGGGCGCACCCATGGCTCAGCGCCGCTGGCCGCGCGCCATGAAGGCCAGGCGCTCGAAGAGATGCACGTCCTGCTCGTTCTTCAGCAGCGCCCCGTGCAGCTTCGGCAGCGCATTGCCGCCCTCCTGCTTCAGGTCCGCCGCGCTCAGATCCTCGGCCAGCAGGAGCTTCAGCCAGTCCAGCACCTCGGAGGTCGAGGGCTTCTTCTTCAGCCCCTGCATCTCGCGCAGCTCGAAGAACTGGGTGAGGGCGGTGGTCAGCAGATCGGCCTTGATGCCCGGATGATGCACCTCGACGATCTTGCGCATGGTCTCCATGTCGGGGAAGCGGATGTAGTGGAAGAAGCAGCGGCGCAGGAAGGCGTCGGGCAGCTCCTTCTCGTTGTTCGAGGTGATGATGACGATGGGCCGGTTGGTGGCGGCGATGGTCTCTCCGGTCTCGTAGACGTGGAATTCCATCCGGTCGAGTTCCTGCAGCAGGTCGTTGGGGAACTCGATATCGGCCTTGTCGATCTCGTCGATCAGCAGCACCACGCGGCTTTCGGCCTCGAAGGCCTGCCAGAGCTTGCCCTTGCGGATGTAGTTCTTCACGTCATGGACGCGCTCTTCGCCCAGCTGGCTGTCGCGCAGCCGGCTGACGGCATCGTATTCGTAAAGACCCTGCTGCGCGCGGGTCGTGGACTTGATGTTCCATTCGATCATCGGTGCGCCGAGGCTCTCGGCCACCTGGCGGGCCAGCTCGGTCTTGCCGGTGCCCGGCTCGCCTTTCACCAGCAGCGGACGCTGCAGGGTGATCGCCGCATTGACCGCAACGGTCAGGTCCTCGGTTGCGACGTAATCCGCCGTGCCTTCGAAACGCGCGCTCATGCAATCCTCCCTCTGAGTGCCTCAAAGGGGTAGGGTCCGGGGCTGCGAATGGCAAGCGCGCCGTCCCGTCGCAATGGCGCGCGGCGGGGTCCAAAAGCGACCGATGCGGGCGCGTTAAGCAACTCATTTGAGCAAATTTCTTACATTCGGGTTCATCATAACCAATCGCATTTTACCGACCTTCGCAGGGGTGGCGGCGCGCTCGGGCGGCAGGGCGGGGACCGGGGAAACCCGATAAGTGCTTTTTCAAAAGCGGTTTTTTCAGGGGTTTGCGGAAGGGCTGCGCGGGTTTTTCCAGCAAATTGCCGCAGGGGAAGGCCGGGGACGGCGGGCGATTGGCTAACGGATTGTGTAGTGACATTGGCCGCGGCAGGCGTTAGAGCCTCCGCAGGGGACCCCGCTGCCCGGGAAGGCTCTTCTCTCTCGGGGCGAGGACAAGTTCGGGAGCCGCTGATGAAAGCAGAAACTTTCCTTGAAGACGATTATCGTCCCGCTGAGGACGAGCCGTTCATGAATGACCGTCAGACAGAGTATTTCCGTCGCAAGTTGCTGGCCTGGAAAGAGGAAATCCTCTCAGACAGCCGCGATACCATCGAGGGGATGAAGGATTCCACCCGGAATATTCCCGATATCGCGGACCGTGCCAGCGAAGAGACCGACCGTGCACTGGAACTGCGGACCCGTGATCGCCAGCGCAAGCTGGTGGCCAAGATCGACAGCGCGCTACGCCGGATCGACGAGGGCGAATACGGATATTGCGAAGTGACCGGCGAGCCGATCAGCCTGAAGCGTCTCGACGCTCGGCCGATCGCCACCATGAGCCTCGAGGCGCAGGAGCGTCACGAGCGCCGTGAGAAGGTCCACCGCGACGATTGATCCATTCCAAGCCAAGCGGCGGGGGGCATCCCGTAGCGAGCCGGAAGAGGATTTGCGAGATTGACCAGCGCCGGGGCCATGCCCCGGCGTTGTTCGTTCCGGGGCAAGACCTGCGGGGCACGGCTTGCGGGGGGGGGGGGGGCCCCTTCGGGTCGCGCTTCCCGGTCGCGGATCGGGGTTGCGGGTTGCATCCCGGCAGGGCTTTGCGCCATATCCACGCGCCCGGCACCCTGGGGCAGGCGATTCCGCCGCCCCGGTGCCTCGCAGATGATGCCAGACCAGATGTCCCGGCCCAGGCGGCCTCAGCAGGAGACAGCGATTGCACCTCGAAGGCTTGAAGATCGCCGTGATCGGTGCCGGTATCGGCGGGCTGGCGGCCGCGCGGGCCCTGGCCCTGCGCGGGGCCGAGGTGACGGTGCTGGAGCAGGCCGACAAGATCCGCGAAGTGGGCGCCGGTTTGCAGATCAGCCCCAATGGCGCGGCAGTGCTGCGCGGGCTGGGCATGGCGCCCGAGAAGATCGGCATGGCGAGCGAGGCGGTGCACCTGCTGGACCGCTCGGGCCGCTCGGCAATCCGCATGGAGCTGCAGGGGCCGGGACCCGAGGTCGCCGGAGCCGTAACGCCCGCCGCCGGGGCGCAGGGCGGCTACTACCTCTGCCACCGCGCCGACCTGATCGCCGCGCTGGCCCATGGCGCGCGTTCCGCCGGGGCCCGCATTCGACTGCTGCAACGGGTCGAGCGCGTCCAGACCGGCCCCGAGCCCGAGATCCGCATTGCCAACCATGCCCGCATGCGTCCCGACCTTGTGGTGGGGGCCGACGGTCTGCATTCCTGCCTGCGCCGCGCCATCCTGGGCGAGGCCGACCCTGCCTTCACCGGGCAGGTGGCCTGGCGCGCCGTGGTGCCTGCGGCCCCCGAGGACCCGGCCGGAGCAGAGGCGCGGGTCTACATGGGCCCCAAGCGCCACCTGGTGACCTACCCTCTGCGCGGCGGGGCCTATCGCAATATCGTCGCCGTCGAAGAGCGCCGCGACTGGGCACCTGACAGCTGGAGCCACGAGGACGACCCCGAGAACCTGCGCGCCGCCTTCCGCGGCTTCTGCCCCGAGGTGCAATCCATTCTTGGACGCGTGCGCCGGGTGCATCTCTGGGGGCTGCACCGCCACGAGGTGGCGAAGAACTGGACCCAGGGGGCGAGCGCGCTTCTTGGCGATGCCGCCCATCCGACACTGCCCTTCCTGGCACAGGGCGCCAACCTCGCGCTCGAGGATGCCTGGGTGCTGGCCGAGGAGCTCTCGAGCGCGGTGGAGGCCGGGCAGGGGGCAGAGGCCGGGCTTGCCCGCTACCAGCAGATGCGCCGGTCGCGCACCGCCCGCGCCATCGAGGCGGCCAATCGCAATGCGTGGAAATACCACCTCAGCTTCCCGCCGCTGCGCTTCGCGGCCCATTCCGCGCTGCGCCTGGCGGGCCGGTTCACGCCGGGCATGATGCTGAACCAGTTCGATTGGCTCTATGGTCTGGATGTCACCGGCGGGCGGCGGCTCTCGGAGCCGCTGCCCTGTCCGCAGTCACAGGGCGATCTCTGCCCATAGCGGCACGTGGTCCGAGGGCTTCTCACGGCCCCGGATACCGGCGTCGATGCCGCAATCCTCGACCAGGTCGGCGCATTGCGGGCTCATCAGCATGTGGTCGATGCGGATACCGTCGTTCTTCTGCCAGGCCCCGGCCTGGTAATCCCAGAAGGTGTAATGCCCCGGCGCCGCGTGGCGGGTGCGGAAGATCTCGGTGAAGCCCAGGTTGACGATGCGCTGCCAGGCGGCGCGGCTTTCAGGGCGATAAAGCGCATCGCCCTCCCACTTCTTCGGATTGGCCGCGTCCTGGGCCTGGGGGATGATGTTGTAATCGCCCAGCATGACCGAGGGCTCTTCGGTGGCCAGCAGCTCTTCGGCGCGGGTCTTCAGGCGCTCCATCCAGGCCAGCTTGTAGGCATACTTGCCACCCTCGACCGGGCGCCCGGCCTCGTCCAGCTCGACCGGGTTGCCATTGGGCAGATAGAGCCCGCAGATCCTGAGCGCGTTCTTCTCGCCCACCACAGTGGCCTCGATCCAGCGCGCCTGTTCGTCGCCGTCATCGCCCGGCAGGCCGCGGCGGATGTCCTCCAGCGGCAGCTTCGACAGGATCGCCACGCCGTTGAAGCTCTTCTGGCCGTGGGTTTCCACCTGGTAGCCCTTCTCCTCGAAGAGCTCACGCGGAAAGGCCTCGTCCACCGACTTGATCTCTTGCAGCACCGCCACGTCGGGCTGTGCCTCGTCCAGCCAGTCACTGAGCGCCTGGATGCGTGCCTTGATGCCGTTGATGTTGAACGTGGCCAGCTTCATGGGGAACCCCTTTTTTCTTTTCATCGCATCGCGAAAGCGCAACTCTGAGGGATATGCGCCAGCAAGACTTCGCCTGACTTGGCAAGTCCAGCCCGTGCATCCCGTCCTGCAAGGCTTTTCGGCGTTCCGGCCTTCGCTGTCCAGACGGGCGTCGAGTTCCGAGTGCAAGTTTCACGATTCGCCATGATTCCGCGACAGGGCGCGCGAATCTCTTTTGCGTTCGTGAAATGTTCCAGATTCCATTCCCCTCTGAATGGTGCCTGTGAAATTTTTGGCAAGTTATTCTTGTTTACACGGAAACAATATCTTGCCGATAAAAGTTATTGTGAATAACTTAATCTTGACACGGAAAAATTGAAAATCTGGTTTTCAGCTCCATTCCGCCGTGCAAGCGTGATGGCACTCGTCCTTTCTTTTCAACGACTTGGAGATTCCGATGTCTGCTATCCGCAAAGCCACCCAATCCGCAAGCCTTATCGCAGATGCTGCCGAAACCATGCTGAATGGTGACGCCACCGAGATGTTCACCTCGGGCTCCGCGCCCCGTGCAGAAGGTGACCTGATGGGCGGCGAGGCCCTGGGCCTTTTCACCTCGGGTTCCGCACCGCTGCGCGCTGCCACTGCCATGGCAGGCGACGCGGTCGAAATGTTCACCTCCGGCTCGGCGCCGATGAGCTTCGACACCATGGCGGGTGATGCGATCCAGCTGTTCACCTCGGGTTCCGCCCCGCTGACCTCGGACGCCTCCACCGGCGATGCGGTCGAGCTGTTCACCTCGGGTTCCGCCCCGCTGGCCTCGGACGCCTCCACCGGCGATGCGGTCGAGATGTTCACCTCTGGCTCCGCGCCGCTGACATCCGACGCTTCCACCGGCGATGCGGTCGAGATGTTCACCTCGGGTTCCGCTCCGCTGACCTCGGACGCCTCCACCGGCGATGCGGTCGAGATGTTCACCTCGGGCTCCGCCCCGCTGACTTCCGACGCCTCCGCAGGCGATGCGGTCGAGATGTTCACTTCGGGTTCCGCACCGGTGGCCTCCGACGCCTCCGCCGGTGACCAGGTCCAGGCCTTCACCTCGGGCAGCTGACCCGCTCCAGACCGAGCAAACTTGCCCGGACCGGGCAGGGGAGTGTGAAAGGACGCCTTCCGTCTGATCTCGCCCCCTCCGGGGCCGACGATCAGACGGAAAGGAACCTGACCCATGACACATGCAGTCCAGTCGAACGTTGTCCAACTGACCTTCCCCGCCCGGAGCCAGGGCCGGGCCGCGCGCCGCGCGGCCCTGCTCGACCGATTTGCCAATGAAAGACGCTCTGCCGATGATGTCTTCTGGCTAAAGGAAAACGCCGAGGTGCTGAACATCCTGGAAAGCACCGGCCAGACCATCGCCAGCGGCGCGCTGCCCGAAGAGGCGCTGCAGGCCTATAAGGCCGTCTATGATGGCATCGAGAAGAGACTGGGCTTCTTTCCCCAGTACTACCGCTTCTTCCTCTCCATCGCGCTGGACCTCGAAGCGCTCGGCATGCCGGGCGGCAAGGCCGAAGGGCTGGTCCGCTGGGCCTACGACCAGGGGCTGGCCGAGGCGGAACTGTCGGATTTGCAACGGGCAGAGGCACGCAGGCTGATGTTGCGCCGCGATCTCGACCCCTCTGGCTCTGCCGCAGAGAGCGAGGCGCTGACCGAACGGCTGACGAAATTCATCTCTCGGCCCCGTACCTTCATGGTTCCAAACAAGAAAGCTGCCTACGAACTGACCCACATCGTCTTCTACCTCAGCGAGTATGGGCGTTTTGCGGTGCAATTGACGCAAAGGGCAAAAGAGAGCCTTAACTTTGCGGGAACCCTCGCGTACCTTGATCTCAATGCGGACCTGTTGGCCGAGATCTGCGTGGCAATGCGCTATGCCGGAATGACGCCGCCCGAAGCTTGGGAGAGCTGGTTGAACCGCGAAACGAGCGGGTACACCGTCGAAGCCTGGGAGGGCGCAATGGGGCATGACGACTACCACGAGTTTCTCGTGAGCAACTGGGCCATGGCCACGGCCGGGCAGGAAAGCTTCCGCCAGGTGGTTCCAGAAGGTCGCGTCGCCGTCCATTCCGCCCCCCGCCCCGCAGGCCCCCTGCGCCTGATGTCCCAATGCCTGATGCAGCTCGACGAGGCGCGCAGCGCCGATTGGCAGCGCATGCAGGACCCGATCCACGAGGCCCTGTCAGAGCCCTGGGCCATTGGCCACCTGGCGCGCGCCGCCGAGGCCTGTACGGATTTCGATGCCTTCTTCGCCGGGTTCTCCCGCGCGGGCCTCGCCGCGTCGCAGGAGAGGGCCAGCGCGTGACTGACAAGACCGGCAAAGCCCGAAAGCCCATGGCCCAAGCGAAGCGGGCCCAGCACAAGCTGGCAATCAAGGCGACCCTCGCGGGGGTCGTCCTGGTGCTTCTCTACACCGCGCTGATCTCTTCGGCGGATGCGATCACCAAGTTTGTCTCGGGCAACTTTGCGGCGCCGCAGCTCTACGTGCTGTCGGGCACGCTGGTGGCCAGCTTCTGTCTTGGCGCGGAATGGCTGAAGAACGGCTCCGGCGTGATGGATGCGGTGCGCACCACGCGGCCCTGGGACATGGCGGTGCGGGCGATGGCCACGGTTGTCGCCTCGGTCTGCTACTTCTACGCCTTCAAGCTGCTGGAATTCGCCGAGGTCTTCGTCTTCATCGGCCTGATGCCGATCTTCGCCGGTCTCATGACCGGCCCGATCCTGCGAGAGAAGGTCTCTCTCGCGGTCTGGTTCGCCCTGGGCGCCGGTTTCGTCGGCGTGGTCTGCCTCTTCCCCGACGGGGTGCATGCGATCTCGCTCGGGCATCTGATCGCCTTTGGGGCCACCGCTTCGGGGACGCTCTCGATGGTCATGGCGCGGCGGATCGGCCAGTTTGAAAGCAATGCCCTGGCGCAGGTCTTCTGGCCCAACGTGGTGCTGGCGGCTGTCATGGCCGTGGCGCTGCCCTTCGTCTATCGACCCATGGCGCTGCATGACCTGGCCTGGATCGCCGCCTATGCCGCCTTCCTCTTCTTCGCCCGCTGGGTGCTGGTCATCGCGCTGCGCCTGCTGGCGGCCTATGTCGTCACGCCGCTGATGAACCTGCAATTCGTCTGGATGGTGATCATCGGCGCGCTGATCTTCGGAGAGACCACCAGCGCCAATGTCTTCCTCGGTTCGGCCATCGTCATCGGTTCGGGGCTCTACCTGATCTACGACCAGCTGGCCCTGGGCGGCGTGGTGCGCAGCAGGGCGGCGCGTAGCCGGGCGTTTGAGCCCGTACCCGCCATGGCGCGGGCAGACAAGCCTGCCACCCCGGCGGAATAGCCGCCGGTTTCCTTCAGTTTTTCAATGGCTAGAGGTGTCCGCGCAGCTCACTGGCGCAAGGCGGGGGCCTTGCCCCCGGCCGTGCCTCCCGCTCAGATCGAGAAGGAGGTGCCGCAGCCGCAGCTGGAGGTGGCGTTCGGGTTCTCGATCACGAAACGCGCGCCGATCAGCTCTTCGGTGAAGTCGATCACGGCGCCGGCGAGGAAGGGCAGGGAGGTCGGGTCGACGACCACCTTCTGGCCCTTGCCCTCCAGCACCAGGTCATCGGCGGCGGGCTCGTCCAGGCGGATGTCGTACTGGAAGCCCGAGCAGCCGCCACCTTCGACGGCGACGCGCAGGGCCTGGGCGCCCGCGCCGATCTCAGAGAGGCGATCAAAGGCGCGATCGGTAACTTTCGGGGGCAGGTTCATCGGAAATTCTCCTGACATTTTGCATGTCTCTTGCCTCCAATATAAGGAAGGGGCGAAACGGCGACAAGAAGCCCGAGGGATCTGATCATGCGCGCGCCCTATGCCTCCGACCCGCTCCGCTCTCGCGGACGTCTTTATCCGGAAGAGGAAAGCGCCTTCCGCTCGTGCTTCCAGCGCGACCGCGACCGGATCATCCACGCCTCTGCCTTCCGGCGGCTTAAGCACAAGACCCAGGTTTTCATCGAGCACGAGGGCGATTACTTCCGCACCCGGCTGACCCATTCCATCGAGGTGGGGCAGGTGGCGCGGACCATCGCCGGCGCGCTTGGCCTGAACCAGGAGCTGACCGAGGCCGTCGCCCTGGCCCATGACCTGGGCCACACCCCCTTTGGCCACACCGGCGAAGACGCCATGCACGAGCTGATGGCCCCCTATGGCGGTTTTGATCACAACGCGCAGGCGATCCGCATCGTCACCAACCTCGAGCGCACCTATGCCGAGTGGGACGGTCTGAACCTGACCTGGGAAACCCTGGAAGGCATTGCCAAGCACAATGGCCCGGTGGTGGGCCAGATCCCCTATGCGCTGGCCGATTACAACAGGCTGCACGACCTCGAGCTTTCGACCCACGCCAGCGCCGAGGCGCAGGTGGCGGCGCTGTCGGATGATATTGCCTATAACAACCATGACCTGCACGACGGGCTGCGCGCCGAGCTCTTCTCGACCGATGAGCTGGCCGAACTGCCGATCCTGTCGGGCTGTTTCGCCGAGGTCGACCGGCTTTATCCCGGTCTGAACTACTATCGCCGCCGCCACGAGGCGCTGCGGCGTTTCTTTGGCGTACTGGTCAGCGACGTGATCGACGTGAGCCGTGCCAACCTCGAGGCGCTGAAGCCCGAGCGGGTCGAGGACGTGCGCGCGGCGGGGCGCATGATGGTGCGCTTCTCTCCCGATATCTGGAGCGATCTCAAGGTGATCCGGGGTTTCCTCTTCCAGCGCATGTACCGCGCGCCGGAGGTGGTCGAGATGCGCAAGAAGGTCACGCGCATCGTGCTGGAGCTCTTCCCCCTCTTCATGGAAAGCCCCGACCTGCTGCCCAAGCAATGGCGCAAGGATGTCGAAGATATCGAGGGCGACGAGCTGAAACTGGCACGCATCGTCAGCGACTACATCTCTGGCATGACGGACCGTTTCGCCATCGTCGAACATGCCCGCTTGACCGGTGCCGAGCCCGAGCCGGGGCTGCGCGCCTCGGGGCCGGGCCATATCCGCTACGCGGATCGGATCTCCGGGGAGTGATCTCCCCGAAGATCGCTGGCCGCGTTCAGCGGTTGTCGAGCTGTGCCCTGACATTGCGCCTGCCCCTGTCGGAGATCCGGTAGGGGCTGGAGTCGCGGCTTTCGATCAGCCGCTTGCGCCTGAGCCGGGCCCAGACCTCCAGTGTGCAATCGGACAGGATGAGCCCGTCACGGGTGACGCAGGTGACCTCTGTCACCCGGCCGTTCGGCGCGCGCTCGTAAAGGATACGCCCGCCCTGCGCCAGCGCGTGCAACACGCGCTGTTCGTACTTCGAGATGTTCATGGATGTTATGCTGTGTTGAAACCACGTCAGGCAGGAAAGACTGCCCCGTCCGGGTGCGCCCGGCGGGATCTTTCTGCCGCTGGTCCCTGAAAGGACCGGTCAGCGGGTTCCGACATTCTCCAGCATCAACAATTCCCGTAGTAAGCTGTGGGATCGCCTTTCAGCTAGTCAGCGCGCGGGCTTGGGTCAAGCCGGGTCCCCCGCACCGCTTTCGGCTTGCGACAAATATGCCGGGGGCTGCGAGGCCGCCGGTGCCCCTGCTGCCCGTACCCCATGCTGGCCGTGCGGGCCTCTACCCTCGTGCGCATTGACCTCTGGCGTTCTGGTGGTAAACCCCCGCGAGACGCATCAGGACACAGACATGAACCTCTTTACCGATATCCGCGCCCTCGTACTCGACGCTCTTGCCGCCCTGCAGGCCGAAGACCGCCTGCCCGAGGGGCTGGCCTTCGACAATGTCGCCGTCGAGCCGCCGCGCGATCCGGCGCATGGGGACATGGCGACCAATGCCGCCATGGTGCTGGCCAAGCCCGCCAAGATGAAGCCCCGTGACATCGCCGAGGCGCTGGCCGCCAAGCTGACCTATGACCCCCGCATCACCTCTGCCGAGGTGGCGGGACCGGGCTTCCTGAACCTGCGCCTGGCCGGAGACAGCTGGGCCGGCATCGTCGCCTCGGTGCTGACACAGGGCGAGGCCTATGGCCGCTCCGACATGGGGCAGGGGCAGAAGGTCAACGTGGAATATGTCTCGGCCAACCCGACCGGCCCGCTGCACGTGGGCCACACCCGTGGCGCGGTCTTCGGCGATGCCCTGGCCTCGCTGCTGGATTACGCGGGCCATGAGGTCACCCGCGAGTACTACATCAACGATGGCGGCGCCCAGGTCGACGTGCTGGCGCGCTCCGTCTACCTGCGCTACCTCGAGCAATTCGGCCGCGAGGTCACCTTCGAGAACGGCACCTATCCCGGCGAATACCTGATCGACGCCGGCAAGGCGCTGAAAGACAAGGTGGGCGACGCCTATGTCGACCAGCCCGAAGAGGTCTGGCTGGCCGAGGTGCGCGAATTCGCCACCGATGCCATGCTCGAACTGATCCGCGCCGACCTGAAGCTTCTGGGCGTCGAGATGGATGTCTTCTTCAGCGAAAAGGGCCTCTATGGCACCGGCCGCATCGAAGAGGCGATCGAGCGCCTGCGCAGCCAGGGGCTGATCTATCGCGGCGTGCTGGAGCCGCCGAAGGGCAAGACGCCCGAGGATTGGGAGCCGCGCGAGCAGACCCTCTTCAAGTCGACCGAGCACGGCGATGACGTTGACCGTCCGATCATGAAGTCGGACGGCGCCTGGACCTATTTCGCCCCGGATATCGCCTATCACTACGACAAGGTGGAACGCGGCTTCGACCAGTTGATCGACGTCTTCGGCGCCGACCACGGCGGCTACGTGAAGCGGATGAAGGCGGCGGTCTCGGCCCTGTCGAACAACCGCGTGCCGCTGGACATCAAGCTGTGCCAGCTGGTGAAGCTCTACAAGAACGGCGAGCCGTTCAAGATGTCGAAGCGCGCCGGCACCTTCATCACCCTGCGCGACGTGGTCGAGCAGGTCGGCGCGGATGTGACCCGCTTCGTCATGCTGACCCGCAAGAACGACGCGCCGCTGGACTTCGACTTCGACAAGGTGATGGAGCAGTCCAAGGACAACCCCGTCTTCTACGTGCAATACGCCCATGCCCGCGTCTGCTCGGCCCTGCGCCGCGCGGCTGAGGCCGGCATCGCCTGTGACGACGCGACCCTCGGTGCCGCGGACCTGTCGGATATGACCCATGCCTCCGAGCTCTCGGTCGCCCGCAAGCTGGCCGAATGGCCGCGCCTGGTCGAGATCGCCGCGCGCACCCATGAGCCGCACCGGGTGGCCTTCTACCTCTACGAGCTCGCCTCGGAACTGCATGCGCTTTACAACCGTGGCAACGAGGAAACCCAATTGCGTTTCGTGCAAGAGGGCAATCCCGCCGTTTCCCAGTCGAAACTGGCACTTGCGCGGGCCGTGGCCGTTGTTATTTCCGCAGGCCTTGGTATCTTGGGCGTGACCCCGGCAGAAGAAATGCGCTGACGCATCGCTGCCGGAAACAGGTAACAGACGCTAGATCCAGGGCAAGACCGGGCGTCAGATCCCGGCGGGCAGAGGCAGATGGCAGATTTTCCGGCAGACGCGCGTTACGCGTCCCATGACGCATACTCCAGCGCGGGCAACACCCGTGCCTCCTTCGGGACATTGGTCACCTGGGTTGGTGCGGTCCTCTCGATCGCGCTGATCGCGGGGGTGGGGGCCTGGGGCTACAAGATGGTCATGCGCGATGTGTCCGGCGTGCCGGTGGTGCGGGCGATGCAGGGCGAGACCCGCCGTGCCCCCGATGCCGCGGGCGGTGCCGAAGCGCCTTTCCAGGGTCTTGCCGTCAACCATATCGCCGCCTCCAAGGCGGCCCAGCCCTCGGCCGACACGGTGCGCCTGGCCCCGGCGCCGCTTGGCCTGGGCGCGGCCGACCCCGCCCCGGAACAGATCGCGGCCCCGGCACCGCTGAGCCTGCCCGAAGAGGGCGCCGAAGCCGCAAGCGCGCAGGCAGAGGCCTCCGACGAGCCGGAGCTGCAACCGGCGCCGCTGAACCTGCAGGATGTCGACCGCATCGAAGAGCTGGCCTCGGCCCTGGCGAAAGAGGCCCTGCCGCTGCAGCCGGTCGAGCCGCTGACCGTCACGCCCCCCGCCACGACGCCTGAAAAGACCGCCGCCACCGGCCCCCGTGAGGGCGTGCTGCGCGCGGTCCGTCCCCGCATGCGCCCCGACACGCTTCTGGCCACCGCCGCCGCGCGCCAGCTGGCGGGCCCGGTCAGCTCGGAAACGCGCACGCTGGATGTCGCCCCGGAAGCGGTGCCCGCGGGCACCCGCCTGGCGCAGCTCGGCGCCTTTGCCTCGCGCGATATCGCCGAGAGCGAGTGGGACCGTTTCGTGGGCCGCTTCGGCATCTACCTTGAAGACAAGCAGCGGGTGATCCAGCGCGCCGAAAGCGGCGGTCGGATCTTCTACCGTCTGCGCGTCCTGGGCTTCCAGGATATCTCGGACAGCCGCCGCTTCTGCGCCGCCCTGGTCGCCGAGGGCGCCGATTGCATCCCGGTGTCTGCCAAGTAATGCCCGGCGCCACGATCCTCGACCCGACCGGCACGAAACTTGGCCGCCGCGAAGCGCGGGTGCTGCGCGACGCCGACCCCTGGGGCTTCATCCTCTTTGCCCGCAATATCGAAAGCCTCGAGCAGACTCGAGCGCTCTGTGACGCGCTGCGCGATGCGGTTGGCCGCGATGCGCCGATCCTCGTCGACCAGGAGGGCGGGCGGGTCCAGCGCCTGCGCGAGCCGCTGGCCACCAACTGGAGCGCCCCTTTCGATTTCGCCGAGGCCGCGGGCGAGAAGGCCGCCGAGGCCATGAGGCTGCGCTACCAGATCACCGCGCTCGAGCTTCGCGCGGCGGGGATCGACGTGGATTGCGCGCCCATGTGCGACGTGCGCCTGCCCGAGACCCACAGCTTCCTGCATTCGCGTTGCTATGGCACAGAGGCGGGGCGGGTGGCCGAACTGGCCCGCGCGGTGGCAGAGGGGCTGATGGCCGGTGGCGTGCTGCCGGTGATGAAACACATGCCGGGTCACGGTCGCGCCCAGGTCGACAGCCATGCGGATCTGCCGCGGGTCACGGCCTCGCTGGAAGAGCTGGAAGCGGTGGACTTCGCGCCGTTCCGGGCGCTCTGCGATCTGCCCATGGCGATGACCGGGCATCTTGTCTTCGATGCCATAGACCCCGATCTGCCTGCGACCCTGTCGCCGAAGGTGGTCCAGGTGATCCGCGAGCGTATCGGCTATGACGGTCTGCTGATGACCGATGACATCTCGATGAAGGCGCTCTCGGGCAGCCCGGCAGAGCGTGCGGTCGGTGCGCTCGAGGCCGGCTGTGACCTTGTGCTCTTCTGCAATGCGCCGCTCCGCCATCGCGCCCGCGTGGCGGCGGCTGCGGGGCCGATGACCGCCGCGGCAGAGGCCCGTGCCGCCCGCGCCCTGGCCGCCCGCTCCGCGCCCCCCGCGCTTGACATTGCCGCTCTGAAAGCCAAGCTGTCCGCTCTTCTGAACGGGTAACGCATGGCCTCTGACGATTTCCAGGAAGACCCGCCCCGAGGGCGGCGGCTTGAGCCGGGACCGGACCAGGGCCCCGGCACCCAGGCCGAGATCACCGTTGCCGAGAGGCTGGCGGCGGAAGCCCTGATCGTCGACGTGGAGGGCTTCGAGGGCCCGCTTGACCTGCTGCTGACCCTGTCACGGACCCAGAAGGTCGATCTGCGCAAGATCTCGATCCTCATGCTGGCGCAACAATACCTGGCCTTCGTCGAGAAGGCCAAGTCGCTGCGCATCGAGCTGGCCGCCGACTACCTGGTCATGGCCGCCTGGCTGGCCTTCCTGAAATCGCGCCTGCTGCTGCCCCCCGATCCCGAGGAGGAAGGCCCCTCGGGCGAGGAACTGGCCGCGCACCTGGCCTTCCAGCTTGAGCGGCTGCAGGCCATGCGCGACGTGGCCGCCCGGCTGATGGCGCGCGACCAGAAGGGCCGCGACTTCTTCGTGCGAGGCGTGCCCGAGCAGGTCGAGCGGGTGCGCAAGGTCACCTATTCCGCGACCCTGCTGGAGCTCATGCAGGCCTATGCCCGCATCCGCACCAAGGACGAATTCCGTCCCTTCGTCATGGACCGGGACAATGTCTACACCATGGAACAGGCGCTGGAGCACATGCGCGGCATGGTCGCCTTCGCCGGCACCTGGACCGAGCTGGCCGCCTATATGCCGCCCGGCTGGACCGGCGACCCGATGCGGCGGCGCTCGGTGACCGCTGCCACCTTCGCCGCCTCCCTGGAACTCGCCAAGGAGGGCAAGGTGATGATCCGCCAGTCCGAAACCTTCGCGCCCATCCAGCTGCGCCGCCGCGAGGGCCGCGACAATGGCTGACACCCCCAAGGACCCCGAGATGACCGAAGACCAGATCCCGCCCTCGGAGAGCACCGAAGACGAAGGCCCGCGCGAAAGCCTCTTCGAGGCACCGCCGCTGGCCGAGCAGGAGCGCATGGTCGAGGCGATCCTCTTCGCCTCGGCCGAGCCGGTCTCCATCGCCGATCTCAACGCCCGCATGCCGCATGGCTGCGATGGCGCGGCGGCGGTCGAGAACCTGCGCAAGCGCTACGAGGGCCGGGGCGTCAACGTCGTCCGCGTGGCCGAGGCCTGGGCGATCCGCACCGCGCCCGACCTGGGCTACCTGATGCAGAAGGAAACCGTCGAGACGCGCAAGCTGAGCCGCGCCGCGATCGAGACCCTGGCCATCATCGCCTACCACCAGCCCGTCACCCGCGCCGAGATCGAAGAGATCCGCGGCGTTTCGGTCAGCCGGGGCACCATCGACCTGCTGCTGGAACTGGAGTGGATCAGGTTCGGCCGTCGTCGCATGACACCGGGCCGCCCGGTGACCTTCGTGGTCACGCCCTCTTTCCTCGATCACTTCGGGCTCGAGACCCCGCGCGACCTGCCGGGCCTCAAGGACCTGCGCGCCGCCGGTCTGCTGGACAGCCGTCCGCCGCCCGGTCGCCAAGGCGACGAAGAAGAGGGCGATGGAGACGAGGATCAGGCCGATATGTTCGAGGATGACGCCTGAGGCTCACCTCTGTGTGAGACGGGCCTGCATTCGGGGCGCGGATCTGCTAGGCTCGGGCCTCAATCAAAGGGGTATCCCATGGACCGCATGTTCCGCATGATCTTCAATCGCCTGCTGCGCCGGGGGGTGAACCGGGGGCTCAACGCCGGTATCGACCGCATGGCCGGGGACGATCCGAAGGCGAAGCAGCGCGCCAGGCAAAGCAAGAAGATGGCCCGCAACGCCCGCCAGGCGCAGCGTGTGATCCGGCGGCTCGGCAAGTTCTGAGCCGGCTCAGATCGCCACGCGGCGCGGGGCCAGGCATTCGATCAGGGCGATGGCGCAGCAGCTGGCCGAGATCAGGTTGCACCAGGCCAGCCCGCCCGCTTCGTAGGGCAGCCGGAAGCTGAGCGCGCCGCCCAGCACCGCCAGGTAGGTGATCGAGGAGTTGAGCCCCAGGATCGCGCCGCGCTGCGAGCTGTCGAGCCCCGCCAGGCGCGAGACCACGAAGTTCAGCCCCAGGTGCTGCACGATCCCCCAGAAGAGCGCCAGTACCGACAGCAGCACGAAGTGCCCCGAACCGGCGGCCATGGCCATGTAGACCAGCCCCAGCCCCGCGAATGAGATCGCCCCGGCCAGATGCTGCGGCAACCGGTCCAGGTAGCGGTCGAGGAAGCTCGACAGCCCGAATCCCACCCCGTAGCAGAGCGTCACGAAACCGGCGGCATCGGTGCCGCGCCCCAGGCCTTCGGCCACATGGGCGCCGATGAAGGCATAGGTGCCGTAGAAGCCGGTCATCAGCAGCCCCGCCGCCATCAGCCCCCGCGCAATGCCGGGCACCCGCAGCGCCGTTAGCGGCGTGCTGGCGCTGCCGGTAGTGCGTACCGACAGATCGGTGCGGCGCAGCGCGACATAGAGCAGCGACATGCAGAGCAGCAGCGCCAGGTAGACCGCCCGCCATCCGGCCCATTCGGCCAGGAAGCCCGAGCCCGCCACACCGGCCACCAGCGCCAGCGTCCAGCCCGACAACACGATCCCCATGGAGCGTTTCTCTTCGCCCTCGGGGCCCAGCTCCGGGGCGAGGGCGTAGATCGCGGGGATCGCCATGCCCGCGCCGAGGCCGCCGATGGCCTGGAAGAGGATCAGCACCCATTTGTCGGGTGCCAGCACGGACCCCACCAGAGAGACCAGCAGCAGCACCAGCGCCTGCATCAGCGCAGGCCCGGGCCCGATGCGGTCGGCACGCGGGGCGAGCAACAGCGCCGAAAGCGCCGTGGTGCCGCCATAGGCGGCGGCGGCCTGCAGGATCTCGGCCGGGTCGCCGCCCAGGTCACGGGCCACGGCGGCGGTGATCGGCGCCAGCACCATGGAGTTCGCCCCCACGACGGCGATGGCGCCGGTCATCAGGGCTAGGGGCTTGGTCATCAGGGGCATGGGTCTTCGGGGTCTTCTGCTGGGCTCAGGGCGTGCTGAAATGCTTCGACAGCTTCAGCCCCTGACCCTGGTAATTCGAGGCGATATCCGCGCCGTAGAGCATCTCGGGACGCTCGGCCATTGTCTCGAAGACCAGCCGTCCGACGACCTGGCCATGCTCCAGCACGAAGGGCGCCTCGTGGCAGCGCACCTCGAGCACCCCGCGAGAGCCGCTGCCGCCCGCCTCGGCATAGCCGAAGCCCGGATCGAAGAAGCCCGCGTAGTGGACGCGGAACTCGCCGACCATGGCCAGGTAGGGGGCCATCTCGGCGGCGTAATCGGGGGGGATGGTCACCGCCTCGCGGCTGACCAGGATATAGAAGGCGCCGGGATCGAGGATGATCTGATGCGCATCGGTGCGCACGGGTTCCCAGAACTCGCGCGGGTCGTATTGGCCGATGCGGTCGAGGTCGATGACCCCGGTATGGGGCTTGGCGCGGTAGCCGACCAGCCGGTCCGGCCCGGGCGAGAGATCGACCGAGAAACCAAGGCCCTGTTCGATGACGGCGGCGACATCGACCAGCGGGGTCTCGGCATGCAGCGCCTTCAGCGCCGTGTCCGAAAGCGTCGCCTGGCCGTCTCGGAAACGGATCTGGTTCAGCCGCATGCCCGGTCGCACCAGGACCGAGAAGCTGCGCGGGCAGATTTCGGCATATAGCGGGCCGGTGTAGCCGGCGGGGATTCGGTCGAACTCCGTGCCCTCGTCGGTGATCAGCCGGGTCAGCAGGTCCAGCCGTCCGGTCGAGCTTTTCGCATTGGCCATGGCGGCGATGCGGTCGGGCAGCGCGAGGCTTTCCATCAGCGGCACCACGTAGACGCAGCCCTTCTCGAGCACCGCGCCTTCCGAGAGGTCGACCTTGTGCATCTCGAACTCGGCCAGCCGCTCGGCCACGCTGCGGCCCTTTCCGGCCAGGAAAGAGGCGCGCACGCGCCAGGCGGTATGGCCCAGGCGCAGGTCGAGGCTGGCGGGCTGGATCTGTGCCTCGGTGATCGCAGGTGACCCGGCGATCTCGCCCGCGGCGATCATGCGTTTCAGATGCTGGCTGGGCAGGATGCCGGTCATGAATGGTCCTTCGCTCGACAGAGGGCGTCACCCGGCGGGGCGCTCTCGGGAGGGCAGGTTATGACCAGATGCTACCGAAGGGAAGTCGGAAGACATGCCGACGCGGGAAGAGAGTCCCGCGTCAGGCATGTACTTTGGAGGAAGTGGTCGGGCTAGCAGGACTCGAACCTGCGACCTTCCGTCCCCCAGACGGACGCGCTACCAGGCTGCGCTATAGCCCGACGGTTCGCGCTTTCTATCCGATCTGCGGGTGAGGGCAAGGGCTTTTTCTGCGCCTCGGACGGGAAAATTTCAGGGCCCCGAAAGAGCCTGAAAAACCTCAGTCGAGGGCGGGAAGTCGACGCGCCAGCGCCAGGGCTTCGGCCGCGACAGGGCCGGGCAGGGGCGTGGTGCGGGCGGCGAGTCGCGCCAGGATGCCGGGCGCGGGGGCCAGGTCGTCATCCTCGGGGTCGTCGGGAATCACCGGCTCGGCAGTCTCGGGCGCTGCGGCGTCTTCGGCGGCGGCGGCGAGATCGGAGAAGAGGTTCAGCTCTTCCTCGGGCGTCTTCTCGGCGGTGGTGGTGACGGGGGCCTCGGCCTCGGCGGCGGGCGCGGGATCAGGCAGCTCGGCAGGAGCCTCATCCGTGCCATGGCCGGCAACCACCGCGCCTTCGCCAGCGCCCGCGACCTGTGCCCCGGCTTCCGAGCCATCGGGCGCGGTCATCGGGCCGGGGCCCTCTGCGGGTGCGGCCGGCGCTTCGGAGCTGGTCTCGGGGGCGGCCTCGGCAGGGGGGGCGGTCTTACGCGGTTTGAGCGTGACGATCTCGGCTTCCAGCGGCACCGCCAGGTCTTCCAGCGGCGGCGACATGGCGGCGACATGCTGGGTGCCCCGGTCGCGCAGCAGCTTCTGCACGCCCTTGATGGTCATCCCCTCTTCATGGAGCAAGCGCTTGATTCCGCCCAGCAATTCCATGTCGGAGGGACGATAGTAGCGGCGCCCGCCGGCGCGCTTCACCGGACGGACCTGGCTGAACTTGCTTTCCCAGAAGCGCAGCACATGGGCCGGGGTCTCGAGCCACTCGGCGACCTCGGAGATCGTGCGGAACGCATCTGCTGACTTGGGCATTGCGGGGGGCCTCAGCCGTCCTTGTTGCCGGCTGCCACGCGATCCTTCATCAGGTGCGAGGGCCGGAAGGTCAGGACACGGCGCGGGTTGATCGGCACTTCCTGGCCGGTCTTCGGGTTGCGCCCGACGCGCGCCGCCTTCTCGCGCACCGAGAAGGTGCCGAAGGAAGAGATCTTCACCTGTTCGCCACGCACCAGCGCGTCGGACATGTGGTTGAGCACGGATTCGACAAGCTGGGCCGAGTCGTTTCTCGACAGGCCAACCTCGCGGAAGACGGCTTCGCTCAGATCCATTCGGGTCAGTGTCTTTTCACTCATCGCCGGTCCCTTTCTGGTTGCAGCGAGCATAGGCTTGCCCGTTTTTCCGAGTCAATATCAACGGTTTGCCGCAATGGCTTGAACTTGTGTCGAAACTCGGGGCGCGGGCAGGGTGCCCGATTACCAGCGCAGCACCACCGAGCCCCAGGCCAGACCGCCGCCGATGGCCTCGGCGACCAGCAGTTGTCCGGGGGTGATCCGCCCGTCCGAAACGCCGACCGACAGGGCCAGCGGGATCGAGGCGGCAGAGGTGTTGCCGTGGTCCTGGACGGTGACGATCACCTTCTCCATCGGCAGGCCCATCTTTTTTGCGGTGCCCTGGATGATGCGGATATTGGCCTGGTGCGGCACGATCCAGTCGACGTCGTCGGAGGTCAGCTTGGCCTTCTCCAGCGCCCGGTCGGCGGTCTCGGTCAGCTTGCCGACGGCCTGGCGGAAGAGCGGGTTGCCCTGCATGCGCAGCTTGCCCGCCTCGCCGGTGGTCGAAACCCCGCCGTCGACGTAAAGCATCTCGCGGTAGCGCCCGTCCGAGTTCAGATCGACCGACAGGATGCCCCGATCATCGGAAGAGCCCGAGCCGGTGCGCGCTTCCAGCACCAGCGCGCCGGCGCCATCGCCGAAGAGCACGCAGGTCGAGCGGTCGGTCCAGTCCATGATGCGAGAGAAGGTTTCGGCGCCGATGACCAGCACGCGCTCGGCCTGGCCCGACAGGATCATGCCGTTGGCATTGGCCAGGGCGAAGATGAAGCCGGCGCAGACCGCCTGCACGTCGTAGCCGAAGCCCCGCTCCATCCCCAGGCCTTCCTGCACCATGGTGGCGACGGAAGGGAAGGTCAGATCGGGGGTGGAGGTGGCGACGATGACGCAGTCGATATCGGCGGGCGTCAGCTCGGCCATCTCAAGCGCCTTGCGCGCGGCGCGGACGGCCATCTGCGAGGTGGTCTCGCCCTCGGCGGCGAAGTGACGCCGCTCGATACCCGAGCGGGTGCGAATCCATTCGTCCGAGGTGTCGAGTGTCTTCTCAAACTCGGCATTGGGGACGACACGTTCCGGAAGATAGTGCCCGATACCCGTTGCCACTGCGCGAATAGTCATACGTTCCCCGTCCCTCGTTCCGCGGCATCCTGTGCCAGCGAAACGGCGGATGCAACCCGTGCCGCGATCTTCCCCTGGAAGCCGCTGGCTGCCAGCTGATAGGCCAGTTTGATGGCGGCGGAAACCCCCATGGCATCCGCAGAGCCATGGCTCTTCACCACCGGGCCGTTGAGCCCGAGGAAGACACCGCCGTTGACGCGGCGCGGATCAATGCGTTTCTGCAGGCGCCTGAGCGAGGTCAGGGCCAGAACGGCAGCGAAGCGCGACAGCGGCGAGAACTTGAAGGCCTCGCGCAGGAAGTCGCCGATGAGAGAGGCCGTGCCCTCTCCGGTCTTCAGCGCCACGTTGCCGGTGAAGCCGTCGGTGACGATCACGTCACAGCGCTCGCCCGGAATATCGCCGCCCTCGACGAAGCCCACGAAGTCGAAATTCGCGTTCTGGGCCGCCTCCGAGATCAGCTCATGGGCGGCCTTCAGCTCGGACCGGCCCTTGTGTTCCTCGGTGCCGACGTTGAGCAGGCCAATGCGCGGACGCTCGAGCCCCATGCCGTTGCGGGCATAGGAGGCCCCCATCAGGGCGTATTGCAGCAGGTCCTTCTCGTCGGCGCGGATATCGGCGCCCACGTCCAGCATCACGTTGAACCCCTGCGGGTTGCGCGACGGCCAGAGCACGGCGATGGCGGGGCGGTTCACCCCCGGCAGCTTGCGCAGCCGCATCATCGACAGCGCCATCAGCGCGCCGGTGTTGCCACAGGAGACGCAGACCTCCGCATCGCCCGCGCGGACCGCGTCCAGCGCCGACCACATCGAGGTCTCCTTGCCGTGGCGCACCACCTGGGAGGGCTTGTCCTCCATGGTGACCACATCGCTGGCATCGCGGATCTCGACCCGGTCGGCCAGCTGCTTGCGGCGTGCCACAAGACGGCCCAACTCTTCGGCGGGACCGTGCAGGATGAAGTCGATGTCGGGATTCTTGCGCGCCGAACGCGCCATACCGGCCACCACCGCGGCAGGGCCACGATCTCCGCCCATGGCGTCGATCGAAAGCCTTATGCGCCGCGTGGCGGTATCGGCAGGTCGGGAGCCGTCCGGGTCCGTTGCTGAAGGATCAGTCGCGGTCATTTAGGACGGTCGCCCCCGACATTCACGGGCTCAGGCCGCGTCTTCGTCCAGATCGATCTCGTCGGCCTGGGCCACAACTTCACGGTCGGCGTAGTGACCGCAGGAGGGGCAGACGTGATGCGGACGCTTGAGCTCACCGCAGGAGGGGCACTCGTTCGGGTTTGCAGCCGTCAGCGAGTCGTGTGCGCGGCGATTGTTGCGGCGCGACTTGGAGACTTTGTTCTGTTGGACAGCCATGTCACAACCTATCGTATTCGGGGGCCCGTGCAGAAGCACCAGGCCCGGTTTCTCGTGGATGCGAGGCTCTTAGTCGGTGCAGCCCGCAGCATTCAACCCAAAATTCGGATGGAGGCGCGAAAATACTGCGAAATTCTCGCCACGCAACCGATTCTTTGTGGGTATGGTATCCCGTGACGTCGGGGTCAATCCCGATCCGGCGTCTCATCGTCCTTGTTGCGCCGTGCTGCCAGCAAATCGGCAAGATTCGCCAGCGGCTTGGCATCCTCGTCGGTCATCGCCTGCCGGCCGGGCTCGGTGACGGCGCTGACCTGCATCTCTGCACCATCGGCGCGCGGGTAGAGGGGCAGGGCCAGCGCCAGCGCCTCGGCCATGACCTCGGCCGGGTTGATATGGCTGCCCAGCTGTTCCAGGGTCTCGTCTTCGGGCATCTCGATCTCTCCCTCCTCGGTCTGCGCCTCGGGCAGAACGGGCAGGAAGCGGCGGGTCACCACCTCGTCGATGCGCGTGGTCACCGGGGCCAGCGTGACGGAGCAGGGCTGCACCACGGTGGCGCCCAGCCGGGCTGTGAGCAGCCATTCGCTCTTGCCGGCGGCCTTCAGCTCTCCCTTGAACGAGAGTTTGCGCAGAGCCAGCAGCTCCAGCGCTTCGGCCAGGGCGGCGGTTTCCTCGGCATCGGGCGCCAGGGAAAAGGCGGTCGGGTGCGATTTGGGCAGAGAGGCCACCGCAAAGGCGGAGGGAGAGGACGCGGACATGGAGACCTTTCTTGCTTTCTTGCAGCCTGCGGGTTCGTTATGTAGTCGAGGTAGAAGCCTGTAGCACGGAAAACAAGAGGGGCAACATGGGGCGCAACGGCAGATTCGCGAGCAGGATCGTGACCTTCGTGGCTGTACTCGGCCTCGCGGCCTGTACCGCCCAGTACCGCAATCACGGCTATGTGCCCGATGAGAGCCAGCTGGACCAGGTGGTTGTCGGCGTCGATACGCGCGACACCGTGCTGGACGTGATCGGTGCCCCGAGCACCGCTGGCGTGCTCGACGGCGGTGATTTCTATTACGTCCGCAGCCGGGTGAAGACCTTCGCCTATCAGCGCCCCGAGGTGGTCGAGCGCACGGTGCTGGCGATCAGCTTCGACAGCCGCGGCGTGGTTTCCAACATCGAGACCTTCGGGCTGCAGGATGGCCAGGTGGTGCGCCTGCAAAGCCGCGTGACCAGCTCCTCGACCCAGGACAAGACCTTCATCCGCCAGCTGCTTGGCAACCTCGGCCGCTTCGATGCCGCGGGTGTGCTCGGCGGCGAGTGATCTTTCGTGCAGTCCGGGGGCTTTGGGGCCCCCGGGACTTGCAGATGTCACGAAGCGGTCACATCTGGCATGGTAACGGGGCGACGAACTGCCCCCTGCACGCCGGAGAGCCCGCCATGCCCGCGCTGAAGAAGGGTCGCTACGCGGCCCGTATCGCCACCGCTCCCACGGATATCCGCGCCGCGCAACGCCTGCGGGCGCTCTGCTTCCTCGGCAATGACGAGCTGCCCGACGCGGATGAGTTCGACGGCATCTGCGCCCATATCCTGGTCGAGGATCAGCGCGACGACAGCCTCGTCTGCTGCTTCCGCATGCTGCCCCTCTCGGCCGGAGCCGAGATCTCGCGCTCCTACTCGGCCCAGTACTACGAACTCTCGGGGCTTTCGGGCTTCGAGGGGCCGATGGTCGAGATGGGCCGTTTCTGCATCCACCCCGAGCGCCGCGACCCGGATATCCTGCGGGTCGCCTGGGGCGCGATGACGGCCTATGTGGATCGCAACGGGGTCGAGATGCTCTTTGGCTGTTCCTCCTTCAAGGGCACGGACGCCGAGGCCTACCTGGATGCCTTCGCCATGCTGAAGGAACGGCACCTGGGGCCCAAGCGCTTCCTGCCGCGGGTCAAGGCGCCGAAGGTCTTCCGCTTCGCCCAGAAGCTGCGCCGCAAGCCGGACATGAAACGCGCCATGCTGGGCATGCCGCCGCTGCTGCGGACCTACCTGATGATGGGGGGATGGGTGTCCGACCACGCGGTGGTCGATCCGAAGATGAACACCCTGCATGTCTTCACCGGGCTCGAGATCGGGGCCATCCCGCCGGCGCGCAAGCGCCTGCTGCGCGCGGTGGCGGGCTGAGCCTCAGGGATAGTCGCGCCCGGCGCGGGGATTGTAGACCGGCAGGGCCAGGTTGCGCAGCACCGCCGCGCCGCGCAGGGCGAAGATCACCGCGAATCCGGCCACGGCCCCCAGCAGTCGCGGCTCGCCGGCGCCGAGGATGAGCACGGTGGTGCAGGCGCCGAGGGCGGCGGCGGTCACGTAGATCTCGCGCTTGAGGATGATCGAGGGTTCCTGTCCCAGGGTGTCGCGGATGATCCCGCCGACGGTGCCGGAAAAGACCCCCATGACCACGGCAATGATCCCGGCGGTGCCCTGGTCCATGGCCTTCAGCGTGCCCGCAATGACGGCGAAGCCCAGCCCGAAGGCATCCAGCCAGAGGATCACCTTCATCCGCGACTGGAAGGAACTGGCGGTGAAATGCAGGAAGACCGCCACCGCGAGGCAGAGCGACAGCGGCAGCGGGTCTTCGACCCAGAACACCGGCAGCCCCAGCAGGAGATCGCGCAGCGTGCCGCCGCCCACGCCCGTGGCCATGGCCAGCCACATGAAGCCGAAGATGTCCATCTGCTTGCGCGAGGCCACCAGCGCACCCGTGGTGGCAAAGACCAGCGTGGCCAGCACATCGGCGGCAAAGAGAAGGGGTTGGTCGATCATGTCAGGCTCCGGTCGCGGCTCGGGCGCAGCTAACGCGAAGCGGTGCGCGGTGCCAAGCCCCGGCTCTTTCGGTGCCCTCGCCGTCCGCCTCCGGCGGCAGTATTTTCGGCCTCAGGATGGGCAGGGGCCCCTGCTGTTATCCGACGGCTGAAAATACTGCGGGGGGAGGCGCAGCCGGGGGGCAGAGCCCCCTCCTGAGCTCAAGTCCGCTTGACGCCGACCCGCCGCCTGATTAGCTGCGCGCCATGGCACAGGCACCCCTTCTCCAGCTTTCGCAGATCTCGCTCACCTTCGGCGGCGATCCGGTTTTCGACGACCTCACGCTTTCGGTGCAACCGGGCGACCGGGTGGCCCTCGTGGGGCGCAACGGGTCGGGCAAGTCCACCCTGATGAAGGTCATGGCGGGCCTCGTCGAAGCGGACCGCGGCGATGTCGTGCTCTCGCCCGGCACCTCGGTGGGCTACATGGAGCAGGAGCCCGACATGTCCGGCTTCGCCACCCTCGGCGATTTCGCCACCTCGCGGCTGGACCTGTCTGAACACTACAAGGTCGAGATCGCCGGCGAAGGCCTGAAGTTCGACCCGGCACGGCCCGTCGAGACGGCCTCGGGCGGCGAACGCCGCCGCGCGGCGCTGGCCAAGCTGATGGCCGAGGCGCCCGAGCTGATGCTGCTGGACGAGCCCACCAACCACCTCGACATCGAGGCCATCGCCTGGCTGGAGGCCGAGCTTGGCCAGACCCGCGCCGCCTATGTCCTCATCTCCCACGACCGCGCCTTTCTGCGCGCCCTGACCCGCGCCACGCTGTGGATCGACCGCGGCAAGGTCGCGCGCCAGGAGAAGGGCTTCGAGCATTTCGAGGCCTGGCGCGACAAGACCTGGGAAGACGAGGACATGGCCCGGCACAAGCTGGATCGCAAGATCAAGTCCGAGGCCCGTTGGGCCGTGGAGGGCATCAGCGCGCGGCGCAAGCGCAACCAGGGACGGGTGCGCAACCTTGCCGCCCTGCGCGAGGAACGTGGCAACCAGATCCGCCGCAAGGGCGCGGCGGCGATGGAGCTGGAGGCCGGTCCGGCCAGCGGCAAGAAGGTGATCGAGGCGAAGGGGCTGGCCAAGGCCTATGGCGACAAGCCCATCGTCAAGAGCTTCGATCTGCTGGTGAACCGCGGCGACCGGGTGGCCTTCGTCGGCCCCAACGGGGTGGGCAAGACCACGCTGATCAAGATGCTCATGGGTCAGGAGGCGCCGGACGAGGGCGAGGTCAAGCTGGGCACCAACCTGGTGCCGGCGATCTTCGACCAGTCCCGCGCCCAGCTCGATCCCGAGATGACGCTCTGGGAAAGCCTCACCGGCGACAAGGAGATGCGCGTCTCCGGTGCCGCCGACCAGGTGATGGTGCGTGGGACGCCCAAGCACGTGGTGGGCTACCTGAAGGAATTTCTCTTCGACGAGGCGCAGGCGCGCGCCAAGGTGAAATCGCTCTCGGGCGGCGAGAAGGCGCGGCTTCTGCTGGCCAAGCTGATGGCGCGCGAAAGCAACCTGCTGGTGCTCGACGAACCGACCAACGACCTGGACGTGGAAACGCTCGACCTGCTGCAGGAGCTGCTGGATGGCTACGATGGCACGGTGATGCTGGTCAGCCACGACCGGGACTTCCTGGACCGCGTGGCCTCGACCACCATCGCCATGGAGGGCGACGGCCGCGCCACGGTCTATGCCGGCGGCTGGAGCGACTATCGCGCGCAGCGGGCCGAGCAGGCGCCGGTCAAGGATGCGCGGGCGGCCGAAAAGTCTGCGGCGAAGGCACAATCGGCGGCGCAGGCGCCTGCGGCCCCGAAGAAAGAGGCGCAGAAGGAGGCCCAGAAATCCGGTCTCTCCTTCACCGAGAAGCACCGCCTCGAAGAGCTGCCCTTGGTCATCGAGCGCTACGAGGCCGAGATCGCCAAGCTCGAGCAATTCCTGGCCCAGCCGGATCTCTACCAGAAGGAACCGGTGAAATTCGCCAAGGGCACCGAGGCCCTGGCCGAGCGCCAGCAGCTTCTGGCCGCGGCCGAAGAGGAATGGATGGAGCTCGAGGAGAAGGCGGGCTGAGGCCCGCTTTCGCTCAGCTCTCGCCGCCTGTCTCGGGGTGTCCGGGCTTCCTGGGCGCGTCGAACCAGCCGCGTTTCGAGACCACTCCGAGGGTCAGCACCGTCAGCACGATGCGGTAGAGGTGGTGCAGGGTCACAACCGCCGGATTGGTGTTGAGCGAGAGCGCCACCAGCGCCATCTCGGTCACCCCGCCGGGCGCGAAGGAGACCACCAGCACGTCCGGGTGCTGGCCGGTCAGCGGGGCCACCGGCAAAGCCATGGCCAGCCCGATGCAGACCATCGAGGTCACCGAGAGCGCCGACAGCCAGCCCGCGCGCAGCAGCCGCTTCCACTCAACCCCGATGAAACGGGTGCCGAGAGAGGTGCCGATCACCACCTGGCAGCCCGAGATCACCCATTGCGGCGCCTCGATCACCGCAAGGCCCGAGAGCGTCAGCAGCGCGGCGCAGATCAATGGGCCGATCAGCTGCGAGGCCGGCAGGTGCAACCGGCGGAAGATGAAGAGCCCCAGTAGGGCGGCCCCGATGACCTCGGGCAGGTGCTCGAGGCCGACATCGCCCCCCGCCAGACTGATGCCGGCGGCAGAGCCCACGGGGTGGCCATACCAGAGCGACAGCCCCACGGGCAGGACAGAGACCACCACGATGATGCGCAGGAACTGCTGCACGGCCAGCATCTTCACGTCGGCCCCGGCCGCTTCACCGGCGACGATGGAATCGATCAGCCCGCCGGGCGCCCCGGCATAGAAGGCGGTGGCGCGGTCGTAGCCTCCGAGGCGGCGGAAGATCTGGTAATTCACCGTCTGGGTCAGCGGCACGAAGAGCGTCAGCGCGATCAGAGAGGGCACCATGCGGGGCAGGTGGCCGAGGATCTCCCAGGTGATCTGGGCGCCGATGGTGGTGCCGATGACGGCAATGAAGATCGAGCGGAACTTCTCGGGGAACCTGTAGTCGCGGGGCAGGGCACGGGGGAAGGCGGCGGTAAGCAGCGCCACAAGGAAGAGCGAGCCCAGCATGTAGGGCAGCGGCAGGTGCAGCGCACGGGCGATGAAACCGCCGAGCAGGCCCAGCAGACAGAGGGCGCTCAGGCGGAGGGTGGTCATCTTGAAATCTTGCAAAATATCCGAGCCGGTCGACAGGCGCCGATCATGCCGGGCCAGAGCCTTGAACCAGAGCTGTGGAACGGTCCAGGGGAAGGGCCGCCCGGCACCGGGCGCGGGGAGAGGGATGCGCGGTCAGGCCGCGTCTAAGTCGTGGAGCGGGTAGCGAGCTCCACAAAGTGCTGTTTTTTGCCGTTATTACAGAGAGCAGGTGTCCCATCAAGCGGCAAATGTGCGGTTAATGGAATCAATGGGTTACGGGCGAGGTGTCCCACGAAAAACTCACCATTCCATTCCCTCCAGAGAGGTCATCGCGTCCCTGGCCATCTTCCAGCGATCCACGCCCCTGGTGTAGATCTCGGAGGTCTGTGCCTGGGTGTGGCCGTGGATCGTCATGATCTGGTATTGCGAGCATCCTTCCTGGGCGAGAAGGTGCCCGGCCGCTTTGCGAACCCCGTGCGCTGACCGGCCCTGAAGGCCCGCCGCATCACACCAGCGGCGGAACATGTTGCCGAGCGAGTCCGGTGTCGAGAATGGGCGCCCCTTGGCATTTAGCAGGTAGGTTTTGCCTTGCGCCGATGCGGCCCGTGTTGCGCGGATCGAAGAGAAGCTCGACAAGTTGAGCGATGCCGTGGTCGCCATGGCGCGGATGGAAGAGCAGATGATCACGCTCTTCAAGCGCATGGACCGCAATGATGCGGACCAGCGTGAGCTGATGCGCCAGGTCGCGCAGCCGGAGCGGATCAGAGCCGCGCCGCCTTCGTCTCGGCCGCGTACAACATCGGGGCAGGGGCCTTCTGTGGCTCCTCGATGTCGCGCCGTGCGCTGGCCGGAGATCTCGCCGGCGCCTGTGATGCGCTGCTGATGTGGAACAAGGCCCGCGTGAAGGGCCGGCTGCAGCCGGTGAGCGGGCTGACCCGGAGGCGCGAGGCCGAGCGTGACCTCTGCCTGCAGGGGCTGGCGGCGTAATGCGGTTCCTGATGCCTTACCTGGCCGGAGGCGCGGTGGCGGCCTTCCTGGCTGCTGCCGGGCTTGCCTGGCTTCTCTCGGCCAAGGTCGACCGCCTGCAGGCGCGGGCCCAGACCCTCGACACCATGCTGACCGGCTGCAACGGCCGGGTGGCGGATCTTCACCTCGACAAGGAGCGCGACCATGCGGTGGACAGCATTCCCGATTCCGATCTCGGCCGTTCTGTGCCTGACCGCTGGCTCCTGCCTGCGGAATGAGCCGGCGGTGGTGGCGCCACCTCCCGGCCCGGCCTTCTGCGATGTCGAAGAGATGCGGATGTTCAGCCAGGCCGAGATCGACTGGCGGGCGGCGCATGCCCCCTGGAACCTGCGGCGGGATCTGAAGACCAACGCGACATGGGAGGCGGAGTGCCCTTTAGTCCGAAAGCCCCCGGCGTAGATGGCCGGGGGGCGCGGGTTCGTTTGATCCGGGATCGGCATGACCCGTTGCCTTGAACAACAAGCCAGACGGAAGGTTCTAAGCGCCGACGCCTGAAAGCTCGCGTCTTGCGGCAGACGCCAGGAACGAAGAGCGCGTCATCTTCCTTGCCTTCGCGGTCTCATCTATCGCACGGAGCAGTGACCGCTCCAGGGTCACGTTCACACGTTCCGTGGCGGTGTCGGCCGGGATGTAGGGAACCGGCATCAGAGAAGCGCCAGCCGCCAGCTCTTCAGCTACGTCGGGGCGTGCTCGAATATCATCGATGGACGCGCCGGCCACGTCGGGCTGGTCTTCGAACCAAAGGTCAAGTGCTTCAGCTGCAGCGGCGGGAATGTCATCCCAGGTGTCGGCAGCGGCAAAGGCTCCCGGTAGATCCGGGAAGGTAAGGCCGTATGCACTTCCTTCGTCGTGATGAACGAGGG
>NZ_OBEA01000003.1 GCF_900215355.1 Pseudooceanicola antarcticus | reverse complement strand
GGGCTCACCCCGTGGGAGTATCACCAACGGTCAGTAGAGGACCAAACCCTGAACAGAGCGAACTAAAAAACGCGGACACTACGGGGAGCACGTCATGCGGCAGAGAAAACCGAAGTGTCCTATGGATTCATGACTAGATCAATGACCAGCATGGACTCGAAGCGAGCATGTGCGGCACAGTGGCGAAAGTCTAGCGACCAAGGCCGCACTCGATCACACTTCCGGCCCAGAGCCGACCTTCACCGAAGGCTTGTCGCTGCAGTGCGGCTTCCCCAAACCGGTCAAACACCGCACCGCGCAACACTGACAAGCGGCGGGAGGTCGGTAGTGCTGGACCTAGTGGACTTGGCTACCACCCAAGAACTTGACCTTGGAAGGCTTGATGAAATTGGAGCACGGAATTGCCAATCTAATTGAAAGATGTCCCCAAACGATCATGAGCGGACGTCAATCGCTGTATCCAAGAGGCCTTTAATGCAACCACTCTTAACCATGTAGAGATCCTCCGCTCCTGCCCGCACAGTGACACCTGCGAAATATGCGACGAAATCCTTACCTGATCGTTGGATGACGAAGTTCGGCCCTCCGCTGAGCCCATCAGGACTGAACGTCAACTTCTGCAGTGGCTTTAGGTGGAGCAACGTCTCATCCGGCGGCTGACGGTGGGCTTTCAATGTCGTTGCGCGGCGGCGCGATCCAATGTGGTTCTTGTCATGGAGCTCGTATAGCTGGTCCTTCGAGGGATACCCGTAGTTTAGCACCGCGACTATAGCATCGCTCATACAATCCGGCGGAAACTCCCCAACTTTGAAGAACCTCTGCCGGAGGGCTGGATGCTCTTCGCATGCGTCATTGAAGTTGAAGATTACGATGTCCTGCAAGTCATGCAGCATACCTTCGGCGCCGCTACGCAATGCTGTGTAACCAGACGATGTCACAGCAAATTCACCGTCCTCCGTGAGCATACTGATGTCTTCGGGGTCAACACCCTTGATCTGGTGGCCTGTGCAGAGCACAAGATATTGATCTCGATAGATTAATGGCGTCGCCGAGCCAAGCAAGGAGACACGAAAGGTCTCGTCGTGTGTCCAGACGAAAAGATTGAAGCTATACTGGCCAAGTATACGCTGCACGTCACGCGCGAGCACGTATAGGCCGTTTACGGAGACGGCGGTGTCCAGTGTTTCAATTAACACTCTGCAATTCCCACGCCCCCACAGCAGCTTCACTAGCCGCACTTCCTTGCTTTCGATGCCACACTTTACATCCGGAGTCACTTGACGAGATTGGCCGGCATCTTAAGTGCTCGAACCGGTCATGCGCCGCCGCCGCAGCCAGGACCTGCCTCCATGATGATCGGCTCGGCATTCGCGGCCCTGACCTGCCGTTCGCAATTTTTCTGACCGTAGGGCCGCGGCCTCCCATAGCGGACCTTCAAGTTCTCGCCTAAGGTCCAGCCATTACCACAGAGAGGTTTCACGATTGGTGAGGCGCAAGATCCCGAAAACTCCCAAAAACAACCCGCCCGTGAGTCAGGGCACAAGGTTCCCGTTTCAAGTCTCGATTGTGGCGTGGGGAGATCTCCTCGGCTACGGAGGCAAAATCGCCGAAGCAGCCTTCAATCCCATGGATGAACGCGCGAAATCCAGCATTAGTCGAATGCGCGAGTTTCATCGCATCGTGGCAGAACACAGCAGCCGACATTTTCCGAGTCTGGTTATAAATGACGGCGTCGCAGCCTTCCGTGACCTGTCGTTGCGGAGCCGTTCCAACGGTCACGAATTTTTGGAAAAAAGCTGGGAATTGTTTAATGCGATCAACGCCCTTGAGGCCAGGCGTGGTGATCCGGGGATTAGAATGGTCGTTGCATGTGGCTTCCGGATGAGAGGACGAAGGGCCAAGACCGAAAGCGACCATAGCAAGGTGAACTCCATCCTTCACCGTTTCCGTGAAGGACAAATGAGCGCTGAGCAAGCAATACGGGAAGCGTCCACTGCAAGACCGTCCTTTGACGTCGTGCCTCAACTTCAGGCAAACTTCGCTTTCACAAAGGCATATGTTGCCGAAAGCTCTGGAAGCGGCGGGGGGCTTCCCGGTTCGAATTTCTATCTCGACACCGCCTTACTCTTGGACCCGACCTGCGCATGGCCCAGTGGTGAAAACGGGATTATGTGGCGACACAACACGCTTGGACTGGACACCGAGTTCCGGAGAGTTACCAACCTTCCAAAGGTAAAAAATCCTGAAGGGGCAGCTTCTGAGATGAGGACGGGCCTTGAGGTAGCACAGTTCCTCGCCGGAGACATTGATGTCTTGGAAGCGCTTAGGTCCTCGTCTAAGTAGATCTCGGCCCTGACTGGACGTACTTGAGCATGAAACGCGCCGCAGTGCAGCTTTGCCAAAGCGGTCATTCAGGAAGGCACTTGAAAAACGATACTTTAGAACTCATATCAGGGTCTCGAGTTCTTTCGGCGGAAACGCCGTGTGGGAAACGTCATGCTCTTAAGTCAATAATTGCTGTTTTGCTTCTGGCGACCGGCATCCTCTACGCATTTGGAACTTTCGGCATTGGGCCGATGTCAATCATAGGAGGACTTGCCATGGGAACAGAAATCAACTCACTGATTGGAAGCTTTAGCATCGGATACAGCGCAAGCCACGTCTGCAACTTGACGTTTTCGCCGAAAGGGCTTGGTAGGTAGCACTCCCTCCAAAGGGCTAGGCCACCCTCTGCTGCCTTTCGACCACCTCCACAGCGACCTCCGCTTTTCTCCTTACTCTCGGTCACTCGACAGCTCTACGCCAGCCTTGAAAGGCGCCGTTTCGTCCTGCTCCACGACTGGTGGAGCAGCTATCGATCCGTTGCCAGGCAACTACATGGTTGCAGGCGCTCATTCAGAAGACTGTCTGGGCGAAATATACGGACGGGTCTAGTGAGCGATAGACTCACACATCATACTGTCTGCGACGGTGCCCAATACAAAAAGAGCATAATGTGATGCAGACGTCGTTAGTCTCCGACCTCATCGGCAGCTTGCTTTCTGCCAAGACACAAACCTCCATGGTATCCCTGCTCCGAAAGGAGGAGAGACCTCCAGTGACAAAGGCGCTTTCGACAGACGTAAAGGCGCATGTATCTGTGCTCGCGGAGCACCTAGCTGAAAATCGGCCGCGTGAAGCGATAGCGACTGCTATGGCGATGATCTTCCTTGAACCCGACCATGCCATTTCCTGTATGCGGCGCAATGGCGTGCTCCGCGCGTCGCGATACGAATACAGAGGTTCCCTGATTGGCAGGATCGCTAAGGCGGTACTCGGCGTCCGTGACGTTTTCGCCATGTCGCCTGATCGGATCGCTTACCTCGAGTCAGTCGAGGCGCTGACGTGCGTCGCAGGAAACGCCCGAACGCTGAAAAAAGAAATCGAAATGAAGGTGAGGGCGCACCGTTCGGTGGTGCTGAAAACTGTCTTCGTATTGATCAACAATCTTTTCTATCGTGAATGGATTAAGGACCACGAATCCAGTTCGTTAGATAGTAGGCGTTACTCTTCCGAGGAGTACGCTGAGGCAGCATCGTTCATATTACATATCTATGCGTCGATGTTCCCGGTCGATGGTATGTCCTTCGCACATGTGGACACCGATGCCGCGGGAAAAAATGCGCTCGTCTATGAACGACTGTTGGTAGCCGCAATTCGTCTGGCGAAATTCAGGGAGGCGGAGCAACTCATCGATGGGTTGCCATACCGTGCGGACCGCAAAGAGGAGGAGGTCACGATCTCCTCAATTGATCCGGACGTCGAGCGTGCGGTTCGCCTTGGCTTCATACAGCAGCGAATCCAAGCTTTTATTCGGCAGTTCCACTTGCAGGAAGCAGATCAGCCAATTTCTATTCGAACGCTGATAGACACGGGGTTTGACCGCGGCAGCTTCGACAATCTGCTTGAGATTAAAGATCATCCCGTAAGACGCTTCGTTCTGCTGATGCCTGCAATCCCGGTAGTCTTCGATGCCTGGTTCGCAACCGATGAGCTGTTTCGCGATGAGATCCAGATGCTCATGGAACTGGACGTCGACCACTTCGGAACGTTCGATGACCTTGTCTTCCCCATCACAGACCGAATCTCATCGCTGGACGTCCTCAAGACGCAGCGCTACTTCAACTTCATTAGCTGCGCGTACCAGCGTCGGCTGGCAGATATCTCAAACGCAGTCGAGCGCGAAGAGTTGACGCTGACCTCGACACTCTTGGCTATTTCGCACGAGGCGATGGTTGAGCAGATGCAGCTAATCCTTGGCACCGAGGATAAGGCGCGTGAAGTTATCGAGCTATTAAAGATGGTTCCTGGAGATGGGCATCTCGATCTCCAATACCGTCCATTTGTAGACGTCGGCGGCTACTACATGATCGCCCCGCATGTTGTGGCGGTCTCCAACCTCGTCCGCAACACCATTGTCGCCAACGGCTTCCGGTCGGCAGCGATCGGTTCGAAGGACCTCATGGTTCACTCTGTCGCCGACGCGCTCCGCTCCGCTGGGTTCGAGGTCGAAAGCGACTTGAAGTCGAAGATCGCCGGGCAAAAACTGGAACTGGATATCGTCGCAAGACGCGATGATGTGCTCATCCTTCTCGAATGCAAGAATGCTTATCACCCTGTGTCTGTGCATGAGGCGCGAAACAGTTGGGACCATATCCGCAAGGCCGGGAAGCAACTCGACATACGGCAAGACATTTTTGCGGACCCCGCGAACCAGTCAAAGCTATTCGAAAGACTTGGCTGGAAGGAAAATTCAAAATGCGTTGTTCATACCGGCATTGTCATTGCAAACCGGGTGTTCCACGGAGCCAGTCTCAACGGGCACCCGATCCGGCAAGCGCACGAACTGATCAATGTGCTGACAAACGGGTGCATCACCGCGAGAAAAGGGCCGGAAGAGGAAAGTTTGTCATTCTGGATCGGGCCCGATTTTCAGACTGCCGACCTCACCACATATCTTGGCCCAAAGTCCATCGCTTCCGACCAGTTGGCGGCGCTTGATGCCCGATCCTGGCACTACTCGATCGGATCCCGGGAGCTTGCCTTCTCCTCATACGTCCTCGACATGGTCAAGCTCGACAAGGAAATGAGGGAGCGGTACAAGTCCAAATGAAGAAAATCGCGCCAACGACGTAAGCGGTAGGCATTTCCTGCGTAGTTCTGCGGGTTCATTTTCCAAAAAGTTAAGTGCCTTTGCGTGGCCTGCTGCCGTCTCCCGTAATGAAAGGGAGGCTGAAAGTCCGCTTCCACGGAAAACTCGAGGCGCTTTCGCGCCTGCAGCTAATGTCGGCTTCCCGCCCGTCGTGGCGATGCCAGGCTCGTGCGTGGCTCAGGGAACTGGTGCCGGTCCTTCGGCGCTTGATGCTTGAATTGACGGTATCTGACCGAAACTCTGTGGAATGTCACAACAACCGCTCCCGCCGCACAGCGTAGGCTGCCTATGTCAATTTGAACTTGAGTTAAGTCGCCGAACAGAGCGAACCGCAGATTGTACCAACAGTCTCGAGCTGGAGTATGCCGCGTGAAGTCCCCTAGCTGTTTTCAGCCCACTGTTCATCCATGAAAGCTTTTAACTCAGCCTCGCTCAGAGTCGCCTCAGTTGATATCGCTCGCGCACGTAGCTGCACTGACGCAATGCGCTCCATCAGGTTGCTTGGCTGGCCGCCTGGCTGATCATCAGATTGTGTCGGCTTCCGCACTAGCTTACCCTCCTGAGACCTAAGACCCGAGGGCAATTCTATCAGAATTTTGCTGACGATCAAATTTCTGGGGTGTTTGAAAGCTAGTACTTTCGCCGGGTCCCAGAGACCGGCGAAGTGCGCCTAACGCAAAGGCGCGAAGCGCTGCGATAGTTGATGTCTCCGCGCTTCACGCCTTCGCTATCCCAGCCTTCGTCGTAGCAAGCGTCAGCCCACTCAAAGCGAGTGTCATCTGTCTTGAAAAGCCCTGACGGGTTTCCACGCCCACGTGTGTCGGGTAGCTCTGCCTATGCGTGATGATTTACGTGTCGATCAGCAGCGCGAAGGAACGCCGCCTGCACCTCATGCTCGCGCATCTTCCTACCGGCCTCGAATACCCCCCCTGCCTTGCGGATCGCCTGCCGCTGTTCGATTGGCAGGGTCTTCACGTTCGCCTCTACCTCGTCAAGAAGCGCAGCTTGCTCCTTGTTCGAGAGGTCAGCAAATACCCCCACCCGTGCGGACACCGAGTCGAGCTGGCGGGCCATTTGGTCCAACTCCGCGAGCATCGCCCGCGCCAGTCGTCGGGCTTCGTCTGGGTCTTTCGTCCTCATGGTCCCGCGCTTGAATTCAGGCAGGCCGAAGGCCTCCCGCAACCGTTTCGGGATTCTCTTGTGATAGTGCCAAGTCTCGCCAATGAGCTTCGCACCTTCGACACGAATTTCAGACATCCGACCCCCTTTGTGCAAAGCGTGTGCAAAGCCTGTGCAAGAAACAAGAAAACCCAAGCCCCCGGAGGGGCCTGATTTTCAAGGGTTTCTTGTATTTCAGGGGGGTTATCTCTGTAAAGAGATTGGTGCGGTCGAGAAGACTCGAACTTCCACGGGTGTTACCCCACAGCGACCTCAACGCTGCGCGTCTACCAATTCCGCCACGACCGCACGTGATCTGGTAGGTAGCGGGCGTATAACGAGCAGCGTGGGCAATGTGAAGAGCAAAATCACCCGGAGCGGACGGATTTTCCCACCTGCCCCGCCACCCCCCTTTTTCCATTGATCCAGACGCGCGCGGCACGGCGCGAAAAAGGCCGGTCCAGAGGGGGACCGGCCCTTGGGGGAAACCGGAAAGGGCCTAGTCGCTGATGGTGAAGGTGGGCAGGCTGGTGGCCACCGGCGCATCGGTGGCAGGCGGGGTTCCAAGCGCCGCGGCCCGTAACAGCGCGGTTCGATCGGGCAGGCTTGTGCCGAAGACGGAAGGCGCACCACCCTCGAGCGCCTCGATGGACAGGCGATACCAGCCGGTGGCGGCCAGCGGATTCTTCTCGGCGCCGAAGCCCTTGTTCAGGTGATGGGCCACGAGCTCGGCATAGGGGGTCTCGCCCAGGCCGACCATATGCAGCGCAGAGCCAAGCGCCACGGCCATGTTGTCGTCGCGGTAGCCGGAATAGAGGCAGATCTTCGCGGTCGCCTTCAGCTGATCCGCCGCCAGCCCCGAGGTGGCCGCATATTGCGCCACATCGGCCACCACCTGCCGTGCCGGGACGCTTGCCAGGCGCGAGACATAGGGCGCCAGCAACGGCTTGAAGCCGGCACATTGCCCGGCCACCGCCGCCGGGGTCAGGCCCGGAACGCGTTGCAGCATCTGCTCGCCTTCCGTCTTGGCATAGGTCCGCGCGAAGCAGAACTGCTCTCCCAGGGCGATGGCGGGGTCTGACATGGTTGCAACCGTCATGAAGCCGCCGTTGGACGAGGTCCCAAGCCCAACCTTCTCGCAATAGCTGGCAAGGGAGGGCGCGGGCGCAGGCTGCGGGGCAAAGCTCGGCAGGGTCGCTGGCGGGGCCGGCTGAGTCGAGGGCTGCAGCGCAGGTGCTGCGGCCAGCTGTTGTGGCGGCGCGGCGGGAACCGAAGCGCCGGGCACCGGGGCAATGGTGCGCTGCGGCTGCGCCAGCGGGTCGTTCATCCGGCAGCCGGTGTGATCGCAGTGGAAGAAGCTGACCTGCACCGAATTGCTGCGCTGCGGGTTCATGAGATACTGGAACTGCCGCCGCTGGTAGCCCTGCGCCGAAGAGACAAAGAGCATCGTCGTGCATTGGCTGGCGCCGCACCAGAAGCTCGAGCCGGTCACGGAGGTGTCGATTATATAGTCGTTCTGGCCGTCGCCGTTCAGATCCGCGGTCTGGATGAAGCCCGCACGTTGCAACAGCTGTTCCGGCGAAGGCTCGGTGCTTTCGGCGATCTCGTCCACCGCATCCGAGACCTCGACCGGCAGGCCCGCATAGCCCATGCCGCCATGGCCCCTGCCCCCAGAGGCCCCGCCCCCGTCCCGCCAGAGCACCAGCAGACCGCGCGTCCCGTCGCGGGACTTGTTGAGCGACCGCGTCACATCAGGCCCGCCGAGCGCCGCACGGTTGTAGGAGCCGACCAGGTGATCACGCTCGAATGGCTGCAGCCGCCCCGTGGCAGGGAACCCCATGTAGCCCTGGTACTGCATGATCGCGCTGCGCGAGCGCGAGCCCAGCACGCCGTCGGGGGTCCCGGCGGCAAAGCCGAAGTAGTTGAGCGCCGTCTGGGTCTCGGCATTGCGCGAGCGGGTCGCCGAGGACACCCCAGGGGACGACCGCTTGGGCTGGCTGGCCCCGTTCATCAGGGCGCTGCCGATGATGCCGCCGACAATGGCGGCACCGAAGTTGTCCGCCATGGCAGACAGGGGTGCGGCAGCCAGCAGGGATGCCGCAAGCATCCCGCGGACAAAGGCGCGATAGGACATGGATCAAACTCCCCGATCGTACTAGATGAAGCTGGACTGATCGAATCCAGCATTGCCCGTGATCCGTTAATCGGAGGAGAAGATTTGGCGCAGCTTGACGTCTCCAAAAGCGAAAATCCGATCGAATGGATCATCTCCGCCGAGCCGGTCCCCTATGAAACGGCGCTCGCCGAGATGGAGGCCCGCGTGGCGGCGATTGCCGCGGGCGAGGCCTCGGAGGCGATCTGGCTGCTGGAGCATCCCCCCCTCTACACCGCCGGCACCTCGGCCCGAGAGGAAGACCTCGTCGCGCCGGACCGATTCCCCGTCTACGAGGCGCGGCGCGGTGGACAATATACCTATCATGGGCCGGGTCAGCGGGTGGTCTACGTGATGCTGGACCTCAATCGCCGCGGCCGCGACATCCGCGCCTTCGTCAAGGCGCTGGAGGGCTGGGTCATCGACACCCTGCGCGACTTCGGCATTCGCGGCGAGATCCGCGAGGGCCGCGTCGGCGTCTGGGTCCCGCGCCCCGAGAAGGCACCGGGCCCCGATGGCGCGGTGCGCGAGGACAAGATCGCCGCCATCGGCATCCGGCTGCGTCGCTGGGTCAGCTTCCACGGCATCTCGGTCAACGTCGAGCCGGACCTGGAGCATTTCTCGGGCATCGTGCCCTGCGGGATCTCGGACCACGGTGTCACCAGCCTCGTCGACCTGGGCCTGCCGGTCACGATGGAGGACCTGGACAGCGCGCTGATGGCCAACTTCCAGACCGCCTTCCCCGAACCCCAGTCCTGAGCGCCCGCCGGCCCCTGCGACAATTGGCCGACACGCATTTCCTGTGGTCCGGGGCGCTCTTGCCCTAGAGTTGGGGCAGCCAATGCAGCAACCCCGGATCGGAGGATAGACCATGACCCGATTTTTCACCCTGGCAGCCGCATGCCTCGCGCTGGCCGGCCCCGCCCTTGCCGAAGGCGATCCCGCCGTCGGCGAGAAGGAGTTCCGCAAGTGCAAGGCCTGCCATGCCATCGCCTCGGCCGATGAGGTCTTCGTCAGGGGCGGGCCGACCGGGCCCAACCTCTACGGCGTGATCGGCCGCACCGCCGGCACCACCGATTTCAACTACGGCGCCTCCATCGTCGCCGCGGGTGAAGCCGGGCTGGTCTTCGACGTGGACAACATCCAGGACTACATGACCGACGCCCGCGGCTTCCTGCAGACCTACCTCGACGACCCGAAGGCAAAGACCAAGATGACCTTCAAGATGAAGTCGAAGCAGGCCGACGTGGCGGCATATCTGGCGACCTTCTCGGATGCCGCTGCGGAAGCGGACAGCGAAGACGAGGGCTCCTGAACCCTCGGGGCCAGTTCCGCAAGGGGCCTGAGGGCCCCTGGGGCCCGGAAACGCCCCCGGCGCGACATCCAGTGGCATGCGCGCGGGGGAAAAATTTGATCTGCGTCAAATACGGCCATTGTCGGAACCGCGCGCCGATTATAGAAAGTCACTAATTTGCGAGCCCCGCGGAATGCCTTCCGTGGGTTTCAGACATTCTGACGAGGAGGCAAGCATGGCCGACGCAGCCGTTCAGGGCCACGGAGCCGAGGACGATCGCGGGTTCTTCACCCGCTGGTTCATGTCCACGAACCACAAGGATATCGGGATTCTCTATCTGGTCGTCGCCGCGGTGACGGGCCTGATCTCGGTGCTTTTCACTGTCTACATGCGGATGGAGCTGATGCATCCGGGGGTGCAGTTCATGTGCCTCGAGGGCGCGCGATTCTGGCCCTCCGCCGCGGAATGTACCCCGAACGGGCACCTCTGGAACGTGATGATCACCTATCACGGCGTCCTGATGATGTTCTTCGTGGTGATTCCCGCGCTCTTCGGCGGCTTCGGCAACTACTTCATGCCGCTGCAGATCGGTGCGCCGGACATGGCCTTCCCGCGTCTGAACAACCTCAGCTTCTGGATGTACGTGGCCGGTGTCGGCCTCGGCGTCGCCTCGCTGCTGGCACCGGGTGGCAATGACCAGCTGGGCTCGGGCGTCGGCTGGGTGCTCTACCCGCCGCTGTCGACCAACGAGGGCGGCTACTCGATGGACCTGGCGATCTTCGCGGTCCACGTCTCGGGTGCCTCGTCGATCCTGGGGTCGATCAACATCATCACCACCTTCCTGAACATGCGTGCCCCCGGCATGACCCTGTTCAAGGTGCCGCTGTTTGCCTGGTCCGTCTTCGTGACCGCATGGCTGATCCTCCTGGCCCTGCCAGTCCTGGCCGGCGCCATCACCATGCTGCTGACCGACCGCAACTTCGGCACGACCTTCTTCGATCCTGCCGGCGGCGGTGACCCGATCCTCTACCAGCACATCCTGTGGTTCTTCGGTCACCCCGAGGTCTACATCATCGTGCTGCCCGGCTTCGGCATCATCAGCCACGTGATCTCGACCTTCTCGCGCAAGCCGATCTTCGGCTACCTGCCGATGGTCCTGGCCATCATCGCCATCGGTGTTCTGGGCTTCGTCGTCTGGGCGCACCACATGTACACCGTCGGCCTGTCGCTGACCCAGCAGAGCTACTTCATGCTGGCGACGATGGTCATCGCGGTGCCCACGGGCGTGAAGGTCTTCAGCTGGATCGCGACGATGTGGCAGGGCTCGATCGAGTTCAAGACGCCCATGCTCTGGGCCTTCGGCTTCCTGTTCCTCTTCACCGTGGGCGGCGTGACCGGCCTGGTGCTGAGCCAGGCACCGGTGGACCGTGCCTTCCATGACACCTACTACGTCGTGGCGCACTTCCACTACGTGATGTCGCTGGGTGCCGTCTTCGCCATCTTCGCCGGTATCTACTTCTACTTCGGCAAGATGACCGGGCGCCAATACCCCGAGTGGGCAGGCAAGCTGCACTTCTGGATGATGTTCCTCGGTGCCAACCTGACCTTCTTCCCGCAGCACTTCCTGGGTCGCCAGGGCATGCCGCGCCGCTACATCGACTACCCGGAAGGTTTCGCGCTGTGGAACTTCTGGTCCTCGATCGGCGCCTTCGTGTCCTTCGCCTCCTTCGTGTTCTTCTTCGGTATCGTCTTCTACTCGCTGTTCCGCGGCGCGAAGGTGACCCAGAACAACTACTGGAACGAATACGCAGACACCCTGGAATGGACCCTGCCCTCGCCGCCGCCCGAGCACACCTTCGAGCAGCTGCCGAAGCAGGAAGACTGGGACAAGTCCCCGGCGCATTGAGCCCCGGATGACCGTTGAAACGAAGGGGCGCCCATGTGGCGCCCCTTTTGCATGAGGCCCCCATGCCCTACCGCTGGACCAGCGACACCGACCTGGAACTGACGCCGCACCGCTCCCTGCCGCCGCAGGGGTTCGCGGCCGTCATCCTGACCTTCTTCACCCTGGCGATGATTCCGCTCACGGCCTTCCTGGGCACCATGGCGCTCTGGGGCCTGCTGCCCTTCGCGCTGCTGGCAACCTGGGGCCTGTGGTGGGGGCTCAGGCGCTCCTACGCCGACGGGCTGATCACCGAGCAGCTGCGGATCGGCGAGGCCGAGACCCTGCTGACCCGCGACGGACCCCGCGACAGCCACGCCGAATGGCGCTGCAACACCTACTGGGTACGCGTCACGGATCACGAGACCGGCGGGCCGGTGCCGCATTACCTGACGCTGTCCGGCAATGGCCGCGAGGTCGAGATCGGCGCCTTCCTCTCGGAGGACGAGCGCAAGCGCCTGGGTCCGGAGCTGCGCGCCGCCTTCCGCCGCACCTAGGCGCGCTTCGGCAGGTCGTCATGCGAGGTCGAGGCCATCTCCTCGAGTTCCGCCTCGCTCATGTCGTCATACATCTCGCGCGAGGCGCCTTGCAGGTCATCTGGGTCCTGCTCGCCGCGCTTGGCCGCAAGGGCGGCGCCGGCGGCCTTTTGCTGGGCTTCGGATCGGGCTTTCATGAGGGTCCTCCTGCGATACCTCATGTCCAACCCGCCGCCGTGCCAAGGGGTTCCGCAAAGCCACCAGCCCCCTCCGGCAAAAGAAAAACCCCCGGCACCTGTCGGCGCCGGGGGTCTGATGTCTTGCAGGCCCGAAAGGCTCAGGAGGCGAGGCGTTGCTTCACCTTGGAGCCAGCGGCACCGAAGTCCATCTGTCCGGTATACTTCGACTTCAGCAGACCCATGATCTTGCCCATGTCGCGGATCGAGTTGGCCCCGGTGGCGTTGACCGCCTCGTCGATGGCCGTCTCGACCTCCTTGTCGGAAAGCTGCTTGGGCAGGAATTCCTCGATCACCTCGATCTCGCCCAGCTCCTGCTGGGCCAGGTCGATACGACCGCCTTCCTCGTATACCCTTGCGCTTTCCTGGCGTTGCTTGACCATCTTGCCGAGGATGGCCAGCACTTCGCCTTCGCCGACACCTTCCTCGCTGCCCTCACCCCGTGCCGCGATATCGCGGTCCTTGATCGCGGCGTTGATCAGCCGCAGGGTGCAGAGCCTGTCGCCGGCCCGGTCCTTCATCGCCTGTTTCAGAGCGGAATTGACCCGTTCCCGAAGTTGCATGTCGCGTCTACCCTCGCGTTGATTGCAGGTGCCCACCTTATAGAACGCCCCAGGGCGCGACAAGGTTTCCCGCTTGCGCCGCGCCGTCACGTAACGACAGCCTCCGTGCTGCCCGATCTTGCGTCAAATAAGCGCCCGTGACAGGCGTGGCAGGGGCGCTCTGCCCTTGACTGTCCCCCGGCGAAAGCCTAGCCATGCGCCAATTTGCCCATAGCTGTAAGAGTCGCCCATGCCCCTGTCTCAAGGACCGAAACCGACCGCCTGCCTCGCGCTTGCCGATGGGACCGTGTTCTACGGCCGAGGCTTCGGCGCCACCGGCGTCACCGAAGCAGAGCTTTGCTTCAACACCGCCATGACCGGCTACCAGGAGATCATGACCGATCCCTCCTACGCCGGACAGATCGTCACCTTCACCTTCCCCCATATCGGCAACACCGGCGTCAACGTCGAGGATGACGAGACCGCCGATCCCGTCGCCGCCGGCATGGTGGTGAAATGGGACCCGACCGAGCCCTCGAACTGGCGCTCCGCCGGAGAGCTGGGCGACTGGCTCGCCTCGCGCGGCCGGATCGCCATCGGCGGCATCGACACCCGCCGCCTGACCCGCGCCATCCGCGCCCGCGGCGCCCCCCATGCCGCCCTGGCCCATAATCCCGATGGCAACTTCGATGTCGAAGCGCTGGTCGCCCGTGCCCGCAACTTCGCCGGCCTCGTCGGCCTCGACCTGGCCAAGGACGTGACCTGCGCCCAGAGCTACCGCTGGGACGAGATGAGGTGGGCCTGGCCCGACGGCTTCCCCAAGCAGGAGAACGCCCGTTTCAAGGTCGTCGCCGTCGACTACGGCGCCAAGCGCAACATCCTACGCTGCCTGGCATCGGCCGGCTGCGACGTGACCGTCCTGCCCGCCTCTGCCACCGCAGAAGAGGTGCTGGCCCATGAGCCCGATGGTCTCTTCCTGTCGAACGGCCCCGGCGACCCCGCCGCTACCGGCGAATATGCCGTGCCGATGATCCAGGAGGTCATGAACCGCAGCAACATGCCGATCTTCGGCATCTGCCTCGGTCACCAGATGCTGGCCCTCGCCCTTGGCGCCAAGACGGTGAAGATGAACCACGGCCACCATGGTGCCAACCACCCCGTGAAGGAACTGGCCACCGGCAAGGTCGAGATCACCTCGATGAACCACGGTTTCGCCGTCGACAGCCAGACCTTGCCCGAGGGCGTGGTCGAGAGCCACGTCTCGCTCTTCGACGGCTCCAACTGCGGCATCCGCATGACCGACCGGCCCGTGTTCTCGGTGCAGCACCACCCCGAGGCCAGCCCCGGCCCGCAGGACAGCTTCTACCTCTTCGAGCGTTTCGTCGAATCGATGGGCGGCGTCCCCGCCTGAGACCTGTCATAGCACGGACAGATGGGCGGCCTTCGGGCCGCCCTTTCTCGTTCCGCCCCCGCGCCCGGCGCAGCCCTGCAAGGCCGATCGGACTGTCATCGTTAATGGCCAATTAACGAAGTCCTGCGAAACACATGTCGCTAGGACTTAAGGGGTCGTACATTAATGGCATCGAACCTGCGAAAGCTGGACGCGCAGCGCTCGATACATGTCGGTCCGCCCAGCTTTGGGGGGCTGGACCTCGGGCAGGCCGGCATGTTTCGCGAAAAACCTGCCCATTTTCTACCAGAAGCCGAAAGCCTCGGCTCCGCAGCCGAGCCAGCGGACCTGCGCAAGGCCTGGGTCTCGGGGGAGATCGACGAAGAGACTCTGCTGCGCGCGCTGGCCGGGCGGCACGGGCTGGAGCGCGTCGACCTGCGCAAGGCGCCCCCCGATCCTCAGCTGCAGGACCTGCTGGACCCGCAGTTCTGCCTGCGCCACCAGGTGGTGCCCTGGCGCAGCCACGACGGCAACCTGGTCTGCGCCACCGCCCTGCCGGAGCACTACATCGAGATCGTGGCCCGCCTGGCCTACCGGCTGCGCCGCGACATGCGCCTTGGCCTGCGTCCGGTCATCGCCACCCGTGCCGAAGTGCAGGAGGCGATCTCGACCCACCACCGGGCAGAGCTGGTGCAGAAGATGTCGACCCGTGTGCCCGCCTCGGAGAGCTGCCGCACCTGGTCGGCGACCCGACGCAGGCTGGCGCTGACCTTCACCCTGCTGGCCCTGCTGGTGCTGGCGCTGCTGCTCTACCCCGGAGCGGTGCTGGTGGCGCTGACCGGCTGGGCAGTGCTGACCCTGGCGCTGGCCATGCTGCTGAAGGGCACCGCCGCCGTGGTCCACCTGCTGGCTCCGCGACCCGCCGCCCTGCCTCCGCCCGGCACGCCGGATAGCGCACCGGACGGGGCATTGGACAGCGATCTGCCCCGCATCTCGATCCTGGTGCCGCTTTTCCGCGAACGCCACATCGCGGCGGCGCTGCTGAAACGGCTGCAATTGCTGGACTACCCGCGCGACCGGCTGGATATCGTGCTGGTGCTGGAAGAAGCCGATGCGATCACGCAAGAGACCATCGCCGGGCTGACCCTGCCGCCCTGGATACGGCCCGTGGTGGTGCCCAGGGGCGCGCCACAGACCAAGCCCCGGGCGATGAACTACGCGCTGGATTTCTGCCGGGGCGAGATTATCGGCATCTACGACGCCGAGGATGCGCCGGACCCCGACCAGCTGCGCCGGGTGGCCGCCCGCTTCGCCGCCGCCCCGCCCGAGACCGCCTGCCTGCAAGGCGCGCTCGACTACTACAACCCGCGCCAGAACTGGCTCGCCCGTTGTTTCACCGTCGAATACAACACTTGGTTCCGCCTAGTGCTGCCCGGCATGTCGCGCATGGGCTTTGCCGTGCCCCTCGGCGGCACCACGCTGTTCCTGCGCCGCAACGTGATCGAGATCCTCGGCGGCTGGGACGCCCATAACGTGACCGAGGACGCCGACCTGGGCATCCGCCTGGCCCGCCACGGCTTCCGCACCGAGCTGCTGGACACCACCACCGGCGAAGAGGCCAACTGCCGCGCCCTGCCCTGGGTCAAGCAGCGGTCTCGCTGGCTGAAGGGCTACCTGGTGACCTACCTGGTGCACCTGCGCCATCCGCGCCGGCTGCACCGCGAGCTGGGTCTGTGGCGCAGCATCGGCTTTCACGCCCATTTCATCACCGCCGCTTCGCAATTCCTGCTGGCGCCACTGCTCTGGTCCTTCTGGCTGATGCTGGCCGGCCTGCCGCATCCGCTGCTGGGACTGGTGCCCCCGCCCCTGCTGACCACCTGCGCCGTGCTCTTCTTCTGCGCCGAGATCCAGAATATCTCGCTTGGCCTGATCGCCACGCGTCGCAGGACCCACCGCCACCTCTGGCCCTGGGTGCCGACGCTGCACCTCTACTATCCCCTGGGGTGCCTCGCCGCCTACAAGGCGCTCTACGAGCTGGTGGCCAAGCCCTTCTACTGGGACAAGACCCAGCACGGGCTGTCGCTGAAGGGTGGCAAGGGGGGCTAGATGCCCTCTTCGCGCTCCGCGTCCAGCTTCAGCCGGGTCACATAGGCCTGGGAGATATGGCTGCGCAGCGCCTCGGCGGCGGCGGCCTCGTCGCGCGCGGCGATGGCGCGCACGATGGCCTCATGCTCGTTCAGCGCATCGCCGTCGCGGCCCTCTGCGGCGAGCGAGGTGGTGGCCAGCAGCGCCATGGAGCGATGAACCAGGTCCAGCTGCTGCACCAGGAACCGGTTGTGCGAGGCCAGGTGGATCTGGTGGTGGAACCGCTTGTTGGCCCGCGCCAGGGCGGAAGGGTCGCCCAGGTGACGGCGGTCGGCCGCCACCATGTCCTGCAGCACGCGGACCTCCTCGGCCGTGGCGTGACGGGCGGCCAGGCCCGCCGCCAGGGCCTCGAGCTCGGCGCGCACCACGTAAAGCTCGGCCAGCTGGTTGTGATCCAGCGAGGCGACGATCAGAGAGCGGCCGTCGCGGGCCAGCAGGCCCTGGGTCTCAAGCCGTTGCAATGCCTCGCGGATCGGCGTGCGCGAGACGCCGAAACGCTCGGCCAACTCGCTTTCCACCAGCCGGTCACCGGGGCGATAGAGCCCGATGTCGATCGCCTCGAGGATCAGCGAATAGGCATCGCCCTGCTGGGGTTTGCTGGCCATGAGACCTGGCTCCTTTCATAGTCGCGACACATTAGGCAGCGAGGCGGGTGGCATGCAAGGGCACCGCTTGTGCTTGCCCCGGCTCGGGGCTAGCGTCGCGCCATGCCAAAGAATTCCTTCGATCACGTCACCACCTGGGTTTTCGACCTGGACAATACGCTCTACCCGCCCGAGGCGCGGCTCTTCGACCAGATCGAGGTGCGGATGACCGATTGGGTCATGCAGGCCCTGGGGGTGTCGCGCAGCGATGCCGACCGCATGCGGCAGGAATACTGGCGCGACCACGGCACGACGCTGGCCGGGCTGATGCGGCTGCATGATGTCGACCCCGCCCCCTACCTGACCCATGTCCACGAGATCGACATGACCCACCTGGAGCGTGACCCCGAGCTGGCAGCGCATATCCGCGCCCTGCCCGGCCGCAAGATCGTCTTCACCAATGGCTCGGGCCCCTATGCCGAGCGGGTGCTCGAGGCGCGCGGTCTCGCCGGGCTCTTCGATGCGATCTACGGGGTCGAACATGCGGGCTTCCACCCCAAGCCGGACCGCGCCGCCTATGACACGGTCTTCGGCACCGACGGGCTGGACCCGGCCCGCGCCGCCATGTTCGAGGACGACCCCCGCAACCTGGTCGAGCCCTACGCCATGGGCCTGCGCTGCGTTCACGTGGCCCCCGAGCCGGTCGAGGCGCCGCATGTCCACTACAGCACCGACGATCTGGCCGGTTTCCTGAAGGCGCTGCTGTGAGCGACCGGATGTCGCTTTGCCCCCGGCGCCCTTTGACCCCATCTCAGGGGCAGGACACCTGAAGGAGACGCCATGACCACCCTTGCAGACCCCCATACCGCCCCGCGCCGCCTGTACCATTTCATCCCGCTCATCGGCTGGATGCTGCGCGATCTGGAGCGGGACTTCCGCGGCCATATCGGCTATGCGGCGCTCATCGTGCTGACGGCAATGGTGCTGGCGCTGAAGACCTGGGGGCTGGTGGCGCTCGGGCTGGCGGCGCTGGCCACGGTGCCGGTGATGTTCGTGGTGCTGATCCTGCTGACGCGGGGCTGAGGAAGGATGGCCGCTATGGGCGCTGATTTCGACATCGTGATCTCGGGCGGGGGCGTGGCGGGTCTGACTGCCGCCGCCGTCATGGGGGCCGAGGGCTTCCGGGTGCTCTGCCTCGATCCCGCGCCGCCGGTGACCGAGGCCACGGCGGCGGGTGCCGATCTGCGCACCACGGCCTTCCTGCAACCGGCCCAGGCGCTGCTGGCCGAGGCCGGTCTCTGGGATCATTTCGCCGAACATGCCGCGCCCCTGCGCATCATGCGCATCGTCGATGCCGGCGGGCCCGAGCCCGAACCGCGCGTCATCCGCGACTTCGATTCCACCGATATCTCGGATCTGCCCTTCGGCTGGAACCTTCCCAACTGGTTGCTGCGCCGCGAGATCCTGGCCCGGCTCGAGGCGTTGCCGAATGTGACCTTCCGGCCCGGCACCGGCAGCTCCAGCCTCTTCACCCGCGAGGCCCATGCCATCGTCGGGCTGTCCGACGGCAGCCGCGTGAAGACCCGGCTGGTGCTGGCCGCCGACGGGCGCAACTCGCCGATGCGGCAGGCGGCGGGGATCGGGGTTTCGACCCGGCGCTATGGCCAGAAGGCGCTGGCGTTCTCGGTCAGCCATCCCGAGCCGCACGACAATATCTCCACCGAGATCCATCGTTCGGGCGGGCCTTTCACCCTGGTCCCCTTGCCCGACCACGAGGGCCGCCATTGTTCGGCCGTGGTCTGGATGGAGGACGGTCCCCGCGTTCAGGAACTGGCCGCGCTGGAGGTCCCGGACTTCGAGGCCGAGATGAACCGGCGCAGCTGCCAGATCCTGGGCCCGCTGACCCTGCGCAGCCGTCGCTCTGTCTGGCCGATCATCACCCAGGTGGCCGATCACATGTCCGGCGAGCGCCTGGCGCTGATGGCGGAGGCCGCCCACGTGGTGCCCCCCATCGGGGCACAGGGGCTTAACATGTCCCTTGGCGACCTGCGCTGCCTGCGCGACCTGGCGCGCGCAGCCCCTGACCGGCTGGGCGACGCGCAGATGATGGCGGCCTATGACCGGGCCCGGCACCGCGAGGTGCAGATCCGGGCCGCCGGCATCGACGCGCTGAACCGCGCCAGCCAGATCTCGGCCCAGCCCCTGCGCGACCTGCGCGCGGCCGGTCTGGATGCGCTCTACGCCGCAGCGCCGGTGCGCAAGCTGCTGATGCAGATGGGACTTGGGGCGAAGGGGTAAGGGGGGCGCTGCCCCCTCTTGAGCCTTCGGCTCAATTCACCCCCGGAGTATTTTCAGCCTGGTGATGATGAAAGGGCGGCAGCGGCACGGTCGCCCCTAGAGCGGTCCGGGCAGGCGTTCTTCCGAGAGCATGACATTGGCATCGACGCTGCCGACGCCCGGCAGGGTCATCACGCGGCGACGCAGGACCCGCTCGAAGTCCGGCAGGTCGCGGGCGGCGACGCGCAGGCGGTAGTCGTAGACGCCCAGGATATGCTCGATGGTCTGCACCTCGGGGATGGCCGAGACCGCGCGCTCGAACTCCTCCAGAGAGGCGCGGCCCTTGGTGGCCAGACGTATCCCGAGGAAGACCGTCACCCCGAAGCCCAGTCGCTTCAGGTCGAGGTCCAGGCGACGGCCGGCCAGAACCCCCGCCTGTTCCATCCGCTTGATGCGACGCCAGGTGGCGGGCTGCGACAGGCCGAAGCGGCGGCCAAGGGCACCTGAGCTTTGCGTGGCATCCTCGGCCAGGGCGCGCAGCAGCTTGCGGTCGGTGTCGTCGAGGGCGAAGGCCTCGGTCGCAGGGCCGCTCATAGCGGCACCTGCTCGTCGAATTTCACCCGTGCCACATGCATCAGAGCGTCGATATCGGTGATATGCGGCAGGGTCAGGATCTTCTCGCGGTAGATCTCCTGGTAGTGCTCGACATCGCGGGCGATGATGCCGAGGCGGGCGTCGACCTGGCCCAGGAAGGTCTGGATCTCCAGCACCTCTGGGATCTTGCGGGCCCCGGCGGCGAAATCATCGAAGGCGCGCGGTGCGCTCTTGTCGAGCGTGATCCGCAGCGAGACCTCGACCGTGTAGCCAAGCGCGCGCCAGTCGATCACCCCGCGCACGCCCCGGATGATGCCCTGGGCCTGCATCCTCTCAAGCCGCCGCCAGCAGGTGGCGGGGGTCAGCCCGGCGCGTTCGGCCAGCTGCGCCGAGGAAGCCGCCGGGTCGGCCTGGTACTGGCGAAGAATGCGCCTGTCCGCATCATCGAGCATAACTTGTCCAACTTCATCCAGATGACGAATAGATATCTCACCTGATAGCCAAACGATGAGAGTTTTGCAACGAAAGCGCTGCGGAAGGCCCCTATGTTGGCCGCAGGAATGGAAGGAGAAACAACATGCGTGTCTATTACGATCGCGATTGCGACATCAACCTGATCAAGGACAAGAAGGTCGCCATCCTGGGCTACGGCTCCCAGGGCCACGCCCATGCGCTGAACCTGCGCGACAGCGGTGCCAAAAACCTCGTCGTCGCCCTGCGCGAAGGCTCCGCCTCGGCCAAGAAAGCCGAAGCCGAAGGCCTGCAGGTCATGGGTATCGCCGAGGCGGCTGCCTGGTGCGACCTGATCATGTTCACCATGCCCGATGAACTTCAGGCCGAGACCTACAAGAAGTACGTCCACGACAACCTGAAGGAAGGCGCAGCCATCGCCTTTGCCCACGGTCTGAACGTGCACTTCGGCCTGATCGAGCCGAAGCCCGGCGTCGACGTCATCATGATGGCCCCCAAGGGCCCCGGCCACACCGTGCGCGGCGAATACACCAAGGGCGGCGGCGTGCCCTGCCTGGTGGCCGTTCACCAGGATGCCTCCGGCAAGGCGCTGGAGCTGGGTCTGTCCTATTGCTCCGCCATCGGTGGCGGCCGCTCGGGCATCATCGAGACCAACTTCCGCGAAGAGTGCGAGACCGACCTCTTCGGTGAGCAGGCCGTGCTTTGCGGTGGCCTGGTCGAGCTGATCCGCATGGGCTTCGAGACCCTGGTGGAAGCCGGCTACGCCCCCGAGATGGCCTATTTCGAGTGCCTTCACGAGGTGAAGCTGATCGTGGACCTGATCTACGAAGGCGGCATCGCCAACATGAACTACTCGATCTCAAACACCGCCGAGTACGGCGAATACGTGTCCGGCCCGCGCGTCCTGCCCTACGACGAGACCAAGGCCCGCATGAAAGCGGTTCTGCGCGACATTCAGACCGGCAAGTTCGTGCGTGACTTCATGCAGGAAAACACCGTTGGCCAGCCCTTCTTCAAGGGTACCCGCCGCCTGAACGACGAGCACCAGATCGAAGCAACCGGCGAGAAGCTGCGCGCGATGATGCCCTGGATCTCGGCCGGCAAGATGGTCGACAAGGAAAAGAACTAAGCCTGACGGCTTGGGGGAAAAGAACTAAGCCTCACGGCCTGGGGGAAAAGAACCAAGCCACACGGCTTGGGGAAATATCCCTCCAAGAACAAGAAAGGCCCCGCGATTGCGGGGCCTTTTGCTTTGCAGCGTCTCTGCCTTCAGGCGTCGAGTCCGCCGATGATCTCTTCCAGCCAGGGCAGCGCCATGTCCTCGGGCAGCGCGTCGCCGGCGGCGTCATGCACCGGGCGATCGCCCAGGGCCTCGGCCCCATGGGCCACCAGCAGCTCTGCCACCTTCATCGAGCCGAAGCCGTAGGTGTCGGCATATTCGCTGTCGCCCAGCCCGAAGATGGCAAAGCGCACGCCCGTCAGGTCGGGCTTGGCGGCCTGGACCTTCTCGACGAAGGGCTTGGCGGAGGCCGGGAAATCACCGTCGTCGTAGGACGAGCAGACAATGACGTTCAGTCCCTCGGTCAGCAGCGCGTCGGGCGCGGTGTCGGCCAGGTTGGCGACGGAGGTCTCGTGCTGGTCTTCCAGCTCGGTGGCGATATCTTCGGCCAGCATCTCGGCGTTGCCGGTTTCGGTTCCGAAAAAGATAGCGATGTTCATGGGGTCAGGCGTCCTGAAGGTTTGCGGGACGAAGCAGCTCTTCCCGAAGATGGATTTTCTGGCGGCAGCGCTGATCGGTGGCCGCGGCCAGCTCCCGCGCATCCAGCTGCAGCCAGTGATCGAAGTCGACCACATCGCTGCGGTCGGCGAAAAGCGCGCGCCCCGGCCGGGCGGGATCGGGCGTGATCTCGTCGAGGATCTGCTGCGCCAGCCGCTGCCCCTCCTCCCGGCACTGCGGGATCGCCCCGACAGAGCCATTGCGGAACCAGCCGGTCGCATAGAGGCGGCCCGTGCCGGCCTCGACCTCTTGCAGCAGCGCACCGCGATCAAGCGCGCCGTCGCTGGTGAAGCCGATGGCCGAGATGACCGAAGTGGCGGCGATCTGCTCGACCCCCTGGGGTGTCTCGACCGTCAGGCGCAGGGCGCCGTCGGCCTGCTCCAGTGCCACGGGGCGGCTCTGGAAGCGGAACTCGATGGGCAGCGGGCCCGCGCTGGCGGCGACGGCAGCCTGCAGGGCCTCGCCCGCGTCCTGGGCGCAGCCCGGCAGGCGCAGGTCCACCTGCGACAGCTCGCCCAACTCCTTGACCATGACCGGAGAGAACTTCGCCGCCCCCGCCGTGGAGCGGCCGACGACGGTGATCCGACGGATCTTCCGGGCGGCCAGCCAATCCGTGGGGACGGGCCCCAGGTCGCTGCCCTTCAGCTCTTCCGGGGTCTTGGCCAGCAGGCGCAGGATGTCGATGGCCACGTTGCCGGTGCCGATGACGACCGGCGCCTCGCCCAGCTCGGGCAGTGCCTGGGCCTCGGGGTGTTCATAGAGCGCGCGGGTCAGCGCGCCCGAACCGATGACGCCGGGCAGATCGTCTCCGGGAATGCCCAGGGGGCGGTCGGCCGAGAGGCCGGCGGCCAGCACCACCGCATCATAGGCGCCGCGCAGCTCTTCCATCGAGACATCGCGGCCGACCCTGAGATTGCCGATGAAATGGGCGTTCTGGCGGGTGAAGACACGGGCGAACTGCCGTGCCACGCCCTTGGTGCCCTGGTGATCGGCGGCCACGCCATAGCGCACCAGCCCATAGGGCACGGGCTGGGCATCCAGGATATCCACTTCGAGATCGGGGGCGCGCTTCAGCAGCGCCTGCGCGGTATAACACCCAGAGGGTCCGGCACCGACGATTGCGATTTTGGCGCTCATGCGTTCTCCCGTTCGTGGCTCATGCATTTCCCTTGCGGCGGATGCCTTCTTGACTGGCGCGCAGCGGGGGGCGGGGCTCTTTTTTGCCAGCCTGGAACCGCGCGCGGATGGTCCGGTGATCATTGTCATTGACCGGGCGCAAAATCAATGAGAAGTTTGAATAAAGCGCAACCCGTCGATTATCGACCAAGACAGAATGCCCGATCCGGCAGCAGACGCCCTCCGGGATCATGGCAAAGGAACGACAGATGAGCCAATCGCCCCAACCGGAAACCGAGACCGTGAGCTGGGTCAAGATCGCCAGTGCCGACGCGTTGAAGGCACCGCGCCCCGTGGCGCCGGTCACTGCCTTCGGCCTGAAGCTCGTGCTGTTCCGCGACGAGGAAGGCGAGCTGGGGCTGATCGGGCGCTATTGCCCGCACCGCGGCGCTGACCTGTGCTATGGTCGGCATGAGAACAACGGCATCCGCTGCCCCTTCCACGGCTGGCACTTCGACCGCACGGGCCAATGCACCGAGCAGCCGGCAGAGCCCGAGGATTCCACCATGTACAAGGCGATCAAGCTGCCCAGCTTCTCGGTCGTCGAACACGAGGGCGACATCCTGGCCTGGGCCGGTGACGGCACCCCGCCGCCGCTGGCCGGCTGATCCCGCCCCTCTCACCCTCATTTTCCGTTCCCCTGAAGGAGCAACCGCATGATCACCCAGAAACTCAATGACCAGATCACCCGGATCGGCCCCGACACCTCTGCCGGCGCCGTGCATCGCCACTATTGGCAGCCCGCCGCCCTCACCGATGAGATCGCCGGCCAGGACGCTCCGATGCTGCCCGTGAACCTTCTGGGCGAGCGGCTGGTGATGCTGCGCGACGACACCGGCGCGCTGGTGCTGAAGACCCGTGAAGCCAGCGCCGACGAGGCCCCCACCCATCACCCCGCGCGCGAGGACATCCGCCTTGTCGAGGGCGGCGCCACCTACCCCGTGGTCGAGAAGAACGGCATCTGCTTTGCCTACATGGGTCCGGGCGAGCCCCCCGCCTTCCCCAACTTCGACTGCTTCCGCGCCCCCGACAGCCATGTCTTCGCCTTCAAGGGCCTGTGGGAGTGCAACTGGCTGCAGGCGCTCGAGATCGGCATTGATCCGGGCCATGCCTCCTTCCTGCACCGCTTCCTGCAGGACGAGGACCCCGAGGACAGCTACGGCAAGCAGTTCCGCGACAAGGCAGCCAATACCGACATGCCGATGACCCAGGTGCTGCGCGAATACCCGCGCCCGGACATCGAGGTCGACGAGACCGCCTTCGGCCTGAAGATCACCGCCCTGCGCCACATGGAGAACGACCTTACCCACGTGCGCGTCACCAACCAGATCTTCCCCTCGGCCATCTGCATTCCGATGTCGCGCGAGATGATCATCACCCAGTGGCACGTGCCCGTCGATGACGAGAACTGCTACTGGTACACCATGTTCACCAGCTTCGATAAGCCGGTGAACAAGGAGCTGATGCGCGAGCAGCGCCTGAAGGAACACAGCCTGCCCGATTATGCGCCGCTGAAGAACCGCTCCAACCACTACCACTACAACCCGGAAGAGCAGAAATCGCTGACCTACACGGGCATGGGCATGGACATCAACGTGCATGACCAGTGGGCGGTCGAAAGCATGGGCGCGATCCAGGACCGCACGCGCGAGCACCTGGGCCGGGGCGATGCGGCAATCGTCCGCTACCGCCTGATGCTGCGCAAGGCGATCAAGGCCGTCGAGACCGGCAAGCTGGAGCGTCTGCCGATGCAGGACCGCCAGGAAACGCCGCAGATCGTCGGCCCGCTGTCCAATGACGCCATTGCCGACAGCGACGACTGGCTCGCCGCCAGCGTCTCGGCCGACATGGAGCGCCGCCGCGCCGCGCCCTGGGACGCGACGGTATGATCCCCGCCGTGCCGGGCCAGGATGCCGAACCCTTCCACGACATCCTGGACGGCTATTTCACCCTGAAGGAATCGGTGCGCCAGTTGATGGCGCGCCACCAGCTCTCCTGGGCCTGGCTGATGCTCTCTCATGCTCCGGTGATGGAGATCGCGGGCCTCGCCCCCGATGCCCCCGTGCCGCTGCACCTGCGCGACACCACCTATGCGGGCCTCATTGACGCGATGACCCTGACCGTGGTCGCAAGCGGAGAGGGAGAGAGCCATGAGGCCCACCTGGTGGGTGCAGGCGACTGGCGCTGGCTGGATGCGCGTGCAGAGACCTCCCTGCCCGCCGATATCCGGCTGGCCGAGCCGGCCTATCTGACCGGCTTCGGGCTTTCCGCGAAACCCAATGCCAAGCGCATCACCGCCGAGGAAGTCCTGGCCGATGTGCCGCATCTGCTGAGCGAGGCCTCGGGTTTCCGCCCCTTCAGCGCCTGAGCGCTGCGCCCGAAGACCGAGACGCCGGGCACATGAAAAAGGCGGGGCCCGGCCCCGCCTTTGTCGTTTCCGCCGTGTCCCGGATCAGGTCAGCAGCGACTTCTTGTAGGTCTCGGGGTTCATGTCCCGGATATCGGTGCTGATCGCGCCCAGGCAGGGACAAGTGGCGCGCAGCGCCTCTGTCATGGCCCGGGCCAGCTCAAGCTTGGCCTCGTCGCTGCGCCCTGCCAGCATCGAGATCGTCACATGCATGAACGAGCTCCGCCCATCCCCCAGCAGGATCGCCTCGCTGCGCGAGAGCCGCACCTTGATGTCCGCGCGGTTCATGACCCCGCTCGCCGCGGCGGTCTCGAGCGCGGTTTCCAGCACCAGGCGGCGATCCATGTCGGTCTCGGTGTAATATTCGATGACGATATGGGGCATGATCAGAAGATCCCGAAGTATTCGGTCTGCTCCCACTCGGTGACGATCCCGAGGTAGCGTTTCCACTCGGCCCGCTTGAGGAAGGACATGTATTCGACGAAGTCCTCGCCCAGGGTCCGGCGGTAGAGATCGCCCGTCTCGAAAGCCTCGATGGCGGCGATCAGGCTGGGCGGCAGGGCCGTGGCGTCGTTGTCGTAGGGGTTCTCGACCGGCGCCGGAGCCTGCAACCGCTGATCCAGGCCCGAGAGACCCGACAGGATCTGCGAGGTGAAGTAGAAATAGGGGTTGGCGGCAGGCTCGGCCACGCGGTTCTCGACCCGGCTGGCAGCATCGCCCGGTGCCATCAGCGCGCGCACCATGGCGCCCCGGTTGTCATAGCCCCATTCGATACGGTCGGGTGCCAGCTGGTAGGGCTGGTAGCGCTTGTAGCCGTTCACCGTCGGCGTGGTCAGCAGGCAGCTTTCCTCCGCATGCGCCAGCAGGCCCGCGATCCAGGCACTGGCCTCGGGCGTGGGCTCTCCCGCCACTTCGGGGATGAAGACATTGCGGCCGCTCTCGTTCACCAGGGACTGGTGCAGGTGCCAGCCGCTGGAGGCGCTGTTCTCGTTCTTGGGACGGCACATGAAGGTGGCGTGCAGGCCTTCGCGGGCGCAGACCTCCTTCACCATGGTGCGGAACATGATCATGTTGTCCGCATGCTCCAGCGCCGAGGCCGGGGCGAAGGTGAACTCGAATTGGCTGGGGCCCATCTCGACCTCGGTCGAATGCACCGGCAGGCCAAGCGCCTGGGCATTGCGGCGCAGCAGGTCCATCACCGGCTCGAGCCGGTCGTAGTTGGCCTCGGCCAGGTACTGATAGCCCTGGTCCAGCAGCGCCGTCGTCGGCGGCTGCCCCGGCAGGCCCGCCTGGTGGTGGGCAAGCGGATCGTCGAGGCGCTTGTAGACGTGGAACTCGACCTCCAGCCCGACGGTCAGCGACAGGCCCTTCTCGGCCAGCGCCGCCACGGCAGAGCGCAGCACCGGGCGCGGCGCGAAGGGCAGCGCCTCGCCGTCGCGGGTGTAGGGATCACAGAAGAGCCAGGCCGAATGCGGCGCCCAGGGCAGGATGCGGAAGGTGTCGGGGTCGGGCACCAGCAGCATGTCGCCCGCCCCGGCCATGGTCTTCATCACCCCCGAGGAACTGCCGTCCCAGATCGGAAAGACGGTGCGGTTGGAGGTATCCTTGAGCAGCAGCGTGCCCGGCAGGTTCAGCCCCGAACGGAAGATCGACGCCAGGCTGCCCGCCGCCACGGTCTTGCCGCGCAGCAAGCCGTGCTGGTCGGCGAAGACCACGCGGACGGTCTCGAGCTCGCTGGCCTCGACCCGCTCCAGCAGCGCGGCGGCAGAGGCCTGGGCCTCGGCGCTCAGCAAGCCTTCGCGGGCCAGGCGGCCCTCTGCGATGCGGTCCTGATAAGAAGAAGTCATGCCCTGGCCTTCCTGCCTGACGTACTGGTCTGAGGGTGGTGCAAAGAGTGGATCGCGGTCATCCTAGAGCCTCCCCGTCAGCAGGAGCGAGATGGCCGGGAAGGCCAGCAGGATGCCCAGGCGGATCACGTCGGTCACGACGAAGGGGATGACCCCGGTCATGATCGTCGACAGCTTGGTGCCGCGCGAGGCGCTTTTCACCATGAAGAGGTTCATACCCACGGGCGGGGTGATCATGCCCAGCTCGACCGTGACCACGGCGATCACGCCGAACCAGATCGGATCGAAGCCATTGGCCAGGATCACCGGGAAGAAGATCGGCACGGTCAGCAGGATCATCGCCAGGCTCTCCATGAAGCAGCCCAGGATGATGTAGAAGACCAGGATCACCAGCAGCACCTGCCAGCTTCCGAAACCGCTGCCACTGAGGAAATCCACCAGTGCGTTGGACAGCTGCGAGGTCGAGAGCACGAAGCCGAAGACCTCGGCACCGATCAGGATCAGGAAGATCGAGCCGCAGGTGACGATGGTCTCGACGAAGGCTGCCACCAGCTCGGCACGCGGCACCCGGCGCCAGAGGGCGAAGATCAGCGACAGCGCGGCACCGACGCCACCGGCCTCGGTGGGGGTGAAGAAGTTGCCGTAGAGCCCGCCCATGACGAGGCCGAAGAGCACCAGTGCAGGCGCGAAGAGGCGCAGCGTCTCGAAACGGCCGGCGGGGGCTGCCTCGGTTTCGGAGGGCGGGACCACCGTGGGGTCCGGCGTCCAGATCCGCGACATGATGAGGATGGTGACCGTATAGAGCACGAAGGCCAGGATGCCCGGCAGGATGCCTGCCAGGAACATGGTGCCCACCGATTGCTCGGTGATCAGCGCATAGAGCATCAGCGCGATCGAGGGCGGGATCAGGATGCCAAGGGTGCCCCCCGCCGCCAGCGAGCCGGTGGCAAGGCGCGGATCATAGCCATGGGCCTGCATCTCGGGATAGGCGACGCGGGTCATGGTCGAGGCGGTGGCCAGCGAAGAGCCCGACACGGTCGAGAAGATGGCGCTGGCGGTCATGCCCGCCGCAGCCAGCCCGCCGGACCAGCCGCGCGTCAGGCGCAGCGCGCCGCGGAACAGGTCCGTGGCCACGCCCGAGCGCGAGATCAGGTTGCCCATCAGAAGGAACAGCGGGATCAGGGTGTAGGAGTAATTGGTGATGGTCTCGAAGGTGGCGGTCTTCAGCACGGCCAGCGCGGGCGACATGCCGATGATGGCCGAGAAGCCTACGAAACCGACCGTGACCATCGCCAGCCCGATGGGGGCGCCGAGGATCAGGATCACGAACATGGCGGCGATGCAGGCATAGCCGATCAGCAGGGGAGTCATCAGGCAATCTCTCCATGGTCGCCCTGGCTGACCAGCATCTCGCGCAGGGCGACAACCGCCAGGGCGAGGCTTTGCAGCATGGCAAGCCCGTAGATCAGGAACATCGGAATACGCAGGTCCTGGCTTTCCTCGCCGCGGGCGTAGGTGGCCTGCATGTCGTGGAAGAAGAGCCAGCAGAGCACCAGGGCCAGGCAAAGCAGCACCAGGAACCAGAAGCGCGCGACCAGTGCCTGGCCTCCGCGCGGCAGGCGCGTCACCAGGAAGTCGACGGCGATCATCCCATGCGACAGCGAGGCCGTCAGACCGGCCATGGCAACGATGCCCAGCAGGTAGGAGACCTGTTCGATGGCACCGGGGATCATCAGGTTGAGTGCCGTTCCGGTGGCATCGAAGACGATCCGCGCCAGCACGTTCAGGCCTACGACCGAGACCATGTAGAGAAGACACAGCGCCCCGAGGAGGAGGCTGACCCTCTCCATCACATGGGCGACCCGACGGATCGTGGCGACTATCATTGAGTGTTCCGTTGGTTTGAAAAGTGCATGGACGGGCCGCCCGGAGGCCGCCCGTCCAAATCCTGGATCAGTCAGAAGCTCAGTTCAGCTCTGCTTCGCATTCGCTGACGTAGCCCTGCACCGCAGCGTAGGTCTCGGTGCCCGGCAGGCCCATGCCGTCGAGCTCGGCGATATAGGCGTCCGAGGCGGACTGGGCGGCTTCGTTCCAGATCGCGCGCTCTTCGTCCGACAGTTCGATCACGTTCGAGGTCTCGCGCAGCTCGGCCAGCACCTTGGCACCGGCTTCATCGTAGCCACGGCCCGCGGTCACGGCCCACTCCATGCCGGAGTTGGCGTCGATGGCGGCCTTGGCTTCCGGCGAGAGGCTCTCGTACTTGGCCTTGTTCATCGTGGCGACGAAGGCCAGGGCGTAGAAGCCGAACTCGGTGTGGTAATTCGACAGCTCGGCCAGGCGGAAGCTCTCGACGCTTTCCCAGGGCAGCATGTAGCCGTCGATGGCACCGCGCTGCAGGGCCTCGTAGGTGTTCGGCGCGGGCATGCCCACGGGCTCGGCGCCGAGGTTTTCCAGAAGCGTGCCGACGACCTGGGTCGGGCGGCGCAGCTTCAGGCCCTTCATGTCGGCCAGGGTCGACACGGGCTTGTCGCCGGTGTGCAGGTGGCCCGGATCATGGGTGTGCACGAAGAGCACATGGGTCTCGTCGTATTCCGCATCCAGCGCGCCGCTGTCGTAGAGCTTCTGGAAGGCGCAGGAGCCGACGGCGCCGGTGTCGAAGAGGCCCGGCAGTTCCATGATCTGGCTCAGCGGGAAGCGACCGGCGGTGTAGCCCTGCACGGTCCAGGCGATGTCGGCGATGCCCATCATCGCGTTGTCGTAGCCCGCGGGCGCCTTGCCCAGGGTTTGAGCAGGGAAGACCTGTACGTCGAGCTCTTCGCCGGCGGCTTCTTCGACCGCGGCAGCCCAATCCTCGAAGATGGTCTGGTTCTGCCAGCTGTTGGCCGACATGAAATGCGCGTAGCGCAGCGTTTCCGCCTGGGCGCCTGCGGTCATGGCAAGGGCGAGAGCGCCGGAGGCGACGAGTGTTCTCAGCATGAGGAAGGGGTCTCCGTGTTGGCTTGGGCCGCGGAAAATACCGGGCCGTCATTTATTGTTCGATCGTTCGATAATATACCACATGGTGGATATATCATTGGCATGTCAAGACCAGACAGAGCTTGCGGGCACGGGTTTCCGTGGGCAATACGTTGAGACGGAAGTTCTGTGCCTGATGTATGGGCGCCTGAGGATGAGGTCTGAAAACGTGCAGTCGGATATTCCAACCAAGGACATCTCCCTGACATTCATGAAGGGGATGACCGTACTGCGGGCCTTCGACGAGGCGCACAGCCAGCTCTCCCTTGCCGAGATCGCCCGGCTTACCGGGATCGAACGCGCCGCGGTGCGGCGACTGGTGCTGACCTTGGTTCACCTCGGGTATGTCCGCAAGGAGGAAAACCGCTACTCGCTGACCCCTCGTGTGCTTGTACTGGGATCTGGCTTCCTGCGCGGCAACCAGTTCGGCCGCCAGGTGCAGCCGCTGATGGAGCTCTGCGCCCGCGAGCTGGGTTACAGCGTCAGCCTGGCCATGCGCGACGGAGCCTCGGCGGTCTACGTGGCCCAATCGGCGCAGCAGAAAACCCGCTATACCTTCGGCTTCACCGTGGGCAGCCGGCTGCCCCTGCTCAGCACCTCCATCGGCCGCATGCTTCTGGCCTGGGGCGACGAGACCTGGTCGAACGAGATGATCGAGACCGCCCCCGTCGAGCGCTTCACCTCCGACACGGTGACCGACCGGGATCGCATCGCCGCCGCCGTGCAGGAAATCCGCCAGAGCGGCGTTTCGGTGGTTGCCGGTGAATTTGAAAGCGGTGCCGTCGGCATCTCGGTGCCCGTGGGGTCCATGGGCAGCGCCGAGGCCGCCCTGGGCTTCTCCGAGCCGATGAGCGAGGTCACCCCCGCCGACTACGCCCGCCTGACCGAGATCCTGCACCGCCACGCGGGCGAGATCGCCAACGCCCTGCGCTAGGCCTCGCGCCCGTCGCGGACCGCCAGCCAGAGCCGCAGGGCCTGGGCGGTTTCGGCGACATCGTGAACCCGCACCATCTGCACACCCTGGGCAATGCCCGCCAGCGCCACGGCGATGGAGCCCGGCGCGCGGTCGCGGGCTTCGGGGGCCTGGCCGATGGAGCCGATGAAGCGCTTGCGCGAGACCCCCAGCAAGAGCGGGCAGCCCATGCCGTGGAAGAGCGACAGCCGGTTCAGGATCTCGAGGTTGTGCTGCGCGGTCTTGGCGAAACCGATACCGGGATCGGCCAGGATGCGGGCGCGCGGGATGCCGGCGGCCTCGGCTGCGGCGACACGCTCTTCCAGCTCGTCGTAGACGTCGAGCAGGGCGTTGTCGTAGTGCGGATCCAGGTGCATGTCCTCGGGCGCCTTGCGCATATGCATCACGCAGACCGGCAGCGCGAAGGTCGAGGCCACGTCGGCCAGCGCCGGGTCATAGGCAAAGCCCGAGACATCGTTGATCAGACCCGCCCCTGCCTCGGCCGCGGCACGGCCCACGGCCGACTTTCGGGTGTCGATGGAGATCGGCAATCCGAGCGGCGCAATGGCGCGGATCACCGGGGCGGTACGCTCGATTTCCTGGGCGATGGGCACTTCCGCCGCACCGGGGCGGGTGGATTCGCCGCCAACGTCGATCATCTCGGCCCCCGCCTCGGCCATGGTCTTGGCATGGGCCAGCGCGGACTCGGGCGCATTGAAGCTGCCCCCGTCCGAGAAACTGTCAGGCGTCACGTTGAGGATGCCCATGATCCGAGGCCGGTCCATGGACAGGCCCGCCAGCGCCGGGCGCGGACGGCAGAGACGGCGCTGCCAGTCCTCGGGCAGCTCACTGGCCGGCAGGATCTGCGGCGCCTCCGTGCGTGACAGGCGCTCGACCTGGTTGAACCACAGCGGCCCGCCTGTCAGCGGCAGCGCATCTGCGGGTTTCGGGCCGGACTGGACAAGCGGACGGTAGTAGAACATCGGGACCTCAGGGCAGCGGCAGGGTTTCCGTGACGGGCAGCGTCTGCACGCGGGTCGTGCCGCTCGCGGCGGGGGCCTCGGCACCGACATATAGCAGATCGCTCGCCCCCATCAGGCCCGCGAACCACAGCGCCAGGTCAGAGCCGTCGCCCACGTCCTGCGGGCGGTCCCCGGTGGCGTCGAGCACGATCTTCGACGGGGCCCAGAGCGAGATCTGGCCATGTTTCATCGACCAGTCGAGCTCGGTGCGGGTGTTGACCACCACGCAGCGCGCATCGCGCCCGGCCATCTGCCAGGCGGCCTGCTCGATCGAGAGCAGGTCGATCCGCTGTTGCGTCAGCGCAGAGCCCGACTTGGCCGTGCCTTCCAGGGGGCCGCAGCAGATCACCACGGGACGCGAGGCGGCCTCGAACTGGTCAAGCCAGCCGGTGAAGGCCTCGGAGGTCCGCGCCTCGGCGCCCAGGAACACCACCAGCGGGTTCAGCGAGGGGCTTTCGGCGTCGTCCTCGGCAGCGGGCAGCGCATCGCCCAGGGCGCGCACGACCTCGACCCCCAGGGCACCGGGGCCACGGTCCAGCTTCTCGATCCGGGTGAAGACACGCAGCGCCTGGGGTTCCGCCAGGATTCGCGCCGAGACACGCTCGGCCAGGGTTTCCAGCAGGTTCAGGCGCTCGGCGCTGAGCTCGGCCTCGATGGCCTCGGTGATGGCGTCGTAGGACAGGATACGGTCGACGTCATCTTCCAGCGGCTCGGGCGCATCGCGCACCTCGACCACGACGTTGAAACGCAGGCGCTGCACGACGTTGCGCTCTTGCTGGAACGCGCCGATCTCGACCTCTGTGAGGTAGTCGCGCACCGAGATCCGGTCCGCGGGCTGGTCTCCGGACATTGCTTTCGAACGCTCCATCGGATGGCCGAACGCCTGTGAGATAAGATCGGACATACGACCCCCTATTATTGCCACGCATTCATGTCAGAGACCGCGATGAAAGGCAAAGCGGTGCATCGGGGGAGACGGCGAGAGATCGCGGCGGGCGACCTGTACGCAACAGTATGCGCTCATTGGCCGGGCACTCGAAGGGGCGGACAAGACAAAGGCCCCGCCGCGGCATGCGGGATGGGGCCTTGCAGGAAAGGAAACCGGAAGGGAACCCGGCGCCCTTCGGATCAGTTCTGGGTGAGACGGGTCGGCATCTTGTAGAATTCGTGCACGCCGATGGTCGCGGTCTTGCTGAACTTGCGCGACCACTTCGGGTTGACATGCAGCGTGTGATAGAACTCGGCCCCGTCGGTCAGTTCGCGCGGCGTATCGTCTTCCAGCATGATCGCCGCGACCTTCGACACCTGGGCGTAGGCGGCGGGTTCATGGATCACTTCCTTGCGGCCATCGCAGGTATAGGTGAACTGGCAGGCGAACTTGCGCCCGGTGCCCTGGTGGACCACGCCGCAGACCGTGTTGGGGAAGGTCGGGCTGTCGACCCGGTTCAGGATCACCTCGGCCACGGCGAACTGGCCCTTCACGCTTTCGCCACGGGCCTCGAAGTAGAGCGCTTCGGCCAGGCAGAGGAATTGCTCGTCACCGGAGGCGGCGGGCTGACGGGCCAGCCATTCGCGGGAATACTCGATGCCGACGGAATTGGCGGCGCGGGGGCGGCGCAGAAGCGACGCGAGACGTGCATTGGGTACGGACTTCAGTCCCTCGGCCTCGGCCTGCATGGCATCCGTCAGCGGGTTCTGCGCCAGCGCGGCGCTTCCCGAAGCCAGAACAACCGTCAGCAAAACCGGGAGAAGAGAGTTCAGAAATCGCATGTTCGTAACCTGTCGTTGCACGTCACCAGACGCAGCCAGAGCGGTTCCGTAACGAAAACTCTCCCGACCGTCCAGACCACCCCCAGTCAAACAGCCGGCCGTTACCGGGAGATTAACTTCCCAGACAGTTTTAGAATTAGTTTAACATACTGAAATCAGGATGTTTTGAAGGCGCGCGGCGGCAGGGTTGGGCGTATGCGCAATTGTGCCGCAGCAAGCCGGGCGACGGGCACCCGGAAGGGCGAACAGGAAACGTAGTCGAAGCCGGCGTCACGGCAGAAGGCGATTGATTCGGCATTGCCCCCATGCTCTCCGCAGATCGAAAGGATCAGATCGGGCCGGGCCGCCCTGCCCCGTTCTGCCCCAATCATGAGCAATTCGCCCACCCCGTCGGTGTCGAGCGTATGGAACGGGTCCTCGGGGAACACTCCCTGCTTGACATAGGCCGACATGAACTTGCCGGCGTCGTCGCGCGACAGGCCATAGGTCATCTGGGTCAGGTCGTTGGTGCCGAAGGACAGGAAGGCCGCGTGCGGCGCGATCTCGCCGGCGCGCAGCGCGGCACGCGGGGTCTCGACCATGACGCCCAGGCGATAGGTGAAGTTCTTGCCGGTCTCGTTGCGCACCGCCGCGGCCACCGCGTCGACGCGGGTCTTCACCATCTCGACTTCGCGCTTGGCCGAGACCAGCGGGATCATGATCTCGGGCACCACCGGGGCGCCGTCACGGCTGGCTTCGATGGTGGCCTCGAAGATGGCGCGGGCCTGCATCTCGTAGATCTCGGGCACGGTGATGCCGAGGCGCACGCCGCGCATGCCCAGCATGGGGTTGTATTCCGACAGCGCCTCGACCCGGCGGGTCACGTCCGACAGCGGCAGTGAAAGCGCCTCGGCCAGTTCGCGCAGGCCGGCGCGGTCCGAGGGCAGGAACTCGTGCAGGGGCGGGTCGAAGAGGCGGATGCAGACCGGCTTGCCCTGCATGATGCGGAAAAGCTCGGTGAAGTCGGCGCGCTGCATGGGCAGCAGCCGGTCCAGCGCGGTGCGGCGGTCGGCGGGGGCGTCGGCGAAGATCATCTCGCGCATCACGGTCAGGCGACCGGGATCGAAGAACATGTGCTCGGTGCGGCAGAGGCCGATGCCCTGGGCGTCGAAGCGCCGGGCGACCTCGGCATCGGCGGGGGTGTCGGCATTGGCACGGATGCCGATGTCGCAATAGTCCCAGGCCCAGGACATCATCGACTGGAAGGCATCGTCGCGGGCGGCTTCGATCAGCGGCGTCTCTCCGGCCAGGATGGCGCCATTGGTGCCATCGACGGTGACGATGTCGCCCGCCTTCAGCACCCGGCCATCGGCGGCCTTCAGGCGCTCGAGCTTCATGTCGAAGCCAAGGCCCGAGCAGCTGACGACACAGGGCAGACCCAGCCCGCGCCCGATCACGGCCGCATGAGAGGTGATGCCGCCCCGCTCGGTCATGACGGCGGCGGCGGCATGCATGCCGCGGATATCCTCGGGGCCGGTTTCGCGGCGCACCAGGATCGAGGCCTCGCCCCGCGCCTTGGCCGCCTGGGCCGCGGCAGCCGAGAAGACCAGCCGCCCGGTGGCAGCCCCCGGAGAGGCCGCGATGCCCGAGCCCAGCAGGTCGCGCTCGGCGGAGGGGTCGACCTGGCGGTGCAGCATCTCGTTGAGCGCGCGCGGATCGACCCGGCAAAGCGCCTCGTCGCGCGGGATCACGCCGTCCTCGGCAAGCGCCACGGCGATACGCACCGCCGCGCGCGAGCTGCGGCTGACCCGCAGCGCGTCCAGCACGTGGACATTGCCGTTCTCAATGGTGAACTCGGTCTGCATCTCTTCGCGCAGGCGGAAGCGCATCAGCTCGCAATATTCGACCAGCCGTGCGTAGGCCTCGGGCTCGAGCTCTTCCAGCGAGGGCCCGCGCTCATCGCGCGCAAGGTAGAGAGAGCGGCTGTCCTCGCGCAGCGCCTCGCGGTGCTGCGACTGGCTGAGGTAGCGCCCGGTGATCCGGGGCAGGCCGGTCGAGGACGAGACCAGCTGCATCACGCCGGAGCCGCATTCGCCCTCGTTACCCAGCCCGAGCGCCATCTCCTGCACCACGAGACCCAGCCCCGCATCCGCAGGCGCGCCCTTGGCCTGGCGCAGGAGCCGCGCGGTGGTGCCACGCCAGGCCCGCGCCATGCTCTTCAGCACGGCGGAAAGCTGGACGCCGGCGTCTTGGGGGAATTCCTCTTCGGTTTCTTCGCGGTAGGCGCGCAGGGCCTCGGACAGCGCCTCGGGACCGGAGGCCGGCAGGTCCTCGAACATGTCCGGGTCGAGGCGTTCGACATGGACCGAGTAGGTCCTGATGAAGCTCTTGTAGAGCGCCAGCGCCGCGGTTTCGCCGATCTGGGCCGAGAGGCGGGCGTGGGTGGCGTCGTTCATGCCGATGTTGAGCACCGCCGAAGGGCCGCCCCAATCGGGGTCCTCCGAGGAGGGCCGGACGCAGAGAAGAGGGTTTTCACCGAAGGGTTCCAGCAGCTCGGCCATGGGCGGCAGGCGGCCCTCGGCGATATCATTCACCGCCTTGAACGACAGCGCCACGGTCTGCGGCACTGGCAGCGACAGGCGCACCAGACGCTGCAGGCACTTGGCCCTTCCGCCATGGGTGCTGGTCGCCACGGGGGCGGTTTCGCTGATGAGCGTGATATACGGGTCCTGATGCTGCAATTGCCCCCCAATCCGGGCCCTTGTTGCGGCCCGTGACATGGTTGGAGCAGCATAGCGGCGGCGGGATTCGGAGCAAGCGGTTTCCCCCGCGCGCAGCACCTCGGTGGCCAGCCATTGCACCCGGCCCACAGGGCGGAGGGGGGCGCTGCCCCCACCTCCTGCGGAGGTTCCCCCGGAGTATTTTCAGCCTGGTGATGCACGGGGCGTGGCGCGAAGATGGAAAGGGCGCGCCGCATGGCACGCCCTTCATCATCGTCAGGCCCTAAATCCAGCCAGCGAAGGTCGCCGCCGGTGTCGGGCGATCAGGCCTCGATCCGGGTCAGGTCGGCGACCTGCAGCACGGTCGAGCGGATGGTCGACAGCAGGTTCAGGCGGTTGCGGCGCACGACCTCGTTGTCGGTATTGACCTGCACGGCCTCGAAGAAGGCGTCGATGGGCGCGCGCAGGGTGGCCAGCGTCGCCATGGCAGCGGCGAAATCCTCGGCCTTGTTGGCGGCGTCGAGCTTCGGCTTGGCGGCCTCCAGCGCGTTGAACAGGGCCACCTCTTCCTGGGCTTCGGCGAATTTCGGATCGGCGCCGAACTCGTAGGAGACGCCGTCCTTCTCTTCTTCCTTGGTCAGGATGTTGTTGGCCCGCTTGAAGCCCTGCACCAGGTTGGCGCCGTCCTCGGTGCCCAGCACCTCGGAAAGCGCACGGGCGCGGGCTACCATCGAGACCAGGTCGTCATTGCCCGGCATCGCCAGACAGGCGTCGATCACGTCATGGCGGACGCCTTCATCGCGCAGGTGGACCTTGAGGCGGTCGTGGAAGAAGGAGAGGAGGTCGGCGGCGGCGCTCGCTTGCACTTGTTCAAAGGACAGCGGCTCAGTCGAAGTTACCGAAACGGTGCGCCCAACGAAAGCACTTGTGAACACCCGCAGAAGAGGCAGATCAACGGCATGCTCCAGCAGGATACGGATCACGCCCAGAGCCGCACGGCGCAGCGCAAACGGATCTTTTGAGCCCGTCGGCTTCTCGTCAATCGCCCAGAAGCCGGTCAGCATGTCCAGTTTGTCGGCCAGCGCCACGGTGGCCGAGACCTTGGCCGCGGGCACGTCGTCGGTCGGGCCGAGGGGCGAGTAATGCTCTTCGCAGGCGGCGGCCACTTCGGGGGCGAAGCCGGCGGCCTCGGCGTAGTAGCGGCCCATCAGGCCCTGCAGCTCGGGGAATTCGTAGACCATTTCCGAGGAAAGGTCGGCCTTGGCGATGCGGGCGGCCTCGGCGGCCAGTTCGGCGTCGGCGCCAAGGGCCGGGGCGATCTCGGCGGCCAAGGCCGCGATCCGTTCGATCCGCTCGGCCTGGCTGCCCAGCCAGGCATGGAAGGTGACATTGGCCAGCTGGTCGCGCCAGGGCTGCATCTTCTCTTGCTTGGCGATGCGCAGGTCGTTTTCCCAGAAGAACTTGGCGTCCGACAGGCGCGCCGAAAGCACCTTCTGGTTGCCGGCGAGGATCGTGGCGCCGTTGTCCTTGGTCTCGCGGTTGGCGACGGTGACGAAGCGCTCGATGCGGCCGGTCTTCGGGTTCTTCACAGAGAAGAACTTCTGGTGTTCTTTCATCGAGGTCTGAAGAACCTCGGGCGGCAGCTCGAGGAACTCGGCGCCGATCTCGCCCATCAGGACCACGGGCCATTCGACGAGGCCCGCGACCTCGGCCAGCAGGCCCTTGTCCTCGACCAGTTCAAGGCCAGAGGCGAAGGCCTGGTTGGAGGCATCCTGCCAGATCGCATCGGCGCGCTCGGTGGCGCCCAGCACCACGAAGCGGCGCTTCAGCTCGGTCTGGTACTGGTCGAAGTCGCGCACCTGGAAGCGGCCCGGCGCCATGAAGCGGTGGCCCTCGGTGCTGTCGCCGGCCTTGATGCCGTCGATATCCAGCGGGACGATAGCCGCGCCCTCTTCATCGGAGAGGATGCAGAGGATCGAATGCAGCGGACGCACCCAGCGCAGGCTGCCCGCGCCCCAGCGCATAGACTTGGGCCAGGGGAAGTTGCGGATGATCTTTTCCAGCTCTTCGGCGACGATCTCGGCAGCCGGTCGGCCCGGCTTCTCGATCACGGCGAAGAAGACGCGGCCCTTCTTCTCGTCGCGCTCTTCCAGCTGGTCGCGGGTCAGGCCGGCCCCACGCAGGAAGCCCTCGATGGCCTTCTCGGGCGCATCGACACGGGGGCCCTTGCGCTCTTCCCGCACCATGGGGCTTTCGGCCAGCAGGCCATGCACGGTCAGGCACAGCCGGCGGGGCGTGTGGAAGGCAGAGGCACCGGCATAGGTCAGACCGGCCTCGACCAGCGCGTCGGTCATGCGTTTCTTCAGGTCTTCCGCGGCCCGCGCCTGCATGCGCGCGGGAATTTCCTCGGAAAAGAGTTCGATCAGCAGATCGGGCATGTCGGTTCCATCCAGGCAGCGTGGGGCGCCGCGAAGGGCGCGTTGCCGCAGGGAATAGCGAAGGGGGCCGGGAGCGTCCAGAGAGGGCGGGGAAATTCCCCGTTCCGCAGCCTGCCTGCCCCTAGCCCAGACGGGCCGCCGCGCGCCGACCTTCGCGCTTGGCCCGCTGGGCCAGGGTGGTGCCGTCATCACCCGCCCGCGCCGGCACGATGCGATAGCGCGCCTCGACGAAGCAGTAGACGGCGAAGCCCAGCAGGCCGATCGCCAGCACCCCAAGCAGGACCTGCCCGAAGGGCTGGGCGCGGACCGCCTCGAAGGCCTGGGTCATGCCCTGCGCCTCCGAGGCGTCAGAGGTCCAGCCGGCATAGGCCAGGAAGCCACCGATCAGCGCGATCACCACGCCATGGGCGATCAGACCGGCCTTCACCACCGGGTCCAGCTTCTCGCTGGTGGCGGTGGCGCGCATGTGATCCTTGTACTTCTCCTTCAGCGCCTTCACGGCGTAGTAGCCACCGGCACCGATGGTCACGACGCCCACGACGATAACCAGCCACTTGCCCATCGGCTGTTGCAGCAGCCAGGAGGCCAGCGTCGTGGTCCCCTCTCCGCCGCTGCCGCTGGCGGAGCCAAGGGCGAGGCGCGCCGCAGTGATCGCAAGACCGGCGGCGACGGCGCCCGAAATGGTCTGGCCGAGCCGGGCCACGATCCCTTCGGCATCCGTGCCGCGCCGTTCCAGGTCCATCCCCGCGCAGATCAGGCGCCACAGCGCATAGGCCAGCAAGCCCAAGGCCATTGCGCCCAGCATCAGGTCACCGAAGGGCTGCCCCTTCAGCTGGGCCAGGGCGGTGGAGGTGCTGCCGGCCTGCCCGCCGGTCAGGGCGGCAGAAAGGACGAGGCCTCCGAGCAGGATGTAGGTGACACCGCGAGCACCGTAGCCAAAGCGCATCAGGGGGACGACCCAGGCGGGCGCACGGGATTGGGACATGGGTCGGCTCCTCACGGTGTTGTGTTACAGAGCCAATGCAAAGCGAGCTGCCCAGGTTCCTTCCGCGCCCCGGATAAGGGCACCGGATGCCGCCAGAGGCGCGAGGGGCCGGAACGCAAAAGGCCGCGCGGGGCGCGGCCTGTCGTCATGTGTTCGGAGCCGTCAAGCCGCGTGACGGGCGCGGCCTTATTGCCGGGCGACGCCCTCGGGCACCGGGGGGCAGCCCTCGGGGGCCGGGTGGCCGTCGAAGACCTCTTCGCCGCAGCGATTGATCTGGTGCCAGACCCAGCCGCGCCCGTCGCTGTCGATGGCGAGGACACGGTCGATGCCATAGGTCACATCTCGCTGCGAGAGATAGGCCGTGGCCCGGCCCTCCTCCAGCGCGGCGCCGATCTCGCCCGCGTCGTAGCAGTCGAACCAGCGCGGCCCCTGCAGGGGCTCGGCCTCGGGATAGGGCTCGAAGGCCGCGAGCGCGTCCGTGTCGAGGTCAGTCGTGAAACAGGCCCGGTAGCGGATCGGCGAGGAATTGGCGTCGATGGCCGCGATGCCCTCGGCGGGCAGCTCCTGCAGCGCGCCCTCCAGGTCCGTCACGATGATCCGCTCTTCCGAGAGGGTCTCGTAATAGGCGTATTCCTGCAGGTAGTAGATCGAGCCCCCCGCCACGACGGCTGTGAGCAGCAGGGCGACGATCAGGATGCGACCCAGCATCAGGCCGCGCTCTCGGGCGTCCAGCCCCCGGCCTCGGTCTGCACGAAGGCATCGGCGCATTGCTTGGCCAGGGCCCGCACGCGGCCGATATAGGCCTGACGCTCGGTGACCGAGATCACCCCGCGCGCATCCAGCAGGTTGAACAGATGGCTGGCCTTGATGCATTGATCATAGGCCGGGTGCGCCATGACGATGCGCTTGCCGGTCTTCGGGTCGACATGCTCCTGCGCCAGGATCGCCTGGCATTCGGCCTCGGCCTCCTCGAAATGCTTGAGCAGCACCTCGGTGTTGGCCACGTCGAAGTTCCAGCGGGAATATTCCTGCTCGGTCTGGCGGAAGACGTCACCGTACTTCAGCGCGATCGGAGCCTGGGGATCGTTGTAGGGCATGTCCATCACGTGGTCGATGCCAAGGACATACATGGCCAGGCGCTCCAGCCCGTAGGTCAGCTCGCCCGAGACCGGGTGGCAATCATGGCCGCCGACCTGCTGGAAGTAGGTGAACTGGCTGACTTCCATGCCGTCGCACCAAACTTCCCAGCCAAGGCCCCAGGCGCCCAGGGTCGGGCTTTCCCAGTCGTCCTCGACGAAGCGGATGTCGTGCAGCTCCATGTCGATCCCGATGGCTTCGAGCGAGCCCAGGTAAAGCGCCTGCAGATCCGGCGGGCTGGGTTTGATCAGCACCTGGTACTGGTAGTAGTGCTGCAGCCGGTTCGGGTTCTCGCCGTAGCGGCCATCGGTGGGGCGGCGCGAGGGTTGCACGTAGGCTGCGGCCCAGGGCTTGGAGCCCAGAGAGCGCAGCGTGGTGGCCGGGTGGAAGGTGCCAGCACCGACCTCCATGTCATAGGGTTGCATCACCGCGCAGCCCTTGGCGGCCCAATAGGCCTGCAGCCGCAGGATGATCTCCTGGAAGGAGCGGGGTTTCTCGATGCGGGTCTCGGACATGGATATCCCTTTCGCAGCCGGCGGGGCAGAGCGCCTGCCCCACGTCAGGGGCCTGATTACGGGCGGCGGCGGGAAGGGTCAATGGGCTAGCCCGGAGCTCTCCGCCGCGCCGCGATTTCCGTCCCCGCTCCCCCCTGCCCTGTTGCAAGGGAAGCCCGCCCCGCGGCGGCTCTGGTGTCCCGGTGTTCAAAGCTCTTGCCCGCCCCCCTGCGAAACCGGCTAGAACGGGGTGTGAAAGAGTTGACGGAAAGGCATTTCATGACCCGGTACCTACTTGCGCCATTGCTGGCGCTCAGCCTGATCCTGGGGCTCACCCTGACCACGCTGCCGCAGCGCGCCGCCGCCCAGCAGGCAGGCGAGGTCTATGTCCAGATCCAGGCACTGCCCAACCTGGCCGATGCCCGGCAGGCGATCTCCTACTACGAAGGCTACCTCTCGGATGTGAAGGGCTTCTCGCTTGGCAACGGCTTCTACGCCATCGCGCTTGGCCCCTACACCCGTGGCGACGCCGGCCAGGTGCTGCGCGTGCTGCGCGCCGAGGGCCGCATTCCCCCGGACAGCTACATTGCCTATCCCTCGTGGTTCGCAGAACAGATCTATCCGCCGGGCGCCGCGCCTGCGGCACCGCCCGCGCCCGCCGGCACTGCCGAGGCCACGCCCAAGGCCGCGCCGGAGGTGGCAGAGCTGCCCGCCCTGCCCGATGAAAGCCCCGCCGAAGCCCGGCGCAGCGAAGCCCAGCTCAGCCGCGCCGAGCGCGACCAGCTGCAGATCGCCCTCGACTGGGCCGGTGTCTACAATGGCGCCATCGACGGCGCCTTCGGACGCGGCACCCGCTCCGCCATGGCCGCCTGGCAGCGCAACAACGGCCATGAGCCCAGTGGCGTGCTGACGACCGCCCAACGGGCCGAGCTCCTGGGGCAGTACAATGCCATCCTCGACGGGCTGGGCCTGGCCTCGCGCAGCGACGCCCGCGCCGGCATCCGCATGGACATGCCCCTCGGCGTGGTGGACTTCGACCGCTACCAGGCCCCCTTCGCCTTCTACACCCCCAGCGGAGAGCTTGACGCCCAGCTGATCCTGATCAGCCAGGAAGGCGACCAGGAGACGCTCTTCGGCCTCTACGACATCCTGCAGACCCTGCAGATCGTACCCGAGGACGGCCCCCGCCAGCGCAACTCCGACAGCTTCCGCATCGAGGGGCGCTCGTCGCGCGTGGTGACCCATGCCGAGGCCAGCCTGGAAGGCGGAGAGATCAAGGGCTTCGTCCTGGTCTGGCCTGCGGGCGACAGCCAGCGCCGTACGCGCCTGCTTGAGCAGATGCAGGCCAGCTTCACCCGCACGCCGGGCGTGCTGCCCCACGACGCGGGCGCCGGTGCCGAGCAGAGCGTCGACCTGGTCTCGGGCCTGGAGATCCGCAAGCCGCTGAAGGGCCGCTCCGGGGTCTATGTGGCAGAGGATGGTGCCGTGCTGACGCTGGCCTCTGCCGTGTCGGGCTGCGGCCGGGTCACCGTGGGCTCGGGCCTCGACGATGGCGCGCCGATGAAGATCGCCGCCACCGACCCCGCCACCGGCCTGGCCCTGCTGCGCCCGGTCGAAGCCTCGGCCCCCATGGCCGTGGCCCGGATCGCCACGATGAGCCCGCGCATCTCGAGCGAGATCGTGCTGGCGGGCTATTCCTATGAAGGCCTTCTGGGCGCGCCCAGCGTCAGCTGGGGCACCCTGGCCGATGTGCGCGGCCTTTCGGGCGAAGAGGGGATCTCGCGGCTCGACATCGCCACCCTGCCCGGCGATGCGGGCGGTCCGGTCTTCGACAGCACCGGCGCGCTGGTCGGGCTGCTGACGGCCCCCGAGGACAGCAACCGGCAACTGCCCGAAGGCGTGGCCTTCGCCGTGGCCCCGCTGAGCCTTGCCGAGATGCTGACCGGCTCCGGTGTCTCCCCGGTCGCGGCCTCCGGCAGCGCCCCGCTGACCCCGAACGCCCTGACCCGCCACGCCCAGGAAGTCACGGTGCTGGTGCAGTGCTGGGAGTGAAATCCGGTTCGGCCACTTAGGGGCCGACAAACGCTCCGGGGGAGCGTTTGAGGATTTCACGGGCGGAGCCCCACTCGTGGGAGATCACAGTCGGAGCCCCTCCCCCACGATAGAACAAAGCGCCCCCTCGGGGGCGCTTTTCCTTTGGGTCAGGCGACAGTGGTCAGGGTCGTGGCCCTGGCGGCTTCGGGCTTGCCGTGCCGCACCAGTAGCACCGCCGGGTTGCCAATGCCCTCGCGCTCCAGGGCCTCTGGCAGCTCCTTCAACGAGGTGACAAGCCGGCGCTCGGCGGTGCTGGAGGCCTCGGCGACCACCTCGACGCAGGTATCCTCGGGCACGCCCGCCGCCATCAGCTCTGCCGCGATGACCGGGGCCCGTGCCACCCCCATGTAGATGCAGAGCGTCGTGCCTGCGCGCGCCAGCGGTGCCCAATCGGGCACCGGGTCGCCCGGACGGCAGGTGCCGGTGACCAGCACGCAGGCATCGCTCTGGCCGCGCTCGGTCAGCGGATGGCCCAGCGAGGCCGCCGCCGCCGAAGCCGCGGTGATGCCCGGCACGATCTCGACCGGCACGCCCGCCGCGCGGGCTGCCGTCAGTTCCTCGGTGGCGCGTCCGAAGATCGAGGGGTCGCCGGACTTCAGCCGCACCACCCGCAGCCCCTTGCTGGCCTCGGCGACGATCAGGGCGTCGATCTTTTCCTGCGGCCAGGACGACGCGCCGACCTCCTTGCCGACGAAGACCCTGTCCGCATCGCGGCGCGCCAGTTCCAGCACCTCGGGATCGACCAGCCGGTCGTAGAAGATCACATCGGCCTCCTGAAGGTGGCGCACCGCGCGCAGGGTCAGCAGATCGCGCGCACCGGGGCCGGCACCGACCAGGGCGATGCGGCCGCGTCCCTCGGGGGCCGCACCGGCCGCGATGGCCTCTTTCAGCATCTCGGCCGCCGCGCGCTCGCGCCCGGCGCGATGCGCATCAAAGGCCGGGCCGTTGAAGGCCCATTCCCAGAACTTGCGCCGCATCCCGTCCGGGAAGGCCTCGGCCACCGCGCCGCGCAGCCGCCCGGCCAGGGCGGCAAAGGCCCCGAGGCGCGGGTCGAGCATGGTTTCGACCTCGGTCTTGATGGCGCGGCCCAGCACCGGGGCCGCGCCCTCGGTGCCGATGGCCACCACCACCGGGTCACGGTCGACGATGGAGGGGGTGAAGGCGTCGCATTTCTCGGGCCGGTCGACGATGTTGACCACCGCCCCCGCCGCGCGCGCCTGTGCCGCCAGGGCCTCTTCCTCGGCCTCGTCGCCGGTGGCGATGAAGGTCAGGATGCAGTTGCGGAAGGTCCCGGGCGTGGCCTCAAGCTGATGCGCGGCCCGTCCCGAGGCCACGAGGCCCTCCAGCTCGGGGTCGAGCTCGGGCGCCACCAACAGGATCTCGGCCTCGGTCTTCAGCACCAGCCGAGCCTTGCGCGCCGCCTCTGCGCCGCCGCCGCAGATCACGACACGCCGCCCGGCCATCTTCAGGAACATGGGGAAATTCTTCATCTCTCGAACTCCAGCAAAACGGAAAAGGGCGACCATTCCGTGACACGCGTCACGGATGGGCATCCCTGCCAATTTTCCCGACCTGTGGGAGAGAGCCGCAGCGCCATTGCCGCGTATCAGGGTCAGAATGCCCCGACCAGCGGCCAAAATCAAGAAAATCTGCCGTTCAGGCGCGCCAGAACCGCAATGTGAGCATGGCGTAGACAACCATCAGCTCAAGCCGGCCACAGAGCATGCCGACGATCAGAATCCACTTGGCGGTATCGTTGAGCGGCCCGAAGTAGCCCGCCGGCCCGATGATATCGCCCAGGCCCGGACCGATGTTGGCCAGCGCCGTGGCCGCGCCCGAGAGCGAGGTGACAAAGTCGAGCCCGGTCAGCGCCAGCGCCACCGAGAAGACCCCCACCGAGACCGTGAAGAAGACGAAGAAGGACATCACCGAGGCCAGCACGTCCTCGTCCAGCTTCTTGCCGTCGTAACGCGGCCAGAAGACCCCGTGTGGCGAGTGGATGCGCTTGATCTGCGCCTTGATCGAGGCAATCAGGATCTGGTAGCGGAAGATCTTCACCGAGCAGGCGGTCGAGCCCGCACAGCCGCCGATCAGGCCGATGAAGAAGAACATCGTGATCAGCAGCGGGCCCCAGGCCATGTAGTCCACCGAGGCATAGCCGGTGCCGGACATGATCGAGACGATGTTGAAGAGGCTCTCGCGCACAGCCTGCTCCCAGTGGTGCGGGAAGATCGACAGCAGCACGAAGGCCGAGACCGCCACCAGCACCGCGATGGTGCCGATGAAGCCCTTCACCTGCACGTCGCGGAACAGGGCCACGCGATTACCGTTCAGCATCTGCACGTAGCGCACGAAGGGCAGCGCGGCGGCGATCATGTAGAAGCTGGCGGCATATTCCATTGGCCCCTGGAAGGCGCCGAAGGAGGCATCCGAGGTCGAGAAACCCCCCGTGGACAGCGTGGTCAGCGCATGCACCGTGGCGTTGAACGGGTCCATTCCCAGCAACAGGTAGGTCAGCATGCAGGCCACGGTCAGCCCGACGTAGATCACCGAGATCTGCCCGGCGATGGCCGAGGCGCGGGGCAGGATCTTGCCCATGGTCTCGAAGGCTTCCGAGCGAAAGACCTGCATGCCGCCGACGCGCAGCTCGGGCAGGAAGACCATGGCCACGACAATGATGCCGATGCCGCCCAGCCATTGCAGGATGCCCCGCCACAGCAACAGGCCGCGTGGCAGCGCCTCGAGCCCGCTGAACACGGTGGAGCCGGTGGTGGTCATCCCCGACATGGCCTCGAAATAGGCGTCGGTGAAGCTGGCATCGGTGGCGCCCATGATGAAGGGAATGCAGCCGAAGAGCGGCAGCATGGCCCAGAGCCCGGTGGTCAGGATGAAGGTCTGTTGCAGCGTCAGCCCCTCGCGGGCGCCGCTCTGGCAGGCCAGCGAGGTCAGGGCCCCCACGGTGAAGGTGACCAGGAAGCTCTCGAAGAACACCGGCCAGTGGCCGTTGCCGTCGGCGACATCGACCGCCAGCGGCACCAGCATTGTCAGGCCCAGCACCGCAACCAGCATGCCCACGACATAGCCGATCGGGCGAAAGTCGATCAGGGCAAGGCTTTGCCCCCGCGGCATGTCGGAAAACAGGCTCATGCAGGCACGGCGAGGCCACCGATCTCTTCCAGCAGGGTCAGGATCTGGTCCAGCCCCTCGCCGGTCTTGAGATTGGTGAAGACGAAGGGCCGGCCGCTGCGCTGCGCGGTGGCGTCGCGCTCCATGACCTTCAGGTCGGCGCCCACGTAGGGCGCCAGGTCGGTCTTGTTGATCACCAGGATATCCGAGCGGGTCACGGCGGGGCCGCCCTTGCGGGGGATCTCTTCACCGGCCGCCACGTCGATCACGTAGATGGTCACATCCGCCAGCTCGGGCGAGAAGGTGGCAGACAGGTTGTCGCCGCCCGATTCGACGAAGACCACGTCGAGATCCGGGAAGGCCCGGTTCAGCTCGTCGATGGCCGCCAGGTTGATCGAGGCATCCTCGCGGATCGCGGTATGGGGACAGCCGCCGGTCTCGACGCCACGGATGCGGTCCGAGGAAAGCGCCTGCATGCGCACCAGCGCCTCGGCATCCTCCTGCGTGTAGATATCATTGGTCACCACGGCGACCGAGAGCTTGTCACGCAGCGCCCGGCACAGGGCGGCGGTCAGAGAGGTCTTGCCGGCGCCGACCGGGCCACCGAGGCCGATCCGCAGGGGGCCATGGGGAGAGCTGCTCATCTTGCTACCTTTTCAGTCATTTCGTCCCCGCTCAGGAGCGGAACAATCGGGTTGGCAGGATCTCCTGCCGCATCGCCGCAATGTCGGACATTACAGCACAAGAGCCTAGCGCGTCGAGATCACCCGGCAGCGCCTCGGCGGCCAGCCTCTCGGCCAGCGGTTCCAGTGCGGTCAGCAGGCGTTGCCCGTCGGTCTGGCCAAGTGGCACCAGCCGGATCGCCGCCGAGGTCAGCGCCGAGGCGAAGGCCATGAGATAGAGGCGCAGGGTCAGCTCGAGCGGCAGCTCCATCAGCCGCGCCGCGCGCCCGAGCGCCACCGGATAGGGCATGGCGGGCAGCTCCAACCCATGGACCTCGGCGGTGGTGCGGGCGAAGGCCGCGCCCTGGGCCTCGGTCTCGAGCCGCCGGTTGGCCGAGGGCGCCAGGGCCGAGGCCAGGGTGGCGATCTCTTCCAGCGCCGGGGGGTCGGCGTGGTAGGCGGCGGCCAGCAGGATCGCATCGTTGCGACCGGCCCCTTCTTCCAGGATGTCGGTGATCCAGTCCTGCGTCTCGGCCCGTCCGGTCAGCCGGCCTTCGGCCACCGCCGCCTCGATGCCATGCGAATAGGCGAAGCTGCCCACCGGATAGGCCGGGGACAGCCAGCGATGCAGGATCAGGGCCGGGTCGGTGCTCACGGGTCGCGCCGCTCATCGGTCGGGGCCTTCGGCGCACCATCGTCAGTATCCTCGGCGCGCGCGCTGGCATCGTCGTGGGAGGAATGGTGATGCAGATGGCCGTGGGAATGCCCATGGGAATGATCGTGGGAATGCCCATGACCGTGCGAATGCCCGTGGTCATGGGTGTGATCGTGCGAATGCGCGTGACCGTGATCGTGCGAATGCGCGTGGCCATGATCGTGCGAATGATCATGGGAATGGCTGTGCGCATGGCCCGAGCCATCGTGCAGCGTCGCGCCGTGTTCATGGGAATGGGTGCGCCCGTGGCCATAGGCTCCGCCTTCGGGCAGGAAGGGCGCGGTCACCTCTTCCACACCCGCGCCGAGGTGACGCAGCATCTCGGCGATGACCTTGTCGGTGCGGATGAAGAGCGCCGCGGCCTCGATCTGGCAGGGGGTATGGCGGTTGCCGATATGCCAGGCCAGGCGCGGCAGGTCGGGCCCCGTCACCTTCAGAAGTGGTTCGGGGGCCGCGCGGATGCCGATCAGGCGTCCGTCCTCAAGCTGCAGGGCATCGCCCTCGTCCAGCGAGATGGTCTGTGCAAGATCGGCCAGAATGCGCGCGCCGCCGTCGGTCTGAAGACCCTTCCGGCGGAAGAAACGCGCATCGTAGTCGAGCGTCACGGTGTCGGCGATCTCGCCGTCACCCAGCTCGTGGGATCTGAGGGCTGAAAGGGCTCTCGTCACTTGGGTGCGCTCAGACATGGCACACCTCGGCTACCGTGGAACATTCCCGTTCAGCCGCCCTGCCCCGCGCCGGAGCCGCTTGCGCGTCTCCGGATCGCGTGGGGGTCAGACGTAGAACAGGTCGCGGAAAACGTAGGCCGGGATCTCTTCGCGGGAGATGCCCAGCTTGGCCAGCTCGGCGTCCGACTTGGACTGCAGGGCTGCGATCTGCTCGGAGCGGGTGCGGCGCTCCATGTAGGCCACCAGGCCGGCCGAGATGGAGGCCATCAGGGCAGAGAACTTTGCCGAGAAGCCGGCGGCGGGAATGTTGCTGGTAACGGAAGCCATGAGAAACCTCATACTCGTGTGTTGTTGTTTGCGTTGCTTGACATTGACAATAGGTCAGCATGTGCACCCTTACCATTTTCAATCCTTCATTACCGCCATGCGCCTGCTGCAACGCAGAAAGCGTTGTTTTCAAGGTCCATGCAGAGCCCCCTTGCGCAGAGCGCATAGCTTTTTGCCGAAACTTGCTGCGCTGCGGCAGGACCCGAGAGCCCCATTCCCCTGCGCTGCAAGGCTTAAATCGCCGTGCGGACGACTTTGTGATCACAAGACTTGTCAAAGACATCGCCTCAGTTCCCCCATTCCGCCAGCAGGTCCGGGTAGGTGGTCATGCGCTCCGAGAACGCCACCCCCTCGCCCACGCCCGACTCGCGAGAGGAATCGGGGAAGCTGACGCCGAGCACCGGGATGTAGAACATCGGCAGCACCTGGGTGCCATAGACCTCGGAGGAGGTTTCGATGTCGTAGGGCACCACCAGGTAGCTGCAATCGCCGATCCGGCGCTCGCGCTCTGTGCCGAAGGTATAGCTGTGGGTCTCGACCAGAGAGACATCCCCCTGCGCCACCACCGCCTCGATCTGCCAGTTCACGCCCGGCGCGGGCTCGGGAAAGCCCGTCTGAGGCACCGGGTAGTGATAGGAGATCGTCAGCGCCTCCTCGGTCATCACCGAGGTCAGCGACAGCGGATAGGCCCCCTTGATCAGCAGGTACTGCTTGGTCAGCCCGTATTCGCCCAGCTCGAAATAGCTCGACAGGAAAGAAGAGGTGCCCATGGCGACCTGGATCGCCTCTTCCTCTCCGAGGGTCGAGATATAGACGATGCCCCTGGAGATATCGTCGGAGACGGGGCAGCGGGCCGCCACCCCGGTGGGCAGCAGCAGCACCGCAAGGATCAGGAGGGGTCGCATCAGAACAGGAAGTAGCGCTGTGCCATGGGCAGGACTTCCGCCGGTTCGCAGGTCAGAAGCTCGCCATCGGCGCGGACCTCGTAGGTCTCGGGGTGCACCTCGACATGGGGCGTGGCCGAGTTCAGGCGCAGGTCCTTCTTGCCGATCTGGCGGGTGTTGAGCACCGCGATGGTTTCCTTCTCGAGGCCCAGCTTGTCGGCGATCCCCTCGGCCTGCGCGGCGGCAGAGACGAAGGTGACGGCGGAATTGGTCACCGCCTTGCCGAACGCACCGAACATCGGACGGGTGTAGACCGGCTGCGGCGTCGGGATCGAGGCATTGGGGTCGCCCATCTGGGCCGCCACGATAGAGCCGCCGATCAGCACCATCTCGGGCTTCACGCCGAAGAAGGCGGTGTTCCAGAGCACCAGGTCGGCGCGCTTGCCCTCTTCGATGCTGCCCACCTGGTGGCTCAGACCATGGGCGATGGCGGGGTTGATCGTGTACTTGGCGATATAACGGCGTACGCGGAAGTTGTCGTTCTCGCCGGTCTCTTCGGCCAGCCGTCCGCGCTGCTTCTTCATCTTGTCGGCGGTCTGCCAGGTGCGGATCAGCACCTCGCCCACCCGGCCCATGGCCTGGCTGTCCGACGCGATGATCGAGAAGGCCCCCATGTCGTGCAGGATATCCTCGGCCGCGATGGTCTCGCGGCGGATACGGCTTTCGGCGAAGGCCACGTCCTCGGGGATCGCCTTGTCGAGGTGGTGGCAGACCATGAGCATGTCGAGATGCTCATCAATGGTGTTCTTGGTGAAGGGCCGCGTGGGGTTGGTCGAACTGGGCAGCACATGCTCTTCGCCGCAGATCTTGATGATGTCGGGGGCGTGACCACCGCCCGCGCCTTCGGTGTGGAAGGCGTGGATCGTGCGGCCTTTCATCGCCTTCACCGTGTTCTCGACGAAGCCCGATTCATTCAGCGTGTCGGTGTGGATCATCACCTGCACGTCCATCGCATCGGCCACCGACAGGCAGCAGTCGATGGCGCCGGGGGTGGTCCCCCAGTCCTCGTGCAGCTTCAGGCAGGAGGCCCCGGCCTTCACCTGCTCTTCCAGCGCGGCCGGCAGCGAGGCATTGCCCTTGCCGGCGAAGGCCAGGTTCATCGGAAAGGCCTCGGCGGCCTGCAGCATGCGGCCCAGGTGCCAGGGGCCGGGGGTAACCGTGGTGGCCAGCGTGCCATGGGCGGGGCCGGTGCCGCCGCCGATCATCGTGGTCAGGCCCGAATGCAGCGCATCCTCGATCTGCTGCGGGCAGATGAAGTGGATATGGCTGTCGATACCACCGGCGGTGAGGATCTTGCCCTCGCCCGCGATGACCTCGGTGCCGGGGCCGACGATGATGTCGACGCCGGGCTGGGTGTCGGGGTTGCCCGCCTTGCCGATCTTGGCGATGCGCCCGTCCTTCAGGCCCACGTCCGCCTTGTAGATCCCCGTCCAGTCGACGATCAGCGCATTGGTGATCACCGTATCCACGGCACCTGCCGCGCGGGTCGCCTGGGACTGGCCCATGCCGTCGCGGATCACCTTGCCGCCACCGAACTTCACCTCTTCACCGTAGCGCGGGCCATTGCCCCCGCTCTCGAGCGCCGCACGTTCGGCGGTCAGGTCACGCTCGACCTCGATGATCAGATCGGTATCGGCAAGGCGCACGCGGTCGCCGGTGGTGGGGCCGAACATCGCGGCATAGTCGGCGCGGGAGATCTGGGTGGGCATTCTGGGCTCCTGACTTGGGCGGAGAGGGGACGAGCGTCAGCTCTTGTCCTCGGGCTTTTCGGGCATCGCGGGCGGCGGCGAGGGCTTGCGCGGCCGCTTGGCCGGGCTTGCCGCTGTCGCAGCCGGGGGTTCACTGGGCTTTGCCGCAACCTTGCGCGCGCGCTTGGGCTTCGAGGCGCTGCGTCTGGCCGGAGCCTTGGCGGGCGCCTTGGCGGGCGTCTCGGGTGCCGTTTTGGCAGCGGGCGCGGCCTTCCTGGCAGCGGGCTTCGTCCTGGCCCGCTTGGCAGGCGCTGGCTTGTTGGCCGCGGGCGCGGGCTCTGCCGCCTTCGCAACCGGCGCGGGCTTCGGGGCAGGCTCTGCGGTCTTGGCCGTGGGCTCGGGCTTCGCGGCGGGCTCCGCGGCCTTGGCAGCGGGTTCGGGCTTCGGGGCGGGCTCCGCTGCCTTTGCGACTGGCGCAGGCTTCGGGGCGGGCTCTGCCGTCTTGGCGACAGGCTCGGGCTTTGCGACAGGCGCGGGCTTTGCAACAGGCTCTGCGGTCTTGGCGGCAGGCGCAGGCTTCGCGGCAGGTTCCGCCACCTTCCTGGCGGTCTTCGCAGGCGCTTTCGGCGCCGCCGGGGTGGGCTTGGGTGCCGGCGCGAGCTCTCCGGCCTCCTGCCAGAGCGAATGCACCAGCGCATGGCTGAAACGCATCTGCCACTCCGTCAGCCGCGCGGCGCCGAAGGCCAGGCTTTGAATGAAGCTGGCCTGGCGGATCATGATCTGGGTCGTGTCCATCATCGGGTCTTCCCTTTCTCGTTCATGTCACCTGCGCCCGAAGGCCGCCTTTGCCTGCCTCGCGGGGGGCGGCTCTGCGCCCCTCCGCCTCTGGTCACAGCGTCCCCATGACCTTCTGATTGAAACCATAGATCTCGCGGGCGCCGCCGATCGGGATCAGCTGCACGTCGCGGCGCTGGCCCGGCTCGAAACGCACGGCGGTGCCGGCGGCGATGTCCAGGCGCATGCCCATGGCCGTTGCGCGGTCGAAGTCCAGCGCCTCGTTGGCCTCGGCGAAATGGTAGTGGCTGCCGACCTGCACCGGGCGGTCGCCGGTATTGGCCACCATCAGCGAGATCGACTCGCTGCCCGAGTTCAGCTCAAGGCTGCCCTCGGCGGGGAAGACTTCTCCGGGGATCATCGGCGGGCCTCCCAGGGGGCGCGACGGGGCGGGGCCGCGCGCACGGGGATCGGCGCAGGCTGCGCCTTGGGTCCGAAGAGGGCCAGCAGTTTGTCGAGAAAGCTCATTTGCTTGCGTCCCTTTCTTGAAGCGTTGGTTTAACGGATCGGGTTGTGGACAGTGACCAGCTTGGTGCCATCCGGGAAGGTGGCTTCGACCTGGACCTCGTGGATCATCTCGGGCACGCCCTCCATGCATTGTTCGGCCGTGATGACCTGGGCTCCGGCCTCCATCATGTCAGCCACCGAGCGACCGTCGCGGGCGCCCTCGACCACCGCGTCGGTGATCAGCGCGATCGCCTCGGGGTAGTTCAGCTTGACGCCGCGGGCCAAGCGCTTGCGCGCCACTTCAGCGGCCATGGCGATCAGGAGTTTGTCTTTTTCACGAGGGGTTAGCTGCATGTCTTAAAGCGTCCACGTCCTTGGAATGTCCTGCCCCGAAAGCAGGGTCAGCGCCGGGATGAGTCGCCGGCGCAGCCCGTAGCCATCCTCGGCGAGGATGCGGGCAAAGAGAAGGTCTTCCGACACCAGGCTGGCGCCGCCCAGCGGGCCAAGCGCCTCGCGCAGCGGTCCGAGCATCGCCTCGGCACCGGGAGCGGCAAAGATCACCGAGGCCAGGGCGCGACAGCCCCCGGCCACACCGGATTTCGCCAGCTGCGCGTCGATATCGCCGGAAAGGCGGAAATTGTCAGCGAAAGTCAATTTACCTGCGCGCGAAACGCGCCAGCTATCGCTCAGCGTACCGGAATTCACAAATTCGCCCATGGCCAGCCGCCCCGCCACGAGGGGCTCCACGGCCAGGAAACGGGCGTCTGCGGCCAGGTCGACGCGGAACTCCCGCGCCACCCTTGCGCCATCGAAGAGTATGGTTTCCTGCGGCAGCCAGTCCAGCCTCGCGCCCTCGCGGACACTCAGGTCGATGGACATGCGCCCGGTCTCGTCCGGCTGGGCGCGGTACAGCCGCTCGGCCGCCTGCGAGGTGACCATGAGCGCCGCGCCCGCCTCGGCCTCGGCCTCGATGCGGAAGCGGTCACCGCCGGTTACGCCGCCGGAGGTATTGAGGAAAACAGCGTTGAGGATGCCATGTCGGGACGCCGGGAAAAGCGCCTTGAGCGACCCCGCCTGGTGCAGCCGGCCGATCCTGGCACCGGGGCGGGCGGAAACACGCAAGACCCCGCGCGAACGCGGCTGGCGCTGTGCCACAGGGCCCTCCTCCGGGCGCAGGTCCTTAACCTCGGCGTTGATAGCATGTCCCTCCAGTCGACAGGCAGATTAACAAGCGGTGACCCGAGTGTAAGCCTATTCAAATGGCCAAGCCAAAGCCTGCCGCATAACACGCCAAAGCGCCCAAGGATTGGGCAACCTTTGGTGCAGCGATCAGCCGACCTTGTGCAGGGTGGTGAAGAAACGCGGGTCCAGGCTGTGGCTGGCGAAGGTCTCGCCCTTGGTCAGCACCGAAACGGCATCATGGGAATGCAGGCTTTCCTGGTGGCTGGCCGCGACGCGGAAGTCACCGATCCGGGGATCGTTTTCCAGCTCTTCACAGAAGAGCCGCGCCGCATCTTCGACGAAGATCGGATTGGCGGCGTTAAGCTCTGCAAACGCCTGTTCATCTTCGCGCTTGACCATGACCTGGGTCTCGGTCGGCACCGCGCGGCGGGCCATGTCGATCAGGTCTTCAAACCACAGGCACTGCCCCGGCACCGGCGCTTCCTGCACCGAGATCCGCGCCACCGAGCGCTGCGAATGCGGGGTGGCCAGTTGGCCACGCTCGCGGCGGGCATGCTCGGACAGTTCCAGCGAACAGGGGCAGGTCGAGGAATAGACATAGTCGAGGTGGATGAAGCGCTTGCGCTCTCCGCCCTCTTCGACAACTTCCAGCGCCAGGTCGTAATACTGGTACCCCACCAGGCCGGAGCGCAGGCTCTCGCGCTTCACCGGGTAGGAGAAGCGCATCATGATCCGCGCATCCAGGCTGCCGAGATCCGACTTGTAGTCTTCAAGCGCAGCCTCGATCGCCTCAAAGGAGAAGCGCTTTTCGGAATGGCCGTAGAAGCTCCGCATGATGCGGGACATGTTGATGCCCTTCTTCTCGGCTTCGAGGCTGACCGTGCCGGTCACCGAAGCTTCGAGAGTGCGGTCCCCGCCATCACGGCTGTGGAAGCTGATCGGCAGGCGGAAATTCGAGATACCGACGTGCTGAATGCGGGCATGGGCACCGCGAATCAGGCTGGACGGGCCGTTCTGCAGATCCGGCATCGTGCTGCGATAGTTGGAACCTGCTTTGAAATCAGCAGGATACTCATCCGACAGCTGCGGGTAGTCCGTCTGGCCAGGCAGAAGACGCGCGATGGCGGGGTCCAGTGCCGCGATCTCGGAATCAGAGGCTTTGGCAGCCCAATCCCGCAACAAGGCAAGCGCGTCACGCGCCTCGTCAGTCTTCGGCTTCAGCTCATTCGGGTGGACATTCATCGCCACAGTCTCCACGTCGCCCCGTTCATGGGTACGCCCACAGCTTAGTCGGCTTTGACACGGATTTCCATCTGAACGTGCACCTCGCTCAACTAAAGATAATCAGTGATTAAGAAATCCGGCGGCTGGATACGGCGTCGAATGGTGCGAAACGCCGTATCCGTTGGGCTCATGCGCCGGCCAGCGCGGCGGTCCAATCGGCGACCAGATCCTCGGGATCTTCCAGCCCGACAGAGATCCGCACCAGCCCGCGGGTGATACCCAGCGACTGGCGCTGCTCTTCGGTGAGGCTGGAGTGAGTTGTCGTCGCCGGGTGGGTGAGAATCGACTTCGCATCGCCGAGGTTGTTCGAGATCACGCCGATATTGACCGCGTTGAGGAAGTTGAACGCCGCCTCCTGGCCGCCGGCCAGGTCGATCGAGATCACGGTGCCGCCCTTGCCGGTCTGCCGCTTCACCAGGTCGTGCTGCGCATGAGAGCTATGGCCGGGGTAGATCATCCGCGCCAGTTTCTCGTGGCCGTGAAGGGCCTCGGCGATCTTCTCGGCCGCCTCGGTCTGGGCGCGCACGCGCAGGTCGATGGTTTCCAGCCCCTTCAGCATCAGCCAGGCGTTGAACGGCGACAGCGCCGCGCCGGTGTGCTTGGAGTAGTTGAAGAAATCCCCCGAGATGAACTCCTTGCTGCCCAGCACGACGCCGCCGAGCGCCCGGCCCTGGCCGTCGATATGCTTGGTGGCGGAATAGACCACCACGTCGGCGCCCAGCTCGATGGAGCGGGAATAGACCGGCGTCGCAAAGACATTGTCGACCACCACCAGCGCGCCGACCGCATGGGCCATCTCCGAGACCGCGGCGATGTCGATGACCTCGAGCGTCGGGTTCGAGGTGCTCTCGAAGAAGACCAGCGCGGTGTCGGGGCGGATGGCCGCCTTCCACTGCTCAAGGTCGGTGCCGTCGACCAGGGTCAGCTCGACCCCGTAGCGCACCAGCACCTTTTCCAGGATGTAGAGGCAGGAGCCGAAGAGCGCCCGCGCCGCGACCACGTGGTCACCCGCCTTGAGCGAGGCCATCAGAGCGTTGTTCACCGCCGCCATGCCGGAGGCCGTGGCAAAAGCCGCCTCGGCGCCTTCCAGCTGCGCGATCCGGTCCTCGAACATGGCCACCGTGGGGTTGCCGTAGCGGGCGTAGATAAACTCGTCCGGGCCGGTCTCCTCGAAGCGGGCCTGGGCCTGTTCGGCGCTGTCGTAGACGAAGCCCTGCGTCATGAAGATCGCTTCCGAGACCTCGTTGTACTGCGAGCGGCGAGTGCCGCCATGAACCAGCTTGGTGCGGGGTTTGAATTCTTCGGTCATCTTCCATCTCCCGGCCACGGGGGCTGCGCGGCCAACAAAAAAGCCCCAGACGCGGTCAAGCGAAAGGGGCTTCCCTAACTCGACCTCTTTAGCGGGATGTTTAACGTGGCCCGCAATCCGGTAACAAAGCGCCACGGTTCCGCCTTACGCCCGGTCGCCCTGCAGGTCAAGATTCAGATCGCGTCACGGCCTTGTTACCCTGTATTCACGGCTCTTTTGCACCGTCATGTCACGATCCCCGCAGAGGTGAGCAAAGGGCTGTCACCATGGCCTTGATCAGGATCGACGCAATCGGCGACCAGCCTTTTGCGCAGGGGAAAACGATGCCCGTCGCGGCAGAACTGGAGCGGGGTCTCGCCCGGTCCGGCGCCTTCCCCTCCCCCCGCGGCAGCGGCCCCTCCCCTTCCCCGAGGCCCGCCCCGGTCATCATCATGGTGCATGGTTACCGCTTCCAGCCCGGAGACCCCGTGCATTGCCCCCATAGCCACATCCTGTCGGATCATGATGCCCATCCCTGCCGCAAGGCCGTCAGCTGGCCGCGTGGCCTCGGGATCGGGGCAGACCGGCTGGGGCTGGCCTTCGGGTGGCCGGCGCGCGGCTCGATCTGGCAGGCCCATCGGCAGGCCGATGCGGCCGGACGGGCGCTAGCGCAGGTGATCACCCTGATCCGCCAGATCGACCCGCAGCGCGAGATCCACGCGATCGGCCATTCCCTGGGTGCGCGGGTGCTGCTCTCGGCGCTGTCCGCGCTCGGTGCCCCGGCACTTGGCCAGGTGCTGCTGCTGGCGGGGGCCGATCACGTCAGCCACCTGGAGGCCGCGCGGGCCAGCCCCGCCGGGCGCAGCGCCCGGTTGCTGCATGTGACGAGCCGTGAGAACCTGCTCTATGACCTGTTGCTGGCCGGGCTCGTCGGCGGCAAGGGTGCGGGCGACCGGGTGCTGGGCCGCGCGGTCCATCCCGCGCTGCCGCAACTGAGGCTGGACGATCCGCAGCACCTGGCAGGGCTTGCCGCCATGGGGTTTGCTCTGGGCCGACCCGAGCGGCGCATCTGCCACTGGTCCAGCTACCTGCGCCCCGGGGCCTTCCCGCTTTACCATGCGCTGACCGGCCCGCGCGGTGCCGCGCTTCACGCCGAAGTGACCCGCATCGCCGCCAAACGCCCCGCCCCTGTCCGCGGCGGTTTGAGCCTGCCCTTGCCATGGGGGGCGAATGCGTCATCATGACCGCCGAACACGGAGGACACCATGACCGCACCCATCGAGCTTTACTACTGGCCCACCCCCAACGGATGGAAGGTCTCCATCGCGCTGGAAGAAATGGGCCTGCCCTACAACCTGAACCTCGTGAACATCGGCAAGGGCGAGCAGTTCGAGCCTGACTTCCTGAAGATCTCGCCCAACAACCGCATGCCCGCGATCATCGACCCCGAAGGCCCGGACGGCGCGCCGATCTCGATCTTCGAGTCGGGGGCCATCCTGCAGTACCTGGCGCGCAAGACCGGCCAGTTCTGCGGCCCCACCCAGCGCGACCGCATCGCGGTGGACCAGTGGCTGATGTGGCAGATGGGCGGCCTGGGCCCGATGGCCGGCCAGGCGCATCACTTCCTGAAATACGCCCCGCAGATGGATCCGCCGCAAGAGCTGCCCTACGCCCAGGACCGCTACCGCAACGAGGTCGGCCGCCTGCACCGGGTGCTGGACACCCAGCTGGGGCAGACCGAATACGTGGCGGGCGACTTCTTCTCGATCGCCGACATGGCGATCTGGCCCTGGGCGATCCTCTGGGAAGGCCAGCAGCAGGACATCTCGGACAAGCCGAACCTGAAGCGCTGGCTGGACCTGGTGGGCGAACGCCCCGCCGTGCAGGCCGGCAAGGCCGTCGCCGCCGAGAACCGCGGTGGCATCCAGACCAAGGAAGAGCAGAAGATCCTCTTCGGCCAGAAGTAAGGCGGCAAACGGGGCACCGGCGCACAACGCGCCGGTTTCCCACACAGGCCTTGCGCGCTGATGAACAGAGCCGCGCATTGTCTTGTGCATCTTCCGGGCCTAGCTAGGCGTCAAATCGGCGAAGGCCGGGCCCGGCCTCCGCCGGGTCGCCTGTCGCAAAGGAGAGATGTCATGAAGTCCATTGGATTCCTGTCCTTCGGCCATTGGTCCCCGCAGCGGGGCTCGGCCACCCGCACCGCCTCGGACGCCCTGTTGCAGGCCATCGACCTGTCGGTCGCGGCCGAAGAGCTGGGCCTTGATGGTGCCTATTTCCGCGTCCACCACTTCGCACGGCAACATGCCTCGCCCTTCCCGCTGCTGGCCGCCGTCGGCGCCAAGACCAGCAAGATCGAGATCGGCACCGGCGTGATCGACATGCGCTACGAGAACCCGCTCTACATGGTCGAGGATGCAGGGGCTGCCGACCTGATCTCGGAGGGGCGTCTGCAACTGGGCCTGTCGCGCGGCTCGCCCGAGCAGGTCATCGACGGCTGGCGCTACTTCGGCTACCAGCCCGGAGAGGACGAGACCGACGCCGACATGGGCCGCCGACATGCCCAGGTCTTCCTGCAGATGCTCGACGGTCATGGCTTTGCCGAGCCGAACCCCCGTCCGATGTTCCCCAACCCGCCGGGCAAGCTGCGGCTGGAGCCCCACTCCGAGGGGCTGAAGGATCGCATCTGGTGGGGGTCTGGCAGCGTCAAGACCGCCGAGTGGGCCGCGATGCTGGGCATGAACCTGCAAAGCTCGACCCTGAAGGACGACGAGACGGGCGAGCCCTTCCACGTCCAGCAGGCCGACCAGATCCGAAAGTACCGCGAAGCCTGGAAGGCCGCCGGCCATTCGCGCAAGCCGCGCGTCTCGGTCAGCCGCTCGATCTTCGCGCTGACCAATGACCAGGACCGGATGTACTTCGGCCGCGGCGGCAAGGAGGACGACTCGGTCGGCTATATCGAAAGCCAGCGGTCGATCTTCGGACGGTCCTACGCGGACGAGCCCGACCGCCTGATCGAGCAGCTGAAGAAGGACGAGGCGATCGCCGAGGCCGACACGCTGCTGCTGACGGTGCCGAACTCTCTGGGTGTCGATTACAACACCCATGTGATCGAGAGCATCCTGACCCATGTGGCCCCGGCCCTCGGCTGGCGCTAGAATTCCGCTCACGGATCAGGGGCCCTCGTCGGAAAAGACGGGGGCCCCTTGCTATGTCAGCCAGCCCGTGCCCACGGCCCGCGCCCAGTCGGGCCGCCCCGCCTCTTCCGCCATCCGCACCATGCGGCCTGCGTCATAGGGCACCGAGCGGAAGCTGACCTGCCAGCCCGCCGCCGCCCTGTCCACCAGCGCGTAAGAGGCATTGGGCGTGCCCGTCTGCATCACGTGAAAGACCGGGTGATCATCGTCATAGGCCGGACAGCCGACGCTGCCGGGGTTCAGCACCACCCGCCCGTCGCCCAGCCGGACGATCCGGGGGATATGGGTATGGGCACAGAGGATGAGCCCCTCCGTGACCAACCCGGCCTCTTGCTCGACCTCGGCCAGTGTCGCCGCACGGGGCTGACCCTGTGCGTCGAGCCGCTCCAGCCAATAGGCCAGATCGCTGGTTGGGGTGCCGTGGCACATGAAGACCCCCTCGAAAGGGCGCCGCGTGGCGGGCAGTGCGCGCAGCCAGTCCAGGGCCTCGGGCGGGAGTTGGCGGAAAGCCGCAAGGTCCGAGGGGCCCATGTCGGCGGGGTCCTGCTCGAGCAGCCAGCGGTCGTGATTGCCCCGGATCGAGACGAAATCCCGCGCCATCAGCAGCTCTGCCGTGCCCGCCGCATCCAGCGGCCCGCTGAAGTGATCGCCAAGGTTCACCGCCTGCGTGACGCCAAACCCCTGCATATCCTCGAGAACCGCCGCGAGGGCGTCGGCATTGCCATGAATGTCTGCGATCACTGCGAATGTCATGACCGCAGTCTGACCGCCGGGCCGGGGCGGCACAAGCGGTGAAAGCAGCCCAACCTTCCCCAGGGGCAGCTTGGTCAACCCGGCATTTCTCCGCCGTTCCCCGTGGGTTGGCGCCATATTCCCGCCACGTTTCCCACCCAGACACCCAAGGTGGAATTTAAACAGTAGGAGCGTTTACCGATGCGTAAAATCACCCAACTTGCCCTGACCACCGCAATGCTCGGTCTGGCCGCGCCGGTCCTGATGTCCGATATATCGGACTCCGCCGCCGCCTACGCCAAGAGCGACAACGCCAATGGCGGCAACTCCGGCGACAAGGGTAATTCCGGGGGCAACTCGGGCGGCAACGGCGGCAACTCGGGCAACAACGGCAGCGCCAACAAGGGCGGCTCGGGCGCAGACAAGCCCCTCGCCGCTTCGCTGAAGGGTCTGAACTCGCTCAAGCGCAACGCCAACGGCATCATGAACTCCTCGGACCCCAAGATGGCCTCCGTGCGCGAATATCTCGGCGCCGTGGACAGCCTTGAAGAGGCAGAAGACGCCCTGGCCGCCGCCCGTGGCGCCTATGCCGACAGCTTCGCCGAGCTGCAGAGCTCGGCCGAGACGCTCGGCCTCTCCGACACGCCCGAAACCTGGGTCGACGAGATCGCGGCCCGCAGCGCCGAGCTCGAGGCCAATCCGGTCGCCGAGGGCGAAGAGGGCTACGAAGCGTATCAGCAGGCGCTTCAGGACGTCGCCGATGCCGAGGCCGCCCTGGCCGATGCCCTGGCCGACAAATCCGTGCTGGACAGCGCCGAGGCAGGCTACACCGAGGCCAGCGCAGCGGCTTCCGACGAGGCGCTCAAGCAGGCCATCGTCGACGCGCAGAACGCCACCGGCGGTGACACGATCACCCTTGATGATGTCACCGACGAGATGATGGAATTCGCCCGCCGCGAGCTGGGTCTCTGATCCGGCAGAACCTGCGATCCAACCGATAGCAGAAAGGCCCCGGCGCTAGCGCACCGGGGCCTTTTCCTGTCCGGGCTGCCGGGCCGTCGCCGCGATCAGGCCTCGGGGGTGTCGTCGTCCTGGATGGCGTAGGTCTCGAAGAGCTTGGCCTGGGTGATGAAGAAGCCGAAGACGGCGATGGTCAGGCCGAAGGTCTTGAAAGACACCCAGGTCTCGGTGCTGAAGCCGCGCCAGATGATCTCGTTCAGCACCGCCAGGGCCAGGAAGAAGAAGCACAGACGGCGGGTCAGGATCATCCAGCCTTCCTGTTTCAGGGGCATGGCCTCTTCCATGACCAGCTGCAGCCAGCTCTGGCCGCGCAGCAGGCCAAGACCCAGGGCACCGCCGAAGAGCAGGTAGATCATCGTGGGCTTCATCTTGAAGAAGCGCTCATCGTTGAAATAGACCGAGAGGCCGCCGAAGACGACCACCAGCACCGCCGTCACCACCTGCATCTTGGAAAGCTTGCCGGTGAGCCGCCAGAGCGCGATGGTCGACGCAAGGATCACCGGGATGAAGCCCGCGGTGACCAGGATGAAGGCCTCGTATTCGCGCCCGCCGATGGTGAAGACCCGATCCTTCAGGAGCAGGTAGGCCACGAAGAACAGCAGCACGGGGCCCAGTTCCAGCGACATCTTCAGGGCAGGGGAAATCTTCTTGGGTTCGGCCACGGGGCTCTCCTTCATCGTCCACCTACCTCTACTACCACGGCGCCCACGGCAATCAACGTCATCAGCAGGATACGGCGCGGCCCGACGGTCTCTTTCAGCACGAGCCAGCCGATGAGCGCGGCGAAGACCGTCGACGTCTCGCGCAGCACCGCCGCCTCGCCCACCTTGTCGAGCCGCGTGGCCAGCATGACCGAGCCGAAAGAGCCATAGGCGACGATTGCTCCCAGCAGGCCGCCGCGCAGCCAGTTGACGGTTGTGGGCCTCTGCTCCGGCGCGAGCCCGCGCCAGCGCCAGGCCAGGATCAGCGGGAAGTCGAGGTTGGTCACCAGGAAGAACCAGGCCAGGAAGGTGAAGGGATCCGGCAGGGCGCGGATCGCATAGGCGTCATAGGTGGTATAGGCGGCGACCAGGGAGCCCGTGGCCAGCGCCAGCCCGAGCGCCGCCACCAGCGTATCCCGCGCCACGGTGATGGTGCGCAGGTTGTAGAGCGCCAGCCCGAAGATCCCCGACAACAGGATCGCCACGCCAAGCCATTGCAGCGGGGCGAAGGTCTCTCCGAAGATCACCCAGGCGCCGAGCACGGTGAACACAGGCCCGGTGCCGCGCACCACCGGGTAGACCACCGTATAGGCGCCACGGGAATAGGCCATGGCCATGCCGATCTTGTAGGCCATGTGGATCGGGATCGCGCCGGCCACCAGCGCCCATTGCAACGCCCCCTCGGGCGCAGGCACCAGGAACAGCACCACGGGCACCGCCAGCAGCACCATGAACACGTCCATGATCCCGCGCGAAGTCCAGGGATCCAGCCGCCCCTTCTGCAGGGAACCGAAAAGCGCGTGCAGGAAGGCCGCGGCCAGCGCCAGGATCAGCGCCGCCTCGTGACCGACCTGGGTCCCCTCGATGGAGGTGATCCAGTCGCTCATGCCTCCGCCTCCGTTCTCTGGAAGCGTCGTGGAATGTCGTCAGGCATGGGCGTCTCGGGTTCGGAATACGCCTCTCATTGGCGCAAGGGCTGGGCAGTTGCAAGCCGGGCGCCTTGTCGACCTGCTGCGCAGGCCGAGCCTCCGGCGGCAGTATTTAAGGCCGTCGGATAGCAACAAGAGGCTCTTACACCTATCCGACGGCTGAAAATACTGCGGGGGAGTCTGCGCAGCAGACGGGGGCAGAGCCCCCACCCCCGGCTTCCGGCCACGCGATCGCCTAGTCCGAAAGCCCGGTCAGCGCGCGGGCGAAATCCTCGGGATCGAAGGGGGCAAGGTCGTCGATCTGCTCGCCCACGCCGATGGCATGGATCGGCAGGCCGAACTTGTCGGCCAGCGCCACCAGCACCCCGCCCTTGGCGGTGCCGTCGAGCTTGGTCATCACCAGGCCCGAGACATCGGCCAGCTTGCGGAAGGTCTCGACCTGGCTCAGGGCGTTCTGGCCCGTGGTGGCATCCAGCACCAGCAGGGTGTTGTGCGGTGCCGTGGGGTCCTTCTTGCGGATCACCCGCACGATCTTCGAGAGCTCCTCCATCAGGTCCTGGCGGTTCTGCAACCGGCCTGCGGTGTCGATCATCAGAAGGTCCGCGCCCTCTTCCTCGGCCTTGACCATGGCGTCGAAGGCCAGGCTGGCGGGATCGCTGCCCTGGGCGGCCTTCAGCACCGGCACCCCGGCACGCTGGCCCCAGACCTCGAGCTGTTCGACCGCCGCCGCGCGGAAGGTGTCGCCCGCCGCGATCACCACCGACTTGCCGGCGGCGCGGAACTGCGAGGCCAGCTTGCCGATGGTCGTGGTCTTGCCAGAGCCATTGACGCCCACCACCAGCACCACCTGCGGGGTCTTCTGGAAGATCGGCAGCGGACGCGCCACGGGCTCCATCACGCGGGTGACCTCTTCGGCCAGCAGGCGCTTGATCTCTTCCACCGACAGCTTCTGCCCCATGCGCCCTGCCGCCATGTTGGCGGTGACGCGCAGCGCCGTGTCCACCCCCATGTCAGAGGCGATCAGGAGCTCTTCGAGGCTCTCCAGCATCTCGTCGTCGAGCACCCGGCGCGGCGCGCTGTCTCCCCGCCCGAAGAGGCGCGAAACAAGTCCGCCCGAACGTGCGCCCTCCTGTGTCCCCAGTTGCGCCAGGTCCGGCGCGGCGGCGGGCACCTCTTCCGAGCCGGGCGCGGGCAGATCGGCGACGGGGGCCTCGGGCGCAGCCGGGCGCTCTGGCGCGGCGGGAGTTTCCGGCGCGGCGAGACCGGCATTCTCGGAGCTCGCCCCGGCCTCGGCCCCGGCGCCCTCCTCGACGATGGCATCAAGCCCCGCTTCCAGGCGGGAAGACGACTTGAACAGACGATCCTTCAGTTTTGAAAACAGCGCCATGGGGCCTTCCTTCCTTGCTTCCACCCGAGGTAATGCCAAAGCCGCCCCGATGGAAGGCCCCGGAAGGCGCGCGGTGGCCCCTATCGCCCAGAAAGGGCTGACATTCCGCCCGAATACCGGCGCAAACTCCGCTACTCTGGCCCCGGATGACGCCGCCCTCCCCGGACCCCACAGAGGTAGACCCGATGCCCGCCTTCCTGATCGCCACCCTCGTGCCGGTCCCGCTGCTATTGCTCGCCGCGCTGGCGGGCGGAGGCTGGGGCTGGGTCGCGCTGGTCTACCTGACCGGCTTCACCGCCCTTCTGGATGCGCTTCTGCCGAAGAACTGGCAGAACCAGCCGCTGGATCAACCCTTCATCGCCGGTGCCGGGCTTCAGGTCAGCCTGGGGCTGGCGCATCTGTGGCTGGTGCTCGTCGCCATGCGTTTCCTCGGCGGCCCCGGCGGCGCCGAAACCTGGTCCGAGGTGCTGCCCGCCGCGCTGGCCTTCGGGGTCTACTTCGGCCAGGTCTCGCACCCCGACGCGCACGAGCTGATCCACCGCCCAAGCCGCGACCTGCGCCGCCTGGGCCGGATGATCTATGCCACCATGCTCTTCGGCCACCACGCCAGCGCCCATCCGAAGATCCACCACGTCTGGGTCGCCTCGCCTCAGGACCCGAACACCGCCCGGCTGGGCGAAGGGTTCTGGCGCTACCTGCCGCGCGCCTGGCGCGGCTCCTTCCTTCAGGGCTTCCGGGTGGAAAGCCAGGACCTGAAGCGCGCCGGCCGCACCTGGCTGCGCCATCCCTACCTGGGCTACCTGCTGACGGCGGCGCTCTGCCTGGGCCTTGCGGCGGCGTTCGGCGGGCTTTCCGGGTTGGCGATCTACGTGGGCATCTGCGCCTTCGCCCAGGTGCAGATCCTGCTGTCGGACTATGTACAGCACTACGGGCTGCAACGCGAGGAACTGGCCCATGGCAAGCTGGCACCCGTCGGCCCGCAGCATTCGTGGAATGCCCCCCATGCGGCCAGCCAGGCCATGATGCTCAACGCACCGCGCCACTCGGACCACCACCTGCATCCGGGCCGGATCTACCCCGGCCTGCAACTTGATGCGGGCCGCATGCCCATGCTGCCGCGCTCGCTGCCGGTAATGGCGACGGTGGCGCTCTTTCCCGGCTGGTGGCGGCGGGTCATGGACCCCCGCGTCCGCGCGCAGCAGGCCTCGCCGCCCGGCACGGCCCGCCAATGAGGCAGCCCGAAGGCACGCCCCCGCGCAATCCCGTGATCCCTCGCAAACGGGGTTTCACCGCAGCCCCCCTCTCTGACAAGATGAGCCCATGAAATCTCTCGCCGCCCATCCCCTCGCCCCCCTGTCGCTTGCCGCCCTGATGCTGGCCCTGCCCCTCTCCGCCTCGGCCCAACAGGTGCCGGACGCCATGACGGCGCAGGAGTTCGATGCCTATTCCCAAGGCAAGACCTTCTACTACGGCGCCCAGGGCGAGCCCTATGGGGCCGAGGAATACCTGCCCGACCGCCGCGTGCGCTGGTCCTTCCTGGACGGCAACTGCCAGGAGGGGCACTGGTACGAAGAGGCGGGCCACATCTGCTTTGTCTACGAGGACATGCCGGATCCGCAGTGCTGGAGCTTCGTCGAGGGCAGCTCCGGCCTCACCGCCTACTTCCAGGGCGGCAGCCAGACGGTGCTCTACGAGATGCAGACCAGCCCCGAGCCGATGATCTGTCACGGCCCCGAGGTGGGCGTCTGATCTTCCGAAAGCCGGTTGCCTAGAAGAGCGAACCCTGCTCGGGCGGGGTTTCTCCCGTTTTCGCGGGCTTGCGCGGCTTGCTCTCGGGCTTCTGGGCGGTCTTGGGTTCGGCCCCGGTCGCAGGCTGCGGGCCCGCGCCCTCGCCCAGGTCCAGCACCCCGTCGGCAAATTCGATCCTGAGCGCCCCGGCCCCGGCAGCCGCCTCGCGCGAGCGCAGGATCTGGCCTTCGCCATCCTGCACCAGCGCATAGCCGCGCCGCAGGGTGGCCTTGTAGCCCAGGGTTTCGCGCATCCGTTCCGAGGCCTCCAGCCGGTCGCGCCTGCGGCGGATGTCGGCCTCTCCGGCGCGCGCGAACCGCGCCAGTAGCTCGGCCAGGTCGGCCTTCTGGCGGGCCAGGTCGCGGGTGATGGGACGCGGGCTCAGCCGTTCGGCGCGGTAGCCGAGCGCCTCGCGCTTGGCCGACACCGCGCGGTCCAGCGCCGGGCGCAGCCGCGTCGAGAGCGCCTCCATCCGGCGGCGTTCCTCGGCCAGCCGCCCGCGCAGCAGCGCGGGACGCAGCGCGCCCTTCTCCGACAGGGTGACACGGCGGCGTTGCGCCAGGCTGCGCAGGGCACCGGGCAGCCGTTCAGAGAGATAATCCAGCCGCTGCCGCGGTCCCTCGGTCAGCGCCTCGGCCCGCGGCAGGGCACGCGAGAGATCGCGCAGCCAGCGGTTGCGCGCCTCCAGCGACTGGGTCTGGGCACGGGTCAGGCGGGCCCCCTGTTCGGCCACCCAGGCCAGGAGCTCGCCGCGCACCGGCACGGCCAGCTCGGCCGCGGCAGTCGGGGTCGGCGCGCGCCGGTCCGAGACGAAGTCGATCAGCGTGGTGTCAGTCTCGTGCCCCACCGCAGAGATCAGGGGGATCTCGCTGGCGGCGGCGGCACGGGCCACGATCTCTTCGTTAAAGCCCCAGAGGTCCTCGAGGCTGCCCCCGCCCCGGGCGACGATGATCAGATCCGGGCGCGGCATGGCCCCGCCGGGGCTGAGCGCGTTGAAGCCCGCGATCCCCCGCGCCACCTCGGGGGCGCAGTTCTTGCCCTGCACCGCCACCGGCCAGAGCAGCACCTTGCGCGGGAAACGGTCCCTCAGCCTGTGCAGGATATCGCGGATCACCGCGCCGGAGGGCGAGGTCACCACACCGATCACCTCGGGCAGGAAGGGCAGCGGCTTCTTGCGCGAGGCCTCGAAGAGCCCCTCGGCGGCCAGCATCTGCTTGCGCTTCTCCAGCATCGCCATGAGCGCACCCATGCCGGCAGGCGCCAGGTCCTCGATCACCAGCTGATATTTCGACTGGCCGGGGAAGGTAGTCAGCCGTCCGGTGGCCACGACCTCAAGCCCCTCCTCGGGGCGGGTCTCCAGCCGGCTGGCCACGCCCTTCCAGATGACACCCGAGATGACGGAGCGGTCATCCTTCAGGTCCATGTAGACATGGCCCGAGCGCGGGAAGCTCACCCGCCCGATCTCGCCACGGATGCGGACATGGGCAAACTCGCCCTCGATCACGCGCTTCACCGCGCCCGAAATCTCGGAAACCGTGAACTCCGGCGCATTGCCGGCTGCGTCGTCCTCGAACATGTCCATGAAACTGCCCCTTGTTTCGGATCAGTTTAACGCTGCCGCCTGAGGGTTGAAAGACCCGGCCTCTGCGCGAGGGGCAGATGTCGGACGCCTCCGGCGGGAGTATTTTCAGCCTGGTGATGAAACAAGGCGCTCTTCTACCCATCACCAGGCTGAAAGTACTCCGGGGGAGTCTCCGCAGGAGACGGGGGCAGAGCCCCCCCCTGCTTCCAGTCGCCATCCGGCGACGGGCCCCTCCCCTCGCCGCTTGCCCCAGGGCCGGGCGAAGGCTAAACCCCGCCCAAAGCTTCGGAGGCGATCCATGAACATTCTCATCCTCGGCGGCGGTGGCCGTGAACATGCGCTGGCCTGGGCCGTTCTGCAGAACCCCAAGTGCGACAAGCTCATTGTCGCGCCGGGCAATGCCGGGATCGCCATGATCGCCGAATGCGCCGACATCGACATTCTCGACGGCGGCGTGGTGGCCGAGTTCGCCGAGGCACATGCCATCGACTTCGTGATCATAGGCCCCGAGGCGCCCCTGGCCGCCGGGGTCGCCGACCGCCTGCGCGAGGCGGGCCTGCTGGTCTTCGGCCCCAGCCAGGAAGCCGCCCGGCTCGAAGCCTCGAAAAGCTTCACCAAGGAAATCTGCGACGCCGCAGGTGCGCCGACCGCCGCCTATGCCCGCTTCACCGAGGCCGCCCCGGCCAAGGACTATATCCGCGCCCAGGGCGCGCCCATCGTGGTCAAGGCCGACGGCCTGGCGGCCGGCAAGGGCGTCATCGTGGCGATGACGGAGGCCGAGGCGCTCGAGGCCATCGACGACATGTTCGGCGGCGAGTTCGGGGCCGCCGGGGCCGAGGTGGTGATCGAGGAATTCATGGAGGGCGAAGAGGCCTCCTTCTTCGTGCTCTGCGATGGCGAGACCGCCCTGCCGATCGGCACCGCCCAGGACCACAAGCGCGTCGGCGAGGGCGACGAGGGCCCCAACACCGGCGGCATGGGCGCTTATTCCCCCGCCCCGGTGCTGACCGACGCCATCGCCGAACGCGCCATGGAAGAGATCATCCGCCCGACGCTCTCTGAGATGGCCAAGCGCGGCACCCCCTACGAGGGCGTGCTCTACGCGGGCTTCATGATCAAGGACGGCCAGGCGCGGCTGGTCGAATACAACTGCCGCTTCGGCGACCCCGAATGCCAGGTTCTGATGATGCGCCTCGGGGGCCAGGCGCTGGACCTGATGCAGGCCGCCGCCGAGCACCGCCTGGCCGAGGCACGCGTCAACTGGGCCGAGGATCACGCCATGACCGTGGTCATGGCCGCCGAGGGCTACCCCGGCAGCTACCAGAAGGGCACCGAGATCAAGGGCCTCGACGCCCTGCCCGAAAGCGCCTCGCAGATGTGCTTCCACGCCGGCACCAAGGCCGACCAGGGCCGAATCCTTGCCAATGGCGGGCGGGTGCTGAACCTGACCGCGCGTGGCGAGAGCCTTGGTCAGGCCCGCGACCTGGCCTATGCCATGGCCGATGCGGTCGATTGGCCCGAGGGCTTCCTGCGGCGCGATATCGGCTGGCGCATCCTGGGCTGAGGCGGCGCTCGCCTCATGGGTGTTTCCATGAGGCGCCCCGCCAAGCCCTTACCTTGGGTCACTTTTTACCGGGGCGCCTCCCCCTCGGACCAGCCAACCCCTGTCTTTTAAGGGTGGACGGCGGGTTTCGCCCCGCCGAACCAGGTGACGCTATTTGGTGTCACTCTTTGTCGCAGCTCACTTGGGTGCAGCCATGAGCGCTTGCGCGGTTCAACCATTCGCGTACTCTCCGGCGCCATGAATTCCCATGCTGCGCCCCGCCAGGATCAAAGCTTCACCTTCCGCCCGGCAAAGCTGAGGCGGCCCCAGACGTGGACCTTCAAGGCGGACCGGTTGACCGGCCCCGGTGGCACCGTGGCCCTGCCCAGTGTGCAGCGTGCGACGCTGATGCAGATGCGCTCCGGCTCGACCCGGATGATGCGCTTCGACCTGGAGACCGCGAACCAGATCGCCCGCATCCAGATTTCCTCGACGGCGCGCCGCCTGGACACCGACCCGGACCTTGCGGAATACCTCAGGCTGCTGTCGATGGTCTCGAACCGGCTGGGCCATGTGCGCCCCGGCATGACCTACCACATGGAAGACACCCGCCGCGCCCGGCTGGCCCTCTTCCTGATCGGCGCCGCCCTCGTGCTGGTCGGGGTGCTGCTCCTGCCGCTGGTGGCCTATGCCTCCATCGACGAACAGGTCAGCCACTACGCGATGCTGCCGGCACTCATCGTGATGATCGTTGCCGGCGCCCTCGTCTCGTGCCGGTTCTGGCCCTTCCGCAAGCCCGAGGTATTCCCCATCGCCACCCTGCCCTTCGTGCTCTGGACCATGGGCGGTCCCCGCCCCGAGGGCCTGCCGGACGGTCAGATCGCCACCGAGCAGCTTGTCGGCCTCCGCTAGGAGCCGCAGACCAGCGCCGCATCCAGGCTCTCGGGCCCGGTGTAAGGCCCCAGCACGCGGCGCGACACCCGGCCCCCGGTGGTGAGCCGCAGCGCCAGCACCTCTGTCCATTCCGCATCGGCCAGGATCATCTCCGGCCCGTCACAGTCGCGCAGCCCGCCGGGGATGCGGCTCCAGCCGATCCGGTGGTTGGTGACGCCCTCGGCACGGGCGATCTCGGTGAGCTGCCCGTCCTCGTAGCGCCAGATGCGCAGGATCCTGGCCAGGTGGGGCCTGTCGACAAAGGCCAGTTCGGTCCGCCCGTCACCATCGAGGTCCGCAGCCCCGAGAGGGGCCAGCCAGCGGAAGGCGCGGCCGATGGCGGGGGTTGCGGTGATACGGCCCTCGGGCCCCCAGATGGCCAGGCGGGCGCCCCGGGCGGTGTGACTCTCGACCACGATCACCTCGGGCGCGCCGTCGCCGTCGAGATCGGCCAGACGGGGGGCCGCGTCTTCGAAAACCAGCTCCTTCGGCAGGCGGAAGAGACGGCGGCCACCGCTTGCCAGGGAGATCTCGAGCGCGCCGTATTCGATCTTGTCGCCCAACACACCATGGGCATAGCGGGTGGTGGGCTCGGCGTAGCTGGCGGCGCGGATCTGATCGGCACGGGCGGTGCCCGGACCGACCCCGGCCAACAGAAGCCCCGCCAGCGCCAGGCAAAGGACCATGGCGCGGCGGCGGCTCATCAGATCTGGCGCTCGGGCATCTTGACGACCAGGCCGTCCAGCTCTTCGGTGACCTTGATCTGGCAGGTCAGGCGCGAGCGGGCGGGGTCGGGTTCATAGGCGAAGTCCAGCATGTCCTCTTCCATGTCGTCCTTGGGGGGCAGCTTCTCGGCCCACTCGGGGGCGACATAGACATGGCAGGTGGAGCAGGCGCAGGCACCGCCGCAATCGGCCTCGATGCCGGGGATGCCGTTGTCGCGGGCCCCTTCCATGACGGTCAGACCGGGTTTCACATCGACGACATGCTCGGTGCCATCATGTTCAATATAGGTGATCTTGGCCATCTGCCGGGTCCTTCTTGCTTGGGGTCGTGCGGTACTGCTGCCTTGGGCTTCATGCCTACCTAGCGGCGCCGGGGGCGCCATTCCAGCCCCTTTCCGTCACGCTCCTGTCAGCGGCCCGGCAATGGTGTCGCCAAAGGCGCTTCCGGGGCGGGCGCAAAAGCTTTAGGCTCTGCCCGAGGCAGAAGGTGCAAGTGATGAACGAGGCAGGCCCCGGCAAGAGCAGCTGGCGCGCAGGCGGGGGCTTTCCCGGCGCGCAGGCGCGGGCCGTGCGCTGTCTTTCCGGGTGGCCCCTGCTGTCGCTCTCGCTGCTCTGCCTGGCAGGCTGCACCCCCGGCCTGCCCGAGTTCCCCGCCCTCGGCACGCCAGAGATCACCCGTATCTACCAGACCCCGCCGCCCGGCTCGGACCCCTCGCAATGCTGGGGCAAGGAGGTGGAGCCCGCGGTGATCGAAACCGTGACTGCACAGATCCTGATGCAGCCCGCCGAGGTGCATAGCGACGGTCGGGTCACCCAGCCCGCGATCTACAAGACCGAGACCCGGCAGGAGATCATCCGCGAGCGTCGCGAGCTCTGGTTCCGGGTGCCCTGCGCGGAAGAGATGACCCCGGCCTTCATTGCCTCGCTGCAACGGGCGCTGGCCGCCCGAGGGCTTTATGCCGGAACCGTCAATGGCGAGATGACGCCCCGCACCCTGCGCGCGATCCGCGCCTACCAGGCGCCGCAGGGCCTGGACAGCGGCATCCTGTCCCTGGCGGCGGCGCGGCAGCTGGGACTGGCAGAGCTGGATCTGCCCGAGGCCGGGTAGCCGCCAGAGGCGGCACATAGAGGGGGCGGGGGGCAAGCCCCCCGCCGGGCCCTGCGGGCGCCAGCCAGGCGCTTTGGGCTGCCCGGCCGCGCTCAGCCCAGCTCTTCGAGAAGCCCGTCGTAGAAGGCGCGCAGCCGGGCGGCGCGCGTTTCGGCCAGGCGGCGCCCGGTGGCAGTGGTCAGGCCGTCGCCAAGGCCCAGAAGCTTGGTCTGGAAGTGATCCAGCGCATGGGCCGCATCATCGAGGGGCCGCCCTGCCGCGGCGGGATCGGTGGCATGGCAGATGACGGCCCCGCGGGCCCCAGCCAGCCAGAGGCAACGCGCCACGCCGATGAAGCCCATGGCATCCAGCCGGTCGGCGTCCTGGAGGATCCGCGCCTCTAGGGTCTCGGGCGGGATCGCGGCGGAATAGCTATGTGCCTCGATCGCATGGGCCACACGGTCGATCTCTGCCCCGTCCCAGTCCAGCGCCGCCAGCACCTCTCTCGCCTTCTCGGCGGCCATGCGCGAGGCGCGCGGCCGCTCGGGCGAGGCCTTGTCGACCCAGATGCAATCATGCAGCAGCGTTGCCGCCAGAAGGATGCGCAGATCGCCGCCCTCGCCCGCCTGGATCTTCAGGGCATTGCGCCAGACCCGCAGCAGATGGGCCTCGTCATGGGCGCCGTCGCGCTTGTCGAAGGCATGGGGCAGCAGGGCGCGGGCGAGCGCGGGATCGGAAAACTGGTCGTGCATGGGCGGCTCCGGGCTTGGGGGTAGCCGAGACATAGCGCCTTCGGGCCATGCTGTCCGCAGGCAGGTGGCTGGCGCGGATCGGTAGTAGGTCGGCCATCGCTGGGCGACGCGCGGCGCAAGCGCCGCTTCAGCGCCAGTGAACACCCCATCCCGGGAAGCATCGGGCCAGGAAACACCGGCTGCGCAAGAAAAAGGGCGCCCGGAGGCGCCCTTTCAACAACAGTGTTTCGGGGTCAGCTGTCTTCCAGCGGCAGCGCCACGAAGCGGGGATCGCCCTCGCGGCGGATCAGCAGCAGGATCGACTTGCGACCGGCCTCCTTCGCCACCGAGATCTGTGCCTCAAGCTCGGCGATCGAGGCCACCTTCTGCTGGCCCGCATCGGTGATCAGGTCACCGGCGCGCACGCCCTTCTCGTAGGCTTCGGCCATCTGGTCGACATCGGTGACCACGAGGCCCTCGATCCCGTCTTCCAGCGACAGTTGCTCGCGCAGGTCCGGGGTCAGCTCGGACAGGGACATGCCCATCATGTCCAGCACCTGCGGGGCCGCGGGCTCATCCTGGATCTGGGCGGCGGGCACGGCGGCTTCCGAGGTCTCGCGGCGACCAAGTGTGACCTTCAGCGTCTCGGTTTCGCCATTGCGCCAGACCGTCACGCGAACCGTCTTGCCGACCTCGGTATTGCCGACCTGGCGCACCAGGCCACGGGTGTCGGCCACGTCCACGCCGTCGAAGCTGACGATCACGTCGCCGGCCTCGACACCGGCCTCCATGGCCGGGCCTTCCGGCACATCGGTGACCATGGCGCCCATGGCCTCTTCGAGGCCCATGGCCTCGGCCATGTCGGGGGTGACATCCTGGATGCGCACACCCAGCCAGCCGCGGCGGGTCTCGCCGTATTCTTCCAGCTGCGCCACGACGCGCTTCACCACGTTCGAGGCCATCGAGAAACCGATACCGATGGAGCCGCCATTGGGCGACAGGATCGCGGTGTTCACGCCGATCACCTCGCCCGTCATGTTGAACAGCGGACCGCCCGAGTTGCCGCGGTTGATGGCAGCGTCGGTCTGGATGTAATCGTCATAGGTGCCCGAAAGCGCCCGGTTGCGCGCCGAGACGATGCCCGCGGAGACCGAGAAGCCCTGGCCCAGCGGGTTGCCCATGGCGACGACCCATTCGCCCACGCGGGCAGTGTCGCTGTCGCCGAAGGAGACATAGGGCAGCGGTGCCTCGGCCGAGACCTTGAGCAGCGCGATATCGGTGTTGGGGTCGGTGCCCACAACCTCGGCGTCCAGCAGGTCACCGTTGAAGAATTCCACCTGGATCTCGTCAGCGTTCTCGATCACGTGGTTGTTGGTCACGATGTAGCCGTCTTCCGAGATCACGAAACCCGAGCCGAGGGCCTGGCTGCGACGCGGACGGGCTTCGCCGCCACCGCCGTTGCGGTCCTGGAACTCGCGGAAGAAATCCTCGAAGGGCGACCCTTCGGGCACGATCGGCGAGGGGCCACCCTCGCGTGCGGTCACCGTGGTCGAAGTGGTGATATTGACCACCGAGGGGCTGATCTTCTCGGCCAGGTCGGCGAAGCTGTCGGGCAACGCACGGGCGGAAATCGCCTGGGCCAGAAGCAGCACCACCGCCAGCAGACCGAGCCAGAGCCCCCGCAGCGGTTGTGCCGTCATGCGGCCTGCCACAGCAGCGGTTCGCGGCCCGGAAACTGCGCGCTCCACGGGGGATCGCAGGGCCATTGCCTGTCTCGTCATTCCCAAATCTCCTTCTTCCTGAAGAAACCCTGGCCGAAGCTTGGTTCGGCCTGATTTGTTTCTAACCTAGGTCCTTCGACGCGCAACACAAAGGCCCGTCGCAGGGCGTCAACAGGATGTGAGACCCCGGTGAGAGGCTTCTTGCCGAAATCGGGGCACAGGCGACCCCCCTCACCCTCCGCGAATTCCCCTTATTTTTCGTAAACTTCCATCGCCATTCCCGCCCCCGAAGGCCAGCTCTGCAAGGGGGTGTGACAAATCACGTCATCCGGAAAAGACGCCTTCCGCGTCGGCATGGCGGCTGTAACAACCGAAGCCCGTGCGCGACGCACGGCCCGGAAAAGCGGCAGGGGCGCGCATGAAAAAAGGGCCGGCCCGAAGGCCAGCCCCTGGTTTTTCGGCCGTGGCGAGCGTTACTCGCTGACCGGCGCCTCTTCGGTCTCTGCCGCGTCGTCGGTCGCGGTATCGCCTTCGGCGGGCACGATGACCTCCTCGGGCGCTTCAGCGGCGGGCTCTGCCTCTACCGGAGCGGCGATCAGGTCGACGCCGGTGGGGTTGAAGGCCTTGAGGTAGGTGAAGAACTCGCTGTCGGGCGAGATCACCATGGTCGAGGTCTCGCCGCGCAGGGCTTTGCGATAGGCCGTGAGCGAACGGTAGAAGTCGAAGAACTCCGGGTCCTCGCCATAGGCATCTGCAAAGACCGCGTTCCGGCGTGCATCGGCTTCACCGCGGATGATATCCGCTTCCCGCTGCGCTTCCGAGACGGTCTCGACCCGCTTACGGTCGGCCTCGGCGCGGATCTCCTGGGCGCGTTCGTTACCGCGGGCGATCTGGTCGGCCGCCTCGCGCTCACGCTCGGCCCGCATCCGGGCAAAGGTCGCTTCCAGGTTTTCCGAGGGCAGGTCGGTGCGCTTCAGACGCACGTCGATGATCTCGAGACCCAGGGATTGCGCCTCGTCGAAGGCACCATCCCGGATACGCACCATCAGCGCCGCACGGTCGGACGAGAGGATCTCGTCGGAGCGGACAGAACCAAGGATCTCTCGGGTCTGCGAGCGCAGGATCGAGTCGAGCCGGGATTCCGCCGCCGCGATGCCGCCCACGCCATTGGCCTGGCGGAACTGGCGCACGTCGGTGATGCGGTAGCGGGCGAAGGCGTCGACCACCAGGCGGCGGTCATCCAGCGGGGTGACTTCCAGCGGGTCGATGTCGCGCGACAGGATACGGTCGTCGTAGGTCACGACTTCCTGGATCAGAGGGATCTTGAAGGCCAGGCCAGGCTCTTCCTTCACGTCGATCACGCGACCGAACTGAAGCACCAGCGCCTTTTCACGCTCGTCCACGATGAAGAAGGACGAGAAACCCACCAGGCCGAGGACCACCACCAGGGGCAGAAGGATCGTTGTCTTGTTCATGATCTCTCTCCCTTACTGATTGGCCGCGCCGGAGGGCGCGAGCTGGTTGAGCGGCAGGTAGGGCAGCACGCCGGAGCCTGCTTCGCCGTCCACGACCACCTTGTTGACGCCACCCAGCACCTCTTCCATCGCTTCGATGTAGAGACGCTTGCGGGTCACGCCGGGGGCCTTGCGGTATTCTTCCAGCACGGCGGAGAAGCGGCTGGCTTCACCCTCGGCCTGGTTGATCACCTGGGCGCGATAGCCCTCGGCTTCCTGGCGCAGCTGCGCCGCCTGGCCTCGGGCCTCGGCGGTGACGCGGTTGGCATAGGCATCGGCTTCGTTGGTCAGTCGTTCACGCTGCTGCTCGGCAGCCTGCACTTCGCGGAAGGCCCCGATCACCTCGGTGGGCGGATCGGCCTTGTCGAAGTTGACACGGATCACCGACATGCCGGCGCCGTAGCTGTCCAGCGTCGTCTGGATCAGGTCGCGCAGACGCTGCGAAATGGCGCCACGATCCCGGTTGAGGATCGGTGCCAGTTCGCTCTGAGCGATGATCTCGCGCATGGCGGATTCCGAGACGGCCGAGATGGTCATCTGCGGATCGCGCAGGTTGAACAGGAACTGGGCCGGATCGGTGATGTTCCAGACGACCTGGAAGTCGATATCCACGATGTTCTCGTCGCCGGTCAGCATCAGGCCCGCATCCGAGCCACGGCCTCCGACACCGACTTCAACGGTCCGTTCGCGGGTCACCGCGATGACCTCGTGGGTGACCAGCGGCCAGGGCGCGAAGTTCAGACCCGGCTGCCCGGTCGAGGAATACTGGCCAAGGAACAGCTCGACCGATTGCTCGTCGGGACGCACGGTATAGACACTGGCAAAGAGCCAGCCGATCACCGCCACGATCACGCCGAGCCCCACCATGGAGCGCGAGACCAGCGGGCCACCGCCACCGGGGGCACCGCCGCCGGAGTTCTGGCCACCACCACCGCCGCCGCCCATCAGGACGCGCAGCTGGTCCTGGCCCTTGCGCACCAGTTCGTCGATATCGGGAATGGAAGGCTTGTCGTCGCGACCACCGTTATTGTTGCCTCCTCCGGTGCCGCGGCCTCCGCCATTGCCGCCCGAGGGCGGTGTCGGGCGCCCGCCCGAGCCGCCGCCTCCTCCCCAGGGGCCACCATTCTGTCCAGCCATTGTCTGCCTTTCTGTCGAACATACTTACCCTCTAGCTGTGCAGCCGGAGGACCAGTTTCAAGTTTTCGCGTGCCGACCAGGCCCCAGGGGGCCCGGCGCCGGCGTCCTCCCGGCTATTCGCCGACGGTCCGCGTCGGATTGCGCATGGTGACGATCTCTTCGGCGGCCGTCGGATGCACTGCTACCGTATTGTCGAAATCCTCTTTCGTCGCCCCCATCTTTACGGCGATGCCGGCAAGCTGGATCATCTCGCCCGCCGCCGGGCCGACGATGTGACAGCCCAGAACCTTGCGGCTCTGCTTGCCGACCACCAGCTTCATCAGGATCTTCTGCGCCGCGGTGCCGGCAAAGCTCTGCTGCATCGGCTTGAAGGAGGTGGAGTAGATTTCCAGCGGTTCGCCGGCCTTCAGGATGGCTTCCTCCTCGGACATGCCAACCGTGCCCATCTCGGGCTGGGTGAAGATCGCCGTGGGGATCAGCGCGTGGTCGGGCTTCTGCGGCACGCCGCGGAACACGGTCGAGACGAAGGCCATGCCTTCGCGGATCGCCACGGGGGTCAGCTGCACGCGGTCGGTGACATCGCCGATCGCCCAGATCGAGGGCACGGCGGTCTGGCTGAAGTCATCGACGACGACCTCGCCACCACGGCCCAGCTCGACACCGGCCTCGACCAGACCCATGCCGTCGGTGTTGGGCGCGCGGCCGGTGGCAAAGAGCACCTCGTCGAAGACCGTCTCGCGGCCCCTGGTGTCGAAGACGCGGATGCCGTCGGCGTCCTTCTCAAGCTTCACCACGTCGGTCTCGACCTGCAGGTCGATGCCCGCGCCGCGCATCTCGTCGGCAATCAGCCCCCGCGCCTCGTCATCGAAGCCGCGCAGCACCTGGGTGCCGCGATAGAATTGCGTCACCTGGCTGCCCAGGCCGTTGAGAATGCCCGCGAACTCGCAGCCGATATAGCCGCCGCCGATGATCAGGATGCGCTTCGGCAGCTCCGCCACGTGGAAGATCTCGTTCGAGGTGATGCCCAGCTCGGCACCCGGCAGATCCGGCTTCACCGGACGCCCGCCCGTGGCCACCAGGATATGCTTGGCGGTCCTGGTGGTGCCATCGGCCAGGCGCACCGTATGGGCATCGGCCACCGTGGCGCGCTGGTCGATCTTGTCGACACCCGAGCCGTCGAGCAGGCGCTGGTAGATGGCTTCCAGCCGGTCAAGCTCGGCCTCCAGCTTGGTCTTGAAGGTATCCCAGGAGAAGCCCTTCTCCTCGATGTCCCAGCCATAGGCGCGGCCCTCTTCGGCCATGCGCCCGTAGCCCGAGGCAAAGACCATCAGCTTCTTGGGCACGCAGCCGCGAATGACGCAGGTGCCGCCGTAGCGGCTTTCCTCGGCGATGGCGACCTTCGCGCCGGTCTCGCCCGCGGCCACCCGCGCGGCGCGCACGCCGCCAGAGCCGGCACCGATAACGAAGAGGTCATAGTCGAAGGGGCTGTCGGCGCTCATGGCAGGGTCCTTTTGGGGTAGTGGTCGCGCGGCGGGGCCGGCTCAGTCCGAGATGTCACGGAACAGGTTGTCGTCCTCGACGAAATCGAGGCGCATGTCCTCGATCGTGCCGTCATTGATATCACGGGTCTCGACCCGGCCCGAGCCGTGACCGATGACCAGCGTGTCGCAGATATCAATGAAAAGCCCGTTTTCAACCACCCCCGGAATCTGGTTCATCACCAGCGCCAGCTCGCGCGCGTTTCCGATACGGTTCAGGTGCAGGTCCAGGATGTGGTTGCCCTCATCCGTGACATAGGGCGCGTCGCCGTTCATCCGCAGCGTGGTGTCGCGGCCCAGCACATCCATCGAGATCAGCATTTCCTCGACCAGCGCCTGCGAGGTCTGCCAGCCGAAGGGGATCACCTCGATCGGCAGGGGGAAGGCCCCCAGGGCCTCGACCTCCTTGGCCGCATCGGCGATGACGATCATCCGGTCGCTGGCGGTGGCGACGATCTTTTCCTGCAGCAGCGCTCCGCCGCCACCCTTGATCAGGTTCAGGTCGCCATCCACCTCGTCGGCGCCGTCGATGGTCAGGTCCAGCCACTTCGCCTCGTCGAGGGTGATGACCTTGATCCCCACCTCCTGCGCCAGCTGCGCCGTGCGGGCGGAGGTCGGCACGCCCGAGATCTTCAGACCCTCGTCGCGCACCCGCTCTCCAAGGAGACGAACCATCCAGGCGGCGGTGCTTCCCGTGCCGAGGCCGACGCGCATGCCATCCTCGACGAAATCCGTGGCCCGTTTCGCGGCAAGGAACTTGGCCTTGTCGATCGGGGAAAGCTCTGAGCTCATCCTGGGTCTCCTTTGTTTGTCGGTTTTATAGGGATTTGGGGGGTCGGATGCGAGAGGGGAATCGCCTGCCTATCCGATCGGAGTGCGACGATCTGCCCGCGCGAGGCTGGCTGCCCTGCCTGGGTCGGTCCAAGGCCCCCTGCAAGCGCCTGCGCGGCAGGCCCCGGCCCGGCCGGATGCCGCGCCCGCGCCGCTGCGGGTCGCTTTCGGTGGCGCCCGGTGGCGGGTCTCCGTTAGGCTGGCGCCAAACAGGGGTATTTCATGTTTCTTTCCGTCTTCGAGATCTTCAAGATCGGCGTCGGCCCGTCGTCCTCGCACACCATGGGCCCCATGGTCGCCGGTGGCCGTTTCCTGGACCGCCTGCGCGCCGCGCCCTTCGAGGCCAAGGGTTTGCGCGCCTCGCTGCATGGTTCCCTGGCCTTTACCGGCAAGGGCCACGCCACCGACCGCGCCACCATCCTCGGGCTGGCGGGCTTCCTGCCCGACACCTACGACAGCGAAAAGGCCGAGGCGGCGCTCGCCGCGATATCGGAAACGGGTCAGGTCTCGCCCCCCGGCCTCGGGGCGCTCTCCTTCGATCCCGGCCGCGACCTCGTGTTCAACTACGACGAGGCCCTGCCCGGCCACCCCAACGGCATGAAGCTGATGGCGCTCGACGCCCAGGGCGACGTGATCCTTTCCGAGGTCTACTACTCCGTCGGCGGTGGCTTCGTGCTGACCGAGGCCGAGCTCGCCTCGGGAGAGGACAAGGCCGAGGGCACCCCCGTCCCCTACCCCTTCAAATCCGCCGCCGAGATGCTGGACATGGCCCGCGCCTCCGGCCTGACCATCGCCCAGATGAAGGCCGCCAACGAGACCGCCCGTGGCCGCCCCGACCTGTCGCAGGGGGTGGGGCGCATCTGGCAGGTGATGTCCGACTGCATCGACCGCGGGCTGAGCAACGAAGGCCTGCTGCCCGGCGGCCTCGCCGTGCGCCGCCGGGCCCGCGCCATCCACGAGGCGCTGAAACAGGAAGCCGGCCGCAACCTCGCCCCGCCCCACGTGGTGAACGACTGGATCTCCTGCTACGCCATGGCGGTGAACGAGGAGAACGCCGCCGGAGGCCAGGTCGTGACCGCGCCCACCAATGGCGCGGCGGGCGTGATGCCGGCGGTGGTGAAATACTGGCTGACCCATGTGCCCACGGCCACCCCGCAGCGCGTCACCGAGTTCTTCCTGACCGCCTCGGCCATCGGCGGGCTGGTCAAGTACAACGCCTCGATCTCGGGCGCCGAAGCCGGGTGCCAGGCCGAGGTGGGCTCCGCCGCCGCCATGGCCGCCGCCGGCCTCTGCGCGGTGATGGGCGGCACGCCCGAGCAGATCGAGAACGCCGCCGAGATCGCGCTGGAGCATCACCTGGGCATGACCTGCGACCCCGTCGCGGGCCTGGTCCAGGTGCCCTGCATCGAGCGCAACGGCCTCGGCGCCATCAAGGCGGTCTCTGCCGCGTCCCTGGCCCTGCGCGGAGACGGCCGCCACTTCGTCCCCCTCGACGCCTGCATCGAGACCATGCGCCAGACCGGCCGCGACATGCACGAGCATTACAAGGAGACCTCGTTGGGGGGCTTGGCAGTGAACGTGCCGAATTGCTGAGGGGGAGTTGGGCGCGAGCGTCGGCTTGCACCCACGGGTGCAAGGAGCAGCATGGCCGCAGGAGCCGTCACTATGAGCGGAAACCAGAAGTTCGCCGCAGGCCCGAGTCGAGACTGGGTACTCGCTGAAAGCAGACCTTATCCAACTGAGAGAACTGCAGGCCCATTCCAGGAAACTCTACGAAGTACTAAAGTGTCATGGTGTGCAGGTGTGACTCACCTAAATGCTAAGCTGGGTAGCTTTTTTTCACTAACTGTTCTAACGCTAGGCTTCTGAACGGCGTCTAAGTGACGCTCGACCAGAGTTGGATTTGCATTGCCAATTTTCGAACCAAAAAAGGATGAGCTGGCGCAGCTAGACGACAGTCAGCTAGAGGAACTCGTTGCCAGACTGTGCGAAGCGGAGCTTACCGCCCGCGGTGGCTACTTGCGTGATGTGAGATGGTCAGGATCTTTGACAGCGCCCGATGGAGGCGTGGATGTCAGGGTTACGGTAACTCGAGAGGGCTTCGACGGAGATTTCATCCCAAGAGCCGACAACGTGTTTCAGGCCAAGGCCAAAAGCATGGCACGCGCCGGAATTCTGGACGAAATGCTTTCGGAAGGAACCCTGAAACGCATCATTTATGAACTCGTTGAAAACAGTGGCTCTTACATCATTGCTTCAACCGAGGACTGTTCTCCGCTGACATACCAGCGCCGTATCGAAGCCATGGCCGAGGCGTTAGTAGGTCTTGATAATTCCAATGCGATCCACGTGGATTACTACGACTGTTCTCGCTTGCACCTATGGCTGCGCCAGCATCCTGCAGTCCAGATGTGGGTTCGTGAGGTGGTTGGAAGACCACTTGCTGGGTGGCGTCCGTTTGGGAGGTGGAGCGCCACTCCTGCAGACGAGAACGACGACCTAATATTGGACGACGGCGTTAGAGTAGTCGTTCCCTCAACCTCTCAACAGCCTTTACCGCTTGGTGAGGCCATAGACGCTGTCCGAAGACTATTTGATACTTCAGGAAAATCAATCAGGATCACCGGCCTTTCAGGTGTTGGCAAATCTCGCTTCGTGCAGGCGCTTTTTGAGGACGGGGTTGGCCACGCTCCTTTGGACCGCACCTCAGTGATCTATGCAGATATCAGCGACGAACCGGAACCCTCCGCTCGCGCCCTAGTCGACGCAATGATTGCGCAGGACGTTTCTGCCACTATTGTTTTGGACAATTGCGCCTCTGACCTACACAATTCTCTGGCTTCGAGGCTCTCCAAGCAAGAGAATTCCCTCCGACTGATTACCGTCGAGTATGATATCCGTGAGGACAAGCCGCAGACCACAGAAGTGGTGCAGTTGGAGGCTTTCGGGCCGCAAATTGCGAAGAAGCTACTCCTCAGAAGGCACCCCGAACTGGGAAATGTGAACGCGGCAAAGATTGCAGATTTTTCAGAGGGAAACGCTCGGCTCGCAATCGCGATTGCTGACGCCGCACCAATCGATGAGACGCTTGGCCGGTTGACGGATGAGGAACTCTTCAATCGTCTATTTTACCAAAGACACGACCTTGACACCGGCCTCAAAGAGCAAGCCGAAGCTCTGTCTTTGGTTTACTCCTTCTCAATCGAAAGTGACGAAGAAGGAGTAGATGAGCTCGCACTTCTGGGCGCGCTGTGTGAACAGACGAGGCTCCGAATGCATCGCGCAGCGCAAACCCTCGTTGATCGGCAAGTTGCGCAGAAGAGGTCGCGCTGGCGAGCCGTTCTGCCACACGCGGTTGCCAACAGGTTGGCTTCCGAGGCCCTTAACAATATTCCAATTGATCAACTCACGGATACCTTTGAGGGAAAGGCAGGCGCGCGACTCTTAAAGTCATTTGGACGCCGCCTCGGTTTCCTACACGAGCACCCCATTGCAGTAGAAATTGTAGATCGATGGATTTCCGACGGGGGCCTCCTATCTGACTTGTCGGCCTTGAACGAACATGGTCGAGAACTTCTGATGCACATTGCGCCTGTTTCTCCGGCTCGAGCACTCGAGTTGGTGGAGACTTCATTTTCAAATCCTGAAACCTTGGCGGCTCTTGAACCACGAGACTCATTTAGGTCGGTAGCGCTCGGCATATTGGTGGGGCTTGCGTATTACCCTGAGTTCTTTGAACGCGCTGTTACTGCGATGCTGGTGGTAGCGGACCACGAAGACCCAGGCAACAATTATGATAGTGTACGAAGTAAGCTAAAGGGTTTGTTTCAAGCATACCTATCTGGAACTCATGCAACTACTGCCCAAAGGGCTGAAATCGTTCGAGCTGCCTTGAACTCTGGCAACGAGACGCGCGTCCAGATTGGCGCCGAACTCTTAGACTCCGCACTTGAGGCTAGCCGTTGGTCAGGCAACAATTCGTTCGAGTTTGGGGCGCGACCTCGAGACTACGGCTACAATCCGAACTTCAAAGAAAGGCTTCAATGGTTTAGGACTTTCATAGACATCGCCTTCGATGGATCCCAATCCAACTCCCAGTCAGTTTCCAAATCGTGCAGAAGGCTCCTTGCCGCGAACTTTCGTGGACTTTGGCGCTACCCCGATCTTCGTGCTGAAATCATCGGCGCTTCCAAAGCCATAAATGACAAGCTGCCTTGGGTAGAAGGTTGGCACGCGGTGCGATCGGCTTTGTACTTTGATTATCGGCGGATCGCAGAAGAGAAGCGAGATGAAGGCGGAGCGGCGCTCCTTGCGTCTCTGGAAGAGAAGCTTGCGCCACAAGACTTACTTTCAGAAATCGAAGCTCTCGTTATTAATCCCGGCAACGATATGTGGTCTTTGGACGAGGACTTCGATCCTGACGAGCCTTCGAAGTATGAAGCTTCGCGCAAGCGTTTAAGTGAGAAAGCGCGGATCTTGGGTTGCCGCTGTCGGCAGTCTGACAGGATGCTTGAGGAGCAAGCCTATCGCTTTTTCAACCCGGGTTGGGCTCCATACCTATTACCCTTCGGTGAAGGCCTGATACGATGCTCTTCAGATTGTCGATCCACATGGGACGCACTCGTCAAGGGCCTCAAGTCCCTAGGTACTAAGCATTTTAACTATGGTGTGCTGTGCGGTGCCTTGAATGAAATTGCGACCACCGATCAGGCCTTGACCGCTATGTTGCTAGATGAAGCCGCCTCTGACGATTTACTCCGTCCAATCATCGTGATGCTCCATCCGCAAGGTAGCTTCTCTGATCAAGACTTCGAGCGCTGCTTGGCGGCACTCCGCGACGCGGACAATCCACATGAGTTCGAAGTACTGTTGTGGCGGGACGAGTATCAAAATGGAGGTTCTGTGAGAGCGGAACAGCTCGCAAGTGTGATGGTGACGAAAGAAGGCGGCGAGAGCGCCCTTTTGGAGGGGCTTTCAATGAGACTTCAAGACAAGGAAGATACAGAAGAACTGTTTGGAAAGCGCTTGCGCAGCCTCGCGCTACGAGCCGCCGCAAAGCAATTACTCGGACACGACAACGACCCCGGTGGAAATGGCGATTACCGAATGAACCGGGTCCTTGGGCACTGCCTCAAGTACGATTGTGATGATGCGGCGATTGGAGAGTTGCTCGACAGCCTATTTGACCCGGCAGACGGCGCCGCAAAGTACTACTATCGATTCGACTCTGCTGTCGCTACTATAGTCAAGTTCTTGTACGACTCCATCCTGACACGTGCTCTTCTTCAAGGCGACATCAAGGATTACAAGCGCTTTCGCGCCTTCGAAGGCAGTTCACACTTTGAGAACCCACTTTCTGAAATCGAACCCACCGATCTTACTGACTGGTGCGAAAACGCGGGCGAAGCCACGGCTTGGAGTTTGGTTGCCCGAGCCATCTCACCATTCGGAAGCGGTCGCGATGGCGGAAACGATAACTTAACGGAACAAGGCTTGGCGCTAGTCGAGGCCTCGCCGAACCCGGTCGAGGTGCTTTCGGTGTTTGTTGCACACATAGTTCCAATGAGTTGGTCTGGCAGTCGCGCAAACATCGTTGGCCAGCGGATAACGGCGCTTGAAGCAATCTCCGAAGCAGCAATTCCAGGAGTGGCGGAATACCTTGCAGAGGTGGTGCCAAAGCAAAGAAAGGTGGAACAGAGAGAGCGCGACCGCGAGGCAAAAATAGACAGAGATGACGAGCAAAGGTTCGAGTGATGATTAGAGGATCGGGTTTCTCGACGCCTCCGATAGCGACTGGGCGGAGACCTGTGTGTTTGGAGCTGCTCAACCTGCCGTATTCAGCGCTTGTTCGGCCCGTTTATCCGGCTTCAAAGTGCTAGCGGGTGTTGGCCTTGCATCGAATGGCGGCTCTGACGGACCGCGCCGCAGCATCTTGACCCATTGGCCAACGGCGACAAAGGGCACGGAAACGCCTAAATGCGCGGCTGGAGACAGCACGCCTGGCATGTCCGCTTCCTGCGCATAGCGGCCACTCGTGGCGGTCGCAGCGAATGACTGGACCCAGCCTTTCCAAGACATTTGTACCAGATGCAGCATGTCGCCAGGCACGGACACGAAGGGCGGGAAGCTGCCATTCGCTGCGTATCGCACCAAGGCCTCCATAGCGGGATGGAGTTGTCATTCGACATCGGCGCTTCAACGGATAATCTAATCCATCCGCGATCATCAGGCTATCACGTCTTACATAAATGATTTAGGTGTTGATTGCAGCACGTTCAGGAACGGATGACTATGGCAACACCAACTCTGGAACTGACGAAGCAAGCGGGAGTCAAGCCGTTAACCAGCGAGGTCTACCGTTCCCTTAATTTTGATGCGCGTGGAGAGTTGCTTTTTGCGTGGCCTGACAATAACGGGTCAGTATTCGTTGATTGCGTCGGAGTCTGCCATGAGCCTTTGGAATTCAAGCGCCAGGACCTCCAATTTCCCGCCGCTCAGAGGTTTTCAGATGGCCGATGGCTCATAACAAATAGTCGTTGCAGAGAATCCGAAAGCAACGCCCGAGTTTTCTCGCAAGATTTGAAACTTCTCCGCGAGTTCCGATTGGGCGACGCGATCGAGAATGTCATCGTCGATCGCAAGGATGGTATTTGGACCGGATACTTTGACGAGAACCCCTTGGGACTACGTGAGTTCTCGGATACTGGCGACCTGCTATATGATTTCAAAAATTCCTCTGGCCATGACATTTTCGATCTCTACGCGATGCATCTGGACCTGAGAGGCGACATATGGATCTATCCGCATACAGACTTTTATCTTGCGCGAATTTCGAATAGGGTCGCAGAGATCATCATTGAAAGGTGCCCCGTCGAAGGCGCCAATGCAATCTTGGTTGGTGGCAATCATATCGCCTTTTTCGGTAGCTATGACGGCGATGGCGTATTCCTCTTTGATTTCAGGTCGAGGGAAGGGCTGCTGGTCGAACTGACAGTCGGCGGCAAGCCAGTCGAACGACCCTTAATCGCAACCAGAGGAGAAACAGCCGCGCTGCTCTGTCAAAATTCAATTTACAGTGTCACGCTTACGAACCTGATCCACGCGATCAAGGGTTAGGCAGCAATACATTTGCTCGCTCTTCATACGACCTACGATCTGACATCCACGCAGGCTAGACAATAAAGTCGGACGTTCGCGGCGTTGCAGAAATGCGGTAATTGGCTCGAAGCCGACCTTCGCCGCACCCGGGTCAAATGCCCGATCTGGGCCGGAAGCGCTCCGCGGACCCGGTTCATTTGGGCGAGGAGCCTGCCAGACTACCGCACGACCGCTTCGAGCCCAAACTGTTCGATTCTGCGCTGTGTGCGAATGTCGGTGTTTCCAGCATAGTCCAAAAAGACGAAATCAAGTTGTCTCGTCTGGATCACACCATTAAACCGTGGGATCAAACACCTATGCCCTGAACTGGCTTTCGTAGGCTTCAACATGCTGCGGGAACAACGTTGCATAGGATGGTTCGCTAACACCAAGAGCATCCACAAGTATTTCAATGTCATTTTCGTCAAATTCAAAGAGATGCAGGACAACATCAATACACTGAACTCTGCGCCCATCTTCCATCTTCAAAATCAAACCATTCCAGATTTTGTAGTCCGGTTCGTTTTGTATTTGCGGCGGCACAGACGTTCGAAACTTAACAAAATCTTTAGTTGGTTGGAATTCACCTTCCGCACACCCCATCGGAGCATCACCGCCCTTCGCGAGATCCGTGTCTCCAATATACAGGTCTCCATGAAATATTTTGTACATCGCCGATCACCGCCTTGGGTCAAAATTCTGGTACGTATAGCTTCGGTTTCGAGTAACTACTATGTCCTTGCACTTTACCCATTTACCGGGTGTGCGATATCAGCCGTTTCCAGTAGGACTTTCCTAAAGCCGCCATTGCAACAAGTGAACTGAACGGCAGAAAAGTCCGCGGAGCTGACCTTGGCATGCCATGTTGCACGATGCCACCGATGGCCAGTTTGAAGAAGCTGCACCGCAGCGAGGCCAGACTTGGCGAAGGTCGGCTTAGGGCCGAAAGCGACAGCCGCTCCGGGCGCGCGCCCTTTCGAGTGCAACGTTCGCTCCCTGCGCCCAGCCCCCCATCCCCCATGGACTTCCCCCCGCCCCGCCCCTAGCGTCTCGGCATGAGCAATACCGACGACAAGCCCCTCCTGGGCATTTCCCTCATGATGGGCTTCTGCCTGCTGGCCCCCTTGGGCGACAGCCTCGCCAAGCTGCTGGGAGAGGTCATGCCCGTCTTCGCCCTGCTCACCGCGCGTTTCGCCATGCAGGCGCTCTTCCTGGGGCCTCTCGTCATTCTCGGGCGCCGCCGCTGGCGCATGTCGGCGCGGGCGACGCGGTTCACGCTCTACCGCACGATCTTCCATATCGGCGGCATCGGCTTCATGTTCACCGCCCTGCGCTACCTGCCCCTGGCAGATGCCATTGCCATTGCCTTCATCATGCCCTTCCTGATGCTGCTGCTCGGCTGGCTGGTGCTGGGCGAAGAGGTCGGGCCCCGCCGGCTTGCGGCCTGCGCGGTTGGCTTTGTCGGCACGCTGATGGTGATCCAGCCCAGCTTCGCCGAGGTCGGCTGGCCGGCGCTGCTGCCCCTGGGCGTGGCGGTCTTCTTCTCGCTGTTCATGCTGGTCACCCGCCAGATCGCCAAGCAGGTGGACCCGATCGCCATGCAGGCGACCTCGGGGGTGATGGCCATGGGGCTGCTGTTGCCGGTGGCCCTGGTCGCCCATCTGGCCGGCTGGACGCAGCTGTCCCTCGTCGTGCCGCCAGAGGGCAGCCTGCTGTTGCTGGCCGGGATCGGCCTCATCGGCTCTTTCGGGCACCTGCTGATGACATGGTCGCTGCGCTATGCGCCCTCGGCCACCCTGGCGCCGATGCAATACCTCGAGATCCCCTTCGCCACCCTCATCGGCTGGCTGATCTTCCGTGATTTCCCCGACGGGCTGGCGCTGATCGGCATCCTGGTGACCATCGGCGCGGGCCTCTACATCATCCTGCGCGAGCGCTCCATGGCGCGGAGCCTGCGCAAATCGACGTTGCCACATCCTCCAGCGCCGCCACCGGCAGTATGACCACCATGCCCGGCTGATCCATGCGCAGCCGCAGCGGGCCCGAGATCCGGTTCGACGTGCCGATGCGGCCATCGGGCGCGAAGTCCAGCCCGTCGATGGGCCATTCCAGCCCCTCTGACCGGCCAGAGGTCAAGCCCATGGGAAACAACGAAAAACGCTCTCCGACAGGGCGATCCAGCACGAGCTCGGGCGGGCAGAGGAAGGCCAGGTCGCTCTCGCTGGCCAGCAGGCAGCGGCGCGCCGGAAAGCGCGCCAGCACCGAAAGCGCGGCCAGCATGTGATCGGAACGCGGCCCGAGAAAGCCCGTGCCGATGACCAGCGGCGCCTCGATCCGGGTCAGGCATTTCTCGAAATCCGTGCTTTCCTGTTCGGCCACGGGATGCAGCGCCGCCTCCGGGACGAGCCGTGCCCAGGTCCCCGAAAGGCTGTCCATGTCCCCGATCACCGCGTCTGGCATACGGCCCGCCCTGAGCAGGTACTCGGCCCCGCCATCGGCGGCCACGACCGGGCCGCAGAGCCGCAGAATCCGTTCCGCGACCGAGCCCGGCACCGCCCCTCCGCCAATCAGCGCGACGGGGCCCGCGCTCTCTACAACCGTCTCAAGACCCATGTTTTTCGGCTCCGATTGGACAGATACCACAATATCGTCACAAAATGAGACCTTCTGCACCTTAGATTCGGTCCGGTTGTGTCTCATCCCGTTAAGCAAGGCAGGTGAGAAAGCCCCCCGTGCAGCGGTCCGTACCGCCAGAACGAGCGAGAAGTAAAGTGGTAGAGTCGAACAAGATCCTGACCGTTTCCTATGGGACCTTCTCCTGTACCCTGGAGGGATTCGACGACGCTTTCGATACGATGAAGGCCATCGCGGAATACTTCCGCGATCTCGCCGCCGATGACCGTTACTTCGGTGCCGAGCCCCCCACCCCCGATGCCGACATGCTAGCTCGCCTGGCCGAGCGCAACACCTCGCGCCGGGTGAATGCGCGCACGGAAGAGGGCAATATCGTGCTCTCTCCGGATCAGGCCGCCGCCACGCAACCCGCCCCCGAGACCGCCAGCCCCCAGGCCGCAGCGCCTGCGCCCGAGGGAACAGCGCCCGCCGCGCCTGTCGCCGAGGCCCCGGCGGTCGCGCCCGAGCCGCAGCCCGAAGCGGTCGACGCCGAGGACGTCTCGGACGACGAGATGCCGCTGCGCCCCCTGCGCGCGCCGCGTATCGCCGCCGCCCTGGCCGCTGCGGGCGATGCTGCCCTGCTGGCCTCCGAGCCCGAGCTGGAGACGGCCGCCTCCGGGAACACCGCCCAGCTTTCGCAAGACACGGCCGCGGTCGAGGCCAGCGGCCCGACCGAAGCGCCCCAGCCCCCCGCCGAGGACAACTTCGATCTGGCGGATGCGGCCCCCGAGCTCACCCTGCCCGAGGTCGACGCCCCCGAGCTCGACCTGAGCGACCCCGAGGGTCCCGAGGCCGAAACCCTGATCGAAGACAGCATCGAGGCGCTTCTGCGCGACGAGGTCACGGCCAAGGAAGACTTCGCGGCCGCCATCGCGCTGGACGACGTGACCCCCGAGGCAGAGACCTCCCCCGAGATCGTCGAGGCCCAGGAACTGGCGGAAGAGATGCCTGTCTCGGAAGCCCCAACGCAGATCGAGGACGAGAGCGTAGAAGACGTGGCGACCCCCGACCTGACGCCTTCGGGCGAGGGCTGGGATTCCATCGCCGAGGCCGAAGAGGCCATCGCCATTGCCCGCGCCGAACCCGACGACGGAGAAGAGCTGCCACCGGCCAGCCTTGGCCCCACGGATGTGGCGCTGAAACTGCAACGTATCCGCGACGTGGTCGCGCGCCGCCGTCAGGCGGCTCTGCTGCCCGAAGCGCAGTCTCCCCAGGCGCCCGAAGCTGAAGCCCCCGCCGCTGAAGAAACCGTCGCCGAAAATACCGCAGTCGAAGCACCGGAGGCCGACACCTCCGAAGCCGTGGCCCCCGAAACCTCAGCCGCAGAAGCACCCGCTCAGGAAAGCCCTGAACCGCTTGCCTCCGATGATCTGCCCGAGGTGGCGGAAGAGGCCCCGCTGCGGCTTGAGCCCGAGGCCCAGGCAGAGGCAGAGGCCCCCGCCCCGCCCCGCCCCATGGCGCGGGTGATCAAGGTCAAGCGCCGCGAGCCCGCCGAAAGCTCGCTCTCGCCCGAGCAGGAAGACGAGCTGCTGCGCGAGCTGGCACAGATCGAGGCCGGGGTGGACCCGGCACCGCAATCGCGCGAACCCGGCCGCAGCCTGCGCGACACCGATCACGGCGCGCAGATGGACCGCATCCTGCGCGAGACCGATCATCACTTTGAACAGGAAGACTCGACGCGCCGCCGTTCGGCCCTGGCGCATCTGCGCGCTGCCGTGGCGGCCAAGAAGGCCGAACGCGAGGCGGGCTCCGACTTCGCGCCGCGCGAGGACACCACCGACGCCTACCGCGAGGACCTGGCCCAGGTGGTCCGCCCGCGCCGCCCGGCCATCGCCCATCAAAGCACCACCCCGGCCCGACGCAGCCTCGCCCGCCCGGCGCCGCTGAAGCTGGTGGCCGAGCAACGGATCGACGCCGGCAGCGCAAGCCCCGGCCCCGTCCGCCCGCGCCGCGTCTCCATCGCCGACCTGGCCCGTGCCGAGGACCCCACGCCCGAGGGCACCGCCAGCGACGCGCCGGATCAGAGCTTTGTCGATTACGCCGCCTCGGTTGGCGCGCGCAGCCTTGGGGAAATGCTGGAGGCCGCGGCCTCCTACATGTCGTTCATGGAGCACCAGCCGCTCTTCTCGCGCCCGCAGCTGATGAGCCGCGTGAAGTCGCTGCAACCCGAGGGGTTCACCCGTGAAGACGGGCTGCGCGCCTTCGGCCAGCTGCTGCGTGACGGCAAGATCCGCAAGGCCGAGGCGGGCCGTTTCTCTGTCTCCGACCTGATCGGCTTCCGCCCCGAGGAACGCGCCGCAGGCTGAGCCCGCCGCCGGCTTGCCCGGACGGTGGCGCAAGGGCGCGCCCGTCCTCTTCCCATTGCGAAGGGATCGCGCAGGACGCGCCGGACCCGCCTTTCCCGTTACTCGAAGACCGGCGCCCGCCCGGCCATGTTGGCGGCGATGACCTCGCGCTGGTGCGTGCCGCCGATGAGCGCGGTCTGCTCCCGGCTTTCCGCCATCAGCACCTCTTCGCGCCCCGCCCCGCTTTCCGCCAGGCCGATCAGCCGCTTCGCCGCGCGCATCGCCGAGGGAGACTTGCCGGCGATCTCGGCAGCCAGCGCCTGGGCGGCCTGCAGCGGCGCCTCGTCGATCTCGGTGACAAGCCCGCAATCCCGCGCCGCTTCGGCCCCGATGGGCTGCGCGCTGTAGGTCAGCCGCCGCAGCACGTCAGAGCGGATCAGCCGGGGCAGCAGCACCATGCCGCCCATGTCGGGCACCAGCCCCCACTTGGCCTCCATGATCGCCAGCCGGGTCTCGGGGTGGGCGATGCGGATATCCGCGCCGACGGCCAGTTGCAGACCGGCCCCGAAGGCCACCCCGTGCAGCGCGGCGATCACCGGCACCGGCAGGTCGTGCCAGACCATGGCCACGCGCTGGTAGAGATTGGCATCGCCATGGGTGCGCGGCATGACCCGCGCCTCGGGATCACCCCCCGCGAATTCAGCGAAGGAGGCCACGTCGAGCCCGGCGCAGAAGGCGCGCCCCTCACCCGCCAGCACAACCGCGCGCAGGTCGTCCCGCCCCATCAGGGCCTCGCCCGCGGCGATGATCGCCTCGGCCATGGGCGTATCGACGGCGTTCATCTTGTCAGAGCGCACCAGGGTGACATGGGCCACGTGATCGCGGATCTCGACCCGCACGCGCGGGTTCTCGCCGCCGAATAGCTGTTCCATGAGATCCTCCTCTTTCCCGAGGCGATCTTCGGTGCCCGCAGGCAGGCTGTCGAGACCCGCGCCCGACGACCAACGCAACGTCACAGGGGGTTGGCTGCCGGGGCTGGCTGCGCGAAGCCTACAAGCCGGACCGGCACCCGCCAGACCGGCGGACCGCGCCCTGCCTTGAGGAGATCAATGCGTGGTGTTCATGCAGACCAGAAGCGCACCGGCATTGTCGGCCAGCGCCTCGTGGCTCTCGTTGATCTGGAAGTCGACGAAGCTGGCGAAACCATCCTCGCTCATGTCCGAGATGTCGTAGCTCGCCGGGTTCTGGATGCCGTAGACATGACGCCCGTCGACCCGGACCATCAGCGCGCCGAAGGGATAGGCCCGGTGCAGCTTGCGATCCTGATGCGGGAAGAGCTTCTGCGCCTCGCGGCCCTGGTAGCCCTGGACGCCGACCTGAGAGAAATCATCGGCATCGACGCTCCAGCCCGGCTGATCCGAAGAGACCATCAGTTGGTTGTGGTAGTCGCTCTGGTTCACACCATCCCTTTGCCAGAGGTTGAAGCGCTGCCAGGACTTGCGCGCATCGACCCGGCCACAGACCCGTTTGACCTCGTTGACGGTGATCTCCAGCGGGACAGCCTCGGGCTCGTATCGCTCGGCCGTGGCAGGCAGAGGCGCGAGGGCGGCCAACAGGAGGGCAGCGGATCGCAGGGCCCTGCCCGCAAGGGTTCGGCGCGCGGAAAACGCCCATGCCTGCGGCCTGGATCTGGGTTCAACTTGCCAAGGGGTCTTCTGTCGGATCACGTTCGGCTCCTGGGTGACGCTTCTCCTGTCTGTCGGAGCGTCTCAAACCGCTTTGGAATACGCAATACCTTCTTGGTACTGGTGTTTCCGCGCAGCAACAGCGGGCGGGGCGCGCCGCGCGCCTCTGCCTCCCCTGACCTGGGGTGCGTGAAAATTCTTGCGCCGCAGCGCAACTCGGGAGTAATGCCCCCGCCATGACGACCAATGCCCGCCTGACCCCGCTTGCCGCCGCGCTGCCCTCCACCGTGCCCTTCACCGGCCCGGAAGAGCTGGAGCGCCGTCGCGGTGCGCCCTTCGCCGCCCGGCTGGGCGCCAACGAGAACGGCTTCGGCCCCTCGCCCCGCGCGCTGGTGGCGATGACCGGCGCGGGCTCGCAGATCTGGAAATACGGCGATCCCGCCAGCCATGACCTGCGCAGCGCCCTGGCCGCGCATTGGTCCTGCGAACTGGAGAACATCGTCGTGGGCCCCGGTATCGACGGGCTCCTGGGCGATCTGGTGCGGCTGACGGTCGGACCGGGCGACGTGATCGTCACCTCCGCCGGTGCCTATCCGACCTTCAACTACCATGTGGCGGGCTTCGGTGGCCGGATCGAGGCCCTGCCCTACCGCGATGACGCCGAGGATCTGCCCGCCCTCATCGCCCGCGCCGCCGAAGTCGACGCCAAGCTGATCTATTTCGCCAATCCCGACAATCCCATGGGCTCCTACATGCCCGGCGCAGAGATCGCCGAAGCGCTGAAGGCCATGCCCGACGGCACCCTGCTGGTGCTCGACGAAGCCTATGGAGAGCTGGCACCCGAGGATGCTGCCCTGCCCCTGCCGGTCGAAGATCCGCGGGTGATCCGCATGCGGACCTTCTCCAAGGCCTATGGCATGGCGGGCGCCCGGGTGGGCTACGCGCTTGGCGCCGCCGAGCTGATCCGCGCCTTCGACAAGGTGCGCAACCACTTCGGCATGAACCGGGCGGCGCAGATCGGCGCCCTGGCGGCATTGCAGGACCAGGACTGGCTGGGCCATGTGCTTGAGCAGGTCAGCGCCGCGCGGGCCGAGATCGCCCGCATCGGAAGCGCCAACGGCCTCATCGCCCTGCCCTCCGCGACCAATTTCGTCACCCTCGACTGTGGCGGCGACGGAGACCGCGCCCGCGCCCTCGTCGCGGCCCTGGCGGAAGAGGGGATCTTCGTGCGCATGCCCTTCGTGGCCCCTCAGGACCGCTGCATCCGCATCTCCTGCGGCCCGGCGGCAGAGCTGGCAGCGCTGGAAGAGGCCCTGCCCCGCGCCCTGGCCCGCCTCGGCTGAAAGCTCCGGGCCCGACGCCCGGGCAAGGCCTGTCCCGCGCAGCTGTGACCCCGGCAGCCCCGGTGCCCCCCGTGGGGCGGGGCTTGCCCCGCCCTCCCCCTACGTGCGGCCGATCCCGTGGGATCGGCCCGCTGGCTCAGAAGGCCACCGCTTCGGGCTGCGCGACCACTTCGGCGGCCTTTTCCAGCGCGCCCTTGCCATGGGGGATCTGCAGCGCCTGCAGTCCGGCCTCGATGACACCGACGGCGCCCAGCACCATGTGGGCATTGAGATGGCCCATGTGGCCGATGCGGAAGAAGCCTGTGCCATGGGGATCTTCCTCGGTCGCCATGCCAAGACCCAGGCCCAGGGTCAGACCGGCGTTCTCGGCGGTCCAGGCGCGCATCTTCTGGCCATTGCCGATGCCGACACCCAGGGCGGTCACCGCGTGGCTGCGCAGGCTGCGGTCGGCGAGGTTGAGCTTCAGCGCCCCCCCCTCGGACCAGCGCTCGCAGGCGGCCCAGACCACGCGGGCCAGGGTGGCGTGACGGGCCCAGACGTGCTCCATCCCCTCGTCGTGCAGCATGTCCAGCGCGGCGCGCAGGCCGAACAGGTGATGGGTCGGCGAGGTGCCGCCAAAGTACTGGTAGACGAACTCGGGCTCGCTGCGCGGCACCCAGTCCCAGTAGCGCGAGACGCGGGGCATCTGCGCCCGCACCGCCTTGGCACGGTCGTTGAAAAAGACGAAGGACAGCCCCGGCGGCACCATCAGCCCCTTCTGAGAGCCGGTCAGCGCCACGTCGACGCCCCAGTCGTCCATGTGGAACTCATCGCAGGCCATCGAGGCGATGCAATCGGCCATCAGCAGCGCCGGGTGACCGGCGGCATCGAGGGCGGCGCGCAGCGGGCGCGGATCGTTGCGGATCGAGGTCGCGGTATCCACATGGCTGAACAGCACGCCCTTGATCTCATGGGCGGTGTCTGCGGTCAGGATCTCTTCGATGCGGGCCGCGTCGATGGGCGACTGGGTGCCGAACTCGACGATCTGCGGCACGAGCCCAAGGCCCTCGGCCATCTCGGCCCAGCCATGGGCGAAACGGCCCGTGGCCGGCACCAGCACCCGGTCACCGGGCTTGTAGAGATTCGAGAGCGCGGCTTCCCAGGCGCCATGTCCGTTGGCGATATAGATCGCCACATGGCCCTCGGTGCGGGCCACCCGCTTCACGTCGCGCACGATTCCCTCGACAAGCGTGACGATATCGCCCTCGTAGATATTGGGCGCGGGCTGATGCATGGCCTGCAGCACGGCGTCGGGCATGACCGACGGTCCGGGAATCGCAAGGTAGGGGCGACCATGGGCAAGGCTCATGTCAGGTCCTTTCACTGAAAACGGAGACGCCCGGCACCGGAAACCCGGTCACTGCCAGTCGCGCGCCAAGCTTTAGCGGCCCGCCCGGCAAGGTCAATCCACAGCGAAAGTCACAGTTTCACTTGCCGCAACGCCACCCCGGCAGGAATGCACAACTGGCAGGCCAGGGAGCCCGGCAGTTGGCCGAAGGTCAGGGGGGCTCTGCCCCCCGTCGCCGTTGGCTCCTCCCCCCGGAGTACTTTCAGCCTGGTGATGGAACAGGTTGCGAAAAGGAGGCTCCCTCCGTCTCGATCGAGAGCGTGCAAGCCCTCAACGGCAAAAGGAGGGTGCCATTCCGGGCGCATGCCCGCGTCATCACCAGGCTGGAAGTACTCCGGGGGAATTGAGCCGCAGGCTCAAGGGGGGCAGCGCCCCCCACCCTGCCGTCCCGCTGCGCCGCGCGCGGCCAGGGCAGCTTCGCCGGGCATCAGCCCTGCCAAGCTTGCTTAAGACGCCCGGCTCGCCTACATGGGGGCGGGTTTCCAGTGGGCAAATGCCGGCCACCGGGCCGGAAGCCAAGGACAAGGGGTCGGCATGACACTCACCGACAGGATCCGCCAATGGGAGCGCGACCTGCGCAACCATTACAACACCGATCTCTCCACTCCGGAGAACCGGCGGCGGGCGCATATCTACAATCTGTGGTTCGACCACGCGATCCTCAGGACCTTCTGGACCAATTTCTACGAGATCGCGCCGGGCGTCTGGCGCTCGAACCATCCGACCCACAAGCGCTTCGAGCAGATGAAGGAGATGGGGATCACCCATGTGCTGAACCTGCGCGGCGCGGGCGGCGCGGCGCATTACCTGACCGAGAAGGAAAGCTGCGACCGCCTTGGCCTGACCATGGTCGATTGCAATCTCCATGCCCGCCACGCGGTGCCGGCGGAAGAGATCCTGAAGGTCATCGAGGCCTTCCGCAGCATCCCCCGGCCCTTTGTCATGCATTGCAAATCCGGCGCTGACCGGGCAGGCTTTGCTGCGGCGCTCTACCTGCTCTGCATCGAGGGGCGCCCGGTAGAGGAAGCCCGCAAGATGCTGTCGCTCAAGTATATTCACATCCGCCAGAGCAAGACCGGCGTGCTTGATTACACCCTTGATCAATACGCCCAACGCAATGCCCGCAGCCCCATCGGCTTCGAGGCCTGGCTGAAGACCGAATACGACCCCGAGCAGATCATGGCCGGTTTCAAGGCCCTGCCCTGGTGGCGCCGATGACCCACCCGTCCAACAACCCCTCCTCCGAGAGCGAGGCCCCCGCCGCCGAGCCCGCCCCTGCGCAGTCCCCCGAGGCAGAGGCCAACCCCCCCGCCCCGGACCAGGACCCCCATGTCTCGGGCTATGTGCTCAGCCGCTGGCTCTGGACGGGATACCTGAAGAAACACACCTGGGCCCTGGTTGCGGCCTTCCTGCTGATGTCGCTCGAAGGCTCCATGCTGGGGGCGCTCAGCTGGATGATGAAGCCGATGTTCGACACCGTCTTCATCGAGGGCCAGACCGGCGCCATCGGCTGGGTCGGCGCGGCGATCCTGGGCATCTTCATTGTCCGGGCGCTGGCCTCGATCGGGCAGAAGGCGCTGCTGGCGCGGGTCTCGCAGATGAATGCCGCCGACCTGCGCAACGATCTGCTGACGAAGCTGATGCGCCAGGACGGCACCTTCCACCAGACCCACCCGCCGGGTTTCCTGATCCAGCGCATCCAGGCCGATGTCGCCGCCGTCAACGGCGTCTGGTCGGCGATCCTCACCGGTGCCGGGCGCGACCTGATCGCCCTGGTGATCCTGATGGGCGTGGCGATCACCGTGGACTGGCGCTGGACCCTCGTCGCCCTCATCGGCGCGCCGATCCTCGTGGCCCCCTCTATCATCGTGCAGCGCTTCGTCCGCGCCCGCTCGCGCGAGGCGCGTGACCTCGGCGCCCGCCTGGCCGTGCGCCTGGACGAGATCTTCCACGGCATCGTGCCGGTGAAGCTGAACCGGCTCGAAGACTACCAGGCCCGCCAATATGCCCAGCAGACCGACGAGCTGGTGCGCGCCGAGATCCGCTCGACCCTGGGCACCGCCGCCATCCCCGGCATGATCGACATCATGGCCGGCGTCGGCTTCCTCGGCGTGCTGATCTTCGGCGGTGCCGAGATCATCTCGGGCGAGAAGACCGTGGGCGAGTTCATGGCCTTCTTCACCGCCATCGGCTTCGCCTTCGAACCGCTGCGCCGTCTGGGCTCTGTCTCGGGCACCTGGCAGGTGGCCGCCGCCGCGCTGGAACGCATCAAGGAGCTGCTCGAGATCAAGCCCACCCTGGTCTCGCCGTCGAACCCGGTGGCCGCCCCCGCCGGCATGCCCGGTGTCTCGCTGCGCGACGTGCATCTGTCCTACGGCGAAACGCCGGTGCTGAACGGGCTGACGCTTGAGGCGAAGGCAGGCCAGACCACGGCTTTCGTCGGCGCCTCCGGGGCGGGCAAGTCGACCGTCTTCAACCTTCTCACCCGCCTCGTCGATCCCAACTCGGGCCATATTGAGGTGGGCGGCGTGCCGGTCGGCGCCATGACTCTCGAGGATCTGCGCAACTTCTTCTCGGTGGTGTCCCAGGATGCCGCCCTCTTCGACGAGACGCTGCGCGAGAACATCCTGCTGGGCCGCACAGATGTCAGCGACGCGCGCCTGCAGGAGGTACTGGACGCCGCCCATGTGACGGATTTCGTCCAGCACCTGCCCAAGGGGCTGGATACAGAGGTCGGGCCGCGCGGCTCGAACCTGTCCGGCGGCCAGCGCCAGCGGGTGGCCATCGCGCGGGCGCTGCTGCGCGACACGCCGATCCTGCTGCTGGACGAGGCCACCTCGGCGCTGGACGCCAAGTCCGAGGCCGTGGTGCAGCAGGCGCTGGACAAGCTGGCCCAGGGGCGCACGACGCTGGTCATCGCGCACCGCCTGTCGACCGTGCGCAATGCCGACAATATCGTGGTGATGGATCGCGGCCGGGCCGTCGACCAGGGCAGCCACGAAGAGCTGCTTGCCCGTGGCGGCCTCTATGCGCATCTGCATGACCTGCAGTTCCGCACCGATGGCCGCTCTGCCGACCGCATGGCGCTGGCCGAGGCGCGCAACCAGACCCGCCGCCGCGGAGAGGTTGCCGATGCCGAGGATGCGGGCTTCTTCCGCCGCGCCTTCCTGCGCCTCTTCGGCTGAGGCCGCGCAGACCGCCTGCCGACAAGCCTGCCCCTGAAGCCTGCGCTCAAAGCCTGCGGCAGCGCGCCTCCAGCAGGCGGGCGCGCGGTTGGCGACCGGACCTGAAGTCCCGCGCCCGGATCAGCAGGGGCCGCGCACCGCCAAGGCCCAGGGGGTGCAGCAGATCCGCGATCCCGCCGCGCCGGAAGGTGGCCGCGCCCTGGCTGGGCAGATGCGCCAGCACCGCTGCGGTCCAGCCGGCCTCTGGCAGGTCGTCCTGGTCCAGGAAGAGCAGCCAGTCCCCCTTCGCCGCCGCCGCGCCGGCCGCCCGCGCATCGGCCCCGGCGGCCACCAGCTCGGCCCCGGTCGCCTCGGCGATCTGCGCGGTCTCGTCGCTGGACCCGCGATCCGCGAAGATCAGCTCGCGCAGCAGGTCTTCCTGCACCGCCTCGAAAAGCCGCGGCATCAGCCCCGGCAGGCGCTCTTGCGCATTGCATGTGGTCACGATCACCGAAATGGCCGCCGGCATCCCTGGCTTCCCCTGTTTCCCCCGCATCTCAGCGCAGCTATAAGGGAGGCCAACACGATCCGGGAGTCCCTGATGAGCGAAACCCACCGCAGGATCCTGCGCCTCTCCGGCGCCGATACCGTCGATTTTCTGCAGAACCTCGTTACCAATGATGTCCGCCGCCTCTCCGAGGGGCCGGTCTATGCCGCGCTGCTGACGCCGCAGGGCAAGTACCTGGCCGATTTCCTGCTGCTGCAGGATGGCGAGGACGTGCTGCTGGATGTCTCTGAAACCCTGGCCGATGCGCTGGTGCAGCGGCTGAGCATGTACAAGCTGCGCTCTGCGGTGACGATCTCGGACAGCGGGCTGAAGCTGCAACGCGGCACCGGCGAGGCCCCCGAGGGTGCGGTCACCGACCCGCGCCACCCCGCGCTCGGCTGGCGTCTCTATGGCGAGACCGAGGGCGACGACGGCAGCGACTGGGATGCGATCCGCACCCGCCATTGCATCCCCGAGACGGGGGTCGAGCTGACCCCCGACACCTTCATCCTGGAAGCCGGCTTCGAGCGCCTGCACGGCGTCGACTTCCGCAAAGGCTGCTACGTGGGCCAGGAGGTCACGGCGCGGATGAAGCACAAGACCGAGCTCAGGAAGGGCCTTGTCGCGGTCGAGGTCTCGGGTCAGGCCCCCGTCGGCACCGCCATCGAGGCCGGGGGCAAGGCCGCCGGCACCCTCTACACCCAGGCCGGAGGCCGGGGCATCGCCTACCTGCGTTTCGACCGCGCCACCGAGCCGATGACGGCGGGCGAGGCCAGGGTCGCGCCGCTGCCGCAGGACTGAGCATGGGGCTCGGGGCGCTTTCCGACCGGATCGGCGCGCCCCTGGCCGAGGCCCGCGCGCTGCATGGCGGGGATCTGTCCGAAGTCTTCGCCGTCACCTTTGCCGATGGCCGTCGGCGGGTGGCCAAGCTCTCTGCCCTGGCAGAGCAGGAAGGCCGCATGCTGCAGGCACTTGCGCAGGCAGGCGCGCCGGTGCCCCAGGTCCACGAGGCGCGCCCCGGCCTGTTGCTGCTGGAGGCGCTGGAAGAGACCCGCCCCGGCCCGCAGGGCTGGACCCGGCTGGGAGAGGCGCTGCGCCTGCTGCACGCCGCCCCCGCGCCGCTCTCTCGCTACGGCTGGCACGAGGACTACGCCTTCGGCGCCTTGCCGATCCCCGCAGGCGCAGACCCCGCCGCCACGGACTGGCCCGACTTCTGGGCCCGCGCCCGGCTGCTGCCCGCCAGCCGTCCCCTGCCCGGCGATCTGCGCCAGCGGATCGAGGCGCTCTGCACCCGCCTGCCGCAGTTCCTGCCGGCCCGCCCCGGCCCTGCGCTGCTGCATGGGGATCTCTGGACCGGCAACCTGCTTTTCGGCCCCGGCGACCGGGTCCACCTGATCGACCCGGCCTGCTACCTGGGCGACCCGGAGGTGGATCTTGCCATGCTGCATCTCTTCGGCAGACCCGGACCGGGTTTCGCGGAGGCCTACGGCGCCCTTGCCCCCGGCTGGGAAGAGCGCCGCGCGATCTACCAGCTCTGGCCCGCGCTGGTGCATCTGCGCCTCTTCGGCATGGGCTATCGCGGCATGGTGGAGGATCTGCTCGACCGTCTGGGCTGAGGGGGGGCGCTGCCCCCGTCCGCTGCGCGGACTCCCCCGCAGTATTTCAGGCCGTCGGATGGGGAGGGAGCGCGCGCCCTGCCTTTCAGTTTGCGGTAAACATGCTGGAGGGAGTCTCCGACACGGAGACGGGGGGCAAAGCCCCCCTGCCCGGTTCGCCTGGCCCCACGGCAAGCAACGGGATGTTGCATCCGGGCCACGGCTTCTTGCACGAAATTTGGGCAACAGGCTCGAATACCGCAGATCAACCGACGTGATACCGACGGAATACCGACACGATACCGACGTTGGCGCTGCCGAAGCGCGCGCTCTGGTAACGCGATCTCAGGCGATCTTTGGTCGGGCAAGGCACCGTCCCGAGCCATGCAATTTTCTCAAGGAGTGGCGGGCTCCGGCAGACGCGACGTCACCGGCCCGCTTCTGCCGCACCGCCGCCCTCAGGCTGATGCGGCGAATCTGGCCCGGCCGGGCCCAACATGGCAGAAGGGCCGCACCTTCCGGCACGGCCCCCTCTCTATTGCTTGGCATCGCCGCGGGCAGTCCCCTCGGCGCATCCGACGCGGCTCAGGCGCGTTCGGAGTATTCCATGGTCTCGGTGTTGACCACGATGTCCTCGTCCTGGCCGACGAAGGGCGGCACCATGACCTTGACGCCGTTGTCGAGGATCGCCGGCTTGAACGAGTTGGCTGCGGTCTGACCCTTCACCACCGGCTCGGTCTCGACGATCTTGCAGGTCACCTTCTGGGGGACCGTCGCGTTAAGTGCTTCGGATTCATAGAATTCCACCACGATGGTCATGCCATCCTGCAGGAAGGGACGACGGTCGCCCAGCAGGTCCGCGGGCAGATCCACCTGGTCGAAGGTCTCGACATCCATGAAGTTCAGCATGCCGTCGCTCTCGAAGAGGAACTGCATGTCCTTCTGCTCGAGGCGCACGCGCTCGACCTTGTCGGCGCTGCGGAAACGCTCGTTGAGCTTGGAACCGTTGCGGAGGTTCTTCATCTCGACCTGGGCAAAGGCGCCGCCCTTGCCGGGCTTGACGTGGTCGACCTTCACCGCGGCCCAGAGACCGCCGTTGTGCTCCAGCACGAAGCCGGGGCGGATTTCATTACCGTTGATCTTGGGCATCGGGGATAGCCTGCGCTGGTTGATCCAATTCAGAGGCAGCCTATATATGGCCCTCGAGCTCGTGACAAGCTTTGCACAAGGCGACTGAGCGGTTCAAAAGGGTGCCCGAAGCCATGCTTGGAAAGCATAGCAGGGATGCGCGATTGCGCTATCCGAATCGTCTCTTTTTCGTCATAAGGGGCGGCACGCCCGAAACACAAGAGCAATAAGCAAGGACGGATCATGAAAGATTTCGTTGATGGCACCGCCTTCAATAACGAACAGGGCAATCGCGCACGCAAGCTTTTTGCTGCCGTGGTGCTTGCCGCTCTCGACGATGCCATCGCCGACGACAAGAAGTATGGTAACGGCCCCGAGCAGATTGCTCGCTGGGCGCGCTCGCGCGATGGTCGCGAAGTGCTGTCCTGTGCCGGTATCGACCCCAACGAACGCGTGGTCGGTGGCCTGATGGAGTTCGTCTCCAAGGGTGTTCGTACCTCTGTCGCGCTGTCGCGCGAGGAAAGCGAACGTCGCCACGCCGCGGAGCAGGCGGAAGCCGCCTAATCCATTGATTTGCTGGTAAAATCAGCGTAAAGACGCGCCCCAGAAGGGGCGCGTTTTTCGTTTCCGGAGGGGCAGATCAGATGACCAGGGCGATCATGATCCAGGGCACCGGCTCCAATGTCGGCAAGTCGATGTTGGTCGCGGGTCTGGCGCGGGCCTTCACCCGGCGCGGGCTGAAGGTCGCCCCCTTCAAGCCGCAGAACATGTCCAACAATGCCGCCGTCACAGAAGATGGCGGAGAGATCGGCCGCGCCCAGGCGCTGCAGGCGCTCGCCTGCCGGATGCCCTCTTCGGTGCATATGAACCCCGTCCTGCTGAAGCCCGAGACCGACATCGGCTCCCAGGTTATCGTTCAGGGACAACGCTTTGCCACCGCTGCGGCGCGGGAATACAGCAAGCTGAAGCCACAGCTCCTGGCGCGGGTGCTCGAGAGCTACCACCGCATCGCCGAGGGCCGGGACCTGGTGATCGTCGAGGGCGCCGGCAGCCCGGCAGAGGTCAACCTGCGACGCGGTGACATCGCCAACATGGGCTTTGCCGAAGCCGCAGGCCTCTCGGTCATCCTCGCCGGGGATATCGACCGGGGCGGCGTCATCGCGCAGCTGCTTGGTACCGCCGAGATCCTGCCCGAGAACGACCGCGCCCTGATCCGCGCCTTCCTGGTCAACAAGTTCCGCGGTGACCCCAGCCTCTTCGACGAGGGCTATGAAGAGATCCGCCGCCGCACCGGCTGGCCCGGTGTCGGCGTGCTGCCCTGGTTCGACGGCGCCTGGAAGCTGCCGGCCGAGGACATCATGGATCTCGACCGCTCCGGCCCCGCCCGCGATGGCACGGTGAAGGTCGTGGTGCCCCGCCTGCCCCGGATCGCCAATTTCGACGACCTGGACCCGCTCAACGCCGAACCCGGCGTGACAGTCGAGATCGTGCCCCAGGGGCGCGCCCTTCCGGGCGATGCCACGCTGGTGCTGCTGCCCGGCTCGAAGTCCACCCTCGCCGATCTCGAAGCCTTCCGCGCCGAGGGCTGGGATATCGACCTGGCCGCGCATGTCCGGCGCGGCGGTCACGTGCTGGGCCTCTGCGGCGGCTACCAGATGTTGGGCAAAACCGTCTCTGACCCGCTGGGAATCGAGGGCCGCAAGGGCTCGGTCCCCGGGCTGGGCCATCTGGCGGTCAGCACCGAGCTGACCGAGGAAAAGCGGCTGGGTCTGGGCCAGGCGGTGCACAAGGCCAGCGGTGCCGCCCTGTCGGGCTACGAGATTCACCTGGGCCGGACCGAGGGCCCGGATTGCGAACGCGCCTGGCTGGACCTGGATGGCCGCCCCGAGGGCGCCGCCTCGGCCAATGGACGGGTGCGCGGCTGCTACCTGCATGGGCTCTTCGCCTCGGATCGCTTCCGGGCGGCCTACCTGGCGGAACTGGGGGCAAGCTCGACCCCCGGCTACGAGGCACAGGTGGATGACACGCTGGATGCGCTGGCCGATCACATGGAACGGCACCTGGACCTGGACCTGATCTGGTCACTGGCGCAGGAGATCCCCGTCGGGTCCGACTAGGGCCTAGATGTAATCCTGGCTTTGCAGCGCGCGCTGGATCTCACGTCGGACCAGCTTGCGGACATTGCGCGTGATGCGTTCGCCCAGGGCGCCCTGCAGCTCTTGCCGCACGATCTCAGAGACCATGTCGCGCAGGATCTGTTCGTCCAGCAGCAGCCCCTCGGGCTCCTCGCCCGTGGCGGCGTCCTCTTCGCTCGGTGCCAGCTCGTCCTCGAAGGAGAGAATCTCTTCCGGCTCCTCGGGCAGCGGGTCCTGTGCCTCGCCCGAGGTCGGCGCGGCATGGGTCTGCCCGGCATAAAGGGGGCTTTCCTCGCCCGCCCCTGCGGTCTCTTCATGAAGGTCCGCCTCGGGGGATTCCTCCGGCGCTGGCGCCTCGGGGCTGAGGTACATGCGTTCTTCGCTGTCGCTCTCGGCTTCGCCATCCAGGATCTCGGCATCCTCGATCTCGGCGCGCGCCACGCGGGCAGAGGCGCTGACCTTGGGCTCGGGGTCGAAGTTCAGAGAGCTCAGCACGGCGTCGAGATCGTCGAAACGGGCCTCTTCCGCCTCGGGGGCCTCGTCAGCGCTGTCGTCCGAGGCCCAATCATCGGTGACGCCGTGATGCGCCGAGGCCAGCGCCTCTGCGGCACCATCGCCGTAGCTGGCGAAATCCTCGTCCTCGGGTTCCGCCGCACCCATCTCGAGCGACCGCAGAACGGCGTCGAAATCATTCAGGGGCGCAGCATCCTGAACTTCGTCCTCGATCTCGTCCACGATCTCGGGCGTGGTCTCGAAGGCAAACGGGTCAGCGGCAGACACCTCTGCACCGGCCTCATCCTGCGGTGCCGTGGTGCCGAAGCCATGAAAGATCTCGGCGTCCTCCTGGAAGGCGGCGGCCTCTTCGGCAGTGACTTCGGTAAAGGGGGCCTCGGCAAAGGGATCCTCCGCCGGGGCATCCTGCATGGCCTCACCGGCGATACGGGCCTCGTCGGCGGGTTCATCGCTGCCGGCAACACGCAGGTGCGGCGCCAGGATCAGCTTCTCGGCCTTGGCTTCCGGGGCGGGGTCGGCGGCAGGCGGCTCGTCAGTCTCGCCCTGCGTCTGGGCGCGCACTTCCTCGGACACCAGCCGTCGGATAGAGGCCAGGACGTCCTCGATCTGGATATTCGTTACCGGGTCACTCATCTGCTCGTACCGTTTCTGCCCGCTCCAAGAGTAGCTTGGAGCGGGCTTTTTCACAATGGATAGGCGGAGTTTTACTCTTTGCCGATCGCGCGCAAAGCGGAATCGAGCTTGCGACCCTGGGCCGAGATCGCCGCAGGCGCATTCTTGACCATGTTGTAATAGGCCGCCGGATCATAGATCTCGACCGCGAGGCCGAGGTTCTCGGCCGTCAGCAGACCCATGGTGGACAGCAGCGAGTAGCGGGCCAGCACCTCGTCCACCTGTGCCGACAGGTAAGAGACGCGGGCATCCAGCAGCGCCTGTTCCTGGGTCAGCACGTCCAGCGTGGTGCGCGAGCCGAGGCTGGCCTCTTCGCGGACCCCATCGAAGGCCACTTCCGCGGCGCGCACCTGTTCGGCGCTGGCGGCAGAGGCGGAGCGGGCGATCTGCACCGCCGAGAAGGCGTTGCCGACCGAAAGCTGCACGTCCGAGCTCACCACCCGCAGGTTGGCAAGCTGCGCGTCGCGCCGAATGACCGCCTGGCGACGACCAGAAGCCACCGCCCCGCCCGAGTAGATCGGACCGGACATAGACAGACCGATGGAGCCGCCCTTGGCGGTGAAATCCCCATCCAGGTCGCGGTTCAGCTGGTAGCCGGCAGTGAGGTCCAGCGAGGGCTTCACCACCGCATCGGCCTGGGCCAGGGTCAGCTCGGCCAGGGTGACCTGGCGACGGGCAACATCCATCGCGGGGTGGTTCTGCAGCGCGATGTTCACCGCTTCGGTGACCGAGGCCGGCACCTTGCCCAGGCGGGCGGGCGGGGCCAGGTCGCCGGGCTTGCGGCCCACGGCGGCCTCATATTCCAGCTGCGCCTGGATCAGCGAGCCTTCGGCAGAGGTCAGACCGGCACGGGCGGCGGCCAGGGCGGCTTCGGCCTGCGAAACATCGGTGCGGGTGACTTCGCCCACGTCGAACCGGTCCTGCGCGGCCTGAAGCTCCTGGCTCAGCAGGCGGACGTTGGCACGGCGCAGTTGCACGGTCTGCAGGGCCCGGCGCACTTCCATGTAGGAAGAGACGGCACGCAGCAGGATCTGCTGCTCGATGGACAGAAGCTGCTGACGGGTGACCAGGACGGTTTCCTTGGCAGCCTCGACAGAAAGCTTGCCGACACCGAAGTCGTAAAGCGTGTGGGTCAGGTTCAGGCCGATGGAGGCGCTGTTGGCCGAACCGCTGAAGTCACCATACTGATGACGCGCCGAGGTCGACCAGGCCAGCACCGGGCGCAGCGCGGCCAGGGCCTGGGCGGCATCTTCGTCGGCAGCCTTCAGCACCAGGCGGTTCTGTTCCAGAAGGCCGCTGTTGCGATAGGCATCGGCCAGGGCCTGACCCAGGCTCTCGGCCCAGGCGCCAGAGGGCAGGGCCACGGCGGCGGCGCAGACCGCCCCCGCCAGCAGGGTCTTCAGTTTCGACGCAAGGCCACGGCGCGCCGGCGCTGCTTTCTGGTCCATCATCCTGTCTTCCTCGTCTCGCCGGCCGGGCCGGCACGTTTCTTGTCCGTAGCCAACGCCCGGCCCCGAGAGGGCTTACAGGGTGAAGGCTGCGTGTCGCTCGAAGCCCGGCACGACCGGGGCGCCGGCATTGAAGGAAAAGCGCCAGTTGACGCGGCCGTCGATCTTGTAGCCGACGCGGACGACACCCAGGTGACCCTCGGCAAAGAGCGCCACGATGCGGCCGCCTTCCTTCAGCTGATCGGTGATCGCTTCGGGCAGGTGCTCGACCGCGCCTTCGATGATCACCACGTCGTAGGGGCCATGTTCCGGCGCGCCCTCGGCCAGCTTGCCTTCGTGCAGGATCACGTTGTCGGCGCCAAGATCGCTGAGGACCTGCTGGCTGTCGGCAGAGAGCTCGGTGTCTTCCTCGACCGCGACCACGGCAGCGGCCATGCGCGCCAGGACCGCGGCGGAGTAGCCCTGGGCGGCGCCCAGATCCAGCACCAGGTCCTCGGGCTGCACGTCGACGGCGTCGAGCATCTTGGCGAAGGTGCGCGGCTCGAGCAGCACACGGGCGCCGCCGAGCGGGACATTCTCGCCGAGGTAGGCGGCTTCCTGCCGCTCCTGGGGCACGAAAAGCTCGCGCGGGGTGGAAAGCATCGCCTCGATGATCGGAAACTTCGTGACATCGGAGGGGCGAACCTGCGCATCGACCATCATCGTGCGGCGGGCGGCATAGTCGGTCATAACTAAACTCGTTCGTTCAGAATCCTCTTGGCGAGTCTTGTGCCACAGAGAAACCCGGTCGGCAACGGCGCGATAGTCCGCATTCGCCGATTGCCGGGCATGCGATGGATTTGCGGGCTGCGGCGGGTCGCAATTTGCCCTCGGGACCGGCGCGAAGTTCAAGGGATCTTAACCGGCCTGCCCCATCCTGTCCCCCGAGTCATGGCGCACAGGAACCGGAGGGGACATGCAGGAGCTGGATGGGCTGACGGCGTTCGGCCAGACCTTGCGCAACGGGGCACGGCGCTTCCCCGACCGCAAGGACCGCCGCTATGCCGGGCAGATGCTGATGCCCGAGGTGACGCCGGGCTTTGCCCTTGCACCGGGGGACCAGGTCTTCACCATCGGCTCATGTTTCGCCCGCAACGTGGAAGATGCGCTGGTGGCGCGCGGGCTGCAGGTGCCCACGGCCGCCTTCTCTGCCCCCCAGGAAGAGGCACCGGGGCGCCCGAACCGCATGTTGAACCAGTACAACCCCGGTACCATGCTGCAATGCCTGCGCGACATCGAGACCGGCGAGACTGGCGACGGGCTCTATGCCCAGGGCGAGCAGGTGATCGACTGCCTGCTGGCCACCGGCTCCCGTCCCGTCGGTCCCGAACGCGCCTTCGCGCGCCGCGCCGAGATCCGCGACCTCTACGCAAGGGGCCTGGCGCAGGCCACCACGGTGGTGGTCACCCTGGGGCTGATCGAAAGCTGGTACGACCGTTTCACCGGCACCTACCTGAACGAGGCGCCGACGCGGAAGATCCTGAACGCCGAGCCCGAGCGTTTCAGCTTCCGTCAGCTCGAGGTCGGCGAATGCCGCGACATGGTGCTGGAGCTGCTGGACCGCCTGGTCGATGGCGGCAACCGCTGCGTGGTGCTGACCGTCTCTCCGGTGCCCCTGCAGGTGACCTTCGCGGGCGGCGACGCAGCCCTGCGCAACGCCTACTCCAAGGCCACCCTGCGCGTGGTCGCCGAAGAGGCCGCGCGTCAGTTCGCCGAAGTCGACTATTTCCCCAGCTACGAGATGGTGATGTCCCTGGGCCTTTCGGGCTTCGGAGAGGACAACGTGCATGTGCGCCCCGCCGTGGTCGACCGGATCATCGGCCATATGACCGATCTCTACGTGCAGCCCGGCCCCATCGAAGGCGTCGCCTGAGCCCTGCTTTCCGGGGCCCTGCCCTCATGGGCCTTTCCCAGCCTCCGGGCAACGCCACCACGGGGCGCCCCCTGCCCCGCCCGCCCTCTGGTCTTTTTCGCGCCGCCGGTCTTAGCTGGCGCGGCAATAGAACAGGGAAGACCGCCATGGCCTGGCAGGAATACATCAACGTGCAGCAACCGCGTTTCGTCGAGGAGTTGCTGGAATTCGTCCGCATCCCCTCGGTCTCGGCCAAGCCCGAGAACGCGGGCGACGTGCAGCGCGCCGCCGAGTGGGTCGTCGAGCGGCTGGCAAGGGCCGGGATCGAGGGCGCCGAGGTGCTGCCCACCGATGGCCACCCCGTGGTCTGCGCAGAATGGATGGGGGCCGGGCCCGACAAGCCGACGGTGCTGATCTACGGCCATTTCGACGTGCAGCCGGCGGAGCCCTTCGATCTCTGGACCACCCCGCCCTTCGAGCCCGAGGTGCGCGACAACAAGGTCTGGGGCCGCGGAGCCTCGGACGACAAGGGCGGCATGATGGTGCCGATCCTGGCCGTCGAGGCGATGCTGGCCACCCAAGGCAAGCTGCCGGTCAACGTGAAGTTCTTCTTCGAGGGGCAGGAAGAGATCGGCTCTCCTGACCTGCCGCCCTTCGTGCGCGCCAATGCCGACCGCCTGAAGGCCGACATGATCTTCTCGGCCGACGGCCTGCAATGGGCGCCGGGCCAGCCGCAGATCGTCGAGGCGCTGAAGGGGCTGATCAGCCTCGAGGTGCATGTGCAGGGCCCGCGCGGCGACCTGCACTCGGGCCTGCATGGCGGCGGCGTGGCCAATCCCGCCATCGCGCTGGCGCAGATCATCGCCTCGATGAAGTCGCCCGACGGGGCGATCACCATCGACGGCTTCTATGACGACGTGGTCGAGCTCTCGGCAGAGGTGCGCGAGGCCATCGCCCGCGTGCCCTTCGACGAGGCCGACTACCTGGCCGAAACCGGCGCCCCGGCCACCTCGGGCGAGCCCGGATTCTCGACGCGGGAACGGCTCTGGGGCCGACCGACGCTGGATGTGAACGGGCTCAGCTCCGGCTGGCAGGGCGCGGGCACCAAGACCGTGCTGCCGGCCGAGGCTTCGGCCAAGATCACCTGCCGTCTGGTCGCCAACCAGTCACCCGAAACGATCTATGACCTGATCGAGGCCCATGTTGCCGCCCATTGCCCCGCGGGCGTCACCGCCAGGGTGACCCGTAATCCGGGCCGGGCCGACCCCTTCCTCGTGCCCTCGGGCCACAACGCCACCGCGGTGGCGACCCAGGTGCTGGAAGATGTTTATGGCCGCGCCCCCTATCGCACCCGCGCCGGCGGCTCGATCCCGGTGATGACCACCCTGCTGGAAACCCTCGGCGTCCATGCGGTCATGTTCGGCTTCTCGCATGACGACGAGAACCTGCACGCGCCGGACGAGTTCTTCCGCCTCGACGCCTTCCGCATCGGCCAGATCGCCTATTGCCAGTTGCTGGAAACCCTGGGCCGAAGCTGAGCTAGAGGGTGAACCCCTGCCAGCGGGCGGGCTCGTCCCCGAGCCCGTCCTGCCCGGCCACCACCAGCGGATAACGCGGCGCGGCAGGGCTGTAGCCGGGCTGCCCGCCCGACCAGACCTTGCCGCCGCATTCCTGAACCACCAACACCCCCGCCGCGTGATCCCAGGGTTTCACCATGGGAGAGATCATCAGCGCGGCATGTCCCGTCGCCATCAGCCGGTATTCGTGGCACGAACAGCGCAGGGTCAGCGCGCGGCCATAATCTTCGGACAGGGCCGCGATCGCGGCGCGCTGCGGCCTGGGGTAGAGGTTCAGCGGCACGAAGGCATGGATCTGATCGCGCGGCAGCGGCGCGGGCCCCGAAAGCCGCTCCGGCGCCCGTCCGGGGCGGCAGAACCAGGCGCCGCCGCCCCTCGTCGCCATGATCCAATCATCCATCACCGGATCGTAGAGCAGGCCGAAGATCGTCTCGCCGCGCTCGACCACCGCCAGGATCACTCCGAAGCAGGCCACCCCGCTGGCGAAGTTCCAGGTCCCGTCCACCGGGTCGATCACCACCGCCAGCTCTGCGCTGCGGAAGGCCTCCAGGATCGAGCCATCCTCCTCGACCGCTTCCTCGCCCACCACCAGGCAGCCCGGCAGAAGCTCTCGGGCCACCTCGGTCAGCCGCGCCTCCGCGGCGCGATCGGCCTCGGTCACCAGGTCCATCGGCCCGGTCTTGGCCTCGACCGCCGAGGGCGAGAGATTGCGGAAACGCGGCAGGATCTCGTCCCGCGCGACCTCGCGCACGGCCTCGATGAAGGCTGTGATCATGTCATCGGTCAACGGCATCTGGATCTCCTGCTTGGCCGGATGGAGCCGTCGGGCGCCCCGCAAGTCCTGGTGCTTGCCAGGCATCGGCAAAAGCCCGCGAAGCGCCCAGTCCTCCTATTGAACGGACAGACAATGTGACCTTTCGGCATCGAAACGGCCCTGCGGCGTGAAAACTTGAAAGTCCCCATTACCGCCCAACTTCTGCCCCGGTTTCTTTAAATACGCTGCCGAATGTAACGCAAAGACATTCGATAGAATGCAAAGAACGGGGACAACATGAAAGACCTACTCACACGAGTATCCGCTATTGCGCTGGCTTCGCTTGCTCTTGGAAGCGCCGCCCAGGCCCAGGCCTGCGACAGCACCACCCCCTCCAACGGCGATACGGTGAGCTGCGCGGGCAACGGCACCGGCGTCGATTTCAGCGGCATCGACGACCTGAACGTCACCGTGACCGGCTCGATTGTCGAGCCCACGGGGGATGGCTTCCTGGCCGGCGCGGGGCTGACCCTTCTCAACAGCGGCCTCATGGAGACCCAGGGCGATGACGTGTCCTTGCTGGAAGCGGGCGTGGGATCGGATGTGACCAACTCGGGCACCATGACGGTGTCCACAACGGATTACTCCAAGGGCCTCGTCCTGGGCAGCGACAGCAGCTTCGAGAACACCGCCTCGGGCACCGTGATCGGCGGCGGCAGCAAGGCTGTGGGCGGTGTTCTGGACATGGGAGACAACGCCACCGTCACCAACGCGGGCACGCTGCAGGCCATCGGCGGGCAATATGTCGGCGTCTTGCTTGGGGCGAACAGCACCCTGACCAATACGGGCGTCATCGACGCCGAGAACGCGGCAATCGGCGTCGGGGCGGCTTCAACCATCATCAACAGCGGCACGATCAAAACGTACTACGCTCCCGCCTCAATGATCAGCTCCACTGGCGATCTTACACTGATCAATACCGCGACCGGGGCCATCGAGGTGGAAACCTACGGGAATGGCATCTCGGCCAGTGGCGATCTCACCCTGCTCAATGACGGCCTGATCAACACGCCCGGCATGATCGGAATCTCTTCCGGAGGAGATGCCTATGTCCGCAACGGCCGGAGCGGCGCGATCATTGCGCAAAGCGGCAACAGCACGGGCCTGCAGATCGCAGGCAGACTGGACCTGGTGAACGATGGCCTGATCCAGAACACCCAGGGCTTCACGATCGTGGCCAATGGCGACGACAGCGTGATCGTGAACAACGGCACGATCCGCAAGACCACCCCCAGCAATTTCACCGCGATCTTCACGCCCGGCTCCAGCGAGATCGTCAATTCGGGGCTGATCGAGGCGAGCTCTACGATGAGCGCCGTTCTCCTGAGCGGCACAAGCCGTGTGACCAACAGCGGCACCATCAAGAACCTGAACGAAAGCACGGGAAGCGCCATCGCGCAGATGTCGGCCAACGCGATCCAGGTCGACAATGCGGGCCTCATCGAGGGCTTCACGGCGATTTCCCTTGGCGGCGGCGCCGACATCGTGACCAACTCCGGCACCATCATCGGCACCGGCGGCACGGCGATCAACTTCGCCGCCGGAGATGACACGCTGGTGCTCTCGAGCCTGGACATCCGGGGCGATGTGATCTTCGGCACCGGCAATGACACGCTGATCGTCAACGCCGACGCCAGCGCGGGCATGCTGACCTTTGGCAGCGACCTCGAGAACGTGACCCTGAACGCGCCACTGGCCATCTATACCGACAATACCCTCGTCGTGGCCGATGCAAGCTTCTTCAACGGGCTCGACATGATCCGCGGCGGTGCTGCCCGGAGCCTCGGTCGCATGGTGACCAGCCTGCCTGAGGGCGAAGGATGGTGGGCCGCAACCGGAATGGATGCCGGCTCCAACGACGACAGCAAGAGCTCTCTGGGCCAGATCGCCATTGGGCGCGACTTCGGCAGCTTCGGCGTCTTCCTCACGGCAAACCGTGCCGGGGCGCAGGCCCATGACGGAATGCACGAGATGGCAAGCGACAGCCTGCAAGCCGGTGTCAGCGGCGCGTTCTCCCTTGGCCGTGGCCTTTCGCTGAGCGGCGCGCTCTTTGCAGGCACCGCCGAGGCGACCTTCTCCGACGTTGATGGCGGGCTCGAGTTAGGCGCCGCTGGAGAGCGGGTGATCGGGATCTCGACCGAGCTGAGCAGCCTTGCCGCAAGCGGCCTCGGGCTGACCGCACGTGCCGGCGTTGCGCGGCACCAGGTCGATGGGTTCAACCTGTCCAGCCTCGCGGGCGCCAGCTTCGCCGGGCGTTCGCTGACCACCTCCTATCTCGAGCTCGAGGCCTCGACGCAGGTCGAGCTGGGCCGGGGCATCAGCCTCCGCCCCTACCTTGGCGCCAGCGTGCTGCAGGCAAAGGGCGACGCCATGACCATGAGCTTCATGGGCGAGAGCGTCAGCGCGGACGGCAGCGCGCGCGAAACCGAGCTGACCCTGGGCGCGGATTTCTCTGCCGCCGAGGCCTGGTCGGCCCGGCTCGAAACCCGCTTCGGCGAGGATGGCGAAATGGCAGGCGGCGTGCGCTTCGGCATGCGCTTCTGATCCCGCGCCCCGGAATTGCGAAGGGCGGCCCTTGGGCCGCCCTTTGTGCTTTCCGTCAGGTGAGTCCCAGCCCTGTCCCGCGCCCTGGTCCTAGGCTTTGGTCTGGCCGTGGTCCCGATCCTGGCCATGATCGCCGAGGGTCTTCTTCAGCACCATGCCCAGCTCTGCGGGGGCGCAGGGCTTCTGCAGCGTCGGTGCCACGACCTTGCCCATGTCGCGCTCAAGCAGGCCGGAATAACCCGTCATGTAGACCACCGGCTTGCCGGGCAGCCTCTCGCGGACCGCGGCGGCCAGCTCGAAGCCGCCGATGCCGCCGGGCATCACCACATCGGTCAGCAGCAAGTCGAACTCGGTGCCCGCGTCGACCTTGTCCAGCGCCTCGCGCCCGGAACGCGCCGGGATGACCTGGTAGTTCAGCGTCTGCACCACCTCCGTGACGATATCCAGCAGGCTCTCTTCGTCCTCGACGATCAGAATGCGCTGGCCGGAGCCCTTCGGCGGCTCGGCGCGGGCCATCGGCGCCTCGCGGAGGTTACGCTCGTTGCCGCGCGGCAGGATCAGGCGGACGGTGGTGCCAAGGCCGGGTTCGGAATAGATCCGCATCTCGCCCTGAGCCTGTTCGACGAAGCCATAGACCATCGACAGCCCCAGGCCGGTGCCCGAGTTCTGCCCCTTGGTGGTGAAGAAGGGATCAGTGGCGCGCCGCTTGACCTCATCGGTCATGCCGGGGCCGTTGTCGGTGACCGAGAACTCCACGTAGCGCAGCCGCTCGCCCTCTTCCTTGTCGCCCTGGTAGAGCGCGGAATCGCTGTCCACCTCCGAGATGCTGCGCACCGTGATCGAGATCCTGTTGCCGATACCCGAGGTCGAGATCGCGTCGCGGCTGTTCAGCACCAGGTTCAGCAGGGCGTTCTCGAGCTGGCTGGTGTCACAGAAGACCAGCGGGTCCTCGGGGTCCGGGGCGAAATTCAGGTCGATGGATTTCTCGATGGCGGGCGAGACCAGCTCTTCGAATTCGCGCAGCACCTCGCTGGTGGGAACCGAGCTTTCCAGCCCCGGTTGGCGCTTGGCGAAAGCCAGCAGGCGCTGCGTCAGCTCGGCGCCACGCCGGACCGAGGCCTGGGCGGTATCCAGGAAGGGCTGCGATTTCGCAGGGGCATCCGCCTTCACCAGTTGCACCGCGTATTCGATGGTCGCCAGGATATTGTTGAAGTCATGCGCCACGCCGCCGGTGAGCTGGCCAAGCGCATCCAGCCGCGACGAGCGTTCGATCTGCTGGCGGTTCTTCTCTTGCTCGGTGATGTCGTCGAGGATGACCACGGTGGTCACATCGGTTGCGTCCTGCGCCTTCACCGGCGCGCTAGAGACCCGCACGTAACGCGGCGACAGCAGCCCGCCCTCGCGGCGCAGCAGCGCCGTCTCGCCACGCAGGACCTCTCCGGACAGCGCACGGCTCACCGGGTTCTTCTCGGGCGGCACCACCTGCAGGCTCTGCGGGTCGACGAAGGCCAGCGCCTCGGGCCAGCTGAACGGCACATCGCGCTCAAGCTCGCCCAGCATGGTGCGGGCACCGGGGTTGGCCACGTGGACCTGGCCATCGGCGTTGAGCCCCAGGATACCACTGCGCGTGGCATTGAGGATCGCCCCGAGGCGGTTGTTCACGGCGCGGGTCTGGGCAGCCAGCCCCTCGGCCTTGCGGCGGGCCAGGATGTTCTGCGCGAGGAAGGCCGCGACCACCAAAAGCACCGCCGCCGCGCTGCCATAGCGCAGCAGCCGACGGCGCTCGGCGGTCCAGAAGTCCGGCTCGTCCAGCCATTCCCGCCGCAGGGCCTGGTACTCTTCCGAGCTGAGGTAGCCGGGCACCACCGCGTTGAAGCGCTCGCGCACATTGCCAAGGCCGCGCCGCAGGGCGATGGCCCGTTCGGTGACGATGAAGGGCGGCGAAACCTCCTCGATCTGGTCCAGGAAGCCCCCGGCGGCGGCAAGCCGGCGCACGGTCATGGTCGGGTAGAGGATCGCGTCCACCTCTCCCTCCAGCAGCCCGCTCAGCAGCTCATCAGGGTCCTCGAAGCTTTTCAGGTCGAGCGAGCCTTGGGCCTCTGCCTCGGCACGGGCCACGTTGCTCTCGGCGACACCCACCCGGTAGCCCAGCAGGTCATCCAGGCCCGAGACCCCCTCGGACTGGCCCTTGGCGGTGAAGATCGAATAGGGCGACTGCTGGATCGCGGTGGTGAAATCCATCCGCTGCCGGCGCGCGGCATCCACGCTGATCGGCGGCAGCAGGTCATAGGCGCCACTGCGCGGACCAAGAGCCCATTCCTCGCTCGGAATGATACGGAAGCTGAGCTTGAGCCCGGCCCTGGCAGCAAGATCCTTCAGCGCCTCGACACCGAAACCGGTGATCGTGCCATCCGGGCGCACCACCTGGTAAGGCGGGAAGTGGGTGATACCGGCCACCAGAACATCGGGTTCGGGGTCGGGGTTGACCATGTTCCACTCGGCGTTCAGCCGGTCGATCTCGCCCGACGCCTTGAGCCTTGCGATGGCGCTGTTGATGCCTGGCATCAGGTCGGCATGGCTTTCGTGCAGGGCGACATGATGGGTCGAGACCTGCAGCGGGCCACCGCTGGCCCGCACCAGATGGTCCGTGCCCGAGCGCTGAAGCGCATCCAGGGCGGCCTTCTGCAGCGTGACCACGCCCTTCACCTCACCCATCAACAGCGCGCCAAAGACCTTGGCCGGGGTGGCATAGGGCACGACCTCGTTGCGTCCGCCCAGCGAGGCCAGGTTGAAACCCGCGACCTGGTTGATCGCCCCGATGCGCTGCCCCGAGAGCGTCTCGGCACTCAGCTCCTGCGGCGCATCAGCGCGCAGGTAGAGATAAACCCCCGAGGACGCGACCGGATCGGAGTAGAGCACCGCATCACCAAGTGCCGGAAGCTGGACCACACCGGCCAGAAGATCCGCCTCTCCACTTGCCAAGGCCCTGAAATAAGAGGGTATATCCCGATACTCGCGGAAGGTCACTGCATATCCGGCCTCGGCCGTGACGGCCTTGGCCAGCTCGGCGAAGTAGCCCGAGGGTCGGCCTTCGTCATCCAGCTCGTAGAGACCCGGTAACGGGGTCCATGGCACGGTCAGGGTCTCTGTCGCGACCTGTGCGCGCGCGCCGACCGGGGCGAGAAACATCAGCGCCGCCAGGGAAATAAGGACAATTCGAACGCGAAAACTGAGCCCGGTCATGCAGCCATCCGTTGAGAATAATTACCTGTGTAGGACAAAGTTGACCCGTTGCCCACTGTCTCAAACGGATATGATTTGGTGCAATTTGGCTGTCACCTCGGGACTAGGCGGGCTAGCCGCACTCTCCCGAGGCTGACAGGACAGGCGGCGCGCCTGAAAGCGCCTTCGCCTTGGACTCCGCGGCGGGCAGGTTCTAGGTGTTTACAAGGGCATTCGAGATCAGCTTTCCACCATGTGGAAACCACCCCAGAGACAGGAGCGACTTCATGGCAGGCACATCCTCCGACGGCGTGAAATCCGTGAAGCGGGCGCTGGATCTGCTGGTGCTCCTGGGTCAGACCGACGATGGCCTCAGGGTCAGCGAGCTGGCGCGGCAGGCGGGGCTGGCGCTCTCGACCACCCACAGGTTGCTTACAACATTGGAAACGCAGGGGTTTGCCCAATGCGACCCCGAAACCTCTGCCTGGCACGTTGGCCGCGCCGCCTTCACGGTGGGAAACGCCTATGGGCGCCGCCGCAGCTTCATCGCGCCGGCGCTGCCCTACCTCAAGCGGCTGCGCGACCAGACCCACGAGACGGCGAACCTTGGCATTCTCGACAATGACCGGCTGGTGACCGTCAGCCAGGTGGAGAGCCGCCAGATCGTGCGCGCCATCTCTCCGCCCGGCGGCCATACACCGGTCTTCTGTTCGGGCATGGGTAAGGCGCTTCTGGCAACATGGCCGGATGACGAGATCGCGGCCCTCGCCGAACGCTCGGGCCTGCGCCCCATGACACCGCGCAGCCTGACCACGCTCGATGCCGTTTTGAAGGACATCGCCCAGATCCGCCGCAGGGGCTTCGCACTGGATGACGAAGAGCACATTCAGGGCCTGCGCTGCGTGGCGGCGGTGGTCTGGTCACCGACCGGAGAGCCCGCCTGCGCCATCTCGATCTCGGGCCTCGCCGCGCGGCTGACACCGGAGCGGATCGAGCTGGTCGGCAGCCAGGTGCGCGATGCGGCGATCAGCCTGACACAGCACCTGGGTGGCCTCCCGCCCGAGCTGCCCGCCTGAGGCCCGGGCCCCGCGCGGCCGTTCAGGCTCATGCGCAGGGCCATGTTCAGGCCACGTCCCGCCTGGCCTGGGGTGGCGCGGCCCCTGCCGCGGCATCGGTCAGGCGGAATTGACCGATGGCCACGGACATGCCCTGCGCCTCTTCACTGAGCGAGACATTGGCCGAAGAGACCTCTTCCAGCATGGCGGTGTTCTTCATCGTCGCCTCGTCGAGACTGGACATCGAGCCGTTGATCTCGGTCAGCGAGGAGCTCTGCTCAACCACCTGGTCCGAGATATTCGACATCAGCCCCGAGGCATTGAGGATAGAGGTCGAGATCTCGTCAATGGTTTCGCGGGTGCTGTTGACCAGCTCGAAGCCCTGATCGACCTGCTTGCGGCTGGCCTGGACGAGGCCGGTGATCTCATCCGCCGCATCCTTGGAACGCTGCGCCAGGGCGCGCACCTCGGAGGCGACCACCGCGAAGCCCCGCCCGGCCTCTCCGGCGCGGGCGGCCTCGACACCGGCGTTTAAGGCGAGCAGGCTGGTCTGGAAGGTGATCCCCTCCATCAGGTCGATGATCTGTTCGATCTTGCTGGCCGAATCCTTCACCCCCTCCATCGCCTCGATGGTGCGGCGCACCACCGTGACGCTGTCGTCGGCGCGGCGGCAGGCGTGACCCACGGCATCCCGCGCCTCACCTGAGGCGCGCGCGGTCTCGCTGATCGAGTTGGAGAGCCGGTCGATGGCGGTGGCGGTGCCCGCCAGCGTGCCAGCGGTCTGTTCCGACCGCGAGGCCAACTCGCGCGAGACATTCGAGATCTCGGCGCTGGCGGCGGCAATGGACTGGCCGTTCTGCGACAGGGTGCTGATCGAGACCTCCAGCGTCTCCATCGCCTGGTTGAAGTCCGTGCGCAGCTTTTCGTAGCCCGCACTCATCGGTGTGGTGATACGCACCGTCAGGTCCCCGGCAGAAAGTCGCTCCAGCGCCTTTGCAAGGCTCGCAACCGCGGCCTCCTGGGCGGCCCTGTGCGCCTCGCGCTCGGCCTCGGCAGCCTTCGCAACCTCCTGACGCTCGACCAGACCATCGCGGAAGATGGCAAGCGCACGGGCGATGCGGCCCACCTCGCCCTCCATGTGCTCGAAGCCGGTGACGGGGCTCAGGTTGCCCGAGGCAAGCCGTTCCGTAGTGCCGCTGACCCGCCAGAGCGGACGCAGGATGAAGAGCCACGTCAGGAAGAAGGAGGCCACGAGCACCGCCACGACGATCATCGCCACCTCGCGCATCCGCGACGAGGCGGCGCTGACTTCGGCGGAGATGCCGCTGGCCAGCGCGCGTATCTCTTCTTCGCTCTGCGCGGTGAGCGCTGCGGCGCGGTCGACGATGGCCTGCACCTTGTCCACCGCCGCGTCGGAGGCAGCGGCAGCGCGCTCCTGCGCACGCAACACCGCCACCTGAGCCGCGACCAGCCCGCCGGAAGGGTCTGCCAAGGCGGTCAACCCGTCCAGCTCTTCGGCCACCTTGCCATTGCCCAGATCGCGCAGCGCCTGCAGGCGTCCCGCCGCGCCGATCAGGGCAGCCGCATCGCTGCTGACCGCCTCCGGATCGGTGCCGCTGACGATCTCGATGGCCGCAGAACTGAACGCGCTGACCGCCGAGTTGAGCGTCAGCAGCTGCATCAGGAAGCCGAACTCCGTGTCCATCAGCCCCTGGATGGTGTCCCGATTGGTGCCCGCGGCATCTTCAGCCGCAATGGTCAGCTCGAAATAGAGGTCATCGACGGCGGACGAGAGCTCGACATCCGTTTCCTGCCGGGCCGAAAGCACCCGGTCGCGCATCGTGGCCGACAAACCGCGCCCGCCCGAGGCCTGGCGGAAGACCTGCAACGCCTCGCGCAGCCGGTCGGTATCGAGGGAGATCGTCTCGAACCCTTCCAGCTCGACCAGCCGGGCCTCCAGCCGGTCCGCGGCGCCCTTGCCGAGGTCCGCCAGGATCGCCCCTGTCCCCTCGCGCGCCGACCCGGACGAGGCCAACGCCACGCCGGTCAGCAGGTTGAGGTCGGCACGGGTGGTGAGCACCGCCTGCAAGGCGGCGAATTCGCTGTCCACCAGCGCCGCAAGGGTGCGGTCGACCACCTCGATGGTTTCTTCCCCACCCATGACGAGGTTGAAATAGGCATCATCCGCCAGCTCGGCGAGCTTGCCCTGCAGGGCCTCGCTGCGGCTTTGCAGCTGGCCGATCAGCAGCGAGATCTCGCGTTCCTGGCGGAACTCCTCTGCACGGCTGCCCGAGAGCTGTTCCAGCGCCAGCCGCACGTCCGAAGTGGCCGCGCGCAGCTCCTGCCGGGTTTCGCCCGGGACCTGCCTCACGCTCTCGTCCAGGAACTCAAGGGCCTTTGCAATGGCGCTGCGCTGCTCCGCGAGTTGGTCTTCGGTCTGGACCAGAAGGGTGCGGGTCACCACGTCGCGGGTGCCATTGGCGGCCTGCATGAGGATGGCACTGCGTTGCACCTGGTTCAGCATGTCGCCGGTCAGCGTGTCCATCTCGCCCGAGATCTTGTCGAAGACCATCAGCGCCGTGGTTCCGCCGAACCCGGCCGCCAGGGAAATGGCCAGCAGCACGAAGGTGATCTTGGTGCCAATCCCCCCGGTCAGACGTCTGAAAATTGCAAGCATATGCGCTCCATGTGCCAGAGGGCCCCACCCCAGGGGTGGGGCTCAGCTGCCCTCGCCAGCGCGCAGCGGCGCGAAGCCGCCGTCAGCGTTGATGCGGGTCAGGAAGACCTCGTCCATACCCTGGTTGTCACCGGGGCCGTACTGCAGGCTGACACCGTCCAGGTCGACTTCGCGCAGGCTGCCGAGGGCGGCAAGATAGCCCTCCCGGTCGAGATCCCGCCCGGCGGCCTCGAGCGCGGTCAGCGCGACGCGGCCGACCATGTAGCCCTCCAGCGTGACGAACCCCGGTGCGGCGTCGGAATGGGCGGCCAGGGCGGCCTGGTAGCGCGCCACCAGGGGCAGGCTGTCATCCCAGGGGAAGGGCACCACCTGGCTGATGATCACCCCCTCGCCCGCCGCCCCCAGCTCAGAGGCCAGGGCTTCGGAGCCGACGAAGGAGATATTCACGAAGACCGGGTCGAACTTCAGCTTGCGCGACAGCTTGATGAACTCGGCCACGGGCTTGTAGGCGCCGACCATGACCACCGCCTGGGGGTCGGCCTTGCGCAGCTCCAGCAGGGCGGATTTCACCGCCACCGTGTTGCGCGTGTAGGTGCCCTGGCCGATCAGCGACATGCCGCGTTTTTCCAGGGCCGCCGTGACGCCCTCGAGCCCGACGCGGCCGAAACCGTCGTCCTGGTAGAGAATTGCGATATCCGTCAGTCCAAGACCATCCACCAGATGGGCAATCCAGGCCTCTGTCTCTGCGGCATAGGTGGCGCGGATATTGAAGATGTTTCCGTGGCTTGCATCCCTCAGGAAGCCCGCCCCGGTGAAGGGGCCGATGTAGGGCAGCCGCGCCGCCGTGGCGACCGGCTGGCTGGCGGCGGAGGTCGGCGTGCCGACCGGCCCGATGATCCCCAGATGTGCATTCCCATCCACCAGCGCGCGCAGATGCGCCGCCGAGCGGTCGGGCTCGTAGCCGTCATCGAAAGCGTCCAGCCTCACCTTGCGCCCATGCACGCCACCGGCGGCATTGGCTTCGGCAAAGGCCGCCTCGATCCCCGCCATCATGCCAAGGCCAAGCGCAGAGGCCGGCCCGTCGAGCGCCGCGACCTGGGCAAAGGTGACAGAGGTATCGGTGATCCCCTGCTCTGCTCTGGCCAGGCTGGCGGGCAACAGGGCAAGGGCGGCGGCGGCAAGCGTCGAAAAGAGGCGCATCGGGAACTCCCTGGGCTGATGGCGCAGCCAGACTAGGTTCCGATCCCTTAACGTACTCTCAATCGACGGCGGGAAAGGCCTCCGCCGCACCCATTCGTTGCAGAAAATTGAACACGACGCCCCGAGGCCTCAGCCGAAGGGCACGATCTCGTCGGCAGAGAGCGCATAGCCGATCTGGGCCAGTTGGGTGCCCGTGGCCGCGGTGCCGAACATCCCCGTCACATTGACCGGATCGTAAAGGCCCTTGCTTTCGTAGGGGCGGTCGGTGGTGACGAAGACCAGCTGGTTGGCAGGCGGCGGCGGCACGTGGATGCAGGCCCCGACGAAGGGGGCCAGGATGAAGGCGGTCACCCCCTTGGCGTCGAAGTCCAGCGGCACGATGAAACCCGGCAGCCGGACGATCTTGCCGTTGTACTCGGTGGTGACGGCGGCGGCCTCTTCCTGCTCGAACCCGGAAGAGAGCTCTCCGTGCTGGTTGTGTTCGACCACGCCGAGCTGGCGCAGCCGGTCCAGCGACATGCCGCCATCGCCCTGCGGGATCAGGTCCGACCATTCCAGGTCGATCACCTCGTCGCGGGCGGCCAGCGGCAGGGGCAGGCTGATGGCTGCCATCGCGGCCAGAAGCTCTCGTCGGGTGGTCAGCATCTTGATCCTCATCGGCTGGAGCCCGTGGCGGGCACTGGATGGCAGCTGCGCGCGGGCGCGGGGGAAACCGGCGCGAGCCGGCAGCGGACGGGGAGTGACCGGCCCCGCCGCCGCCGGATCGCGCTTGTCAGATCCTGATACTCATACCGTCGCTCAACGACATGCGATAGGCGCGCCATGCGGGCATCAGGCTGACAAGAAGCGCGGCGAGCAGCACGAGGCCCAACACCGCCAATTCGCGCGGCGACGGGGCGCCGATCCGCAGGTAGATTCCGAAGCTCTGGTCGATCCAGCCCCGCCCGGCAAGCAGCCCGCCATAGAGCAGCGCCAGTCCCAGCAGGACGCCGAGCCCCGCCATCAGCAGCGCCTCGAGCGAGAGCAGGCCGAGGATGGTCCAGGGGCGCGCGCCGACTGCGCGCAGGATCGCCATCTCGCGCCGCCGTTCGGCCAGGCCCGAGAAGATCATCGCCGCCATCCCAAGAAGTGCCGTCGCCACCACCATGGCCGAGACGCCGACCAGCGCCGTTTCCGCCACGCCGATCAGGCTCCAGAGCTCTTGCAGGGTCACCCCCGGCAGGATCGCCAGCAGGGGCTCTTCGGGATATTCGTTGATCCAGCGCTGCAGGCCGAAAATCTGCAAGCGGGACTTGGTGCCGATCATCGCGGCGGTGATGGCGCCGGGGGTCAGCTCCATCTGGCGCACCGCGTCGGCGCCGACCGTCTGTCCGGGGATCTGCGCCCCGTTGCGCCAGTCCACATGGATCGCCTCGATGGCGCGCAGGCTGACGAAGACGGTGCGGTCGACCGGGGTGCCGGTGCGCGCCAGCACGCCGGAGATGCGGAAGGGCTTGTCGTCATGCTCGGTGAAGGAGGCGAGGCCATGCGCGACGACGACCTCCTGTCCGGTCTCGTAGCCCAGCTCGGCCGCCACATCGGCCCCGACCACCGCATCGAAGAGATCATCGAAACGCGCGCCTTCGGCCATCTCCAGCCCGCGCCCGCCGCGATACTTGTAGCGGTCGAAGAAATCCGTGGTGGTGCCCATGACGCGGAACCCGCGGTGGCTGTCGCCCAGCGAAATCGGCACGATCCAGTCGACCTCGGGCCGGGAGGCAATGTCCTGGTAGCTCTCCCAGGTGACATTGTTGGTGGCATTGCCGACCCGGAACACCGAGTAGAGCAACAGCTGCACCCCGCCCGAACGCGCGCCCAGGATCAGGTCGGTATCCGAGATCGTGTCGGCGAAGCTCGCCTTGGCCCCGGTGCGCACCTTCTCGACCCCGAGAAAGAGCGCCACGGACAGGCTGATGGCAAAGATCGTCAGCCCGACGGTGATCTTGCGGCTGAGCAGCGATTGCCAGGCAAGGGCGGTTAGCAGCATGTCAGTCTCCTGTCGGCGCCGCCTGGGGCGGCGCCATGAGCATATCAGTCGAGCTTCAGCACGGCGGCATCGGCCTCGACCTCGGCGGCACCGGCGCCGCTGTCGGTAATGTACTGCGCTTCGATCTCACGGGCATTCGGAAAACTGTCGAAGAAGGGGAAGGCCACCTCGGTCAGCGCGCCGGCATCGCTGCACTCATACATGTACATGGCGTGGAACTCACTATGCCCTGCATGCGCCTCTTCGCCGTGGTCATGGTCGTGGTCGTCATGGGCGTGATCGTCATGATCGTCGTGCCCATGCTCATCGTGCTCATGGCCCTCATGACCATGATCGTCGTGATCTTCGTGCTCATGCGCATCGTGGTCATGATCGTCGTAGTCATGATCGTCATGGGCATGTTCGTCGTGGTCATGCTCGTCGTGATCATGTGCCTCGTGATCATGTGCCTCGTGATCTTGATCATCGTGGTCGTGGGCGCCTTCGCCCTCCAGCTCGGCGTTGGCCTCAACCAGGACACAGCCGGCCGCTTCGGGGAAGGCGAAAATGGCCTCGGACCGGGCAAGCAGCGCCAGCGCATCGGCGACAGCGGCCTTGTCCTCTGCACTTTCGGCGGCATGCTCGAAGCCGGTGATGTCGGCGCCGGGGGCGCGCAGCGCCAGCGTCAGCTGGTCGCCCTCGACAGCCAGTTCAAGCTGCGAGACACCGTGGACATGCGCGCCCAGCTCGCGCTGTTCGTCGGCCATGGCCATCGGGGCAACCAGCCCGGCCAGCGCGGTCATTGCAATGCGTTTCATCTTGCTGTCCTCTCCAGGATTGCGATTTGGAATACAGTATAACATTTCATCAGTGACGCCTGCGGAGTCGTCAGCCGCCGGCCCCAGGCCCCTCGCGGGAGGTGAGCACGACCTGCGACAGGTCCATCACCCGGTCGAAGCGCTCGGCCAGTCTTGCGTCATGGCTGACCATAAGCAGTGTGGCGCCCTCGGCCTCGGTCTGCTGCATCAGCAGGTCCAGGAAATCGCCCTGCCGGGCGGCATCCAGCGCCGAGGTCGGCTCATCTGCAACGATCAGCGCCGGACCTCCGATCAGGGCGCGGGCGGCAGCAACGCGCTGCTGCTGGCCGATGCTCAACTCGGAGGCACGGGCGCCGCAGACCAGGTCTGCCTCAAGCCCGAGCCCCGCGGTCAGCCGCAGCGCCTCGGCCCGCGGGTCGGCGACCCTGGCCCGGCGCGCCTTGGCAAAGCTCAGGGGCAACAGGATATTCTCAAGCGGCGAGGCATAGGGCAGCAGGTTGAACATCTGGAAGATCACGCCGATCCGCTCGGCGCGGAAGCGATCGCGGGCCGCCGCCGAAAGAGAGCCGAGCGCGGTGCCATCGACCTCGACCGTGCCGCGTTGCGGGGCATTGATGCCGCAGATCAGGCTGAGCAGCGTCGACTTGCCGCTGCCACTCTCGCCCAGCAGAAAGACCTTCTCGCCGCGGGCGACCCGCAGGTCGGGCACCTCCATGCGGAAGCTGGTGCGACCGGACCAAGAGAATTGCAGATCGCGCAGGCGGATCGCCTGTTCAGCCTGTCCCGAAGTGCCCCCGGCCATCGCGGCGTCTTCCCCGTCCATCTTATCCCCTGCGCCCGCGAGGGACGTCAAATTTCGTTATGATATTACGTATCTCTCAGAGACAGAGGGGAGTGTCAACCGCGACTCTGCCCCGCCGCGCGCAAAGAAAAACCCCCGGCCTTTCGGTCGGGGGCGCTGATTTTCAGATCCCGCGAGGCGATCAGAAGTAGCTGGTGAACTTCAGCTCCATGAAGCTGTCATTGCCGATGAAGGCCAGCGGATCGTTGTAGCCCTGCGTGTCCACGTGGGTGGCATTGAACTCGATGCTGGTTTCATCGGTCAGACGAGAGCTGACGCCCATGGTGTAGAGCCGCGCCTTGCTGTCGATATCGTGGAAGACACCCATCTTCAGCTCGGTGGCATTGGCGTTGTTGAACTTGTAGTTGAAGCCCAGGAAGACATCGTTCTCGAAGATCGTCAGCGGCTGCACCGGCGAGCGGTCGTCGTAGAGGTATTCCGCCGCCACGGTCAGATCACCCTTGCCGGCGAAGAAGCCGTTGAAGGTATAGTCGCCGCCGACCATGCCCGAGAAGTAGCCGCCGGTAGAGGTCTCATGCACCGAGGCCTCGAAGCGCAGCTGCAGGTCGTTGAGGGCATAGACGGTCGACAGGCCGATCTGCTCGACCTTCTGGTAGTAGGGCACGGCGCCCAGCACCGGCTCGGTCGAGAGCAGCGCCACAAGGTCGTCGGCCAGGTCGGGGTCGATCTGGTCAAGGATGTCCTCGATGTTGGAGACATCGAAATCCAGGCCGTCCAGATCGAGGTCGAGACCGGCTTCATAGGCCTGCTGGATCAGCACGTTGGCCTGGTTACAGATCGCCTCGGTCACGGTGCCGAAGGAGCCCACGCAGCCCGGCAGGCCGACCGCTTCGCGGCTGGTGCCGTTGAAGTAGGTCGCCTGGATGTCCAGCGAGCCCGCCCCGACCGAGAAATAGCCAGCGTAGCGCAGCGCCAGGTCCAGGTTGCGATCCCGCTTGCTGGCCTCGAACTCGGCTCGGCTGGAATCCCATTCCAGCGGCGAACGGAACCGCGCGTCGTCGCCCTCGGCATAGATCGGCTCGATAAAGCCGGTCAGCGCATAGGCGCTGAAGGTACCGATGGAGCTGGTGTAGTTCAGGTTGACCATGGGCGTGCCAAGCAGCACATCCTCGATCATCGGATCAGCATTGTTGGTCGGGTTCATGACGTTCATCACCGAGCGGCTTTCGGCCACGCCCCAGTTCTCGGTGTGGAAGCCTGCCAGAACGCTCCAGTTGCCGAAGCTCTGGGTGTAATTCAGCTCTGCCGGGTTCAGGACGTTGCGCGTGCCCGTAATATCGGCAAGGCCGTCGATGTCGAAGTTCAGCTGACCCGGACCGATAGGCTTGGCGCCGTTGATGTTGAATTCAAACGCGCCCTCGGCTCCGGCATCGGATTGCTCCGGATAGAGGCCGTCTTCGGTGTAATAGCGAACCCCGAAGGAAACGCTCGCATTCACATCCGCCTCTTGCGCCTGCGCCTGTCCGACCAGTGCCGCAAAAATCGCCCCCGCGGAAATCGCTGCGGTTTTCCCCCCCGAGAAATACGACATTCAAATTACTCCAATTGCTGATTGGCTAGAGAAGTATCACCGGGCGCCACACCAAATATCCGAAAACGTATGTTGCCCGAATTGCGCAGAGCGGCCGATGCGGCAAGGACACAAAAGCCACGCTATGGTTGTGTGAATGGCCCCGTTTACCTCTTATTCAGGGTTTCTGTCGGACAGCCTGATCCACATTGCCTGTTTTCAGGTCAGATCGCCCTCCCCCGAGGGAGAGCGATTCGCCCTTTGCCTGCTTGTTCAAAGGCCCTTGCGAAGGGCGCTGACCGTCAGGTCGTTGGGGTTGACCCCCCTGTCGAAGGTAAAGCCGTCCCAGGTCAGGGTGGTGCCCTTGCCAGTGAGGTGATTGCTCATTTCCATCTTCGCGGCACGCCAATACTTGCCGTTGTGCTTGCGGTAGCCTGAAATGAGCATGGTCTTCAGATGCGCCTTGCGGCGATCGTAGTATTCGACCTTCTGGATCAGCTTGCGCGATTGCTCGATCCAGACGCGCTCGTAGCTGTAGGCCGAGGCGCCCCTGGGGAAACGGTCGACGATATGGCAGCGACCGCCACCCGGACAGCTGCCATCCGCAACCCAGTTGTAGGTGTACTTGTCCACGTCCTGGTCGCTCATGTCCTCATAGGCGAATTCGCTGCCCACGAAAGAGCCCGAGCGACCCGAAGACGAGATCCGCCGCACCTTCGAGACGGCCGGCAGGTAGAGCCACTGGTCGTCGTCGCGCCCGCCGGCATGGGAATGGGTCAGCAGGGTCGTATTGCGGATATCGCCGGGCCAGAGGAAGGTCAGCACCGAGCGCGTCTCGCCCGGAGAGGTCTCGACCGCGCGGGCCTCGAAGCGGCGGATACTGGTCTGGCCGGACTTGGTGGTCAGGATCATCTCGCCCTCGGCCGCCTGATCGCGGAAACCGGGCTCCTGGCCCACGCTTTGGGCAATGCGCAGCCCCTTCTCCTGGGTGGTCTCTGCGCTGGCCGGGCCCAGCCCGATGAAGAGAGCCGCGACAATCGCGGCAATCGCGGTAAACATGGTCTTGGTCATTTTGCTTTCGTCCTGTCAAAGCTGAGGAGCAGTGCGGGGAGAAACAGCAGATCCGCCAGCAGGGCGAAGCCGATCACGATGGCAGTCAGCGCACCGAGGTGCTGGTTGATTGCAAAGCCGGAGGTCGCCATGACGAGAAATCCGATGGCGAGACAGATCGAGGTCACGATAATGGCGGACCCTACGACCCGGAACGTCTCCTGCAAGGCATCTACTGTGGAACGGCCCCTCTTCCGTCCGTCCAGATAGTGCATGAGGAAGTGAACCGTGTCATCCACCACGATCCCGAATGTCATGGTCGTGACCACGGTTGATCCCAGGTTCACATCGCCGAAGCTGATCCCCCAGAGACCGAAGGCGAAGATGGCCGGCAGGACGTTCGGCGCCAGGCTGATCACCCCCATCCGCGCGTTGCGCAGGGTGGCCATCATGATCAGCGAAACCAGCACCAGGACCAGAACCAGCCCGACCAGCATCTGCGAGTTGTTGCGCTCGGAGACCGTGGAGAAGGCGTAGGAAATCCCCGCCGCGCGGGCCTGGGTGTCGGGCGTGTTCCGGGCCATCCAGGCCTCGGCCACCTTGGCCAGCCCGCGCACGTCCTCGCTGTGTTCGGCACGCATCAGCACGACCACGCGGGTGCGCTGCCGATCCACGTCGATGGTCGAGTTGAGGTCCAGCCCGACCGGCAGCGAGAGCTCGTAGAACATCATCAGCTGGGCATTGGCCTCGCGGCTGTCCGCGATACGGTCGAAGGCCGGCGCGTCGCCGTTCATCGACATGTTGAGCCGCTTGATCACCTGGGTCAGGCTCGAGACCCCGACGACGTTGTCCTGGGTCTCGATCCAGGTGGTGAAACGGTCGATATCGCGTAGGAAGTCGGGATCGAAGACAGAGCCGCCCTCGGGCGCGGTGAACGAGAACTGAAGGTTGTCGAGCCCGGTGAGATGCTGCTGGATCTCGTCGGAGTCCTGGCGGAACTCGAAGCGGTCATCGAAATAGCGCACCAGGCTGTCATCATAGCCGATACGCCCGATGCCGAGACCCGCCACCAGGATCAGCGCCAGGAAGCCGGTGATCCAGCCGCGACGGTAGCGCACGGCGAGGTCGGCCAGCACCCGCATCATCCCCTCGCGCAGGGGCAGCCGGTCGCCGCCACGGGCGCGGCTGGCGCGCAGGGCCAGCGGCAGCAGGGTGAAATTCGCGATCATGCCGATCATCAGCCCGAAGGCGACGATATTGCCCATGTCCTGCAGCGGCGGCGCCTCGGCGAAGTTCAGCGCCAGGAAGCCGATCGCGGTGGTGACGGTGGTCACCAGCACCGGGGCCAGGTTCTCGGATATCGCGTGATGCAGGGCGGTGGCACGGTCCGACCGGTCGAGCTCGCGGAACCAGCTGAGGATCAGGTGGATGCAGGAGGCCGCGGTCAGCACCATGACCGCCATCGGACTGATCGCCGTGCCTGCCGTCAGCTCGATCCCCAGGAAGCCGGTGAACCCGAAGGTGCCGATGGTGCTGAGCAGGACCACCAGCGCCGCACCACCCACCGCCAGCGGCACCCGCAGGAAGAAGAGCAGCAGCGCGATCACCAGCACGAAGGCCATGGGCACAAGGGTCAGGATGTCCTGCTTCGCGGCCAGGGCCAGGGTCAGCCCGCCCAGCACATCGCCGGTCATGCGGATCTCGAAACCGGGGTAGCGTTCGGCCCAATCGGCCTCCATCTGGTCGAGGAAGGCCAGCAGCTCGTCCCGGCGCGCCTCGAAGTCATCCGACAGCACGGTGTTCAGCGAGATGCCATAGGCCTGCAGATCCGCCGCCACCAGCCGGTTGCGCATCTCGGGGCTGGTCGAGACGACCTCCTGGAAACGCTCCGCCACCTCGGGGGTGACCTCGGCATATTCGTCCAGCAACGGCTCGACGATGATGTCCTCCCCCTCGGAACGGCTGTGGTTGAAGTTGGCCGGGGAATCCACGCGCAGGGCGAAGGGGGCCTGCCAGACATCCGCCGTCATTTCCTTCAGGGCTTCGAGGGTGTTCAGAGAGAACATCTCGCCCTCGGGCGGCTTGACCATGATCAGGAAGCCGCTGGAGCCGGTGTAGAATTCACCAAGGTCTTCCAGGTCGCGGGTTTCCTGGTTCTGCTTGCCGAAGAAACTGGTGTTGTCGGCCGAGAAGGTCAGCGCCGGAATCCCCGCCCCGAGGCCAAGAACGATCAGCAGCACAAGCGCAGAGAGCTTGCGAAGGTGGCGCAACAAGAGGGCCGCGATGCGGTCGGAAATGGTCATCAAGATCTTCTATTCTGTTCGTATCGGGTAGCCGTAACGCTCGAAATACTCGTACCAATCCGTCTCGATGCGCCGGGCCAGAACCGGGTCCAGCGCAGGTCTGCCGGCCTTGTAGCCCCGGCGCGCCTCGATCATGCGATCCAGCCCCGGCTCGAGATCGCCGAAGCTGTCCAGACCCAGGTCCTCGTAGGCGCCGCACAGCACCGCCTTGGGGTCTTTGCTCAGGGCCTCGTAGCGGATCTGGGTGTAGCGGCCTTCGGGGATCAGGTGCTTCTGCGCCTCGAAGGCCCGGTGAAACTCGGGCAGCACCCTGAGCGCGCCATCCAGTTGCTCTGCCTCGGTGGGCATGACCTTGAGCACGGTCTGCGTCGCGGTCATCGCCTCGGAGGAAAACAGATAGGAGGCCGCCACCGCGTAGGGATCGCGGATGATATGGATGAAGCGGGCATTGGGGAACTGACGCAGCACCTCTCGGATGCGCATCGTGTGGCCGGGCGATTTCAGCAGCAGTTGCTTGGACGGGGCGCGGTACTGCACCTTGGTCAGGAAGCGCATCCAGGTGCGGCGCCAATGGTCAAGGTCCGCCTCGGGCAGGCTGTCGATATCCCAGGTCACCCGCGGATCGTTCAGATTGCCATAGGACAGCGCCCGCATGATCGAGGCCGCCCCGGAGACCGCCAGCGCCACCTCGTCTTCCTCCGAGGTATCGGCCTTCAGCGCCACCGCATCCATGGGCCGGCTCTTCGGCAGCCAGAGCCTCTCCAGTGGGCGCATCACGCGGCTCAGCACCAGGAAGGTCTCGGGCATGAAGACCTGCAGCGAGGTCGGCGCGGTGAAGCGCGGGTCATTGGACAGCAGCTGGTGCAGCCAGGTGGTGCCCGAGCGCCAGAAACCCAGCACGAAGACCGGATCGGGCTCGATCTTCACCTTTTCCAGCGCCCGGCCGAACAGCAGATCGCTGAGCGCCGCCATCAGCGTATTGCCCAGGCTCAGGGCCGTGACCGAGGCAAAGAGCCCCGGACGGATCAGGTCCCGGTTCACCCATTGGCCGCGCGACATCCCGCGCCAGGCCTGGAAGGTCATCCCGTGCCAGAGGCGTGGCATGTTGGGCGAATAGCCGTAGTCTCGGGGATTGGCCTGCACCAGGTCGCCGTCGCGGCGGCGGGCAGAGGAATTCGCAGGCGTCATCTTGGCACCAGTTCAATCAGGTCGATGTCCAGGATCTGGCAGATCCGGGCCGCCAGCGTCTCTATGTCTTCGGTGTCATAGGCATCGGCATCCCAGCCGAGACCGAAAGCAGCCGTGCCGACATCATCCATGGCAATCACCTGCAACTCGTTAAGACTGTGCACATTCTGGTCCAGCTCCAGCGGCGTGAAGCTATGCGCCCCAAAGCTGACGGTCTCTCCCGCGCGCGCCGCGAAGGCGTTCCTGAAGGTCGAGCCCTCCTCCCGCCTGGTGGCCCTCGGGACATAGGTGGCGAACTGGCGCGGATAGACACCGGCCTCGATCATCTTCTGCTCAAGCCGGCTGCCGCGCCGGGCCGCATCGGCGGGCAGATGGGCCATGGCCTCCAAGTACTGGCGTTGCAGCCGGGCGGCGCGGTCCCAAGGGTCGGAGCCATGGTCGGGGCGGTAGATGATGAAGGGATCAAGCGTGTGATCGCCGCAATAGTTCGACAGGGCCGGCTCGGTGCGCATGGCCGAGAAGTCGAAGATCATCCGGTCAAGCCCATGGATGCGGCAGACAGCCTCGAGGAAGCCACCGAAGAACAGATGCTGCAGCGAAAGCCCCGTCTCGGCGCTGCGGGCACGCAACGCCTCGGCGCTTTGCGCCGAGATCCGCACGTTCAGGCCCCTGCTCTCGCGGACAGCGTTGGACAGGTGCAGCGGCTCTAGCCCACGGGCCCTTCGTCCCACGTCGGGGGCGGGCGGCGCATCGGCGGCAACGCGGGCCCAATAGGCCTCGACCTCGGCGGCGCGGGCGCCCTTCGGGCTCTGCCATTGCCGGATGTAGTCCCGGTGCGACAGCGCCGAGCTGAGGATGGGCAGACCCAGCATGTACTTGAACAGATCCTCGGCCAGCACGATCATCCCGAAACCGTCGGTCAGCGCATGGTGGATGCGCCAGACCACCGCGTCGCCCCGGCTGCCGCAGTTCAGCAGCACCAGCTCGACCAGCTTTTCCGAGCGGATATCCATGGGCTTTCGCGCAACCTCGTTGAGCTTGCCGCGGAAGGTCTCGTCATCCACTTCGCCCAGTTCGACCTCGGTCAGCCCATAGGCGCTGACCGGGTTCATCACCCCGTGCCAACCGCTGTCATCCTGCTCGAAGCGCAGCCGCAGCCCGTCGTGACGGCGCACCAGCTTCTGGAAGGCACGTCCAAGCCGCCTGCGGTCAGCCTTGGGCCGGATCAGCATGGCGAAGGACAATAGCCAGATGGACGCTCCGGTCGGTGTGCAGGCCGGGTCGGTCAATTGTCGGATCTGGTAGCGCTGCCAGAGGCCAAGAGGTTGCGCCTCGGCGCGGGTCAGAGTGTCCATGGTCACTTGTCTTCCTGTCTCCGGGCGACCACGCCCCCGGCAAACCTGCCTCCCGCCCGACGTCTCGGGCGGGAAAGCGTCATCGTGCAAAGCCTACTGGGCGGGCACCAGCGCCGTCTCGAAGGCCGCGAGGATCGCGCGGGCCTCGCCCTCGGTCACCACGTCGAGGTCGCGCACGAGCCGCAGCTCGCCTGCCTCGGCGTCGATCTCCAGCACCAGGTCATGGCTTGCGTGCACCGCGCGCGAGGCCGCCTCGCCCGTGGTCACCGCCAGCTGGAAGGGATGCACCTTCCAGTCGCGGAAGCTCTTGGCAAAGGCCTTCGCCGCGGCGGCGCTGCCGAAGTGGCGATGCGCCGCGGCGGCGGCCAGCACGCGCCTCAGGCGCGCCTCGGCCAGGGCCTCGGGCAGATCACATTCCACCAGCACCGGCTGGGCCTGCTCGAAGGGCCCGATGGCCGGGGTCCCCTCCAGCCCTTCCCGTGCCGACGCGATCCGGGTGACCAGCACATTGCCGGACGAGCCCGTCGCGGCGCGCAGACCGCGCGCGAAACGCAGCAGGATGCGGTCTTCCGACAGATCCGCCCCGTCCAGCGGCAGCGACAACACCTGCGTACGGCCCCGCTCGCGGCCCATGCCCTGGGGCAAGAGCGCCCGAGCCCGGCGCGCGAAGGGCACCGGGGCGGCGCCCGCCTTCACGGCGTACCACCAGAAGGCGCGGTCGTTCTTGCCCTCGGCGCTCTCTTCGTCGTAGCGGCAGGCCGCCAGGGCCGCGTCGATCTCGTCACGTGCGGCGGGGATGGCCAGCTCTTCGCCCCGCAGCAGCGCGGAGAGCTCGGCCAGCAGCAGGTCCGCAGAAGCCGCGTCGCCCACGGCCAGGTGCAGCATCAGGCTGACCTTGCCCGCGCCGACCGCCAGCACGACCAGCTGGCCCGCGGCCACATCGGGCACCTCGGGCACCTCGGGCAGCGCCTCCAGCACCTGCGGCGCGCCGTCGAGTTGCAGCACCAGCGCCTCGCCCGCCCCTTCTGCGCGCAGGCGCAGCAACGGGTGGCGCTCTGCGAGCACCGCCATGGCCGCCTCTGCCGCCGCCCGGTCGGTCGAGATGCCGGCGGTGCGGTGATGGAAGAGCGACAGCTTGCCGGAGGTCGAGCTCATCGGCGCCAGAGAGCTGCGCAGCAGGTCCACCTGGTGATCCGTCCCCTGGAAGCCAAGGGCCACGTCCGCCCCCTCGGCCTCGCCCTCGCCGCCCGCCTCTTCGGCGCTCGCGGCATTGGCCTCGGCCTCGACCATCGCGGCGATCTCCTCTTCGAGGATCTTGGCGAATTCGTCGATCGAGGGCGCGGCCAGGAAGCGCGACACCGGCATGGTGAAATCAAGCGCCGTCTCGACGCGCATCTTCAGCTCGAAGGACGAGAGCGAGTCGAGGCCCAGCTCGGACATCGGGCGGTCGGGCTGGATCGTGGCCTTGTCGATCTTCAGCACATTGGCCACTTCGTCCTTGAGGAACTCGATGGCCTCGGCGCGCAGCTCGTCGCCGCTGAGCGCCATCAGTCGCGCCCGCACCTCGCCACCGCCCGAGCCGTCCTTCTGCAGGAGCGGCGCGATGCGGGGGCTGCCGCCAAGCGCGGCATTGGCCCGAGCGATCTGCACCCAGTCGGCCTTGGAGTAGCAGAAGCCCGCCACATCGCGGGAGACCGCGATCTCCATGCCCATGTCGGTCTCTTCATCGGTGAGGCCGTGCAGGCCCACCGATTCCAGGTAGCTGGCCATGCCGTCGGAACGGGCGACGAAGCCCGATTCAGCCATGGCACCCCAGTTGATCGCCGTCCCGTTCAGGCCAAGGCCATCCCGATAGCGCGCCAGCGCGGTCAGGAAGGCGTTGGCCGCCACGTAGTTGCCCTGCCCGCCCGAGCCGATGATCTCGGCGATGGAGGAGAAGCCGATCAGGAAGTCGGGCTCGACGCCTGCCTTCTCGAAGGCCCGGTGCAGGATCCAGCCGCCCAGGACCTTGGGCCTAAGCACCTCGGTTATCACCTCGGGCGTCAGCTGGTTGAGGAAGCCATCCTTGATCACCGCCGCGCCATGGACCACGCCGCGCAGCGGGTGGGTGGCGTCGGACGTGGCGGCCGCCACATAGGCCTCCATCTCGGTCTCGGAAGTGACATCGAGCGCCAGCGCCTCGACCTGGGTGCCACGCGCCTGCATCGCCTTCACGCGGTCCATGTCTTCCTTCAGGAAGCTGCCCCCGCGCGAGGTCAGCACCAGCTTGCCGGCGCCGGCGCGGCTCATCCAGTCGGCGATGGTCAGGCCAAAGCCCTTGGTGCCGCCGGTGATCAGGTAGGAGGCATCGCCCGACAGCGCCACGGGGCGCGAGATGTCGCGGCGGATCTTGAAGCTGGCTTCCTCCAGCGAGACGACGACCTTGCCCACGTGCCGCGCCTGCGACATGTAGCGGACCGCATCGCCGATCTGGCTGATCGGGAAGGACGTCACCGGCAGCGGCTTGAGGCGGCGCTCGGCGAACATCTCGACCACCTCCTGCATCAGCTCTGCCAGCAGCTCGGGCCGCTCCTGGCCCATGGCCGCCAGATCGAGGCAGGAGAACGAGACGTTCTTGCGCAGGGCCTTCATGCCGATGGCACTGTCGGCATAGACGTCGACCTTGCCGATTTCCAGGTAGCGGCCATAGGGCGCGACGATATCCAGACCCTTGGTGATATATTCGCCGGGCAGCGAGTTCAGCAGCACGTCGACGCCGCGCCCTTCGGTGATCCGCTCGACATCATCGGCGAATTTCAGGCTGCGGCTGTCCATGATGTGATGGGCGCCCAGCTCGGCCAGCAGCTCGCGCTTGGCGGGGCTGCCTGCGGTGGCGAAGATCTCGGTCCCGACATCCTGGCACAGCTGGATGCCGGCCATGCCGACGCCGCCGGTGGCGACATGGATGAAGACCTTCTCGCCCTTGCGCATGCGACCGACGCGGTTCAGCGCGTAATGCGCCGTGGCGAAGGCCGAGGGGATCGTGGCGGCTTCCTCCAGGCTGATATGCTCGGGCAGCACGGTCAGGGCGCGGGGGTCCACGTCCATGAAGCGCTGCAGGCAGCGGCGGCCCATGCCCATGACCCGGTCTCCCGGCTTCAGGCCGGTGACGTTCTTGCCGACCGCATGGACCACGGCGCCGAACTCCAGGCCCAGGTGCTGCCAGGCGGGATCGGGCTCTGCCTCTTCCGGCAGCAGGCCGGTGACGGCCATGACATCGCGGAAGTTCATGCCGACCGCAGAGATACGCACCCGCACCGCGTCGTCGGCCAGCGCTTCCAGCGGCAGCTCCCAGAGGCCCAGGTCATCTATGACGCCCGGCTGGCGCATGGTGGCGTGGAAGTTGACCGTCTCGTCGCTGGCAGGCACATCGACCAGCTTGGGCTCGAACTCTGACGTCTCGCGGGCGAATAGCCGGGCGCCATAGGTCTTGCCCTCGCGGATCACCGTCTCGGTTTCGAGGGTGTCCGACAGCAGGCGCAGCGCCAGCCCCGCGGCGTCCGAGCCGTCGTGGTCGAACATCCGCACGTGGTATTCCGGCGTCTCGGTGGCCAGAACCCGGCCAAGCGCCGAAATCGGCGTCTGGGTCAGCCCGGCAGCACCGGCCTTGCCGGTCACCGGGTCGGGATAGGCCCCAGAGGTCAGCACCGCGATGCGCGGCAGGGCCACCTCGTTGGTGCGGTGGAAGTCCATCAGGTCGCCGATGGTGATCAGGTCCATCACGTTGCGCTCGATCTGCGCATAGAGATCGGCGGGTTCGGCATCGGCAGGGGTACCGGCGGCACCGAGGGCGGCTGCAAAGAAGATACCCTTCACCTGCGCCTGCTCCAGCGCCTCGCCGTGCTGGTCCTCGACCGCCTGCACCAGCTCTTCGCCCAGTGCGTCGCGGGTCAGCACCACGGGCGCGGCGCCAAGGGCTGTCATCTCGGAGACCAGCGGGGCCACATCGGCGGCGCTTTCGGCCAGCACCAGCCAGGTGCCAAGCGCATCGTCGACCAGCGCGGGCTCGTCGCGGATCTCGGAAAGGCCCTCGACGGTGAAGTTCGGCAGCACCTCGTCAGTGGCCTCTGCCGCGGCCTTGGTGGGCAGCGGCTGGGTCAGCAGGCCCTCGGCCTGGAACAGCACGCGGCCATCGACGTCGGTGACGGTGAAATGCGCCTCGATCTCGCCCGTCACCGGGTTCCGGGCGCGGTGCGCATGGGCGATCACCTCGTCGGGCAGACGGCCGTAGTAGCGCAGCTTGCGGGCGCCGACGGGCAGATAGGCCATGTCGCCGGGCTTGCGAGGCGTGTGGATCGTCGCCGCCGAGATGCGCGGATCGCACATCTGCAGGCAGCCATCCATCAGCGAGGGGTGGATATAGAAGGTCTCGGTCTGGCCCTTGATCGCCTCGGGCGCCTTGATGCGCGCCACGGCGCTGTGCTCGCCGACCCAGATGCGGTCGATCACCTGGAAGGCGGGGCCGTAGTTCACGAAGCCCTGGCTGGAATCCACGTCATAGACCAGCGCCGCATCGACCTCCTGCAACTCGGTGGTCGCGGGATCGAAGGGCATCGCCTCGGGGGCGGGCACATCGGTGACGCGGATCTTGCCTTCCGAGCGCAGCACCCAGTCGTCGCGGCTGTCACGCGGGCGCGAGAAGAGCTTGGCGCGCTTGCGGTCCGGCGACCAGGAGACCGAGACCAGCATGTCCTGGTCCTCTTCGAGGAAGAGCGCCTCGTGGATCACCGTGTCCGACAGCTCCAACGGCTTGTCGCCGTGCAGCTCGACCCCGAGCGCCACCAGGGTTTCCAGGTAGCCTGCGCCGGGGAACAGCGTCTCGGACTGCATCCGGTGGTCCTTCAGGAAGGGCCAGGCCTTGGTGTTCAGCTCCATCCGCCAGGCGCTGCCCGCGTCGGCGGACTTGCGGCCCAGGAAGGGATGCGGGCGGGCGCCGTAGAGGGCGGCGCGGCTTTCCTCGCTGTCCTGCCAGAGGCTTTCCTGCATCCAGTGATTGCGCGGCAGGGCCAGCGGTGCCTCTGCCCCGCCGGCCAGCGCATCCCAGTCCAGCGCGTAGCCCGAGACATAGAGCTGCGCGGCGGTGCGGGCGAAGATGTCGAAATCGGCTTCCTTGCGAGACAGCGACTGGAAGACATCGACCTTGGCACCGGCCTCAAGCGCTGTCGACTTCGTGGGGCCCATCAGGGTCGAATGCGGCCCCAGCTCGACGAAGGTGGTGGCCCCCATCTTCAGCGCGGTCTCGATGCCCTGCTGGAACATCACCGGACGGCGCAAGTTCAGCCAGGCATATTCCAGGTCGAACTTTGTTTCCGGCTTGCCGGTCACGGTCGAGATGAAGGGGATCTGCGGCACCCGCCACGACACCTCTTTCACCTCGCGTCGGAACCATTCTTCCCCGGCTTCCAACTGGTAGGAGTGCCAGGCGGTATCGACCTTGAGGATGCGGATGAAGGTATCGGGCTGGCTTTCCTGGAACTCCTCCACGAAGGCATGCAACGTGTCGTAGTCGCCCGAGATCGTGGTGGACCCCGGCCCGTTGACGGCGGCGACGTTGATCTTCGGCGGCAACAGCGGCTCGATATCCTCGGGCGCGAGGCCAACGGCGGCCATGGCGCCCTTCTGGCCCAGCTGATCACGTACCACGCCGCGCTTCGAAAGGAAGCTGGCCGCGCCTTCCAGCGTCAGGCCCCCGGCGATGTAGGAGGCCGCGGACTCGCCGATCGAGTGCCCCACCACCATGTCGGGCTTGATGCCGAAGCTCTCCCAGACCGCACCCAGACCCGCCTGGATGGCAAAGAGCGCAGGCTGGGTCACCGCGGTGTCGTCAATGCGGGAAGAGGCCTCGTCCGCCAGCAGCTCATCCACCAGGGACCAGCCGGCAACCGTCTTGAAATGCGCATCATAGGCCTCGACCGCATCGCGGAAGACGGGGGAATGCTCCATGAACTGGCGCCCCATGGCCCACCACTGGCTGCCCTGCCCGGCAAAGACGAAGCACAGCGAGGTCTCGGTGCGGGCCTGGCCCGTGATCACCGTCTTCGCCTCCGACAGCTTCTCTTCGTCGTTCTCCACCAGCAGCTCCAGCGCCTCCAGCAGCTCGTCGCGGCTGCGGGCGAGCAGCATGGTGCGGTAGGTGAGATGGGCGCGGTCCTTGCCAAGCGCCGCCGACAGCTCGGCCAGCGAAAGCTGCGACAGGGCGCTGTCTTCGTCCTTCAGCAGCGCCAGCAGGTCCCCGGCATTGGCCAGGATGGCCTCCTGGCTGGGGCCCGAGAGCGGGAAGAAATAGGGGAAGTCCTGCGCGCCCCTGCGGGCAACGGGCATCACCGGCACGGCGGCCTGCGCGGGCACCGAGGAAATCAGGGTCGAGGCATTGGTGCCGCCGAAGCCGAATGAGTTGACCACCGCAAAGCGCAGGCCACCGGCCTCGGGGAAGGGCTCGGCCGCGGTCGGCACCTTCAGGTTCAGCGCATCGAAGGGGATATTGGGGTTCGGAGTGTCGAAATTGACGTTCGGCGGCACGACGCCGTTGCGCACGGCGAGCACGGCCTTGATCAGGCCCGAGATCCCGGCCGCCGCCTCGGCGTGACCGACATTGGCCTTGCCCGAGCCGATCCAGACCGGACGTTCGGCATTGTGCTGGCCGATCACGGTGCCGATGGCGCCCGCCTCGATGGGATCACCCACGGGGGTGCCGGTGCCATGGGCCTCGACATAGCCGACCCAGGCCTTGTCGACACCGGACTGCGTGAAGAGATCCTCAAGCATGTCGATCTGGCTGTCCTGCGCGGGCGCGGTGATGGTCGGGGTGAAGCCGTCCTGATTGCAGGCCGAGGCATGGATCAGGGCGTGGATGCGGTCTCCGTCCTCCAGCGACTTGTGGTAGGGTTTCAACACCACCACGCCCGCCGCCTCGCCGCGCACGAAGCCGTTGGCGCGGTTGTCGAAGGTCGAGATCTGCCCGGTCGAAGACAGCATCCCCGCCCGCGAGAAGGCGATGAAGGACGAGGGGTGCGCCAGCACGTTGACGCCGGCCACCACGGCCACGTCACAGGCGCCCGAATGCAGGTTCTGCACGGCCTGGTTCAGCGCCACCAGCGACGAGGAACAGGCGGTATCCACCGCGTAGGAGGGCCCCTTCAGGTTCAGCCGGTGCGACACCCGGTTGGCGCTGATGCAGAGCGCATAGCCGGTGCCGGCGAAATTCTCGGGGTTGGTCGGGCGCAGTTCCTGGATGGTGCGGTAGTCGGACTGGGAGATCCCGACGAACACCCCGGTCTTGCCCCTGGAATAGTCGGAAGCCGCGCGCTGCGTATCCTGCAACGCCTCGTAGGTGCATTGCAGCAGCAGCCGCTGTTGCGGGTCCATCGCCGCGGCCTCGCGCGGGGAAATACCAAAGAACTTCGCGTCGAAACCGCGAATATCATCGAGGAATCCAGCCCATTTCGTCGTCGCCGAGGCGATGGCGTCGGAATTCTCGCTGTAATAGGTCTCGGCATTCCAGCGATCTTCGGGCACTTCGCGGATTCCGGTCTTACGGTCGAGAAGGAACTGCCAGTAGTCATCCGGGGTTTCGTTACCGCCGGGCAAGCGGCAGGCCATACCAACAATGGCAAGGGCGTTGGCGAACTCCGCACCTTCAGGATCGGGAACCGCGCGTTTCATGGAAAGTCCTCTTGGTAGTCAAATATATTCACCGGAAAAAAATTCACCAACACCGCGCGACCAGTCGACCAAATTGGACCTGTCAGTCAATAGCTCTCTAACAGTTGGGAACGACTTCCCAAGGCCAAAAATGGTCTCTGCGGCAAAGTTCATGCCGGATTCAATCTATTGATGAGTCATGGGAACGGGGAACACGCGAGCACCATACAACCCATGGGTGTTTCCCGTTGAACGGCAATTCAAACCGCAAAACGGAAAAGTCACCGCGCCATTCAGGAATGCGTTTCAAATCTTTGACCCCGCCCGGGGGGCGGCGCGTGGACGGGTTCCTCACCGCACAAACGCAAGAGGCCCGGCAAGCTGACTTGCCGGGCCTCTTGTCTGGGTCAGGGAACCGTCAGGCGTCCGAGTTGGGCGCCTTGGCATGCAGGGCCGAGATGATGTCCTGGTTGGTGATCGAGCCAAGCTCCAGGCCGGCATCGTCCCGCACGCCGACGACATCGTCCTTGCCAGTGAGGACACGGATGACCTCACCCACCGGGGTCTCGGGAGAGACATGGGCCTGGGCCCCCTCGGCCTTGTCGGCCGACATGACATCGGCGGCCAGCAGGACATTCAGCGGGTTCATGTGGGTGACGAAATCGTCCACGTAGTCATTCGCCGGGTTGGCGATGATCTCTTGCGGAGAGCCGCATTGCACGATGCGCCCGCCCTCCATGATGGCGATGCGGTTGCCCAGCTTGAAGGCCTCGTCCAGGTCGTGGCTGACGAAGATGATGGTCCGCTTCAGCTTCTCCTGCAGCTCCAGCAGCTCGTCCTGAAGACGGGTGCGGATCAGCGGATCAAGCGCCGAGAAGGGCTCGTCCATCAGCAGGATCGGCGCTTCGGTGGCAAAGGCGCGGGCCAGGCCGACACGCTGCTGCATGCCGCCCGAAAGCTCGCCCACCTTGTTCTCGGCCCAGTCGGTCAGGCCGACCAGGTCAAGCTGGGCACGGGCCTTCTCGTCGCGTTCCTTGCGGGTCATGCCCGACAGCTCAAGCCCCAGGGCCACGTTGTCCAGCACGTTGCGCCAGGGCAGCAGGCCGAATTGCTGGAAGACCATGGCGACGCTTTCGCGGCGCAGCTTCAGCAGGTCGTCCTTGCTGCAATTGGTGGGCGAGGCGCTCCAGCCGTTGGCATGCACGCGCACCTCGCCGCGGGCCACGGGGTTCAGCCCGTTGACGGCGCGCAGCAGGGTCGACTTGCCCGAGCCCGAGAGCCCCATCAGCACGAGGATCTCGCCCTCTTCGACGGTGATCGAGCAATCGTGGACGCCCAGCACCTGGCCGGTGGCCTTCTGGATCTCGGAGCGGTCCTTGCCCGCGTCCATCATCGGCAGCGCCTTGCCGGGGTAGTCCCCGAAGACGATCGAGACATTGTCGAATTCGACGGCGGCCCGTTTCTGTTGATCGCTCATTTGCGGCCTCCGATGCGCAGCATGCGGTCAAGGATGATGGCAACGACGACGATGACGAAGCCGCTCTCGAAGCCAAGCGAGGTATTCACCTGATTCAGCGCCCGGACCACCGGCACGCCAAGGCCATCCGCGCCCACGAGAGCGGCGACGACGACCATCGACAGCGACAGCATGATGGTCTGATTGAGGCCGGCCATGATCTGCGGCAGCGCATAGGGCAGCTCGACCTTGGTCAGGGTCTGGGTCTTGGTGCCGCCGAAGGCCTCCGAGGCTTCCAGCAGCGGCTTCGGTGTCGAAGAGACGCCGAGGTAGGTCAGGCGGATCGGCGCGGGGACGACGAAGATCACCGTGGCGATCAGGCCGGGCACCATGCCGATGCCGAAGAAGACGATGGCGGGGATCAGGTAGACGAAGGTGGGCAGGGTCTGCATCAGGTCCAGAACCGGCTGCATGACCTGGTAGAGCCGCGGGCGGTGCGCCGCGGCAATGCCTATGGGAACCCCTATGGCCATGCAGACGATACAGGAGGAGATCACCAGCGTGAGGCTCTCGGTGGTCTCTTCCCAGTAATCCTGGTTGAGGATGAAGAGGAAGCCCAGGGCCACGAAGAGGCAGGTCTTCCAGCTGCGTTGCAGCGCCCATGTCAGGGCCACGAAGGCCGCGATCACCACCAGCTCGGGCGGCTCCTGCAGCAGCCAGAGCAACCCGTCGATCAGGTTCTCGGCGCCATTGGCCATGACATCGACGATGCCCTCGAAATTGTCCCTCAGCCAGTCGAAGAAATCACTGGCCCAGTCCCCTACGGGGATCTTGTTTTCCGTCAGCCAATCCAAGGCGGACCTCCCTTCGTATTCCGGGGAATTCAGCTGGGACCGTCACCACTGCGGGACGGCCCCTGAAGAAAAGGCCCGGTCGCGGGGACCGGGCCTTCCATGTGGATCAGAGACCGAAGGCCTCGGAGACCGCGGCGGAAGCGTCGCCACCGTCAACGGTGGTCACGCCCTCGAGCCAGGACATCACGACGTCGCCGTTGGCCTTCATCCAGGCCATGGTGGCGTCATCGGCATCCTCGCCATCGTCGAGGATCTTGCCCATGATCTCGTTTTCCATCGCCAGGCTGAACTTCAGATTGCCCAGGAAGGTGCCGACGTTCGGGCATTCTTCCACGTAGCCCTTGCGGGTCACGGTATGCACGGTGCCTTCACCGCCGAAGAAGTCCTCGCCGCCGGGCAGGTACTTCAGGTCGAAGTTGGCGTTCATGGGATGGGGTTCCCAGCCCAGGAAGACGATGTCTTCCTCGTCGTCGACGGCGCGGCGCACCATGGACAGCATGCCCTGCTCGGAGCTCTCGACGACCTCGAAGCCTTCCAGGCCGTGCTTGTTCTCTTCGGCCAGCGAGACGAGGTAGGCGTTGCCCTCGTTGCCCGGCTCGATGCCGTAGATCTTCTCGTCCAGGCTGTCGCGGAAGCTGGCGATATCGCCGTAGCTCTGCAGGCCCTTCTCGTAGGTATAGGCGGGCACGGCCAGGGTGTACTTGGTGCCTTCCAGGTTGGTGGCGACGGTCTCGATCTCGCCGCTGTCCAGGTAGGGGCCGATGGCGCCGGCCTGGGCGGGCATCCAGTTGCCCAGGAAGATGTCCACGTCATCGCTTTCCAGCGACTTGAAGGTCACGGGCACCGAAAGGACCTTCACGTCGACGTCGTAGCCGAGCGCTTCCAGCACCTGCTTGGTGGCCGAGGTGGTGGTGGTGATGTCGGTCCAGCCGACATCCGAGAAGCTGACGTCGCCGCAATCTGCCATGGCGACGCCCGTGGTGAGTGCCAGAGCCGCCGCGCTGGTCATCATCATGTTGAAACGGGTCATGTCGTTTCCTTCCGTTGGACTTGGGGTTGTGTTTTTCTTGATTGATGAGTTAATCAAAAAGCAAGTGGTTCGAAAAGTAAAGCATCTAGACGCGAGGACAAGCAAGTTGCCGAAGATCGGAATGGAACCGGTGCGAAAACAGGCTCTGATCGAAGCCTGTATCGCCGAGATCGGCCAGGCCGGCACGCTCGACGTGACGGTCAGCCAGATCGCGAAGCGCGCCGGCATGTCCTCGGCGCTGGCACATCACTACTTCGGATCAAAGGAACAAATCTTTCTCGCGACCATGCGTCATGTGATGCGAATCTATGGCGAAACGGTCCTGAGGAACCTGAAACTTGCGAAGACTCCGGTCGAGCGCCTTCAGGCGATCACTGACTCTTCGTTCGATTCCAACCAGTTCGAGCGCGCCATCGTGGCCGCATGGCTGAACTTCTACGTCCGTGCCCTGCACTCTGCCGAGACCCGCCGACTGCTGAATGTCTATGCCGGTCGGCTGCAGACAAATCTTTTGCATGACCTAAGGAAAATCTTCCCCGAAGAGACCGCAAAAGAGATCGCGCAGGGAATCGCCGCCCTGATCGACGGCTTCTACATCCGCTCCGCCCTGCAGGATTCGGTCCCCGGGCGGGATGCGCTCAAGGCGATCATCGCCGACTACCTGACCCTCTGGCTTGAAAGGACTGACCGTGACTGAACCCGCGGCCCCCGCCGGGACCTCGCGCCCGAATATCCTGATTCTCATGGTCGACCAGCTGAACGGCACGCTGTTCCCCGACGGCCCCGCAGACTGGCTGCATGCGCCCAATCTGAAGGCACTGGCCGCGCGCTCGACCCGCTTTGCCAATTCCTACACCGGCTCGCCGCTCTGCGCGCCGGGCCGGGCGGCCTATATGTCGGGCCAGTTGCCGCGTCGCACCAAGGTCTATGACAACGCGGCTGAGTTCGGCAGCGACATCCCCACCTATGCCCACCATCTGCGCCGCGCAGGCTACCAGACCTTCCTTTCGGGCAAGATGCATTTCGTCGGCCCCGACCAGCTGCACGGCTTCGAGAAGCGCCTGACCACCGATATCTACCCCGCCGATTTCGGCTGGACCCCGGATTACCGCAAGCCCGGCGAGCGCATCGACTGGTGGTATCACAACATGGGGTCGGTCACCGGCGCGGGCGTGGCCGAGATCTCGAACCAGATGGAATACGACGACGAGGTCGCCTTCCAGGCCACCGCCAAGGTGCGCCATCTGGGCCGCCGGCTGGATGATCGGCCCTGGATGATGACCGTCTCCTTCACCCATCCCCACGATCCCTATGTGGCGCGGAAGAAGTACTGGGACCTCTACGAGGAGTGCGAGCACCTGCTGCCCGACACCCCCGCCCTGCCCTACGAAGAGCTGGACAACCACTCCAAGCGGATCTTCGACGCCAACGACTGGCGCAACTTCGACATCACCGAAGAGGACGTGAAGCGGTCACGCCGGGCCTATTTCGCCAATATCTCCTACCTCGACGACAAGATCGGCGAGATCCTGGAGGCGCTGGAGAACACCCGTCAGGCCGAGAACACCATCGTGCTCTTCGTTTCTGATCACGGCGACATGCTGGGCGACAAGGGCCTCTGGTTCAAGATGAGCTTTTTCGAGGGCTCTTCCCGCGTGCCGCTGATGGTGGCCGCGCCCCAGATGCAGCCGGGGCTGGTGGAAACGCCCGTCTCGACCATCGACGTGACGCCGACACTGGCCGATCTGGCGGGTATCGACCTTACCGAGATCATGCCCTGGACGGACGGCGAAAGCCTCGTGCCCCTGGGCCAGGGCGGCACCCGCGAAACGCCCGTACGGATGGAATACGCCGCAGAGGCCTCCTATGCGCCGCTGGTCGCCCTGCGCATGGGCGACTGGAAGTATATCCGCTGCGAGCTCGACCCGCCGCTGCTCTACAACCTCGCCGAGGACCCGGCAGAGCTGGTGAACCGCGCCGGCGATCCTGCCGCGCAGGAGGTGGAAGCCGAGTTCGCCAGGATGTTCGAGGCCTACTGGGACCTCGCCGGCTTCGACGCCGAGGTGCGCGAAAGCCAGGCCCGGCGGCTGATCGTCTACGAAGCCCTGCGCAACGGGGAGTATTTCCCTTGGGACTTCGAGCCGCTGCAGAAGGCCTCTGAGCGCTACATGCGCAACCACATGGACCTGAACGTGCTGGAGGAAAACCAGCGCTACCCCCGCGGAGAATGACCATGAAGAACGTCCAGCCCAAGGGCAGCCATTTCATCGACGGCGCCTATGTCGAGGATACCGCGGGCCGCGAGATCCCCTGCGTCTATGCCGCCACCGGCGAAACCGTCGCCACGCTGCACGCCGCCACCCCCGCCGTGGTCGAACAGGCCCTGGCCTCGGCCGCGCGCGCGCAGAAGGAATGGGCCGCCCTGGCCCCCGTGGCCCGTGGCCGTGTATTGTCGCGCGCAGCCGCCATCCTGCGCGAGCGCAACGAAGAGCTGTCGGAGCTGGAAAGCATCGACACCGGCAAGCCGATCCAGGAAACCCTGGTGGCCGATGCCGCCTCGGGCGCCGAGGCGCTGGAATACTATGGCGGCCTCACCGCGACCCTGACCGGCGAGACGGTGCCTCTGGGCGGCGATTTCGTCTACACGATCCGCGAGCCGCTTGGCGTCTGCCTTGGCATCGGTGCCTGGAACTACCCAACCCAGATCGCCTGCTGGAAGGCCGCGCCTGCGCTGGCCTGCGGAAATGCCATGGTCTTCAAGCCCTCTGAAGTCACGCCGCTCTGCGCCCTGAAACTGGCCGAGATCTTCATCGAGGCCGGCGCGCCGGCGGGTCTCTTCAACGTGGTCAACGGCTATGGCGATGCGGCGGCCTCGATGGTCAGCGACCCGCGCGTGGCCAAGGTCTCTCTCACCGGCTCGGTGCCGACGGGCCAGAAGGTCTATGCCGCCGCCGCCGAGGGCATGCGCCACGTGACGATGGAGCTGGGCGGCAAGTCCCCCCTGATCATTTTCGAGGATGCGGACATCGAGAACGCCGTCTCGGCGGCGATCAACGCCAATTTCTATTCCACCGGCCAGATCTGCTCCAACGGCACCCGTGTCTTCGTGCATGAGGCCATCGTGGATGAATTCACCGAACGCCTGCTGGAGCGCACCCGCAAGGCCATCATCGGTGACCCGCTGGACCCCGAGACCCAGATCGGCCCGATGATCACCGACGTGCAGCGCCAAAAGGTGCTGGAATATATCGAGATCGGCAAGGCCGAGGGCGCCGAGCTGCTGCTTGGCGGCCATGCCCCCGAGGGCGCGGGCTACTACATCGAGCCCACGGTCTTCGGCAATGTCACCGACGAGATGCGCATCGCGCGCGAAGAGATCTTCGGCCCCGTGCTGTCGATCCTCACCTTCGGTGACGAGGCCGAGGTCGTGGCCCGCGCCAATGACACCGAGTTCGGCCTTGCCGCCGGTCTCTTCACCAAGGACTTCACCCGCGCGCATCGCGTGGTGGCGCAGCTGCAGGCCGGCACCTGCTGGATCAACGAATACAACCTGACCCCGGTCGAGGCCCCCTTCGGCGGCGTCAAGATGTCGGGCGTGGGCCGCGAGAACGCGCGCGCCGCGATCGAGCACTACAGCCAGGTCAAGTCCGTCTACGTTGCCATGGGCGACGTGGCCGCGGCCTTCTGAGGATGCGCTGATGGAAGCGGATTTCGTCATCATCGGTTCCGGCTCGGCGGGGGCCGTCATGGCCTCGCGCCTCTCCGAGGACGGCAAGCACAAGGTGCTGGTGCTGGAGTTCGGCGGCACCGACGCCGGCCCCTTCATCCAGATGCCTGCTGCGCTCTCCTACCCGATGAACATGAAGCGCTATGACTGGGGCTTCATGTCCGAGCCCGAGCCGGGCTTGGGCGGTCGCCAGCTCGTGACGCCGCGCGGCAAGGTCGTGGGCGGATCCTCTTCGATCAACGGCATGGTCTATGTGCGCGGCCATGCCCGCGACTACGACCACTGGGAAGAACAGGGCGCGCAGGGCTGGTCCTATGCCGACGTGCTGCCCTACTTCAAGCGCGCCGAGAACTGGCACGACGGCGGCCACGGCGGCGATCCCGACTGGCGCGGCAAGAACGGCCCGCTGCATGTCAGCCGCGGCTCGCGCGAAAACCCCCTCTTCCACGCCTTCGTCGAGGCCGGAGCCCAGGCGGGCTTCGAGCTGACCGAGGATTACAACGGCGAAAAGCAGGAGGGTTTCGGCCCGATGGAGCAGACGGTCTGGAAGGGCCGCCGCTGGTCCACGGCCAATGCCTACCTGAAACCGGCGCTGAAGCGTCCGAACCTCGAAATGATCCGCTGCTTCGCCCGCCGCGTCATCATCGAGAACGGCCGCGCCACCGGTGTCGAAATCGAGCGCGGCGGCAGGATCGAGGTGGTGAAGGCCCGGCGCGAGGTGATCATCGCCGCCTCGTCGATCAACTCGCCCAAGATCCTTATGCTCTCGGGCGTGGGGCCTGCCGCGCATCTGAAGGAGCACGGTATCGAGGTCGTCGCCGACCGCCCCGGCGTCGGCCAGAACCTGCAGGACCACCTCGAGCTCTACATCCAGCAGGCCAGCACCCAGCCGATCACGCTTTACAAGCACTGGAATCTCTGGGGCAAGGCCATCGCCGGTGCGCAATGGCTGCTGACCAAGAAGGGCCTCGGCGCCTCGAACCAGTTTGAAAGCGCCGCCTTCCTGCGCTCGAAACCGGGCGTGGAATACCCCGACATCCAGTACCACTTCCTGCCCATTGCCGTGCGCTACGACGGACAGGCGGCGGCAGAGGGCCATGGCTTCCAGGCCCATGTGGGGCCGATGCGCTCGGAAAGCCGGGGCGCGGTGACACTGAAGTCGGCCGACCCGCGCGAGGCGCCACGGATCTTCTTCAACTACATGTCCGCCGAGAGCGACTGGGAAGACTTCCGCCACTGCATCCGCCTGACGCGGGAGATCTTCGGCCAGGCGGCCTTCGATCCCTACCGCGGCAAGGAGATCCTGCCCGGCAGCCAGCTGCAGACCGACGAGGAGCTGGACCAGCACATCCGCGAGCATGCCGAAAGCGCCTACCATCCCTGCGGCACCGCCCGCATGGGACGCGCCGACGATCCCATGGCCGTGGTCGATCCCGAGTGCCGCGTCATCGGCGTCGAGGGGTTGCGGCTGGCCGACAGTTCGATCTTCCCGCGCATCACCAATGGCAACCTCAACGGGCCGTCGATCCTGGTCGGCGAGAAGGCCAGCGATCACATCCTGGGCCGCACCCCGCTGCCGAAAGAGAACGCGCGCCCCTGGATCAACCCGCGCTGGCAGGACAGCGACCGCTGAACGCCCGTTGCGCGTGTCGCGCTGCCGCAACGCGTGGCAGCGCGACAGCAAATTCCCGGCGTTTCGCGCGCTTCCATCGTACCGGCTGAATGCAGGCTGGGACAATGCCGCGCGCGTTTGCTATCCTGCTGCCATAGTCAGAGGCCGACGCCCGGCGGAGCAAGGCTCCGCCCAGCCCGAACGGCCCCCACGAGCAGATGACCAGGCGGCATACCCACGTGACCTCGCAGGTGCAGACTCAGTTCAAGTTTCCGGGCCTGGACGACAAACTCGTCCAGACGCAATACGCGGCGCTCTGCTACCGGATCGTCAAGGACAAGCCGCAGATCCTGCTGATCACCTCGCGTGGGACGAAGCGCTGGATCCTGCCCAAGGGCTGGCCGATGAAGAACCGCAGCCCGGGTCAAGCCGCCCTTCGGGAGGCCTACGAGGAAGCTGGTGTCATAGGTCGCGTTGCCGAGACGCCGCTTGGCCGCGTCCCCTACTTCAAGACCTCGGAGAGCGGAGAGGAACTGCCCTGCGTCGGCATCATCTACCCGGTGCGCGTGGCGTTGCTGAAGGCCGAATACCCCGAGGCCGGAGAACGCAAGCGCAAGTGGTTTTCGCGCAAGAAGGCCGCCAAGCGGGTGCTTGAGCCCGAGCTGGCGCGGCTGCTGAAGACCTTCGATGCCAGGGCCCTGAAGCTCTAGGCCGCTTGCATCCCTCGCAATAGCGATTATGTCTTCTGCATCACTCAGCGGTCGCGATCAGATGATACATTTCGATCTCAAATGCGCCGAGGGGCACAGCTTCGACAGCTGGTTCCAATCCTCGGATGCCTTCGACAAGCTCCTGGCGGCAGGCCATGTGGCCTGCGCCGTCTGTGGCAGCACCAACGTCGAAAAGGCGCTGATGGCGCCGCGCGTGCGCCCCTCGCGCGACGCCGCCGCGCCTGCGCCGGACACAGGCACCAAGGGCGCGCTCAGCGCGCCGAAGTCCGAGGCGGAAGCAGCTCTGGCCGAGCTGCGCCGCAAGGTCGAGGCAAACGCCACCTATGTCGGCGGCAACTTCGCCAAGGAAGCCCGCGCGATCCACGACGGCGACCAGCCCGACCGCCCGATCTACGGCGAGGCCAAGCCCGAAGAGGCCCGCGCCCTGATCGAAGACGGCGTGCCGGTGCTGCCCCTGCCCTTCACGCCGGGCCGCAAGACCAACTGAGCCCGGATGCGGAAAGCCGAATGAGAAAGGGCGCCGACCTGTGTCGGGGCCCTATTTCCCCGCGCCGGCATGGCCCGCCAGGCCTCTTCGGCGAAACGGGCATGGGCCGTCTCGACCAGGCAGGCCTTGCGCCGCGCCCTCATCCGGCCTGCTTTCGCTCCCCTGCCGACCTTGCCCCGACGCCCGCGCAAAGCTAAGCCTTTGCCAAGAGCGAGGACACCCATATGCATATCGTCATCACAGGCGCCAGCCGCGGCATCGGCGCCGAACTCAAGGCCCAGTACGAGGCCGCAGGCCACAGCGTTACCGGCACCTCGACCCGCGGCGGCGAAGGCCTGCTGGCGCTGGACGTGACCGACACCGCACAACTGGCCGATTTCGCGGCAAAGGTCGCCTCTCCGGTCGACCTGCTGATCTGCAACGCGGGCCTCTACCTCGACAAGGGTCAGCACCTCGACGACGGCTTCGCCGCCGAAACCTGGGCCCGCCAGATGCAGGTCAACGTGGCCGGCCCCTTCCTGACCGTGCAGGCCCTGCTGCCGCAGCTGCGCGCCGCGCCCGGGGCGAAGATCGCGATCATCGCCTCTGCCATGGGCAGCCAGCAACGGGCACCGGGGGGCTCCTATATCTACCGCGCCTCCAAGGCGGCGGCGGTGAACCTGGCGCGCAACCTCGCCGTCGATCTCAAGCCCGAGGGAATCGCCGTCGGCGCCTATCACCCCGGCTGGGTGCAGACCGACATGGGCGGCGCGGGTGCCGACATCGACGCGCGAACCTCGGTCACCGGGCTGATCGCACGCTTCGAGGCGCTAGGGACAGGCACAAGTGGCTGTTTCGAAAGCTATGATGGCAGCGCCCTGCCGCTCTGAGCCCACCCCGCGCGGGACGCCCGAAAACAAGGGCCCAGGCGAGGCGATCCGCCTTGCGCCCTGCGCAATCCATGCGTAAACCACCCGGACAATTCTCCCAGGAACGGGGTCAAGGGCCGATATGCCTGTTCTCGTAATGAAGTTCGGCGGAACCTCCGTCGCCAATCTCGACCGCATCCGCCGCGCCGCCAAGAGGGTCGGCGTGGAGGTGGCCAAGGGCTATGACGTCATCGTCATCGTCTCGGCCATGTCCGGCAAGACCAATGAGCTGGTCGGCTGGGTCGGCGAGACCTCTCCCATGTACGACGCGCGCGAATATGACGCCGTCGTCTCGTCGGGCGAAAACGTCACCGCCGGCCTGATGGCCCTCACCCTGCAGGAGATGGATATCCCCGCCCGGTCCTGGCAGGGCTGGCAGGTGCCGCTGAAGACCAACTCGGCCCATGGCGCGGCACGGATCGAGGAGATCCCGCCCGAAAACATCATGGCCAAGTTCGGCGAGGGCATGAAGGTTGCCGTGGTCGCGGGCTTCCAGGGCATCTCGCCCGAGGGCCGGATCACCACCCTGGGCCGGGGTGGCTCGGACACCACCGCCGTGGCCTTCGCCGCCGCCTTCGACGCCGAGCGCTGCGACATCTATACCGACGTGGACGGGGTCTATACCACCGACCCGCGGATCTGCCAGAAGGCCCGCAAGCTGGACCGCATCGCCTTCGAGGAGATGCTGGAGCTGGCCTCGCTGGGGGCCAAGGTGCTGCAGACCCGCTCGGTCGAGCTGGCCATGCGCTACAACGTGAAGCTTCGGGTTCTGTCGAGTTTCGAGGAACAATCCGACACAGCCGGCACCCTGATCTGTGCCGAGGAGGACATCATGGAATCCAACGTCGTCAACGGGATCGCCGCCTCGCGCGAAGAGGCGAAGATGACCCTCGTCACCATCGCCGACGAGCCCGGCATCGCCGCCTCGATCTTCGGACCGCTGTCGGATGCCGGCGTCAACGTCGACATGATCATCCAGAACATCAGCGAGGAGGGCGTGACCGACATGACCTTCTCCTGCCCCATCGACCAGGTGAAACGCGCCGAGAAGGCCCTGGGCGAGGCGCGCGATGCGGGCAAGCTGACCTTCGAGGAACTGGCCATCGACACCGAGGTCTGCAAGGTCTCGGCCGTCGGCATCGGCATGCGCTCGCAGTCGGGCGTCGCCGCCAAGATGTTCAAGGTGCTCTCGGACGAGGGCATCAACATCAAGGTCATCGCCACCTCCGAGATCAAGATCTCGGTGCTGATCGAACGCAAGTACATGGAGCTGGCCGTGCAGGCGCTGCATGACGCCTTCGAGCTGGAAAAGGCCTGAGCCCTCACCGGCTGTTGGAAAAGGTGAAAGGGCGGGGCCTTGGGCTCCGCCCTTTTGCCTGTCCGCTACCCTGTCCCAGAACCGCCCAGAGCGGCAGGCTGGCCACTTCAGTCTGCGGCGGATGCCTCCGGCGGGAGTATTTCCAGCCTGGTGATGAGGCGGGACAGAACCCGGAGAGGCACCCTACTTTCCCACTAGGACCGTGGCACGCCCTTCACGGAGAAGGCGGGCGCCTTTTCGTCACCTGACAAGCTCATCACCAGGCCTGAAGTACTCCGGGGGTGAATTGGGCCCGGCACGGGACCAAGAGGGGGCAGAGCCCCCTCCTCCTCTCGGCGTTCCCCCGCCCCCGCGACACCCTGCGACCCTAAAAGGTGTTTTGCTTCCCGGCGCGCTGTGATCTATTCCTATCGACCCGCAGGGAAGGGACCTTCTAGGGCATGGCCGAAGAATTTCAGACCGACAGCCGCAAGATGCTTGGCCGTCTGCGCGAAGTCATGGCCGAAGACAGCCATGGCCAACAGCGGCTTGACCGGATCACCCGGCTCATCGCCTCGTCGATGTATACCGAGGTCTGCTCGGTCTACCTGTTCCGCGATGCCGAGACGCTCGAGCTCTGCGCCACCGAGGGCCTGAAGCCCGAGGCGGTGCACCAGACGCGGATGCGCCTGGGCGAGGGCCTGGTGGGCCGCGTAGCGCGCACCGGCAAGCAGGTCAACACCGCCGATGCGCCCAAGGAACAGGGCTTCCGCTACATGCCCGAGACCGGCGAAGAGATCTACTCGGCCTTCGCCGGTGTGCCGATCCAGCGCCTGGGCGAGACCCTGGGCGTGCTGGTCGTGCAGTCGAAGGACTCGCGCAAGTACAACGAGGAAGAGATCTACGCGCTGGAAGTGGTCGCCATGGTGCTGGCCGAGATGGCCGAGCTGGGCGCCTTCGTCGGCGAGGAAGCGGCGCTTTCGGCGCGCCATACCAAGCCGCGCCTCTTCAAGGGCAGCTCCGGCCAGGAAGGCAGCGCCGAGGGCCATGTCTGGCTGCATGAGCCGCGCGTCGTCATCACCAACCCGATCGCCGACGATCCGGTGCGCGAAAGCCAGCGCCTCAACGAGGCGGTCGAACAGCTGCGGGTCTCGGTCGACCAGATGCTGGCCGGTGCCGCCACCGGCGACGCAGAGCAGCTGCAGGTGCTGGAAGCCTACCGGATGTTCGCCAATTCCAAGGGCTGGATGCGGCGCATGGAAGAGGACATCTCGCGCGGGCTTTCCGCCGAGGCGGCGGTCGAGAAGGAACAGACCCAGGCGCGGCAGCGGCTTTCCCAGGCCTCTGACCAGTACCTGCGCGAGCGGCTGCATGACCTCGACGACCTCAGCAACCGCTTGCTGCGCATCCTTACCGGACAGGGCAAGGAGACCGGCGCCGAGATGCCCGCCGACCCGATCCTGGTGGCGCGCAACATCGGCCCGGCGGAACTCCTGGACTATGGCCGAAGCCTGCGCGGCATCGTGCTGGAGCAGGGCTCGGTCGGCAGCCACGCCGCCGTGGTGGCGCGGGCACTGGCGATCCCGCTGGTGATCAACGCCCCCGAGATCACCAACGAGGCGCTGAACGGCGACCACATCATGGTCGATGGCGATCAGGGCGTGGCGCACCTGCGCCCCGAGGATACCGTGGTCACCGCCTTCCGCGACAAGATCGCCATGCAGGCCAAGGCGCAGGAGCGCTATGCCTCGATCCGCGACGTCGAGACCGTGACCCAATGCGGCACCCGGATCTCGCTGACCATGAACGCGGGCCTGATGGCCGATCTGCCCAGCCTCGAGAACTCGGGCGCCGAGGGCGTGGGGCTCTTCCGCACCGAGCTTCAGTTCCTGATCCGCAACAAGATGCCGACCCGCTCCGAGCTGTCGTCGATCTACAAGCATGTGCTGGACAGCGCCGGCGGCAAGCGGGTGGTGTTCCGCACCCTCGACATCGGCTCGGACAAGGTGCTGAGCTACATGAAGCCGGCGGATGAACCCAACCCGGCGCTTGGCTGGCGGGCGATCCGGGTGGGCCTGGACAAGCCCGGTGTCATGCGGATGCAGCTGCAGGCCCTGCTGCGCGCCGCCAATGGCCGGCCGCTGACCGTGATGTTCCCCTTCGTGGCGCAATACGACGAATACCGTGCCGCCCGCGCCGAGATGGACAAGGCCATCGAGCGCGAGCGCATCCTCGGCCACGCCCTGCCCGAGAGCCTGGAAATCGGCGCCATGCTCGAGACCCCCAGCCTGGCCTTCGCGCCGAAGCGCTTCTTTGAAGAGGTGCAGTTCCTCTCCATCGGCGGCAACGACCTGAAGCAGTTCTTCTTCGCCGCCGACCGCGAGAACGAGCGCGTGCGCAAGCGCTACGACACGCTCAACGTCAGCTTCCTGACCTTCCTGCAGGGCATCGTCGAGCGCTGCGAAGAGACCAATACGCCGCTCAGCTTCTGCGGCGAGGACGCCGGGCGCCCGCTCGAGGCCGTCTGCCTGGCCGCCATGGGCCTGCGCGCCCTGTCGATGCGGCCCGCCTCCATCGGCCCGGTGAAATCCCTGCTGCTGCGCGTCGACCTGGGCGCAGTGCGGCAGGTGATCGAGGAAGCCGCCGTGAGCGGCGAACAGAGCGTGCGCCGTGCCGTCCTGGAACACCTGCGCAACATGAGCTGACCAATGCCCGAACTTGCTGCCCTCGATGCCGCGCTGACCGCCCGCCTGCGAGAGATCCTGCCCCCCGCCGCCTTCCGCGACGACACGACCCCCTACACCGAAGAGCTGCGCGGCTCTTACCGGGGTCAGGCCGGGCTGGTGGTGGCACCGGGCTCGGCCCAGGAGGTGGCGCAGGTGCTGGCCCTGGCCAATGACGCGCGGGTGCCGGTGGTGCCCTACGGCGGCGGCACCGGGCTGGTGGCCGGCCAGGTCATGCCCGAGGGCCCCGCGCCCCTGGTCCTGTCGCTGGAGCGGATGACCCGCATTCGCCAGATCCTGCCCGAAGAGAACGTGATCACCGTCGACGCCGGGGTGCCGGTCGAGGCGATCCAGCAAGCGGCGGCAGAGCATGACCGGCTCTTCCCGCTCAGCTTCGGGGCCCAGGGCACGGCGCGGATCGGCGGCAGCCTGTCGACCAACGCGGGCGGCGCCAACGTGCTGCGCTACGGCACGACGCGGGAGCTCTGTCTGGGGCTGGAGGTTGCCTTGCCCGATGGCCGGGTGATGAACACCCTGACGCGGCTCAGGAAGGACAACACCGGCTATGACCTGCGCGACCTGATGATCGGCGCCGAGGGCACCCTTGGCGTGATCACCGGCGCGGCGATGAAGCTCTTTGCCCGACCGACGCGGCGCGCCACGGCGCTACTGGTCACGCCCTCTCCTGCCGCCGCGCTGAAGCTGCTTTCGCTGGCGCGCGTCCATGCAGGCGAGCAGATCACCGCCTTCGAGCTGATCTCGGGCATGGGTCTGCGCTTCATCGAGGCCACCCTGCCCGACATCCGCCGCCCCTTCGATCCCGCGCCCGAGTGGATGGTGCTGATCGAGTTCGGCCTCTTCGGCGAGGCCGATGCCGAGGCGCTGATGGAAGAGCTCTTCGCCGCCGCCTTCGAGGCCGAGCTGGTCAGCGATGGCATCATCGCCCAGTCCGAGGCCCAGGCGGATGGCCTGTGGCAGCTGCGCGAGGCGATCCCCGAGGCCAACCGGGCCATCGGCGCGATTTCCTCTCATGATATCTCGCTGCCCCTGTCGGCCCTGCCCGAGTTCATCGACGAGGGCCGCGCCAGACTGGCCGAAATGGGCCCCTACCGGCTGAACTGCTTCGGCCATCTGGGCGATGGCAACCTGCACTACAACGTCTTCCCGCCCGAGGGAGAGGCGCGGGCCGATCACCTGGCGGCCAAGGCCCCGGTGATGGAGATGATCCACGACCTGGTGGCGGGCTACGGCGGCAGTTTCTCGGCCGAGCACGGGGTGGGTCGCCTGAAGGTCGCCGATCTCGAGCGCTATGGCGACCCGGTGAAGCTTGAGCTGATGCGCGGCATCAAGCGGCTCTTCGACCCCAATGGCATCATGAACCCCGGTGCGGTGCTGCGGGCAGAGAGCTAACGCCTCCCGCCCCCGGGCGCGACCTTGCAAGCGCCCCGTTGCAGGGCCCCTGCCGGGCTACCGAAGGAGACCCCCATGCCCTATCGCGCGGATCAGCCGAAACTTCTGCCCTGCTGGCAGGCCCATGTGACCGTGGGCCCGATGCGCGACCAGGGCACGGGCCCCAGTGGCCAAAGGCTGATCATCCCGATCACCGGCGGTCATTTTGAAGGCACCCTCGATCCGGCCGGCGCGGCGCGGCCCTTCGGCGGCAAGGTGCTGCCCGGCGGGTTCGACCTGCAGCGTCTGCGCCCCGATGGCAACAAGGAGCTGGAGGCGATCTATCATCTTGAGACCGACGACGGCACCGGCATCGAGATCCGCAACCATGCGCTGCTGACCTATTCCGCGCCGGGCGTTCTGGACTATGGCCGTTCGCGGATCTGCATCGAGGCCCCCATGGGGCCCTACGGCTGGCTCAACGACCGCATCTTCATCGGCACGCTCGAGCCCATCCGGCCCTTCGAGGAAGTCCTCATCCGCGCCTTCGTGGTGGAATAGCGGCCCTGCGAAGGTCGCGCAGCCTGACGAACGGACCACCGGGCGGCAAGGCACGGGATGGCTGGCGCTTTCGGCGGCCAAGGTCCCTGTTGGAAACAGGAAACGCCCTGCCGGGGGAAGGCAGGGCGTGAAACGGGTCCATCGGGTCCCGTGCAAGCAGGGCCGGTTCCCAGGACCGGCAGATATGTCCTAGCGCGCAATCCTTGCCAAAGGATTGACGGCTGAGGGCCTCGGGGTCAGAGGCCCTCGAATTCGCAGAGGGTGAAGACCTCCATCCCCATGCCTTCCAGCTTCTTGCGTCCGCCGAGCTCGGGCAGGTCGACGAGGAAGGCGCAAGAGGCGATCTGGCCGCCCAGGCGCTCGATCAGCTTGATGCCCGCCTCGGCGGTACCGCCGGTGGCCAGCAGGTCGTCGACCAGAAGGACGCTCTCGCCCGGCTGGATGGCATCGTCGTGGATCTCGACCTCGGCCTCGCCATATTCCAGCGTGTAGCGCTCGCCGATGGTGGCGGCGGGCAGCTTGCCCTTCTTGCGCACCGGCACGAAGCCAAGGCCCAGCTGGTGCGCGATGGCACCGCCCAGGATGAAGCCGCGCGCCTCGAGGCCCACCACCTTGTCGATCCGGCGGCCCGCATATGGGTGCAGCATCTGGTCCACCGCCAGCCGCAGCCCGCGCGGATCGCCGAAGAGCGTGGTGACATCGCGGAACATGATGCCCTCGTGGGGGAAGTCCGGAATGGTGCGGATGTAGTCCTTCACGGCCTTCATCAGGCTCTCCTTCGCAATCGCAGCAACGCCCCGGTGATGCCCGAGCCGTGGTTCGGGCGCAAGGGCGGAGCGGGTGGCGGCAGGTGGGTTGGCACCCACCCGGCGCACAGGTCCCACCATGGCGTTGGACCCTTGCCGGGCCCGTAAGGTGGGCGACATCCCACCTTGCCTAGCCCAGGACCCGGCCCGCCACCGTGGCAAGTTTCGCCACCAGAGCCGGGTCGCGTTTCTCGGGCGCGGTCAGGATGGCGTAGTCCAGCGCCTCCGCGCAGCCGGTAGAGCACCCCGCCCCGGCCTCCAGCAGCCCGGCCAGCGCCGCCACGGTGGCGCGGGCGTTGGCGCCATTGGCGGCCAGCACCTTGCGGATGGCGGTGACATCGACCTCTCCGTGATCCGGGTGCCAGCTGTCGTAGTCGGTGACCATGGCCAGAGAGGCGTAGTGCAGCTCCGCTTCCCGGGCCAGCTTGGCCTCGGGCATGTTGGTCATGCCGATCACGTCCGCGCCCCAGTGGTCGCGGTACATGTGGCTTTCCGCCAGGCTCGAGAACTGCGGCCCCTCCATCGCCAGGTAGGTGCCGCCCTCATGCACCCGCACCCCGGTGCCGCGCGCCGCCCTGGCGGCCAGCGCCGCGAGCTCGGCGCAGATCGGATGGGCCAGGCTGACATGGGCCACGCAGCCGGCGGTGAAGAAGCTCTTGCCGCCACGGATCGTGCGGTCGATGAACTGATCCACCAGAACGAAGTCCCCCGGCGCCATTTCTTCCCGGAACGAGCCGCAGGCCGAGACCGACAGCACATGGGTGACGCCCAGCTGTTTCAGCGCGTCGATATTGGCGCGATAGGGCAGATCAGAGGGGCTGTGGACATGGCCGCGCCCGTGGCGGGGCAGGAAGGCCAGCGGGGTGCCGCCAAGGCGCCCGGTCAGCACCTGGTCCGAGGGATCGCCCCAGGGGGTCGAGACCGTCACCCAGGAGGCCTCCTCCAGCCCCTCGATGTCATAGACCCCGGATCCGCCGATCACCCCCAGCTTCACTGCCGCCATTGCCGCCTCCTGTTGATAGCGGGACCGAGCATGCCCCCTGCCCGCGCGCGCCGCAAGCCAGCCCTGACCCGAGGGTCACATCGCCTGCCTTTTCAGCGCCCCAAGCTTGCCGCAACGCGGCAAAAAGGCTATCCGGGGCCTCAAACGCCCATCCCATACAGGACGAAACATGCGTAAAGCCATCCTGGCGGCCTTTGCGGGCCGCATAACCCTGCCCGATCTGCGCCTCGCGCCGACCACCAGCGACGCCCTGTCGCCGGACCGGCTGCGGATCGAGATCCTCTCGGGTCTGACCGTCGCCCTTGCCCTGGTCCCCGAGGCCGTGGCCTTCGCCTTCGTGGCCAACGTCAACCCGCTGGTCGGCCTCTATGCCGCCTTCATCATCGGCCTGGTCACCGCCGTTCTCGGCGGCCGTCCCGGCATGATCTCGGGCGCGACGGGGGCCATCGCGGTGGTCATCGTCAGCCTCGTGGCGACCCATGGGGTCGAGTACCTCTTTGCTGCCGTGGTCCTGATGGGCCTCATCCAGGTGGTCGTCGGGGTCATGAGGTGGGGCAAGTTCATCCGCCTGGTGCCGCACCCGGTGATGCTGGGCTTCGTCAACGGCCTGGCGATCGTGATCTTCCTGGCCCAGATGTCCCAGTTCAAGGTCCCCGGCACCACTGTCGCCGGAGGCCATGGCGCCTCTGGCGGCGAATGGCTCTCGGGCGGGCCGCTGATGCTGATGCTGGGCCTGGTGGCGCTGACCATGGCGGTCATCCACTTCATCCCCCGCGTCACCAAGCTGATCCCCGCGCCGCTGGCCGGCATCCTGATCACCGCGGTGATCGTCATCGCCTTCGGCCTCGACGTGCCGCGTGTCGGTGACATGGCGGGCATCGAGGGCTCGCTTCCGCCCTTCCACATCCCCATGGTCCCGATGACCTGGGAGACCTTCCAGATCATCCTGCCCTACGCCATCATCATGGCCGCCGTCGGCTTGATCGAAAGCCTGCTGACCCTGAACCTGGTCGGCGAGATGACCGGCCAGAAGGGCGGCGCCTCCCAGGAATGCGTGGCCCAGGGCACGGCCAATATCATCACCGGCTTCTTCGGCGGCATGGGCGGCTGCGCCATGATCGGCCAGTCGATGATCAATGTGAAGTCCGGAGGCCGCACCCGCATCGCCGGGATCGTCGCCGCGCTCTTCCTGCTGATCTTCATCCTCTTCGCCGCACCGCTGATCGAACAGATCCCCCTGGCCGCGCTGGTCGGCGTGATGTTCATGGTCGTCATCGGCACCTTCGCCTGGAACTCGTTCAAGATCCTGACCCGCGTGCCGCTGACCGATGCGGTGGTGATCATCCTGGTGACCGTGGTCACCGTGATGACCGACCTGGCCACCGCCGTGGTCGCCGGTGTCATCGTCTCGGCCCTGGCCTATGCCTGGAACAACGCGCGCCGGATCTATGCCACCACCAACGAGACACCGGAAGGTGCCAAGGTCTACAAGATCAACGGCCCGCTCTTCTTCGGCTCGACCGATGGCTTCATCGAGCTCTTCAAGCCGGAAACCGATCCCGGCCTGGTGATCATCGACTTCGAGGGCTCCCGCGTGGTCGACCAATCGGCCCTGCAGGCCATCGAGGCCGTGGCCGCCAAGTACGAGGCCGAAGGCAAGACCATCCAGCTGCGCCACCTCAGCCGCGATTGCCACAGGTTGCTGAAGAAGGCCGGGCACCTGATGGTCGACAGCTCCGACGACCCCGATTACGAGCTGGCGGTGGATTACCACGTCCGCACCGGCATCCTCGGCGGCCACTAAGCTGCCTCGGGATGGGCAAAGGGGGCCGGTGCGAGAAATCGCGCCGGCCCTTTTGCTTTCGGGGAGGGTCATGAGGCTCTGCCCCGCCATCGGAAGGCAGCAAATCATGGGTAGCGGGGGGCTCTGCCCCACGGCCGCCGGAAGGCGGCAAATCATACGTAGCGGGGGGCTCTGCCCCCACGGCCGCCGGAAGGCGGCAAATCATACGTAGCGGGGGGCTCTGCCCCCCGCCGCCTGCGGCGCCTCCCCCCGGAGTATTTCAGGCCTGGTGATGGGACTTGCGCGCCACACCTGGCAGCCAGGTTGTCACTTCACGGCCCTGCCGCGTCGCCCTGTCACCGGGATGTGTCATTCTGGCTGCAGGAGGGCGGGCATGAAGTTTATCCCGGACAAGGACGGGCGGATCGAGCTGCCCCTGGATTTCGTGGCCGGCCTGCTGGCCGAGCAGTTCCCCGAGTGGCGGGAGGAGCCCCTGCGCCCGCTCCTGCCCGGCGGCTGGACCAACCGCGCCTTCCGGCTGGGCGAGACCAAGCTGCTGCGTTTCCCCACGGCCCGCCGCTACGCCGATCTGCCCGAGCACGAGCGGCTCTGGCTGCCGCTGCTGGCACCGCAGCTGGAGCTCGAGATCCCCGAAGTCGTGGCGCTCGGCATTCGGGGGCGGGGCTATCCCTGGCCCTGGCTGATCTCCGAGTGGATCGAGGGCACAACTGTGTCCAGGACCTCGGTATCCGATGACGCAGCGCTGGCGCGGGACCTGGCCCGCTTCCTGCGGCAGCTGCATGCCATCCAGCCACCCGAAGGGGTGGCGCTGCCGTTGCCCGGCCCGGTCAATTTCCACCGGGGCGGCGACCTGGCGGTCTATGACCAGGAAACACGGGCGGCCCTGGAGGTGCTTCGGGGGCGCATCGACACGGAGGCAGGCGCGGCGCTCTGGGCGCGGGCGCTGTCCTCTCGCCACGCGGCCGGACCCGTCTTCACCCATGGCGACCTGACGCCAGAGAACATGCTGGCCCGCGACGGGCGGCTGGCGGCGGTGATCGACTGGGGCAACCTGACCCATGGCGATCCGGCCTGTGACCTGGCGATGGCCTGGACCCATTTCGAGGCCCCCGCCCGGCAGACCTTCCGCGAGGCCTTGCCCCTTGATCCCGAGACCTGGGCACGGGGGCGGGGCTGGGCCTTCTGGAAGGCGGCCAAGGTGCTGGCCGGGCAGGATGGCAACCAACGCGGGGCCGGACAGGCGCAGGCGCTGATCCGGACCCTGCTGGCCGAGGACCAGGCCAGCCGCTAGGGCGCGAAAGCCTCTAGCGCCGTGACATCGCCATGCTCCAGCGCGGCGCGGGCAGCGATGATCCGGGCCTCGGGCCAGTGCCACCAGGCAAGATCGAGCAGCCTCGCGATCTGATCGGGCGGGAAGCGCATCTTCACCACCTGCCCCGGATTGCCGGCCACCACGGCATAGTCGGGCACCTCGCCGCGCACCAACGCTCCGGCGCCGATGATCGCGCCATTGCCGATCCGCGCGCCCGGCAGGACCATGGCGCCATGGCCCAGCCAGACGTCATGGCCGATCACGGTGTCGCGGCGGTCGGGCTGGTAGTCCTCGGTGGCGGTGCCGTCGAAGACCGGGAAGGGATAGGTGGATACCCCCTCCATCAGGTGATTGGCCGAGGCGGTGATGAAGCGCACCCCATGGGCGATCTGGCAGAAGCGGCCGATCCTGAGCCGCTCTTTCGAGAAGGGGAAGAGATAGGGGGCCAGCCGCCCGGCCCAATCCTCGGGCGGGTCAAAGTCAGAGGCGTAGCTGTAGTCGCCCACCTCGAAGTTCGGATGGGTGATCAGCGGTTTCAGCAGGACGGTGCCGGTGATCGGCGTGCCGTCGGGCATGGCAAGGGGATAGGCGCCGTCGGGCGCGGGAAGGGCATGAGGCATGGGACCTCCTTCAAAACACGTGAGGATTTCAGGGTTTCAAAGGTGCTGGTCCATCGCTCCCTCCATTGGTTGCGGAACCGGGGTAACATGTTTCCCGGTCCCGCGAAAGGCTCAGCCCTGGCCGGGCCGGTTGAGCGAGAAGACCTCGCGCACCGCCGCGTAGTCACGGTAGCCCAGGCGCGAGAGGGTTTGCGCCCTGGTCACGTCGAACATGCCGTCGACGAGGAAGTCCTCGTCGATATGCACCCCGGTGACCTCGCCTAGGACCATGTAGTTGCTCTCTCCCAGAAGCTTGACGATCTGGGTGAGCCTGCATTCCAGCGCCGCTGGCGCGGCGGCCACGCGCGGGCAGTCGATGGTCTCGCAGTCGGCCTTCTGCAGACCGGCGGCGGCGAATTCATCCTCTCCGGCGGGCAGCCCGGCGGAGCTGGCGTTCATCTCGTCACGCAGGGCGAAGGAGACCAGGTTGCAGCAGAAGACGCCTGTCTCGCGGATCTGCGCCACGGAATCCTTGCTGACCTCGCGGTCGGGCTTGCCGCCGGTCGACGAGAACATCACCTGCATCGGGCTGTCTGAGACGGCGTTGAAGAAGGAATAGGGCGCCAGGTTGTCGCCAAGGCTGCCACGGGTCGAGATCCAGCCGATCGGACGCGGGGCCACGATGGCCTTGAAGGGGTTATGCGGCAGCGGGTGACCGGATTTGGGCTCGTAGAACATCTGGCAAGATCCTTCGTCGACATCGGTTTGCTGCGGAACCTATCCCGTGCTAGGCCGGTTGCCACCAGAAAATCACGTGAGCGGAAGACGAGACGGGGCCAATGTTCACTCTCACCCCCGAAACACCGGACGACTGGTGGGAAGTCGAGGCGCTCTATGACCTCTGTTTCGCCCCAGGACGCACCGCGCTCAGCTCTTACCGGCTGCGCGACGACGTGGCCCCCGTGGCCGAGCTCTGCCTGAATGCCCGCGACCGCGAGGGCTACCTGGCGGGCGCGATCCGCTATTGGCCGGTGCAGGTCGGCGGCGCAGCGGCGCTGCTGCTCGGCCCGGTGGCGGTCCATCCCACCCACCAGGGCGAGGGGCTTGGCGGGTTGCTGATCAACGCCTCGCTGCACCGGGCCCGCGACGAGGGCTGGTCGCGGGTCATGCTGGTTGGCGACGCGCCCTATTACGCCCGCTTCGGCTTCGAGAAACTCGATGGGGTGAACATGCCGCCGCCCACCAACCCCGACCGGGTGCTGGGCTATGCCCTGCGCCCCGGTGCCTGGGACGGCATCACCGGCGACGTGACACGGGCGGGCTGAGACGCCTCCCTTCGGAGACCTCCCGGCGTATTTCGAGCCGTGGAATGCATAGAAGAGCCTCTTGCTTCCATCCGACGGCTGAAAATACTGCGGGGTTGAATGAAGCCGCAGGCTTCAGAAGGGGCAGCGCCCCTTCCCTTTGGCCCGCCTGCACCCCATCTCATCCCCAGACCGGAGGAGAGCCGATGACCGCAGAAACCGCCCCGCCGCAGCTCGAGCTGCCCGCCACCCTGACCCAGGAGATCGCCGAGCTCGCCCGGCTGCACCGCCGCGCGGGCGGGCCGGGCCTGCAGGTGCTGACCCTGCTGGGGACCAAGGCCGAAGGGCTTCTGGACCGCCTGCCCGAGACCATGCGCAGCGGTCTCGACCGGGCCACGGAGGCCGCGCTCGAGACCGCCATGCGGGCGGCGCAGGGCTCTCGCGGAGTGGTGAAGGATCAGCCGGATTGGCTCAACCGCGCGGTTACAGCGGCCCTGGGGGCGGCGGGCGGCTTTGGCGGCCTGCCCTCGGCCATGGCAGAGCTGCCGGTGACCACCACGGTGCTGCTACGCGCCATCCAGGGTGTCGCGGCCGAAGAGGGATTCGATCCGGCCGAGCGCAACGTGCAGTTCGATTCGATCCAGGTCTTCGCCTCGGCGGGCCCCCTGGCCGAGGATGACGGCGCCGATGCCGCTTTCCTGGTCACCAGGCTCAGCCTCACCGGCGCGACCATGCAATCGCTGATCTCTTCCGTGGCTCCGCGCCTGGCCGCCGCCCTCGGTCAGAAGCTGGCCGCCCAGGCGGTGCCCGTGCTGGGGGCCGCGGCCGGTGCTGCGGTGAATTATGCCTATACCAGCTACTACCAGGACATGGCGCGGGTCCACTTCCGCCTGCGCCGGCTGGCGGTCGAGGCCGATCGTCCCCATGCCGAACTGGTCGAAGCCCTGCGGGTCGAGCTTACGCGGAAACCACTGCGCGAGAGCCGGTCCTGAAAAGCCGCCCCGGCCCCTCGGTCTCGATGCCGAGCTGCTGCATCAGGTGCCACGCCAGCACCTGGTTCGAGGACATGACCGGCACGCCCAATTGCTCTTCCAGCCGCTCCAGCAGGCCCAGGGTGCGCAGGTTGGTGCAGGACAGGAACAGCGCGTCGAAGTGCGCCTGCCGGGCCAGCTGAGCCGCGCCAAAGAGGATGGAGCCCGCGTCGATGCGTACCACCATCGCCTCATGCGGCACCGCGAAACTGCCACAGGCCGCCACCTCGAGACCATGCTCGCCAAGCGTCCCGCAGAGCCGGTCCGAGACCGGCTGCGAATAGGGCGACAGCACCCCGATCCGCCGCACCCCAAGCGCCTCGCTGGCCGCCAGCAGGGCCGAGAGCGGGTTCGAGACCTCGCGGGTGTTGGCCGCATCATGCAGCAGCGCCTCGACCCGCGGCACGCCGAGCACCGCCGTGCCGGAGGTGCAGCCATAGGCCAGGGCAGCGAAATCGACGCCGGTGGGAAAGAGGCCGACCGCCTCCCTCAGATGGTTCTGGATCTGGGTCAGGTTGTCGAGCGTCAGCTCGTCCCCCGCAGGCACCCGAGTGACCAGCAGCTCGACCGTCCGGGGCAGGAGATCGCGGAAATCGCGTTCGATGGTCTCGTCACTCTTCAGGACGACCAGGCCGATCTGAGGCAGCCGCTCCGTATCCAGAGTATGCGGGAAGACGACGTTCATAGACAGATCATCTGTCCAACTGCGGGTTTGGTCAACCATTCCGTGCAAGCCTCTCCGATGACGATATTTTCCTCATGAACCATGATCCGACCAGGCGAGACCTCGATGCCCGGCTCCAGCGTCAGCACCATGCCGGGGGCCAGCACGGTGTGATCGTCGGGGATCAGCGAGGGCTGCTCTGTCAGTTGCAGCCCCAGCCCGTGACCCAGCCGCCCCGCAGCCGAGCCCCCCGCCCCGCCAGTACAGACCCGGTCCATGGCATGGAAGAGATCGGCGGCGGTGGCGCCGGGGCGGGCGATGGCGAAAGCCGCTTGGGCGGCCTCGATCAGCGTCTCATGGGCGCGGGCCACCTCGGCGGAAGGTGCGCCGACCGAGAAGTTGCGGTCGAAGTCGCAGAAGTAGCCACGCCGGATCAGCCCGGTGTCCAGCATCAGCACATCGCCCCTGGCCAGCGGCCTGTCATCGGCGGGAGAGATCACATCCGCATAGCCCCCCGGTGCGGAGGCCCCGGCCAGGTAGGGCACCCAATCGGCCCCCTCGGCCAGGCAGAGCGCCTGGAAGTCACGGAAGACGCGGGCCAGCGGCACGCCCTCGGCGGCGATCTCGGGCACCCGGTCGAAGGCGCGCGAGGCGATGGCGCAGGCCTCGCGGATCAGGGCGACCTCGGCGGGAGACTTGATCATCCTCAGCCGCTCCAGCAGCTGACCATCGCCTGTCAGGCCGCGCCCCTCGGCGGCAAGTCCTGCCTCCAGCCGGCGCAGGTCGGCGAAGGGCATGCGCAGGGTGGTGCCCAGCCCCTCGGGCAGGGCCAGGGTGCCGCCTTCGGGCACCAGCTCGCAGATCGTGGCCAGAAGCAGCGAGACCCCGTCGTCGGCCATGTCCGGCGCGCGCCAGCATCGGATGTCCTCGATCCAGGTGTCGGCCATCAGCGCCCGGCCGATGGAGGGGATCACCGCCACCGGCGCGCCCATGGCGGGCACCAGCAGGAACCAGGGGCGGGTCGGGCTTTCCCAGAACCTGGTCAGGAAACCCGCCACGTAGCGCAGTTCCGCATCGGTGCTGAGCAGCAGCGCCCCCGCCCCCGATGCCTGCAACCCCTGCTGGAGACGGGCCAGGCGGGCGCGGAACTCGGCCTCGGCGAAAGGCGCGCTCACGCCGGGGCCTCGGCCATCTCCGACAGGATCACCAGCACCCGCGAAGCCGGACCCAGGTCCAGCACCGCGCCCTGCCCTGCCAGGGCCAGCAGGCCCGCGATACCCGCAGCGCCCGAGGGCGTAGAGGCAAGACCCGCCCCCGCCGCACGGGCCGCGCCCCGGGCGGCCTCGGCCTCAGTGATGGTCAGGAAGCCATCGGCATCCTGCGCCAGCCCCTTCAGGGCAATCAGCGAGGGCTCCTTGCAGTCGAGCCGGCCCATGATCGAGACCGGCCCTTCGGCGGCCACGGGCGCGCCCGCCGCGATGGAGCCCGCCAGCGCCGGGGCATAGTCGGGCTCGACCACGCAGATCTTCGGGCCCGCGCCCCAGTGGGCGCGCACGAAGGCGGCGGCCGCCCCCGCCAGCCCGCCGACCCCGGCCTGCAGGAAGACATGAGTGGGGGCCCCGGGAAGCTGCTGCGCCGCTTCGGCCATCAGCGCCAGGTAGCCCTCCATCAACACATGCGGGCGGGTCACGTAGCCGGGCCATGAGCTGTCAGAGAGAAGCTCCAGCCCCTCCTCCTCGGCCGCGCGCGCCGCGGCGGCCATGCTGGCCTCGTAATCGGCACCCTCGCGGCGCACATCGGCCCCCTGGGCGCGCAGGGTGGCCTCGAAGCTCTCTGGCACGGTGCGGGCGATATAGACGCGGGCGGTGGCGCCGAAGGCCCGCGCCCCGGCGGCGACCGAAAGCCCGTGGTTGCCCGCCGAGGCGGTGACATAGGTGCGCCCACGGGCCAGCCCCTGCTGCGCCTCGCGGGCGATCACATGGGCCGCACCAAGCGCCTTGAAGCTGCCCAGCCCCATGCGCCCCCGCTCATCCTTCACCCAGAGCGCGCCCACCCCGGCCGCATGGGCCAGGTCGGGGGCTGAGACCATCGGCGTCTCTCCCGCCTCCGGACAGCGCGACAGGAGCGCCAGCACCCCCGAGGGGTCCTCGGCCGGGCGGGGAATATCGACAAGAGCGGGATGGTCCAGCCCGTTGCCACGAAAGGGGTTCAGCAGAAGTTCCATCCTGCTTTGCTGCACCCTCGGCGGGTCATCGGTCAATCAGAGCTTTCACCAAGGCAGTTTTCCGCGCCGGATCTTCGGCGCAACAGGCCGTCCTGGGCGGCAAAGTCGGGCGGTGGTAGGTCCGGGTCGGACCCGTCTCAAGGATCGACCAGCGGCTGCGGGCGCAGCACCATGATGGTGGGTCGCTCCGGCAGGTTCTTGAGCGAGACCTCGATCTCGCGGCCCTCCTCCAGAACCACGGCGAAATCACTGCTGAGCTGGTCGAGGAACCAGCCCAGGCTGGCCCCCGAGAACCAGTGCATCGGCAGCACGATCGAGGCCCGCAGCCGCTCGACCACCCGCACCATCGAGGCCGTGTCCAGCGTCATGCCCCCATCCACCGGCACCATCACCACGTCGAGCCGGCCGATGGCGGCATATTGTTCGTCATTGGGTTCATGATGCAGATGGCCCAGGTGACCGATGCACAGCCCCGCCACCTCGAAGATGAAGATCGAATTGCCGTTCTCCTCGCGCCCGCCACTGCCCGAACGGATGTCGGTCGAGACATTGCGCACCAGCATGTCGCCGACCTCGACCAGGTGATCGACCGCCTCGCCGTAGCGCTCGGACCAGCCCTTCAGCACATGGGGGATCTCGGGGTCGGGGAAGCTGGTGTAATGGCTGGAATGGGCGTGGTTCATGGTCACCACGTCGGGCACGTAGTCCGCCGACCCCACGTGGCCCGGATAATCGGTGATCGCGCCGATCCCGCCGGGAGACTGGATCAGGAAGGCCGAATGGGTCAGGTAGCTGATGCGCACGGAATACTCCGGCACCGGATCGCGGAACGAGGCCCTGTGCAGGAACTGCCCCCCCGGCGTCGCATCGGCAATGGCAATGCAATGGCTGACCGGCACCTGCGCGCGGGCCTGCGACAGGGGCGCGGCAAGGGCGAGAAACGACAGGGCCAGGGCTCGGATCATGGGCGGGTCCTCCTGGGCAAAGACTAGCACGGGATGCGCCTTACCCAGGGTCACGCCAGCGTGAGACCCCGCCCCGCGGCCTCCCCTGCCCGCGAAAGCAGCGCCGAGGCGCCCTGCGCCAGGCCGCAGGCACCGCGCCCCGCAGGCCGCCTCCGCGCAGAGATCGCCCAAGGCGCACGCCCCCCTGCACATCACCAGGCTGAAAATACTCGCGGGGGTGAGGCGCAGCCGAGGGGGCGGCAGCCCCCTCCTACGGGGGCAGCCCCTTGGCCCCTACCCGGCCTCGGTCCGCCCGCGCCGATCCATGCGCAGCGCGGCATAAAGCACATGGGTCCGCCAGCGGCCATTGATCTGCAGGTAGCTCTGCGCCACGCCCTCGTACTTGAAGCCGCAGCTTTCCAGCAGCGCGCGCGAGGGCGCGTTCTCGGGCAGGCAGGCGGCCTCGATGCGGCTCAGGTCCATGCGGTGGAACGCGTGATGCACCACCCCCTGGATCGCCTCGCGCATGAAGCCCTGGCGCTTGTAGCGCTCACCGATCCAGTAGCCGAGCGTGCCCGCAAGCGCCGGGCCACGGCGGATGTTGTCGAGGGTGATCGCCCCCAGGAGCGCACCGTCACGATGTTCAAGAAAGAGCGGCAGCGCAGTGCCGCCGGTGATCGAGCGCTGCGCCCAGTAGACCCGGTTGGTGAAGCTGCGCCGGGTCAGGTGATCGGCGGACCAGGTGGGCTCCCAGGGGGTGAGGAAGGCGCGGCTCTCCTCGCGCAGCTCGGTCCAGGCGCGGAAATCGGCATGGACCGGAGGGCGCAGGACCATCCGTTCCGTGTCGATTGCCACCTTGCGCCGGGACCTCAGCATCAGGCAGCGCGTCTCGCTTGCAGCCCCTCGTAGGCCGGGGCGGCCTCCACCGGGCCATAGAGCGCCAGGGCCATCGGCGCGCGCCGGGCCATGTGCTCTGCATGGGTGCGGATGTCTTCCGGCGTCACGGCGTCGATGCGCTTGACCACCTCGTCGAGACCGGGCACTCGACCCCAGATCTCGACCATGCGGGCCAGGCGCTCGGCACGGGACGACGCCCCTTCAAGCCCCATCAGCAGCCCGGCCTTCATCTGGGCGCGGGCACGGTCGATCTCGGCGGCGGAAATGCCCTCGGCGGCGCGCGACATCTCGTCGAGGATCAGCCCCGAGAGATCGGCCACCTTGTCGGCGGAGGTGCCGGCGTAGACCGTCGTCATGCCGCTGTCGGTATAGGCGCCGGCCTGGGCGAAGACGGTGTAGCAGAGCCCGCGCTTCTCGCGCAGTTCCTGGAAGAGACGAGAGGACATGCCACCGCCAAGCGCCGCCGCGTAGATCTGCGCCGCATAGGCCTTGGGCGAGCGGTAGTCGGGGCTCTCGAAACCGAAGGTCACATGGGCCTGCTCCAGCGATTTCACCTGGCGGACCTCGCCGCCGACGAAGCGGGCGGGCACCAGGTCGGGCTGGCCATGGGCCGACATGTCCCCGAAGAGCGCCTCGGCCTGTTTCACGATCTCGTCGTGATCCACGGCCCCGGCGGCGGCCAGGATCATCTGACCCGGTCCGTAATGCTCGGCCACGAACCCCGCCAGATCCTCGCGGGTGAAGGCGCGCACGCGGTCCTCGGGGCCGAGGATCGTGCGACCCAGAGGCTGCTCGGGGTAGGCGCGTTCCTGCAGCCAGTCGAAGATCACGTCATCCGGGGTATCCAGCGCCTGGCCGATCTCCGAAAGGATCACCCCGCGCTCCATCTCGATCTCGGAAGGATCGAAGACAGAGCGGCGCAGGATGTCGGCGATCACGTCCAGCGCCAGCGGCACATCGGCCTGCAGCACACGGGCGTAATAGGCCGTCACCTCGCGCGAGGTATAGGCGTTGATATAGCCGCCCACGTCCTCGATCACCTCGGCGATCTGCAACGCGCTGCGGGTCTCGGTGCCCTTGAAGGCCATGTGCTCCAGGAAATGGGCCACGCCGTTCTGTTCGGGGCGCTCGTGGCGCCCCCCGGCAGAGACCCAGATGCCGATGGAGGCCGATTGCAGGCCGGGCATATGTTCGGTGACGATTCGGAAGCCGTTCGGCAGGGTCGTCAGGTTGACGCTCATGCGGACCTCCTTTCACGTATCAGGGTTTCAATGGCGTCGAGGTCGTCGGGCAGACGCGTGACGCGCTCCTCGCGCTCGAAGAGATCGGCCATGCGCGGCGGCAGGCCGGGACGGATGCCGCTGGCCTCCTCCACCGCATCGGGGAATTTCGCCGGATGCGCCGTGGCGAGGCTGACCATGGGCACCGCCGGATCGCGGGTCTCGCGGGCCACCTTCACAGCGACGGCGGAATGCGGGCAGAGCAGCTCGGTCGTCAGCGTCTTCATCTCGGCGATGGTGGCGCGGGTCTCTTCCTCGGAGCAGCGGCCCGAGGCGAAGAGCTCCTGCAGATGCGACTGCGCGCCCTGCGGCAGGGTAAAGCCCCCGGCCTTGAGCTCGTCCATCAGCTGCGCCACGGCCGCGCCGTCGCGGTCCAGCGCGTCGAAGATCACCCGCTCGAAGTTCGAGCTGACCTGGATGTCCATCGACGGCGAGATCGAGGGCACCACTCCGTCGGGCTTGTATTCGCCGGTGGTCAGGCAGCGGTGCAGGATGTCGTTCTGGTTCGTCGCCACCACCAGCTTGTCGATGGGCAGGCCCATCTTGCGGGCGATGTAGCCGGCGAAGATGTCGCCGAAATTGCCCGTCGGCACGGTGAAGGAGACCTTGCGGTCCGGCGCGCCGAGCGAGACGGCGGAGGTGAAGTAGTAGACGACCTGGGCCAGCACCCGCGCCCAGTTGATCGAGTTCACCCCGGCAAGACCCACCTCGTCGCGGAAGGTGAAGTCGTTGAACATGTCCTTCACGCGGGCCTGGCAGGAATCGAAGTCTCCGTCCACGGCGAGGGCGTGAACGTTGCTGTCGGCGGGCGTGGTCATCTGGCGACGCTGCACATCCGAGACGCGACCATGGGGGAAGAGGATGAAGACATCCACGTTGTCGAGCCCCCGGAAGGCCTCGATCGCGGCAGAGCCGGTGTCGCCCGAGGTGGCGCCGACGATGGTCACCCGGCGGCCGTTCTTGGCCAGCGCCGTCTGGAACAGCTGACCGATCAGCTGCATGGCGAAGTCCTTGAAGGCCAGGGTGGGGCCGTGGAAGAGCTCGAGCAGGAAGTGGTTCGGCTCCAGTTGCACCAGGGGCGCGCGGGCGGCATGGCCGAAGCCCTCGTAGGCGCGGGCGATGCAGCCGCGGAACTCGTCCTCGGTGAAGGTGCCGCCGAGGAAGGGCCACATGATACGGAAGGCGGTTTCCTCGTAGGAGAGGCCGTTCAGCGCGCGGATCTCGTCGACGCCGAGGGTCGGGATCTCGGAGGGCACGTAGAGGCCGCCATCACGGGCCAGCCCGGTCAGCATCGCGTCTTCGAAGCTCAGCTCGGGGGCCTGCCCCCGCGTCGATACGTATTTCACGTGGTCTCGCCTTTTGCCTGTTTCAGGATGCGATAAATCAGATAGGCCGACATGACCAGCCATACGGCGGCCAGAGAGAGCCAGGTGAGCGCATATTCCAGGTGATCGTTGGGGATTCCGGCCGTGCTTACCGGCGCGGGCAGCAGCGCGCGCCCCCCTGCGGGACCGTCGCGGCGCACCACCAGCAGCGGCTCGGTGCCGAGCTCGGCGGCCAGTTCCGAGAGCTCGCGGGCGTAGAAGAGCCCGGTTGCGAAGTCGGGCGCGGGGGTGAAGCCGTCCACCTCGTCGGGCCAGACCAGGTTGCCCGAGATCGTCACCTCCCCCTCCGGGGCGGGCGGGATCTTGGCGGCCTGGGGCACGAAACCGCGCTCAACGATGAGGCGGCGGGCTCCGGCCTGGAAGGCCTGCTCGATGCGATAGCCTGCGCCCTGGCCCTCCAGCGCCGACTGGACGCGGACGGGGGTGCCGGTGAATTCTCCGGTAAGGCTGACGGCCAGGTAGCGGTCGGTCTCGGGGTCGGGCCGGTCCGGCAGCGCCACTGGCTCTGCGGCGATGCGCGTCTCGATCTGGTCCAGCACGCCGGATTTCCACTCCAGCCGCCGGAATTGCCAGTTGGCCAGCGCCAGCAGGATCGCCACGCCCCCCAGCCCGAGGATCAATGCCCCGATCAACCTTGCCCGCATCTCTGCCCCCTTGAAGTGGGAAAGGCGCGAGGTCTGCCCCCGCGCCTCTTGCTATCTGCTCTCGTGAAAGCGGGGATTTTCCCCGCCTTCAACGCGGTGCTTACTGGCCCCAGATGTAGATCGAGGCGAAGAGGAAGAGCCACACGACATCGACGAAGTGCCAGTACCAGGCGGCGGCCTCAAAGCCGACGTGGTTGTCGGGGGTGAAGTGGCCGGCCTGGGCGCGGATCATGCAGACCAGCAGGAAGATCGTCCCGATGATCACGTGGAACCCGTGGAAGCCCGTCGCCATGAAGAAGGTGGCGCCGTAGATGTTGCCCGAGAAGCCGAAGGCGGCGTGGCTGTATTCATAGGCCTGGAACACGGTGAAGATCGCGCCGAGCACCACGGCCAGCAGCAGGCCGTTGACCATGTCCTTGCGGTTGTTCTCATGCACCAGCGCGTGGTGCGCCCAGGTGCAGGCCGCGCCCGAGCAGAGCAGGATCAGCGTGTTGATCAGCGGCAGGTGCCAGGGGTCGAAGGTCTCGATCCCCGCCGGCGGCCAGACGCCGTCGACCGCCGGGCTCTGCGGGCCCATCGGGTACATGGCGTGCTTGAAGAAGGTCCAGAACCATGCCGAGAAGAACATCACCTCGGACATGATGAACAGGATGAAGCCGTAGCGCAGGCCAATGCGCACGACCGGGGTGTGATCGCCCGCCTTGTTCTCGGCCACGGTATCGGCCCACCAGCCGAACATGGTGTAGATGATCGCCAGGAAACCGGCCAGGAAGATCCAGGGGCCGCTCTCGTGCATCCATTTCACCGCGCCGAAGAGCATGATGAAAGTGCCGACCGCCGCGATAAACGGGTAAACCGACGGTGTCAGGATGTGGTAATCGTGGTTCTTTGCATGTGCCATCGTTCTATTCCCCGGCCAGAGGCCCCTCAGTTCACGTCCGTGTTGGTAATGACCGCAGGAAGTGCGGCCTGTTCTTCCGCCGCCCGATAACCCTCGGGCAGGTCGATTTCGTAGAAGGTATATCCCAGAGTGATCGTGTGGACATACTTCGCATCGCGATCCGAGACGATTTCCGGATCGACATAGAATGTGACCGGCATCTGCACCGTCTCGCCCGGCTCAAGCACCTGTTCGGTGAAGCAGAAGCAGTCGATCTTGGTGAAGAAGCCACCGGCCTCGTAAGGCGTCACGTTGTAGCTGGCCTGCCCGGCGATCGGGCGATCGGTCGGGTTGGTGGCCTCGTAGAAAGCCAGGCCGGTCTCGCCGATCTTCAGCTCGACAACGCGCTGCATGGGCTTGAAGTCCCAGGGCATGTCGCGGTCGGTGGCGCTGTCGAAGCGGACCTTGATGGTCTGGTCCAGCACGATGTCCGAGCCCGCGTCGGCTTCCTGGGTGACACCGCCGAAGCCGGTGACCGCGCAGAAGTAATTGTAGGCCGGCACTGCCGCCCAGGCGAGCGCGCCCATGGTGACGACTACGCCGACGGTCTGGAGAACGGACTTCTGTTTCGGATCCATCGCTCAGCCCTCCTCTGCCGCGGTGTCGGCAGCTGTGCCGGGCAGGTTGTCGGGGAACTGCATGCTCTGGCCGGTGATCTTGACGAAGGTCAGCAGGAACACCAGCACGACGAAGCCGCCCAGCACCAGGCCGACGCCCGTGTTGAGCCCCCGGCGCCGCTTGTGCAGCTCATGTTCGCGGGTCAGCGGCATCTTACCAGCCCCCCAGCCCATAGGGCTTCAGCAGCGCTTCCACGAGGATCGCGGCGAAGTGCAGGAAGGTGTAGATCAGCGACAGCCGGAAGAAGCGGCGCTCGACCTTGTAGTTGTCGGCCTCGGCCATGACCTCGTCCCGGCGCCAGATGCGGAAGGCACCGGCCAGGAAGAGCACATTCAGGACCAGCGCCACGGCCATGTAGATCGGCCCGCCGATGGAGGTCAGCCCGGTGGCGAAGGCCACGGCGGCCAGCAGGAAGGTATAGGCCAGGATGTGGCGTCGGGTGGCGGGCCGACCGTGGGTCACGGTCAGCATCGGCACGCCCGCGTCGTCGTAGTCCGAGCGCATGAACAGCGCCAGCGCCCAGAAGTGCGGCGGGGTCCACATGAAGACCAGCAGGAACATCAGCACGGATTCGAGGCTGACACCGCCGGTGGCCACGGCCCAGCCGATCATCGGCGGGAAGGCCCCCGCCGCGCCACCGATGACGATGTTCTGCGGCGTCCAGCGCTTCAGCCACATGGTGTAGACCACGGCATAGAAGAAGATGGTGAATGCCAGGAACAGGCCCGAGAAGACATTGGCCGCCAGGGCCAGCATCACGCAGGAGAAACCCGAAAGCGCCAGGCCCAGCGCCAGCGCCTCGTCCCGTCCGACCCGGCCCGAGGGAATCGGGCGGCCGCGGGTGCGTTTCATGACCGCGTCGATATCGCTGTCGTACCACATGTTCAGCGCGCCCGAGGCGCCACCGCCGATGGCGATGAAGAGAATGGCACAGAAGGCGATGTAGGGATGCACGGGCATCGGAGCGGCCACCAGGCCCACAAGCGCGGTGAAGACCACCAGGGACATGACGCGCGGCTTCAGCAGGGCGATGTAATCGCCAAAGCTGGCCTCGCCTCCGTCAGCTTGCGTCGTGATGCTTGCGTCGGTCATTCGGTCACTCTTCGAAAGGGACCCGCGCCCCGGAGATCCGGGGCGGGGCAAAATGGTCACGGGGTCGCGGCCGGGCCGCGGCCCAGGATCAGGCTGCGGGCAGCTCGCTCAGCGGCACGAACTGGCCGGCTTCCTCGCAAGCGGCGAGCCAGGCGTCGTAGACCTCCTGGCTGACCACCTTGACGGTGATCGGCATGTAGGCGTGGTCCTTGCCGCAGAGCTCGGAGCACTGACCGAAGTAGACGCCTTCCTGCTCTGCCTCGAACCACAGCTGGGCGAAGCGACCGGGCACGGCATCCTGCTTCACGCCGAAGGCGGGAATGGTCCAGGAGTGGATCACGTCGGCACCGGTCACGGTCATCACGACGGTCTTGTTGACCGGGACGATGACGGCGGTGTCGGTGGCCAGCAGGTATTCATCGGAGTTGTAGCCATGGGCGGCCAGCTCTTCCTTGGGCAGCAGGAAGCCCTCGTAGGCCAGATCCTCGACATCGGTGTACTCGTAGCCCCAGTACCACTGGTAGCCGGTCACCTGGATGTGCACTTCGCCATCGGGGATGACCTGCTGCTTGAAGAGCGTCGGCAGCGAGAAGGCACCGATGAACATCAGGATCAGGATCGGCACGATGGTCCATGCGACTTCCAGCGGCGAGTTATGAGTGAACTTCGCCGGGGTCGGGTTGGCCTTCTTGTTGAAGCGGAAGATGCAGACCAGCAGCAGCACGCAGACCAGGATCACGATGGCCGTGATGATGTAGAGCAGCATGTGCTCCAGCCACTGCAGGTCGCGTGCAAGCTCGGTCGAAGCCGGCTGGAAGGCGATACCGCCCGCGTGGGGCTTGCCAATGGTCTCCAGCTCCTGCGCGAAGGCAGGCATGGCGGTGAAGGCGGCCGTCAGGGCCAGGAAAGGTTTCATCAGTCGCATCGTTCACCCTGATCGGTTGCGTGTCGCTCGCGTTCTCGGCCTATCCTCCCCGCCCGGCCTCCCAACCGGGGAGGAACGCGCGATGGCCGCGGCGCTCCCGTTGTCTGTCGCTGCTTAAAACCATATTCTTGCCTCCACGACAATAATCGCTCTTGCGGCAAAGGGACGCTTTTTTTGATCTGGATCAAAATTGTCCGCCGCAGTGGCCTGCTTGCACCGCCGGTCGCGCCGGGCCAAGGTGCAAGGCCACAGTAGCGCATCCCGTGCGGGGTTCCCCGCCCGGCCCTGTCAGGAAAGGCCCCAGATGTCCGCCAGCGCCCCCGAGACCCCGTTCCGCCCCTTCGAGGAGATGCTCGACCAGGACCGCGCCCTGACCCTCCTGCGCGAGGCCGTCGCCGGCGCCGATGACGGAGAACTCTTTCTCGAACGCCGCCGCTCCGAGGTGCTGCACTTCGATGACGGACGGATTCGCAACGCGGCCTACGACGCCTCCGAGGGATTCGGCCTGCGCGCCGTGCGCGGCGAGGTGGCAGGCTATGCCCATGCCACCGAGATTTCCGAAAGCGCGCTGCAACGTGCCGTGGCCACCGCCCGGCTGGCGGTCGGCGATGGCGGCGGCACCATGGCCCCCCCGCCCCGTGCCACCAACCGACATCTTTATGCGGGCCTCGATCCCATCGCCGGGCATTCCTTCCCGGTGAAAGTCGACACCCTGCGCGAGATCGACGCCTTCTGCCGAGACCTGGACCCCCGCGTGGTGCAGGTCTCGGCCACCATCGCCGCCTCCTGCCAGGAGGTCTTCATCCTGCGCCCCGAAGGTCAGATCACCTCTGACATCCGTCCCATGACCCGCGTCAACGTCTCGGTCATCGTCGAGGGCGACGGCCAGCGCCAGACCGGCACCGCCGGCGGCGGCGGCCGCATCGGGCTGGACGGGCTGCTCGATCCCGCCGACTGGCAGGCCAAGGCCCGCGAGGCGCTGCGCATCGCGCTGGTGAACCTGGAGGCCATCCCGGCCCCCGCCGGCCAGATGGACGTGGTGCTGGGACCGGGCTGGCCAGGCGTCATGCTGCACGAGGCCGTGGGTCACGGCCTGGAGGGCGATTTCAACCGCAAGGGCGCCTCGGCCTTTTCCGGGCTGATCGGCCAGCAGGTCGCGGCCAAGGGCGTCACGGTGTTGGACGATGGCACGATTCCCGACCGCCGCGGCTCGATCTCGGTGGATGACGAGGGCACGCCCTCGGGCAAGAACGTGCTGATCGAGGATGGTGTGCTGGTCGGCTACATGCAGGACCGCCAGAACGCCCGCCTGATGGGGGTCGAGCCCACGGGCAACGGCCGCCGCGAAAGCTATGCCCATGCGCCGATGCCCCGGATGACCAACACCTACATGCTGGGCGGAGACGCAACGCCCGAGGAGGTCGTGGGCGAGATGAAGGACGGCATCCACGCCGTCGGCTTCTCGGGCGGCCAGGTGGATATCACCAACGGCCAGTTCGTCTTCAACTGCACCGAGGCCTACCTGGTGAAGAACGGCAAGCGCGTCGCGCCGGTGAAGGGGGCGACGCTGATCGGCTCGGGTCCCGCGGCGATGAAGCAGATCCGGGCGCTCGGCAACGACATGGCGTTGGATCCGGGCATGGGCAATTGCGGCAAGAACGGCCAGTGGGTGCCCGTGGGCGTCGGCCAGCCGACCGTGCTGATCGGCGGGCTGACCGTCGGCGGCTCTTCGGTCTAGGCCAGGTCGTAGCGCCGCGCGATGGCGATTTCGTCCTCGCGCCAGGCGCGGAAGCCCATGGCCTCGTAGTAGCCCTGCCCCTCGGCATTGCCGCGCTGGATATAGGCCTCGATCGCCGGCAGGGCTGCCGCTTCGGCGGCGACGCGGCTGGCGGCAAAGAGTCCCCGGCCCACCCCCTTGCGCGCCGCACGCGGAGAGACATGGGTGCCGATGATCCCCCAGCCCTCGGGCGTGGCATAGGGATTGCCCACCTCGGCGCGCTTCAGCGATTGCAGGCCCAGGATCTCTCCCTCCTCCTCGGCGACCGAGCAGAGCAGACCGCCCTCTATATAATGTGTCCTCACGAAGTCCTCGTCAGCGCGCGAGGTACGCTTTCCGGCGGCGACAAGCTCTTGCAGCAGGACGCTGATGGCGGGGGCATCGGCAAGGGTGGCGGGACGTATCTTCATGGCGGTCTCCTTTGGTGTCGCCCTGCCATGATCACGGCGAAAAGACGAGCCCCGCCCGAGATGGGTCGGAGGCCCGAAGCGCTTCACGCTTAATTAACCACAGCGGCGCTAAGTATGATTCCGCAAGCAGGCGGAGTCACGATGGTCGTGGATTTACATCCTTCCACTCACCCCCCACTCCCACCCACCACGGAAGATGAACGTCTGTCGTGGCTCCGTCTCTTGCGCTCGCGCCGTGTCGGTCCCAGCACCTTCTGGCGCATGCTCTCCGAACATGGTTCAGCCAGCGCGGCGCTGCAGGCGCTGCCCGAGGTGGCCCGCGCCGCCGGGTTGAAGGACTACGCCCCCTGCCCCGCCGCCAGCGCCGAGCAGGAGCTGGCCCGCGGCCGCAGCCTCGGCGCGGTGCTGCTGGCACGCGGCGCGCCCGGATATCCCGCGCAGCTTGAGGATCTGACAGATCCGCCGCCGCTGCTTTGGGCCCTTGGCCGGGTCGAACTGCTGGCGCGCCCCGGCGTGGCGCTGGTCGGCGCGCGGCAGGCCTCTTCTCTGGGGCTGCGCATGGCCCGCGCCCTGGGCCATGACCTGGGCCGCGCGCGGCAGGTGGTGATCTCGGGCCTGGCGCGGGGCATCGACACCGCCGCCCATGAGGCCAGCCTCGAGACCGGCACCATCGCCGTCATGGCCGGTGGCATCGACAAGATCTACCCGGTGGAAAACCGCGCCCTGGCCGAGCAGATCATGCGCCAGGGCCTGCTGATCTCGGAACAGCCGCTCGGGGTGACGCCCCAGGCGCGGCACTTCCCGCTGCGCAACCGGCTGATCTCGGGGCTTTCGCAGGCGGTGATCGTGGTCGAGGCGGCGGCGAAGTCGGGCACTCTGATCACCGCGCGCCATGCGCTGGACCAGGGCCGCGACGTGCTGGCGGTGCCGGGCCACCCCTTCGATCCCCGCGCCTCGGGCTGCAACATGCTGCTGCGCGACGGCGCCGTGCTGGTGCGCGGCGCCCGCGATGTGCTGGAGGCCCTGGGCGAGGGCCCGGTCCTTGCCGAGGCGCCGGTCAAGGACCGGGCCGAAACCCCGGCCCCCATGCCGCGCCCGTCGCGGCAGCGCCCACCCGCTCCGGACGCCCCTGCCGATGCCGGCGGCGCCCATCCTGCGCTGCGCGACGTGGCCCGGCTGCACAAGCTGATCCTCGACCGTCTGGGCGCCGCGCCGCTGGCCGAAGACGCCCTGATCCGGGATATCGAGGCCCCGCCACATGACATCACCCCTGCCCTGACGGACCTGGAACTGGAGGGACGGATCGAACGCCAGCCGGGCGGCCTGATCTCTCGCGCGTCCTAAAAATGCAAAGCAGCAGGAATGCCGCGGTGCAGAGGACGGTCTGGCATGCCTCCATTGACAATGCCCCCACAGAGCCCACATGTTCCGCCGCCAAGGCCTGCTCTCAGAGTCGCGGCCCCCAGCGAAAGGAACCCGCATGCCCGTCGTCGTCGTCGAATCCCCGGCCAAGGCCAAGACAATCAACAAGTATCTGGGATCCGACTACACCGTTCTCGCCTCCTACGGCCACGTCCGGGACCTGCCGCCCAAGGATGGCTCCGTCGACCCCGAGCATGATTTCGAGATGCTCTGGGAGGTCGCAAGCGACAGCAAGAAACATGTGAAGGCCATCGCGGACGCGCTGAAAGACGACAATGCGCTCATTCTCGCCACCGACCCCGACCGCGAGGGAGAGGCGATTTCCTGGCACCTGGAAGAGGCGCTGCGCAAGCGCAAGGCGCTGAAGAAGGACACTCCGGTCAGCCGCGTGGTGTTCAACGCCATCACCAAGACCGCCGTCACCGAGGCGATGAAGGCCCCCCGCCAGGTCGACAATGACCTGGTGCATGCCTACCTCGCCCGCCGTGCGCTGGACTACCTGGTGGGCTTCAACCTGTCCCCGGTGCTCTGGCGCAAGCTGCCCGGCGCGAAGTCGGCGGGCCGCGTTCAATCGGTCTGCCTGCGCCTGATCGTCGAACGCGAGATGGAGATCGAGGCCTTCAAGCCGCGCGAATACTGGTCGGTGAAGGCGATCCTCACCACCCCGCGCGGGCAGGAGTTCGAGGCACGGCTGACCACCCTGGCCGGTGACAAGCTGGACAAGTACTCGATCGAGAACGCCACCCAGGCCGAGATGGCGGTGCAGGCGATCAACTCGCGCGATCTCAGCGTCGCCTCGGTCGAGGCCAAGCCCGCCTCGCGCAACCCCAGCCCGCCCTTCATGACCTCGACCCTGCAGCAGGAAGCAAGCCGCAAGTTCGGCATGGGCGCGCGGCAGACGATGAACGCAGCGCAGCGCCTCTACGAGGCCGGCCACATTACCTACATGCGAACCGACGGCATCGACATGGCCCCCGAGGCGGTGACCGCCTGCCGCGAGGCCATCGCCGACCGCTTCGGCAAGGAATACGTGCCGGGCAGCCCGCGGGTCTACAAGAACAAGGCCAAGAACGCCCAGGAAGCACACGAGTGCATCCGCCCCACCGACATGACAAGGGACGCGGCCTCGCTGGGTCTCACCGATGATCAGCGCAAGCTCTACGACCTGATCTGGAAGCGGACGCTCGCCTGCCAGATGGAAGGCGCCCGGATGGAGCGCACCACGGTCGAGATCGGCAGCCAGGACGGCCAGGTCGGCCTGCGCGCCACCGGCCAGGTGGTTCTGTTTGACGGCTTCCTCAGGATCTATGAAGAGGGCCGCGACGATGTCGTCGATGACGACGACAAGCGCCTGCCGCAGATCCACAAGGGCGAGGCCACGGCCAAGCAGTCGATCAACCCGGATCAGCACTTCACCCAGCCCCCGCCCCGCTACACCGAGGCGACGCTGGTCAAGCGCATGGAAGAGCTGGGCATCGGCCGCCCCTCGACCTATGCCTCCATCGTGACCACGATCCAGGATCGCGGCTACGTGCTGAAGGACAAGAACCGCCTCATCCCCGAGGACAAGGGCCGGCTGGTGATCGCCTTCCTGTCGAACTATTTCAAGAAGTACATGGAGTACGACTTCACCGCCGACCTGGAAGAAGAGCTTGATGATGTCTCTGCCGGAGAACGCGACTACAAGGACGTGCTGAGCCGCTTCTGGCGCGACTTCTCGGCCGCCATCGCCGAAACCTCCGAGCTGCGCATCACCGAGGTGCTTGAGAAGATCAACGAGGTGCTGGAGCCGCACCTCTTCCCGCCGACCCCCGATGGCACCGACCCGCGCCTCTGCCCCAATTGCGGTGCCGGGCGCCTGTCGATGCGCACCGCGCGGTCGGGCGGTGCCTTCATCGGCTGCTCGAACTACCCCGAGTGCCGCTACACCCGCCCCTTCGGCCCGCCCAACCCCGAGGCGGAGGCCAGCGCCATCCCGCCCGAGGGCAAGCTTCTGGGCGAGGACAATGGTGACAAGATCTATGTCATGAAGGGCCGCTTCGGCCCCTACTGCCAGCGTGGCGAGGTCACCGAGGACAACAAGAAGCCGCCGCGCCAGTCGGTTCCCAAGGACTGGGCGCCCGAGGACCTGACGCTGGAAGAGGCCGTGCGCCTGCTGGCCCTGCCGCGCCTCATTGGCCAGCACCCCGAGGACGGGGTGAATGTCTGGGCCAACATCGGCCGCTACGGCCCCTACATCAAGCACGCCGAGAGCACCTCGGACCGGGGCGGCACCAATGCCAACCTGGAAGGGCTGGACGAGGTCTGGACCGTGGGCATGAACCGCGCCGTGCAGCTGCTGGCCGAGAAGGTCGCCGCCCGGAAGGGCCGCAACACCGCGAAGGTGCTGAAGGAACTGGGCGAGCATCCCGATGTCGGCGGACCGGTGCAGCTGATGGAGGGCCGCTATGGCCCCTACGTGAAGTGGGACAAGATCAATGCCACGCTCGCCGATGCCGATGATCCCGAGGATCTGAGCATGGCCCGCGCGGTCGAGCTTATCGCCGAGCGTGCGGCCAAGTCCGGCAAGAAGATCGCGCCGAAGAAGGCCGCCGCCAAGAAGCCCGCGGCAAAGAAGACCACCGCCAAGAAACCGGCGGCGAAGAAGGCGCCCGCGAAGAAGACCGCGGCAAAGAAGGCTCCTGCCAAGACGGCGGCGACCAAGACCGAGGAATAGATCGGCGCGCAAGACAGCATCAAGGGGCACCCGTTTCGGGTGCCCTTTTGCTTTGCACCACCCTTTTCCGAGCAGCCCCTTCCGCCCCCTTCCGTTTCCTCGGGGCGTGCCCCTCGGGTGACGCTCGCGCAGGGCGCAAGAGATCGTGATTGGCGCTTCCGGCCTCCAGACCCGAAACCGCAGGGCGAGGATCAAAAGCCAGGAGACCGCCCTTGTCCGATACCATCTTCTCCAAAGCCGCCTTCAGCCGTCGCCGCTTCCTTGCCGCCGGAGGCGCAGCAAGCCTGCTGCCCGCCTCCGCCCTGGCCCAGGGCACCGCAGAGGCCCCGCCGCCGCTGATCCCCGCCCCCGTGCAGGCGCCGGTCCGGCACAACCTCTCGAGCTTCTCCAGCCAGGACTGGCAAGACCACTTCGAGACCTTGGGCCGGGTGACGATCCTCTGTGACACCACCTCGCGCGCGCTGCACTACTGGAACGAGGATGGCAGCGACTACCGGATCTACCCGACCTCGGTGCCCGCCTCCGAAGAGCTGACAAAGCGCGGCTATACAGAGGTGGTGCGCAAGCGGGTCGGACCGGACTGGACCCCCACGGCTTCGATGAAGGAGCGCAACCCAGAACTGCGCTACATGCCGCCCGGCCCCGACAACCCGCTGGGCACCCACGCCATGTACCTTGGCTGGCCCGCCTATCTGATCCACGGCACCCATGACACCCGCAAGATCGGCCGGCGCAGCTCGGACGGCTGCATCGGGCTCTACAATCCCTCCATCGAAGAGCTCTTTGCCATCACCCCCGTCGGCGCACAGGTGCGGATCATCTGATCCGGGCCTGCCCGCGACCCGTCCCGAGGCGGCCGCGCCGCGGGCCTCTGCGCCGCAGAATGGGCTTGCCGCAGCGCGGCAGAGACAGGTATCGTAGAAACCCTACCCCGGACCCTATAGTTTGACAGGCGTCCGACGCGACGTCATGACAGGGGCGAAAATTCTGAGGAGGACTTCTATGAAGAAGGTATACGGCTCTGCCGCGGAAGCGCTCGACGGGCTGCTCTTTGACGGCATGCAGATCGCCGCGGGCGGCTTCGGGCTCTGCGGCATCCCCGAGCTTCTGCTGCAGGCGATCAAGGAAGCCGGAACGAAGGACCTGACCTTTGCGTCGAACAACGCGGGCGTGGACGACTTCGGCATCGGTATCCTGCTGCAGACCCGCCAGGTGAAGAAGATGATCTCCTCTTACGTCGGCGAGAACGCCGAGTTCATGCGGCAGTACCTCTCGGGCGAGCTGGAGCTGGAGTTCAACCCCCAGGGCACCCTGGCCGAGCGCATGCGCGCCGGTGGCGCGGGCATTCCGGGCTTCTACACCAAGACCGGCGTCGGCACCCAGATCGCCGAGGGCAAGGAGCACAAGGACTTCCGCGGCGAGACCTACATCATGGAAGAAGGCATCTTCGCCGACCTGTCGATCGTCAAGGCCTGGAAGGCCGACACGACCGGCAATGCGATCTTCCGCAAGACCGCCCGCAACTTCAACCCGCCCGCCGCCATGTGCGGCAAGGTCTGCGTGATGGAGGTCGAGGAGATCGTCGAACCCGGCGAGCTGGATCCCGACCACATCCACCTGCCCGGCATCTACGTGCACCGCCTGATCCAGGGCGAGCATGAGAAGCGTATCGAGAAAGTCACGACGCGCCCCGCCGCCTGAGCGGCGAGCCCCCCGGGTTGCAGAAGCAGCCATGGACACCACATAGGGACCGGGCGCGGCAAAAGTCGCGCCGGCCCACGAGAGAGACGACATAGACGCTACATGACGATGGATGCCGAAAACCGGGTTGAGATCCAGCCCCTGACCCACATGGAAGCCTTCGAGACGCTTGCCGGATCGAGGATCTCCATGGTGCTGACCGATCCCGCCCTGCCCGACAACCCCATCGTTTACGTGAACCGCGCGTTTGAACGGGTGACGGGGTACAACGCCCAGATGGCCATCGGGCGCAACTGCCGCTTCCTGCAGGGAGAGGGCACGGACCCCGACGACGTGAAGCGTCTGCGCGAAGCGATCGAGACCCAGACCGAGTGTACCGTCGACCTGGTGAACTACCGCGCCGATGGCGAGCCCTTCACCAACCGGCTGATGATGGCCCCGATCTTTTTCGAGGACGGCTCCCTGCGCTATTTCCTGGGCATCCAGAAGCCCTTGGCCGAGGTCGAGGACGTGCTGTCGCCCAATGCCGTGCGCCACGCCATGCGCGAGGTGCAGCACCGGGTGAAGAACCACCTGTCGATGATCATCTCGCTGACCCGGATGTACGGGCGTGGGGCCGGCGCGGCGCAGGACCAGTTCCAGCAGCTGTCGCGCCGCATCGAGAGCCTTCAGGTGCTCTACCAGGAGCTGTCGAACCCAGAACGGCGGCGCAACATGGATACCGTCTCGCTGGGGGCCTACTTCTCGCGCCTGGCGGCGGCGACCCAGTCGCTGGATGGCCGGCCCGGCCTGACGGTGAACGTGGACGTCGAAGACGCCGAGGCCGAATCCGAGGCCGCGATCCACATGGGCATGATCGTCTCCGAGATCCTGACCAACGCGCTGCAGCACGCCTTCATCGGGCGGGAGACCGGGCGCGTGGACCTACGAGTGCAGACCCTGCCGGGGCAGAGCCTTCGGGTAACCGTTGCCGATGACGGGGTCGGCATGCCCGAGGGCGTGACCTGGCCCGTGTCCAGCTCGGTCGGCAGTTCGGTCATCGCCGGGCTGATCCGCCAGCTGAACGGGACGCTGGATGTAAAGACAGGTGCCACCGGCACCGTGGTGACGCTGGACCTGTCCGGCGTGACCCTGACCGCATAGACAGGTTCATAGAGGAGGACAGCAATGCCCTGGGATCGTAACCAGATGGCCGCCCGCGCGGCGGAGGAACTTGAAGACGGCATGTACGTGAACCTTGGCATCGGGATTCCGACGCTGGTGGCCAACTACGTGGGCGACAAGGACATCACCCTGCAATCCGAGAACGGCATGCTGGGCATGGGTCCCTTCCCCTATGAGGGCGAAGAGGACCCCGACCTGATCAACGCCGGCAAGCAGACCATCACCGAGCTGCCCCGCACCTCTTATTTCGACAGCGCCACCAGCTTCGGCATGATCCGGGGCGGCAAGATCGCCGCGGCGATCCTGGGTGCCATGGAAGTGGACGAGAAGGGCGACTTGGCGAACTGGATGATCCCCGGCAAGCTGGTCAAGGGCATGGGCGGTGCCATGGACCTGGTGGCCGGCGTCGGCCGCGTCATCGTGGTCATGGACCATGCCAACAAGCACGGCGAGTCCAAGGTGCTGAAGGAATGCACCCTGCCGCTGACCGGCGCCGGCGTCGTCGACATGATCATCACCAACCTCGGGGTGCTGGAAGTCGTCGAAGGCGGGTTGAAGATCCTCGAACTGGCCGATGGCGTCACCGAGGACGAGATGCGCGCCGCCACCGAGGCGACCATCGTCTGAGGTCCCTCGCTGCCTGCCCGCTCAGGGCAGTCTGAAAACGCAGCCGTCCGAGATCAGCTCGGGCGGCGTCACGCAGAGGCCGCGCGCCACGGCGAAGGCGGCCAGCACCTTGGGCACGTAGTCCCGTGTCTCGGCAAACTCGGGCACGCCGTCATGCAGCGCCAGCTGCGTCTCGCCCGCATTGTATCCCGCCAGCGCCAGGATCGGATCACCCTCGAAGCGGGTCAGCAGCACATCCAGGAAGGCCGTGCCGCCGGCGATGCTTTGCCCCGCGTCGAAGGGATCGCTGACCCCGTAGCGCGCCGCCGTATCCGGCATCAGCTGCATCAGCCCCTGCGCCCCCGCCCCGCTGACCGCAGAAGCATCACCCGAGGATTCCACCGCGATCACCGCCAGGATCAGCGCCGGAGAGACCTGCGTCCCGACCGAGTTGATCAGCATCTGGGCCCCGTGGGCACGGGCGATCTCCATCAGCGACGACAGGCGCGGTGCCGGCACCCCCTGCCCCGCAGGCGGCGCGGAGAGCGCGTTGAGCGCGGGCTCCAGCCGTCCCGGCCCCGAGGCCGCGCGCTCGGGCGAGATCGCCTCCCAAAACCAGCCGTAGCGCCCCGGCGCCTCTCCCGAGGCAGGCGCGGCCGCGGCGGGCTTCGGGGTCTCGGGGGCGCCGATCTGCGGCAGGCGGCTGGTACCGGGGGCCTGCGGAGCGATCTGCACGTCGATGCGCTTCCTGCTGCCCGGCTCGGGCGGGCGGACGGTCTTGAAGGTGAATTCGGGGAAGGGCGGCGGATCATCGCTCAGCGCGGCTGCGGGCAACAGGGCGAGCCAGGCCGCCAGAACCACGGCCCCGCCCGCGAAAGACCCCATGCGCGGCCTCGAACCCCCGTGGGAACGGCTTTTCCGCCTGACGTCGTATCCTGTCATCTGCGAGTCACCGGAATCTGCCCTCTCTGCCCCGGTTCATTGCTGCCCGATATTGCGGAATCTGGCCCGGATCGACCGGATTCCTCGCCCTTTCAAAGCGCATTCGACCCCGCCCCAAGACAAAATTCTGCTGTGGATCAATTCTTTTATCTCTTGCAAATCAATACCTTGAACCCGCCTACATGGCAAACATGAACAAACTCTTTTTTCGCTGCAAACGTGCCCAAATCCTGCCCGAATCCAAGGGGTATAAATAACCCGTGCCGCAGAGATGGTGACCCAAGAGAGAGCAACGGGTTACGCCAAACATCAAAGCGAACCACGTTAAAACCTTTTGTGATCCTTTGGAGGGACAAGCCCATGATCAACTTCATCAAGAACTTCCGCAAGAACGAATCCGGCGCCGTGACCGTTGACTGGGTCGTGCTGACCGCAGCCATCGTTGCCCTGGGCGGCGCAGCCTACACCGCCATCTCGAACGGCGCGGCCGACCTGACCTCGTCCACCGCCGAATTCATGAGCGACGCAGACCCGAACTAAGTTCGCGTCTCCGCGCAATAATCCGCGCGTGATCGAATTACCCAGAAGGGCCGCGTTCTCTCTACAGGGCGCGGCTCTTTTCGATAGGGGCCCTGGGAATTCTCCATAGGCCCCGGCTTCCCCGCGAAACGTCATCGGGCCCCGATATGGGCGAAGGACAGGAGGCGACCATCATGCTGAAGAATTTCAAGGACCGTATCCAGCGCGGTTTCATTCGTCGCGAAGACGGCGCCGTTACCGTCGACTGGGTTGTCCTTGTCGCCATGGTGATCGCGCTCTGTGTGGCGGTATTCACGGCCATGTCGAACAACGCATTGTCCCTGGGGGACAACGCCGCGAAGTTCATGAGCGAGAAGACCTTCGACTGAGGGGATTCCCGCAGACCAGACAGCCCCTGGCTGCGCCGGCATTCCGGCAGGTGACCAGGGCAGAAACTCTCCAGCTTCCCCACCCAGGCACATCCGCCCAGGCAAGGGAGGCCGGAACAGGTAAGAGGGTAAGACATGCGTGTCATGTTCGGATTGGTTCTTATTGTAGGCCTCGCCCTGGCGGGGAGCGCTGCATACCTGTTCAACCAGAATCAGGCAGAGTGGCAACGCCGCGTGCAGGCCGCCGAGACCAAGAGCGCGCCCGACGTCGAGACCGTGCCGGTCTATGTGGCCAAGCGCGCGCTGGCCTATGGCGAGCCGCTCACACCCGAGGACGTGCGCCAGGTCTCCTGGCCCCGCAGCGCCAAGCCCGAGGGTGTCTACACAAAGGAAGACTCGCTCTTCCCCAATGGCAATGCCGCGCCGCGCTACATCCAGCGCGCCATGGAAAAGGGTGAGGCCATCCTCGCCGTGAAGGTCACCGAGCCCGGCATCGAGGCCGGCCTGACTTCGCGCATCGACCGAGGCATGCGCGCCTTCGCCATCTCGGTGGACGTGGCCACCGGCGTTTCGGGCTTCCTGCGCCCCGGCGACCGCGTCGACGTTTACTGGACCGGCCGCGTCGACGGTATCCTGGGCGACTTCACCAAGCTCATCGAAACCGGCGTCGAGCTGATCGCCATCGACCAGAGCGCCAACACCGATGTCACCGGCACCACCATCGCCCGCACCGTCACCGTGGCGGTCAACCCGCAGCAGGTGGCCACCCTGGCCCAGGCCCAGTCCTCTGGCAGGCTCTCGCTGTCCCTCGTGGGTCATGGCGACGACACCGTTGCCGAGGCGATCGAAGTCGACCAGCGCAGCCTGCTGGGCATCCCCGTGGCCGAGCCCAACCCCGAGCCGGTGCAGCGCGCACCCGAGCCGCAGAACCGGGTCTGCACGATCCGCAACCGTCGTGGCTCCGAGGTGGTCGAGATCCCGATCCCGTGCACCGACTGATCCCAGGTCTCTCGCGTCCAGCGACCAGGGCGGCCCCTCGGGGTCGCCCTTTCTCGTTGGTGTCGTGGGCGCCGGATTGCCCCGGCCGACCTGTTGCCCCCGTCCAACATGCAACTCGGCCCGGAAATCATTGATTCTTGCATGAAAAGCCGAATTGGCGCAGGATGCGCGAAACACCGGGCACGAGACCCGCGCCAAGAGCAGTGATCCGAGAGGCAGATCACAATGACAATTGAACGGTTCCTGAAGGCCGCCCTCCTGGGGGTCACGGCGCTGGCATTCCAGCCGCCGCTTCCAGCCATGGCCAATACCCTGCGCGTGGTGAACGAAACCGCCGAGTCGCAGCTGAATGTCTCGATGAACCGCGCGGTGGTGGTCGAAAGCGACGTGCCCTTCGCCGAGCTCTCCATCGCCAACCCGGCAATCGCCGATATCTCCTCGCTCTCGGATCGTTCGATCTACGTGCTGGGCAAGAGCCCCGGCACCACAACGCTGACCCTGCTGGATGCGGCCGGGCAGCTGATCACCAATGTCGACGTGATCGTCTCGGCCGATGTGACCGAGTTCAAGGCGCGGCTGAAGCAGATCCTGCCCGGCGAGGCCATCGAAGTGCGCACCGCCAATGACGGCATCGTGCTTTCGGGCGTCGTTTCTTCGGCGCAGAAGCTGCAGCGCGCCCTCGACCTGGCAGAGCGCTATGCGCCCGAGCGCGTGTCGAACCTGATGTCCGTGGGCGGCACCCAGCAGGTCATGCTGAAGGTGCGCTTCGCCGAGATGCAGCGCTCGGTCACCAAGTCTCTGTCAGCCTCCCTGGGCCTGTCGGGCTCTGCCTTCGGCGGCGGCCTGGGTGTCGAGGGCGGCAGCACCCGCGGCGCCAACTCGGGCGGCCAGACCACCATGCTGGGCGGCACACTGCCCGCCTCCAACCGCAACACCGGCGCGCTTCTGCTGGGCTTCGACGTGGGCTCGGTCGAAGTGGGTATGTTGCTGGAAGCCCTTGAATCGAAAGGCGTCGTACGCACGCTGGCCGAACCCAACCTGACCGCCCTCTCGGGTCAGGAGGCCAAGTTCCTGGCGGGTGGAGAATACCCGGTGCCGGTGGCGCAGGACGGCTCTTCGGTGACCGTGGAATACAAGCCCTTCGGTGTCGAGCTGGACTTCGTGCCCCGCGTCGTCGACCAGGGCGTCATCAACCTGGAGCTTTCGGCCGCCGTCTCGGCCATCGACAGCACCAACGGTTTCGAGATGGACAGCTTCCGCATCGACGCCTTCTCGCGGCGCGAGGCCTCGACCACGGTCGAGCTGCGCGACGGAGAGAGCTTCGCCATCGCGGGCCTGCTGCAGGACGATTTCACCGACAGCTCCAGCCAGCTGCCCTGGCTGGGTGACGTGCCGGTGCTGGGCGCGCTCTTCCGCAGCGCCGAATACCAGCGCTCGCAGTCCGAGCTGGTGATCATCATCACCGCGCATCTTGTCTCTCCCACCCGAGGCGAGGCCCTGGCCCTGCCGACCGACCGCGTGCGGCCGCCCTCCGAGAAGGACCTGTTCCTTTTCGGCAATGTTGCCCGCGAGCAGGGCAGCCGGCTGTCCGGTGGCGCTGGCGAAGTGGCGCGGCAGGACTTCAGCGGCTCCTATGGCTATGTGATGGAATGAGCTGCCGATGCTGATCAGAAAGCTTCCTGCCCTGCTGGCTCTCGGCGCCCTGACCGCCTGCACCACCGATGGCTATTCCACCTTCACCCGCGAGGCGGGCGCGCTGGTAGACCGGGGCGATTTCGGCAATGCGACGATGAACAACCAGCTCGTCCAGTCGGGCCGGAAGTCCTATGTCGAGAACCTGAACCAGCGGTTCACCCAGGACGTGCCCACCACCATCAACTTCGCCTTCAACTCGTGGCAGCTGGACACGCAGGCCAGGGCCGTGCTGACCCGCCAGGCCACCTGGATCAAGCAATTCCCCGAGGTCCGCTTCCGCGTCTATGGCCACACTGACCTGGTGGGCAGCAATGCCTACAACAAGCGTCTCGGCCTGCGCCGGGCGCAGGTGGCGGTGAACTTCCTCGTGGCGCAGGGCATCGGCCGCGACCGGCTGGAGGCCGTGGCCTCCTTCGGCGAAACCCAGCCGCTGGTCTACAGCCAAGGTCCCGAACGCGAGAACCGCCGCACCGTGACCGAGGTCACCGGCTTCGTGAAGCGGCATCCCAACGTCATGGATGGCAAATACGCCGCCATCGTATATCGTGGATACGTGGAAAGCGCGGTCGTGCCCTCAACCCTGACGGGCGGCTCACTGACCTCGGGCGGCGGCAGCGAATAAGGTCCCGTCCAACCCCCTCGGCAGAGGCCTTCGGGCACCGATTTGCCGGCACTGGGGCGCGATTGAGACGGGATGTAGCCGGATTTGAAACATTCCGTGCAGATTTGATGAGAATCCCTTATTTTACTGCTTTCTGGCGTGGTCGCCTCTGGCGACGAATCCGCAACAATTCGGTTTTTTGGCCGTATTGTCGCCTAAGTTGACCCGCAGGTTGGACCTCAGATCACTGCGGGGGACATGAGTCGTCCCGGGGCTGCCAGGGACAAACGTCCGTCACAAGGCGGACAGGCCACCGGGCCGCAGTGGAGTGAGAGGTAGTGACGCCATGACGGCATCTGCGACATTACAGGCTGAACCCAGCCCGATCGTGGCATGCACGATCCGGAGAGAACCCGACGGGTTCGAGCTCCTGATCGAGGATATGGAAACCACGATGGGGGACAAATGGGGCGATCTCGGCTTTGCCGAGGCGCTGATGTTCTTCAACCAGCCCGAAGCGGAAACGCTTGAATTCATCGCCATGGCGGTCGACGCCGAGGACGAGGGAAACCTTTCGCTGTTGAGCGAGGTGATCACCCAGGCACGCGCCCAGGGGATCAAGGTGATCCTCATCGCCGAGGACGTCAGCCCCGCCGCGCTGCACCAGCTGCTGCGCAAGGGCGCCGATGAGTTCGTCCCCTACCCCCTGCCCGAGAACGAGCTGGCCGCCGCCATCAGCCGCATCCAGCAACCTGATCCCGAGCCCGAATATGACCCCGACCGCCACGTGGTGCCCCGCACCGGCGGCGGCAAGGGCGACCGCAACGGCGCCGTGCTGGTCTGCCACGGCCTGGCCGGCGGCACCGGCGCCACCACGCTGGCGGTGAACCTCGCCTACGAGCTGGCCCAGGGCGCACCGAAGCCCGCCCGCCGCGCCAAGCGCAAGGCAGAGCCCGCGCCGCCGCCCAAGGTCTGCCTGCTGGATCTCGACCTGCAATATGGCTCCATCGCCACCTATCTCGACCTTCCCCGCCGCGAAGCGGTCTACGAGCTGCTTTCGGATACCGAGGCGATGGATGCGGATGTCTTCAAGCAGGCGCTCATCGGCTTCGAGGACAATATCTCGGTCCTGACCGCCCCCAGCGAGATGCTGCCGCTCGACCTGGTCAGCCAGGGTGACATCCAGCGCATCATCGAGATGGCGCGCTCGCATTTCGACTTCGTCGTCGTCGACATGCCGAAGACCATCGTCCAATGGACGGAAACGGTGCTGAACGAGGCCCAGGTCTATTTCGCGCTGATCGAGATGGACATGCGCTCGGCCCAGAACATCCAGCGCCTGAAGCGGGCGCTGCAGGCCGAAGAGCTGCCGGTGGAGAAGCTGCGCTACGTGATGAACCGGGCGCCGAAGTTCACCGAGCTCACCGCCCGGCAGCGCGTGAAGCGCCTGGCCGAGACGCTGGACATCGCCATCGAATTGCATTTCCCCGACGGTGGCCGCCAGGTCACCCAGGGCGCCGACCACGGCGTGCCGCTTGGCTCGGCCGCCCCGAAGAACCCGCTCCGCAAGGAGGTCCAGAAACTGGCGCATTCGCTGCTGGAGCTGGATTACGCAGTCGAGGCCGCAGAGGCCTGACCCCCAAGGGCCTGACATTCAAGGATCGCCGATGTTTTCGCGCTACAAGAAAGACAACGCCTCTACCCCCGTCTCGCCGGCCTCCAAGGGCCCGGCCCCGACGAAGGCGCCTGCAGCTGCGCAACCGGCCCCTGCTCCGACCCCTGCCGCGCCGCCGCCCATGGCGCCCAGGACCGATGCGCCGCGCGTCATGCGCAAGCCGCAGCCGGCCGGCGCCACCCCGGCCCAGGTGGGCGCCGCCGACCGCAACCGCAAGCGCAAGGAGCGCCTGAGCGAGATCAAGCTCGAGCTGCACCGCGCCCTGCTGGACAACCTGAACCTTTCCGCCCTCGAGACCGCGCAGGAAAACGACCTGCGCATGGAGATCAACGCGATCGCCGCCGAGGTGCTGCAGGAAAAGGGCATCGTGCTGAACCGCGAAGAGCGGATGCAGCTCTCCCAGGAGCTCTACGACGAGGTGAAGGGCCTCGGCCCGCTCGAAAGCCTGCTGAAGGACGACAGCGTCTCGGACATCCTGGTCAACGGCCCGCACCAGATCTTCGTGGAACGCGAGGGCAAGCTGCAGCTCTCGGACGTGACCTTCAAGGACGAGAAGCACCTCTTCCGCATCATCGACAAGATCGTCTCGGCCGTCGGCCGCCGAGTCGATGAAAGCAACCCCTATGTCGACGCCCGCCTCAAGGATGGCTCGCGTTTCAACGCCATGGTGCCGCCGATCGCGGTGGATGGCTCGCTGGTCTCGATCCGTAAGTTCAAGAAGGACAAGCTGGGTATCGACGACCTGGTGAAGTTCGGCGCCTTCTCGGAAGAGATGGCCGCGTACCTGCAGGCCGCCGTGGCCTGCCGCCTGAACGTCATCGTCTCGGGCGGCACGGGTTCGGGCAAGACCACCACGCTGAACGCGCTCAGCTCCTTCATCGACAATTCCGAACGCATCCTGACCATCGAGGACACGGCGGAACTCCAGCTGCAGCAGTCCCACGTGGGCCGGATGGAAAGCCGTCCGCCCAACGTCGAGGGCAAGGGCGCGGTGACCCCGCGCGACTGCCTGAAGAACGCCCTGCGGATGCGTCCCGACCGTATCATCGTCGGCGAGACCCGCGGCGAGGAAGTCATCGACATGCTGCAGGCCATGAACACCGGCCACGACGGCTCGATGACCACGATCCACGCCAACTCGGCCCGTGACGGTATCTCGCGCCTCGAGAACATGATCGCCATGGCCGGCATCGACATGCCGCTGAAGGCCATGCGCGCGCAGATCGCCTCGGCCGTGCACCTGATCGTCCAGGCCTCGCGCCTGCAGGACGGCTCGCGCCGGATGACCTCGATCACCGAGGTGACCGGGATGGAGGGCGACGTGATCTCGATGCAGGAGATCTTCCGCTATCAGCGCACCGGCCTGACCCCCGAGAACAAGATCCTCGGCCATTTCACCGCCACCGGCGTGCGCAGCCACTTCTCTGAACGCTTCAAGATGTGGGGCTACGACCTGCCGCCGCAGATCTTCGAGCCCGCGCGGGAGTGACCTGACATGATGTCCATCGCCACCGATCCCCTCATCTACCTGCTGATCTTCGCCGGTGTCTTCGGCCTGATTGAAGGCCTCTACCTGACCTTCTTCGGCAAGTCGATCAGCCTCAACAGCAAGGTGAACCGCCGGCTCGAGATGCTCGAGAAAGGCTCGAACCGCGAGGAAGTGCTGGAAAAGCTCCGCAAGGAGATGGAACTGCACATGGCCTCGCGGGAGATCCCGCTCTACTCGATGCTGGCCGAGAAGGCGCAGAAGGCGGCCATCGCCTTTTCGCCGCCCCAGCTCATGGGGATCATGGCGGGCCTTTCCTTGGTGGCCTTCATCGGCCTGACGATCATGACCGAAACCAGCCTGGCCGTTCGGGCGGCGATCTCGGTCGTGATGGGCGTCGGCGCGGTCTACATGTGGGTCAACAACAAGGCCAACAAGCGCATCAGCATGATCGAAGAGCAACTGCCCGATGCGGTCGAGCTCATGGTGCGCTCGCTGCGCGTCGGCCACCCCTTCAGCTCTGCCCTGGGCATCGTCGCCAAGGAGGTCCAGGATCCGCTTGCCACCGAGTTCGGCATCGTCGCGGACGAGGCCGCCTATGGCCGCGACATGGGCGAGGCGCTGAAGGACATGGCCGAACGTATCGGCCTGCAGGATCTGCGCTTCCTCGCCGTCGCCGTGACCATCCAGCAGCAATCGGGCGGCAACCTGGCCGAGGTCCTCGCGGGCCTGGCCCAGGTGATCCGCGCCCGCTTCAAGCTCTTCCGCCGCGTGAAGGCGATCACCGCCGAGGCGCAGTGGTCGGGCAAGTTCCTGTCCGCCTTCCCGCTGCTGGCCCTGATCGGCATCCTGATGACCGACCCCCATTACTACGATGCGGTGATGGACCACCCCTATTTCATCCCCTGCTGCATCGCGGTGGCGCTGTTCCTGGTGGTCAACGTCATCGTCATGCGCCGCATGGTGAATATCCAGGTCTGACAAGGACCACCCCCAGCCCGCGCCCTACGGCGCCCGTAGAGACGAGAGAACCCCATGCAGGATCTGCTGCAAATCATCACCGACAAACTCGGACCCGCCGGTCCGCTCTACGTCGTGGGCGGGCTCGGTCTCTTCCTGATCCTGCTCAGCGTGCCCTTCTTCCTGAAGAAGGAAGACGACCCGCTGGACAAGCTGAAGGCCAGCAACACGCGCGGCAAGGACAACACCAAGTCGCGCGAGGCCCTGCGTTCGAAACAGGCCAACGAACGCCTCGAGCGCTACTCGACCTTCCTCGAGCCGCAGAACGAAGAGGAATACTCGGCCATCAAGCTGAAGCTCCTGCAGGCGGGCTACCGCAGCAAGGATGCGGTGCGCTATTTCTACTTCGCCCAGTTCGCCCTGGGCCTGCTGGGTCTGCTGGGCGGCACGATCTACTTCGTGCTCTTCGTCGCCCAGACCGATCCCGACACCCAGAAGACGCTGATGTATATCCTTGGTCCCGGCGCGGCGGGCTACTACCTGCCGAAATACTGGGTCACCAAGCGCGTTGAAGAGCGCAAGCAGCAGATCGAGGAAGGCTTCCCCGATGCGCTCGACATGCTGCTGGTCTGCGTCGAGGCCGGTCAGTCGCTGGACCAGTCGATCATCCGCGTCGCCAGGGAGCTGCGCGCCTCCTACGAGCATCTGGCCGATGAATTCGAGATGGTTAGCTACGAGATCAAGGCCGGCAAGGACAAGGCCGCGGTCTTCTCGGACATGGCAGAGCGCTGCGGGGTGATGGATATCTCCTCCTTCGTGACGGTGCTGATCCAGTCGGCCACCTTCGGCACGTCGATCGCCGAGGCGCTTCGGGTCTACGCCGCCGAGATGCGCGACAAGCGCGTGATGCGCGCCGAGGAGAAGGCCAACAAGCTGCCCACCAAGATGACCCTGGCCACCATGGGTCTCTGCGTGCCGCCGCTCTTGATCATCCTTGTCGGACCCTCCATCGTGAACATCCAGGCGCTCGGGCAGTAAACCTGCCGGCAGGCGCCCGCACCGGGTCGCGACAGGCCCCGCGATGCAGAACCGAGGGCCCATGTCACGACGCTTCCTTCTCCGGCTGATCCTGCTTGCCCCGCTCTGCCTTGCGGCCTGCATGGAGCCTTCGCGGGACCCGACCTCCCCCTATGCGCCAGGTCTCGATCCGCGCGGCGAGGCGGTGGACCCGATGCTGGTCGGAGACCGCCTGCTGGCCGCGGGCGAATACGAGCTGGCCATCGACGCCTATACCCGCGCCGCGCTCGACCTGGGCCTGACCCCGAAGGTCTATGCGGGCATCGGCACCGCCAACCTGCAACTTGGCCGCCTGGGCCAGGCCGAAGAGCAGTTGCGCCGGGCCTCGGAGGCCCCCGACACTCCCCCCGAGGTATGGAACAACCTCGGGCTGGTGCTGGTCGCCAAGGGCCAGGTCGAGGAAGGCGCCGCCACCCTGCGCCGCGCCTATGCGCTGGATAATGGCGCTTCGGACGCGATCCGGTCGAATTTGCGCTTGGCACTCGCCATGTTGGGCGAAAGACCGTATGATGAAGGCCAAGAGCAAGAGTTCCAGGTCGTGCGCAGCGGGCACAGCGTCTACAAGATCCGCACCGCGAACCCTGGCTGAGGACGAGCAGTGCAAAGGACGCCATGATGCGCCACCCTTCCCATGCCCACCCGTCCCGCGTGCAGCCCAAGCCTGGCCTGCGTCGCGGACTTGGCCTTTCCCTTTGCGCCCTGATGGGTCTTTCGGCCTGCGCCGACCAGACCGACAAGGAAGTCGAACGCGCCTTCCAGAACGTCAACGTCATCGAGGAAAGCAACCTCTCGGACATCATGCTGACCGTGGGCGACCCGGAAGAGGCCGTGGCCTACTTTACCCGCGCCTCGCGTGAGAACCCCGAGAAGCTGGACCTCAAGCGCGGCCTCGCGGCCTCTCTCATCCGGGCCAAGCGCCCCGCTGACGCCCTGCCCATCTGGCGCGAGGTGGCCGAGAACCCCGCCGCCACCAGCGAGGACCGCGTGGATTACGCCGATGCGCTGATCCGGTCCGGCGACTGGAGCACCGCCGACGAGGTGCTGGATGCGATCCCGCCCACTTTCGAGACCTACAAGCGCTACCGCCTGGAAGCCATGGTGGCCGACAGCAACCGCGAGTGGCAGAAGGCCGACAGCTTCTACGAGATCGCCGCCGGGCTGACCACCAAGCCCTCTGGCGTGCTGAACAACTGGGGCTATTCCAAGCTGACGCGCGGCGATTTCGCCGAGGCCGAGGCGCTCTTTGCCGAGGCGATCCAGAAGGACCCCTCGCTCTTCACCGCCAAGAACAACATGATCCTGGCGCGCGGCGCGCAGCGGAAATACTCGCTGCCGGTGATGCAGATGACCCAGGTCGAGCGGGCCCAGCTGATGCACACGCTGGCGCTGGCGGCGATCAAACAGGGCGACGTGCAGACCGGCAAGTCACTGCTGCGTGAGGCCATCGACACCCACCCGCAGCACTTTGAAGAGGCGGTGCGTTCGCTCCGCGCCCTCGAGAGCGCCTGACCCCATGGCCCTGGTCCTGTTGCCGGAATTCGTGCTGCCGGCGCGCACGGCGATGATCTTCGCCCCCTTCGTGCTGCCGCTCTGCGCCCATGTTGCCTGGACCGATCTCTCGGCCATGCGGATCTCGAACAAGGCCGTGCTGGCGCTGGCGGTCGTCTTCCTGCTGCTCGGGCCCTTTCTCTATCCGCTCGACATCTACGGCTGGCGGGTCCTGACACTGGCCTTCGTGTTGGTGGCGGGCGTCGTGGCCAATGCGGCGGGGCTCATGGGGGCGGGGGATGCCAAGTTCATCGCCGCCGCCAGCCCCTTCCTGGAGCCCGCCGACCTGCGCGGTCTGCTGATCCTGTTCTGCGCCGTGCTGCTGGCCGCCTTCGCCACCCACCGACTGGCCCGCGCCACGCCGCTGCGCCACCTCGTGCCCCAGTGGCAGAGCTGGACCCAGGAGAACAAGTTCCCCATGGGCTTCCCGCTCGGCGCGACGCTGGCCGCCTACCTGCTGCTGGCGATCTTCGTCTGAGCCCGGCTCAGCGCTTGATCTCGTAGAGCCGGTAGAGCTCGTTTTCCTCGACCAGGTTCAGCGTCTCGGGGTCGACCTGCCCCAGCACGATCGTGCGGACCTTGGTGTTGGTCACGCAATGAGGCACCAGCAGGTGCTGTGCGTTCTCGTAGCCGGGCAGGCCCGAATAGTACCAGGGCGTGCCGCCGGGCAGCGGCGCCCAGCCCAGGAACATCCAGTGCGGAGAGAAACTGTCGGCAACGAAGGGCATCCGCCCGGCCAGCGCCTCGCTCTGCGCCATCCGGGCCGACATGACCTGGAAATAGGGCAGCAGCCCGGTCTCCAGCGCGCAATCCGGCAGCGGCTTGCCGTCGAATTCTTCCAGCAGGGTGAGGTTCTGGGTGGTGACGCTCTGCGTGGGACTGCCCTCCCAGGCGCGGGCTACCGAGGTCCCGGCCATGCGGCGCGACAGCACTTGGAAATCGGGATGGCCCGGCAGGACCTGCTCGTAGGGGGCCTCGGGCTGCAGGGCATGGCGGATCGGGCTGTAGCCCAGGTTCAGCATCACCGGGCCGATGAGCACCAGCATCGCCGCGCCGAGGCTGCGCAGGATGCGCTCCCGGTCGGGATCGGCTTCGGGACCGGGCAGGCCCAGCAGGGTGATGCCCAGCATGGCAAGCCAGAGCGGATCGTTGCCGTAGTTCTGATAGGCGATATAGGCAAAGCCCGGCAGGAAGATCAGCAGGGTCAGACCGCTGGTGCCGCGGCCGGGGATTGCCCGCAGCAGGAAGACCGCGGCCAGTCCCGCGAGGGTGCCCAGCGTATAGGCGGGCGACAGCAGGATGCGCGCGAAGCTGGGACCGGGATGAGAGCGCACCTCGCTCTCCATGACACCAAACAAGTCCTCGACATAGGCGACCCAGTAGCCCGGCCCGTGCACCAGGGTGATCCCCGCCAGCACCGCCAGCGCCAGGATCAGCGCGCGCAGCAGCACCCGCGCCCGGCCGCTCAGCAGCAGGCCCAGGATGCAGGCCGGGGCCAGGGCCACCGCATAGGTGAGCTTGATCATCACCAGCATCGCCATGGGCAGGCCCAGCACCGCCGCATCGGCCCAATCCCCGGCGCGTCCCTGCACCGGCGGGAAAAGCACCACCGGCACCGTCAGGAAGGCCAGCGCCCAGGCCCAGCGGTTGTAGTGCATGGACAGCGACAGGAAGATCTCGGTGGTGCCGTAGACCAGCGCCAGGGGCAGGCTCAGCACCACCAGCGCCACCGCCACGGAAGGCCAGAAGGTGAAGCGGCTCCAGCAGATCCAGGCCAGCGCGGGGGCGATCAGCAGGGCCACGGCCCATTGCGACCAGAGCATCGCCTGCCCCAGTCCCATGCCTGCCCGCACGAGGTAGGAGATCGGAGAGAAGCTCCATTCCCCGATCGGGGTGGAGAAATCCAGATGCGCCACCTGCCCCTCGACCTCGAGCATGGTCAGGCTGGCCAGATGGATCATGTCGGCCTCGTGGTAGCCGAAGTAGACGCCGCCCCTGAGCCCGATGAGAAGCGCCTGCACCCCGAGGTAACCGATCAGCAGTGCAAGAAACCTGCCCGTATCCGTCCTGTTCATCCTACCCTCATTGTTTTCGCCGCACTCTAGGCGGGCAAAAAGGCCTTTGCACCGCTTTTCTGACTGACGGGAAAGGGAAAACCGAATACGCTTACGCATGAGACGCATGAGGAGGGACGAATGAACATGCAGCCTCAGAGCGGCGTTCTGGCACCCCCGGCTCCGCGCACCCTGGAAGAGATGCGCCTGCCGCTGGTGATGATGCGCGACATCCTCATCAAGACCATCTTCCGCAAGAATACCGACAGGGTCAGCGACATGGCGAAGGCCGTCTGCCTGCCCGTGGCCGTGACCCAGGAGCTGGTCGATCTATGCCGCGATCAGCTGCTGCTGGAAGCCACCGGCAGCATGTCGGCCTCCTCTGCCGGTGAGATGGGCTACCAGCTGACCGACAACGGCCGCGCGCGGGCGCTGGATGCGCTGGCGCAATCGGAATATTTCGGCGCCATGCCCGTCCCTCTCGAGGTCTACCGCCAGCAGGTAGAGCGGCAATCGGTGCGCGACATCCAGATGAGCCGGGCGCGCCTGGAAGGTGCCATGGCGCATCTGATCCTGCCCGCAGAGCTGATCGGCAACCTCGGCCCGGCGATCTCGTCGGGACGCTCCATCCTGATGTACGGCCCGCCGGGCAACGGCAAGTCCTCGATCTCGAACGGCATCCGCGACGCGCTCGGAGACCGGATCTACGTGCCCCGCGCGGTGGAATACTCGGGCCAGGTGATCACGGTCTACGATCCCATCATCCATACGCTCGCCGAAGAGCAGGAGGACGACCCGAGCCAGCTGCGCCGCGCCGCCAACCGCTACGACACGCGCTACCTGCGCTGCGAGCGGCCCACGGTGATCACCGGCGGCGAGCTTACGCTGGACATGCTGAACCTGCAGTACAACCCGGTCGCGCGCACCTATCAGGCCCCGCTGCAGATGAAGGCCACCGGCGGGGTCTTCATCGTCGACGACCTTGGCCGCCAGGCCGAACCGCCACAGGCGCTGATCAACCGCTGGATCGTGCCGCTTGAGGAAGACAAGGACATCCTGACCCTGCAATCGGGCGAGAAGTTCGAGGTCCCCTTCGACACGCTGGTGATCTTCTCGACCAACTTCCACCCGAACGAGATCTTCGACCAGGCCGCCCTGCGGAGGATCTTCTTCAAGATCAAGATCGAGGGCCCGACGCAGGAGAACTTCCTGAAGGTCTTCGCCTTGGTGGCGCGCAAGAAACAAATGCCGCTCTCGGAGGCCGCCCTGCGACACCTGCTGAAGCACAAGTATCCGGCCATCGGCAATGTCTTCGCCAACTACCAGCCGGTCTTCCTGATCGACCAGATGATCGCGATCTGCCAGTTCGAGGGCATCCCCAACCAGATGAGCCCCGAGCTCATCGACCGCGCCTGGGCCAACATGTTCGTCCGGGACGAGGATATCATCCGCTAGTGTCCCGTGCCGCCTTCCGCTAGCTTGCCGGGCAGAACCACGAAGGACACCCGAGATGACGATCACCCAGGAAGAAGAGCTGGCCGCCCTGCGCGAGATCGGCCGGATCTGCGCCAATGTGCTTCAGGCCATGGGAAAGGCGCTGGAGCCCGGTATGACCACCCTGGAACTCGATCGCCTGGGCGCCGCGATGCTCGAGCGCGCGGGCGCGGTCTCGGCACCGCAGTCGACCTATGACTTTCCCGGCGCCACCTGCATCAGCGTCAACGAGGAGATCGCCCATGGCATCCCCGGTACGCGGGTGATCCGCGAGGGAGACCTGGTCAATATCGACGTCTCGGCCTCGAAGGACGGGGCCTTTGCCGATACCGGCGCCACCTTCCGGGTGGGCCCAGTGAAGCCTCAGCTGGAAAGGCTCTGCAAGGATGGCCGCCGGGCCATGCAGATCGGCATCAACCAGGTAGCCGCCGGCAAGCCCCTGGCGGGCATCGGCAATGCCATCGGCCGCTTCGCCGAGGCGCGCGGCTATACGCTGATCCGCAATCTCGCCAGCCATGGCGTCGGTGCCTCGCTGCACGAATACCCCGAAGAGATCGCCACCTGGCCCACCCGCAATGACCGCCGCCGGATCGAGAAGGGTCTGGTCTTCACCATCGAGCCCTTCCTGTCCACCGGCGGGATCTGGGCCGATCAGGGCGATGACGGCTGGACGCTCTATGCCGACCCGCCGGCGCCCGTGGTGCAATATGAACATACCGTGGTGGCGACCGAGAAGGGCGCCATCGTGCTGACCCTGCCCGGCTGACGACAAGACGCGCCGCTCCGAGGGGCGACGCGCCTGTAATCCGAACCTCGAAGAAAGGCCTACTCGGCCGGGGCCACCTGGGTGCCCGCCTCCTTGCGCCCTGCCGCCGCGCGCGGCGCGGCCGGGCCGTCGTCCAGCGGTTTCTCATGCAGGCAGAGCGAGGCCACGAAGGCCAGCACCGCAGCACCCGCGCCGACCACGAAGAGCGGTTGCAGCGCATGGGTGAAGGCCTGCACCACCTGCGCATGCAGGCCCGGCTCGAGCGAGGCGATGAGCGAGGTGGTGATCTCGGAGGCGTTCCCGACCTGCGGCAGCAGCGGCTGCACCTCGGTCGCCAGCCCGTGATTGAAGATCGCCCCGAAGATCGAGGTGCCGACAGAGCCGCCGGTGAGGCGGAACATGTTGGCAGAGGCGGTTCCCACGCCCAGGTGCTCTCGCGGGACCGAGGTCTGGATGGCGACGATGCCAACGGACATGGTCGGCCCGATGCCCACGCCGACGAAGAAGAGGTTCAGCGTGATCTGCCACAGCGGCGTCTCGGGGCCCACGGTCGAGAGCATCAGCAGCGCCAGCATCAGCACCAGGGTCGAGATATTGGGCAGGAACTTGTAGCGCCCGGTGTAGGTCATCACCCGCCCGGCGGTGAAGGACAGGCCGATGAGACCGGCCATGATGGCGATCATGTAGACACCGCTCTCGGCCGGGGCCACGCCCTTCACCACCTGCAGGAACATCGGGATGAAGGAGATGGTGCCGAACATCGCCATGCCGATCAGCAGGTTGACCCCATTGGCGGCGACGAAGTTGCGGATGCGAAAGAGAGGCAGCGGCAGCACAGGCTCGGCCGCGCGGGCCTCGGCCCGGATGAACCCGGCCAACGCCAGCACCACCGTGGCCAGCAGCACCAGCATCGGCGCAGAGTCCCAGGCCAGGGTCGAGCCGCCAAGGGTGGCGACCAGCACCGTTGAGGACAGAAGCACCATCAGCAGCACCGCGCCCAGGTAATCCATCTTGTGCTTCACCTGGTCGTCGCGGCTTTTCAACGTGCGGGTCAGCACGGCAAAGGCCAGGACGCCGAAGGGGATGTTGACGTAGAAGATCCAGTGCCAGCCCACGGTCTGCACCAGGAAACCGCCCGCAAGCGGGCCCAGCACGGTCGAGACGCCGAAGACGCCCGAGAGCATGCCCTGCGCCTTCGCCCGTTCCCGCGGGGGCAGCAGATCGGCCACCACGGCCATCGAGACCACGATCAGCGAGCCGCCCCCGAAGCCCTGGATCACCCGACCCACGACCAGCATCGGCATGTTGAGGGCCGCGCCGGCGATCCAGCCGCCCACCAGGAAGATGCCGATGGCACATTGCAGCACGATTTTGCGGCCGTACATGTCGCCCAGCTTGCCGGCGATCGGCGCGCCGATGGTCGAGGCCAGGAGATAGGCGGTGACAACCCAGGTGATGTAGCTCAACCCGCCAAGATCGCTGACAATCTCGGGAAGGGCGGTGGCCACGATGCTCTGCCCGGTCGAGGCCAGGAAAAGCGTCAGCGCCACGGCGATCATCACGACGCGGCGCAGGGCGGGATCAGGCAGGGCAGCCTCTTCCGGGGCTGCTGAATTCGGCGCCGGCGGGGCGCTTTCGGATGGGGTACTCATGAATGTCTGCTTCTTGGATAGCCAGCGGGGCCGCTGATACACCTCTACTGGTGACAGGGACTTCTCCGCCTTGATAAACTGGATTGAAGCCTATATATGCAGATCGCAATTACATGTCAACAGCATGCAAATGATCCAGGGGAGGGTAGACCCATAGCCATCAAAGAAGAGGACCTTGCCGCGCTTCTGGCCGAGGCCGGCATTCCCGAGACGGCCACGCGTCAGGCGCTGGCCATCGACGCGGTGCTGCAGAAGTGGCGTCGTCGCGTCGGTCGGCGCGAATTGGGCAAGATGGCTCTGGACCGGCTGAACCTGGATATCGACCTGTCGAAGCTCGACGTGCTCATGGCCACCAGTGCCCCCACCAATGAATTCGGCGAGGAAAGCGGCGAGACCATGGTCTCGACCATCGCCTGCCGGCTCTCCATCGACCCGTCGCGCGCCTCGCGGCTGGTCTCGGACCTGATCGGCCAGGGCTACCTGCGGCGCGGCGTCAGCCAGCAGGACGCGCGGCGCACCATCGTCGAGCTGACCGACAAGGGCAGGCTCACGGTCGAGGCCGTGCGGACGCTGAAATTCATGATCCTCGGCGATTACATCAAGAACTGGGACAGCGCGGAGGTCGAACATTTCATCCCCCTGCTCGACCGTTTCTCGACCTGGTCAGAGGAAGCCGCGCAGAAGGATCAGACCCGTTTCGAGCCGACCATCGAAGCCCTGCGCGAGAAGCTGAAGAACGAGCTCCCCGAAGAGGGTTGACCTCTGAACCACTGGCCCCCTAGCTCTGCGGCCAAAGGGAGAGGAGACCCCACATGCCGCAGCTGCGTGCCTATCAGCCGGGCGATCTGGAAGCGCTCTACCAGATCTGCCTGAAGACCGGGGATGCGGGGCGCGATGCCACAGCGCTCTATTCCGATCCCCGCCTGATGGGAGAGATCTACGCCGCTCCCTACGGTGTTCTCGCCCCCGAGCTGACCTTCGTGGCCGAGGATGCGCAGGGCGTGGCGGGCTACGTGACGGGCAACCCCGACACCCGCGCCTGGGAAGCCCGGCTAGAGGCCGACTGGTGGCCCGCATGTCGCGCGCGCTACCCCGATCCCTCCGCGATCCCTCCCGAGGCGCGCAGCCCCGAGCAGGCGCGTGCCGCCTTCATCCATGCGCCCACCCCGGCCCCCGAGGGCGTGGTGGCCCGATACCCCGCCCATATGCACATGAACATCCTGCCCAGGCTGCAGGGGCATGGCATGGGCCGCGCCCTCTTCGAGCGCTGGCGCGCGGCAGCCCGTGACGCGGGCGTCACGGGCCTGCATGTCGGCGTCAACCTCGGCAATCCCGGCGGCCAGGCCTTCTGGGCCAAGTGCGGCTTCGTCCCCCTGCCCGAAGCGCTGACCGGACCCGCCCCCGGCACCTTCTGGATGGGTCAGGACATCTGAGCGCGCTGCCCCCTCGCCAAGCCCCCGCCTTGCCCCTATCTCTGATGGGATGACCCTTCCCGCCCCCTTCCCGGACTGGTTCGCCAAGCGCGGCTGGCAGATCCACCCGCACCAGCAAGAGATGCTGGCGCGCCGGGATGAAGGCGCGCTGCTGCTCATCGCCCCGACCGGCGGCGGCAAGACCCTGGCCGGCTTTCTGCCCAGCCTGCTGGAGCTCGCTGATGGCAGCCACCAGGGGCTGCACACGCTCTATATCTCGCCGCTGAAGGCGCTGGCTGCCGATATCCGCCGCAACCTCTCGACCCCGGTTGAAGAGATGGCGCTGCCGATCCGCATCGAGGACCGTACCGGCGACACCTCCTACACGGTCAAGCGCCGCCAGCGCGCAGACCCGCCGCATATCCTGCTGACCACGCCCGAAAGCCTGGCCCTGCTGCTGAGCTACGAGGACGCACCGCGCATCTTCTCCGGGCTGAAACGGGTGGTGGTGGACGAGATCCACGCCCTGGCAGAAAGCAAGCGCGGCGATCAGCTGATGCTGGGCCTGGCGCGGCTCGACCGGCTCTGCCCCGGCCTGCGCCGGGTGGGCCTGTCGGCCACAGTCGAGGACCCGCCAGCCCTGGCCCATTTCCTGGCCCGCCACCCCGATCCCTGCACCATCCTGCAAGCCGATCCCGGACCGGCGCCTGACATCCGCATGTTGCAGGTCGATACCCCTCCGCCCTGGTCCGGTGGCGGCGGCGCCTATGCCATCCCCGAGGTGCTGGAACAGATCCGCCAGCATCGCATCACGCTGATCTTCCACAACACCCGCGCCCAGGCCGAGATCTTCTTCCACAATCTCTGGATGGCCAACGAAGAGGGGCTGCCGATCGGCATCCACCACGGCTCGCTCGACCGCCAGCAACGCGAGCGGGTCGAGAAGGCCATGGTGCAGGGACGGCTGCGGGCGGTGGTCTGTACCGGCAGCCTCGACCTGGGCATCGACTGGGGCGACGTGGACCTGGTGATCCAGGTCGGCGCACCGAAGAACGTCAAGCGGCTGGTGCAGCGGATCGGCCGCGCCAACCACCGCTACAATGCGCCCTCCAAGGCGCTGCTGGTGCCGGCCAACCGCTTCGAGGTCGTGGAATGCGTGGCCGCGCTGGAGGCGGTGCAGGAAAATGACCTGGACGGCGACCCGCGCGGACCGGGGCCTCGGGATGTGCTGTGCCAGCAAATCCTGATCGCCGCCTGCTCGGGCCCGCTGGAGCCCGATGCGCTTTTCGCCGAGGTCGCCTCTGCCGGGCCCTATGCGACGCTCACCCGCGCCGAGTTCGACGATTGCCTGGAGTTCGTGGCAACGGGTGGCTACGCCCTGCGCGCCTATGACCAGTGGCAGCGGCTGAAACAGCGCCCGGACGGGCAATGGCAGCTGCGCGACCCGCGAGCGGCGCAGCTCATCCGCATGAACGCCGGCACGATCCAGGACAGCGACACCCTGAAGGTGCGGATGAAGCGCGGCGGCGGGCGGGCCCTGGGTGAGGTCGAAGAGGGTTTCGCCGCCTCGCTCACGCCCGGTGATACCTTCCTCATCGGCGGCCGCATCGTGCGCTACGAGGGGCTGCGCGGAATGACCGTCGAGGTCAGCCGCGATCCGGGGCGCAAGCCCAAGGTGGCGGTCTTCTCGGGCACCAAGTTCGCCACCTCCACCCAGCTTTCGCACCGCATCCTGCGCATGTTCAGCCAGGACAGCTGGCCCGGCCTGCCCGCCCATACCGCAGAATGGCTCTCGTTGCAACGCGAGGTCTCGCGCCTGCCGCAGCCCGGACGGCTGCTGATCGAGAGTTTCCCCCATGACGGGCGCCAGCACCTGGTGGCCTATGGCTTTGCCGGTCGCAACGCGATGCAGACCCTGGGCCTGCTGCTGACCAAGCGAATGGAGGAGCTGGGTCTCGCCCCCCTCGGTTTCGTCGCCACCGACTACGCCACACTGATCTGGGGGCTCGATCAGGTCAGCGACCCCGAGCCACTCTTCGACCGTGCCGCGCTGCAGGAGGGGCTTGAGGGCTGGCTGTCGGGCAATGCGGTGATGAAACGCACCTTCCGCGCCTCGGCCACGATCTCGGGGCTGATCAACCGGGTGACGCCCCAGGCACGCAAGTCCGGGCGGCAGGCGACCTTCTCGTCGGACATCCTCTATGACACGCTGCACCGCTACGACCCCGACCACCTGCTGATGCAGATCACCCGCGAAGAGGCCATGCGCGGCCTCGTCGACTTCGGCCGCATCGAAGAGATGCTGGACCGGATCTCGGGCATCGACCACCTGCGCCTGTCGCGGGTCTCGCCGCTTGCCGCGCCGCTCTTTCTCGAGGTCGGAAAGGTCCCGGTCGAGGGCGAGGGCCGCGCCCGTCTGGAAGAGGCGGAGGCAGAGCGCCTGATGCAGGAAGCCGGCCTGGCCTGAGCCCCCTTGCACGCGGCCCTGCCGCAGGGCAAGAACACAGCATGAACGGCTATCCCTTCACCCTTGCCGGGGCCGAGCTGACCGCCCTGCCCTGCGGCGCGCTCTACTGGCCCGCGCAGAAGCTGCTTTGCGTCTCGGACCTGCACCTTGGCAAGGCCGAGCGCGCCGCGCGGCGCAGCCTCTCGCCCCTGCCCCCCTACGAGACCCAGGACACCCTGGCCCGGCTGGAAGAGGCGATGGAGATGACCGGCGCCGAGACGGTGATCTGCCTCGGGGACAGTTTCGACGATGACGCCGCCGCCCGCGCCCTGCCGAGGGCCGATCAGCTCTGGATCGCCAAGTTGCAGGCGGGGCGGCGCTGGATCTGGATCGAGGGCAATCACGATCCCGGCCCGGTCGACCTGGGCGGAGAACACCTGGCAGAGCTGAGCCTCGGGCCGCTCACCTTCCGCCACATCGCCGAGCCGGACGCGCGGGGCGAGGTCTCGGGGCACTACCACCCCAAGGCCGGGCTGCGCGGGCGCTGGCGCCCCGCCTTCCTCGTTGACAGGACCCGCCTGATCCTGCCCGCCTTCGGTACCTATACCGGCGGGTTGCGCAGCCCCGACCCCGCGCTGAGCGCGCTCATGGCCCCCGAGGCCCTGGCGATCCTGACCGGAGACACCGCCCGCGCCATCCCGATGCCGCGCTGAAACGCGGCGCAGGCGTTTCCACTTTCCATGCAATTTCGGTGAATGGGCTGGCCTGCTGGCGCCTGGGCGCCTGAGTCCGCGAAAAGGCAAGTTACCGATTGGGGCGAGCCAATTGCTCTGACCCACTCAAGGTCATAAAACATGGAAAGTCATTTCGATTTCCTGCGTTTGACGCACACAGCTAAGGTAGATGCCTCCGCATCCCTCTCGCGCGCCATGTTCGATTTGAATCAACAGGGGCACAGCAGCGCGGAGCCAACCAGAGCGCCGCACTTCCAGATTCCGAACATTCCGCGCTGCGACCTGCGGATCAGAAGAGACCGACGACCTCGCCCTCGGCATTCAATCCGATGCTCTCGGCGGCGGGGTGACGCGGCAGGCCGGGCATGGTCATGATCTCTCCGCAGATCGCCACGACGAAGCCCGCGCCGGCGCTCAGGCGCACCTCCCGCAGCGGTACGCGGAAGCCCTCGGGCGCGCCGCGCAGGCTGGGGTCGGCAGAGAAGGAGTACTGGGTCTTCGCCATGCAGACCGGCAAGTCGCCGAAGCCCGCGGCCTCCCACTCCGCCAGCTGGTTGCGGATCTTCGCGTCGGCATCGACACCCTCGGCCCCGTAGATCCGGCGGGCGACGGTTTCGATCTTCTCGAAGAGCCCCATGTCGTCGGGGTAGAGCGGGGTGAAATTCACCTCGTCCGAGGCGGCAAGCTCGGCCACCCGCGCCGCCAGCGCCTGGGCCCCCGCGCCGCCATCGGCCCAATGGGTACACAGGTGGACTTCGGCGCCCAGGGCCTCAACGTGATCGCGGAGCGCGGCCAGCTCGGCCTCGGTGTCGCCGTCGAAACGGTTGATCGCCACCACGACCGGCAGCCCGAAGCCACGCAGGTTGCCGAGGTGCCGGGTCAGGTTGGCACAGCCGCGCGTGACCGCCTCGGCGTCCTCGGTCCCCAGATCGGTCCGCGCCACACCACCAGACATCTTGAGCGACCGCACCGTCGCCACCAGCACCGCCACATCGGGCGAGAGCCCCGCCTTGCGGCACTTGATGTCAAAGAACTTCTCGGCGCCCAGATCGGCCCCGAAGCCGGCCTCTGTCACCACGATATCGGCCAGTTGCAACGCCGCGCGGGTGGCGGCGACAGAATTGCAGCCATGGGCGATATTGGCGAAGGGGCCGCCGTGGACGAAGGCGGGGGTGTTCTCGAGCGTCTGGACAAGGTTCGGCTGCATCGCCTCGCGCAGCAGCACGACCATGGCGCCATCGGCCTTCAGCTCGCGCGCCGTCACCGGGGTCTTGTCGCGGGTGTAGCCGATGATGATGCGGCCCAGGCGCTCTTGCAGGTCCTCCAGATCGGTGGCGAGGCAGAGGATCGCCATGATCTCGGAGGCCACCGTGATGTCGAAGCCGGTCTGGCGCGGAAAGCCGTTGCCGGGCCCGCCCAGCCCCGTGGCCACGTCGCGCAGGGCGCGGTCGTTCATGTCCATCACCCGCCGCCAGGTGACCCGGCGCACGTCGATGTCCAGCGCATTGCCCCAGTGGATGTGGTTGTCGATCATCGCCGACAGCAGGTTGTGCGCGCTGGTGATGGCGTGGAAGTCGCCGGTGAAATGCAGGTTCATCTCTTCCATCGGGACGACCTGGGCATGACCGCCCCCCGCCGCGCCGCCCTTCATCCCGAAGCAGGGGCCAAGAGAGGCCTCGCGCAGGCAGATCGCCACCCTGTGCCCCAGTTGCGCCAGCCCGTCGCCAAGGCCCACGGTCGTGGTGGTCTTGCCCTCTCCGGCGGGGGTTGGGGTGACGGCTGTCACCAGCACCAGCTTGCCCTTCGGCGCCCCCAGCCCGGCCAGGAAATCTCGGTCGATCTTGGCCTTGTCGCGGCCATAGGGCAGCACCGCGTCTTCGGGGATGGAGAGCTTCGCCGCGATCTCGGTGATCGGGCGCTTCCGCGCTGCGCGGGCGATCTCGATATCGGAGGGCTGCGACGAGGCGTTGATGCTCTCGGCGGGACTGGTGTCGGGGGTACTGGTCATCTGCAACTCCATGGGTCTGGACGCCCTGCCAGCCTAGCGCGGGCGCGCGGCACTGTCCAAAGGCCCTGTCTTCATCCCCTCCCAGAGATGGCCCCTCAAATGGCCCGCGCCCCCGCTTCAGGGGGCATTCATGCAAGGGCGACATGGCGGGACTTCCCAAGGGTCAGGTATCCCCTACTGGCGGTAAAAATTTACTTGTGGAAAAGACAGCGGGAACTTTTCGCCTTCACGCGCCGTTAATTCCCCATAACGGACGATACCTCCACTAGCTGCCAAGGAGAGAAAGAATGAGATCCGCTGCCCTCGTCGTCTTCCCGAGCTTTGCCGCCACCATGGCCCTTGCCGTGGCGCTGTTCGGTTAACGTCCCCCCGCCGGTCGGTGCTGTCCCCTCACTGACCGGCACATTTCCCTCGAAAGGCCCGGATGCTGCGTCCGGGCCTTTCTCTTTTTCCGGATGCCTCAGGCCTCAGGCGCCCTTCAGCGCCTCGTCCAGGTGGCTCCAGCCGCGCTGCTGCGGGATATGCAGGCGCACCTCGTCACCCAGCCGGAACACCCCCTCGCGCTCGACCCAGGCGGTGACGCCGCGCCTTTCCCTGGCGGAGGGCTTGAAGCGTTTGCCGTGTCCGGGCTCCACCTTCTCGATTTCGCGCGCCGGAAGCTGGCAGGGCTGGTTCTCCATGTCCACGGTCAGCGTCGCGCCAGAGCTTGCCTGAAGCCGCGAAGAGGGCGGGATGTGGGTGAAATCGGGGATGCCCTCGATCACCATGGTGGCGCCCATCAGGGCCGGGTCGAGGCTGTCCAGCCCCATGGCCTCGGCGATCTGGGCGATCTCTTCGGCAGAAAGGATCGAGAACTGCCGCACGTTGCGGATCTCGGTCCCGCGCTCGGGGTATTGCGTCAGCACCCGCGAGCAGGAGGGACGGGTCAGACCACCGTGATCCTCGCCCTCGGGACCGGCAAAAGAGGCCACCAGGCTCTCGGCAGGCTGAGAGGGCAGGCCCGCGGCGCGATTCGGCACCGTGCCGAGCCAGGTGATACGTCCGGTGAACTTGGTGGCGATGAGCGCGGGCATGGCGTCCTCCTGCTGGGTCTGGCGGCAGGTTCCCCATGTGCCGGGCGAAGAGCAACCCGAAAGCTGCGCCCGGCCTGCGGAAAATGGACCGTCTTGATGCGAGGGCCCCAATGAAAAAGGCCGGAGCACCTGGCTCCGGCCTTTCTGGATCTTGCCTGGATCAGGCCGAGGGTTCCGGCTCCATCCCGCCGGGCTTCGGCTTGGGCTTGGTCTTCGGGATCGCCGCGACCGAGGGGGCAGAGCCCGCGTCGGGCTTGTCGTCCTCGTCCTTGTCCGGCTGGGGCGGCTCACCCCGGATGACGCGCTCGATCTCGGCGCCGGTCAGGGTCTCGTATTCCAGAAGCCCCTGAGCCAGGCGTTCCCATTCCTCGTTGCGCTCGGTCAGGATCTTGCGGGCCTGTTGGTAGCCCTCGTCGATGATCCGCTTCACCTCGGTCTCGATCAGCTCCTTGGTCTGGGCAGAGATCGAGAAGCCACCGGCGCCGCCGCCACCGCGGAAGGCCTCTGCGGCCTCCTGGTAGTCGATGTTGCCGACCTTGTCGGACATGCCCCACCGCATGACCATCGCACGCGCCAGGTTGGAGGCCTGCATAATGTCACCGGACGGCCCGTTCGAGACATGCTCTTCGCCGTACTTGATGATCTCGGCAGCCTTGCCGGCCATGGTCATGGCGATCTTCTCTTCCAGCTCGTCCTTGAAGTAGTTGAGCTGGTCCATTTCCGGCAGCGACATCACCATGCCCAGGGCCTGGCCGCGGGGGATGATGGTGGCCTTGTAGACCGGGTCGCACTTCGGCAGCGTCAGGCCGACGATGGCGTGGCCGGCCTCGTGGTAGGCGGTCATTTCCTTCTGCGCCGGGGTCATCACCATGGAGCGGCGTTCCGCGCCCATCATGATCTTGTCCTTGGCGTTCTCGAAATCGACCATGGTCACAAAGCGGCGGCCGACACGGGCGGCCATAAGGGCGGCCTCGTTCACCAGGTTGGCCAGGTCAGCCCCCGAGAAGCCCGGAGAACCGCGCGCGATGATGCGCAGGTCGACGTCGGGGCCCAGCGGGGTCTTGCGCGCGTGAACGCCCAGGATCTTCTCGCGGCCCTTGATGTCGGGGTTGGGCACCGTCACCTGACGGTCGAAGCGACCGGGGCGCAGCAGCGCGGGGTCCAGCACGTCGCGGCGGTTGGTGGCCGCGACGATGATCACGCCCTCGTTGGCCTCGAAACCGTCCATCTCGACCAGCAGCTGGTTGAGGGTCTGTTCGCGCTCGTCGTTGCCGCCGCCGTAGCCTGCGCCACGATGGCGACCCACGGCGTCGATCTCGTCGATGAAGACGATGCAGGGGGCGTTCTTCTTGGCCTGCTCGAACATGTCGCGGACGCGGCTTGCGCCCACACCGACGAACATTTCCACGAAGTCCGACCCCGAGATGGTGAAGAAGGGCACGCCCGCCTCACCCGCGATGGCGCGGGCCAGCAGCGTCTTACCGGTGCCCGGAGGGCCCACCAGCAGCGCACCCTTGGGGATCTTGCCGCCGAGACGGCTGAATTTCTGCGGGTTGCGCAGGAATTCGACGATCTCTTCCAGTTCTTCCTTGGCCTCGTCGATACCTGCGACATCGTCGAAGGTCACGCGGCCCTGCTTTTCCGTCAGCAGCTTGGCGCGGGACTTGCCGAAGCCCATGGCCCCGCCCTTGCCGCCACCCTGCATGCGGTTCATGAAATAGATCCACACGCCGATCAGCAGCAGGATCGGCAGCAGCGAGATGATGAAGGCCTGGAAGCCGTTCTCTTCCTGGCTGCGGGCCTCGACCGGAATGCCATCGGCGATCAGCTCGCTGGTGATCTCGGCATCCTCGGGCTTGATGGTGACATAGTCCTTTCCGTCAGCGCCGCGATACTGAACTTTCTCGCCATCCAGAGTGACCGAGGTAACGAAACCGTCATCCACCTCCTGCACGAACTGGGAATAGGGCCGGGACTGGCTCTGCAAGGTGGAGTTGGAGCCACCAAACAGGTTGAACAGTGCCACGATCAGAAGCAGCAGCACGGCCCAGAAGGCGAGGTTTTTTGCGGTACCCACGAAAGGTCTCCCCTAGATCTTACTCGTCATGCGCCTAGCATAAGGGCGTCCGGGATTAAATAAGCTTGATCGCCGCGGGTTCAATGCGCCAGCAGGGCGGCATGAAAGGCATCCTCGTCCCGGATCAGCTCGGCCCGCCATCCCCGGCCGAACCCCGCATGCGGTGCTGCGAGCAGCTTATCACCCAGCCAGACCGATGGATAGCCCAGCAGAGAGCGCCAGGGCAGCCCCCCGGCGCGCCAGTCGTCGCATTGCGCCAGCCCCGCTTCGCCCAAGGCCCGCAGCTCGCAGCCGGCCTCGACAAGCCCCGCAGCGCCCGGTGGATGCAGTCTCCAACGGCCATCCCAGGGCTCAGCTGGCGGGCAGCTCAGCCCTTCGACGGCAGAGAATTCGCGGCTGACGCGGATATCCTGATCGCTGAGGCTGATCAGGCAGCCATGCAGCGACATGCCGGTGCCCGAGCGGATGGCCTCGAGCGCCAGGGCCAGCGCTCGGCGGCGCGGCGGATAGTCGCTGCCCGAGATCCAGATCAATGCCTGGCTGAGGATGCGGCGGGCGATCTCGGGTTGCAGCACCCGGAACCCCTGCCGCGAGATGACGAGATCTCCGGCCTCGACCCTGACCAGCCCCTGCGACTCTGAAAAGGCGTACCAGCCGAGGGTGGCGCGCACCGAGCCCAGGTTGCGCGCGGTCTCCGAGATGGCCTGGATGCTCAGCCCCAGTGGCTCCAGCGCCACCAGGGCCTGGCGGGCGCGCACCCGTTCAAAGCGGGTGTCCTCGTTGGAGGGGTCGTCGACCCATTCGGCGCCGATGTCCTGCAGGTAGTCACGCAGGCAGCTGCGGCGCACCTCCAGCAGCGGACGCACCAGGGTGATCGACCCGACGCGGCGGCGCGGGGCCATGCCGGACAGGCCATCGACCCCCGAGGCGCGCGACAGGCGCATGAGGAAGGTCTCGGCCTGGTCATCGGCGGTATGGCCCAGGGCCACCTGGCGGATGCCATGGGCGCTGGCCCAGGATCCGAGAAGCTCGTAGCGGGCGCGGCGGGCCTGGTCCTGCAGGTTGCCCTCGCCCTGCCAGCCTTCCCAGCGAAGCACCTCATGGGGCACGCCCAGGCTCTGCGCGACACGGCCCACCATGGCCGCCTCTTCCGCCGCCTCGGGCCGCAACCCGTGATCCACCGTCACCGCGCGCAGGCTCAGGTCCGAGCCTTTCACGATCTCGGCCATCAGGTAGAGCAGCGCAAGGGAGTCGCCCCCGCCCGAAACGGCGAGGCCGATTTCCTCGGCCGGGCCAGGCAGGAAATGACCGGCGACGACCTCGGTCAGTAGAGAAGAGCTGTTGCTCATGGCATCTCGGCCTCTGCCTCAGCCGCACCCCTGATCGAGCGTCGCCTGGGTGGCCTGGGCGGCCCAGGGAGAGCTGGGGAAGCGCTTGCTGACCTCACCGAGGGTGACGCAGGATTCGGCCTGCTGGCCGAGCTGACCCAGCAGCAGACCCAGCCGGTGCAGAGCCTCGGGGGCGGTATCGCCCTTGGGCGCGGCAGAGAAGGCATCGAGATAGGCGCGGGCGGCGGATTTGATCTCTCCCTGCCCTTCCAGCGCGCGGCCACGGCCCAGGTCGGCCGCGGGCGAGAGCGGGCTGCCGGGGTAGGTGGCCTTGAAGGTCTCGTAGCCGCTGAGCGCACCGGGGAAGTCCCCCGCTTCCAGCTTGTCGGCGGCGGCCTGGAAATCGGCCTCTTCGCTGATCGCCAGCTGCGGCGCGCCCTCAGTGGGGGCGGGGGCCACAGGGGTGCTGATCACCGTCTCGCTGCCCGCGTCGCCGCCGCCAAGGGTGCTGGTCTCGCCCAGCTGGCTGAGGTCGCCGCCTTCCAGCTCGACCAGGCGGAATTCAAGGTCGCTGATGCGGTTGGTGCCATCGGACACGATCCGGTCGATGCGGTGGTCCATCTCTTCGGTGCGGGCGGTGAGCCGGCGCAACTCTGCCTCGAGCGCGTTCATCCGGTCGATCTGGCTGCCGCCGGTGGCCAGCTGCGACGGCGCGCCGGTGGTCGAAAGCTCGCGCTTCAGGCCCTGGATCTCGACGTTGAGCACCGTCAGCTGCTGGCGGATGTCGGCCAGCGTCGCCGCGCGGTCCTGCGCCTGCAGCCCGGCGCCCGGCTGCCCCAGCAGAAGCAGCGCGCCAAGCGCCAGGCTGGCGGCGAGGCGCGTTGCCGCGCGCGGGCGGAAGATCCCGAGGGGTCGGGGCCCGAAGGACGTGAAGCTGTGCATGCGCGTCTCCCTTGTCTGCGGCTTCCGCCGCCCATGGCACCGGCCTCCGGGGCCACTGCCGTCCCGGCAGGGACTGTCCCGGCCCCTGCCCTGCTGTCTCGGCGGCAGGCGACCCCGAGGGACCCGCCTGCCCTTCTCATGCCTTGTCATGGGCCACGCTCAGGCGGCCCGAGCGATCAGAACCCGGCGCCGGATTTCAGCACGGTCACCGCGCGGCGGTTCTTGGCATAGCAGGCCTCGGCCGAGCAGATCTCGAGCGGGCGTTCCTTGCCGTAGCTGATGGTGCTCAGACGGTAGTCCGGCACACCCATCGACACCAGGTAATCGCGCACCGAGGTGGCCCGGCTGGCGCCCAGGGCGAGGTTGTATTCCCGCGTGCCCTGCTCGTCGGCATGGCCTTCGATCTGGGCCTGGTAGTCGGCGTTGGCCAGCAGCCACTGGACCTGCTGGTCCAGGATCTGGCGAGCGGCGGGGTTCAGGGTCGACTGGTCAACCTCGAAGAGCACCCGGTCCCCCACTGCCTGCTGGAAATAGGCCGGAGAGGTCGGGTCGGAGGGCAGACCGTTTGCGCCGCCCGAGGCATTCAGGTCGGTCACGTTGTCGAAGCGGTCGGGGCTCATCGAGCTGCACCCCGCCAGACCCAGTCCGAGGGTCGCGGAGAGTAGGATGGCTTTTGCCAGATAGGTCATGCGGAGGGCCTCATATGTTTTGTTGTTAACCTATAGTAAGCGCGGGACACCGGGCAAGGCACCCCCGCGCCTGGGGCAGAGGGTCTCTGCCTTTGTGACGCCGTGTCGCGTCACTGCAACGGCCCCCAGGCCGGATCGGAAGCGCCCTGCGGCGTTGCGACCCGTTTCAGGTTCCGTCCGGTAATATCGACCGTGTAGAGCGACGAGGTGCCCTGTTCGCCCTGGGTCTCGCGGGCGAACATGATCACCCGGCCATTGGGCGACCAGCTGGGGCCCTCGTCGAGGAAGGACGCCGTCAGCAGCCGCTCGCCCGAGCCGTCGATGCGCATGACGCCGATGTGGAAGCGCCCCTTGCTTTGCTTGGTGAAGGCGATCAGGTCTCCGCGCGGGGACCAGACCGGGGTGCCGTAGCGCCCCTCGCCGAAGGAGATCCGCTGCGCCTCGCCGCCGGTGGCCGGCATGATGTAGAGCTGCTGAGAGCCCGAGCGGTCGCTTTCAAAGACGATCCGGGAGCCATCGGGCGAGAAGCTGGGCGCGGTCTCGATCGAGGCGGCATCGGTCAGCCGCACGCTCTGGCCGGTGGCAAGATCCATGCGGTAGATGTCGGTATTGCTGCCCTGGGTCAGCGAATAGACCACGGTGTTGCCATCGGGCGCAAAGCGCGGCGAGAAGGCCATGTCGCCCTGCCCGGTGTCCAGCACCCGGCGCCCGACCGAGGCCACGTCCAGCACGTAGATCTGCGGACGGCCGGTTTCATAGCTGGTGTAAAGCACCCGGTCCCCGGTGGACGAGAAGCGCGGCGCCAGCACGATCGAGGCGCTGTCGGTCAGGTACTGCACGTTGGCCCCGTCGTAATCCATGATCGCCAGCCGCTTGCGGCGGGCATCCTTGGGGCCTTCCTCGGCCACGAAGACGGTGCGGCTGTCGAAGTAGGGATCCTCGCCGGTGATACGGGAATAGACCGCGTCGGCGACCTTGTGGGCCATGCGGCGCCAGCCGGCCTCGGTACCGGTGAACTGCAGCCCCGCCCCCATCTCCTGGCCGGCGAAGACATCGTGCAGGCGGAACTTCACGGTCACCTGGCCGGCCTGCACCGAGACCCCGCCGGTGATCAGCGCATCGGCATTGATCGCCTTCCAGTCGGCATATTGCACCGGGCTGGAGAAGGAGGTCACCCGGCCGATATGGGCCGAGGGGGGGATCTCGCGGAACAGCCCGGTGCCCACCAGGTCATCGACCACCACCCGGCTGATCTGGCTGGCCAGCTGCGCCGCATCGCCGCCTTCGGGGACGAAGTTGGGCACCGCAATGGGCATCGGCTCGATCACGCCTTCGGTGATCTCGATGCGCAGCGGGCCGGATTGCGCGACGGCGGGCGCGGCCGGGGCCAGGAGGCCGGCAAGCGCCAGGCAGAGGGCGGGCAGGATAGGAAGGGCAAGATGTCTCATCACAGGTTCCGCATGTTCTCCGGGTTGAATGTCATTTCGATGTCGCGCCATTGGTCGAACTTCTCCTGCGGCAGGTCGAAACCGCCAAGTTGTGCGCTGCACCGCAGGACCGCCCGACGCGCCGCGTCGAAGGCCGAACGCTGGGCCGAGGCATCGCCGCCTCGGGCGCTCTTCATTTCCAATGTAGATTGCTGGACCCGTCCGTCACGGTCGAGCGAAAAGGCCAGTGTCACCACCACCTGCGCCGCCGGAGAGCCAGGATCGACCACCCAGCAGCGTTGCACCGCCAGGCGCAGCCCTTCGCGCTCGCTGGCCGAGAGCGGCGGCCCCGCAGGCGCGGCGGTCTCGGAGGCGGCCGCAGCGGCGGCAAGGGCTTCGGCAGCCGCCTGTTCAAGAAGCTCTGCCTCGCTGGGACCGGGATCGGGCTCCTGGGCGGCCTGCTGGCTGGGTTCGGGATCGGGCTCGGGCGCGGGAGTTTCCGCGACGCGTTCGGGCCGGGCCTTGGGCCGCACCGAGGAGGTCGGCGCGCCCGAGGGCCGGTCGGCCTCGGTGACGATCTGGGTGGTGCTTTCTTCCGGCGCGGCGGGGGGCTGCTCGTCCTGCTGCACCTCGGCGGGCTCATCCGAGGGCACGACCTCGGGGCGGGTTTCCAGGTCGACGGCCACGTCCTCTTCGGGACGCTGGACCGGCTCGGGAGAGACCCGCGGCGCCGCTTCGGGGCTGGGCGGCAGATCGGGACGCTCGGGGCCCTGCACCTGCTCGGGCGCGGGCGGCACCTGGGGGCCGTCATCGGCACCGGGCACGGGCGGCTGCGGCGCAGGCGTGGTGTCGGGCTGAGGCTCGGGTTCCGGCGCGGGTTCCGGTTGCGGCTCGGGCTGGGGTTCCGGTTCGGGTGCCGGGGCCTCGGGCTCGGGCGATACGGGGGCTTCGGCCTCTGGTTCCGGCGCGGGGGCCTCGGGCTGCGCGGTCTCGACCTCGGCCTCGGGGGGCCGGCTTTGCTGCTGCAGCTCGGCGAATTGCTCGGAGGTGATCAGCGTGACGGGGCTGACCTGGGCCTGCTCCGGATCGGGCGCGAAAAGCCCGCCGAAGAACAGCCAGGCAATCAGCCCGACATGCGCTGTCCCGGATATGACATGACCCGTGTGCATGGGACCCGGCCTAGCCGGCCTCCCCGACGGGATCGACACTATCCGTCACCAGCCCGATATCGCTGAAGCCACCCCGGTTGAGCGCCCCCATCACCTGCATCACCTGATCATAGGAGACAGAGCCATCGGCGCGCAGGTAGATCCGGGTCGAGTCCCGTTCGGTCGCCACCGCGCGCAGCTTGTCGACCAGCTCGGCGGCCGGGGTCTCGGTGGTCTGGATCAGGATCGTGCCATCGGCGGTCAGGGTCACGGTCAGCGGCTCTTCGGCCTCGGTCGGCAGGGCCGTGGCCTGGGTCTTGGGCAGCTCGACCGGAACGCCGACGACCATCAGGGGTGCCGCGACCATGAAGATGATCAGCAGCACCAGCATGACGTCGACGAAGGGGGTCACGTTGATCTCGGCCATGGGGCGCGCGCGGCCACCGTGCCTGCGCCCCCTGCGGCCTCCGCCGCCGCCCTTTCCGATGACACCGGCACCCATGGCTCAGGCCTCCAGCTGGCGGCCGAGGATGGTGGCGAATTCGTCGGCAAAGGCCTCGTATCCGCCGACCAGCCGATCCGCATCGGAGGAAAGCTTGTTGTAGAAGATCACCGCCGGGATGGCGGCCAGCAGGCCAAGCGCGGTGGCCAGCAGCGCCTCGGCGATGCCGGGCGCGACGACGGCCAGGTTGGTGTTCTGGCTCTCGGCGATGCCGATGAAGGCATGCATGATGCCCCAGACGGTGCCGAAAAGACCCACGAAGGGCGCGGTGGAACCGACGGTCGCCAGCACCGGCAGCCCCGATTGCAGGCTCTCGGCCTCCTTGGCGATGGCGACATCCATCGAGCGGTCGATCCGCGCCTGGGCGCCCGCGATCATCTGCCCGTCCGAGCGATAGGAGCGGCGCCATTCGGTCATGCCTGCGGCGAAGATGCGCTCGCTGCGGCCCGAGGGCTCGGGGCCGATCTCGTCGTAGAGCTCATCCAGCGGCTCGCCCGACCAGAAGGCGCGATCAAAGCGCGTGGCCTCGCGGCGGGCGGCGCGATAGGCCAGCACCTTCTGGATGGTGATCGACCAGGACCAGAACGAGGCCAGGATCAGCAGCAGCATCACGATTTTGACGGTGAGGGTGGCCTGGGCGAAAAGGCCCAGCATGGAGAAATCAATCTCCTGCGCGACGGCGAGGGTGGAAGTTTCCATCTGTCTGCTCTGCTGCTCTCGATATGTAGCGGGCCGTCTGATGCGGCCATTCGCGAGCGAACTTAGCGCAGATATCCGTCAAACGCCAATGACAAAGGCCTTTCACTGCCGTGAGCGGGGAGCAGAGCCGCCGGTCAGTGCACCATCTGTTGGCGGATAACCGCCGGAAGCCGGGTCGGAGCCCCCTGCCCGTCCAGCGCCACCAGCGTGACCTGCGCCACGAAGAGCCGCTCGGCACCGCGCAGCACCACCTGTTCCAGCTCCAGCCGCGCCGGGGTGATCTTGGTCACCTGGGTCTCGACCACCAGCTCGTCGTCGAACTGGGCCGGTCGCAGGTAGTCGGCCTCGAGCCGCCGCACGGCGAAGACCGCGCCGGTCTCGTCACGCATCCGGCGCTGGTCGATGCCCAGGTCACGCACCCATTCACTGCGCGCCCGCTCAATGAAGCGCAGGTAATTGGCGTAATAGACGATCCCCGCCAGATCGGTGTCCTCGTAGTAGACCCGCAGCTCGAACCTGTGCATCCCGACCTCCCTCTCGCGCCGCAAGCGGCCTGACTTCGGGCCAGCGCCCTAGTTGAACAATTGCCCCGCCCGCGCGGAGAGCCGCAGCGCCAGCGTGGCATCCTCGGAATAGGGGGGCAGCACCGGGTCATAGGCGGCCCGCAGCACCGAGGCCAGGTCGGGGCGCAGCACCGCCGGGCCCTGCCCCTCGGCACGGGCCAGGGCCGAACGGCCCGCGAAGGCGGAAGGCCCCCAGAGCAGCATGGACTTCAGCATCTGCTCCATCCCCAGCTCGGCGGCCGGCATCCTGGCGATGGCGCCCTTCATGCGCAGGAAGACGAAACCCGCCTTGATCGCATTGTCCTCGGCGAAGCGGAAGAAACGGTACTGATCCGCCCCCTCTGCCTCGAGCCGCGGCAGCAGGCTGTCGAGGCCGGGCACCAGTTGATCCATGTCCTTCACCTCGGCCAGCTCCTGCCAATCCTGCATGAAGAAGACCATCAGGTTGGCGCCGAGCTCGGGGTCGTTCTCGGCCATCTTGTGGCCCGAGGCCAGCACCACGGCTTCCATCGCGCCCTTGAGCGGCGGCAGGCTGTCGTCGGTGGCGCCGAAGATCACCGGCACGATGGGACGGGACCAGCGGGCAAAGCGGAAGGCGCCCTCTGCGTCGGTGAACAGGGTCTCGACCTCTTCAGGTCCGGGAGCGAGATTGGCCATTGCGTCTCCTTTCCGCTGCTACTTGCCGAAGAGATCCGGACCTGCCTCGGACGCCTTGCGGGGCGCGGCGAGACCCAGATGTCCCCAGGCGCGGGGCGCCAGCATTCGGCCGCGGGGGGTACGCTGAACCAGCGCCTGTTGCAACAGGTAGGGCTCGATCACCTCTTCCAGCGCATCGCGGCTTTCCGAGAGCGCGGCGGCGAGGGTCTCGATGCCCACGGGGCCACCGCCATAGCCTTCGCCGATCATGCGGAGGTAACGCCGGTCGGCCCCATCAAGGCCCAGTTCATCGACGCCGAGACGGGTCAGCGCCCGGTCGGCCAGCGCGCGGGTGATCGTGCCGTCGCCCTCGACCACGGCGAAATCCACCACCCGACGCAAGAGCCGCCCGGCGATCCGGGGCGTGCCGCGCGCCCGCCGCGCGATCTCGAGCGAGCCGGCGGGATCGGCGGGCGCGCCCAGCAGGCGGGCATTGCGGGTGACGATTTCATCAAGTTCTTCAATGGTATAGAACTGTAGCCGGGTGGGAATGCCGAAGCGGTCGCGCAGCGGCGTGGTCAGCAGGCCAAGGCGCGTCGTCGCCCCCACGAGGGTAAAGGGCTGCAACTCGATCCGCACCGTCCGGGCGGCGGGGCCTTCGCCGATCACCAGGTCCAGCTCGAAGTCTTCCATCGCCGGGTAGAGCACTTCTTCCACGGCGGGGTTCATGCGGTGGATCTCGTCGATGAAGAGCACGTCGCGGGCTTCGAGGTTGGTCAGGATCGCCGCCAGGTCGCCCGCCTTGGCCAGAACGGGACCCGAGGTCATGCGGAAGTTCACCCCCAGTTCGCGCGCCATGATCTGCGCCAGGGTCGTCTTGCCGAGGCCGGGGGGGCCGTGGAACAGCGTGTGATCCATCGCCTCGCCGCGCTGGCGGGCGGACTGGATGAAGACCTTCAGGTTGGCCCGCGCCTCGGCCTGGCCGATGAAGGCGTCCAGCTCCTGCGGGCGCAAGGCGCGGGTATCGGCCGCGGCATCCTCGGGCAATGGCGCCGGGCGCAGGGTGGGATCGGGTTCGCTCATATGGTCAGTCCTAGGGGCCAAATCGGGGCGAAACAAGCATCTGCGGCCCCGCCTGTATCCTGTCTGTATCGCGTCGGTACTACGTCGGTATCACGTCGGTGTCGGGCGCACGGTGGCGAAAGGCTTTCCGGCGGCGCTGTTAACCTCTCAATCCTTCGGGGCGAGCAGGCGCAGCGCGGCGCGGATCAGGCCGGACATGTCCAGCTCGGGGTCATCGGTCAGCGCCTGCGCCACGGCCGAGGCGGCTTCCGACGGCTGATAGCCCAGGTTGGCCAGTGCCGAGAGCGCATCGCCCTGCACGTTGGCGGCGGGCTTGGGCGCGGGCTTGGGCGCGGTCTTCCGGGGCGCGGGTGTCTCGACCACCGGGGCGTCGTCGGGCAGCGGGTCGGGCGTGGCGGCACCGCCGCCCATGGCCATGACGGCGGGCGCCTTGTCCTTCAGCTCGGCCACCACGCGCTGCGCGATCTTGGGGCCGACGCCCTTCGCGGCCTTCACCGCGTTCCAGTCGCCAAGGGCGATAGCGCGGCCCACCCCGTCGGGACCAAGCGCCCCGAGGATCGCCAGCGAGGCCTTGGCCCCCACCCCCTGCACCGAGGTCAGCAGCCGGTGCCATTCCTTTTCCACCATGGTGGGGAAGCCGAAGAGCTGAAGAAGATCCTCGCGCACCACCAGGTCGGTATAGAGGGCCGCCGCCTCACCCGGTCCGGGCAGCGTGGCCAGGGTGCGGTCCGAGCAGTAGACGATGTAGCCGACGCCGCGCACGTCGATCAGCACGTGATCCAGCGCCTTGAAGTCGATCCGTCCGGAAATCTTGCCGATCATGCCTTCACCTTGGGGACCTGCTTGTTGATGAGTTGCGCCAGCGACGAGCCCGCATGGCGCGCATGGCAGATTGCCACCGCCAGCGCATCGGCGGCATCGGGACCGGCGAAGGTCACGCCGGGCAGCTGCATCTTCACCATGTGCTGGATCTGCTTCTTGTCGGCATGGCCGACGCCGACGACGGTCTTCTTGATCTGGTTGGGGGCATATTCGCCGACCTCCAGCCCGAAGCGCGCCGGCACCAGCAGGGCGACGCCACGCGCCTGCCCCAGCTTCAGTGTCCCCGCTCCGTCGCGGTTGACGAAGACATGCTCGACCGCGGCGGCATCGGGCTCGAATTGGGTGAAGACCTCGCAGAGCTGGTCATGCAGCGCCAGCAGGCGCTGCGCCAGCGCGGTGCCCGTGCCATGGCAGACACCGTTGCCCAGGTGAGAGATCCGGCTGCCTTCGACACGAATCACACCCCAGCCGAGGTTCTGCAAACCGGGGTCGATCCCGAGAATCCGCATCTGCTGCCCTTTCTGCCGCCCGCCCTCGGGATTTTTCCGAGGTTTTTTCACGACTAGCACGAAAGGGGAACATCCGCCAAGGGCCGATCCCGGTGGCGTCGCGGGCCCCGCGGGGTGTCGCAAAGGTGCGAACCCGACCTCCCGTGATCAACTCACGACCCGATTGTCACGGAATTTCATGCAACCTGAGAAAGATTTGTGATGATCGCCGAGACATGCAGAAATTGCATGCTACTCATGCAGAAATGCCGATTGTTTGGGCGGAAAGAAAACTCTAGCTGCGGTTCCAGAAACACGTCGGGCCGCAGTTAGGCCCCTCCCCCCGAAAGGACCTGAACATGACCCATATCACCCGCAACGCCGCCTCGACCTCCTTCGCCCTGCCGATCGCTTCGGCCGTGCATCACCTCGTCGCCGCCGTCGTCAACTGGAACGACGCCCGTGTGACCCGGAAGGCCCTGTCGCGCCTGACCGACCGTGAACTGAACGATATCGGCCTCGTCCGCGGCGATATCGACGACGTCGCCCGCTAACAGATCCCGACGCGGCCCCCGTGGCCGCCACTTTCGGGGTACGAGAAGCAAAGCCGTTCCGGGACACCGGGGCGGCTTTCTTCATGTCCGGCGGAGGGGCTCAGAGGTCTTTCAGCAGCGGGCGCAGATAAGGGGCCAGGGCCAGGGTGAGGGGGTCGGGCGCCAGCCCGCGGGCGATCAATTGCTCAAGGCCCGAGCCGGCGGCCAGCTCTTCGGCCCGGTGGCCATATTCGGCCTCTCCGAGCGCCGCGAAAGCGACGATCTTGAGGACGAGGAGCGCCAGGGCCAGCAGGGCCAGCGCACGGATCAGCCGCCAGAGCGAATAGCGCCGGGCACCGCGCCGCCGCACCCTGCCCCGGTCGTCGATGAGATAGCGGGTCGCCCGCCCCTTGCCGCCACGCGCGCGCTCGATGCGACGCAGCCGCTCGTCGAAGTTCCGCATGGACTGGTTCATGGCTCTCCCCAGATGCCTCGCCCCCCGGAGGACCCCGCCTTTCGGCCGGGTATTCCCAAGGGCTAGAACGCGAATGGGGCGGCAATTGGGCCTTTCGGACCAATCACCGCCCCTTGCGACCAAGGTCGGAGAGCCTGTTCAGAGCTTGCGCAGGGTGAGCGTGGTCCACTCGCGGATCTGCTCGGCGTGGTGGAGCGTGAACCCGGCGTTTTCATAGGCCTCTTGCACCGCATCGGCCTGTTCGTTCAGCAGGCCCGAGAGGATCGCGTAGCCGCCGGTTTCCAGGTGCGCCGCGATATCGGGGGCCAGCGAGATCAGCGGCCCCATCAGGATATTGGCGAAGACCAGGCCATAGGGGGCGCCGGCTTCCAGGGCCGGGTTGCCGAAGCCCGCGGCCTCGACGCAGGTGACACGGCCGGCCATGTCGTTGGCGCGCATGTTGGCCTCGGCCACCTCGACCGCAACCGGGTCGATGTCACCGGCGACGGGCGTGCCGGGCCAGATCCGCGCGGCGGCCATGGCCAGCACGGCGGTGCCGCAACCGATGTCGGCGGTGCGATCAGTCGAGAACCCTTCGGTATCCAGCCGGTCCAGCGCCCGCAGGCAGCCCAGGGTGGTGCCGTGGTGGCCGGTGCCGAAGGCCATGGCGGCCTCGATCAGCAGCGGGATCTTGGCGGGGTCCTGGGGCACCTTGTCGGCGTCATGGGAGCCATAGACGAAGAAGCGACCGGCCTCGACCGGCGCCAGCTCGCGCTTCACATGGGCGACCCAGTCGGTCTCGGGCAGCTCGGAGACGGCGAAGGGCTTGGCGCCGTTCATCTTGGCCAGAAGCTCGAGACCGGCGATGTCGGGCTTCTCCTCGAAGTAGCCGCCGACCTCCCAGAGGCCCGAGTCGTCCTCTACCTCGAAGACACCGATGCCGGTGGCCTCGGGCACGAGGTTTTCCATGGCGGCGCCGAGCGCCTCGGCGTCCGCCTTGCTGGTCAGGGTGGTCAGTGCGGTCCAGGTGGCCATGAGTTCCTCGCTTGAGCGTTTGGCGCGGGGGTAGAGCCTGCCCGCGCCCCCGTCAAGCAGGGGTGCGGGGGCTCTGCGCCCTTATTCTGCGGCTTCGGCCAGCTTCTTGCGGCCGAAGATGGTCTCGTAGCCCGGTTCCGGGTGGCGCGGGATCATCAGCGCGAAGAGGAACGAGCAGGCGGCCATGCCGGCGGCAAGGAAGAAGACCGCGCCGGGAGAGACCAGCCAGAGGTAGCCCAGCGTCGCCGGCAGGAAGACCGCCGCGATGTGGTTGATGGTGAAGGCCACTGCCGCCGTGGGGGCGATGTCGCCGGGGTCGGCGATCTTCTGGAAGTAGGTCTTCAGCGCCAGCGCCAGGGCGAAGAAGATATTGTCGATGACATAGAGCACCGCCGCCAGCACCAGACCCCAGGAGAAATAGTAGATCCCGCCGTAGAGCAGGAAGATGACCGCCAGCGAGGCATATTCCACCAGCAGCACCCGGCGCTCGCCGAAGTGGCCAACGGCGCGGCCCAGCACCGGGGCGAGGATCATGTTCGACACCAGGGTGATCAGGAAGAGCGAGGTGACCTCGTGCACGTCGAAGCCGAAGCGCTCGACCATCATGAAGCCCGCGAAGACGACGAAGATCTGGCGGCGGGCGCCGGCCATGAACTGCATCAGGTAATAAAGCCAGTAGCGGCGGCGCAGCACCATGGTCTTGCGCTGCGGATGGGGGGCCTCGAACTGCGGATAGGCGAAGCGGGCGAAGGCGACCAGCGCCAGGGTGGTGGCGCCTGCGGCCATGTAGACCATGTTGTAGGTCAGCCCCAGCGGGTCCCAGAGCATCAGGATCAGCCCGTAGCTGACCAGTGTCGCCGCCGAGCCGGTGGCCAGCAGCTTGCCCAGCACCCGCGGCGCCTCTTCCTTGGTCAGCCATTGCAGCTGCAGCGACTGGTTCACCGCCTCGTAGTAGTGGAAACCCACCGAGCTGAGGAAGGTGATCACCAGGATGCCGCCGAGGCTGGGGAACCAGGCCGTCAGCGCCGTCGAGATCCCCAGCAGCATCAGCGAGGTCAGCGCCAGGGTCTGTTCGCGCACGATCAGCAGCACCAGGATCACCCCGATGGCCAGGAAGCCCGGGATCTCGCGGACCGTGTGCAGCCAGCCGATGTCCGAGCCGTTGAACTCTGCCGCCTCGATGACGAAGTTGTTCAGCAGGGCCGACCAGGTGGCGAAGGAGATGGGCATCGCCGCCGCCATGACGAAGAGCAGGGCCAGCGGGCGGCGCCAGAAGGGCAGGCTCTGCGCTTCGGCAAGGGGAGTCGTCGTTTTCATGCGATGTCCTTTACTCCCGGTCACCGGAAACTCCCAGAAAAATGATGACGCGGGCCTTGCGCAGCGGGATGTGCGGATTTTGCGGGTCCGAAGGGGGGGCTCTGCCCCCTTGCGCCCTGCGGGCCCAATTCCCCCGGAGTATTTTCAGCCTGGTGATGCGCAAGGGGGGGCGGGCCAGGCGGACGCGGGGGTCAGTAGAAGCTTTGGGGATCGATATCGACCGAGAGGCGCAGGGTCTTCGGCAGCCGTACCCCGCCGATCCAGTCCGAGACCGCCCGTTGCAGCGCCACGCCCTTCGGGGCCTTGACCAGCATGCGCACCCGGTGCCAGCCGCGGATGCGGGCAATGGGGGCCGGGGCCGGACCGTAGACCACCGCGCCGGCCTGGCGGATCGGCCCGTCGTGGCGGGCCAGCATCGTGCCGGCCTCGAAGGCCTCTTCGGCCCGTTCCGAGGACAGGATGATCCCGGCCATGCGCCCGAAGGGCGGCATGCCCGCCTGCGCGCGACTTTCGGCCTCGGCGTTCCAGAATTCCTCTTCGTCGCCCGAGAGGATGGCGCGGATCACCGGGTGTTCGGGCTGGAAGGTCTGCATCAGCGCCTCGCCCGGTTTCTCGGCGCGGCCCGCGCGGCCCGCCACCTGGCGCATCAGCTGGAAGGTCTTTTCCGCCGCCCGCATGTCGGAGCCATGCAGGCCGAGGTCGGCGTCGATCACGCCGACCAGGGTCAGCAGCGGGAAGTTGTGGCCCTTGGCCACCAGCTGGGTGCCGACGATGATATCGGCGCCGCCGGTGGCGATGGTTTCGACCGCCTGTTTCAGGGCGCGGGCCGAGGCGAAGAGGTCTGATGAGAGGGTGGCGATACGGGCCTCGGGGAAGAGCTCCGTCGCCTCTTCGGTCAGCCGCTCGACACCGGGCCCCACGGCCGAGAGCGTGCCCTCGGCCTCGCACTTGGGGCAGGTCTCGGGGATCGGCATGCTCTCGCCGCACTGGTGGCACATCAGGCGCTTGAGGAAGCGGTGCTCGACCATGCGGGCGTCGCATTGCGGGCATTCGATCTGGTCGCCGCAGGCGCGGCAGAGGGTGACCGGCGCATAGCCGCGCCGGTTGAGAAAGAGGAGCGCCTGCTCGCCGTTCTCGACCCGTTTCATCACCTCGGATTGCAGCCGGGGCGAGATCCAGCGGCCCTTGGGCATGTCCTCGGCGCGCATGTCGATGGCGCGCATCTCGGGCAGGGCGGCGGAGCCGAAGCGGGATTTCAGGTCGAGGCGGCGGTACTTGCCCGCCTGGGCGTTGACCCAGCTTTCCAGCGAGGGCGTGGCCGAGGCCAGCACCACCTGGGCCCCCGCCAGGGAGGCGCGCAGCACCGCCATGTCGCGGGCGTTGTAGAGCACGCCATCTTCCTGCTTGTAGGAGCTGTCGTGTTCCTCATCCACCACGATCAGGCCAAGATCGCGGTAGGGCAGGAAGAGCGCCGAGCGGGCGCCCACGACCAGCTGCGCGCCGCCCTCTGCCACCATCTTCCAGGTGCGGCGGCGCTCGGTCATGGTCACGCCCGAGTGCCATTCGGCGGGGCGGGCACCGAAGCGCTTCTCGACCCGAGACAGGAATTCGGCCGAGAGCGCGATCTCGGGCAGCAGCACCATGGCCTGACGCCCCCTGGCAAGACAGGCGGCGACGGCTTCCAGGTAGACCTCGGTCTTGCCCGAGCCGGTGATGCCGCGCAGCAGGGTGGTGCCGTAGCGGCCCGAATTGATCCCCTCGCGCAGGGTATCGGAGGCGGCCTGTTGCGCCTCGGAGAGGGTCTTGCCGGGCAGCGCGGGGTCGAGCCGCGGGAAGGGCAGGTCGCGGGGGGTGTTCTCTTCAAAGACCGCGCCCTGCTTGACCAGCCCCTTGATCACCGAGGAGGTGACCCCGGCGGCATCCGAGAGCTCCTTCAGGGTGAAGGCCAGGCCGCCGAATTCCTCCAGCACCGCCAGAACGCGGCTGCGCGCATCGGTCATCCGATCCGGTTCGCCCTCGCCCAGCCGGTAGACCTTCTGCATCGAGGGCGGGTTGGTCAGCCCCGGCGCGCGGGTGGCCAGCCGCAGCATGGCGGGCATCGAGGTCAGGGTGTAGTCGCCCGCGCGGGTCAGGAAGTCGCGCATCTCTTCGCGCATCGGCGGCACGGGCAGAACGGCATGGATGCGCCGGGCCTTCTTCAGGTCGAAACCGCCCAGCCCCCTGCCCCAGACCACGCCCAGCACCTGCCGCGGTCCGAGCGGCACCATGACGAAGGCACCATCCGCCACCCCGCCCTCGGGCGCCAGGTAGTCCAGCGGCCGGTCCAGCGGCTGCGTGGTCAGCACCGAGACCAGCTCTCCGGCCGCGTAATCGGCGGGGGCATAGCTGTAGGCGGGGGTCTCGTCGAAAAGCGAGGCAGTGAAAAGAGGATCGGGGTCGGCCAAAGGGCGCGCTCGCGTGTCAGGGGTTTCGGCAGTGCACTCTATCGGGTAAACGCGGGGCGACACAATCAACCACGGGAACCCTTGCCATGAAGTTCTTCGTCGATACCGCCGACGTCCCCGCCATCGCCGAGCTGAATGAGCTTGGCATGGTGGACGGCGTGACCACCAACCCCTCGCTGATCAAGAAGTCCGGCCGGGACATCCTGGAAGTGACCAAGGAGATCTGCGACCTCGTCGAGGGCCCCGTCTCTGCCGAGGTCGTCGCCACCGAGGCCGACCAGATGATCGCCGAAGGCCGCAAGCTTCTCGAGATCGCCGACAACATCGCGGTGAAGGTGCCGCTGACCTGGGACGGCCTGAAGGCCTGCAAGGTGCTGTCGGACGATGGCGCCATGGTCAACGTGACGCTTTGCTTCAGCGCCAACCAGGCGCTGCTGGCCGCCAAGGCCGGCGCGACCTTCATCAGCCCCTTCATCGGCCGCCTCGATGACATCAACCTCGACGGCATGCAGCTGATCGAGGACATCCGCACGGTCTACGACAACTACAACTACGAGACCGAGATCCTGGCCGCTTCGATCCGCACCGCGAACCACGTGGCCGAATCTGCGCGGATTGGTGCCGATGTGATCACCGCACCGCCTGCCGTGATCAAGGCCCTGGCCAACCATCCCCTGACCGACAAGGGCCTGGCCGCCTTCCTGGCCGACATCAAGGACGCGGGAATCAAGATCCTCTGATCCCCCCCTGATGAACATTCGAAAGCGGAGGGAAAGTCCCTCCGCTTTCTTATTTGCGGCCTTGCCACCAAAGTCTCTGCCCCCCGCGCAACACCTCTGGACGCCCCTGGTGAAAACGCGCGAAAATGGCCCGGAATTCTGGTACCGTCCCGACCGACGAGAAACACCGAGGCTGCAATGAACACGACCCCCGGCAAGCCCGAGCTGGACCGCAAGCTGCGCGAGCGGGTCCTGGCACGCCCCGACATCATCCTTGATGACCGCGACATGATGCAGGCCCTCGTTGCGGCCAATGAAAAGACCATGGGCGGCAATATCGTCGACCTGCGCGGCATCGCCATGGAGCGCCTGGAAGCGCGGCTTGACCGGCTCGAGGATACCCACCGCAGCGTCATCGCCGCGGCCTACGAGAACCTCGCCGGGACCAACCAGATCCACCGCGCCCTGCTGCGCATGATGGACGCGCAGGAGTTCGAGACCTTCCTGCGTGATCTCGAGGGCGAGGTCAGCGACATCCTGGGCGTCGATTCGATGCACCTGGTGCTGGAATCCAATGAAGCGGGCGACGACCCGGCGGTCAGCCGTCTGGGCGAGGTGCTGCGGGTGGTCGAACCGGGCTTCATCGCCGCCTACATGGACGGCCACCGCAACTCTCCCACCCGCCAGGTGGTGCTGCGCCAGATCGAGGCCGGCCCCGCCGAGCTCTACGGCGAGAAATCCGCCTATACCTTCTCGGAAGCCTGCCTGCGGCTGGACTTCGGCACCGGGCGACTGCCGGGGATGCTGCTGATGGGGTCCGAGGACCCGCACCAGTTCACCCCGCAGCAGGGCACCGACCTGCTGGGCTTCTTCGCCGGCGTCTTCGAGAGGACGATGCGCCGCTGGCTGTCATGAGCCGGGACGGCGGTCTTGCGATTTCGGCGGCGGCGCGCGATGCGCTGGCCGACTGGCTGGAGGCGCAGGGCGCCTTGCTGGACCGGGCCGACAACACGCTGACCGCCTATCGCGGCGATCTCGTCGACTATCTCTCCTTCATGAGCCACCACAAGGGCGGGCCCCAGGGCCTGGGGCCTCTGAAGGAGGTCACGCTCAGCGACATGCGGGCCTGGATGGCGCATCTGCGCGCCGGTGGTTGCGGGCCGCGCAGCCTGGCGCGCAAGCTTTCCGCCGTGAAGGGCTTCTATCGCTGGCTGGCCGAACGCGAAGGCTTCGATGCCACGGCGGTGCTTTCGGCCCGCTCGCCGCGCTACCAGCGCAAGCTGCCGCGCCCGCTGTCCGAGCCCGATGCGGCGCAGATGCTGGAGCAACTGGGCGAACAGGATGCCCGCGACTGGGTTTCGGCCCGCGACGTGGCGGTGGTGACGTTGCTCTATGGCTGCGGGCTGCGGATTTCAGAGGCGCTTGGCCTCAGCGGTGCCGACCTGCCCCTGGGCGACAGCCTGCGCATTCGCGGCAAGGGCGGCAAGGAGCGCATCGTTCCGCTGATCGCCCCGGCCCGCGCCAGCGTCGAGCGCTACATGGCGCTCTGCCCCTGGCCGATGGAGCCCGACCTGCCGGTGTTTCGCGGCATAAGGGGTGGCCCCCTGCCGCCGCAATCGATCCGCAAGGCCATGGCCCAGGTGCGGGCCCAGATGGGCCTGCCCGCCAGCGCCACGCCCCATGCCATGCGCCACAGCTTCGCCACCCACCTGCTCAACGCAGGCGGCGATCTGCGGGCGATCCAGGAGCTGCTGGGACATGCCAGCCTTTCGACCACCCAGGCCTATACGGCGGTCGACAGCGCCCGCCTGATGGAGGTCTACCGCAAGGCCCATCCGCGCAGATGAGCGCAGACCGACACCTGCGCTGTCGCATTCCCTTGTCTCGCTTGCGGATTTGTGGCTAGCCTCCTGCATGATTTCTCCTGTCCGCATGCGCGCCGTCTCCGTCCATCTCCTGACCGCCACTGGTGCGGTCTTTTCCATGCTGGCGATCATCGCCGCGGCCAATTCGGCCTGGGAGACAATGTATCTCTGGCTGGTGGTGGCCTTCGCGGTCGACGGCCTCGACGGGCCGCTGGCCCGGCGCTACGACGTGAAGACCCACGCCGCCCAGATCGACGGGGTGCTGCTGGACCTGATCATCGACTTCCTGACCTATGTCTTCATTCCCGCCTTCGCCCTCTACCAGAGCGGGCTGCTGCCGGGCTGGACGGGCTGGTTCGGCGTGCTGCTGATCGCCTTTGCCAGCTCGGTCTATTTCGCCGACACGCGGATGAAGACCGATGACAACAGCTTCTGGGGCTTCCCCGGCTGCTGGAACATGGTGGTGCTGGTCTTCTTCGCCACCGAGCCGCACTGGATGATCATGGTCGCCATCATCCTGGTGCTGACGCCGATGATGTTCCTGCCGCTGAAGTTCATCCACCCGGTCCGCACCAAGCGCTGGCGGCAGGTCACCCTGCCCATGGCAGCCCTCTGGGTGACCCTGGCTCTTTATGGCACCCTGCGCAATTTCGTCATGCCCGACTGGACCGAGGTGCTGCTGGTGATCGTCAGCCTCTACCTGCTGCTCGCCGGCATGGCGCAGCAGCTGATCCCCGAGAAGAAGAAGGCCTGAGCGCCGAGGCCGGGCGCCGGGCAGGCGCCTGGCCGCCTAGAGCGCGGCCAGCACCTCTTCGATGGCGCCCGAGATCAGCGCCAGGCATTCCGGCGTCGAGAACCTGTGGTCCGCGCCCTTGACCAGGCGCAGGTGGATATCGGCCCCCTCGGCCCGTTCCATCAGGCGCAGGGCGACCGACAGCTCGACATCCGCATCGGCGGTGCCGTGCAGGAAGCGCACCGGGAAGGGCAGCGGGACGGGATCGCGCAGCAGCAGGTGGTTGCGCCCGTCCTCGATCAGCCGCTTGGTGATCACGTAGGGCTCGCCGTATTCCGACGGCAGGGCGACTTGTTCCACCATCTCCAGCGCCAGGCGCTGCGCCTCGGTGAAGCCCGCCCACATGCTGTCCTCGGTGAAATCGGGGGCGGCGGCGATGGTGACGAGGCCCGCGATGCGTTCGGGCATGCGGCGGGTCATCAGCAGCGAGATCCAGCCCCCCATCGACGACCCCACGAGGATCAGCGGCCCCGAGGTCACCTCGGAGAGGATGAACGCGGCATCCTCGGCCCAGTCACCGATACAGCCATCTGTGAAGGCCTCGGAGCTTTCGCCGTGGCCCGAGTAGTCGAAGCGCAGGAACGACAGGCCCTGCCCGGCGCACCATTCCTCGAGGAAGACCGCCTTGGTGCCGCCCATGTCCGAGTTGAACCCGCCCAGGAAGACCACCGTCGGGCGCTCCCCCGCCGCTTCGGTCAGGTGATAGGCCAGGGTCCGGCCCTGCGGCGTGGCGATACGGCTTGCGTCGGTCATGTTGGCTCCCCTCGTTTGGGGGATGATTGGCACGAGCCGCGCCCAAGGGCAACATCAGCCCCGCTCGACCTCGCGCAGTGTCAGGGCCAGCGCCCCGCCGGCTGCCGAGATCACGGCGAAGCCCGCCAGCGCCCAGGCCGCCGACAGGGTCGAGACCGCGCCGCCGAAGAGCCCGGCCAGCAACAGGATCGAGCCGATCATCGTATTGGCGACAGAGGCATAGCGCGCGCGCGCCTCCTTCGGCGCCATGTCCACCAGGTAGGTCGAGCGCGCCTGCCACACCCCGTGGTAGGCCACCATCAGGCCAAAGAGCACCACCGGCCCGGCCCAGACCGTGCCGGCCATTCCCGCCCAGTAGAGCGCCAGCATCGCCACCATGGCGAGCGCCGCGCAGCCCCCCGCCGCCGCCAGCACCATGCGGGCCGAGCGGTCCGCCAGCCGCCCCCAGAGATAGGACGACAGGAAAGAGGCCAGCGCCGAGGCCAGAAGCATGGCACCCAACTGCCCCAGCAGGCCCTCTCCGTCTTCCTGCGAGAGCAGCACGATATAGGGCGGGGCCAGCGCGGTCGGCACCAGCAGGCCGCGCACCGCGATGAAGCGGCGCAGGTCCGGGTCCTCGGCCAGCGTCTTGCGCAGGGGCGGCAGGCCGGGGGCGTCCTCGACCTCGCTCGCGGGCTCGCTGAGGGTCGAGAAGAGCGCCCCGGCCAGCAGCCAGAGCACACCGGCCAGCGCCACGGCGATCACCACCGCTCCGCGATCCTGCAGAAGGCCCGAGAGCAGCAGGGCGGCGAAGAGCACCACGGCCACCGAGGCCAGCGAGCTGGCCAGCCCGGTCACCGCGCCGCGCCGGGTCTTGGCGATGGTCTTGCCCTGAACCTCCTTGAAGGAGACCGAGCAGGCCGCCCGTGCCAGCGCCAGCACGGCCAGGGCGGCGCAGATCGCCAGCCCGGCCAGCCAGCCCTCGAAGGCAAGCCCCGAGGCGGCGATGCCCAGGGCCGCCAGCCCCTGCAGGACCGAGCCCCCCGCCCACATCCACTTGCGATGCGCCAGTGTCTTCAGCCGGGCGGCCAGCAGCATCTGCGGCAACAGCGCCCCCGCCTCGCGGATGGGCACGAGGGCGGTGACGAAGGCGGCCGGCGCACCAAGCGCGTTCAACAGCCAGGAAAGCACCAGTTTCGGGTCGATCAGCCCGTCGCTGATCTTGGTCATCGACAGGGCGGCGATCTCTCGCAGCCCGTTCCTGCCTTCGCGCTTGTCCGGCGTCTCTTCCGCCCCGGAAATCCGCGCGAATAGCTCTTCTTCGTTCATGACTGGCCCTTCTGCTGGTCGGCCAACCCAACGCGCGAGGCGACAAAAGGTTCAGCGGTGACCGCCCGGCGTCAGGAGCTGTGGCCGCTCCGCGACAGGGCGGGCGCGGCCCATTCTCTGCCTTGACCCTTGCCCGCGCAGGGGCCAAAAGGCGCAGACACATAACCCGCAACCGGGCGTTCCGTGGGCGCCAAACTGACGAGGAGGACGACATATGTCCCAGATCTCCCTCACCTTCCCCGATGGCAATGCACGCGACTACGACGCAGGGATCACCCCTGCCGACGTGGCTGCCGGCATCTCCACCTCGCTGGCCAAGAAGGCCATTTCCGCCACCGTCAACGGTCAGCACTGGGACCTGCAGTGGCCGATCACCGAGGATGCCTCGATCGCCATTCACACGATGAAGGACGAAGAGCAGGCCAACGAGCTGGTGCGCCATGACCTGGCCCACATCATGGCCCGCGCCGTGCAGGAGATCTGGCCCGACGTGAAGGTCACAATCGGTCCGGTGATCAAGGATGGCTGGTACTACGACTTCGACCGCGCCGAGCCCTTCACCCCGGAAGATCTGGGCGAGATCGAGAAGAAGATGAAGGAAATCATCAATCTTCGCGATCCCGTCCGCACCGAGGTCTGGGACCGCGACGTGGCGATCAAGTACTACGAGGACCGTGGCGAGCCCTACAAGGTCGAGCTGATCGAGAGCATCCCCGGCGACGAGCCGCTGCGCATGTACTGGCACGGCGACTGGCAGGACCTGTGCCGTGGCCCGCACCTGCAGCACACCGGCCAGGTGCCAGGCGATGCGTTCAAGCTGATGTCCGTGGCCGGCGCCTACTGGCGCGGCGACAGCTCGCGCGCGATGCTGCAGCGGATCTACGGCGTTGCCTTCACCGGCAAGGAAAAGCTGAAGAAGCACCTGACCATGCTGGAGGAGGCCGCCAAGCGCGACCACCGTCGCCTGGGCCGCGAGATGGGCCTGTTCCACATGCAGGAAGAGGCCCCCGGCCAGGTCTTCTGGCACCCCAACGGCTGGACCATCTACACCGAGCTGCAGGATTACATGCGCCGCCAGCAACGGCGCGGCGGCTATGTCGAGGTCAACACCCCGCAGGTGGTGAACCGCAAGCTCTGGGAGGCCTCGGGCCACTGGGGCAACTACCAGGAGAACATGTTCATCGTCGAAGTGGACGAGGACCATGCCCGCGAGAAGACCGTCAACGCGCTGAAGCCGATGAACTGCCCCTGCCACGTGCAGGTGTTCAACCACGGCCTGAAGTCCTACCGCGACCTGCCGCTGCGCATGGCCGAGTTCGGCTCTTGCGCGCGCTACGAGCCCTCGGGCGCGCTGCATGGCATCATGCGGGTGCGCGGCTTCACCCAGGACGATGGCCACATCTTCTGCACCGAAGACCAGATCGAAAGCGAAACCGCCCGCTTCATCGCCTTCCTGTCCAAGGTCTATGCGGACCTGGGCTTCCACGACTGGACCATCAAGCTTTCGACCCGCCCCGAGAAGCGCATCGGCAGCGACGAGAGCTGGGACATGGTCGAGAAGGCCCTGGGCGATGCCTGCAAGGCGGCGGGCTACGACTTCGAGATCCTCGAGGGCGAAGGCGCCTTCTATGGTCCGAAGCTCGAGTTCACGCTGACCGACGCCATCGGCCGGAACTGGCAGTGTGGCACCCTGCAGGTCGACCCGAACCTGCCCGAGCGGCTGGAGGCCAGCTACATCGGACAAGACGGTGAGAAGCACCGCCCGGTCATGCTGCACCGCGCCACCCTGGGCAGCTTCGAGCGCTTCATCGGCATCCTGATCGAGGAACACGCCGGCAAGCTGCCGGTCTGGCTGGCCCCGCGTCAGGTGGTCGTCGCGGCCATCGTCTCGGATGCCGACGACTATTGCCTTGAGGTGGTCGAGGCGCTGAAGGCCCGTGGCGTGCGCGCCGAGGCCGACCTGCGCAACGAGAAGATCAACTACAAGGTCCGCGAGCACTCGGTGGGCAAGGTGCCCTACATCCTGGCCTGCGGCATGAAGGAAGTCGAAGAGCGCACCGTCAGCACCCGCCGCCTTGGCGAGAAGCAGACCAAGACCCAGAAGCTGGACGAGATCGTCGAGCAGCTGGCGCGCGAGGCCATGGCCCCGGACCTGCTTTAAGGCCCGACCACAAGACAATCGCAAAGGGCGCCCCACGGGGCGCCCTTTCGTCTTCGTGCCCATGGCCCCCGCAGGCTGCACCCGGTGCGCCATGAGCGGCCCGTCCCCGGCCGGATCTTGACGGGCCACGGCGAATAGGGCCATCTGGCGAGGGCCCATGCTGCCCGCCGCCCGCGCCATCCCGGCAAGGTGAAAGCATCCCGGACGCCTTCTTCAACGACCCGTCCAGTGACATATCGGTAATGCGGGCACCGAAGGCAGAGATGCCCGTCGCTGGCAGGAGTTCGTGATGACCACCACCCCCGAGCAAGCCAAGTCCATGGCCCGGAACCTGCGGGCTGCCCTGTCCCTTGAGGGGACGGAGATCTCTCATTCCAGCGCGCTGGAGCTCGTCGCCCGCAGCCTGGGCCACCCCGACTGGAACACCGCCTGCGCCGCTCTAGCCAGGCAAGCCGCGCCCGATGACGCGCCGCGCTTCCTGCGGTGCAGCCCGATCCTGCGCATCTTCGACGAGGCGAAGGCGCGGGCGTTCTACTGCGACTTCCTGGGCTTCCGCGTTACCTTCGAGCACCGTTTCGCAGCCGATATGCCGCTCTACATGGGGATCGAGCGAGGCGATCTGAGCCTGCATCTGTCCGAACACCACGGCGATGCCAGCCCCGGCGCCACGGTCTTCGTCGCCACCGCGAACCTGCGCGCGCTGCATCGCGCGCTCAGCGAGACCCGATATCCCTACAATCGCCCTGGACTGGAGGAACTGCCCTGGGGGTTGCAGGTCGAGGTCACCGACCCCTTCGGCAACCGCATCCGCTTCTGCCAGCAGGACCAATAGCCCAGCCTAAAACAGGGAGGGCGCCGCAAGGGGCGCCCTTCTGTCCGGTCGTGACGATCAGCGGCTGGCCTACCACTTCAGCAGGTGTCGCCCTGCCAGGGCGCCCAGCCCCGTGGCGATGCCGATGCCGGCCGAGTACCAGATGCCGTAGAAGAGCGGGCTGTCCTCGATGCAGAAGGTCGAATAGATCGCCGTGGCGAAGCCTGCGGCCACCAGCCCCGCCAGCGCGCCGCAGCGGGAGGGGTTCACCGGGGCGCCACGGCGCAGCGAGACCAGCAGGCCCGCCAGCATGGGCAGCGACAGCAGGGTGATCGCGGGCAGGCAGACCGGGATCGAATGGCCGATGAAGAGGCGCAAACGCTCGGCGGGATCGACGGTCAGGAAGGCCAGCACCACGAGGCCCAGCACCGCCAGCGGCACGGCCCAGATCAACGTGCCGGGCAGGCCGTAGCGGGCACCGGGGCGGGCGTCGCGCAGCACCAGCGGCAGGGCCAGGGCGGCCAGCAGCAGCGGCAGCAGGGTCTTGGCCAGCACCATGGGGTTGGCCAGCGCGGTCGCCAGGTCCGGGCGCGGCCCCAGCACCAGCGCGAAGCTCAGCGCGGTGACCATCAGGCCCAGGACCAGCAGGCCGGGCAGCCGGGTTTCCACCGCGATCGCGGGGGAGGGAGCGGTATCTGCCGCCAGCGAGGATATCAGGTCTTCGGTCTTCATCTTCGTCGTCCTACTGCTGTTTCCGCCTCTTGTCCTGTCAGTTGCTGTCGGTCCGGGTCTCGGCCCGGTTGCATGTTCGTCTCGTCGGCCAGCGCCTTCAGGCGCTGCATGGCCCGGTGATAGGCGACCCGCACCGCGCCCTCGGTCATCCCGAGGCGGGCGCCGACCTCTCCGGCGCTTTCGCCCGCGACCCCGACCGAGCGCACGATGTCCGCCGCCCTGGTGTCTATCCGGTCCAGCAATTGGCCCAGGTCGCGCGCCGCGGTGATCTCTCCCAGGGCTTCGTCGGGCAGGACCTCGGCCAGGTCCTCGATCGGCACATCCGCCCCGCCATGCCCGCCACGCGCCCGCCGCCTGCGCGCCGCATCGGCGCATTTGTAGCGGGCGATGGCATAGAGCCAGGGCGTCACCGGCTCGGTCTCGCGCCAGGTGTGGCGCTTGGCATGTATCGCCAGCAGCGCCTCCTGCACCACGTCCTCGACCTCTTCCGCCGTCCCGCCCGAGAGCCGCGCCCGCGCAATGTTGCGCAGCACCGGCAGCGCCGCCGTGAGGAAGCGGGCATAGGCCGCCCCGTCCCCGGCATTGCCACGGCGAAGGAGGTCCCCCCAAAGCGCGTTACGGTCGTTCATTCCACTCTCCATTCGCGGATGAGTAGCGAAACGTTACAGCCAGCGGGGATTTTTCTGCAATCTCTTCACTCGTTCGTGAGGCCTGTAACGAAGGCCCTCTGCCCCGCGAAGGGTAAGGCACGGACGCCATGACGGCGTGCCGATCGGATCACCTAGGGAGATATCCATGTCCACCATTCTCAAGACCGCCGCCGTTGCAGGCGCTTTCGCCGCCGCCCTGACCGCCCATGCCTCTACCGCCGTGGCGGATGACATGGCCAAGGAGAAGTGCTTCGGCGTGTCCCTGGCCGGCGAGAACGATTGCGCCGCCGGCCCCGGCACCACCTGTGCCGGCACCTCGAAGGTCGACTACCAGGGCAACGCCTGGACCCTCGTCGACGCGGGCAAGTGCACCATGATCGAGCTGCCCGCCATGGCAGATGGCACCGCCCGCATGGGCTCGCTCGAAGCGCTGGAGCGTGACCTGCCGATGGAGGGCTGAGCCCCGACGATGCGCCCCGCCCCGACCGCGGGGCGCATCGCTCTTGCCCGCCGACCCTTTCGCAAGCGGCCCCGAGGGCGGTTTGCGAAAGGCTCAACAGGAGAGTGTTCCCATGTTCGACCAGTCCTCGTCCAACCTGCCGCCGCGACCCGGTGTCGGCTTCAAGGCGCAGCACTACACGTCCATCCTCGAGAACCCCGCCCCCGTAGGCTGGCTGGAGATCCACGCCGAGAACTACATGGGCGAGGGCGGGCGGCCGATTGCCATGCTGCGCCATCTGGCCGAGCGCTTCCCCATCTCGGTGCATGGCGTCGGCCTGTCGATCGGCGGCGAGGGGGCGCTGGACAGCGAGCACCTTTCCCGCCTGCGTCACCTCTGCCAGTGGCTGAACCCGGCCAGCTTCTCGGAGCACCTGGCCTGGTCGACCCATGAGAGCGCCTATTTCAACGACCTGCTGCCCCTGCCCTACACCTCCACGACCCTGGCCCGCGTGGTGGCCCACGTGGACCAGGTGCAGGAGGCGCTTGGCCGCCCGATGCTGCTGGAAAACCCCTCGTCCTACCTGGCCTTTGCCGAAAGCGAGATGTCCGAGACCGACTTCCTGCGCGAAGTCAGCCGGCGCACCGGCTGCGGGCTGTTGCTGGACGTGAACAACGTCTTTGTCTCGGCGGTGAATCTTGGTCTGGACCCGCGCGCCTACGTGCAGGACTTCCCGCTGGAGAAGGTGGGCGAGATCCATCTGGGCGGCCATGACGAGGATGAAGACGACGCGGGCCGGCCGCTGCTGATCGACAGCCATGGCCGCGAGGTGGCCGATCCGGTCTGGGCGCTGCTGGATCACGTGCTGGCGCTCTCGGGGCCGAAACCCCTGCTGATCGAATGGGACAACGACGTGCCCGACTGGCCTGTGTTGGCCGAAGAGGCACGCCGCGCCGAGGCCGCGCAGCAAAGGGTGACGACATGACCCCGCTCTCTCAGCAGGCGTTCCGCGAGGCCATGCTGCACCCCGAGGCCCTGGTGCCCGAGACCCTGCGGGATGGCCATGGCGGCCCGGCCGGGCGGCGCTTCTCGGTCTATCGCAACAACGTGGCGGTTGGCCTGACCGAGGCCGTGCTGGAGGGTTTCCCGACCCTGCGCGCGCTTCTGGGGGACGAGAACCTGCGCGCGCTGGCCGCGCCCTTCCTCAGGGCGCATCCGCCCAGCTCTCCGCTGATGTTCCGCTATGGCGAGGCCCTGCCCGCCTTCCTGCAGCGCTTCCAGCCGCTGGCGCATCTGGGCTACCTGCCCGATGTGGCGCGGCTGGATCTGGCGATGCGCGAAAGCTACCACGCCGCCGATGCCACGCCGCTGGAGCCCGCCAGGCTGGCGGCGCTGCCGCCCGAGGTGCTGGCCCAGGCGCATCTGCGCCTCGCGCCCTCGCTCAGGGTGCTGCGCTCGTCCTGGCCGCTCTGGCAGATCTGGCAGCTGGCCCACCACGATGGCCCCCCGCCCCGCCCCGAGGCCGAGGACATCCTGATCACCCGCCCCGGCTACGACCCGGAGCCGCACCATCTGCCCGCCGGAGGCGCGGGCTTCATAGAGGCACTTGGCCAGGGACAGAGCGCCGAGCAGGCGTCGGGGGCCGCAATAGCGGAGGCGCCCGACGCCGACCTGCCCGCCATCCTTGGCCTGCTGCTGCAAGGCAGCGCCCTGACCGCAGTGGAGATCGCCCGATGACCGACCCGACCCAAGCCCTCTCGCGGCTCTCGCCGCTGCTGCCGCTGCTGGCGCGTTTCATCTTCGCCGCCGTGCTGCTGCCCTACTTCTGGGCCTCTGCCATGACCAAGCTGGGCGATGGCATCTTCGGCGTCCTGACCCCTTCGGTCGGCGCCTATGCGCAGATCTTTCCGAAGGCCTTCGAGGCCGTTGGCTACGATGTCTCGAAGCTGGGGATCTTCCACTGGGCCGTGGTCACTGCGGGCACCTGGGCCGAGTTCGTCCTGCCGGCGCTCATCGTGCTGGGTCTGCTGACGCGGCTGGCCGCCCTTGGCATGGTGGGGTTCATCGCCGTGCAGAGCCTGACGGATCTCTACGGTCACGGCGGCATCGAACATGCGGCCACCCTCGGGGCCTGGTTCGACCGTCTGCCGGATGGGGTGATCCTGGATCAGCGCGCCTTCTGGGTCTTCACCCTGGCCGTGCTGGCGGTGCAGGGCGCGGGCGCCCTGTCCCTGGATCGTCTTCTTTTCAGAAGTGGCGCACCGGCTCATCCGGGCGACCTGCGGCCAGCGCCAGAAGGCCCGCAATCGCGATGAAGGCCATGGGGAAGAGGGTGAAGAAGGTCACGCCGAAGCCCATGTAGAAGCCCGCGACCGAGGCCAGCATCAGGACGCCCGCCCAGAGCGCCCGGCTGCGCGCCATGCCGGCCCCCGCGATGGCCAGGATCGGAGACAGCAGGCCCGCCGTGCGCATCGCCTCGACATTGGCGACCTGGTGGAAGAGGCCGTCGACCTCGCCCCAGGCGCGGATCGCCTCGGTATAGCCATAGGCCGCAAAACCCACGACCAGCGCCATCAGCCCGCCGACCAAACCCAGGATCAATGCCGCATTACGCAAGGGGCCATCCTTCCATTACCGTTCCAACCATCCCTGCGGACATCACAGGCCAAGCGCCTTCTGCACATCCGCGGTCCATCCCAGATAGAGATCCTCTCCGTCGGATATAAGGGGCCGCTTCATCAGCGAGGCGTGATCGCGCAGCAGATCCTTGGGCGGCCGGGCGCGCTCGGCCTCGTCGAGGCCGCGCCAGGTGGTCGAGCGGCGGTTGACCAGGGCCTCTCCGAAGCTCGCCAGCGCCTTGTCCAGAAGGGGTTCGGGCAGCGGCTCCTGGCGCAGGTCGACCAGCTCGGCCCCCGGCAGGGCCTTGGCGGCCTTGCGGCAGGTATCGCAGTTTTTCAAACCGTAGAGCTTCATCGCTGTCCCTTTCGTCTTCTTGCGCGAAATACGGGGCTGAAAGTCACAACGGCCCTCGTTTTGCTTGCTTTTTACAAAACGAATGCAATCCTGACCATGTGGCAAGGTGCGAAAGTCCCGGAGTATTAGGGGATACGTGCCGTCATCGAAGACCCCCGGACGACGCCGGGGTGGAACGGCAAGAGGGAGAAACGGCATGCCTGTAGGCACCGTAAAGTGGTTCAACACGACCAAAGGCTACGGCTTCATCGAACCCGAAGAAGGTGGGAAGGATGTCTTCGTACATATTTCAGCAGTGGAACGCTCCGGGTTGACCGGATTGGCGGACAACCAGAAGGTCGGCTACGAGCTGACCGAGGGACGGGACGGCCGAAAGATGGCCGGCGACCTGAAGCTGCTCTGAGCAGCCGGGACCCTGACATTCAACATCTCAGTGAATCCCCATCCCCGGTGAACCGGGGGTTCACGTTGGGTCCTGTGCGCGCAGGCCCCCCTGCCAGGCTTCTCCCATCGCGACGATGCAGGATTTGCCCGTGGCATAGGTGACGACCATGGTCCAATCGCCGCCCGGCGTGGTCCATAGCTCCATCACCTGTTCCGGACCGCGCAGGCCCAGGCCTTCGCGCTCGGAGTTCATTGTTGTCTTCAAACGGTTTTCCAGCCGGGGCGTCTGGTCGCAGATGACCTCTGCAATGGGCGAGACCGCCTGCACCTGAGAGGGCGCGAGGGCCGGCACCAGGGCGCCGAGAAGGGCCGAAAGTGTCGTGAGGATCGGGCGCATGATCTGCTGTCTCCTTTGCAGGAACGTAACAGATTCATGACATTTCTTCGATAACAAACCACGAAGGGGTGCCCGGCGGCGGCGAAGGGGCAGGATGGCCCGCCTCGCCATGGCGCGGGGGCGGGGATTGGGTGGACGCGTCCAGGGGCTAACCTGCACCGGGAACGGCCCGGGGCCTAGCCCATGACGGGGAGGAAGATCCAACAGGCCAGCACGCCAACCACGGCCGCAACCGCGGTCAGAAGTGCGCCCCAGATGACATCCACCACCACCAGCAGGGGCGACCAGTCGCGCATGATGGAGTAGTTGTTCACCTGGTGAGAGCCGAAGCTGACGGCGCCGAGGAAAGCTCCGTTCGCCAGGGCCTTGGAGGGCAGATCGGCCTCGAGCGCCGGCCAGGACACGAACCAGAGAATCGCCGCCACGTAGACGAGGTAATAGAGCACCGCCGGCAGCAGCAGCGGCTTCTCGCGCCTCATGAACGCATGCTGCCTGGCGAAGAGCGGGCGCAGGGCGATCCGCAGCATCGCGGCATCCAGGGAAAAGAAGACCGCAGCGGTCACGAGGTATAGAACGATAAGCTGCACGTCACGACTTTCTCTAAATTCAAAATGAATACGACAATCCATATCCACCGGATCATTCGCCCGACCATATCAGCATCGACCGAGCCGCAAGCTATTGGCAATATGTCGCTATCAAAGAGGTGTATGGCTGGTGCCTTTTGGTCGCGCCCCGCGGCGCGCGGCCCGGCCCGAGGCCCCTGCCCCGCGATCCGCCGCCTGCCACGGCCCCTGCTTGCCCCGCCATTGCCTGCCCTCCGGCCATCTGGTCTAGTCGCGCGCGGGCCCTGCAAGGCCCGGCGCAAGGGCTTCGCGGCAGGGGCAAGGGCGCGCACGGGCTGCGCGGGGGTGTCACGCTCTTCACTGCCGAGTGATCCGGTTGGTATCCGCCGCCGTATCCCCTTCAACTCGGGAGACTTCAAAATGCAGACACTCACCCTCTACCTCGTGACCGCCGTGGTCTTCCTCGGCCTCGATGCCGTGATGCTGAAGCTCGTCATGCGGCCGCTCTTCGAGATCCGCCTCGGAGACCAGCTGTTGGACGACCCCCGCCTGCTGCCGGCGGCGGTCTTCTACATGTTCTACGTCGCCGGGGTGATCTGGTTCGTCTCGCTTCCCGCGCTTGAGGACGGACGGCCCCTGCAGGCCCTGCTGAACGGAGCCCTGATCGGCGCCATGGCCTATGGCACCTACGAGATCACCAACTATGCCGTACTGAAGGCATGGTCGCCCACAATGGTGGCGGTGGACCTGACCTGGGGCATCGTGCTGACCGGCACCTCGGCGCTGGTCGGCGTGCTGGTGACGCGGGGGCTGTTCGGTGGGGCGGGCTGAGAGGGACGGGCCGCAGCCCTAAGCCCTGGCCCCGGTCGGATGCCCCGCCGGTGGTTGCGGGCGTAGGGTGGATGGCGGTCCACCTTTGGTGGGGTGGTGGCTCCCACCCTATGCGGATTGAGAGGGCTGGTCCTAGACTCCCGGCGATCAGATCTTGAAACGGCGACGGATCGAAAAGCCGAACAGGAAGATCAGGCCAAGGCAGAGATAGCTGTAGAAGAACTGGAAGACAGCTACCCAGGGTGCAGATGGCACAACCAGCTTCCGGGTAGAGAAGACGTTGACCGGAGAGAAGATGCTTTCAGTCGCCCCGACAACTGCCCGCGCCAGCTGCGCGCTCATATCGTCGCCGAATAGCACTCTCCGCCAGCCATCTGCGGCGCCTCCGCCTGGCGGCCCGACCGCTGAAGCAATCTGGTCGACCCCAGGGACTGATCCACACCAGAGAAGCAGATCGACAAGAATAGCGAAGGAAAGGAGCAACCAAAGAAGCGGGCGCCACAGGCTCAGACCGTAGTTTCCGAACAGCCACCAAAGCGACAGGAAGAAACGCTCTGGCCGATCCGCCTTGTAGTAGTCTACCGAAAGCTGATGGCCGCGCATTTGATGAGCGAGCTTGGCGTCCTCTTTCTCTTGTGCCCAACGGTGCAAGCGTCGGAACGCAACCGCGTCCAGCCGAAGCCAAACTGGCCAGTCTTCCTTGGACGGCTGGGAAGCCATAGGTCTCTTGGAGATATGCACGCCGGATACTTCGAGACTTCGGATGTGCGGGTCTTCTTCGACATCAATCATGAGGATCCGACCTCCTCGAATGACAATGTCCGGGTTTCCGTCACCTGAGATTATCAAACGGCCGATCACACAGTTTTCAAGCCGCACCGTGCCGAAACCGAATAGCGTCAGAGTGCCGATTTTTAGGTCTCTAAGCACACCATTTCGAACTCGCAAACTGGCTTCTACCGCAGCAAGACCAGCAACATTCAAACCTTGGATTGCGGCTTGCCTGTCACTACCTCGCCGCGTCACCGCAAAGCTCTCTAGCAACCTATGTTGAAGACTTGGGAAGAGAATATCTTCTAGGTCCTCTTTGTTGGGGCCAAATTCGTCGCCGAGCACGGAAAGCTGAAGTCGTACTTCTGGCTCCAGACGGTTAATAGCGGCCACCATCGCTTTCGCTGATCCATAGCGTTCCGGGCCAGAGACCTGCTTACCGTCCAGCCTGAGGTGCATTGCAGCCGGATCTGTTGCTCGCAAAAGCTCCGAAAAGCGCGGATCGTCCGCCCCTTCCGGCACCAGTTGCGTCACCCCACAACCCCCATAAACTCGCGCCATTCCCGCTTGCTCATGCCGCAGTTCTCTTCGGTCACCTCTTCCCCGGCGATCATCCGACGCAGGCAATCGACCATCTGGGCCGACATGGTGACCGCGCCCAGGCGGTAGTCCTCGAAGGCCTTGTAGGCGAAGGGCACCCAGTCGGCGACCAGCTTGCAGATCTCCTCGGCATAGACGCGGATCTCGTACTGGGCGTGGGTGTCGGCGCGCAGGCGCAGGAAGTGCAGCAGGTTGTGCAGGTCCACCTTCCAGTACCACTGGGTGTAGACATTGGCGGGCAGGTTCATCCGCGCCAGCTCGCGCGCCAGGCCCTGCTGGCCCTCGTCCGAGATCATCTCGGCATAGTGGTCATAGGCGCGGGTGCTGTCGGCCTTGAGGTATTCCAGCACGCGCGCGGCCTCTTCGCCGGTCAGCGCCTGGCCGCGGCCCTGGTTGTTGACCACGGATTGCGCGGCCAGGTTCTCGGGGGCGGGGATGTAGAATTCGCGGTCGAGGATCGAGTAGCGGGCCGAGTATTCGTTCACGTTGGCGGTGCGGTGGCGGATCCACTGGCGGGCGACGAAGACCGGCAGCTTCACGTGCAGCTTGAGCTCGCACATCTCGAAGGGGGTCGAGTGCCAGTGGCGCATTAGGTAGCGGATCAGCCCCTCGTCGTTCTGCACCGACTTGGTGCCCTTGCCGTAAGAGACCCGCGCGGCCTGGCAGATGGCGGCATCATCGCCCATGTAGTCCACCACCCGCACGAAGCCGTGGTCGAGCACGGGATAGGCCTTGTAGAGATGCGCCTCCATGCCGGGGACGGTCGCGCGCAGGGTCTGGCGGGTCTCGGAACGCAGGGCGTCGATTTCAGCCTGCTGGTCGGAGGAGAGCGGCATGGGGCGAATCCTTTACACTAGATCGGTCAACCCTAAGGGTATCTTGTGGGAACGAAGAGCGGAACCTCTAGATAGAGTAGTGCAGTCCTGCAGCAAAGGCGCGAAGTTCGCCTTGTAAGCCCCATGGGCAATTGACTTTTCCGGGCACCATGGGAAAGCTGCCCGGCAAAGGGGCCCGTCAGAGGCCCGTCGAGCATATACGAGGCAGCGATATGGCACGGACCTGGATCCTTCTGCTGCTGGCGGCATTGGCTGTCAGCTCTTGCGGAAATTCGTCGAATCCCTTCGACACGTAAGAAGACAGCGGCGGAAGCACCGACGAGGACGAAGGCTCGGGCATCGATTCCGATCGCACCCTGCCGCCGGGGACCACCTCGCCCGTGTCGAGCGCCTCGATCTTCCGGCGCGAGGGACAGAACGCAGAGGGCGGCGGCTATGTCTCGTCCGTCTCCTACAATTCCACCGATGATACCTTCACTGTCGACGGCCTCGCCTTCGATGGAGACAATGAGTACGACCGCGTCACCACCCCCTTCGGCACGCTCGGGGGCTACGCGCTCTACGAAGGCTCGATGAGCTACGAGGATGCAGAGACGGGCACCGAGGTCAGCCAGCTGATGCACCGGGCGCTCTACGGCGTCTCGTCCAGCGGCCGGACCGAATTCGCCATCGCGCGCTCGGGCGGCTACGTCCCCTACGGTTTCGGCGGCTTCATCTACCAGCGCAACGGCGAGGTCACCCTGCCGACCAGCGGCCAGGCAAGCTACAGTGGCGGCTATGGCGGCGTGCGGGTCTTCGACGGCTCGGCCGGCCTGGAATACACCCAGGGCGACATGACCGTCGACATCGACTTCGAGGACTTCAACACGGGCTCCGGCGTGAAGGGCGAGATCACCAACCGAGAGGTCTTCGACAGCGACGGCAACGACATCACCTCGGATATCGCCACCGCGCTCGAGGCTACCACCCTGCCCACGCTGACCTTTGTCATCCAGCCCGGCGTGGCCGATGACAACGGCGAGATCGCCGGCAGCGTGATCAGCTATTCCTCGGATGGGGCCGTTCTCAAAGAGTACGAAAGCGGCACCTACTACGCGATCCTGGCGGACGACGACGACCCCACCGTGGACGCGGATGAGATCGTCGGCATCATCGTCATGACCTCGGATGATCCGCGCGTCGACGGGCGGACGGTCCAGGAGACCGGCGGCTTCATCCTCTATCGCTGATCCGATGCGGGGCAAGGGGGCCGAGGCACAGCAGGGTGGCGCAGCACGGGCGATCCGCAGGGCGACAGCCCGCGGAGCCCTGCTGGCCGTGCTGGCGCTGCCCCTTTCGCTCTCCCTGCCCCCCGCGGCCGGGGCCGAGACCCCCGCCCCCGATGCCGCCCGCTTCGAGCTGACCCCGCTGCAGATGCGCGCCCTGGCGGCGAAGCGGCTGCAGCGCGGCGATGCCGCCACTGCGATGGAGCTGGCCCGCGCGCTGCTCGCCCGCGACGCCAGGGATTTTTCCGCCCAACTTCTTCTCGCCCAGGCCGCCCGTGCCATTGGAAACGACGGCGAGGCCGGCACGGCTGCCCGCGCCGCCTGGGACCTGGCCTCCGACGATACCGAGCGATATGCCGCCGCGCTGATCCGCGCCCAGGTGCTGGCCAGCGCCGGACACCGCACCCGCGCCCAGCTCTGGCTGCGCCGCGCCGCCGAGGCCGCCCCCAACCGGGCCACCCGCGCCCGCGCCATCCGCGACTTCAAGTATGTCCGCCTGCGCAATCCCTGGTCGACCCGGCTCAGCTTCGCGGTGACACCGACGGACAACCTCAACAACGGCTCGATGCATGACAGTTTCACCATCGACGGGCTGCCCTGGGAATTCGCCCTCTCGGGCGATGCCCAGGCGCTGAGCGGGGTGGAGCTGAGCTTCGGGGCCGATACCCGCTACCGGCTCAGCCAGACCGAGGACCGGGCCACCGACCTCATGCTGCGCGCCCGGCACAGCGGCTACCTTCTGTCGGACGAGGCCCGGGCCGCCGCCCCCGATGCCGAGGGCAGCGACTTCAGCTCTGCCAGCCTGGCCGCCGGGCTGAGCCGCCGGATGTTGCTGGGCGAGACCCGCGACGAGCTGGTGATGAGCGCCTGGGCCGGGCAGAACTTCCATGGCGGCGATCCCTATGGTGCCTTCCTGCGCGGCGAGGCGAAGCTCAGCCATTCGCTTTCGCCCCGTAACCGTGTGAGCGGCACGCTGTCCCTCGAGACCCGCCGCGGCGCGGCCGCGCCCGAGGCCGACGTGGGCCTTCTGTCGCTTGGCTGGGATCACGCCTTCGGCGGCGGCCAGCTCAGCCTCTACGGCAGCTTCTCCCGCTCCACCTCCGATCTCAGCTCGGCCGATTACCGCGACCTGCGCCTTGGCGCGCGCCTCTCGCCCAGGGCCCGGTGGCTGGGAGAGAGCCTTGGCGCCGACCCCAGCCTGACGCTAGAGGCCCGCAGCCGCGATTTCGACAGCTCGCCCTACAGTCTCGATGGCCGCCTCGACGAAGAGATCCGCGCCGAGCTGCAGCTGGTCTTCAGCGAGCTCGACTACATGGGCTTCAACCCCGTGCTGACCCTGGAGGCCGCGCGCACCCGGTCCAACGTGGCGATCTACGAGACCCGCAGCAGCGGGCTTGGCCTGTCGATCCGCTCGGCCTTCTGAGCCTTTCGGTTCGACAATCGCGCTGCGGCTGCTACCTTCGATGCGAAAGGGTACGGGCCCCCGCCCGGCTCTAGGCACGACGAAAGGGAAGACGCGATGAAAGTTCGCTATCTGCATACGATGGTCCGGGTGAAGGACCTGGAGAAATCCATGGCCTTCTACGAGCTCCTGGGCCTGAAGGAGATCCGCCGCCACGACGTGGAAGCCGGTCGCTTCAGCCTGATCTTCATGGCCCCCGAAGGCCAGGAGGAATGCCCGGTCGAGCTGACCTGGAACTGGGACGGCGACGAGGGCCTGCCCTCGGACAGCCGCCACTTCGGCCACCTGGCCTATTCCGTCGGCAATATCTACGAGATGTGCCAGAAGCTGATGGATGCGGGCGTGACCATCAACCGCCCGCCGCGTGATGGCCACATGGCCTTCGTGCGCAGCCCCGACAATATCTCCATCGAACTGCTGCAGGAAGGCGAGGCGCTGGAGCCTGCCGAGCCCTGGGCCTCGATGGAAAACACGGGCCACTGGTAAGATGGGCCGCCGGGGCCGCAGGCAGGACGGATGGGCCGGGCGCTGCGCCCCGGCTGTCCTGCTGGCCCCGGTCGTCCTGGCGCTACTGTTGCTGCTGCCGCGCGCAGCGGCGGCCCAGGAGTGCCGGCTGGCGCTGCTCCTGGCTCTGGATGTATCGGCCTCGGTCGATACCGAGGAATACGCCCTGCAGCGGGACGGGCTTGCGGCGGCGCTGAATGACCCCGACATCCGGCAGGTGATCCTGCTTGGCGGCGCTCCCGTGGCCCTGGCGGCCTACGAGTGGAGCGGACGCTACCAGCAGGCGGTGATCCTGCCCTGGATGATGCTGGGCAGCGATGCCGATATCGACCGCGCCGTGGCCCGCATCGGCGGCGCCACCCGCAGCCACGAGGGTTTCCCCACGGCCGCGGGCTATGCTCTGGGCTATGCGGCGGGCCTGCTGGCCGAGGCGCCCCCCTGCGACCGGCAGGTGATCGACGTCTCGGGCGACGGGATCAACAACGAAGGCTTCTCTCCGGCCCTGGCCTATGCCCATTTCCCGCTTGCCGAGGTGACGGTGAACGGCCTGGCGGTCTCGGGTCCCGATTCCGCCGTGGTCTCTTTCTACGAGGGCGAGCTGATCCGCGGCCCCGGCGCCTTCGTCCAGGTCGCCCAGGGTTTCGCCGACTTCCGCCGCGCCATGACGCTGAAGCTCTTCCGCGAGCTCAACGACATGCGCCTTGGCTCCGCCGGGGGCACCCGATGCTGCGGCTGATCCTGGCGCTGGCGCTGCTGGCCTGTCCCCTGACCACCGCCGTTGCCGCCACCCCCTGCCGCGAGGCGCTGGCGCTTGGCCTGGATGTCTCGGGCTCTGTCGACGATGACGAATACCGGCTGCAACTCGAGGGGCTGGCGCGGGCGCTGGACAATGCCCAGGTGCGCGAAGCGCTGGCCGCCCTGCCCGGCGCGCCGGTGCGGATGATGGTCTACGAATGGAGCGGCCCCGGCGACCAGCGGGTGCTGGCGCCCTGGGCCGAGCTTTCTTCCGAGGCCGCCATCGCCGCCTTCCAGGCCCGGCTGCGCGGCACCGCCCGCAGCCCGATGGAGCCCACGACCGCCATCGGACCGGCGCTGACCTTCGGCGCCCGCGCCCTGGCGCAGCAGGAGGGGTGCTGGCGGCAGGTGCTGGATGTCTCGGGCGACGGCAAGCACAACGTCGGCCCCGTTCCGCGCGGTATCGACATGGGCGCGGTGACGGTCAACGGCCTGGTCATCGCCCGTCCCGACAATATCGCCGAGCTCTCGGCCTACTACCGTGCCCATGTGCTGCGCGGCGCGGAGGCCTTCGTCGAGACCGCCTACGGCTTTCGGGACTTTGAAGAGGCGATGGTGCGCAAACTGTTGAAAGAGCTTGCCATTCTTCCCCTGGCCCAGGCGGGCGACAGTTCTGCCCGCGGCACCCTGCCGCAACGCGGCGAGAGGCTCCGTTAACCACGGATCTGTCTATCCATTTGGAATTAACCGGATTTTTGGGAATTTCGCCGAATTTCGCCTCAGGTTATGCGACGGAGACAGTGATGAGCATTCAGAACGCGATCGGGCCAGGCTTGGCGCCGAAGGAGTTCATGCAGGGCTACCTCGAGGCGCTGGCACTGGTCGAACGCCTGCATCGGCTGCTGCTGGACGTGATCAAGGACGAGTTCGAGCGCGTCGGCGTGCTGGAAATCAACGCGGTGCAGGCGCTGCTGCTCTTCAACATCGGCGAGAACGAGGTCACCGCGGGCGAGCTCAAGTCGCGCGGCTACTACCAGGGCAGCAATGTCAGCTACAATCTGAAGAAGTTGGTCGAAATGGGCTACATGCACCACGAGCGCTGCGAGATCGACCGCCGGTCCGTCCGGGTGCGGCTGACCCAGAAGGGCCGCGAGATCCGCGAGGTCGTGTCAGAACTCTTCGCCCGCCATGCAGAGGGCCTGGAAAGCCGCGGCGTGCTGGACTTCGGCGGACTCGACGACATCACCACCTCGCTGCGCCGGGTGGAACGCTTCTGGAGCGACCAGATCCGCTACATCTACTGACATCCGTATGCACCTTGCCCCCCCTGCGGGGCACGTAGAGGGCAGGGTACATTTCACCCACCCTATGCCCGGCACAAAGCGCGGGCGCTCACGACCGCGTAGTGTGGGAGACATCCCACCTCTGCCGCGCGACAGCCAAAGCACCTGCCGGCACCGCCCTGCCCCAGCTCGACGCAGGATGCTTCGGGGCCAGCTTTTGCCGGGTCCAGGTCTCCGGGACGGCGGGATCGCCCCCCCTGCCCCGCGACACGCGCACAGGCTCCAAGGGTGCTGACACGGCCGCCGCATTCGGGAGGGGCGGCGCACCAAGGGCGGCGATACAGCCGATGCGCCCGGCCCTCAGGCGATGGCGACCATCTCTCTGTGCCGCGCCCACGACCCACCCCGCATGCCGTCCTGAAAGTGAGTCGCAGACACCCCTTTCCGCTGCATTGCGGCGCGGAATTCGGCCAGATCGCGGCATGATCCCCGGTCGTTTCGGGCCACGACAGCCTCGCCAAGACGCTCTTTCACGCTATCTACGCTCAAAAATACGTTACTAACCGGCCCTTTTTGCGGCAGTGCGGCAATCCGCCCCGGTGTTGTCACCTGCAACAAGGCGTAGCCGAAGGCCTGCATTCCCCACTCCGGGCCGGCGGCCGCTCCTCCATTTGACCGCTGGAAGACCAAGAGGCGAAGACGTTGCTCCGAATGACAAAACCCCTGCTGGCCATGGCGGGCGCATTGGCGCTTTCCGGCTGTCAGTACCATGTCCTGGCCCCCTCCGGCTGGGTCGCGGACCAGGAGAGGAACCTCCTGATCATCTCTACCCTGCTGATGCTGATCGTCATCCTGCCGGTGCTCTTCATGGCGGTGTACTTCCCGCTGAGATACCGCGCCGACCGAGAGGATATCTCGGACTACGATCCCGGCTTCACCCACTCCTCGAAGCTCGAGGTGCTGGTCTGGGGCGTGCCGATCCTGATCATCGTCGGCCTCGGCTATTTCACCTGGATCTATACCCACCGGCTGGACCCCTACCGCCCGCTGGACCACCTGGAAGCGGGCGAGCCCGTCGAGGTGCAGGCGGTCTCTCTCGACTGGAAGTGGCTGTTCATCTACCCCGAGCTGGGCGTCGCCTCGGTCAACGAGCTGGCGGTGCCTGCCGGGCGGCCGATCAACTTCTCGCTGACCTCGTCGACGGTGATGAACACCCTGTCGATCCCGGCGCTTGGCGGCATGGTCTATTCCATGGCCGGCATGGAGACGAAGCTGCACCTGATCGCCGACCACGAGGGCACCTATCCGGGCCGTTCGGCGCATTACTCGGGCCCCGGCTTCAGCCAGATGACCTTCGACACGCTGGCCATGGATGACGCGGGCTTCGACGCCTGGGTCGCCAGGGTGAAGGCCGAAGGCGCCCCCCTCAATGCCGAGAGCTACCTCGCGCTCGAGACCCCCAGCATCGACGCGCCGGTCAGCTACTACGGCAGCGTCAGCGAAGGTCTCTTCGACCGCATCGTCGAGCTCTGCGTGGCCGAGGACACCGTCTGCATGGGCGACATGATGATGATGGACATGATGGGCGGCGGCGGCCTGCAGGGCATCCCCAACGTGCCCTTCTACGAATACGACCGGCACCGCGCGATCGACGGCTTCGGCAATCCGATCTCGCTGCCCGCGCCTGAACCGAAACATTACTACGAGGCCTTCCTGGCAGACCCCGACAAGCTTTGCCGCACGCCTCTCGATGCAAAGGCCAAATCCTGATGGCAACCGGACACGTACAACCGCAAGAGACCTGGTCGCCGATCTTCGGACGGCTGACCTTCGACTGGATTCCCTATCACGAGCCGATCCTCATCGGCACCTTCCTGGGCGTCGGCCTGGCCGGGCTGATCGTGCTGGCGCTGATGACCCGCTTCCGGCTCTGGCTGCCGCTGTGGCGTGACTGGGTGATCTCGGTCGACCACAAGAAGATCGGCATCATGTACATGGTGCTGGGCTTCATCATGATGGTGCGCGGCTTTGCCGATGCGCTGATGATGCGCCTGCAACAGGCGCTGGCCGCCGGCGGCGCCGAGGGCTACCTGCCGCCGCATCACTACGACCAGGTCTTCACCGCCCATGGCGTGATCATGATCTTCTTCGTCGCCATGCCCTTCGTCACCGGCATCATGAACTACGTCATGCCGACGCAGATCGGTGCCCGCGACGTGGCCTTCCCCTTCCTGAACAACTTCTCGTTCTGGATGACGGTGGCGGGCGCGCTGCTGGTCAACATCTCGCTCTTCATCGGGGAGTTCGCCCGCGTCGGCTGGCTGGCCTTCCCGCCGCTTTCGGGGGCTTCCTACAGCACCGGGCCGGGGATGGATTACTATCTCTGGGCGTTGCAGATCGCGGGCGTGGGCACCACGCTGTCGGGGATCAACCTGATCGCCACGATCCTGAAGATGCGCGCGCCCGGCATGAAGATGATGATGATGCCGATCTTCACCTGGAACACCCTGATCACCAACGTGCTGATCGTCGCGGCCTTCCCGGTGCTGACCGCCACCCTGGCGCTGCTGACGCTGGATCGCTACCTGGACTTCCGCTTCTTCACCAATGACTTCGGTGGGAATGCGATGATGTACATCAACCTGATCTGGATCTGGGGCCACCCCGAGGTCTACATCCTCATCATCCCGATCTTCGGTGTCTTCTCGGAAATCGTCGCCACCTTCTCGCGCAAGCCGCTGTTCGGTTACGCCACGATGGTCTGGGCCACGGCCTGCATCATGGTGCTGAGCTTCGTGGTCTGGCTGCACCACTTCTTCACCATGGGATCGGGCGCCAACGTCAACACCTTCTTCGGCATCACCACGATGATCATCGCGGTGCCGACGGGGGTGAAGATCTTCAACTGGCTGTTCACCATGTACCGGGGCCGCGTGCGGATGGAGCTGCCGATGTACTGGACCATCGGCTTCCTGGTGACCTTCACCATCGGCGGCATGACCGGCGTCCTGCTGGCCGTTCCGCCCGTCGACTTCCAGCTGCACAACACGCTGTTCCTGGTGGCCCACTTCCACAACGTGATCATCGGCGGGGTCGTCTTCGGCGTCTATGCCGCGGTCACCTTCTGGTGGCCCAAGGCCTTCGGCTTCAAGCTGGATGACCGCTGGGGCAAGCGCGCCTTCTGGGGCTGGTTCGTGGGCTTCTACCTGGCCTTCATGCCGCTCTACGCGCTTGGCCTGATGGGGGTGACGCGGCGGATGAACTCCTACGCGGACATGGGCTGGCAGCCCTACTTCCTGGTCGCCGCCCTGGGCGCCGTGGTGATCCTCTTCGGTATCCTGTCCACCTTCATGTGCTTCTACGTCTCGATCCGCGACCGCAAGCGCCTGGCCTGTGGCGGAGACCCCTGGGACGCGCGCACCCTCGAGTGGGCCAACCAGTCGCCGCCGCAGAAGTACAACTTCCCGCAGGACATCGTGGTCACCGGCCGCGACATGTTCTGGAAGATGAAGGAAGAGGGCTTCAAGTGGTCGACCGACTACCAGCCGATCCACATGCCGAAGGATACCGCCACCGGCGTGCTGATCTCGGCCTTCGCGCTGGCCTTCGGCTTCGCCATGGTCTGGTACATCTGGTGGCTGGCGATCCTGAGCTTCGTGGCCATGCTGGCCATCGGCATCGCCCATACCTTCAACTACAACCGCGACTATTACATCCAGCCGGATGAGATCGCGGCGACGGAAGCGAAAGGAGCCTCGGCATGAGCGCGGCTGACGCACACCACGCCCATCACCAGAGCCCGACCAACATCGGGTTCTGGATCTACCTGATGAGCGACTGCATCATCTTCGGTGCCCTCTTCGCCACCTACGCGGTGCTGGGCGGCGGCTTCGCCGGCGGCCCCGGCCCGAAGGACCTGTTCGAGCCAGGCTTCATCGCGGTGGAAACCGCGCTGCTGCTCTTCTCGTCGGTGACCTTCGGCCTGGCGATGCTCTCGGCCGAGAAGCAGAAGCTGGACGCTACCACCGCCTGGCTGGTGGTCACCGGCCTGCTGGGCGCGGGCTTCATCGGGATGGAGCTCTACGAGTTCGCCCACCTGATCCACATCGGCGCAGGCCCCGACCGCTCGGCCTTCCTGTCGGCCTTCTTCGCCCTCGTCGGCACCCACGGGCTGCACGTCACCGGCGGTCTGATCTGGCTGGTCACGCTGATCGCGCAGCTGCGCCTGCACGGGTTGAACGGCCCGAACATGCGCCGCCTCGGCACGCTGTCGATGTTCTGGCACTTCCTCGACCTGATCTGGATCGGGGTCTTCTCCTTCGTCTACCTGGTGAGGCTGATCTGATGAGCGAGCATGTGAACACCCACTCCGGCAGCCATGGCACCATGGGCCGCCTGATGATTGGCTTCGCCATGGCGGCGATCCTGACCATCCTGCCATTCGGCCTGGTCATGGGCGAGGTCGACCTGCCGCGCAATCTCACCATCGCCCTGATTATGGGGATGGGCGCGCTGCAGATCATCGTCCACCTGGTCTATTTCCTGCATGTCGGCACCTCCAGCGAAGAGGGCTGGACCTTGGTCGCCACCATCTTCTCGGTGATCATCCTGGTGATCGTCCTGGCGGGCTCTCTCTGGGTCATGCACAACATGAACGAGAACATGATGCCCATGCCCGACATGGAGCAGATGATGAACCTGCAGAGCCAGCAGGGCTGACCCGCCCCGCGCCACGACACGGGAGGGGGCCGCGCGCAAGCGCCGGCCCCTTCGCATTCCCAAAGCCCCGAGGTTGCCATGACGAAAGTCTCTCCGCGCTGGCCCCGCCTGATGCTCGCCACGCTGATCGCCGTGATCGGCATCGGGGGCTTTTCCTGGCTGGGGGTCTGGCAGGTGCAGCGCCTGCACTGGAAGCTGGACCTGATCGAACGGGTCGAGGCCCGCATCCACGCCGCCCCCGTGCCCGCTCCGGGGCCTGAGGCCTGGGCAGAGATCGCCTCTGGCGCCGGCACCCAGGCCGAATACACCCGTGTCACCCTCGCAGGCCGCTACCTGCATGACGAAGAGGTGCTGATCTACACGCCCTCCGACTATGGCCCGGCCTTCTGGGTGCTGACACCGCTCCTGCGCGGTGACGGCACGGTGGTGCTGGTGAACCGCGGCGTGGTGCCCGAGGCAGAGGCGCGCACCGGAGAATTCCTGCGCCCGCAGGGAGAGGTCCGCCTCACCGGACTGTTGCGCCTGTCCGAGGACCACCGCTGGCTCTTCGCCCGCCGCAACGCACCCGAGGCCGGGACATGGTATCGCCGCGACGTGGGCTCGATCACCGAAGCGAAGGGCCTCGCGCGCGCCGCGCCCTATTTCGTCGATGTCGAAAGGGTCGGAGACGCCTGGCCGCGCGGAGGCCGCACCGTGGTGCGCTTCCGCAATGCCCACCTCAGCTATGCGCTGACCTGGTTCGCCCTCGCCGCCGTGGTGGCGACGGGTTACGTGCTGGTGCTGCGGCTGGAGCTGCGCCGGGGCTGAACGGGCGGCGGGCGTGAAGGTGGGTTTAGCCCACCCTCGCCGGCCCTAGCGCAGCCGTTCCAGGTAGTAGATCGGAGACCGCGTGCGCAGGCTGTCGGGCTCTGCGATCCAGCCCTCTCCCACCACCTGCACCAGCCGCCAGCCGCTGGCGTAGAGCATCGGCAGGGTCGGGCTCTCAGCCGTACGGGGCAGGTGTTCGCAGGTCATGCGGGTATTGCGTGTGGCGGTGCCGAAATAGGTGATGTTGTCCGGCAGACCCGCGTCGACGATGCAGATGGTGAACTCTGCCACCGGCGGCACGGGCGAGGTCGCCTCCTGTGCCTGCCCGAGGGCCGGGGACGCAAGAAGGGCCGCGCTGATGGCGACCGCGGGAAGGCTCTGTCTCATGGAAGGCTCCTGGCTGGTCGGGGCAGCGGATCAACCGCCGCCCCCGCCATATCAGAATTCAAAGCCGCCGCCGATGCGCACCGCGGTCATGCCGGTGGTGGTGCGGCTCAGGCCCATGCTGATCGAGGCATTGGTGCTGGCGAAGTTCTCCAGCGCATGCACCATGCTGATGCCCAGGGCGCTTTCGCCACCGAAGTGACCGATGCCCCAGTTGACCGCCGTCTTGCCGGGGGCCGAGGGCATCTGCGAGGTGCCCAGCGAGATCGCCGCGGCAACACCCGCGAAGGCGCTGGCCTGGCCCGCGTTCAGCTGGCTGACGTTCACCGCATCGGTGGGATCAACGCCGGCGGCCACGTTGGTCAGACGCCGTTCGGAGCCGGTCGAGCCGAAGGAGACCGTATTGGCCGCACCGGCAACCGAGCCGGAGCCGATGGCCACCGAATTGGCCGCGGTTGCCTGGGCACCGTTGCCGATGGCCACGCCGTTGCTTGCCGTCACCGTACCGCCGTTGCCCAGCACCAGGCCGCCATCGGTGGTGACGGTATTGCCGTCGCCCATCACGTTGTTGTTGGCGCCGGTCACCGTGTTGTTCTCACCGATCACGCCATTGCCCGAACCGTCGACGGTATTGCCGGAGCCCAGAAGCGAGGTGTTGGAGCTGCCATCGGCCAGGGTGTTGCCCATGCCCGAAACGGTGTTGTAGCTGCCATTGGTCAGCGTGTTGTCCTGGCCGGACACGAAGCTGTAGGCGGTGCCGGTCAGATCGTTGTTCTGGCCGCCGACCACGTTCAGGTCACTGTTATCGAGGTCATTGTCATCACCGCCGACGACGTTCTGGTCGGAATCATTGCTCAGGTCGTTGCGGTAGCCCGAGATGGCGTTCCAGTCACTGCCGCCGGTGGCGCTGTTGAGCCAGCCCGAGACGATGTTGAGATCGCTGTCGCCGGTGATCGTCTGCTGGCTGCCGCCCACGATGTTGAAATCCGAGCTGGTGACGGTGTTCTGTCCGCCGCCCACGATGTTGTTGAGGCTGGTGTCTGTCACCGCGTTCAGACGGCCCGAGACCGCGTTGCCCTCGACATTGTCCAGAACCTGCTGGTCGCCGCTGACGGTGTTGTTCTGGGAGCCGTTCAGCACCTGGTTCGCCGAACCGCTCACGAAGTTGCGGTTGGAGCCGGTCACCACGTTGGAATGGCCGATCACGCCGTTGACGTTGCTCGAGGTCAGCTGGTTGCCATGGCCGCCCACCACGTTGCGGTCGGAGGTGGTCAGCGTGTTGTTCTGGCCGCTGGTCACGTTGTTGTCCGAGGTGGTTAGGGTGTTCCCGGTGCCGCTGACGTCGTTGCGGTTGGAATTGCCGCTGATCTCGTTCCCGTTGCCGGTCACCGAGTTGACGTCGGAGTTGCCCAGCACCTCGTTGTTGGCGCCCGAGACATCGTTGCCCCAGCTGCGATCATCGACGGTGTTGTTCCAGCCGCAGACGGTGTTGCGGTCGGAATCATTGGTCAGCGTATTTCCTTCGCCACATACCGAATTCAGGTCCGAGCTCGCGTCGATGGTCGAGCCATTGGCGCCGTCGATATCATTGGCCGCCTGTGCGGCGAGCGGCAGGGACAGGAAAACAAGTGCAGGAATGAGCTGGCTATTTAGCTTGCGGAACATGAAACGTCCTCCCAGGAACAAGATGCCTTGCGGCAGTCACACATTTTCCTAGGGGGGCGGTGCTCCGGGACAAAGAACCATACCCACGCGCATGTATGTTTTGACAGCCACCGGGCCGGGACGTGACCAATTGGCCACGGGAATCAACCCAGGGTTGTTTAGCGCATATTCAACGCTCAGCGATACGGGCGATCATCGGCGCCAGGGCCTCGGGCGGCTCGGCCTGTCCCGAGACCCATTGATAGAGGTCCTGGTCGTTCTGGCTGAGCACCGCATCGTAGAGATCCAGCCCCTCGGCATCGAGCTCTTCGAGCCGGGTCTCGCAGAAGCGCATCAGGATGATGTCCATCTCCTTGATACCCCGCCGCATGGAGCGCATTTTCATGCGCTTCAGTCGGATCTCGCGCGGTTCCCCGTGGGGATAGGTCTCGGAGAGGGAGGCGTCGCTCATGTGCTTTCCTTCAGGGCGTTTCTCAGGCGCTTCTCCAATAGCGCCAGACGGTCGGCCATGCCAGACATCTGGCTGCGGATCTCGCGCATCTCCTGCAAAGCGCCCAGCACGCCGGGATCGATCTGGTTGGCCTCGTCGGGCGGATCGACACCATCGCCCTCGCCCGAGAGCAGCCAGGTCAGCGACACCCCCAGCACGCCGGCCAGCATCTGCAGCTTGTTGGCGCGCGGCTCGGAAATATCCTCTTCCCAGGAACGCAATGTGCCCAGCTTGATGCCAAGTCGCTTGGCAAGCTGGCCCTGGGTCATGCCGGCGGCAGAGCGGGCAGCTTCCACCCGGTCCCCGAAGGTGGCGTTTTCGGCGGAATACCAATCGTCGGATGTCGCGGTCATGGGCTCTCCTTCCCTATGCCCCCTCGGCCCCCCTCGCCGGGACCGTTCATTCTTGCGGGGGGCGCAGGGCAAGCCTAAGACGGGGGACAGCGAAATTCAAACCGGAGCCCGACCCCATGGCCTTCCTTTCCGACACGCTGGCCCGTGTGAAGCCCTCTCCTACCATCATGATGACCAACAAGACGCTGGAGATGAAGGCGGCCGGAAAGGACGTCATCGGCCTCTCGGCGGGCGAACCTGACTTCGACACGCCCGAGAACATCAAGCAGGCGGCCATCGCGGCGATCAATGCCGGCAAGACCAAGTACACCTCGGTCGACGGCATCCCCGAGCTGAAGGAAGCGGTCTGCGCCAAGCTGAAGCGCGACAACGGGCTGGACTACACCCCCGCCCAGGTCACCGTCGGCACCGGCGGCAAGCAGGTGCTCTACAATGCCTTCATGGCGACCCTGAACCCCGGCGACGAGGTCATCATTCCGGCCCCCTACTGGGTCTCCTATCCCGACATGGTGCTTCTCGCTGGTGGCGAGCCGGTGATCGTCGAGGGCCCGCTGGAGAACGGCTTCAAGATCACGCCCGAGGCGCTCGAGGCCGCGATCACCGACAAAACCAAGTGGCTGATCTTCAACTCGCCGTCGAACCCCACCGGCGCGGGCTACACCCGGACCGAGCTGAAGGCGCTGACCGATGTGCTGATGCGCCATCCCCAGGTGCATGTGCTCTCGGATGATATGTACGAACACCTCGTCTACGACGGTTTCGAGTTCTGCACCCCCGCCCAGGTCGAGCCCGGTCTCTACGACCGCACCCTGACCCTGAACGGTGTTTCCAAGGCCTATGCGATGACCGGCTGGCGCATCGGCTACGCGGCGGGCCCGAAGGAGCTGATCGGAGCCATGCGCAAGGTGCAGAGCCAGTCGACCTCGAACCCCTGCTCGATCAGCCAGTGGGCGGCGGTCGAGGCGCTGAACGGGCCGCAGGATTTCATCGCCCCCAACAACGAGCTCTTCAAGAAGCGCCGCGATATCGTGGTCGAGATGCTGAACGCCATCGAGGGCATCACCTGCCCGGTGCCCGATGGTGCCTTCTACGTCTATCCCTCGATCGCCGGGCTGATCGGCAAGACCTCGGCCGGGGGCACGCTGATCGACACCGACGAGGCTTTCGCGACGGCGCTGCTGGCGGAAACCGGCACGGCGGCGGTCTTCGGCGCGGCCTTCGGGCTCAGCCCTAACTTCCGCATCTCCTATGCCACCTCCGAGGCCCAGCTGGTGGATGCCTGCACCCGCATCCAGACCTTCTGCAAGAGCCTCGGCTGAGGGCCATCAGGGAAGGAAGAGAGACATGAGCACAGACCTGCCCCCGTATTTCTTCCGTATCCGCGACAATGGCGCGGCGGTCTTCCGGGTCAGCTCGGAGGATCGCCAGCGGCGGCTCGGGATGGAGCAGATCGCCGTGGCCAATATCCGCAACGGCGACATCAAGCCCCATGGCGACCGCGACCTCGGGCCCGAGGACATCGCCGCGATCCGTACCTGGATGGAAGAGCGCCGCGAGGTCCTGGCAGCGCGCGAGATGGATGACATCTTCCGCGCCGTGGACCACCTGAACCAGACCGCCCACTGGGCCCAGACCAAGGCCAGCGAAGAGGCTCTGGAGGCGGTCACCGACAGCCTGCTCATGGCCATGCACGACCTGCGCCAGGTGCTGGTGCGCAAACGCGCCGACCGGCTTCTCAGGGACCGCAGCCAGGATTGAGCGCCACGGGGCCGCTCCGGCGGCGCCCCATGTTTCCTTAGTTGATCTTCCGGCGCGCGGGCGGGGCACGACGCCCCTGCTCCCGGTGTGCCCCCTAGTCCGAGCCACCCGAGGCGGGCTGCACCGCGCCTTCGGCTTCCAGCGCGGCCCTGGCTGCGGGCACGACACTGCGCCAGAAACGGGTCATCATGCTCACCGCCGCCAGGGTCAGGCCAGCGGCAAGCCCGAGCCAGACGCCGACGCCTCCGATCTCGGTCTGGCTGGACAGATACCAGGCCGCCGGAGCGCCCACGACCCAGTAGCTGATCGCGGCGAAGATCATCGGGCGGCGGGTATCCTGCAGGCCGCGCAGCAGGCCAAGCGCCATGACCTGCAGGGCATCGGTGAGCTGGAAGAGCGCCGCGGCGATCAGGAAGACGCGGCCGACGGCGATGATCTCGTCCCGGCCGGGGGCGTTGGGGTCGAGGAAGAGACCGACCAGAACCTCGGGCACCGCGATGATCACCGCGCTGGTGGTCAGCACCGCCAGCATCGACAGCCCGATGGCCGCCTTCGCCCCGCGCACCAGGTCCGCCATCGCGCCGCGCCCATAGGATTGCCCGGCCCGGATCGTCGCCGCCTGGCTCAACCCGAGGTGGACCATGAAGATCACCGAGGTCACCTGCAGCGCGATCCCATGCGCCGCCAGGGCGGTCTCGCCCAGCCAGCCCATGAAGACAGAGGAGGTGCCGAAGAGCCCCACTTCGGCCACCATGGTCAGCCCGATGGGCCAGCCCAGGCGGAAGACCCGCGCCAGGCTCTCGGGGTCGGATTTCCACAGCCTCTGGAACAGCGCCTGCTCGGGCAGCACCTTCTGCACGTAGCCGCACAGGAAGATCATCGTCGCCAAATGCATCAGCAGCGAGGCAATGGCCGCGCCGGTCACGCCCAGCTCGGGCAGGCCCCAGTTGCCGAAGATCAGCGCGTAGTTCGCTGCCGCATTGATTACCAGCGCCACCAGCATCACCGCCAGCACCACGTGCGAGCGTTCGAGCGCCGAGAGGTAGCTCTTCAGCACCATGGTGGCCAGCGCCGGGAAGATCCCCCAGGCCAGCACGTCCAGGTAATCCCCCGCCAGCGCCGCGATCTCGGGCTTCTGGCCAAGGGCCAGGAAGATCGGCTCGGCCGAAAGCAGGATCGGCAGCGACACGAGCCCGGCGATCACCGAAAGCCACAGCGCCATGCGGGTCAGCCGCCGCGCCTGGGTGGTGTCGCCGCGCGCCTCGGCCCCCGCCACCAGCGGCGGCAGCGCCGAGGCAAAGCCGGAACTTGCCAGAAGCAGCACCAGGAACAGCCCCGAGGCCAGGGTCTGTGCCGCAAGGGCGGTCGGATCGTACCAGCCCAGCATGGCCGTATCGACCAGGCTCAGGGCAATCTGCGCCAGCTGGCTACCCGCCAGCGGCAGGCCCAGCACCAGCACCTGTTTCAGGTGGTGGCCATATGAAAGGGGATAGGTCATCACCATCCCTTAGGCTTCGCCGGGAAATTCGGCAAGGCCCGGACGCGCCGCCGCAGCCATGCGCGCAGGCCCTCTTTTCGCCGCCCCCCCGCACTGACATAATGGCGCGACCAAGAACAACACGAGCAGCCGGGAATCCAGATGTCTGACGATCTACTCAAGGGCGCCGAGCCGCAAACCTACGACGCCTCCTCCATCGAGGTGCTCGAAGGGTTGGAGCCGGTCCGCAAGCGCCCCGGCATGTATATCGGCGGCACCGATGAACGCGCCCTGCACCACATGGTGGCAGAAATCCTCGACAACTCGATGGACGAGGCCGTCGCCGGTCACGCCAACCGCATCGAGGTCGAGCTGCACGAGGATTACTCGCTGACCGTGCGCGACAACGGCCGCGGCATGCCCTTCGACCCGCACCCCAAGTTCCCCGGCAAATCGGCGCTCGAGGTGATCCTCTGCACGCTGCACGCGGGCGGCAAGTTCTCGGGCAAGGCCTACGAGACCTCGGGCGGCCTGCACGGGGTGGGCGCCTCGGTCGTGAACGCTCTGTCGGATTCGATGGTCGTCCAGGTGGCCCGTGACCGCAAGCTGGTCGAACAGCGCTTCTCGCGCGGCATCCCCCTGGGTCCGGTCGAAGAGATCGGTGCCGCCCCCAACCGGCGCGGCACCACCACCACCTTCCACGCCGACGAACAGATCTTCGGCAGCCACCGCTTCAAGCCCGCGCGGCTCTTCAAGTCGATCCGCTCCAAGGCCTACCTGTTCTCGGGTGTCGAGATCCGCTGGAAGACCGCCATCGACGACGGCGTGACCCCCACCGAGGCCACCTTCCACTTCCCCGGCGGCCTGTCGGACTACCTGAAGGAGACGCTGGAAGGCTCGTCCACCTATGCCGACAACCCCTTCGGCGGCCGCGTCGACTTCATGGAGCGTTTCGGAGAGCCGGGCCGCGTCGAATGGGCGATCAACTGGACGCCCACCCGCGACGGCTTCATCCAGTCCTACTGTAACACCGTCCCCACCCCCGAGGGCGGGACCCACGAGGCCGGCTTCTGGGCCGCGATCCTCAAGGGCATCCGCGCCTATGGCGAGCTGGTGAACAACAAGAAGGCCGCCCAGATCACCCGCGAGGACCTGGTGACGGGGGGCTGTGCGCTGGTCTCCTGCTTCATCCGTGAGCCCGAGTTTGTCGGCCAGACCAAGGACCGCCTGGCCACCACCGCCGCGCAGAAGCTGGTCGAGAACGCCGTGCGCGACCACTTCGACAACTGGCTGGCCAGCGACAGCAAGTCCGCCGGCGCGATCCTCGATTTCCTGATCCTGCGCGCCGAAGAGCGCCTGAAGCGCCGGCAGGAGAAAGAGACCCAGCGGAAGTCGGCCACCAAGCGGCTGCGCCTGCCCGGCAAGCTGGCCGATTGCTCGAGCAACACCCGCGAGGGCACCGAGCTCTTCCTGGTCGAGGGCGACTCGGCCGGCGGCTCTGCCAAGATGGCCCGCAACCGCAAGACCCAGGCCCTGCTGCCCCTGCGCGGCAAGATCCTGAACGTGCTGGGCGCGGCCAGCAACAAGATCGGCGCCAACCAGGAGATCGCGGACATGTGCCAGGCGCTTGGCGTCGGCCTCGGCACCAAGTTCAACATCGACGATCTGCGCTACGACAAGATCATCATCATGACCGATGCGGACGTCGACGGCGCCCATATCGCGTCGCTGCTGATGACCTTCTTCTTCACCCAGATGCGGCCGATGATCGACCAGGGCCACCTCTACCTGGCCTGCCCGCCGCTGTTCCGTCTGACGCAGGGCGCGACCCACGTCTACGCCCAGACCGAGGAAGAGCGCGACATCTGGCTGGAAAAGGGCCTGGGCGGACGCGGCAAGATCGACGTCTCGCGCTTCAAGGGCCTTGGCGAGATGGACGCCAAGGACCTGAAGTCGACCACCATGGACCCGGCGACCCGCAAGCTGATCCGGGTGACCATCGACGAGGATGAACCCGGCGAGACCGGCGACCTGGTCGAGCGCCTGATGGGCAAGAAGCCCGAGCTGCGCTTCCAGTACATCCAGGAGAACGCAAGGTTCGTGGAAGAGCTGGATGTGTGAGGGGGAGCGGCGGCCCAAGCGACTAGCGCGTATCGGGTTGCTCTGCACTGCTATCTACATCGTTCTTCTGTTCGGCGGCCTGCCGCTATTGGCATCTTTGGGCATCGTGGAGCTTCTTCCGGGCTCCCCCCTCAAGCTGAATGAAGTTGGGGACTTTCTGGCTGGAGCCTTCGGACCACTGGCGCTCTTCTGGGTGGTGCTGGGCTTCTTCCAGCAGGGGGAAGAGCTGCAGAACAGCGTGGATGCTCTGAACCTTCAGGCGAAGGAGATGCGTGCGTCGGTGGAGCAGCAGAAGGCTATGCTGGAGGTGACGCGGTCAGGTATCGAGCATGAGAAACTGAAGCTCGAGGAAGAACGTGTCCGGATCGAAGAGGCGGCCAAACCGATTTTCAGCATCAGTTTCAGGATGCCCGAGCAGCCCGACCCAAAGGGGACATTTCGTTCTCCAGCTTTTCGCCTCAAAGCTTTCGTGACCCTACACCAATTTCATCTCCACAATGCAGGCGGCGCTGCATCATCCCTTAGCGTGGTGCTAAGAACCGAGACGCAGGAGGTTGCTCAATTCGAAATTGGAGCAATCGCAACCGGCGCCACATCAATAGAAGACTTCCGAGGGGACACGTATGAAGGCAGAAATCTTTTCGCTACAATCACCTACACATTCGGGAATGGCATAAGGGAACGGCAAGAGTTCCACGCCTCATCAGGCTTTGGGAACAACATTGTATTCAAGATGTCCAAGATCGGCGAAACCCAGCGTATCCCCCACCGCCCCTGAAACCACCCCTTCCCTCCCGGCGTTGCCTCCCTAAACAGGAGCCAGCCATGAAACATATCCTCTTCGCCACGCTCACCGCCGTCACCGCCCTCTCGGGGGCCGCGTATGCAAACCCCGGCAACGGGCACAACAACGGCAAGGGCTGGGGCGTCGGCCAGGTGCCCCCCGGCCACCAGAAGAAGATGCGCCAGTTCTACGCCCCCGGAGACCGCCTGCCCGACGGCTACGTCATCATCCGTGACTACGACCGCTTCGGCCTGCGCGCCCCCGAAGAGGGCTACCGCTATGTCCGCTACGACGACGAGGTCTACCAAGTGATGCGAGACACCGCGACGGTGGCCCGCGCCATCGGCATTGTCTCGGACCTGCTCGCCAACTGACCCCGACACCTGGGAAAAGGGCGCGCCCGAAGCCGGACGCGCCCTTGTTCATCACCAGGCTGAAAATACTCTCGCCGAAGGCAAGCCGCGCGACGCGCGGCTATCCGGCCACCAGCCGCCCGTCCTCCATCCGCAACACCCGGTCCATGCGTCCGGCAAGCTCGAGGTTATGGGTGGCGATCAGCGCTCCCATGCCCGTCTCGCGCACCAGCGACATCAGCGCCTCGAAGACCCGCTCCGAGGTGGCGGGATCAAGATTGCCGGTCGGCTCATCCGCCAGCAGCAGCGAGGGGCCGTTGGCCAGCGCCCGGCAGAAGGCCACGCGTTGCTGCTCACCCCCCGAAAGCTCCGCGGGCCGGTGATCGGCGCGGGGCGAAAGATCCACGTGCTCCAGCAGCTCCGCGGCCCGCGCCATGGCGGCCCCGCGCGAGGCGCCTGCGGCCAGCTGCGGCAGGGCGATGTTCTCGGCCGCCGAGAACTCGGGCAGCAGGTGGTGGAACTGGTAGACGAAGCCCAGCTCGTCGCGGCGGATCGCGGTACGGCGGCGGTCCGACAGGCCCGAGACCTCGGTGCCGTTCACCCGCACGGAGCCGCTGTCCGGCGCATCCAGCAGCCCCGCGATATGCAGCAGCGTCGACTTGCCCGAGCCCGAGGGGGCGACCATTGCCACGACCTCTCCCTGCGCGATCTCCAGGGAGGCCTCGCGCAGCACGGTAATCTCGTTGGGCAGACCTGGATTGTAGGTCTTCACCAGGCGATCAAGGCAGAGGACGGGATCACTCATAGCGCAGGGCCTCCACCGGGTTCAGCCGCGCCGCGCGGCGGGCGGGAAAGATCGTCACGCCAAAGGACAGCACCAGCGACAGCGCGACCGAAGAGATCACGTCGCCCAGCTGCAACTTGGCGGGCAGGTTGTAGATGCCGCGCACCGAAGGGTCCCAGACGCCACCGCCCGAGACATAGTTCACCAGGCTGAAGATCGGGTCGATGTAGAGCGCGAAGAGCACCCCCAGCACCAGTCCCACGGCGGTGCCGATGATGCCGGTGAAGGCGCCGCAGATGAAGAAGACCCGCATCACCGCGCCCTCGGTCAGCCCCATGGTGCGCAGGATGCCGATGTCGCGGCCCTTGTTCTTGACCAGCATCACGAGGCCGGAGGTGATGTTGAGCGAGGCGATCAGCACGAGGATCGCCATGATGATGAACATCACGTTGTCCTCGACGGTGAGCGCCCTCAGGAAGGCCCCAGAGGCATCCCGCCAGGTCCAGATCAGCGCCCGGTCCCCGGCGGCAACCAGGATCGGCAGGGCGTATTTGTCAACGTCATCGGGATCCTCGACCATGATCTCGATCTCGTCGGCCACGCCCTCGCGGTTGAAGAAGCTCTGCGCCTCGGCGAAGGGCATGTAGAGCCGGGTTCGGTCGATGTCGTAGCGCCCGGCCGTGAAGACATAGGTGACCTCGTAGACCTTGACGCGGGGCGAGGTCCCGAAGGCGGTCTTCACCCCGTCAGGCGAGATCAGCTTGATCTTGTCGCCCGCCATGACACCCAGCTCGCGTGCCACGCCCGAGCCGATGGCCACGCCCTCCGGGAAACGGGCGATATCGCCCTGGGCCTCGAGCGGCTCGGCGATGCGCGGAATGGCGGCCAGGTCGTCCGCCGCGATACCGAAGACCTCGACACCGGCGTTGCTGCCATTTGCATTGGCCATCAGCTGCGACTTGATCAGCGGGGCGGCGCGGGTCACGCCCTCGACCGCGGCGATCCGCGCCGCGCGCTCTTCGTAATCGGAAATGGCGCGCGACAGGGTGCCATTGGCCTGCGCCTCGGCCGAGTTGAACACCGTCACATGGGCATTGGCGCCCAGGATCGTGTCGACGAACTCGGCCCGGAAGCCCGCCCGCACCGAAAGCGTGGCAATCAGCGCGAAGACCGCCAGCGAGATCCCGACAAGCGAGATCCAGGTCATCACCGAGACCCCGCCCTCGGCCCGCCGCGCGCGCATGTAGCGCCAGGCGATCATCCATTCATAGCGGGCAAACGGCGGGGCGGATCTGCTCAAGTCATCGTTCCTTTGCATGCACCCCTTGCGGGGTCTGGCGGAAGGTGGAGCGGCAGCCCCCTGTCGTCAAGGCTGCCTGCCCCGATTTGGCGCTTTCGCGCCATGCCTCCGGCGGGAGTATTTCCAGCCTGGTGATGCAGCGGGTTCGTCCCCTGACAGGCGGCCTACTTTCCCACTTTGCGCGTGGTACGCCCTTCACGGCGAAGGAGGCCGCCTTTCCGTCGCTGTCCCCCTGCTCATCACCAGGCTGAAAATACTCCGGGGGGAATTGAGCCCGCCAGGGCTCAAGGGGGGCAGAGCCCCCGCCCGCTCACCGCAGGATCGGCGGTTTCTCGGGGTCGCTGCCCGGTGCCGCGCGGGTCAGCTCCTGCGGCTCGGGCGGCTTGGGCAGATCGAAACGCAGGCCCACGCGGGCCAGGGCACCGGCATGGACATCGGAGGCGCGGAAGAACCCCACGTCCATCTGGCCCGCCTCGATGCCCGAGAAGGTCAGCGCCTCGGAGGCGGCGCGGGCCAGGGCCGGCTCCGCGCCGGGGATCGCGTCAATGAAGGCCAGCATGTGCGAGCGCCGTCCGGAGTCATCCTCGGTGCCGGCGAGGAAGGCGCAATCGGCCAGCCCGCGCGCGGTTGCGAGCTTCTGGTCCAGGGCGGTGATCAGCGCCTCGGGCAGGCCGGCGGGCGGGTGGAAGGCCTCGATCTGCGCTTCGACCTCGGAAGGCTCATGGGCGATGGTCTCGGCCAGCCAGGCGACCGCCTCGGGCGGGATCAGGATGGCCGAGGGGGTTTCGAGGTTCACCGCAAGACCGACGCCCTGCCCTGCCAGCTGCTCGACGATGGCACGGCCCGACATGGCCGCATAGGGCGAGGGGCGCGCGGTGAAGGCCGAGAGGCGCTCTTCGCGGTCGAAGACCAGCACGAAGCTCACATCCTCGACGGGAAAGAGCTCGGGCGCGGCGGCATCGCCCTCGGCCTCTCCGGCCAGCAGCAGGAAGAGCTCGCTGTCGGCGAGGCGTTCGTAGAAGCGCAGGCGCGCGTTGTCATCGGCGGGGGCGGCTTCCATCACCGCATGGGCGCGGTCGAGGGGGGTCTCTTCGCTCATCATTCCTTCCCTCGGGAGAGGGCCTTTCGTACCTGTTGGCGCAGGACCGGCAGCAGCTCGGTCTCGAACCATGGGTTGCGCTTCAGCCATGCCGTATTGCGCCAGGAGGGATGAGGCAAGGGGATGACGCCCGGCGGAGCCTCACGCCAGCGCGAGACGGTCTCGGTCAGGGAGGCGCGGGAGCCCATGTGGAAGCGCTGCGAATAGGCGCCGATCATCAGCCGCAGGCGAAGACCCGGTAGGCCCTTCAGCACCTGCGCGTGCCAGGTCTCGGCGCAGAGCTTCGGTGGCGGCAGGTCCGAGCCCCTGGCATCGTAGCCCGGAAAGCAGAAGGCGGCGGGCAGGAAGGCGAGGTTCGCCAGGTCGTAGAACTCCTCTCGCGTGACCCCCATCCAGTCGCGCAGCCGGTCCCCGGAGCGGTCATCGAAGGGGCGCTGCTTCTCATGCGCCTGCAGCCCCGGTGCCTGTCCGGCGATCAGGATGCGGGCGCGCGGGTCCAGCCAGACCACCGGCGCGGGCCCATGCCGGGTGCGGGTGGCGGCAAAGCGCGCGGCGCAGAGGCGGCAGGCGCGGATATCGGAGAGAAGCTCTTGCACCCGCCCAATCTGGGGGCTCTGCCGCCCGGAGGCAACGCGCATTATTTCGATAAATGTCGAAATGACTCGACAGATGGCGGCGAGTCGGTTTATTTCGATGATCATGAAACAATCAGCCACGATACCCGACACGCAAGGCCTCAGCCTCGAGGTTGCCGCTTCGACCTTCGCCGCGCTTGGCAGCGAACAGCGCCTGATGGTGCTGCGCTGTCTGGTGCGGGCGGGGCGCAAGGGGCTGAGGATCGGCGAGCTGGGCGAACGCTCCGGCGTCACCGGCTCGACCCTGACCCACCACCTGAAGATCCTGGCCCAGGCCGGGCTGGTGACGCAGGAGCGCCAGGGGCGCTCGATCCTCTGCGCCGCCGTGGCCTACGAGGACCTGGAGGGTCTGGCGGCCTTCCTTCTGGAAAACTGCTGCGCCGATGCGCAGGACACATGCGGAGAGACCTGCAATGACTGAGATGATCCTGAGCCGCACCCGCCTGCTGGCGGCGCGCCTCGACGGCGCCTGGGTGGCCTTCGTGCTGACCCTGCTGGCCATCGCCCTTGTCGACACCTCCTACCTGCCCGAGGCGCTGCAGCTGACAGCGGGGGCCTTCCTGGGCACCCTGCCCTTCCTGCTCTTTGCCGTGCTGGCGGTGGCCTACATGAAGGCCACCGGCGCCGAGACCCTGCTGGGCCGGGCCTTCGAGGGACGCGAGACGCGGATGATCGTCATGGCGGCCCTGCTGGGCGGGCTCTCGCCCTTCTGCTCCTGCCAGGTGATCCCCTTCATCGCCGCCCTGCTGGCGGTCGGCGCGCCGCTCTCGGCGGTGATGGCCTTCTGGCTCAGCTCTCCGCTGATGGACCCGGCGATGTTCTCGATCACCACGGGCACGCTGGGCCTCGACTTCGCCATCGGCAAGACCGTGGCGGCGGTGGCGCTTGGCCTCTTCGGCGGCGCGGTGGTCATGGCCTTCAAGGGCTCTGCCGTCTTCGCCGATCCGCTGCGCGCGCGGCCCCGCGCCTCTGGCTGCGGCTGCGGCCCGGCGAAGCCCTTCCAGGGCAAACCCGTCTGGCGCTTCTGGAACGAGGCGGCCCGGCGCGAGACCTTCCGCGACACCGCGCTGGAGAACGTCCTCTTCCTGGGCAAGTGGCTGCTGCTGGCCTACCTGCTGGAGGCCGTGATGCTGCGCTACCTGCCGGCCGAATGGATCGCCAGCCTGCTGGGCGGCGAGGGCCTGCAACCCATCGTCCTGGGGGCCATCGTCGGCGCGCCGGCCTATCTGAACGGCTACGCCGCCGTGCCGCTGGTCGACGGACTTCTGTCCCAGGGCATGGCGCCCGGCGCCGCGATGTCCTTCGTCATCGCCGGTGGCGTCAGCTCGATCCCGGCGGCGGTGGCGGTCTGGGCCCTGGTCAAGCCCCGCGTCTTCGCCACCTACCTGGGCTTTGCCATCAGCGGCGCGATCCTGGCCGGTGCCGCCTGGAGCCTCGTCGGCTGAGTTTCTGCCCGTGCGGCCAAGAGCCCCCTTGAAACCTGCAAAGGCAGGGTCCAGCAATAGGCGGGCCCTGCCTTTGCCCCTTCGCCCGCTGCCGAAACCATCGGCGGGTACCGGCGATCTTCGGCAGGTCCCTTGATGAGCATTGGCCCATGGCCGCCTCAAAAGGCGGCGTCAGCAAGGACATTGTGCGGTGGAGGATACCCCCCAGCAGTTGCCCGGACCGGACAAACCCGTTAACCGGACCAAAAGCTTCAGGGACTTGGTGAGGGCCTTCATGTATCGCGTCTGGAATTTCATCACGAATTATTCGCTGCTGCTCATACTCGGCGCGCTTACTGCGCTGATCTGGGCCAATATCGACGCGGACGGCTATCACCACTTCATCCACATGGTGATCTGGGACCACGCGCCCATCGGCGAGGCCCACCTGGCCGCGGACGGAACCGTCGCCTACCGCGAACTTTCGCTGCACTACCTGATCAACGACATGCTGATGGCCTTCTTCTTCGCCATCGCGGCCAAGGAAGTCTGGGAAGCTGTGATCCTGCAGGAGGGCTCCCTGCGCGGCAAGAAGGCGGCGACGCCGCTCTTCGCCACCGCCGGCGGCATGCTGGGCCCGATCGCGGTCTACCTCGGCCTGGCGCTGGTGCTGGGCTCGGACACCTTCGACGCGGTCAAGAACGGCTGGGCGATCCCCACGGCGACCGACATCGCCTTCTCTTACCTGGTGGGCCGCCTGGTCTTCGGCGCGGGCCACCCAGCGGTGCGCTTCCTGCTGCTGCTGGCCATTGCCGATGACGCGGCGGGGCTGATCATCCTGGCGATCTTCTACCCCTCGGGCGAATTGGGTCCGGAGTGGCTGCTGCTGTCGCTCTGCGCCGCCGTCGGGGTCTTCCTGCTCTGCAACTACCTGCCGCGCCGCCTCGACCGGCACAACCAGCTGCGCCCGAACTCGACCTGGATGCGCCGCAAGCTGACCTTCTGGCCCTACCTGATCGCCGCCTGCATCAGCTGGTACGGCTTCATGCGCGCCGGCATCCACCCCGCGCTCGGCCTGCTGCCCATCGTGCCGACGATCCCCCACGCCGACCGCGCCTTCGGGTTCTTCAGCGAGGCCGAAGTCTATCTGAGCGACCTGCTGAACTACATCGAACACGCGCTGAAGCACCCGGTCGAGATCATCCTGTTCTTCTTCGGCCTGATGAACGCGGGCGTCGAGTTCTCCTCGATCTCCGAGCCCACCTGGCTGGTGCTGGCGGGCCTGCTGATCGGCAAGCCCATCGGGATCGTCATCTTCGGCTCGATCGGGGCCCATGTGCTGCGACTGGGTCTGCCCGAGGGGATGCGCACCATCGACCTGCTGGTGGTGGGCTGCGTCGCGGCCATCGGCTTCACCGTGTCGCTCTTCATCGCCTCGGTCGCCTTCGACGCCGGCCCGGTGCAGGATGCCGCCAAGATGGGTGCGCTGTTCAGCTTCGCCGCGGCCGTGATCTCGGTCCTTGCCGGGATCGTCTGCCGGGTCAAAAAGGTAAACGTCTAGTCAGACTTCGGCCGAAATTCGCCCCCGGTCGGGGGCTTCACGACCTCGTAATCCGGCGGCACCCCCGCCGGATTACCCTTTCCGGGTCACATTTTCGCCCGCTTCACTTGGCATGCCATTCGCAAATCCGACATACTGCAGGCAGAGGTCCGTTAACCAAAGCCAAGTAAACAAGCTCGGAATCCTCGGGTAGATCCAGCCGGAGAGCGCATGCTCGAATTCGACAATGTCAGCAAGTCCTTCTGGACCGGCAGCCACTACAAGGTGATCCTGGAAAAGGTCTCCTTCCGGGTGGAGCTTGGCCGGTCGCTGGGAATCCTGGCCCCGAACGGCACCGGCAAGACGACCCTGATCAACATGATGGCCGGTCTCGAGAAACCCGACGAGGGCGAGATCCGGCGCAGTTGCAACGTCTCCTTCCCGCTGGGGTTCATGGGCGGCGTGATCAAGAAACACACCGCCATGGAGAACTCGCGCTACATCGCGCGGCTCTACGGGCTGGACCCCGACTATGTCGAGGCCTTCTGCCGCTGGCTCTGCGGGCTGGGCGAATACTTCGATCAGCCGCTCGGCACCTATTCCTCGGGGATGCGGGCGCGCTTCAGTTTCGCGCTGCTGCTGGCGCTGGACTTCGACATCTACCTCATCGACGAGGGCATGCCGAACTCGACCGATGTCGAGTTCAACCGCAAGGCCGGAGAGATCCTGCGCGAGCGGCTCGAGACGACGACGGTGATCATCGTCTCGCACCAGCCCAAGACGCTGGAAAAATTCGCCCGCGAAGCCGCCGTGCTGCGCGATGGCAAGCTGCATATGTTCGACACCTTGGAAGAAGCGAAACAGCTCTATGACTACGAAACCCAAGGCTAGAAAATTCCGCATCCGGCGCAGCCCCGGTTCCGCTGAGGCGATGTCCGGTGACGCGCATCTGAGCGACGCCCCCGAGGCGGCGGAGGCCCCGCTGCAACTGGGTGATCCGGTGCAGCCCGTGCGCCCGCGCCGCCCCGCGCAGCAGCAGGACATGCCGCGCACCGCCCCGCCCCGCGATGCCCAGCCCCGGCAGGCGGCACCGGAGCGTCCGCAAAGCCTGGCCGAGCGCCGGGCCCAGACCTCGCAGCGCCTGAGCGCGGTGGAAGGCACCAGCCCGACCCGCCGTCCGTCCCAGCCTGAAACGCAACGCCCCGCTCCTCAACGGCCCGCCCCGCAACAGCCGCCCGAGCCCGAAGCAGCCCCCCGTCCCCGCAGGCCCCAGGCCCAAGAGGCGCAGCCCCGGCCCGATCCTCAGCCGCAAGCGCACCCTGCGCCGCAGGCCGGGCAGCCGCAACCCGGCCCGAAACCCGCGCCGCAGCCGCATCCGATGGCCGGCCAGGACCAGGCAGAGCCCGCGCCCCGCGTCGGCGACCTGGATGCGATCCGCAAGGAGGGTCTGACCGGCCGCCAGCTGCGCATGGCGCGACGGGTGGCACAGAAGCACGGGCTGGCACCGACCTCGGATTTCGACGCGGTGCGCCTGCTGCGCGAACGCGGCGTGGACCCCTTCCAGCGGGCCAACATGCTCGAGGTGCTGCCCGAGAACGCCCAGAAGCACGGTACGGCCCCCGAGGCCGGCAAGGTGCAGCTGCCGCAGACCGTGCCCGCCGGGCAGAACGCGCATCTGCCCTCGCCCCATGTCGGCCCCCAGGGCATCGCCCCCTCCGAGCGCCGCCAGCGCGAGATCATGGAGATCCAGCGCGATATCTCGCGCCGCCGCCGCCGCCGCTCGCTGCAACTGCTGGTGCGGCTGGCCTTCTTCGTCATGCTGCCGACGATGCTGGCGGGCTATTACTACTACCGCGTGGCCACGCCGATGTATGCCGCGACCTCAGAGTTCCTGATCCTGCAGGCCGATGCCACCAGCGGCTCGCCCCTCGGCGGGCTCCTCTCGGGCACCCAGTTCGCCACCAACCAGGACAGCATCGCGGTGCAAAGCTACCTGCAATCGAAGGACGCCATGGTGCGCCTCGATGCGGACACAGGCTTTGCCGCGCATTTCTCGCAGGAAAGCATCGACCCGATCCAGCGCCTGCCTGCGGATGCCTCGACCGAGGCCACCTACAAGCTCTACAAGAAATACGTGAAGATCGGCTATGACCCCACCGAGGGCGTCATCAAGATGGAGGTCGCCGCCGCCGACCCGCAGATCGCCGCCGTCTTCTCGACCCAGCTCATCGCCTATGCGGAAGAACGCGTCGACGAACTCTCTCGCCGCAAGCGCGACGACGCGATGAAATCAGCCCGCGAGAGCCTCGAGAAAGCCAAGGAAGAGCGCCGCGCCGCGCAGGAGCGGCTGGTGAAGCTGCAAGAGGGCACCGTGGTCGACCCCGAGGCCGTCATCGGCACCCTGCGGACCCAGATCTCGACCTACGAGATCCAGCTGCAGGAGAAAGAGCTGCAACTGGCCGCGCTGCTGGACAACGCCCGCCCGAACCAGGCCCGCGTGGATGGTGTGCGGTCGGATATCACCCGCCTGAACGAGCTGCTCGCGCGGCTCAACGCCCGCATGACCGAAGCCCGCGGCGACGGTCTTTCGCTGGCCGCGGACACGGCGCAGGTGCAGATGGCCCAGGCCGACCTGGCCACCGCCGATCTCTTCCTGCAATCGGCCCTGCAGAACGAGAAACAGACCGAGCTCGAAGCCAACCGCCAGGTCCGCTACCTGACCACCTCGGTACGGCCCGTGGCCCCGCAGGACCCGAGCTATCCGCGCGCCTTCGAGAACACGATTCTCGTCTTCATGGTGCTTGCCGGGGCCTACCTGATGATCTCGCTCACCGGCGCCATCCTGCGCGAACAGGTCTCCAGCTAGAGCCTGTCGCGGCCCTCGGCGAGAGGCCCACGCCGGTCCGACAGAGCCCGGCCATGTGCATCACCAGGCTGGAAATACTCCGGGGGTGTGGGGGCAGAGCCCCCACCTCCCCCTACGTCTCAGCACGACAACTGCAAGGATGCCTCGGGCTCACTCAGCCGCCAGCCCGCGCCCCTTGAGCAGGGCTTCCGGTCCGGGCATCCGACCACGGAAGCGGGTGTAAAGCTCATCCGCCTCGACCGAGCCGCCCTTGGACAGGATGTTCTCTTCCAGCGATTTCGCCATCTCGGGATCAAAGGCCCCGCCGGCTTCATCGAAGGCCTCGAAGGCGTCGGCATCCATGACCTCGGACCACATGTAGCTGTAGTAGCCAGAGGAATAGCCATCGCCCGAGAAGACATGGGCAAACTGCGGCGTCGCGTGGCGCATCACGATGGCCTGCGGCATGCCGAGCGCGTCCAGCACCTCCTGCTGCTTCTGCATCGGATCGGCAGGCGCCGGACCGTCGTGGAACTCAAGATCCACCAGCGCCGAGGCGATGTATTCGACCGTGGCAAAGCCCATGTCGAAGGTCGCGGCCCCCAGCACCTTCTCCAGCATCTCCTGCGGCATGGCCTCGCCGGTCTCGACGTGGGTGGCAAAGCTCTGCAGCACCTCCGGCACTTCCAGCCAGTGCTCGTAAAGCTGGCTCGGCAGCTCGACGAAATCACGGCTGACCGAGGTGCCCGAGACGCGCTCGTAGGTCACGTCCGAGAGCATCTGGTGCAGCGCATGGCCGAACTCGTGGAAGAGCGTGCGCGCATCGTCGTAGGACAGCAGCGCCGCCTCGCCCTTGCCGGGCTTGGTGAAGTTGCAGACGTTGACCACGATCGGCGCCTGTTCGCGCGGCAGTTTCGCCTGGGCCCGGATCGCCGAACACCATGCGCCCGAGCGCTTGGAGGCGCGGGCGAAGTAATCCCCGATGAAGAGCGCCACGTGTTCCCCGTTGCGGGTCACCTCGAAGTGGCGGCAGTCCGGGTGGTAGCCGGGCAGAGAGACCTCTGCGAACTCCAGCCCGAACAGGCGCTTGGCACAGTCGAAAGCCGCTTCGATCATCCGGTCGAGCTGCAGGTAGGGCTTCAGCGCCGTCTCGTCGATGTCATGCAGCACCTTGCGGCGCTTCTCGGCGTAGTAGCGCCAGTCCCAGGGCTGGAAGGGCAGCGCCTCGCCATCGGCTTCCAGCATCGCCTCCATCTCGGCCTGGTCCGAGAGCGCGGCGGCGCGCGCCGGTTCCCAGACCTGCGTCAGCAGATCGCGGACGCGGGCCGGAGTGCCGGCCATCTCGGTCTCAAGCTTGAACGTGGCGAAGTTTTCGTAGCCCAGCAGCGCCGCGCGTTCCTCGCGCAGCTTGAGGATCTCGGCCACGATGGCGCGGTTGTCGGTCTCGCCGCCCCCCGCACCGCGCGCGGTCCAGGCCTCGAAGGCCTTCTGGCGCAGGGCGCGGTCGGGCGAGAACTGCAAGAAGGGCACGATCAGCGAACGCGAGAGCGTCACCACCGGGCCCGGCAGATCGCGCTCTTCCCCGGCGGCGCGGGCACCGCTGGCCAGGAAGGCGGGCAGCGGCGCCAGGTCGGCCTCGGACAGCTGCATGGTCCAGCTGCGCTCGTCCGCCAGCAGGTTCTGGGTGAAGGCGGTGCCCAGCTCGGCCAGCCGTCCCATGATCTCTTTCATCCGCTTCGCCTTGTCGCCGGTCAGCGCGGCACCGGCGCGCACGAAGCTGCGATGCACGAGGTACAGAAGCCGCGCCTGATCGGCATCGAGGCCCAGCTCGTCGCGGCTCTCCCAGAGCATGGCGATACGGGCGAAGAGGTCCCGGTTGGCGTGAATGTCCGAGAAATGCGCCGCCAGCTTGGGCGAGAACTGCCGTTGCAGCGCCTCGCGGGCGGGGGTGCTGTCGGCACCGGCCAGCGCGAAGAAGGGTGCCAGCACCTTTTCCAGCCCCTCGCCCGAGGCCTCGAGCGCCAGGATCGTGTTCTCGAAACTCGGCGCATCGGCATTGTCGGCGATATCGGCAATCTCGACCTCGTGGGCGGCCAGCGCCGCGTCCAGCGCCGGGGCGAAATCCTCGTCCGAGATCTTGTCGAAGGGCGGCAGGCCAAAGGGCGTGTCCCAGGTCGTCAGCAGCGGGTTGGTCATGGTGTCACCTCGTCAGTTGCGCCGCAGACGGGGCAGCCGGGCCGCCGCTTCAGCGCGATTTTCCTCGTTTCGCCCCAGAGGGCGTCGTAAATCATCATCTCTCCGCGCAGGGCCGCGCCCGCGCCGGTGATCAGCTTCACCGCCTCGCCCGCCATCATCGCGCCGACGACGCCGGGCAGAGGCGCGACCACCCCCGCCTCGGCACAAGAGGGCGCAAGGCCCTCGGCCGGGGCCTCGGGGAAGATGCAGGCATAGCACGGCGCCCCTGACGCCGGGTGAAAGACCGACAGCTGGCCCTCCCATTGCGACAGCGCGCCCGAGACCAGAGGCTTGCCCGCCGCCACGGCGGTGCGGTTCGACAGGTAGCGGGTGTCGAAATTGTCCGAGCCATCGAGGATCAGGTCGTAGTCCGCCAGCAGCTCTGCCGCGATGGCATCGTCGAAACGGCGCTTGTAGGGGCGGATTTCCACGTGGGGGTTCAGCGCCTTGAGGCGGCGGGTGGCGGAAAAGACCTTCGCGTCCCCGACATCGGCATCCCCATGCACCACCTGTCGCTGCAGGTTGGACAGCGAGACCTCGTCGTCATCGACGATGCCGATACGCCCCACCCCGGCGGCGGCCAGGTAGAGCAGCGCGGGCGCGCCCAGGCCCCCGGCACCGATGACCAGAACGCTGGCTTCTTTCAGCTTCTTCTGCCCCGGCCCGCCCAACTCGCGCAGCACGATGTGGCGCGCGTAGCGCGCAAGCTCGGCATCGGAAAAGAGCGGCTGCGGGCCGTCGGGGGCGGGCTCTTCGCGGACGCGGGTCTTCAGCAGCGCCAGCCCGCGCATGTAGCCCAGCACCAGCAGTACGACACCGCCCAGGATCAGCCAGGCCGACAGCGGGCCCCAGGCCTGCGCCAGCACATGGCCCGGCGGCAGCAGCGCCAGCGCGCCGGTGATCAGCGCCCAGAGCGCCGCCAGCACCGCCCCGCGCCTGCCGCGAGAGACATCCAGCCAGCCGCCCGCCAGCCAGATCAGCACGCCGAGAAGAAGCAGCCAGCCCAAGGTCAGCCCCGCCCGGTCGAGCCGAAGCCCCCGGCCCCGCGCGCCGTCTCGTCCAACGTCTCGACCAGGTCGAAATCGGCCTGGATCACCGGGGCCACCAGCATCTGGGCGATGCGGTCGCCATGGGCGATCACGAAGGTCTCGGTGCCTGCGTTCAGCACGATGACCCCAAGCGGGCCGCGATAGTCGCTGTCGATGGTGCCGGGGCTGTTCGGCAGGGTGATGCCATGCTTCAGCGCCAGGCCCGAGCGCGGACGCAGCTGCACCTCGAAGCCCGCCGGAATCGCCAGCCGCAGGCCCGTGGGCACCAGCGTGCGATCACCGGGCTCAAGCGCGATCTCGCCCCGGTCGGGCAGGTTGGCGCGCAGATCAGCCCCCGCCGCGCCGGCGGTCTCGTAGCGCGGCAGCCCCAGCGATTGGTCCGCCCCTTCGTCCCACATGATCCGGATGGAGAGTCTCTGCATGTTCAACCTGTTCATAAGCTCAGTACCAGACGGTTCAGCCCGCCAGCGCGCCCGAGATCTTCGTAGCCAGCCTGCGCGCCACCTCGTCCTTGCCCATGCGCGGCCATTCCTCGGCGCCTGCGTCCGAGATCAGCACAACGGCGTTCTCGGTCCCGCCCATGATGCCGGTGGCGGGGCTGACGTCATTGGCGACGATCCAGTCACAGCCCTTGCGGGCGCGCTTGGCGGTGGCATGGGCCAGCACGTCATCGGTCTCGGCGGCGAAGCCCACAACCAGGCCGGGCCGCCCCTCTTTCATCTGCGAGACCCCGGCAAGGATGTCGGGGTTCTCGGCGAACTCCATCACCGGCAGCACGCCGCCGGGCTGCTTCTTGATCTTCGAGCCGCTTTCGGAAGAGACGCGCCAATCGGCCACGGCGGCGGCGAAGACGGCAGCATCGGCCGGCAGCGCCGCCTCGACGGCCTCCAGCATCTGCCGCGCGGTCTGCACCTGCACCACCTCGACGCCCTCGGGTGGGGGCACATCGGCCGGCCCGGTGACAAAGACCACCTCGGCACCAAGCGCGGCCAGGGCGCGGGCAATCGCGGTCCCCTGGGCGCCGGAAGAGCGGTTGGCGATGTAGCGCACCGGGTCGATGGGCTCATGGGTGGGGCCCGAGGTCACGACGATGCGACGCCCCGACAGCGGCCCCGAGGAGAGCTCGGCCCGCACCGCCTCGACGATGGCCGCAGGTTCGGACATGCGGCCCGGCCCGTATTCGCCACAGGCCATGTCGCCCTCGTCCGGGCCGACCACCCGCACGCCATCGCCCTTCAGCGTGGCCAGGTTGCGCTGCGTCGCGGGGTGATCCCACATCCGCACGTTCATCGCCGGCGCGATCAGCACCGGCGTATCGGTGGCCAGCAACAGGGTCGAGGCCAGGTCATCGGCCAGCCCCTGCGCCATCTTCGCCATCAGGTTGGCGGTGGCCGGGGCCACGACGATCAGGTCAGCCGAGCGCGAAAGCTCGATATGGCCCATCTCGGCCTCGTCGGTCAGATCGAAGAGCTCCTGGTAGACCTTTTCGCCCGCCAGCGCCGAGAGGGTCAGCGGCGTGACGAATTCGCCCGCGGCAGAAGTCATCACCGGAGTCACGGCGGCGCCTTCGGCGCGCAGAAGCCGGATCAGAGCCGGGGTCTTGAAGGCGGCGATCCCGCCCGAGATGATCAGAAGAATGCGCTTGCCTGACAGCATCAAAGCCCCGCCCCTTGCCGCATCGCGGCTACAAACCCTGGCCGCAGCGCGGCCCTTGCGGGCAGGGTAGAACGCGGGCGCGGCGGGCACAAGCTGCGCCGCCACGACCGCATCCGCACATGTGAAAACGGGGCAAGGCCCGCTGGCCTGCCCCGCTTCTCATGCAGGTATCGCGTTTGGCTTCAGTGCAGCAGCGCGCGGGCTTCGGCGGTCTCGCCGTCCAGCTTGCGGCGCATCTTGCTGAAAGCCGCGGCCTCGAGCTGGCGCACGCGCTCTTTCGACAGGCCCAGCTCGCGGCCCAGGCTTTCAAGCGTCCGCGGCGTGTCGCGCAGCTTGCGCTCGGCGACGATCAGACGCTCGCGGTCGTTGAGCTCGGCCATGGCGCCGGCCAGCCAGCGGCGCAGCGCGGAACGGTCATGGCTGTCGGCCACGATCTCTTCGGTGCCGGCGCCATTGTCCACCAGAGTTTCAATCCACTCGCGCCCCTCTTCATCGCTGCTCTGCGTGGCGTTGAGCGAGAAATCGGAACCCGAGAGCCGGCCCTCCATCATCTCGACATCGCGCAGCGGCACGCCGACCTCGGTGGCGATGAGCTGGCGCAGCTGATGGCCGTCCAGCTCGACACCCTGGGCCATGGCCTCGCGCTCAAGCCGTGCCTGAACGCGGCGCATGTTGAAGAAGAGCGACTTCTGGGACGAGGTCGAGCCGGTGCGCACCATGGACCAGTTGCGCATCACGTATTCCTGGATCGACGCCTTGATCCACCACACCGCATAGGTCGAGAAGCGCACCCCGCGGTCGGGGTCGAACTTGTCGGCAGCCTTCATCAGGCCGAGGCCCGCTTCCTGGATCAGCTCGTTCACCGGTGCGCCGTAGCGGCGGTATTTCGAGGCCATGGAGATCGCCAGGCGCATGTAGGCCGTCACCAGCCGGTGCAACGCCGCCGTGTCGCGTTCGTCGCGCCATGCATAGGCCAGCTTCAGCTCGGTTTCGGCATCGAGAAGCTCGGCCTTCATCGCGGTCCGCGAGAGCGTGCTGGTGGTCTGTTCGGTCTGCGCCATTGTGATCCCCTGCTGCCTGTTGCATGGCGGCCCCGTCACCCTGAAAGCTAAGGAGCTCGCTCCTCGGTCCGGCCATGCTTTGACTTGTCGCTATTGGGGGATATACGCGCGGTAGGGCGAATTGGTTCCATTTGCAGGGGGAAAAATGTCCCGAGAGAAGATCCTGGTGCTGGGCGGAGCGGCCTCGGGAAAGTCGGAATTCGCCGAAGAACTGGTCTGCGGATTCGGGGCCGAGCGGCTATATATCGCCAGCGGCCAGGCGCATGACGCTGAAATGGAAGCGAAAATTCAGATCCACCGGGACAGGCGCGGTGCAGGCTGGCAGGTCGTCGAGGCACCGCTTGAAATTGGCGCAGCGCTTGGCGGATCTCTGCCGGTGCTCTTTGACTGCGCAACCATGTGGCTCAGCAACCATCTCTTCGCAGGCAGCGACATGGCGCGGGCCGAGGCGCGGCTGCTGGCCGATATCGCCTCTCATCCCGCGCCGCTGGTGACGGTCAGCAACGAGGTCGGCCAGGGCATCGTGCCCGGCGATGCGCTGTCGCGGCAGTTCCGCGAGGCTCAGGGACGGCTGAACATCGCGCTGGCCCGGCAGGCCGATTGCGTGGTGCAGGTGGTGGCCGGTCTGCCCAATGTGCTGAAGGGTGCCCACCTTCTGGAGGGCAGGACGTGAGCCGCCTCTTCCTGGTCCGCCACGGGCCCACCCATGCCAAGGCGCTCATCGGCTGGACCGACCTGCCCGCCGATCTCTCGGACCGGGCCCGGATCGCCCGGCTGTCGGACTGGCTTCCCGCCAAGGCGCGGCTGGTCTCGTCCGACCTTACCCGTACCCGCACCACCGCCGATGCGCTGGCCACCCCCGACCGGGTGCGCCTGCCCGACGAGCCGGAGCTGAGAGAGCTGCATTTCGGCGATTGGGAGGGGCTGAGCGCCAATGAGGTCGAGGCCCGCGACCCCGAACTTTCCCGCGATTTCTGGACCGACCCCGGCGCCACCCGCCCGCCCGGCGGGGAAAGCTGGCACCAGATGGAGGCCCGCTGCTCTGCCGCGCTGGATCGGCTCATGGCGGCGGGCGGTGACCTGATCGTGGTCTGTCACTTCGCCGTCATCCTGGGCCAGATCGCCCGCCATCGCGGCTGCCCCCCGCGTGAGGTCCTGTCCCAGAAGATCGAGCCGCTCTCTGTGACCCTTGTCCAGCAGGCGCCCTCGGGGATCTCGGTCACGCCGATCAATCACAATCCGTGATGCAAATACGCTCAAATAATCATTTTTCGTGATATAAAGCTCAGGCTATCCTGCCGTCACAACAGCGGAGATCCACATGCCCCACGAGCTATTCATTGCCGCCCGAACCTATTCCAGCTGGTCGCTGCGCGGCTGGCTGATGTTCGAGACTTTCGGCCTGCCGGTCAAGAGCCAGATGGTCGACCTCTACGGCGGCAACCTGCAGGCCCAGCTGGAAGGCCACGGGCTGGCCCCCGCTCGCCTGGTGCCGGTGCTGCGCACCCCCGAAGGCCATGTGCTGGGCGAGACCCTCGCCATGGCCGAACATCTGGCCGAGTACTTCCCCGAGGCCGGCCTCTGGCCCGCCGACCCCGGTGCCCGGATCGCCGCGCGCTGGCTGGTCTCTGAGATGCACGCCGGCTTCACCGCCCTGCGCGGCGCCTGCCCGATGCAGCTGCTCTGTCAGTACCAGGGGTTCGAGCCCTCCGAGGCGGTGCTGGCCGACCTCGCCCGGCTCGACCAGCTCTTTGCCTACGCCGAGACGCAACGCAGTGCCGAGGGGCCCTGGATCATGGGCACCTGGTCGCTTGCCGACTGCTTCTACGCCCCGGTCGCGGCCCGGATCGCGGGCTACGGCCTGCCTGTCTCTCCCCGCCTCGCTGCCTATGCGCAGGCCATGCTCGCCCACCCCGCCTTCCGCCGCTGGCGCGCCCTGGCCCTGACCGAGACCTTCGCCCATGATCCCTACGCCATGGACCTGCCCCGCGGCAGCTGGCCCGGGCCCACGCCCCTGCCTGCCCGCGCGGTCAGCGAAGGCGCTTCGATCAACCAGACCTGCCCCTATTCCGGCAAGCCCGTCACCGATTTGGCCGAGATCGACGGCCGGATCATCGGCTATTGCAACCCGACCTGCCGCGACAAGTCGGTCAATGATGCCGGGGCCTGGCCCGCGACGATGGCGCTGCTCTCGGCTGCGCATTGACCGACGGGCATTAACCAAGCGCTAAGGCCTCGCCTCTTAACCATGTGTGAACCACGGGGGATCACATGGTCAAAAGGACCTATACCGTAGCCTTCCACGGCGCCGAAGCCGCCCCGGTCGAGGTGCAATGCGCGCTCTCGCCCGGTGTGCCGGGGTTTTCCATCGTCGGGCTGCCCGACAAGGCGGTCTCGGAAGCGCGCGAGCGGGTGCGCTCGGCGCTGACCGCCATGCGCATCGCCCTGCCGACCCAGCGGATCACGATCAACCTCTCGCCCGCCGACATGCCCAAGGCGGGCAGCCACTATGACCTGCCGATCGCGCTGGCGATCCTGACGGCGCTGAACGTGCTGCCCGCCGAGGTGGCCGAGGATTACTGCTCGCTTGGCGAGCTTTCGCTGGACGGCTCGATCATTCCCGTGCCCGGCGTCCTGCCTGCCGCCATGGCCGCCGCCGCAGAGGACCGGGGGCTGCTTTGCGCCGCCAGTTCCGCCGGCGAGGCGGCCTGGAGCGCGGCGACCCGTGTCACCGGCGCCCCTTCGCTGAGCGCGCTGGTGCGCCACCTGACCGGAGAGGCCCCGCTGCCCGAGGCCGAGGCGGGCGCCGTCACCCGCCAGCGCGAAACCCCGGATATGCGCGACGTGCGCGGGCAGGAGAAAGCCAAGCGCGCGCTTGAGATCGCTGCCGCAGGGCGCCACCACCTGCTGATGATCGGCCCGCCTGGCGCCGGAAAATCCATGCTGGCCAAGCGCTTGCCCGGCCTGCTGCCGGACCTCGACCCGCGCGAAGCGCTGGAGACCTCCATCGTGCATTCCCTTGCTGGGCTGCTCAACGGGACGATCAGCGCGGCCCCGCCCTTCATCGAGCCGCACCACACGGCATCCACTGCGGCGATCATCGGCGGCGGGCGCGGGGCCCAGCCGGGCGAGATCTCCCTGGCCCACAACGGGGTGCTGTTTCTCGACGAGATGCCCGAGTTCGCGCCTGCGGTGCTCGACACCCTGCGCCAGCCTATGGAGACCGGAGAGGTCACCGTCTCGCGCGCGGCGGCCCATGTGCGCTACCCCTGCCGGGTGCTTCTGGTGGGGGCGGCCAATCCCTGCCGCTGCGGCTTCCTGGCCAATCCCGACCGCGCCTGCTCCCAGGCGCCTAAATGTTCAGAGAAATACATGGGCAAGGTCTCGGGGCCGCTGATGGACCGCTTCGACCTGCGCTTCGAGGTGCCGGAGATGCCGCTTTATGAGCTGGACCTGCCCCCCTCGGGCGACAGTTCCGAGGTGGTCCGCGCGCGGGTCACAAAGGCCCGCGCCAGGCAGGCCGCGCGCCATGCGGAGATGGGGGAAAAGCTGCTTAACGCCGATCTGACCGGTCCGGCGCTGGACCGTTTCGCCGCCCCGGATGACGAGGGGCGCGAGCTGTTGCTGCGCGCGGCAGAGCGATTCGGCCTCTCGGCACGGGGCTATCACCGGGTGCTGCGGGTGGCCCGCACCATTGCAGACCTCGAGGGCAGCGACGCCATTCGCCGCCCCCATATCGCCGAAGCCCTGGCCTATCGCGTACCCGGCCTCGCCGGTTAGGCGCGCTTGGCCTCGATTGCCTGCCAGATCTTCTCGGCGATATTGACGCCGTCGAAGCGCTCCAGCTCCTGGATGCCGGTCGGCGAAGTCACGTTGATCTCGGTCAGCCAGTCCCCGATCACGTCGATACCGACGAAGACCTGGCCCTTTTCCTTCAGCACGGGACCGATGGCGGCGCAGATCTCGAGGTCACGCTCGGAAAGGCCGATCTTCTCGGGACGGCCGCCCACATGCATGTTGGAGCGGGTCTCGCCGGCGGCGGGCACACGGTTGATCGCGCCGACGGGCTCGCCATCCACCAGGATCACCCGCTTGTCGCCCTTGGTCACGGCGGGCAGGTACTTCTGCACGATCAGCGGCTCGCGCGAGAAACCGGTGAAGAGCTCATGCAGGGACGAGAGGTTGCGGTCATCGGGCGTCAGCCGGAAGACCCCGGCCCCGCCGTTGCCATAGAGCGGCTTCAGGATGATATCGCCGTGCTTTTCCTTGAAGGCCCGGATGGTGGCCAGGTCGCGGGCCACGGTGGTGGGCGGGGTCAGCTGCGGGAAGTTCAGCACCAGGAGCTTCTCGGGCGAATTGCGCACCCAGAAGGGATCGTTCACCACCAGCGTCTTGGGATGAATGCGCTCCAGCAGATGGGTCGTGGTGATGTAGAACATGTCGAAGGGCGGGTCCTGGCGCAGCCAGACGACGTCGAAATCGGCCAGGTCCACCTCTTCCTCGGGGCCCAGCACCGCCGGATTGCCCACCACACGCTGGATCTGCATCCGATGGCCCCGCGCCATGATCCGGCCTTCCTGGAAGGAGAGATTCTCGGGCGGGTAGTAGAACAGCTCATGGCCCCGCGCCTGTGCCTCTTCGGCAAGACGGAACGAGCTGTCGGCATTGATGTCGACAGAACCGATGGGGTCCATCTGGAACGCGATTTTCATCTGGGCAGGCCTCCGGCTGATATCACCGCTAGGTGATGACCCATCCCGGCGCGCTCTGCAATGGCTGCTCAGGCGGCCATGCTCACGTTTTCGAGGATCTGCACCATGCCCTGCCCGTCGACCAGCCCCACGTCGATGCGCATTTCAGGCAGGAAACCGGCCGGATCCAGCGCGTGGCTGCCCGCATAGGCTTCGGCGGCGCGCATGATGCGGTGCAATTGCGACCAGCCGATGCGCTGAGCGGCGCCATCAAAGGTCCGGCCCGTCTTCACCTCGACGAAGACCAGCATCCTACCCTCGCGGAAGATCAGGTCGATCTCGGCCCCCGCGCCGCGCCAGCGCTGGCAGAGCAGTTCCGCCCCAAGATCTTCATAGTGCCGGATAACGGCGTCTTCGCCACAAAGGCCGGTCAGGTAGGCGCGCTGGCCACGGTCCACCCGCGGATTGCGGAATTCCAGGATATCGGCCATCGGCGCCCCTTTCAGCCTTTGTTCAGCTTCAGCGCCATCTGGTAGACCTTGCGTCTGGGCAGATCGAAACGGGCCGCGACTTCATCCGCCGCATCCCGCACCGACAGCCGTTCCAGTGCAGCGCTCAGGGAGGTTTCTAGATCAGATTCGCTAACATTCTCGGAATCCCCGCGATCCACCAGCAGCACGATCTCGCCCCGCGGCGGATCGGTCTCGCAGCCCGCGGCCAGTTCCGACAGCGTGCCGCGCCGCACTTCCTCGAAGCGCTTGGTCAGTTCGCGGCAGAGCGCGCCCTGGCGTTCGGGCCCCAGCACCTCGGCGGCGTCGCCCAGCATGGTGGCGATGCGGTTGGGAGATTCGTAGAAGACCAGCGTGGCGCGGGTGTCGCGCAGGTCCATCAGGGCGCTTTTCCGCGCCCCTGCGGCCGAGGGCAGGAAGCCGGCGAAGAGGAAGCGATCCGTCGGCAGCCCGGCGATCGACAGCGCGGTGATTACTGCCGAGGGGCCGGGGGCCGAGGTGATCTCGAGCCCCTCGTCGCGCATCTGCCTTGCCAGGTCGTAGCCCGGATCTGCGATCAGCGGCGTCCCCGCCTCGGAGGCATAGGCCACCGATTTGCCCGCTGCCACCGCCTCCATTAGCCGGGCGCGGATCTTCTGACCCGAGTGATCGTGGTAGGCCAGCAGCGGCCGGTCGCCGAGAGCGATCCCGTGGATATCCATCAGCCGCCGGAGCGAACGCGTGTCCTCTGCCGCCAGCATATCGGCCGAGGCCAGGATATCGAGCGCCCGCAGGGTGATGTCCCGCGCCGAGCCGATGGGAACGGCCACGAGGTAGAGACCCGCCGCCAGTTTTGCGGTTTCGGCATTCATCGCTGGACCCTCTGAACGATAGCTTTATTATTTCGGCATAAGACTTTCACGCCGCGGACGGCCCCCAGGGGCCGGTCGGGGCCGACGGACCCGAGGAGATCCCCATGTTCGCTCTTTTGAGCGCCGCCCGCAAGGCACTGACCAGCCGGGACCAGGCCCCCAATTCCAAAGCTCACCCACGCCCCCTGCGCCGCAGCCGCCGCGCCCTGGTGCTGACCCTGCCCGCGCTGGCGCTGGCCAGCGCCTGCCAGCCGGTCTCGCTTGGCGGCACCGGCCCCAGCATCAACACCTCGAAGCCCGTGCCGGTGGCCCTTCTGGTGCCCAAGGGCTCGGGCAAGTCCGGCGATGCGATCCTCGCCGCCAGCCTGGAAAACGCCGCCCGTCTCGCCGCCTCCGAGCTGAACGGCGTGCAGATCGACCTGCGGGTCTATGACACCCAGGGTAGCGCGGAAGTGACCGCCGGGGTGACCTCCCAGGCGATCAGCGACGGCGCCAAGGTGATCCTCGGCCCGGTCTATGCCGCCAATGCCAATGCCGCAGGCCGCGTCGCCGCCTCGCGCGGGGTCAACGTGCTGGCCTTCTCGAACAACCCCGAGATCGCGGGCGGCAACGTCTTCATCCTGGGCCCGACCTTCCAGAACACCGCCGACCGGCTGACCCGCTATGCGGTCACCCAGGGCAAGAACAACATCGTGCTGGTGCATGGCCAGACCCCCGAGGGCCAGGCCGGGGCCAGCGCGGTGCAAACCGCCGCCCTGCGCAACGGCGCCTCGATCGTCGGCACCGTCCCCTACGAGTTCTCGCAACAGGGCGTTCTGAACGCCCTGCCGGCCGTGCGCGACGCCGCCGGTGGCGGGGCCGAGGCCGGGGGCGCCGATGCGATCTTCCTCACCGCCAATACCGCCGGGGCCCTGCCGCTCTTCACCCAGATGCTGCCCGAGAACGGGCTGGGCGCGGACAAGATCCAGTACATCGGCCTGACCCGCTGGGATATCCCGCCGCAGACGCTGGCCCTGCCCGGTGTCCAGGGCGGCTGGTTCGCCCTGCCCGATCCCGGCCTGACCGCCCAGTTCAACGCCCGCTACACCGCAGCCTATGGCGCAGCCCCCCACCCCATCGGCGGGCTGGCCTTCGACGGCATTGCCGCCATCGGCGCGCTGGTCCGGCAGGGCCGCAGCGATGCGCTCTCCACCTCGGGCTTGACCCAGGGCTCGGGCTTCCAGGGCGTCGGCGGCGTCTTCCGCCTGCTGCCCGATGGCACCAATGAGCGCGGCCTTGCGGTGGCGACGATCCAGGACCAGCAGGTCGTGGTCATCGCCCCGGCACCGCGCAGCTTCTCCGGGGCCGGTTTCTGACCGACCCCGCCCCCCTCTCCGTCACCGCCCTTCCGGGGCGGTGACGGGACGCAGCACCCGAATGGATGCCTCATGGACAAGAACCTGACCCTGCCGGACGATCTCATTCGTCCGGCAAAGGACATTCTGGACCCCCACGCCCTCGCCCGCGAGCTTGAGGAGATCCGGCGCGTCACGCCTGATCCGGCCGAGGCCCGCAAGGCCATCGTGGCGCGGCTGAACGAGGCCCGCAATGCCGGCGCCGAGGTCATCGCCGAGGGTCTCGCGGCCGAGCCCTTCGCCGCCCGCAAGACCACCCGCGCCTATACCTGGCTGACCGATTGCATCCTGCGCGAGGTGCTTGACCAGGCCCGCGCGACGCTGCCCGCCGACCAGGTCTCGGACCTCGGTGACTTCGCCATCTGCGCCGTCGGCGGCTACGGACGGGGCGAGATGGCCACCTTCTCGGACGTGGATCTGCTGTTCCTCACCCGCAAGAGCATCTCTGCCGGGCTGGAAGCGCTGATCGAGGCGATGCTCTACCTGCTCTGGGACCTGCACCTGAAGGTCGGCCATTCCAGCCGCACCATCCGCGAGTGCCTCAAGCTGGGGGCCGAGGATTACACCATCCGCACCGCGCTGATGGAGACCCGCTTCCTGGCCGGGGATGCGCCGCTGGTGGACGAGCTGAACACCAAGCTCTGGTCCGACCTCTTCAAGGGCACCGAGAAGGACTTCATCGAGGCCAAGCTGGAAGAGCGCTACAACCGGCACCAGAAGCAGGGTGGCCAGCGCTATGTGGTCGAACCCAACGTGAAAGAAGGCAAGGGCGGTCTCAGGGACCTGCAATCGCTCTACTGGATCGGCAAATACGTCCATGGCGTGCAGTCGGTGGGCGACCTCGTGCGCCTGGGGCTCTTTACCCGCGAGGAATACCAGACCTTCCAGAAGGCCGAGGATTTCCTCTGGGCCGTGCGCTGCCACCTGCACCTGCTGGCGGGCCGCCCGCAGGATCAGCTGACCTTCGACATGCAGGTCCAGGTGGCCGAACGCATGGGATACCGCGACCGGGGCGGCCGCCGCGGGGTCGAGCATTTCATGCAGGCCTACTTCCGGCAGGCCAATGCCGTCGGCGAGCTGACCCGCATCTTCCTGACCCAGCTCGAGGCCGAGAACGTCAAGGGCGACGCCATGCTCGAGCGCGTCTTCCGCCGCAAGCCGAAGATCGGCGCCCCCTACGAGGTGGTGCATGGCCGCCTGGCCGTGGCGGACGAGGACAGCTTCCTGAAGGACAAGCTGAACATGCTGCGCGTCTTCGACGAGGGCCTGCGCACCGGCATGCTGCTGCACCCCGACGCCATGCGCATGGTCCATGCCAACCTCGACAAGATCGACGATTCGATGCGCGAGGACCCCGAGGCGGCAAAGATCTTCCTGGGCACGCTGCTCAAGCACGGCAACCCCGAACGCGCCCTGCGCCGGATGAACGAGCTGGGCCTGCTGGCCGCCTTCATCCCCGAGTTCGAGCCCATCGTGGCGATGATGCAGTTCAACATGTACCACCACTACACGGTGGACGAGCACACCATCCAATGCATCTCGAACCTGGCCGCCATCGAACATGGCGACCTGCAGGAAGAGCTGCCTGTGGCCTCGACCATCCTCGCCGAGGGGGTCAACCGCCGGGTGCTCTACGTGGCGCTGCTGCTGCATGACATCGGCAAGGGCCGGGAAGAGGAACACGCGGTGTTGGGGGCCAAGATCGCCCGCAAGGTGGCGCCGCGCCTGGGCCTGACGCCCGAGGAATGCGATACCGTCGAATGGCTGGTGCGCTATCACCTGCTGATGTCGGACATGGCGCAGAAACGCGACATCGCCGACCCGCGCACCGTGCGCGACTTCGCCAAGGCCGTGCGAAGCCGCGACCGGCTGGACCTGCTGACCGTGCTCACCGTCTGCGACATCCGCGGCGTCGGCCCCGGCACCTGGAACAACTGGAAGGCGCAGCTTCTGCGCACCCTCTACCACCAGACCCGCAAGGCGCTGGAGACCGGGCTGGAAGAGCTCAACCGCACCCATCGCGGGCAGGAGGCGCAGCGCATGCTGGCCGAGAAGCTCTCGGGCTGGAGCCAGGAGGACATCGACCGCGAGCTGGCGCGCCATTACCCGCCCTATTGGCAGGGCCTGCATGTCTCGACGCAGGAGGCCTTCGCCGAGATGCTGCGCGGCGGGCTGCCGGTGGACGAGATCCGCATCGACCTGAAGGCCGACGAGGATCACGACGCCACGCGGGCGCTCTTTGCCATGGCTGACCATCCGGGCATCTTCGCCCGCCTCTCGGGGGCGCTGGCCCTGGTCGGCGCCAATGTCGTGGATGCCCGCACCTATACCACCGTCGACGGCTACGCCACGGCGGCCTTCTGGGTACAGGATGCCGATGGCGCACCCTACGAGGCCTCGCGCCTGCCGCGGCTGACGCAGATGATCCACAAGATCCTGCGCGGCGAGCTGGTGACCCGCGACGCCATGCAGGACCGCGACCGCATCAAGAAGCGCGAACGCGCCTTCAAGGTCTCGACCTCGGTGGCCTTCGACAACGAGGGCTCCGAGATCTACACGATCATCGAGGTCGACACCCGCGACCGCGCGGGGCTGCTGCATGACCTGACCCGGACGCTGGCGGCGGCCAACGTGCAGATCAGCTCGGCGGTGATTGCCACCTATGGCGAACAGGTGGTGGACACCTTCTACGTCAAGGACATGTTCGGTCTGAAGCTCTTCTCGGAATCGAAGCAGCGCTCGCTCGAGGCGAAACTGCGAGAGGCCATTGCCGCAGGCCAGGAAAGGGCGCGCGCGTGAATCCCATCAGACTGGTCTCGGGTGTCTTCACCGTGGGCCTCTGGACGATGCTCAGCCGGGTGCTGGGGCTGGCGCGGGACATCATCCTGCTCGCCGCCCTCGGCACCGGCCCGGTCTACGAGGCCTTCATCGTCGCCTTCCGGCTGCCCAACATGTTCCGCCGCTTCTTCGCCGAGGGGGCCTTCAACATGGCCTTCGTGCCGATCTTCTCGAAGAAGCTCGAAGCCAGGGACGATCCGCAGCGTTTCATGAACGAGGCCTTCGCGGGTCTCGCCACGGTGCTGATCCTGCTGACCCTGCTGGCACAACTGGCCATGCCCTGGCTGATCCTCGCCCTTGCCTCGGGCTTCGCGGGGGATGAGCAATACCCGCTGGCGGTGATCTTCGGCCGCATCGCCTTCCCCTACATCCTGTTCATATCGCTTGCCGCGCTGCTCTCGGGCGTGCTGAACGCCGCCGGGCGCTTCGCCGCCGCGGCTGCCGCGCCGGTACTGCTGAACGTGCTGCTCGTGGGCACCATGCTTCTGGCACGGCCCCTCGGGCTGGACCTGGGCTATGCGCTGATCTGGGCGGTGCCTGTGGCCGGCGTGGCGCAGCTGGCGCTGCTCTGGCGCGCGGCGAGCCTTGCGGGCTTCCAGGTCCGCCCGGTGCGGCCGCGGCTGACCCCGGACCTGAAGCGCCTCATCCGCGTTGCGATCCCCGCCGCCCTTGCGGGGGGCGTGGTGCAGGTCAACCTGCTGGTGGGTCAGCAGGTGGCCAGCTACTTCGACCGCGCCGTGGGGTGGCTCTTCACCGCCGACCGGCTCTACCAGCTGCCCCTCGGCGTGGTGGGCATCGCCATCGGCATCGTGCTGCTGCCCGACCTCTCGCGCCGCCTGAAGGCCGAGGACACCGCGGGCTCGCGCAATGCGCTGTCGCGCGCGGGCGAGCTGGCGCTGGCGCTCACCCTGCCCTGCGCGGTGGCGCTGATGGTCATTCCGCTGCCCATCGTCTCGGTGCTCTTCGAGCGCGGCGCGGCCCGCCCCGAGGACAGCGCCGCCATCGCCCTGGCGGTTGCCGTCTACGGCGCCGGCCTGCCCGCCTTCGTGCTGCAGAAGGTGCTGCAACCGCTCTACTTCGCCCGAGAGGACACCCGGCGGCCCTTCAACTACGCCCTGCTGGCCATGGTCGCCAATGCGGTGATCGCCATCGGGCTGGCGCCGTTCATCGGCTGGATCGCCTGCGCGCTGGCCACCACGCTGGCCGGCTGGGTCATGCTGGCCGCGCTGCATTTCGGCGCCGGCCACATGGGAGAGGTCGCCCGTTTCGACCCCCGGTTCCGCCGCCGCGCGCCGCGCATCCTTGCCGCCTCGCTGATCATGGGGGCCGGGCTCTGGCCGGCGCGGCTGCTGCTCGCGCCCTGGCTCTCGGCCGATTACATCCGCTACCCGGCGCTGGCCCTGCTCATCGCCCTGGGCTCGGTTCTCTACTTCGCCAGCGGCCAGCTGATCGGCGCTTTCCGGCTGACGGATTTCACCGGCGCCCTGCGTCGCGGAAGATCGCGTGAAACCTGATCGGCCCACCGTGCGTTGAGCTTGCATCCACAGGAGCAAGCGGAGCCAATGGCAAAGGACAAAGATCTCGACCCGCAGCTCTCACTGCTGGTCACCGCCGCCGAGATGTACCCGGCGCTTGAAGAGCTGTGCCTGTCGGCACGGCATGAAGTCCTGCTGTCTTTCCGCATCTTCGACCCCCGCACCCGCCTGCGCAGCCAGTCGGCGCAGGAGCTGGGTCTCGAGACCTGGGCACAGCTGATCGCACGCGTCGCCTCGCGCGGGGTGCGGGTGCGCATGCTGATCGCCGACTTCGACCCGCTCTTTACGGCAGAGCTGCACCGCGCCGCATGGGACAGCGGCACCGGCTTCGGCCAGGCCCTGATGCGCGCCCCGCAACAGCAGAAGGCAAAGGAGTTCTTCGGCGCCCAGGTGCTGGTGGCCGCCCACGAGGCGCGCGCGGCACCGATCTGGAGCCATCTCTTCCGCGGTCCGATCAATGCCGCCCGCAAGGAGCTGCGCAGCTGGCCCGCCGAGCGGTTGACCCCCTTGCAGCATCGCTCGATGGAAACGCTGCACCGCATGCGCCCGGCGACGCTGCACCAGAAGTTCGCCGTGGTCGACGGCAAGCGCGCGATCATCGGCGGCATCGACGTGGACGAACGTCGCTGGGATGACGAGACCCATGACCAGCGCGCCGAAGAGACCTGGCACGATGTCTCGCTCGCGGTGTCGGGGCGGATCTGCCGCGACCTGCTGCGCCATTTCCAGGATTGCTGGCAGCGCGCCATCCGCGCCGGCGCCGCTTCCTTCGCCGCCGAGCCCGACCCCGCCTCCGGCAAGGCCAGGCTTCCCGCGCGCCGGCCCTCGGCCCTTGGCCCGCGCCTCCTGCGCACCCAGTCGGATGGCGCAGAGGGCCGACTGCGCCTTGGTCCAAAGCCGAGGGTGACCGAGCACGAGGACGCCCATCTCGCCGCCTTCGAGACCGCCGAGCGGCTGGTCTACCTGGAAACCCAGTTCTTCCGCCACATGCCCCTGGCCCGCGCGCTGGCCCGCCGCGCCGAACAGAAGCCCGAGCTCAACTGCATCATCGTGCTGCCGACCGAACCCGAACGGGTGATCTTCGACCGCGCCCGCTCGGTCGATGCGCGTCACGAGCAGGCGTTGCAACTGCGCTGCCTGAACACCCTGCGCGCGGGCTTCGGCGACCGGCTGGCGGTTCTGGCCCCCGTCCAGCCGCGCCCGGCGCCGCGCCATACGCCGGGCCCCGTGGCCGGCGCGCCGGTGGTCTACCTGCACTCCAAGGTGACCCTGGTGGATGAACGCGTGGGCATCATCGGCTCGGCCAATCTCAACGGTCGTTCGATGCGATGGGATACCGAGGCCTCGGTGCAGTTCCAGAACCCCGACCAGATCCGCCAGGCCAGGGAACGGCTGATGGCCAGCTGGCTGCGCGGCGCCATCCCCGAGACCGAGGCCACGCAGGCCGCCGCCTGGACCGCGCTGGCCCATGACGAGGCCGCGCGCGCGCCCGAGGACCGGACCAGCTACATCCTGCCCTGGCCCGAGGCCCGCAACCGCCGCTTTGCCCGTCTCTTCCCGCTGCTGCCGGCCGAGATGTTCTAGATCAGCGGTTCTGCAGCTTCTGGCGCAGCCGGGCGAAACCGCCCGGCAGCACCAGCGGTGCCACGGCGAAACCGATGGCGAAGGCCGCCGCCTCGGCGATCCAGGCCATGCCGGTCTCGAAGAAGAGCCCGAAGAGCAGCTGCAGCGCCATCAGGATGCCGATCAGCCGGAAGGCCATGGCCTGGTTCTCTCCGATCGCCCGGTAATAGACCCACATCAGGTAGCTGTAGGCACCAATCATGCCGTAGGTCGCCGGGAAGGCTCCGATCAGCCAGTCCCCCTCGGGCGCGATCAGACCGAAAACCAGCGCGCCGCCGATGGTGGTGACCGCGAAGAGCAGCGCCAGCCCCGGTCCCTTCACCGCCTCGCCGACGAACTTGCCAAGCGCCAGGAACATCACGCAGGCGATGAGCGCCGACTGGAAGGTCGGATGCACGAAGGCGTAGGTGAAGAAGCGCATCAGGTAGCGCGGGTCGAAATCTCCGGTGGCCAGCATGTAATGCAGGAAGCCCGGCGAGAAGGCATAGTCGTTGAGCGCGCCCAGGCGCCAGCCCACGGCCTGCGCCCCGCCGATCAGACCCGTGCTGCCAAGAGAGAAGATTCCCTCGATCCCGATCATCACGATGAAGATCACGACGATCACCGGGGCAACCGGATTGACCGGCGCTTCTTCGGGGATGCGATTGTCCTGCATGGCCTGCCCTCTGCTGCGTGGCGCCCCTTGCCCGGTTGACGCCCTTTCGGGGCATGGGTAAGCCAGCGAGGGCACATTTACCAGTGGCCGCTGACAGGAGTGCGGAGATGTCCGACGCAAGCGCGAACCAGACCACGAAATTCCAGCCCCGAGTGTTCTCGGGTATCCAGCCCTCGGGTGGGCTGACCCTGGGCAACTACCTTGGCGCCATGCGCCGTTTCGTGGATTGGCAAGAGCGCGGGCTGAACGAGGGCTTCGAGACGATCTTCTGCATGGTCGACCTGCATGCGATCACCGTCTGGCAGGATCCCGAGGCCCTGCGTCGCCAGACCCGAGAGCTGGCCGCCGGCTACATCGCCTCGGGCCTCGACCCGGCAAAGGCGATCCTGTTCAACCAGTCCCAGGTGCCCGAGCACACACAACTGGCCTGGATCTTCAACTGCGTCGCCCGCATGGGCTGGATGCAGCGGATGACCCAATGGAAGGACAAGGCGGGCAAGAACCAGCAGAACGCCTCGCTGGGCCTCTTCGCCTATCCCTCGCTTATGGCGGCCGACATCCTGGTCTACCATGCGACCCACGTCCCCGTGGGCGAGGACCAGAAGCAGCATATCGAGCTGACCCGCGACATCGCGATCAAGTTCAACAATGACTACGGCGTCGACTTCTTCCCCGTCACCGAGCCGGTGATCGAGGGCGCGGCCACCCGCGTCATGTCCCTGCGCGACGGCTCGAAGAAGATGTCGAAGTCCGATCCTTCGGACATGGCGCGCATCAACCTGACCGATGACGCCGATGCGATTGCGAACAAGATCCGCAAGGCCCGCACCGACCCCGAGGCCCTGCCCTCCGAGGCCAAGGGCCTGGAGGACCGCCCCGAGGCGCGCAACCTCGTCAACATCTACGCCGCCCTTGCCGGCATGGATGTGGACGCGGTGCTGGCAGAGGTCGGCGGCAAGCAGTTCTCGGAGTTCAAGCCGATGCTGGCCGATGTGGCCGTGGCCCACCTGGCGCCGATCTCCTCCGAGATGGCCCGCCTGATGGAAACCCCGGACGAGATCGACCGCATCATCGGCAATGGCGCCGAGAAGGCCCGCGAGATCGCCGAGCCGATCCTGAAGAAGACCTACGAGATCGTCGGCATGATCCGCTCCTGAGCGGCATCCGGATCGAAAGACAGCAAGGGCGCCTTCGGGCGCCCTTCGCATTTTTGCACATGAGCGGCGCTCTGGTGAGGCTGGTGTGGGCTGACACGCAGGACTAGCTTCGGGTCATTCAAGGAGTTTGTGAAATGACCAATCCAGTCCACCCCGCCACCCGCATCGGTCACGTCCACCTGAGGGTCTCTGACCTGGCGCGCTCCATCGATTTCTACTCGGGTGTGCTCGGCTTCGAGGTGACCCAGCAATACGGTCCCGGCGCGGCCTTCCTCTCGGCTGGCGGCTACCACCACCACATCGGTCTCAACACCTGGGAGAGCCGTGGCGCCACCCCGCCGCCTGCCGGTCACACCGGGCTCTACCACACCGCCTTCCTCTACCCGACCCGCGCCGCCCTGGGCGATGCGCTGCGCCGCGTCTACGACGCCGGCCTGACCCTGGACGGGGCCGCCGATCATGGCGTCAGCGAAGCCATCTACCTGCGCGACCCGGACGACAACGGCGTCGAGCTCTATTGGGACAAGCCCGAGGCGGAATGGCCCCGCCAGCCCGATGGCAGCCTTGCGATGTACAACGCGCCGCTCGATCTGAAGGCACTTCTGGCCGCGGCAGAGGCGTCGGAGTGATCCTGGGCCGCAATTTCACCCGACCTTGATTGCGCTGTCACCGAAGTGTTTCAAAGCGCGGCGAGAGTGGGCTCGAAGACCTGGCTACGCGGGGTTCACCCCCCCGGATCTCGTGTCGGCTACCTTTACTTCAAGACCTTTTCAGCATGAGTCCCCCGACCCCTCCGGGTCGGGGAATTCACCACGGGGCAGCGGCCCCATGACCCTTCCCTATAGCCGGACGATGGCCTATCCCTGACGCACGCAGCGAAGGAGATGCAGATGACCGGCCAGATCCACACCTATTTCGACGGCACATGGCACCAGGGTGACCTGGCGGTGATGAAGGCCGGGGATCACGGCGCCTGGCTGGGCTCGACCGTCTTCGACGGGGCACGGATGTTCGACGGCAAGATGCCCGACCTGCGCCCCCACATGGAGCGCGTGAACCGCTCTGCCGAGGCGATGATGATCGAACCCACGGTCTCGGTCGACGAATGGATCGCCCTGACCCGCGAGGGCCTGACCCGTTTCGACAAGGGCGCTGCGGTCTATATCCGGCCCATGTACTGGGCGCTCATGGGCAATGAGACCGTGGTGCAGCCGGGCTATGGCCTGGGCACCGGCTTCTGCCTGGCGCTGGAAGAGATCCCCATGGCCGCCCCCGAGGCCGCCACGACCCTGGGCAAGACCCGCTTCCGCCGCCCGACGCTGGATTGCGCCGTGACCAATGCCAAGGCGGGCGCGCTCTATCCCAACAATGGCCGCATGCTGGCCGAGGTGCGCGCGCGGGGCTTCGGCAATGCGCTGGTCTGCGACGCCATGGGCAATGTCGCCGAAAGCGCCACCGCCAATGTCTTCGCGGTGCAGGACGGAGAGGTCTTCACCCCGATCCCCAATGGCACCTTCCTGTCGGGCATCACCCGCGCCCGCCACATCGCCAACCTGCGCGCCGATGGCGTGCGCGTGCATGAAACCGTGATGACCTATGCCGATTTCGAGCAGGCGGACGAGGTCTTCCTCTCGGGCAACCTCAACAAGGTCACCCCCGTCACCGCCTTCGAGGACACCACATATGAAGTCGGCCCCATGTCGGCACGCGTGCGCGCGCTCTACTGGGACTGGGCCGCCTCGGACATGGTGCTGTAACTACAGTTCGGGATCGGAGCTGACCCGCACCAGCCGGGTCAGATCCGACAGACGTTCGCGCTGCTGGCCCGCCGCGTCGAAATTGGCCGGGTTCAGCCAGACCGCATAGGCCTCTTTCAGCGCCGGCCAGTCGCTGTCGGTGATGGCAAACCATGCGGTATCGCGGTTGCGGCCCTTCACCACCATGTGCTGGCGGAAGACGCCCTCGTAGCTGAAGCCAAGCCGCTGCGCCGCGCGGCGCGAGGGGATGTTCAGCGCGTTGCACTTCCACTCGTAGCGCCGATACCCGGCTTCGAAGGCCCAGTTCATCATCAGCACCATGGCCTCGGTCGCCGCCACCGTGCCCTGCAGCGCAGGCGCGAAGGCGATGTTGCCGACCTCGACCGAACCCATCTCGGGCACGATGTTCAGGTAGGAGGCCACCCCCACGACCCCCTTCTGACGATCCTCGATGGCCATGAAGCGCACCGGGCCGTCTTCGACCGAGCGCACCCAGCGGTGATATTGCGAGGCCGAGTGAAAGGGCCCGACGGGCATGTAGTCCCAGAGCCAGTCCTGGTCCGCATAGGCGTTGAAAAGCAACGCGGCATGGGCCTCGGCCTTCAGCGGCACCAGGCGTACATGATGCCCCTCAAGCAGCAGATCGCGCGGCGGCGCGACCGGCGGTTGCCAGTTCTCGACCAGCGGGCCCTGGGGGCGATCCTGGCTCATGCTCTGCATCCTTCCGAAGGCTCTGCTTGCCCGGACGATAGGCAATACGCTGCCGGTTGGAAAGGCCCGCCGAAACAGGTCATCGCGCAACGCAAAAGGCCCCCGGATCGCTCCGGGGGCCTTTCGCAAATACGCGGGACGCGCGGCTTATTCCTGCGGGATCACGCGCAGGTTCAGCTCCATCAGCTGTTCCGGCGTGGGCTCGGAGGGCGCGTCCATCATCAGGTCCTCGGCGCGCTGGTTCATCGGGAAGAGGATCACCTCGCGGATGTTGCTCTCTTCCGCCAGCAGCATGACGATACGGTCGATACCGGCCGCGCAACCGCCGTGCGGCGGGGCGCCGTACTGGAAGGCGTTGACCATTCCGCCGAAGCGCTTCAGCACTTCTTCCTTGCCGTAGCCGGCCAGCTCGAAGGCCTTGAACATGATCTCGGGCTTGTGGTTCCGGATCGCGCCCGAAACCAGCTCATAGCCGTTGCAGGCCAGGTCGTACTGGTAGCCCTTGACCGCCAGCGGGTCACCTTCCAGCGCTTCCATGCCACCCTGGGGCATGGAGAAGGGGTTGTGCTCGAAGTCCAGCTTGCCGGTTTCCTCGTCCTTCTCGTAGATCGGGAAGTCGACGATCCAGGCAAAGGCGAAACGGTCCTTGTCGGTCAGGCCCAGCTCTTCGCCGATGACGTTGCGGGCGCGGCCGGCGACGGCCTCGAAGCTCTTGGGCTTGCCGCCCAGGAAGAAGGCCGCGTCGCCGACGCCCAGACCCAGCTGCTGGCGGATCGCCTCGGTGCGCTCGGGGCCGATGTTCTTGGCCAGCGGGCCCGCGGCTTCCATTTCGCCGTCCTTGTCGCGCCAGAAGATGTAGCCCATGCCGGGCAGACCTTCCTTCTGGGCGAAGGCGTTCATGCGGTCGCAGAATTTGCGCGAGCCACCGGTGGGGGCGGGGATGGCGCGGATCTCGGTGCCTTCCTGCTCCAGCAGCTTGGCGAAGATCGCGAAGCCCGAGCCCGCGAAGTGCTCGGAGACCACCTGCATCTCGATCGGGTTACGCAGGTCGGGCTTGTCGGAGCCATACTTCAGCGCCGCGTCGGCATAAGAGATCTGCGGCCACTCGGCAGGCGCGTCGACCTTCTTGCCGCCGCCGAATTCCTCGAAGATCCCCGCCAGCACGGGCGAGATCGTGTCGAAGACATCCTGCTGGGTGACGAAGCTCATCTCCATGTCCAGCTGGTAGAAGTCGGTGGGCGAGCGATCGGCGCGCGGATCCTCGTCGCGGAAGCAGGGCGCGATCTGGAAATACTTGTCGAAGCCCGAGACCATCAGCAGCTGCTTGAACTGCTGCGGGGCCTGCGGCAGGGCGTAGAACTTGCCGGGGTGCAGACGCGAGGGCACCAGGAAGTCACGCGCGCCCTCGGGGGAGGAGGCGGTGATGATCGGGGTCTGGAACTCCTTGAAGTTCAGGTCCCACATGCGCTTGCGGATCGAGCTGACCACGTCAGAGCGCAGCACCATGTTCTTCTGCATCTGCTCGCGGCGCAGGTCCAGGTAGCGATAGCGCAGGCGGGTTTCCTCGGGGTATTCCTGGTCGCCGAAGACCATCAGCGGCAGCTCCTTCGCGGCGCCCAGCACCTCGATGTCGCGCACGAAGACCTCGATCTCGCCAGTGGGCAGCTTGGGGTTCACCAGGCTCTCGTCGCGGGCCTTCACCTCACCGTCGATGCGGATACACCATTCGCTGCGCACCTTCTCGACTTCGGCGAAGGCGGCGCTGTCGGGATCGCAGAGCACCTGGGTGGTGCCGTAGTGGTCGCGCAGGTCGATGAAGAGGATGCCGCCGTGATCTCGCACCCGGTGCACCCAGCCCGAGAGGCGGACGTTTTCGCCCACATTGGCCTTGGTCAGGTCGACGCAGGTGTGGCTGCGGTAGGAATGCATGGGTCTGTCCTCTTTCGTCTCGCGCGGTCTGCCCCGTGCCGGAGGGGCCGGGTTTAGCCTGCGCCGGTTCACACGGAAGCGCGCGGAAAGTCAAGTCGGACAGGGGGTGGAAGGGGTCTCTCGGGGCAGCTGAGCGCCCCGCTGGCGCCACGGCACCCGCCCGCGGCGGCAAATCCATGCGGCCCCGGTCCGGCGCGGGACCCCGGATTAGGCCCCGGCACGCCCCCGGTGCGCGCCCTCGCCGGGGCCCGATCCCGCCTGTTTCCGCCATATCGCACATTTTCCGTGCAGGCCCGTGGGGTCCCCGCAGCATTAACCAATTACTTGTGCAATCATGAACATCCCTGCCGCATACATGCGATTTACATACTTTGTTCACTTCTGCCAAAGTGGTCAGGCGCATGGTCCGGTTACCGGCCCCGGACGCCCCGGCCCCCTCTCCGACCCGCGCGACGTACAGGACCCTTTCGAGGGAGATTATTGAATGTGGGATTCCTTACTGACTTCATTCCTGGACCGGGCCATCCGGAAAGGGCGGCTAGAGGTGACCTTCGCGGACGGCACCTGCAAGACCTTCGGCGGCGGCCCCGGCGGGCCCGAGATCGAGGTGACGCTGAAAGACCCCGACCTGCCGCGCAAGATGATCACCGATATCGAGCTGGCCTTCTGCGAGGGCTACATGGATGGCGATATCGAGCTTGGCAATGACGACCTCTATGGCGTGATCGAACTGGCCATGGTCAACCTGCGCTCGGATGGCGCGCGGCGCGGCGGTGTCCAGCGCGCCGTCTCTACCTCGCGCCGCATCCTGCGCCGGATCGCCCAGTTCAACCCGGTCGGCAAGGCGCAGGAGAACGTGGCGCATCACTACGACCTTTCCGGCGCGCTCTACGATCTCTTCCTCGACGAGGACCGGCAGTATTCCTGCGCCTATTTCGCGCGGCCCGACATGACGCTGGAAGAGGCCCAACTGGCCAAGAAGCATCATATCGCGGGCAAGCTGCGGCTGAAGCCCGGCCTGAAGGTGCTGGACATCGGCTGTGGCTGGGGCGGCATGGCGCTGACGCTGGCCCGCGACTACGGTGTCCGGGTGGTCGGCGTGACCCTGTCGAGGGAACAGCACGCCATCGCCACGCGGCGGGTGAAGGAGGCGGGCCTGGAAGACCAGGTCGATATCCGCCTGCAGGACTACCGCCACGTGGACGAGACCTTCGACCGCGTCGTCTCGGTGGGCATGTTCGAGCACGTGGGCGTGCCGCATTACCGCGAGTACTTCCGCCACGTGAAGCAGTTCCTCGCCCCCGACGGGGTGGCGCTGATCCATACCATCGGGCGCAGCGACCCGCCCGGTGCCACGGCGGCTTTCATCACCAAGTACATCTTCCCCGGCGGCTATGTCCCCGCGCTCTCCGAGGCCAGCGCCGCAATCGAGAAGGAACGGCTGGTGACCTGCGACGTCGAGGTCTGGCGGCTGCACTATGCCGAGACCCTGAAGCATTGGTACGACCGCTTCATGGAGAACGTCGACAAGGCACGCGAGCTCTACGACGAGCGCTTCGTGCGGATGTGGCGGCTCTACCTGATCGCCTCCGAGATGACCTTTCGGATGAATGACCAGGTGGTGTTCCAGTTCCAGCTGGCCCGCGACCAGCAGGCGGTGCCGCTGACGCGCGATTACCTCTACCGCGATGCGGATGCGACCACCGGGGGCCAGGCCTCCCCGAAGGCCGCCACCCCGGAAAGGGCACAATCGGCGGCTGAGTGACGCCGGTGCGGTAACAGGCTAGGGTCGGGGGCGCGCCGCCCCCGCGGCCTGCTGCCGATTCCCAAGCCAGACCAGCGGCACGACGAATGCGCCCCCCGCGGCGCGGAACGTCGCGTGAGCTGGCGAAGGCTTTCGGTCAAGGCAGGCCGATCAGGGGTTGAACCCCAACGCGCGCTGACTATAACGCAGACAATTTTGCGCGGGGATCTCCCCCGCGTCCTATCGCGCTGTCACGAGGTCCCCAGAATGCCTAAGAGAACCGATATCAACTCAATCATGATCATCGGCGCGGGGCCCATCATCATCGGCCAGGCCTGTGAATTCGACTACTCGGGTGCCCAGGCCTGCAAGGCGCTGCGTGAAGAGGGCTACCGGGTGATCCTGGTGAACTCGAACCCCGCCACGATCATGACCGACCCCGGCCTTGCCGACGCGACCTATATCGAGCCGATCACGCCCGAGGTTGTCGCCAAGATCATCGAGAAAGAGCGCCCCGACGCGCTGCTGCCCACCATGGGCGGCCAGACCGGCCTGAACACCGCGCTGGCGCTGGATGACCAGGGCGTGCTCGAGAAATTCGGCGTCGAGCTCATCGGCGCCAACCGCGAAGCCATCGAGATGGCCGAGGACCGCAAGCTCTTCCGCGACGCCATGGACCGCATCGGCCTGGAAAATCCCAAGGCGACCATCGTCACCTCTCCGAAGATGGAGAACGGCAAGCGCGACATCGCCGCCGGCATGAAGGAGGCCATGGAGGCGCTGGAGCACATCGGCCTGCCCGCGATCATCCGCCCTGCCTTCACCCTGGGCGGCACCGGCGGTGGCGTGGCCTACAACCGCGACGACTACGAATATTACTGCCGCTCCGGCATGGAGGCCTCTCCGGTCGGCCAGATCCTGGTCGACGAAAGCCTGCTGGGCTGGAAGGAATACGAGATGGAGGTCGTCCGCGACAAGGCGGACAACGCGATCATCGTCTGCTCGATCGAGAACGTGGACCCGATGGGCGTGCACACCGGCGATTCGATCACCGTGGCCCCGGCGCTGACGCTGACCGACAAGGAATACCAGGCCATGCGCTCGGCCTCGATCGCCGTGCTGCGCGAGATCGGCGTCGAGACCGGCGGCTCCAACGTGCAATGGGCGATCAACCCCGAGGATGGCCGCATGGTCGTCATCGAGATGAACCCCCGCGTGTCCCGCTCTTCCGCGCTGGCCTCCAAGGCCACCGGCTTCCCGATTGCCAAGATCGCCGCCAAGCTGGCGGTCGGCTACACGCTGGACGAGCTGGACAACGACATCACCAAGGTGACGCCGGCCTCCTTCGAGCCGACCATCGACTACGTGGTCACCAAGATCCCGCGTTTCGCCTTCGAGAAGTTCCCCGGCTCCGAGCCGCTGCTGACCACCGCCATGAAGTCGGTGGGCGAGGTCATGGCCATTGGCCGGACCTTCCACGAATCGCTGCAGAAGGCCCTGGCCTCGATGGAGACCGGCCTGACCGGCCTCGACGAGATCGAGATCGAGGGCGTCTCTGCCGATGCCCCCGCCGCAGAGGTCGACCGTGCCGCCGTGGTCAAGGCGCTGTCGCGCCAGACCCCGGACCGTATCCGCGTCATCGCCCAGGCCATGCGCTTCGGCCTGTCGGATGACGAGATCCAGGCCGTCACCGCCTTCGATCCCTGGTTCCTGGCCCGCATCCGCGAGATCATCCGCGCCGAGGCCGAGGTGCAGATGAACGGCCTTCCGCTGACCGAAGAGGGCCTGCGCCGCCTGAAGATGCTGGGCTTCTCGGATGCCCGGCTGGCCAAGCTCTCGGCCCGTGACGAGGACCAGGTGCGCCGCGCCCGGCACAACCTGGGCGTCACCGCCGTCTTCAAGCGCATCGACACCTGCGCCGCCGAGTTCGAGGCCCAGACCCCCTACATGTACTCGACCTACGAAGAGCCCATGATGGGCGAGGTCGAGGACGAGGCACGGCCCTCCGACCGCAAGAAGGTGGTCATCCTGGGTGGCGGTCCGAACCGGATCGGCCAGGGCATCGAGTTCGACTATTGCTGCTGCCACGCCTGCTTCAGCCTGACCGACGCGGGTTACGAGACCATCATGGTCAACTGCAACCCCGAGACGGTCTCGACCGACTACGACACCTCGGATCGCCTCTACTTCGAGCCGCTGACCTTCGAGCACGTGATGGAAATCCTGCGCGTCGAACAGTCCAAGGGCTCGCTGCATGGCGTGATCGTCCAGTTCGGCGGCCAGACGCCCCTGAAGCTGGCCAATGCGCTGGAAGAGGCGGGTATCCCGATCCTGGGCACCACCCCCGACGCCATCGACCTGGCCGAGGACCGCGAGCGCTTCCAGGACCTGGTGAACCGCCTCGACCTGAAGCAGCCGAAGAACGGCATCGCCCATTCCGACACCGAGGCGCTTGAGATCGCCGAGGAAATCGGCTTCCCGCTGGTCATCCGCCCCTCCTACGTGCTGGGTGGCCGCGCCATGGAGATCGTCCGCGAGATGGAGGGCCTGAAGCGCTACATCCGCGACGCCGTGGTCGTCTCGGGCGACAGCCCGGTGCTGCTGGACAGCTACCTGTCCGGTGCCGTCGAGGTCGACGTGGATGCGCTCTGCGACGGCGAGGACGTTCATGTCGCGGGCATCATGCAGCACATCGAAGAGGCCGGCGTCCACTCGGGCGACTCGGCCTGCTCGCTGCCGCCGCATTCCCTGTCGGCCGAGGTCATCGCCGAGCTGAAGCGCCAGTCCCGCGCCCTGGCGCTTGAGCTGGGCGTGGTCGGCCTGATGAACGTGCAGTTCGCGGTGAAGCCCGAGAACGGCGAAGACGTGATCTACCTCATCGAGGTGAACCCCCGTGCCTCGCGGACCGTGCCCTTCGTGGCCAAGGCCGTGAACAGCCCCATCGCCTCCATCGCCGCGCGCGTCATGGCCGGCGAGAAGCTGAAGGACTTCGACCTGGTCGACCCGCAGATCGAAGGCTTCGCGGTGAAGGAAGCCGTGCTGCCCTTCGCCCGCTTCCCCGGCGTCGATACGCTGCTTGGGCCGGAAATGCGCTCCACCGGCGAGGTCATGGGCTATGACCGCAGCTTCGGCCGTGCCTTCCTGAAGGCCCAGATGGGCGCGGGCTCGCACCTGCCGACCGAGGGCCGTATCTTCATCTCGATCCGCGATACCGACAAGGACGCCGAGATGCTGGACGCGGCGCGCATCCTGACCGACCTTGGCTTCGCCCTGGTGGCCACCCGCGGCACCGCCAACTGGCTGACCGATGCGGGCATCGCCTGCGAGACCGTGAACAAGGTCTACGAGGGCCGCCCCAACGTGGTGGACCTGCTGAAGGATGGCGAGATCGCCCTGGTCTTCAACACCACCGAGGGCGCGCAATCGGTGGCCGACTCCCGCGAGATCCGCTCGGTCGCGCTCTACGACAAGATCCCCTACTTCACCACCGCCGCGGGCGCCAAGGCGGCCGTGCAGGCGATGAAGTCGCGGGTCGAGGGCGAGATCGAGGTGACCTCGCTGCAGGAAACCGCCATCGAAACCGCCAAGCGCGGATGAGCCGGGCGCTGCGCATCGCCGCCTTCGCGGCGGTGCTGGCCCTGGCGGGCTGCGGCGTGCCGCTGGTGCCGCTGATCTGATCGGAACGCGCGGGGCGAAAGCTCCGCGCGTTTTGCCTTTGCGCGGGGTCTCGAGCTGGAACATCCACGCCCCCGCCTTCGTTGGGTCTGCAAGATCAAACGAAAGGAAAGCACCATGAAGGACCACGACACCAAGACCGCACAACGTCTCTTCGACCGTCTCGGTGATGTCACCGCGGGCATGCTGATGACCGGCCCGGACACCCATATTCCCATGAGCCACTATGCCGACGCGGACGAGGGCGTCCTGTGGTTCATCAGCGCCGAAGGCACCGCCGCGCACCAGGCCGCCGTGGAAAAGCGCGACAGCCACTTCCTGGTCGCCGACCAGGGCGCCAAGCTCTACGCCGACATCTCGGGCCAGCTTCAGGCCGTGACCGATCCGGCCAAGCTCGACGACCTCTGGTCGCGCGTCGCCGGCGCCTGGTTCGAGGAAGGCCGCGAGGATTCCTCTGTCCGCCTGCTGCGCTTCGTGCCCGCCAAGGCCGAGGTCTGGCTGACCGAAGGTGGCGCGAAATTCCTCTACGAGATCGCCCGCGCCAACGTGACCGGGCACACGCCCGATGTGGGCGAGCACGAGGTGATCACCTTCTGATCCGCTGCAACAGGGCGTAGGGTGGGGACGAACCCACCCTGCGCCACGCGGCGCAGGCCTCGCTGAAAGGAGACCGGGATGGCGCAACACCCCGCAAGCTGCCTTTGCGGCGCCCTTCGCCTTGTGGCCCATGGCGCGCCGCTCAGGGTCGGGCTGTGCCATTGCCTCGACTGCCGCAAGCACCACGGCGCGCTCTTCTATGCCGCCGCCGTCTTCCCGGCGGACCGGGTCGAGATCACCGGCGACTCCCGCGCCTACGAGGGCCGCCACTTCTGCCCAACCTGCGGCTCTTCCGTCTTTGCCCGCACCGGCGACGAGGTAGAGCTGCACCTGGGCGCGCTCGACAGCCCCTCTGTCTTCGCCCCGGATTACGAGCTCTGGACCAGCCGCCGCGAGGCCTGGCTGCCGCCCTTCCCCGTCTCTGCCAGCCATCCGGGCGACCGCCCCGAGGACAGCGGGAAAAGCGGCGCATAGCGACCCGGCAGGCTCTTGCCCCCTGCCCCCGACCCGGCCTATCTACCGCCATGGCCAAGCTCTATTTCCACTACTCCACCATGAACGCGGGCAAGTCGACGATCCTGCTGCAAGCGTCGCACAACTACCGTGAACGCGGCATGGACACCTACCTGCTGACCGCGCAATTCGACAAGCGCGCGGGCGAAGGGCGCATCGGCTCCCGCATCGGGATCGGCGCCGATGCCGATACCTTCGCCGAGGGCGATGACCTCTTCGAGAAGATCCGCGCCCGGCACGCGGCGGCAGCCTTCGCCTGCGTCTTCGTCGACGAGGCGCAGTTCCTCTCCAAGGACCAGGTCTGGCAGCTGGCCCGCGTGGTGGATGACCTGCGCATCCCCATCATGTGCTACGGCCTGCGCGTCGATTTCCGCGGCGAGCTCTTCCCCGGCTCCTCGGCCCTGCTGGCGCTGGCCGACGAGATGCGCGAAGTGCGCACCATCTGCCATTGCGGCAAGAAGGCCACCATGGTGGTGCGGCGCGGCGCCGATGGCCGCGCCCTGCAGGACGGCGCCCAGATCCAGATCGGCGGGAACGAGACCTATGTTTCGCTCTGCCGCCGCCACTGGCGGGCCGAGATGGGCGACACGCCGGTCTGACCCGGCCCGGCCTGATCTTCCGCGACCCAGTCCCCTCCGGGCCTCCGGGCTCCGATTGACCGCTGCCCCCCTCGCGGCCTAGCAAGGGGGGACGCGACGTGGAGACCCCGATGACAGCCCTTTCCAGACGTTCCGAAGCAGGGCTCCTGCCCCTGCTGCGGCCCCTGCTGCTGCTCTGTCTCCTGCTGCTGGCGGGCTGCGCCGCGCGCCCCGGACCCGAGGTGCTGGACCCCCGCCCCGAGACCGAGGCAACCCGTGTCATCCGCATCTATGCCGCCACCAACCGCGCCCTTGCGGGCAGCTTCACGACCCAGCCCGCCTTCGCAACCGCCTATCGCTATTACGATATCTCCGTCCCAGAGGGGGCCAGCGGTGCACAGATCCCCTATCCCGAGGCAGAGCCCGATCCCGCGCGCCAGATGGTGGTGGTCGAAAGCGGCGTCATGGATCGCGCCAGCTTCCTGTCTGCCACGCGCAAGGCCGCCAGACGCGAGGCCGGGGACAGCGGCCAGCTTGGTCTCTATGTCCATGGCTACAACACCCGCTTCCAGGAGGCGCTCTTCCGGCTGGCGCAGATCGCCGCCGAGACCGACAGCACGGTGGCGCCGGTGCTCTTCTCCTGGCCCTCGCGCGGGCGGCCGCTGGACTACGAGGCCGACCGGCAGGCGGCGCTCTTCTCCCGCACTGCGCTGAGCGACCTGGTGACCGGGCTGACCGCCGGCGGCGAGCGGCTGGTGCTCTTCGGCCATTCCATGGGCGGCTTCCTGGTCATGGAGGTGCTGCAGGCGCTGAAGCTCTCGGGCCGTGACGCGGTGCTGGACCGGCTGGAGGTGGTCCTGGCCGCCCCCGATATCGACGTCTTCGTCTTCGCCTCGCAACTCGACACGCTGGGACCGATGGCCCATCCGATCATCGTGCTGACCGCATCGGACGACCGCGCCCTCGGGCTCTCGTCGCGGATCTCGGGCGGCAGGCCCCGCCTTGGCGCCCTGCCCGCCGCGTCACCGATGGTGGCCGCGGCCGCGCGCCGGGCCAATGTGCAGATCATCGACATATCGGCGGTCGAGGCCGACCCCCTGGGCCACCAGCGCTACGTGGGTCTCGTGCAGCTCTATGCCCGGCAGGAGGCCACGCCCCCCGCCCTGCCCGGCGCCTATATCTTCGATGCGATCTCGCGGTCTCTGAAGGCGCCCTGAGAAGGGGCCCAGGGGCCGTGGCGCGCCCCACCCGTGCCCTCGGGCAACAGGTGGGGGGCCGGGTCAGTTGACCTTGTTCGGGCAGTCTTCACCGGCGAAGAAGGCGCGCAGGTTCTCGACCGCCATGGCGCCCATGTCCTCGCGCACGTCGAGACAGGAGGTGCCCAGGTGCGGCAGCAGCACGGCGTTGTCGAAGGCCATCAGCGCCTCGGGCACCAGCGGTTCGTGCTCGTAGACATCCAGGCCGACGGCACCGATGCTGCGCGCTTCGAGCGCGGCGATCAGGGCGGCTTCGTCGACGATATCGCCACGGGCGATGTTGACCAGCACCCCATGCGGCTGCATCGCCCCCAGGACCGAAGCACCGACCAGGTGGTGGGTCTCGGGGCTGGCCGGGGTGGCCACCACAAGGATATCGGCCCAGGCGGCCAGGCCTTCCAGGGTCTCGTGCCGGGTGGCGGGAACCTCGGTCTCCTTCTCGGAGCGGTTGAAGTAGCCCACCTCCATGCCAAAGCCGAAATGGCAGCGCCGTGCCACGGCCTGGCCGATGCGGCCCATGCCGATGACGCCCAGCTTGCGGCCCGTGACATGCAGGCCCAGCATCTGGGTCGGGTGCCAGCCCTCCCATTGCCCCGAGCGCACCAGGCGCTCGGCCTCGCCGGCGCGGCGGCAGGCCATCAGGATCAGCGTCATCGCCACATCCGCCGTGGCATCGGTCACCGCGCCGGGCGTGTTGGTCACCGTGACGCCGTGGTTGCGGCAGGCCTGGGTGTCGATGTGGTTGTAGCCCACCCCGAAGTTGGCCAGGATCTTGCAGCGCGGACGGCCGAAATCCTGCAGGATCTCGGCGCTCACCTGGTCGCCCAGCGTCACCATCATCCCGTCATAGACCGCCAGGCCCGAGCGAATCTCGGCCGGGCTCATCGGGCGGGTGCTGTCGCGGATCTCGACCTCGAAAAGCTGCGAGGCCGCCTCGATGGTGGCAGGCGGCATCGGGCGAGACAGAAGGATACGCTTCATCTCAGTGCATCCGCTGTCCGGGCGCCACGTCCTGGTCGGGGGTGACAAGCACCACGCCGCCCTCGGCATCGGCGACGCCAAGGGTCAGCACCTCGGACATGAAGGGGCCGATCTGGCGCGGCGGGAAGTTCACCACCGCCATGACCATCTTTCCCACCAGGTCCTCCGGCGTGTAATGCGCCGTGATCTGGGCCGAGGTCTTCTTCTCGCCGATCTCGGGGCCGAAATCGATCCAGAGCTTGATGGCCGGCTTGCGGGCCTCGGGGAAGGGTTCGGCGCGCACCACCTTGCCCGCGCGGATGTCGACCTTCAGGAAGTCGTCGAAAGAGATCTCGTCAGCCATTTGCCAGCTCCCGTCCCCGGTCCGCGGCCGCCTTGACCGCGCGTTTCAACAGCGGCGGGAAACCCGCCTCCTCGTCCATCAGCACCTCCAGCGCCGCCTGCGTGGTGCCATTGGGGCTTGTCACGTTGACGCGCAGCTGACCGGGGGTTTCCTCGGCCTCCTCGGCCAGGGCTCCGGCCCCGGCGACGGTGGCCTTGGCCAGCTGCATGGCCAGCTCGGGCGAAAGGCCCTGGGCCTCGCCCGCGGCGGCCAGCGTTTCGATCAAGTGGAAGACATAGGCCGGACCCGAGCCAGAGACGCCGGTCACGGCGTCGATCTGCCCCTCGTCCTCGAGCCGCACCACCTGGCCCACGGCCAGCAGCAGCTCTTCGGCGAGATCCAGCTTGTCGGCGCCCGCATGGGCATTGCCGATGATCGCGGTGATGCCCCGGCCCACTGCGGCGGGGGTGTTGGGCATGGCGCGGATCACCGGGCTCTCGGCCCCGAAGGCCGTCTCGAAGGCCGAAATGGGCGTACCCGCCGCGACCGAGAGATAGAGCGTGTCGCTGTTGCCGAAGCTCTGCAGCCCCGGCAGCGCATCGCCCATCATCTGCGGCTTCACCGCGATCAGCGCCACGGCGGGGGCCTCGGGCAGACCCGCGTTCACATGCACTCCGGTCGATGTCAGCCAGTCGCTGGGATGCGGATCAAGCACCCAGACCGAGCTTGCCGGCAGGCCGCGCTTGAGCCAGCCCGCCAGCATGGCCGAACCCATCTTACCGCATCCAAGCAGGACGAGGCCTTTCTCGGCCACCTTATCCAGAGACATGTTCACCCCTTCGTTCAAGTAACGTCGGGGTACTTGTTACGCGCGCCCGTAGGCCTCTGCAATGGCGACCTCCAGAGCGGCGCGCGGCGGGCGGCCACCCCAGACATTGAGCTGGAAGGCAGGGTAGTAGCGTTCCGCAGACAGCACGGCGGCAGAGATCAGGGTCGAGATCTGCTCGGCCGAGGCGCTCTGTTCGCCGGTCAGCAGCAGGCCGTAGCGATAGACCATCAGCTTCTGTTCGGCCCAGAAGGTGAAGGCCCCGGCCCAGCACTGGTCGTTGACGTGGTTGAGAAGCTCGTAGAGCCCCGGCAGCGCCTCTTCGGGCGGCTCCATGTCGAAGGTACAGACCAGTCGGAGGGTCTCGTCATAGCCGGACCAGGCGAGCGTCACGGAATAGGTCCGCCACTGGCCCTCGACCGCCATGGCGATCTGGTCTTCACCGATACGGTCGAAATCCCATTCGTGATGTTCGGCAAGGGTCTCGACGATGTCGATGGGGTGCAGTTCTTCGGAAATGAAGGTTTCAGACAATGCCATGACGCCACCTCATTTGGATTAGCGGAGGGGGCTGGCAGCGCCCCAAGCGCTAGGTGCCTGCTCTAGAAACGGGGCGATTTCCTCCGTTCCTTACAAGATATGGTGGGCGCGCTTGGTCCCCCTGTAAAGCCAAAACTTGGGGACAACTTCAATTTGTTGTGGAAAGCTCGAAGGCTTCCACCATGGGCTGATATCTCCCGAATGCCGGAAAGCCCTTCCACGTCAGGGCAATACCCCTCGGGGCCGGGGCCTCGGGGATGTGCACAATTTCTGGCCGATTGCCGCCGGCGGCAGATCTAGGAGAAGTCCATGGGCAGGGTGAAACTGTAGCTGGCCTGGCCCAGCCCCTGCGGCGCCGGGGGCAGCTTGCCGGCCCGGCGCACCGCCTCCATCGCCGCCGCATCGAAGGCCTGCTGACCCGAGGACCGCAGCACCGAAGCCCCGAGGATCGCCCCGTCGCGTCCGACGGTCAGCCGCACCACCACCCGGCCCGACTGGCCGCGCATGCCTGAGGGGAAGCGCTTGCGCCGCTCGATGCGCGTGCGGATCCTGGCGCCCCAGACCTGTTGCAGACGCGCCTCCTGCTGGCCGTTGCCGGTCACCACCTGCGCCTTGCCCGCCTTGCCCGCCTGCGCCGCCCCGCCGGAGCCCGCCGCGCGCTGCGTCGTGCCGCCATTGCCGCCCGAGCGGGCCTGCTGCGTCCGCTCGGCGGGCCTTGCCTCGGGCTTGGGGTCCGGCTTCGGGGCGGGTTGCGGCGGCGGGCTGTCGCGCTTCGGCGCTGTCTCGGGCCGCGCGGGCGGGCGCAGGCTGCTCGGCGGCGCCAGCGTTGGCATTCTCTCGGCCAGCGGCTCAGGCCGGGGTTCTTCCGGCGCGGCGCGGGGCCGGTTGGCCAGCGCCTGCACCTGCTGCGGCAGCGCCTCCGGCGCGGGCGGCGGCGGCGGCACCTGCCTGTCGAACTTCGGCACCGTCACCGTATCCGGACTGGCCTCGGCCACCTGCAACTCGGGCAGGACCGGCGGCGGCGCAGCCTCGATCCGCGGACGCGGGACAGGCGGCGCGGAGCGAGGCTCTGCCGACACCGGCGCTTCAGGGTCGAGCTCTGCATCGGGCGGGGTCTCCCAGGCGCGGACCAGCTCCTGCAGGCCCTCGGGCGCGCCCTGCAGCGTCACCAGCGTCTCGCCCCCCGCGCCGCCCGACTGGGCGCCGGTGGCCGGTGCACGCAGCGCAAGGACCAGGTGCAGCCCAAGGGCGAGACCGAGAAAGACAAGGACTTCCGCCAGACGTCTCATTGCTGCGCCACCACCAGCGCCACCTCAGAGAGCCCCGCCTCTGTCAGCGCCTTCAGCAGGCGGGCGACCTCTGCCCCCTCGACACCGGCATCGGCACGCAGGCGGGGCGGGCTGTCTTCGCCCTGCCCCCTTCGTGCCCCGGCGGCGGCGACAAAGGCGGCGATGGCGGCCTCGCCCCGCTGATCCTCATGGCCCACCTCTCCGGCCGCCGACAGGTAGAGCACCGGCATCTCGGGCAGCTCGGTGCCCTCGGGGGCGGTCGGCGGCGCGACCGCGAAGGGCTCCGGCGGAGCGAGGCGAGAGGTCATCAGGAAGAAGATCAGCAGCAGGAAGACCACGTTGATCATCGGCACGATGGATTCCGCGCGCGCGCGGCGCACGGGCGGCGTGAAGGACATCTGTTTCACCGGGGGCTGCATGGTCACTCCACCAGCACCAGTTTCAGGTGCCCCGCAGCGCGCAGCCGCATGGCCAGGTCGACCAGCCTTTGCAGTGCCGCCCCCTCCTGCCCGCGCAGGATCACCGCGTCTTCGGGCGCGGGGGCCAGTTCGGCCAGGGCGGCCACCAGCGCCTCGGGGCTCATCTCCACGCCGTTCAGTTTCACCGCGCCGGGCAACACGTCGACCAGCCGGGGCGCGCCGCGATAGCCCCCGCCGCTCTGCGAGGCCAGCGGCAGCGGCAGCACCTGGTCCATGCCGAAGCGCGAGGCCAGCATGAAGAAGACCAGCAACAGGAAGACCACGTCGATCATCGGCGTCAGAGAGGGTTTGCGCCGCGCGCGCGGGGTATCGTCGAGGAAGGCCATTGCGGAAGGCCCCGGCCCTATTGCGCCGCCAGCGAGGCGAGGCTGCCGCCCCTGCGCTCGCCGGGCAGGTCCGCCACGAAGATCCGCGCCGAGAGGTCCTCAAGGTCATTGCGCAGGCTATCCAGCACGGCCTCGAACCAGGTCAGCGCCGCAGAGGCCGGAATCGCCACGGCCATGCCGGCGGCGGTGGTCAGCAGCGCCTCCCAGATGCCGCCCGCCAGCATCGAGGGATCGGCGCGGCTGCCGGCCTCCTGCAGGGCCTGGAACGCCGCGATCATGCCCATGACGGTGCCCAGCAGACCCAGCAGCGGCGCGATGGTCGAGATCAGCTCGAGCGCCCTCAGGGCCGAGCCCTGCGAGGCCAGCAGGCCACGGGCCACGCGGCTGGTCTCTTCGCGGGCCGCATCCTCGGACAGGCCGAGGCGCGCCTGCATCGCCGCGCGCGTCAACCGGGAGCGCAGCCCCTTGCGCCCCTCGATGGCCGAAAGCGCCGCAGCCGCGTCGCCCGCTTCCCAGGCCTCCACCGCCCGGCGCGACATGCGCCGCGACCATGCGCCGGCCAGCACGAGACGCCAGGCTTTCCACAGGATCAGCGCCACGGTGACGACCGAAAGCGCCGCGATGGCCCAGATCGCCGGGCCGCCGTTGACCAGGAACGCCCTGGCACGGTCGTAGGCCCCGGCAAGACCGGGGCGCGGTGCGGGCGTGGTCTCAGGTGTGGTCTGGGCCGGCAGGGTTTCCGGCAGCGGGGTCGCTGTCTGCGCAGTCTCCGGGGCCTCCACCGCAGGGGTCTGCCCCGCCACGTCGGGCGCGGGGCCCTCCGCAAGCACCGGGGCGCGGTCGGCTTGCGGCAGGACGATACCGCCGCCGGGGGCCTCCTGCGGGACGGCAAGGCCGGGGGAGATATCTCCGCCGAGCTGCGGCGCCTGCTGCGCCAGCGCCGGGTCTTCCACCGTCGTTCCAAGAAGCGCCAAGGCGATCACTGCCTGCCGAATTGCCATCTGGGTCTCCCATCCGCATGGGCCCCTGCGGATGCACCGCGTCCGGGGCGAAACTTCCAGCGCGCCCCTGTCACCGGGGACTGAGAACCCTGTGGCAGAAGCGCGCCTTCACGCCGGTTGGCACCGGGACCTGCGCCGCAGGCCCCGCGATGGCTGTGCCGGTATCTGGCGTGGGCCTACGATAGCTGAGTAATACAGTCAACTATATTCCGAAGACCGCCCCACCCCGGCCCGGATGCGCGCGCCGGGCGCCTGTCAGACCAGCACCACCGGCTGGCCGTCGATCACCGAAACCTCCGCGTCGGTGCCGAAGACATCGCGCAGCAGCGCATCCGTCACCACCTCCGCCGCAGGCCCCTGCGCCGCCACGCGGCCCTCGTGCAGGGCGACGATGCGATCGGCGAAACGGGCGGCATAGTTGATGTCGTGCAGCACGATGACCACGGTCTTGCCGTCCTCGTCCGCCATCTGCCTGAGCAGCCGCATCAGGCTGCGGGCCCCGGCGATGTCGAGGTTGTTCAGCGGCTCGTCCAGCAGCAGGTAATCGGTGTCCTGGGCGAAGGCCATGGCAACGAAGGCCCGCTGGCGCTGCCCGCCCGAGATCTCGTCCAGGAAGCGTGCGCGCATGGGGCCAAGGCCGAACCGCGCGATGGCGGCCTCCACCAGGGCGTGGTCCTCGGGGCCGGGGCGGCCCCGGTGCCAGGGGTAGCGCCCGAAGGCCACCAGCTCCTCGACGCGCAGCCGGGCCGAGACATGGGTGCTCTGGGCCATGATCGCCAGGTGCCGCGCCAGCACGCGGTCACTGACCTTGCCGATCTGCATGTCGTCGATGTGGATCTCTCCCTGCCGCAGCACCTGCAGCCGGGCCATCAGCGACAGCAGGGTGGACTTGCCCGCCCCGTTGGGACCGATCAGCGCGGTGATGCCGCCCTTGGGGATCTCCAGCGAGATGTCATGCAGGATCGGCGCCCCGCCGATCTGGTGCGAGACCTGGTCAACGCGGATCATGCGCGCCTCCGTTTCAGCAGCAGGAAGAGGAAGAGCGCGCCGCCGACCGCCTCGACCACCACCGAGATCGGCGTGGCAAGGCCCAGGACGCGCTCCAGCAGGGTCTGGCCACCCACCAGCACCACCGCCCCGGTCAGCGCGGCAGAGGGCAGCAGGATGGCATGACGCTCGGTCGGGGTGATGACATGGGCCAGCGCGCTGACGATGAGGCCGAAGAAGGCGGCCATGGGCCCGACCAGCGCCGTGGCCGAGGCCACCAGCGTACAGATCAGCACCAGCACCGCCGACTGGCTGCGCCGGGGCGGCTCGCCCAGGCCCAGGGCGACGGTCTCGCCCAGCCCCAGCACATCCAGCCGCGCCCGCATCCGCCAGGCGGCCCAGAGCGCCGGCAGGGTGACCAGGGTGGCCAGCACCAGCAACAGGCCGTCGACGGTGTTGAAACGCGCATAGGTGACCACGGTGACCACCGAAAACTCGACCGGGTCGATCATGCGCTGCACGAAGCCCGTGGCCGAGCGCAGGAAGACCCCGAAGATGATCCCCGTCAGCACGAGCCGCATCATCTCTCCGCGCGCGCCCCGGCGCAGCAGGGTGAACAGGCCAAGCCCCAGCCCCGACATCAGCCCGATGTTCAGCGCGAACAGCAACAGCGCCGGCAAGCCCACGTAGTCGGCCGAGCCCATCATGAAGACCAGCACCGTCTGGATCATGATGAAGAGCTGATCGAAGCCCATGATCGAGGGCGTCAGGATGCGGTTGCCGGTGATGGTCTGGAACAGCACCGTGGCCACCGACAGGCTCGCCCCGACCAGCACCAGCGCCGCCAGCTTCTGCCCCCGGAAGGGCAGCAGGAAGCTCCAGGAGCCCTTGGCGGCAAAGGTCATGTAGACCGCGCAGGCCAGCACCAGCGCCAGCAGAAGCCACAGAAGTCGTCTATGCAGCACGGGCGGGCTCCCGGTAGAGCAGATAGAGGAAGACCGCCGCGCCCAGCAGGCCCACCAGGGTCGAGACCGGGATCTCGTAGGGCGCGCGCAGCACCCGCCCCAGGATATCGGTGCCAAGCACCAGGACCGCACCCGAAAGGGCGGTGACCGGGATGGCGCGGCGCAGGTTGTCGCCCATGCGGCGGGCGACGATATTCGGCACGATCAGGCCGACGAAGGGGATGGCGCCCAGGGTGACCACGACCATCGCCGTGGTGATCGACACCGCCACCAACCCCGCGCCGGTGACCAGCTTGGTGTTCAGCCCCAGCCCCCGCGCCGCGTCCTCGCCAAGGCTCATCACCGTCAGCCGGTCGGCGATGATCCAGCAGGCGGCGGCAGCGCCCCCGGCCAGCCAGAGCAGCTCGTAGCGGCCCGCCAGGACGCCGGACAGCTCTCCGGTCATCCAGGTGCCCACGTATTGCAGCATGTCGGCCTGGAAGGCGATGAAGGTGACCAGCCCGTCGATCAGCCCGCCGTAGATCAGCGCCACCAGCGGCACCAGCAGCGGCAGGGTGGGCGGCAGCGGGCGCAGGATCAGCAACAGGCCCAGCGAGCCCGCCAGCGTGGTCAGCGCGGCAATCGACATCTTGGCCCAGATGGCAGTGGCCGGGAACAGCATGGCGGCGATCAGGATGCCCATGGCCGCCGATTGCCCCGCCCCCGCGGTCATCGGCTCGACGAAGCGGTTGCGTGCAAGGATCTGCATGATCTGCCCCGAGACCGCCAGCGCGGCCCCGGCCAGAATGGCCGCCAGGGTCCGCGGAATACGGCTGACCAGCAGCAGCTGCTGCCCCTCGGGGTCATGCAGGAAGCCACCCAGGCTGACCGGCACCGCGCCGATGAAGAGCGACAGAACGGCGAGCGGCCCCAGCAATGCCAGGGCCGCGAGAGCGAGCGGGATCGCAGGACGTTTCAGGGGATTTACTCCGCCAGCCCGTCGCTGATCTCGGTCAGGGTCGTCAGCATCGAGCCCGCACCGCCGCTCGAGATGTAGATCTCGGGCGCCGAGAGGAAGAGCACGCGGCCCTCTTTCCAGGCCTTGGTGTTATGCACCAGCGGGTTGTCCAGCGTGACCCTGCCGCTCTGCGCATCGGGGTTCACGGCGGTGCCACGGTCGATGACGATCAGCGTATCGGGGTTCACATCGGCGACGAACTCGAACGAGACGGCCTCGCCATGGGTTGCCGCCTCGATGCCCTCGGAGGCCTCGGGCCAGTCCAGTGCGCCGTGCAGCCAGCCGAAGCGCGACCCGGCCCCATAGGTCGAGATCTTCGGGCCGTTGGTCAGCAGGATCAGCGCCTTGCCGCCCTTCTCGGCGACGGCGGCCTTGGCCTCGGCCAGCGCGGTCTCGATGCGGGAGGTCAGCGCGGCGGCCTTCTCCTCTTCGCCCAGCAGGGCGCCATAGGCCTCCAGATGCGCCAGACCGTCGGTGATCGCATCGGCGCCAACGGACATGTTGGCGACCGGGGCGATCTTCGACAGCGCCTCTTTCTGCTTCAGCGAGCGCGCACCGACGATGACCAGATCGGGCTGCATGGCGGCGACGGTCTCGAAGTCGGGCTCGAAAAGGCTGCCAGCGGGCGTGGCATCCGGCACCTGGGCGGCGATATCGGCGACATAGAGCGGCTCGGGCACACCGGCGGGCGCATGGCCCAGGGCCGCGAGCGTGTCGACGGCCGCCATCTCGAAGGCGACGATGGTCCGGGGCGCGGCGGGCAGCTCGAGAGGGCCGTCAACGGTGGCAAGGCTCGCCGGCTCGGCATGGGCGGCAGCGGCGGACAGCGCCGCGGCGGCGATGGCGGACAGGATCGGGGTGTGGAAAAGGCGCATCTAGGGTCTCCGGGTTGCGTTCTCGGACCACTGGCTGCGCCCCTGAGGGTTGGCTGGCGAAGTCGGCCTTGGGGCTACCCGGTTGTCCGGAGCCGGTCAAGGACATACCTTAGTGAAAGAATCAGAGAAAGGTTTCCGCCATGCAGACCGCCACGGCGCACTTCGAGACGGACCAGGGGTCCAAGTACCTGCAGCAACTGCTGAAGCACTTCGCCCACAAGATCGAGGTCAACTACACCGAAACCGAGGGCCGCGCCGCCCTGCCCCCCGGCCCGGCCGAACTGCGCGCCGACGCGACGGGGCTGCACATGCAGGTCAGCGCCGAAAGCGACGAGGGCCTGGACCGCGCCAAGCATATCATCGAGGACCACCTGGTCCGCTTCGCCTTCCGCGAGAACCTCGAGAAACTGGACTGGCAAGAGGCCTAGGCCAACCGCCCCGACTCAGGCCCCTGGCCACCGGCGTGCGCTGAAAGGCGGCAGGCGTCCCACCCTGCGCTCATATCAGAGCGGGCCTCGCAAGCGGCCCAGGGTGGTAGCTATCCCACCTCTCAAGGCCCCTGCCCCGCTCAGAACGCCTTGAAGGTCAGCGTGGTCAGGGTCCGCTCGATCCCCTCGATGCCCTTGAAGCATTCATCGACGAAATAGCCGATGTCCGCATCCTCGGGCGGGTAGACCTTCAGCAGCAGGTCGAAGTCTCCGGAGGTGGAATAGAGCTCCGAGTGGAACTCGCGCAGCAGGATCGCATTGGCCACCGCGTAGGTCGTGCCCGGTTTGCAGCGGAGCTGGATGATGAGCGGCGTGGTCATGACGGTCCTTTCGCGTGATCTTGCGGACCCAGATTGCGACGGACAAGGGACAGGTGCAAGCGGCGAAGGCGGGCTGTGGTGTCGGCGATGCCGGGATATCTCCCACCCTGCGCCCCCGCTCCCAGCGGGGCAGGTCCGTGGGGCGGGGTTCACCCCGCCTCCCGAGGCTCACACGTGCAGGAAGCGGTCCTTCACTCCACCCGCATCGGCCAGAAGATCGGCATTGCTGCCGGTCCAGACCACCTGCCCCTTTTCCAGCACGTAGTGCCGGTCGGCAAAGCGGCTCAGCGCATCGGCGTTCTTGTCGATCACCAGGATCGCCGCGCCCTCGTCGCGGATACGGGTCAGGCAGGACCAGATCTCGTCTCGGATCAGCGGCGCCAGCCCCTCTGTCGCCTCGTCCAGCACCACCAGCCGCGGGTTGGTCATCAGCGCCCGCCCCACGGCCAGCATCTGCTGCTCGCCGCCCGAAAGCTGATCGCCCATGTTGCGCCGCCGTTCCTCGAGGCGGGGAAAGAGCGCCCAGATGGCCCCGAGGTTCCACGGACCGCCGCGCCGCGCCGTGGCCACCAGGTTCTCTTCCACCGTGAGGTTGGGAAAGACCTGCCGCCCCTCGGGCACCAGCCCCAGTCCGGCGCGCGCGCGGGCATGGGACCCCGCCCGCGTCATGTCCCGGCCGTCGATCTCGATCCGCCCCGCGCGCACGGGCAAGAGCCCGAAGAGCGTCGAGACGGTGGTGGTCTTGCCCATGCCGTTACGGCCCATGAGCGTCACGACCTCGCCCGCCGCGACCTCCAGGTTCACCCCGAAAAGCACCTGCGCCGCGCCATAGCCGGCCTCAAGGGAGTCGATCCTCAGCATCAGGCGTCCTCCCCCAGGTAGGCGGCACGGACGGCGGGATCGGCGCGCACGGCCTCGGGCGTGCCTGTGGCCGCGATGGCGCCATAGACCAGCACCGAGATCCGGTCGGCCAGCTGGAAGACCGCATCCATGTCATGTTCGATAAGCACGATGGTCAGCCGCGATTTCAGACGTTGCATCAGGGCGATGAGCCGTTCGGCCTCCTGCCCGCCGGTGCCCGCCAGCGGCTCGTCCAGCAGCAGAAGCCGGGGCTTGGTGGCCAGCGCCACCGCCAGCTCCAGCTGGCGCTGCTCGCCATGGGACAGCGCCGAGGCCAGCACAGCCGCGCGGTCGGCCAGCCCGACCTCCTCGAGCGCGGCGCGGGCCTGGGCATTGGTGATCTCTTCGCCCCCCGCATCGCGCCAGAAGCGGAAGGAAGAGCCCGAGCGCGCCTGCACCGCCAGCGCCACGTTCTCGAGCACCGTCATGCCGGGCAGAAGCGCGGTGATCTGGAAGCTGCGCGCCAGCCCGCGCCGCACCCGCGCGGCCATGTCCAGATGGGTGATGTCCTCTCCGCCGTAAAGCACCTGCCCGCCGTCGGGCGCAAGCTGCCCCGAGAGCTGGGCGATCAGCGTCGTCTTGCCGGCACCATTGGGGCCAATGATGGCATGCAGCTCCCCCTCTCCGACCGACAGGGAAACCCCGTCGGTCACCGCCAGGGCACCGAAATTCTTACGCAGGTCGCGGATCTCCAGCAGCTCAGCCATGCTTGCCTCCGATCCCCAGCCGCTTGGCCAGCCCGGTCAGCCCCTCGGGCGAGAAGAGCACGACCAGCACCAGCGCCAGCCCGAAGCCCAGGCGCCAGTGTTCCGAGAAGGCGGCCAGGACCTCTTCCAGCCCGACGGCCACCAGGGCGCCCGCCATGGCGCCGGTCAGCGTGCCGATGCCGCCGAAGACCAGCATCACGATCATCTCGCCCGAACGGTGCCAGCCCATGTAGGCCGGAGAGACATATTCGGTCAGGTTGGCCAGCAGCACCCCGGCGACAGAGCACAGGCAGCCGGCGATCACATAGGCCACCAGCTGGTAGGGGAAGGGCCTGTAGCCCATGGCCTGCATCCGCAGGCTGTTCTCGCGCGTGCCCTTCAGCACCCGCCCGAAGCGCGACCCTGTCAGCCGGTAGAGCCCGGCATAGACCAGCGCCAGCGCGCCCAGCGTCACGTAGTAAAGCGTCACGTCACCGTCCAGCGACAGCCCCAGCAGGGTCGAGCGCCCCTGCAGCGCCACGCCGTCATCGCCGCCGAGCGAGCCCTGCGAGACGAAGAAGAAATAGGCCATCTGCGCGAAGGCCAGGGTGATCATGATGAAATAGACCCCCCGCGTGCGCAGCGAAATCGCCCCGGTCACCAGCGCGAACGCGGCGGAAAAGACCATGCCCAGCAGGATCTGCGCCAGCAGGTCGGTCACGCCCCAGCGCGCGCCCAAGGCCACCGCATAGGCGCCGAAGCCCAGGTAGGCGGCATGGCCGAAGCTGACCATCGCGCCATAGCCCAGGATCAGGTCGAGCGAGAGCGCGGCGATGGCGAAGACCAGCATGCGGTTGGCAATGACGCTCAGGAACGGGTCGCCGATGGCATGGGCCGCGACGGGCACCAGGGCCATCAGCACAAGGATCGCCAGGGCGGCTTTCAGGCGCGGTGCAATTTGGGGGGCGAAGCGGCTCATTTCGCGCCCCTCCGGCCGAAGAGACCCGTGGGCGAGTAGAACAGAACGGCCGCCATCAGCAGGTAGACCAGCATCGGCGCCAGCATGCGCCCGGTCTGGGCGGCGGCGGAGGGGTCCATCACCATGCGCAGCCAGATCGGCCCGAAGGTGCGGCCCACGGTGTCCACGACCCCCACCAGGATCGCCGCCAGGAAGGCCCCCCGGATCGAGCCCACCCCGCCGATGACGATGACCACGAAGGTCAGGATCAGGATGCTCTCTCCCATGCCGGGATCGACCGAGAGGATCGGCGCGACGATGGCGCCGGCAAAGCCCGCCAGCATGGCACCACCGGCGAAGACCAGCATGAAGAGCCGCGAGATATCGACGCCCAGCGCCGCCACCATGGGCCGGTTCGAGGCGCCCGCCCGCAGCAGCATGCCCGCGCGGGTGTGGTTGATCAGCGCCCAGAGACCCACCGCGCTGGCCAGCCCCGCCGCGATCACCGCGATGCGGTAGACCGGGTACTTCAGCGGCCCGGCCAGCGGCACCGACCCCGACAGCAGCTCCGGCATCTCGACATTCAGCGGCGCCGAGCCCCAGAGGATGCGCACCCCTTCGCTCAGCATCAGGATCAGCCCGAAGGTCGCCAGCACCTGGTCCAGGTGTGATCGGTCGTAAAGCCTTCGGAAAACGAGGAATTCCAGCACCAGCCCGAAGATCAGCGTGGCCGGAAGCGCCAGCATCAGCCCCAGCCAGTAATTGCCCGTCATGCCCGCGAAGGTGGCCATCAGGTAGGCCCCCACCATGTAGAGCACCCCATGCGCCAGGTTGATGAAATCCATGATCCCGAAAACCAGCGTCAGCCCGGCGGCGACAAGGAACAGCAGGATACCGAATTGCGCGCCGTTCAAGAGCTGCAACAGGAAGAGATTGAACACGGGTGGTCTCCGAAAACGAAGGGGCCGGGTCAGACCCGGCCCCCGTTCATCCCCTCAGGGATGGTTACATCTTGCACTGGTCGACATAGGCGTCGGCATAGTCTTCGTAGACCGTCTCGACGATCTGGGTGGCGTATTTGCCATCCTCGCGCTTCACCGCCTCGGCCAGGTAGAAGTTCTGCACCGGGAAGTGGTTGGACGAGAAGCTGAACTCGCCACGCACGGAGGAGAAGTCCGCCGCTTCCAGCGCGCTGCGCAGGGCGTCCATGTCGGTCACGTTGCCCACGGCCTTCACGGCACTGTCGATCAGCATCATCGAATCGTAGCCACCGGCAGCGTAAAGCGCCGGGACATAGTCGTACTTGGTCTCGAAGGCCGCGACGAACTCCTTGGAGGCGGGCACGTCAAGCGAGGGCGACCAGTTGACGCCCGACAGCATGCCAAGCGCCGCGTCCTGCTCTGCGGGCAGGGTGGTCTCGTCGACGGTGAAGGCGGTGAGCAGCGGAATGCCCTTCAGCCCGGCCTGGTCGTACTGCTTGACGAAGTTCACGCCCATGCCGCCCGGCAGGAAGGCATAGACTGCCGAGGGCTGCAGCGCGGCGATCTGCGCCAGTTCGGCCTGGTAGTCGAGCTGGCCCAGCGGCACGTAGAGCTCGGAGGTGACGGTGCCCTCGAAGACCGACTTGAAGCCGTTCAGGCTGTCCTTGCCGGCCTGGTAGTTGGGCGCCAGGATGAAGGCATCGGCCACGCCGGTGTCGTTCATGTGCTTGGCCAGGACGGTGGGCATCTGGTCGTTCTGGTAGGCCACGCCGAAGAGGTTCGGGTGGCAGTTCTCACCGGCGAAGACCGAGGGACCGGCGTTCGGAGACAGCAGGAAGGCGCTCTCGGTGACGGGCCCGGCAATGGCGCCCATGACATTCGAGAAGATCGGGCCGATGACGAATTGCACGCCGTCCCGCTCGACCAGCTCGCGGGCCTTCTGGGCGGCCACATCGGGCTTGCCCTCGGCGTCGACGACGATGATCTCGGTCTCCATGCCGCCGACCATGCCCAGCTGCTCGGCCGCCAGAAGGGCGCCGTCGCGGGCATGCTCGCCCAGCACGGCGGGCGGGCCGGAGGTGGTGGTCAGGATACCGATCTTCAGGGTCTCGGCATGGGCGGCGGGCGCCATGGCGGCGCTCAGCATCAGCGCTGCGGTCAGCTTGGTGCGGTTCATTTCTGTCTCCCCGTTGGCGGAGGGCCGTTTCGGCCCCCTCTCTTGTCGGGGCAGATCAAACCGGGCAATGGCCCGGCTTGCAAGGCAAAACCTGCGCCGGATCCAAAGCCTAGCCCAGGAAGGCCTCGACAAGCGGCGAGGCCGGGGCGGCCAGGCCCTCGACCACATCGAAGTGGTGCCGGCCATTCTCGATCACCCGGCGCGGGGTGCCACCCCAGGCCTCGGACATCAGGCCCGCCTGTCGCAGGAACTCGGGCCGCTCGTCGCCCCCGACCCAAAGCGTGACCTTCACGCCCTCGACGGGCTCGCAGAGCGCGGGGCTCTCGGCGCGGGCCTCGGCCTCGTCCAGGCGCAGCACCTCGTTGAGCGGGCTCAGGCGCAGGGGCCGCAGGTCATGCAGGCCCGAGATCGAGACCACCTGCACGAGCCGCGCCGCCACCTCGGGGGCCAGCGGCCCGCCCTTGCAGGCCATGCGCAGCGCCAGCTGGCCGCCCGCCGAATGGCCGGCGATGCGCAGGGGGCCCGCGACCCGCGCGGCGGCGAAGGCCACCGCCTGCGCCATCTCGCGCGTCATGTCGGAAATCCGCGCCTCGGGCGCCAGCGTGTAAGAGGGCACGGCCATGGCCCAGCCCCGCGCCAGGGCCCCGGCGGCCATATGCGACCAGTGATCCTTCGACAGCTTGTGCCAGTAGCCCCCATGCAGGAAGACCGACAGGCCCTTGGGCCTGCCCACCGGCAGGAAGAGATCCAGCTTCTGCCGCGCCCCCGGCCCGTAGGCCAGGTCGAAAGAGGCGTTCGCGGCCCCCTCGCGGAAGGCCTGCGCATCCTCGGCCCCCTGGGCGATCAGCGCCGCCGCCTCGGGCACATGCCCCATGTTGTCGAAGGCATCGGCCCAGTCGATTCCCGCTTCAATCCCCATGCTCTGCCTCTTGCCCTTATCTGTCCTGCGGCTCTCGGGCGACAAATTGGCCAGAGTGCCCGGCGAAGTAAACTGCGGCCACCGCACCGCGCGCCCTGCCCGCCCGCACTGGCCGCCCACCATGGCCGCCCGCAGGTCAGCCCGAAGCCCGGCCACGAGAAAGCAAAACGCGCCGCCCCGAGGGACGGCGCGCTGAACTTCATCCGCTGCGCGAGGGGCTCAGACCAGCCCTTCGGCCTTGGCCCAATCCAGGGTGCGGTCCAGGGCACGGCCCATGCGCTCGATGATCTGGTTGATCTGGGCCTCGGTGATGATCAGCGGCGGGCAAAGCGCCATGACATCGCCCACGGCACGGCTGATCAGCCCTTCCTCAGCGGCGAAATCGGCGCATTTGGCACCGACCTTGGCGGCCGGATCGAAGGCCGAGGCGGCGGTCTTGGCGGCCACCAGCTCGATCCCGGCGATCAGCCCGGTGCCGCGCACCTCGCCGACCAGCGGGTGATCGTCGAAGGCGGCGTGCAGGCCGCCGATGAAGGCCTCTTCCAGGGCGGCCGCATTGGCCACCAGGCCCTTCTCTTCGATGATCTTCAGGTTCTCCAGCCCCACGGCGGTGGCGACGGGGTGGCCCGAGCCGGTGAAGCCATGGCCGAAGGTGCCGATCTTGGCCGAGTTGTCGGCAATGGCGTCATAGACCGCGTCGGTCACCATGATCGCCGCCAGCGGCATGTAGGACGAGCTGATCTGCTTCGACAGCACCAGGATATCCGGGGTGAAGCCGAATTTCTCGCAGGCGAAGGTGGCGCCGCAACGGCCGAACCCACAGATCACCTCGTCGGCAACCAGCAGGATATCGTGTTTCTTGCAGATGGCGGCGACGCCTTCCCAGTAGCCCTCGGGCGGCACCATGACACCACCGGCACCCATGACCGGCTCGCCGATGAAGGCGGCCACGGTCTCGGGGCCCTCGGCCAGGATGGTATCCTCGATCTCCTTCAGCAGGCGGGCGCAGAAATCGGCCTCGGATTCGCCCTCTTCGGCGAAGCGCCAGTAATGCGGCGTGGTCACATGGGTGACCGGGATCGCCGGCAGGTCGAAATCGCGGTGGTTGCCCGGCAGGCCGGTCAGCGAGCCAGAGGCGATGGTGATGCCGTGATAGGCCTTGTTGCGGGCGATGAACTTCTTCTTCTCGGGGCGGCCGAGGGCGTTGTTCATGTACCAGACCATCTTGATCACGGTATCATTGGCTTCGGAGCCCGAATTGGTGAAGAAGCAGCGGTCGAGCCCCTCGGGGGTCATCTCGGCCAGCTTCTCGGCCAGGCGGATCGAGGGCTCATGCGCCTTGTGGGCGAAGGTGTGGTAATAGGGCAGCGCCTCCATCTGCTTCATGGCGGCGTCCTTCAGGCGGGTTTCCGAGAAACCCACGGCGACCGACCAGAGGCCCGCCATGCCCTCGATATACTCCTTGCCCTTGTCGTCGTAGACATGAACCCCCTCGCCCCGCGTGATGATCATCGGACCATTGGCCTCATGGGCGCGCATGTTGGTATAGGGGTGCATCGAATGGGCGACATCGGCCGCGACCAGAGAGTTCGAGATCTCGTTCATGGGGTTCCCTGTCAGGTTCGGGGCCAAGGCGCCCCAAGGGCACCTGCGCTGGCCGGATGAATGATGGACCGGGGCACGGGATTCGCACGCGCGCCCCCTGTTCTTGGCGCTCATTATATTGAGCAACAGCTATCTTGAGAAGGCCTGTTCGCCGCCAGTCTGGCCCTGTCGGGTGCCGAGGGCAAGGCGGGGGCTCTGCCCCCATCCGCTGCGCGGATCCCCCCGCAGTATTTTCAGCCATCGGATGGGAACAGAGAGCTCCTGCCTCTATCCGACGGCCAAAAATACTGCCGCCGGAGGCATCAGCCGCAGGCTGATATCGGTGAGCGCCAGCGCCGCGACCCTCCGCACGGCCCGTTAACCGGGGCGCCGCACCGCAAGAATACCGACGTGATACCGACGTTGTACCGACGCGATACCGACAGGCAATTTCGCCGCCAAACCCTTGTTAACCCGACCAGACTCCAGCCGATTCGCCGAAAGCCGTGAAACAGCACCGCGCGCGCCGCTCAGCCCGCCTTCATCGCCGCCACGCGGTCGTGGCAATGGCAGCCGGTCAGGTGGTCGTTGACCAGCCCGCAGGCCTCCATGAAGGCATAGACGATGGTGGGCCCGACGAAGCGGAAGCCTTCCCGTTTCAGGTCCTTCGACACCTGCTCCGAGAGCTTGGTGCTGGGCGGGACCTCGGCCTGAGTGGTGTAGCGCGGTTGCAGGGCCACGCCGTCGACATAGCGCCAGAGGTACTGGTCGAAGCCTTCGCGGGCCTCGATCTCGGCCCAGGCGCGGGCATTGCCGATGGTGGCCTCGATCTTGCCCCGGTGGCGGATGATGCCCGGATCCTGCAGCAGCGCCTCGACCTTATCGGGGCCCCAACCCGCCACGGCATGGGGGTCGAACCCCTCGAAGGCGGTGCGGAAATTATCGCGCTTTTTCAATATGGTGATCCAGCTCAGCCCGGCCTGGAATCCGTCGAGGATCAGCTTTTCCCAAAGCGCGCGGCTGTCGCGTTCGGGCACGCCCCATTCCTCGTCGTGGTAGGCGCGGTAGATCGGCTCGGCGCCCGCCCAGGGGCAGCGGCTTGGTTCGGGAAAATTCACGGCTTAACCCCTTCTTGAGACAGCCTCCGCCAAAAGGAGACCCGGTCAGGAATCAGGATGCCATGGGCAGAGGCAAGGTGAAATGGGAAGACATCCCCGCCGGGATGGAAGATCCGCTGACCTGGGCGGTCACCTCGCGGGAGTCAGACACGATCTCGATGGTGGCGCAGGCGCTGGAGGACGGCGATATCGCCCTGGCCTATCAGCCCGTGCTGCGCGCAGGCTCGGACCAGGTCGCCTTCCACGAAGGGCTGATCCGCGTTTTCGATCCCACCGGCCGCATGATCCCCGCCCGTGATTTCATCCCCGCCATCGAGGGGACCGAGCTCGGCCGGCTCATCGACTGCGCCGCGCTGGACATGGGCCTGCGGACCCTCTCCGAGCAGCCCCAGCTGCGGATCGCGGTCAACATGTCGGCGCGCTCTGTCGGCTATCCGCGCTGGACCCGCACGCTTGAGCGCGGCCTGGCCCGCGACCCCACCGCCGGCGAACGCCTGATCCTCGAAATAACCGAGCATTCTGCGATGGTTATCCCAGAGCTCGTGACCTGCTTCATGCGCGACATGCAGGCGCAGGGGGTGTCCTTCGCGCTGGATGATTTCGGCGCGGGACATACGTCCTTCCGCTACCTGAAGGACTTCTTCTTCGACATCCTGAAGATCGACGCGATGTTCACCCGTGGCATCGCCGGCAACCCCGACAACCAGGTCCTGACCCAGGCGCTGCTGGTCATCGCGCGGCAGCTGGACATGTTCACCGTCGCCGAGGCCGTCGAAACCTCTCAGGACGCGGCCTGGCTGGCCGACAACGGCGTCGAATACCTGCAGGGCTTCTTCTTCGGTGCGCCGACGATCCATCCCCCCTGGCAATCGGCGCCCGGCTAGGCACCTGCGACCAAGGTCGCGGCACCTGAAAGTCACACAGGCGGGCGCTCGCCACCCCCCGCCCCCTGCGTCACGCAGGGCCATTGAGACGTTAGGGCATTCGCGTTATCCAGTCCTTAGGGGGCGGCTGCTGCCCCGACAGGTGGAGGACCTACATGACCAATGTCGTAATCGCATCCGCGGCCCGGACGCCCGTCGGATCTTTCCTCGGATCTTTTGCCAATGTCCCGGCGCATGATCTTGGCGCCGCCGTGCTGGCCGAGATCGTCGCCCGCGCGGGCATCGACAAATCCGAGGTCTCCGAGACCATCCTGGGCCAGGTGCTGACCGCGGGCCAGGGCCAGAACCCGGCGCGCCAGGCACATGTGAACGCCGGGCTGCCGATCGAATCCGCCGCCTGGGGCATCAACCAGGTCTGCGGCTCGGGCCTGCGCGCCGTGGCGCTTGGCGCGCAGCACATCATGCTGGGTGACGCCGCAGTGGTCGCCGCCGGCGGCCAGGAGAACATGTCGATGTCTCCCCACGTGGCCAACCTGCGCAACGGCCAGAAGATGGGCGACATGTCCTATATCGACTCGATGATCCGCGACGGCCTCTGGGATGCCTTCAACGGCTACCACATGGGCCAGACCGCCGAGAATGTCGCCAACCAGTGGCAGATCTCGCGCGAGCAGCAGGACGAATTTGCCGTCGCATCGCAGAACAAGGCCGAGGCCGCCCAGAAGGCCGGCAAGTTCGTCGACGAGATCGTCGCCTACACCGTCAAGACCCGCAAGGGCGAGACCGTGGTCGACCAGGACGAATACATCCGCCATGGCGCCACCCTGGAAGCCATGCAGAAGCTGCGTCCGGCCTTCGCCAAGGACGGCTCCGTGACCGCGGCAAATGCCTCAGGCCTCAACGATGGCGCCGCGGCAGTGCTGCTGATGAGCGCCGAGGATGCCGAGAAGCGCGGTATCGAGCCGCTGGCGCGCATCGTCTCTTACGCCACCGCCGGACTCGACCCGTCGATCATGGGCGTCGGCCCCATCCACGCCTCGAAGAAGGCGCTGGAGAAGGCCGGCTGGAAGGCCACCGACCTGGACCTGGTCGAGGCGAACGAGGCCTTCGCCGCCCAGGCCTGCGCGGTCAACAAGGACATGGGCTGGGACCCGTCGATCGTGAACGTGAACGGTGGCGCCATCGCCATCGGCCACCCGATCGGCGCCTCCGGCTGCCGGGTCCTGAACACCCTGCTCTTCGAGATGAAACGGCGCGGGGCGAAGAAGGGCCTCGCCACGCTTTGCATCGGCGGAGGTATGGGCGTCGCCATGTGCGTGGAACGCCCCTGAGCAAAAGAGAATGAGGCGCCTTCGGGCGCCTTATTCAATTCCGTCAACGCCTTAGGCGGAAAAACGCTGCAAAGCGTCGCAAGATGGAAATTTCAGTGAGAACGATTATTGCTCAAACGCATCCACTTATGTAACAAGGTTGCGTAGTAGCGGCGGAGGACAGACATGGCTAGAACAGCTTTGGTCACGGGGGGCACCCGAGGAATCGGTGCGTCCATTTCAAAGGAATTGAAGGCGGCGGGCTACCAGGTAGCCGCGACATTCGCCGGGAACGAGGAGGCCGCGGCGGCATTCACCGCAGAGACCGGCATTCACACCTACAAGTGGAACGTCGCCTCCTATGACGAGAGCAAGGCGGGGATCGAGAAGGTCGAGGCAGAGCTTGGCCCCATCGACACCGTGGTGGCCAATGCCGGCATCACCCGCGACGCGCCCTTCCACAAGATGACACCCGAGCAGTGGAACGAGGTGATCGGCACCAATCTGACCGGCGTCTTCAACACCATCCACCCGATCTGGCCCGGCATGCGTGAGCGCAAGTTCGGCCGGGTCATCGTGATCTCTTCGATCAATGGCCAGAAGGGGCAGTTCGCCCAGGCCAATTACGCCGCCACCAAGGCCGGCGATCTGGGCATCGTGAAGAGCCTGGCCCAGGAGGGCGCGCGCTACGGCATCACCGCCAATGCGATCTGCCCCGGCTATATCGCCACCGAGATGGTCATGGCCGTGCCCGAGAAGGTGCGCGACAGCATCATCGCCCAGATCCCCACGGGTCGCCTGGGCGAGCCGGAAGAGATCGCACGCTGCGTGCGCTTCTTGGCGGACGAGGACGCAGCCTTCCTCAACGGCTCGACGATCTCGGCCAATGGCGGCCAGTTCTTCGTCTGACATCAGAGACTTGAGACAGAAACGCCGGGGCCCTGCCCCGGCGTTTTGCTGTCCGCCCACCGGGGTGGCTGCGCACAGGATACGGCTGTGCAAAGGATACGGGCGACAGGTTCCCCTGCCGCCCGTCTGGCCCGGCTAATACCGGACGATTGTCCCATAGTCTGCGCCGTCGTCGCCGCGCGGCGCCCGCGGGGTCAGATCATGCATTCCCGTTGACCGGCGCCTAGTGCATCTCGGCCAATCGGTTGATTTCTTCCTTCAGTCTCAGCTTCTGCTTCTTCAGCGAAGTGATCTCGAGGTCGGAGACGCCCGGCGCGCGCTGCGCCTCGTCCACGGCCGCCGAGAGGGAGGCGTGTTTCTTCTTCAGCTCTTCGACGTGGGAAGACAAGCTCATCAGGGGACTCCTCTCTGTGTTGCGGTGCCATCAGTGCAGCACACTTTCGCAATTCTGTCACGTTCGTCCGGGCAGATTGCCAAGCCAGAGGTTTACCGGGCGTAAATATGCTGGAATTTACAGGGATATTCCGGGAAAAACGGGCGTGAATCCGCCGATCCCTTTCTGGCAAACACCGCGTTTACCACTTTGTCACCCGAAGATGAGGGGCTCTCCGCCGCGCAGGATGCGACTCGCCTCTGACGTGTAGTCGTCGCGGTCCGAGACATGGGCCGGGGGCGCATGCAGCAGCAGACCCGCATGCAGCCGGAAGGCGGCACGACCGTTCTTGCGCCCGCGCAGCAGGCACAGCTGGCTCTCGCGTCCGGGCCGGGGCAGCAGCGGCTTCAGCTCCAGCGAGCCCAGCCGGGCGGCAAAGGCGCCCATGAGCTCGGGCAGACGCTCGGCGCGGTGGATGAAGGTGACGAAGCCGCCGGGCTTGCAGCGCCGGGCGGCGGCATCGACCCAGATTTCCAGCGGCGTGTCCTCTCCCATGGCGCCCTCGCGTTCGGGCTGCGGCGCGCGGGTCGAGGCATCGCGGCGGAAGTACGGAGGATTGGCGATCACGTGATCGAATTGCGCCTGGCGCAGCGCCTCGGGCATGGCCGAAAGATCGCCCTGGTAGACCGCCATCTCCAGCCCGTTGGCCAGGGCATTGCGCCGGGCCAGCTCGGCATAGCTGTCCTGGCGCTCGAGGCCCGCCAGCCGCAGGCCCGGCACCCGACGCCCGGCACAGAGCGCCGCCGCCCCCGCGCCACAGCCCAGATCCAGAAGGCTTTCGCCCGGACGCGCCGGCACCGAAGCTGCCAGCAGCACCGGATCAACCCCTGCGCGATAGCCTTTCAACGGTTGGTGGAGCACCAGCTTTCCGCCCAGAAAACGGTCGGCACTCAGCGCCTTGAGCGGCCAGCTCACGCGCCGTCCGCCAACCCGTTGTCCCGCATAACCACCTCTGCTTCCACGAAATCTTCGTCGCGGACCATGAGGCGGCGGGGGAAAATTCCAATAGAACCTTCGAGAACGCTCATGTTTACGTCCATTTCAAAGCAGTCTATATCCTCCCCCTGAAGAAGGGCCTTGGCGAAGGCTAGGCGGGTGGGATCGTTACTGCGAAGAAGCTCTCTCATGAGCTCAGCACTAGCCAAACCCCGCCGGGATTTCCAGTTCCTTCGGTCGGCGAGGCCCGACCACTCATTACGGGAGAGCCGGGTTGGATCAAGTCACAGCCAAACCCCATGATGCCCTGGCCAAAGTTCTGCAGGCAGAGCTCGAGGCCACGGGTCAGCTGATCCGGGAACGGATGGAAAGCCGCTACGCACCGCGTATTCCGCAGGTCACGGCGCATCTGGTGGATGCGGGCGGCAAGCGCCTGCGCCCCATGCTGACCCTCGCGGCGGCACGGCTCTGCGGCTATGACGGCCCCTATCACGTCCACCTGGCCGCCACGGTCGAGTTCATCCACACTGCCACCCTGCTGCATGACGACGTGGTCGACGAAAGCGAGCAGCGGCGCGGTCGCCCGACGGCCAACCTGCTGTGGGACAACCAGTCTTCCGTTCTGGTCGGGGATTACCTCTTCGCCCGCGCCTTCCAGATGATGGTCGAACCCGGCAACATGCGGGTGCTCGACATCCTCTCGTCCGCCGCCACCACCATCGCCGAGGGCGAGGTGCTGCAGCTTTCGGCGGCGCAGGATCTGACCACCACGGAAGAGACCTATATCACCATCGTGCGCGGCAAGACCGCGGCGCTCTTCTCGGCGGCGACCGAGTCTGGCGCAGTGCTGGCAGGCGCGCCCGATGACCATGTGCAGGCGCTTTTCACCTATGGCGACGCGCTTGGCATCGCCTTCCAGATGGCCGACGACCTGCTCGACTACCAGGGCGACAGCAGCGCCACCGGCAAGAACGTCGGCGACGATTTCCGCGAGCGCAAGCTGACCCTGCCGGTGATCCGCGCCATCGCGGCCGCCGACGAGGAAGAGCACGCCTTCTGGCACCGCACCATCGGGCGCGGCAAGCAGCAAGAGGGGGATCTGGAGCAGGCGCTGGCGCTCTTCGAGAAGCACGGCACCCTCGAGAGCACCCGCCAGACGGCCCTAGAATGGTCCGCCAAGGCACGCGCGGCCCTGCAGGCGCTGCCCGAAAGCGAGATCCGCGATCTGCTTTCGGATCTGGCCGCCTACGTGGTCGCCCGCCTCAACTGAGGCCGCACGACCGAGGCCCCTCACCAAGACCCCTGCCGGGACTTCAGTCGAAGATCCCGGCGACCCGCCCCAGAAGCATGAAGGCCCGCGCGGTGCGGGTCTCGGCCAGATCCTGGATTTCCTGGTCCGAGGCGGTCTTCTCGAATTCCAGCAACATCTTGTCGAAGCGCCGCAGGAAGTGGTGGCCGGCGTCGCGGAAGATCGGGTCCTGCTTCATGCGGCCCGCCGCCAGCGCCAGAGACGAGCGGTCGCGGATACCGCCGAGCGCGGCGATCTGACGTCCGCGTTCGCCAGCGGCAAAACGGCGCCAGATCTCGGGGCGGACCATGTCGGGGCGCAGGTCGTCCATGTAGATGCCGTCCTGGCTGAGCAGGGTCAGCACGTCCTGCGCCGCCTGGATCAGCAGCGCGGTCTGGCGGTCTTTCAGCGCCTTGCGCAGGGCGGTGAAACCCTCCTCGTCCTCGGCGGTCTCGGGGAAGTTCAGCGCCCGGATGAAATCCTCGCGCAGCAGCGGCGGCGCGGCGGGTTCCGGCGGGGTGTCCAGCGGCAGCGCCTCCTGCCCCTCGTCCTCGCGCGAGGGCGCCGGGGCGATCACGGCGGCGCGCGGCTCTTGCGCCACCGAGTGTTCGCGGATCGAGGTGAAGGTCAGCAGCGCCGTCTCGGTCTTGCGCTGCGCCACGGCGATCTCGTCCAGCTTGCGGGCGATGGTGCTGTCGCCGCCCTTCTGGTTCTGGTTCACATAGGCCTGGCGGATGGCGTCGATGGCGGTGCGCAGCCGGGCGCTTTCCTCGCGCATCACGCGGGCCGAGCGCGCGGCCATGGCGGCCACCCAGACCATCACCACCGGCATCAGCACCGCGAAGACGGTCAGAACCAGGTGCAGCGAGCGGCTGCCGCCCTCACCCGAGCTTTCGTAGAGAAAGAGGAAATAGACCGCGGCGCCGAGCAGCCAGAGCAGGCTGACAATCAGCGCCACCGCCTCGGCGGCGGTCATGCCGGGGCTGCGGGCGCTGTCATAGGCCCCTACCAGGGTCGGCTTGCTCTGCTGGCTGTCACTCATCCCCGCGTTCCGCACCTTGCTTCGGTCACGCCGCCCCGTCTCCGGGGTCTTGCGCTTCGGTCCGGTCTTCTCGACCTCGAACCCGTCCAGCCGGTAAGCCAGCCGCGCCTCGCCCGCCGGGACCAGGATCTTTCCCTGCGGGTTTCCCGGCAGGGGTCCTGTTCGCGCCTGGCTTGGACGGTCCGTCCCGGCCCTGGTCCGGGACCCCGCCGCAGCGGAGCCACCGTTGTCATTCAATCTGCTCAAAAGTCCCGCGCCTTCGTCGAGCGCGGCTGGCCCGCGCTTCCTCGTTCACATTATTCGTAAACGATTTTCAGGACTTCGTAAGACTTTTCACCACCCGGCGTGCGGACTTCGACGGAATCGCCCTCTTCCTTGCCAATCAATGCACGGGCGATCGGAGATTTGATGTTCAGCAGACCGGCTTCGATATTCGCCTCCTGCTCGCCGACAATCTGCCAGGTCTTCTCTTCGTCGGTGTCCTCGTCGACCAGCGTCACCTTGGCGCCGAACTTGATCGAGCCCGACAGGGTCTTCGGGTCGATCACATCCGCCAGGCCGATCACGCCTTCCAGCTCCTTGATGCGGCCCTCGATGAAGCTCTGCTTCTCACGCGCGGAATGGTATTCGGCGTTTTCCGACAGGTCCCCGTGCTCGCGTGCCTCGGCAATCGCCCGGATCACCGAGGGGCGCTCGACGGACTTGAGTTGCTTCAGCTCGGCTTCCAGCTTCTGGTAGCCTGTGCGGGTCATCGGTATCTTTTCCATTCTGCCCTCCACGGCACGTAGAAAGGGGCCGCCGGGGCCCCTTCCACTTTTTCTCATCGTTCCGGATACCTGACCCAATGCCGAGGTCATTTGCAAGCGATTTGCGACAGCCGCGGCGGCGATCAGCTCAGGCCTGATGAGAGGCCACCTCCCATTCGATACCGTCGTGATCGAGGAAGTAGAAACGCCGCCCCGGCGCGTAGTCGCCATGGTTGATCGGCTCGAAACCGGCCTTGGCGACGCGCGCCTCGACCTCGGAGATATCCTCGTCGGTGAAGACTGCCAGATGGTTCAGGCTGGCCTGGGTGCGATAGCGGGCGGCGGGCGGCGCATTGGGGCCGTCGAAGGTGAAGAGCGCGATATAGCTGTCCTCTCCGCCGACGTGGACGGTGCGGCCGGTCTGCATGCCGGCGCCCTGCCAGCGGATCTTCCAGCCGAAGACGTCGCAGAGCCAGGCGGCCGTGGCTTCGGGGTTGTTGACGGTGATATTGGCGTGTTCGAGGCGGATCATGTCCATCGTCCTTGTTCGTTGCTTGACTTGACCCAGTCTCGGGCCTCAACCTTGCTTTAGGGCAAGGAGAAAGAAATGAGCGCGAACAAGACTTTGCGAAGACCCCTGCGAAAGGACGGCCTGACCATCGGCGAGATAGCCGGGCGCACCGGCCTCGCGGTCTCGGCGATCCGCTACTACGAGAGCGAGGGGCTGATCACCCCCTGGCGCAATGACAGCGGGCAGCGCCGCTTCGAGCGGGCGGATATCCGGCGGCTGTCCTTCATCATGATCGCCCAGGGGCTCGGCGCCTCGATCGCCGAGATCCGCGCCCAGCTGGTGCGCCTGCCCAAGGGGCGGACGCCGACTGCGGGGGACTGGCGGCGGCTCTCCGAGCACTACCGCGCCGACCTCGACCGCCGCATCGCCCAGCTTGAGAAGCTGCGCAACGACCTGGATGGCTGCATCGGCTGCGGCTGCCTGTCGCTTGAGCGCTGCTCGCTCTACAATCCGGGCGACCGCGCCGGCGGCAACGGCCCCGGCCCGCGCTATCTGCTGGGAGACAGCCCAGGCCGGGACTGAAAAGTCGCAAATGCCGGACCAATGGTCTGACGTATCGTTGCAATTGACCCTACGGGGTGCGAAGCGATATCGATGCGAAACAATATTGCCTAGCCACGCCGACGGGGAACCCAACATGTCCGAGACGCAACGCGAGAAGATGGAATACGACGTCGTGATCGTCGGGGCGGGTCCCGCCGGTCTGTCTGCTGCCATCCGCCTGAAACAGCTTGATGCCGACCTCGAAGTGGTCGTGCTCGAGAAGGGCTCGGAAGTGGGCGCGCATATCCTGTCGGGCGCCGTGCTGGACCCCTCGGGCCTGGACGCGCTGATCCCCGACTGGAAGGCCAAGGGCGCACCGCTGAACACGCCGGTGAAGGACGACAACTTCTACCTGCTGGGCGAGGCGGGCGAGATCCGCGTGCCCAATTTCCCCATGCCGCCGCTGATGAACAACCACGGCAATTACATCGTCTCGATGGGCAATGTCTGCCGCTGGATGGCCGAACAGGCCGAAGAGCTGGGCGTCGAGGTCTTCCCCGGCATGTCCTGCTCTCAGCTGATCTACGAGGGCGACGTGGTGAAGGGCGTCGTCGCCGGTGAATTCGGCCGCGAGGCCGATGGCTCGGAAGGGCCCGGTTACGAGCCCGGCATGGAGCTGCACGGCAAGTATGTCTTCATCGCCGAAGGCGTGCGCGGCAGCCTGGCGAAAGAGCTGATCGGCAAGTACGAGCTGTCCAAGGGCCATGAGCCGCAGAAGTTCGGCCTGGGCATGAAAGAGATCTGGGAGATCGACCCGGCCAAGCACCGCGAAGGCTCGGTGACCCACACCATGGGCTGGCCGCTGAACTCCAACGCGGGCGGCGGGTCGTTCATCTACCACCTGGAAAACAACCAGGTCTACGTGGGCTTCGTGGTGCACCTGAACTACAAGAACCCGCACCTCTATCCCTACATGGAATTCCAGCGTTTCAAGCACCATCCCATGGTCAAGGACCTGCTGGAGGGCGGCAAGCGCGTGGCCTATGGCGCGCGGGCGATTACCGAGGGCGGCTACCAGTCGATGCCCAAGATGACCGTCCCCGGCGCGGCCCTGCTGGGCTGCTCGGTCGGCATGGTCAACCTGCCGCGCATCAAGGGCAACCACAACGCCATGCTCTCGGGCAAGGCGGCGGCAGAGGCCGCCTATGCGGCGCTGCAGGCGGGTCGTTCCGGCGACGAGCTGACCGACTACGAGACCGAGGTGCGCAAGGGCGCCATCGGCAAGGACCTGAAGAAGGTCCGCAACGTGAAGCCCCTGTGGTCGAAGTACGGCCTGACCGCCTCGCTGGCGCTTGGTGGCATGGACATGTGGACCAACACCTTCGGCTTCTCACTGCTGGGCACCCTCGGCCACGGCAAGAACGACGCCGACGCGACCGAGCCCGCCGCGAAGCACAAGCCCATCGACTACCCCAAGCCCGACGGCAAGCTGAGCTTCGACCGGCTGACCAACGTGGCCTTCGCGGCGACCAATCACGAGGAAAGCCAGCCCTGCCACCTGAAGCTGGCCGATCCCGAGATCCCGCTGAAGGTCAACCTGCCCACCTATGACGGCCCGGCGGCGCGCTACTGCCCCGCAGGCGTATACGAGTACGTGGGCGAAGGCGACGAGAAGCGGTTCCAGATCAACTTCCAGAACTGCGTCCACTGCAAGACCTGCGATATCAAGGACCCGTCCCAGAACATCAACTGGACCACGCCCCAGGGCGGCGACGGGCCCAACTATCCCAATATGTAAACTCGGCGGGAACTTTTCCGCGAGGAGGGGCGTCCACCGGGCGCCCCTCATTGCTTTAGAAACCCGCGCCGCCTAGTCTGGTCCGACGACTGTAAAGAAGGGCCCCGCGATGACCGCCAAGACGCTCGTATCGCTTTCCGCTTTTGCGCTTGCCGCGCTGCTGCCGCTGCCTGTGCTGGCGGCAGATTTCGCCGGCAATTACCTGGCCGCGCGCCAGGCGCGGATGGCCAACGACTTCGACGCGGCGGTGCATTACTACATGCGCGCCCTGGGCGATTCCCCGCGTGAACCGCGACTGCTGGACGGCCTGGTCATGGCCCAGGTCTCGGCCGGGGCGGTGGAAAGCGCCGCCGGTGCCGCCGCACGGCTGGAAGAGCTGGGCGCCGACAGCCAGGTCGCCAACATGGCGCTGCTGGCCGACGAGCTGACCCGAGAGGATTACGATGCGGTAATGACCCGGCTCGACGAGGCGCGCGGCATCGGCCCGCTGGTCGACGGGCTGCTGGCGGCCTGGACCCTGCTGGGCCAGGGCGACATGAGCGCCGCGCTGACCCGTTTCGACGAGGTCGGCGCCGAGCCCGGACTTGGCCGTTTCGCCCGTTACCACAAGGCCCAGGCCCTGGCCTATGTGGGCGATTACGAGGGCGCAGAGGCGCTTTATGCCTCCGAGGACGACCGCCCGGTGCAGATGACCCGCCGCGCCGTGCTCTCGCGCGTCGAGGCGCTGTCGCAGCTGGACCGCAACGACGAGGCGCTGACGCTGCTCGCCAATATCTTCGGCAGTGATCCGGGCGAAGAGATCGCCGCCCTCCGCGACCGCCTGCAGGCCGGAGAGACCCTGCCCTACAGCCATGTCCGCTCGGTCCGCGACGGCGTGGCCGAGGTCTTCTACTCCGTCGCCGCCGCGCTCGAGCAGGAAGCCAGTGAGGCCTATACACTGCTCTATGCCCGCGTCGCCACCGCCCTGCGGCCCGACCACGTCGACGCCATCCTGCTGACCGGCGAGCTTCTCGAGGATCTGGGCCGCCCCGAGCTGGCCACCCGCGCCTATCGCAAGGTGCCCCGCGACGACCCGGCCTTCTACCTGGCCGAGCTGGGCCGCGCCGCCGCCCTGCGCGCCGCGCAGCGCCCCGATGCGGCGCTGGAGGTGCTGGACCAGCTGGCAGAGACCTATCCCGAACTGCCCAAGGTGCAGGCCTCGCGCGGGGATCACTACCGCTGGCAGGGCATGCACTTGGAAGCCGTCCGCGCCTATGACGCGGCGCTCAATCTCTATGGCGACGACGACCCCTCGAAGTGGTTCGTCCTCTATGCCCGTGGCATGAGCCAGGAACGCCTTGGCAGCTGGCCCGAGGCCAAGCGCGACTTTCTCGCCGCGCTGTCGCTCAACCCCGATCAGCCGAACCTGCTGAACTACCTGGGCTACTCGATGGTCGAGAAGCGCGAGGATCTGGATGATGCGCTGGCGATGATCCAGAAGGCGGTCGATATCGACCCGACCTCGGGCTATTTCGTCGACAGCCTGGGCTGGGCGCTCTTCCAGCTGGAGCGCTTCGACGAAGCCGTCGAGCACATGGAACGCGCCGCAGAGCTGATGCCGGTCGATCCGGTGGTCAATGACCACCTTGGCGATGCCTTCTGGATGGTCGGCCGCCAGCGCGAGGCGCAGTTCCAGTGGACCCGCGCACTGTCCTTCGATCCCGAAGAGGCAGAGGCCGCCCGCATTCGCCGCAAGCTGCAGGTCGGGCTGGACGCCGTGCTCTCGGACGAGCACAAGAGCACGGAACAGCTCGCCTCCGATGGCGGCTGAGCCGCGACGGAGCCCCCATGACAGACCCTGAGGCAAAGCCCCTGCTGGCCCCGGCCAAGGTGAACCTTGCGCTGCATGTGACCGGCCGGCGCGACGATGGTTACCACCTGCTCGATTCGCTGGTGGTCTTCGCCGATATCGGCGACCGGGTGCAGGTCACCCCCGCCGGGGAGTGGTCCCTGACCGTCAGCGGCCCCCGCGCCGCAGGCGTGCCGACCGACGAAAGCAACCTCTGCCTGAAGGCCGCCCGTTTCGCAGGCACCCCCGTGGCGATCCACCTGGAGAAGCATCTGCCAAGCGAAGCGGGCATCGGCGGTGGCTCTTCCGATGCCGCCGCGGTGCTGCGCGGGATCGCGGCGCTCGGCACGCCGATCCCCAAGGGGACCGAGCAGCTCGGCGCCGATGTGCCGGTCTGCCTCACCCCGCGCGCGGCCCGGATGCAGGGGGTTGGCGAGCACGTCTCGCCTGTCACCACCCTGCCCCCGCTGCCCGCCCTGCTGGTCAACCCCGGCCGCCCCGTCGCCACGCCCGCTGTCTTCAAGCAGCTGGAAACGCGCGACAATCCCGAAATGGGCCCCCTGCCCGAGCGGCTGAGAGATCCAGAGGAGGCCGCGCTCTACCTGTCGAGCCTGCGCAATGACCTGGAAGGCCCGGCGATGGCGCTGGAGCCGGCCATCGGCGCCGCGCTCTCGGCCCTGGGCGCGCTGCCGCTCTGCCTGCTGGCCCGGATGTCGGGCTCGGGCGCCAGCTGCTTTGCGCTCTTCCCCACCCAGGAGGCGGCGCGCACCGCGGGGCGGATGCTCTCTGCGGCGCACCCCGACTGGTGGGTCTGCGACACGGTCCTGAGCTAGGCCCGCCGCCGCGAGACCCAGCAAAACAAGGGATTTCGGCGTCTTCTCGCCCATGGCGGAACCCCGCTGTTTGAGAATGGTGAACGCTGTCTTAAAGCGGAAGTGTCCGAAACCACCCCGAGCTCCGGCATGCGCCTTCTGACCCGTCTCGCCCTGATCCTTCTCATGCCGCTGGCGGCCTGTGCCACGCCGCAGGACAGCGAAAGCCTCGCCTTCCGCGACCCCGCACCGCTCTATCCCAACGAGACGCCCGAACTGCGCGGGCTGATCGAGAAATATGCCGCCGAATACGAAGTGCCCGTGACGCTGGTGCAGCGGGTCGTGATCCGCGAGAGCACCCACCGGCCCGAGGCGCGCAATGGCCCCTATTGGGGGCTGATGCAGATCCTGCCCGCCACCGCCCGCTCGATGGGCTTCCGAGGCACGGCGCCCGATCTACTGGATGCGGAAACCAACTTGAAATACGCGGTGAAATACCTGCGCGGCGCCTGGTTGCTGTCGGACGGAGACGAGCCGACCGCCGTCAAATGGTACGCCCGTGGCTATTACTTCGAGGCCAAGCGCCAGGACATGCTGGTCGAAACCGGCCTCAGGACCGAGTAACCGGCCCCCCTTCGCCAGACCCTCAGACCCCGGCCAGAAGCGCCTCGGCGCGGGCCAGGTCCTCGGGCGTGTTCACGTTGAAGAAGGGATCGATCCCCGGAGCGGCGAATTCCGCCAGACAGGCGCCCTGCGCCTCGGCCCAGCCCATCATCCGCCTCTGACCGTCATCCAGCGCGCGGCGCAGCGGCCCGCGCAGCGTCACGGGCCAGAGCCCGCAGGTGGGATGCGCCCTGAGCGCGCCCTGGCCATCGCGTGAGGCCGCCAGCACCGGTCCCTCGCAGTCTTCCGCCGCCAACAGCAGGCGAGGCACGAAGTCTCCGGGCAGGAAGGGCGTGTCGGTGGCAACGGTGAAGACCCGTTCCGCACCGAGCCCCGCCGCCCAGTCCATCGCCGTCAGCACCCCGGCCAGCGGGCCGGGATGGCCCGGCAGCGTATCGGGGCAGACCGGCAGGCGCAGACCCGACAGCCTGTCCGGCGCGCCATTGAAGTTCACCGCCAGCTCGGAGACCTGCGGCTCGAGCCGCGCCAGTACATGACCCAGCAGAGGCCGCCCCTTGAGCTGCACCAGCGCCTTGTCGTGGCCCTGCATGCGCCGCGAGAGCCCGCCGGCAAGGATCATGCCCGCCAAAATCATGGGCAGCCCCGCCAGAGGCAGATGGGCATTCCGGAAGTTGCGGAAAAGCGGATGTGCATGGATCTCGGATTGCCTCTTCGGGGGGCGCGCGCTAGCAGACGTCTCATGACATCTTACGCAGACCCTTCGGCACAGGCCAGCACTCGCCCCGTCTTCTTTCAGGGCTTGCGCGATGGTGCCCCCTTCCTTCTGGTCGTCTCTCCCTTCGCCATGCTCTTCGGGGTGGTGGCCACCGAGGCCGGGCTGACGGTCTACGAGGCGCTGGTCTATTCCATCGCCGTGATCGCTGGTGCGTCGCAGTTCGCCTCGTTGCAGCTGCTGCGCGACGGGGCTCCGGTCGTGGTGGCGCTAGTCTCGGCGCTGGCGGTGAACCTGCGGATGGCGATGTATTCGGCCTCGCTGACGCCCTACCTTGGCGACGCGCCGCTGTGGAAGCGCGCCGTGGCCGCCTATTTTCTCGTCGACCAGAGCTATGCCTGTTCGATCGTCGCCTTCGAGAAGCACCGCGAGTGGTCGACGGCGCAGCGCATGGCCTATTTCTTCGGGGTGATCCTGCCGATCTGTCCGATGTGGTATGCGATGACCGTGGTCGGCGCGCTGGTCGGCTCGGCCATCCCGCCCGAGCTGGCGCTGGATTTCGCCCTGCCCATCACCTTCATCGCCATGGTCTCGCCCATGCTGCTGACCAAGGCGCAGATGATGGCGGCCGGTGTCGCCATCCTGCTGGCGCTGGTCTTCGCCGGGCTGCCCTATAACCTGGGCCTGCTGATCGCGGCCCTGGCCGGGATGATGACCGGTGCCGCCCTCGAGAAACGCCTGGAGGACCGCTCATGAGCCCCGAGACCGCGCCCCTCGCCGCCATCGAGACCGCCGATCTGTGGATCGTGATGCTGGGCCTCGGCATCGGCAGCTTCCTACTGCGCTTCGCTTTCCTGGGGCTGGTCGGCAATCGCCAGATGCCGGAATGGCTGCTGCGCCACCTGCGCTACACGCCGGTCGCGGTGCTGCCGGCGCTGGTCGCGCCGCTGGTCGTCTGGCCCTCCGCCACGGGCGGAGACCTCGACCCCGCGCGCCTGACGGCGGCGCTGGTCACACTGGTGCTGGGGGTCTGGCTGCGCCGCACGATGCTGGCGATCCTCGGCGGGCTCGCGGTGCTCTACCTGATGCTCTGGATGCTCGGCTGACGCGACAGGGCGCCGTGACCCTGGCCGGGTCTCAGCTCTCTTCGAGGCTTGCCACCGTGGTGGTGTCGATGCCCAGAACCCCGTTGGCGGGCAGACCGCCCGGCGGGGTGAAATCTTCGTAGTAAACGACCGTCTCGGCCCCTGTCGCCTCGATGAAGCGCTCTTCCAGCTCGTTGGGGTACCAGGTGGGGCGCATGCCCTCGAACCCCGGAAGCTGGGCCAGCAGGTTGGAGGTGTTGCGGGCGCAATGGGCCGCCGGCGCCGCGCCGCTGCGATAGGCCAGGGCAAGCGCCATCGAGGCCACCTCGGGCGAGACCACGACGGTCTGTGTCTCGACCCGGTGGGTGGCGCGCGCATGCATCGAGCGGAAGCCCTGCCAGAAGATCGGGCTGATACCGACCAGCACATCCCCTTCGCGGCGGATCTGCGAATGGCGGAACGAGCCCGCCGGGTCGAAGATCACCCGCTCTTCGGCATTGATCATCAGCGCGGTATGAGAGCCCTTGCCGGTGTCATTGGTGCGGATCGTGATCAGGGTCAGCGAGGGCGGGCCGTCATGCACGTAGTGGCCGCGGGCCACCTCCGGTGCGGGCTGCACGTAATCAGCATTCCGGGGCCCGCAGCCGGCAAGTGTTGCAAGGGCTGCGAGGACAAGAAGCAGACGTGTCATGAGGCGCTCCGCGGTCTCCGCGCCGGGTCAACCCCTCGCGGGGCCCGGTCCAGGCGCGGGCAATGGCTCAGCTGTTGAACAGGGCGAGGAAGATCAGCACGCCGATCGACAGACCGGCCACCCAGGCGCTTGCCTTGATGAAGCCCTCGAAGGTCTTTTCCTGAGTTTCAATTTCCATTTCGCCATGCTTGTGCTCGGCCATCGTGCAGATCCTCCGCGGGTCGTTTCCTATGGCTCGAATACTGCATCATGCCGGGGCTGTCACCTGATTCAGGGACCTCTGCGGCACATGGCCCGTATCACTTGCCGGTCTTTTCCAGATCTGCCCGCAAACGGAAGCCGATGCGTGCAGGTTCAGCATGTTGCGTGACCTTGGGCATGGCCCGCAGGATCACCGAAAGCTGGCTGACATGCTGTACCAGCTGGGTCCGCACGCCATGCGCGTCGGTGCCCGAGAAGGTCACGATATCGGGGTCGAAATAGCCCATGCCCTCGATCCGCAGCACGCCCGCATCACCACCGGCGAATCCCATGGCGACCTCGTGGTCGCTGTCCAGGGTCTCTTCAAACTGCTGGATGTAGAGGATCAACCGCTCGTAGGCCCAGGCGGCGGGGCTCTTCGAGGCCACGGGCTTGTCGATCACGTTCTCGGGCAGCGGTGCTGCGGGTTCCACCCCGTCGGCGCGGGCCTCGTGGCGGCAGGGCAGAATCGAATCCTCCACCGCCTCGGCGCTGGTCGAGATCATCTCTTCTTGCATGCTCGGCCTACCTTCCGCTTTGCCACAGCCAGGCCCCATCCTTGCGCGCCCGGCGAGAGATGTCACCCCTGCGGTGAAGGTAGTTCAGATGCGCCACGGCCTCGGCCATGGCCAGCCCGTAGTTGCCATCGTCGATCTTGCGCATGAAGAGCTGCGGGAAGCATTCGACGGCGGTGCGCGGCATGGCCAGGAAGACCTTCAGCCGTTCCAGCCCAGAGACATGGTTGTCGACCATCTGGCGCAGCCGCACCGGCAGGCCGGTATAGGGCAGCTTGTGCCCGCAGAGCACCAGCTGATCGTCTCGGGCATGTTCCAGCAGGGAGCGGCTGACCTCCAGGAACTCTCCCAGTGGATCGGCCTCGGGTTCGGTCGGATGGACGCCGATATTCGGGCTGATGGACGAGAGCAGCTGATCGCCGCCGATCACCAGGTTGTCGTCACGCGACCACAGGGTGACATGCTCGGGCGCATGCCCCTGCCCCATGCGGATGTCCCAGTCACGGCCCCCGGCACGCAGCACCTCGCCCTCCTGCAGGCGGGTGAAGCCCAGGGGCAGCGGGTGGACGATATCGGCGAAGTTGAAGGGCCGGTCCGCAAGCCGCTTGGCCAGGACGCGCGGGTCCATTCCGGCACGGCGCCAGAAGGCCTCGGCCTGCGGGCTGGGGGTCTCTTCGACATCCAGCAGCAGCATGCGCGCCATGAGGTAGGCGGTGCGCGAGGTCAGATGCTCGGCCCCGCGCTCGATGAACCAGCCGGTCATGCCGATATGGTCGGGGTGGTGATGGGTGGTCAGGACACGCGTCACCGGCTTGCCGCCCAGGGGGCCGGCCAGCAGGGTCTCCCACATGGAGACGGCCTTGGCGGAATGGACGCCGGTGTCGACCAGCGTCCAGCCATCGCCCTCGTCGAGCGCATAGAGGTTCACATGGTTCAGCGCCATCGGCAGCGGCATGCGAATCCACAGGATGCCTTCGGCGATCTCGACCGCATCTCCGGGGGCGGGGGCCTCTTCCCAGGGGAAGCGGATGGCGCCGGGATGGGTCACGCCGAAAGGTCCTCTACGCTGAGCGCGTAGAGATCGGCGGTGCCCACGGTGGCATGGGCCAGCAGGCCCACGTGCTCGGGCAGCAGGCGGCGGATGTAGAACTCGGCCAGGCGCGCACGCGGCCCCTGCCCCCCCTCGGCCTGCGCGGCCTTCAGGTGGAAGTAGCCGCCCAGCACGCGGGCAAAGCCCATCAGGTAGGGCACGGACCCTGCGAAACGCTCGTTCAGATCGCCCTGGGCCAGCATCCACTCGGTGGCCTCGCGCAGGGTCTCGACCGACTGCCAGAGCGGCTCTGCCAGCTCGGGCGCCTCCGCGCGCAGGGTCTCGGCGAAGCCCTCGATCTCGTCGATGAGCGCCATTGCCGCTTCGCCCTTGTCCATCATCTTGCGCGCCACGAGATCCATGGCCTGGATGCCGTTGGTGCCCTCGTAGATCGCCGTGACGCGGACATCGCGGTAGTACTGCGCGGCGCCGGTTTCCTCGATGAAGCCCATGCCGCCATGGACCTGCACGCCCTCTTCGCTGACCCGCATGCCGGTCTCGGTGCCGAAGGCCTTGGCGATCGGGGTCAGGAAGGCAGCGCGGGCGGCCCATTCGGGCGCGCCGGTGGCCGTCGACATGTCCAGCGCCACGGCGCAGCTCAGCGCGATGGCGCGGGCGGTGAAGATATCGGCGCGCATCGAGGCCAGCATGCGGCGCACGTCGGCATGATCGACGATGGTGCCGGTGCCGCCCTTGCCCTCGAGCGGCGTGCGGCCCTGCTTGCGCTCGAGCGAGAACGCCAGCGCCTTCTGGTAGGCGCCCTCGGCAGCGCCGATGCCCTGGATGCCGACACCCAGGCGGGCGTTGTTCATCATCGTGAACATCGCGGCCATGCCCTTGTGCTCTTCACCGACCAGCCAGCCGGTGGCACCGTCGTATTCCATCACCGCGGTCGGGCTGCCATGCAGGCCCATCTTGTGCTCGAGGCTGACCACCCGCAGGCTGTTGGCATCTCCCAGGGAGCCGTCCTCGTTGGGCAGGTACTTGGGCACCATGAAGAGGCTGATGCCCTTGGTGCCAGGTGCGCCGTCAGGCAGGCGGGCCAGCACCAGGTGACAGACATTGCCGCCGAAGTCGTGATCCCCCCAGGAGATATAGATCTTCTGACCCGAGATCGCATAGGTGCCGTCGCCGTTCGGCTCTGCCTTCGAGCGCAGGGCGCCGACGTCAGATCCCGCGGCGGGCTCGGTCAGGTTCATCGTGCCGGTCCATTCGCCGGAGATCAGCTTGGGCAGGTAGATCGCCTTCAGCGCGTCGCTGGCGTGATGCTCCAGCGCCTCGACCTGGCCCTGGGTCAGCAGCGGGTTCAGTCCCAGCGACAGGCAGGAGGCCGAAAGCATGTCGTTCATCGCCGAGGTCAGGGTCAGCGGCAGGCCCATGCCGCCGTGCTCCTCTCCGGCGGACAGGCCCAGCCAGCCACCTTCTGCCAGGGCGCGGAAGCCGTCGGCGAAGCCCTTGGAAGTGCGGACAACGCCGTTCTCCAGCGTCGCCGGGTCCAGGTCGCCCGAGCGGTTCAGCGGCGCCCAAATTTCCTCGGTCAGCTTGCCCAGCTCAGAGAGGATGGCATCCACCGTCTCGGGAGAGGCCTCGGCGAAGCGCTCGGTGGCGGCGATGTCGGCGAAGCCGACCACGTGATCGAAGAGGAAGCGAAAGTCTTCCAGGGGTGCGCGAAACGGCATGAGTTGTTCCTCCCTCGGCGGCTTGGCAAGCACTGGCCCCGGCTGTAGGACAGCGGGGTCCGGGTTGCAAAGGTAACCGCCGGGCGAAGTTCATCAAAGCCAAACGCGGCGTCACAAACCCGGGCCCTGCCCGGCACCCTGCGGCAACCGCCAAGGACCGGAGAGCCATGGCCACCACCCTGAGACTGGGCAGCGACAGTGCCTCCCTCGACCGCGCGGCAAAGCTGCTGCGCGCGGGTCAGCTGGTCGCCATGCCGACCGAGACCGTCTACGGGCTGGCCGGCGACGCGGGATCCGATGCGGCGGTCGAAGCGATCTACGCGGCCAAGGGACGGCCCTCTCACAACCCGCTCATCGCCCATGTGGGCTCGATGCAAATGGCCGAGAGCCTGGCCGAGTTCCCGCCCGAGGCGCTGGCGCTGGCCGCCGCCTTCTGGCCCGGCCCGCTGACCCTCGTGCTGCCGCGCCGCGCTGGCGCCGCCGTGGCGCAGCGGGTCACCGCGGGCCTGCCGACGCTGGCCCTGCGCATGCCCGCCCACCCGGTCGCCCGCGCCCTGATCAACAGCTTCGGAGGCCCCCTCGCCGCGCCCTCCGCCAACCCTTCGGGCCGGATCAGCCCGACCGAGCCCGCCCACGTCCTGGCCGGTCTCGACGGTCGGATCGGCGCGGTGGTCGACGGTGGGGCCTGCAGCGTGGGGCTCGAGTCGACGATCCTCGCGGTGGCTTCCGACGGCCGCGTGCGCCTGCTGCGTCCGGGCAGCATCGGCGCCGAAGAAATCTTTTCCGCCACCGGCCTCATCCTGTCGGAGAACGACCAGGCGGGGATCGAGGCACCAGGCCAGATGCTGTCGCATTACGCCCCGCGCGGCGCGGTTCGGCTGGATGTCACCACCCCCGCCCCCGATGAGACCCTGCTGGGCTTCGGCCCGGTCGAGACGCCCTACAACCTCTCGCCCGCAGGCGAGCTTGCAGAGGCCGCGGCGCGGCTCTTCGCGCTCTTGCATCAGATGGACCAGGACGGGGTGGAGCGGATCGCGGTGTCGCCGATCCCCGAGACGGGCATCGGACGGGCGATCAACGATCGGCTGCGGCGCGCGGCGGCCCCCCGCGACTAGGCGCGGCCGGAGGTGGCCGAAAGCGAGCGCGGGTCGATGCCCTGGGCGGCCATGGCCATGTCCCACTTGCGCTCGTCATCGGTCGAGAAGACCAGCCCCTGCGTCATGTCCCCCACCAGCCAGCCATTGTCGGTGATCTCGGCCTCGAGCTGGCCGGGGGCCCAGCCACAATAGCCAAGCGCCAATAAAGAGACATTGGGCCCGCGCCCCTGGGCAATGTCCTCGAGCACGTCGAGAGAAGCCGTCATGGCGAAATCGGGGTTCACATGCAGGGTCGAGAGCGCCGCGTCGTAATCGGGGCTGTGCAGCACGAAACCGCGCTCCATGTCCACCGGGCCACCGGCATAGACGGGGTTGGGACGGATCGGAACCGAGCAGGGAATGGAGAGCTGGCGGAAGAGGGTCGTCATCGAGACATGGTCGGCGGGCTTGTTCACCACGATCCCCATTGCCCCTTCGGCGGAATGGGCACAGACCACGATGACCGCATGGGAAAAGCGCTCATCCGATAAACCCGGCATGGCAATTAAACCTTTGCCGGTGAGATTGAACTGTCTCGGCAATTTTTCTGCCCCTAAAGACCCGTACAAATCCCCACCTGTAAATCAATTTTGACGCTCGCCCGCGTCATTTGCAACCAAAAAGACGTTGATCAGAAACAGGTTCTCGCGCGGTAAATTACCATTCGCCTCTTTGTGAGTTGGCTTTTGCGCGCTCTGCGGTCATTGATCTGCCATGATCAAATCTGCCACCTGCCTATCTATGTTGCTCTTGGCTCTGGTTCCCGCTGCAGCGCGCCCGCTGGCGGCGAATCCCTACGGCGACGTGGTCTCTGCGCGGGTGCTGGACGGCTGGCGCGAAGCGGACGGCAGCCATGTGGCAGGCCTTGAGCTGACGCTGGAGGATGGCTGGAAGACCTATTGGCGCGTGCCCGGCAGCGCCGGCATTCCGCCGGTCTTCAACTGGGCCGGCTCGGGCAACCTGGAAACCCTCGACATCGTCTGGCCCAGCCCCGAGGTCTGGAACCAGGGCGGAGACCGCAGCTATGTCTACCACGACCGGGTCATCCTGCCCCTGCGCATCACGCCCGAGGACGGAGCGGCGCCGGTGCGGCTGGAGGGAGAGATCTTTCTCGGCGTCTGCAAGAACGTCTGCGTCCCACTCGAGGTGACGATCAGCGCCGAGCTTTCCGCCACCGATCAGAAGACCGATCCGCGCATCGCCGCGGCGCTCGCCGGGCGGCCCTACTCTGCCGCCGAAGGCCGGGTCCGCCGCGCCACCTGCCATGTTTTCCCCGACCCCAAGGGCATGCGGGTCGAAGCGCATCTGCAGATGCCCTCTGCCGGCGGCCGCGAGGTGACGGTGATCGAGGCCCCCTGGCCCGAGCTCATGGTCTCGGATGCGGTGACCCGCCGCGAGGGCGGCACCCTGATCGCCAATGCGCTGATCCATGCTCCGATGTCGGGCGCGCTGCACCTTGATCGCTCGGCGCTGAAGATCACCGTGCTGGGGCAGAGCTACGCGGTAGAGATCGACGGCTGCGAAGCGGGCTGAGAAGCCCGCCCGCAGAGCCAAGGTCTCAGGCCGCGCGCCGCCTGCCCGCAGAGGCCAGTGCCGCGCCCAGGAAGAGCAGCAACACCAGCGCCGCCATCCCCGACAGGAACAGAAGCAGCGCCGCCGCCAGCGGCGGCACCGGCAGCAGCCCGGCCAGCGGCGCGATGAGGCTGCCGGTGACGATCACGTGGCCCATGGTGGCCCCGAGCCAGCCCAGCATAAGCACCACCCCGACGAGCGAGATCACCTGCAGCGCCCCGGCTCTCCGGCTGGAGAGCGCCCGGCGCAGCCCCCGGCGCATGCGCGCCACGTCTTCCTGCATCGCCAGCAGCGCGGGCACCACCAGCAGCACCAGCACCATGCCGAAGCCCAGCCCGTAGACCAGCGTGATCACCGTCGGCATCAGGAACTGCGCCTGGCTGGATTTCTCGTAGAGCAGCGGCGCCAGGCCCAGCACCGTGGTCATGGTGGTCAGCATCACCGGCCGCAGCCGGTCCGCCGCGCCGTCGATGATCGCCGGACGCAGCCCGCGCGTCTCGGCATATTCGTCGATGGTCGAGACCAGCACGATCGAGTCGTTGATGATGATCCCGGTCATGCCCAGCAGACCCACCACCGTGAACATCGACAGCGGCACGTCCCAGATCATGTGGCCGTAGAAGGTCCCCACCAGTCCGAAGGGAATGATCGCCATCACCACCAGCGGCCGGGTCCAGCTGGCAAAGACCCAGGACAATACGAGGTAGATCCCCGCCATCACCATGGTGAAGCCGAAGAGCGCATCGGACATGAAGCGGTCTTCCTGCTCGGACAGGCCGCCCAGGCGGAACTCCACCTGCTGTTCGGCAGCGATGCGGGGCAGGATATCGGTCTCGAGGGTGCGCTGGATCTCTGCCGCGCGGGCCGGGTCATCGTCCGAGATCTCGCCGTTGACCGTCAGCACCCGAAGCCCGTTCTCGCGCCGCACGGTCGAGAAGCCCGAACGGCGCTCGACCTGCACGATATCGGCCAGCGGCACGTAGGCGCCCTCGGGGCTGCGCAGCATCATCCGCTCCAGGAAGTCTGCCGACAGCTCGCTTTCCGGCAGCTCGACGCGGATCGCGGCCGAGCGCGGCCCCACCGGGTAGGTCGCCGCTTCGATGCCGTTCAGCCGGTTGCGCAGCACGCGGCCCAGCTGGTCGACGGTGAAGCCAAGCGCCTGGCCCTGCGGAGTCAGCTCGAGGATCATCTCTTCCTTGTCGTAGGACAGGTTGTCCTCTACCGCCGAGACCTCGGGGTAGCGCAGCACCGCCTGTTGCAGCGCCATCGAGGCCGCCTTCAGCACATCCGCATCGGCGCCGTAGAACTGCACCTCCAGCGAGTCGCCGCCGGGCCCCGAGCCCCAGCCCCGGAAAGAGACGACCTCGGCCAGGGGGTGGGCCTGCACCTCCTGCTGGAGCTGCGCCACGAAGGTATTGCTGGAGTAGGGACGGAAATCGGGCTCGATGAGCTCGATTGTGATCGCCCCCAGCTGGTGCGGGTCCTTGGTGTCCGACCCCGCAAGCGGGCGGCCCGAGTTGCCGCCGATCTCGGCGATCACGTAATCCAGCGGGTTGGTGCCGTGTTCGGCTTCAAGCCGCGCCGCCAGGGCGTTGGTGGCGCGCTGAAGCTCCTGCATCATCGCCAGCGAGTCCTCACGGGTGGCGCCGGGGGCCATCATGAAGTTGCCGGTGACCGAGCCACGCTCAGGCGAGCTGAAGAAGCGCCATTGCAGGTCGCCACGGATGAAGGCCGACATCTGGGTGGCGAAGATCGCCACCACCAGCGCAAGCACCGGGTAGCGGGCCTTGATCACCAGCGCCATCAGCGGGCGGAAGAGGTGCCGCCGCACCCAGGCGAAGCCCCGGTTCACCAGGCGCGAGGGCATGTCGTACCAGCGATCCTCGCCCGAATGGGCCAGGGCGTGGGACATGTGGTTGGGCAGGATCAGGAAGCATTCCACCAGCGAGGCCAGCAGCACCACGATGACGGTGAAGGGGATATCGGCGATCATCTCTCCGAAGCGGCCCTCGATCACCGTCAGGCCGAAAAAGGCGATGATGGTGGTCAGGGTGGCCGAGAAGACCGGCATGGCCATGCGCCGGGCCGCGCTTTCGGCGGCCTCCACCGGGCCCTCGCCCGAGCGGCGCACCCGCGCGTCGGCGTATTCGGCCACCACGATGGCGTCATCCACCACGATGCCCAGGGTGATGATCAGCGCGAAAAGCGAGATCATGTTCAGCGTCAGGCCAGAGACATACATCAGCGCGATGGCGGTCAGCATGGCCACCGGGATACCGGCGGCGACCCAGATCGCGGAGCGCACGTTGAGGAATAGGAACAGCAGCGCCAGCACCAGGCCCAGGCCCATGGCCCCGTTCTCGATCAGGATATCGAGACGCCCCGAGATCTGCTCGGCCCGCGTGCGGATCAGGTCGATCGAGGTGCCCTCGGGCAGGGTGGCCTCCATCTCGGCGGCGACCTCCTCGACGCGGCGCTGGATGTCGATGGCATCGCCCATCTCGTTGCGCGAGACATTGATCGAAATGGCCGGGTTGTCGCCGACGAAATAGGTGCGCTCGCGGTCCACCCCCTCGACCCGGACACGGGCCAGGTCGCCCACAGTCAAGGTCGAGCCATCGGGGTTCGAGCGCAGCACCAGCGCCTCGATCTGGCTGGCCGAGCGTTTCTCGCTGCCGGCCCGGATACGCGCATTGGCCCCGGTCACGTCGCCGGCCGGGTTGGCATCCACCTCTGCGGCGATGACGGCCGAGATATCGGCCATGGTCACGTCATGGGTGATCAGGCTCAGCGAGGGCACCTCGACCACCACGCGCGGCGCGGCGAGGCCCCGGATGGTGGTGCGCGTGACACCCTCGGCGAAAAGGCGGGTGACCAGCTCATCGGCGAAGCGGGCGATCTGGTCGGTGCCCACGGGGCCGGTGATCACCACGTCGGTCACCGTGTCCCACCAGCCTGAGCGGGTGATCTGCGGGTCCTCGGCCTCTTCGGGCAGGGAGGACACCCCGTCGAGCGCCGATTGCACGTCCTCGGCGGCGCGGGCCATGTCCCAGCCGGGCTCGAATTCCAGCGTGATGCTGGCACGTCCCTCGGTCGAGCGGCTCTCGCTCGCCAGCACGCCCTCGACCGCCATCAGCGCCGGATCCAGCAGCTGCACGATGGCGCGATCCACGTCCTCGGCCCCGGCACCGTCCCAGGCGACCGCGACGCGGATGTCATCGACGACGATATCGGGGAAATACTGCGCCCGCATGCGCGGCAGCGCCGCGATGCCCGCCGCCAGCATCAGCACCAGCAGCAGGTTGGCCGCGGTGCGGTGGCGGACGAAGTAGCCAAGGATGCCCTGCGCGGGGCCGGGCGCGTCGCGCATCATGGGATCAGCCTCCGCGCCGGTTTTCGATCCGCTCGATCATCTGCGCCGGCACCTCGGGATTCTCGAGCTGGCTCAGCACGCGGCTGCGGATCTCTTCGGGCATCCGGTCATTGGCGCGCACCATCTCGACCAGCTCGGCGCGGCGCTCGGGCGTGAGAGAGATCATCTGCGCTTCGGGCGTCACCTCGGCCCCTGCGCCACCGGTTTCGGCACCGGGAGCGCGCATGGCACGGACCAGGATGCCGGCCCCCAGCAGAGGCGTGCGCTGCGCCACCACGTCGCGGCCCTCCAGCGCGGCGGCGCGCACCAGCACGTCGTCGCCCTGGCGGCGGATCAGCGGGGCCTCAAGCTCTTCCAGCCGGTTGTCCTCTCCGATGACCAGCACCGTCTCGGCGGCGGAAAGCGCCGTGGCCGGAAGGCGGATCAGGTCGGGGATCGGGGTCTCCTGCACGCGCACGGTGACGAAATCGCCGGGCTTGAGACCGCGCGCCTCCTGCAGGTCGGCCAGCAACAGCCGCCCGGTCTGGCCCTCGGCCACGGCGGCGCTGTCGCGGGTGATCGCCCCCTCTGCCGAGAGCGTGGTGCCGAAGACCTCGAGCGCCACCTCGACGGGCAGGCCGCGCAGGCGTCCGTCCTCGTCCAGCAGGCGGGCATATTGCGGTGTCGAGACGCGGAAAGAGACCTCGAGCGCTGCCGGATCGATCAGCTCGGCCAGGGCTTCGTTGGCAGAGACCAGCCGGCCCTGGACCAGGGTGACACCGGACAGTGTGCCATCGAAGCCCGCGCGCAGCACGGTATCGGCCAGGTCGCGCTCGGCTTCCTGGCTGGCGATGCGGGCACGGGACAGGGCGGTATCGGCGCTGTCGATGCGCGCCTCGGCAGAGGCAAGGGCGTTGCGCGCCGAAAGCACCGCCTGGCGGGCCGAAGAGACGGCGAGCTCGGCGTCTTCCTGGGCGGCGGCAGAGCCCACGCCGCGCTCCATCAGGGTGTTCTGCCGCTCCAGCGCGCGGACGCGCAGCTGCGCCTGGTCCTCGGCGGCGGCAAGGGTGTCACGGGCGATGCCGATGGCACGGTTGGCGTCGCGCACCTCGGCCTCGGCATCGGCAAGATCGGCCTGGGCACGGTCACGCGCCGCCTCGGCCTGGGCCGGGTCGATGCGCAGCAGGAACTGGCCTTCGCGCACCTGCCCCCCCTCGACGAACTCCGGCGCCAGCTCGACCACCTGGCCGCTGGCGGCGGCGCGGATATCCAGCGTGCGGCGGCTCTGCACCTCGCCGAAGACCGTCAGCACCGGAGCGATGGTCTCGGCGCGTGCCTCGACCACGTTCACCGCGAACTCGCGCTCGCGCCCGCGGGGCATGAAGGGCTCGCGGTTCATGCGGACCTCGACCGCGTCGTAGATCAGGCTGCCCGCATAGGTCAGCAGGCCAAGGGTCACCGAAAGAAGGAACAGCCCCATGAGGCTGCGGGTCATAAAGCGCATTGTCGTCTGGATCCGTGAGGCGGAGGTGGCGGGAGTGTCCCCGAGACCCTACCCTATTCCAAGAAACATCTGCGTTACGACTGAAATAATCAGGTTTCAGGTCTTTCGCTGTAGATGCTCATCCAGGCGGGGCATTATTTCAACGAAATTGCAGGGCATGTGCCGGTAATCGAGCTGCTTCACCAGGATCTCGTCCCAGGCATCGCGGCAGGCGCCGGGGCTGCCGGGCAGCGCGAAGAGGTAGGTGCCCCCCGCCACGCCGCCGGTGGCGCGGCTCTGCACGGCAGAGGTGCCGATCTTCTGCATCGAGATGATGGTGAAGACGGTCGAGAAGGCGTCGATCTCCTTCTCGTAGACATCGCGATGCGCCTCGACGGTCACGTCGCGCCCCGTCAGGCCGGTGCCCCCGGTCGAGATCACCACGTCGATCCCCTTGTCGGCCACCCAGGCGGAAAGCTGGTCACGGATCAGGTCGCGCTCGTCGGGCAGGATCTGGCGCGCGGCCAGCACGTGGCCCGCCTTCTCGATGCGCTCGACCAGGGTCCGCCCCGAGCGGTCCTCGGAAAGGCCGCGGCTGTCCGAAACGGTCAGCACGGCGATGCGCACGGGAATGAAGGGACGGTCTGCGGCGGCCATTTCAGCTCCTTTCACCAAGTACCAAGCGCAAGGCCAGAAGGGTGAAGATACCGGCAGAGACACGGCGGAGCCAGACCCCCTGTCCCGACAAGCGGGCCTGCGCCAGCCCGGCCAGCGCCCCGGCCAGACCGTTGACCACGAAGCCCCCCAGCGAGAGCACCGCGCCATAGAGCAGGAACTGTGGCAGCAGCGGCGCCGCGGCGTCGATGAACTGCGGCACGAAGGCCAGGATGAAGAGGATCACCTTGGGATTGGTCAGATTGACCAGCAGCCCGTCACGGAAGGGGCGGGCCGGGCGCAGGTCCGGCCCGGCGGCCTCGGCGCGCAGGATCTGCCAGGCCATCCACAGCAGGTAGCCCGCGCCGATCCAGCGGATCGCCTGCAGCGCGCCGGGATGGGCGGCCACGAGGCTACCGACGCCGAGACCCGCCACCGTGGCATGGATCAGCCCGCCAAGGGCCACGCCGCCACTGGCCCGCCAGGCCGCCGCGGGACCGGCGCGCAGCCCCTGGCCGGCGCAGAACATCATGTCCGCCCCCGGCGTCAGGTTCAGCGCCAGCGAGGCGGGGACGAAGGTCAAGAGCAGCAGCCAGTCGATGGCCATGTCAGAGGGTCTCCAGTTTCGCCTTCAGCGACAGGAGATCCGACCAGGCCTCGCGCTTGGCCTGGGGCTGGCGCAGCAGGTAGGCGGGGTGGGTCATCGGCAGCACAGGCAGGCCGAAGGCCTGGGACCAGCCGCCACGCAGCTTGAGGATGCCGCGTTTGTTCAGCGCCGCCTGGCAGGCGATATTGCCCATGAGCACCAGCACCTTGGGCTGCACCAGCGCCACATGGCGTTGCACGAAGGGCAGCATCATGGCGATCTCTTCGGGCTTGGGGTCACGGTTCTGCGGCGGCCGCCAGGGCAGCACATTGGTGATATAGACCGCCTCTTCGGGCTCTTCGGCAGAGCGCGAGAGGCCGATGGCCTCCAGCATCCGGTCCAGCAGCTGGCCGGCACGCCCGACGAAGGGCCTGCCCTCGCGGTCCTCGTCGCGGCCCGGTGCCTCGCCCAGGATCATCACCCGTGCCGCCGGGTTGCCATCCGAGAAGACCAGGTTGCGCGCGCCGCGCTTCAGCTCGCAATGCTCGTAGGCGGCCATGGCCTCGCGCAGGGCGTCCAGGCTCTCGGCACCCTGGGCGGCCTGACGCGCCATCTCGGCGGCGTCGATCTCCTGCCGCACCACCGGGGCCTCGGGCTGCTGCCTGCGGGCCCTCGGCGCCTCGACGGGCAGGTCGAAGCGATCCACGGGGCTTTCCGCGATGCATTCATCCACGCCCATCTCGACCTGCCATTCCAGCAGGGCACGGGCGAGGTGCCAATCCATCTCAGGAGCCATATCTTGGGGAGGCGTCGATTCCATGCCGCCACCCTATCCCGCCCCCCGGGGACAGGAAAGCGCCTGCGGGACATCCGGAGCTTGGCATTGCCGCCGCCCCGTCCCCCGTCCTATAAGCCCCCAACACCGGCATGGCAGGAGAGCCCCATGAGCTTCAGGCAGCAGCACCTTCTCGGGATCGAGCATCTGGCCCCCGACGAGATCACCACCCTGCTGGACCGGGCCGAGGAATACGTGGCCCTCAACCGCTCTGCCGACAAGCATTCCGAGGCGCTGGCGGGACTTACCCAGATCAACATGTTCTTCGAGAACTCCACCCGCACCCAGGCCAGCTTCGAGCTGGCGGGCAAGCGGCTTGGCGCAGACGTGATGAACATGGCGATGCAGGCCTCCTCGGTGAAGAAGGGCGAGACCCTGATCGACACCGCGCTGACGCTGAACGCCATGCACCCCGACCTGCTGGTGGTGCGTCACCCCAATTCCGGTGCCGTCGACCTGCTGGCGCAGAAGGTGAACTGTGCCGTGCTGAACGCCGGTGACGGCCGCCACGAGCACCCCACCCAGGCGCTGCTCGACGCGCTGACCATCCGCCGTGCCAAGGGCCGGCTGCATCGCCTCAACATCGCCATCTGCGGCGACATCGCCCATAGCCGCGTGGCGCGCTCGAATCTGCTGCTGCTGCACAAGATGGAGAACCGCATCCGCCTCGTCGGTCCGCCGACCCTGGTGCCCGGCGCCTTCGCCGAACTGGGCTGCGAAATCTACGACAGCATGGAAGAGGGTCTGAAGGACGTCGACGTCGTGATGATGCTGCGCCTGCAGAAGGAACGCATGGACGGCGGCTTCATCCCTTCCGAGCGCGAGTATTACCACCGCTACGGGCTGGATGCCGAGAAGCTGGCCCATGCCGCCCCCGATGCCATCGTCATGCACCCCGGCCCGATGAACCGCGGCGTCGAGATCGACGGCACCATCGCCGACGACATCAACCGCAGCGTGATCCGCGACCAGGTCGAGATGGGCGTCGCTGTGCGCATGGCCGCCATGGATCTCTTGGCCCAGAACCTGCGCGCCCGCCGCGCCGCCGAGGCCGCCGCCTGAAGCGAGGGGCCGAACCGGGGGCCTGAGCCTTGCGGATCTGCCCCGTCCGACCCGGCCGCAGCCTGTCCGGGTGCGGGGACGGAGGCTGGACAGCCGCCGCCTGACGCCTAGTTCAAGGGTCAGCTTTGAGCCCGGCCTGCCGCCCTCTCTTTCCCTCACCGGGAAGACCATGCGGGTGAAACGCGGAACCCGCAGCCGCTGCATCGGGTTTGAATGGATAGAAGACACGCGCGAGGTCTTCGCCCAGACCGAAAAGCTCCGCAGCCCGAAGACCGCCCGGGACACCCTGAACGAGAGGCCCGCCATGCCCGCCGATCCTGAAACCACCATCCCCGCCAGCGCCGAGGTGCTGAGCCTCGGCCCCACCGACCGCGATGCGGTCTTCGTGCTGGCCGTCGACCCGGAGGTGCCGCAGATGGCACCGCTTCTGGCGCCGAAACGGCTCAATGGCCAAGCGGGCCGGACGCTGGCCGGTCTGCTGGGGCTTTCGCCCGAGGCCGATGGCGAGCTGGAGTTGGTGAACCCCGAAGACCTGGAGGGCGTGGGCCTTGCGGGCTACCTGGTCGAGGGGCTTGGGCTTGATGCCGCCGCCGTGGCCGGCGACCGCCAGAGACTGGAAGCGCTGACCGCGCCGGCGGTGCTGGTGCGCGGACGGATCGCGGGCCTGGAGGAAAGGGTCCTGCCGCTGCCCCGTGGCCTCAGCCTGGTCGGGCGCTATGGCACCACCTACACACCCATCGGGCTGGCCCCGCTCTCGGCGCGGGCCGCCAGCGGGGTGCTGCCCCCGATCCCCGGCGCCCTGCCTACCGGCTGGCGGCTGCCGCGCGCCTGGCAGGTGGCCCTTTTCATCTTCGGGATGGCCCTTCTGGGGGCGCTCTTCTGGCTGGCCCTGGCGCAGCTCTGACCATTTCCCGCCTACCCCCCCGGCGTCACATGCTTTATAGCCTGCCCGGAACGATCTGAACGTCGATCCGCGTCGCGATCCATGCCAGATCCGCCGAAGACCCGAGCAGCAAGGCCCGCCGATGACCACCACGCTTCTGACCAATGCCATCCTGATCGACCCCGAAGCGGGCACCGAAAGCCCCGGCAGCCTGCTCATCGGCGAGGGGCGCATCCTCGCAACCGGCGCGCGGGCAGAGGCGGCCAAGGCTGATGCGGTGCTGGATTGCGCTGGCAAGTGCCTGGCGCCGGGCATCGTCGACATCGGCGTCAAGGTCTGCGAGCCGGGCGAGCGCCACAAGGAAAGCTTCGGCACCGCCGGGCGCTCGGCGGCGGCAGGCGGCGTGACCACCATCGTCACCCGTCCCGACACCACCCCCGCCATCGACAATCCCGAGACGCTGGAATTCGTCACCCGCCGTGCCCGAGAGGACGCCCCGGTCCGCGTGCTGCCCATGGCCGCACTGACCAAGGCCCGCGAGGGGCGCGAGATGACCGAGATCGGCTTCCTCATGGACGCGGGCGCCGTGGCGTTCACCGATTGTGACCGCGTGGTCACCGACACCAAGGTGCTGCAACGCGCCCTGACCTACGCCAAGGCCCGCGGCGCGCTGGTGCTGGGCCATATCCAGGAGCCGGGCCTGTCGAAAGGCGCCTGCGCCACCTCGGGCAAGTTCGCGGCGCTGAAGGGCCTCTCGGCGGTCTCTCCCATGGCCGAGCGCATGGGCATCGACCGCGATGTCTCGCTGCTCGAGATGACCGGCGCGCGCTACCACTTCGACCAGGTGACCACCGCCCGCGCGCTGCCCGCGCTGGAACGCGCCAAGAAGAACGGGCTGGATGTCACCGCCGGGGTCTCGATCCACCACCTGACACTGAACGAATACGACGTCTCCGACTACCGGACCTTCTTCAAGGTCAAGCCGCCCCTGCGCGCCGAAGAGGACCGCCAGGCGGTGGTCGAGGCCGTGGCCTCGGGCCTGATCGACATCATCAGCTCGATGCACACGCCGCAGGACGAGGAAAGCAAGCGCCTGCCCTTCGAGGAAGCGGCCAGCGGTGCCGTGGCGCTCGAGACGCTGCTTCCGGCGGCCATGCGGCTGGTCCATGCGGGCGACCTGACCCTACCGGTGCTGTTCCGCGCGCTGTCGCTGAACCCCTCGAAACGCCTCGGGCTGGAAACGGGACGCCTGGCGGCTGGCGCGCCTGCGGACCTCGTGCTCTTCGACCCCCATGCGCCCTTCGTGCTGGATCGCTTCAAGCTGCTGTCAAAATCCAAGAACACCCCCTTCGATTCGGCCCGGATGCAGGGCCGCGTGCGCGCCACCTTCGTTGGCGGCGAACAGGTTCACGGAGAGCCCCTGAATGCTGCCTGAGATCACCTCTTCCGCGCTCACGCTGCTCATGGCCGGCGGGCTGGGCTACCTGCTGGGCTCGGTTCCCTTCGGCATCGTCATCGCCCGTCTCTTCGGGCTGGGCGACCTGCGCCAGATCGGCTCGGGCAATATCGGGGCGACCAACGTGCTGCGCACCGGCAACAAGCTGGCGGCGCTGCTGACCCTGGTGCTGGACAGCGGCAAGGGCGCGGCGGCGGTGCTGATCGCCCGCGCGCTGGCCGGAGAGGACGCAGTGCAGCTGGCGGGCTTCGCGGCCTTCCTCGGCCATTGCTTCCCGGTCTGGCTGGGCTTCAGGGGCGGCAAGGGCGTGGCGACCTTCCTGGGCACGCTGCTGGCCTTCTACTTCCCCGCGGGCCTTGCGGCCTGCGCAACCTGGCTGGTGATGGCGCTGGTCTTCCGCATCTCCTCGCTTTCCGCGCTGACGGCGGCGGCGGCGATGCCTGTCTGGCTCTGGGCGCTGGACCGGCCCCAGGCGGTGCTCTGGGCGTTGGCCCTGGCGGTGCTGATCTTCATCCGCCATGCCGCCAATATCCGCCGCCTGCTGAAGGGCGAAGAGCCCCGCATCGGCGGCAAGAAGGGCTGAGACGGCTGCCCGTCCGGGTGCCTCACGCCCGGTGGCCTCAGTCCACCGGGGTGGCGTCCACCAGCTCGACCAGCTTCGTCAGCTTGCGATAGATCCCGGTCAGGGTCAGGGCGCCACCGCCGACAAGGATGATCGTGCCGAAGCCCGCCCCCATCAGGATCGCCGCTTCCACCCAGACATAATTCGGCCGGTCGGGGGCATAGCCGCTGATCCCGAACTGCGAGAGCGATGCATTGTTGGCCACCAGCAGCGTCGTCGCCGCCAGCACGAGCAGCGCCGAGACCCCGCAGATCAGCAGGATCAGGATCTCGAAGGCCCGGATCATGAAATGTCGCATCGTATCCCCTCTTGCCCCTCGCGGGGCCGGAGGCGATCCGGGCCCGCGTTCAGTAGCTGAATTCGCCGAAGATGCGGGAGATATCCCCGCCCCATTCGCCCCTGTATCTTTCCAGAAGCTCGTCCGCCGGCACAAGCCCGCTTTCAATGCTTTCCTTCAGAGCGTTGAGGAAATGTGTCTCATCGGGGATCAGGCCGCCCGCTCCGGGGCGGGCGCGGGCCTTCAGGCCGGCTTCGGCGATCTCGACAACCTGGCGGGCCAGGTCATGCATGTCGATGCCGTCGACCTTGCCCTGCAGACCCTGGTCGGCCGCGGCGACGCGCAGGGCCTCGCGCTGCGGCGCGGTCAAGTCCTTGACCAGATCCCAGGCGGCATCCAGCGCGCCCTGGTCGTACATCAGCCCGACCCAGAAGGCGGGCAGCGCGCAGAGACGGCGCCATGGGCCACCATCGGCGCCGCGCATCTCGATGAATTTCTTCAGCCGCGCCTCGGGGAAGGCGGTGGTCAGATGGTCCGCCCAGTCCGACAGCGTGGGCTTCTCGCCCGGCAGCGCGGGCAGCTCGCCCTTCAGGAAGTCGCGGAAGCTCTGGCCCAGGGCATCGACATACTTGCCGTCGCGGTAGACGAAGTACATCGGCACATCCAGCGCATACTCGGCCCAGGCCTCGAAGCCGAAACCCTCGTCGAAGACGAAGGGCAGCATGCCGGTGCGTGCCGCGTCCATGTGGCGCCAGACCCAGGAACGGTAGGACTTCATCCCGTTGGGCTTGTTCTCGAAGAAGGGCGAATTAGCAAAGAGCGCCGTGGCCACGGGCTGCAGCGCCAGCGCCACGCGCATCTTCTGCACCATGTCCGCTTCCGAGCCGAAATCCAGGTTCACCTGCACGGTGCAGGTGCGCCGCATCATGGTGGTGCCGGTGGTGCCGACGCGGCTCTGGTAGGCATCCATCAGCTTGTAGCGGCCCTTCGGCATGAGGGGCATTTCCTCATGGCTCCAGGTCGGCGCGGCACCGAGGCCAATGAAGCCCACGCCGATCTCGTCGGCGATGCTCTTCACTTCCTTCAGGTGTTCGTTCACCTCGTCGCAGGTCTGGTGGATGGTCTCGAGCGGAGCGCCCGAGAGTTCCAGCGCGCCGCCGGGCTCGAGCGAGACATTGGCGCCATCCTTCTGCAGACCGATCAGCTTGCCGCCCTCTTCCACCGGCGCCCAGCCGTAGCGGTCGCGCAGGCCCGACAGGACCGCGTGGATAGAGCGCTCGCCGTCGTAGGGCAGCGGCTTCAGGCTGTCCTTGCAGTAGCCGAATTTCTCGTGCTCGGTGCCGATGCGCCAGTCTTCGCGGGGCTTGCAGCCCTCCGCGAGGTATTCCGCCAGCTGCTCGTGCCGCTCGATGGGGCCGCCGCCCGATTGGGGGATGGACATGGGAAGGGTCTCCGTCGGCTAACTGGTCGGGTCGTGATCGGGGCGCCCGGCAGGGGCAGGAGAGGTTAGGTCTGGGCCGATTTCAGCCGGGTGTCAATGCAGGCGCAACCGGGCGCGATCCCAGATCACGACAGGGTGAGGTGCCTCCGAGGCGGCGGCGCGCTGCACCTCGCCCACAAGCTTCTGGGTCCTGAGCCCCGGCAGCGCGGCGAAGACATCGAAGAGCGCATCGGCGCCTTCGGCATCCAGCGGGATCAGCAGGTCGGGCTGGCCATGCTGGGCCAGCCGCCAGGAGGGCGGGTTGGTGGCCGTCTCGAGCGTCAGGCGGTGGATCTCGGTCAGGGCGACGGCGCCGCCGGTGAAAGGCCCGAAATAGGCGATCTGGCCCTCGTCCACCTTCACCACGCCGACGCCACCGGCGTCATTGCGGAACCGCGCCCGCTGGATGCCGGCAAAGGTGATCGCGGCCCCGAGAAGCGCCAGCACCCCCGAGAGCCAGGGAATATAGCCATGGGTCGCCACCACGCCCCAGAGGCCAAGCGCGGTCACCGCCACGCCCAGAAGCGCTTCGCGCCAACGGGCGATCTGACCCTGGGCCTCTGGGCGGATCATGCGGAGACCCCGCCGGGAATGGTCAGCACCCGGTCCGGCATGGCGACGCGGTAGTCGCCGATGCGCCGGAAACCGATGCCCTCGTAGGCCCGCGCGGCAGCGGGGTTGGCGGCAAAGAGCAGCGCCAGCCGGGCACCTGACTCCCGCGCCTGCGCCAGCAGCAGCGCGGTGACCCTGCGGCCCAGCCCGCGATTGCGGGTCTCGCGCGGGACGTAGACGCCGCCGACCTGCACCACGTCGGCCACCTCGGCATTGAGCGCCGCCATGGCGACCGGCTGGCCATCCTCGATCATCAGACGGCATGGCGGAGAGCCCGCGATCACATCGCGCGCACGGCGTTCGGCCTCCTCCTGCGCCTCGCCGGGATCGGCGGGGGCGAGACCGGTATCGGCGATGTAGGCGCGGAACCAACGGGTCAGCAGGGCCTCGTCGCCGGGCTCCGGCGCGCGCAGCTTTCCGGGCACCTCCGGCAGATCGGCCAGGTCGAGGCTGTAGAGCGGTTCAACCTCGTTGCGCTCGATCTGCGCCGTCAGCCCGAGCGCGTCCAGATAGGCCCGCGCCTGGCCGGCCTCCCCGGTCAGGCCGCGCATGTGGCGACCGGCGAAATGGGCCGCTGCGGCATCGAAGGCCTCCCGCTCCTGTCCCGGACATTGCAGCATCAGGAAGCCCCGGCCGGAGATCCCGAAGATGGCGCGGATCGGCCCCTCTGCGGGCCAGATCAGGTAATCGCCGGAATAGGGATGCTCGGTCTGCCCCACCCCCTGCGCCGCGATATTGCTGCGCAGGAACATCGAGGTCTCGGGGTGGCGCGACAGGAAGGCCTCCATCGCGGGGATATCGGCGGGCGCGGCTTCGCGGATCATCCCCAGTCCCCCAGGGTCGCCTGCCAGAGCGCCAGCGCCGCCACCGCCGCCGTATCGGCGCGCAGGATGCGGGGGCCAAGCTGGACCGGCCAGGCATTGGGGTGGTTGTGCAGCCGCTTGCGCTCTGCCGGAGAGAACCCGCCCTCGGGCCCGATCAGCACCGCCCAGGGGCCCTTCGGCGCATCCGAGAGCTTGCGCGGCGCCCCGTCGGGCGTGCCATAGGAAGCCTCGGCGAAGGCCTCGTCGCAGAACATCAGCTGGCGGTCCTCGGGCCAGTCCGAAAGCAGGCGGTCAAGGCGGGCGAGGTCATCGACCTCGGCCACGTAGGTGCCGCCGCATTGCTCGGCGGCCTCGACCGCATGGGCCTGCAGGCGGTCACGGCGGATACGCTCGGCATTGGTGAAATCGGTCTGCACGGGACAGATCCGCGCGGCCCCCATCTCGGCGGCCTTCTCGACGATGAAATCGGTGCGCGCCTTCTTGATCGGGGCAAAAAGCAGCCACAGGTCCGGCGGCGCGCCCTGGGGCTTCGACTGGCTGCGGCAGGTCAGCACCCCGCCGCGCTTGCCGGCGCTGGTGACCTCGGCTTGCCACTCTCCGTCACGCCCGTTGAAGAGCGCCACGGCGGCGCCCTCGGTCAGCCGCATCACCCCGAAGAGGTAATGCGCCTGGTCGCGCTCGAGCGGAACGGTTTGCCCTTCCCCCAGCGGGTGCTCTACACAGAGCCTGATCTTCGCCATATCCATGGGACCTACATATGACCAGCGAACCTGCGATGCCAGAGCAAGAGAGCGGCCCGAAGGCGGGCCAGGTCTCGGACGCGGTGAAGGGCAATTGGGTCGACCGGCTAGCCCCCGCCTGGTCCCGCCCCTACCTGCGCCTGTCGCGCGCCGACCGGCCGATCGGCACCTGGCTTCTGCTGCTGCCCTGCTGGTGGAGCCTCTTCCTGGCCATCGCCGCAGGTGGCGACCCGCGCCTGTCGGACCTGTGGATCTTCGCCGGCTGCGGCGCCGGCGCCTGGCTGATGCGCGGCGCGGGCTGCACCTGGAACGACATCACCGACCGCAACTTCGACGGCATGGTCGAGCGCACGCGCTCGCGGCCCATCCCCTCGGGGCAGGTCTCGGTGAAGCAGGCGGTGGCCTGGATGGTGGCGCAGGCGCTGGTGGCCTTCGCGATCCTGCTGACCTTCCCGCCGCTGGCCATCCTGCTGGGGGTGGTCTCGCTGGCGCCGGTCTGCATCTATCCCTTTGCCAAGCGCTTTACCTGGTGGCCGCAGATCTTCCTGGGGCTCGCGTTCAACTGGGGCGCCATCCTGGGCTGGGCGGCACATGCGGAAAGCCTGTCCTGGCCACCCCTGGTGCTCTATCTTGCAGGCATCGGCTGGACGCTGTTCTACGACACCATCTATGCCCACCAGGACAAGGAGGACGACGCTCTGATCGGGGTGAAGTCCACCGCCCGGCTCTTCATGGAGCGCACGCCCGCCTGGCTGGCGCGCTTCCTGGTCGCCACCGTGGCCCTGATGGGTCTGGTGGTGATCGGTGCCCTGCTGCCCCAGGCCAGCCCGCTGGGTCTGGTGCTGGCGCTCATGGGGCCCTGGGCCATGGGGATGCACATGTTCTGGCAGCTCCGGCGCTACGACGACCAGGACATGGACCGGCTACTGATGCTTTTCCGGTCCAATCGGAACGCAGGCCTGCTGCCCTTGCCATTTTTCGCCGCCGCCTTCCTGGTCTGATTGCCAAGGATGACCCGCCCGTCTACAGATCCCTAGAACAGAAACGACCCAAGATAACACATGCGCCTCTCTGCCATCGCCATCCTCGCCGGCTCGTTCCTGGCCGCCGCCGCCGGGAGCCTCGTGGCCGCGGGTTTCGCGGTCAGCATGATCGAGGACAATTCCGAGATCTCCGTGCGCCATGCGCTGGACGACAACGGGTTGAGCTGGGCAGAGGTTGCGGCCGATGGCCTGCAGGTGGTGCTCTCGGGCGTGGCACCGACCGAGGCGCGGCGCTTCTCGGCCAAGTCGGTGGCCAGCACCGTGGTCGATGCCTCGCGGGTGATCGACCGCATGGAGGTGCAGTCGCGCACCGGCATCGCTCCGCCGCGTTTCTCGGTCGAGATTCTGCGCAACGGCCCCGAGCTGTCGCTAATCGGCCTGATCCCCATGCAATACGACCGCGATGGCCTGGTCGAACGCGCCCAGAAGCTGCGCGGCGTCGCGGAGGTCTCTGACCTGCTGCAGACCGCCGATTACCCGGTGCCCGAGGGCTGGGGCGACACGGTGGACTACGCGCTGGACGCGCTGCGCCTGCTGCCGCAGTCGAAGATCTCCCTGACCGCCAATACCGTCTCGATCACCGCGATGAGCCAGAGCACCGAAGAGCGACGCCGGCTGCAATCGGAGCTGACCCGCGACGCCGGCACCGAGATCGCCCTGAACCTCGACATCTCTGCCCCGCGTCCCATCGTGGCCCCCTACACCCTGCGTTTCGTGCTGGACGAGGACGGCGCCCGGTTCGACGCCTGCACCGCCGACACCGAAGCTGCCCGCAAGACCATCCTCGACAGCGCCCGCGCCCTGGGCGCGCCGGCCACCGCCGGCTGCCTGATCGGCCTCGGCGTGCCCTCGTCGGACTGGGCCGATGCCAGCGCCCAGTCGATCCGGGCGCTTGGCCGCCTCGGCGGCGGCACCGTCAGCTTCTCGGATGCCGATATCAGCCTGATCGCCGCCGAGGGGACCGACCCCGCGCTCTTCGACGAGGTCGTGGGCACGCTGGAGAACACCCTCCCCGAGGTCTACGCCCTGCATGCGGTGCTGCCCGAGGTGCCCGATGCCGAGGCCGAAGGCCCGCCCGAGTTCCTCGCCACGCTCAGCCCCGAGGGTCTCTTGCAGATCCGGGGCCGCCTGGGCGACGAGCTGACCAAGCGCGCCGTGGAAAGCCTGGCCCGCGCCCGCTTCGGCTCGGAGAACGTCTATTCCGCCGCCCGCCTCGAAGAAGGCCTGCCCGAGACCTGGCCGCTGCGGGTACTGACCGCGCTCGACGCGCTGTCGCAGCTCTCCAATGGTGCGGTCACCGTGACCCCCGACGAGGTGTCGGTGCGCGGCAATACCGGCAATGCCGAGGCCTCCGACCAGATCGCGCGCCTCCTGGGCGAGAAGCTGGGCAATGCCGAGACCTATGCCATCGAGGTCACCTACCAGGAGAAACTGGACCCGGTCGCCTCGATCCCGACGCCCGAGGAATGCCTGGCCAACCTGCAGGCGATCCAGGACGATGGCGCCAAGATCAACTTCGAGCCGGGCTCGACCAATGTTGCCTCCGACAGCCTGGACCTGCTGGACCAGATGGCCGAGGTACTGAAGGAATGCCCCAACCTGGCGCTTGAGATTGGTGGCCACACCGACAGCCAGGGCCGCGAAGAGATGAACCTCAACCTCAGCCAGCAGCGCGCCCAGGCGATCCTGAACGAGCTGCGCTTGCGCCGGGTGCTGACACGCACCTTCGTCGCCCAGGGCTATGGCGAGAGCCAGCCCATTGCCGACAACGGCACCGAGGAGGGCCGCGAGGCCAACCGCCGCATCGAGTTCCGCCTGATAGACGCCGATGCCGATGCCGATGCGGGGAGCGATGCAGAGGCCGATGAGGGGAAAGAGGACGCCTCGGACGCCAGCGCCGGCTCGGACGGTGCAGAGGCCCTTGAAGAGCAGGACGCAAGCGGCGAAGCTGCGGCAGAGGCGGGCTCGGGGGACGAGGCTGCCGACGGGAACGATACGGCCAGCGCAGAGGAGGCCTCCGAGGCGGACTCCGCGAGCCAGGATGAGGGCACCGAGACCGAAGCGGCTTCGGAAGACGAGGGCTCTGACGCGGCCCCTTCCGAGGACGAGAACACCGCGCCTGCGGATGCTGCCGCCGGGGTTCTGGAAAGCGCCCAGGCCATTGCCGAAGCCGTTGCGGGCACGGGCGGGAATTAATCCGAGCGGGGGCGCTTCTGCCCCGCGCACGGCACAAGACAGGTTGTCGGGCCACGAGAGCCCGGCGCCAGGAACGGGGACAGACGGGTGAACAGGACCGAATTCATCATTGCCACGGCGATCATTCTCTTCGTGGCGTTTTGCCTGGGCTGGTTTGCCTATTGGCTGATCCACCGCTTCACGCGGGTGTCGACGGCTGACGTGGGCGAGCTGGAACGCATGGCCCAGGAGCTGCACGAGGCGGAAGAGACCCGCGACCAGGCCATCACCTATCTGCAGCAGCGCGAGGCCGAGCTGACCAACCAGCTGTCCCAGACCGAGGCCGAGCTCTCGGCGGCCATGGAGGGTCTGCGCGAAGCCCGCCACGAGGCCGAAGAGTTGCGCGCCTACATCGAGCGCACCCACCAGCCGGGCTGACGCCCGCCCGGACGTGGAGGCAGGCGGGGGTTTCGCGCCCGCACCCCCGGTGTAATTTCAGCCGTCGAATGGAAAGAGCCGCGCTTTCACCTGCGCGACCGGGGGCCCTGCCCCCCGCCTGCAAGGGGGCTCGATGCCCCCGCGAAGGCGCCCCCCCCCTCGCCGCGCAGGTTCAGGGGTCAGCGCCAGCGCGACAGGGCGTCTTCGTCCTCGGGCTTGGCCTCGACCCAGCTTTCGCCCGCGTCGGTGCTTTCCTTCTTCCAGAAGGGGGCCCGGCTTTTCAGGAAATCCATGAGAAAGTCGGCCGCCTCGAAGGCCGCACGGCGGCGCGGCGAGGCGGTGGCCACCATCATGATCGGCTCTTCCGGTGCCATGGCACCATAGCGGTGCAGGATCAGCACCGGCCCCAGCTCCCAGCGGGTGGTGGCCTCTTCGGCGATCTTGCGCAGCGCCTTCTCGGTCATGCCGGGGTAATGCTCGATCTCCATCCGCGACAGGCCGCCGGCCAGGTCGCGCACCAACCCGGTGAAGCTGACCACGGCGCCTGCGCCGGCCTGCGCCGCCAGCGGCGTGAAGGCCGAGAGCTCGGCGCCGGGATCGAAGGCTGCCTCCTGGACGCGGATATCCGGGCTGGCCATGTTCAGCCCCCCGTCATCGGCGGGAAGAAGGCCACTTCGCGCACACCGTCCAGGGGGGCATCGAAGTCCGAGAGCTCCTGATCCAGGGCCACGCGGATGGCCTTGAGATCGGAGAAGGCCAGCGCATAGCGCTCTTCACGGGCGGCCAGTTCGGCCACCAGCTCGTTGACCGTCGTGGCATCGGTGCGGACCTGCTCTTTCGGCAGGCCGATCCGTTCCCTGATCCAGGCGAAATAGAGGATCTGCATGGGACCTCGCTCTGAGCTATCCGGGCGGTCGAAGGGCCCTGCCCTCAACCCGCGCTGTCGTCGTCGCGCAGATGCGGGCGGGCCTTCAGGAAGTAATCCGCCCCGGTGATCACGGTCAGCGCCGCGGCGATCCAGATCAACGCCAGACCGGCCCAGCCGGCGAGGTCGTGGATCAGGAAGAGCCCGCGCAGGCCTGCCTCATCCGCATGTTCGCCGGTCAGCATACCCTCGACCATGCCGTTGTCGAGACCGAAGAGCGCCGCGCCAAGGTATTGCTCGGCCAGCCCCTGCACCAGCAGCACCGCGATTGCCACCATCTGCGCCGTGGTCTTCCACTTGGCCAGCTTGGTCACCTTCAGCAGCCCCGCCGTTTCGCCCAGGTATTCGCGCAGCCCCGAGACGAAGACCTCTCGGAATAGGATCAGCGCGGCGGGCAGGATCAGGGCCTCGGACAGGGACGAGACATGGGCCAGCACCATGAGCGCGATCACCACCATCGCCTTGTCGGCAATCGGGTCCAGCATGGCGCCCAGCTTCGAGACCTGGTTCCAGGCCCGCGCCAGCTGGCCGTCGACGTAGTCGGTGAGCGAGGCCAGCACGAAGAGCGCCAGCGCGGCGGCATCGGCAGCGGGTCGCGGCAGCAACAGGAAACACAGCGCCATGCCGGGCGAGGCCAGCAGTCGCAGGATTGTCAGGATATTGGGCAGGGTCATTTGCATGGCTCTCTCCTAGCCTGCCTTTGAACGCTGGGAAAGCAAGATTGCAGCTCTGGGGCCTCTCGGGCGGCGCGTTGCGGCAGTCCGGGGCCCCGAGGTCACGGCGCGGCAACCGGCAGACGAAACGGCAAGGGCGTTTTTGCCGCCGCTGCAGCCTTGCCTGCCGCAGGCCCGCGCCTTACATCCCGAACATGGCTTTCTGGAATCCCTTCGCGAAACGCGGCGCTACCGTCGCGGTCATCAGGCTGAGCGGCATGATCGCTTCCGGTCCCCGCGGCCCGCTGAGCGAGGAGGCCCTGTCCTCCACCATCGAGCGCGCCTTCAAACGCGGCAAACCCGCCGCCGTCGCCCTGTCGATCAACTCTCCCGGCGGCTCGCCGGTGCAGAGCGCGCTGATCGCGGCGCAGATCCGGCGGCTGGCCGAAGAGAAAAAGGTCCCCGTCATCGCCTTCGTCGAGGATGTCGCGGCCTCGGGCGGCTACTGGCTGGCCTGTAGCGCCGACGAGATCCTGGCCGACGAGAGCTCGATCCTGGGCTCGATCGGGGTCATCTCCTCGGGCTTCGGTGCCCATGTCTTCCTGGCCCGCCAGGGGATCGAGCGCCGCGTCTACACCGCCGGCGAAAGCAAGAGCATGCTTGACCCCTTCCAGCCCGAGAAGGAAGAGGATGTCGAGCGCCTGAAGGGCCTGCTGGACGAGATCCACGGCAATTTCATCGCGCAGGTCAAAGGCCGTCGCGGCGACAAGCTTAAATCCGACCCCGAGCTCTTCTCGGGCCGGGTCTGGCTGGGCCGCAGCGCGGTCGAGATGGGCCTGGCCGACGGCATCGGCCACCTGGTGCCCGTGCTGAAGGAGCGCTATGGCAAGGACGTCAAGCTGCGCCGCTACGGCGGCCGCAAGCGGGGCCTGCTGCAACGCATCGGCATGTCCATCCTGGGCGACCCCCTGGCAATGATCGAGGAGCGGGCCGCTTTCGCCCGCTTCGGCCTCTGAGAATGCGTCAACGGGCAGCCCGGACCAGATGATCCTCAAAGTCGTGACCCTCTTCCTTGCGGCCATGGCCGTGCTGGCCATGTTCGGCAAGCTGCGGCTGCCCGGCGGCAAGGGCCTGCGCAAGCCGGGTCAGGCGAAATGTCCCAAATGCGGGCGCCACCGGATCGGCAAGGGGCCCTGCCCCTGCTCCGGCAAACGAAAAGTGAATAGGAGTTAACCCGTAAATGCTCGTCTGGCTCATGGTTGCGCTTGGCCTCGTCATCCTGCTGCTGGCAGGCGACATGCTGGTGCGCGGCGCCGTCAACCTGGCGCTTCGGGTGGGTATCCCCGCCCTGCTGGTCAGCCTGACCATCGTGGCCTTCGGTACCTCGGCGCCCGAGCTCCTGATCTCGCTCAAGGCCGCCGCGCAGGACAAGCCCGGCCTGGCGCTTGGCAACGTGGTGGGCTCGAACACCGCCAATATCCTGCTGGTGCTGGGCATCCCGGCAATCCTGGCGACCATGCACACCGGCACCTGCGAGACCCGCAAGAGCTTCGTGGTGATGATCGGCGGCACGCTGCTGTTCCTGCTCCTGGCCCTGCGCGGCCAGTTCGACCTCCTGTCCGGCGTGGTGCTGCTGTCGGTGCTGGCGCTGATCCTGATGGACCAGGGCCGCGAGGCGCTGCGCCACCGCCGCGACGGTGCCGGTGCGGGCGCCTGCGCTGCCGCGGATGACGACGAGCTGGAAGAGATCGAGGGCGCTGATCCGCACATGCCCTGGTGGAAGGTGATCCTCTACCTCGTTCTGGGCCTCGTGGGCCTGCCCTTCGGTGCCTCGATCCTGGTCGACAGCGCCTCGGAGATCGCCCGCGACTACGGCATCAGCGAAACCGTGATCGGCCTGACCCTCGTGGCGCTCGGCACCTCGCTGCCCGAGCTGGCGACCACGGTCATGGCCGCGCTGCGCCGCCAGGCGGACGTGGCGCTTGGCAATGTCATCGGCTCGAACCTGTTCAACCTGCTGGCCATCATCGGCGTGACCTCGCTCTTTGCGAAGATCCCCGTGGACATGCCCGAGCTGCAGTTCGACTTCGCCGTCATGCTCGGCGCCTCGCTGCTGCTGATCCCCTTCGTGTTCCTGGGCCGTGACATCAATCGGCTCTGGGGCATTGTCCTTTCGGCGCTATATGTCGCCTACGTATTCGTTGTCCTGAGCTGATCCGGAGGTTTCCAGATGTCCCCTGTTCCCGCGAAGAAGGCCCTTGTCACCGGAGCGGGCCGCCGTCTGGGCCGGGCCATGGCCCTGACCCTGGCCGAGGAAGGGCATGACGTTGCCATCCACTACCACGGCTCCGCCGAGGCGGCCGAAGAGGTCGCGGGCCTGATCCGCGGTATGGGGCGCCAGGCGACCACCCTGCAGGCCGACCTGACCAGCGAGGCCGAGGTAGAGCCGCTGATCGGTCTCGCCTCGGAGGCGCTCGGCGGACCGCTGACCTGCCTGATTAACAATGCCTCGGCCTTCGACTACGACAATATCCGCACCGCCAGCCGCGCTTCCTGGGACCGCCACATGGAAGCCAACCTGCGCGCGCCCTTCCTGCTGACCCAGCTCTTCGCCGCCCAGGCCCCCGCCGCCGGCACCGACGAGCGCGGAGAACCGCTGGCCCATGGTCTGGTGGTGCAGATGCTGGATCAACGCGTCCACAAGCTGACGCCCGAGTTCATGTCCTACACGATCTCGAAGCTGGGCCTCTGGGCCTTTACCCAGACCGCGGCGCAGGCGCTTGCTCCCGCAGTACGTGTAAATGCCATCGGTCCCGGTCCGACCCTGCAGGGCGCCCGCCAGAGCGATGCCCATTTCGCCGCACAGCGCCGCAACACGGTGCTGGAGCGCGGCTCCAACGCCGAGGATATCTGCGGCGCGCTGCGCTATTTCCTGGGCGCGAAAGGGGTCACCGGACAGCTGATTTGCACCGATGGCGGACAGCATCTTGGCTGGCGCACCCCGGATGTTCAGGGCGTCGAGTAGTCCCAACCGAGAAGACTTTTGCACCTGTCACAACGCGTTTACAAAGCCGTTACCAAAAGCTTAATGTTTTCAGTCGCTTGACTTAACTCATTAATTTTTTCGAGCAAAATCAATAGCTTGAAAAAGCGCACAAATTTTGGTCAGGTCAAGGAAAGCACCACGAAACAAGGGTTTTTTCCGGGTGTCAAAATCCTATCCCCTGACTTATCCACAGAAAGCGGGGACAGCTTTTCTCTTGTCACGGCGGGTGGAAATTTGCAGCCAGAGTGAGAATCGAGACGGAATCGCATGAGCCAGGAAAATGACATCGAAGAGAGCGAAGCGGCCCCGGCCTCCGGGCTCTCGGGCCATGCGCTGATCGCCTCCTACCTGCCGCTTCTCGACAGCTCTCCCGGCGTCTACCGGATGCTCGATTCCGAAAGCCGGGTGCTTTACGTCGGCAAGGCGCGCAACCTAAAGGCGCGGGTCTCGAACTACGCGCGGCCCTCGGGGCACAGCGGCCGGATCGCCCGGATGATCCGCGAGACCGCGCGGATGATGTTCCTCACCACGCGTACGGAAACCGAAGCGCTGCTGCTGGAACAGAACCTGATCAAGCAGCTGAAACCGCGCTACAACGTGCTGCTGCGCGACGACAAGAGCTTCCCGGATATCCTGGTGGCGAAGGATCATGCCTTCCCCCAGATCCGCAAACATCGCGGCGCGCGCAAGCCCAAGGGCGCCTACTACGGCCCCTTCGCCAGCGCCGGCGCGGTGAACCGGACGCTCAACCAGCTGCAACGGGTCTTCCTGCTGCGCAACTGCACCGACAGCGTCTTCGAGGGTCGCTCGCGGCCCTGCCTGCTCTACCAGATCAAGCGCTGTTCCGCGCCCTGCGTCGGCTACATCTCCGAGGCGGATTACGCCGCCACCGTCGCCGATGCCGAGCGTTTCCTGCAGGGCCGCTCCACGGATGTGCAGGAGAAGCTGGCCGCCGAGATGCAGGCCGCCAGCGACGAGATGGAATTTGAACGCGCCGCGGCCCTGCGGGACCGGATCAAGGCGCTGACCCAGGTGCAGAGCAGCCAGGGCATCAACCCGCGCTCCACCGCCGAGGCCGATATCGTCGCGCTGCACATGGAAGGCGGCCAGGCCTGCGTGCAGGTCTTCTTCATCCGCGCCAACCAGAACTGGGGCAACCAGGATTTCTACCCCCGCGCCGGGGTCGATGTCTCGGAGGCAGAGGTGCTGGAAGCCTTTCTCGGCCAGTTCTACGACACCAAGGAGCCGCCCCGGCAGATCCTGCTGTCACATGGCATCGAGAACGCCGACCTGATGGAAGAAGCCCTCTCCGAGAAGGCCGGCCGCAAGGTCGAGCTCCTGGTCCCGCAACGCGGCGAGAAGGCCGAGCTCATCGCCTCTGCCGCGCGCAACGCGCGCGAAAGCCTGGGCCGCCGCATGGCCGAAAGCGCGACGCAGACGAAGCTGCTGAAAGGCCTGGCCGAGGCCTTCGGCCTCGAGAAGACCCCCGAGCGGGTCGAGGTCTACGACAACTCGCATATCCAGGGCACCAATGCGGTCGGCGGGATGATCGTCGCCGGGCCCGAGGGCTTCCTGAAATCGCAGTACCGCAAGTTCAACATCAAGGGCGAAGACCTGGTGCCGGGCGATGACTTCGGCATGATGAAAGAGGTCCTGACCCGCCGCCTGAAGCGCCTGCTGAAGGAAGACCCAGACCGCCAGAACGGCATGTGGCCGGACCTGCTGCTGATCGACGGCGGCGCGGGCCAGGTCTCGGCGGTGCAGCAGATTCTCGACGAGATGGGCGTGCCCGACCTGCCCATGGTCGGCGTCGCCAAGGGCGTCGACCGCGACCACGGCAAGGAGGAATTCCACCGCCCCGGTCAGCGCCCCTTCGCCCTGAAGATGAACGACCCGGTGCTCTACTTCGTCCAGCGCATGCGTGACGAGGCGCACCGTTTCGCCATCGGCACCCACCGGGCCAAGCGCGCCAAGTCCAACATGGCCAACCCGCTGGACGAGGTGCCCGGCGTCGGCGCCACCCGCAAGCGCGCGCTGCTGGCCCATTTCGGCTCTGCCAAGGCGGTCAGCCGGGCGGGGCTGCAGGACCTGAAGGCCGTCGACGGGATCTCCGACAGCCTGGCAGAAGCCATCTACGACCATTTCCACGCCGGCTCCTGAGGCCGCCTCCGGCGGGAGTATTTTCAGCCTGGTGATGAGGCAGCGCGCGCCCTCCCGAGAGGCTCCTTCCCTTGACCAGGGGCGCTTGATCCCCCTGAAAAAAGTAGGGCGCCCTCGATGGGGCGCCCCTTTCTCATCACCAGGCCAGAAATACTCCGGGGGGAGCGCGCAGCGCGGGGGGCAGAGCCCCCTCCCCTTCCACCTGTCACGGCCGGGTGGCGCGACAGGTCAGTCGCGCAGCCGCCAGCCGGTCTGGAAGATCCGCGCCACGATCAGCAGGCAGATCCCGAAGAAGGCGGCGATGGCCAGCAGGCTCCAGCCCACGGGCACGTCGGCGATGCCGAAGAAGGCCCAGCGGAAGCCCGAGATCAGGTAGAGCACCGGGTTGAACAGTGTCACCTTCTGCCAAAACTCGGGCAGCATGGTCGTCGAGTAGAAGGACCCGCCGAGGAAGACCAGCGGCGTGACGATCAGCAGCGGGACCAGCTGCAGCTGCTCGAAGTTCTTGGCCCAGATGCCGATGATGAAACCCATCAGCGAGAAGGCGAGGCAGGTCAGCACGAGGAAGGCCACCATGGCAAAGGGATGCTGGATCTGGAGGTCGACGAAGACCGCCGCCGTGCCCAGGATCACGGCCCCGATGAACAGCGCCTTGGTCGCTGCGGCCCCGACGAAGCCGATGACGATCTCCAGGAAGTTCACCGGCGCCGAGAGGAGCTCGAAGAAGGTACCGACGAATTTCGGGAAGTAGATCCCGAAGCTGGCGTTGGAGATCGACTGCATGATCACCGACAGCATCACCAGGCCCGGCACGATGAAGGCCGCGTAGGTGACCCCCTCGACCTCCTGGATCCGGGAGCCGATGGCGGCGCCGAAGACGACAAAGTAGAGCGAGGTCGAGATCACCGGAGAGACGAAGCTCTGCAGGATGGTGCGGAAGAACCGCGACATCTCGTTGACGTAGATGGCCTGGATGGCACGCAGGTTCATGTGTCTGCTCCTTCTTCCACGAGGTCGACAAAGATGTCTTCCAGGGAACTCTGGCTGGTGTGCAGGTCTTTCAGCACGATGCCGGCATCGGTGAAGGCCCGCATCAGGCCGGCGATGCCCGTGCGCTCGGCCTGGGTGTCGTAGCTGTAGGTCAGCGCCGTCCCGTCCGCGGAGAGCTGCAGATCATAATCCGACAGGGCGGCGGGCACCTCGGTCAGCGGCTCGCGCAGCTCGACCGTCAGCTCCTTGCGGCCCAGGCGGCTCATCAGGTCGGCGGTCTTTTCGACCATCAGGATCTCGCCGCCGCGGATCACCGCGACGCGGTCGGCCATGGCCTCGGCCTCTTCGATGTAGTGGGTGGTCAGGATGATGGTGACGCCCGCGGCCTTCAGATCGGCCACCACGTCCCACATCTCCTTGCGCAGGGCCACGTCGACGCCCGCGGTCGGTTCGTCGAGGAACAGCACCCGCGGCTCGTGGGCCAGCGCCTTGCCGATCAGCACCCGGCGCTTCATCCCGCCCGAGAGCTCGCGCACGCGGTTGGCGCGCTTGTCCCAGAGCGCCAGCTTGCGCAGCACGTCCTCGACCTTGGCATCGTCACGGGGCTTGCCGAAGAGCCCGCGCGAGAAATGCAGGTTGGCACCGACGTAGGAAAACGGCTCGAGGTTGATTTCCTGCGGCACCAGCCCGATCAGCTCGCGCGCCTGGCGGTACTGCGTCTTGATGTCGAACCCGGCCACGGTGGCCGAGCCCGACGTGGGTTCGGTGATCCCGCACAGCGTCGAGATCAGGGTCGTCTTGCCGGCCCCGTTGGGCCCCAGAAGGGCAAGGATCTCGCCCTCTTCGATATCAAGCGTAACGCCCTTGAGGGCCTCGAAACCCCCGTCATAGACCTTCCGGAGGTCGCGGATCTGAAGGATCGCGGACATTCTCTTCTCCCTGGAGGTGAGGTTTCTGGCGGGCCGGAATGGCCCGCGCGGCGCGGTGTCGCATGCAAGACCGCTTGGCAGAGATAGGTCAGCCACAGCGAGGTTTCACTGTGCCATATCACACATCCGTGTGTTAGCGCCCGCATCAATGCACATGATGGCAGCCGGCCCGGCCCTGTCCGGACCGGGCGACCTCGCCTTGTCAGCGGGTCCGGCCAGCCAGCCCTGACCTGCCGCTCCAGCCCGCCAGCCCCGGCCGGCAAGCCCAGGCGGTCAGCTGCGGCGCAGGCGGCTCAGCCAGCCCTTCTTCTCGGCTTCCGAGGTGGCTTCGCCCTCTTCCGCATCCTCGGCGGGGCCTTCCAACACCTCCTGGAAGCGGGTGAAGAACTGATCCGCCATCTTCTTGGCAAAGCCGTCGATCACCCGAGAGCCGAGTTGCGCCAGCTTGCCGCCGACCTTGGCCTCGACCTGGTAGCTGAGCTCGGTGCCCCCCTCGACCTCGGCCAGGGAGACCTTGGCCAGACCCTTGGCGAAGCCCGCGGCGCCGCCCTTGCCTTCGCCTGAAAGCGTCAGCGCCTCGCCCTCGGTGATCTCGCTGACCGTGACCTTGCCCTTGAAGGTGGCCTTCACCGGGCCGACCTTCTGCACGACGGTGGCCTCGAAACCCTCTTCGGGGGTGCCGGACACATCCTGCGCGCCGGGGACGCATTCCTGCAGAACCTCGGGCGACAGCAATGCCGCAAAGACCGTTGCCTTGTCCGCGGCGATCACGCGGCTGTCACTCATCTCCATCGGGGCACTCCCTGCTTCTCCGACCCCGACGCGACGGGCGCTCGGGGATTGTCCTTGTCGGGCGCAAACTAGTGCAAAGCCCTGGGCATGGAAAGCAGATGCGGCAGATCATGGGGGGGGGAGTGGACCCATAGGGTCCGGACCGACAGAGGGACGTCTGTCGGTCCGGGTCCCGGACAACGTTTGTGGGTAACGCGAAAGTGCGTCCGGGAGCCCATGGTGCCGGGTCGGGGCTTGGTGTGTGTGTGTGTCAGCTGTGCCGACCCGGCTCAAGCGCGCCACACGGTCCTTGCAGGCTTCCCCTCGCGGGGTCTGAAGTGCCGCCTTGGCGCAGAGCCTTCGCCTTCCGGGTCTCCCCGTCAGAGCTTGGCTCCTTGAGGCCCTATGTGCCCGAGTCCGCGCCCATTTTCACCTGACCATCAGGCTCATGCGGCGGAACAAGGGATAGGGGGCCTATCCGAAAGGATAGGTTCGGCAGGTGGCGCTCCTGCGGCAGATCGCTCCAGCCTGCGGCGGGCCCTTCCGCCGTCGCGCGCCGCAGGTTAGAAGAGAGCCATGCTGACCGCGCCCCGCCGCCTTGTCGTTCTTTGCCTGCTGGTGCTGACCCTCGCCTGGGGGGCACTGCTGTCGTCTGCGCATATGGCGCCCTCGGCGGACGAGATCGCGCGCGCCTCCAGCGTGCTGGCACTGGAGCCGGGCAATGGCTCGATCTGTGCCGACGGCACCGAGGCGCAACATGCGCATCACTGCCCCTTCTGCCATGCCCTGCCCGAGAGCCCGGCCCTTGGCATCGCGCCTGCCGTCTCGCGCATGGTCTTCGCCCTGGCGGGCCCGGCCCTGCGCCTTGCCCCGGTGCCCGCGGCCCCGCCGCGCCGCGCCAACACCCCACGCGCTCCCCCCCTGTTCCTGGCCTGAAACCGCTGACCGGCACCGACCGGCAGCATCACGCCGCGCCCCAGGGCGCCACGACCCATAGGCACGACGGCCCGTAGCGGCCCCCCGTGCAGGAACAGAGACCTGATATGAAAACCACCATTCTGACCGCGCTTGCCCTCACCACCGCCATGGCAGGCTCCGCCTCGGCCCATGCCACGCTGGATCAGCGCAGCGCCACGCTGGGCGAGACCACCAAGATCAGCCTGCGCGTGCCCCATGGCTGCGAAGGCGAGGCGACCCATACCGTCCGCCTGACCATCCCCGAGGGCTTCTACAACGTGAAGCCGATGCCCAAGGCGGGCTGGGAGCTGAGCACCACCACCGGCGCCTATGCGACGCCCTACATGAACCACGGCACCAAGATGACCGAGGGCGTGCGCGAAGTGACCTGGAGCGGCGGCCACCTGGAAGACGGCTGGTACGATGAATTCACCGTGCGCGGCAGCTTCGCCAATGCCGAGACGGGCAGCACGCTCTATTTCCCCGCGGTGCAGGAATGCGCCAACGGGGTGGCCGACTGGACCGATACCTCCGGCGGCGAGGTGGCGAACCCCGCCCCCAAGCTGCAGCTGGTGGCCGGTGACGCGATGGCCCATGACCACGCGGGCCACGGTGCCCACGCGGGCCATGCCATGGAGGCAGAGGCGGGCCCCGTCACCCTGGGGGCGCTGACCCTCTCGGATGGCTTCTCGCGCGCGACGCTGCCCAATGCCCCTGTCGGCGGCGGCTTCCTGACCATCACCAACAACGGCGACAGCGCCGACCGCCTGATCGCCGTCGAAACCGCGGTTGCGGGCCATTCCGAGATCCACGAGATGGCCATGGAAGGCGACGTGATGCGCATGCGAGAGCTCGAAGACGGGCTCGAGATCCCCGCCGGCGAAACCATCGAGCTGAAGCCCGGCGGTTTCCACCTGATGTTCATGAAGCTGCAACAGCCGCTGGTCGAGGGCGAGACGGTTGACGTCACCCTGACCTTCGAGACCGCCGGCACCGTGACCCTGCCGCTGGCCATCGGCGCGCCGAATGCCAAGACCCATGGCCATGGCGACCACGAGCACATGGACCACTAAGACCCCTCCCGGCCCTGCATCTCGCAGGGCCGCCACTCAGACAGGAGTACCCAAGATGAGCAGAAAGGGCCTGATGCTGGCGCTCTGGGGCCTCGTTGCCCTGGCGATCCTCGCCTTTGCCGCCCTCAAGGTGATCCAGCCGATGCTGAACCGTACCCTGGCCGACGAGCTGGGCCGCGGCGACTACGAGCTGCAGATGACCGATGGTGGCACCTTCACCGAAGACAGCCTGAAGGGCGCCTATACGGCGGTGTTCTTCGGCTTCACCCATTGCCCCGAGGTCTGCCCCACCACCCTGGGCGACATTGCCACCTGGCAGGAAGACCTGGGCGAGGACAAGCAGCTGCGCGTCTACTTCGTCACCGTCGACCCCGAGCGGGACGACGTCGACACCCTGCGCGACTATGTCTCCTGGGCGCCGGGCGTCACCGGCGTCTCGGGCTCGCGGGACGAGATCGACGAGGCGATCAAGGCCTTCCGGGTCTATGCCCGGCAGGTGGAGCTGGAAGATGGCGACTACACCATGGACCATTCGGCCTCGGTGCTGCTCTTCGACCAAAAGGGCCGCTTCTTCGAGCCGATCGGCTACCAGGAAGACTACGACCGGGTGATCGACAAGATCCGCCGCATGCAGGCGAGCTGAGATAAAGGGGGGCGGTCTTCGGACCGCCCCTTCTCGTTCAGAGCTTCACCCGCTCCGACGTCGGGTCATGGAAGGGCCGCAGGCTGGCCTCTGCCCGCACCCGGCGCCCCGCCACGTCGATCTCGTAGCGAGATCCCAGCAGCTCTTCCACGCTCTGCCCGGCACAGGGGACATAGCCCATCCCAAGCGCCGCCCCCAGGTGGTGGCCATAGGCCCCCGAGGTCAAATGGCTGACCACTTGACCATCCCGCAGCACCGGCTCTGCGTGGTAGAGCAGCGGTTCGGGCTCGGAGAGCTTGAACTGCACCAGACGCATCGAAAGCCCCACGTCCTTCTTGCGCAGCACCGCCTCGCGGCCGATGAAATCGGGCTTGGCGGTCTTCACCGCAAAGCCCAGGCCGGCCTCAAGCACATGATCCTCGCAGGTGATGTCGTGGCCGAAGTGGCGATAGCCCTTCTCCATGCGGCAACTGTCCATCATGTGCAGCCCGCAGAGCTTCGCGCCGACCAGGCGACCGGCCCGGTGGATTTCCTCGAAGACATGCCCGGCCATGTCGGAGGAGACGTAGATCTCCCACCCCAGCTCGCCGACGTAGGTGACGCGATGCGCGCGGGCCAGGGCCATGCCGATCTCGATCTCGCGGGCCTGGCCGAAGGGGTGGGCCGTGTTCCCGAGATCCGCCCGAGAGATCAGGCCGAGGAGGTCGCGCGCCTTGGGGCCCATGACGGCAATCACCGCCTCGCCCGCGGTGACATCGGTCAGCGTGACGCGCCGGTCGCCCAGATGGCGGCGCATATGGGCCATGTCGGCCTGCACCGTCGCCGCCGGGGTGACCACCAGATAGGCGGTTTCCGACAGCCGCGTGATGGTCAAATCGGCCTCGATCCCGCCGCGCGAATTGAGGAACTGGGTGTAGACGATCTTGCCCGCCGCCACATCCATCTGCCCGCCCGCGACATGATTCAGGAAGGCGCAGGCCTCCGGCCCCTCGACGCGGATCTTCCCGAAGGAGGACATGTCGTAGATCCCCACCCCCTCGCGCACCGCGCGGTGCTCCTGGGCGACATTGGTGAACCAAGAGGGGCGCTGCCAGCTGTAGTCGTAGACCGGCTCCTGTCCGGGTTTGGCGAACCAGTTGGCGCGCTCCCATCCGGCGAACTCCCCGAAGACCGCGCCCATGGCCGTCAGGTGGGAATGCAGCGGCGACCGCCGCACCCCCCGTGCCGTGGCTTTCTGCCGGAAGGGGAAGTGATCGGCATAGAGCAGCCCGAGCGTCTCTTTCGAGCGTTCCGCCAGGTAGGTCCGGTTGCCCTGGAAGGGCTGCATCCGGGCGATATCCACATCGCCAAGGTCAAAGGGCTTCTCGCCCGCATCCATCCATTCTGCCAGCGCCTTGCCGGCGCCGCCCGCCGACTGGATTCCGATGGAGTTGAACCCCGCCGCAACCCAGACATTGTCCATCTCGGGCGCCTGGCCCAAGTGATAGGCATCATCGGGGGTAAAGCTCTCGGGGCCGTTGAAGAAGGTATGGATGCCCGCCTCGGCCAGCATGGGCATGCGGGTGATCGCGGCCTCCATGATGGGCTCGAAGTGCTCGAAGTCCTCGGGCAGCTGGTCGAACTCGAAATCCTCGGGGATGCCGTCCAGGGCCCAGGGCTTGGCGACGGGCTCAAACGCCCCGAGAAGGATCTTGCCCGCATCTTCCTTGTAGTAGGCGCATTCGTCGGGCACGCGCAGGGTGGGCAGCTGGCCCAGACCCTCGATGGTGTCGGTGACAAGGTAGAAATGCTCGCAGGCCTGCAGGGGGACGTTGACGCCCAGCATGCGGCCGACCTCCCGACCCCACATGCCAGCACAGTTGACCACGTGGTCGCAGGAGATGTGCCCCTGCTCTCCCTCGGCTTCCCAATCCACCCCGGTGATGCGGCGGCCCTGCCGGGCCACGCCGGTGACCTTCACCCGCTCCAGCACCTGCGCGCCGCGCATCTTCGCGCCCTTGGCCAGCGCCAGCGCGATGTTCGCCGGGTCGCCCTGCCCGTCCTTCGGCAGATAGACCCCCGCCGTCGCGCCCTCGATGTTCACATGCGGATACATCGCCTTCACATCCTGTGGCGAGATCGCCTCGGCCTCGACGCCGAAGGCACGCGCCATGGCGGCCTGGCGCAGGATCTCTTCCCGCCGCGCCTCGGTCAGCGCCAGGGTGATCGAGCCATTGCGGCGGAACCCCGTCGCCACGCCCGTCTCGGCCTCAAGCCCGCCGTAGAGCTCCTGAGAGTACTTCGCCAGCCGCGTCATGTTCTTCGACGAGCGCAACTGCGCGATCAGCCCGGCGGCATGCCAGGTAGTGCCCGAGGTCAGCTGCTTGCGCTCCAGCAGCACCACGTCGCGCCAGCCCTGCAATGTCAGGTGATAGGCGACGGAACAGCCGATGACTCCGCCGCCGATGATGACGACGCGGGCGGACTTGGGGGGAAGGGCCATGGAAGGAACTTTCAGTAGACGGGAGGCGAGATGACCCAGACCGCCACGGCGGGCGCATCATAGGGATTGAACCAGCGGAAGCTCTGCCTGCGGATGCGGAAGCTGTCGCCTTCGGAGACGGTGAAGGGTTGATCGTCCAGCTCGATATCCAGCTGGCCCGAGACCAGGTAGGCGACCTCCTGGGTGGGTCGGCGGATCAGCTCATCGCCCTCGGTGCGGGGCAGGAAGACCGAGTGGATGACCTCGAAACTGTCGGTCAGATCGGGAGAGATCAGGGTCTCGATCAGCCCCTGTTCGGGATCGCCCATCTTGCGGCGGGCATGGGCGCGCACGATCCGGCCGCGCTCGGCCTCGGGCGCATCGGGCGCGCCGAAGAGCAACGACAGCGGCACCTCGAAGGTATCGGCCAGCTTGCGCAGGTCGGACATGCGGGGCTGCGACTTGTCGCGCTCGACCTGGCTGAGCCAGCCGGTGGAGCGGCCGACGCGGAACGAGAGTTCTTCAAGCGTCATGCCACGGGCAAGGCGCAGGGCGCGGATGTCCTGTCCAAGGGTATCGGGCATGGCTCCCTCCTGAAATGAAGAATCTACGCAATTCTTCACGCACACAAATGAAGAATCCAAGACATTTTTCATTTCCCGCCGAGGCGCAGGAAAAAGCTGCCCCTGCAGTGCTGCGAAAACGGGCGAAGGTCAGGTGAGAGGGCTCAGGCGCGGGCCAGTTCTTCCGTCGCGCGGGCGATCAGCTCGATCCCCTGCGGGATGCGATTGCTGGCAATCGAGGAATAGGCCAGCCGGTAGAAATTCTGGTTCGGCTCTTCGGGGTTGAAGAAGGCCTGTCCGGGCTCGATCAACACCGAATCCTCGCGTAGGCGCAGCGCCAGCGCGGTGGTGCTGACCCCCGCGGGCGCGCGCAGCCAGAAAGAGGAGCCCCCCGACAGCCCCGGCGTCGCCAGCTCAAGCCCGTTCTCCTCGATCGCCTTTTCCATCACCGCCCGACGGCGCGAGAAGGCATCGCCCATGCGGGTCAGCTGGGCATCGAAATGCCCCAGCGACAGGAAGTAGGCCATGGTGCGCTGCACGTGGCCGGGCGGGTGGCGCATGATATAGGCCCTGAGCGAGCGCGCCTGGCGGATGAAGGGCTCTGGCGCCACAAGGTAGCCCATGCGCAGACCCGGAAAGAGCGTCTTCGAGAACGATCCCACGTAGATCACGCAGCCGGTGCGGTCCTGGGCCTTCAGCGCCGGCGTGGGCGCGCGCAGCGAGGGCAGCTCGAACTCGTAGTCATCCTCGATGATGATGAAGTTTTCCTCGCGCGCACGGCGCAAGAGCTCGCGTCGCCGCGCAATGGGCATGGTGACGCTGGTCGGGCAATGGTGGCTGGCGGTGGTGCAGACCACGTCGGCGCCATGGGGGATCGCCTCGGGTGGCAGGCCGTCCTGGTCGACCTCGGCAAAGACGGTGCGGCAGCCGACCTGGCGCAGCAGGTCACGCAGGCCCGCGTAGCCAGGGTTCTCCATCACGGCGGTCTTCTCGGGCGAGAGCAGCAGCTGGGTGGCGAACCAGAGCGCGTTCTGCGCGCCCATGGTCAGCAGCACCTCCTCGGGGCGGGCCGAGATCCCCCGGCGGGGCAGCAGCTGGCGGCGCAGGTATTCGATCAGCACCGGGTCGTCGCGCTCGTAGTAATCCGTCGTCAGCGACTCGAAGTCCTTGCGGCCAAGGGCGTTCAGAGCGCAGAGCCGCCAGTTCTGGTGGTCGAAGAGCCGGGGGTCGCTCTGGCCGTAGATGAAGGGGAAATGGTAATTGCGCCAGTCCGAGGGGCGGACCAGTTCCGAGGGCGGCGCGAAGGGGTTGGCGATCACGCTGTCCCAGTCCACCGCGTCCTCGGGGTCGGGCGGCGGCGGGCGGAACTGCGGCAGGCGCGGGGCCGTGTCGGACACGAAGTAGCCCGAACGGTCGCGCGAGACCAGATAACCGTTTGCGACCAGCTCGTTATAGGCCAGCGACACGGTGATCCGCGCCACCTTCAGGTGCTTGGCGAAAGCGCGGGTCGAGGGCATCTTCTCGCCCGCCTGGAAACGCCCAGAGAGGATCGAATCCGCCACCAGCCCCTGGATCTGCTGTTGCAGGGTGCGTTCGCTGTCGGGGTCCAGGAAGAGGGTTTCGGTGGGTATGGCCATGGTGTCCTCGGGGCTGCCCCAGCCTAGGCGGCAGGGACTCCGGGGAAAAGCCCTAGCCCAGCACCCTGGTCAAGGCCTGATCGAGGGTCGAGGTGATCTCGTCGATCTCATCGGCGCTGACGCAGAGCGATGGTGCCAAGCAGAGCGTGTTGTTTAGCCCCTGCATCGCGCGGGCGGTGCTGCCGATCAGCACTCCGCGCGCCTGGCACTCGGCCAGCACCCGTTGCACCTGCGCCTCGGCCAGCGGCGCGCGCGTGCTCCGGTCCGCCACCAGCTCGGCCCCGCAGAACAGGCCCTTGCCCCGCACATCACCGATTGCCGCGTGGTTTTCCTGCAATGCCCGCAGGTTATCCATCAGCCGGTCGCCCATGTTGCGGGTGTTTTCCAACAGGTTCTCTTCCTCGATGATCGCCATGTTCTCGAGCGCCGCGGCCGGACCCGCCGTGCAACCGGCATAGGTCGAGATATCGCGGAAGTGGCTCATCTCGTCCTCGGGCGCATCCTTGAAGGTGTCGAATACCTCTTCGGTGGTGACCAGGCAGGCCACGGCGGCATAGCCCGAGGCCACCCCCTTCGCCATGGTGACGAAATCGGGTTTCAAGCCGTAATGCTGGTAGCCGAACCAGGTGCCGGTGCGACCCAGGCCACAGACCACCTCGTCCAGATGCAGCAGGATGTCGTACTTGGCGCAGATCTGCTGCACGCGCTCCCAGTAGCCCATGGGCGGGGTGATGACGCCGCCACCGGCGGTGATCGGTTCCAGACAGAGGGCGCCGATGGTGTCTGGGCCCTCGCGCAGGATGACCTCTTCGATGGCATCGGCAGCGCGTTCACCATAGCTGCCCGCATGATCGCCCTCGCCCCACTGGGCGCGGTATTCCAGGCAATGGGGCACCTCGACGAAACCGGGGGTGAAGGGGCCGTAGTCGCGCACCCGCTGGCCCTGCCCGCAGGCCGAAAGCGCGGTGATCGAGGCGCCGTGGTAATCGCGTTCCCGGAACAGGATCTTGCTCTTGCGCCCGCCATGCCGCTTCACCGCGATCTGGCGGATCATCTTCCAGGCCTTCTCGTTCACCTCGGTGCCGGAATTGCCGTAGTAGACCCGGCTCATCCCCGGCATCCTGCTGATCAGTTTCTCGGCAAACTGCGCCCCCGGAACCGAGCCGGTGGTCTGGGCGAAGAAGTTCATCTCGGTCAGCGCATGGGCCACGGCCTGGGCGATGCGGGCCCGGCCATAGCCCACGTTGACCGTCCAGACACCGCCCGAGACCCCATCCAGGAACTGCCGCCCCTCGGCATCCCAGACGCGCAGCCCCTGCCCCTTCACGAAGACCCGAGGGTCCCTTGTTTCAAAGGGCTTGTGCTGGGTCAGGTGGTGCCAGACATGGGCGCGGTCCGCGGCAACGGCGGCCGCATTTGGGTTGGCAGGCAGGTCGAGGGTCATGACGGATTCCTTCTGGTGCGAGAGGGGGATGCTGCAGTGCGGCGGGGTGGTTCCCGGAATGAAATGCACGGAAAAGAGACGCGCGATAGGGCCAGAACAGCGGTTGCCATGAATCCAGTTTGCGTCGGTGATTGCCCCCCGCCGAGGGCCCCGTAACGCTGACCGGGATAGACCGGCCGATCGCCCGCCGGACACCGCCCGAAGGGCGGGCCGGAGGGCCAGGACAAGGCCGGAGATCACGACAACATGGAGAAGGATCAGATCATGAAAACCAACAAGCTGCTGTCCGGCGCAGCCTTCCTCGGCGCCCTCATGAGCGCCAATGCCGCCTTTGCCCAGGAAGAGATCACCGTGGGCTATTTCCTCGAATGGCCGATGCCCTTTGAATACGCCAAGGCCACCGGCATGTACGACGAAGCGCTCGGCATGACCGTCAACTGGGTGTCCTTCGACGCCGGCACCGCGATGTCGGCCGCCATGGCCTCGGGCGATGTGCAGATCTCGGTCAGCCAGGGCGTGCCGCCCTTCGTCGTTGCGGCCTCCGCCGGCCAGAGCCTGGTTGCCGCCGACATCGCCGTCTCCTACGCCGAGAACGACAACTGCGTCGTCGCCGAGACCCTCGAGATCGACAAGACCTCGGCCATGGAGCTGGAAGGCAAGAAGGTCGGCGTGCCGATCGGCACCGCCGCCCACTACGGCTTCCTCAAGCAGATGGACCACTTCGGCGTCGACATCACCACCATGGACATCGTCGACATGGCCCCCGCCGATGGCGCTGCCGCCTTCGCCCAGGGTTCGCTCGACATGGTCTGCGGCTGGGGTGGCGCGCTGCGCCGCATGAAAGAGCATGGCAACGTGCTGCTGACCGGCGCCGAGAAGGAAGAACTGGGCATCCTGGTCTTCGACGTGACCTCGACCACCGCCGATTTCGCCGCTGAATCCGGCGACGTGCTGACCAAGTTCCTGGCCGTCACCGCCGAAGCCAACGCCATGTGGGCGGAAGGCTCGATGAAGGACGAGATGCTGGAAGTCATCGCCAAGGACGCCGGCATGGATGTCGACGCCACGGCCGAGACCCTGGCCACCTTCGAATTCCCCACCGTGGAAGAGCAGCTTTCGGCCAAGTGGATGGGCGGCGGCGTCCAGGAGTTCATGCTGGGCGTGGCCCAGGTGTTCAAGGACGCAGGCTCCATCCCCGCGTCGCTCGACAGCTACGAAGACACGGTCGATGCCAGCTTCCTCGAAGCGCTCGACGGCATGTGATCCATGCCGGGAAGGCGCGCCTTGCGCCTTCCCACCCCCTGTTCACACCACATTGCGAAGGGAAGGTGCCTTCAATGGATGGCCTTCACATAGAGAATATCTCGATGCGCTTCGACCTGCCCAACGGGACCTCGGTCCAGGCGTTGAAGAACGTGTCGATGGACATCAAGACCGGCGAGATGGTCTCGATCCTGGGGCCTTCGGGCTGTGGCAAGACCACGCTTCTGAACATCGTCGCCGGTTTCCTGGCCCCCACCGAGGGCGCCGTGAAGCTGGGCGAGAAGGCCGTCGCGGGCCCCGGCCCCGAGCGCGGCATGGTGTTCCAGAAGGGCGCTCTCTTTGAATGGATGTCGGTGCGCAAGAACGTCGAGTTCGGCCCGCGCATGAAGGGCATGCCCAAGGCAGAGCGCGACAAGATCACCGATCACCTGCTCGAGACCGTCGGCCTGCAGGACTTCAAGGAAAAGGCCGTCTACGAGCTTTCGGGTGGCATGCAGCAGCGCGTGGCCCTTGCCCGCTGCCTGGCCAACGAGCCCGATGTCATCCTGATGGACGAACCGCTGGGTGCGCTGGACGCACTGACCCGCGAGAAGATGCAGGGCCTGGTGCTGAAGCTCTGGAAAGAGACCGGAAAGACCGTGATCCTGATCACCCATTCGGTGGAAGAAGCGCTTCTGCTTGGTGAGCGGCTGATCGTCATGGCCCCGCGTCCGGGCCGCATCCACAAGGAATACCAGTTGCCCTTCGCCGAGCGCGGCGTCAACGCGGACCTGCGCGAAGTGAAGAAAAGCGAAGGTTTCCAGGAAACCCGGGACGAGATCCTGTCGATGATCTGGGAAATGGAAGAAGAGATCATGGGTCGATCGGAGGACGCGGCATGACCGGCTGGATCGTCCTTTTCGCCTATATCGCGCTCTTCACCCTGGGCTATTTCGTCGTCCGCCTGGCCAAATGGCTGGGCCGGCCGAACCGCGACTTCACCTCGCTCAAGACCGTCACTTTCGGGGATGAAAGCGCCATCCGTCCCGACCGGGCGGCCTCGTTCATCTCGGTGCTGGTGATCTTCCTGATCTGGGGCGCCTTCACCGGCTCCAAGTGGGTGCCCTTCCACGTCCCCGGCCCCTTCACCGGCGATGCCGTCTTCAGCTACACCGCCCAGGATGCCTCGGGCGCCCGTGACGAGGGCACCGTGACGGTGCGCGTCCACGAAGTCGGCCTGGATGCCGATGATCCCGAGGTCGAGCCCGGCGACGGCTTTGCCAAGAACGACGTGGATACCGTCGGCGCCTGGCGCTCGACCCTGATCCGCGCCACCTCGAACGACGAGGGCGAAGAGGTGAACGTGGTGGCCGTCGAAGGCCAGCCGATCGCACCGGGCGAGACCGTCAAGGTCCCCGATGGCGAAGTCACCATGACCGCCAAGGGCTCTCTCAACTTCCAGCCTGCCAAGGGTCTGCAGATGGAGCCGATCTGGATGCCGCCGCCCGAAGACGTGCTCAAGCGCTTCAAGGAGATCGCCACCGAGGGCTATCAGAACTTCACCCTGTGGCAGCACCTGGGTTCGTCGCTGATGCGCGTGCTGGCGGGCTTCTTCCTGGGCTCCATCGTCGGTATCCCGCTGGGCTACGCCATGGGTCTCTCGGGCTGGTTCCGCGGCTGGTTCGATCCCATCGTCGAGTTCATGCGTCCGGTGCCGCCGCTGGCGCTGATCCCGCTGGTGATCATCTGGTTCGGCATCTGGGAGACCGGCAAGATCGTCCTGCTGTTCCTCGCCGCGCTCTGGGTGATGACCATCGCGGCACGGGCGGGCGTTTCCGGCGTCAACATCTCGAAGGTCCATGCGGCCTATTCGCTGGGGGCCTCGAAGCGGCAGCTGCTGATGCATGTGATCCTGCCCAACTCCCTGCCCGAGATCTTCACCGGCGCGCGGGTGGCCATGGGCGTCTGCTGGGGCACCGTCGTCGCGGCCGAACTGGTCGCGGCACAGAAGGGCGCGGGCATGATGATCATCGCCGCCTCGAAGTTCCAGCTGACCGATATCGTGCTGATGGGGATCATCCTGATCGGCATCATCGGCTATGGCATCGACATCCTGATGCGCCTGGCCGAGCGCTTCCTTGTGCCCTGGAAGGGCCGCGTCTGAATACGCCTCCAGGCCCGCAAGACGCCTCGAGACCTGCAAGACAGGGGTCCGGTTCTGCCGGGCCCCTTTTTGCTTCCGGCGGCAGCCGCGATGTTTCCGCAATTGCGCTCGTGCCGAAGTGACGCTTCGGAGTCTCTTCCGTTGCGTCATCCACGGGGCTACCAAATCTCCATGTTTCCACGTTTCTCATTGCCTCTGTCCGGTATTCAGAAAGACATCCTGCGCCGCCTTGCCCTTGAAGGCCCCCTCAAGCGTGCCGGCCTGATCGCCGACACCGGCCTCTCGGCGCAGACCATCATGCGGGCCATTGCCCCCCTGCGCGACGCAGACGTCGTGTCGGAAACCCCGATCCGCATCGGAGAGCGCGGCCAGCCCGCGCGGGAGCTGCGGCTCAGGCCGGGACGGCTGTGCCTGCTGGGGGTCAGCGTCTCGGAGTTCGAGGTGAGCGTGAAGCTGCGCGACCTGGCCGGGGCGATCTTCTACCGCGAACGCGAACGCGGGGCCTATGGCGATCCCGAGCTGGCGATGCAGACCCTGGGGCTGATGCTGGCCCAGGCCCGCGCCGCGCTGCCGCCGGGGTCCGATTGCATCGGCACCGGCATCGCCGCCCAGGGCTACATGGTGGAAGCCGGCCGTCGGGTGGCCGCGCGCGGCGGCATCACGGACTGGATCGCGCTCGACCTCATGGGCCGCATCGAAGAGATGACCGGCCTGCCCACCACCCTCGAGAACGACTCCCGCGCGCTGGCGCTCTGGGTGCAGGACAACCTGCCCGAACTGCCGCAGGAGGCCTTCTTCCTGCACCTCTCTTCGGGCATCGGCGGCGGGCAGGTCAGCGGCGGCCGACTGGTGCGCGGCGCCTGGGGCAATGCCGGCTCGGTCGGCGGCCTCATTCCGCGCGGACCCGACCGCCCCTCGGAGACCCGCATCCGCGCCGCCTTCGGGGTCGAGACCTGGGACGAGCTGCCGGGTATTCCGCCCAGGAAGCGGCAAGAAGGCATGGAGTGGCTGACCCGCGCGGCCGCGCAGCTTTCCCCGGCGCTTCAGGCCGTGGCCTCGCTCATCGACCCGGAGGTGATCTACATCGTCTGCCCCCTGCCTGACGAGATCGCCGAGGCGCTGATCGCGCGGGTCTCGCTGCTCTCAGAGGCCCGGCGCTCTACCCTGAAGGATCTGCCGCCCGACAAGCTGCGCCTGCCCCGGCTGGCGCATTGGCCCTCGGTCGAGCCCGATATCGCCGCCTGCGCCATCGCCCGCGACGCAGCGCTCGGGCGCTAGCCCCGCGCCGTCTGGGCGGGCCGCAGGCGCGGGGCCGGGGCGGGCCGTCAGATCCAGCCCAGGAGCTGCCACCAGAAGAAGGCCAGCGGGGTCAGCACCAGCAGGCTTACCGCCGCCAACGCCAGCAGGATCTTCAGCAGCGGCTTCACGCTTTCACCGGACAGGCCCATGGCCACCAGCAGGGGAGGCGCCTGGTAGGGGAAGAAGACCGTCGAGAACCCGATGACCTGGGTCATGATCACCGCATCCAGCGGCAGGCCCGTCAGCTCGCTCAGCTCTCCGGCCAGCACGGTCAGCACGGCGGGCACTCCGGGGATGGTGGTGAAGATCCCTGTCACCGCCCCCAGCCCCACCAGAGAGGCGAAATTGGCGAAGTCATGGCCCTGGGCCAGCGGCAGGATGCCCGTCAGCCAATGCGCCATCACCGGGCCGAGGCCGCTTTCGGTCACCACCACGCCCAGGCTCAGCGCCCCGGCAATGAAGAGCAGCGTGCCGAAGTCCATCGCCTGCTTGAAGGCCGGCCCGTCGAGGAAACCTATGCGCGGCATCAGGATGATGCAGGAGGCCGCCATGCCGATCCAGGCGGGGCTGATCCCGTGCAGCGTGTCGGTCAGCCAGAGCCCCAGGGTCGCCACCAGCAGCAGCACCAGCCAGCGCTGGCGCGCGGGATCCGACCTCACGCTGGTGTCGAGCTCTGGCGTGGCGCCGGGCTCGATCCGAGCGGGGAAGAAACGCAGCACCAGCCAAACGATGACCGGCGCCTTGACCAGCCCCAGCACCGGGAAGTGCAGCGCCAGGTAGCTGGCATAGGCCAGCCGCACGTCGTAAAGCCGCTCTGCCGCGCCCGCCAGCACCAGGTTGGGGATATTGCCCGGCAGCACGCCGAAGCCCGGCATATGGGTGCCGAAGGCGATGATCAGCGCGATGCCGATCCGCCCGTTCGAGCCCCGCCCGAAGCCCAGCCGGTCGGCCAGCGCCATGCCCACGGGCACCATCACCACCGCGCGCCCCACCGAAGAGGGCATGAGAAAGCTCAGCACGATGCAGAGGCCCATCAGGCCACCCAGAAGCGCCGGGTAGCTGTGGCTCAGCCGCGGCCCCAGCCCCTCGGCCAGCCGCGTGCCGAGGCCGACGCTGCGGATCGCCTCTCCGATGGTGAAGCCCGAGATCACCAGCCACATGGCCTGCGAGGAAAACCCCGAAAAGGCCTCGGCGGGGGCCGCGAGCCCGGCGATGATCACCACGGTCAGGAACAGCAGGCTGGCGGCATAGCCCGGCACCAGCGCCGTACCCCAGAGGCTGAGCGTCACCAGCACCGCGGCCAGGGTCTGCGCCTGCAATGCGGTAAGCCCCGGCACCCCCGCCAGCACCAATGCCAGGGCCAGCAGGGCCACCAGCCCGACAAGCGCTTCCTTCAGATATCTCATTCCGCCATCCCCGCGCCCCATGCTCGGGCGCCTTCACCTGCTTGCCGGGCAATTCTAGGCCGCGACCGCCCGGCTTGCCATCGCCAGTTGGCCGATCCCGCCCGTCACATGGCCGCACCGCCCGGAAAGACCCTTTGCCCTTCAAAGACCTGCGGCTCTGTGCGATGGAGAGGGGCCTTTCGGGGTTTCGACGCCCCATCCCTTTCTTGCGGATCACATATGCATGCACTGGACGAGCGCGACCTGGCCATCCTGAAGGCGGTCGCCGCCAATGGACGGATCACCAAGGTCGAGCTGGCCGAGCGCATCGGCCTCTCGCCCTCGCCCGCCTGGACGCGGCTGAAGCGGCTGGAAGCGGCCGGGCTGATCGAGGGCTACGGCGCGCGGCTGAACCTGCGCAAGCTGGGCCCCTCGGTCACCGTCTTCGTTGCCGCCGAGCTGGGCGAGCACAACGCCGCCTCCTTCCAGGGCTTCGAGAAGGCCATGCAGAGCTGGGACGAGGTCGTCGCCTGCTGGGCCCTTGGCGGCGGCTTCGACTACCTGCTGCAGATCGTCACCCGCGATATCGAAAGCTACCAGGCGCTGATCGACCACATGCTGGAAGCCCGCATCGGCCTGGCCCGCTACTTCACCTATATCGTGACCAAGCCCGTGAAGGGCCCCGAGCTGCCGCCGCTCGACCTGCTCTTCGGCGACTGACGGACCGGCCCACAGGCCAAACGGGCTGTCGCGGGCGCGCCTCGGGGCTCTTTGGTCCGTGAGGGCGGCCAACTTCGGTCTCACCTGCCGCGACAAGCTGCGATCCTGCCCTTGAACAGAAGGGAGCTCGCACCATGCATATCTCTGACATCTCCGGCACCATCGCCGAAAGCCTGCTGATCCACCGCCGGTCCCATATCGGCGGCAAATGGGTCGAGGCCGAGGGCGGCGCCAGTTTCGCCGTGACCAACCCCGCCGACGGACAGCTCCTGTGCAAGGTCGCCCGGCTGAGCGCCGACGAGGCCACCCAGGCGGTGGATGCCGCCCATGCCGCCTTCCCGGCCTGGGCCGCCACCCTGCCCCAGGACCGCGCCCGCATCCTGCGCCGCTGGCATGACCTGGTGCTGGCGCACCGCGAAGAGCTGGCCCGCATCATGGTGCTGGAACAGGGCAAGCCGCTCTCGGAAGCGCGCGGGGAAATCGACTATGGCGCCGGCTTCATCGAGTTCTACGCCGAAGAGACCAAGCGCCCCAACATCGAGGGCGTCACCAGCCACCTGCCCGATGCCGAGGTCGAGATCTGGCGCGAGCCGCTTGGCGTCGCAGCCCTCGTGACGCCGTGGAACTTCCCCTCGGCCATGGTGACCCGCAAGGCCGCCGCCGCGCTGGCCGCGGGTTGCACCGTGGTCGTCCATCCCTCCGCCGAAACGCCGCTTTCGGCGCTGGCGCTGGCCGAGCTGGCCCAGCAGGCCGGGCTGCCCGATGGCGTCTTCAACGTGATCACCGGTCACGCCCCCGAGATCGTCGGGCGCTGGATGGAAGACAAGCGCGTCCGGGCGCTTTCATTCACCGGCTCGACCGAGGTCGGGCGGCTGCTCTATCGTCAGTCCGCCGAGACGGTGAAACGGCTGGTGCTGGAACTGGGCGGCCATGCGCCCTTCATCGTCTTCGCCGATGCCGATCTGGATCGCGCGGTTTCGGAAGCCATCAAGGCCAAGTTCGCCACCTCCGGGCAGGATTGCCTGGGCGCCAACCGCTTCCTGGTCGAGCGCCCGGTCTACGAGGAATTCTGCCGGCGCTTCACCGAGGCCACCAAGGCGCTGACCCTCGGCACCGGCATGGAAGATCCCGACATCGGCCCGCTGATGAACGAAGGCGCAGTGGCCAAGCAGGAAAGCCATGTGGCCGATGCGGTCGCCAAGGGCGCGAAACTGCTGACCGGCGGCAAGCGCGACGAGCTGGGTCCGCTCTTCTACCAGCCCACGGTGCTGGCCGACGTGCCCGCCGAGGCGCTAATCATGAGCGAAGAGACCTTCGGCCCCGTCGCCGCCATCGCCCCCTTCGACACCGAGGACGAGGCGCTCTCCCGCGCCAATGCCACCGAATACGGCCTCGTGGCCTATGTCCACACGCTGGACCCGCGCCGCATCTACCGGCTCTCGCGCGGGCTTGAGTTCGGCATGGTCGCCGTCAACCGCACCAAGGTCACCGGCGCGCCCATTCCCTTCGGCGGCATGAAGCAATCCGGCGTCGGCCGCGAAGGCGCCCGCCAGGGCCTCGAGGCCTTCACCGAGGTCAAGTACATCTGCCGCGACTGGGCCTGAGGCCCGGCGCGCGCATCTCCCCAACAGGCAAAGAACCAAAGAGGACACCATGCTGAAGAACACGCAACTTGAAGACTGGGACCGCGAGAACTTCTTCCACCCCTCCACCCACCTGGCCGAATTCGCCCGTGGCAACCTGGCACAGCGGGTCATCACCACCGCCTCGGGCTGCCATATCGAGGACAGCGCGGGCAATCGCCTGCTGGATGGTTTCGCCGGTCTCTACTGCGTGAACGTCGGCTATGGCCGCCCCGAGATCGCCGATGCCATCGCCGCCCAGGCGCGCGAGCTGGCCTATTACCACGCCTACGTGGGGCACGGCACCGAGGCCTCGATCACCCTGTCGAAGATGATCCTCGACCGCGCGCCCGAGGGCATGTCCAAGGTCTACTTCGGCCTCGGCGGTTCGGATGCGAACGAGACCAACGTCAAGCTGGTCTGGTACTACAACAACATCCGTGGCCTGCCCGAGAAGAAGAAGATCATCTCGCGCTGGCGCGGCTACCATGGCTCGGGCCTGATGACCGGCTCGCTGACGGGCCTCGAGGCCTTCCAGAAGAAGTTCGACCTGCCGCTGGACCGGGTGCTGCACACCGACGCGCCCTATTACTTCCGCCGCAAGGACCTGGACCAGTCCGAGGCCGATTTCGTCGCCCAATGCGTGGCCTCGCTGGAAGAGCTGATCGCCCGTGAGGGCGCCGACACCATCGCCGCCTTCATCGGCGAACCGGCGCTTGGCACCGGCGGCCTCGTGCCCCCGCCCGCAGGCTACTGGCCTGCGATCCAGGAAGTGCTGGACCGCCACGACATCCTGCTGATCGCCGACGAGGTGGTCACCGGCTTCGGGCGTCTGGGCTCGATGTTCGGCTCGGATCACTACGGCATGCGCCCCGACCTGATCACCATCGCCAAGGGCCTGACCTCGGCCTATGCGCCGCTTTCGGGCTCCATCGTGGGCGACAAGATGTGGAAGGTGCTGGAGCAGGGCACTGACGAGAATGGCCCGATCGGCCACGGCTGGACCTACTCGGCCCACCCCATCGGCGCGGCCGCCGGTGTCGCCAACCTGAAGCTCATCGACGAGCTGGACCTGGTCTCCACCGCGGGCAAGGTCGGCGCCTACCTGAAGGGCGCTCTGAACGATGCCCTGGGCGATCATGCCAATGTCGGCGATATCCGGGGCGAGGGCCTGCTCTGCGCCGTGGAGCTGGTGGAAGACCGTGACAGCCGCAGCTTCTTCGATCCCAAGAAGGGCGTCGGCGCGGCGGTCAATGCGGCGCTTCTCAGCCGTGGGGTGATCAGCCGGGCCATGCCGCAGGGCGACATCCTGGGCTTCGCCCCGCCCTTCTGTCTGAGCGAATCCGAGGCAGACGAGATCGCCGGCAAGCTGGCCGAAGCGGTCCGCGAGGTGCTGGGCTGAGCGCCCCTGGCAGGCGGCTTGCGCCGCCCGCCAGCGCCTGAAGCAAGTCTACCGCCAAAGATAACATAATGAATGCAGTCACTTGACAGGACCCTCGGCGCCCGGCGCGCCGGGGGTCCTTGCATGTCTGGCCCCGAAGAACGCCTCTGGACATCCGCCCCGGCGTGGCGTTACCCCTAGGCCATCCGACAGGGGCGTCCGCGCAGCGGGCTGAGAAGCACCCTTTGAACCTGAACCAGATCATGCTGGCGTAGGAAGTCGCGGAACCCCCTCCTGCCACGGGTCCCTCCCGTCGTGGGAGGTGACCCGTCATCCCGCGCCCCAAGGAGCCCGGAATGACCGATTGGGGAACCCCGCTTACCGACATGCGCAAGGCTGCACCGCTGGTGCAATGCATGACCAACTATGTCTCGATGAACATTATGGCCAATGTGCTGCTGGCCGCAGGGGCCTCGCCCGCCATGGTTCATGCCGAGGAAGAGGCCGCCGAATTCGCCGGCATCACCAGCGCGCTGGCGATCAACATCGGCACCTTCTCGGGGCACTGGCTGCGCGCCATGGAGGCCTCGGCCAGGGTCGCGGGCGAACGCGGCATCCCCTGGGTGCTGGACCCGGTCGCCGTCGGCGCCACCAGCTTCCGCAACCAGGGCTCGACCGCGCTGCTCAAGCTCTCTCCGACGATCATCAAGGGCAATGCCTCCGAGGTGATCGCCCTGGCGGGGATCGGGGCGGGTATCTCTGCCAAGGGCAAGGGCGCGGACGCGGTACACGGGGTCGAAGCCGCCATCGAACCGGCCATCGAGCTGGCGCGGCAGAGCGGTGCGGTGGTGGTCGCCACGGGCCCGGTCGATTTCGTCACCGACGGCAGCACCCACTACCGGATCGCCAACGGCCATGCCCTGATGCCCAAGGTCACGGCGCTCGGCTGTGCCCTGGGCGGCATCATGGGCGCCTTCGCCGCCAGCGGCACGCCGCTGCTGCAGGGCACCGTCTCGGCGCTGGCCTACTACGGTCTGGCAGGCGAGCTGGCCGCCGAGGGCGCTGAAGGTCCAGGCAGCTTTGCCCTGCGCTTCGTCGATGCGCTTTCACAGATCGACGCCGAGATGCTCTCGGAGCGGGCGCAGGTCACCTCCGCATGAGCGGGGACCGACCCATGGGCCGGGAACGGGACCGGGACCGGGCCTCGCGCCTGGTCCCCGGTGTCTACTTCGTCACCCCGGATGGCGCCGACGAAGCGCTCGTGCTGGCTGCCATGCGCGGAGGAGCGGCGATGATCCAGCTGCGCGACAAGCGCGCCACGGATGCCGAACTGACCGCGCGCGCGCGCCGCCTGCTGCCTGCCCTGCGCGCGGCGGGCTTGCCGCTGATCATCAACGACCGGCTCGAGGTGGCGCTGGCCGCCGGGGCCGACGGTCTGCATATCGGCCAGGGCGACGGCGATCCCGCCGAGGCGCTGGCAGCCCTCGCCCCCGGCCAGATGCTGGGCCTTTCGGTCGAGGCCCTGGCCCATCTGTCCGCCATGCCGGCTGGGGTCGATCACATCGGCGCGGGCCCGGTGCGCTCGACCGCCACCAAGCCCGACCATGCGCCCCCCATCGGCTTCGACGGCCTGGCCGAGATCACCCGCGCCGCCCCCGTGCCCACCGTGGCCATCGGCGGGCTGAAAGAGGCCGATGTGGTCGCCGCCCGCATGGCGGGCTGCGCCGGCATCGCCGTGGTCAGCGCCATCTCGGAGGACCATGACCCCGAGGGCGCCACCCGCGCGCTGGTCCGGGCCTGGAGGCAAGGATGATTCCCAACGTGCTCTCCATCGCCGGCTCCGATCCCTCGGGCGGGGCCGGTATCCAGGCGGATCTGAAGGCGATCTCGGCCAATGGCGGCTACGCCATGGCCGTGCTCACCGCGCTGACGGCGCAGAACACCCAAGGGGTGCGCGCCGCGCAGCTGCTGGAGCCCGCCTTCATCCGCGCCCAGCTCGACGCGATCTTCGAGGATATCGAGGTCCACGCGGTGAAGATCGGCATGCTGGGCAGCGCCGCCATCACCCGCTGCGTCGCCGAGGCGCTGGCCGGGCGCGGCCTGCCGGTGGTGCTGGATCCAGTGATGGTCGCCAAGTCCGGCGACCGGCTGCTGGCGGCCGAAGCGGTGCAGGCGCTGCACGCGCTCTTCCCGCTGGCCACCGTCATCACCCCCAACCTGCCCGAGGCCGCCGACCTGCTGGGCTGCGAGGAGGCGCGCTCTCGGCCCCGGATGGAGACCCAGGCGCAGGCGCTGCGCGATCTGGGGGCGGGGGCGGTGCTGCTGAAGGGCGGCCACCTGTCGCAGGACGACAGCCCGGACCTGCTCAGCCACCCCGGTGGCACGCTCTGGATCGAGGGCCCGCGCCTGCCGGGCCGCGCCGCCCATGGCACCGGCTGCACGCTCTCGTCAGCCCTGGCCACCCAGCTGGCCCTTGGCCATCCGCTGCCCGAGGCCTGCCAGAGGGCCAAGGATTACATCTCTGGCGCCATCGCCGGTGCCGACCGCCTGCGGGTGGGACAGGGCCACGGCCCCACCGACCATTTCTTCGCCCATAGGAGCTGACCCATGCGCAAGCTGCTGACATCCCTCGCCCTCTCCATCCTCCCCCTGCCCGTCCTGGCAGAGCCCTTCTCGGTGATGCTGGACTGGTTCGTGAACCCCGACCACGGCCCGATCATTGTCGCCCAGGAGCGCGGCTATTTCGACGAGGCGGGACTGGAGGTGCAAATCATCGCCCCCGCAGATCCCGCCGATCCGCCGAAGATGGTGGCAGCGGGTCAGGTCGACATGGCGATCTCCTACCAGCCGCAGCTCTACCTTCAGCATGACGCGGGCCTGCCGGTCGCCCGTGTCGGCACTCTGATCGACAGCCCGCTCTACTGCGTCATGGTCGATGCCTCGGGCCCGGTGGAGAGCCTGGCCGATCTGAAAGGCAAGCGGGTCGGCTTCTCGGTCGCCGGGATCGAGGAGGCGCTGCTGCACCGCATGCTCCGCCACAACGGGGTCGCGCCCTCGGAAGTCACCCAGATCAACGTCAACTTCTCGCTCACCCCGGCGCTGGTCGCGGGCCAGGTCGAGGCGGTCTCGGGTGCCTTCCGCAACTTCGAGCTGCACCAGATGAGCGGTGTCGGCGCAGAGGGCCGCTGTTTCCTGCCCGAGGAGAACGGCGTGCCCGCCTATGACGAGCTGATCTACCTGTCCCACGCAGAGGCGGTGGAGGACCCGCGCATCGCCCGCTTCCTGGCAGCCACCGCCCGCGCGGCGGCCGAGATCGCCGCCGACCCCGAGGCGGGATGGGAGGACTTCAAGGGCCATGCGGCAGAGCTGGACGACCGGCTGAACCGCCTCGCCTGGCAGGACAGCTATCCGCATTTCGCCGCCGACCCCGGCGCGCTGGACGCCGACCGCTACGCAAGGTTCGGCGCCTACATGGTCGAGATGGGCCTGATCGAGGACGCCCCCGAGGTGTCCGAGATCGCGGTGGCGGTGGAGTGAGCCCCCACGGTCTGGGCGGCACGGTCCGGCTTGGCGGGCGGGTGCTGCTGCGCGATGCGGCGCTGCGGCTCGCCCCCGGCTGGACCTGCCTGCTCGGTCCCTCGGGCGCGGGCAAGTCGACGCTGCTGCGCCTTCTGGCCGGGCTGGAGGTCTCTGCCCGGCTGGAAGGCTGGCGCGAGGTGCCCGAGCGCATCGGCTGGATGGCACAGCGCGATCTCCTGCAGGAGCGGCTGAGCCTTTCGGCCAATGTGCAGCTCATGGCCCGGCTGCGCGGGCAGGCGCCCGACCCGGCGCGCGCCGCAGAGCTACTGGCCTCGGTCGGGCTGGCGGGGCGCGACGAGGCCCGCCCGGCAGAGCTTTCCGGCGGCGAGCGGCAGCGGGTCGCGCTGGCCCGCGCGCTTTTCGACGAGGCCCCGCTGGTGCTGCTGGACGAGCCCTTCTCGGCCCTCGACCCCGCCCGCCGCGCCGCCATGCAGACCCTGGCCCACACCGCCCTGCGCGGTCGGCAGGTGCTGATGGTCACCCATGATCCCGCCGAGGCCCTGCGCCTTGGCGATCGCATCTACCTGCTGCGGGATCAGCGGCTCGAGCCCCTGCCGCCGCTCGCCCCGCCACATCCCCGCCCCATGGGCGATACCGAGCTGGCCCTGGCCGCCGCCGCGCTTCTGGCCCGGTTGAGCGAGGCGGCATGATAAGGCGCGCGCTGCCCCTCCTGCTGCCGCTGCTGCTCTGGCAGGCGCTGACGCTCTCGGGGCAGGTGCCGCCCTATATCCTGCCCGCGCCCCTGGCGGTGGCAGAGGCGCTGGTGGCGGATAGGGCCCTGCTCTGGACCCATCTACTGGTCACCCTTTCAGAGGTCCTGATGGGCCTGGGCATCGGCCTTCTGCTGGGCGGGGGCGTGGCGATGACCACCAGCCTCTCGCCCCGGTTCGAGCGCCTCTCGCGCCCTGCCCTGGTGGCCTCGCAGGCGCTGCCGGTCTTCGTGCTGGCGCCGGTGCTGACCTTGTGGATGGGCTATGGCCCCGCGCCCAAGGTGGCGATGACGGTTCTTCTGGTGTTCTTCCCGGTGGCCTCGGGGCTGCGCGACGGGCTGGCCTCGACCCCGGCTGAGGTGCTGGACCTGGCGCGGCTGTCGGAGGCCTCGCCGTGGCGCGCGCTGCTCTGGCTGCGCCTGCCCCATGCCCTGCCGCATCTCGGCGCGGGGCTGCGGATCGCCGTGACCTATGCCCCCACGGGGGCGGTGATCGGCGAATGGGTCGGGGCCTCGAAGGGACTGGGCTACCTGATGTTGATGTCCAATGCCCGCATGCGGATCGAGCTGCTCTTTGCCGCGCTGATCCTGATCGTGGCGATGACGCTTGTGCTGAACCTCACTATGGACCGGCTGCTGCGCCGGCTCAGGATGTAGGCCCGAAAGCGCGGTCTTCAGACCACCTCCACCCCGGCGCCCCGGAACTGCTCCAGCAGGGTCTCGGGGGCGGCGCGGTTGGTGACCAGGGTGCCGATCTCTGCGGCCTCCCAGGACCTGACGCGGCTGGTTGCTCCCAGCTTGGTGTGATGGGCAAGCACCACCGTATGCCGAGCCTGCGCCGCCATGGCGATGGAGATCTCGGCCTCTTGCAGATCGTAGAAGAAGGCGCCCTTCGCCGGGTGCAGCGCCACGGGGGCCGAAAAGCAGAGATCCACCTGGAAGCGGCGGATCTCGGAAAGGGTCAGCTCTCCCATCGTTGCGGGTACATCGGCGGCGATCCTGCCGCCCAGCAGAAGCACATCCAGCCCGCCCGCCTGCAAGGTGGTGGCCACGTCGAGAGAATTGGTGACCACGGAAACGCCAGGCACCTTGGCCAGCTCGCGCGCGAACACCGCCGTGGTCGAGCCCGCGTCCACCATGATCGACTGCCCCGGCTGGATCAGCCCGACGGCCTTCTTGGCGATCTCGGATTTCGCCCGCACCTGGGTCGCCATGCGCTGGCTGAAGGGATCCTCCGTCCGGGCCTCTGGCAGGACGGCCCCGCCATGGACGCGGGCCACCTTGCCGATCTCTTCCAGGTCGACCAGGTCGCGGCGCACGGTTTCGCGCGACACGCCCAGCATGCCTGCCAGGTCATTGGCGCTGACCTGCTGGTTGGCGGCCAGCATCGACAGAATCCTCTGGTGGCGCTCCTTTGCCCACATCAGGCCATCCCCTTGCTTCGGTTGCCACGCTGCATCAGCGCCAGAATGGCCTTCATGGAGAGGATGGCAAGACAGACAACCGCCATGACGCAGGTCGAGAAGGCCGCCGCCTGCGAAGTCAGCCCGGCATCGTCCAGCCGCATGATCGTCACGGCGGCGACGCTCAGCTCGGGCGTGGTCAGGAAGACCACCGCCGAGAGCGTGACCATGGAGCGCATGAAGAGGAAGAAGAAGACCGAGACCAGCATCGGCGCGATGAAGGGGGCGACGATATCTCGGGCGGTGCGCCCGAGGCCCGCGCCGAGGCTGCCGGCGGCCTCTTCCAGTGCCGGGGGCAGCTGGCGGAAGCCGGTCATAACCGTCAGGAAGGCCTGGGTATGGTAGTGGTAGAAGTTGACGATCCCGATCAGCGCCGCCGTGCCATAGAGCAGGTAGAGCGGCGTCGCGGTCGAATTGAAGGTCAGGATGTAGGCCAGGCCCAGCACCATCCCCGGCACCGCCGCGGGCATCGCGGCCAGCGCCTGGATCGGCTGGGCAAGCGCCTGCGGCAGCCGCCTGAGGCCGAGACCCAGCAGGAAGACGCCAATGGTGCCCCCCGCCGCCGCCGCGAGAGAGATCACGATGGTCATCCAGAGCGAGGAATATCCGCCTGCCAGGGTGATGTCGTAGTGCTTGGGCGACAGCGACATGTTGTAGGGCCAGAGGGTGACGAAGCTGGCATAGACCACGATGCCGATCACCGCGACGATACAGGCGCAGATCAGCAGCGACAGTGCCGCCATGCCGAGATCGCGCAGCGGCGCGAAATCCGGGCGATAGGGCACCTGCCCGGTCATCTGGTTGGCCTGCTGGCGTTTCATGGCCTGGCGCTCGATGGCGTAGGAAAGCACCGTGGGCAGCAGCAGCATGATCCCCACCACGGCCCCCATGTTGAAATTCCTCTGGCCCACCACCTGGCTGTAGATTTCTGTGGCAAGGACAGAGTAATCCCCGCCGATCACCGCGGCGTTGCCGAAGTCGGTGATGGTGATGGTGAAGCAGACGAAGCCCGCGTTCAGGATGCCGAAGCGCGCCGAGGGGATCGTCAGGTCGCGGAACTGCCGCCAGGGCGAGGCCCCCATGACATCGGCGGCCTCGTAGGTGCGCGCATCCAGCAGCACCAGCGCCGCGCCGATGATCATCACCGCCTGCGGCAGCGCATAGAGCGTATTGGCGATCAGCAGACCCCAGAAGCCGTAGATGTCGATCTCGACCCCGATGGCCCGGCTGATGACGCCGTTGCGGCCCAGAAGGAAGATCAGGCCCAGGGCCTGCACCAGCGAGGGCGCCAGCAGCGGCAGAACGATGATGCCGCGGATCAGCCACTTGCCCGGAAAGGCACAGCGATAGAGCCCCTGGGCGATGATGAAGCCGAGAAGCACGCTCAGCAGGGTCGTCGCCCCGCCCATGACGAGCGAATGCCGCGTCGCGCGCCAGAACCCCGAAGAGCCCAGCACCTCGACGTAATTGCCCAGGCCATAGCTGTCTCCGACCGTGATCGAGCGCAGGAAGACGATCAGCATCGGATAGGCGAAGAACAGCACCAGCCCCAGAAGCGGCAGGCCCACGCAGGCCAGGGTCAGCAGCCGGTCGGCATCGAAGGGCGCGCGTCTGGACCGCGCCGGGGTCCCCTCCTGCAGGCTCATGCCTGGGCCGCCTTGGGTGCGGAGGCATCGTCCAGGACCCAGGTGCAGGCGTCCGGCGCGACGCTCAGCGCCACGCGCTGGCCCGTGCGGCAGGGGTTCGAGCCATGGGTCTCGACGGTCAGCAGCCCGATGGGGCTCTCGACCTCGAGTCGGCGCAGGTTGCCGAGGAAACTGATGTTGCGCACCCTGGCCGCGCCATCTTCTGCCGGCGTGAGGTCGATCTGCTCGGGGCGGATGCAGGCCAGCTGCGCGCCCTTGGCCGCGGGCCGGCTTGCCAGCAGGTCGGGAAAGAGCACAGAGACCTCTTCGGGCCTGAGCAGGTTGCTGATGCCCATGAACTCGGCCACGAATCGGGTGGCTGGGCGGTGGTAGAGATCCTCGGGCGTGCCCGCCTGCACCACGATACCGTGGTTCATGCAGATGATCTTGTCGGCCAGCGCCAGCGCCTCTTCCTGGTCATGGGTGACCATCAGCGTCGGAATGCCGAGGGAGCGCTGCACATGGCGGATCTCGTCGCGCAGCTCTGCGCGCACCTTGGCGTCGAGCGCCGAGAGCGGCTCGTCCAGCAGCAGCACGCGGGGATTGACCGCGATGGCCCGCGCCAGGGCGATGCGTTGTTGTTGCCCACCCGACAGCTGGCCAGGCAACTTCTGCGCGACCTGGGGCAGCTTCACCAGCTCCAGCAGCTCTGCGACGCGGGCGGCGATATCGCCCCTGGCGGTGCCACGGATCTTCAGCCCGTAGCCGATGTTCTCGGCCACCGTCATGTTGGGAAAGAGCGAATAGGACTGGAAGACGATGCCGAAGCCGCGCTTGCGCGCCGGCAGCTCGGAGAGGTTTGCGCCCTCCAGGGTGATCTCGCCGCCGTCGAGTTCGGCCAGGCCGGCGATCAGCCGCAGAAGCGTGGTCTTGCCGCAGCCCGAGGGGCCTAGCAGGCAGACGAACTCGCCCTTCTCGATCCCGATCGAGACGCGATCTAGCGCAGTGAATTGGCCGTAGGTCTTGGTGGCATCGCGGACGGTCAGGTACATTGGGTCTTGCTTTCCTTGGGCGCGCAGGTGGCCCGCGACCGCCTGCAAGGGGTCGGGGCGGCCGGGGCCGCCCCGATGTCCGGCCTCAGCGGCCGAACTTCTCTTTCCACTCGGCCTTCACGGCGGTCTGGTCGGCGGCGGCCTTCACGAAGTCCACCTCGGCCAGCACGGTCGAGATATCGGCGGGCAGACCGGCGGCCTCGGCCGCGGCAGAGGCATCGACACCCGGCACGGTGATCAGGGCCTTGTACTCCTGGTAGAGAGCGATGGCCTCATCGGACATGGTCCAGTCAAGGAAGGCCTTGGCGCCCTCGGGGTTGTCGGTGCTGGCCATCAGGCCAGAGGCCTCGAGCTCATAGCCCACGCCACCTTCGGGGAAGACCATGGCCAGGGGGTAGCCCTCTTCGATCGACTGCATGGCGGTGAAGGCCAGCGAGATGCCGACGGTATATTCGCCGACGCGCGCCGACTTGCAGGGCTTGGAGCCCGAAGAGGTGTATTGCGCCATGTTGGGATCGACCGCTTCCAGCTGCGCCCAGCCAGCCTCGGCGCCCATGCTTTGCAGCACGGCGTTCACGTGCAGGTAGCCGGTGCCCGAGGAGTTGGGGTCGGGCATCAGCACCTCGCCCTCGAAGGCCGGGTCTTCCAGGTCGGCCCAGCTGGTCGGCATGGTCAGGCCCTTTTCTTCCAGCCGCGCGGTGTTCACGCAGAAGGCGCCCATGTAGCCGATGGGGGCGAACCACTTGCCATCCGCATCGCGGAAGGTCTCGGGCAGCACGTCGACGCCCTTGGCCGCGTAGGGTTCCAGCATCTCGAGGATCTGGGGATCCATCATGGCGCTGACCGCCCAGCCCCAGATCACGTCGGCCTGCGGGTTGCCCGCCTCGGCCAGCAGCCGCGCGCCCAGCTTGCCGGTGGACAGGCGCAGCACGTTGATCTCGGTGTCGGGCATCGCCGCCTGCGCCGCCTCGACATAGGCCGCGATCTCTTCTTCCTCGAGCGCGGTATAGACCGTCAGCTCATCGGCCAGCACAGGGGCCGCGACGGCGAGGGCCGCAATGGATAGTGCAGTGGTCGGAATCCAGTTTTTCATGATCATCTCCTTGTTGGTCCACATCCTTGTCCGGATCTACGCCCGGTCGTCCGCGGGCCTTGAAGAGACCCGACCCGTTGCTGCCCGAACGCGAGGAATACCCGACGTCAGTTTGGGGCAATATGTGTAGTCTTGCACTTTTGTGGCATTTGTCTACAGATAAATACCAGGGCGGGCATCCGCAGCCTGCGCGCTCCCGGAACTGAGGAATTTCCATGCAGACCACTACGCCCCTCCCCGAAACGGACCGCCTGGCGGACTTCGCCGCCAGCCTTGCGGATACCACCGACGCCATGGCCATGACCTACTTCCGCAAGCCGCTGGATATCGAGGCCAAGGCCGACGATTCGCCCGTGACGCAGGCTGATCGCGCCATCGAGGCCGAGATGCGGACGCATATTTCCAAGGCTTTTCCGACCCATGGCATCCTTGGTGAAGAGCATGAGGACGCCCGCCTCGACGCAGAACGGATCTGGGTCATCGACCCGATCGACGGCACCAAGAGCTTTCTCTCCGGCATGCCCAGCTTCGGCACGCTGATTGCCTGTCTTTCAGGCGGCGTGCCCGATGTCGGGGTGATCTCGATCCCGCCCACGGGCGAACGCTGGACCGGCCAGAGCGGTGCGCCCTCGCGGTTCAACGGCGTGCCCTGCCGCACCAGCGGGCGGCAGAACCTGGGTGAGGCGATACTCTATACCACCAGCCCCGACAGCTTCGACGCCGCCGGACTGGCGCATTTCGAGGCACTCTCGAAGAAAGTGGCGATGCGGCGCTTCGGCGGCGATTGCTATGCCTATGGCCTTCTGGCCTCGGGACATGTGGATCTGCTGTTCGAGATGAACCTGCATCCCTACGACTACATGGCGCTTGTGCCGGTCATCGAAGGCGCGGGTGGCGTGATCACCGACTGGGACGGCCAGCCGCTGACCCTGGCCTCCGAGGGCAAGGTCATCGCAGCCGCCAGCGCCGAGTTGCATGCCCAGGCCCTGGCCGTGCTGGGCCACGGCAAGCCCCAGGGCTGACGGCCCGCCCCCACGCCCGGCTGGTGCCCGCGCGGCACCACCGGGTCGGCCTGCCCGAGCTGCCCGCGCCCGTTCGCCCTGAACAGGGGGGCCAACCTGCGCCGCTTCGGGACAGCGGGCGCCATAGCGCCTTGGTCCGGCCGGGCACAATTCCAAGGCAATTTCGCAAGCTGCAACTCTCTGGCTTCATCGCTCGTTGCTAACGTCGAAGATGCTACATATAGTCATGACAACAGACATAAATTTATCCGGGCCCGGCAGGTGTCGATCCCAGCAGGCAAGCTGCCTCACGCAGATTTCGGTGCCAGTTTGACACGTTTCATCTTCAGCCCAACTGACAGCCGGCCTACCCCGAGACGTCGCGTTGCGCTTGCGAGCATATTCCTGCTCTTCCTCGCGTCCTGTAGTGCTGTGCCTGACCTCTTCCCGACCCCGCAAGGGGCCCAGGAGGTGACTTCCTTCCGGCAGCAATCGCTCTCTGAGTCCTGGATCGGTTTCGACAAGATCCAGCTGGTTCTCGAGCGCCGCGAAAAGAACGTGACCGAGCAGCGCATCCTGCTGCCCAACCGTACCGCCATGCGCGGAGAGAACGTCATGCTGCTGCGCGCAGACAGATCCCCCCTGGTCCTGAACACGCGTTTCCAACCCGACGCGCTGCTGGAGCTTGCCGGTGGAACGCCCTACCCCTTCGGCGCCTTTGACACGCTGACACTGCGCACGATCGAAGACGGCTTCGGCAGCATGAGCTGGGCGCGCTGGACCAACAACGCGGGCCTGACCTGCGTCCTTGCTTTCCGGCGCGTGGACAAGACCATGAGAACGCTCGCGGCCAATGCCAACGTCATGGATATCCTGCTGCGCAACTGCATCAATGGCGACGAGGAAACCGCCCTGGCGCCGATTGGCGCGGATGCGGTGCGTTTCGCCACGACAAGCACCGCGCCCTCGGCAGCGCCGCGCATGCTTTCTCCGCTGGCGGCGCCGCGACCATGAGCAGGAATTCCTCTTCCCTTTCGGCGGTACGGCTCCTGTTGCTCTGCACCTGGGCCATTCTCGCGGTTCCGCTGTTCTTCCTTGCCTCGGTCCCGATCTCGGTTGGCACGCAGGGGCTGCTGGCCCTGGTGACGTCCGCGCTGATCTACGGGCTCAAACCCTTCGTCGGGTTCAAGATCTCCATTCGGGTCATCGTGATGTCGGTCGCGGGCGTTTTCGTCCTGCGCTACTGGCTGTGGCGCCTGTTCGAGACGCTGCCCGCGCTCGACGATCCGGTGTCCCTTGCGGCGGCGCTTGTGCTCTTCGCGGCCGAGACCTTCACCGTCATCGTGTTCTTCCTGACGGCATTCATCACCTCCGATCCGGTCACCCACGCCAAGCCCCAGCCGATCAAGCTGAGCGAAGCGCCCAGCGTCGACATCCTGGTGCCCAGCTACGATGAAAGCCCCGAGCTGCTGGCGGTGACGCTGGCGGCGGCAAAGCGGATCACCTACCCGGACGACAAGAAGACCGTGGTGCTCTGCGATGACGGGGGCACCGACCAGCGCTGCAACAGCGACGACCCCGAGAGGGCCGCCGCGGCGAAGGAACGCCGGGCAACCCTGCAGGCGCTCTGCGCAGAGCTGGGGGTGGTCTACACGACCAGGGCAAGGAACGAACACGCCAAGGCGGGCAATCTCAACGCGGCGCTTCAGAAACTGACCGGCGAGCTGGTGCTGATCCTGGACGCCGACCACGTGCCCACGCCCGAGTTCCTGGCCCGCACCGTCGGCTACTTCGCCGAGAACCCGCGCCTGTTCCTGGTCCAGACCCCGCACTTCTTCACCAACCGGGACCCGATCGAGCGCAACCTGGCCCTGCCCGAACACTGCCCCTCGGAAAACGAGATGTTCTATTCCGAGATCCACCGAGGTCTCGACCGCATGGGCGGCGCCTTCTTCTGCGGCTCCGCCGCCCTGCTGCGCCGCCGTGCACTGGATGAAGTCGGCGGCATCTCGGGCGAGACGATCACCGAGGATGCCGAAACCGCGCTGGATATCCATTCGCGCGGCTGGGAAAGCCTGTACCTGGATCACGCGATGATCGCGGGCCTCCAGCCCGAGACCTTCGCCTCTTTCATCCAGCAGCGCGGTCGCTGGGCCACCGGCATGATCCAGATGCTGATCCTGAAGAACCCGATGTTCCGGTCGGGCCTCTCGTTCGCGCAGCGCCTGTGCTACGTCAATTCGATGAGCTTCTGGCTGTTCCCGCTGATCCGGATGATCTTCCTGCTCAGCCCCCTGCTCTATCTCTTCTTCGGGCTCGAGATCTTCGTCGTCGATGCCAACGAGGTCTTCGTCTACATCCTGCCCTACCTGCTGATCGGGTTCATGGTGCAGAACGCGCTCTTCTCGAACGTGCGATGGCCGCAGATATCCGAGGTCTACGAGATCGCGCAGACCCCCTATATCCTTTCGGCGCTGATAGAGACGGTGCGCAATCCGCGTGGCGCGACCTTCAAGGTGACCGCCAAGGATGGCACGCTGGAACATGCCTTCCTGTCTCCGATCTATCGCCCGCTGACCCTTCTGGTGGCACTCCTGCTGGCCGGGTTGCTGGCCGGGGCCTACCGCTGGTACGCCTTCCCCGGTGACCGGGCCGTCGTGCAGATCGTGGGGGCCTGGGCGCTCTACAACTTCATGCTGGCGGCCTATGCGCTGCGGGCCGTCTTCGAGCGGCCCCGTCGCCTCACCCGGCCCCGGACCGCGATCTCGACGCCGGCGCGGATAAGCCTGGCCGCCGATGCTGCCGGGCCGTCGCATGAGGCGACGATCGTCGCGGCCAGTCCCGAGGCGATCCAGCTCAAGCTGGCCGAGGGGGCGCCGGCCGGCTGGAACGATCTCGCCATGGGCACTGAAGTCTCGCTGCTTCCGGTGCTGCCCGAGACGCCCGACCTGGAAGTCGCCCTGCCGCTGACCCTTTCCGCGCTGCGTCGAGGTGTCGACGGCACGGTGCTGACCTTCGATGTCCCGCCCGAGCAGATGATCCCCGCCGCCCGCCTGACCGCCCAGGTCGTCTATGGAGACAGCCGGCGCTGGCAGTTCTTCCGCAAGGTCCATCCCCAGGGCAGCACCCTGGTCGCGGGCCTGCTCTACGTCCTGATGAAAAGCGCGCTGTCCATGCCGCAGACCATCTACGACTTCGCCCGCGAACTGACCCTGCGCAGTGCCGAACCTGCCGCGGACGACACCGTCTTCGCCGATGCCTTCACGAAGTCTTCGACGGAAACCGCTGGCACCCCTGCACCACTGGTCGCAGGCGGGACCGCCGCCAAGGCGGATGACTACCTCCGGTACGAGGATTAGGGTCATGGTGCAGAAAACCGCAAAGCTCCTCGCCCTGCTTCCCGCGCTGATGCTTCAGACCGGCCCGTCCGGTGCCCAGCAGATCCTGCTGGACGATATTCCGCCCTCGCAGCAGCAGGCGAATGACCCAGGCGTGACACCGGCCCCCGAACCGGCGGCCCGCGCCAGCGACCGCCAGTTCGCCATACCCCAGGAGCCCGCCTCTGCCGCCCCCGAAGCCCCGCGGGAGATCCTGCTGCCTCTGCGCCCGCGCAGCCCGCAGGGCGGGCAGACCGTGGGCCACCGTCTGGAGGGCGAGTTCCCCCGGGAAAGCTTCTGGTTGTTCCTGCCCCGCGCGGTTGACGGCGCCACGCTGGACATCGCGACCCTGAGTTCGATCAACCTGCTTCCCGGCCGGTCCCAGGCGACGGTCGAGGTCAACGGCACCCCGATCGGCAAGGTCGACCTGACCCATTTTGCCTCCGCCGGCACCACCCCCGTGGCAGTGCCCGACGGGCTGCTGAAAGCCGGACGCAACCGGGTGGATCTTCGGCTGGAGCAGGTGCACCGGGTGATGTGCGGGCCCGAGGCCTCTTTCGGGCTCTGGACCGATGTCATCGCCCACAAGAGTGGCATCACCCTGCCCGCCTCGGAGCTTGGGAACGACCCGCTCGGCTTCATGGCGGCGGCCTCGGCCCAGCTGGCCCAGGGCAAGACCTTCCATCTGTCGAACGCCAATCCGGCGCGTGTCATCAATGCCTCTCCCTCGACGGCGCAGGTGGAACGGCTGTTCGGCGGCCTCCCCCCGCGGCTGACGGTCGGGGATTACTACACGGTCGCCGACGAGCAGCCGCAACTGGCGCGGGTGACCGCGCTGCCCGAAGAGCTGTCGGTTCCGGACATGCCTGTTTTCCGCCGCGGCGGGGATGGCGCGATCGTGCTGATGACCAACAGCGGAGAGGCCCAGTCCATCGCCACGCTGCTGTCCGACGCCCTCGGAGACGCCCACAAGGAAGATCCGATCCCCCGCCTGGAGCCCGGCAAGCCCCGTTCGCTTGCCGATCTCGGCATCGAGACCATCGAGGGGCGCGGACACTATATCCGCAAGTCGGTATCGTTCCGGCTGGACTGGGACTGGCTGCTACTGGCCTCGCAGCGCGCCCAGATGCGTCTCGACTACGCCTACGACCGGGACCTGCCCCAGGGGGCCCTGATGCTGGTCAAGATCAATGACCAGACCATCCGCCTGTTGCCCCTGGACGAGCAGGGCGAGGCCGGGCAGCGTCTGGACCCGCTGCTGATCTCCTTCCCCGCCAACATCCTTCAGCCGGGCGTCAACGAAATCTCCTTCGAGGCCCTGGTGCCGGGAGAGCCCGCTGACGCCGCCTGCATTCCCCGCGACGCGCCGGCCTTCCGTATCTTCGACACCACCAACCTGGATGTGCCCGAAAGCCCCCGGATGAGCCTGCCCCGCATCGACCGGACGCTGGCGTCCATCGACATCGCCCAGGTCTCGCTGAGCGAGGCCGCGGCGCAGACGCTGCCTCTGGGGGTGCTGGCACAGATCGCCTCGATCTTCGCCGACGACGACAGCTCTGCGCGCGGGCCGGATCAGCCGCCGCGCAATGGAGCCCTGCGGATCGGCATCCCTTCGGACCTGGCCCGGATTTCCGGCGACATCGTCAGCAAGAACGTGTCGCAGCTGGAAGAGGTGCTGCTGTCGCCGCCGCAGACCGAGGGACAGGGGCAAGACCCCTGGGCCAGGATCACACCCGAGGGCTGGTGGACCATCTTCCTGGATCGGGAGAAGGCCGCGGAAAGACTGCGCGAGCTGCGCGGCAAGATCTCGTCCCTGTGGCGCGGTCCCGAATCCGACCTGGACAGCTGGCTGCTGAACAGATCCGCAGAGGCGATGCTGCTTCAGCCCCGGATGGACGACCCCGACACCCTCTGGCTGGTGGTGCGCCCCAACACCGACCACGACCGCCTGGTCGCCTCGCTGGTCGAGATGCACAACAGCTCGGACGGGCCGAAGGGGCAGGTCTCCCTGTTCGGCTACAACGGCAGATGGGACGTCTGGAGTTCGGGCGACCGCCCGCTCACCCTGATGGAACCGCTCAGCCCGTCCAATGCCCGCGCGGTGGTTGGCAACTTCGTCACCCTCGAGCCGGGCCGCTACATCGCCCCTCTTTTCCTGCTGGCCATTCTATGCGCATTCTCGGCGATAGGCCTGCTGATCGCTGGCCGACGGAGACAGAAATGAACCGGCGCCGCTTACTTTCTGGATTTGCCGCCATTGCCGGACTGGTCGGCGGCGGGGCTACCCTGGCGCAAGAGACCGGGGCGGACGCAAAGCTGCAGGACGTCTGGGAGGCCTGGCGCAGCGCCAACCTGGACGCTACGGGCCGGGTCATCGACCAGTTCCAGCGCGGTGCCAGCCATTCCGAAGGCCAGGGCTACGGCATGTTGCTGGCCGCGACTGTCGGCGACAGGCGCAGCTTCGAGGCCATGGAGACCTGGACCCTCCGCAACCTGGCGATCCGCGCCGACAACCTGATGGCCTGGCGCTGGTTCCCCGACGAGGCGGTGCAGGTGCCCGACCTGAACAACGCCAGCGACGGCGATCTCTTCCGTGCCTGGGCCCTGCTGCGCGCCGCGCAACGCTTCGGCGTCCCGGAATTCCGCGAGACCGCGGGCCAGATCGTCAGGGATCTTGCGGCCTCCTGCATCGCCCCCCATCCCGGCGGCCCAGGCCTGGACCCCTTGCTGCTGCCCGGCGCCGAGGGTTTCACGACCGAGGCGGGCTTCATCTACAATCCCTGCTACGCCATGCCGCTGGCAATGACCGAACTGGCCACCGCCTTCGACACCCCGAGCCTGGCGCGCGCGGCGCGTGGCGCGGTCGAGGTCAGCCGCGCGCTGGCCCAGGGCGGCGTGGTGCCGGACTGGGTCGAGATGACGGCTGAGGGCCCGCGTGCGGCCGAGGGCTTTTCCTTCGATGCCGGCTACGAGGCGATGCGTATCCCGCTCTACCTCATCTGGTCCGGTCTCTCTGATCACCCCGCCATCCAACGCTATGCCGAGGCACAGCAGCGGGTGAGCGGCGACGCGGTCGCAACCGTGATCGCGCGGGAAAGCGGCGCTGCGCTCTCGACCAGCTCTGATCCGGGCTACAAGTCGATCGCGGCGCTGACCATCTGCGCCGCCCGCCGCGACGTGGGCTCCGACATCCCGCCCTTCTCGGCCAATTCGCCCTATTATCCCGCTACGCTTCAGCTCTTCGCGATGATCGCACAGATCGAGGCCTCTCCGATGTGTATCCCGATATGAAACGACTTCAGCAAGCAGGGCGCGCGCTGACGGTCGCCTGCAGTTTCCTTGTCTCTCCCGCCTTGGCGCAGGCGCCCAGCGATGCCGATCTCCAGGCCCTGCGCTTCTACCTGTCGGAAGAGAACGAGCAGGCCGTCAACTCCGAGCTGCGCCGCCTCCAACTTCAGTATCCCGACTGGGTGGTCCCGGAAGACCTGGGGCAGCTGGAACAGGGCGTCCCAGGAGAGCGGATCGACAGCATCTACCGTCAGATAGCGGCCGGGGAGTTCGCCGAGGCCCGCGCCAGCATCGAGAGCCTCAGCCGGACATATCCCAGCTGGACCCCCTCGCCCGAGCTGCTTGCAACATTGGCCACGGGCGAGGACCAGGCCAATTTCGAGGCCGCCGTGGAAGCCGGCAATGCCCAGGTCGCCATTCGCATCGCCCGAGAGAACCCCGCTCTGCTGCGCTGCGAACGGGTCAACAACGCCTGGCTTCTGGCCGAGCAATACGAGGCGACAGGCGCTGCCGACGCCGCCATAGGTGTCTACACCGGCATCGCCCGCAGCTGTGTCGATCCAGACATCCTCGTCGCCACGCTGGAAAAATCCGCCGCGACGGCCAGCCTGGAGCAACTGGGCCAGATCGCCGACCTGGCGCGTGGCCAGTCCCCCGCCACCGCAGAGCGCCTCACCGCCGTCGAAGAGCGCCTGCGGGCCGGCATCCTTGCGGCGCGCAACGCAAGCGCGCCCACAGAGGGTGCCCCTGCGGCGCAGACCGCCTTGCCTGCCGGTGTTGCGCCCGATGTCAGCCTGCGTCCGATCAGCCGCGGCCAGGCCGCCCCGAAGCCGCGCCCCGCCACCGGCAGCGCCCCGAAAGCCCCCGCCGCCGCGCCTGCCGCCCCCGGCGCTGCAGTCGCGGCAGCGCAACGCGGCGACTGGGCGGGCTGCCTTGCGCGCACGGCAAACGCGCGCAGCGCCGCCGGCGTCGCGCAACGTGGCTGGTGCGCCCTGAATGCCGACCGCCCCATGCAGGCCCTCGCCGATTTCACCGAGGCGGCGCAGCGGGGCGGCAGCGCCAGCGCCCGCCGGGATGCGCGCTACGGCCAGGCCATCACCATGCTCGAGCTGGACATGATCGACCAGGCGGCAGCCATTGCCGCCGCCACCCACTTCACGGCCGAGCAACGGCTGGAAATCGAGAGCCTCATCCTCGACAAGCGTGGGGTGGCCGCCTACGAGCGGCGCGACTATGCCAGCGCCATCGCCTACTTCGACGAGCTGGAGCGCATAACCGGCGTGGTGCGCCGCGATCTGGCGATCCTGAGGGGCTATGCCTACCTGAACTCCGGTCAGAGAGCCCGCGCGAAGGAAGAATTCCAGCGGCTCCACGATCAGTTCGCGACCCAAGCCACGAAACGCGCGCTTTCCGACGCCCTGCGGTGATTCCCCGCGTGTGAGATTTCGCCGGACACCGAAGATCCGTTTCGGAAAGAGATCGGAAGCCAGCCCGAACAAGGCGAAATCAAGGCAGGATTCAGGCCCGATTCCGGTGGCTTAGAGACTTTTCCTGACACGACCTATCCATTGGAGTAGGTGCTCCCAGCCTTTGTCGACGGAACGCGCCGCGAGGGATATCCCCGTCTCCCATTCACGCCCCTGCCTAACCCTCTGCCAGTCTGCCTGAGAGTGGTTAACCCAGATATTGGTTAACTCACACTTTCACAGAAGGGACAGTGACATGAGCAAGACCGAAATCGAACTCGCCTCGCAGGAAAAGAGCCGCAACTGGGTCCGCGCACAGGTCCTCGAATTGCTTGCTGGTGTCGCAATCTTCGTCACCGTCATCCACTACTTCGCCTGACAGGTCCCCGGTCGGGGCACCAGGGCCAGGCCGCATGGCCGGTAGATGACCAAGGTCGCCAATGCGGCGGCCAGGATGAAGACCTTAGGGCAGCCCGGTTGCCCGTGGTCCCCCGGCACCAGCCCTAGAGCCTGCCAAACCGGATCGGAACGCCCCCTTGGAGGGGCGGTTCAGCCCCCCATGATCATGATACGCCACCAGGGTCTTTCGCCGCGTGCGGCCAGAGAGACAGGTGCGAATCCTCTCAACACCTCGAAGACGCAATCGGCATCATCGCCGTGCAGGTGGTCTCGACATCATCTTTGCGAATATGCGCTCTGCGCGGCGCCAGCCCCGGTGGCCTTCCAGCGCTTGCAGAGCGCCCCATGAGGCCCCTCCCGTCATCGGGTGACCCAACCCTTGCAAGAGCGCGGCACAGTGGCTCAGCCGGGCCTGTGCAGCCTCTGGCGCCCAAGGCCGAGTGCACGTGGCACCGGGGAACACCATACCGCTGATTTCAAGGAAAATGGCGCCGCACCCAAGCGGCGCATGGCAATACCGAAGCCCCGTCTCCAGGGCGAAGCCAAGCGCTTCGACAGGACTGCAGGGCTGCGAAAGATCACTTTGGAAACAAGACGTTCAACTCAGCCGAAGCCGAGTGTCTACCTGGGCGACTAACCCAATGTTCTCAAAGCTGGATAGGGGAAAGTGGCGCACCGGGGAGGATTCGAACCCCCGACCCCTTGATTCGTAGTCAAGTACTCTATCCAGCTGAGCTACCGGTGCGTCGTGGGGGGCGATGTACCCCGCAGGTCTGGGTGATGCAAGCCGAAAAACGAAAAAATCTCACCATCTCCGGATGACGCCGGGACACCCTCTGCCCGACCCCCTATTGGGCGGCCATGGAGAGGGCCTCGATCTCCTTGGGCAGCCGGATCACGAAGGTCGTGCCACTGTCCCCGGTGTGCTCCAGCTCGATCACGCCGCCGTGGCCGCGCACCAGTTCGGCGGCGATGGCGAGACCCAGGCCGCTGCCACCCTTGCGGGCGCCGCCGCTGAAGGGCGTGAAGAGGTGATCTCGTGCCTTGGGCGGCAGACCGGGGCCGGTATCCGAGACGCGGATCAGCCAGTGGCTGTCGGTCTCCTCACCGGCGACGGCGATCTCACCCTCGCGGCCCGAGGACTCTATGGCCTGCCGGGCGTTGCGCACCAAGTTGCCCAGGACGCGGTAGAGCTGCTCGGGATCGGCGCGCAGGCGCAGGCTGGCGGGGATATCCTCGGCGAAGGAGATCTGGTGCTCTCCGACCGCAAGACGCTCTCCGTCGATCACGTCGCCCACCACATCGGCCAGGGCCAGGATGGTCAGCCGCGGGGCGGGCTCTTCCGCGCGTCCGAAGGCCAGCGTCGATTCGCACAGGTTCACCGCGCGGGCGACCGAATTCACCACCTTCGGGGCCAGGCGCTTCACCGTCGGGTCCTGAGAGCTTTCCAGGCGATCTGCGAAAAGCTGGGTCGAGGTCAGGATATTGCGCAGGTCGTGACTGATCTTGGCCACGGCCGAGCCAAGCTGGGCTAGGCGCTCTTTCTGCCGCAGGGCGCCGGTGAGCTGGGTCTCGAGCTCCTGCAGGGCCTCTTCGGCCTCACGCAGGTCAGAGACCGAGGCGGAGGGGGTGATGATGCGGCGGTTGTCCTCGGGGTCCTCGGCATAGTCGCGCATCCGCATGATTACCCGCTTCATCGGCTGGAGAATCAGGTAGCGCATGGCGATGAAGAGCAGCAGGGCTGTCGAAACCGAGAAGAGGGTCGAGATCAGCACCATGTAGCGTGCGTAATCCACCATGGCCTCGCGCAGCGGCATGGTGGGCATGGTAACTTCGATCAGCAGGCCGGCTTCGCGCACCGGGTTGCCGATGACCCGGATCACGTGGTCTTCGCGCTGAAACAGCGTCTGGACCGCCTCGCGCACCAGCTCCGCCAGAGAGGGGTCGCGCAGGTCGAAGGTCTCGTAGACCTCCGAGGGCACGGGAGAGGAGAGCACCAGTTGCCGCGCCTCGTCCCGCAGCAGCACGACGTTGTAGACGCCGGCGTTGCGCAGCAGCTCCTGTTCGAGGTCCTCGGTGATCATGTCTCCGCCGGCCAGCTGCGCCAGAGAGGCGATCTGGGCCCGTTCCAGGCGCGATGTCAGGTAGTCCTGCCGGAAGCGCGCCACCGAGGGCGCAAGGATCAGCACCTCGGCCAGGATCACGAATATCCCGGTCAAGATAAGCAGTCGCCCGGAAAGAGATCGCGACATGATGGGCGGCCACCTCCGTGCCGGATCGCGGCAGGCGCCGCGGAGTTGCGTTCACATTCATGTAATCCTACGCTCGGGAAAGACAATTGCACAGGGGGCGCAGCCCGCCCGGTTCGCAGCGAAGCGCCGGGGGTGACGCAGCGGCCTTGGCCTATCCGCCCCATGGGGCCAACTTGCGTTTGACAAGCCCGCCAAGCATTCCTATAGACCGGGTTCCGAACAACCACGGGGCCGGGCCGATTCCCGGAGCCAACCCGTGCAGCTTCGCGCAGACCGGCCCGTCCGGCGGCGCGGCGATTGAACAGAAACCCCGGTCGCCACCGCGGGATAGAAACGGAGACGGAGCGATGAAACGCACCTACCAACCTTCGAACCTGGTCCGCAAGCGGCGCCACGGTTTCCGCGCGCGCATGGCCACCAAGGCCGGCCGCAAGATCCTCAACGCCCGCCGCGCACGCGGCCGGAAGTCGCTGAGCGCCTGATCCCGGTCCGGCGCGTTTCGACGCGCCGATCCGAAGGGCCCCAGGGCCCAAGGCAGCGACCCCCGAGGTTCTGGAAGACATGACACCGCCGACTGTCCCGCCCGCATCCGCCGACAAGGCCACGGGGGCAAGGACGTCGGCGGTTTCGTCGTGCCCGGATACCCCCCTGCCCAAGCTGACCATCCTCAGCAAACGCTCTGAATTCCTTGCCGCCGCGCGGGCCCGCCGCCAGCCCGGAGGCTCTCTCATGCTGCAGGCCCGACGCCGCGCCGAGACCGAGCCGGTCGAACCGGCGCAGATTCGCGTGGGCTTCACCTGCTCGAAGAAGGTCGGCAATGCCGTGGCCCGCAACCGCGCCAAGCGCCGCCTGCGCGAAGCCGCCCGCGCCGTTCTGCCGCGCCTTGGCCACCCCGGCTGGGACTACGTGCTGATCGGCCGCCACGAGAGCACCGCCGCCCGCCCCTTCGAGCTGCTCATCGCCGACCTGGAAAAGGCCGTCACACGGCTGCACGAGGACCGGGTGCCGAAGCCGCCCCGCGAGGCAGGCGCCAAGTCCCCGGCGAAGGCCCAGCCATGAAACCCGGCGCCTGGCTGCTCTCGCTGCCGATCCGCGCCTACCGGCTGATCTTCTCTCCCTGGGTCGGGCACAACTGCCGCTACGACCCCACATGCTCGGCCTATATCCTTGAAGCGCTTGAGAAACACGGCGCCCTGCGGGGGTTCTGGCTGTCGGTGAAACGGGTCTCTCGCTGCCATCCCTGGGGCGGCATGGGCGTGGACGACGTGCCAGAGCCCAAGCCCCGGCGGGATCGGAACGAGCCCTGAGGGGCTGTTGCCCTCAGGACCCACCCCGCCTTTTCTGACCACATTCCCGGATTGAGGCTTGGCGCGGCCGCCGCCGCGGGGTACCCCCTGCGGCATCGCGCCACATCAGACAGAGGAGGGGCAACATGAACACATTTGCACATCTCCTTCTGACCGAGGCGCGACGAACCTGGCAGGCCTTTACCGCCAGCTAAACTGCGCTCAGGGACGGCCCGGCCTGCGACACGCGGCCGCTTTCCCTTCATCCCGCATCCCAACCTGACAGACCGACCTGCCTGCGCCCGAGGCCCGGACTCCGTTCCGGCCCAGGCGACCCGTCGCATCGGCTCGGGCGCCCGGCTGTCATCCCCTATCCACAACGAAAGGACCGGACCGCTCGCGGCCGGATGACACCATGCAAACCACGAACCACCTTTCCGCCTCCGGGCATGACCTTGACACCCAGGACCTGCGCGCCGCGCTTGAGCCGATCATCCGCCTGCACGGCCTGCGCCGTGTGCTGCTGACCGCGCTCTTCGCCCGCAAGCCGCGCAAGCGCCGTCAGCCAGAGGCCCGGGAGCTCTCGGCGCATATCCAACGAGACATCGGCCTGGGGCCGGCGCATACGCCCCCGCCCCCGGTGGAGTTCATGCGGTAGAAACCCCGGTCGGCCTTCGGGCCGACCGCACCCGCCCGGGGCGCATGACAAACCCGGTTTCAGACCAGGACCAGGTTGCCGAGGCTGCCCTGCGCCCGGCCGGGGATCTCGTGCCGGTCGATTTCGCCCTGCATGGTCAGCAGCACGTCGCGCAGGAAACGCTCGTCGTGGAAGTACCAGGTATGAGAGGCATTCTTCAGCCCGGCGAAACGCGCCTTGTTGGCGTCGAAGTAATTGCCCACGTTGACATTCACCGCGCTCGCCGGCGCGGTCTCGGGCAGGCCGATCCGCCCCACCCTTGGCGCCACGCCGACGCGCTTGACGTTCGACAGGCTCAGCGCCGCGTCGAAGGGATTGAAGTAATTGGTCAGCCGCACGCAGTGGCGGTAGAGAGATCCCGCCTTGCCGCCCTCGGCCATGGACCCGGCCGAAACATCGCCCGAGATCAGCATCACCTGGCTGACCGACCAGGAATGCGCCGCCACGCGGGGCCGGTCATCGGCATCGTCAAAGGCCTCGCGGGTGACGAAGGCCCCCATGGAATGGGCCAGGATATGCAGGTTGATCCGACAATCGGGCCGCTGCGCCTGGGCGAAGGCGGCAATGCCTTCCCTCACCATGCGCAGGGCGGTGATCTTGGCATCCTCGCGGTCTTCCAGGTAGTTCAGCGCCTGGTCCGCACAGGGCCAGTCGAACGAGATCACCACGCCCTCGAACCCCAGCGCCGCGAGGCTCGACTTCAGCAGCCGGTGACGCTCGATCATCACGTCCTGCGGGGTGTTGAAGCCATGCACATACATCAGGATGTCGCCGCGCGGCAGCTCGTCCTGGGGACCGTGGCGGGATTCCTGGATCACCGCCTCGATCCAGGCTTTCTTCTTTATCTTGTGATCAGGCACAGGCTGCTGGTTCTCGGGCACCGCCAGAAAGCGGCTGCCGCCCGGTTCATCGCTGAAACCCCCGCCAGAGAGGCCGCGGACGCAAAAAACATAGTCCACTGTCGTTCTCCAATCGCTTTTGTTAAATACCGCCAGCATATGCTTTGCGCCCAGGGGGGCCAAAGCCTTCTTTCAGGGCCTTCCGCATGTTCGACGATCAAGACGAGATCCATCCGCTCTTCCAGGGCGCGCCGCAGAGCACCGAGTACAAGAAGCTGCGCAAGCGGATCGTCCGCCAGACCCGCGAGGCGATCGAGCAATACGGCATGATCGAACCCGGCGCGCGCTGGCTGGTCTGCCTGTCGGGCGGCAAGGACAGCTACACCCTGCTGGCCGTCCTCTACGAGCTGAAGTGGCGCGGCCTGCTGCCGGTCGAGCTGCTGGCCTGCAACCTCGACCAGGGCCAGCCCGGCTTCCCGGCCACCGTTCTACCCGAGTTCCTGGAAAAGATGGGCGTGCCCCATCGCATCGAGTACCAGGACACCTATTCCATCGTCATGGACAAGATCCCCCAGGGCCGCACCTTCTGCGCCCTCTGCTCGCGGCTGCGGCGCGGCAATCTCTACCGTATCGCGCGGGAAGAGGGCTGCTCGGCCGTGGTGCTGGGCCATCACCGCGACGACATCCTCGAGACCTTTTTCATGAACCTCTTCCACGGCGGGCGGCTGGCCACCATGCCGCCGAAGCTGGTCAATGAAGAGGGCGATCTCTTCCTCTATCGTCCGCTTGCCCACGTGGCCGAGGTGGATTGCGAAAAGTTCGCCACGGCAATGAATTACCCGATCATTCCCTGCGACCTCTGCGGCAGCCAGGACGGGCTGCAGCGCCAGCAGGTGAAGCAGATCCTCGATGGCTGGGAGAAGAACTCTCCCGGTCGGCGGCAGGTCATGTTCCGGGCGCTGATGAACGCCCGGCCCTCGCATCTGCTGGACCCGAAGCTGTTTGATTTCGCCGGGCTTGAGCTGGGCGGGAAGCCCCAGGAAGAAGACTCGATTCCGAAGCTGCGTTAAGCGGCTATTGAACTTATGGCCCTAGCGTCATCCCGGTTACGATTGGGATGACCGCCATGCCGGCCTTCAACGGGTATGATTACGCAAGGGTCCGGGGACGGATGCGCCGGGCCCTTGCGGGACCGCAGATCGCAGCAATCCTGCCGGCGATCTGCCTGACCGGCTTCTGGATCGCGGGCGAGGCCGCGCTGGTGCTTGGCGCGCTGCTGCTGCCGGTGCTCTACGTGCTTGCCGGCTCCGAGGCAGAGCGCGCGCCGCCCGCCGCCGCGCCCCGCGATGCGGTGACCGGCCTGCCCCTGCGCGACACGCTGGAACGGGTGCTCGACCATGCCCTGCGCGGGACCGAACCCGGATCGGGCAAGACCGCCTGCCTGATCCTGCGCATCGACGAATTCAACGCCTTCCGCGACCGCTACGGGCAATCCGCTGCGGACGATGCGCAACATCGAATCGCCGGACGGCTGCATGGCGCCCTGCGCGACGGGGACGTGGTCTGCAAGATGGGCGAGGCCTGCTATGGCATCGCTCTCGGCCCGGTCATGCTGCTGGATCTCGAAGCCGTGATCCAGCTCTGCACCAGGCTGCAGGGCGCGGTGGAAGAGCCGCTGGCGCTGGACGCCACCACCGTCTACCTCTCGGGTTCCATCGGGTTCTGCCTGGGCACCCGCAGCCCGCTGCCCACCGGGGCCTCGCTGATCGCCGCCGGCCAGGCCGCGCTGCGCGAGGCGGCCCGTTTCGCCCCCTCGGCGATCCGGTCATTCTCTACCGAGATGCAAAAGCACCGCCAGGGCGGAAACCTCTCGGGCAGCGAATTGGCCAATGCCCTGGAAAACAACCAGATCCTGCCCTTCTTCCAGCCCCAGGTCTCGACCGATACGGGGCTGGTGACGGGGTTCGAGGCACTGGCGCGCTGGTGCCACCCGGAACGCGGGATGATCCCGCCGGGGGACTTCCTGCCACTGGTGCAAGAGAGCGGCCTGATGGAACGGCTGGGCGACAAGATGCTGGTGCAATCGCTGATCGCCCTGCGTCGCTGGGACGAGGCCGGGGTGAACGTGCCGCAGATCGGGGTCAATTTCGCCACCGACGAGCTGATGAACCCGCAGCTGGTGGAAAAGGTCCGCTGGCAACTCGACCGGTACGGGCTGGACCCCCAACGCCTTGCCGTCGAGGTGCTCGAGACGGTGGTCGCCACCTCTCCGGATGATGTGATCTCTCGCAATATCAATGGGCTGGCCAACATGGGCTGCAGCATCGACCTTGATGATTTCGGCACCGGCCATGCCTCAATATCCTCGATCCGCCGCTTCTCGGTCGCGCGGCTGAAGATCGACCGCAGCTTCGTGATGAAGGTCGACCGCGATATCGAGCAGCAGCGCATGGTCGCTGCCATCCTGACCATGGCGGAACGGCTTGGCCTGTCGACCCTGGCCGAAGGGGTCGAAACCCCCGGCGAACACGCCATGCTGGGCCAGTTGGGCTGCGAACACGTGCAGGGGTTCGAGATCGCCCGCCCCATGCCCTTCGAGCAGACCGTGGAATGGGTGCGCGCCTATCATGACGGTCTGATCGAGGCACCGAAGTTCGGCCGCCGCTCGGGCTGAACCGCTCGGAGGGTGGGCGGTCGGGCCCGCCCCGCAACAGGCAGCCACCCCCGCGCGCAACGCGTCGTCCGGGCCCCGCCGGGGCCTGCAATCATGGGTCTGGGACGCTTAGCCCCTTGACCTTTCGGTCCCTGACGGGTTGAACCCCCCAAGACCGAATTCCAAGTATTGCAAAGACCAAAGGTGGCGCAGCGCGATGGACGATCAGAACAAGAACCTCATCCTGGCCACGGTGCTCAGCTTCATCGTTGTCCTCGTCTGGTTCCTCCTCTTCCCGCCCCAGGAACAGGCCCCCGTCACGGACGGCTCTGTGGAACAGACCCAGGTTGAGAGCGTCGGCACCGATGGCGCCATGTCCCCGGCGGGCACGACCGCAGCCGCGGCCGACACCCCGGCGATCGACGCAGGCCCCGCCGCAGAAGCGCCCCGCATCCGGATCGAGACCCCCAGCCTGGAAGGCTCGATCTCGCTGGCCGGTGGCCGCATCGACGACCTGCAGCTCACCGACTACAAGGTCTCGCTGGACGAGGATTCCGCCGATGTCACCCTGTTCCGCCCGCAGGGCGAGCCGGGCGGCTACTATGCCCTCTACGGCTGGGTTGGCGGCACCAACATCGACGCGGTGCCCGGCGCCGACACGGTCTGGAGCCTCGAATCCGGTGACGTGCTGACGCCCGAGACCCCGGTCACCCTGGCCTGGGACAACGGCGCCGGCCAGATCTTCCGTCAGACCTACGCGGTGGACGACAAGTTCATGTTCACCGTCAGCCAGTCCATCGAGAACACCGGCGAGGCAACCGTCGCCCTGCGCCCCTACGGCCTGCTGCGTCGCCACGGCGAACCGGCGGACCTGCAGAACTTCTTCGTGGTGCACGAAGGCCTGGTGCGCATGTCCGACGGCGAGCTCGAAGAGCAGGGCTATGACGACATGGTCGACTTCGACGTCGACCCGCGCGAAGGCACCCCGGCCGAACGTATCGACGTCTCTGAAAGCGGCTGGGTCGGCTTCACCGAGCACTACTGGATGGCGACCCTGATTCCCGGCGACCGCCCCTTCCGCTCGACCGCGAAGTATTACCCCAGCCCCGATGTCTACCAGACCGAGGCCGTGCTCTCCGGCGTCGAAGCCACCCCCGGCGAGACCATCGAGATCACCACCCAGCTCTTCGCCGGCGCCAAGGAAGGCGAGACCATCAAGGATTACGAGGATGCCGGCGTCACCCGCTTCTTCGACTCCATCGACTGGGGCTGGTTCTTCTTCCTGACCAAGCCGATCTTCTGGCTGATCCACTGGCTGCACAGCTTCATCGGCAACATGGGCTGGTCGATCATCGCCATGACGATCTTCCTCAAGGCGCTCCTCTTCCCGCTGGCCTACAAGTCCTACGCCTCGATGGCGAAGATGAAGGAACTGCAGCCCCGCATGGAAGAGCTGAAGGCCAAGGCCGGTGACGACCGCCAGAAGCTGCAGAAAGAGATGATGGAGCTCTACAAGAAGGAAAAGGTGAACCCCGCTGCGGGCTGCCTGCCGATCCTTCTGCAGATCCCGATCTTCTTCTCGCTCTACAAGGTGATCTTCGTCACGCTGGAACTGCGCCACGAGGCATGGGTCGGCTGGATCAAGGACCTTTCGGCCCCCGATCCCACCTCGATCGTGAACCTCTTCGGCGCCCTGCCCTGGGATGCCTTCCCGCCGGAAAGCTTCCTGGCGATCCTGAACCTGGGCGTGCTGCCGATCCTGCTGGGCATCTCGATGTGGCTGCAGCAGAAACTGAACCCGGCACCCGCCGATCCCGCGCAGCAGATGATCTTCGCCTGGATGCCCTGGGTCTTCATGTTCATGCTCGGCAACTTTGCCTCGGGCCTGGTGCTCTACTGGATCACCAACAACACGATCACCTTCATCCAGCAGTACCTGATCATGCGCAGCCACGGGTTCAAACCCGATGTCTTTGGCAATATCCGCAAGTCCTTCTCTCGCAAGACGGCCGCGGCGACCAAGGGCAAGGACTGACATGAGACGCGTTGCGCAGATCTGGCGCCATCCGATCAAGGGAATCGGGGCCGAGCTGCTGCAGCAGATCGCCCTGACCCCGGATCGCCCGCTGCCGGGCGACCGGGCCTGGGCCCTGCTGACCGGCGAGGCGCAGGATACCGGCGCATGGCAGAGCTGTCGCAATTTCGCCCGGGGCTGCTTCGGCCCCGAGCTCATGGCGATCACCGCCCGCAGCCTGGCGGATGGCCGCATCGCGCTGGACCATCCCAAGGCGGGCGAGATCGAGATCGACCCGGCCACAGACAGCGACGCGCTGGTGGCTTGGCTTTCTCCGCTCTGGCCGGAAGAGCGCCCTGCCCTGGGCCGGCTCATCGCCGCGCCGGATGAGGGCATGTCGGATGGCCCTTATGCCTGTGTCTCGATCCTGGGCCGCGCCTCGCTCGGCGCGCTCTCCGAGGCCTGCGGAACCCAGCTTGACCCACGCCGTTTTCGTGGCAACCTGTGGGTGAAGGGGCTTGAGCCCTGGGAAGAGCTGGACTGGCCGGGGCGGCGTCTTCGGATTGGCGAGGCCGAGCTGGAGGTTGTCGAGCGGATCGACCGCTGCCGTGCAACCCAGGTGAACCCCGAGACCGGCGAAGAGGACGTGCAGACCCTGCGCATCCTGCGCCGTACCTGGGGCCATATCGACTTCGGCGTGAAAGCGCGGGTCATCACGGGCGGAGAGATCGCGCTCGATTCAGAAATCGAGGTGTTGTGATGGAAATGTTGCCCTTCCCCCTTGCCGAAGAGCCGGATGAACTGGCCTCGGAGACCGGGCGCAAGCTCTTTGCCGGGCCGGTGGACTTCCTCAAGGGCGTGGTGGCCATGGATGGCCTGCCCGAGGCCGACCGGGTCGAGGTCTGCTTCGCCGGACGCTCGAACGTCGGCAAGTCCAGCCTGATCAACGCGCTGACCGGCCGCAAGGGCATCGCCCGCGCCTCGAACACGCCGGGGCGAACGCAAGAGATCAACTTCTTCACCCTCGGGGAAGAGCGCTACCTCGTCGACCTGCCCGGCTATGGCTATGCCAATGCGCCGCTGGCGGTGGTCGAGAAATGGCAGCGCCTGCTGAAGCAATACCTGCAGGGCCGTCAGACCCTGCGCCGCGCCTTCGTGCTGATCGACGCCCGGCACGGGGTGAAGGCCGTCGACGAAGAGATCATGAAGCTGCTCGACAGCGCTGCCGTGACCTTCCAATGCGTGCTGACCAAGGCCGACAAGGTGAAGCTGAATGACCGCGAACGGGTCCTCAACCAGGTCCGCGGCGCTCTGGCCAAACACCCCGCTGCCTTCCCCGAGCTGGTTCTGACCTCCTCCGAGAAGGGCGATGGCATCGCCAGCCTGCGCAGCATCATCGCCGGGCTCGACTGAGCCGGGCGCGCGGTGCCTGGCGTCCCCTGGACAGTCTGAGCTTCCACAAGCCTGAATGAAATGCGATCGGCCCCGAAGCTCGGGACCGATCCGCCGGGTCTGGGCTGCGCCCTGCCCTTCAGCGGGGCCAGGCGAGTCTCAGAACATGTAGTTGAGGCGCGCGGTCAGCGTGTTCACCGAGACGTCGCGCCCCGCCCCGTCCACATCGGTGAACCCGTGGTGCAGCAACTCCGCGCCGAGGGTGACCGCGTCGCTCATATGGGTCTCGACCCCGAGGCCCAGAACATAGCCCATGTCGCTGCCGAAATCGGCCCGCGCCTGGGCCACACCGCCGACCGCGTAGTAGTGGACACCCCGGCGCAGCACGCCGGCGCGGCTCTTGAGGCGGGTGATCCGGTCGATACGGCCGGCTGCGGTGTCGATATCACTGTCGGCCACTTCGACCTCGGCCCCCAGCAGAAGCCCGCCGCGGCGGCTGTTCACGCCGGCGTTGAGACTGCGCAGCATGTCCGTGTCGGAAGAGGTGGCAACCCCGAGGGAGGCGCCGACATAGGGACCTTCCCAGAGATCCCGCGCTTCGGTCGGGCGCCCGGCCAGAGCAAGGCAGATCGCCAGAAGGATCGGGAAGAGGATATGTCGGTGCGTGTGTTCCATCACCGACAAAACACGCGAAAAGGCCTAAAAGTTCATTTAATCCCAAAGAAAAAGGTCCGGGCACCTGGCCCGGACCTTTCCCGTCGCTCTGTTCAGGGGATCAGAAGCGGTAGTTCACGCGGGCCGCGAGGGTGCCTGCGTTGACGTCCGTGCCGGAGTCGTTGAAGTTGTCGAACTCGTGGTACAGGTATTCTGCACCGACCGAGACGGTCTCGGTGACCTTGTAGTCGGCGCCGACACCGTAGACGAGGCCGTTGTCATCGCCGAGCGAGGTGTTGGCATAGGCCGCACCGACCACGCCGTAGATCAGCGCGGGACCTGCGTCATAGCCGGCCTTCAGCTTGAGGCGGGTCATGGAATCCAGGTCGGCACCCCCCAGGATGCCATCTTCGGCGCCGGTGTAGTCGACTTCACCACCCAGCACGAAGCTGCCGAAGTCATAGTCGTAACCAGCCTGGACACCATAGACGGTGCCGTCGCCGTCGGTACCACCGGCATCGACGTCACCATAGCCCAGCTGGCCACCGACGTAGCCGCCGGTCCAGTCGGTGCCTGCGGTGTAGACGGGCGCCGGGGCGGTGACCACGGGCTCTGCGGGGGTCTCGGTGTAGGAACCTGCGAGGGCGGGACCTGCGACGGCTGCCACCGCCACTGCTGCGATCATCGTGTTGCGAAACATTGTTGTCTCCTTCGTTTCCTTTTGCCGGGTGGGGGATACACCGCGGCCCTGTGATCTTGTTGGGCACAGGGGACACAACGGGTTCCCCCGCTGCGTCCTCGGCGCACTAACTGGTGAGAATCGGAGAAAGTTCCATGGGTCACGACACGACCCCAAGGGTATCGGCCAGAAGGCGCGAAAGCGGCCCTCCGCACCCGGCAATTCCCCGCTGGCCCGCTCAAGAGCCTGGCAAACCCGCGTGAGCCTCCCTTGAAACTGCCTCGGCGCAGCCCATCGGACGCCGGGCTTGGCAGCGCGTGGCACAGCGCGTATCAAGCCTGCAAACGAGGACGCAGAGATGAAGAAGCAGACAGCCATGAACCGAGACTGGATCGCCACCGCCCGGACGCTTTCAGAGGCCCTGCCCTATCTGCAGCGCTACGAAGGTGCGATCGTCGTTGTCAAATTCGGCGGCCACGCCATGACCGATGCCGAGGGGCTGCGCACATTCGCGCGCGATATCGTGCTGATGCGTCAGGTCGGCGTGAACCCGGTGATCGTCCATGGCGGTGGCCCGATGATCAACGAGATGCTCGACAAGCTGCAGGTCAAATCGGACTTCGTGCGCGGCAAGCGGGTCACCGACGAGGCCACGATGGATGTGGTCGAGATGGTGCTCTCTGGCCAGGTCAACAAGCGCATCGTCGCCGCCATCAACGAGCAGGGCGGCAAGGGCGTGGGGCTTTCGGGCAAGGATGCCAACCTGATGGTCTGCCGCCAGGACGACCCCGAGCTCGGCCTCGTCGGCACCCCGGACGAGATGGACACCACCATCCTGCACTCGATGTTCCGCAGTGACATCATCCCCGTCATCGCCCCCATCGGCATGGGCCGCGAGGGCCAGACCTTCAACGTCAACGGCGACACCGCCGCAGGTGCCATCGCCGGGGCCCTGCGCGCCGACCGGCTGCTGCTGCTGACCGATGTGGCTGGCGTCAAGGACGGCAGCGGCGAAGTCGTCACCGCCCTGACCGCCCAGCAGATCCGCGACATGACCGCCGATGGCACCATTGCCGGTGGCATGATCCCCAAGACCCAGACCGCCCTGGACGCCATCGAGCGCGGCGTGCGGGCGGTGGTGATCCTCGACGGCCGTGCGCCCAATGCGGTGCTGCTGGAGCTCTTCACCGAACATGGCGCGGGCTCTCTCATCCGTGCCGAGTGAGGCGCCGGATCTCGCGGCCCTCGAAGAGGCGGCACGGGACCGCCTGCTGACCATCTCCTGCGGGTTGGGTTCCGCCGCCTGCGCGGCGCTCGAGGATCTGCCCCAGGGCACCCGCAGCCTGCTGCTGCTCTCTCCCCTCGAGCCCGCCTTCTGGCCCGGCTTCACCGCCAGCCCGGAATGGCAGGACGGCGGCGCTGACCCGATGGACCGCTGGTCGCGCCGGGTCATCGGCACCTGGGCCCGCGAGCTGGGTGCAGAGCCGCTCTTTCCCTTCGGCGGCCCGCCGTTCCAGCCCTTCCTGTCATGGGCGCTGGCCTCCGGCGCGCTGCATGGCTCTCCGGTGGGGATGCTGGTGCATCGGGGGATGGGGCTCTTTGCCTCCTTCCGCGGCGCGCTGGCGCTGCCCTGGGAGGTGAGCTTTCCCGACCCAGCCCCGCGCCCCTGCGACAGCTGCGACGCCCCCTGCGCCACCAGTTGCCCGGTTGGCGCCCTCGGCGCCTCGGGCTACGATGTGGCGCGCTGCAAGGCGCATCTGGCACGCCCCGAAGGCCGGGACTGTCTGGAGGGCGGATGCCTGGCCCGCCGCGCCTGCCCCGCAGGGCGGACCGGCAGCAGGCTGGCCGCGCATTCGGCCTACCACATGCGGCAATTCCTGGGGGCATGATGACCCGCCGACTGATCCTGATGCGCCACGCCAAGAGCTCCTGGACCGACCCCAGGCAGACGGACCATGCGCGCCCCCTGAACGAGCGCGGCAAGGAAAGCGCCGCGGCGCTCGGCGACTGGCTGCACGCGCAGAGCTACCTGCCCGACCAGGCACTGGTCAGCAGCGCAGAACGCACGCAGCAGACCTTCGCGGGCCTTGCCCTGCCCCTCACGCCGGTGCTGGACGACGGGCTCTATCACGCGGGATCTCTGCGCATGCTTGCCGCGCTGCGGGCGGCGACCGGGCGGACGGTGCTCATGATCGGCCATAATCCCGGCATTGCCGAATTCGCGCGGGACCTCGTCGGATCCCCGCCCGACCACGGGCGCTTCAGGGACTACCCGACCGGAGCCACGCTGGTGGCCGACTTCGCGGTCGAGAGCTGGGCGCAGATTACGCCGGGCACGGCACAGGTGGTCGACTTCATCGTCCCGAGAGAGCTGACCGCCTAGCAAAAGCCCGACCTGCCGGGTCTGCGTGAGATGCGACGCCCGCCCGCCGTGGCCTATGTGGCAGCGACAGGTCGCTGCACAGCCTCTGACCCTCACGATTGTCGCCATGGTTTTCACCTGGGCCGCGAGAGCGCTGAACCTTCGCTGGAGCGCATGTTGGTCTGCGCGGAAGACCCTTCCGGCGCCGAACGGGGCATTTGCCGCCCCGACGCCCGGTCCCGCGCCGGTTGCAGATTTCAGGCCAGCTTTTCGCAGAATCTGGCATGATACCCGGAATTTCATCGATGCCTTTACAGACCAAGCCATTACGAACCGGAGGATCGCCGGATGCCAACCGAAGATCGCAATGAATTTGTACAGCACAGCCTTTTCACCGCCAAATGGGCCGCTCTCGGCCTCTGCCTCGTCCTCTTGCTGAAACTGGCGGAGATGCTGGGCATCCCGCTGCAGAACTTCAAGGCCGGGGATATCGAGGTCAGCCTGGGCGACGACGGCGAGGAAATCGAGATCAGCGAAGTCCTTGCCAAGAATACCCAGTCGATCCAGCGCAACCAGAGCACCCTGGCCGACAATGTCGGGTCACTGAAGCTCCTGCAGGCGCAGGTCTCTGCGCTGGAGGCGGCGCTGGACCAGATGAGCGAGGGCGCCAGCCAGTCCCTGCGGACCGAGCTGAACATTCCCGCCGATCAGAAGGTGGACATCGAGCAGGGTGCCTCCGAGAAGCCCGTGCTGGACCTTGGCACCAACCAGGGCGTGGGCGTCATCTGGCTGGGCTCCTACGTCGACGGAGCCTGGGTCGACACGCTGCTGGCCGATCCGGCGCAACTGCCGCCACCGGACCAGCTGGTGGCCAGCAACCAGCCCTTCAGCCTGACCGGCAACGTCAACGTCCGCCAGAGCCTGCCCCGGCCGGTGAACGAAGGCTACTTCTCGGATATCTCGGTCATCGGTGTCGCCACCGCGGGCACCGATATCGAGGTCATCAGTCAGCCCGTGCGTTACGACCGCGAAACCGGACCGCAGTACTGGGCCAAGGTGCGCACCACCTTCGAGACCTTCCTGACCGAGTGAGCGGAACGCGAAAGGCCCCGCGCGATGGCGGGGCCTTCCTGCAATCCGCGGGACCGTGGTCCCGGCAGGGTCTCAGTGACCCAGGATCTGGCTGAGGAACAGCTTCGTGCGTTCCGAGCGCGGGTTGTTGAAGAACTCTTCCGGCTCGTTCTGTTCGACGATCTGGCCCTGGTCCATGAAGATCACCCGGTTGGCGACCTGACGCGCGAAGCCCATCTCGTGGGTCACGCAGAGCATGGTCATGCCTTCCTCGGCGAGCTGGATCATGGTGTCCAGCACCTCCTTGATCATCTCGGGATCGAGCGCCGAGGTGGGTTCATCGAAGAGCATGATGCGCGGCTTCATGCAGAGCGAGCGGGCGATGGCCACACGCTGCTGCTGACCACCCGAAAGCTGGCCGGGGTACTTGTTGGCCTGGTCCGGGATCTTCACCTTTTCCAGGAAGTACATCGCCGTTTCGATGGCTTCCTTCTTCGGCGTCTTGCGCACCCAGATCGGCGCCAGGGTGCAGTTCTCGAGGATCGTCAGATGCGGGAAGAGGTTGAAGTGCTGGAAGCACATGCCGACCTCGGAGCGCACCTTGTCGATGTTCTTCAGGTCCGAGGTCAGCTCGGTCCCGTCGACGATGATCTTGCCCGACTGGTGCTCTTCCAGGCGGTTGATGCAGCGGATCATCGTGGACTTGCCCGACCCAGAGGGGCCCGCGATGACGATGCGTTCGCCCTTGTTCACGGTCAGGTTGATGTCCCGCAGAACGTGGAACGAACCGTACCACTTGTTCATGTTGGAGATCTCGATCGCGACCTCGTCCGAGACCTTCATGGCCGAGGTGTTCACGGGCGTTTCGACAGCAGTATTGGTCATTTTGACTTACTCCTCAGTGGTGCCCGGTCTGAAGCTTGCGCTCCAGATACATCGAGTAGCGGGACATGGAGAAACAGAAGATGAAGAAGACGGCACCGATGAAGATGAACAGCTCCCAGTAGACACCGTTCCAGGCGGTGTCGGCGCGGATCGCATTGGCCAGACCCAGCGGGTCGATGAGGCCGATGATCGACACCAGCGTCGTGTCCTTGAACACGCCGATGAAGGTCGAGACGATACCGGGGATCGAGATCTTCAGGGCCTGGGGCATGATGATCAGGCGCTGTGCCTTCCAGTAGTCGAGGCCAAGCGCATCGGCGGCTTCGTACTGGCCACTGGGCAGGGCCGCGAGGCCCCCGCGGATCACCTCGGCCATGTAGGCAGAGGCAAACAGAGTCACCATGATCATCACCCGCAGGATGATGTCGAAGTTGGTGCCCGGCGGCAGGAAGATGTTCAGCAGCACCGAGGCCACGAAGAGCAGCGTGATCAGCGGCACGCCGCGGATGAACTCGATGAAGCAGACACAGAGCACCTTGACCAGCGGCAGGTCACTGCGGCGGCCAAGGGCCAGCACGATCCCGATGGGAAGCGAGCAGCCGATGGCCGTGACGCCGATGGTGACCGACAGCATGAAGCCACCGAAGTTCCGCGAAGGCACGGGCTCCAGCGGCAGCAGCGGCACCAGAGAGGCGATGCCATTGGCGACCGGGGCCGCCAGGAAGATCCACCACAGGACCGCCACCACTGCGGCGACGAAGAGCGAGATCCCGGCATTGGCGACCTTCATCATCGCCGCGAAGACGGCGTAGCCGATGCCGAAACCAGCGGCGACCATGAGCGGCATCCAGATGCTGCCGCCCCAGAGCAGCCAGGGCATCAGGAAGGGGAAGGCGGCCGAGAAGTACAGCAGCTTGGGCGGGAAGTAATCGGTGTAGAGCACCGGGCCCAGGGCCAACAGCAGCAGGATCAGCGTCAGGATCGGACGCCAGTAGAGCTCGGAGGGATAGAAGCCGAAGAGCAGCTGCAGCCAGCGCTCACGAATCACCCCCCAGCAGGCGCCCTCGTGCCCGGCAAGGATCTCGCGGCATTCGGTCAGCGAGGTGGAATACCAGGTCGGCGAGAAGAACCAGGGCAGAAGCCCCGAGAGCAGGTAGAAGACGAAGGCCAGCGAAAGCACCGTCAGCAGGCTGTTCTTCCAGCCATTGAACAGGTTGCTTCGCGCCCAGCCAACCGGCCCCACGATCGAGGACGGCGGCTCTTGCTGCTCCAGCATGGTTTCACGGACAAAGAGGACCGTTTCTGCGTGTGTATCGCTCATATCAACGCTCCACCAATTTCTTGCGCTCGTTGTAGACGTTCATCACACCCGAGATGATCAGCGAGATCACCAGGTAAACGAGCATGCCCAGAAGCACGGTCTCAAGCTCTCGTCCGGTCTGGTTCAGGGTGATCCCCATCAGCGTGCCGGTGATGTCCATGTAGCCCACGGCGATCGCCAGCGACGAGTTCTTGGTCAGGTTGAGATACTGCGAGATCAGCGGCGGGATGATCACCCGCAGCGCCTGGGGCAGGATGACCAGGTTCATGATCCGGTTGGACCTGAGGCCAAGCGCCGCGGCAGCTTCGGTCTGACCCTTCGAGATGGCCAGGATGCCGGCACGCACGTTCTCGGCGATGAAGGCCGCGGTATAGAGCGACAGCGCCAGCCAGAGGGCGATCAGCGAGTTCCGCATATGGGTGCCGCCCTGGAAGTTGAAGCCTTTCAGCGCCGGGTAGCCCAGGTGGAAGCCCAGCAGGATCAGCAGGAGGACGACCGGCAGCACGATCACCGCGGTCTGCACATGCCAGGTCCGCGGACGCACGCCGGTGGCTTCCTGCGTCGCATCCGCCTTGCGGCCGATCCGCTTGGCCACCCAGAAGGAGCCGATGAGCACCACGATGATGGCGACCAGGTCGAGGCTGATGCCGAAGGCACCGAAGACCGACAGGTCACCGATCCCGCGCGAGAAGAGCGGCTCGGGCACGTAGACGCCACGGTTGGTGAAGGCGACCGTATCGAAGAGCTTCATCGTCGCCTCGGGGGTGTCCCCCCGGAAGTCGCGCGGCGAGGGCAGGCTCTCGATCAGGATGGCCATGGCCAGGACGATCCACATCAGCACGGGCACGTTGCGGAACATCTCGACATAGACGGTCATCAGGCGGGCGACGAGCCAGTTGCTCGACAGGCGCAGCACGCCCACGATGACCCCGATGATGGTGGCGGTGACACAGCCGAGGACAGCGACCAGAAGCGTGTTCAGCAGCCCGACGAAGGCTGCGCGCAAATGGGTGTCCTGGTTGTCGTATTCGATCAGGCGCTGGTTGATGTCGTAACCGGCGGGCGTGTTCAGGAAGCCGAAATCGACCTCCTTGCCCAGGTCGTGCAGGTTCTGGACCGTGTTGTTCGTCAGCCAGCCGAGCAACGTCAGAACGGCGATGAGCGCGATGATCTGGAATGTGTAGGACCGGTAACGCGTGTCGTAGACAAGCATGGATAGCTTGAACGACTCCGCCGGCGGATCAGTAAGCGTCGTCATTGTGAATCTTCCCCGTGTCCGGCCAGTTCTTTAAAGGCGTCTTCGCGCGAGGCCGGGTCAGTCCCTTTTCGGGACATGATATGGAGGAGGGGCGCAGCCTAGGCCGCGCCCCTCCCCGTTCAGATCTTAGCGGAACGGCGGCACGTAGAGCAGGCCACCGTCGGTGTAGAGGGCGTTCAGGCCACGAGCGAGACCGATCGGGGTGTTCTCGCCGATGTTCTTCTCGAAGAGTTCACCGTAGTTGCCGCCAGCCTTGATGGCTTTCACGGCCCAGTCGGCTTCGAGGCCGAGCATCGCGCCCAGCTCGCCTTCGGTGCCGAGCAGACGGTTGATCTCCGGGTTGTCGGTGGGAGCTGCTGCCAGCTCTTCGACGTTGGCGGAGGTCACGCCGTATTCTTCGGCCGCGATCAGGGCGTTCAGGGTCCAGCGAGCGATATCGCCCCACTCGTCATCGCCATGGCGAACGAGCGGACCGAGCGGCTCTTTCGAGATGATCTCGGGCAGAACTGCGTAGTCGCCGGGGTTCTCGAAGGTGGCGCGGGTCGCTGCCAGGCCGGAGGCGTCGGTGGTGTAGACGTCGCAGGCACCGGCCAGGAACTGCTGCTGAGCTTCGGCATTGGTTTCGATCGGAACCGGCTCGTAGCTGATGTTGTTCACACGGAAGAAGTCCGCGAGGTTCAGCTCGGTGGTGGTGCCGGTCTGGATGCAGACGGTCGCGCCGTCCAGTTCCTTGGCCGAGGACACGCCCAGCTCCTTGGGAACCATGAAGCCCTGACCATCGTAGTAGTTCACGCCTACGAAGGTGAACTTGAGGTCCACGTCGCGGGAGAAGGTCCAGGTGGTGTTACGGGCCAGCAGATCGATCTCGCCGGAGGCCAGCGCGGTGAAGCGGGTCTTGCCGGTGGTCGGAACGAATTCGACGGCGGTCGGGTCGCCCAGAACGGCTGCGGCAACGGCGCGGCAGACGCCGACATCGAAGCCTTCCCACTCGCCGTTCGCGTCGGGGGCGGCGAAGCCCACGAGGCCGGTGGTGACGCCGCAGTTCAGCTTGCCGGCGGCTTTCACGTCATCGACGGTGGCTGCGCCAGCAACACCGGCGGCCAGGCCGGCAACGGTCAGCGCGCCAAGAAATACGGATTTTTTCATGTTTACCTCTTCCTGATGGTCCGCCTTGTCCACTACGGCGGTTCTCCGACCGTAGCGGGCCGGGGACGAAAGCGCTAAGGGTGCTCCCCCTTAACAGTGCCTAAACACTGAGCGGATTCATCGCAGCCGGTCAAGCCATTCATCACGAAAAGCGAACGTAGGATGTCGCGCCGGAACCTGGGCGACGTTGCGGAAGGCGAGTAAATATTGGGCGCAGCGCTGGCTCAACTGCGTCCGGAATCCTGCGCCAAAAGCGACATAAAACGGCGCGCATCGTCAAAAGCGGCCTTTTTCAGGGCCGCCACCTCGCGTGCCTCGTCATCGACGCCCCATTGCTCTTCCTGCCAAGTCTCGTCGAGGCGGGAGATCTCCCAGAGGCGGTCTCCGGTCCAATTGGTCAAAAATGAGGCAAAGCCCAGCACCAGAGAGCCCGAGATCGCCACCAGGTCATGGAAAGCGGCCAGCTCGAAGGGGTCGAGCGCATGGACGCGGCTGCGCAGCGTCTCAAGGGCGACGGGGTCCTGGGGGGCGTGCAGAATCCCCTGGCGCGGTGCCAGGCGCGCGCCCAGCTCGGAGGCGGCCCAATCCAGCACCGGGTCCCATTCCCGGTTCTGCCGGTCCACCAGTTCCGCCGGGCTGTCGGCGCGGTAGCAGAGCAGGTCGGCATCACCGTAGGCGGCCAGCATCTCGGCCACGTCGGCGTGCTGATGGGTCACCTTGTCGATGGCCGAATTGGCGGTCCGGGTGAGCGGCATGATGGTGGGATCGACGACCTCCGTCTGCACCGCCCATTCGCCAGCCAAAGCTTGTGCGAGCGGCTCTGAGGGCACAACGAGGGGGGCCTTGGCGGGGGTGCGCACGGGGCGTCCGTCGAGCTCGACGGTGTAGCCGCCGGTGGCGGGCACCGCTCGGGCCTCGGTCCAGAAGACGCGGGGTTTCCAGTCGCTCATCACTTCTCTCCGGTCAGCCGATCAATGGCCGCGGCAAGGCCCTGGGGGGTCTCGACACTGGCGGTGGCCTGGCTCAGTTCCGACAGCGGATGATAGCCCCAGCCGACGGCGATCGAGGCGATGCCCGCCGCCCTGGCCATGTCGATATCGTAACGGGTGTCGCCGATCATCACGGCCCTCTCCGGCGCCACGCCGGTCTCGGCCAGGGCGGTGAGAATCATCGACGGATTGGGTTTTGAGGGATGATCGTCAGCCACTTGGATCGACTGAAAATATCCCCGCATTTCATGCACATCCAGCAGAGCTTCCAGCCCGCGGCGGGATTTTCCGGTGGCCACGGCCAAAAGCGTCTCGGGCTCCTGCGACAGGCGCTGAACCAGCGCGCGCATGCCGGGAAAGAGCGGCGAATGCTCAGGCCCGGCGGCCAGGCGATTCTGCTGGTAGGCGCGCTTGTAGACCTCGACCAGCCGCGCATGGGTGCTTGGGGGCACCTCGGGCGCCAGCAGGGGCATCGCCTCTGCCAGCGAAAGACCGATGATTCGCTTGATCTCGTCGCGCGAGGGCAGCGTCAGCTCGACCTCGTCGAAGGCGACGGCCATGGCGGCGCGGATCTCTCCGAGCGAATCGGAGAGCGTGCCATCGACGTCGAATATCACCAGTCTCAGGTCGGACATCTGCTTACCCCAGCGGTTCATCCAGATCGAACGGGTCCTTGCGCACCGAGCCCTCGGACCAGCCGAAGTGATCCCAGGAGCGCTTCATGTGGTCGGGCAGCGGTGCCTCGAGCTCTACCGGCTTGCCGGTGAAGGGATGGGTGAAGCGCAGCAGGCGGGCGTGCAGGTGCAGCTTGCGGCTGACCTCCCCGCCCAATTGCGCACCCCAGCCGTCGCCAAGGTTCTCCTGGCTGGAACCACCATATTTGCCATCGCCGATCATCGGGTGGCCGATCTCGGCCATATGGGCGCGCAGCTGGTGCGTGCGCCCGGTGACCGGCACCAGGCCGACCCAGGCCGCCCGCTGACCCAGCCGCCACAGGACCGAGTAATCGGACACGGCGCGCTTGGCACCGGGCGTGGTGTCGATGTCGCGGGGATGGACGCAGAGCATCTTCTCGCCCTCACCGCCCGAGCCATGGCCAGGCGCCTTCACCAGGCCGAACTTGATCGTGCCCATGTAGGGGGTCGGCACACCGGCCACCAGCGCCCAGTAGATCTTGCGCGTCTCGCGCGACCGGAAGGCGCCGGTCAGCTTCGCGGCGGCCTCTCGGGTGCGGGCCAGCAGCAGCAGGCCCGAGGTATCCTTGTCGAGACGATGCACCAGGCGGGGCTTCTCGTCGTAGCCGAACTTCAGCGCCTCCGAGAGGCCGTCCACGTGGCGCGTCTGCTTCGAGCCGCCCTGCACAGGCAGGCCCGGCGGCTTGTTCAGGGCGATGATATGGTCGTCCTTCCACAGCACCGCATCCATCATCATCTGCGCATCCGCATCCGAGATCTTCGCAGCCGCCTTCGGCGCCGGGGCCTCGCCCTCGGGGATCGGCGGCACGCGCAGCACCTGGCCCGGCGCCAGCCGCGTATTGGACTTCACCCGCCCGCCATCAAGGCGCAGCTCGCCCTTGCGGCACATCTTCTCGATCCGGCCCTGAGTCAGCTGCGGGAAGGTCCGCCGCATCCAGCGGTCCAGCCGCATGTCGGCATCGCCTGCCGGGATCTCGATCTGCTGTACACTGCTCATGCCAGTATCCCCCGCATCGCATAGGTTCCCGCGACGATCGCCGCCAGCGAGATGATGACCGACAGGCCCACGTAAAGCGCCGCCAGCCCGGCCTGCCCGCGCTCGAAGAGCGTCAGCGCCTCCAGCGAGAAGGACGAGAAGGTGGTGAAGCCACCCAGGATGCCCGTCGCCAGGAAGGGGTTCCAGCCGGTCAGGCCCTTGTGGCCAATATAGACCACCAGCGCCCCCATCAGGAAGGAGCCCAGGATGTTCGCCGTCAGCACCCCCAGCGGGATCGGCAGCGAGGGTCCCGCAAGACGCAGGATCGCCACCCCGGACAGGTAACGGAGCGAGGCACCTATGGCGCCCCCGGCAGCAACTTTAAGCAGTGTCAGAAACATCCGGCGTCTCTCGCTTGCGCGCCCCCCAATGTCAAGCTTTACAGGGTTCAAGCCGGTTTGCACCCTGCGTCGGGCACAGGCGGCCGGATCAGGTCCCCGGGTTTCCGGCCCGCTTGGCCCGCAACCGGGCGAAGTACTCCAATCGCTTCTTCAGGTCCCGCTCGAAACCGCGCTCGACGGGCTGGTAGTAGTCCGGCCGCTTCATCCCCTCGGGGAAGTAGTTCTGCCCCGAGAACCCGTCCTCGGCATCGTGGTCATAGGCATAATCCGCGCCATAGCCCTGCCCCGCCATGAACTTGGTCGGCGCATTGAGGATATGTTTCGGCGGCATGACCGAGCCCGTCTTCCGCGCCTCGGCACGGGCGGCGAGATAGGCCATCTCGGTGGAGTTCGACTTGGGTGCCAGGGCCAGGTAGATCACCGCATTGGCCAGCGCCTGCTCGCCCTCGGGGCTGCCCAGCCGTTCGTAGACCTGCCAGGCATCCAGGCAGATGGTCTGCGCCTGCGGATCGGCCAGGCCGATGTCCTCGACCGACATGCGGGTGATGCGGCGCGCCAGATAGCGCGGGTCCTCGCCGCCCTCCAGCATCCGGCAGAACCAGTAGAGCGCCGCATCCGGGTCGCTGCCGCGCACGGATTTGTGCAGCGCCGAGATCAGGTTGTAATGCTCATCCCCGGACTTGTCGTATTTCGCCGCCCGCCGCATCAGGCGCTTGGCCAGCTGCTCGGGGTCGAGCGGCTTGTCGACCTTCCAGGCGGCCACCTGCTCGACCAGGTTCAGGAAGGCCCGGCCATCACCATCGGCCATGCCAAGCAGCGCCTCGCGGGCCTCGGTATCGAGCGGCAGCTTGCGGTCCAGCGCGGTCTCGGCACGCTGCGCCAGCAGCTCGAGATCCTCAAGGCTGAGGCGCTCCAGCACCATCACCTGGGCGCGCGACAGAAGCGCGGCGTTGAGCTCGAAGCTGGGGTTCTCGGTGGTGGCGCCGACCAGGAGGATCGTGCCGTCTTCCATGTGCGGCAGGAAGCCGTCCTGCTGCGCCTTGTTGAAGCGGTGGATCTCGTCGACGAAGAGCAGCGTCCCCTGCCCCATGCGGCGGCGCTGGCGGGCGGCCTCGAAGACCTTCTTCAGATCCGCCACGCCCGAGAAGATCGCGGAAATCTGCACGAAATGCAGATCGGTCTCATGGGCCAGTAGTCGCGCCATGGTGGTCTTGCCGGTGCCCGGCGGCCCCCAGAAGATGAGAGAGCTGAGCGCGCCCGAGGCCAGCATCACGGTCAGCGGGGCGTCTGGGCCGATGACCTGCCTCTGACCGATGACCTCGGCCAGGCTCTGCGGGCGCAGCCGGTCGGCCAGCGGGCGGGGGCCTGCTGCGGTGTCGGACGCCTCGCCGGGCGCGGGATCGCTGTCGAAGAGATCCGCCATCAGAGCCGGAACCGCATGGAGAGCAGCTTGCCCTCGCGTTGCACCGAAAGCGCCAGCATGCCGCGTGCATCGTCAAGCGCCCGCAGCGCCTCGGCCGAGGTGGTCACGGGCGCGCCGTTCACCGCCTCGATCACATCGAGCGCCCGCAGCCCGGCACGCAGACCGATGCTGCCGGGGTCGGTGATCAATGCGCCCTGGGTATCAGGAGCAAGCCCCGCCTCGGCGATCACCGCCGGGTTGACCGTGACCAGCGCCAGGCCGGGGATCGGGCTGCGCTGTCCGGTGACGCGCGGGTCGCGCGGCGGCTCTTCCGGGGCGGTCGTCATCTGGACCTCGATATCCCTGGTCTTTCCATCCCGCAGCCGGGTCACCTGCACGCTATTGCCCAGCCCCGCGACGGTCATGCGGAAGATCATCTCGGGCGGCGAGGCCACGGGCTGCCCCCCGACGGCCAGGATCACGTCGCCCACCCGGAAACCGGCATCGCGGAACGGAGAGGCGGGGTGCAGTTCGGTGATGGCGATACCCTCGGGGCGGGTGAGACCGAAGTGGTCGGCCATGTCCGCATCCACCGCCTGCCCGGTCATCCCGGCCCAGGGTCGCTGGAAGTGCTCTGCGCCGCGCCGGGCCTGGGACAGGAACTCTTTCACCAGCCCTGCGGGGATGGCGAAACCGATTCCGTTCGAGCCGCCTGAGCGGCTGAGGATCGAGGTATTCACGCCAATGAGCTGCCCCGACACGTCGATCAGCGCGCCGCCCGAATTGCCCGGATTGATCGGCGCATCGGTCTGGATGAAATAGCCCCGCTCGTTGCCCGTCGCCGTGCCCGAACGCGCCAGCCCCGAGACGATGCCAGAGCTGACGGTCTGACCGACCCCGAAGGGATTGCCGATGGCCAGCACCAGCTCGCCCACTTCCACCGTGTCGCTGTCGCGCAGGGCCAGGTGGGGCATGTCGCTGGCGTTATCCAGCTTCAGAATCGCCAGATCCGAAGAGGCATCGGCCAGCAGCACCTCCGCGTTGAACTCGCGCCGGTCGTTCAGCACCACGCGGATCTCATCCGCCTGGCCCACCACGTGGTAGTTGGACACCACGTAGCCGTCATCGGACAGGATCACGCCGGAGCCCAGGGAGTTCTGCACCCGCGGGCGGGAGGGCGCGAAGTTGCGGAAGAACTCGGAAAACACCGGGTCATTGGCGAAGGGCGAGGCGCGGCTTTCGACGATCCGCCGGGCGTAGATATTGACCACGGCGGGGGTGGCCTCCTTCACCAGCGGCGCGAAGCTGAGAGAGATTTGGGCCTTGCTCTGCGGCACCTCGGCCGCGACGGGCAGCGCCATCGAGAAAGAGAGCATCAGGGTGGCGAGTAGTCGAAACACCTGGGGGCCTTTCCTGCGTCGGTCGTCAGGGTCCAGATATGCGGAGGTGGGGCGCGGAAGGCAAGGTGCGCGGGGTCACGGGGTCGTGCGGCCTGGGGCCGGGCATCGCAATGCGCAGCTGGCGGGCAGGGCCAACCCCATGGCACAAAAAGAAAAAGCCCCGCCGAAGCGGGGCCTTTGAAACTGTCGAAGGCTGCGGGATTATTCCGCGGCTTCTTCGGCCTCGACGCGGGCCTTGTCGGCTGCGCCCTTGGCGTCGACGTCACGGTCGACGAATTCGATGATCGCCATCGGTGCCATGTCGCCGTAGCGGAAGCCGGCCTTCATGATACGGATGTAGCCACCCTGACGCTCGGCGTAGCGCGGGCCGAGAACGTCGAAGAGCTTCTGGACCAGGGCGTCCTGCTTCAGCTTGGACGCGGCCTGACGGCGGGCGTGCAGATCGTCACCGCCACGCTTGGCGAGCGTGATCAGCTTCTCGACGATCGGGCGCAGTTCCTTGGCCTTGGGCAGGGTGGTCTTGATCTGCTCATGTTCGATGAGCGAGCCGGCCATGTTTGCCCACAGAGCCTTGCGGTGCTCGTGGGTACGGTTCAGGCGGCGGTAACCTTTTGCGTGACGCATATGTCTTACTCCTAGGTGCCCTCTACGGGCTGTTTTGCTTTGTCCGGCCGGCGATGCGTGTCACCGACTCTCCTTGGGGCCTTTGCGGTGGCCCGGTCCGTGCGGGGCTGATAGCCCCAAAACCCTGTAAGTGCAACGTCTGTAACGCGTCGGTACAACGTCGGTATCACGTCGGTGCCGGGCGTACGTTGCCCCGTTTCGTTAGCCTTTGGTTAACGAGGCCGGGAGGGCCTTCAAGACGCAAGGCGGGGAAATCCCCGCCCTGCGCAATTCTCTCTGCCGAAGCCCTGGATCAGAAGTGATCTTCGAACTTCTTGGCCAGGTCTTCGATGTTGTCCGGCGGCCAATCCTCGACGTCCATGCCGAGGTGCAGGCCCATGCCCGAAAGCACTTCCTTGATCTCGTTCAGGGACTTGCGGCCGAAGTTCGGGGTGCGGAGCATCTCGGCTTCGGTCTTCTGGATCAGGTCGCCGATGTAGACGATGTTGTCGTTCTTCAGGCAGTTTGCCGAACGGACCGAGAGCTCGAGCTCGTCGACCTTCTTCAGCAGCAGCGGGTTGAACTCCAGACCGTCGTCCTCGTCCTGGCGGCCGGCGGACTCGGGCTCTTCGAAGTTCACGAAGATCGACAGCTGGTCCTGCAGGATGCGGGCGGCATAGGCCACGGCATCATCCGGCGTGATCGAGCCGTCGGTTTCCACCTTCAGCGTCAGCTTGTCATAGTCCAGCACCTGGCCCTCACGGGTGGGCTGCACATCGTAGGAGACCTTCTTGATCGGCGAGTAGATCGCGTCGATCGGGATCAGGCCAATCGGGGCGTCTTCCGGCTTGTTGCGGTCGGCGGGGACATAGCCCTTGCCGGTGTTCACAGTCAGCTCCATGAACAGGTCCGCGCCTTCGTCGAGGTGGCAGATCACGTGATCCTTGTTCAGGATCTCGATACCCGCGGTCTCGGCGATTTCGCCGGCGGTGACGGCGCCCGGACCCTTGGCCGAGATCGACACGCGCTTGGGGCCTTCGACTTCCATGCGCAGGGCGACGCCCTTCAGGTTCAGCACGATGTCGGTGACGTCTTCACGCACACCGGCAACGCTCGAGAACTCGTGCAGCACGTTGTCGATCTGGACGGAAGTGATGGCCGCGCCCTGCAGCGAGGACATCAGCACGCGACGCAGCGCGTTGCCGAGCGTCAGGCCGAAGCCCCGCTCGAGCGGTTCGGCGACGACGGTCGCCTGGCGCGCGGGATCGTTGCCCGGTTTGACGTCAAGCTGGGTCGGCTTGATCAGTTCGGCCCAATTCTTGTGGATCATGCGTGTCTCCTCAATTCCTGTCCCGGCCCCATGTCCGAAGGCCGGCACGCCCGAGGTTCAAAAGACGAAAGAGAGGCCGCGCCAAGGCGCGACCCCCCGAAATGGTATGTCCGATCAGACGCGACGACGCTTCGGCGGACGGCAGCCGTTGTGCGCGATCGGGGTCACGTCGCGGATCGACGTGATGTTGAAGCCGACGGCAGCCAGCGCACGCAGCGCGGATTCACGACCCGAACCGGGGCCCTGCACTTCGACTTCGAGGGTCTTCACACCATGTTCCTGCGCCTTCTTGCCTGCATCTTCTGCAGCCATCTGAGCGGCGTAGGGGGTCGATTTCCGCGAACCCTTGAAGCCCATGGTGCCGGCAGACGACCAGGAAATGGCGTTGCCCTGCACGTCAGAGATCAGGATCTTGGTGTTGTTGAAGCTGGAGTTCACATGTGCGACGCCAGCTGCGATGTTCTTGGAGACCTTTTTCTTGGCCCCACGACGGGTATCACGTGCCATATCTGTGCGCTCCCCTTACTTCTTCTTGCCGGCAATGGCCTTTGCGGGGCCTTTGCGGGTACGAGCATTGGTGTGGGTACGCTGACCGCGAACCGGCAGGTTACGGCGGTGACGCAGACCGCGGTAGCAGCCGAGGTCCATCAGGCGCTTGATGTTCATCTGAACTTCGCGGCGCAGGTCGCCTTCCACGGTGTAGTTGGCGTCGATATGCTCACGGATGGAGAGCACTTCGGCGTCGGACAGCTCGTTCACGCGACGGGTAGCGTCGATGTTCACAGCTTCGCAGATGGCCTTGGCCGATGCGGGGCCGATACCGGTGATGTAGGTGAGGGCGATGGGAACCCGCTTTGCAGTCGGGATGTTAACGCCGGCGATACGTGCCAATGGTCACTTTCCTTTGGTTGCGGTTCCGTAGCTCCAGAACCTTTTTTCACAACAGGATGGCCCGAGGTACTGAGACCTTGGACCATGTCTGAATTCGCTCCCCCCGCGAGACGTGTCAAGAATCGACACAAGACCGGGGATAGGGCTGCGTATTTTGTATTGCGCGGAGGGTCAACCCATTTTTCACGGTTACGTCAGAGCCCGCCGGTTCGTCTACCGGCAGCTCGGACATGGGTCCGTAAGGGCGGGAATGCGCCCGAGAGGCTGTACCCTCAAACTAGCTTGTCCGCCCGCCGCGATCAAGGCCACGGATCGGCGTCACCGGCGGTGCAAAGCCGAAACATGACACCCAGGGGAGCCGAACCGCTGACGGCCCCGCGCGCCGGCTGCCCTGGCCGCTGACATAGACGATCCGGAACAATCACTTGCAGAGGGGCCGGCCAATGCTGGGGGCGGGATGCGGAATAATCAGGCTGCGATCACCCCATTCTGGCCCAAGGCGAAGAAAGGGAGGCGCATGGCCCCTGCCCCGCGCTGCAGATCCCGCGCCGCGCCAGGCCCGACAGAAAAAGGGCGCCCCGAGGGGCGCCCTTCATCAATCACTGTCCAGACGGTCTCAGTTGTCGAGGATCGCGCCGATCGAGGCCTTGACGACCTCCATCGAGGCCAGCCCGTCGACCCGCTTCAGCAGGCCCTTGGCATGGTAGTAGCCAAGCAGCGGAGAGGTCTTCTTGTAGTATTCCATCAGGCGCTTCTTGAGGCTTTCCTCATTGTCGTCCGCACGGGCGTCGCCACCTGCGGCGACGGCCTCCTTGGCGCGGTTGACGATGCGGTCCACCAGGACTTCGTCACGAACGCGAAGTTCGATGGCGCAATCCAGTTTCTGACCCATCTCGGCCAGCAGCGCTTCCAGGGCATCAGCCTGGGCCAGGGTGCGCGGGAAACCGTCGAAGATGAAACCGCCCTTCTGGGGCCCTTCCAGCTTCTCGCGGATCAGGCCGATGACGATCTCGTCGGTGACGAGTTCGCCGCGGTCCATGACGTCAGCGACGACCTTTCCCATTTCGGTGCCCGAGGTACGGGCCTCGCGCAGCATGTCCCCGGTCGAGAGCTGGATCATGTCCCGCTCCTTCACCAGCATGCCAGCTTGAGTGCCTTTACCGGCTCCCGGCGGTCCAAGCAGAATAATATTCATCGACGTGCAGCTCCTCCCTTGCGTGCCCGGCGCTTACCTTTACCGCGCAGCTGCGATTTTTCAATCAGGCCCTCGTACTGGTGGGCCAGAAGATGCGATTGCACCTGCTGAATCGTGTCCATGGTCACGGAAACGACGATCAGCACCGATGTGCCGCCGAAATAGAAGGGCACGGCGAACTGGTTCCGCAGGATTTCGGGCATGATGCAGACCAATGCCAGATAGCCGGAACCAAGGACCAGGACGCGGTTGACGACATACTCGAGGAACTCGGCGGTCTTCTTGCCAGGGCGGATGCCCGGCACGAAGCCGTTCTGGTTCTTCAGGTTGTCGGCCACATCATCGGTCTTGAACGCCACGTTGTGGGTGTAGAAGTAGGCGAAGAAGACGATCATCGCCACGAAGAACAGCAGGTAGAGCGGCTGACCGGGGCCGAAGTAGGCCAGGATGGTCGACATCACCGGGCCGGTATCGGTGCCCGAGAAGGTCGCCAGGGTGGTCGGCAGCAGCAGCAGCGAGCTGGCGAAGATCGCCGGGATCACGCCTGCGGGGTTCACCTTGATCGGCAGGTGCGAAGAGCCGCCGTCATAGACCTTCATGCCCACCTGGCGGCGGGGGTACTGGATATGGATCTTGCGCAGGGCGCGCTCCATGAAGACCACGAAGGCAATGACCGCGATGACCATGACGATCACGCCGATGATCACGGCCGGGCTGATGGCGCCCGAACGACCCGAGGCAAAGAACTGCGCCAGGGCGGCGGGGACCTCGGCGATGATGCCGACGAAGATGATCAGCGAGATGCCGTTGCCGACGCCGCGCGCGGTGATCTGCTCGCCCAGCCACATCATGAACATCGTGCCACCCACCAGGGTGATCACGGCTTCGAGGCGGAAGAAGAGACCGGGATCGGACGCAAGATCGCCGGCTTCCAGCGACACGGCCAGGCCATAGGCCTGCAGCGTGGCCAGCAGCACGGTGCCGTAGCGGGTGTACTGGTTGATCTTCTTGCGGCCCTGCTCGCCCTCTTTCTTCAGCTGCTCGAGCGCCGGCACCATGGCCGTCATGAGCTGCACGATGATCGAGGCAGAGATATAGGGCATGATGCCGAGGGCGAAGATACCCATCCGGCCGAGGGCGCCGCCGGTGAACATCGACAGCATGCCGCCGATCCCCTGGCCCGCGCCTTCCATGAACTCGCGCAGCGCGGCACCGTCGATTCCGGGAACCGGAATATACGTGCCGAGCCGGCAGATGATCAGCAACCCGATGGTGAAGAGGATGCGCTTGCGCAACTCCGTGGCCTTGCCGAGTGCGGCCCAGGAGGTGTTGGCAGCCATCTGTTCTGCTGCAGATACCATATGGCTCTCTTTCTTGGCAGAGCGCCGCCGAAGCCATTTCCAGGCTCGGCGGCGCTCGATGAGAAATGACGTGGCAAGATGTAAGCCGCCGACCGGCGGCTCACAACCTTATTCCGCGGAAGCGGCAGCCACCTTCAGCGAGCCACCGGCCTTTTCGACGGCCTCGATGGCCGACTTGGAGGCACCGGTGACTTCGATGGTCACGGCAGAGGTGATCTCGCCCTTGGCCAGAACGCGGATGCCGTCCAGCTTGCGACGGACCAGGCCGGATGCGACCAGCACGTCCTCGGTCACGGGCGCCTTGGCGTCGATCTTGCCGGCTTCGATGAAGGCGGCGATCAGGCCCAGGTTGATGACGGCGAATTTCTTGCGGTTCGGCTTGTTGAAGCCACGCTTGGGCAGACGCTGGTAGAGGGGCATCTGGCCGCCCTCGTAGCCCTTGATGGCCACGCCGGAACGGGATTTCTGACCCTTGATACCACGGCCACCCATCTTGCCCTTGCCGGAGCCCGGACCACGGCCAACACGCGTGCGTTTCGGGGATGCGCCCGGATTGTCGCGGAGTTCGTTCAGTTTCATTGCGCTTCTCCTTGCCGGAAACACCCCCGAAGCGGATGGGATGAACACGGCTTTTCTTGGTTGCTTTTCACGCGACCCGATTCTGATAGCCGGGCCACCGGGCGCGTATACGGGGAAGCCCTGCGCGATGCAAGGCTCGCGGCATCTTCCACGCCCGCCCGCAGGCAGCAGCTGAGGCTTTATGTCACAGCCCTGTCATGGGTGCCCCGCGGCCCCCCTCGGGGCCTTCTTCGCCCTTCGCCACCCTGGCCGACTCGGCCCTAGCAGCGCGCCTCCAGCGCATTGCTTCCGTCCGCGGCGCGCACGCCGACGCTGAAGGGGCTCTGGTTGTTGCAGATCGTCAGGGTCAGATCCGCCTTGCCGATCGCGCCGCGCTGGCTGCTTACGCCGACCCCCACGGTGCCGTGCACCTCACCCGCCATGGGGCGGGGCGCCGGATCGGGCCGGGGTGGGGCCGCACAGGCGGACAGGAGCAGGCAGCTCAGCAGTATCGCGGTTCGGGGCATCGGGGTCTCCTGCAATGCGGGGACGCTGATACGGGGCCCGGCGCGGGTCAAGCCCGGAGCGAGGGGCCATGGCATCTGGGCGTCGCGCCGCCTGTGGCGCATTTGCAAAGATGGCAGATGAAATACGCCGCGATTTACATTCCCATTAACAGGGTACGCGCTTTGCCAAAAGAATGGCCCATTAAAGAAATTGACCCACAAGGATTAATACATGCCCCAGGTTCGCCGCCCTGCCCTTCTTTCCCTGCTGCTGACCCTCTGCCTCATGCTGGCCGGCCCCGCCACGGCGGGCTCGGTCGAGATCCTGCTGAAGAACAGGGGGAAGGAGCCGGTGCAGGTCTTCTCTGCGATCATGGAACCCTCTGCCGGCGGCATGCGCATGGTGATCGAGGGCTGGACCCTGGTGCCCGGCAAGCGCACCCGCAAGATCAAGAGCACCAGCAACACCGCCCGCTTTGCCATCGGCTTCGTGACCGAGGGCGGTTTCCATCCGCTGGCCCTGGAAGGCGGCAACGAGTTCAGCACCGGCTTTCCCATGATGGTGCCGGTGAAACCCGGCCAGGACTTCAAGATCACCTATACCGATCCGAACACGCGCTTCCCCGAAGGCTATGTGGCAGCCGCGGTCTCTGAACCGATGAAGGTGCCGGCCAACGGGCGCTACCAGTTCAACCTGAACATCAACTTCGACAGGGGCGAGTTCGAGCCGGTGCCCTTCCTCGACCCAAATGCCCGGCCGATCCGCGACATGATGCAGTTCAGGTAAGGCGGGACGCACCGCCATCTCCGTGACGGCGCGCGGGCCAGCTGGGTAGCCCCGCCCCCGAATGCAAAACGCCCCGGCCTTGCGACCGGGGCGTTTCGTCATTTCACTGTCCGTGAAGGGAGGCCTCAGGCCTTCTCTTCGACGATCTCCACCAGGTGGGGGATCTTGCGGATCATGCCGCGGACCGAGGGGGTGTCCTCGAGCTCACGGGTGCGGTGCATCTTGTTCAGACCCAGGCCGATCAGCGTCTGACGCTGGATGGCGGGGCGACGGATCGGAGAGCCGATCTGCTTGACGACGATGGTTGCCATGTTGAAACCTCCTTACGCCTCTTCTGCGACCTGCGAGGAAGCGGCGGGCGCTTCGTCACGGGACGGCAGGATGTCGGCGACCTTCTTGCCACGACGCTGAGCCACCTGACGCGGGGAAGATTCCTTGGTCAGGCCGTCCAGGGTGGCGCGGATCATGTTGTAGGGGTTCTGCGAACCGATCGACTTGGCGACCACGTCTTGGATGCCGAGCATCTCGAACACGGCACGCATCGGACCACCGGCGATGATACCAGTACCCTGGGGAGCGGTACGCATGACGACCTTGCCGGCACCGTGACGACCTTCGATGTCGTGGTGCAGGGTGCGGCCCTCTTTCAGGGGAACGCGGATCATCTGACGCTTGGCTTGCTCGGTGGCCTTGCGGATGGCCTCGGGGACCTCCTTGGCCTTGCCCTTGCCGAAGCCGACGCGGCCCTTCTGATCGCCCACGACGACGAGCGCGGCGAAGCCGAAACGCTTACCGCCCTTGACGGTCTTGGACACACGGTTGATCGCTACCAGGCGATCTGCGAATTCCGGTGCTTCGTCGCGGTCGCGGCGGCCCCGGTTGTCATCTCTTGCCATGAGGCAATTCCTTCACTTCTGGGCGTGTCCACTGACCGCCCTGGTTATCCAATCCAGGTGAGGCGCGAGCTGATCGGCGTCTCCCGGATCATCGGGGCTTCGCGGGGAAACCCTCTCTCGAGTGGCGAGGTGACCCCCGCCCTACGAAGACGTCCGCCCCGAGAGGCGAACGTCGAAAGCTTGAAACCGTAGGGCGGGGTTGCACCCCGCCGCCACGATCAGATCTTCAGGCCGCCTTCGCGGGCTGCGTCTGCCAGGGCCTTGATCGAGCCGTGGAACAGGAAACCGCCACGGTCGAAATAGGCTTCTTCGACACCGGCCTTCTTGGCACGCTCGGCAATCGCCGCGCCGACCTTGGTGGCCGCCTCGACGTTGTTCTTGCCGACGAAGCCCAGATCCTTCTCCATGGAGGAGGCTGCAGCCAGGGTCACGCCCTGCACGTCGTCGATCAGCTGAACGCTGATGTTCTTGTTCGAACGGTGCACCGACAGGCGCACACGGCCTGCGTTGACCTTGCGAAGCTTGTTCCGGACGCGCAGACGGCGCTTCAGAAACAGGGTACGTTTCGTATTTGCCATTTGTCTGGTCCTTACTTCTTCTTACCTTCCTTGCGGAAGATAAATTCGTCCTTGTACTTGATACCCTTGCCTTTGTACGGCTCGGGCTTGCGCCATTCGCGGATGTTCGCCGCGACCTGGCCCACAAGCTGCGGATCGGTGCCTTCGATGATGATCTCCGTCGGCTTCGGAGTGGTCACAGTGACCCCTGCCGGAACCGGGAAGTCGACGTCATGGGACAGGCCCAGGTTCAGCTTGACCGACTGGCCCTGCGCCTGTGCACGATAACCCACACCGTTGATCTCCAGCTCTTTCTTGAAGCCGGTGGTGACGCCGGTGACCATGTTGGCCACACGGGTACGCGACATGCCCCACTGCTGGCGCGCGCGCTTCGAGGTGCCGCGCGGGGTGACGGTGACAGCGTTGTCTTCGACAACGATGTTCACATCATCCGTAGCGGTGAAGCTGTGCGTGCCCTTCGGGCCCTTCACTTCGACGGTCTGACCCGAGACACTGGCGGTAACGCCAGAGGGCAGCTCGACCGGTTTCTTACCAATACGAGACATTCCAGACCTCCTTAGAAGACCGTGCAGAGAACTTCGCCACCAACATTGTTGGAGCGAGCCGCTGCATCGGACATGACGCCCTTGGGCGTGGAGACAATCGACACACCCAGGCCCTGACGGACCTGCGGGATGTCCTTGACGCCCATGTAAACGCGACGGCCGGGGGTCGAAACCCGCTTCAGTTCGCGAATGACAGGTGCGCCTTCGTAGTACTTCAGGCTGATTTCCAGGGTCGGGTGACCGTTGGCATCAGTGCCCTTCTCGTAGCCGCGGATGTAGCCTTCGTCAGCCAGCACGTCCAGGACCCAGCCACGCAGTTTGGATGCGGGGGTGGAGACGGTGGACTTGCCGCGCAGCGACGAGTTGCGGATCCGGGTGAGCATATCGCCGATAGGATCGTTCATAATCTATGCCCTCCTTACCAGCTCGATTTCACGAGGCCGGGAACGTAACCGTTCGAGCCAAGTTCGCGCAGCATGATACGGGACACCTTCAGCTTACGGTAGTAAGCGTGGGGACGGCCGGTCAGCTGGCAGCGGTTGTGCAGACGGGTCGCGGAAGAGTTCCGCGGCAGTTCTGCAAGCTTCAGGGTGGCGCGGAAACGCTCTTCCATCGGCTTGTCCTGGTCGTAGATGACCTCTTTCAGTGCAGCGCGCTTGGCAGCGTACTGGGCAACCAGACGCTCCCGCTTCTTCTCGCGCTCGATCATGGATTTTTTAGCCATATCTAAATCTCCCTCGCGCGATCAGCTGTTGAAGGGCATGTTGAAAGCTTTCAACAGCGCCTTGGCTTCTGCGTCGGTGGCGGCGGTGGTGCCGATGACGATATCGATGCCCCAGACTTCATCGACCTTGTCGAAGTTGATCTCGGGGAAAACGATGTGTTCCTTGATGCCCATGGCGTAGTTGCCGCGACCATCGAACGACTTGCCGGGCACGCCGCGGAAGTCGCGGATACGGGGCATGGCGATCGTGATCAGGCGATCGAGGAATTCGTACATGCGGTCGCCACGCAGGGTGACCTTGGCGCCAAGCGGCATGTCTTCACGGACGCGGAAGCCAGCGATGGACTTCTTTGCCTTGGTGATGAGAGCCTTCTGGCCGGCGATCTGGGTCAGGTCTTCCTGAGCCGACTTCGCCTTCTTGGAGTCCTTAACGGCCTCCGCACCACAACCGATGTTCAGAACGATCTTGTCCAGACGCGGGATCTGCATGTCGTTCTTGTAGCCGAATTCTTCCTTCAGGGCGGCACGGATGCTGTCCTTGTAGGCGGCCTTCAGGCGCGGGGTGTAGTTCGCGGTATCAAGCATCGATCACGTCCCCCGTGGTCTTGGCGTAACGAACCTTCTTGTCGCCTTCAACTTTGAAGCCGACGCGGGTCGCCTTGCCGTTGGCATCGACGATAGCCAGGTTCGAGAGAGCGATCGGCAGAGCCTTGGGCAGACGGCCGCCCTGGCTTTGCTGGGTCGCACGGGTGTGGCGGACGGCCATGTTCAGGCCTTCGACAACGGCTTTGCCTGCCTTCGGATCAACCGAGGAGATCTCGCCGGTCTTGCCCTTGTCCTTGCCGGACAGGACGATGACCTTGTCGCCTTTTTTGAGTTTCGCAGCCATCAGAGCACCTCCGGAGCCAGCGAAATGATTTTCATGAAGTTCTTGGCGCGCAGCTCGCGAACAACCGGTCCGAAGATACGCGTACCAACGGGTTCGTTGTTGTTGTTGAGGATGACGGCGGCGTTGCGATCGAAACGGATCGCGGTGCCGTCTTCGCGACGGACTTCCTTGGCGGTGCGCACGACGACGGCCTTACGGACGTCACCTTTCTTCACGCGGCCGCGCGGGATGGCTTCCTTGACGGAGACGACAATGATGTCGCCGACCGAAGCGTACTTACGCTTGGAACCACCCAGGACCTTGATGCACTGAACTCGGCGTGCGCCGGAGTTGTCAGCGACATCCAGATTGGTCTGCATCTGGATCATGTGGTTTCTCCCGACCTTTGGGGGTTGTTCTGGTTAGACCCCCCAGGGTTTCGACGGGAGGCCGGGGCTCAGTTAGCCGCGGCCTCGTGCTCTGCATGACGCTCTGCATCCAGCTTCTGCTGGAGCTTGGCGTGCTCTTCGCGCTCGATACGATCGGCTTCGATCATCTCGGCGGTCATCACTTCCCAGCGCTTGGTCTTGGACTTGGGGGCGCATTCACGAATGCGGACCATGTCGCCAACCTTGAACTGGTTGTTCTCATCGTGAGCCCGGTACTTCTTGGACTTACGGATGGTCTTCTTCAGAACCGGGTGCGTGAAGCGACGTTCGACGGACACGGTAACGGTCTGGGCATTGGCGTCAGAGGTGACGGTGCCACGAAGGATACGTTTGGGCATTCGAAAGCTCCTTATTCGCCAGCTGCTTCAGCAGCTTTTTCGTTCAGAACGGTCAGCACGCGGGCCGCGTCACGACGGGCCTTACGCATCTGCGCAGCGTTCTCGAGCTGGCCGGTGGCCTGCTGGAAACGAAGGTTGAATTGGGCTTTCTTCAGCTCGGCCAGCTCTTCACGGAGCTGATCCGGAGTCTTCTCGCGAAGCTCGTTGGCGCTCATGGGCGCTTCCTTTCCTTCCTTGCACCGGCGGGCCCCCCAGGGGGTAACCCGCGAATCCGGTGGGTTATGTAGAACAATGAGCGCTGCCAATACGCCCGAACGCCCTGCGGGTCAACACAGAAAGGGCAAAAAGCCCGAAGCCGGGACGTGGCGTCCCCGAGTGCAGCCCCCGGGGCGGTCCTACGGGCGATCCTGCGCGGGCGTCTCCTCGGCCAAGGCCCGGGCCAGCCTGGCGCGCAGGGGGCCCAGGTGCCGGTTGGCGCCGGTCACCGCCTCGTACACGTCGGGCGCATCCCCTGTCACCATGGAAAGCGCCTCCATCATCAGCTCGAAGGAGCGCGTCCGGATGCGCGGCGTGGGTCCCATCCCCGCCATGGCGCGGCCCAGCAGATGCGTCAGCCCCTGGCTGAGCGCCGCCTGGGCGTCATGTTCTTCGGGACTGGCGATGATGACCCGCAGCCCGTGCCGGCCCCGCAGATGTGCCGCCAGCCGCCGCCAGCCCTGCCCCCTGAGCGGACAGAGCACCAGCTGCGCCCCGGCAATCCCCCGCGCCGCGCTCGCCGGGCCGAACATGGGATGAGAGCCGATCAGCTCCACCGCCTCGGGCAGCAGGGATCGCATCAGCCGCGCTGGTTCTTCCTTCACCGAACAGGTGTCGATCACCAGCTGACCTGGCCGCAGGAGCGGTGCCAACTGCCGCAGCAAGCCTGGCAGCGCCGCCAGCGGCACGGCCAGCAGCAGGATATCGGCGCGCGCCGCCTCCTCCGGCGGCACGCTCGGGTAGCCCGCCGCCACGACCTCGGCCTGCCGCGCCGGATCGCAGATGACAAGGGAGGTCTCGGTAGCCAGCAGCGGGGCCAGCAGGCGGCCAAAGGCGCCGAAACCGAAGAGAGCAAGGGATGGGGGGCGTGACATGGGTCCTGATCCTGAGAGAGAGGAGGCCAGGGTCCGGTGTCGTGCGAGGGGGTCCGGTCTACCGCTGGCTTGGGTGCAGCGGAGACAAGGTGACGGGTCCGCTGTTAATACAGCGGGTAATAGGCTTGAGCGATAAAGGCGGCCTGATGCGTCATGCCCTTGGGGTAGCCGGGGCGGGCGCGGGGGTCAAGGGCTCAGCCCTCGACCGCGCGCTTCATCTCTTCGGCGAACTCGCGGCGCAGCTTCTTGCGGATCTTCGCGGCGCTCAGGCGCTTCTCTTCCTCTTCGGTCAGCACCTGCAGCTCGGGCACCTCGACCGGGCTGCCCTGGTCATCCACGGCCACCATTGTGAAGTAGCACGAATTGGTGTGCCGCGAGCGGCCCGAGCGGATCTCCTGCGCCTCCACCCGGATACCGATCTCCATCGAGGTGCGGCCGGCGTAGTTGACGCTGGCGCGGAAGGTCACCAGCTCGCCCACGTTGATCGGTTCCTTGAACATCACCTGGTCGACCGAGAGCGTCACCGCATACTGGCGCGAAAAGCGCGAGGCACAGGAGAAGGCCACGCGGTCGAGCAGGTTCAGCAGCGCCCCGCCGTGCACCTTGCCGCTGAAGTTGGCCATGTCGGGGGTCATCAGGACGGTCATGTCCAGCTTGCGGGGGTCCATGGGGTGCTCCGGTCTTGCTTGCTGTCCCCATATTCGGGGCTTCCCCCGCGGGGTCCAGAGCAGAGCGCCGCCACAAGTCCCCGCGCGTGCGGAGTGTGACAATTCCGGGCATCGCTGCCCGCCGCTGGCGAAGCTCGCGGTAAGGCGCAGGGTGGGTGCGACGCTCCACCGGAGGTTTTGCCCCTTCGGGGATCGGCGGCCTGGGGCTCCGCCCGTTCGCACCTCAAACTCTCCCCCGGAGAGTTTGCCCCTTCGGGGATCGGTGCTCACACCCATTTATAGTTGAAGCTGACCGAGATCCGCTCGTCCTCGGCCATGTTCATCGGCACCTCGTGGCGCAGCCAGCTTTCCCACAGCAGCACGTCACCCACCGAGGGTTTGACGTAGATGAAGGGCTTCAGCTCTTCCCGCGCGCCCTTGGCCCGCGTCGGCGCCGCCATCATCATCGGCAACCGCGGGTCCTCGAGCTTCAGCGCCGAGGTCCCCTCGGGCATCGCCACGTAGGTGGTCCCCGAGATCACCGAATGCGGATGGATATGAGAGCTGTGCGTGCCGCCCTCGGGCAGGATGTTGATCCACAGATCCTCGAGCTCCAGCTTGCCCTCGCCCAGCTCGAACTCCAGGTCCTTGGCAAAGGCCGCCACATGCAGATCCAGCGCCGCCTTCACATCAGCAAAGATCGGAAAGCGCCAGGGCAGATCCGTAAGCGAGGCATAGGAGGTGTAACCGGGATAGTCATTGGCCTCGCACCACTCCTGGCCGGCCTCGTCATCCTCTGCAATGGAATAGCAGGAGGTCTCAAGCTCCTCCGCATCCACGCCCGGCCCCAGCTCGTTCAGGGCAGCGCGATAGAGACGAGTGGCAAAGAGCGAACGGATATCGGACATGGGACAGCCTCGGCAGCTAGGGGTTTCCCCGCCGCCATAGCGCGGCGCCCCGGTCAAGAAAAGCCTCTGCGCCACGCCAGAGCCGGAACCGGCACCTATAAGGGCCTTTCCACCGCGCGCCCAAAAGAAAACCCCCGGCGCATCCGCACCGGGGGTTTCCATTTTCGTAGGGCGGGAGAGATCCCGCCTCCGCTTACCAGTCTTCGCGAACGACGATACGGGTCTTCACGGGCAGTTTCATCGACGCCAGGCGCAGGGCCTCGCGTGCGACGCCCTCGGAGACACCGTCGATCTCGAACATGATCCGGCCGGGCTTGACCTTGCAGGCCCAGTAGTCGACCGAACCCTTACCCTTACCCATACGAACTTCGACGGGCTTCGAGGTGACAGGGGTGTCCGGGAAGATACGGATCCAGACACGGCCCTGACGCTTCATGTGGCGCGTCATGGCACGACGGGCTGCTTCGATCTGACGTGCAGTCACACGCTCGGGCTGGGTGGCCTTGAGGCCATAGGTCCCGAAGTTCAGGTCGGAGCCGCCTTTTGCCTGGCCGTGAATCCGGCCCTTGTGCATCTTGCGGAATTTTGTGCGTTTCGGTTGAAGCATCTTTCTGTCTCCTTACCGGTCGCGATCGCGGCGGCCACCGGCGCCACGAGGGGCCGGACCGTCCTGCAGTTCCTGCGCCTTGCGGTCGCGGGCCTGCGGATCGTGCTCCATGATCTCGCCTTTGAAGATCCAGACCTTGATCCCGATGATACCATAGGGGGTCATTGCTTCGGCGTGCGCATAGTCGATGTCGGCGCGCAGGGTGTGCAGGGGCACACGACCTTCGCGGTACCACTCGGTACGTGCGATCTCGGCACCGCCCAGACGGCCGGCGACGTTCACGCGGATACCCAGCGAGCCCATGCGCATGGCGTTCTGAACCGAACGCTTCATGGCACGACGGAAGGAGACACGACGCTCGAGCTGCTGAGCGATGGACTCGGCAACCAGCATGGCGTCCAGTTCCGGCTTGCGGACTTCGACGATGTTCAGGTGCAGCTCGGAGTCGGTCATCTTGGCCAGCTTCTTGCGAAGCACCTCGATGTCCGCACCCTTCTTGCCGATGATCACGCCCGGACGCGCGGTGTGAATGGTCACACGGCACTTCTTGTGGGGGCGCTCGATGATCACGCGGGCAATGCCGGCCTGCTTGCACTCGGTTTTGATGAACTCACGGATCTTGACGTCTTCCAGGAGAAGATCACCGAAATCCTTGGTGTCGGCGTACCAGCGGCTATCCCAGGTGCGGTTGACCTGGAGGCGCATGCCGATCGGATTGACTTTCTGACCCATTAGGCTTGCTCCTCGACCTGACGCACCTTGATGGTGATTTCCGAGAACGGCTTCATGATCTTGCCATAACGGCCACGTGCCCGCGGACGGCCACGCTTCATCACGAGGTTCTTGCCGACCCATGCTTCGGCGACGACCAGTTCGTCGACGTCCAGGCCGTGGTTGTTCTCGGCATTGGCGATGGCGGACTGAAGGCACTTCTTCACGTCCTGCGCGATACGCTTCTTCGAGAAGGTCAGGTCGTTAAGAGCCTTGTCCACCTTCTTGCCGCGGATCAGCGCTGCCACCAGGTTCAGTTTCTGCGGGCTGGTGCGAAGCATGCGCAGTTTTGCCATTGCTTCGTTGTCTGCCACGCGGCGGGGATTTTTTTCCTGACCCATGACTTACTTCCGCTTCGCTTTTTTGTCAGCCGCGTGACCGTAGTAGGTACGGGTCGGAGAGTATTCACCGAACTTCTGGCCGATCATGTCTTCGGAGACGTTGACGGGGATGTGCTTGTGGCCGTTGTACACACCGAACGTCAGACCCACGAATTGGGGCAGGATCGTCGAGCGACGCGACCAGATCTTGATAACTTCGTTACGACCGCTTTCGCGTGCCGCTTCGGCCTTCTTCAGGACGTAAGCGTCAACGAAGGGGCCTTTCCAAACAGAACGTGCCATATGTTAGCGACCCTTCTTCTTCGCGTGACGGCTACGGATGATGTACTTGTCCGTGGCCTTGTTCTTGCGGGTTTTCGCACCCTTGGTGGGCTTACCCCAGGGGGTAACGGGGTGACGGCCACCAGAGGTACGGCCTTCACCACCACCGTGGGGGTGGTCGATCGGGTTCATGACAACACCACGGACCGACGGACGAATGCCCTTGTGGCGCATGCGGCCGGCTTTACCGTAGTTCTGGTTGGAGTTGTCGGGGTTCGAGACCGCGCCGACGGTGGCCAGGCATTCCTGGCGGACCATGCGCAGTTCGCCCGAGCTGAGGCGGATCTGGGCGTAGCCACCGTCACGGCCGACGAACTGGGCGTAGGTGCCCGCGGCGCGTGCGATCTGGCCACCCTTGCCGGGCTTCAGCTCGATGTTGTGAACGATGGTACCGATGGGCAGGCCCGAGAAGGGCATTGCGTTACCGGGCTTGATGTCGGCCTTGGCCGAAGCAACCACCTTGTCGCCGACAGCCAGACGCTGCGGAGCAAGGATGTAGGCTTTTTCACCATCGACATACTGGATCAGCGCGATGAACGCGGTGCGGTTCGGGTCATATTCGATCCGCAGGACGACGCCTTCGACGTCGAACTTTGCACGTTTGAAATCGACGATCCGGTAGAGGCGCTTAGCGCCACCGCCACGACGGCGGGAGGTGATACGTCCGGTGTTGTTCCGGCCGCCCGACTTCGTCAGACCCTCGGTGAGGGCTTTGACGGGGCGTCCTTTGTACAGCTCCGAACGGTCGATCAGCACCAGCCCGCGCTGGCCCGGCGTCGTCGGCTTATACGACTTGAGTGCCATGCTTTCTGTCTTCCGTTTAGCAAGCGCCGCCTTCGTTTGGCCCGGTGTTTAGTCGGGTCCGGACCACGTCGGGCGGCTATGTAGTGGGTATTTGCCGGGCGGTTGGAAGTACCGCCGCTGACAGACTACCCGGAGTTACAGGGCCCCGAAGGTCCCCAGGCTTCAAACACCCGAAGGCCCCGGAGCGAATCCGGGGCCGTCAGGATTGGGCGCGTATAGCAAGGTGGGGGTGGGGTGGCAAGGGGCAGCCTATAGAACCGCCTCAATCAAGGCACGACCTCAGCGAGGAGCGCCAGATCACCCAAGGAGGCCAGCCAAGAGCCCCCTACTCCGCAGCCCTTTCATCCGCTCCGAACTTAATCTTCGGAAAGTCGTTCGGAAACTTTGAGTGGGCCGCATCCGCAAACTTCTGCACCGCTTCAGTCGTAAAGGGCAAGTCCTGCTCCAATTGCTCACAAACCCCCGCGAGCAAACGATTCAATTGCGCACCACGAGTTTCAAAGCCAGAACGATAGCCTTCAGGTATGATGTCATGCGCAACAGGGCCATCATACTGTCTTTCAAAACCTGAAATGCTGTCTAGCCAGTCCTGAAGCGCAAGGTATTGAATCGTATATAGTCGGTATATTTCGTGAATGTTGGCTGCACGCTGCTCAACTAGGGTTGCCATTTCAAGAATCTGGAAATTCTCCTTAGTTTGGAGAAACCGCAGTTCGGATGAACGAATTCTGTCGGGCTCAAGGAGCTTGCCAGCCACCGGTCCGATATTGAGGAAGGCATCGACCTCGGTGACACCATCTTCCTCTGCTTGCTTGAAATGCGCCTTAATCTGTTGATCAATATTGGCAAGTAAATTGGCCCACTGACACAGTTTATGGAAGGCAGATGTTGCCTCCCCAGCGGAACGCTTTCGGTCAATATCATCTTGACGCTTCCTCTCAGCGACACGCCCTAGCCAGAAAGAGAGGAGGGCCGCTAGCAGAGTTGCAAATCCACCGACCAAAGCCCCAGCCAGACCTGACCAATCCAGCCCCAAGGCATCTAAGGACGCTATCAACGGCAAATTCGGTAACTCCGGTGAAGATTGTGAGAACGGGGGTTGGTGCCATCCAACACAAGCTCATCAGCTAATCCCTAGAATAGCAAGGCTGGCTACTATTGCGCCCCAAACTTCTTGGCGCCAGCGCACTGTAGACTCCCTCCCCTCATCGGCCGTCAGCGGCGAGTCTCCCTAACTGAACAATTGGACAGGCCCCCCTCACCGCCCTTTCCGCACCCCCGTCCACACGGTATGCCGAGCCCCCCTCTTCGTCCGTCCGGCCCTGACCCCCTCTTCCTTCACATCGAAGTTCGCCCGTGCAAAGCGCTTGGCGAACCCTCTACTCGGATGCGCCGACCAGACCGACAGCACGCCGTGGATCGTCAGCGACCGGTGCGCCGCCGCCAGCCCGCTCTCTCCGTAAAGCACGTCATTGCCGTCCCGCGTCAGCCCGTCCGGGCCGTTGTCCACGTCCAGCAGGATCATGTCCCAGCCGGCGGTGACCGAGGCGATCTCCTCCGCTACGTCGCCAGCGCGCAGCTCAACGCGGGGGTCCGAAAGGCAGTCTCCGAAGACCTCCGCCATATCATCGCGCGCCCAGCCGATCAGCTCGGGCACAACCTCTGACACGACGATCTGCGCGTCCGGCGGGGCCAGCTCCTGGGCGGCGCGCAGGGTGAAGCCCATGCCGAGCCCTCCGATCAACACCCGGGGTGCCGGGCGGGCGCCGAGGCGGTCGAAGGAGAGTGTCGACAGCGCGATCTCGGACCCGCCGAGGCGCGAGTTCATCAGCTCGTTGCCATCGCCGAGGCGGATGGAATACTCGGTCCCGCGCCGGAAGAGGCGCAGGATGTCGCCTTCGGGCGCGCGCGCCGTGGCCAGTTCTTCCCAGGGGATCATGGGTGCCTCCGTTCAGGCAGCGGGCCAGACGCGGCCTGCCAAAGGAAAAGCCCCCCGCCTTGCAGCGAGGGGCCATGTCACTTGCCGTAGGGTGGGAGCTAACCCACCGCCACGATCACAGACCGGTGGTCACGTCGATCGTGTTGCCCTCTTCGAGGGTCACATAGGCCTTCTTGACGTCCTTGCGCTTGCCAAGGGTGCCACGGAAGCGCTTGACCTTGCCCTTGGTGACGGTCGTGTTGACGGCCTTCACCTTGACATTGAAGAGAGCCTCGACGGCTTCCTTGATCATCGGCTTGTTGGCGTCGATCGAGACTTCGAAGACGACGGCGTTGGCTTCGGAAGCCATGGTCGCTTTCTCGGTGATGATCGGCTTGCGGATCACGTCGTAATGTTCTGCCTTGGCACTCATTTCAGGCGAGCCTCCAGAGCTTCGACAGCCGACTTGGTGAGCACCAGGGTGTCACGCTTCAGGATGTCGTACACGTTTGCACCCATCGTCGGCAGGATATCCAGGCCTTCGATGTTGGCGGCGGCGCGGGCGAAGCCCTCATTGACGGCGGCGCCGTCGATGATCAGAGCGCGCTTCCAGCCCAGGTTTGCAACCTGCTTGGCCAGTGCGGCGGTCTTGCCCTCGGACTCGGCGTTCTCGATGATGACCAGCGAGCCGGACTTCACCTTGGCCGAAAGGGCGTGCTTCAGACCCAGCTTGCGGAACTTCTTCGTCAGGTCGTGGCCATGGCTACGCGGGGTCGGGCCCTTGTAGATACCACCCTTGCGGAAGATAGGCGCCTTGCGGGAGCCGTGGCGTGCGCCGCCGGTGCCCTTCTGGCGATAGATCTTCTTGGTCGAGTAGGACACTTCCGAACGGCCGAGGACCTTGTGGGTCCCTGCCTGTGCCTTGTTACGCTGCCAGCGGACAACGCGGTGCAGGATGTCTGCACGGGGCTCCAGGCCGAAGATCTCGTCGCCGAGATCGACAGAACCGGCAGCCGAGCCGTCCAGTTTGATCACGTCGAGTTTCATTCGTCGCCTTCCTTCTTCTCGGCCTCAATGTCGGCCTCGGCCTCTTTGAGAGCGGCTTCCTCAGCGGCGGCTGCTTCGGCTGCGGCTGCCTCTTCGGCGGCCTTGGCTTCGGCTTCTGCGGCGGCGGCGGCTTCTTCAGCCAGACGCTTGGCTTCCTCGGCGGCGGACTTCAGGGCGGCCGGCAGAATGGCGTTCTCGGGGAACGGCTTCTTGACGGCGTCCTTGACGGTCACCCAGCCACCCTTGGAGCCGGGAACGGCGCCCTTGATGAAGACCAGGCCACGCTCGCTGTCGGTCTTGACGACCTGCAGGTTCTGCGTGGTGACGCGGACGGCACCCATGTGGCCCGCCATCTTCTTGCCCTTGAACACCTTGCCGGGGTCCTGACACTGGCCGGTGGAGCCGTGCGAACGGTGGCTGATCGACACGCCGTGGGTGGCGCGCAGGCCGCCGAAGTTGTGGCGCTTCATGCCACCGGCGAAACCTTTACCGATCGAGGTGCCCGACACGTCGACGAACTGACCTTCGAAGTAATGGTCGGCGGTGATTTCCTCACCGACGCCGATCAGGTTGTCGGGGTCCACGCGGAACTCGGCAACCTTGCGCTTGGGCTCGACGTTGGCCGCGGCGAAGTGGCCACGCATTGCTTGGCTGGTGCGCTTGGCCTTGGCGGTGCCGGCGCCCAGCTGGACGGCGGTGTAGCCATGGTCGTCAGAGGTACGCTGAGCCACAACCTGGAGGTTCTCCAGTTGCAGGACAGTAACGGGGATCTGCTTGCCGTCTTCCATGAAGAGACGGGTCATGCCGACCTTTTTAGCGATGATACCGGAACGGAGCATCAGTTGGACCCTCCTTAAACCTTGATCTCGACATCCACGCCGGCGGCGAGGTCGAGCTTCATCAGCGCGTCCACCGTCTGCGGGGTCGGATCCACGATATCCAGGAGCCGCTTGTGGGTGCGGATCTCGAACTGGTCGCGGGATTTCTTGTCAACGTGAGGGCCACGGAGAACCGTGAACTTCTCGATCTTGTTGGGCAGCGGGATCGGGCCACGGACGGTTGCGCCGGTGCGCTTCGCCGTGTTCAGGATTTCCTGCGTGCTGGAATCCAGAACGCGGTAATCGAATGCCTTCAGCCGAATGCGAATGGTTTGGCTCATTTTGATAGCCTTTCGCGGCATTGGAGTTGATAGGACGAACAGGGCTCTTCCCTGTCCCTCGTCGAACCCTACGGCGGACCCTGAAAAAACAGGGCGGCCCGCCGTTTGGAATTGGCGCGGGATAGTCGCTTCCGGACGTGCTGTCCAGAGGCTTTTTCCCTTTCTGGACCGATAAGAGAGACGGCGGGGTTTTCCCCCGCCGTTTCAATCGGTTGCGATGGCAGGGTGGGATCTCTCCCACCCTACGCAGTCGCGCAGTCGATTACTCGACGATCTTCGAGACGACGCCGGAGCCGACGGTACGGCCACCTTCGCGGATAGCGAAGCGCAGACCATCTTCCATGGCGATCGGAGCGATCAGTTCCACGGCGAACTTCAGGTTGTCGCCGGGCATGACCATCTCGGTGCCCTCGGGAAGGGTCACGGTGCCGGTCACGTCGGTGGTCCGGAAGTAGAACTGCGGACGGTAGTTCGCGAAGAACGGCGTGTGACGGCCACCTTCGTCTTTGGTCAGGATGTAGACCTCGGCTTCGAACTTGGTGTGCGGCTTCACGGAACCCGGCTTGCAGAGAACCTGGCCACGCTCAACGCCTTCACGGTCGATACCGCGCAGCAGGGCGCCGATGTTGTCGCCGGCTTCACCACGGTCCAGCAGCTTGCGGAACATTTCCACACCGGTGCAGGTCGTCTTCTTGGTGTCGCGGATACCAACGATTTCCAGTTCGTCGCCGACGTTCACGACGCCACGCTCGACACGGCCGGTCACAACGGTACCGCGGCCGGAGATCGAGAACACGTCTTCGATCGGCATCAGGAAGGGCTGGTCAACGGCACGTGCCGGCTGCGGGATGTACTCATCCACGGCGGCCATCAGTTCCTTGATCTTGTTCTCGCCGATCTCGGGGTCACGGCCTTCCATTGCGGCCAGAGCCGAACCTGCGATGACGGGGATGTCGTCGCCGGGGAAGTCGTAAGCCGACAGCAGTTCGCGGATTTCCATCTCGACGAGCTCGAGCAGCTCTTCGTCGTCGACCTGGTCAACCTTGTTCATGAACACGACCATGGCGGGGATACCCACCTGGCGGCCCAGCAGGATGTGCTCGCGGGTCTGCGGCATCGGGCCGTCAGCTGCGTTCACAACCAGGATCGCGCCGTCCATCTGGGCAGCACCGGTGATCATGTTCTTCACGTAGTCGGCGTGGCCGGGGCAGTCGACGTGCGCGTAGTGACGGTTCTCGGTCTCGTATTCCACGTGGGCGGTCGAGATGGTGATACCGCGAGCCTTCTCTTCCGGCGCGCCGTCGATCTGGTCGTAGGCGCGGAAGTCACCGAAGTACTTCGTGATCGCCGCCGTCAGCGTCGTCTTGCCGTGGTCAACGTGACCGATCGTGCCGATGTTGCAGTGCGGTTTGCCGCGCTCAAACTTTTCCTTTGCCATGATGGCCTCCTAGTCTTTCTGGCGGTGCGTACAGGCACGCACCCTACAAGTGGGTAGGGCGCGGGGTTCCCCCCGCACCGCTGCTTATGCGTATTTCGCCTGGATCTCGTCAGAGATGTTCTGCGGGACCGGGTCGTAGTGGTCGAACTGCATCGTGAACTGCGCGCGGCCCGAGGACATGGAGCGCAGGTTGTTGATGTAGCCGAACATGTTGGCCAGCGGGACGAAAGCGTCGATGGCCACGGCGTTGCCACGGGGCTCCTGACCGGAGACCTGGCCACGACGGGAGGTCAGGTCGCCGATGATCGAACCGGTGTATTCTTCCGGGGTGATCACTTCGACCTTCATCATCGGTTCCAGCAGCTTGGCGCCAGCTTTGCGCATGCCTTCACGCATGCACATACGGGCGGCAATCTCGAATGCCAGGACCGAGGAGTCGACGTCGTGGAACTTGCCGTCGATCAGCTGAACCTTGAAGTCGATGACCGGGAAGCCAGCCAGCGGACCGGAGTCCATGACCGAGTTGATCCCCTTTTCGACGCCCGGAATGTATTCCTTGGGCACCGAACCACCGACGATCTTGGACTCGAAGGAGTAACCTTCGCCCGGCTCGGTCGGCGAGATGATCAGCTTCACTTCACCGAACTGACCCGAACCACCCGACTGCTTCTTGTGGGTGTAGGTGTGCTCGACCTCGTGAGAGATGGTCTCACGATAAGCAACCTGCGGGGCACCGATGTTGGCTTCGACCTTGAATTCGCGCTTCAGGCGGTCGACCAGGATGTCCAGGTGAAGTTCGCCCATGCCCTTCATGATGGTCTGACCGGACTCGAGGTCGGTCTCGACGCGGAAGGAGGGGTCTTCAGCTGCCAGACGGGCGAGGCCGGCCGACATCTTTTCCTGGTCGTTCTTGGTCTTCGGCTCAACCGCGATCTCGATGACGGGATCGGGGAAGGTCATGGTTTCCAGAACCACCTGGGCGTTGGCTGCGCAGAGCGTGTCGCCGGTGGTGGTTTCCTTCAGACCTGCCAGCGCGATGATGTCGCCGGCGAATGCCTCTTCGATCTCTTCACGGTCGTTGGAGTGCATCATCATCATACGACCGATGCGCTCTTTCTTGCCCTTGGTCGAGTTGACGATCGAATCGCCCTTCTTCAGCACGCCGGAGTAGATCCGGGTGAAGGTCAGGGAGCCAACGAAGGGGTCGTTCATGATCTTGAACGCCAGGCCAGCGAAGGGTGCCGAGTCATCTGCCGAACGGGCGATGTTACGGGTTTCCGTTTCATCGTCCGGCGAGAAGCCCATGTAGGCAGGCACGTCGAGGGGGCCGGGCAGGAAGTCGATCACGGCGTTCAGCAGGGGCTGGACGCCCTTGTTCTTGAACGCGGAACCGCCCAGGACCGGAACGAAGGACAGCGACAGCGTGCCCTTGCGGATCAGCTTCCGCAGGGTCGGCACGTCGGGCTCTTCGCCTTCCAGGTAGGCTTCCATCGCGTCGTCGTCCATTTCGACGGCGTTCTCGATCATGTTGGCGCGCCATTCGTCGGCCAGATCTTTCAGCTCGTCACGGATCGGCTGGCGAACCCAGCCGGCGCCCAGGTCGTCGCCCTTCCACACCCATTCTTCCATGGTGATCAGGTCGATGGTGCCTTCCAGCTGGTCCTCTGCACCGATCGGCATGCCGACGGGAACGGGGGTCGCACCGGTGCGGTCCTTGATCATCTTCACGCAGTTGAAGAAGTCGGCGCCGATCTTGTCCATCTTGTTGACGAAGACGATACGCGGAACCTTGTAGCGGTCAGCCTGACGCCACACGGTCTCGGTCTGCGGCTCAACGCCGGCGTTACCGTCCAGAAGGCAGACCGCACCGTCGAGAACCGCCAGCGAACGCTCGACTTCGATGGTGAAGTCGACGTGGCCGGGGGTGTCGATGATGTTGAAGCGGAACTTCGTGTCGGACGTGCCATCCGCGGTGGGATCTTCCTGCCACTGCCAGAAAGTGGTGGTCGCAGCGGACGTGATCGTGATCCCGCGCTCCTGCTCCTGCTCCATCCAGTCCATGGTGGCGGCGCCATCGTGGACTTCGCCGATCTTGTGGGAGCGGCCGGTGTAGTAGAGGATACGCTCGGTCGTGGTGGTCTTGCCGGCATCGATGTGGGCCATGATGCCGAAGTTACGATACCGTTCGAGCGGATAGTCGCGTGCCATGGTAAGTCTGCCTTCCTGAGGGTTTACCAGCGGTAGTGGCTGAACGCTTTGTTGGCGTCGGCCATCTTGTGGGTGTCTTCGCGCTTCTTCACGGCGGAACCGCGAGAGTTGACGGCGTCCAGGAGTTCGCCTGCGAGGCGCTCTTCCATGGTGTTCTCGTTGCGCGAACGCGAAGCGGTGATCAGCCAGCGGATCGCCAGGGCTTCACGACGCTCGGGGCGCACTTCGACGGGCACCTGGTAGGTGGCACCACCGACGCGGCGCGAACGCACTTCGACGGAGGGTTTGATGTTGTCCAGGGCTTCGTGGAAGATTTCCACGGGAGCGCGCTTGACCTTGGATTCGATGCGGTCGAGAGCGTTGTAGACGATCTTCTCGGCAGCAGATTTCTTGCCATCGATCATGAGGTTGTTCATGAACTTGGTCAGGACGCGATCGCCATACTTGGCGTCGGGCAGGATTTCGCGCTTCTCGGCAGCGTGACGACGGGACATTCTCTAATCCTCTTACTTCGGACGCTTCGCGCCGTACTTGGAGCGACGCTGTTTACGGTCTTTGACGCCATGGGTATCCAGCACACCGCGCAGGATGTGGTAGCGAACGCCCGGAAGGTCCTTCACTCGGCCGCCACGGATCAGGACAACGGAGTGCTCCTGAAGGTTGTGGGATTCGCCGGGGATGTAGGAAATCACCTCGTAGCCGTTGGTCAGGCGCACCTTGGCAACCTTACGCATAGCCGAGTTCGGCTTCTTCGGGGTGGTGGTGTACACGCGGGTGCAGACGCCACGCTTCTGCGGGCACTGCTCCAGGTGCATCGACTTGGAACGTTTCACTTTGGGCTGCCGCGGCTTGCGGATCAGCTGCTGGATCGTAGGCATAGGGTTATTTTCCCATCTCTAACACTAGTGTTGCATGAAGGACCGTGCCCCATGCGGTTGTTTATGTGATCCTCGACGCGTCCGCCGGGACCGGGTGATCTTTTTCCGCCGTGGCGGAAATGCTTTTCCGGGGTTCGGCCCCGGCCTCTCGTCGGGCGCTCGGCCCTGGTCAGGGGCGATGTGCGCGCAACGTAAAAAACCGCATCCGACCCCACGTACACGGGGATCGACGCGGTGGGTTTTCCAGAGGATCGGGGATCGCTCCCGGATCTTGACCACGTATATCTGGAAGCAAAGGGGCGGCCCCCTCGCCTGATTGCTGGCGCGTATAGGGGGAGTCGGGGGGGTTGTCAACATTGGGTGAAGCCCGAAGGCCTGCGCGGCAAGGCTTTGACGCTGCGGCGGACTTGCACCGGGCGGGTGGCCATGACCCCGCCTCCGGATGGCGGCATTCAGGCCGTGGAGGGGGCTCTGCCCCCGTCAGCCTGACGGCTGCCTCCCCCGGAGTACTTTCAGCCTGGTGATGAGTGCAAGGGGGACTTCGGGCTCAGGTCAGGGCCCTCGTGGCCCAGCTCTGCGCCAGCTGGCCGGCGTCGAGGCCAAAGCGCTCTGCCAGCAGGGTTTCCGGCCCCGTCTGCCCCCCTGCCCCGCGGCCAAGGCCCGGCAGCCGGCGCTCGAGGCGACTGTCGTTGCTCTCGTGGCTGCCGCGCAGGAACATCACCGGCTCGGGCAGGGTCAGCGCCGGCATGCGACCCCAGAGGCGGCGGTGGTTGTAGTCCTGGATCGAGCGGCTGGAGCGCGGCCCGAAGAAGACCACCAGCGCCGGGGCCCAGAACTCGGCCTGTACGGCGCTCAGGGTGAGGCCTGTGGCGCCACCCGTGTCCAGCACGAGCCCCCCGTTGAAGTCGAGCGCAGCGCGCTTGCGGGCCCGCCACAGCGGGCGCAGGGGGGCAAAGCCCGCGCGGGCCTCGGCGATGAAGTCGCTTGCCAGGCCGTCATCGTCATCGATGGTGAATTCCCCGACCGCGCGGGCCTCGGGGTCGCGCGCCTCCTGCATCGCCGCGCGGCAGAGCGCGCCATGGGGCAGCCCCTCGGGCCGGGCCAGCGGGCGGATCTGAGGCACCGCCGAGACCGCCTGCAGCAGCCGTGTCTTCCAGGGGTCCGGCAGCCCTTCGCCATAGATCAGCAGCACGGTGAAATCCGGGTCCGTCTGGGCGGCCAGGGTGGGCAGGCAGATCTCTTCAAAGAACCAGAAGCGCAGGGCCAGGCGGGCGGGATCGTAGAGCCGGGCCCTGTTGGCCCCGAGATCCGCCGCGCTGCCTTCGAACCCGTCCCCTCCGGTGGGATAGGAGAAACGGCACAGGCCCAGCATCTGGATGTGGCTCATGGGCGGGTGGAAACCTCTGGCAGTTCTTCGGGCGTCACGGGCGCGCGGCCCAGCTTGTGCTCACGGTAGAGCATGAAGAGCCCCGAGGCCACGACGATTGCCGCGCCCACCAGGGTCAGCACCTCTGGCCATTCGTCGAAGAGCACCAGCCCCAGCACCAGCGCGAAGAGCAGCGAGGTGTAGCGGAAGGGCGAGACGAAGGCGACCTCGCCGATGCGCATGGCCTGGATGATCGAGACATAGGAGGTGAGCACCAGCGCCGCCGCTGCCACGGTCAGGGCCAGGGTCCAGCCGGGCATGGGCACCCAGGGCGTGCCCAGCCCCACCAGGAGGTAGGTCAGCATGACCAGCGTCGAGGTGAAGAAGGTCACGGTCATTGCCGGCACCTCGGGCGAGAGGCGGCGGGTCGAGAGGTCGCGCAGCGTGATGAAGAGCACCGAGATCAGCACGTAGACCGAGTAGATGTCAAAGCCCTCCGTCCCCGGACGCAGGATCAGCAGCACGCCGAGGAAGCCCACGAGGATCGCCGTGATCCGCCGCCAGCCGACGCTTTCGCCGAGGAAAAGCGCGGCTGCAAGGGTCACGACGAAGGGCGCCGATTGCAGGATCGCCACGAGGTTGGCGAAGGGCATGTGGATCAGCCCCTCGAGGTAGAAATAGGCCGCCCCCGCCTCTCCGATGGCGCGCAGCAGCACCAGCAGCCAGTCACGGCGCGCGAGGCGGAAGGCACCGCGGGTGCGGGTCAGCACGAAGGCCAGCGCGGTCGAGGTGATGGCGTTGCGCAGCACGATGATCTGGGCCAGCGGGACCACCATGGCCACCGCCTTGATCGCCACGTCGTTGAAGGAAAGGAATGCCAGCGAGCCCATCATCAGCAGCGCGGCCTTGAAGTTGTCGGTCATCTGGTGCCTCGGATCATTTGCCTTGCAATGACGCGGGGCGCGGCAAAAGGCAATGACCCAGGGGCAGCCACCGCCCGGACATGCAAAAGGCCCCCGCAAGGGGGGCCTTCGCAATTTTCGTCAGGCAATGGCCGTGGCCGTGCTTGATCAGAGATCGCTTTCCGGGGTCTCGACCAGGTCGGAGTCGACCTCGGCCTCGGCCACCGGGGCTGCCAGGCGCGCGGCCTGTTCGGCCTCTTCGCGGCGGGCATCCAGCACCACGTTGTCGCGGTCGTTGGCGATCCGGCTGACACGCTGGGTTGCCCCACCGGTACCGGCCGGGATCAGACGACCCACGATGACGTTCTCCTTCAGGCCGACCAGCTTGTCGCGCTTGCCCTGGACCGAAGCCTCGGTAAGCACGCGGGTGGTCTCCTGGAAGGAGGCCGCCGAGATGAAGGAGCGGGTCTGCAGCGAGGCCTTGGTGATCCCGAGCAGGATCGGCTGGCCGGACGCCGGGCGCAGGCCCTTCTCTTCCGCCTTGGCATTGGCTTCGTCGAACTCGACCTTGTCGACGTGCTCGCCCTTCAGCAGCGTGGTCTGGCCGCTGTCGAGGATCTCCCACTTCTGCAGCATCTGGCGAACGATCACTTCGACATGCTTGTCGTTGATCTTCACGCCCTGCAGTCGGTAGACGTCCTGCACTTCGTCGATCATGTAGTTCGCCAGCGCTTCGACACCCATGATGGCAAGGATGTCATGCGGCGCCGGGTTGCCGTCCATGATGTAGTCGCCCTTCTGAACGAAGTCGCCCTCGGTGACCGGGATGTGCTTGCCCTTGGGCACCATGTATTCCACGGGCTCCAGGCTTTCATCCGCGGGCTCGATCGAGATGCGGCGCTTGTTCTTGTAGTCGCGACCGAAGCGGACGTAACCGTCGATCTCGGCGATGATGGCGTGGTCCTTCGGACGACGCGCCTCGAAGAGTTCGGCCACACGCGGCAGACCACCGGTAATGTCCTTCGTCTTCGCACCTTCGCGCGGGATACGGGCGACAACGTCACCGGCCTTGATCTCCTGGCCCTCTTCGACCGAGAGGATCGCGTCCACCGACATCGGGTAGCTGACCGGGTTGCCCGCATCGTTGCGGACCGGTTCGCCATCCTCGCCGATCACGAAGATCTCGGGCTTCAGCTCGTTGCCCTTCGGCGCGGTGCGCCAGTCGGAAACGATCTTCTGGGTCATGCCGGTCGCATCATCGGTCTCGTCACGCACGGAGATACCGGTGATCAGGTCGGTCAGGCGTGCCTTACCGGCCTTCTCTGCGATGATCGGCAGGGTGTAGGGATCCCATTCGAACAGCTTGTCGCCGCGGGCAACCTTCTGGCCTTCCTTGACGAAGAGCTTGGTGCCGTAGCCCAGCTTGTGGCTGGAGCGTTCCTCACCGTGCTCATCCATGATGCGCAGCTTCATGTTCCGGCCCATGACGAGGGTCTCGCCATTGGCGTTGTCCAGAACCTGCGTGTGCTCGAATTCGATCACGCCATCGGTGGAGGCTTCCAGGAAGGACTGCTGGCCACCCTGGGCAACGCCGCCGATGTGGAAGGTCCGCATGGTCAGCTGGGTGCCGGGTTCACCGATCGACTGGGCAGCGATGATGCCGACAGCTTCGCCGATGTTCACCTGGGTACCGCGCGCAAGGTCACGGCCGTAGCAGGCGGCACAGACACCGTCTTCGGCTTCACAGGTCAGCGGCGAGCGGATGCGCATCTGGGGCACGCTGGCCTCTTCGATGGTGTCCGCCATGCGCTCGTCGATGAGCTGGCCCTGCTTGACGAGGATCTCGTCGGTGCCGGGACGCAGCACGTCGTCGGCCGCGACACGACCCAGGATACGCTCGCCGATGGTGGCGACGATCTCGCCGTCGTTGACCGCGTTGCCCACGGTGATCGCGCGCTCGGTGCCGCAATCGGGCTCACGCACGATGCAGTCCTGGGCCACGTCCACCAGACGACGGGTCAGGTAACCCGAGTTCGCCGTCTTCAGAGCGGTATCCGACAGACCCTTACGGGCACCGTGGGTCGAGTTGAAGTACTCGAGCACGGTCAGGCCTTCCTTGAAGTTCGAGATGATCGGGGTCTCGATGATGTCGCCGTTCGGCTTCGCCATCAGGCCGCGCATCCCGCCCAGCTGTTTCATCTGCGTGACCGAGCCACGGGCACCGGAGTGGGCCATCATGTAGACCGAGTTGATCTCGCCCTCGGCACCATCAGCCGTCCGCGGAACGGAGGAGATGGTGGTCATCATGGCTTCGGTGACCTTGTCGTTACACTTCGACCAGGCATCAACGACCTTGTTGTACTTTTCGCCCTGAGTGATCAGGCCGTCCATGTACTGCTGTTCAAAGTCCTTCACCTGCTCGCGGGTCTCGTCGACGATCTCCCACTTGTTGTCGGGGATCACCATGTCGGCCTTGCCGAAGGAGATACCGGCGCGGAAGGCCTCCTTGAAGCCCATCGACATGATCTGGTCACAGAAGATGACCGACTCCTTCTGACCGCAATAGCGGTAGACGGTGTCGATGACGCGCTGAACGTCCTTCTTCCGCAGCAGCTGGTTGACCAGCTCGAACGGTGCCTTGGCGTTCATCGGCAGCAGGGCGCCAAGACGCACGCGACCGGGGGTGGTCTCGTAGCGCTTGTAGACCTCGTTGCCTTCTTCGTCGATCTGCATGATCCGCGCGGTGATCTTGGCGTGCAGGTGCACTTCACCGGTGTCCAGCGCGTACTGAACTTCGTCGATCGAGGAGAAGACCATGCCCTCACCCTTCATGCCTTCGCGGGCAATCGAGGTGTAGTAGAGGCCAAGGATCATATCCTGCGAGGGAACGATGATCGGCGCGCCGTTGGCGGGCGACAGCACGTTGTTGGTCGACATCATCAGCACGCGCGCTTCCAGCTGGGCTTCCAGCGAGAGCGGCACGTGGACGGCCATCTGGTCACCGTCGAAGTCGGCGTTGAACGCCGAGCAGACGAGCGGGTGCAGCTGGATCGCCTTGCCTTCGATCAGCGTGGGTTCGAAGGCCTGGATGCCCAGACGGTGCAGCGTGGGCGCGCGGTTCAGCAGAACCGGGTGCTCGCGGATGACCTCGTCGAGGATATCCCAAACCTCGGGGCGCTCTTTCTCGACCAGCTTCTTCGCCTGCTTCACGGTGCTGGACAGGCCCTTGGCCTCCAGGCGCGAGTAGATGAAGGGCTTGAAGAGCTCGAGCGCCATCTTCTTGGGAAGACCACACTGGTGCAGCTTCAGTTCCGGGCCGGTCACGATGACCGAACGGCCGGAGAAGTCGACGCGCTTACCCAGAAGGTTCTGACGGAAGCGACCGTGCTTGCCCTTCAGCATGTCGGACAGCGACTTCAGCGGACGCTTGTTGGCGCCGGTGATGACGCGGCCGCGACGGCCGTTGTCGAAGAGCGCATCGACGGATTCCTGCAGCATACGCTTTTCGTTACGCACGATGATATCGGGCGCACGCAGGTCGATCAGACGCTTCAGACGGTTGTTCCGGTTGATCACGCGGCGGTACAGGTCGTTCAGGTCGGAGGTCGCGAAGCGGCCACCGTCCAGCGGCACCAGCGGACGCAGTTCCGGCGGAATGACCGGGATCACGGTCATGATCATCCACTCGGGACGGTTGCCCGACTCGAGGAAGGACTCGACGACCTTCAGACGCTTGATGATCTTCTTGGGCTTCAGTTCGCCGGTGGCTTCGGCCAGGTCGGCACGCAGCTGCTCGGCTTCCGATTCCAGGTCGATCTGGCTCAGCATGTCGCGGATGGCCTCGGCACCGATGTTCGCCGTGAAGGCGTCCATGCCGTAGGTATCCTGGGCGTCCATGTACTCTTCTTCGGTCAGCATCTGGCCATAGGTCAGATCCGTCAGACCGGGTTCGATCACGACGTAGTTCTCGAAGTAGAGCACGCGTTCCAGATCACGCAGGGTCATGTCCAGCATCAGGCCGATGCGCGAGGGCAGCGACTTGAGGAACCAGATATGCGCGACCGGAGCGGCCAGCTCGATGTGGCCCATGCGCTCGCGGCGGACCTTCTGCAGCGTGACTTCCACGCCGCATTTCTCGCAGACGACGCCGCGATACTTCATCCGCTTGTACTTGCCGCAGAGGCACTCGTAGTCCTTGATCGGCCCGAAGATACGGGCACAGAACAGGCCGTCGCGCTCGGGCTTGTAGGTCCGGTAGTTGATGGTTTCCGGCTTTTTGATCTCGCCGTAGGACCACGACAGGATCCGTTCGGGAGACGCCAGCGACACCTTGATCTCGTCGAATGCCTTCGGCGGGGTCAGCGGGTTGAACGGATTGTTGGTCAGTTCCTGGTTCATTTGTCTTTCCTCATAGAGGGAGCAGTAGGAGAGGCGTGGGCGGGGAGGGTCCCCGCCCTAACGAAGGCGCTGAGCCCTGTTATTCCTCGTCCTCCGCATCCAGGAGTTCCATGTTCAGGCCGAGGCCGCGGACTTCCTTCACGAGAACGTTGAAGCTCTCGGGCACGCCGGCCTCGAAGTTGTCCTCGCCCTTGACGATGCTCTCGTAGACCTTGGTCCGGCCGGCAACGTCATCCGACTTCACCGTCAGCATCTCCTGCAGGGTGTAGGCGGCGCCATAGGCTTCCAGGGCCCAGACCTCCATCTCACCGAAGCGCTGACCGCCGAACTGCGCCTTACCACCAAGCGGCTGCTGGGTGACCAGCGAGTACGGGCCGGTGGAACGGGCGTGGATCTTGTCGTCGACCAGGTGGTGCAGCTTCAGCAGGTACTTGAAGCCCACGGTGACCTTGCGCGAGAACTGCTCGCCCGTGCGGCCGTCGAAGAGCACGGACTGGCCGCTCTCGTCGAAGCCCGCGCGGCTGAGCGCGTCGTTGATGTCGGCTTCCTTGGCACCGTCGAAGACCGGCGTTGCAACCGGCACACCGCCAGTGACATTGCCTGCCGCTTCCAGCAGCTGGTCCTCTTCCATGCCGGCAATGCCTTCTTCGTAGACATCATCGCCATAGGCCAGGCGCATCGCGTCACGCACCGGGGTCAGGTCACCGCTGCGGCGGTAGTCCTGCAGGGCCTCGTCCACCTTAAGACCAAGCGCGCGCTGCGCCCAGCCGGTGTGGGTTTCGAGGATCTGACCGACGTTCATACGCGAAGGCACACCCAGCGGGTTCAGACAGAAGTCGACGGGGGTACCGTCTGCCAGGAACGGCATGTCTTCCATCGGCACCACGCGCGAGACGACACCCTTGTTGCCGTGACGGCCGGCCATCTTGTCGCCCGGCTGAAGCTTGCGCTTCACGGCGATGAAGACCTTGACCATCTTCATCACACCCGGCGGCAGGTCGTCGCCACGGCGCACCTTCTCGACCTTGTCCTCGAAACGGGCGTCCAGGGCGCGCTTCTGCACCTCGTACTGCTCGTTCAGGGCCTCGACGATCTGGGCTTCCTTGTCGTCTTCCAGCGCCAGCTGCCACCACTGACCACGCGAGAGCTGCGACAGCAGGTCCTCGGTGATCTCGGAGCCGGCCTTGACGCCCTTCGGACCCTTCACCGCGGTCTTGCCGAGGATCATGTCCTTGAGACGCGCGTAGATGTTGCGGTCGAGGATCGCCAGCTCGTCGTCGCGGTCACGCGACAGGCGTTCGACTTCCTCACGCTCGATCTGCAGCGCACGTTCGTCCTTCTCGACGCCGTGACGGTTGAAGACGCGAACCTCTACAACCGTACCGTAATCGCCCGGCTTCACCCGCAGCGAGGTATCGCGCACGTCGGAAGCCTTCTCGCCGAAGATGGCGCGCAGAAGCTTTTCTTCCGGCGTCATCGGGCTCTCGCCCTTCGGAGTGATCTTGCCGACCAGGATGTCGCCCGGCTCCACATCGGCACCGATGTAGACGATGCCCGCCTCGTCGAGGTTGCGCAGGGCTTCCTCGCCGACGTTGGGGATGTCGCGGGTGATCTCTTCCGGCCCGAGCTTGGTGTCACGGGCGGCGACTTCGAATTCCTCGATGTGGATCGAGGTGAAGACGTCGTCACGTGCGATACGCTCGGAGATCAGGATGGAGTCTTCGTAGTTGTAGCCATTCCAGGGCATGAAGGCGACGACGATGTTCTTGCCGAGCGCCAGTTCACCCATGTCGGTGGACGGGCCGTCGGCGATCACTTCGCCCTTGGTCACCTTGTCACCCACCTTCACCAGCGGACGCTGGTTGATGGCGGTGTTCTGGTTCGAGCGCTGGAACTTGCGCATCCGGTAGATGTCGACGCCGGCATCGCCCAGCTCGAGATCCTCGGTGGCGCGAATCACGATACGCTGTGCATCGACCTGGTCGATGATACCGGCCCGCTTGGCCTGGATCGCCGCACCGGAGTCGATGGCGACCTTGCCTTCGATACCCGTACCGACAACCGGCGCCTCGGCGCGCAGCAGCGGAACCGCCTGACGCTGCATGTTCGCACCCATCAGGGCGCGGTTAGCATCGTCGTTTTCCAGGTAGGGAATGAGCGAGGCACCGACAGAGACCAGCTGCTTCGGCGAAACGTCGATCAGGTCGACGGCTTCGGTCGGGGTCAGCGTGTATTCACCAGCCTGACGGGTGTTGACCATCTCGTTGGTGAAACGGCCCTCTTCGTCGAGCGAGGCGTTGGCCTGGGCCACAACGTGACGCTGCTCTTCCGTTGCGGACATGTAGTGGACCTCGTCGGTCACCTGCTTGTCCTTGACGGTGCGGTAGGGGGTCTCGATGAAGCCGTACTTGTTCACGCGGGCGAAGGTCGCCAGCGAGTTGATCAGGCCGATGTTCGGGCCTTCCGGCGTTTCAATCGGGCACATCCGGCCGTAGTGCGTGGCGTGAACGTCGCGCACTTCGAAGCCTGCGCGTTCGCGGGTCAGGCCGCCCGGTCCAAGCGCCGACAGACGACGCTTGTGCGTCACTTCCGACAGCGGGTTGGTCTGGTCCATGAACTGCGACAGCTGCGAAGAGCCGAAGAATTCGCGGACGGCAGCCGCCGCCGGCTTGGCGTTGATCAGGTCCTGCGGCATCACCGTGTCGATCTCGACGCTGGACATGCGCTCCTTGATGGCGCGCTCCATGCGCAGCAGGCCGACGCGGTACTGGTTTTCCATCAGCTCGCCGACGGAACGGACGCGACGGTTGCCCAGGTGGTCGATGTCGTCGATCTCGCCCTTGCCGTCACGCAGCTCGACCAGGGCCTTGATGCACTGGACGATGTCCTCGCGGTCGAGGGTCCGCTGGGTGTCGGGCTTTTCGAGCGCCAGACGCATGTTCATCTTCACGCGACCAACGGCCGAGAGGTCGTAGCGCTCGCTGTCGAAGAACAGGGTGTCGAAGAGCGACGAAGCCGCTTCGACGGTCGGCGGCTCGCCGGGACGCATCACGCGGTAGATGTCCATGAGCGCGCTCTCGCGGTTCATGTTCTTGTCCGCCGCCATGGTGTTGCGCATGTAGGGACCGACATTGATGTTGTCGATGTCCAGCACGGGGATCTCGGTGAAGCCTGCGTCCAGCAGATCCTTCAGCGTACCGCCGATGATCTCGCCTTCCTTGTCGTATTCCACGGTCAGCTCGTCACCGGCTTCCACGTAGATGGCGCCGTTGTCCTCGTTGATCATGTCACGGGCGACGAACTTGCCGACGATACGGTCGTGCGGCACCAGCAGGCTGGTGACGGAGCCCTCGTCAATCAGCTTCTTGACGGCGCGCGGGGTGATCTTCTTGCCGGCCTCGGCGATCACTTCGCCGGAATCGGCGTCGACCAGGTCGTAGGTCGGGCGGGTGCCACGCACGCGCTCGGGGAAGAACTTGGTCACCCAGCCCTGGCCGCGACGGTAGGTGTAATCCACCGTGTTGTAATAGGCGTCCATGATCGCTTCCTGGTCGAGACCCAGGGCGTAGAGGAGCGTGGTGACGGGCAGCTTGCGGCGACGGTCGATGCGGGCGAACACGATGTCCTTGGCGTCGAACTCGAAGTCCAGCCAGGAGCCGCGGTAGGGGATGATCCGGCAGGCGAAGAGAAGCTTGCCCGAGGAATGGGTCTTGCCCTTGTCGTGGTCGAAGAACACGCCGGGCGAGCGGTGCATCTGGGACACGATCACGCGCTCGGTGCCGTTCACGATGAACGTACCGTTCGGGGTCATCAGGGGCATGTCGCCCATGAAGACGTCCTGTTCCTTGATGTCCTTGACCGACTTGGCCCCGGTATCCTCGTCGATATCAAAGACGATCAGGCGCAGGGTAACCTTCAGCGGCGCGCTGTAGGTCATGTCGCGCTGCATGCATTCTTCAACGTCGTACTTGGGCTTCTCCAGCTCGTACTTGACGAACTCCAGAACCGCGGTCTCGTTGAAATCCTTGATCGGGAAGACCGACTGGAAGACACCCTTGATGCCTTCGCCATCCATCGGGTCAAGCTGGTCGCCAGACTTCAGGAAGAGTTCGTAAGAGCTTTTCTGAACCTCGATAAGGTTCGGCATTTCAAGGACTTCGCGAATCTTGCCGTAGTATTTGCGAAGACGTTTCTGACCAAGATAGGTCTGAGCCATGACGGACGTCACCTTTCGTTTCTCAAGCGGGAACGAGCGCCGTCGGGGCTCCGGCACTGCGCCCTTTCGAAACAGGGGGTTCGGATCAATGCCCGGCTACCGGCCCAATGGTAGCCTCCCGATCCGTGAACCTCGCCTTGGGAAGGACTTGCAACCAAGCCCTTTCCAAGAAGGGTCCCCTAGACAGTTTTGGCCGGATGCGGACTTGCCTTCATCCAGCCTGGTATTCAAAAGCCGCCGGGAGCGGCCTCCTGGGTCGCCCCTGCGGGACGGACCTATGTCAAAGCCCCTCACGCGGCGGGGCCGTCGAACAGCGGGCACAGGCAAATCCGGTAAGGTCTCGACCCAAGTCCTGGAAATCAGGGCAGGTTTGGTGCCTGCGTGAGTTCATCCGACGATCTGGGGGGAGACGATGAAGTGGATCTGCGCGGAACCTCACTGACAATGCACAAGCGGCCGGCCCGAATCGCACGGGTCCAGCTGAACTTCGCAGATAGGACAACACGCGCCCAAGCGCAATGGGCTGTCAGGGAGAAAGCGTAGATTACCGGGGCGCAAAGAACGTCACCCGCCGGCAAGAGGCCAGGCGCGCAGCACCGGTTGCCTCAGTCCAGCCTACCCCGTTCGGGCCGGATCGCACAGCAGGATTATGCGACAGGGATTACCAAATCCCTCACATCACACCTGAGTGAAGCCGCCCTGCCCTGTCACGGGCAGCCCGCGAGACGGAAAAGGGCGCCCCGAAGGACGCCCTTTCCATAATCCTGGCGAAAGCCTGGATTACTTGACTTCGACCTCGGCGCCAGCTGCTTCCAGCTTGCCCTTGATCTCTTCGGCTTCGTCCTTGGACACGCCTTCCTTGACAGCCTTGCCGCCAGCTTCGACCAGCTCCTTGGCTTCTTTCAGGCCCAGGCCGGTGATGCCGCGGACTTCCTTGATCACGTTGATCTTGGAGGCGCCTGCCGACTTCAGGATGACGTCGAACTCGGTCTTTTCTTCTTCAGCTGCGCCGGCGTCGCCGCCTGCGGGGCCAGCCATCATCACAGCGCCGCCAGCGGCGGGCTCGATGCCGTACTCATCCTTCAGGATGGTTTTCAGTTCTTGTGCTTCGAGCAGGGTCAGACCCACGATCTCTTCTGCCAGTTTCTTCAGATCAGCCATTTGACTTCTTTCCGTATCTCTAGATGTGTTCCAACGTGCGGGAGATATTCCCTACGCCGGGCTCTCTGTTGCTTACGCCGCAGCCTTGTCCTCGATCGTGGACAGGATGGAGGCGATATTGGAAGCAGGCGCGCCAATGGCACCGGCGATGTTGGAAGCGGGTGCGCCAATGCAGCCGACGATGGAAGCGATGAGCTCCTCGCGGGACGGCATTTTCGACACGGCTTCGACACCGGCACGGTCCAGAGCGTTCTCACCCATTGCGCCGCCGAGAATTTCGAACTTCTTGTTCTCTTTGGCGAAATCTTCCGCGACCTTCGCAGCTGCGACAGGGTCCTCGGAATAGGTCAGAACGGTCATGCCCGACAGGAATTCGGCCATGCTTTCGCAGGGCTTGCCTTCCAGGGCGATCTTGGCGAGCCTGTTCTTGGCGACGCGGACGCTGGCATCGGCTTCACGAGCCTTTGCGCGCAGCGACTGCATCTCAGCAACCGTGAGACCGGTGTAGTGGGCAACCACCACAACGCCAGAGCTTTCGAAGATCTGGCCGAGTTCCTCGACCACTTTCTCTTTCTGGGCTCTATCCACAGTTTCACTCCAATCAGGGAGGTGTGACCCTCCGGCTCAGTTCTGCCGGTACAAACGTCCCGGCAAGCGGGTCCGTAACGGGTCCGTCCAAGGTCGCCCCGGGGAGCCGCATGCGAGCGGGCCCGAAGAAATCTGGTTCTTTCCCGTCTCAGGCAGGAATTATGAAAGGCCTATCCCCTTCACCCACCGTCTCGGACGAATCGTCGGGGCAGCCGAATCCCGGTTACCCTGACAGAGCGGGCTTCTAGGGCCTTTGCGCAGAGATGTGAAGAGATAAAATGCCCCCGGCAAGCAACCCTGCCCGCGCATCCGCCCTTCGGCCCCCGACCGGACCTCCGCCCAGCGATACATAGCCAAGGCGTCGCGGTCAGGACCACAGCCGAACCCTCTCACGAAATGGGGATGTCAGTCAGATGAGCAAGAGCAAATCCGCACGCGCGGGGTGCCCCGGAGATATCGCCGGGCCAGCCCGACGGGCGGAACTGGCACCGCCCCCAATGAAAGACGCCGGGCCAATGGCCCGGCGTCTTCACGTCTATGCTCCGCGGTTGAGGTCGCCCGCTCTTCGGCTAGCCGAGGACGGGCGCCCTGATCATCCGCCGTAGGTGATGCTGACAAGCAGGCCAATGTTCGGCAGCCCGTTCACCACGAGGGGCTGCCCGTTCACCGTCACTGCGCCAGTAGCGGAGACGGCAACCGTAACCGACTTGCCGCCGATCGTGGTCGTGGTGGTCGTGCCCGGGGAGACACTCACAACGGCAGAGCCGAGCTGAGTGCCGGTCGACGTGACAGTCGTAACCGTCACGGCGGTCGATCCGGAAGTGGTCCCCGGATCAGTCGTCCCGGTCACGGTGACTTTGCCACCAGCCGAAGCGGGCAGTGCGCTCAAAGCGAGCAGAGCCGAGACTGCAAGGCCCTTCAATACACGATTGGTCATGTCATCAGCCTCCGAAGACATTGTTGATGCTGTAGCTCACAGAAAGGATCTTCTGCTTCCGCTCCATGTTGTCGGTGATGTCGTTGACGCCGAAGCTGACGTTCAGCCCTTCAACACCCGGCACCTTCAGACCGATACCCGCGTTCAGCTGGTTCTCGGTGCCCGAAACTGCGACGCCCAGGTACTTGGTGACGCCGATGCCGACACCGGCGAAGAAGCCTTCCTCGGTGGTCGAGCTGCCGGGGGTCACGAGCACGGCGTCAGAGCCGTAGCCGACGGTCCACATCACCGGGTGGATCAGGGTCGGGCCGTCGATCTGGGTCATGCCGGACACGGTGACGTTCCAGCGCGTGTCGCCGGCGGCGGCATCGCCCCAGGGGGCCAGGTTCGAGGCTGCGACCGAGCCGAAGATCACGTGGTTGGGCTGCAGCACCAGAGCGCGGCCCAGCTTGAGGCCCAGGCCACCGGAATCGCCCAGCGGATCGGTGCCGGTGATGTTGACGTCGACCTGAACGCCGACCGCGTCGATCGGGTTGCCGAAACCGGCACCAAATGCGAGCGAGCCATCCATGTCGGCGCCAGCAATGCCGCCACGCGGATCAGTCAGTGTACCGGCGAAGTACATGTTGCCCTTGGGCAGCAGGAATGCTGCATCGGCACCAAACATAGTAACGTTGGCGCTGTCCTTAGCGAGGGTCGCCGTAGAGGAGAGTCCCAGCATTGCCGCGCTCGCTACCGCAGCAACACCGACCTTGTTCAAAATGTTCCACATTGGTCCATGCGTCCTTCAAATGAATCCTTCCGAAACTTCGCGTCCGGGATCTTCGCCGCCATTGAATCTCGGGGCAACAGAACGTTCAACACGTTTCTTAAATGACGATCACCGCGCGTAGGAACTATGTCAGATCCGCATCGGATTCGGGGACTTTCGGCAAAGTTGTGCCGGACTGCAGCAATATTTTTTCTGCACTTGCATACAAAAGGGGCGGATCGTTTCCGACCCGCCCCTCTGATTGTATTCTGATCCGGTGAATCAGTTGCCGGTTGCGCTCTCGACGGAGACGGAGACGCCCGGGCCCATGGAAGAGCTCAGCGAGACCTTCTTCATGTAGGCGCCCTTGGCACCGGTCGGCTTGGCCTTGGAAACCGCGTCCACGAAGGCACGGATGTTCTCGACCAGCTTGGCTTCGTCGAAGGAAACCTTGCCGACGCCAGCGTGCACGACACCGGCCTTCTCGGCCTTGAACTGCACTTCGCCGCCCTTGGCTGCTTCCACGGCCGCTTTCACGTCCATGGTCACGGTGCCGACCTTGGGGTTCGGCATCAGGTTGCGCGGGCCCAGGATCTTGCCCAGACGGCCGACGATCGGCATCATGTCCGGAGTGGCGATGCAGCGATCGAATTCGATCGTGCCGCCCTGGATGGTTTCCATCAGGTCTTCTGCGCCGACGATGTCGGCACCGGCTGCCTGAGCTTCCTCGGCCTTCGGGCCACGGGCGAAGACGGCCACGCGGACCTCCTTGCCGGTGCCGTTCGGCAGGCCGACGACGCCACGGACCATCTGGTCGGCATGACGCGGGTCAACGCCCAGGTTCATGGCGATCTCGACGGTCTCGTCGAACTTGGTGTTGCTGTTGGCCTTGATCAGGGCAACGGCTTCCTCGACGGAGAGGTTCTCTTTGCCGGCGAAGGCTTCGCGAGCGGCGCGGGTACGTTTACCGAACTTTGCCATCTTACTTCACCTCGATGCCCATGGAGCGGGCGGAGCCCAAGATGATCTGCATTGCGCCTTCGATGTCGTTGGCGTTCAGATCCTTCATCTTCGCTTCGGCGATCTCTTTCACCTGGGCGACGGTCACGTGACCAGCCACGGCCTTGCCGGGGGTCTGCGAGCCGGATTTCAGCTTGGCGGCCTTCTTCAGGTAGTAAGACGCGGGGGGCGTCTTGATGTCCATGGTGAAGGACTTGTCCTGATAGTAGGTGATCACGGTCGGGCACGGCGCACCGGGTTCCATGTCCTGCGTCTTGGCGTTGAACGCCTTGCAGAATTCCATGATGTTGATGCCGCGCTGACCCAGTGCGGGGCCGACGGGCGGGGACGGGTTTGCCTGACCGGCAGGCACCTGCAGCTTCAGGCTGCCGACGAGTTTCTTGGCCATTGGCCTTCTCCTTGTTCATCGCGCAGTTGCGACGGGGATCACCCCGCCCTGCGCCTGTTCCCTCGGGCGCGCCTTCGGGAACGGTTGCGCGTGGTCAGGTCCGACGGACGCGTCCGCCTCGCCTCCCACGTATGAACGGGACCGGAGCCCCGTAGGGCGGGAGTTCATCCCGCCTCGGCGGGTCACCCCGCCGCCACTCAGGTCAGCCTTGCTTGGTGACCTGGGTGAATTCCAGCTCGACCGGGGTTTCCCGGCCAAAGATCGAAACCGAGACCTTGAGGCGCTGATTGTCCTCGTCGACCTCTTCGATCATGCCGTCGAAATCCTCAAACGGACCGTCGTTGACCTTCACCTTCTCGCCGATCTCGAAGGAGATCAGGGTCCGCGGGGCGTCTTCGCCTTCCTGGACACGGTTCAGGATCTGGTTCACCTCGGCGTCGCGCATCGGCATCGGGCGCCCTTGCGGGCCCAGGAAGCCGGTGACGCGGTTGATCGAGTTGACCAGGTGATAGCCCTCGTCGGACATCTCCATGTGAACCAGCACATAGCCGGGCATGAAGCGGCGCTCGGTCGAGACCTTCTTGCCGCGACGTACCTCGATCACCTCTTCGGTCGGGACGAGGACTTCGTCGATCTGGTCCTCAAGCCCCTTTTCCTCGACGCTCTGCCGGATCTGCTCGGCGATCTTCTTCTCGAAGTTCGAGAGGACCGAGACCGAGTACCACCGCTTTGCCATGTCGCAACGACCCTTCCATCGCCGGCCCAAGGGCCGAAATACATTCACTTTCCCTGGGCCGCACCGGTCATCCGGCAAAAGGCCCTTCCGAATAGAAAATCGGCGCGAGACTCGAATCGCCGCGCGCCAGACCTGGGAACGGGTCGTGGGTTACAGCGTGACGCCGAAAAGCGCAAGCCTGCCGGGGCGTTCCGCCCCCGCAGCCCTGCAGGATGCTCAGCCGAAGAAGCCCAGAAGGCCGGTCAGGCCGGTGCGGATCAGCACATCCACCAGGGCGAAGAAGACCGCGGTGATCGCAGCCATGACGAAGACCATGACCGTGGTCAGCAGCACTTCGCGGCGCGTGGGCCATGCGACCTTGCCGACCTCGGCACGGGTCTGCTGGATAAATTGCAGCGGATTGGCCATTGGGGCTCCTCAGCGTCGAAACTTCATGTCCCGGACCAGCACGGCCCCGGACGTCATCCGGTGCAGATACGGAAAAGCGGCCCGCTGTTCAAGGTGCAAAGGCGCGCAGCGCACGACGGCGCGATGGAACGTATCTGATGGGAGGTTCGGACTTGGCAGGGGCAGCAGGGTTCGAACCCGCGACCTACGGTTTTGGAGACCGTCGCTCTACCAGCTGAGCTATACCCCTAGTCCGTCGCTGTCGTCTAATGCAGGGCGCGAGGGGGATCAAGAGGCGATCTGACGGCAGCCGGGAAATTCCCGGCCCATCCGGATTTTCGCCCGCAGGTACGGGCCTTCATGCGTCGCAGGCAGGGGGCCGGCAGCGCCCTGCCGCCCTGTCGCAAGAGATGAGCCTGGCAAGGGCTGCACCAGGCAGGGCAAGACCGACACCGCACCTAGCCTGCCTGCATCTCGCGGTAGCGGGTCAGCATGAGGGCGGCAAACTCGGGGCTCTTGTGGACCGGGTCATCGGCGCTTTCCGGGCCAGTCGCGGCATAGCGGGGGTCGGTCCAATAGCCCTCGACGATGGTCTCGTCGGGCTGGTGCAGCAGGGTGATTCCATCGCGCTCTGCTTCCATGTCCAGCCAGGAGCGAATCTCTGCCCGTTCCTCGGGCGTGGCCCCTTCCGCCTCGGGCCAGGTCTTCTCGGGCTGGCCCACCCCCAGGGTCAGCAGCGGTGCCGGGGCGAAAGTGACGCGGGCGGCGGGATTGGCGCGGACGAACTGCTGCGCGATCCGGTAGCTCTTGCGACCCTCCAGGAAACGCCGCGTCACCCGCTGCCGTACCGCTGCCGAGAGGTGCCCGCCCTGCCGCAGGGTCGACAGCATGGGCGGCAGGAACTCGGCGCTGCGCAGCCTGGCACCATAGAAGAGATAGGCGGCGAAGTCATCGCAGCGCAGCGACAGGCGGCCGTTGCCGTTGATCCGCGCCACCATCTCTTCCGCCTCCTTGCGGGGGTGGACCGCCTGATCCTGGTATTCAAACTGCCGGAAGGCCGGGCCATAGGCGCCCCAGAACTCTAGGTGGTCGGTGAGATAGGGCAGAAGCCCCGCATCCAGCGCCAGCTTGACCGAGGCGATATGGCTGTCCCCGAAAATGCAGAGCGAGGGGAGAGGCGAGGGCGCGGGCTGTTCAGCGGGCGAAAGCATTGAGCATCTCCTCTTCGCATTTCACATCCCCCGCAGCAGGGCGCACCCGCGCCCCCTGCCCCTTCCGGGCCTTGGGGAATTTCGGCGGACCAAAGGCGGCCTCCTGGTCGGCGAAGAAGTTGCGCATCACCACCTCGACCCCCTCGGGCACAACCGAGCGCTGGTTCGGCGCGTAGAACATGCCCCGGAAGACCGGATGGGTGATGATCTCGTAGCTGGGGAAGTAGTCGACCTGGGGGTGGTCCTCGACCAGCTCGCCGGCCACCGCGCGCAGGGTCGCCTTGGAGCGACTGGTGGCGGTAAGCACATGCTCTCCGCTGGCCGTGGCAGTGAGCGGCACCGGGCTGACCGTCAGCAGGACCTCCAGTCCGGGGTTCCGGGCGGCCAGCAGGGCCAGCACCGCCTCCATGTCCGCAAGGATCGCCGCGTGGCGGTGATTGCGGAAGACATGCAGGGCGGGGTCGAAGTCCCCCGCCAGGGTGCCGGGGCAGAGCGCATATTCCAGGCCCGTCTCGGCATTGGCCCAGCTCTCGGTCAGGCCGAGGGTGAAGACGAAGAGCCGTGCCGTCTCGACCGCGCGGCGGATCGCCACCAGGGTCGCCGCGCGCGAGGCGCGGGCCTCTTCGACGCTCTCGAAGCCCCTGGGTTCGATGGCGGGGCGCAGGGGATCGTAGACCCGTCCCTTGCGGTGCCACCACTCCTCGGGCGGCTCCATCTCGCCATAGGCCATGCGCAACCACTGCAGCAGGGCGCGTGCGGTGTAGATATTGCCGGTGCGGAAAGAGAAGATGCCGTAGTTGAAGGTCTCCGCCTCGTCGAAGAGCCAGGCCGGGGCGGGTTCGGCGTCGAACCAGTCAAAGCCCCGCGCTGCCAGCGCCCGGCCGATATGCTGGGCGAAACACGACCCCGCGGTGATGATCGGCTGACCGGGGCTCACCTTCAGCTTCGGCTGCCAGAGCCCCGAGATCTGCAGGGGGTTCACCTCGGCCACGCCGGTCTTCCAATAGGCCCGCGCGGGCAGGGACTGGTAGGGATGCGACATCGAAGGACCTTTGCAAGAGGGCGAGACGACCTGTTGGCCTCAGCCTAGCAGACAAACGCCCAATTGGGGCCGGTTGCGGTCATTTCCGGGGAATTCAGGGGGTTTTTGCGGCACCGCGGCGCGCCGGGGCCTACAACCAGTGCAGGCGGCGCAAAAGCCAGCCCTGCGCAAGGAAGATCAGCGCCATCACCCCCGAGAAGATCCAGAAGGCATTGGGCCCATGGGCTCCGGGGATGCCGCCGACATTGATGCCGAAAAGGCCGGTGAAGAAGGTCAGCGGCAGGAAGACCGCCGACAGGACCGAGAGCGCATACATGTGCCGGGTCAGCCGCTCGCTGACCGCGCCGGTCAGCTCGTCGCGCAGGACGCCCAGGTTGTCACGCAGCTCGTCGACGTTCTCGGCCATGCGGAAGAGGCCCTCGCTGGCCTCCTGGACCTCGCGCAGGTCCCGCGGCTCGAGCAGCGGATGCTCGAGACGGGCCAGCCGCGTCATGGCCTCGCGTTGCGGCGGCAGGTGCCGACGCAGCTCCACCACCGAAAGGCGCAGGCTGACGATGCGGCGGCGCAGGCCCGGATCGCGATTCTGGATCACCTGCGGCTCCAGCGCATCGACCTCGCCGTCGAGCTCGGTGACGAAGGGCTCCAGCTGCTCGGTCAGCCGGTCGGCGAGAAGGGCGATGAAGCCCCCGGCCGTCTCCGGGCCGCCGCCCTGCTCGATCTCGCGGGCGATTTCATCCAGCACGCTGACCCGCTGCCGCGACAGGGTGATGATCCGCTGGGAATCGGCCCAGATACGCACGCCGATCATGTCCTCGCGGTCGCAATCGGGGTTCAGGTTCATGGCGCGGAAGTTCAGCAGCAGCCCGTCACCGACCGGCGTGGCACGGGGGCGGGTCTCGGGCTGGGTCAGCGCCTCGACCACCGTGGTGTCCAGGTAGGACAGCCGCTCGGACACCCAGTCGCGGGTGCCGGCATGGGCGGCATCCAGGTGGGCCCAGGCCAGGGTCTGGTCACGCAGCGTGTCGGAAATGGCCTGCCCCTGCAGCGGCTGGCAGCGAAGCGGGCCCGAGAGGGCAAAGGCGTAATGGACAGGCGCGGTCATTCACCGAGGATAGCCCGCCCGCCGGCAAGGTCCAGAGCCCATGCGGGCAGGCCTGTGCAAAAGAAAACGGCGGCCCCGAGGGAGCCGCCGTTCCGATCTTTGGGTACCCGCCCTGAGGCGGGACCCGACTTACTCGACGATCTTCGAGACGACGCCGGAGCCGACGGTACGGCCACCTTCGCGGATAGCGAAGCGCAGACCATCTTCCATGGCGATCGGAGCGATCAGTTCCACGGCGAACTTCAGGTTGTCGCCGGGCATGACCATCTCGGTGCCCTCGGGAAGGGTCACGGTGCCGGTCACGTCGGTGGTCCGGAAGTAGAACTGCGGACGGTAGTTCGCGAAGAACGGCGTGTGACGGCCACCTTCGTCCTTGGTCAGGATGTAGACCTCGGCTTCGAACTTGGTGTGCGGCTTCACGGAACCCGGCTTGCAGAGAACCTGGCCACGCTCAACGCCTTCACGGTCGATGCCGCGCAGCAGGGCGCCGATGTTGTCGCCGGCTTCACCACGGTCCAGCAGCTTGCGGAACATTTCCACACCGGTGCAGGTCGTCTTCTTGGTGTCGCGGATACCAACGATTTCCAGTTCGTCGCCGACGTTCACGACGCCACGCTCGACACGGCCGGTCACAACGGTACCGCGGCCGGAGATCGAGAACACGTCTTCGATCGGCATCAGGAAGGGCTGGTCAACGGCACGTGCCGGCTGCGGGATGTACTCATCCACGGCGGCCATCAGTTCCTTGATCTTGTTCTCGCCGATCTCGGGGTCACGGCCTTCCATTGCGGCCAGAGCCGAACCTGCGATGACGGGGATGTCGTCGCCGGGGAAGTCGTAAGCCGACAGCAGTTCGCGGATTTCCATCTCGACGAGCTCGAGCAGCTCTTCGTCGTCGACCTGGTCAACCTTGTTCATGAACACGACCATGGCGGGGATACCCACCTGGCGGCCCAGCAGGATGTGCTCGCGGGTCTGCGGCATCGGGCCGTCAGCTGCGTTCACAACCAGGATCGCGCCGTCCATCTGGGCAGCACCGGTGATCATGTTCTTCACGTAGTCGGCGTGGCCGGGGCAGTCGACGTGCGCGTAGTGACGGTTCTCGGTCTCGTATTCCACGTGGGCGGTCGAGATGGTGATACCGCGAGCCTTCTCTTCCGGCGCGCCGTCGATCTGGTCGTAGGCGCGGAAGTCACCGAAGTACTTCGTGATCGCCGCCGTCAGCGTCGTCTTGCCGTGGTCAACGTGACCGATCGTGCCGATGTTGCAGTGCGGTTTGCCGCGCTCAAACTTTTCCTTTGCCATCGTCAGGCGCCTCTGTGGTCTAGGGGGCCATTGGCCCGATTTCACTCGGACGGCGATTTATTGGGTCTGATGGGGAAAATCAAGCGTCACTTGGACGGGAAACCGCCGGGATCGCGCCTTTGCAACAAGCCGCCGCCCGCGCCACGGCGCGGCGCGTCATCCGGCCTCCGAGGTGACCACTTCATCGACCGTGTCGACCGCCGCCTCGGCGGGGGCCTCGAGCTCGCCCTCGGGTATCTCCGCGGGCGCCGTCGAGGGCGCCACCATGCCGGCCTGCGGACCCGGCGCGACGCCGAACCATTCGCGGTTGTCCAGCAGCCAGTTCTCGATCTGCTTGGCCGCGTTGCGGGCCAGGTTGTCCATCTGCTCTTCGCGGGTCTGGGTCAGGCCAGAGCCAACCAGCGTGTCCCCCGAGAAGGTTTCCAGCACGGTGAACTGCTTGGGCTCCTCGTTGATCTTCGCGCCCGCAAGGTCATCCCAGACGGTGACGTTGATGATCAGGCCGGACTTCGGCGAGAGCACCAGCGGGATGCCCGGAGGGGCCAGGATATAGCCTTCGACCGAGATCCCGAGGTGGTACATCTTGTCGCCGTCGTAGCGCCCGAAGCGCTCCTGCACGGCGGCCTTCATCACGGTTTCCCATTCCTCGGCGCTCGCCTCGCGCGAGATCGCCACCTTTTTCATCTTCGACGCCACCACGACATTGTGACCGAGGCTGAAGTCGCCGAGATCCGGCAGGGGCTCGTCGAAGTCGTCGGGGTTGGTACAGGCGGAAAGCAGGAACACCGCAGCGAGAAGGCCGGGCAGGAGGCGGAAGGCGGCAAGGCTGCGGAGCATGAATTCCTCGGGAAATCTTTTGTTACCTGAACCGCATAGCCGATCAGGGCTTCATTTTCAATTCACAGGACGGCGGGATCAGCGCGTGGCGCCGGGCACCCAGAGCACATCTGCGCGGCCCCCGTCGTTGGCGATGCGCGACGCGACGAAGAACCAGTCCGACAGGCGGTTGAGGTATTTCACCGTTTCCGGGTTGCAGCCTTCCTCTGCCATCAGCGCCACGGCCAGGCGCTCGGCACGGCGGCAGATGGTGCGGCAGAGGTGCAGCTGCGCAGCAAGGGCAGAGCCTCCGGGCAGCACGAAGCTGCGCAGGGGTTCCAGGTCTGCGTTCATCTCGTCGATCTCGGCTTCCAGCCGTGCCACCTGCGAGGCGATCACCCGCAGCGGCTCGTAGGGGGCCTCGTGGTCCTTCTCCATCGCCGGGCGCGCCAGGTCAGCGCCCAGATCGAAGAGCTCGTTCTGGATGCGCGACAGCGCCGCGTCGATCTCGCCCTCGGCATGCAGGCGCGCCAGCCCGAGGGTGGCGTTGGTCTCGTCCACCGTGCCGTAGGCCTCGACACGCAGAGAGGGCTTGGGCACGCGGGAGCCATCGCCAAGGGCGGTCTCGCCCGCGTCTCCGGTGCGGGTATAGATCTTCGACAGAACGACCATATCAGCCCTGCCCCCTGATCAGCACGAAGCCGAGAATCAGCAGCACCGCGAAGAACTGCGCGATGATCCGCCACTTCATCAGCTTGTTAGAGGTCTTGGCATCCCCGCCCTTGGCGAAGTTGCCGATCCCCATCATCAGGATGATGGCGACGATCAGCACCGCGCCTGCGGCGACGAGGAACAACGGGTCCTGGGCCATGGTGTCTCCTTCCGGGTCTGGGGAAGATGTAGACCCTGGAACCGGGATTGCGAACAGGAAATTCCGTCGCAACCCCCAAGGCTGCCCGTTGGGCCAGCAGGGCCTGCGCGGCGCGCGCCCTCTCTGGCCCCTTTCTCAGGCCCCGGCCAGCATCCGGTCGGCCAGCCGTGCCGGCAGGGCGCGGCGCATGAAGGCGGCGAAATAGGTGGGGGTGGTCACCATGTAGCGGGGCCGCGGGCGGGGATCTTCCAGCGCGCGGATGAGCTTGGCGGTGACGGCCGCGGGCTCGAGCTCGAATCTCGCCTTGCCCTCGTATTTCGGCCCGCGCTTGTAGAGCATGTCGAGCAGGCCCGCGCGGTATTCCTCGGCGCGGTCCGAGGCTTCCCAGTCGACCCATTGCTCGAAGGCGCGGATGGCGTTCTTGCGGAAGTCGGTGCGGATCGGGCCGGGCTCGATCAGGATCGGGTGGATGCCGCTGCCCGCCAGCTCCAGCCGCAGGGTATCCGTCATCCCTTCAAGCGCGAATTTCGACGCATTGTAGGCGCCGCGCCAGGGGGCCGCGACGAGGCCCAGCACCGAAGAGCAATTGACGATCCGCCCGCCGCCCTGCTTCCGCATCACCGGGATCAGCAGCCGGTTCAGCGCATGGGGGCCCATGAAATTGACCTCGAAGAGCGCCCGCATGGCCTCGCGAGAGATATCCTCGGCCGGGCCGGGAATCGCGAAGGCGCCATTGTTGAAGACCGCGTCCAAGGTGCCACCGGTGGCTTCCAGCACCTGCGCCAGCGCGCGCTCGATACTGGCCTGGTCGGCATAGTCGAGGTGCAGGCACTCCAGGCCCTCGGCCTGCAGGCGGGGGATGTCGGCGGGATTGCGGACCGAGGCGAAGACGCGCCAGCCGCGGGCTTTCAGACCAAGGGCGGCGTCATGGCCTATGCCCGAGGAACAGCCGGTGATCAGGATGGATTTGCTCATGCCCCTGCTATGCCCGGCGCGGGCTGGACGGACAAGCGCCGCGCTCCGGGCAGGGCGGCCTGGGCGCGGCGCTGTTGTATCGTTGTTATATCGCGGGGGCGTCAGCGCTTGGCGCTGACCAGCCAGTCGGCCATCCAGCCGGTCTTGCCACCCTGGGGCAGGCGCAGGTGCAGCCAGCCATTGCGCGCTCCGATCACTTCGACCTCGGTGCCGCCGTCGAGGGTGCCCAGCACATCATGGGTGGTACCGGGGCCGGCGCGCAGGTTGACGCGGTTGCCGGTCACCTGTCGCAGGTCGATCTCGGCCTGGGCTTCGGTCCGGGCCTGGGCCTTGGGCGCTGCCGCCACCGAGGCGGGAATCGTGCCAAGCAGCACGGCCTGGCGCTCGTCCGCGCTCAGCGCAAGTTCGGCGCGGGCGGCGGGCTGCATGTCACGCATGGAATGGGGCACCTCGGCCGAAGCCTTCTGCACCGTCGCCACGGCGGGGGTCACCTTGGCAAAGTCGATCCCGTCCAGGATCGGGTCGATCCCGCTGTCGTTCTGACCGGCGATCGAGGCCAGCTGAATGCCCTCGGGCGCTTCCGATGCGGTGGCGCTGGCGACGAAGAAGCCGTCACGGCGCGCGGCCGGGGCCTGCCAGGGTTCGGGGCTGGCAACGACGTAATCCGGCGTATCACGCTGCCATGGCTCGAAATCGGCGCCTCCGCTGGCCTGGTAGAACAGCACGGCAAGCAGGAAAGTGGTGGCAGTCATGAAACGGAACATGGGGTCCTCATTCGGCAGCGCGTTTCTGCGTCTGTCAGGCGGGCTCTCAGCGAGTTTCCGCCGCGACGCGGTGTCACTTCACTAACCACTGGGCGGCGCTTTGGTTCCTTTCCGCCCGCCGGCAAGCTCCCGCTGCGCAGGCGGCGCTTTACCGCCGCCCGGGCTGCGGCTATCACCGCTCCATGAGTGACAAGCCCGAAGATCCCGAGACCGGCCCTGCCGAGACCCTGCTGGCAGAGCCGCTGCGCCGCGCCATTGGCGAGCGCTACCTGACCTATGCGCTTTCGACCATCATGCACCGGGCCCTGCCCGACGCCCGTGACGGTCTGAAGCCGGTCCACCGCCGCATTCTCTACGCCATGCGCGAGCTGAAGCTGGCGCCCAATTCGCGCTTCCGCAAGAGCTCGAAGATCTCGGGCGACGTGATGGGCAACTATCACCCGCATGGCGATACGGCGATCTACGACGCCATGGCCCGCCTGGCGCAGGACTTCAACGTCCGCTACCCGCTGGTCGACGGCCAGGGCAACTTCGGCAATATCGACGGCGACAACCCGGCGGCCTCGCGTTACACCGAGGCCCGGCTGACCGCCGTCGCCGAGGCGATGATGGAAGGCCTCACCGAGGATGCGGTCGACTACCGCGACAATTACGACGGCACGCTGACCGAGCCTGTGGTGCTGCCCGCCTCCTTCCCGAACCTGCTGGCCAATGGCTCTTCGGGGATCGCGGTCGGCATGGCGACCAACATCCCGCCGCACAATATCGTCGAGCTCTGCAACGCCTGTCTGCACCTGATCAAGACGCCCGACGCGCGCGACGACACGCTGCTGCAATACGTGCCGGGCCCCGACTTCCCGACCGGCGGCGTGCTGGTCGAAAGCCCCGAGATGATCGCCAAGTCCTACCGCACCGGCCGCGGCTCCTTCCGCCTGCGCGCCCGCTGGGAGGTCGAAGACCTGGGCCGCGGCCAGTGGCAGGTGGTGGTGACCGAGATCCCCTACCAGGTGCAGAAGTCGAAGCTGGTGGAACGGATCGCCGAGCTGATCCAGACCAAGAAGATCCCGATTCTCGCCGACATCCGCGATGAAAGCGCCGATGACGTGCGCATGGTGCTGGAACCGCGTTCGAAGAACGTCGATCCCGAGCTGCTGATGGGGATGCTGTTCCGCAATTCCGACCTCGAGATTCGCTTCTCGCTCAACATGAACGTGCTGATCGACGGGGTGACGCCGAAGGTCTGCTCGCTGAAGGAAGTGCTGCGCGCCTTCCTCGATCACCGCCGCGAGGTGCTGGAGCGGCGCTCGCGGCACCGGCTGGCCAAGATCGACCACCGGCTGGAAGTGCTGGAAGGCCTCGTCACCGCCTTCCTCAACCTCGACAGGGTGATCGACATCATCCGCTACGACGACGATCCCAAGGCCGCGCTGATGGCCGAGGACTGGTCGAAGAAGCGCGCCCGCTGCCGGGACGAGAAGGATTACGTCAGCCCGCGCGGCGCCGGCGACGAGGGCGAGCTGACCGAGGTCCAGGCCGAGGCCATCCTCAACATGCGCCTGCGCAGCTTGCGGCGCCTGGAAGAGATGGAGCTCCTGCGCGAGCGCGACGCCCTGATGGAAGAGCGCGCCGGACTTGAAGACCTGCTGGCCACGCCCGAGCTGCAGTGGACCCGCATCGCCGAGCAGCTGCGCGAGACCCGCAAGACCTTCGGCAAGGGCTATCCGCGCGGCGAGCGCCTGACCCTGATCGAGGCCGCCGCCGAGGTCGAAGAGGTGCCGCTGGAAGCCATGATCGAGCGCGAGCCGATCACCGTGGTCTGCTCGAAGATGGGCTGGATCCGGGCGATGAAGGGCCACATCGACCTTTCCGCCCAGGACAAGCTGAAGTTCAAGGATGGCGACGAGGGCCGCTTTGCCTTCCACGCCGAGACCACGGACAAGCTGCTGGTTTTCGGCTCGAACGGGCGCTTCTACACCATCCAGGCCTCGAACCTGCCCGGCGGGCGCGGCATGGGCGAGCCGATCCGCCTGATGGTCGACCTGCCCAACGAGGCCGAGATCGTGGTGATGCGCATCCATCGACCGGGCGGCAAGCTGATCGTCGCCTCTTCGGCGGGCGATGGTTTCCTGGTCCCCGAGGACGAGGTGCTGGCCCAGACCCGCTCCGGCAAGCAGGTGCTGAACGTCAAGGAAGGCGTCCGCGCCCTGGTGGCGAAGCCCGTCTGGGGCGATCACGTGGCCTGTGTCGGCGAGAACCGCAAGGTGCTGATCTTCCCGCTGGAAGAGCTGCCCGAGATGACCCGCGGCAAGGGCGTCCGGCTGCAGAAGTACAAGGACGGCGGGCTCTCGGACCTGACCACCATCGTGCTGGCCGATGGCCTCTCCTGGCACGACCCGGCAGGCCGCACCCGTACCGAGGCCGAACTGGCCGAATGGATGGGCAAACGCGCCGGCACCGGCCGCATGGCCCCGCGCGGCTTCCCGAGGGACAATACCTTCACCTGATCCGGGTAGGGTTGGGGGCTCTTCCCAGCCGTCGCCGGAGGCGGCAACTGGGAAGCAAATGGGGGGCTCTGCCCCCGTCTCCGTGCCGGAGACTCCCCCGCAGTATTTTCAGCCATCGGATAGGGATAAGAGGCTCTTGCCCCTATCCGACGGCCCCAAATACTGCCGCCGGAGGCTTCGGCCCCGCAGGGGGCGAAATCCTAGGCCGCCACCAGGCGGCGTGCGGCGGCCCAGAGCGCGACCAGCAGCACCATGGGCAGCACGACCATCCGCAGCAGGAAGATACCCACCAGGGTCAGCGTGGCGGTCAGCAGGTCATCGGCCTGCTCCCAGAAGAAGCGCGCCGCGCCACGGTAGGCGTCCCAGCTTTCGCGCCAGCTCTGATCCTCGAGGGCGACCAGTTTCGCCGCCTCGTCCGAGATCATGTCGAGCGTCGCATTGGCCTCGGCCGCGGCTTCGGCGGTCAGCACGTCGCCGCCCCAGACCCCCAGCACGAAGGCCAGCGGCAGCGCAATGGCGAAGGCGAAGCCCAGGCCGCCGCAGACGCCGCTGAGGCGCCGCAGGGCGCCCGGCGCGCGATGCCAGCCGGTGGCCACCTCGCAGCCGCCTCGGGTCAGCAGGGCCAGCGCCAGCAGGGCGAAGCCCACCGAGGCCACCGGCGCGAGAGAGATCTTCAGCACCCCGGTCAGCACCGCCACGGCGAAGATCGCCGCCGAGACGCGCTCGACCGTGTCGTCCACCGGCTCCAGCCATTTCAGCGGCTGCACCGAGCCCTCGACCACCAGAGAGCCGCCGATCTGCACCTCCTGCGCCGCCGAGAGGAAGGCGTTGATCGCCCGCAGAGAGATATAGGTGGCACCGGCGGCCAGGGCGATCTCGCCCTGGTAGGCCTCGGCGCGCGTCACCAGCGGATTCTGCTTCGGCGTCGCGGCCAGGAAGAGGCAGAGCGCGGCCAGCACGATCGACAGCAGGGAGTTTCGGGCAGAGCGCATCGGGCCCCTTTCAGCCTAGTACATGCCGGGCAGGACCAGGTCGGGCGGACGGTGGCCATCGGCAAAGGTCTTGATATTGATCAGCACCTTCTCGCCCATTTCAACCCGGCCCTCGCGGGTGGCGGAGCCCATGTGGGGCAGAAGCACCACGTTGGGCAGCTCGCGCAGGCGCGGATTGCCGTCGCTTTCAAAGTTCAGCACGTCGAGCCCGGCCCCGGCGACCTCCTTGGCGCGCAGCATGCGGGTCAGGGCATTCTGGTCGATCACCTCGCCGCGCGAGGTGTTCACGATCACCGCCTCGGGCTTCATCAGCTTCAGCCGCCGGGCATTCATCAGGTGATAGGTCGAGGGCGTATGCGGACAGTTGATCGAGATCACATCCATCCGCGCCACCATCTGGTCGAGGCTCTCCCAGTAGCGGGCCTTCAGCTGGGCCTCGGTCTCTTCGCGCAGCCGGCGGCGGTTGTGGTAGTGGACCTGCATGCCGAAAGCGGCGGCGCGACGCGCCACGGCCTGGCCGATCCGGCCCATGCCCAGGATGCCCAGGCGCTTGCCGGCGACGCGGGCGCCCAGCATGGCATCGGGGCTCCAGCCCTCCCAATCCTCGGATTGCATCTGCGCCAGCCCCTCGGGGATGCGGCGCAGCAGGGCCAGGATCAGGGCAATGGTCATGTCGGCGGTGTCATCGGTCACCACGTCGGGGGTGTTGGACACCAGGATGCCGCGCTGGCGGGCGGTGGCCACGTCGATATGGTCGACCCCGGCGCCGAAATTGGCGATCAGGCGCAGGTTCTCGCCGGCCTGGCCAAGCAGCGCCTGGTCGATCCGGTCGCGCAGGTTGGGGATCAGCACATCGGCGACGCGCATCGCCTCCGAGAGCTCCTCGCGGCGCATCGGGCGGTCCGCGGGGCCCCTGTGCAGATCGAAGAGCTCGGCCAGCCGGGCTTCGACCCTGTCGGGCAAGCGTCGCGTGGCGACAACACTCAGGCGGCGAGATGGCATGGGCTGGCTCCTCCGTCTTCCCATCGCGGCAATTCGCAGGCAAAGTGGCGCAAAGCGCTCAGGGGCACAAGAACCCCTGGCGAGGCAGCAACGACACGAGCAGCATCATGACCCAGACGCGCAAGCGCATCCTGGCGCTGGCCCTCTCGTTCTTCGGCATCGCCGGCATCCTTGCCGCAGCCGAGACGCCGGGCTTCGAGGATTCGGACCTGCCGGGCACCGACAGCCCTGCCGTGGCCATCGGCGAGCAGGTTGCCGCCGCCAGTTCCCCCGCCCCCGCACCGGCGGCCGAACAGCCCGCCCGCATCGGGTCGGTCACCCATCTGCCGCTGCCGCGCTTCGTGTCGATGAAGGCCGAAAAGGCCAATATCCGCCGTGGCCCCTCGAAGACCCATCGCATCGACTGGGTCTTCCTGCGCCGCGACATGCCGGTCGAGGTCATCGCCGAATATGGTCACTGGCGGCAGATTCGCGATCACGACGGAATCGGCGGCTGGGTGCACTACGTGCTGCTTTCGGGCAATCGCACGGTGATGGTCCAGGATGACCTGCTGCCGCTGCACTTCCAGCCCTCGAAGGACGCCCGCGTGGTGGCCCAGCTCGAGGCAGGCGTGATCGCCGATCTGGACAAGTGCGAGCCCGACTGGTGCAAGCTTTCGGTCAATGGCTACAAGGGCTGGGCCCCGAAGAGCGCGCTCTGGGGCGTGCGCCCGGACGAGCTGCGCGACTGAGCACCGCAAGACCGTCTCGAGACTTCCTCAAGAGAACCGGCAGCGCACCGGAAAAGGGCGTGAAAGCGCAGGTTTCCGGGCGCCCCGCCCGCCTCATGCCCCGCGCCCGAGCCAGGCTGCCGCGAGGGAATTCAGAGCTCTGGCGGCGATCTCGAAAAAGCGGTGAGGTTTGTGCTGAAAAGGGGTTGAACACCCCCGAAGCTTTCATTAGTTAGCGCGTCACCGTTGGGGTGTAGCCAAGTGGTAAGGCAGCTGTTTTTGGTACAGTGTACCGTAGGTTCGAATCCTACCACCCCAGCCATCTCTCTCTGAAAAGACATGTGATCCGTGGATGCGCCCGTCAGGGCAGCGTCCTCATGTGCCTTGCCCGTGGCAACTCGCGCCTCGACGGAATGCGCCTTGCCGCTCCGGTGCGAGCGCCGAGAGAACAGCGTAAGATCTTGTAATCAAAATCAGATCCCCCGCCCCAGGTCCTTCCGCGCCGCAGAAGAGCGTGGCCTGTCAGGTGCAATCCACCGGCTCCCGGCTCGCCATCCGCCGCAGTCAGGACGAGACATTCCGGTCTAACCGCTATAGCACGGATGGCAGCAGACCGGCCCCGGCCATGGCCCAGAGGGGAATCGCCGGAGTGCGGGCAAAGCGTAAATCAGCCCCGCATATCGGTGCTGCAGAAGGCCAGCTGATAGCCCTCGGCGCGGCAGAGACGGCCCCTAATCTCGGCACCCCCAACCCCCTCCAGCGTGAAGCCCGTCAGATCCGGCGCGAGCGAGATCCGCATCCCGCGCAGCTCAGGCACAAGGCCGCCTGCGCCGGCCATCGCCTTGGCCCCGGCCTCCTTCGAGGCCAGCGCAGCCACGGCCCTTCCCCCGCGCATCTCCCGAGTACCAAGGATCTCTTCGGGGCGCAGGAACAGGGGCCATATCTCGGGCTCGGGGTGATCTTCTGGGGCAACAATGTCGAGACCCGTAGCCGCAGCCAGAGAGACCGGCGCGATAACCGCCATGGCGAAGCCCCCGCTATGACTTATCGCCCCGCAGAAGCCCCGAGGCCAAAGCGGTGCCCCGGAGGGCAGGCGCGGGATGGCAAGGGAGGGCGCTCCGACCGAACCAAGGGCGATTCGCGCCGCCTCGCGGCCTGCAGCGAATTCCCTCAGGCGCGACGGCGCTGCCTCGGGCAGGGTCTCGGTCGGAAAGAGTGGATAGTCCCGGTCGATCGCGACGCAGCCCTGGGCCATCCCCTCCGGCAACAACGCCCCGAGCGCCTCGGCCAGGGCGCCTGCCCTCATGCCATGCTCTTCCGTGCCCAGGCCCGTTCCAGGTCCTTCAGCGTCGGTTCGCGCGGGAACCGACGATTGGCCAGCTCCATCACGCGCTCGAAGAGAGAGGCATCCGAAGGGCTCAGGAGGGCGCGGATGGCTTCGCGGAAATGCGCCAGCTCGGCCCCTTCGGAAGAGAGCAGCTCAAGCAGCGTCTCGGCAAACTCACTGTCTGAAAGCGTACCGTCGTGGCGTGAAACCAGCAGGCGCAGGAGGCCGATCTCTACCGGGTCTTCGTCCAGCAGCGCCGGGTCCAGCATGATGCGCATGACGCGATCCGGCCGCCTGCGGCGCAGCCAGCGACGCACCCGGCGGAAGACGGCTCCCGGCGAAGTGGAGGCCAGCAGATCCAGGACTTTCTCGTCCAGGGCATCGGCCAGCTCGGGCTCGGCCACGAGATGCAGCGCGTCTATCAGCGTCAGCACCCTGGCGACACTGGCCTGCCGTGGCTGGCGCAGACACTGCTCGGCCTCCCGCACCAGCACCTCATGGTCACGCATGGTCTCTGCCAGCCAGAGCAGGTAGCTCTGCACCGGCGCGATCGCGCGGCGGCTCTCCGGCAGGGCCAGAAGCTGCGCCTTGGCGGCAGCAAAGTCGCCCCTGCGCGCCGCTTGTCCGGCGGCGGTCAGCATGGCCAGGTCGGCGTCGCTCCAGGCCGCGTTCAGCACCCGCTCGGGCTGCCAGCTGTCCGAGAGCAGATCGACGACGATCTTCGCCATAAGTCCTCCTCCATCCTTGTTGGGGAGGGCAGCGTGGAAGGTACTGACCGGATAGATCGCCACGCCACCGCGCGCCAGGATAGCCCATTCCTCGGGTGAGCCATGGGCCGGGGTGGGGAAGCTGCGGGTGGCGAAGACGAACCGGATCGGCGTCTCGATGGGGCGCAGGTCATGGGCCAGCCGCATATGATGCAGCGACTCGGTCAGATTTTCCCCCGCGGGGCCGGGCGCGGCCACCTTCGGAAAAAGCGTGCAGCCGGGGTCCAGCATGAGAAGCTGCGAGGGCGGCATCCCGGCCTTTTCCAGCGCGGCTGTGACCACACCGGCCATGAAGCCCGCCATCGAGAAGCCCAAAAGGATCGGCCCCTCTTGCAGGCCGCGCGCGCGGTGCCACTCCATGATGTCCCGGGCAAAGAGCGTGGCAACGGCCTCGACGCTTTCGGGCACGGTGTCGTCGGGGATCTGCAAGCCCAGGATCGGATGCTCGATCTCGGGTATCTTCTTGAGCGCCGCGAAGGCCCATCCGGGCTGTCCAACGACGCCCGGCAGACAGATCAAGGGCACCGCCCCCGCGGGCCCCGACCTCAGCTGGTTCAGGTAGCGATACTCACGCTCTTCCGCGGGGGCGCGGCCCGCCTGGGCCAGCCGCGCTTCCAGCGCGCCAAGGGTGGGGCTCTGCAGGAACTCATGCAGGGTCACCGAAAGGTCCAGCTGGCGCGCGAGCCGGGCAAGGAAGCGCATGGCCAAGACCGAATGGCCACCCGAATTGAAGAAGTCATCCTCGGCCCTGGCGCTGGTCAGGCCCAGCATCTCGCACCAGAGGGCGCGAAGGCCGGGATCGCCGGTCTCGTCCTTTACCTCGGCCTGCCCGGCAGCGGATTGGTCGCGCTCTGCCAGGGCCTTGCGGTCGATCTTGCCGCTCTGGTTCAGGGGCAGCCCCTCGGGATGGAAGACCAGGCGGGTCGGATGCATCGAGCGCGGAAGGGATTGGGCCAGCGCGGCGCGCAGGCGGCTCTCCAGCACCTGGGCGTCGATATCGGAGCGCTCGCTGTCATAGGCCCCCAACAGGCCGCTCACCGCGCCACCATCCTTGCCAAGCTGCGGGATGACGGCAGCCAGACGGACGCCGGGCACCTGCTGCATCACCGCTTCGATCTCGGCCGGGTCGATCCGGTTGCCGTTGAACTTCACCTGGCTGTCGATCCGCCCGTGGAATTCGATCACCTGCCCCCTGGCGTCCCAGCGGGCCTTGTCTCCGGTACGGTAGAGCCTCACCGGTGGGCCCTCGGGCAGGCCCAGTTCCTCGGGGCGGAACATGCGGAAGCGCGCCTCGGTCAGGGCCGCGTCCCCGTCGTAGCCAAGCGCCAGGCCCGGCCCGCCGATCCAGAGCTCGCCCAGGAAGCCATCGGGCTGCAGCGACAGGTTGGCGTCCAGCACGAAGGCCAGGTTGCCGGGCAGCGGCTGGCCGATGGGAAGGCTGCTGACCGCGCCATCCTCGAACGGGCGCAGGCGGTAGCCGGTGGTCAGCGCGCCGTTCTCGGTCGGGCCATAGACATTGGAGAGCGGCGTCTCTGGATAATGCGCCATGAAGGCCGCCACGTGGCGGATCGAGGCCGCCTCTCCGCCAATCGTCACTTCCCGCAACCCGGCGAAGGCCGCAGGCTCTTCATCGACCAGCAGGTTGAAGATCGAGGTGGTGATGAACTGATGGGTGATCCCGTTGTCGCGCAGGAAGGCGGCGTAGGCGGGCACGGAATTGAGCGGCCCCACCGGGCAGACCAGCGCCGCGCCGTTCAGCAGCGCGCCCCAGAGCTCGATGAACATGCCGTCGAAGCCGGGCGAGGCCAGCTGGCCCAGCCGGTCGCCCGGTCCGGGGCGCAGCGGGAAGCAGCCGGGGATCAGCCGGGCAATGGCGCTGCGCGGCACCACCACGCCCTTGGGCACGCCGGTGGAGCCGGAGGTATAGATGACATAGGCCGGTGCCTCGGGCGGCACGGCAACGGGCGTGACGGGCTCGGTCAGCGTCCCGGTCTCGGGCAGCTCGCGTTGCGCCACCGTCCCGGCGCAGAGCTTCTGCATCCGTTCAGTCTGGCGCCCGCCCGTGGTCAGCAGCAGCTTGCACCCCGCGCGCGAGATCACCTGCGCGATGCGGGCATCGGGATAGCTGACGTCGATCGGCACGATGACCAGCCCGGCCAGAAGCGCCGCAAGATGGGTCAGCGCCAGTTCCGGGCCATGATCGAGCGCGATGGCCAGGCGGTCGCCGGCCCGCAGCCCCGCGCTTTCGCCAAACCAGCTCGCCAACCCGCAGGCGGCGCGCTCCAGCGCGGTGTAGTCCAGGCTCTGCGACCCGCCGGTCACCGCCAGCCCCTGCGGGTTGGTCTTCACCACGGCGGCGAAAAGGGCAGCGGGATCGAGCTCCGCGCCCGTCTCCAGCTCATTGCGGCCACGCGCGGCGATGGCGCGCCGGGTCTCGTCGGACAGCGGCAGGCTGCCCGGAGCCTCGCTGCTGTCCGGGCTGACACCGGCAAGGATGCCCTGCCAGGCGCCCATGATGGCCTCGAGATCATCGAGAGAGAAAAGCCCCGTGCGACCGCGCAGCAGCACTTCCATGCCCTCGGGCCGTTCACGCAGGCTGGCAGCAAACTCCATCAGGACGCTGTCTGCCGGCAGGGTGACGAGGCTTGCCTCGATGCCCTCGATCTCGGGAAGGTCCCGCTCCTGCAGATAGCGCACGATGCTGGCCGAGAAATGCAGGTGGGTCTGCTGCCCCCGCCCCTCGCGCAGGTCCTTCAGGCGCTGGCTGAAGCCACGCGCCAACTCGGTGACCGGAAGATCGGGCGCGATTTCCTGCGTGATGCCGATGTAGTCGACCCAATTGCCGACCAACTCCATGGCGCTTTCATTGGCCCGCGTCGAGACGCCGATGCCCAGGCCGACCTCGGGGACCATGCAGTAGCGCGACAGCGCCACCTGCAGCCCCGCCGCCATCAGGCAGAAAAGCGAAACCCCGGTGGCATGGGCGCAGGCGCGCAGGCGCGCGATCTCATCGGTGGGCAGGCGGGTCTGGAACTGGACACTGACTCCGGCGCGGTCCGGGCTGGCGGCGCCATAGACCGTCCGGCCCGGCCAGGGCAGCGCGGCCGAGGCGGGGTTGGCGACGACCTTGATCTCGGGCGTGCGCTGCGGCGCCTCGCGCGCGGACTGGGCGCGTGCGAACTCGGGCGCATGGGCCTGCCCCTTGAGGGCGGCAGAGTAGCAGCGTCCGAAATCACGCATCAACAGGGAAACGGTGATGTCATCGGCGCAGATATGGTGGATCTGAAGCATCAGCACCCAGTGCCCTTGCTCCAGCTTGAGCACCCGCATCGCCATGGCGGGCGCGCGCTTCAGCTCGATCCTCAGCCCGACGACACGGATCAGCCAGCTGCTCAGCGCGGCCTCCAGGTCAGGGCAGTCGGCCGGCAATTCCTCGATGAAGACCGGCACCGTTGCGGGATCGGCATAAAGCTTGCAGGGCTCGCCCTCCTCCTCGCCGATCCGTACGCGGGTTTCCGGGTGGCATTCGGCAAGGTCGGCCACGGCGCGGCGCAAAGCATCCTCGTCCAGCGGCCCGTTCATCCGCACCGCATGGGACACCAGCGCATGGCTGCCCTCGGGCGCGGCCTGGTCGGCCAGCCAGATATCCAGTTCGTCCTTGTTGAGCCTGATCACACGCTCGAAGCCGTTCGGTTGGGAGGCAGAGCGGGACATGACCTACCCGTTCAGGCTGGGGTCGCGGCTGCCTACATAGGCCCGGATCTCGGCCAGGTTGCTGACGCGGGACAGGCTGTTCTGGCGCTTGGTCGGCGAAGAGAACCCACCGGGGATGTCTGCGTACTGGCCCAGGAAGCGCAACACGTCGCGGTAGCTGCTGCGCCAGTCCTCTGCGATCAGATCCTCGTAGACCACGTGGTGGACATTGGCCCCCAGGGCCTCGAGCACCGCCTTGGCATTCTCGCGCGCATTCCGCATCTGCTGGGTCCGCCGCAGCACCTCGCCGGCAGGCAGGCGCAGCACGTCGGCGCCGCCATCAGAGCTGTCCCCGGTCTTCACCAGGTATTCGCCGCTGTCTTCCGCCACCATCAGCGAGATCGCCTGGGCGACCAGATCGCGGCGGGTCAGGTGCACCACCGGCATCTTCAGCTTGACGCATTCCTCCAGCACTACCGGCACCGGCATCGGGTGAACCATCTCGGCGTTCACCCCGAAGGCATAGGCCTGGGAATACTTGACGTCGATGATGATGCTGCGCTGTGGCGGCATGTAGCGATAGAAGTTGGACAGGAACCGCTGCACCGCATCGTGGCCCTCGGTCATCACCTCGGGCATCTTGCCGCCCTGACACAGGAAGGTGCCCAGCGTGTAGCCGTCGCCAAGCGCGATACGATGATTGAAGGGCTCTGCCGGTGTCACCATGCGGGCCAGGCGGCCCAGCGACAGCTTCAGCATGTGTGAACCCGAGCGGAAGTCCGAAAGCAGCACGAAGGAGCGCTGGAAATCGAGGTAATCCAGGCGCACCTCGTCTGCGTCGGCCCCCTCATCGGGGGCCGTCGACATCAATAGGTCTTTGCTATCCATGACAGGTGTTCGCCAGAGGCTGCGCGGTCAGAAGTTGACCAGCAGCTGGACCTCACCGTAGGAGAACTCGCTCGAGGAACCGCCGGTGACGTCCTGGCGGGCCTTGGCGACAGTCGCCTTGATCTCGAAGGTGTCGGTCAGGTTGAACACCGCAGAGGCACCAAGCGCGCGACGCTCGAAATCGTCGTTGAACGCGTAGTTGGCGGTCGGGCCGATACGAAGGTTGTCGCCGACGTTCATCAGGTAGGTCGCAGCAACGTAGTTCGCACCGATGCTCTCGTATTCCGCGATCCCCTGGAAGGTGCCCGCAGCGGCTGCATATTCAGCCTCCATCGACAGGAAGGCGCCGGTGTCATCGGAATCCGCCGGAGAGGTCGCGGTGACGGGGCGCACTTCGAGAGAGCGATAGACCACACCACCCGTGACGGTGACGGTGAACGCGTCGTTCACCGGGATGCCGTAGGAGAGCAGCAGGCGATAGCCGTCCTCGACGCCCTGGCCGGGCGTGGCGTCATAGCCGGTGTCGTAGCGCGACCGCAGGGCATCGAAGCGCAGGCGCAGCCCGGTGGGGGCGTTGCGCTCATTGCCGCTGGTGGTCTCCGCGGGTCCGTCGGCCAGCTTCATGCGGAAGCTGCCCATGGTGAAATCAGTGCCATCTTCAGTCTGCGAGTAGATCGCGATGGCCTCGAAACGGGTGTCATCAGCGAAAGCCGGCTGGGCGAAGGCGGATGCTGCCAGGAGTGCAACGATGGGACGCATGATGTACCTTCCTCAGATGATAAAGATCTGGGCTTTGGGGCCGGTCGAACAACCGCCCAGGTCGACTCCGTCGACGTCGGAGTTATTCGCGGAATAGCTCTCCGCAACGCCAGCCGCAGCATCTGCATCCAGGTTCATCAGATCGCAGAATGCGGTTTCCACCTCGTCGGGCTCGTCACTCGACAGGATGAAGTTGGTCAGAGATTCGACGGTATCACCGGCCTGCGCAGTGGCGCTCACCGGTACGATCATGGAGATCGTGGGCACGAGCGCGACCAGGCCGCGAACTGCCATAAAGAACTTCAATCGGAAAGACATGGGCCATTCCCCCTACTCGAAATCAAGTCAATCAGCGCTATGCGCGATGAGAGCCTGTCCCCACAACCCGACCGAACCGCATCTCGCACCTAACATTCACCCAAGTATAGCGAGCAACCAGTTGCCCTGTATAGCCCCAACAGAAGCCGCCGGTGCGCCATCAACATTCGGGGCCGAACTGTGCCTTTCCCGCATCGGGAAATCGCGCCAACTTCCCGTCCAGGACGTGCGCCCGCTACGCCACTCTACCCAGAACGGGTATCAGCACGTCAGGAACCGGCCGGGTCATCTGCGTCTTGGCGGCTTCCAGAAGGTCGAAACTATCGATCCGGGGCGCGTCCGAGCCGAAGGATTCGGCCAGGATGACTCTCAGGTCCTCGAGGAATTTCGCCCGGTCCTCCTCAAGCAGGCGGACCGCGTTGGCCCGTATCTCTGCGGGGTCGAACTGCGCCGCCTTGAGCTCCGCCGTGGCGGCGGCGACCGCCTCGGGTGTGGCATCGACGATTCGGGCGTACTTGTGATGCAGGTAGCGATCCCGCCCTCCGAGGCTGGGGGTCGACACCACCGGAAGCCCGCAAAGCTGGTATTCGATACTGGCCCGCATGGCCCCTTCCGCGGCTGAAAGGCAAAGGCCCACGCAGGCGCTGTCCACCGCCTCCAGGTAGTCTTCTCCCAGCAGCAGGCGATACTCGTCGTCATTGAAATCATGGTTGCCGAAGACCGCATGCGGCAGGAGCGCGCGACAGGTATCGAGCTCTTCGTGCGTGGCGCGGAAATAGAGGCACAGGAGGCTCGGCACCTTCGCCGCCAGTTCATGCCGCTTCTCGGGCGCAAGCCGCCCGACATAGACCGCGTCGAAACGCTTCTCGGACCGGAACTCCGGCAGGCGGTAGTTGGCGATATTGCCGAACATCAGCTCGCTGGCCAGGAGGCTGCGCAGCCCCGCCTCGCGGAAAAGCTCGTCCTCGCGGGGGGTATTGGCCAGCATCACGAATTGCGCCAGCGGGAACTCCCGTCGCGCCTCGTCCATGTCCCGGACCAGCGCTCTGATCATGTAATCCGGCTCGTAGGTATGGCCGAGTGTCAGCAGGGAAAGGCTGGGTCGGTCGCGGAAAAGATCCGGCCGGAAAGACATCAGCCCCAGGTCATTGTCCATCGCGGGCATGCGCTTGCCCAGGAAGATGAATGGCTCCTCGCAAAGGACGCCTCCGAAAACCTGTTGATTGGACACTGAACTCTCCTACTCGTCATCAACTCCCGCACGCCATTCATGGCCCTCCCAGGCAGAGGAGGTCCTGAGCAGACCGAGGTCCACCAGGTGCGCTGCCCCACGGTAGCGCACAGAAGAGCCCGAGACCAATTGTTCCCCGCCCGCCTTCTCGCTGAAGTCGCGTTGCAGCAGCTTGTAGAAGTGGGCGCCCTGGAAATGCTCCCGCCGGTCGACCGCCTCCTTCACCCGCGCGGTGAAGGCGCCGATGAACTTGTAGTGCAGCAACGCGACCGAGATATCGGCCATCTTCTGGTGCCCGCAATTGTGGTTGTTGGCGAAATAGGCGGTGTCGGGGCGCATCTTCACCAGCGGCGCCTTGGTCATCATCAGGCTGCGTCCGGTGCGCTTGGCACGGATGCCACCCTTGACGAAGGCATAGGGCGGCAGCTCGTTACGCATCGAGACATAGTCGCGGTCGATGTAGCAACTGGCCTCGAACGGATTCGACTCTTCGCCCGACTGCAACGCATCGGGGTAGATGTCGATCATCATCCCGCCGGCCAGCTCGAAGCCGTTGGCGTCGAAATAGGCCAGCATCTGGGCCAGGCTGCGTCCGCTGTCCATTCCGGGGAAGACCAGCGCCTCATCGATGTCCAGGTGCAGGCACCAGTGCCCCACCCCGTAGCGGCGCATCACGTGGTTCAGCCAGAACACGCCGCAGGCCGAGGCGGCAAAGCTCCCGGGGTTGCTCAGCAACGAGACATCGGGCTGGTCGCGCAGGAATTCGACCGTGCCATCGGTTGAGCCATTGTCGACGAAGAAGAAATGGTCGACGCCCAGGTCGCGGTAGTAGCCCAGGAACCACTCGACGTATTCGATGCCGTTGAAGACGGTGGTGAAGCTCAGCACCTGTCCCGGCGTGCCGTCGAAGCGGATCTGCACCTCTTCGGGGTAGGAAGAGCGGGCATTGAGCGCGATATGCGCGGTCTCGCCAAGGTGCCGGACCCAGCCCTTGCGGGCCTCCTCGTCCTGCCCGGCGCGGGCCTGGAAGTACATCCGGAAGGGTGCCAGCTCGGCCACGCGGGTCATGCCCCGGGGCAGCGCGTCATAGGCGGCCTCGGCCTCCTCGTCGCGGTTCAGCGCGATCAGCAGCCGCAGGTGCAGGGCCAGCACCGAGGGGTCGTTCATCGCGCTGCCGCGCAGCTCCTCGACCAGCTCGTGGGCCTGCTCCAGCCAGGAGGTCTCATGCTGGTAGTAGTAGAGAAAGACCGCGTAGAGCACCGAGACGCCCGGATAGCGGATGCCATCCGAGCGCAGCATCCGGAAGAAGCTGGCCACGTTGGTCTCAAGCGGGCTGTGGCAGGCAGCAGAGAACTGCAGCAGCATCCAGGTCCAGGTGCCGCGCTCGCGGATCTGGCGCAGGGTGCGGGCATAGGCCGCCTGGTCGCCAATCTCGATGGCATGGTTGCAGAGCGCCTCGGCCAGCGACAGGCGCGAGGGGTACTTGCGGTTCAATTCCGACAGCACGGCGCCGAATTCCACCGCCCGGTCTGCCTCGCGCGCTGCCCAGGCCGCGGGCCCATAGAGCGCCTCGGAGAGCGGTGCATCCTCGAGCCAGGCCAGGGCCAGGTCGAGCGCCTCGTTGTAGCGGCCGCGGTGGATCATGAATTCCAGCTTGAGCCCGCGATAGGCCTCCGAGGCTGGCGGCAGCACGTCCGAATGCTCGTCCAGGCGTTTCAGCGCGGCAAGGGGGCCTTCCTCGGCCATGACGAGCCTCGCATCGGCCATGGCACTGGCCGGGGTGGCGCCATGCTCTGCGATGATCGCGTCCAACTCGCGGCGCGCCTCGGCATAAGAGCCCCAGACGAAGAGGCCCTTCACCAGCTCCAGCCGCAGCGGCGCGGTCAGCGGGCTGTCCTCTGGCAGCTCGGCGATGATCTCGCGGGCACGGGCCTCGTCGCGCAGGCCAATGGCGACGCGGAAGGCGACATCGGTCCAGCCCTCGGCCTTCACATCCTCGCGGCGCACTTCGGCCAGGGCGCGGGCGGCCGCGGCATGGTCCTGCGCGGCTAGCAGAAACCGGGTGAAATCCAGCCAGTGGCGGCCATTGTCACTCAGATGCGACAGGCGGCGGCTGATGCAGAGGCTCCAGCGCAGATCGCCCCACTCGCGGCTCTTGGCCAGGGCGGCCTCCAGCAGGTCGATCCGCGTTTCGCGGTCGATCAGGATGCCGACATCGACCCCCTTGGGCAGCAGCTGACCGAAGGTCAGCCCACTCTCGAGCGCATCCTTCAGGTTCACGACATGCAGGGGCTGGGCGGAGGTTTTGGGGACCATGTTCATGCGGCGATGATCTCTCTCACGCGGTCGGGTCCGGGACGGTCGGCCTCCATCATGCGCCGATAGAGCGTGGGCAGGAAGCCCGCGCCCTCGGGCGGCGCGTTGACGCCCAGGCCGATGGTGCGCCAGGTCTCGGTGTAGAGGTGCAGGTTATGGGCATGGTCCAGGCTCTGCGAAGCGCGCACCGCCTCGTAGGGCTCCATCAGCCGCCCGACCTCCATCCAGCCGATGGGGTTCAGGAATTGCGGCGGCAGCAGACGGTAGCTGCCCGCGCCGAGGTCGCCCAGCAGCTCGGCCAGCAGCTCCGGGCCGATCCGGGCGAAATGCAGGGTGCTGTCGCGCAGCAACTCCTGCGCGGTCTCCAGCGCCAGTCGCTGCAGCGGGTCGCCCGCCGGGGCGGCCATCATCGCGCCATTCGGCCCGACAAGCCCGGCGTCCGTCCACTCCGAGGCGATCATGCGCACGCCGTCGGGATCGAAACGGCGCAGGTTCACCACGTCGGTATCGGTCCACATGCCGCCCCGCTTGTGGATCAGCGCATAGCGGAAGAGATCCGAGAAGGCCCCGAGAGAGCCCTTGTGCGCGCCGCTGCTGTCGCCCTCGGTGAACACCATGTCACGGGGCAGGATCGAGGCGGCATCGGCCAGCTCGACACCCTCGGGGACGTTCTCGGGCGGGTCGTAGACATAGAGTTTGTAGCGCCAGCCGTTCAGCAGGTAGCTCTTCATCGAGAGCTCTTCGATCCAGCGCAGCCGGGGCCCGATCCACAGCGCCTGCGCCATGGGCAGGCCCTGCCTGACCGCCAGCGCCGGCGAGGCCAGGGCCTCGACCGGCTGGCCGCCGTCTTCCAGCAGCCGCCGGGTCATGCCGATCATCGCCGCCCGGCCCTTCAGGAACCAGGGCGCGCGCTGGCCGAAGCGCACGTGTTCGACGGCGGCGCGGGCGTTGTCATGGTCCCCCAGGTGGGCCAGCGCCAGGGCGCGCAGGCAAACCGCCTGGTCCCGCAGTTCGCGGTGATCCAGCAGCGGGCCTGTCAGCGCCAGGGCATCCTCCCAGCGCAACTGGGCGATGGCCAGCCGCGCCTGCATGAAGTCCAGCTCGTCGCGCTCCTCGCTAAGCTTGGCATGCAGTGCGACCGCCGCCTCGATCAGCGCATTGGGCTGCGAGGCCCCCAGCAGCGAGCCCGCAAGGCGCTCGCGCTCCACCGGGTCGGTCAGATCCGCCGCGCGCTCGAAGGCGCCGGCCACGTCGGTCTGGCGCAGCATGCAGCGGTAGATGTCGAAAAGATCCGTCAGCTCCTCGCGCTCGGCCCGCTCCAGCAGGTCGGCGACGCGGGCCTCGGGGCGGGCACCGCCCAGCTCGGACCAGCGCCGGGCAAGGGTCTGGTACTGCCAGTAATCGGGCACGAAGCCCCGGTCATCCTTCAGCAGATGCTCGAAGAGGTCTTCCAGAAGCGCGGTATCGCCGCCCAGGAAACACTTCGACAGCACCGCGTATTGCAGCCCGTAATCGGTGTCGGGCAGCCAGTTCCAGATGGCCAGGACCAGGCTGCGCGTCGCCTCCTGTCCGCCGATGGTGTCGAACTGGGCTTCACAGGTGGCAATGGACGGCCAGATATCACCGCTCTGGCGCGACGTCTCGAGCCGGTCGAACCAGTGCTGCGTCTGGTCCAGCGCCGCGGTATCCTCTCGGAAGCGCTCTCTCCAGAGCTTCATCCAGAGAACCAGCGTCAGGCGGCGCTCGACATCCTTCAGGCGTGTGGGGCGCAGCGACAGCAACTCGGCCTGCGCGGCCTCGAACTCTCCGCCATCGACCTGCTTCGCCACCTGCACCAGAACCGAGGGGTCCGGTTTGCGCAACGGGTTCTGCGCCTTGCGAAGCCAGGGTGTGACCGACTTGAGGATCGAGAGCACCAATGCAAACCTCCCTGCATATCCCGCGAGAATGGAATTGCCGCAGGGCATCCCTACAAAGTTATTCACACCGCGCAGGGGATGCGTCAATCCGGCGATTGTACTAAATTGCTCTCCGAAAGGTAGAGTGAGCGCCTTGGCAATCCCTGCATCCGCGCGCTCCGGGGCGGGCCTTGCCCCGCCGCCCCCGCTGCCTGCGCTTTCACCCCTGCGACTGCCCCGCGCCCCTGCCGGCTGCGGTTTACCTTGCTTTCTGCCCGAAACCGGCGAACCTCTTGCTCCGGGCAGCCGGTTCCGAACCCCGGATCTGCCGCAGGAAGGGAGAGCCAGATGAACATCCATGACCCAGCCGCCGAACTGCGCGCCAATGTCGCGGTGCCCTTCGACAGGGCGCAGGCCATGCCGACCTCGGTCTATACCTCGCCGGAATTCGCGGCGCTCGAGCAGGAGCATATCTTCGCCACCTCCTGGCTCTGCGCCGGCCGCGTCGACGCGCTGAAGGCGCCGGGCGACTACCTGACCATGGAGATCGCGGGCGAGCCGGTGCTGGTGCTGCGCGACCGTGAAGGCCAGCTGCGCGCCATGTCCAACGTCTGCCGCCACCGCATGTCGGTGCTGCTTGAGGGGCGCGGCAATGCCCGCGTGATCACCTGCCCCTACCACGCCTGGACCTACTCGCTCGACGGCTCGCTGCGCGGCGCCCCGGCGATGGAGCTGAACCAGAGCTTCTGCAAGGAACAGAACGGCCTGCCGCCGATCCGCTGCGTCGACTGGAACGGCTGGATCATGGTCACCCTGAACCCCGATCTGCCGGACCCTGCGGAACAGCTGGCCGAGGTCGATGACCTTGTGGGCTACCTGGACATGTCGCACTATGTCGAGGTCTTCCGCGAAGAGCACCGCTGGAACACCAACTGGAAGATCCTGGCCGAGAACTTCATGGAAAGTTACCACCTGCCCATGTGCCACGGCGGCACCATCGGCGGGGCGGTGGACCTGAAGAAGATGACCTGCCCCGAGGGCCGCGAACACTTCAACTACCACCATATCCTGAAGGACGATTCGATCGCCCTGTCGATCGCCCACAAGGACAACACCGACCTGCAGGGAGAGGACCGCCTGCGCACCTGGCTGATGGCGATCTACCCCTCGCTGCTGATCACCCTGACGCCCGGCTACTTCTGGTATCTCTGCCTGACCCCCGACGGGCCGGGCCACGTCAAGATCCTCTACGGTGGCGGGCTGCATCCCGACTTCGCCGCCGACCCGGACCGGGAGGCGCATTTCGCCACGCTCAAGGGCCTGCTGGATCACGTCAACGACGAGGATCGCGGCTGCACCGAGCGCGTCTGGCGCGGCATGCAGGGCCGCCTGGCCCGCCCCGGCGCATTGAGCCACCTGGAGCGGCCGAACTACGAATTCGCCCGCTGGATCTCGCAGCGCATGCCGGGCTAGCACCGGCCCCTGCGGCGTCCGGGGATTTCGCCGAACGCCGCCTCTCTGCCCCGACTGCCAAAGCTTTGAGCAGCCCGCCCGGCCGACGCGCCGCGCGGTACGTTTCTTCGTTTCCCTCCCCTCCGGCCACCCCTAGTCAGGATAGGTGGCGCAGTCGGGGCCATTTGCCCCCTGCCCGCCCGTTGTGTTCCGGCCCGCGAAGTTGCGGACCGACTGTTTCTTGGGGGGAGGCCCATGGCCCGTATCGTTTTCGACCTGGACGGCACGCTGATCGACAGCGCGCGGGATGTGCAGGGGATTGCCAACGCGATCCTGTCCGAGCTGGAAAGCCGGCCCCTGTCGCTGTCGGAAGCGCGCCGCTTCATGGGCGAGGGCGTCCCCATTTTCGTCGACCGCATGATCGCCTCGCGCGAGCTGGACGAGGCATTGCGCCCCCGCATGGTCGAGCGCTTCCTGGCGCTCTACGAGGCCGCGGTCGAGCTGACCCGCCCCTACCCCGGCGTGGCCGAGACCCTGCATGCCCTGGCCCGCGACGGCCACCACCTGGGCCTGTGCACCAACAAGCCCGAGGCACCGGCCCGCGCCGTGCTGCGTCACCTCGGCCTGGAAGAACCCTTCGAGATCATCGTCGGCGGCGACACCCTGGATTGCCGCAAGCCCAACCCGGCGCCCCTGCGGGCGGCCTTCGACCGGATGGCGACCACCTCGACCCGGATCTACGTCGGCGACAGCGAAACCGACGCCGAATGCGCCCTGCGCGCCGATGTGCCCTTCGTGCTCTTCACCGAGGGCTATCGCAAGGGCAAGGGCGGCATGACCTGCCGCGCCGCCTTCAGCAGTTTCACCGAGCTGCCGCAGGTGCTGGAAGGCTTCGCCTGAAGCCCCGGCTTCGCTTTGACATCCGCGCCCCCGCGTTGTCATCTGCCGCCAATTCCAAGGGCGGCAGCAAGCGAGATCCCATATGACCCGGCAAGACGGCCCTCCCCGTTCTGGCTTCGACCTCTTCGTCATCGGCGGCGGCATCAATGGCTGCGGCATCGCCCGCGACGCCGCGGGGCGCGGTTTGCGCGTCGGACTGGCCGAAATGGGCGATCTGGCGGGGGCCACCTCCTCGGCCTCGACCAAGCTCTTCCACGGCGGCCTGCGCTATCTCGAGTACTTTGAATTCCGCCTGGTCCGCGAATCGCTGATCGAGCGCGAGCGGCTGCTGAAGGCCATGCCGCATATCTCCTGGCCCATGCGCTTCGTGCTGCCCCTGCACCCCGAGATGCGCTTCGAGAACGACACCCCCACCTCGCGGCTGCTGAATACGGTCATGCCCTGGATGAAGGGCCGCCGCCCCGCCTGGCTGATCCGCCTGGGTCTCTTTCTCTATGACACCCTCGGCGGTCGAGAGATCCTGCCCGGCACCCGGTCCCTGTCGCTCGATGGCACCCGCGAGGGCGCGCCGCTGAAGGACGAGATGCACCGGGCCTTTGAATATTCCGATTGCTGGGTGCAGGACGCCCGGCTGACGGTGCTCAACGCCCGTGACGCCGCCCGCTGGGGGGCCGAGATCATGCCCCGCACCAAGGTCATCGCCGCCACTCCCGAAGGCGAGGCATGGTCCGTCACGCTCGAGGACACGGCCACGGGCGAAACCCGCCAGATCCGCACCAGGGCGCTGGTCAATGCCGCGGGCCCCTGGGTCGCCGAGATGCTGAACGGCACCCTCGGGCGCAACTCCCAGGCCGGTATCCGGCTGGTGCGCGGCTCTCATATCGTGACCAGGCGGCTCTACGATCACGACAAGTGCTACTTCTTCCAGGGCTCCGACGGGCGGATCATCTTCTCGATCCCCTACGAACAGGATTTCACCCTGATCGGCACGACGGACGTCGACCACCCCGACGCCGACTCGAGGCCCCGGATCACCGACGAGGAAGTCTCCTATCTCTGCGATTTCGCCTCGGGCTACTTCAAGCAGCCGGTGACGCCCGGGGACGTGGTCTGGACCTACTCGGGCGTCCGGCCGCTCTATGACGACGGCGCGTCGTCCGCCTCTGCCGCGACCCGCGACTACGTGCTGCGGCTGGAGGAAAGCGGCCCGCCGCTGCTGTCGGTCTTCGGCGGCAAGATCACCACCTATCGCCGTCTCGCCGAACACGCGATGGAGAAGCTGGCCCCCCTCTTCCCCAGGATCCGCGACCCCTGGACCGCCGGCGAACCCCTGCCCGGCGGAGACTTCCCGGTCGCCGAGGCCGAGACGCGCATCGGCCAGCTGATGCTCGACTATCCCTTCCTGGAACCGCGCCAGGCCGAACGCCTGTTCCGCCACTACGGCACCGAGTGCTACGATATCCTGGGCGAGGCCAGCACGGCCCTAGAGCTGGGGCGTGATTTTGGCGCCGGCCTCAGCGAGGCCGAGGTGCGCTTCCTGATGGAGCGCGAATATGCCACGCGGGCCGAGGACGTGGTCTGGCGCCGGACCAAGCTGGGCCTGCGCCTCGACGAGGGGCAGATCGCCGCGCTGGACGCCTACATGACCGGCAGCTGAGACAGCTTTGGGAGGAGCGACATGAAACACATTCTGGCCATCGACCAGGGCACCACCTCGACCCGCGCCATCCTCTTCGGCCCCGACCTGCGCCCCGTCGCCTCGGCGCAGGAGGAATTTCCCCAGCACTACCCGCGCTCGGGCTGGGTAGAACATGATCCCCAGGATCTCTGGGCCTCGACGGCGGCCACCTGCCGCGCCGCGATCGAGAAGGCCGGGCTCGGACCCGCCGATATCGCGGGCATCGGCATCACCAACCAGCGCGAGACCGCGCTGCTCTGGGACCGCGAGACCGGCAAGCCGCTGCACAATGCCATCGTCTGGCAGGACCGTCGCACCTCGGCGCTCTGCCACGAGCTGCGCGAGGCAGGCCACGAAGAGCGCGTCTCGGAGATCACCGGCCTGCTGCTCGATCCCTATTTCTCGGGCACCAAGGTGAAATGGCTGCTGGACAACGTCGAGGGCGCCCGCGAGGGCGCAGAGGCGGGCCGGGTGCTCTTCGGCACGGTCGACAGCTACCTGATCTGGCGCATGACCGGCGGCAAGGCCCATGTCACCGACGCCACCAATGCCGCGCGCACGCTGCTTTACGATATTCACGAAGGGACATGGTCCGAAGAGATCTGTGCCCTGCTGGACATCCCCCTGCAGATCCTGCCCGAGGTGCGCGACTGCGCCTCGGATTTCGGCCTGACGCGGCCGGACCTCTTCGGCGCCCCGATCCCGATCCTCGGCGTGGCGGGCGACCAGCAGGCGGCCACGCTCGGCCAGGCCTGCTTCCGGCCCGGCATGATGAAATCGACCTATGGCACCGGCTGCTTTGCCCTGCTCAACACCGGCGAGACGCCGGTACGCTCGTCGCACCGGCTGCTGACGACGGTGGCCTATCAGCTGGACGGCAAGACCACCTATGCGCTCGAGGGCTCGATCTTCATCGCGGGCGCGGTGGTGCAATGGCTGCGCGACGGGCTGAAGATCATCCGCGAGGCCTCCGAGACACAGCCGCTGGCGGAACGTGCCGATCCGGGGCAGGAGCTGATCCTCGTGCCCGCCTTCACCGGCCTCGGCGCGCCCTACTGGAACGCCGAATGCCGCGGTGCGGTCTTCGGGCTGACCCGCAATTCGGGCCCCGCCGAATTCGCCCGCGCGGCGCTGCAATCGGTGGGCTACCAGACCCGCGACCTGCTGGAGGCCATGCAGGCCGACTGGCAGACGGAAGGTGCCGCCACCCTGCGCGTCGACGGCGGCATGAGCGCCTCGGACTGGGCGATGCAGTTCCTCTCGGACATCCTGGGCGCCCCGGTCGACCGGCCCGAGATGCTCGAGACCACGGCCCTGGGTGCCGCCTGGCTGGCGGGCCACCGCGCCGGCCTCTATCCCGATGCGGAGGGCTTCGCCGAGAGCTGGGCTCTGGAGCGCAACTTCACGCCGCAGATGGAAGCAGGCGAGCGCGACCGGCTCTATGGCGCCTGGAAACGCGCCGTCGCGGCGGCCCAGCAGGCCTGAGGGGGCTCTGCCCCCCTCCGCTGCGCGGAGTCCCCCGGAGTATTTTCAGCTTGGTGATGATGCGGGACAGGCCCCGGAAAGGCGGCCTACTTTCGCCATTGCGGGCGCGGCACGCTCCAGCTGGAAAGTAGGGTGCCCTTCCGGGCATCGGCCCTCATCATCACAAGGCTGAAAATACTCCCGCCGGAGGCCTGCGCTCCCGCAGGGAGCGCCCCCTAGAGCCGCCGCAGCACCTCTTCCAGGACCCGCTCGGTGGCGCGGGGCAATTGCTGGCCGCGGTTGGCAAGGATGAAGTAGGGCGAGACGATGATCCGCTCGGCCATGTCGAGCGCCACGAGCTTCGCGCCCAGGCTATCTCCGGTGAGGATCTCGGCCACTTCGCGGGATAGCGGGGCGATCACGTCGGAATGGGCCAGGAGCGAGAGCACCACCAGCAGCGACGAGGAATTGGTGATATTGCCCGGCACCGCGGTGCCCGATTGCAGGAAGGCCGCCTCAACCGCCTGGCGGATCGGAGAGCCGCGCTCCTGCATCAGCCATTCGTAGCCGGTCACGGCTTCCAGCGGCAGTTGGCGATGGCTGGCCAGCGGGTGGCTGTCGCGTACCATCAGCGCCACGTTCTCGGAGCGCGCCGGATAGACGTGGAACTCGTGGCTGTCCTGGTCCGGCATCAGCCGGGCGATGATGAAGTCGAACCGGCCTTCGCGCAGGCCGCGCACCAGCTGCACCGAGGGGCCGACCTCGATGGTCGCCTCGATGTCGGGGCTTTCGGCCTTCACCTGGCGCAGCGCGGGCATCAGGAAGCCCATGGCCGGCCCGGTCACAGCACCGACGCGGATCTCGCCCGCCTGGCCCTCGGCGATATTGCCGACCTCGGTCTGCAGCGTCTCGAGCTCCCAGAGAATCACCCGGATGTGGCGCAGGAAGGCCTCTCCGACCGGGGTTGGCTCCATCCAGCGGGGGTGCCGAATGAACAGCGCCGTGCCCAGTTCGGATTCGACATCCGCCAGCATCCGGCTTGCCGCAGGTTGTGACATCGCCAGCGCCTCAGCCGCAAGTTGCAGCTTCTGGCGGCGGGCGATTTCGTCCACGAGACGAAAATGCATCGGCTTGAGACGTTTTATAAGGTCCATGGCGGCGGCTTAGCATGAAGCATACCATCATTGATATGGGAATCTGCACAAATAGAATTTTACAGATATGATATGTTAGGGCTACCCAAGGCGCGGTTGAGGAGACCAACCAGATAATTGCGGCCCACCGGATACCCCGGCAAACCGGCCGCTAACGTGGAGGAGATCATGACTCTCAAGACTCTCGCGGCCAGCACGGCCGCCGCCCTCGTGTTCGCAACCGGCGCCTATGCCGACGGTCTGATCGGCATCGCGATGCCGACCAAGTCCTCGGCCCGCTGGATTTCGGACGGTAATTCCATGCAGGAGCAACTGCAGGAAGCTGGCTACGAAACCATCCTGCAGTACGCAGAAGACGACATCCCGAACCAGGTTGCGCAGATCGAGAACATGATCACCCGCGGCGTGGACGTGCTGGTGATCGCGGCCATCGACGGCACCACGCTGTCGAACGCGCTGGAGAACGCCTATTACGCGGATATCCCCGTCATCTCCTACGACCGCCTGATCCGTGACAGCGAATACGTCAGCTATTACGCCACCTTCGACAACTTCAAGGTCGGCGTGCAGCAGGCAAGCTCGCTGGTCGACGGCCTGAAGGAACGCTTCGGCGATGGCCCCTACAACGTCGAGCTCTTCGGCGGTTCGCCGGACGACAACAACGCCTACTTCTTCTACAACGGCGCCATGTCCGTCCTGGACCCGCTGATCGAAGACGGCACCATCAACATCGTGTCGGGCCAGACCGGCATGGACACCGTGGGTACGCTGCGTTGGGACGGTGCTGTTGCACAGGCCCGCATGGATAACCTGCTGTCCGCCTACTACACCGACGAGATGGTCCACGGCGTGCTGTCCCCCTACGACGGCCTGTCCATCGGCATCCTGTCCTCGCTGAAGGGCGTGGGCTACGGTTCCGGCGACATGAAGATGCCGATCGTCACCGGCCAGGACGCCGAGCTTCCCTCGGTCAAGTCCATCATCGCGGGCGAGCAGTACTCGACCGTGTTCAAGGACACCCGTGAGCTGGCCGGCGTTGCCGTCGACATGGTGGAAGCGCTGGTCGAGGGCTCCGAGCCCGAGATCAACGACACCTCCACCTACGACAACGGCATGAAGATCGTCCCCTCCTACCTGCTGGAACCCGTCCTCGTGGACAGCTCCAACTGGAAAGAGATCGTGGTCGACAGCGGTTACCACCCCGCTGACGCCTTCGAGTAAGATCGGGTCAGACCCCCGATCGCTCGCGGCCGGTCCTCACCGGATCGGCCGTTCAGGGTCCGCTCGCATCCTCCGCGAGCGGACCTCCCTTCAAAGAATGCAGAAGGCAAAGCCATGACTTCTTTGCTTGAAATGCGCTCCATCACCAAGGAATTCCCCGGCGTGAAAGCCCTGGACAACGTCAATCTGACGGTGACCGAGGGTGAGATCCACGCGATCTGCGGCGAGAACGGCGCCGGGAAGTCCACGTTGATGAAAGTGCTGTCCGGCGTCTATCCCGCCGGCACCTATGACGGCGAAATCCATTACGACGGCAAGCTGGCCCAGTTCGCGGATATCAATGACAGCGAAGAGGTGGGGGTGATCATCATCCACCAGGAGCTGGCACTGGTGCCCCTGCTGTCCATTGCCGAGAACATCTTCCTCGGGAACGAGCGCGCCAAGAACGGCGTGATGGACTGGCGCGAGACCTTCCGCCTGACCGAGGACCTGCTGAAGAAAGTGGGCCTGTCCGAGAACCCCGGCACGCTGATCGACAGCCTCGGCGTCGGCAAGCAGCAGCTGGTCGAGATCGCCAAGGCCCTGTCCAAGGACGTGAAGTTGCTGATCCTCGACGAGCCGACCGCCGCGCTCTCCGAGCACGACAGCCAGGCCCTGCTGGACCTGATGCTGGAACTCAAGGCCCAGGGCGTCACCCAGATCATCATCAGCCACAAGCTGAACGAGGTGCGCCGCGTGGCGGACAGCGTGACGGTGATCCGCGACGGCTCGACCGTGTCTTCCATGGATGCGCACAAGGAAGAGATCACCGAGGACCGCATCGTGCGCGACATGGTGGGCCGGGACATGTCCGACCGCTATCCGCCGCGTCCGCACCGCGCTGGCGAGATGCTGATGGAGGTCGAGGACTGGAACGTCTGGCACCCCGAGCACGCCGACCGCCAGGTGATCAAGAACGCCGCCTTCAACGTCCGTGCCGGCGAGGTTGTCGGCATCGCGGGCCTGATGGGCGCCGGCCGGACCGAGCTCGTGATGTCGATCTTCGGCAAGAGCTACGGCAAGAACATCTCGGGCACGGTGAAGATGCACGGCAAGACGGCCGATGTCTCGACCGTCGGCAAGTCCATCGACGCGGGCCTGGCCTACGTCACCGAGGACCGCAAGTCGCTGGGCCTGATCCTCGAAGAGACGATCCAGAAGAACGTCACCCTGGCCAACCTGCCCGGCGTGTCGAAATCGGGCGTCATCAACGAGGGCGAAGAGACCCGCGTCTCGGAAGAATACCGGCAGGCGATGAACATCCGCACGCCTTCCGTCTTCCAGAAGGTGATGAACCTCTCGGGCGGCAACCAGCAGAAGGTTGTGCTGTCCAAGTGGCTCTTCTCAGGCCCCGAGGTGCTGATCCTCGACGAGCCGACACGCGGTATCGACGTTGGCGCGAAGTTTGAAATCTACAACATCATCAATGACTTGTCCGAACAGGGCAAGGGCGTGGTGATGATCTCTTCCGAGATGCCCGAACTTCTGGGCATGTGCGACCGCGTTTACGTGATGAACGAGGGCGCGCTGGTCGGAGAGCTGACGGCGGCCGAGGCCAGCCAGGAAAAGATCATGTCGATGATCGTCACCGATGTCGTCGACGAGCCTGTCTCGGGCGCTGCGGAATAGGAGTCGGAAACGTGGAACTCGCTGATAACAACAACGACGGCGCGGGCAAGAGCCTGGGCGCCTACCTTGCAGGTCACCTGCGTGACTACGGCCTCCTGGTCGCCCTGATCGCCATCATGCTGTTCTTCCAGGTGGTGACCGGCGGCACGCTCCTGAAGCCTGTCAACATCACCAACCTGTTCCTGCAGAACAGCTACATCATCATCATGGCGCTCGGCATGCTGATCGTCATCGTGGCCGGCCATATCGACCTCTCGGTCGGCTCGGTCATGGGCTTCGTCGGCGCGCTGGCGGCGGTGATGATGGTCAACTGGGGCTGGCCGGTCTGGCTCACCATCCCCGCCTGCCTGGTCGCCGGTATCGTCATCGGGGCCTGGCATGGCTACTGGGTGGCCTATTGGAAGATCCCCGCCTTCATCGTGACCCTGGCCGGCATGCTGGTGTTCCGTGGCCTGTCGCTCTGGCTGCTGGAAGGCCAGTCGGTGGGTCCGTTCGAGCGCTCCTTCCAGTCGCTCTCGACCGGCTTCATCCCGGATATCCTGGGCATCAACCGTCCCAATGGCACGGCGCTGATCGCCGGTGCCCTGGCGGTGATCCTGATCGTCTGGATGGGTCTCAACCAGCGGGCCCGCAACCGCAAGTACGGCATGGATGACGAACCCACCATGTTCTTCGTGGTGCGCAACGTGGTCGTCTGCGGCGCGCTCTTCTACGTGATGTACAAGCTCTCGGGCTTCCGTGGCCTGCCGAACGTGCTGGTCTCGATGGTGGTGCTGACGGTCGTCTATGCCTTCATCACCGAGAACACGACGCTGGGTCGCCGCATCTACGCCCTGGGGGGCAACGAGAAGGCCGCCAAGCTGTCGGGCATCAAGACCGAGAAGCTGACCTTCCTGGCCTTCGTCAACATGGGCATGCTGGCCGCTCTCGCGGGCCTGATCTTCGCCGCCCGCCTCAACACCGCAACGCCGAAAGCCGGCTTCGCGGTCGAGCTCGACGTGATCGCCGCCGTCTTCATCGGCGGGGCCTCGATGTCGGGTGGCTCGGGCAAGATCATCGGGGCCGTGGTCGGCGCCTTCATCATGGGCGTGCTCAACAACGGCATGTCGATCATGGGCATCGGCATCGACTACCAGCAGGTGATCAAGGGCCTCGTGCTTCTCGCCGCCGTGTTCTTCGACGTCTACCAGAAGAACAAGGGCTGAACCTGCGGCGGGGGGCACCCCCCGCCCTCCGCGGGGGCCATCCCCGCGCCCTGGCCGGGCGGCCGCACCGCCCGCCACCACAGCCGTAGGGTGGGTAAGACCCCACCGTAGCGGATCAATTCAATCGCTAGTAACGGACCCGGTAAAATGACCTTCACCCCAGCCAAATGGCCCCGCAAGCTACGGTCCCAGGAATGGTATGGCGGCAACTCCCGCGACACGATTTACCATCGCGGCTGGATGAAGAACCAGGGTTACCCCCATGATCTCTTCGATGGTCGCCCGATCATCGGCATCATGAACACCTGGTCCGACCTGACCCCCTGCAACGGCCACCTGCGCGAGCTCGCCGAAAAGGTTAAGGCCGGCATCTGGGAGGCCGGTGGCTTCCCCGTCGAAGTGCCCGTCTTCTCGGCCTCGGAAAACACTTTCCGACCCACCGCGATGATGTTCCGCAACCTCGCCGCCCTGTCGATCGAGGAGCAGCTGCGCGGCCAGCCCATCGACGGCGCCGTGCTGATGGTCGGCTGCGACAAGACCACGCCCTCGCTGCTGATGGCCGCGGCCTCCTGCGATGTGCCCTCCATCGTCGTCACCGGCGGCCCGATGCTGAACGGCTACTTCCGTGGCGAACGCGTCGGCTCGGGCACCCACCTGTGGAAGTTCTCCGAGGCCGTGAAGGCCGGCGAGATGACGCAGGAAGAATTCCTGGAAGCCGAGCAGGGCATGTCCCGCTCGACCGGCACCTGCAACACCATGGGCACGGCCTCGACCATGGCGTCGATGGCCGAAGCCCTGGGCATGGCGCTTTCCGGCAATGCGGCGATCCCCGCCGTGGACAGCCGCCGCCGCGTCATGGCACAGATGTCGGGCCGTCGCATCGTGCAGATGGTCAAGGACGACCTGAAGCCCTCCGACATCATGACCAAGCAGGCCTTCGAGAACGCCATCCGCACCAATGGTGCCATCGGCGGTTCGACCAACGCCGTGATCCACCTGCTGGCCATCGCCGGCCGGGTGCAGGGCGTCGACCTGACCCTGGACGACTGGGACCGTTGCGGCCGCGACGTCGAAACCATCGTCAACCTCATGCCCTCGGGCGAATACCTGATGGAAGAGTTCTTCTACGCCGGCGGCCTGCCCGTGGTGATCAAGCGCCTCGGCGAAGCGGGTCTGCTGCACAAGGATGCGCTGACAGTCTCGGGCCAGACCATGTGGGACGAGGTCAAGGACGTGCTGAACCACAACGAGGACGTGATCCGTCCCGTGGGCAAGGGCCTGACGCCCCAGGGCGGCATCGCCGTGCTGCGCGGCAACCTGGCGCCCAATGGCGCGGTGCTCAAGCCCTCTGCCGCCTCGCCGCACCTGATGCAGCACAAGGGCCGCGCCGTGGTCTTCGAGGATATCGACGACTACAAGGCCAAGATCGAGGACCCCGATCTCGACATCGACGAGACCTGCGTCATGGTGCTGAAGAACTGCGGTCCGAAAGGCTATCCGGGCATGTCCGAAGTGGGCAACATGGGTCTGCCGCCGAAGGTCCTGCAGAAGGGCATCACCGACATGGTCCGCATCTCGGATGCGCGCATGTCCGGCACCGCCTATGGCACCGTGATCCTGCACACCTCTCCCGAAGCCGCCGCCGGTGGCCCCCTCGCGGTGGTCCGCAACGGCGACATGATCGAGGTCGACGTGGCCGCCCGCCGGGTCCACCTGGATATCTCGGACGAGGAACTGGCCGCACGCCTGGCCGAGTGGACGCCCGCGCATGAGCAGTTCGAGTCGGGCTATGGCTGGCTGCACCAGCAGCACGTCGAAGGCGCCGACACCGGCGCGGACCTCGACTTCCTCAAGGGCTGCCGTGGCAATGCTGTCGGAAAGGATGCTCACTGATGGATATCGCGCTCGTAGGCATCGGCAAGATTGCCGTCGACCAGCACGTGCCCTCGCTGAAGGGCTCTTCCGACTGGGATCTCGCCGCCACCGTCTCGCGGTCCGGCACCGTCGAGGGGGTCGAGGCTTTCACCTCCTTCGACGAGATGCTGGAGGCCCGTCCCGAAATCCGCGTGGTCTCTCTCTGCCTGCCGCCGGTGCCGCGTTTCGACTACGCGGCCAAGGCGCTGGCAGCGGGGCGTCACGTGATGCTGGAAAAGCCGCCGGGGGCCACCCTGGCGGAATGCATCGCGCTGGAAGAGATGGCCCGTGACAAGGGTCTGTCGATCTACGCCACCTGGCATTCGCGCGAGGCCGACAAGGTCGCGCCTGCCAAGGCCTGGCTGGCCGACAAGACCCTGAAGTCGCTGCATGTCACCTGGCGCGAGGACGTGCGCCGCTGGCATCCCGGCCAGGACTGGATCTTCGAGGCCGGCGGTCTCGGCGTCTTCGATCCCGGCATCAACGCCCTCTCGATCGTGACCGAGATCCTGCCCGATCCGATCCACCTGCAATCCGCCACCCTGTCGTTCCCCGAGAACCGGCAGGCGCCGATTGCAGCCGACCTGGCCTTCTTCCATCCGGGCGGCGCGCGCGTCACCTGCGACTTCGACTTCCGCCAGGAAGGCGAACAGACCTGGTCGATGGAAGCCCGCTGCGAGGAAGGCACCCTGCTGCTGACCAACGGCGGCGGCAACATGTACATCGACGGCGAGGAACAGGGTGAGCATCACTCGGGCCTCGACGGTGAATACCCCCGGCTCTACGCCAAGATGGCCGAGCTGGTGCGCTCGGGCGGCATCGACATGGACCTGCGCCCGCTGCGCCATGCCGCCGACGCCTTCCTTCTTGGCCGCCGCTCGGTGGTCGAGCCCTTTGAATTCTGATCCCCGAAATTTCTGACCGACATCCCTGAAAGGACCGAACAGTGAAAACTCCTCTGACCGGCATCCTCCCCGTTGCGCCCACCCCCTTCCTCGATGACGGCACCGTCGACGAAGAGGGCATGAAGCGCGTCCTCGACTGCCTGATCGACCAGGGCGTCGACGCCATCTGCATCCTGGCCAACTACTCCGAGCAATTCGTGCTCTCGGACGACGAGCGCCGCCTGCTGACCCGCCTCAGCCTCGAGCATGTCGCGGGCCGCGTGCCGGTGATCGTCACCGTGTCGCATTTCTCGACCCAGGTCGTCGTCGACCGCGCCCGCGAAGCCCAGTCCCTTGGCGCCTCGATGCTGATGATGATGCCGCCCTACCACGGCGTCGGCCTCGTCCCGCCGCCCGAGATGATCTACGAGCATTTCGCCATGGTCTCGGATGCGATCAGCATTCCGATCATGATCCAGGACGCGCCGCTCTCGGGTGTCACCCTGCCGGTGCCGCTGCTGGTGAAGATGGCCAAGGAGATCGAGAACGTCTCCTACTTCAAGATGGAAACCCCCTTCGCCGCCGACAAGCTGGCGGCGCTGATCGAGGCCGGTGGCGACGACATCATCGGGCCCTTCGACGGCGAAGAAGCGGTTACCCTGCTGGCGGACCTGGATGCCGGTTGCACCGGCACCATGACCTCTGGCATGTTCGCCGAGAAGATCCGCCCCATCGTCACCAACTACCTGGCCGGCGACAAGGATGCGGCTCTGGCACAGTGGAACCTCTGCATGCCGCTGATCAATCACGAGAACCGCCAGTGCGGGCTGCGCGCCTGCAAGGTGGTCTACAAGGAAGGCGGCGTGATCAAGTCCGACCACGTCCGCCATCCGCTGAAACCCATGACCGAGCGCACCCGGACGCGCCTGCTGCAACTGGCGTCGGATCTCGACATCATGGCGCTGTCCTGGGGCAAGTAAGGGAAGAACCAAATGACTTTTCACGGTAAACACCTGATCGCAGGCGAATGGGTCGGCAACGACGACACCTTCGCCTCCACGCCCGTCACCGGCGACGCCATTTCCGTCTCCAAAGGCACCGCCGCACTGGTGGACCGCGCCGTCCAGGCCGCCGAAGAGGCCTTCTGGACCTACGGCTACACCACCCGTGAGGAACGCGCCGCCTTCCTCAACGCCATCGCCGACGAGATCGAGGCGCGCGGCGAGACCATCACCGCCATCGGCACCGCCGAGACCGGCCTGCCCGCAGGCCGCCTGGAAGGCGAGCGCGGCCGCACCACCGGCCAGCTGCGCCTCTTCGCCTCCCACATCATGGATGGTGCCTACCTGGACGTGCGCCACGACGAGGCCCTGCCCGACCGTGCGCCCCTGCCCCGTCCCGACCTGCGCATGATCCAGCGCCCCATCGGCCCGGTGGCCGTCTTCGGCGCCTCGAACTTCCCGCTGGCCTTCTCCACCGCCGGCGGCGACACCGCCTCGGCGCTGGCCGCTGGCTGCCCGGTCGTCGTCAAGGGCCATGAGGCCCACCCCGGCACCGCCGAAGTGGTCGCCGAGGCGATCAAGGCCGCGATCGAGAAGACCGGCATGCCCGCGGGCACCTTCTCGATGGTGCATGGCGGCAGCTACGAAGTGGGCGGCGCGCTGGTCCAGCATCCGCTGATCAACGCCGTCGGCTTCACCGGCTCCCTGCGGGGCGGCAAGGCGCTCTTCGATCTCTGCGCGCAGCGCGACGAGCCGATCCCCTTCTTCGGCGAGCTGGGCTCGATCAACCCGATGTTCTTCCTGCCCGCCGCCATGCAGGCGCGGGCCGAGGACATGGCCAAGGGCTGGGCCGGGTCGCTGACCATGGGCGCAGGCCAGTTCTGCACCAACCCCGGCGTCCTCGTGCTGCTGGAAGGTCCCGAGACCGAGGCCTTCCTGGCCGCCGCCAAGGACGCGCTTGAGGCCACCGGCCCGCAGGTCATGCTGACCGAGGGCATCGCCGATGCCTATCGCTCGGGCCGTGACGCCATCGCGGCGCAATCGGGTGTGCAGGAGGTCATGACCTCGACCTGCGACCTGCGCAACGCCACGCCCTATGTCTTCCGCACCACCGGCGCCGAATGGCTGGCCAACGAGGCGCTCAGCCACGAGGTCTTCGGGCCCCTGGGCGTCGCCATCGTGGTCAAGGACATGGACGAGATGCTGACCGTGGCCCGTGGCTTCGCCGGTCAGCTGACCGCCACGCTGATGATGGACGCAGGCGACAAGGCCGAAGCCGCCAAGCTGCTGCCGGTGCTCGAACGCAAGGCAGGCCGCGTGCTGGCCAATGGCTTCCCCACCGGCGTCGAGGTCTGCGACAGCATGGTCCATGGTGGCCCCTACCCGGCGTCGACCAACTTCGGTGCCACCTCGGTGGGCACCCTGGCGATCCGTCGCTTCCTGCGTCCGGTCTGCTACCAGAACATCGACCCGGCCCTGCTGCCCGGCGATCTTCAGGACATCTGACCCGTGCAGGCCGCCGACTGGATTGCCGCCGACTGGATCGCTGCAGACTGGGGCACCTCGAACCTCCGCCTCTGGGCCATCGGCCCCGAGGGGGAGATCCTCGCGGAACGCAGCTCTGCCGATGGCATGGGCGGCCTGACACCTGACAAATTCGAGCCAGCCCTGCTGCGGCTGGCCGATGACCTTCTGGCACCGGACCGCGTGACCCCGGTGCTGATCTGCGGCATGGCCGGTGCCAAGCAGGGCTGGATCGAGGCCCCCTACGCCCAGGTCCCCTGCCCCCCGGCCTTCGGCGGCGCGCCCGTCGTGGCGCCCACCGGCGACGCCCGGATCTCGGTCCGCATCATGCCCGGCCTCTGCCAGTCCGGCCCCGCCGACGTGATGCGCGGCGAAGAGACCCAGATCGCCGGTTTCCTTGCCGATGAGCCCGATTTCGACGGCACCCTCTGCCTGCCCGGCACCCATACCAAGTGGGTCCGCGTGGCCGGCGGCCAGGTGCTGAACTTCCGCACCGCCATGACCGGCGAGATCTTCGCCCTGATCGGCCAGCACTCCGTGCTGCGCCATTCGCTGGCCAGCGATGGCGAGGCCGACGAGGGCGCCTTCTTCGCCGCCCTGGCCACGGGCTTCGCCGAACCCGCCGCCATCGGCATGGAGCTCTTCTCGATCCGCCCCGCCTCGCTCCTCGAGGGGCTCGCCCCCGCCTCCGCCACCGGGCGGCTCTCGGGGCTGCTGATCGGCACCGAACTGGCCGGGGCACAGGACTTCTGGCAGAACAGGGACGTGGTCGTGGTGGGCTCGCCCCGCCTGACCCGCCGCTATATCGCCGCGATGGAACGGCTGGGCGGCAGCGCCCGCGCCGCAACGAACCCCGAGCTGGCCCTGAGCGGCCTGATCGCCGCCCACCAGCTCGAACAGGCCTGAGGGGCGCCACCGCCCCGGCCAGCCCGGACGCGGCTTCCGCGTCACGGGTCAGGAAAGACGGCGCACCGCGCCTAGGCCACCCAAGACGGCGCTCTGCGCCGAGGGCCAACAAGGACGGCGCTCTGCGCCGAGGGAAGGAGAGGCCATGCGCCGCAATATCATCGCCATTCTGCGCGGCATTACCCCTGCCGATGCGCTGCCCGTCGCCGAGGCCCTGATCGAGGCCGGCATCACCTCCATCGAGGTGCCGCTGAACTCGCCCGAGCCGCTGAAGTCGATCGGCCTGATGGCAGAGACCCATGGCGAACAGGCGCTGATCGGCGCGGGCACCGTGCTGACGCTCGAAGACCTCGCCAATGTGGCCGAGGCCGGCGGCAAGCTGATCGTCTCGCCCGATGCCAACCCCGAGGTCATCGCCGCCACCAAGGCCCGCGGCCTTGAAAGCTGGCCCGGCGTGATGACCCCCACCGAGTGCTTCTCGGCCATCCGCGCCGGGGCCGACGGGCTGAAGCTCTTCCCCGGCTCGCTGATCGGCCCGGCCGGCCTCAAGGCCATGCGTGCCGTGATCCCCGCCAGCGTCCCGGTCTATGCGGTCGGCGGTGCGGGCCCCGAGAACTTCGCCGAATGGGCCGCGGCCGGGGCCAATGGCTTCGGCATCGGCACCGCGCTCTACAAGCCCGGCGACAGCGCTTCCGAGGTGGGCCAGCGCGCCCGCGCCATGGTTTCCCGTTACGACGAGGTATTTTCAGCATGACCCGCGCCACTCTCTGCGATTCTCGCAACTGCGAACTGGGCGAAGGCCCGCTCTGGCACCCGCTGCGGGGCCAGCTGTTTTGGTTCGACATCATCGGCCGCAAGCTGCTCTCCATCCAGGGCGACACCCCGCTGGAATGGAGCTTCGACGAATATCACTCCGCCGCCGGCTGGGTGGATGAGACGACGCTGATCCTGGCCTCGGAAACCGCGCTCTGGCGCTTCGACATCGAGACCGGCGCGAAGGAGCGCCTGGTGGACCTGGAGGCCGACAACCCGGTCACCCGGTCCAACGATGGCCGCGCCGACCCGCAGGGCGGCTTCTGGATCGGCACCATGGGCAAGGCCGCCGAGCCGGGCGCCGGGGCGATCTACCGCTACTACAAGGGCGAGCTGCGCAAGCTCTGGAGCGATATCTCGATCTCCAACGCGATCTGCTTCAGCCCCGACGGCAAGACCGCCTATTTCGCCGATACGCCGAAGCAGACCATCATGCGCGTCGCGCTGGATGCCGAGGGCTGGCCGGGCACGCCCGAGCTCTTCATCGACCTCGCCCCCGAAGGGCTCTTCGCCGATGGCGCGGTGGTCGATTCCGAGGGCTACCTGTGGAACGCCCAATGGGGCGCGGGCCGGGTGGCGCGCTACGCCCCCGATGGCAGCTTCGACCGGGCGATCGCGGTGGATGGCCTGCATACCTCCTGCCCGGCGTTCGGCGGGCCCGATCTGACGACGCTCTATGCCACCACGGCGCGCGAGGGGATCAGCACCCCCGACGCGGCCCAGGGCAGGCTCTACCAGGCACCCGCCGGTGTCGCGGGCCAGCGCGAACACCAGGTGGTGCTCTGATGGCGCGGCTCTTCGGTACCCGCCCCGACGGCGAAGCGGTGCAGCAGGTGAAGATCACCTCCGGCGCGCTCACCGCCTCGATCCTGACCCATGGCGCGACACTGCAGGACCTGCGGCTCAAGGGCGTGGCGCATCCGCTGGTGCTGGGCTCGGAGCGGTTCGAGGACTACCTCGGGCCGATGACCTATTTCGGTGCCACCGTGGGCCGCTACGCCAATCGCATCGCCGATGGACGCTTCAGCCTCGACGGCAAGAGCTACCAGCTTGACCTCAACGAGGCCGGACGCACCTGCCTGCATGGCGGCGGCAACGGCATCGGCGTCAGGAACTGGACCCTCGAGGCGAGCACCCCCGACAGCGCCACCTTCGCGCTGCTGCTGGCGGATGGAGACATGGGCTTTCCCGGCCGCTGCGCCATCTCGGTCACCTACCGGGTCACCGGCACGGCGCTGGAGATCACCATGGAGGCGACCCCCTCGGACCCCTGCCCGATCTCGCTGGCCCATCACAGCTACTTCTGCCTCGACGGCGCGGGCGACGTGGCGGGTCAGACCCTGCAGATCGCTGCCGAGCACTACCTGCCCGTCGACGACCGCCTGATCCCCTCGGGAGAGATCGCCCCGGTCGCGGAGACCCCCTTCGATTTCCGCACCCCGCGCGAGATCGGCACCCATGGCTACGACCACAACTTCTGCCTCGACGGCGACGCCCCCGCCGCCCGCCTGACGGGCCGCGACGGGCTGGTGCTTGAGGTGGAAACCGATGCGCCCGGCCTTCAGGTCTATAATGCCGCGCATTTGCCGGCCGAGGGGCTGCCCGGTCTCGATGGCCTCGCCTATGGCCCCCGCGCCGGGCTGGCGATGGAAACCCAGGAATGGCCCGATGCGCCCAACCATGAAGACTTCCCCGACCCGGTGATCCGTCCCGGAGAGGTCTATCGCAATCACACCATCTATCGCTTCACGCAGGGGGCGTAGGGGGCTCTGCCCCCCTCCGCTGCGCGGAGTCCCCCGGAGTATTTCCAGCTTGGTGATGCAACAGGTCCGGTCGTTGAGGCGGCCTCCTTTTGCCATGGAGAGCGTGCACGCTCCCGGAAGCAGAAGGAGGGAGCCAGATCGGCTCCCCCCATGCTCATCACAAGGCCTGAAATACTCCCGCCGGAGGCGGATGCCTCAGAGCGGATAGTGCAGCGGGCCGTCCTGCATGGTGATCCAGCGCAGCTCGGTGAACTCGTTGATGCCCTGCGTGCCGCCGAAACGGCCATAGCCCGAGTCCTTGACGCCGCCGAAGGGCATCTGCGCCTCGTCGTGCACGGTCGGGCCGTTGACGTGGCAGATGCCGCTTTCGATCCGCTTGGCGACCGAGAGCGCGCGGGCCTGGTCCTTGCCGAAGACGGCAGCCGAGAGGCCCAGGTCGCTTTCGTTGGCCACGCTCACCGCCTCGTCGATGGACCCCACCCGGATGATCGAGACCACCGGACCGAAGCTCTCTTCGGTGTAGAGCCGCATCGAGGAGGTCACGCCGTCCACCGCCGTGGCGTCGAGCATGGTGCCCGAGCCGCCGCCGCCGGCGATCAGGCGGGCGCCCTTCGAGAGCGCATCCTCGATCAGGGATTTCACCCGGTTGGCGGCCTCGGCATTGACCAGCGAGCCGAGCGGCTGCTTGGCCTCGCGCGGATCGCCCGCGGTGAGGGTCGCCACCTTGGCCGCGAAGGCCTCGGCAAAGCGGTCGGCGATCTCGTCCATGACGATGATCCGCTCGGTCGACATGCAGATCTGGCCCTGGTTCATGTAGGCACCGAAGGCGGCAGCCGAGACGGTGGCCTCGATATCCGCGTCATCCAGCACGATCAGCGGCGCCTTGCCGCCGAGCTCGAGCAGCGCGGGCTTGAGGTGACGGGCGGCGGTTTCGGCGATGATCCGGCCGACACGGGTCGAGCCGGTGAAGTTGATCCGGCGCACGGCGGGCTGGGCGATCAGCGTCTCGACGATCTTCGGCGCATCCTCGGGCGCGTTGGAGACCGCGTTCAGCACGCCTTCCGGCATGCCCGCCCCGGCGATGGCTTCCAGCATCAGCGCATGGACGCGGGGGCAAAGTTCCGAGGTCTTCATCACCACCGTGTTGCCGCAGGCCAGCGGCGTGGCGATGGCGCGGGTGCCCAGGATCACCGGCGCGTTCCAGGGCGCGATGGAGAGCACGACGCCCACGGGCTGGCGCACCGCCATGGCGGTGGAGCCGGGGCGGTTCGAGGGGATGATCTCGCCCTTGATCTGGGTGGTCAGGCCCGCGGCCTCGACCAGCATTTCCGAGGCGAGGTGCACGTTGAACCCGGCCCAGGCCTCGGTGGCGCCGATCTCTTCCTGCATGGCACGGATGATCTCGGGGCCGGCTTCGCGCAGCCGTTCCGCGGCCTTCAGCAGGTAGCCGCGCCGTTCGGCGGGCGAGGTCTGCGACCAGGCCGGGAAGGCCGCCGCCGCCGCGTCCACGGCCGCCACGGCGTCTTCCGTGGTTGCCGCCGCCGCCGAGGTCACGGCATCGCCGGTCACCGGGTTGGCGCGCTCGAAGCGGGCGCCGTCGGAGGCGGGCTTGTGGGTTCCGCCGATATAGAGGTCGATCTGATCCATGTTTCAGGGTCTCCTTTCCTGTTCATCCCGGCGATCGCGCCGCCGGGAAGGCATCTTGTCGGGAGGGGTCTCTGCCCTTGCCACGGCGGCGCGCGGTCGAGGCCTGCGCCGCCTGCCGGTCAACGACCAGCCGCCGGGGCCCTGCGGCCCGCATGCGGGCAACGGGCCCTATCAACCGGCCCTATCAACCGGCCATGTCTTGGGCCGTGTCTCGGGCCATGTCTCTGGCGCAGCAGGACGGGGCCCTGCGCGGGGCATGTCGCATGAAGATCCTCCCAGGTTCCTCCCACGACCGACGAGTTCCTCCCTGCCGGCCGGGGCTGAGGGTAGAACCTAGCAGTGGGCGGCCCGCTTGAAATGCAGTAATGAGGGTCATTATTGCACTTTTGCCGCTCACGCCTGCCGAACAGAGACCAGATGCCCCGCCCCCAGCCGCCTCTCCCCTCTCGCGCCAACAGGCTCTTTGAAGCGCGCCTGCTGCGCTCTTCGCTGCATCCGACCGAGTTGCAGCTGGAGCCCGAGGCCGCCTGCCTGCTGGTGCTCGCCGCGGGCCGGGTCGCGCTCGAGAGCCCCGCGGCGGCGGGCCAGCGCAGGGACGGGCCGGAGGACGAGGCGCTCTCGGCCGATGCGCCCCGGCTGGCCTGGCTGCCACCGGGGGCGGTGCGGCGCATCCGGCTTTCGGCCGGGGCACGGGGGGCGCTGCTGCGGCTGGGTCCCGTGGCGCTGGCGCGGGCGCTGCCGACGGGGGCGATGAACACCCGGCTGCGCGGATTGCTGAGCCAGCTGCGGCTGCTGCCCCTCGACCCGGAGGTGCGGGACGACATGTTGCGTCACCTCGAGGTCATCGACGAAGAGAGCCGCGCCGCCCGCGGCGGCACCGAGGTGATCGTCGAGAACCTGGTCTCGGTGCTGCTGGTGCGGCTCTGGCGCGCCGCCGAGGTGGGCGGGCACAGCGGCGCGCTGGCGCCGCGCTCGCAGCTCGACCGTTTCGTGCTGCTGGTGGCCCGGCACGGGCGCGAGCATTGGTCGGTGGGCGATTACGCAGGCGCCCTGGGCATATCGCGCGACCGGCTGGGGGCGGTGGTGCGCCAGGCCACCGGGCTTTCGCCCCAGGGCTACCTGCACCGGGAGATCCTGGCCGATGCCCGCGACCTGCTGGTCAATACGCCGCTGCAGGTGGCCGAGATCGCCTTTCGCCTGGGCTTCCAGGACCCGGCCTATTTCAACCGTTTCTTCGCCCGCCACGAGAAGCTGAGCCCCGGCCGCTTCCGCCGCGCCGCCCGCGCCCGCCAGCGCGAGGACACCACGAGCTTCGCCGCCTGGCCCTGACAGGACCCTCTGGGTCTGCCCCAGGGCGGGCTTTCCCGCTGCCGGGCCGGCCCCTGGCTACCACGGCGGCGCATCCGCGCGATTTCCGGGAGGCGCGGGATCAGCGGCCCGCCAATTCCCCCCGCGACATTCAGCAAACTTGCCATCGCGGCCCTGTCCGCTTAGGGATTTCCCCGACGCCCCCTGACGGGGCTCCGCCTGTCCCCGGCCCCGCCGGAGCGACCGCCGCCCAACCGACGCCGCGCCCATTGGCCCGGACCTTCCGAAGATCGCGAAAGGGAGAAGAAAATTGGCAGACAAACAGACGCCCGATATTGTGTATACCAAGGTAGACGAAGCGCCCGAGCTGGCCTCGGCTTCGCTGCTGCCGATCATCCAGGCCTTTGCCGCTCCGGCCGGCGTGACGTTTGGCACCCGCGACATCTCGCTGGCGGGCCGCATCATCGCCACCTTCCCCGAGTATCTCTCTGAAGAGCAGCGCCAGGAAGACGACCTGGCCGCCCTGGGCGAGCTGGTGAAGACGCCCGAGGCCAATGTCATCAAGCTGCCGAACATCTCGGCCTCCGAGCCGCAGCTGGTCGCCGCCGTCAAGGAGCTGCAGTCCCAGGGCTACGCCCTGCCCGACTACCCCTATGCGCCCTCGACCGATGAAGAGAAGGCCGTGCGCGCCAAGTACGACAGCATCAAGGGCTCGGCCGTGAACCCGGTGCTGCGCGAAGGCAACTCGGACCGCCGCGCCGCCGCCGCCGTGAAGAACTACGCCCAGAAGAACCCGCACCGCATGGGGGACTGGGTGGCCGACAGCAAGACCACCGTCTCCGCGATGTCCGGCGGCGACTTCTTCTCGAACGAGAAGTCCGTGACGCTGAAAGAGGCCGCCACCGCGAAGATCGTGCTGGAAGGCGCCTCGGGCGAGACCGTGCTGAAAGAGGCCGTCTCCTACCCCGCCGGCACCGTGGTCGACGCGACCTTCATGTCGGCCAAGGCGCTGGACGCCTTCCTGGCCGAGCAGATCGAAGAGACCAAGAAGGCCGGCACGCTCTTCTCGCTGCACATGAAAGCCACCATGATGAAGGTCTCGGACCCGATCATCTTCGGCCATGCCGTGAAGGCCTGGCTGGCGCCGGTCTTCGACAAGTACGGTGACAAGATGGCCGATCTGGGCGTGAACCCCAACGGTGGCCTCGGCGCCCTGCTGGAGCGCGTCAAGGACGAGCCCGAGATCCTCGCCGCCATCGAAGAGGTGCGCGCCACCCGTCCCGACATGTACATGGTGAACTCCGACAAGGGCATCACCAACCTGCATGTCCCCTCGGACGTCATCATCGACGCCTCGATGCCCGCGCTGATCCGCGCCGGCGGCAAGGGCTGGGGTCCGGACAACAAGGAACACGACACCAACTGCGTGATCCCCGACAACTCCTACGCGCCGGTCTATGACGAGGCGATCAAGTTCTTCAAGGCCAACGGCAAGCTGAACCCGGCCACCGCCGGCACCGTGCAGAACCTGGGCCTGATGGCGCAGAAGGCCGAGGAATACGGCTCTCACCCCACCACCTTCGAGATCCCCGAGGATGGCGTGGTGAAGATGATCCTGGAAGACGGCACCGTCATCCACGAGCACAAGGTCGAGAAGAACGACATCTGGCGCTCGGCCTCCGTGCGCAAGGCGCCGATCGAGGACTGGGTGGCGCTGGCCATCGAACGTCAGAAGATCACCGGCTACCGCTCGATCTTCTGGCTGGACGCCGAGCGCGCCCATGACGCAGAGCTGATCGCCTATGTGAAGCCGATCCTGGAAGCCCAGGGCGTCGCCGACAAGTTCGAGATCATGTCCCCCGCCGAGGCCACCACGGCCTCGCTCGAGACGATCACCAAGGGCGAGAACACCATCGCCATCACCGGCAACGTGCTGCGCGACTACCTGACCGACCTCTTCCCGATCCTCGAGCTGGCCACCTCGGCCAAGATGCTGTCGATCGTGAAGCTGATGCAGGGCGGCGGCCTCTTCGAGACCGGCGCCGGCGGCTCGGCCCCCAAGCACGTCCAGCAGCTGCAGGAAGAGAACCACCTGCGCTGGGACAGCCTGGGCGAGTTCTGCGCACTGGGCGAGAGCTTCAAGTTCCTGGCCTCCGCCAAGGGCAATGCCAAGGCCAAGGTGCTGGGCGACGCGGTCGAGGCGGCAACCCAGGGCATCCTGGACGACAACCGCAGCCCCTCGCGCAAGGTGGGTGAGCCCGACAACCGCGACAGCCACTACTGGTTCGCGCGCTACTGGGCCGAGGCCCTGGCCGCGCAGTCCGAGGACGCCGAGCTGGCCGGTCACTTCGCGCCCATCGCGGCCCAGCTGGCCGAGAAGGAAGCCGAGATCACCGGAGAGCTGGCCGCCGCACAGGGCGCGCCTGCCGACCTCGGTGGCTATTACCACGGCGATGCGGGCAAGACCGCCGCGGTGATGCGCCCCTCGGCCACGCTGAACGCCATCATCGGCTGAAGCGCCTGACGCTTGCAGATCATGCCCCCGCCGGAGCGCCCCTCCGGCGGGGGTTTTTCCTTGCCGAAAGCCTCCCTCCGTCACCTGACGGCGACACGTAGAGGGGGGCGGGGGGCTCCGCCCCCATCCGCTGCGCGGATTCCCCCGGAGTATTTTCAGCCTGGTGATGAGCCAGGCTGAGCCGGAAAGGCACCCTCGTTTTGCCGCCGAGGGCGTGCACGCTCTCCATGGCAAAAGTCCGGCGCCTTTCCGGGCACTGTCCCGTTGCATCACCAGGCTGAAAATACTCCCGCCGGAGGCTTCGGCCCCGCAGGGGCGAAATCAACGTGCGCCGCGTTAACCACGGTGCGGCACGGGGCGAGACACCGACGCAATACCGACGTGATACCGACATCGTACCGACGTTGGATTTCGGGGTCCAAAGCCCTGTTAACATGTAGATTCGGCTGCCCTGGCCGGACCCGGTGCTGGGGTGGACGTCGGTGCGCGGCGAGCGGTCGTGACAGGTTTTGGCAAGACATGAAAAAGCCCCGCCGAAGGGGCGGGGCTTTCATTTTGTCCGAAGGGCGCGCGCTCAGCGGTAGAGCAGCGACTGGCCTTCGTGGAAGACATGCACATGCTCGGGCGCGGCGGTCATGGTGACCTTCTGGCCGCGACGGTCCTTGTGGACCCCCGGCAGCTTGGCGATCAGCGCAGGGTCGGTGCCGACGGTCTCGAAGTAGAGCAACGTGACCTCGCCCAGGGCCTCGGTGATGTCGACGCGGCCGGTGAAGAGCCCTTCACCATCGGTGGCTTCCAGGTGCTCGGGACGCACCCCGATATTGACCGTCTTGCCCATGTCCGAGGCCTCGGTCTGCACATGGGACACGGCCTTGCCGCCATCATCCAGGGAGATCTCGGTCTGGGCGCCGGTGCCGGTGATCTTGCCCGGCAGCAGGTTCATCGCCGGAGAGCCGATGAAGGTCGCCACCATCTCGTTCTGGGGCCGCTCGTAGAGCTCCAGCGGGCTGCCGACCTGGGCGATGCCCTTGTTGGCCAGCACCACGATGCGATCCGCCAGCGTCATCGCCTCGACCTGGTCATGGGTGACGTAAATCATTGTGCGGTCGGGCATTTCCTCTTTCAGGCGCGCGATCTCGATCCGGGTGGCGACGCGCAGCGCGGCGTCGAGGTTCGAGAGCGGCTCGTCGAAGAGGTAGATCTTCGGGTCGCGCACGATCGAGCGGCCGATGGCCACACGCTGGCGCTGACCGCCCGAGAGCGCCTTGGGCAGGCGGTCGAGGTAATCGGTGAGCTGCAGCTTGCGCGCGGCTTCCTCGACGGCCTCGTTGATCTCTTCCTTGGACTTCTTCGCCAGCTTCAGCGCGAAGGCCATGTTGTCGCGCACGGTCATATGCGGATAGAGCGCGTAGCTCTGGAAGACCATGGCGATGCCGCGCTGTGCCGGCGGCACGTCGTTCATCCGCTGGCCGTCGATCTCGAGCGTGCCGCCCGTGATCTTCTCCAAGCCGGCGATCATCCTGAGCAGCGTGGACTTGCCGCAGCCCGAGGGGCCGACGAAGACGATGAGCTCGCCCGCGGTGATCTGGAGGTCAATGTCATTGAGGACATTGACCGTCCCGCCATAGGTCTTGCTGACGTCCTTGAGTACTACATTTCCCATATCATTCCGCTCCCTTGCGCAGCACGGCATAGCCCCAGCCGGGCAGGTCGACGCGGCCCTCTGCCGGGGCGACGGCGCCCTGCAGACCTTCCGCGATATTGATCCAGTTGCCCGCAGGCAATGTCTTGCTGGCCTCGGCCGCGCCGAGATTGAAGATGCAGAGCAACTCCTCGCCCGCGCCCTGCCGCGTGAAGGACAGCAACGGGCCCTCGGCCTCCAGCGGGCTCTGCTCGGCCGTGCGCAGCATCGGGTAGCTGGTCCGCAGGGCCAGCGCCCGGCGGTAGTGGTTCAGCATCGAGGACGGCACGTTCTCCTGCAGGTCCACAGCCATCGAGGCCTGGGCCCCGGAGACCGGCAGCCAGGGGCGCGCATGGGTGTCGGTGCCGAAGCCCGCATGGGGGTTGTGGGCCTCCCAGACCATCGGCGTGCGGCAGCCGTCGCGGCCCTTGAACTCGGGCCAGAACTCGATGCCGTAGGGGTCCTGCAGGTCCTCGTAGGCCACGTCGGCCTCTTCCAGGCCCAGCTCTTCGCCCTGGTAGATGCACATGGAGCCGCGCAGGCAGACCATCAGCATGTTGAACATCCGCTTGCCGGCCTCGTCGAGCTTCCAGCGCGAGCCGTGGCGCACCACGTCGTGGTTGGAATAGGCCCAGCAGGCCCAGCCGTCGCTGGCCACGCGGTCGACGTGGTCCATGGTCTCCTTGACGTAGGCGGCGGTTGGCGTGTCCCCCGAGAGCAGCTCGAAGGCGTAGCACATGTTCATCAGGTCATCGCCGGCGGTGTATTCGCCGAGGATCTCCAGCCCGCGCTGTTCGTCGCCCACCTCGCCGACGGCGGCGGCGTCATAGGGCTTCATCACGGCACGCAGCTTGCGCAGGAACTCGAGGTTCTCGGGCCGGGACTTGTCGTAGAGATGGTCCTGCCAGTTGTAGGGGTTCACCGAGGGCGCGGTCTTCGAGGTGCGCTGGTCGGCGGGCAGCGCGGGATTGTCGCGCAGCTCCTGGTCGTGGGTGTAGAAGTTGATCGTATCGAGGCGGAAGCCGTTGACGCCGCGGTCCAGCCAGAAGCGGGCGACGTTGAGCAGCGCCTCCTGCACCTCTTCGCAGTGGAAGTTCAGATCCGGCTGCTCTTTCAGGAAGTTGTGCAGGTAGTACTGCTGGCGGCGCGAGTCCCACTGCCAGCCCGAACCGCCGAAGATCGACAGCCAGTTGTTGGGCGGGGTGCCATCGGGCTTGGCATCGGCCCAGACGTACCAGTCGGACTTGGGGTTGTCGCGCGAGGCGCGGCTTTCGGCGAACCAGGGGTGCTGGTCCGAGGTATGGCTGAGCACCAGGTCGATCATCACCTTCAGCCCCAACTCGCGCGCCCGTGCGGTCAGGGCGTCGAAATCGGCCAGGGTGCCGAACATCGCATCGACGTCGCAGTAGTCGCTGACGTCGTAGCCGAAGTCCTTCATCGGCGAGGTGAAGAAGGGAGAGATCCAGATCGCATCCGCCCCCAGCGAGGCGATATGGCCGAGCCGGGCGGTGATGCCCGCGAGGTCACCGATACCGTCGCCGTTGCTGTCCTGGAAGGAGCGCGGGTAGATCTGGTAGATGATCCCGCCGCGCCACCAGTCTGCCTGTGGTTCCATCGAGGCGGCTGCGACCGGGGAAGTCATTGCACTCATGGGGAAGTCCTATTTGACGGACCCGGCCAGCAGACCGCGGACCAGGTATTTCTGCATGAAGAAGAAGACGAAGAGCGGCACCGCGATCGACACGAAGGCCGCTGTTGCCAGGATCTCCCAGTCGCCACCTCGGGTGCCCATGAGCTCGACGATCTGGGCGGTCATCACGGTGGTCTGCCCCGAGGCGTCGATCAGGAAGACCTTGGCCACGAGCAGGTCGTTCCAGGTCCAGAGGAACTGGAAGATCGCGAAGGAGGCCAGCGCCGGGAAGGACAGCGGCAGGATGATCCGGGTGAAGATCTGGAACTCTGTGGCGCCATCGACGCGGGCGTTCTCGATGATGTCGCGCGGCAGCCCGGCGATGTAGTTGCGCAAGAGATAGACGGCCATTGGCAGGCCAAAGCCCGTGTGGGCCAGCCAGACCCCCATGTAGCCCTTGCCGATACCGATGTTGAGGTGGAGCTTCAGCAGCGGGATCAGCGCCAGCTGCAGGGGCACCACCAGCAGCGCCACGATCATGGCGATCAGCAGGGCGCGGCCCTTGAAGTCCATCCAGGCCAGCGCATAGGCGGCGAAGGCGGCCACCAGGATCGGGATCACCGTGGCCGGGATGGTCACGGTCAGCGTGTTGAAGAAGGCCTTCTGCATGCCATCGGTGGTGGAGCCCGAGAAGAGCACCCGCTGGTAGTTCTCGAAGGTCAGCCGGGGCGGCACCAGGCCGGTGATGAAGACACGCTGACCGCGCGAGCCCTCCATCTCGACGGGGCTTTCCACGCGGTAGCTGCCATCGGCCTCGATGGTCAGGCGTTCGCCGTCGCGCAGCTCGGCGGTCTCGCCGGGCTCGTAGGCCGAGACATCGCGCGAAGAGGTGCCCCAGGCGGTAAGCTCGGTCGGGGCCTCTTCGCCGGTGTCGGCGAAGATATTGCCCTCGATCACGTAGAGGTCACCCTCCAGCGCCTGGGTCTCGGGCGCGGCGGTGCGCAGGGTCAGGGTCTGTTCCGTGGCGAAGAGCGCGCGCCACCAGCCGCTCGAGGCGATCTGGTCGGCGGTCCGGAAGGACGAGACGAAAAGGCCCAGGGTCGGCAGCAGCCACAGCAGCACCAGGAAGGCGACCGAGATATGGGTGGCCCAGACCAGGGCGGGTTTGTTACCGGCGATATTGTTCATGCCCGCGTTCCTCAGCTCATTTCCCGGCGCGCATTGCGCACGTTCCAGACAAGGATCGGCAGCACCAGCACCATGATCACGATGGCCGAGGCCGAGCCCACACCCCAGTCACGGGCGATGAAGAGCTTGTCGTACATGTAGTTTGCCAGCACCTGCGTGCCCCATTGGCCATTCGTCATGGCAAAGACGATGTCGAAGATCTTCAGCACGATCACCGTGATCGTCGTCCAGACCACCATGATGGTCGAACGGATCTGCGGCACCTTGATCTTGAAGAAGATCTGCATCGGGTTGGCGCCGTCGATGATGGCGGCCTCGACGGTCTCTTCCGGGATGCCGCGCAGCGCGGCCGAGAGGATCACCATGGCGAAACCGCTCTGGATCCAGATCAGCACGACCATCAGGAAGAAGTTGTTCCAGAAAGGCAGGGTCAGCCAGGTCTCGGGCGTGCCGCCGAACCAGACCACCAGCGCGTTCAGGATGCCGATCTGGTCCTGCCCCTCGGGGCGGGCGTCATAGACCAGCTTCCAGATCACCGCCGCGCCGACGAAGGAGATCGCCATGGGCATGAAGATGATCGACTTGGCGATGCTGCCCCAGGCGATGCGGTCGGTCAGCTGTGCCGCCAGCAGGCCGAAGATCGTGGCCATGCCGGGCACGACGAGCAGCCAGAGCAGGTTGTTGCCCATGGCCTCCCAGAACTTCGGCTCCTGGAACATCTGGGTGTAGTTGCTGAGGCCGGTCCACTGGTAGCCGCCACCGGGAATACGGTCGGTCAGCGACAGGCGCAGGGTCTCGACCACCGGGTACATCAGGTAGAGACCAAGTGCGAAGAGCGCGGGGAAGAGGAAGAGCCACGGGCGGATCAGGTTGGCGATATTGGTATTACGCCCCGCCTTCGGTCCACGCGGCGGAAACAACATGTCCAGCAGCAGGTTCGATCCGAAAAAGTAGCCAACACATACGCTGATGCCGATCACGATGGTCAGCAAGCCCTGCAATGCCGGTGCCATGTGGCCCCCCGTCCTTGAAATTCAATTTCAAAGCGCGGCCCGGAAAAGCCGGGCCGCGCACTTCCTTACAGGCAGTGTGCCGAGGAGCTTACTTCAGAGCGTCCCAGGAGTCCTGAATTTCGGAAGCGACCTCTTCAGCCGACGCACCGCCGGTGAAATCGACCATGCCGGTCCAGAACGAACCCGCGCCCACGCCGCCGGGCATCACGTCGGAGCCGTCGAAGCGGAAGGTGGTGGCGTTCAGAAGGATGTCGTTCATCTTCTTCAGGGTCGGATCACCGAAGACCGAGGTATCCACGCCCTTGTGCGGGGTGAGGAAGCCGGACATGGCCATCCAGGTCTCGTGTGCCTCGGCGGATTCGAGGTACTCGATCAGGTCATGTGCGCCCTGGCTCTCGTTGGTGATGGCCCAGAGGGTGCCTGCACCCAGAACCGGTGCGCCCAGGTCCTTCTCGGCATAGGCCGGGAAGTAGAAGAAGTCGACGTCTTCACCGACGACCGCATCTTCAGGGAAGAAGGTCGGGATGAAGGAGGCCTGGCGGTGCATGTAGCACTGCGGCGGCGCATCGAAGAGACCCTTCGGGCTGTCGCGGAAATCGGTCGCTGCCACGGCGGAGGCACCACCGGCGACATAGGCGTCGTTCTTGGCGAACCAGCCGAATTCGTTGATCGCGTTGATCACCTTGGGATCGTCGAAAGCGAGTTCGTTGGTGGTCCAGGCATCGTAGTCCTCGGGGGACACGGTGCGCAGCATCAGGTCCTCGACCCAGTCGGTTGCCGGCCAGCCGGTGGCGCCGCCGGAACCCAGGCCGATGCACCAGGGGGTCTCGCCGTCCGCGGCGATCTGCTCGGTCAGGGCCTTCAGCTCTTCCATGGTCTCGGGCACTTCATAGCCCGCGTCCTCGAAGTTCTCGGGCAGGTACCAGACCAGCGACTTCACATCGACCTTGTAGAAGAAGCCGTAGAGGTCGCTTTCGCCGTCCGGACCCGCGAAGGTGCCCAGGTCGACCCAGCTCTGACCGGCCGCGTAATTCTCGGCCACCCATTCCTCGGTGCCCTCAGCCAGCGGGGACAGGAAGCCGTTCTTGGCCATGTCCTGGGCCAGGCCCGGCTGCGGGAAGATCGCCACGTTGGGGGCAGAGCCCGCCTCGGCGTCGATCACGATCTGCTGCTCGAAGCTGTCGGAGCCCACGTAGGACACTTCGTGTCCGGTGGCCTTCGCGAAGCCGTCAAGCACGACCTCGACCTGTTCCTGGTCCGGGCCAAGCCACGGACCGAAGACGGTAACCTTTTCTGCGTGGGCTGCACCAGCCGTCAGGGCCAGAGCCGCCACACCAGTATAAAGTGAAATTTTCATAGCTAATTCCCTCCCGAATGCGCCATGCGCCGTACTCCTCGCGCCGAATCCGTTTCAAAGCGCTTTGAGGCATGCCTTTTAAAAGCCATCCACAGGACCGATGTCAACAAGCGGTGACAAAAAGCTTAAAATATTGGGAAAAGGTCAGCACTTGCGCCCAATATTCTTGGGCATTGACCTGACGGGTCTTTGATTGCACACAGAATACCGGGAGAAAATTTAAAGCGCTTTGGGAGGCCCATGAACCTGAAGTCCCTGGCAGAGGCCCTCGGGCTGTCGCAGACAACGGTCAGCCGTGCCCTGAACGGCTACCCGGAAGTCAGCGAGGCCACGCGCAAGCGCGTGGAAGAGGCGGCGGTGCGTTTCGGCTACCGCCCCAACAGTCGTGCCAAGGGCCTGGCCACCGGCCGGGCCATGCTGATCGGCCAGGTGATCCCCACCTCCACCCAGCACGAGATGGTCAACCCGGTCTTCGGGGATTTCGTCGCCGGCGCCAGCCAGAACCTGGCCCAGCACGGCTACGACATGCTGCTGACCCGCGTGCCCGGCGACGACGAGGGCAAGGTCTACCGAGAGTTCCGCGCCCGTGGCGCCGTCGACGGGGTGATCATCCAGGCCCCCGACGTGAAGGACGACCGCATCGCCCTGCTGAACCGGATCGGCCTGCCCTTCATCGTCCACGGCCGCTCGACCGGGGTGACCGAGCCCTATTCCTGGGTCGATGTGAACAACACCCAGGCCTTCCGCCGTGCCACCGAATTCCTGCTGCAACTGGGCCATCGCCGCATCGCCCTGATCAACGGTCTGGAGCGCATGGACTTCGCCTTCCGCCGTCGCAAGGGCTATATCCAGGCGCTTGAAAACGCGGGACTTTCCGCTGATCCGCAGCTCATGTGCACCGATGAGATGACAGAGCAGTTCGGTTACATGAAAACCCGCCGGATGCTGGCCTTCGAGGACCCGCCTACGGCCTTCCTCTGCGCCTCGATGATCTCGGCCGTGGGCATCCGCCGCGCTCTGCAGGAGGCGCAGCTGGTCATGGGCCGCGATGTCTCGGTGATCATCCACGACGACGACCTGTCCTACCTGCGCAACGGCGAGGAGATCCCGATCTTCACCGCCACGCGCTCTTCCGTCCGCCACGCCGGAGAAGTTCTGGCCGATGCGCTGATGCAGCTCATCTCGGACCCCGACCACCCGCCGATCAACCAGCTTCTGGAAGCGCAGCTCGTGGTCGGTTCCTCCACCGGCCCGGCGCCCCTCAAGGCAGCCCGCCTGCCCTCCTGAAACACTCTGCAGACGCTGCAACTCAGACCACGGGCCGGCAGGCCCAGAGCAAGAAGAGAGATGATATGACCTTCTCCCGCAAGGATTTTCCCGAGGGCTTCCAGTTCGGAACCGCCACTTCCTCCTACCAGATCGAAGGCCATGCATTTGGCGGCGCCGGCTCGACCCACTGGGACACCTTTGCCGCCACGCCCGGCAATGTGGTGCGCGCCGAGAACGGTGACCGGGGCTGCGACCACTACCACCGCTACGAGGAAGACCTGGACCTTGTGAAGGCCGCCGGTTTCGACTGCTACCGCTTTTCGACCTCCTGGGCGCGCGTGCTGCCCGAGGGCCGCGGCCAGGTGAACCAGGAGGGCCTCGACTTCTACGACCGGCTCACCGACGCCATGCTGGAACGCGGGATCAAGCCCTGCGCGACGCTCTATCACTGGGAGCTGCCCAGCCCGCTGGCCGACCTCGGCGGCTGGCGCAACCGTGACATCGCCAAGTGGTTTGCCGATTTCGCCGAGGTGATCATGGGCAAGATCGGTGACCGCATGTATTCGGTCGCGCCGATCAACGAGCCCTGGTGCGTCGGCTGGCTGAGCCACTTCCTGGGCCACCACGCCCCCGGCATGAAGGACATCCGCGCCGCCGTGCGCGCCATGCACCACGTCAACCTGGCCCATGGCTCTGCCATCCAGGCGATGCGCGGGCTCGGCATGAGCAACCTCGGGGCCGTGGTGAACATGGAATGGGCAGATCCGGCCACCGATACCGAGGAGGCGCGCGCCGCCGCCGATCTCTACGACGGCTACTACAACCGCTTCTTCCTGTCCGGCATGTTCAAGAAGGAATACCCCGCCAACGTGATGGAGGGCTTCGCCCCCCATATGCCCGAGGGCTGGCAGGACGACTTCGACGTCATCGGCTCGAAGCTCGACTGGGTGGGCGTCAACTACTACACCCGCAAGCTGATCGGCCCCAACAACGGCCCCTGGCCGCATCATGAAGAGGTCGAAGGCCCCCTGCCCAAGACCTTCATGGACTGGGAGATCTACCCCGAGGGCCTCTACAAGTTCCTCAAGCGCACCGCCGAGGAATACACCGGCGACCTGCCGCTCTACGTCACCGAGAACGGCATGGCCAACGCCGACGTGAAGCAGCCCGACGGCACCGTCAGCGACCCCGAGCGCCTGGATTACGTGCAAAAGCACCTGGCCATGGTGCGCAAGGCCATCGCCGAAGGCGTGCCGCTGAAGGGCTATTTCCTGTGGTCTCTGCTGGACAACTACGAATGGGCCCTGGGCTACGAGAAGCGCTTCGGCCTCGTCCATGTCGACTTCGACACCATGGAGCGGACGCCCAAGAGCTCTTACTACGAGCTGCAGAAGGCCCTGGCCTGACGCAAGAAAGCTGGCCGCCCGCCCGAGGGCGGCCAGCCGCCAAGACCGGCCCCGCGCAGCCTCGCTTCGGCACCGGCGCCACGCAGCGTGACCCGGCCAGGCCGCAGACCGGAGCTTGACGGGAGGGTAAGCTGGCCCTACTTGCCACGTCACCGCAGTCAAATCCGGATAGCATCACATCAGATCCCGTTCGCCCATGCCCCGCATGATGCTGACGTTTGCTTCCGTAAGTCAGTCCCCACCCATGCGGTGACGCGAGGCAGTTGAATGTTGAATGAAGACCAAGTCGCATCGGCGACATGGCGGATCACTCCTGATCCGATGTGCATCCTCGACCGGGATGGCCGTTTCGCCTCGCTGAACCCCGCCTGGCAAAAGGTCCTGGGCTGGACGCGCGACCAGATGGTCGGCCATGCCTTCCAGGAATTCCTGCACCCCGACGACCTGGTCCGATCCGAGGAGGCCTTCGCCGAGGTGCTGCAGGGACGCCCCGTGCTGCGCTTCGAGAACCGCTATCGGACCACGGAGGGTGACTATCGCTGGCTGTCCTGGGTGGCCGTGCCCGAGAACGACAGCTTCGTCTGCACCGTCCGCGACGTGACCGAAGAGAAGATCCGCGAAAGACTGCTCGAAGAGCAGCGCAAGGAAGCCCTGCTGCACAAGCAGATCCTGGCGATCCTCGGACATGACCTGCGCAATCCCCTGGCCTCGGTGACCGCGGGGGTGCGGATGCTGTCCCGGCAGGAGCAGACCACTGCCGGCGCCCATCTTCTGCGCAACATGGCGGCCAGCTCCATGCGGATGGCCGAGCTGATCGAGAACCTGATGGACCTGACCCGCATCCAGCTGGGTCAGGGCATCGTCGTCACCCGTGGCGAGGTGAGCGACCTGAAGCAGTCACTCGAACATGTCATCCACGAGATCGAAGCCGCCCGCGACAACGTCACCGTGGAGCTGAACTGCCAGCTGTCGGCCCCGGTCAACATCGACGGTCCGCGCATGATGCAGGTGGTCTCGAACCTGCTTGGCAATGCCGTGACCCATGGCTCTGCGGGCACGCCGATCCAGCTGATTGTCGATCAGACCGAGACTCTGCTGACCATTGCGGTCTGCAACAGCGGGCACCCCATTCCGCAGGAATCCTGGGAGACCCTCTTCCAGCCGTTCTTCCGCAAGCCCGCGATCGAGGGGCGCACAAGTCCCCAGGGCCTGGGGCTGGGGCTCTATATCTGCCAGCAGATCGTCTCGGCCCATGGCGGCGAGATCAAGGTGACCTCCGACGAGGAAGAGACCTGCTTCACCGTCGAGATCCCCGGCATCTGAATCGGCATCCGGGCTCTGACCGCGCGGGTCAGCCCCCCTCCATCGCCAGCACCAGCTTGCCGCGACAATCCTCCAGCAGCTGCGCATGGGGGGCCTCGGGGGCACGGTCCAGCACCAGCATGTCGGCCTCACGCATATGCCCGCCGACCGCCGCCGCGCGGCGCCCGAACTTGCTGCGGTCCGCGACGAGGATCGAGCGGCGGGAGTTGATCCGCATCTGCTCTCGCATCTGCACCTCGGAGGCGTGGAAATCCAGCAGGGAGCCATCGCTGTCGATACCCCCCACCCCGTAGATCCCGTAGTCGGCGCGATAGGTCGAGAAGAGCTCGACCGCCTCGGGGCCCAGCAGGTCCCGGTCGGGCAGACGCAGCTCTCCGCCCGGCAGGATGATGCGGTTCGACGGGTTTTCGGACAGGGCGAAGGCGGCGTTGAGGTTGTTGGTGATCACCGTCAGCGCCTGCTTGCCCGCCAGCGCGCCGGCGACGATGGCGGGCGTCGTGCCGATCGAGATGAAGATCGTCGCCTCGTCGGGGATCTCGGCTGCGACGGCACGGGCGATGGCGCTCTTGGCGTCGAAGTTCAGCACCGCGCGGGCCTGGTAGGGCAGGTTCGCATGGCCCTCGATATACTCGGCCCCGCCGTGCAGGCGGCGCAGCTTGGCCTCTTCGCAGAGCGTGTTGATATCGCGGCGGATCGTATGGGCCGAGACCCCGAAGGCCAGGGCCAGTTCCTCTACCATCACCCGGCCATCGCGCCGCGCCTGCTGCAGTATCTGTTCCCGGCGGTCCATCTTGCTCACGTCGTCATGGGATTTTGCTCTTCTGAGCAGACGAAGATCACGGTTTCACTACGGTTTGCCAAAAGTCCTGCGAAGCTTGCCCCCTCCTTGCCTCGCCGCACAGCGGGGCGGGTGCGGACACGAAAGCGCCGCCGGGGCGAGGACCTCGGCGGCGCTATTTCTCAGGACCGGGGGAGGTACCCGGTCTAGAGAGAGGGTAGCCAGAGCACCAATGCGGGGATGCTGATCAGCAGGGCCACGTGGATGACGTCGGCCACCACGAAGGGCGCGGTGCCCAGGAAGATCTTCGACAGCGGCACGTCCCGCGCCACCCCCGAGAGCACATAGACATTCATCCCCACGGGTGGCGTGATCAGCGCGATCTCGGTCATCCGCACCACCAGCACCCCGAAGAGCACGGCGTCGTAGCCCAGCCCGGTGATCAGCGGGAAGAACAGCGGCACGGTCAGCGTCATCATCGCCGAGGCATCCAGGATCATGCCCAGGAAGAAGTAGATCAGCAGCACCACCAGCAACACCGCGATCGGCGCCAGCTGGCTGCTGGTCACCCAGCCCGCGATCTGCAGCGGAATCGTGGTGACGGTGATGAAGGAATTGAAGACCAGGGCCCCGAAGAGGATGCCGAAGATCATGCCGGTGGTCTTGAAGGTCTCGTAGATCGCATCGACCAGCGTGGCATAGCTGAGGCGGCCACGGGCCCCGGCGATGAGCAGTGCTCCGAAGGCGCCCATGGCGCCGGCCTCGGTCGGGGTGAAGAGGCCCCAGATGATGCCCCCCATGACGAAGCCGAAGAGTACGATCACGTCGGCGGTCTTCTTCAGCCCCTCCCAGCGTTCCGCCAGGCTGTAGCGCGGACCGGCGGGCCCGGCCTCGGGGTTGATGCGGCAGCGAATCCAGATCACCGCCATGTAGAACAGCGCCAGCATGACGCCGGGGATGATACCGGCGGCGAACATGTCGCCGATCGAGGTCTCGGTCAGGATGCCGTAGATGATGAACATCCCCGAGGGCGGGATCAGGCTGCCGATGGTGCCGCCCGCGGCCACGGCGCCGGTGGCCAGCGGCAGCGAGTAGCCGTGCTTGCGCATCTCGGGCAGCGCAACGAGACCCATGGTCGCCGTGGTGGCCAGCGAGCTGGCGTTGACGGCGGCAAAGCCCGCCGAGGCGCCGACGGTGGCCATGGCCAGCCCGCCGCGCTTGTGCCCGATGGCGCGGGCGGCGAAATCGTAGAGATCCTTGCCGATCCCCGAGGCAAAGAGCACATGCGCCATGAAGAGGAACAGCGGCACCGTCCCGATGGCGTAATTGGTGGCGATGTCGAAGCTGATCACGCCGACCTTGATCACCGCCGCGTGGAAGCTCAGCAGGAAGGCAAAGCCGACCGCGCCGGTCACGCCCATGGCGAAACCGATGGGCATCCCCGCAACGAGGAAGACGAAGAGGAATGCGAGGCCGACGAGGCCCGCTACGATCGGGGTCATTCTTGGGTCTCCTCAACCGGCGTCTTGCCGGTGATGGCCTGGGCTGCACGCAGTACCAGGACGGCAATCAGCAGGCCCACGGCGAACACCAGCAGCCAGCGGAAGGGGGCCACCGGGATGTCCAGCATGGGGGTCTTCTCTCCCTGCGCGGCGTGGTGCAGGGCGTTGCGGATACCGGCCCAGATCACGAAGACCCAGAAGACGCTGCCCGCCAGCAGCATCAGCCCGTCGATCACCCCCGCGCCACGCTTGGGCAGCAGCTGGGTGACCAGCTCGACCCGCGTATGGGCGCCGCTCCAGGCCGCATAGGCCAGCGAAAGCGTGATGGTGGGGATCAGCAGCAGCTCGGACAGCACATAGGTGCCGGGGAAGGCGATCCCGATGGCGCGGAAGACCACCGTCACCACGATCAGCCCCATGAGCGCCATCAGCGCGAAGATGCCGAAGAGCGTGGTGCCCCGCACCACCCATCCAAGGCCCGTATCCAGTAATTTCAGCATGTTCGTCCTTCCACAAACCCGGAGGAGCCAAAGCCCCTCCGGGAAGAGCACATCACTCTTCGTAGGCCGCGCGGATCTTGCCCAGCACCTCGGAGCCGGGCTTGCCCATGGCATCGAGTTCTGCCGCGACCTCCTCCATCGCCGGGGCGAAGGCCGTGGCATATTCGGCCACGACCTCGGGGGCGACGGAGTTGAAGACCACGCCTTCCTCTTCACCATAGGCGCGGCCCGCGGCCTCGGCCTCGATGGAGAGCTCGAGGGTCCGGGCGCTCAGCCATTCGGTATTGGCATCGAAGACGGCCTTGATGTCATCCGGCAGGCTTTCCCACTTGGCCATGTTCACGGCGCGCGAGGGATAGGCACCGCGGCTGTGCGGCAGCTCCGAGTAGTAGCTGACCACCTCGGCGAAGGAGAGCGACTTCAGCGCCTCGTAGGGGGCGATCACACCGTCCAGGACACCCTTCTCGAGCGAGGGGTAGGTCTCGGTCATCGGCATGGTCACGCCCTCGGCGCCGTAGGTGGCGAGGGGGCCGATGAAGTCCACGGCCGAGCGGATGCGCAGGCCCTTCAGATCGTCGAGGGTCTCGACCGGGCCGTTGCGCAGCAGCATGTGCATCGGCGTGCCGACGTTGTAGCCGACCACGTGGACACCCAGCTCTTCACCGAAGACGGGGTAGTCATCGACCAGGTCCATGTAGACCGACAGCACCTTCTCGGGGTCGGTGTAGCCATAGAACATGCCCGGCACGAGACGGTTCATGTCGTAGCCCGAACGGGCGTAGATCGGCGCGATGTAAGAGATATCGGCGATCCCGGCGGCCAGTTCATCGACGCCTTCACGGCTGGTGATCAGGGCACGGCCCCAATAGGGGGTGATCGAGACCCGACCATCGGTCTGCTCTTCGATCCGCTCGATCCACTCGGCGTCCGCCTTCCCGTAGGGATGGCTGGTCGTGTAGGGCGAGGCATAGGTCATGTTGAAGTCCGCGGCCATCAGCGAGCCGGCCGGAACGAGGGCCACCAGGGCGGCCAGGGTCTTGGTCATGTGTTTCATCGTATCCTCCCTTGAAACACGAGCCCTTGGTCTTCGGGCTCAGGTGCCGGACCTTTGCGTCCGGTCTTCGCCGTTCTCACCTCCTCCGGTGAGCGCGGCAATCTCTGCGGGGGCAAGCCCCAGGTCGGCCAGGATGGCCTGTGTATCGGTGCCCGGCAGCACGGCCGGGCTGGGGGCGGGTTCGCCGCCAAGGCGCACCGGCGGGCCCAGCTGGGTCAGCCCGCCGCCCGGAGCGTCGACCTCGACCACCATGCCGCGCGCGCGCAGATGCGGCTCGGCCAGGGCTTCGGTGACGTCGTTCACCGGCGCGAACTGGGTGCCCGCCTCCTCGAAGAGGGCAAGCCAGTGGGCGCGGGGCTCCTGGGCAAAGGCCTCGGCCAGGGTGGCGCGAATCTCAGGCCGGCGCGCGGGGTCGAGCTGGGCCGGAATGAACTCCGGATGGCCCATGACCTCGCAGAACTTCACCCAGTAGCGCGGCTCCATGTCCGTGGTGCAGAGCCAGGCGCCATCGGCGCAGCGCCAGAGGCCCAGGTCGGCCCGGCGGGTGCCGCGCGGCGGTGCCTCTGCCGGGGTTTCGTAGCGCGAGACGATATTGGCCACCAGCGTCATGGCGCAATCGGTCATCGCCACGTCCACGTGCCGCCCCTGCCCCGTCGTGCGCGCCGCCATCACGGCGGCCAGCGTGGCGAAGGCGGCATGGGCGCCGGTGGTGACATCGGCGGAGGGCACACCGGGCAGGCCCGGTGCCTCGGGGTCCTCTCCGGTGCGCGACAGCACGCCCGAGAGCGCCAGCGCCACCGGGTCATGGCCCGGCTTGTCGCGCAAGGGGCCGGTCTGGCCGCAAAGCGTCAGACTGGTGTAGACCAAAGCCGGGTTCACCTGCGCCATGTCCTCGTAGCCCAGCCCCAGCCCCGCCAGCACGCCGGGGCGGTAATCCTCGATCACCACGTCGCAGCTGGCCGCCAGCTTCAGCAGCGCGGCACGTCCGGCTTCCGAGCCGATGTCCAGCTGCACCGAGCGTTTGCCCCGCGCCAGCATGTCCCGTGCCCGCTGCCGCGCGCGGCCCGTCTCGTCCAGCTTGTCCCATCCGAAGACCTTGGCCTGCTTGGCCAGCTCACGCGGGTTCTCGACCCGGATGACCTCGGCCCCCTGGTCGGCCAGCAGCCACGAGCAATAGGGCCCCGGCAGCAGCCGCGAGAAATCCAGCACGCGCAGACCTTCGAGGACGGGGGTCATGCCGCCCCTCCTTTCGCCGGATGCACGGCAAAGAGCGGACCCGTCGGCAGGGTGCCGCCATCGGGGAAGATGCCGCGCGCCTTCATCTGCGGGCTTTCGGGCACCTCCGAAAGCTTGGTGATCGCCGAGAGGCCCCAGCCATGTTCCAGCGACCAGCCCGCCAGGGTGGCGCGGTCATGGCGGGCAAAGAACTTGGCCACGATGCCCTGCCAGCGGTCGATCACCTCCTGGTCGGTATCGGCCACCAGGATCGCGCCCCAGTCGACCTCGGCCAGCTCTCCGGCGGCGCCCTGCTCGACCATCACCCGCACCAGGGCACGCATCATGCCGGGGTTGTCGATCATCGACCAGGTGACGAAACCGTCGCTGCAGGGCCAGACCTGCCGCACGCCGGAGCTGCCGCGCACCAGCCGGTTGCCGACCCGTCGCCCGATGCGGCCGGTCCATTCGTACATCACCGCCTCGCGGTAGTTCGACAGCGTTGCCGATTGCAGCGCCGAAAGCGGGGTGCGCTGGCCCTTGCCGGTCAGGCGCCGCGCGCGCAGCCCCATCAGGGCGGCGGTGGCCACCTGGATGCCGGTCAGCGCATAGGCCTGTTCGCCCGGCAGACGCAGGGGCGGAGCCTCCGCGGTGCCGATCACATGCATCAGCCCCGATTGCGCCATCAGCGTCAGATCCGTGGCGGGACGCTGCGGCGTCTCCTCGGGGTAGCCCGTCGCCACCACGTGGACCAGGGTCTCGGGCAGGGTCACGCCCTTCAGATCCGGCCAGTCCTCGCTGCGGCGATCCTCGAGCAGCACATCGGCATCGGCCAGGAGCTCGGCCAGGGGCGCCTTCGAGGGCGTCATGCCATGGTGCCAGGCCGCCTTGCGCGGCGCGGTCATCTCGCAGGCCCCGGCCAGTACGACCTCGGCCCCCATGCGGGCCAGCATCACGCCGCCGAAATCCACCAGCCGGTCGGCCAGAACGACGACTTTCAATCCTTCGAGAAGCTTCATGCCAGCACCCCCTCTTCCTGCAGTGCCGCCAGGTCCTCGGCCGCCATGCCAAGCGTGTCGACGAAGATCTCGCGGTTGTGTTCACCAAGGCAGGGCGCGGGGCCCACGTGCCAGGGGGTCAGGGGCAGCTGGTAGGGCGGCGCGGGCATATGCGCGCGGCCAAGCACCGGGTGATCCACGATGACGAAATGCGAGGCCGCCTCCAGGTCGGCGCTTTCCGACACGCCCTTGCCATCCAGCACCATGGCCGCCGCGACACCGGCGTCACAAAGCGCCTGCGCCAGGTCCTCGCCGTCGCGCAGACGGGTGGCCGCGGCGATGGCCTCATCGCTGATCTCGTCCAGACCCAGTTCGCTGGCCAGTGCCTCGGCAGAGCCGCGGGCCTCGCAGGCGATGGCGATCCAGGCGTCCTCTCCGGCCACCGGGAAGACCCCATGCGGGGCGATCAGCGGGTCGTGATTGGCGGGTTTGTCGGCGGGCATCTCGGCAAAGAGGTCGCCTGCCACATGCACCATCGCCTCGATCTGGCTGACATCGACGTGACAGCCCTTCCCGGTACGGTCGCGGTGCTCCAGCGCCGAGAGGATCGCCACGGTCAGCATCATCGGCGCGACCACGTCGCCATAGGCGAGCGGCGGCATATGCGGCTCGCTGCCCGGCCAGCCGGTCATGTCCGCGTGGCCCGACATGGCGGCGGCGGCATTGCCGTAGCCGCGGAAGCCCGCCATCGGGCCGGTCTTGCCGGCCACCGAGACGGAGGCCAGGATGATATCCGGCTTCACCTCCTGCAGCACCTCCCAGGAGAGACCGATGCGATCCATGAAACCGGGGCCGAAATTCTCGACCACGACATCCGCCCAGGCCACCAGCTTCTTGGCCACCTCGATCCCGCGCGGGTCCGAGAGGTTGATGGTGACGCTCTTCTTCGAGGTATTGGTCTGGGCAAAGAAGGCCGAGGCATCGTGGTTCTTGCGTTCGCCCCGCGCGAAGGGGGGCGACATGCGGCCGAGGTCCAGCCGCTTGGCGCTTTCGATCTTCACCACCAGCGCGCCATTGTCGGCGAGATCCTTGGTGGCGCGGGGGCCTGCGCCCACCCAGCTGAAATCGGCGATCTTCAGACCGTCCAGAGCTCCGCTCATGCCGTTACCTCCATTTCGTCCAGTGCTGCCGTGACCTGCGCCACCGCGGCCTCGCGGTCCCAGGCGCGCGGGTCGACCATGTCCGACCAGATCTCGATCACCTTCACGCCCGCCTGTTCGAGCGCCCGCTTGGCAAAGAGAGAGCCATAGCCCGAGAAGCGGTCGTGCTCGGGGATCAGCATCAGCGCCACGTCGATGCGGTACTTCCTTGCCTGGGCCACCAGCCATTCATTGACCCAGGGCGGCTGGTGCAGCTGTTCGTTCATCGCCGAGACCCGTGCCGCCAGCGCCCGCACCGGGTCGCCGTGATCGGCGCGGATGTAGCCGTCGGAGGCGAAGGGCAGATACATCGACCAGGCGAAGGTCGCGCCATGGGTTTCCTCGAAGGCGCGATAGAAGGACGTATCGAACCACAGCCCCGCCCCGATCCACATCATGCGGATCTTCTCGTTCGGGCATTCGGCATGACCGGCCTCGATGCGCTCGGCCACCTCATCGCGGAAACCCTTCACGTGCGAAAGCGCCCAGTCCGAGCCGCGATGCCACTGCGGGATCATCACGTTGGGCATCTGTTCGGCGATACCCATGGGGACCTTAGGTGCCGAGGCGATCAGGTCCGAGACCTCGCCCAGCATCTTCTCCATCCGGTCGATCTTGTCCATGTAGACGGCAAAACCCTCGCGGTCGAAGCTGCGCCCGGTGAGGTCCTCGACCGCGGTGATCAGCTCTTCGATCTCGGCCTGCAACAGGTCGAGCCGGTCGGTGCCATAAAGCTCTTCCCAGTTCTCGCGGGCCATCTCCCACCAGTTGGGCGCCGGATCGGCGACGCCGGGGGCCGAAAGCAGATGCAGCGGTGCGCCGGTCAGCTCGGACCAGCGGCGGAAGATCCGCCCGTGTTCATCCGAGCTCTGCCGGGCGCAGAGCAGCGCGGGGGCGGGCAGACCGCCCCAGGGCTGGCGCGAGGGATCGCCCTCGAGCTGCGCCACCAGCGGCAGCGAGCTGTACTTCGGCAGGTGGCCGTGGAAGCCCTCGTCCTCCATCCAGTCGAAGAAATAGGGGGCCTGCTGCTTGGCGGCGATGACCGCGGACCACCATTGGTTGGTCACCATGGGCATATCCATGAAATGGAAGATCTCATGGGGGGTATCGGCGTTGACGAAGGCGAAGGAGGCACCGGAGGTGATCTGCTGACGCAGCCCCTTCAGCCAGTCCTTCTGATAGGCGGCGGCTTCGGCGGCGCGGGTCATGAGAGCACCTCGGCGATCTTGTTGCGGGCGGCTTCGAGCCAGGCGGCATCGGGGCGGAAGGGACGGAAGCCAAGCATCACCAGCGGCGTGCCGCGCGCCTTGCAGAGCGCAGAGAGCGCCGGCAGATCCCAGCCGAAACCATCATCATTGCGATCCACAGCGGCCAGCACCAGGTCGCAGCCCTCCAGCCCGTCGGCCAGGGCGGTGTCGAACTTCGAGGCCGGGTTGGCGCGCAGGTGAAGCGGGTGGGTGGCGACGCTGTCGATCAGCGCCCCGACCCCCTCGGGACCGGCGTGATTGCCGGGCCAGATGTCGCCATAGGGGGTCAGGTCGGCAGCGACGTGACCCAGCTCCTGGGCCAGCTGGTGCAGCACCGGCAGATCACAGGCCGTGCCGACGAGACCGATACGGCGGCCGGTTGCGGGCTCCGGCGCGGGCAGGCTGTCCAGCAGGTTGGCGTGGTGTCCGGCCTCCAGCCAGCGGCCCGCGTTGCGCAGGGCGAAGGCCTGCGGATGGGAGGCGAGACGCGCAAGCGCGGCCAGGCGGCGGGCCTCCTGCTGCTGTGCGCGGGCCAGGGCGTCGGTGTCGATCCCCTGCCCCGTCACCTGCTGCAAGGCGCTCTCCAGCCGGTCCAGCTCGGTCCGGTTGAAGCGCTCCGCGGCGGCGCCCTCGCTGTGCAGGAGCGACCACAGGTGCAGGCGCGGCCCGGTGGCGGGCAACATCCCGAGGCGGCGCATCTCGGTGGCATATTGGTAGGCGGTCAGCGCGGCCACGTCATCGCGGGCAAAGACCACCATCGCCATGTGATCGAAGGCGCCATCGGCCAGCCGATGCAGGAACCGGGCGGCAAAATCATCAAGGAAAGGCTCTGCGATCTCGGTCACCTCGGGCCGCTGCGGCCCGGTGGTCGCATCGGCCAGCGGCGGTGCCTTGACCTCGACCGGGGTGGCGCCGGCCGCATGGATCAGCGCTTCGGGCAAGCCGTCGCCAAAGATCCCGACCAGCGGCGCGCCGCTCGCATCGTTCCTCCCGTCTGCACGCCTCTCGAAGGCCTGCAGAAGTTCTTCCAGTGCTCTCACGAGTCTCCTCCCTCGCGTCTTATTAGTTCACTTTGGAAACTGTTTCACCCTTTTGTCAATGCCGGAAATTGACATACCCCCTTCCGACCTTTAGCCATTTGGCATTGCGAAAGGGCGGGCATGAGCAACGATCCCACTGACAAGATTGAAAGAAATGGCGTGACGCTGGGGTATCTGGGGCGCGACATCTCTTTTGTGACCCGCGTTCTGCGCGCCTGGCTCCTGGAAGACACCGCCGCTTTCCTGAAGGCGCACGACCTGGCGGCCGGCCAGGTCGCCCTGCTGAACCTCATCGCGCTGAACCCCGGCATTTCTCAGAAGCAGCTGGCAGATGCGGTGGTGCTGAAGAAATCCGCCCTGACCAAGGCCATCAACGAGATGGTGGCCGCCTCGCTCATCGAGCGGCGCAAGGAAGAGGGCGACCAGCGGTTCAACGCGCTCTATCTCAGCGAGACCGGCACGGCGCGCTTCACCGCCATGCGCAAGGACATGGAGGCCTCGCAAGAGCGTCTCATGGCCGCGCTGACACCCGAGGAACGAGAGCTCTTCTTCTCTTTCCTCTGGCGGCTGATCGACTCCTACCAGTCCTGAACGCGCATCCGTGCCGACCTGAGCGCTTGACTTTCCCCGCCCAACTAGTTTCCAATAGAAACTAATTGAAGAGCCAAGGGGGAGGAGACCTATGGCGCAGCCGCTCGCGGGCGTGAGGATCGCGGATTTCAGCCATGTGATCGCCGGGCCCCTGGCCACCCAGTTCCTGTGCCTCCTGGGCGCAGAGGTCATCAAGATAGAACCACCCGCTGGCGATGCCATGCGCCACTACACCCGCGAGCCGGGACGTCAGGGCATGGCCGAGCCGTTCCTGTCCTCCAACGCGGGCAAGAAATCGGTGGTGCTGGATCTCAAGGACCCCGAGGGGCTGCAGGCCGCGCGGGATATCGTCGGCACCTGTGACATCATGCTGGAAAACTTCCGGCCCGGTGTCGCCGACCGGCTTGGTCTGGGGGCCGATGCGATGACCAAGGCCCATCCCGGCCTGATCTATTGCTCTGTTTCGGGCTTCGGCCAGGAAGGGCCCATGCGCGACTATCCGGCCATCGACCAGGTGATCCAGAGCATGTCCGGCCTGATGTACCTGTCCGGCCACGAGGGCGAGCCTGCGCAGCGCATCGGCTTCCCCATCGTCGACACCTACACTGCCCTGCTCTCGGCCTTCGCCGTGCTTGCGGCCTACGTGCAGCGCCAGGCCGACCCCGAGGGGCGCGGCCAGGTCGTGGACGTCTCGATGATGGACGCGACGATGGTGCTGATGAGCTCGGTCGTGGCGCCGTTGCTGATCGCCGGCAAGGAGCCGGTGCGGGCCGGCAACCGGGGCTTCTCGGGGATGCCGACGGCCGACACCTTTCCCACGGGCGACGGAGAGATCACCCTGGGCGCCGTGCAGCAGGTGCAGGTCGAGCGCCTATTCCGGGCCATGGAGCTGGAAACCCTGCTGGAAGACCCCCGGTTCGCCACCGGCCCCGCACGCCTTGAGCACGATGACGAGCTGACGGCCCTGCTGACGGCGCGCTTTGCCCAGAAGTCGGCCCAGGAGTGGGAAACCCTGCTGGCCGAGGCCGGGGTGCCCGCCGGCAAGGTGCGCCCGCTGTCCGAGGCGCTGGAGCTGCCGCAGGTCACCGCGCGCGACATCTTCCTGGAGGTCGAGGACCCCGCCACCGGCCAGCCTACCCGCATTCCCAACGCCGGCTTCCGCTTCCGCCGCGACGGTCCGGGCGTCAGCACCCCTGCACCGAAACTGGGCGAGCACGGGGACGAGATCCTCGGCGCCCTGCGCCGCACGGTCAGCTCCGAGGGCTGACACCAGCTGTCAGGTCTGCCGGCTTTCGAGCTGGCGGGCCTCGATCCGGCTGAGTTGCGCCCCTGCCGCCACCGGATCTCCGCCGCATTTGCCCAGGGCCCGCACCCAGGCCCGCCGGGCCGAGCGCACGGACCAGGGCAGCGCCGCTTGCCGCAGCCAGGCACGCAGCTCCGGCGGCAGGCGGTCGTAATCCGCCATCGGATTGCCCCGGCAGCGGCGTCGCCGCAGCCCGGTCTGCCCCAGGTTCGTCCCCCTCCTCATGCCGCCTCCGACGCCTCTCGCCAGCGCGGGAAAGGATCTGAGAGGTCGAGCCGCTCAGTCAGGCAGAGCTGCGCCTGCCCCTCCAGCAGCGCTGCATCCAGTCGCGCGGTGATCGCGGCACGGTCCATGTCCGCGCCGATGAAGACGATCTCCTGCCGCCGGTCGCCCCAGGGCTCCTGCCAGTGCTGCGCCAGGTAGGCACGGGCCTGCGGATGATCCGGCCGCCGCGCCTCGGGCACCGTTGCCCACCACTTGCCGAGCGGCCGCACCGAGCTGAGCGCCCCGGCGAGAGAGAACTCGGCCAGCCAGTCGGGGCGCGTGGCCACCCAGAAGTGCCCCTTGGCGCGGATCACTCCCGGCAGCGCGCCGTTCAGCACGTCGTGGATCGCCTGCGGATGGAACGGCCGCCGGGCCCGGTAGACGAAAGAAGAGATCCCGTATTCCTCGGTCTCGGGCACGTGGTCCTCGAAACCATAGAGCTCCTTGGCCCAGAGCGGATGCTCGTGGGCGGTCTCGAAGTCGAAGAGGCCGGTGTCGAAGATCCGATCGCCCGCGACCTTGCCGAAGTCGGTCTCGATCTGACGGGCGTCGGGGTTCAGAGCGGTGACGATCTTGCGGGCCGCCTCGAGGCGCTCGGGCCCGGCTTCGGTGGCCTTGTTCAGCACCACTACGTCGGCGAACTCGATCTGCTCGACCAGCAGGTCGACCAGCCGCCGCTCGTCCGCCTCGCCCAGGCTTTCGCCCCGGTCGGCCAGGAAATCATGGCTGGCGTAATCCTTCAGCAGGTTGGCGGCATCGACCACGGTCACCATGGTATCGAGCCGCGCGACATCGTCGAGCGAGCGGCCCTCGGCATCGCGGAACTCGAAGGTGGCCGCAACCGGCAGCGGTTCCGAGATTCCGGTGGATTCGATCAGCAGGTAGTCGAAGCGCCCCTCGTCGGCGAGGCGGCGCACCTCGGTCAGAAGGTCCTCTCGCAGAGTGCAGCAAATGCAACCGTTGGTCATCTCGACCAGCTTCTCGTCCTGGCGGGACAGCTCGGCCCCGCCGTTGCGCACGAGGTCGGCGTCGATGTTCACCTCGGACATGTCGTTGACGATCACCGCCACGCGGCGACCCTCTCGGTTGTTCAGCACATGGTTCAGCAGCGTCGTCTTCCCGGCCCCGAGGAAGCCCGAAAGGATGGTGACAGGCAGGCGTCTGGATGCGGTCATCTGGTCTCTCCGTGAATCGTTATGTTATACTATTACCATCACGAAGAGAGAACAAGCACCGGCAAGAGACCAGGCGGCCCGGCGCTACGGGGATGCATCACCGGCCAGCCGGGATCCTGCTGCCATGGGAAATTCACCGCGCCCGGCGGGCACCGTCTGCGCGCCGTGACCGGATGACCCGCTAGCGGGTCAGGGTCACGATCTCTCCGGCGGCGACGCGCTGCCAGTCCCAAACCTCTCCATCCGACCAGATGATCCGCAGTTCGGCATCGAGCGCAGTGCCAAGCCCGAAGTGCTGCATGCCGGCGTGGCCGCTGGCATGGCCGCCGCCGATCATGATCTCGCGGGTCTGGGTGCCGCTCTCGGTGCGCAGCTCGATGAAACTGCCGATGGCTCCGGTATTCGGAGCCTGCCCGGCGATGTCGACCAACAGCCAATGCCCGTCCCGAGAGGTGTTCTCGAAGACCTCCAGCGCCGCGCGCCGGTTCACCACCGCCAGGTCGAGCCAGCCGTTGTTGTCAAGGTCCACCAGCGCCGCGCCTCGGGACCGCGCCACGGAGGCGATCCCGGCCTCGACCGAGCGCTCGGCGAACTGGCCCTCGCTGTCCTGCATGAGCAGGGAATTGGGATCTTCCATCGCCGCGACTGGCATCTGCTCCACATTGCCCTTGGCCACGAAGATATCGTCGCGCCCGTCGTTGTTCACATCGCCGAAGGCCGCATGCCAGCCGGTCGAGGGGCGCCCGTCGCTGCCCACATGGGGCCTGTGCGCCGTGGTGCCCCGCGCATAGGTCGCATCACGCCAGGTGGGGCCACCACCGGCGTCGGGGTCGAACTCCTGGAACTTCTGATCGCCCATCGAGGTCAGGTAGACATCCGGCAGGCCATCCCCCGTCACATCGCGCGAGGCAATGCCCATGCCCCAGATGGAATAGGGCTGCCATCCCTCCTGCTGGTCATAGAGACGCGGTGTCTCCTCCATGGCCCAGAGCTGCTCCTGGCCGCCCCGGACATAGTAATGCCGGTCGTTGGAGACCCGCAGATCGGCCCGGCCAGAGCGGTTCCAGTCGGAAAACAGCATCGACAGGGCACAAAATCCCGGCTCGAGCCGGGTGGCGGCAGCATAGGTCCGCCCCTCGGGCCGGTAGAGCAGCGTGTCGTCGCAGGCCTCGAAGGGGCCCTCAGGATCGCTGCGGTCGACATAGGTGCCGAAAGCCAGGGTCGGCAGGCTCTGCCCTTCCTCCCAGGTGGCCGAGAAGGCGGTCGTCCAGTGATCGTCCGAGACAAAACCAAGTGCCTGGCCCATGTCCTGGAACCGGCAATCGCCCAGCCCGCGCAGAAGCTGGTCCTGGCCGACGCGCAACACCGCCAGGTCGAGAAGTCCGTCACCGTCGATGTCCAGCGGATAGGCCCCCGTCACGCCGGTCATCGCCAGGATCTCGGGAGTTTGCGCCTCGAAGGCCAGACCTTCGCCCGAGCGGTTGCGGAACAGGGTCGCCGGATTGCTGCCACCGGCGGCATAGAGCTCCGGCAGGTGGTCGCCGTCGCAGTCGAAGGCCGCGACACCGCCGCCGACGAAATGCTCCCAGCCGCCGTCATAGACATGCGGCGCGATCTCGACCGGGGCGAAATGCGGGGCCAGCGGCTCTGCCGAGGCCAGGCCCGGCACCACCAGGGCGAGCAACAGGTTACGCAGCATCTTGATCTCCTCGCGCGCGAATTTTCAGGATCGAGACCCTTTCGATGCCATGGGCCGCGGCCCCGCGCGCCCACATCTTCTGGTCCAGGTTGCGCACCGTGATCCCCGGCAGCGGCGCATCCACCTGCACCGTATTGCGCTTGAGCGCATCAAGCATGGCCTGGGTGTGGGCCTCGTCAAAGCGGGGACGCAGGCGGGCGATGACGATATGCTCGGGATCGAAGAGGTTCACCAGGCTGGCCAGCGCCACGCCCAGCACCTTTGAGGCGCGCTCCAGCACCTCGCCGGACAGCCGGTCGCCGGCGCGGGCCGCGTCCAGGATGTCGGTGAGGCTCTTGTAGGCATCGCCCTGGCGCCCGACCGAGGCATCACGGATCAGCGCGTAATCCCCGACGTAGGCCTCGAGGCAGCCGCGCTGGCCGCATTGGCAGACCGCGCCTTCAAACTGCACCTTCATATGGCCGAATTCGGCACCGCAGCCGCGCTCGCCGCGGTAAAGCTGGCCATCCTGCACGATGCCCATGCCGACACCATGCTCGATGGTCACCACCAGGAAGTTGCGCAGCCCGCGCCCGGCGCCGAAGAACTGCTCGGCCTTGGCCACGAGGTTTGCGTCGTTCTCCAGGAAGGCCGGGCATGGCAGGTGCCGGGCAAAGAGCGGCATGAAATCGACATTGCGTTCCCGCACCGACGAGGACCAATGCATGAAGCCGGTCTCTCCGTTGATGAACCCCGGCAGGCCAAGCGCCACCCCGGCCACCGCGTCCAGCGACAGCCCCAGTTTCTCGCAGGCGTCATCCAGTGCCTGGCGCACCGCCATGACCAGTGCCTCTGCCGGCATGCAGGATGCGGCCAGAGGCGATAGATGAGAGCCGATTTCTACACCCTTGAAATCCACCACCGTGACATGGATCGCATGGCGCGCGACCTTGATCCCGGCCACGGCAAGCGCCTCTCCGTTCACTTCCAGCATCACCCGCGGGCGGCCCCGCTGGGTGGCATCTGTTCGTTCGGCCTCCACGTCGCGGATCAGCCCGGCCTCCAGCAGGGCGCCACAGGCCGAGGTCACCGTCGCCGGGCTGCTGTTGAGCGCCTTGGCGATATCGGTGCGTGAAATCTGCCCCGCCTCCCGGATGCACTGGAAGGCCCGCAGCCGGGTCATTTCGCGGGCATCGAGATCGTGGTGCAAAGTGCGTTCCTTCATCATCCGGCAACCTTTGATCAAACCATGCTTGGTTTCCAGCTTTTTTTCAGCGGGCAAAAAAATAAATTTTGTCCCCGGAGGAAATGTGCAAGATGGCGATGCCAAGGCGATTCGGGGAGGTACGAATCATGCTTGGACAACGAGCTTACCGATCGAAACAACCGGTCGGATATTTGGGAGGAAACCAATGAAACTGATCGCAACAACTGCGATTGCCATGGTGCTTGGCACCGGTGCATTCGCGCAGACCGTCGGCGTGAGCTGGTCCAATTTCCAGGAAGAGCGCTGGAAGACCGACGAGGCGGCCATCGTCGCCGCCATCGAAGCCGCGGGCGGAGACTACATCTCGGCCGACGCGCAATCGTCGTCGTCCAAGCAGCTGTCGGACGTGGAAAGCCTCGTCGCCCAGGGCGCCGACGTGCTGGTGATCCTGGCGCAGGACACCCAGGCCATCATTCCCGCCGTGACCGCCGCCGCCAACGAAGGCATCCCGGTCATCGCATATGACCGCCTGATCGAGGACCCGCGCGCCTTCTACCTGACCTTCGACAACGTCGAAGTCGGCCGCATGCAGGCCCGTGCCGTCTTCGAGGCGCAGCCGACCGGCAACTACGTGATGATCAAGGGCTCGCCCACCGATCCCAACGCGGACTTCCTGCGCGGTGGTCAGCAAGAAGTGCTGCAGGCCGCCATCGACGCCGGTGACATCACCATCGTCGACGAAGCCTACACCGACGGCTGGCTGCCGGCGAACGCACAGCGCAACATGGAGCAGATCCTGACCGCCAACGACAACAACGTCGACGCGGTCGTGGCCTCCAACGATGGCACCGCCGGTGGCGTCGTGGCCGCGCTGACCGCACAGGGCCTCGAAGGTCTGCCGGTCTCGGGTCAGGATGGTGACCATGCCGCCCTGAACCGCGTGGCACGTGGCACCCAGACCGTCTCGGTCTGGAAAGACGCCCGCGCGCTCGGCAAGGCCGCCGGCGAGATCGCCGTTGCGCTGGCCAGCGGCACCGACGCCTCGGACATCGAAGGCGCGGCCGAGTGGACTTCGCCCGCAGGCACCACGCTGACCGCCAAGTTCCTGGAGCCGGTTCCGGTGACCGCCGACAACCTGACCGTTGTCGTCGAAGCCGGCTGGATCGAGCAGGACGCTCTGTGCCAGGGCGTCACTGACGGCCCCGCTCCCTGTAACTGATACTGTCCTTAACGCATGTGGCCTCCGCCATCACCGGCGGGGGTCACAGCCCCTACATTCAGAACCGAGGTCACAATGGCAGACGCCAGCGCCTCCGGCACGTCGATCGGACGAAAGAACATCTTCAAGACACTCGAATTCGATACCCGCCTGCTGGGCATGGTGGGCGCATTCGTTCTGGTCTGCATCGTGTTCAACGTCCTGACCGAAGGTCGGTTTCTCACTCCGCGTAACATCTTCAACCTGACGATCCAGACCGTCAGCGTGGCCATCATGGCCACCGGCATGGTCTTCATCATCGTGACCCGCCACATCGACCTCAGCGTCGGCGCGCTGCTGGCGACCTGCTCGGCCATCATGGCCATGACGCAGACCCAGTTCCTGCCCAGCCTCGGGATCGACTACGGCAGCCCGCTGATGGCACCCGTGGCGATCGTCATCGGCCTGCTTGCAGGGGGTCTGATCGGGGCGTTCCATGGCTGGCTGGTCGGCTATCTCACCATTCCCGCCTTCATCGTGACGCTCGGAGGCTTCCTCGTCTGGCGCAACGTGGCCTGGTACCTGACCAGCGGTCAGACCATCGGCCCGCTCGACGACACCTTCCAGAAGCTCGGCGGCATCGGCGGCACCCTCGGCACCACCGCGAGCTGGATCATCGGCGCCCTCGCCGTGGCCGCAGCCTGCTACGGCATCCTGCAGGCCCGCCGGGCCCGCATCGCCCACGAGTTCCCGGTCAAGCCCGTCTGGGCGGAAGCCACGCTGATGGCCCTCGCCGCGGCGCTGATCCTCGGCTTCGTGGCCACGCTCAACGCCTATTCCGTGCCGACCCGCGTGCTGGCCCGCGAATTCGAGGCCCGTGGCGAGGTCATGCCCGAAGGCTTCACCCAGGGCTACGGCATCCCCTTCTCGGTGCTGATCCTGATCGCCATCGCCGTGGTGATGACCGTGGTGGCGCGCCGCACCCGCCTGGGGCGCTACATCTTCGCCACCGGCGGCAACCCCGACGCGGCAGAGCTTTCCGGCATCAACACCCGGCTGCTGACGGTCAAGGTCTTCGCCATGATGGGCGTGCTCTGCGCGCTGGCCGGCATGGTCGCCTCCGCGCGCCTGTCGTTCCACTCCAATGACATCGGCACCCTGGACGAGCTGCGCGTGATCGCGGCGGCCGTCATCGGCGGCACCGCGCTGGCGGGTGGCATCGGCACGATCTACGGCGCCATCCTCGGCGCGCTGATCATGCAGTCGCTGCAATCCGGCATGGCCATGGTCGGCGTCGACGCGCCCTTCCAGAACATCGTCGTCGGCGGTGTCCTCGTGCTGGCCGTGCTGATCGACATCATCTACCGCAAACGAACCGGAGACGTGTAATGGTTGACCGCAGTGGAACCCCCCTGGTCGAAATGCGCGATGTCTCGGTCTCGTTCGGCGGGATCAAGGCCGTCGATCACGTCACCATCGACCTCTACCCCGGCGAAGTCGTCGGCCTCCTGGGGCACAACGGCGCCGGCAAGTCGACGCTGATCAAATGTCTGTCCGGCGCCTACAAGATGGATGCCGGAGAAATCTACGTCGACGGCAAGCTGGTCGATATCCAGAACCCCCGCGACGCGCGCGGCCATAACATCGAGACCATCTACCAGACGCTGGCGCTTGCCGATAACCTCGATGCGGCCTCGAACCTCTTCCTAGGCCGAGAGCTGATCACCCCCACGGGGCTGGTCGACGACGCCCGGATGGAGGCCGAGACGCGCAAGATCATGGCCCGGCTCAATCCGAACTTCAAAAAGTTCAACGCCCCGGTGAAAGCGCTCTCGGGCGGCCAGCGCCAGTCGGTCGCCATCGCCCGCGCGGTCTATTTCAATGCCCGCATCCTGGTCATGGACGAGCCGACCGCCGCGCTTGGTCCGCAAGAGACCCAGATGGTCGCCGAGCTGATCGAACAGCTCAAGGCGCAGGGCATCGGGATCTTCCTGATCGAACACGACGTGCATTCGGTGATGAACCTCTGCGACCGTGCCTCGGTCATGAAGAACGGCCAGCTTGTCGGCACGGTGGATGTGGACAAGGTCACCGACGAGGACATCCTGTCGATGATCATCCTGGGCAAGCGCCCCGAAGTCGCCGCATCCTGACCGGGTCAAAAATCAACTCCTCCCCTGCGCCTCGGTCCGTCCGGGGCGCATCTCCCACTCTGCCAAGGACCAAGACAGTGAGCACAGGATTCTTCGACGGTATCTCCAAGGTCGCCTATGAAGGCACGGACAGCACCAATCCGCTGGCCTTCCGCCACTACAACCCGGACGAAGTCGTCATGGGCAAGCGCATGGAAGACCACCTGCGCTTCGCCGTCGCCTACTGGCACAGCTTCGCCTGGGAAGGCGGTGACCCCTTCGGCGGACCGACCTTCGTGCGTCCCTGGCACCCCCAGGACGACATGGGCCGCGCCAAGCTGAAGGCCGATGCCGCCTTCGAGATGTTCGATATCCTGGACGCTCCGTTCTTCTGCTGGCACGACGCCGACATCCGCCCCGACCAGGGCGACTTCGCCGGCAACCTCGCCACGCTTGAAGAGATCACCGATTACATCGGCGAGAAGATGGAAGGCAGCCGCACCAAGCTTCTCTGGGGCACCGCCAACATGTTCAGCCACCGCCGCTGGATGTCGGGCGCCTCGACCAACCCCGACCCCGACGTCTTCGCCGTCGCCGCCGCCACGGTGAAATCCTGCATGGATGCGACCCACAAGCTGGGCGGTGCGAACTACGTGCTCTGGGGCGGCCGCGAAGGCTACGAGACCCTGCTGAACACGGACCTCACCCAGGAGCTGGACCACATGGCCCGCTTCCTGCACATGGTCGTCGACTACAAGCACAAGATCGGCTTTAAAGGTCAGATCCTTGTCGAGCCCAAGCCCCAGGAACCCTCCAAGCACCAGTACGACTTCGACGTGGCCACATGCATCGGCTTCCTGCGCAAGTACGGGCTGGAAAACGAGGTGAAGCTGAACATCGAACAGGGCCACGCGATCCTTGCCGGCCATTCCTTCGAGCACGAGCTGGCACTGGCCACCTCCGAGAACATGCTCGGCTCGATCGACATGAACCGCAACGACTACCAGTCCGGCTGGGATACCGACCAGTTCCCCAACAACACGCCGGAAGTCGCGCTGGCCTATTACTACGTGCTCAAGTCCGGAGGCTTCACCTCGGGCGGCACCAACTTCGACGCCAAGCTGCGCCGGCAGTCGCTGGAGGCCGAGGACCTGATCGCCGCCCATGTCGGTGGCATGGACATCTGCGCCCGTGGCCTGAAGGCCGCGGCGGCGATGATCGAGGACGGTGGTCTCGATGAGGCCCTGAACACCCGCTATGCCGGCTGGCAGACGCCCGAGGCCAGCGCGATGCTGAACAGCGACCTCGCCTCGATCACCGAGCGTGTGCTCTCGGAAGGGATCAACCCCGAGCCCCGTTCGGGCCGCCAGGAGATCCTTGAAAACTACGTCAATCGCTTCGTCTGATTGCTGAAAGAAGGACAAGCCATGTATCTTGGTCTCGACCTCGGAACCTCTGGCCTCCGCGCCATCCTCATCGACGAGGCCGGCGCGGTTCTGGCAGACGCCGAAGCCGCATTTGATGTCGACCACCCGCACGCCGGGTGGTCGGAACAGGACCCCGCCGATTGGGTCGAAGCCTGCAAGACCACCGTCGCCGCGGTGAAGGCCAAGGCGCCCGAGGCCTTCGCACAGCTGAAAGGCATCGGGATCAGCGGCCACATGCATGGCGCGACGCTGATCGACGCGGCCGACAAGGTGCTGCGGCCCTGCATCCTGTGGAACGACACCCGCTCCACCGACGAGGCCGCGGCGCTGGACACCATGGACGGCATCCGCGAGATCACCGGCAATATCGTCTTCCCCGGCTTCACCGCACCGAAACTGGCCTGGGTCGCAAAGCACGAGCCCGAGACCTTCGCCAGGGTCGCCAAGGTGCTGCTGCCCAAGGACTACCTGCGCCTCTGGCTGACCGGAGAGCATATCTCGGACATGTCCGACAGCGCGGGCACCGCCTGGCTGGACGTAGGCGCGCGCAACTGGTCCGACGCCGCACTGGCGGCGGGCGGCATGCGCCGCGACCAGATGCCCGAGCTCGTGGAAGGGGCCGCTCCCGGCGGCAACCTGCGCGAGACGCTCTGCGCGGAATGGGGTCTGTCGGGTCCCGTCATCGTAGCCGGCGGCGCCGGTGACAACGCGGCGGCCGCCTGTGGCATCGGCGCCCTGGGCGAAGGCAGCGGCTTTGTCTCGCTGGGCACCTCGGGCGTGCTGATGGTCGGGCGCGACAGCTATGCGCCGGACGCGGCCTCGGCCGTGCACAGCTTCTGCCACGCGGTGCCGGATCGCTGGTACCAGATGGGCGTGATCCTGGCGGCGACAGACAGCCTCAACTGGCTGTCGCGCAACCTCGGGCAAAGCCCGGCGGATCTGTCCTCGGCACTGCCCGACACGGCCAGCGGGCCCTCCAGCCTGACCTTCCTGCCGTACCTGTCGGGCGAGCGCACCCCGCACAACGATTCCCGCGTGCGCGGCGCCTTCATCGGTCTCGACGTGGCCATGGATCGCACCGACCTGACCCGCGCCGTCATGGAGGGCGTCAGCTTCGCCCTGCGCGACAGCCTTGAGGCGCTGAAGGGCACCGGGGCCAAGTTCGAGACGCTCTTCGCGGTCGGCGGCGGCGCAAGGTCGCGCTTCTGGCTGACCACGCTGGCCAGCACCCTGAACCTGCCCCTGTCGCTGCCCGCGGGCAGCGAGCTCGGCGCCGCCATGGGGGCCGCACGGCTTGCCGTCTGCGCGGTCACCGGGGCCTCTCCGGATGCGGTGATGACCCAGCCCGAAACCGGCGACGTGATCATGCCCGACAAGGCGCTGACCGCCGCCTATGACGACGCCTATGGCCGCTACCGCGCGCTTTATCCCGCGCTTACCAGGAAGGGCTGAACCATGCACCGTGGAACGCGCAGGACCGGCGAAAGCCACCTCTCCCCGAGGGGATACTGCGCGGCCACGGCGCTCGCGCTGACCTGTGTCCTCTCCGGCGCGGTCTGGGCACAGGATGCGCAGGGCGGCGGCCTGCCCGACCTGGGCCCCCGCCCGGTCTTCCCCGAGCCCGACATGGCGCGGGTCCAGCTGGGGCAATTGCTGTTCTACGATCCGATCCTCTCGGGCAACCGCGAGGTCAGCTGCGCCACCTGCCACCACCCCGATCTCGGCACCTCGGACGGGGTCTCGCTTGGTCTGGGCGATGGCGGTCTGGGCCTTGGCACCAAGCGCGAGATCAACGCCGAGAATCTGCCCGAGCAGCGCATCCCGCGCAATGCGCCGGGGCTCTGGAACCTCGGAGCCGAGGAATTCACCCGCTTCTTCCACGACGGCCGCCTCGAGCTGGACGAGAGCCAGCCCAATGGCATCCGAACCCCGCTTGGCGCCGAGATGAGCCTGGGCTTTGCCTCTCCGCTCGCCGCACAGGCCATGTTCCCGGTGCTCTCGGGCGACGAGATGGCCGGGCATTACGCCGAGAACGAGGTCAGCCAATCGGTCCGCCAGGGCCTGCTGGCGCAGCCCGGCGGCGCCTGGGACAAGATCGCGGCGCGGGTCGCGGCCGTCCCTGAATATGCCGAGAGCTTCGAGCGGATCGAACCCGGTGCCCGGATCACCTTCGCCGCCATCGCCAATGTCATCGCCGATTTCATCACCTTCGAGTGGCGCGCGGACGCGGCCCTCTTCGATCGCGCCATGGCGGGTGAGGCCAGCCTCCCCCCCGAGGCGCAGCGCGGGATGGAGCTGTTCTACGGCGAGGCCGATTGCGCCTCCTGCCACGCGGGCTGGTTGCAGACCGACCACGACTTCCACGCCATCGCCATGCCGCAGATCGGACCGGGCAAGGCGGCGCGTTTCGAGAACCACGCCCGCGACGAGGGACGTTTCCGTGTCACGGGCGACCTCTCGGACGCCTATGCCTTCCGCACACCCTCGTTGCGCAACGTGACCCTGACGGCGCCCTATGGCCACGACGGGGCCTTCGCCACGCTTGAGGGCGTGATCCGCCATCACCTTGATCCCGTGGCCTCGCTGCAGAGCTACGATATCTCGCAGGCGGTGCTGCCCAGCCTGCCCTCGGCAAAGGATCTGCGTATCCAGGGGTCGGCAGCGGAGGTCGAGGCGATCGCAAGCGCCAACAGCCTGGCCCCGCGAACGCTTGGGGATGACGAGGTGGCGGCGCTCATCGCCTTCCTGGAAAGCCTGGAAGACCCGGCCCTGCGCCTTGGCATCCCGGCCTCGGTACCCAGCGGCCTGCCGGTGACAGGCCGCTAGGGAATTTTGGGCCGCCAGGGATTATTGGCGACAGGGTTTCCCAGCCGATCAGGCGACTTCGGTGTTCTGCTCCTGCGCGTCGAACCAGTAGAGCCTGCCGGTGTCGAAACCGACAGAGATCTCTGCCCCCTCCTCGGGGCTGTCACCACCGTTGTAGAGCGCCAGGCAGCGCCCCAGCCCATCCAGGTCCAGATGCAGCAGCGAACCCGCGCCGGTGTACTCGTTGTTCACCACGCGCCCGCTGACCGGCCCCTCGCCTGCACCAAGCACCTGCATGTCCTCGGGACGCAGCCCGGCGCGGATCGCCGCAGCGCTCGGGCGGGCGGTCTGCAGGATGTCCGCCGGCAGACCGGAGGCCTCGAAGAGGTTCATCTTCGGGCTGCCGATGAACTGGGCCACGAAGGCATTCGCCGGACGATAGTAGAGATCGCGCGGCGATCCGACCTGCTCGACCTGGCCATCGCGCAGCACGACGATCTTGTCGGCTAGGGTCATCGCCTCGATCTGGTCGTGGGTGACGTAGATCATCGTATTGCCGAGGCGCTTGTGCAGCGCCGCGATCTCGGCGCGCATGTGCACGCGCAGCTCCGCGTCGAGATTCGACAGCGGCTCGTCGAACAGGAAGACCTCGGGGTTGCCGACGATCGCGCGCCCGATGGCGACCCGCTGACGCTGGCCGCCGGACAATTCACGCGGGAAGCGGTCCAGCAGGCTTTCCAGCTTCAGCGTCCGGGCGGCCTCTTCCACCCGGCGGTCGATCTCGGGCTTCGAGAGCTTGCGGACCTTCAGCCCGAAACCCATGTTCTCCCGCACCCTGAGGTGCGGGTAGAGCGCGTAGGACTGGAACACCATGGCCACGCCGCGCTTGGCGGCGGGCACATCGTTCATCCGCTGGCCGCCGATCTCGAGGGTGCCACCGGTGATGTCGACCAGCCCCGAGATGCACCGCAGCAGGGTGGACTTGCCGCAGCCCGAGGGGCCGACGAAGACGACGAATTCGCCGTCCTCGATTTGCAGATCGACATCTCGGATCACCTGCAACGAGCCGAAGGTCTTGCAGACGCCGCTCAGGGTCAGTTCAGCCATGTGTTTTCTCCCTTGAGAAGCCTGTCACTCGGCACGGCCGAAGAGTTCCAGCCGCGCGGTCCGGTAGATGTGCCGCGGCCATTCCAGCGGGATGGCGAACTTCTGGCACAGCAGGTCCTGGTAGGCCGCGAGGTGCCGGGGCGTCTCGCGCACGCCGCGCGGGGTCTCGCCGGTGTCGAGGCAATAGGCGGCCAGCGCGCCCACGGCCTCGCCGATGTTCCATTCCACCGGGTGCAGGCGGTAGCAGCCGTTGGTGATATGGGTCGACCCGATGTTCTTGCAGGCCGGCAGGAGGTTCTCGACACGCTCGGGGATCAGCGCTCCCAGCGGGATCTGGAACGGCCAGTTGGCGATGTCGACATAGTTGCGCGGCGCGGTGGAGGGGTGCAGGTCGATCCGGTAGCTGCCGACCCCGACGCTGTCCTCGAAGACCTCGGCCCCCACCAGCCCTTCGCGGGCATCGACGCCGACGTGGTTCTCGGTCACCGTGAAGAGCGCCTTGATGCGGCGGCTTTCGCGGATGTAGGGCGCGACGGTAAGACCGTCGAGCGTGCCCATCACCTCTCCTGCCGGGCGCAGCCCGCGGTAACCGGTGCCGCCATCGTGGCGCGGCGCTTCGGTCTGCATCCAGTAGAGCATCGAGAGCGAGAGCTGGCGCGCACCTTCCAGATGGCGCTTGGCCTCCTCCGCGGGGACACCGACGATGGGACCTTCGCAATAGTCGATCTGCGGCCAGTTCACGAGGCAGACATCAGAGGGGAAATGGCCCTCTGCGTGGTTCTGGCGGCGCAGGATGCGACGGTAGTGCCAGTTGTCCTCGATCCCCTCGGCGTCGATGTCGCCGGCAAAGAGCGGGCGGGTGTCGGGCTCGAGCGTCACCGGGTCCGGGGCGGTGAACGAGACCTGGCGGTCGGGCCAGAAATCCAGCTTGTAGTCGCGCCACTTGTCGTATTCGGCGGGGCGTTCGATCGTGTGATCCTCGTCGGGATGATAGGACATGGCGAAGCACCAGCTCACCGCCTGCTGGTCCATCGGGTTCGCCTCGGCCGGGGCCGAAGGCTCGCCCGTCTCGGCCTGGCTTTCGGCACCGATCACATGCTCGACCGCGCCCAGCTCCAGCAGGTCCCCCAGCTCGGTCGCGTCGATCACATAGCGGCCGTGCAGCATCAGCGCGCCATATTCCTGGCTCTCGACCTCGACCGCGTCGAAACGGTCGCCGGTCTGCTCGACGCCCACCGGGCGGGTGTTGAGCAGGATGGTCAGCCGCTCGGTCCCGTGCCAGGGCGCAAGCATCTCGTCGATCACCGCGACGCCGGCGCGCGGCTCTGCCGTGAGCGGGCTGACGTTCCCGCTGCCGGGATTGAGGAGCGCCAGCCCGCGCGCCGTTTCCGTGAGTGGGTAGTGGCGCCGGTAGTAGTTGCGGATGCCCTCCCGCAGCTGTCGGTAGCTGGCGGTGGAGCCCTCCTTCTCGATCCAGGGGTTCTCATCCGGCGGCACGGCCTGGGTCGTCAGCTGCCCGCCCAGCCACTTGTATTCCTCGGTCAGGATGACACTGCGGCCCATCTTCAGCGCGGCCAGGGCTGCCGACACGCCGCCGAGGCCACCGCCGATGATGATGATATCTGCGTGGAGGTCTTTCATGGTTCTTATCCTTTGACACCCGAGAGGGCGAAGCTTTCTACGATCTGACGCTGAGCGGCGATGTAGACGATCAGGATCGGCACGACGGCCAGGCTGGTCGCCGCCATCTGCAGGTGCCAGAGCGGCAGTCCATAGGCGTCGGTGAAGTTTGAGAGCGCGAGCGGCAGGGTGAAGAGCTCGATGTCGCTCAGGAAGACGAGGGGCTCGAGGAACAGGTTCCAGGAGAACAGGAAGGTGATGATGCCCACGGCGGCCAGCGCCGGGCGCGACAGCGGCAGCGCCACCTTCCAGAAGATGCCGAAGCGAGAGAGCCCGTCCATCCGCGCGGCCTCTTCAAGCTCGGGCGGAAGCGCGGTGAAGTACTGCCGCATGAGGAAGGTCGCCATGACCCCCTGAGAGCCGAACATCGGCAGCAGGATCAGCGGCATGTGGGTGTTCATCAGGCCCAGCCACTTCATCAGGAAGAAGTTGGGGATGATCGTCACCTCTTCCGGCATCATCAGCGCCGAGATCAGCATCAGCAGCAGCAGGCCACTGCCGGCAAAGCGGATACGGGCCAGGGCATAGCCTGCCAGCGACGAGATGAAGAGCGAGCCCGCCGTCACCACCACCGCGATGTAGAGCGAGTTGAAGTACTGCCGGGCGAAGGGCTGGTAGCGGAACACCTCGGCGTAGTTCTCCCAGTGCCAGGTCTGCGGCAGAAGCGAGAGGCTGGGCGAGAAGATCTCGGTCTGGGATTTCACCGCGCCCGAGAGCATCCACAGGAAGGGGAAGACGAAGGGCACGGCCAGGATCGCCAGCGACAGGTACCAGCAGATGCGCACGAAGGGTGATTGGAAACGGGTCATCTCTCTCCCCCGCGCTGCTTGAGAATGACCTGGGTGATCGTGAGCAGCACGATCAGCAGGAAGAGGATCACCGCCAGGGCCGCCGCATAGCCGACGTTGAAGAACTCGAAGGCTTGCTCGTAGATGTAGAAGGCCAGCACCAGGGTGCCGTTCTCCGGCCCGCCCTCGGTCATCAGGTAGATGTGGTCGAAGACCTTCAACGAGCCGACGACGGTGATCACCATGATCACCAGGGTGGTGGGCGCCAGCAGCGGCCAGGTGATCAGGCGGAACACCTGCCAGCCCGAGGCCCCCTCCAGTCGCGCTGCTTCCTCGTAGTCGCGCGGGATGGATTGCAGGGCGGCGATGTAGAGGATCATGTTCAGGCCGACGGTCTTGAACACGCGAGTGACGATCACCGCGAACATCGCCCAGTCGGGATGGCGCAGCCAGTTCGGGCCATCAATGCCGATCAGCGCCAGCATCTGGTTCACCGCACCGCTCTCGCCCTGCAGCAGGAAGGTCCAGACGATGGCCCAGGCCACCGCTGCGGTCACCACCGGGGCAAAGAAGATCGTGCGGAAGATCACCACCCCCTTGAAGGGGCGCGACAGGGCCACGGCAAGGGTCAGCGCCAGCGCCATGTTGAGCGGCACCAGGCCGGCGGCGAAGACCAGCGAGTTGCGCAGCACGGTCCAGAATTCCGGATTGCGGCCGAGCGCGTCGGCATAATTGTCCATGCCGGCGAAGGTGGATTGCTGCGTGAGCAGGTTCCACTCGGTTAGCGAGTAGCCCAGGACCGCCACCAGCGGCCCGACGAAGAAGATCAGGAAGCCGATGGTAATGGGGCTAACGAACAGCCACCCGACAAGCGCGTCTCGGGTGCGCAGGGTGAGTGGTGGCCGGATGGCTGTGTCTTTCATGGGTCAGGCCTCAGAGCAGCGGTTCGATGGCTGCGCAAACGTCTTCGAGCACCGCTTTGACATCGGCATCCGGCTTCCACAGCGCGTCGAACTTCGGGCGCATGGCGGATTCGATCTGCGGATAGGCGACATGACCCGGCGCGACCGCACCATTGGCGATGCCATTGGCCACGATCTTCATCTGCTCCGGAGAGACGGCGGCGTTGCTGGTCAGGAAGGCTTCGCCCTCAAGGACCGAGTTGCGCGCCGGCGGGAAGAACTCGGCCATGATGGCCACGTTCTCGGCGCTGGTCATATGGGCCATGAAGTCGGCGGCCAGGTCCGTCTGCTTGCCCTGGGCAAAGGCCACGATGGCGGCCTGTCCGATGACCGAGGCCTCGCCTGCGGGGCCGGAGGGCAGCGGCGCGATGCCCCAGTCGAACGCGGCGTCCTTGAGCTTCGACACACGGCTGAGCTGGGTCACGGTCAGCGCGGCATTGCCGGTGAAGAAGTCGCCCTGTTCGCCCGGCGGTACTGCGGAGTGATCCTTGAAGATCATGTCGTGGTAGAGCGAGACCGCCTCGACGGCTTCATCGCTGGCCCAACCGCAGGTGCCATCCGCCCAGGCGTCGCCGCCATGGGACCGCACCATCGGGATCAGCGTATGGACGGCCCGGCCGCCATAGCCCTGGCCATCGACGCTCTGGAAGCCCCAGACACCGGCCTCGGCATCGGCAAGAGCCGCTGCATCCTGCTTCAGACGCTCCCAGGTCCACTCCCCCTTCGCGGCCAGCGCGTCGGGATGCTCCAGCCCCGCCGCATCATAGAGCGAGGCGTTGTAGTAGACGATGAAGGGCGAGGTCGAGAACGGCACACCGTAGACGGCATCCCCGTCCTGCCACAGGCCCATGGCCCCCTGCGAAAGATCGTCGAAGTCATAGCCCTCGGTGCTTTTCAGCGTCTCCGAGACATCCGCCAGCACCGCCGCATCCACGAAGGTGGGCGCCGAGCTCTCCAGCAGCCAGCCCAGGTCCGGGGGATTGCCGCCGGCCAGTTGCAGGGTGATCTTCTGCACGTAATCGGCAAAGGGAATGGTCTCGAACCGGACGGTCACGTCGGGGTTCTTTTCCGTGTAGCTGGCCGCAATGCCGTTCAGCATCGACAGGTGAGCCTCGCTCCCCGTCCACACCGTGAACCGCAGCTCCTCTGCCAGGGCGGGGGTTCCGCACAGGCCTGCGGCCAGGGCACTCGCGCCGATTAAGCGCTTTATCATTTTGTCGTGACGTTTCATGGTTTCTCCTCCTCTGTATTCTGGACTTAGTGGCCGTCGGTGACCGGACGAAGCGTATCGCCCGGTATGAACTTGCAGGGCAGAGTTGTCTGCGCTGGCCCGTTCAGCCGGCCATCGAGCTGGGCCAGCAGAAGGCGCACGGCCTCCCGACCCATCTCCTCGCGCGGGGCCTCGAAGCGGGTCCAGCGCAAGATGCTCTTGGTGTCTTCCAGCGGCGTTCCCAGAACGGCGATGGACATATCCTGCGGGACATACATCCCCTTGTCCCGAAGCAGGTCCTCCAGGCGCTCCGCGTGCTTGAGGGTCTCCGCGAGAATGAGCGTGACACGGCGCGACAGGATGCTCTCCAGGCATGCTGCGTCCAATGTCTCGGGGTCGATGTGCCAACAGCAATCGGGCCCCTGGTCCAGCCCGAGCCGGTGCATCGCAGAGCGAAAGCCTGCTTCCCGGTCCTGCTGCTGCTCACGGATGGTTGCACCGCCAACATAGGCGATCCGGCGATGCCCGAGCTCATGCCCATGGGACACGATCTCCGAGGTCGCTTCGGCATATCCCGCAGCGGCCCAGTTCAATTCGACCCGCCCGGAGTGCCGCCGCCCCACCGTCACGAAGGGGAACCCCTCGTCGGCGAGCCGTTCGAGTTCACTCGAATCCGGCTCCTGCCCCAGCAGGATCGCACCGTCTGCAACGCCCAGGCGGTTGGACCCGCCGGCGAAGATCTGGCGCGGTGCCTCAGCGGTCTGGGCCGAGGTGAACAGCAGCAGGTCATAGCCTGCGCCGGACACCTGCATCTCGATCCCCCGCAGCATCGGGTAGAAGAAGTTCCCCCGCTCTGAGGGGAATACCGATTCATAGGTGAAGACACCCAGGATGTTGCGCTTCCCGCGCGCCAGCGACTGGGCAATCGGGTTCGGGGTATACCCCAGCTCCCGCATCACCGCCCGCACCCGCTTTGCCGTATCCTGGCTGACCCGAACGCCCGTGGCGCTGTTGGGATTCAGCGTCGCCGACACAACCGCCGTCGAAACACCGGCGCGACGCGCGACATCTGCCTGCGTTACCCTGCGCTTCTTGTTGCTTGCATTGGTGGACACGGTTTCTCTCTCCCTGATTAAGCGCATTATCAAACGAGATCGCCTGTGGCAAGCCTGGAAATCTGAGAGCGGAGTGATGGAGCATCCAGACTTGGCGTTTCGTGCCACCGCTTGGCAACGCACGGCCGGGTGGCGACCTGGATCATGTTCGGACGACGATGGGCCTAGAGCCGTGCGGACACCCGACATGATCAGCGCCCGACGGTCTTCCATCCGGCAAGTACCTGATGAGCAAAGAAAAAGGCCGCCCAAGGCGACCCAATCAAAGCTATTCTACATGTTTGATGGCGGAGACGAAGGGATTCGAACCCTCGAGACGGTTTCCCGCCTACTCCCTTAGCAGGGGAGCGCCTTCGACCACTCGGCCACGTCTCCGCCGGTGTGTCTATGCGGCAGGGCGGCGGAAAACAAGTGAAAACTGTTACAAGTGCGGATCAGGGTGCAAACCCTTGGCTCAGCTCGATTATATCGTTCTTTCGCGGGCCGCTTGCGCCCCCTCCCCCGGCAGGGTTCCGCCGGGTGCGGCAGGGGCCGCAGGAACCGGCGAGCGCGGGGCACCGTTGTGTGGCTGTGCAAGGGCGGAGCGATCCGCCTCGGAACAGCCCCCAGCAGGGCCACAGCAACGGAAGGACATATCCCATGTATGCCAAGACCCTCGGCCTCAGCGCCGCCGCCATCCTGACCGCAACCAGCGCCATGGCCTCGACCAGCGCCACGGCGACCACCGATCTGAACCTGCGCGCCGACCCCGGCCCGCGCGGCGAGATCATCGACGTGATCCCCGGTGAAGCCGCCGTCGAGGTCGAGCAATGCGCCACCGCCATCGACTGGTGCAAGGTGACCTTTGAAGGCAACCAGGGTTGGGCCTACAGCCCCTATCTGACCGCCTCGCTGGATTCCGAGCCGGTGATCATCCAGGGCAACATCCAGCGCCTCGAACTGGAGACCGTTGACGTCAATGAAGAGAACCGCGCCGATGCCGCCACCGCCGGCGGCCTGACCGGCGGCGCGCTGGCCATGTCGCTGGTCGGCGGCCCGGCTGCCGTGGCCGCGGGCGTCCTGCTGGGCACCGCCGCCGGTGCCTCTGCCGTGCCGGAAGAGACCGTGACCTACGTCAAGTCCAACCCGGTCGAGCCGGTCTACATGAACGGTGAAGTCGTGGTCGGCGCCGGCATCCCCGAGGGTGCACAGCTGGTGACCATCCCCGAGAGCGACTACCGCTACATCAACGTCAACGGTCAGCCGGTGCTGGTCGATACGGATCGCACCATCGTGCAGGTGCTGCGCTGATCCTTGGCCGGAAGGCCCCTTGAAAAGCGGAACGCCCGCCCCTTTGCGGGGGCGGGCGTTTTCATGTCCGGTCCGGATGGGATCAGGTGTTGAACAGGAAGTGCAGCACGTCGCCGTCCTTGACCTGATAGGCCTTGCCCTCGGCGCGCATCTTGCCCGCCTCCTTGGCCCCGCCTTCGCCGTTGCAGGCGACGTAATCGTCATAGGCGATGGTCTCGGCGCGGATGAAGCCCTTCTCGAAATCTCCGTGGATCACGCCGGCAGCCTGGGGCGCCATGGTGCCCTGCTTGATGGTCCAGGCGCGAGCCTCTTTCGGGCCGACGGTGAAATAGGTTTCGAGGTGGAGCAGCTCGTAGCCGGCGCGGATCAGACGATCCAGGCCCGCCTCTTCCAGGCCCATCTCGCCCAGGAACATCTCGGCCTCTTCGGCGTCGAGTTGGCTGATCTCTTCCTCGATCCGGGCCGAGATCAGCACGGTGCCGGCACCCTGCTCGGCGGCCATCTTCTGGACCGCGGCAGAGAAGTCGTTGCCCTTGGCGGCGTCTTCCTCGTTCACGTTGCAGACATAGAGCACGGGCTTGGTGGTCAGCAGCTGCAGGCCCTTCCAAGCCTTCAGGTCCTCGCCGTCGACCTCGACCGTGCGGGCCGGCTTGCCGTCTTCCAGCGCGGCCTGGGCGGCGGCCAGCAGGCGGTCCTGCTGCTGTGCTTCCTTGTCGTTGCCCTTCAGCTTGCGCACCAGGTTGGCGCGGCGCTTCTCGATGGATTCGAGGTCCGAGAGCATCAGCTCGGTCTCGATCACCTCGGCATCGGCCACCGGATCGACGCGACCGTCGACATGGGTGATGTCGCCATCCTCGAAGCAGCGCAGCACATGGGCGATGGCATCGGTCTCGCGGATGTTGGCGAGGAACTGGTTGCCCAGACCTTCACCCTGGCTGGCGCCCTTCACCAGGCCCGCGATATCGACGAAGGTCATCCGCGCCGGGATGATCTGTTTCGAGCCGGCGATTTCGGCCAGCGTGTCCAGACGCTTGTCCGGCACGTTCACCTCGCCCACGTTCGGTTCGATCGTGCAGAAGGGGAAGTTTGCGGCCTGGGCCGCGGCGGTTTTGGTCAGCGCGTTGAAGAGGGTCGACTTGCCGACATTCGGCAGACCCACGATGCCCATCCTGAAGCCCATGACGCTCATACTCCTTTGTGTCCTGCGCCTCATAGAATCCAAGGGGCTTTGCCGCAAGTCGATCCGTGCTATCGTGTAGGTTGTGTGGAGCGGTCTCCTTCAGGAGAACCGGCAGGTGCAGGATGGCCATTTATCTCTATTTCGACGGCGAGGCGCGTGCCGCGCTCGACTATTATGCCCGGATCTTCCGGACCCCGATTGAACAATTGCTGACACTGGGCGAGATGCCCGAGCCGCCCGAGCAGGTCTCGCTGCACCGGAGGATCATGCATGGCCGGATCTGCGTGATGGGGCAGGACATCATGGTGGCCGACAGCTGGGAGCCGGGCGTGCTGCCCGACATCTCGGGTTTCGCCATCGAATTGGAGTTCGAGGACCTGGACCAGGCCCGGCTGATCCATCTCACCCTCTCCGGCGAGGGAGAGGACACTTCGGGCTTCGGCCCCACCTTCTGGGCGCGGGGCTTCGGCACCTGTCGTGACAAGTTCGGCGTGCCCTGGATGATCAACTGCGACTGAGCGCCCCCGGCGCAGAGGAACCGCGCCCACCGGCCGCGCGTTGACCCCTCGTGTCAGCAGGGGGATCCCATGTCAGAAGTCGAAACCGTCGCAGCGCCCGAACCGGGCGTCTCCCCCGGCCTGCGCAGAATCGAGATCCTGCTCTGGGCCCTTCTGGCGCTCTTCCTTCTCTGGTCGCTCTACATGGCTCGCACCATGGTGCTGCCCGTGGTGCTGGGCTTCCTCATCGCGCTGACCCTGACGCCGGTGGTGCGCTGGCTGGGCCGCAAGGGCGTGCCCGATGGCGTGTCTGCGGTCGGGCTGATCGTGACCATCGGGCTGGTGTCGATCCTGGGCCTCTATGCCCTGCGCATGCCGGCCGAGACCCTGATGCGCGACGCCCCCGAGATCCAGGAGGAGGTGCGGCGCAAGCTCTGGCACGTGCTGCATAACTTCGAGCGCCTGAAACAGGCGTCCGAGGAGATGAGCCAGATGGCATCGGGCAATGCCGATGGCAGCAACGAAGATACCATCGTGGTCTCTCCGGCGACGGGGCTTCTGCAGACCGCGCTCGGGTCGCTGGCGACCTCGGGGACGGTGCTGGCGGTGGCGCTGCTCTTTGCCATGTTCCTGCTTTCGATGGGCGATGCCTTCCGCAGCCGGCTGGTGAAGGCCTTCCCCGATTTCTCGCGCAAGCGTCGGGCGGCGCGGATCTCTCGTGACGTGGAGCGGCAGGTGTCGCGCTACCTGGCCGCGATCACGACGATCAACGCGGTGCTGGGGATCTGCATCGGGCTGGCCATGCACCTGATGGGGATGCCCTATGCGCTGCTCTGGGGCGTGGCCGCCTTCCTGCTGAACTACCTGCCCTATCTCGGCGCGATGATCGGCATGTTCGTGGCGGGTGCCGTGGCGCTCGTGACCTATGACAGCACTGGCGCGGCCCTGCTGGTGCCGCTGGTCTACATGGTGCTGACGTCTATCGAGGGGCAGATGATCACGCCCTGGCTGGTCGGTCGGCACCTGCAGCTGAACGCCGCCTCGGTCTTCCTGGCCGTGGTCTTCTGGGCCTGGCTCTGGGGCGCCGCGGGGGCGGTGCTGGCAGTGCCTCTGCTCGTCATGGCCAAGGTGCTTTGCGACAACATCCCGGCGCTGAGCAACATCGGCCTCTTCCTCGAGGGCCGCTCGCCCCGGCGGAGGGGCAGCCGGGCCCGGCAACGGCGCGGGGTTTGACTTTGCACCCGCTTCCGGCGCAAATCCGCAGGTAACCGACAACGATCCCGCCGACGATCCTGGGCCGCCAGCCCATGCGCGCCGGGTATCAGGCAGGAGAAGCCGGTGCCCCTTCACCGCTGTCCCATTGCGCGTCCCGGCCAGAGGATCGGGCTTCTGGGCGGGTCCTTCGACCCGGCCCACGAGGGCCATGTGCATATCACCCGCGAAGCCCTGAAGCGGTTCCGCCTGGATCGGGTCTGGTGGCTGGTCAGCCCAGGCAACCCGCTGAAGAAGGACGGCCCCGCGCCGCTGGAAGAGCGGATGCAGGCCGCCCGCGCGCTGATGCGCCACCCCAGGGTCGACGTCACCGATATCGAGGCCCGCCTCGGCAGCCGCTACACCGCCCACAGCCTGCGCGCCCTGAAAAGGCTCTATCCCGGTGTCGCCTTCACCTGGCTCATGGGGGCCGACAACCTGGTGCAGTTCGACCGCTGGCAGGAATGGCGCTGGATTCTCGCCAATGTGCCCATCGGCGTCCTTGCCCGCCCCGGAGAGCGCCTGCCCGCGCGCAACTCCCGCACCGCGCGCATCGCCCGCGAGGCCAGGGTGCGCGATGCGGAAAGCCACGGCCTGGGCGGCCTGGCGGCCCCGGCCTGGTGTTTCGTCGACATGCCGATGCGCGACATCTCCTCGTCCGAGATCCGCGCCCGAGGCGAATGGCGCGGCAGCGAAGATCGCCCCACCACCAAGCTTGCCTGAAAGGGGGCGCGGCGTTTAGAGATGTCCTTGGGAAGTCACGACAAACCCGCATTGATGATGATGAAATTGCCCCGACGCCTTTTCCTGGGAACCCTGCTAGCCGGATTTGCCCGGCCGCTCCTTGCGGCGGCGCCGGCCTCGTCTCTCCGTCCCAGGCTGCGCCCCGAGGGGCTGGGCGCCGAAGAGGCGACCCCGGCCGAGACCCTGCTGGCAGAGGCCGGAGTGACCGGCATCTCAAGCTTTGCCCTGGCGCGGGTCGGCGATGCGCCGAACGCGCCGCTGCTGGAAAGCCACGCCCCCGAGGCCTCGCTGCCGCCGGCAAGTGTCGGCAAGTGCCTGACCGCGCTCTATGCGCTCGAGGTCCTGGGGCCGAAGCACCGCTTCGCCACCCGCCTCATGGCCACGGGCCCGCTGCGCAACGGTCGCCTGGACGGAGACCTGATCCTGGTCGGCGGCGGCGATCCGGGGCTCGACACCACCGACCTGGCGGGTATCGCCGCGCGGATGAAGTCCGCCGGCCTGCGCGAGGTGGCGGGCAAGTTCTACTACCACGGCAGCGCCCTGCCCGAAGCCCGGCTGATCGACGCCAGCCAGCCCGACCACCTGGGCTACAACCCCGGCGTCTCGGCGCTGAACCTGAACTACAACCGGGTGCATTTCGAGTGGAAGCCCGAGGGCGGCAAGTGGCGGGTCACCATGGAGGCCCGCACCAAGAAGTACCGCCCCGCCGTGCAGATCGCCTCGATGCAGATCGCCGACAGGTCGAGCCCGGTCTATACCTATGCAGACCGCGGCGGCCGCGATGAATGGACCGTCTCGCGCGAAGCGCTTGGCAAGGGCGGGGCGCGCTGGCTGCCCGTCCGCCGGCCCGCCGCCTATGCCGCCGAAGTCTTCGCCACCCTCGCCCGTTCCGGCGGGCTGGTGCTGAAGACGCCAGAGCCCCTGCGCCAACTGCCGCAGGGCATGACCGAGATCGCCCGTCACGAAAGCCCACAGCTGGGAGAGATCGCCCGGCTGATGCTGCGCTATTCCAACAATCTGACTGCCGAACTTTTGGGCCTGTCTGCCACGACCCGTGCCAGCGGACGCCCGAGCTCGATCCCCGCCTCGGCGCGGGCGATGAGCCAATGGGCGGCGGAAAGATACGGGCTGAGCGGTGTGGCCATGGTCGATCACTCGGGCCTGGGCGATGCCTCGCGCTTCCCCACCGAAGCGCTGGTGCGGATGCTCTCTGCCCCCGGTGTCAGCCAGCGGCTGCAACCGATCCTGAAGGACGTGGTGCTGATGGATGAACAGGGGCGCAAGGTTTCTCGTCCCGGTCTGACCGTGGTGGGCAAGACCGGCACGCTGAACTTCGTCAGCGGGCTAGCGGGCTATGCCGACAGCCGCGCGGGGGGCAGCTATGCCTTCGCCATCCTGTCAGGGGATGTGCCGCGCCGCGATGCCCTCAGCCGGGCAGAGCGCGAAAGACCGCGCGGGGGCCGGACCTGGACCGCCCGCGCCCGCCGCCTGCAGCAGGCGCTTCTACTGCGGTGGAGCCAAGTTTACGGCTCTGCCTGATCGCTTTCCAGCGGGCTGACAAGCTCCGAGGTGTCAGCCGACATGGGTTCGGCGGAAAGGTCAGAGGACTTGGTCATCGCACCGACGATCGGCGCGATGCAGAGAAGGGCCAGTCCGAGGACCAGGAAAAGGCGTCGCATGGCGGGAAACTTATGCTGAAACAATGTCATAAGTAACATGTGGGGCAAATGCCGCCGCGATCAATACGGGTATTCCAGACCCCGTTCCCCCGGCGACAATACGCAGACCGATGGCAAGCTCCCGCTCAGGGCTGTTTCAGCCCTGACACCTTCCGCCCGCCGGGGCGGCGAAGCCCCCGCCTATTCGGTCAGGTGCCGCGCACGGGCGCCGCGTTCGATGGCGGCGGCATGCAGGCGGTCGATGTCCAGCTCGTAGCGGATCTCTTCCAGCAGGCGCAGCTCGCTTTCGCGCAGGGTGCCATCGGCGGCAGCCACGTCGCAGGCCAGCGCATAGGCGGTCTCGAAGAGACGTTCGGGCAGGTTCTCGCGGATCAGACCGAAGAGCGCATCCAGCCCGTCCTCCTCCGAGAAGAGGTCGAAGACGATCGAGGACATCTGCTTGATCCGGCTGTCGTCATAGGTGCCGAAGACCGGCAGGGTGTTCACCTGGCTCTCGATCTTGATCAGCTCGGCGGTGCGGACATTCTCGTCCGAAACCGAGACGGCGATCATCAGCAGGACAAGGCAGTCCTGAGCCGACAGGGAATGCTCGATATCGGTGGGCATCTGCTATCCTTCACGTGAGTATCCAGGGGCCTTACAGGCCTTCAGGCGTCACAATATTGACCCCTCGGCCCATGCACAATAGGAAGCCCGGTGCCCGTATGAGGCCGAATCCTCAAGGAGACCCGACATGTCCGAACTGCGCCAAGCCGCATTGGAATCGAAAGCATGGCCTTTCGAAGAGGCCCGCCGCCTCGCCAAACGGTATGAGAAGAAGGCGCCGGAGAAGGGCTACGTGCTGTTCGAGACGGGCTACGGCCCCTCCGGCCTGCCCCATATCGGAACCTTCGGCGAGGTGCTGCGCACCACGATGATCCGCCGCGCCTTCGAGGTGATCAGCGATATTCCCACCCGGCTCATCTGCTTCAGCGATGACATGGACGGCATGCGCAAGATCCCCGGCAACGTGCCCAACCAGGAGCGCCTGAAGGAAGACATCCAGAAGCCGCTGACCTCGGTCTACGACCCGTTCGAGACCCACGACAGTTTCGGCGACCACAACAACGCCATGCTGCGCCGTTTCCTCGATACCTTCGGGTTCGAGTACGAGTTCTACTCGGCCACCGAATTCTACAAGTCGGGCCAATTCGACGAGGTGCTGAAGCGCGCTGTCGACAAGTACGATGACGTGATGAAGGTGATGCTGAAGTCCCTGCGTGAAGAGCGCGCGGCGACCTATTCGATCTTCCTGCCGATCCACCCCGAGACCGGCCGCGTCCTCTATGTGCCGATGAAGTCGGTCAACAAGGATGATTACACCATCACCTTCGACGACGAGGACGGCAAGGAGTGGACCCTGCCCGTCACCGGCGGCAACGTGAAGCTGCAGTGGAAGCCCGACTTCGGCGCCCGCTGGGCCGCGCTTGGCGTCGACTTCGAGATGTACGGCAAGGACCACAGCACCAACACGCCGATCTACGACCGCATCTGCGAGATCCTCGGCGGCAAGAAGCCCGAGCATTTCACCTACGAGCTCTTCCTGGATGACCAGGGTCAGAAGATCTCGAAGTCCTCGGGCAACGGCATCTCGATCGACGAATGGCTGACCTATGCCTCGACCGAGAGCCTCAGCTACTTCATGTTCCTGAAGCCGAAGACCGCCAAGCGGCTGTATTTCGATGTCATCCCCAAGGCGATGGACGAATACCACCAGCAGCTGCGCGCCTATGCGGAACAGGACGCCAAGGCCCGCCTGGCCAACCCGGTGTTCCACATCCACGGCCACAACGTGCCCGCCTCGGACATGGTGGTGCCCTTCTCGATGCTGCTGAACCTGGCCTCCGTCTCGGGCGCAGAGGACAAGGAAACCCTCTGGGGCTTCATCCGCCGCTACGCGCCGGAGGCCAGCCCCGAGACCAACCCGCAGCTCGATCAGGCCGCCGGTTTCGCGGTGCGCTACTACAATGACTTCGTGAAGCCGGGCAAAGTCTTCCGCGCCGCCGAAGGCATCGAGATCGAGGCACTGGAAGCGCTGCGCGACGCGCTGAAGGCCTATGATGGCGAAGAGAGCGACGAGGCGCTGCAATCCGTAGTCTACACCATCGGCCGCGAACGCTTCGATCCGATGAAGGCCTGGTTCTCGTGCCTCTACGAGGTGCTTCTGGGTGCCAAGCAGGGGCCGCGTTTCGGCGGCTTCATCGCGCTCTACGGCGTGCAGGAAACCGTGGCGCTGATCGACCGCGCCCTGGCCGGCGAGTTCGTCGAGGGCTGAGCCCCGCACGCGATTGTTACCACGGCAGGGCCGGTCCTTCGGGGCCGGCCCGTTGCACTTCCCCGGGCAGGCTCCGATGCTGCGCGGCAGGGAGGGCCCGCCATGCGCCGCACCACGGGATATGAACCGCTGAACGTGCCGAAGCCATTCGGAACGGATCTCTGGATCGTGGACGGGCCGCATATCCGTTTCTACGGCCTGCCCTTTTCCACCCGGATGACGATCGTGCGCCTGCCCTCTGGCGGGCTCTGGGTGCATTCGCCGATCCGCGCCGATGAGGCCCTGTTCGCGGCTGTCGAGGCGCTCGGGCCCATCACCCATATCGTCGCCCCCAATGCCATCCACTACGCCGCCCTTCCCGACTGGCAGGCCCGCTATCCGCAGGCGAAGGCCTGGGTCGCTCCGGGTGTCCGCGCCCGCGCCGCCTCGCGCCGGGTCGAGATCGGTCCGGCGGAAGAGCTGGGGCTCGAGGCCTGCTGGGAGGGCGTGCTGCAGGGCCACCTGGTGACCGGCAGCAAGGTCCTGCAGGAGATGGTCTTCTTCCACGCCCCCTCGCGCTGCCTGGTGCTGACGGACTTCATCGAGAACTTCGATCCGGCGAAACTGCCCTGGCTGATGGGAAAACTGGTCGCGCTGGCGGGTATCGTGCGCCCCGACGGGCGGATGCCGCCCGACATGCGCGCCACCTTCGACAAGGTGGCCCTCAGGGGCCACGTCGAGACGATGCTCTCATGGCAGCCCGAGCGCGCGGTCATGTCCCACGGAGAGCCCTGGCAGTCCGGCGCCACCGCCCGCCTGCGCCGGGCCTTTGCCCGCCTGCTTGACCAAGCGTAAACAAGATCTAACTCTAGGGGAGTGTGTTTGTACGAGTTCCCGGAGGTAAGACATGTTGCGGTTCATGATCGGCCTGCTGACAGCCCTGCTGCTCACAGGCCCCGCCACGGCACAACAGGACGACGCGGTGAGAAGCGTCATCAGCACCCAAATGGAGGCCCTCAGGCAGGGCGATTTCCCAGGCGCCTACGAGATGGCCTCCCCCGGCATCCGGGGCTACTTCGGCCCGGTCGACAATTTCGAGCGCATGCTGCGGCTCGGCTACCCCGAGGTGCTGGCCCCGCGTCTCTTCCGCTTCATGGGCATGGAGCCTCGCGGCAACGGACAGGCCCAGGTGCTGATGATCGAGGACCAGAAGGGCCGCGTCCACATGCTGGAATACCTGCTGATCGAAACCGAGGACGGCTGGAAGATCGACTCCGTGCGCCGCCTGCCGGCCTCTCAGCCCGCGGTCTAAGCCGCACGGTCCTCCCAGCCTCCGTTAAGAGAGTGTTGTTAGCCCTTTCGCCCATTCGGCGCCGCGCGGCGTCGCGGCAGAGGAAAGGGCTTCGGCATGAACAAGGCGATCACGGACGGCATTCTCTTCATGCCCCCGGCATTCGAGAACGGGTTGGACCAATGGTCGAGCGGTGACGGCACGCCAGGCTCGGACAGCTACCAGGGCGACCCCAATGCAGCGATCATCGCCGCCGACCAGGACTTCGGCGGCTGCCTCGAACTGCTCAAGGGCGCGACCACCCAGAAACTGCGCTACATGGGCGAGACCCCGATCCTGCCCGGCTGCTACCTGCGCATCAGCGCCAGGGTGAAGGCGGTCAGCGGCAACTTCCCCTCGGTACGCATCGCGGGTTGGGCCGGCGACAGCTCTGACGGCCATGTCGCCGGGCTGACCGAGACCGGCCCGGCCACCGCCCTGTCGAGCTACGGCGAGGTGGTCGAGATCAGCGCCATCGTCGGCAGCGGCGACCGCGACGGGGTGGACATGGCCTGGGGGACCACGCCGGTCTACGGCCATTTCGGGCTGGACCTGACCGGCGCCAATGGCGGGATCATCCGCATCGACGATCTGCGCATCGAAGATGTGACCGAGGTCTTCCTGCGCGACATGCTGGCCTGGGTCGACGTGCGCGACTTCGGCGCCAGGGGCGATGGCGTGACCGATGACCTGGCCGCCTTCCAGGCCGCCGATGCCGCCGCCGACGGTCGGCTGGTGAAGATCCCCGAAGGCACCTTCTACCTTTCGGACAGCATGACCTTCGACAACCGCACCCAGTTCGACGGCACGCTCTCCATGCCCGCGGACGCCGTGCTGTCGCTGACCAAGGACTTCCACCTGCCCGCCTATATCGACGCCTTCGACGACGAGGAGCTGGCCTTCAAGAAGGCCTTCCAGTCGCTGCTGAACAACTCGGACCACGAAAGCCTGGACCTGGGCGGCCGCCGCATCAAGGTGACCCAGCCCATCGACATGCAGGCGGCCCTGGCCAACAAGACCTGCTACGCGCAGCGCCGCCACATCTGCAACGGCCAGTTCGATTGCCAGGGCGGCAGCGCCTGGGACACCGACATCACCACCAGCCAGGGCACCTACGACCCGGCCAATTCCCGCGAGCTGACAGGCGTCACCAATATCGCCAACATCCAGCCCGGCTCCCTGGTGCAGGGCAATGGCGTGGGGCGCGAGGTCTATGTCACCTCGGTCAACGTGGCGCAGCAGAAGCTGACGCTCTCGCTGCCGCTCCATGATGCGGCGGGCACCCAGACCTTCACCTTCCAGCGCTTCAAGTACATGCTCGACTTCTCGGGCTTCGATTACCTCGACAAGTTCTCGATGTCGGATATCGAGTTCCAGTGCGGCGGCGATTGCAGCGCCATCCTGTTGGCGCCCGCCGGCCTGATCTTCCATCTGCGCGACTGCTACATCACGCGGCCCAAGGATCGCGGCATCACCAGCCATGGCACCGGCTGCCAGGGCATGCTGGTGGACCGCTGCCAGTTCATCTCGGACGAAAGCGGCGCGCTCAGCCAGGACCGGGTGTCGATCGCGCTGAATACCAATGCCAACGACATAAAGCTGCGCAACAACCGGGTGCAGCAGCTGCGCACCTTCGCGGTGATCGCGGGCACGGGCTCGATCATCACCGGCAACCACTTCTTCGGCGGCGACAATGCCGATGCGGGCATCCGCACGCCGGGCATCGTGCTGAGCCGGACCAACGCGCGGGCGACGATCAACGGCAATTACATCGACAATTGCTTCATCGAATGGGGCAACGAACACGACGACGCGCCGGGGTTTTCCAGCGAGTTCAGCTTTTCGGGGCTCAACGTCTCGGACAACATCTGCCTGTGCAGCGACGTGGCGCCCTGGTTCACCTTCCTGGTGATCAAACCCTATGGCGCGGGGCACTACCTGAACGGGGTCAACATCAACGGCAATATTTTCCGCTGCATCCACGGTTCCATCGACCGGGTAGAGAGCGTCGACACCAGCTTCGCGGACCTCGACTACGACAAGATCACCAACGTCACCTTCTCGGGCAACATGTTCAACCTGGTGGACACCGGCGCGGTGAACCCGCTGGTGATCAAGCATACCGAGCCCTCGACCAGCACCGTCTGGACCCTCGACTGTGCGCCCAAGCTGCCCTTCGGAGGCTGGGCCCAGACCGTCTCCTCCGTGGTCGCCAACGGCAAGATCGCCAATGGCGCCAACGTGGCCCATCACGGGATGCCCTACGTGAAGACCAAGGAAGGGGCGAACCGCGACCAGGTGACCCTGAACTGGGGCGAGGCCGTCGAAGGCACTGTCACCGTGACGGTGCGGATGGACGATCCCCTCTGACCTGACGCAGCGCTGTCGCCAAGGACGTCTCCCCTCGGGGAGGCGTTGTCCTATCAGCCCTCAGGCAACAGGTCCTCGGCGGTCAGGCGGAAGGCGGCGCCGAAGCCGCCGTTCAGCAACGCGCCTTCGGGCGGGAAACGCACCAGCAGGAAGTCGGCGAAACCGATGTAGAGCTTGGACTTCGGCCGCGCCGCCACATAGGCCCCGGCCAGTGCCTCGAAACGGGCATCGTTGCGGGTCACCGGGTCGGCCAGCGCCTGCATCGAGAGGCGCGGGTGGGTCAGCGGATCTCCCTTCGCGCCGGGCTCCCCCAGAAGTAGAGAGACCCTCGCCCCCTCCAGCAGCGCGCCCGTGTGGGCCGATAGCCGCGAGACCAGCGTCACCGGCACGCCGTCCTCGGGGCAGAAGAGCGCGATCCGGGTGACCAGGGGCGCCCCGTCCCGCAGGGTGCCCAGGGCACCGAAGGCGGCGTCACGCATCAGGCCCTGCGCCAGGGCGCGGGCGTCGTCATCGGTCGGGCGGATCGGATCTGTGGTTCTCTCGGCCATGGGCCCCGTCTTGCCCCGCCGCGGCCGGGCTGTCATCAGAATTCCCGCCAGATCCCCAGCTTCAGCCGATAGGGATCGCTGTTGGCCAACCCGACAGAGCCGCCGATATCCAGCCAGGTGCCGTCGCGGATCTTCCAGGCCAGAGACCCCGCCAGCCGCGCGAAGGCGGGGTCTCCGGCGCGCTGGCCGCTCTGCAGCTGCATGTAGTACTTCGCCCGCCTGCCGGGGCTGAGACCGAGGGTCAGGTCGAACTTCCAGTCCACCGCGCCGGTGCCGGCAAAGACCTCTGCCGCCAGCTCTCCGGCGATCCAGCCCGAGGGGCGCTCGAGCCCGCGCCCGAAGGACAGCCCCGGCCGCAGCACCCACTCCCCGGCCACCTTGCCCGCGCCCATGTCCAGCGCCAGGCGAAAGCCAAGGCGCTCTCCCATCGGGACCGAGACATAGCTGACCAGCTTCTCCAGCCCCGAGATCGCGCCGCCGAAATCCGTCGAAAGGGTCAGCCGGTCCGTCAGCCCATATTCATGGAAGAGCGTGTAGCTTTGCGTCCAGCTGCCATCCTCTGCGCCCACGACCCGCCCCGTGACAGAGAGGAAATGCGCCCCCTTGCCGCGTGGCCAGGCCCCCGCCGAAAGCGTAGCTGGCCAGAGGGCCAGACAGAGCAGGACTGCAATGGTGAAACGCAAGATCCGCCTCCCTGGGGTTTTCTCCAGACTGGGACGGCTTGGTTAATAGTCGAATAACGAAGATGAAGGGTTTCGCCCCAACGAGGCGGGGACAGGCCCAGGGCCCGCCCCCGCCCCTGCGCGGCTGGACGCGTCTCTTAGAGGTCGGGCCGGCCCTGTCAGGCCGCCTTGTGCTTCCGCATGGGCGTGAGCGCCGGGATACGCACCCCCTGGCCGAAGGCCGTGACCATGACATCCTCGGGCGCTCCGATGGCGGCAAGCTTGGCCCGGATGCGGCAGATGTAGACGTCGATGATCTTGGGGTCGGGCTCATCCTGCCAGGCGTATAGCTGCAGCATGATCTGCTCGCGCGAGACCATGCCACCGGCGCGCAGGACCAGCATCTCGACCAGCTCGTACTCCAGGCGGGTCAGGTGGATCGGCATGTCGCCCCAATGGACCGAACGCGCATCCACGTCGACACTCAGCGCGCCGGTCTCGAGCACGGGATGCGCGAAGCCGCAGGCCCGGCGGATATAGGCGCGCAGCCGGGCGGCGATCTCGATGGGCTTGCAGGGCCATTCGATCACCTCGTCCGCGCCACGGGCCATGAAGCTTTTGCGCAGCGCATCGTCGACCCGGCGCGAGGCCACCACGATCACCATGCGCGGATGATTGGCCCGCAGCTGCGCCACAAGGTCAGAGGCCTTCATGTCGGGCAGGTCGGGATCGAGCAGGATCGCGTTCTGCTCGGCAGAGGAGGCATATTCCAGCACCTCGCCCCCCGAGGCGGCCTCGGTGATATAGAAGCCTTCCTTGCCCATGGCATGGGCAAGGCCCGCGATATTCCAGGTGGTGTCCGTAACCAGAAGGCGCATGCCGATCTCCATTTCTTCCCTTGGGCCGAGCCCGACGGGGATGTGGAGAGAGAGCGGCCGCCGACGGGAGGGACATGCCTGCGGCCCACACCGTCGAACTCGGATGTAATGCGCGGGCGCCATGCCCTCTGCGCGATGAACGCGCCGGCCAGCCGGCGCCCCGATTGTCCTGCGGCCGTTGCCCTTGCGGCGACGCCTGCCTGACAGGGATGTAATACCCCGGTAACCCCCGCCCGGTCATCTATACAAAAGGATAAGTCTCAAATTTTCCAAGAGCTTGGTTAACATCGGCAGGCGCCCGGTTGCACCCCGCCCCGCGCGGCCCCATCTGGAAACGAAGCGAAAAGAAGGAGAGCTGCCGATGCGATGCCCAGTGGACGGGACCGAGCTTTTGATGACGGACAGGCAGGGAGTCGAGATCGACTATTGCCCCACGTGCCGTGGTGTCTGGCTGGATCGCGGCGAGCTGGACAAGATCATCGAGCGCAGCGCCGAACCCGCAGCCCCCGCCCGCAGCGCACCGCCGCGCGACAGCTACGGCGAGGACCGCCGCTACGACCCGCGTGCCCAGCATCACGGGCAGTACAAGGGCGGCTACGACAAGAAGTACTACAAGAAGAAGAAGCGCAAATCGCTGCTGAGCGAGATCTTCGACTTCGACTGATCCAGGCCGCAAGGCCATCCGCGCGGCCCGCAGCAGCAAGGGGTTTGCCCGCCGCCTGCCGGGCCGCCGATTCACTTCCGCGAATCCCCAAGGCAGGCGGGACACCGCCCGCCACCGGTGCCGACCCCTCTGTCCCTTGCCACCCGTTGACCCGGGGGTAACGGCATTGTTTTCATTGCGAAAACCAGCCTCTACGGGGTAGAAAATTGCGCCGCCCCAAGAACCCGAAAAGGTTTTACGATTTTGTCAAAAAAAGCGCCCCGAGGCCCTTGCGCCTCCTCCGAGTTGGGGCTACATCGGGGCTCCATTCGATGAGGACGACGCGCCTCACGAAAATTGGCGCGGGGTGGAGCAGCCCGGTAGCTCGTCAGGCTCATAACCTGAAGGTCGTAGGTTCAAATCCTACCCCCGCAACCAATACAAAACGCCCCGTAGCTTAGGCTCGGGGCGTTTGTGTTTTCAGCGACATGTCACCGCCGCCAGCCGGGGCGCGGCACAGAGCCCGCCCCGCCTGACCCGCGTCCTAGCCGCTCAGCTCTGCCTGATGCGCCTTCACCAGGTCTGCCATCGAGTTGAAGCGGAAGTCGTATTGCGGCATGTCACCGGGGTTCATCGTGGCGCCAAAGCCCTCCTGGTCGTAGCGACGGTAGATCCAGCAATTGCGCAGCCCATGGCGGTTGGCCGGGCCGTGATCGTGGAACATGCTTTCTGCCGTATGAAGGATCTGGCTCTTCTCGATGCCGATATCGCCGATCTTCTCGAGCATGTAGTCGAAGTTCCGATCCGCGGGCTTGTAGCTTCCCACATCCTCGGCCGTGTAGCGGGCGTCGAACTCCACCCCCAGCTTGTCGTTCGAGAAGCGGAAGCTTTCGTTGTCGACATTGGTCAGCACCACCAGCTTGTAGTGCGTCTTCAGATAGGCCAGGGCTTCGGCGGAGTCCGGGAAGGCCGGCCAATTCTTCACCGACTGGCCGTAGGCCACACAATCCTCGCGGCTGTAGGGGACGCCCCATTCCTCCGCCAAGCGCTTGTAGACCACCGAGAGCAGCTCGCTGTACTTCATCGCCGGCGTGTACTTCTGCTGCGTGGATTCATGCCGGGCATGGGCCTCGAGAATCTCGTTGCGGCTGAGCGGCCGCTCCGCCTTGGCGACGAGCTCGGCCAGGCCCTCCACCATGCCGGTCTCCCAGTCGATCAATGTGCCATAGACATCGAAGGTAAGCGCTTTGAAATCGGTGAGTTTCATCTGGTCCTCTATTCTGATCGACGGGGTCGCGCGCCAGAGCCTATGCCAGCTCGGACCCGGGCGACACCCCGTAGCCGCATCCATTGGCGCACCTCGGCCGCAGGAGGCATTCCAGGGCGTTTCTCGCGCCGCCTGGCGCCCCTCATGCCCTTGTCAGAAGCGGATCGTCACTTGGCAGCCGAAGGCCGTCGCCGCCAGGTCCTCGAACTCCACGTTGCCATGGCCACGGCTATCCCAGGCCTCTTTCGCCAGGCCGGCACCAAAGCTCAGCAGGCAGGCTTCGAGCGGGGTCAGCTCCAACTCCTGCGCCGCCACATGGATCGCCATGCCGGCCATCAGGTGCAGCTGCTTGTCGAAATCGGCAGCAATGATCATGCCCACTGAAAGCAGGGAAAAGGGCTCCATGGCCTCACTCCAGACAATTTGCGTCGAATGAGTCAGGTGTAAATGCCGCGTTAAGCCCGGACTACAGATGTCTGACAAACTCGTTAACGGCGGTCTGGAAGCAGGGGGGCAGAACACAAAACAGCCCGCTGAGTTTTATGTCAGCGGGCTGTTTTGTTTTTGGTATCGTTTTATTGGATCTTTACTAGGTCTGGCGGCGACTTACTCTCCCACGACTTAAGCCGCAGTACCATCAGCGCGACGGCACTTAACTTCCGGG
>NZ_OBEA01000004.1 GCF_900215355.1 Pseudooceanicola antarcticus | reverse complement strand
GAGCCCTTCGTGGGCATGGGCGGCGTCTTCCTGCGCCGCACCTGGAAGCCTAAGTGCGAGGTCGCAAACGACCTCAACGGCGAAATCACGAACCTCTTCCGCATCCTCCAGCGGCATTACCCGCAGCTAATGGACGTCATGCGCTTTCAGATCACCTCACGCCGCGAGTTCGAGCGACTGCGCGCACAGGACCCAGCCGGGCTCACGGACCTGGAGCGAGCGGCGCGCTTCCTCTACCTGCAGCGCCTGGCCTTCGGTGGCCAGGTCGGTGGTGTCTTCGGCGTGGCCAGCGACCGCGGTGGTCGCTTCAGCCTGGCGCGTCTTGAACCGCTGCTGGAAGCCGCACACGAACGCCTGGACGGTGTGATCTTCGAGAACCTGGACTGGAAGGATCTGCTGCAGCGCTACGACAGTTCGCAGGCGTTGTTCTACCTCGATCCGCCGTACTGGGGCGGGGAAAACGACTACGGCAAGGGCCTGTTCGCACGCGACCAGTTCGCCGAGATGGCCGAGCTGCTGGCGGGCATCAAGGGCGCGTTCATTCTTTCGATTAATGACCGGCCGGAGATCCGCGACATGTTCGCCGGTTTCCAGATCGAGCCGGTGAGGCTGAAATATACTGTCGCAAAGAGTGGCGCGTCCGAGGCGGCAGAGCTGATTATCTCGAACCGCGAGCCGACGGTCGGGTTGCTCTAGGTGGCGGTAGCGAGGTCGGCGGCTGAAGCTGCCGGCCTCTTATGATCGCCAAACAAACCGCAGTCGTGAGCCGCATAGGTGACTAGAACAGGTACGCCACGACCGGACCTTAGCCGACCTTCGCACCTGGCGCATCGGACGACCGGTCCCAGCCCTTCCACGACATTCGTGCAACACGCAGCATGACGCCAGGCACTTACACCAAGGGCGGAGAGCCGACATTCGCTGCACTTCGCACGGATGACCGTTTTGCGCAAAATCAGAAAGGCTGCACTGCTGTGGTTGTTAGTCAGCTGGACCCGACGCCTGCGTCGTAATCCTGCTGGTCACCGCCACCCTCAAATCCACGATCGCGTCAGAGCACGTTGCCTAAGTCATATCCTTCTCAGGCCGGTCAGCTGGAAACCGGGGCGTCACGACGACGCCCCGATTTTTCATCTTATGACCCGAGAGCACGCAGGCCCATCCAAAGGCCCATCAAGATCATCATCAGGTTCTCGGTCAGGGAAATGAAGCCGAGCGGCACGTTGGAGTTCCCGCCGACGCAAGCGCATTTTAACTCGCGCTTGTCGATATAGACTGCCTTGAACACGCTGACCGTCCCGATGGTCCCGATGACCAGGGCAACGGGCGCAGAAATCCATGTCAGGACGCCCGCGGTCATCAAGATGCCAGCCAGCGCCTCACCGTAAGGGTAGATCTTGCCGTAGGGCACCCAACGTTTCGCCAGCAAGTCGTAGTTCAGGAACATGGTCGAGAACTGCTCGACATCCTGAAGCTTCTGGATCGCAAGCACCGTCATCGACAGCGAGATGAACCACTGGAAGCTCTGCCAAGTCAGGATCGTCCCGTATTGGTGCCAGGCCAGCCCAAGCGCCAGCAGGGCACAGACTGAAAAGATCGCGATGACAGGGCGGTAGCTCGTGTCGCTCTGCTCTTCCTTGGGCGGGTCGATGCCAAGGAAGATGCGCAGGTCGTCATGCCCCCCGATCCGGTCCCCGTCGATGAAAGTCTGGGGTGTCGTCTTGACGTCGTGCTCGCGCTTGAAGGCCTCGGTCTCGACCTTGGTCTTAAGGTGGTGATCTTCGACGGTGTAGCCGTTGCGCTCCAGCAGATCCTTGGATTTCAGACCAAAAGGGCAAGTGTGCTCAGGCATGACCATGCGATAGAGAACGGCGGTTTTTTTGGTATCTTTTCGCATAATCGTCTTCCTCAATTCGTGCAGGTGTACTGACCGCGGAAACCGGCCTCGTAGTCAGGGCCCGCGCTGATGATGATATCCTGAAGGCTGTCATCTTCCGTATCGCGCATCTGAATCGTGATCGGGTCAGCCGTGAAGCTTTCTCCGCTACCATCCAGCTGGACAAGATCCCCGCTGATCTTGACCAGAGCAGTGCCGCTCCCCGCCACGAACACGGCCGGGCTCGTCTCGGTGTAGGTGAAGCTGCACGCAGCCCCATCCGGCAAGACTTGCGCAATATCTGCCTGCGTCAGGAATTCGGGATCGACCTTGGAGACGACCTCGCTGGACAGGGCGTCTCGAGCGGATTTCAACTCGGCTGCCGGTTCATCCCCGGCGGGGGTCGCCTGTCTGTTCGCCGATATGTCTGCGATCAGATAACGCATCTCCGCAATTTCCTTGTCCTGGGCGTAGATGATGTCATCCGCCAAGGCGCGCACCCTTGGATCGGTGATTTCCGCGCGCGACGACGTCATGATGGCGATTGAATGGTGTGGGATCATCGCCCGCATGTAAGCCCGGTCCTGCACCGTCACCTGACTGCGCACCAACCAAAGCGCCCCTGCGAAAACGATGATGGAGCCCGCGAAGATCGCGATATTTAGCCTGCGGTTCTTGTACATGCCAAGCATGAAGGCCAGCATGACGAAGGCCATCACCGCCCCCATGACAATGGCCATGTAGGCGCGCGTTTCCGACCAGAAGACATGGCTGACCAAGTAGGTGTTCAGGTACATCAACCCGAACATCAGGACCGTGGACACGCTAATCATCAGGAAAAAGCGGGAATAGGCCATCGTTACCTCCAAGTGCGTTTAAGGGAACAACAACCTTCCAGTGGGTGGATGTTCCCTAAAAGTTGACTTTTTCGGCCTATTCCTGCTGAGTTCTTTCACGTTGATAAGCGCGTTCGCGCTCGGGCCAGGTGGATTTGATGTATTCGAGGATCGCTCGAATTTCCGCATCCCTCAGGCTGTCGCCAAAGCCCGGCATGTCACTTTCATATCCCCCACCGACCACTGCGGCAGTCCCATCCCGCGTGATGCGGAACAGGGTGTTGTCGCCATGATGCCAGGTGTGCCCCGTGGCGTCATGGGGTGGTGCAGGTAGACGGCCGTCGGGACCGGGGCCGCGCCAGTCCGGCTGCCCCTGAAGCTCCGCCCCATGGCAGGATGCGCAGTACTGCTGATACAGAGCTGCGCCATCGATGCCTTCCTCTGCCGCGACAGCGTGAGCCCAGCTTGCAAGGGTTGCCGCAAGTGCGGTCAGCCCCTTCATGTGACCATGATCCAGTTCGTCATGCCCGACGCTGCGTGCCCCAGCATGTGGCAATGCAGCAGCCACTTTCCCGGGTTGTCCGCAACGAAGGCGATCTCCGTCGTCTCATTAGGCATGACCAGAACCGTGTCACGTAACGGACCAAGGCGTCCGTCTGCCCTGCGCACCCTGAAATGCATACCGTGCAGGTGCATCGCATGTGGGAAAATCGTGTCATTGGTCGTGCGGATGCGCGCAGTCTCCCCGCGCGACAGGGTGGCTAAAGGCGTATCTCCTAGCCCGGCCTGTCCGGCCAGCGCCCAGTACTGGCCTTTCTCCACCAACTCCTGCCAGCCCAGTCTTTGTCCGTTGAAGGTGGCGCTCTCCAAGCCACGCATTGCACCGCCCTGCAGCGGCATCTCAAGGACAGGCGCGGCGTCGACGCCCACAACCTCCATGCGTGGATTGCGTGGCAAGGGCTGAGGCGCACCGCGAGGCACCGACGCGGCACGTCCGTCAACAGAGACGTCCGCCAGTACGCGCCAGGTATCATCCGCTGCGGCAAAGAGGAGCCCTGCGGTTTCCCCTTCCGCTGCGATTACATCGACGATCAGATCCATGCGCTGTGCCGGTGCAAGCACAAGCGTATCCGTCACCGGTTCTGGTGTGTCGAGCGGCATGCCATCGAGAGCCACCTTCCAGCCAGTCAGCCCCTCCAGTTTCAGGCCGAAGATCCGGGCGTTGGCCGAGTTGATCAGTCGCACCCGCAGCCGCTCGTTCTGCCGGGCCGAAAGCCTGTAGTCGTAGCGCCCGTTCACGCCCACGAGGTTGCCGATCTGGCCTCCGTGGCTGCGCAGCATTGGCGCCGCGAAATTATCGATAAACAGGCCCGTATCGGGGTCAATCAACCAGTCGTCGATCATAAGGACCTCGTCCCGATCCACATCAGGCGGCGTCGCCTCTTCGATAATCAGGGCTCCGGAAAGACCCCGCGCGACCTGTTCCATCGAATTGGTATGGGCGTGATACCAGTAGGTTCCCGCATCGGGCAGTTTGAAGGCATAGTCGAAACTCTCGCCGGGCGGCACCGCGTTCTGGGTCAGCCCCGCGACACCATCCATGGCGTTGTCGATACGGATGCCATGCCAATGGACCGAGGTTGGCACCTCCAACGTATTCATCAGCCGGCGCTCCAACCGGCTGCCCTGAGCGGCGCGGATGACAGGGCCGGGAATCGTCCAGTCGTAGCTCCAGACCGGCGTCGCCGGATAGCCACCCGGGGCGAGCTGCACCGTGGCTGCCTTGGCCGTCAGGAGCGCCATATCCTGCGCCTGTGCAGGGCGCGCGAGCGGGACAGCGGCGAGGCCTGCGCAAAAGGCGCGTCGTGTCATCTTCATGTCAGTTGATCCCATTGGCGCGCTGTATTTCGCGGACGTAGGTGATGATGGACGTCACGTCCGCACGGGTCACCCCGGGCTGCGGCGGCATGTCTCCGAATTGCCAATGGTGCGCGCGAACGCCATTCGCAGCCGCCATCTGAAAGGCCATGTCGCCATGATGCGACGGTTCATAGATCTTGTGGATCAGAGGCGGGGCGATCCCCATTTTCCCGGCGGCATTATCGCCATGGCAATCGGCGCAGACCGCATCGAAGGCCCGCTTCCCCATCGTCCCCTCGGACGACAGCGTATCAGGCAGCGTGACGGCCACCATGGGCGCGCCATCCTCTGGCGCCGTGGTCTCCTGAACGGGGGCGATTTGCTCTGAGGAGCGGGTGACTGCATAGGCACCAAGCGCCACGACAATTAGCGCTGACCCGGTGAGGGTGAATTTGTTCATGGGAGTATCCTGATCTGCACGGCTTTGCAGGCCGCGCGCTCTGATGATGAGGCGACGGAAATCGCCCCAGGTTCAACTGGAGTTAGCTCAGGCGCGAGGAGGCGGGAGGTCCAAGGACAAGATGATCGTCATGCCACTTCGGGGCTCAGGCCACTTATGACCGAACGGCACTAGATCGCTTTCATGCAGGAGTTGACTGCAATCCAGAATGGCATGGGACGCACAGGTCAACATATCAGCGCAAGGCGCATCGACCTGGTGATGATTATCGGAGGTTTGCCGATCTGCTGGCAACATCGTTTCCGGACAGGCCGCACAGTCATGCACCTCCGCCGCCGCGGCAGAAATTTGCGGGAAGGCTGCCAGCAACAAGATGCTTGTCAGAAAGATGACGGCGATCAGACGCATCAAGACCCTCCATTCAAGCACCATAAGTGGGTTCTGACGACGCTGCGGTCAATCCCGAAATGAAGTATCGCCTGGGGCGGAGAGCGGACATCCGACACGCCAGGCGCGAAGGTCCGGTGTGGGCCGAAAGCTCCAGGTCGGGTGGACAGCGGCCCGCCCAAGTCTATGTCCGCTTCCTGCGCACAGCGGTCATTGATGCTGAGTGCAGCGAAGGACCGCTCCCCGCCCTTTATGTCAGTGCCTAGCCTTATACCGCGCCAAGCACGAATGTCGTAGAAAGGCTGACAGTTGCCTTCTGCCTTGCTTGCCTGGTCAACCTTCTCAGATCAGGTCATCGACCGCTACACCCAAGGCATCCGCTAGCTTCTTCATCGTTTCCACGGTACCGCCGCGCTTGCGGGTCTCGAGCTGGGTGATTTGGACTCGGTTCACCCCGGAGGCCTCGGCCAGGGCAGCAGCTGTCAGGCCGCGCCAGTCGCGATAGACCCGCACCGGGTGCTCTCCGTTCAGGATCCGGTTCACGTACTCGGCCGGGACGCTTCCGTCGCCGGCCTCCATGGCCCGATCATAGGCCTGCAGGTCAGAGAGATCCTCAGCCGCCTGGCGCAGACGGTCGTACTCTGCGCGGGAAATAGTCACCATCTCGTTCATCATCGCATCCTTCAGTCGTAGACCCCGCCGCGGGGGCCGATTGCCAGCACGTCCAGGACCTCGCCGTGATCGCTCATGATCACCCGCCAGTCACCGACCCGCAGCCGGATGCCCTCGCGGCCCTTCAGCGCCTTGACGTTGCTCGCCAGCGACGAGGGGTTTTCGGCATATTGCCCGATCTTGCCGGTGATCCTCTTGGCTTCGTTCCTGGGCATCTTGCGAAGAGTGCGGATCGCAGCAGGTTTGTAGGTGATCGGCTTCATATGATGCTTGTAGCTATTGAGCTACATTTTGTCAAGTGTGTGTAGCTATATGGCTACATTCTCGCCTATGTAGCCGCCTGAAGCCGTGGGACACTTGTCTTGCAACCCTTTGATTTCACTGATGCGGCGTATGCTGTGGCGCGGGACGCAATTTCGCTGATCTGGAAGGTTTTTTCAGTGTCCGCGCCTGTACGGGGCGGGGCACCACCTCCCTGCATGATGATTGAAGAGACACGAAATGGTCCGGGGTTTGCCCAGGCCGTCTGCACTTAGGGCGCTTTTGGGGGTTTGGCCGGACCTCGAAGGTCGCGGTCTGTGATCTGCTGACGTGGGTCCGGCTTCTGGTGGAGCGTGGAGGGGGAGGGAGACATGAGCGGTGGCCCACGCCAGGTGTCGTGCAAGCTCTCTGCCAGCCCCTCCGCCACATTCATCCCAAGAGCTGCATGAACGGGTGGCAACGAGTCGAAGGTCGGAGAGCGGGAGTTCGCTGCGTGTCAGACCAAGGTCTACTCAGCGGACAAAGCTTCCGTTCCCCTTAATCGTGCGAATGCAGTCTTTCGAAGACTGACTGTTTCTTGCAATTCCTGTTGACCAAGCCAGCTCAGGCATTTCGTGGTATACGAGGCAAAATAAAGGCCAACGCTGCACCAGAGATGTAAAAAGTACAAATCATCGGCTGGAATAGCAACGGGAGAACGATCGCAATGTACGCTCCGGATAAAATCCCGATGGGGTGCCCAAACGCAATGAAGAAACCTGCGATAGCACCGACGCAAGGATATGCAGCCACAATCCATAAAACGTCCGTGACCCAACCCTTACCCATCCTTGGGAAGACAGACAACGCCCAAACGCTTGCGGCGAAAGCTGCGATTCCTGCCATGTACCACGGGCTCATTGGCCCGTGACCCGGGTTGACGTCTGCTTCATAGATGAATGCTGAACCTCCAGCGCAGAGCGCTGCAAAAACCATGCTGATGCAGATTCTCACCGAGTTGATCCTTCCTTGGATCCGAGCATTACATGACGAGCCTTTCAAATTTACATACAAGAAGGAGGCGAAAATTGGAACCCCAAACAGATTAATCCGAGCAACCATCAAACACAGTGCTGCACTCGAAATGCTGAATTTCGTGCGTCGTGCAGCATGCGGCAATCTGGGCTCGGTTCCTGCCGTTCTCCGCGCCTCATCCAAAGGTCGGCTCCGGGCCGGGAGCGTTAATTCGCAGCGCCTGGCTCGGAGGTTTTCAAAGGCTCGGCAGCATCCCAAAGCCAGGCCATAGGCGCACCCACAACCATATCCGCTACGTGTCATCGTCCCCATTTGAGCGCGAGGCGCGAGGGCGGCCTAGAACATGGCGGGACAAAGCAAGCGGCGGGTCTTGATGCCTTGGGCGCCGGGGCCCGGTCTTCAGCCTGCACCGCGATCATGGCTGCGGCCCTTGGATAACCCTCGGCTCAGGGCCGTGCAGGGCACGCGGCGTATTCATCGTCCGTGCGAAATGGCGTGCCGCCTGGCGTCCGATCTAGTCGGAGCGCGGCAGCTGGCGCGCACGGAAGACTTCCGGCAGGGCGATGGCCAGGAGGCAGCCTCCGGCCAGGGCAAAAAGCCAGGTGCCCACGTGGTCATAGAGCATGGCGCCGCCGATCCCTCCGCAAGCGAAGGCAGAGAGCGTCAGGACATGCAGCCGCAGCTTCGGCAGGGCCGCGTCTTTTGAGCCTCCGGGTGACAGGAGCGCGGCCAGGCCGATGCCGATGTCCGTGGCCATCCCCGATACATGCGTGGTCCGGACGCGCGAGCTGGAGATCAGTGTCGTGACCGCGTTCTGAAGGCCCATCACGAGGCTCAGGCTGCCGACGAGAACCATGTGCGAGATGCTCTCTGAGGACGACAGGACAAGGCCCAGGGCAAGGACGATCCCCCCTTCGGCCGCAATGGCTGCGGCGTAGATTGATCGGATGCCACGCTGCTCTCCGAAGGAAATGAAGGCCGCGGCGAGGGCTGCCCCGCCGATGAAGAGGGCCAGGAGAAGCAGGAAGCCGACACTTGTTCGCCAGGAGCCGCGCGCAACTTCGTCGGCGAAGGCCGAGAGGTTGCCCGTCATATTGGCGGTGAAGGATTGCGCCACGAGAAAGCCAACGGCGTTCAGCGCCCCGGCGATGGTGGACAGGGCCGCCGCAAGGTAGCTGTCAATCGTCCCGTTTCGTTCATCGCCGACATGGATCAGCATGTTCCGGCCTCGCTCAGTTGCCTCTACCATCCTGGTGCCGCGACCTTGGTGCCGTGAATGCCAGATGGCAATGCGGCTCTTCTTCCGCCTGCAAGCTGTTGGCGGTCCTCGACAGGCCAGCGTCGGGGCGACGGTGGGTTGCCCGTGTTGCCCGATGCCTCGATTGCGGGCGGCAGGTCACGCGAGCCGATGCTTCGGGTCAGGGGCCCTCGACCTTGGGGGCGGGCTCTGTCTAACCTGCGGCGAAGTTGGATGGGGGTGCATATGACACGACATGGCTATGAAACCGGGCGGCTGAACCTGCCTTTCGTGGGGATCTGTACCTTCGGGAAGTACCCGCTTGTCGAGGATTGGAATGCCATCGACGCCGATGTGGCGGTCATGGGCGCGCCCTTCGATGCCGGCACCCAGTGGCGGGCGGGGGCACGGATGGGGCCGCGCGGCGTACGGGAGGCCTCGACGCTGTTTTCCTTCGGCCACGCCGGCGCCTATGACCACGAGGATGATGTCACCTATCTTGATCCGGCGCGGGTCAGCATCGTCGATATCGGTGACGCGGATATCATCCATACTGACACCCTGCGCAGCCATGAGAACATCGAATACGGGGTGCGCCGCATCCTGGCCTCCGGTGCGCTGCCGGTGGTCATCGGGGGCGACCATTCGGTCAACATCCCCTGCATCAACGCCTTCGAGGGGCAGGAGCCCTTCCACCTCGTGCAGATCGACGCTCATCTCGACTTTGTCGATGAGCGCCACGGGGTCCGCTACGGCCATGGCAACCCGATGCGCCGCGCCGCCGAGAAGAGCTATGTCACCGGGCTGACCCAGCTGGGCATCCGCAATGTCAGCTCGACCTCGCGCGAGGGCTACGAGGATGCGCGGGCCATGGGCTCGGACATCCTGTCGGTGCGCCAGGCGCGGACACTCGGCACCGAGGCGCTGCTGCGCCGCATCCCCGAGGGAGAGCGGATCTACCTGACCATCGACATCGACGCCTTCGACCCCTCGATCGCGCCGGGCACGGGCACGCCCAGCCATGGCGGCTTCCTCTATTACGAGGTGCTGGAGCTGCTGGACGGGATCGCGCGGCGCAACGAGGTGGTGGGGATCGACCTGGTGGAGGTGGCGCCGGACTACGATCCCACCGGCTCGACCTCGATCCTGGCGGCGCAGGTGCTGATGAACCTGATCGGCCGGGTGGCCCATCACAGGCAGGGCCTCTAGGGGCGGCAAGCGGGGTGAGAGCAGGGGGCAGGCAGGGGGTGCCCAGGCCGAATCAATGCCTCACCTCCTGGCGCTCCATACGAGACCGTTTGCATTTGCGATGCAATTTTCTCTGGCACTTTTGATGTAACTTGGCCACAGAAGTACCTGTGCACATGTGGAAAGTGGTCAAAATGTGGAGGGAATGGGGCCGCAATCGCAGGTAGAAACTGTTTCAACGATAGAAACGAATGCGGCAGCATTCTGGCGGCCGGCCTATGCGGTGACACCATAAGTCATTATTTATCATCAGCTTAGCGCAATTCACATGGCTTTTGCGTGTCAACAATCAGCGCCTTTCAGGGGCTGAAAGTGACTGAAAAGCGGCGGCGTCCGCGGGGCGGTGCCTTTTTCGTGCCTTTTTCTGGCCCGGTTTTCCCTTTGAGGGTGGGGTCATAAACGGTAACACCGTAGTGCCCGACTGGGAGGGCACCTTTTCGGGGCCATGGGGCGGTCCCTTGAGAAACGTCTTGCGTCTTGATGATGCGGACCGGGTTCAGAACCGGAACCGGCTTGGCCGGAGCGGTTCGGACATGCCTGTAACGGGACCCCGGTGTCATCGGTTGTCGGAAGACGTCTATTTTTCTTCGCGCAGACCCGGCAAGGGCGCGCGGCCGGTCGGGAAATGACCGGGGGTAGAGAGAGGGTGACGACATGGGCGGTTCGTACTGGTCCTATGGAGGCGGCTACGGCGGCGGCGACGACGACGATTGCCATGACGGCTACGGCGGCGGCTCCTCCCCGGACGGCTATGTGGACGGCACCTCTGGCGCCGACACCATCGACGCCGCCTATACCGGGGACCCGGACGGCGACCGGGTCGACAACGACGACGCAATCCTGGATGGCGAGACCGGCGACGATGATATCGTGCTGGCCGGTGCCGGTGACGATTCCGTCTCGTCCGGCGCCGGTGACGATGATGTCTATGCGGGCAGCGGCAATGATACGGTCTCGGCCGGCACGGGCGAGGACATGGTCTCGGGCGGGCTGGGCAGCGACAGCCTGTCCGGTGACAGCGGCAACGACCTGATCTACGGCGACACCGGCTCTGCCCCCGATGCGGGCGGGCGCGAGGATTTCGACTGGGACAAGCTGAAGGATTACTACGGCAACCGGGTCGATGACGGTGATTACCTGAAGGACCAGACCCAGGACACCGGCCAGGTCAACGTCACCTTCTCGACCGAGAACACCTGCTGGTCGCCCCAGACCTACTACCGCGACGATCAGCAGAACGTCGACGGGGTGGTGCCCGAGGACGGCAGCAGCAGCGTCGACAGCACCTCCGGCATGATGTCCTACCTGGACACCAAGGGCGAGACGGCGACCTACAGCTTCGACTTCTCCGCCGAAGTCGATGATGTCACCTTCCGGATCAACGACATCGACCTGAAGTCGAAGGTCATCATCCGTGCCTATGACGAAGACGGCAATCAGGTCGATATCGAGGTCGACGCGGGCAGCTATGTCATTGCCAGCGACAACGACGGCGCGGAGGGAACCGAGACCCTTCTCTCGGGCGTGCCCTACCACGACCTCTCCCCGACCTCCGGCCATACCTCGGCGCTGGTCACCATTCCCGGTCCGGTCACCAAGATCGAGATCGTGCACACCCAGGTCGACCACGGCACCTCGGGCATCATCCTGACTGACATGTCCTATGACGTGACCAGCAGCGTAGAGGATGGCTCTGTCACCACCCATTCCGATGGCAACGACGTCATCGACGGCGGCTCGGGCGAGGACACGCTCTTTGGCGAAGGCGGTGACGACACGCTTGCGGGCGGGGCCGGCGCGGACCTGTCCTATGGCGGCGCCGACCGCGATACCTTCCTTGGCGGCTCTGACGGCGATCACGTCGATGGCGGCGAAAGCGGCGACGATTGGGATACGCTGGACCTGCGCGGCTACAAGGTCTCGGTCGAGGAAGCCTCAGGCGATGATGAGGCCGGGACGGTCACCTTCTATGACGGCGACGACAATGTCACCGGCACGATGACCTACGAGAATGTCGAGGAGGTCCTTGTCGACCCCTCGCCGCCGGATCCCAGCAGTGACGGGATCGTTTCGGGCACCTCCGGCGATGACTCGATCGATGTCGGCTATACCGGCGACCCGGATGGTGATTTCGTCGACAATGACGACGCGATCATCGTCGGCGACAGCGGCGATGACGACGTGATCGACGCACGCTCGGGCGATGACACCATCGCGGCTGGCCAAGGCAGCGACGAGGTCTATGGCGGGGCGGGCAACGACTCCATTTCGTCCGGCTCCTCCAGCCAGCTGAACGATCACGAGACCTTCGACGGCATCCCCTACGAGACCGGCGCCGACCAGCTGGATGACCGGGACTACGTGGACGGTGGCACCGGCGATGACACGATCTCGACCGGGGACGATGCGGACACGATCATCGGTGGCGAAGGCCATGACAGCCTCGACGGCGGTATGGATGACGACGTGATCTATGGCGGTGCCGGCAACGACACCGTCGACGGCACGCTGAACGGCACGATCCCCGGCTCGCTCGGCAATGACCTAGTCTATGGCGGCTCGGGCGATGACAGCCTGGTCGCGGGCATCGACGCCTTCTCGGACTACTCGGGCGATGATCCGAACCTGCCGCTGTTCTCTGATCCGGCCACCTCGGATCCCAACCCCGATGACGGCAAGGACACCGTCTATGGCGGCATGGGCAACGACACGATCATCACCGGCGATGATGCCGACCTGATCGACGGCGGCTCGGGCGAGGACCTGATCTACGGCGGTATCGACGACGACACCATCACCGGCGGCCGTGACGCGGACGAGATCTATGGCGGCCATGGCTCGGACAGCATCGACGGCAACTCCGGCGACGACGTGATCGACGCCAGTGCCTCGACCAGCTCGATGGATTACGCCAACGAGCCCGATGCCACCGACCCGGTGCCGACCAACGACATGGACGTGGTCCGTGGTGGACGGGGCAATGACTCGATCACCACCGGCGACGACGATGATGTGCTCTATGGCGGCTCGGGTGACGATACGCTGGATGCGGGCATCGACGAGGACACCATCTATGGTGGCCGTGGCGCGGATGTGATCCTTGCCGGGTCTGGCGACGACTCGGTCGAGGGGGCCTCGGGCGATGACGCCATCTCGACAGGCACCGGTGCCGATGAGGTCCTTGGTGCGGCGGGCGATGACACGATCACCAATGACGAGGACGACCAGGCCGACCAGATCTACGGCGGCGGTGGCCGCGACGTGATCACCGGCGCCGGGATCGGCGACTTCATCGACGGCGGCGCCTCGGGCGACGACTACGATACGCTCGACCTGACCAGCGCGGCGCCCACGGGTGGCCATATCAAGATCAACTACACCTCGCCCGACAAGGAAGACGGTGAGGTCGAATACTACGACGCCGGCAACAACTACCTCGGCAAGTCGACCTTCGCGGATATCGAGAACATCGTGCCCTGCTTCACCCCCGGTACGCTGATCGCCACGCCGCGTGGCGAGGTGCGCGTCGAGGAGCTGCAGGAAGGCGACCGGGTGATCACCCGCGACAACGGCATGCAGGAGATCCGCTGGATCGGCACCCGCAACCTGAGGGGCGGAGAGCTGATGAAGGCGCGCCACCTGCAGCCGGTGCTGATCCGCCGCGGCGCCCTGGGCCGTGGCCTGCCCGAGCGTGACATGGTGGTCAGCCCGAACCACCGGATGCTGATCAACAACGACAAGACCGCGCTCTACTTCGAGGACCGCGAGGTTCTGGTCTCGGCCAAGCACCTGACCGGCCTCGACGGCATCGAGCGCCTCGAGACGGAGCGGACCACCTATATCCACTTCCTCTTCGAGCAGCACGAGGTCGTTCTGTCGGACGGTGCGTGGTCGGAAAGCTTCCAGCCGGGGCAGCAGACCATGGACGGGCTGGGCAATGCGCAGCGCAACGAGATCTTCGAGCTCTTCCCCGACCTGCGCCAGAGTGCCGGGCTCGAGGGCTACGCCTCTGCCCGCAAGACGCTGAAGAAGCACGAGGCCGAATTGCTGACCTTCGGATAGAAAGTGAGCTAGCAGCCGGGCCATGTCATCGGGGGACGACATGGCAAGGCCGCCGGATCTTTGTCCGGTGGCACCCGGCCCGCCCGAGGCGCTGTTGGCGGAGGGGACCTTAAGCCTGCCGACAGCTCCTCGGGTGCGGTTGGACCCCTCTGGGCCAGCGAACCCCGGCCATCGACCGTCTCGCGGATTGCGACAATATCGAGGCGTAACATGGTGAATAAAAAGTAAATTTCCTGACTGCACGCGCCTGGGTTGCGAATCAACGCGGCCAGGCGCCTGTGCTGATTGACCTATGGCGCATGGCTGACCTGCGCGTCAGTTGACGCTCCGGTCATTTGCACGTCGAGCGGAAAGGTAAATTGTTTGCCGTTGCGCGACAGATCTTGTTCGTACGCCATCATTGCGCTGCTTTCCGAGCAAATCACCCGGCACCGTTTGCGTTTTTCCGAAAAGTTTGTCTAAGTCAGCTCCGGGGGCGCAAAGGTCGGGCGCTGCCGGGGAGATCCCGGAAACCGGCCTTTCATGATGTCAAAGAACAAGAACCGGCATGACGACGCCCGGCAGGTAGAGATTCGTGCTTCGAGAGGTTTACGATGACTAGTAGATATGGCGGCAGCCACGATGGATCGGGTCGCTCGATCACCGGCACCGACCGCGATGACAACCTCGATGGCACCGATTGCGATGACACCATTCAGGGTGGCAACGGCAATGACGATCTCGACGGCCGGAACGGCGACGACAAGCTCTATGGCGGCCATGGACGCGACACGCTGTCCGGGGACCATGGCGACGACTACCTCGAAGGCGGTACGGATCACGACAAGCTCTATGGTGGCGAGGGTCACGATACGATCGATGCGGGTGACGGTGATGACACGATCATCGCCCATTCCGGCGATGACGTGATCTATGGCGGCTCGGGCCATGACAAGGTGCTGGGCGACGACGGCAACGACCAGATCTGGGGCCACGACGGCGACGACAGGCTGGACGGGGATTCCGGCGACGACACGATCTTTGGCGGCTACGGCAATGACGACATCGAAGGTGAAGACGGCCACGATGCGCTTTATGGCGGCGATGGCAGCGACACGATCACCGGCGAGAGCGGCGATGATCTGATCGACGGCGGCAACAGCCGAGACAAGCTCTTTGGCGGCGAAGGCCGGGACACCATCGACGGTGGCGGCGGAGAGGACTCGATCGAGGCGGGCCGGGGCGATGACTCGGTCTATGGCGGCCAGGGCCAGGACACGATCCACGGCGGTTCAGGCGATGACTTCCTGAACGCCGGCGACGAGGGCTGGAACCGCTCGACGGATACGCTCTACGGCGGCCAGGGCAACGACACGCTGGAAAGCAACGGCAACCAGGACCAGCTCTATGGCGGTTCGGGTGACGACGTGCTGCGCGCCGTGGCCGATGGCACCAACCTCAACAATCTCTACGTCTACGGCGGCGAAGATCCCGGCGATACCGATTGGGACGTGCTGGACCTCTCGGAATACTACGCCATGTATCCCGACCTGCAGATCATCTACGAAGAGGGTGGCCCCGGCCTGGAAGACGGCCGCATCCTGATGAAGACCGGCAGCGGCCAGGAACTGGGCCGCATCACCTACCGTGGCATCGAGCAGATCCGCACCACCAGCGTCCCGGACGGGACCATCTGCTTTGCCCCCGGTTCGCTGATCGCCACCATGCGTGGCGAGGTGCCGGTCGAGCAATTGCAGCCGGGCGACCGGGTGATCACCCGCGACAACGGCATGCAGGAGCTGCGCTGGATCGGGAAGCGGACCCTCGGCCCGCAAGAGCTGGCCGCCGCGCCGCACCTTCAGCCCGTGCTGCTGCGCGAGGGCGCGCTTGGCAACGGGTTGCCGCACCGGGACCTCGTGGTCTCGCCGCAGCACCGCATGCTGATCCGCTCGGACCGGGCCTCGTTGCTTTACGAGGAAAGCGAAGTGCTGGTGGCGGCCAAGGACCTGGCAGGCATGCCGGGGGTCGAGCGCCTGTCAAACCGGGAGGTCACCTATCTGCACCTGCTCTTTGACCAGCACGAGGTCATCCTGGCCAATGGAGCATGGTCAGAAAGCTTCCAGCCGGGCGATTACTCGATGAAGACGCTGGACCAGGCGCAGCGGGCCGAGATCCACTATCTCTTCCCCGAACTGGCCGAGACCCGTCATCTCGATGGTTTCGCCTCTGCCCGTCGCAGCCTGAAGTCCCACGAGGCCCAGGTCCTGCGCGCCGAGGGCGGCATCGTCAGCGGCCGCGAGAGCGCCGCCATTCTGACCATGCCTCGGGTGCATCGAGGTCGGTAGTGGCATGGGCGCCGGGCAGGGGCACCAGGCGCAGCAGATCCTTGTGAGCGGCGATCACGGGCGAGGCCCCGCGGTCGCCGTTCAGCTTTTCAAGCTCGGGCATCAGCGCGGCGGGAAAGAGCACCGGGTGCCCCGGTGTCTCGCCGCTGGCGCCGCGCAGGATGGGCAGGGGGGTGCCCTGGAAGGCAGAGGCGAGGCTCTGCAGATCCTCGGTGGTGATCTCGGGCATGTCGGCGGGCAGGATCAGCACGCCACGCAGGGGCATGTCGAGCGCCGCCACGGCGGTACGGATCGAGGCGCCCATGCCCTCGGCGGCCTCGGGCACGGCAAGGGGCCTCGCATCGAGGCCCTGCAGCACGGCGGCGCGGGGGTGGTCGAGGGCCGGCAGCGGGACCAGGACCGGGCCAAGCCGGGCCGCCAGGCAGCGCCGCGCCATCAGCCGCAGCAGCGGCTCTCCGTCGATCTCTTCCAGCAGCTTGTCGCCTCCGCGCATCCGGCGCGAGGCGCCTGCGGCCAGCAGCAGCGTGGCGATCATCGGCCCGGCTCTGGCCCGGCGGCCGCCTCGCGCTTCACCGCCCGCAGCACGTAGAGCCGGATCGCCGAGGCCAGCCCGATATCCACCCCGCGCGCATTGTCGATCTCTGCTGCCAGCTGGTTCACCGGCTTCTCTGCCGCCTCTGCCAGCCGCTTGAATTCCTTCCAGAACTCATCCTCCAGAGACACCGAGGTCCGGTGGCCCTGAAGCGTCAGGGAGCGCTTCACCGGCCGGGCGCTCATGCCTCGGGCTCATCCGTGCCGGGCTCGCGCTTGTGACCATCCAGCTGCCGCCGGGCGGCCTCTTCGCGCGCCTCGCTCTGCGTGCGTTCGGCGCGGGTGCGGCCGAACTTGGCCGCATTGGCATCGCCGCGCGCCTTCTTCTCGGCGCGGGCCTTCTGCTTGCGGAACTGGTTGAGGTTGGTGATCTCGGCCATGGAGAAATCCTAGCACGGCCCCCTCGGGGTGTCAGCGCTATTTGCGCATCGGCCCCTCGGGCCGGTAGCGGTCCATCACACGGTCCAGGGCCGCATTTGTGATCGCCGGATTGGCCGCTTGCAGGCAGGGCAGCAGGACCGCCTTGTTGGCCCTCTGGCGCGGCCCCGAGGGCGCATGGCCGGGATCGGGGCGGACATCGGCGAAACAGGCGACGAATTGCGCCTCCTCGATGCCGAGATCGGCGGCGATGAGATCGGTGGGTCGGGTCTGGGCGCTGGCGGCCAGGGGCGCGAGCATCAGCAGCAGGGCAAGGCGGGTCATCGGGGTTCCTCTCTTCCGGACCCTCCTGATACGCTGCGCGCCGGGCTTTCCGTCGCCAAAAGGCACGGGCCCTGCCGGAAACGCGAAACGGCGCCCCGAGGGGCGCCGTCTGCAAATCTTCAGGTCGAGGCGATCAGCCCTTGGGGCCGATCATGTCCTCGGGGCGCACGACGCGGTCGAAGGTCTCTTCGTCGACGAAGCCCAGGCCGATGGCCTCTTCCTTCAGGGTGGTGCCGTTCTTGTGCGCGGTCTTGGCAACCTTGGTGGCGTTGTCGTAGCCGATGGTCGGTGCCAGCGCCGTCACCAGCATCAGGCTTTCCTTCATCAGCTTGTCGATACGCTCGACATTGGCGCGGGTGCCCACGACCATGTTGTCGGTGAAGGCCGAGGCGCTGTCCCCCAGCAGCTGCATCGACTGCAGCACGTTGTAGGACATCATCGGGTTGTAGACGTTGAGCTCGAAGTGGCCCTGGCTGCCGGCAAAGCCGATGGCCGCGTCGTTGCCCATGACATGGGCGCAGACCATGGTCAGCGCTTCCGCCTGGGTCGGGTTCACCTTGCCCGGCATGATCGAGGAGCCCGGCTCGTTCTCCGGCAGGATCAGCTCGCCCAGGCCCGAGCGCGGGCCGGAGCCCAGCAGGCGCATGTCGTTGGCGATCTTGAACAGCGAGGCGGCGACGGTCTTCAGCGCGCCCGAGAACATGACCATCGCGTCATGGGCGGCCAGGGCCTCGAACTTGTTGGGCGCGGTGACGAAGGGCAGGTCGGTGATTTCCGCCATGTTGGCGGCGACCATCTCGGCCCAGCCCTTCTTGGTGTTCAGCCCGGTGCCGACGGCGGTGCCGCCCTGGGCCAGCTCGTAGATGTCGCCAAGGGCCGACTTCACGCGCTCGATGCCCTTGCGGACCTGGTGCGCATAGCCGCCGAATTCCTGGCCCAGGGTCAGCGGGGTCGCGTCCTGGGTGTGGGTCCGGCCGATCTTGATGATGTCCTTGAACTCTTCCGACTTGGCTTCCAGTGCCGCGGCCAGCTTCTCCAGTCCGGGGATCAGCGTGTCGCGGGCGGCCATGGCGATGCCCACGTGCATCGCGGTCGGGAAGGTGTCGTTCGACGACTGACCCATGTTGCAGTGGTCGTTCGGGTGCACCGGCGACTTCGAGGCCAGCTCGCCGCCCAGCATCTCGATGGCGCGGTTCGAGATCACCTCGTTGGCGTTCATGTTCGACTGGGTGCCGGACCCGGTCTGCCAGACCACCAGCGGGAAGTTGTCGTCGAACTTGCCCTCGATCACCTCACCGGCGGCGGCGATGATCGCATCGGCGATCTCGGGCTCCAGGGTGCCGAGCTCCTTGTTGGCCATGGCACAGGCCTTTTTGACCACGCCAAGCGCGCGGATGATCGGAACCGGCTGCTTTTCCCAGCCAATGGGGAAGTTCATGATCGACCGCTGGGTCTGAGCGCCCCAGTACTTGTCGGCGGGAACTTCAAGAGGGCCGAAGCTGTCGGTTTCGGTACGGGTCTGCGACATGTCAGGTCTCCGAAAAGGAACGTCGCAGGTGGTTTACCGTATCACGGCACGGTTTCAATGCCGTTCCCGCTAACATTTTCCATATGGAGGGGGCCTGAAGGCCCGGAAACGCCTCTTGTGATCACAAAGGGCGGGGCCTTGAGGGGAAACGGGCCGCGCCGGGCTGCGGCCCGATGCGGGCTCAGTTGGCGCGGCGGCGGAACTCGAAGACCCGCGCCGGGGGCAGGTTGGCCCAGACCGTGCCGCGCTTGCGGGCGGTGATACCCATCTCGGCCTGGGTCTCGGGCGGGATCGGGGCGTTCGGGCTATAGGTGATCTGGGCGAAGACACCGCCCGGCGCCATGACCTTGAAGGCATTGCCGACCACCTCGCGCTGGATCTGCGGACGGGCCAGCACCGGCACGCCCGAGATCACGCAGCCAAGGTTCGAGACGCCGATCTGTTCGATCTCCTGCGCGGGGCGGTTCAGCACCGTCACGCCGGGGAACTTCTGGCGCAGCTCGTCGCAGAACCGGGCGTTGAGCTCCATCAGGATCAGCCGCTCGGGGGCGATACCGCGCTCGAGGATGACCTTGGTGAAAGAGCCGGTGCCCGGCCCGATCTCGAGGATCGGTCCCTCGACGCTTTCGACCCCTTCGGTCATCATCCGCGCCACTGCCGCGGAGGAGGGCGCGATCGCCGAAACCTCTTTCGGCTTGCGCATCATCTGACCCAGAAACACCGTGAAATCGCTGGCCAATTGTCCATCCCCCTGGCTGCTGCCGACGTGTCGTGGCTTGGCTATGGAATGGCAATCCGGGCGGCGCCAAACAAGGGATCTTTCCTGAGTTTACAAAAAATTCACCGAAGTCCCGGCTCCGCCTGCAGGGGCCCGGATGCAAAAGGACCCGCGCCTGAGACGCGGGTCCTGAAATCTCTGGTCGCAGTGCGCCTACTTGCGGAAGGCGTCGAGGCTGACGACCTCTGCATCGCCGCTGGAGCCTTCGCCGTCGGACTTCTCGGAAGCCTTGGAACGGTCGCGCAGCGGCGGCGGGCTGTCGGGCGGGGTGGGATCGTCATCGCCCTCGTCCTCGTCGTCGAACTCGTCGTCGTCCTGATCCTGGGTCTCGAAGCGCAGGCCGAACTCGACCGAGGGGTCGACGAAGGTCAGGATCGCGTCGAGGGGGATATACATCCGCTCGGGGCTGTCGCCGAAGTTCAGGGTGACGGCGAAACCTTCTTCCGAGACATCGAGGTCTTCGAACCAGTGCTGCATGACCACCGTCATCTCGGTGGGGTAGCGGTCGCGCAGCCAGGCGGCGAGCTCGACCTGGTCATGGGTGGTATCGAAGGTGATGAAGAAGTGATGCGCGCCGGGCAGCCCGTTTTCAGCCACGTCCGTCAGTACGTCATGGATCAGCTTGCGCATCGCGCGGTGCATCAGGTTTCCGTAGTCGATGGATCGGGCCATTTTGTTCTTCCGGGGGACACTTTTGGCAGAGCATAGGGGATTCGAATTAAAACGGAAGGCGATGTGGCAGAATTTCCGGGCATCGCTCTCTTGCGGGGGGGGATCGGGCGGCTCACAGGGCCAGAATCTGCGTCGCCAGACCCAGCCCTGCCATCACCGCGAGGCTTTCCAGAAGGCCCCTGCGCAGCCCGATCAGAAGGCCCGCGGCGGCCAGGATCAAGAGCGCGGGGATGGGCTGGAAACTGCTGAGCTGGGGCAGCGGCAGCGGGCCCAGGCTGCCGATCAGCGCAAAGAGCACATGCAGCGCGAACCACAGCGCCAGCGAGGCGATGACGCCCACAACCGCCGCCGTTATTGCCGCCAGCGCGGCCCTCAGGCGGGGCTGGCCGAGCAGGCGCTCCACATGCGGGGCGAAGGTGAAGATGAAGAGGAAGCAGGGCAGGAAAGTCACCCAGAGCGTCAGCACGCCTGCCGCCAGCCCCAGCCCCGGCCCCTGCCGGAGCGCGCCCGCCACCATGGCGACGAACTGGGTGACCAGGATCAGCGGGCCCGGCGTGGTCTCGGCCAGGCCAAGGGCGTCGATCATCTGTCCGGGGCTCAGCCAGCCGTGGGTTTCGACCGTGACCTGGGCCATCCAGGCCAGCAGCGCATAGGCGCCGCCGAAGCTGAGCACCGCCAGGCGGGCGAAGAAGGCGCCGAGCTCGAACAGGAAGGTCTGGCCGGCAAGATGCAGCGCCAGCAGCGGTGCCAGCCACGCCAGCCCCCAGGCCAGCGCCACAAGCAGGCTGCGCCGCGCGCCGGGCCCCTGGGCGGGCGCGGGTGCGGGCGGGTTGGATGCGCTGGCTGGTTGCAGCAGCCCCCAGGTCCCTGCTGCCAGGATCAAGAGCGGGAAAGGCAGGGCGAAGGCGAAAAGCGCCACGAAGGCGCCCATGGCCCACAGCCGTTGCGCCTTGCCGGTTAGCGCCTTCTGCGACAGTCGCCACAGCGCCTGGCAGACCAGCACCACGACCAGCGCCTTGATGCCGAGGAAGGCGGCCTGCACTTCGGGCAGGGTGCCCCATTCCACATAGGCCAGCGCCAGCAATGCCACCACCAGCGCGCCGGGGGCCACGAAGAGCATCCCGGCCAGCAGCCCGCCCGCGATGCCACGCAGCCGCCAACCGGCATAGGTGGCCAGCTGCATTGCCTCGGGTCCGGGCAGCAGCATGCAGAAGCTGAGCGCGCCCAGGAAGCCCTCTTCCTGCATCCACCTGCGCCGCTCGACCAGCTCGCGGTGCATCACCGAGATCTGCGCCGCTGGTCCGCCGAAGCTGACCAGGCCGATGCGCCCGAAGGCGGCCAGCATCTGCCGCCACGAGGGCGTTTCCTGGGGGATTTGCATCGCTAGGTCCTCGGTCCTGGGGCTCCTGGCGGCACCATTTCGGCCGCGGCGAGGGCGGTCAAGCCCGCTTCGCGCACCGCGGATTTCAGGTGCTGCGGCGCGACCGCGAAGCCACGCCACCGAAGCCAGGTTGCCCGTCAGGCGCGCTCGCAGAAGTGATGCTCAGGGCAGGGGGGCAGTGTGGTAGAGCGTGACCTTCAGCCCGCCGTGATCGACCGGGGGCGTCGTCGGCAGGAAGGGCAGCCCGCTGGCCCGCGCCAGCCCGCCATCCGAGGTGATGATCGCCGCGCGCCAGCCACTGAACCGCTCGCGCAGGACCTCTCCGATCCGGGCGTAAAGGGCAAAGAGCTGCCGCCGGTCGCCGATCCGCGCGCCGTAGGGCGGGTTGATGATCACCAGGCCCGGCTTGCCCTCGGGCCGCGCGATGTCCGAGAGCGCGCGGTGGTGGAAGCGGATCGCCCCTGCCAGCCCGGCCGCGTCGGCGTTGCGCCCGGCCATCTCGACGGCACCCGCGTTGCGGTCAGAGCCGTGGAAGTCGGGCAGATCCGTCGCGGGCGCGGGGGCCTCGGCACGGATCTTGGCGTAGAGCTCGGGCTTGAAGGTGGCGAGATGCTCGAAGGCAAAGGCCCGGTCACGGCCGGGCCAGAGGCCGGCGGCGATCTCGGCCGCTTCCAGCACGAAGGTGCCCGAGCCGCACATCGGGTCCAGCACCGGCTCGTCGCCCCGGTAGCCCGCCTGGCGCAGGAAGAGCGCGGCCAGGGTCTCGCGCATCGGGGCCTTGCCGACGGCGGGCTTGTGGCCGCGCTTGTGCAGCCCCTCGCCGCTGGTGTCGACGCTGAACTGCACGTAGTCGCGCTGGATACGGGTCTTCAGGGTGAGTTGCGCGCCGGGGTCGATCGTTGCGCCGAAGTCCTCGGACAAGGCCCGCTCGATCCGCTCCTGGGCGGCCCCGGCGTGGTAGATCTTCGATTTCTTCGAGGCCACGACCTCGACCCGCAGCGGCACGTCCGCGCGCAGCACCTCGCCCCAGGCAAAGCCGCGCGCCCGCTTGTCGAGCTGCGCCAGGTGAACCGCCGGAAAGCCGCCGATCCGCGCCAGCACCGCATTGGCGCCGCGCAGTTTCAGGTTGGCACGCCAGACCGTGGTCCACTGGCCTTTCAGCACCGCGCCGCCGGGCACGGGCTCGGCATGGGTGAAACCGGAGTCACGGGCCTCCTCGGCCAGGATCTCTTCGAGGCCGGGGGCCCCTTGCAGGAATATCTCGAATGCAGCGCTCATGGCGCCTGATACAGCGAAGCGACAGCAGAGGCGAGAGCCAAGGCCGCGCTTTCGCCTTCCCGCCAGGGGGCCAATCGCGGACGGATCTTGCCCGCTTTGCAGAGGCGAAGCGCTTGGCGCGAAAAAAGCGATGGAATGGGGGGGAGGTAAGTGCAGGTTTCTGTTGCCAGGTACCTGCGAACCCCGCCTTAAGCTGCTAGGCCCAAGGGCTTAAGTTTCGGTATTTCTAACTGCTTACGCAGCCAGAGCAACCGGAGCACGATTGTTGTTGGCAATTGTACTTAGCGAACCGATAACGGTGGTATCTCACCGGGACAAAGCTACATCTTTACACGTTCGTCGATCCTATTTCGGCCCCATGATCCCCCAACAAGGGATGTATGGTGGAGCCGCCGGGTACCGCCCCCGGGTCCGATCCGCTTATTACATGCGCGTTTATGCCCATAGTCACCGAAGTGACAGCTGAGATATAGGGCGGCTGCAGGCGGATTTGAAGGGGGAAACTGAACGGATTTTCCTCTCTGCCTTGACCCGGCCCCACGCGGCGGCAACCCTGAGCCGCCACGAAGAGGAGCCCTGATGACCACCGCCACCTATCGAACCGCCCGCGCCGAGGACCTGGCACTGATGGCCGAATGGGCCGCCGCCGAGGGCTGGAATCCGGGCCTTGAGGATGCCGCGCCCTTCCATGGCGCCGACCCCCAGGGCTTCTTCCTGGCCGAGGTCGAGGGCGCTCCTGTGGCCTGTATCTCGGTGGTGAACCATGCGCCGGATTTCGCCTTCCTGGGCTTCTACATCTGCAAACAGGCGTTTCGCGGGCAGGGCATCGGCATGGGGCTCTGGACCCATGCGCTCGGGCATGCGGGCACGCGGACGGTGGGACTGGATGGCGTCGCGGCGCAGGAGGCGAATTACGTCAGGTCCGGTTTCACCCGGCAGGGCATGACCCGGCGGATGTCAGGCCAGCTCGAAGGGCAGGGCGATCCCGCCATCCGCTCCGTGACCCCGGTCGATCTGCCGCAGATCCTGGGCTTGGACCGCGCCGCCTGCGGCTATGACCGCGCGGCCTTCCTGACCGGCTGGCTGACCGAGACCGAGGCCCGCCGCAGCCTGATCGCCCCCGAGGCGCAGGCCTTCGTCACCATCCGTGGTTGCCGTGAGGGGGTGAAGATCGGCCCCGTGGTGGCCCCCGATCCAGAGACCGCCCTGCGGCTGATCCGCGCCGCCCTGGCCGCGCTGCCTGCAGAGCCGGTCTTCATCGACATCACGCCGCAGAGCCCCCTTGGAGCCGTGCTGGAAAGCCTTGGCTTCGTCGAGACCTTCGCCGCCGCCCGCATGTACAGGGGCCCGGCACCCAAGGGAGACGGCCGGCTGATGGCCGTGGCCTCGATGGAGCTGGGATGAACGCAAAAGGGGCCCGCAAGGGGCCCCTTCGCAATCCGTTTTCGGCTGGGCTCAGCCCGCCAGCTTGACCAGCGCGTGGCGCTTCTTGCCGGCGGAAAGCTTCACCGTCTGCGACAGCGCGGCTGCGTCCAGCATCAACCCGGCATCGGTCAGCGGTGCATCGTCCAGCTTGGCGCCATTGTCGGCGATCAGGCGCTTGGCCTCCTTGCCGGTCTTGGCCAGGCCAGAGCGCACGATGAGCTGCGCGATGGAGATCCCGTCGCCCACTTCCTCGGCGGTCAATTCCAGCGTCGGCAGATCACCCCCGACGCCGCCTTTCTCGAAGACCTCGCGGGCAGTGGCCTCGGCGGTCTTCGCGGCCTCTTCGCCGTGCAGCAGCGCGGTGACGGCATTGGCCAGGATCACCTTGGCTTCGTTGATCTCGGAGCCGCCGAGCGCACCCAGGCGGTCGCATTCATCCACCGGAAGCTCGGTGTAGAGCTTGGCGAAGCGGCCCACGTCGGCATCGGTGGTGTTGCGCCAGAACTGCCAGAACTCGTAGGGGCTCAGCATGTCGCCGTTGAGCCAGATGGCGCCATTGGCGCTCTTGCCCATCTTCTTGCCGTCCGAGGTCGCCAGCAGCGGCGTGGTCAGACCGTAGATCTCGTGATCCAGCACGCGGCGGGTCAGGTCGATGCCGTTGACGATATTGCCCCACTGGTCCGAGCCGCCCATCTGCACCAGGCAGCCGTAGCGCCGGTTCAGCTCGAGGAAGTCGTAGGCCTGCAGGATCATGTAGTTGAATTCGAGGAAGGACAGCGATTGCTCGCGATCCAGGCGCGACTTCACCGATTCAAACGACAGCATGCGGTTGACGCTGAAGTGGCGACCGATGTCGCGCAGGAACTCAAGGTAGTTCAGCCCGTCCAGCCATTCGGCATTGTTCAGCATCAGGGCGTCCGAGGGCGCTTCGCCGTAGGAGAGGTAGCGCGCAAAGACCTGGCCCATGCCGTCGATGTTGGCCTGGATCTGTTCCGGCCCCAGCAGGGGGCGCTCGTCGCTGCGGAACGAGGGATCGCCCACCTTGGTGGTGCCGCCGCCCATCAGCGTGATCGGCTTGCCGCCCAGCTTCTGGAACCAGCGCAGCATCATGATGTTCATCAGGTGGCCCACGTGCAGCGAAGCCGCCGTGGCGTCATAGCCGATATAGCCGGGCACAACCCCCTTCAGCAGCGCCTCGTCGAGGCCCTGGTAATCCGTGCAATCGGCCACGAAGCCGCGTTCCTGCATCACATTGAGGAATTCGGATTTGGGGGTGTAGGTCATCGCTCTTGTCCGTATCAGGGTTGCGCGGCAACCTATAGTCATAGGGACCTCGAAGGGAAAGACCATGTCGAAGCGCAATTCCAGCCGGCCCGTGCTGCGTGTCCTCGGCGCCATGTCGGGCACTTCGCTGGACGGGGTCGATGCGGCCGTGGTCGAAACCGACGGGCAGCGCATCACGGGCTTCGGCCCCTCGGCCTATCGCCGCTACAGCGATGCCGAGCGCGCCTGCCTGCGCGCGGCACTGGGCCTCTGGCCCGGCGAGGCGCCCGACCGCCTCGCCGCCGCCGAAGCGGTCATCCAGACCGCCCATGCAGAGCTCCTGTCGGGGTTCGAGGGCATCGACCTGGTGGGCTTTCATGGCCAGACCCTGGCCCATGAACCGCGCGGGCGGGGCACCTTCCAGGCGGGCAATGGCGCCGATCTGGCCCGCACCCTTGGCGTGCCGGTGGCCTGGGATTTCCGCTCCGCCGATGTGGCCATGGGCGGCGAGGGCGCGCCGCTGGCACCCTTCTACCACCACGCCCTGGCCCGCCACCTGTCCGGGACCCGCCCCATGGCCTTTCTCAACCTCGGAGGCGTCGGCAACCTGACCTGGGTCGATCCGCTGCACCCGGCACCCGAGACCCCCGGCGCGCTGCTGTCCTTCGACACAGGCCCGGCCAATGCGCCCATCGACGACCTGATGCAGGCCCGCCGGGGCCTGGCCTACGACAGGGACGGTGCGCTGGCCGCGCAAGGGACCGTCGCCGAGGGCGCGCTGGAGCTCTTCCTCGACGATCCCTATTTCTCGCGCCTGCCGCCGAAGTCGCTCGACCGCAACGATTTCGCCACCATGGTGCGCCTCGTGGGCGAGCTCTGCGATGCCGATGCCGCCGCCACCCTGACGGCCATGTCCGCCAGCGCCGTGCTGCGCGGGATGGAGCATCTGCCCCATCCCCCAGAGCGCCTGCTGGTCACCGGCGGGGGGCGGCTCAACCCGGTGCTGATGGAGATGCTGGCCGTCTCTCTCGATTGTCCCGTGGTGCCGGTCGAGGACGCGGGTCTCGATGGCGACATGCTTGAGGCCCAGGCCTTCGCCTTCCTCGCGGCGCGGGTCTATCACGGGCTGCCCACCTCCTGCGCGGGCACCACCGGGGTGAAGATGGCCATCGGCGGCGGCGAGATCTCGCGGCCGACCGCAGGGGCGCTGAGCTGATCTCATCACCAGGCTGAAAACACTCCCGCCGGAGGCGGCGTGCCTCCTGCAAGCTGCGGAAATGCCCGGCCCTTCAGCACCGCGCCCCGCATGTGTGGCCCCGATCCCGCACCCAGCCCCGATAGGGGAAGTTATCGCTAACACAACCCATTGGCAGCGCCGTGTTCTCTGCTATGGTGCGCCCGTGCCGCGGTGCGGCAGGGCCCCGGCCCGGATGTCTCAAAGCTCTAGGGAAAGGAGCTCCGATGGTCTCGCGCGTGATTCCCGTCGATCCCTTCGATCTGGTCATTTTCGGCGGCACTGGCGATCTTGCCCGACGCAAGATCCTGCCGGGTCTCTATCGCCGCTATTGCTCGGGCCAGATGGAGGACAACTCCCGCATCATCGGCGCCGCGCGCTCCGAACATGAGACCGCCGAATTCCGCCAGATGATCGCCGATGCCATTGCCGAGTTCGACCCGAAGAGCGGCTCTCCCGAGCAACTGGAAGGCTTCCTCGAGCGGCTGGAATACGTCCAGGTCGACGCCCTGGGCGAGGCCGGCTGGAAAGAGCTGGCCGCGCTCATGGGCGAGAACCGGGTGCGCGCCTTCTATTTCTCCGTCGCCCCCAGCCTTTTCGGCGCCCTGGCCGAGCGCCTGCACGCCCATGGCATTGCCGATTCCGAGACCCGCATCGTGGTCGAGAAGCCCTTCGGCAAGGACCTGGCCTCGGCCAAGGCGCTGAACGCGGCGCTGGCCGAGCATTTCGACGAAAGCCAGATCTACCGGATCGACCATTACCTGGGCAAGGAAACCGTCCAGAACCTGATGGCCGTGCGCTTCGGCAACATGCTGTTCGAACCGCTGTGGAATTCCCAGTACATCGACCACATCCAGATCACCGTGGCCGAGACCGTGGGGGTCGACGGGCGCGGCGAATACTATGACCGCTCGGGTGCGATGCGGGACATGGTGCAGAACCACCTGATGCAGCTCCTGTGCCTGACCGCGATGGAGCCGCCCGCCAAGTTCGACCCCGACGCGGTGCGTGACGAGAAACTGAAGGTGATCCGCGCGCTCAACGCCGTGCCGCTGGAGGACGTGGTGCGTGGCCAGTACCTAGCCGACGGCAAGAAGCCGGGCTACCTGGAGCACGCGGGCGATCCCGACAGCAAGACAGAGAGCTTCATCGCCCTGCGGGTCGAGGTCTCGAACTGGAGATGGGCCGGCACGCCCTTCTACATGCGCACCGGCAAGCGGCTGCGCGCCCGCAGCTCGGAAATCGCCGTGGTCTTCAAGGAGACCCCGCATTCGATCTTCGGCGAAGAGGCTGGCCGGCACCGCAACGTGCTGACGATCCGCCTGCAGCCGAACGAGGGCATGGACCTCTTCGTGACGATCAAGGAACCGGGTCCGGGGGGCATGCGTCTTGTCGACGTGCCGCTCGACATGACCTTCGCCGAGGCCTTGGGCCCCGAGGCCGAGGATGTGCCGGACGCCTACGAGCGGTTGATCATGGACGTGATCCGCGGCAACCAGACGCTGTTCATGCGCGGCGACGAGGTCGAGGCCGCCTGGGCCTGGGCCGATCCGCTGATCGCCTCCTGGGAAAACCGCGGCGACAAGCCGGTGCCCTATGAAACCGGCTCGACCGGGCCGGAAGAGGCGCTAGCGATGATGCACAGGGAAGGACGCCGCTGGCGCGACATCCGCGCCTGAGGCATTCTGGCCGCGACCAACGGGACAGCGCCCCCGCGGGCGCTCCCTTCACCACGGGCTGATGGGACAGGACTATGGAATTCAAGGAATATCCCGACCGGGATCTGCTGGCGCTGAGCCTGGCCGATTCCCTCGCATCCGAGCTGGGCGCTGCGCTGCGCCATGAGGACCGGGTTACCTTCTGTGTGCCCGGCGGAACCACGCCGGGGCCGATCTTCGACGCGCTGACCGCCGTGAAGCTTGAGTGGGACCGCGTTGACGTCGTGCTGAACGACGAACGCTGGGTGCCGGAAAGCTCGCCGCGGTCCAACACCGCGCTGCTGCGCCAGCGGCTGCTCCAGGGCCATGCGGCGGCGGCCAGCCTGCTGCCGCTGCACGTCGACGTGCCCGAACCCGATGCGGCCATGGATGGCCTCTCTGAGGGGCTGCGCCCGCATCTGCCGATCAACGTGCTTCTGCTGGGCATGGGCACCGATGCCCATACCGCCAGCCTCTTCCCCGGCGCCGACCGCCTGGCCGAGGCCCTGGCCCCGGATGCGCCGATCCTGCTGCCGATGCGGGCCGAGGGCGCGGGCGAGCCGCGCATCACCATCACCGCGCGCTACCTCAAGGGCGCCATGTCCACCCACGTGGTGATCATGGGCGACGAGAAGCGCCGGGTGCTGGAAGAGGCCCAGCACAAGAAGCCCGAGCAGGCGCCGATCGCGGCCATCCTGCCCGGCGCCGTGGTCCACTGGGCCCCCTGAACCCTTTCCCGTCGGGCCGGGGACACCGGCCCACCCCCGTATTCCAAGGAGCATCCAGCCATGTGGCAAGATATCTCTCGCCTCGCCGAGGCCTACGGCGACCGCGCCATCCTCGATCTCTTTGCTGCCGACAGTGCCCGTTTCGAGCATTTCTCGGTCAGCGCCGACGGGCTGCTCTTCGACTTCTCGAAAACCAATATCTGCGCCGAAACCCGTGAGGCCCTGCTGGCGCTCTGCACCGCGGCCGATCTGCTGGCCAAGCGCGAGGCCATGTTCGGCGGCGCGAAGATCAACGAAACCGAGGGGCGCGCCGTGCTGCACACTGCGCTGCGCAACCTCTCTGCCCAGCCGGTCGAGGTCGACGGTGCCGACGTGATGCCCGGCGTTCTGGCCACGCTCGAGCGCATGCAGCAATTCTCGGACGCCGTGCGGGCTGGGGACTTCGAGGGGCAGGGGGGCCGGATCACCGATGTGGTGAACATCGGCATCGGCGGCTCTGACCTTGGCCCGGCCATGGCCGAGATCGCCCTGCAACCCTTCGCCGACGGGCCGCGTTGCCATTTCGTCTCCAACGTCGACGGGGCGCATATCCATGACGCCCTGCGCGGGCTTGACCCGACCCGGACGCTGGTCATCGTCGCCTCGAAGACCTTCACCACCATCGAGACCATGACCAATGCCCGCACCGCCTGGGACTGGATGGCCGAGAAGGTCTCGGACCCCGGTGCGCAATTCGCTGCACTCAGCTCGAACCAGGAGAAGACCGCGGAATGGGGCATCGACACCTCGCGCGTCTTCGGCTTCGAGGATTGGGTCGGCGGGCGCTATTCCATGTGGGGGCCGATTGGCCTGGCGGTGATGATCGCCATCGGCGCCGAAGCCTTCCGCGAGTTCCTCAAGGGCGGCGAGGCGATGGACAGCCATTTCCGCTCTGCGCCGCTGCAGGACAACCTGCCGGTGCTGCTGGCCCTCGTCGGGATCTGGCACAACCAGGGCCTGGGCTATGCCACCCGCGCCGTGCTGCCCTACGAGCAGCGCCTGGCCCGTCTGCCTGCCTATCTCCAGCAGATGGAGATGGAGAGCAACGGCAAGCGCGTCGCCATGGATGGCAGCGACCTGCAGATCCACTCAGGCCCCGTCGTCTGGGGCGAGCCGGGCACCAATGGCCAGCATGCCTTCTACCAGTTGATCCACCAGGGCACCCGCGTGGTGCCGTGCGAATTCATGGTCGGCATCGAGGGGCACGAGCCCGAGCTTGCGCATCAGCACGATCTGCTGATTGCCAATTGCCTGGCCCAGTCCGAAGCGCTGCTGCGTGGCCGCTCGCTGGACGAGGCGACAGAGATCATGGCCGCCAAGGGCCTGGAGGGCGCCGAGCTGGAGCGCCAGGCGCGCCACCGCGTCTTCCCCGGCAACCGTCCCTCGACCACGCTGGTCTATCCCAAGCTGACGCCCTTCGTGCTGGGCCAGATCGTGGCGCTCTACGAGCATCGTGTCTTCGTCGAGGGGGTGATCCTGGGCATCAACTCCTACGACCAGTGGGGCGTCGAGCTGGGCAAGGAACTGGCGGTGAAGCTCTCTCCGATCCTCTCGGGCGAAGAGGGGACCGAAGGCAAGGATGGCTCGACCGCAGGGCTGGTCGCGGTGATCCGCGCGGCGCGCTGAGCAGCAGCTTCCGACCGAGATCCCAGCGCTGATGAAGGGGCCAGTGCAGGCTCGCCGAGAGCGGGCCCATGGCCCTTTGTCCGCGCTGGCCGCACGGCATGTCTGAAAAGGCAAAAATGGGAGGCGGGAGCGGGACCCCGCCCCCCAAGGACTTGTCCGCAAGGCGGTGTGGGGCGCCATATCGCACAAGCCCTTCGTGGCCCAGCTTCCGGCACTCGGGAAACGGCGCCAGGGACAGACGCTCTTCCGGAAACGGACCACGAAGCCTGTTCGGCGGACGCCCGAACAAGGGTCGCCCGCCTGACAACAGCAGAACTCTTACATGCCGAAACAATGGCACTCGTTACGCCAGCCTCTGAAGGCCTTGTGAGAGTTACGGCGCCTGCTCGGGAAGAGTTTCAGCCTCTGCGATGTTTTTCCGAAAAAAGTGCAATGGCATGAAATCCATGGTGAAGCTCATGCCGCCGCGCGGGTCATGCGCCGGGGATGTCGAAGCCCTCTGGCGCCAAGGTGAAGCCTGCGAAGTCGAAAGCGGGCGAGACGGTGCAGCCCACCAGGGCCCAGCCCCCAAGCGCCCTGGCCGCCTGCCAATGACCCTCGGGCACGATGCCTTGCGGGCGCTGCCCCGCGGCCAGGTCGGGGCCCAGGATCTGCGTCTCTGCCGGACCCTCGTCGCTGGCCGAGATGCGAAGGGCCACCGGGGCGCCGGCGTAGTGGTGCCAGATCTCTGCGGCATCGACATGGTGCCAATGGCTGGCTTCGCCCTCGCGCAGCAGGAAATAGATACAGGTGCCCGCCGCGCGGCTGCCCTCGTCGGCCCGGGCAATCCAGGTCTGGCGGAAATGGCCGCCCTCGGGGTGCGGAGCGAGGTCGAGAAGGGCGATGATCTCATCTGCGGTCATGGAGAGCTTCCTTGGTTGTCCGGCGGCGGGCCCGTGTCCCGGCCTACCCGCGATTGACACTGACATGGACCCGAGGTAGCCAATCGACGCCGAAAAACGCAAGGCCGGTTGGTTAGCCCGGTCACGATCTTCGCCCCGAGCGGCGGATGGATCGCGAGTGTATCGTTTCCGATTCCAGGCGCCCACCCCACGGGCGCCCGACGGATGATCTCCGGGGGTGCCCCCATCGGAGATAGCAATGACCAAGACCTCCCCGCCGCCCGCGGCACCTCAGACCAAAGCCGTGGTGATCCTGGCGCAGCTCTTCATCTCGTGCCTGATGGCGCTGGCGATGACCTTCTGCATGTCGATCCTGCCCTTCGGGTTCAACCCCGGTTGGTTCGCAACCTGGATGCAGCGCTGGCTGACCGCCTGGCCCGTGGCCTTCCTCTTCGCGCTGGTGATCGGCCCGATGTCCTTCAAGCTGGCCGGGCTGACCCTCGGCCTGGGGGCGCGCATCCGGGGCTGACCGGAGCCTGCGTTTCAGGGGCGCGCCTCAGGCCCCCCCTGAAACGCAACGCGCCCCGCAGCCAGGGGCTCGGGGCGCGCGCGAGAGATCAGGCATTTCACCTGATCGTCGGAAGGGCTTACTTCAGGATCGAGCGGCCGGCGTATTCGGCGGTCTCGCCCAGCATTTCCTCGATACGGATCAGCTGGTTGTACTTGGCCAGCCGGTCGGACCGGGCCAGCGAGCCGGTCTTGATCTGACCGCAGTTGGTGGCCACGGCGAGGTCGGCGATGGTGGCATCCTCGGTCTCGCCCGAGCGGTGCGACATGACGTTGGTGTAGCGGGCGCGATGCGCCATATCCACGGCCTTCAGCGTCTCGGAGAGCGAACCGATCTGGTTCACCTTGACCAGCATGGAGTTGGCCACGCCCTGTTCGATGCCCATGGCCAGGCGCTCGGGGTTGGTGACGAAGAGGTCATCGCCCACCAGTTGCACCTTGTCGCCCAGCAGGTCGGTCAGCAGCTTCCAGCCTTCCCAATCATCCTCTGCCATGCCGTCCTCGATCGAGATGATCGGGTAGGCGTCGCAGAGCGCTTTCAGGTAGTCGGCGTTCTCGGCCGAGGTCAGGGACTTGCCTTCGCCCTTCATCTCGTACTTGCCGTCCACGAAGTATTCGGTCGAGGCGCAGTCGAGGGCCAGGTAGATGTCCTCGCCGGGCTTGTAGCCGGCCTTCTCGATGGACTTCAGGATGAAGTCGAGCGCATCGGTGGTCGAGCCCAGCTCGGGCGCGAAGCCGCCTTCGTCGCCAAGGCCGGTGGACATGCCGGCGGCCGAGAGCTCTTTCTTCAGGGTGTGGAACACTTCCGAGCCCATGCGCACGGCTTCGCGGATATTCGCGGCCGAGACGGGCATGATCATGAATTCCTGGATGTCGATCGGGTTGTCGGCATGCTCGCCGCCGTTGATGATGTTCATCATCGGCACCGGCAGCACGCGCGCCGAGGTGCCGCCGACATAGCGGAACAGGGGCTGGGAGGTGAAATCGGCAGCCGCCTTGGCCACGGCCAGCGACACGCCGAGGATGGCGTTGGCGCCCAGGCGGCCCTTGTTGGGGGTGCCGTCGAGCTCGATCATGGCGGCGTCGATGCCCTGCTGCTCGGTGGCGTCGAAGCCGACGAGGGCCTCGGCGGTCTCGCCGTTGACCGCCGCGACCGCTTCAAGCACGCCCTTGCCCATGTAGCGCGACTTGTCGCCGTCCCGCTTCTCGACGGCCTCGTGAACGCCGGTGGAGGCGCCCGAGGGCACGGCGGCGCGGCCCAGGGTTCCGTCTTCGAGGATCACGTCGACCTCGACCGTGGGATTGCCGCGGCTGTCGAGAATCTCGCGGGCGTGAATGTCGATAATGGTGCTCATCTGGAAATATCCTCTGTCCAGGGGCCTTTGACCCGTTTTGTAGAGGCACAATCCAGGCTTGGAAAGGCGGGGCTGCAAAGATTGCCGCTTTCCGCGGAATGTTTGCAGCCGGGCACCGCGCCCTGCGCCTCAGGGCAGCGGAGTGGCGCGACTTTCAGCCAAGGTCCTGCGCGCCAGGCGGCGTTCGCGCAGGAAGGTGTAAAGGCCCGAGCCGAGGATCAGCGTGGCGCCGATGTAGGTCATCAGGTCCGGGATCTCTCCGAAGACCAGCGCGCCCATGATCAGGGTGAAGAGAAGCCGGGTATAGCGGAAGGGGGTGACAGCCGAGGCATCGCCAATGCGGGTCGCCAGCAGCACACAGTAATAGCCCGCTGCCATCGACAGGAAGGAGAGCAGCATCATGCCCGATTGCGGCAGGCTCATGCCCTGCCAGCTGCGCCCCTCGATGGCCAGCAGCACGAAGCCCGTGGGCACCAGGATCGAGAAGGCCAGGAAGGCCGCCACGGTCGAGGGCAGGGCCTCGGGCATGCGCCGGGCCGAGAGGTCGCGCACCGCGACCGACAGCACCGCGCCCAGCACCAGCAGCGCCTCGGGGCGGAAGCCTTCGAGACCCGGCCGGATCACGATCAGCACGCCGACGAAACCAACCCCGATGGCCGACCAGCGCCGCCAGCCGACGCTTTCACCCAGAAAGAGCGCCGCGCCCAGGGTGATCGCCAGCGGGGTGGCCTGGAAGACCGCGCCCACGGTGGCAATGGGCACCAGCGCCAGTGCCGAGATGAAGAAGAGGGTCGAGAACCCCTCGGCAATGGTGCGGGTGATCACCGCCGGATGGCGCGACAGCGGCCCCAGCACCGGGGCGCGTTGCCCCGCGCAGATGGCGCCGAAGAGGATGATCCCGCCGGTGCCGAGCAGCACCATGATCTGGCCCGCCGGAAGGCTGCCGGTCAGGAACTTGTTGAACCCGTCCTCGATGGTGAAGAAGACCATGGCAAGGATGACGAGGGCGATGCCCCTGAGGTTCTGCATTGTACGGGTCCGGAAACTGGGAGAGGGGCCGCGGCCCTTGGCAATGGCGCCGGGCTAGCACCGGCCTTGCGGGGCCACAAGCTCTGCCTGCGCATAGCCGGGTTCGCGCCCATGCGCGGGTCCCGGCCCCGGTGCGTCCTAGTGCCCGGCCTTCTTCGCGGGTGTGTCCCCGCCGATCGCATCGTCAGCCTCTGCGACCCGATCCTCTTCGGAGGTGGCCTCTGGCACGCCGTAGAGCTCCAGCCGGTGGCCCTGCAGCCGGTAGCCCAGCTTCGCGGCGATCTTTTCCTGCAGGGCTTCGATCTCGGGGTCGCAGAACTCGATCACCCGCCCCGTGGTCACGTCGATGAGGTGATCGTGGTGGGCGCGCTCTGCATCCTCGTAGCGCGCGCGGCCATCGCCGAAATCGACCTTTTCCAGGATGCCGGCCTCTTCAAAGACCTTCACCGTCCGATAGACCGTCGCCAGAGAGATCTTCGGGTCGCGGGCATTTGCGCGGGCGTGCAACTCTTCCACGTCGGGGTGGTCGCGCGACTGGTCCAGCACGTCCGAGATCACCCGGCGCTGTTCCGTCATCCTCAGCCCCGCGCCTTCGCAACGGTGTCGTATCGTGTCTCTCTTGGCCATCTGAACCTTGCGCCGGTGGTGGAGCCCTTTTTCTCAGGTCGCAGCCGGGGCGGCAAGGCTTTTGGCCGGACCGGCAGGCGGAGGCGCGCCGGCCCCGGATCAGCGCCGGTTCAGGCAGCAGAGAGCCCGAATGGAAAAGGGCGCCGCGATCTCTCGCAGCGCCCCTGAATGCGATACCGGAGGGATCACTCCAGCTCGATCGTCCCCGGAGGCTTCGAGGTGCAATCGTAGAAGACGCGGTTGATGCCCTTCACCTCGTTGATGATCCGGGTCGAGGTCTCGCCCAGGAACTCATGGGTGAACGGGTAGTAGTCGGCGGTCATCCCGTCGACCGAAGTCACCGCGCGCAGGGCCAGCGCGTAATCGTAGGTGCGGCCATCGCCCATCACGCCCACCGTGCGCATCGGCAGGATGGCGGCGAAGGCCTGCCAGATCTCGTCGTAGAGACCGTGCTTGCGGATCTGGTCGATGTAGACCGCATCCGCCTTGCGCAGGATCTCGAGCTTGTCGCGGGTGATCTCGCCGGGGCAGCGGATCGCCAGGCCGGGGCCGGGGAAGGGGTGGCGGCCGATGAAGCTGTCGGGCAGGCCCAGCTCGCGGCCCAGGGTGCGGACCTCGTCCTTGAACAGCTCGCGCAGCGGCTCGACCAGCTTCAGGCCCATCTTCTCGGGCAGGCCGCCGACGTTGTGGTGGCTCTTGATCGTCACCGAGGGCCCGCCGGAGAACGAGACGCTTTCGATCACGTCGGGATAGAGCGTGCCCTGGGCCAGGAACTCGGCGCCCTCGATCTGGTCGGCGTATTTCTGGAAGACGTCGATGAAGAGCTTGCCGATGGTCTTGCGCTTGACCTCGGGGTCCGAGACCCCCTCGAGCGCGCCGAGGAACAGGTCGCTCTCATCGGCGTGAATCAGGTTCAGGTTGTAGTTGTCGCGGAACATCTTCACCACCTGCTCGGCCTCGTTGAGGCGCAGCAGACCGTGATCGACGAAGACGCAGGTCAGCTGGTCGCCGATGGCCTCGTGCAGCAGGATGCCGGTGACCGAGCTGTCGACGCCGCCGGAGAGGGCGCAGATGACCTGCCGGTCGCCGACCTGTTCGCGGATCTTGGCGATCATCTCTTCGCGGTAGGCGCCCATGGTCCAGTCGCCGGTGAAGCCCGCATCCTTGATGAAGTTCTCGTAGAGGGTCGCGCCGTTCGGGGTGTGGTGCACCTCGGGGTGGAATTGCACGGCGTAGAAGCGGCGCTCGAGGTCGGCGGTGATGGCGAAGGGCGCGCCCGGCGAGGTGCCGTAGACCGCGAAGCCGGGGGCCAGCTTGCTGACGTGATCGCCGTGGGACATCCAGACCTGCTCGCGGCCTTCCAGGAACCAGCCGTTCAGCAGGTCGATGCGCTGCTCGGCAGGCTGCACGTAGGCGCGGCCGAATTCGGCAGTATGGCTTTCGCCGGCCTCCACCATGCCGCCGAGGTCCTGCATCATGACCTGCTGGCCATAGCAGATCCCCAGGATCGGCACGCCAAGGTCATAGACCTCCTTCGGCGGACGCGGAGAACCTTCGCGCACCACGCTGTCGGGCCCGCCCGAGAAGATCACGGCCTTGGGCGCGAACTCGGCCAGGAAGTCGGCGGTGACATTCTGGTAGGGGTGGATTTCGCAATAGACCTTCAGCTCCCGCAGGCGGCGCGCGATGAGCTGCGTGACCTGGGACCCGAAGTCGATGATGAGAAGGCGGTCATGGGATGTCTGGATCATGTCCACGCCATAGAACGCGGCGCGAAAGGAGGCAAGAGAGGAGCGCGCTCCGCAATGGCCAATCCTGTTGAATTGCGCCTCTCGGGGGATCATCTTGGGAAGATGGAGGGTGCAGGAGAGCGCCCATGCCGAAGGGAGGCCCCCATGCCCAGCAAGATCCTTGTTGCCACCGACCTGTCGATCCGCTCTGAACGGGCGCTGCGGCGCGCGGCGCAACTCGCGGTGCAGCACGAGGCCGAGCTCACCGCGCTCTGCATCATCGACGAGGACCTGCCGGTCAAACTCGCCCATAAGGTGCGCGAGGACATGGTCGACGAGCTGGCGCTGCATTGCGAGGGTCTGGACCACGGCCATGCCATCCAGCGGGTCGAGATCGCCGAGGTGGTGCAGGGCATCCTCAAGGTGCTCGAGGAAAGCGGCGCCGATCTGCTGGTGCTGGGCATCCACCGGCACCGTCCGCTCTGGGATCTGGTCTATGGCACCACGATGGAGCGCATCCTGCGGGTGGCCCAGGTGCCGGTGCTGCTGGTCAAGACCGTGCCCCATGCCCCCTATGCCCGCATCCTGGCCGGCATCGACATGTCCGAGGCCTGCGCCCTGTCGATTTCCGAGGCGCATGAGCTGTCGTCCGAGGCCGCCATCAGCGCCTTCCACGCCGTGCATGTGCCCTATCGCGGGCTGGTGGCGCCGCATGGCTCTGCCGAGGCGCTCTCTCCCTTCCTCGACGAGGCCGAGAGGGCGATGGAAACCTGGTGGGAGAGCGCCGATCTGCCTGCCGCCTGCGAGATGCCGCGCGCCGAATCCGCCGGGCGGACCGAGCTTCTGATGCAGAAGCTGAACGAGGTTTCGCCCGATCTGCTGGCTATCGGTGCCCATGGGCGGTCAAGCTTCACCCCAACCATGCTGGGTAGTTTCACCGAGCAGATCCTGCGCGATCCGCCCTGTGACGTGCTGGTGGTGCGCCGCTGAGACGGCGGGGTCCCTGACCCTCGGGCAATTTGACGCGTTCGCGCTTTTTCTGTCGCTTTTGCCCCGCCGATGCCGCTTGCGGCGGGCGACGGGGCGGGGCAGTTGGCTATCTAGAAGTCAGAATTCGGCAGGGAGGCATGCGGCATGACGGAAGCAGCGGAGCGGAAGCGCGGTCGAGGTGGTGGCGGCGCGGCACGGCGCGCGGCGCGTACGGCGGTGTCGATCGACTGCGCCCCGGTGATCCAGCGCGGCATTCCCAACATGGAGATGCTCTCGGAAGAGGCGCTCGAGATCATCGAGACCAATGCCGAGACGGTGCTGGAAGAGATCGGCGTCAACTTCGTCAACAATCCCGCGGCTCTGGAGCGCTGGCGCGAGGCCGGGGCCGACGTGCGTGGCGAGCGGGTGCATATCCCGCGTGGCCTGGCCCGCAAGCTCTGCAAGACCGCGCCCGGCAGCTTCACCCAGCTGGCCCGCAACCCCGAACGCTCGGTCGAGATCGGCGGCAAGGGGCTGGTGCTGGCGCCTGTCTATGGCCCGCCCTTCGTGCGCGACCTCGACGGCGGCCGCCGCTATGCCACGATGGAAGACTTCCGCAAGTTCGTGAAGCTGGGCTACATGTCCAAGTGGCTGCACCACTCCGGCGGCACGGTCTGCGAACCGACCGACGTGCCGGTGAACAAGCGCCACCTCGACATGCTGCACGCCCATATGACGCTGTCGGACAAGCCCTTCATGGGCTCCGTGACCGAGCCCTCCCGCGCCGAGGATTGCGTCGAGATGTGCAAGATCCTCTTCGGTGAAGAGGTGGCGACCTCGCAGCCGGTGATGACCTCGCTGATCAACATCAACTCGCCGCTGACCTTCGATGACGTGATGATGGGCGCCCTTGAGGTCTATGCTTCGAACATGCAGGCCTGCATCGTGTCGCCCTTCATCGTCGGCGGAGCCATGGCGCCGGTCTCGACCGTGGGCACGCTGACCCAGGTGCTGGCCGAGGTGCTGGCGGGCGTCGCCTATTCGCAGCTGATCCGCCCCGGTGCGCCGGTGATCTTCGGTGCCTTCGTCACCTCGATCGACATGAACTCGGGCGCGCCCACCTTCGGCACGCCGGAAGCGTCGCAGATCCTCTACGGTGCGGGCCAGCTGGCGCGGCGGCTCGGGCTGCCCTTCCGGTCTGGCGGCGGGCTCTGTGGCTCGAAACTGCCCGACGCCCAGGCCGCCTACGAGACCTCCAACACGCTGAACGCCGCCCTGCTGGGGGGCGTGAACTTCATGCTCCACGCCTGTGGCTGGCTGGAGGGCGGGCTGGTCTCGTCCTTCGAGAAATTCGTGCTGGATGCCGATCAGCTGGGGGTGCTGCACCGTCTCGCCGCGGGCGTCAGCCACGATGAAGAGGCCCAGGCCATGGATGCGATCAGAGAGGTCGGTCCGGGCGGGCACTACCTGGGCTGCGGCCATACCCAGAGGCATTTCCAGAGCGCCTTCTGGCGTTCCGACGTGCTGGACAACAAGCCCTTCGAGACCTGGTCCGAAGAGGGCGCGCGCGACAGCCAGCAACTGGCCAGCCTGCGGGTCCAGAAGCTGCTGGATACCTACCAGCAGCCCGCCATGGCCCCCGAAAAGGCCGAGGAACTGGCCGCCTTCGTGGCGCGGCGCAAGGCAGAAATGCCCGACGCCTTCGCCTGAGGTCATCGCACGCCCGAGGTTCAGCCCTCGGGCGTGCGGGACGCGGCAGAGACCAGCCGCGCCTCTCCGATCAGAGCCGCCAGCAGCCGGATGTGGCGCTGCGGCGAATAGGTCCCCGCGCCGATACGGCGCTGGTCGTCCAGCTCTGCCTCGCGCTCGAGCAGGTCCAGCGCCGCGGCGCCGTGCCGGCGCGGTGCCGGCTGACCCAGCAGGGGCGGCAGATGGCGCTCTCGCTGGTAGTCCTCGGCCAGTTGGCGCGCCGCGCCGACCAGGAGTTTCGGCCGTTTGAGCTGGCCGAGCATCGCGTGAATGTCCTGCATATCCAATCCTCGTCCTTGTTCTGGTGCTGGGCCGCGGCATGCGGCAGGCCGAACATGGCACAACCTATTCGGGTGTTGCGTCTCAGGCGGGGGCGCGCGCGGTGCTGCAAGAATAGTTTATGCTTTCGAAACAATGGTTGAGGGCGAGGTTAACGATTAACCTTTATGAAACCTTAACGCCTGACCTTGTGGATAAACTGGGGGTAACCCAGGTTAACGAGACTGCCGAACGAGACCGATATGAGCCCGACAGAGCATTGCGATGTCCCTGCGGCGGGTGGGTTGCCCCCCTGGGTCCCGACCGCCGCGCGCCATTATCTATGCCATACGGAACGCGGGGTACCGATAAGACAACTGGCGCGCGAAGCGGGCTGCCACCCGTCGACCGTGCTGCGTCAGATCCGCCGTTTCGAGACACTTCGGGATGATCTTCTGGTCGACTGCGCCCTTTCCCGGCTGGGACGGGAGGGCTGCGACAGGGCGGTTTCGGCACGGTCAGGCCAGACCGAGGATGGCTCGACCATGAAGACTGTTGCCAGGGAAGATCTCGACACTCCGATCACTGAAACCATTCTGCGGCGGGATGCGCTGCCGGTGCTGCGCCACCTTGCGCGCCCCGGCACCGTGCTTGCCGTGGCCCAGGACATGGACAAGGCGGTGGTGGTGCGTGACCGTATAGACGGCTCTCCGGACCGGCTGGACGTGGTGTCCCGCCAATTGGCCGAGGCCATGGCCCTGAAGGATTGGATCAGCTGCAAAAGCACCGGGCGCGTGGCGCGCTACAGTATCACCTCGCAGGGCAGGGCGACGCTCAACACCTTGATTGCAAAGTCGGAAAACGCCGCGCGTGGCTTCGCCGAGGGCATGGCGCGTTTCGAGACCGATGAAGAGGGCGAGGCGGGCGATGGCGCGGAAGAGGCATTCCGGGGCCGGGGCTGGGCCACCGATACCCCGGTGGCGGCGCTGGCCCGGCGGCGCGATCGCGATGGCCAGCCCTTCCTGCGGCCCGAGCTCGTCCGGGCCGGAGAGCGGCTGCGCGAGGATTTCGAGCTGTCCCAGATGGGCCCGCGTGTCACCCAGGACTGGGACCGCTTCATGACCGCAGGCGTCTCGGATGGCAGCGGCGGTCAGCCCTCGGGGCCGCTGCGCGGCGCAGAGGCGGCGCGCGCGCGGGTCTCGGAGGCGCTGCGCAATCTCGGGCCAGGGCTGGCCGATGTGGCACTGCGCTGCTGCTGCCATCTGGAGGGGCTGGAGACCGCTGAGCGCAAGATGGGCTGGTCGGCGCGCTCTGGCAAGATCGTGTTGCGCATCGCGCTGGAACGTCTGCACCGGCACTACCAGGAGCTGCCGCAGGAAAGCCGGATGATCGGCTGAGCCCTGGGCCCTGCCTGCCTCGCGTCCGGCACCCATGGGCGTCACCTGTTAGGCGACATTAACGGCGGGTCTGATCATGCGACAGGCCCGCCGCCTTTTTGTCTCTACTACGGAAACAAAAAATCTTAATCTTAACGATTGTGGCGCGGCTCTAGCCGCCGACCACCAGACCCACCACATAGGCCACCAGCGCGCAGGCGGTGCCGACGGCGATGGTCTCCCCCAGGGTGCGCAGCAGTTTCTCTCCGGTGGCGCTCCAGCGCAGCAGGCCGAGCGCGCAAAGCGCCGCCAGGGTCGAGAAGATCGAGGCCAGGAAGATGGTGTTCGACGGCGGGTAGAGGAAGTAGGGGATCAGCGGCGCCGCGCCGAAGACCAGGAAGCTGCAGAAGGTCACCAGCCCGTTCACCGCCGGGCGCTCTTCCGCCGGGTCGTGCATGCCGAACTCATAGGTCATCATCAGGTCGGCCATGATTGAAGGGTGGTGCACCATGATGTCGGCCGTCGCATGGGCGTCCTCGCGCGTCAGTCCGCGCTGATGCAGGATGGTCTCGAGCTCGTCGCGCTCATGGTCGGGGTTCTCGGCGATCTCACGCAGCTCCATCTCGCGGCGCGAATGGTAGAGGTCGTGCTGGGCGCGGCCCGAAAGGAACTCTCCCAGCCCCATCGAGACGGCGTCGGCGAAGAGGTTGGCCAGGCCGAAGACCAGCACCGCCAACCCGCCGATCTGCGCGATGCCATCGGATTGCGCCCCGGCGAAACCCGAGACGATGGCGAAGGTGGTGACGATGCCGTCATTGCCGCCGTAGACGATCTGGCGCAGATATTCCTGCGCGCGCCCAAGCTGATGTGCATCCCGCCGATGTTGTGCCCAATCCATGGTCGATCCCCTGTCTGACGGGGCGGGGTCTAGCGCGGGAGTGCCTTCAGGCAAAGCGCGAACGACTCGCAGTGGTTCGATCCTGCAACAATCCCCCTGAACAGGGGGTATGCCGCAGAGGATAGGCTTGAATTTCATTCCCGCGCGGATGAAGAAAATTCATGAACCTGACGATCCGCCAATTGAACTACTTCAAGTCGCTTGCGACGCATCGCAACTTCGGCCGCGCCGCGGAGGCGGTGCATGTCTCGCAACCGGCGCTTTCGGTGCAGATCCGGGACATGGAGCAGGCCCTCGGCGCGCAGCTGGTCGAGCGGCGCAGCCGGGATGTGGCGCTGACCCCCTTCGGGCGGCTGGTGCTGGCGCAGACCGAGAAGGTGCTGACCGAGATGCAGGCGCTGAAGGACCTGGCGCGCTGGAACGGCGGTCTCTCCGGAGAGCTGCGGCTCGGCATCATCCCGACCATCGCCCCCTACCTTCTGCCCGCCGCCCTTGGCGCCATCCGTGCCGATGATATCGGCCTGGTGATCCAGGTGCAGGAGGGCAAGACCGCGCGCCTGCTGGAGGATCTGCATACGGGCCGCCTGGATGCCATCGTCCTGGCCCTGCCGCTGGAGAACGAGAAGGGCCTGGTTTTCGAGCCGCTCTTCGAGGATCGCTTCCTGCTGGCCGGCACCGAGGCACGGCTGACCGCGCTCGGCGGGCGCGAAAACAGTCTCAGGCCGGATCACATCGGGCCCGATACGCTGCTGCTTCTGGAAGATGGTCACTGCCTGACCGACCAGGCGCTGGAAGTCTGCGGCCGCGGGCAGGAGCATGCGCAGATCAACATGGGGGCCTCGTCGCTCTCGACGCTGTCGCGGCTGGTCGCAGCGGGCTTCGGGCTGACGTTGCTGCCAGAGCTGGCGGTCGGTCGCGAGGCCGAGGGGCTGTCGCTGCGCCGTTTCGGCGGGCAGGAGCCCTCGCGGCAGGTGGCGCTGGTGCGGCGGGCCTCGTCCATCGACGACGGCTGGTTCCGTACCCTGGCGCATATCCTGGCCCGCGCGGGCCAGGAGATCACCGAAGAGGTGCGCGCCGCCCACTAGCCGGGGCGACGCATGGGCCATCAGGCCGCGGCGCGGGCCGCTTCCAGGTACGCCAGCAGGGTCTCGGGGGAGGACTCGCCGTAGGGGTCTTCGCCGTGGTTGTCGCTGATGCCGGGCTCTTCGAACCAGGCTTCGACGACACCGTCCTTGACGATGGCGGCATAGCGCCAGGAGCGCAGGCCGAAGCCCAGGTTGTCCTTGTGCACCAGCATGCCGACACGGCGGGTGAACTCGCCCGAGCCATCGGGGATCACCTTGACGTTCTTGATGCCCTGGGCCTTGGCCCACTGGTTCATCACGAAGCTGTCGTTGACGGACATGCAGTAGATCTCATCGACGCCGAGGTCCTGGAACTTGGCGAAGTTGTCCTCGAAGCCTGGCAGCTGGTAGGTCGAGCAGGTCGGGGTGAAGGCACCGGGCAGCGAGAACAGGATGACGCGCTTGCCGGCGAAGTAATCGTCGGTGGTCATGTCCTGCCAGCGGAAGGGGTTCGGGCCTTCGATGCTTTCGTCACGCACGCGGGTGCGGAAGGTAACCTGGGGGAGTTTCGTGCCGGGCTGCATGGCATCATCCTTTTCTCTGAGCGTTGGTCGGCCTCTTGTTAGAATTGTTCCAATCGCGGTGCAAGTCGGGTTCCGCGGTGCGGCATGGAGTTGCTGCTATTTTCTCTTGCGAATTCAGCTGCTAACAATGTTCGATGCCGCGCCTTTCTGCACCTGCATGGCAGCCATTCCGTAAATGCAGGACCGACATGCGCAACTGGTCCTTTCCTGTGCGCCCCGCTATGATAGCCCTCAGCCCGTAAGAGGAGCCAGATATGCGTGATCTCAAGATCCCCGAGCAGCGTCACCCGGAAAAGGCGCACCGCCCAGACAATGCCCAGCCCCGCAAGCCGGACTGGATCAGGGTCAAGGCGCCCACGTCGAAGGAATACAACGAGACGCGCAAGATCATGCGGGACAACAATCTCGTGACGGTCTGCGAAGAGGCAGGCTGTCCGAATGTCGGCGAATGCTGGTCCCAGGGTCACGCCACCATGATGATCATGGGCGAGATCTGTACCCGCGGCTGCACCTTCTGCAACATCGCCACCGGCCGTCCCGATGAGCTGGATGTCTTCGAGCCGGGCCGCGTCGCCCATGCGGTCGAGAAGCTTGGCCTGAACCACGTGGTGATCACCTCGGTCGACCGTGACGACCTGGACGATGGCGGTGCCGACCACTTCGCCCAGACCATCCGCGCGGTGCGGCATCGCTCTCCCTCGACCACCATCGAGATCCTCACCCCCGATTTCCTGAAATGCGCCCCCGAGGTGCTGGAGACCGTGGTCGAGGCGCGCCCCGACGTGTTCAACCACAACCTGGAAACCGTGCCCGGCCTCTACCAGGAGGTCCGCCCCGGTGCCCGCTACTTCCACTCGCTGCGCCTGCTGCAACGGGTGAAGGAGATGGACCCGACGATCTTCACCAAGTCCGGCATCATGGTGGGCCTGGGCGAAGAGCGCCCGCAGGTGCTGCAGGTGATGGATGACATGCGCGCTGCGGATATCGACTTCATGACCATCGGCCAGTACCTGCAGCCGACGCCCAAGCACCATGCGGTCGACCGCTTCGTGACGCCCGAGGAATTCGCCAACTACGAGAAGGCGGCCTTCAACAAGGGCTTCCTGATGGTCTCGGCCACGCCGCTGACGCGCTCGTCCTACCACGCGGGTGACGACTTCGCCCGCCTGCGCGAGGCGCGGATGAAGAAGCTGGGCATGGCCTGAGCAAACGCGGGACCTGAGCCCGGCAGGGGCGGGGGGAGACCCCGGCCCCGGTCCATTCAATTGCGAAAGGGCGCCCCAGAGGTGCAGCCCTTTGCAATGAATGGTGCGGCTGCGGTCTGTAGCCGAAATCATTTCTGAAATGACGCTGTGCGGGACAGTGGCGCCCTAGGAAGTCCTTCGGGGGCTTCGGCGCCTAAGGTCGGCTGTGCGAATGCAACGGTCATTCGTTTATTCGACAGATCTCGTGAATTTCGATATCGGTGTGGGAAACGATGCCGTTGAAGGGAACCAGCCCCCCATGCCAATGCCATGGACATATCGACACGCTTCCAAGGAATGGCGCGCTTTCCTCGATGATGTGAAAGAGCGCATGTCCCTTGAATCCGACAACATGGCGTACACGGCGGTCGATGCGGTCCTCCAGGTGTTTCGGCGTCGTTTGAACGCTCAAGAGGGTTTGGAATTCGCAAGTGTCCTGCCGAGCGTTCTTCGTGCGATTTTCGTGCACAACTGGGATGTTACGGAACCCCGCGCTGAATTTTATGACCGCGAAAAGCTCGTTTCCGAGGTCAAAGCGGTGAGGGTGAACCACAACCTGACGCCGGACAATGCCATTGAGGCAACGGCATGGGCGGTTCGGCGAACCACCAACCGGAGAGACTTCGAGCGAGTGTTAGCGAAGCTACCGGCCGAAGCACGCGACTTTTGGCAAGTGGATGTCACCGATCCTGCCGAGCTAGAGCAAAGGATCATCTAGCTGCTTTGCAGCATCCGTCACTCTGGACTCGAAGCGGACATTGCGCTTCAAGCTTCCGAGCTGCACCGGCATTTGCATAGGGCGCCGCGAGGGCGCCCTCTATTGCGTTTTCAATGAGACGGCAGGTTGTCCCGGCATTCGGCTCACTCCACCGCTGGAACCGCCTTCACGTAGGCGGCAATCGCGGCACGGTCCGTGGCGGAGAGGTTGGCGGTGTTCTGCACCACCTCTGCCATTTCGCCACCGGCAACGTCGAAGTCAGGCGTGAAGCCCGAGGCGAGGTATTCGGCGATTTCATCCTCGCTCCAGCTGAGACCGCCGGAGGTGATGTTGGGGATCGTGCCCTGACCCGAGGGGTTGGGCGCGCCGCCCAGCCAGCGGGAGGTGTCGAGCCCGCCAAGCGCATTGCGCGGCGTGTGGCACTCGGCGCAATGGCCAAGCGCTTCGACCAGGTAGCGGCCCCGTGCCAGGGGCTCGCTGTTGACCTCTTCCATGACGAACTCATCGCGGAAGAAGAGCAGCTTCCAGCCGCCAAGGCTGCGGCGGATGTTGAAGGGGAAACCAACGTCATGGTCGCGGCTGGCGGTCTCGGTCGCAGGCAGCGTGTCGAGGTAGGCGCGCAGGTCGGCCACATCCTGCGGCCTGGCCTTGGCGTAAGAGCCATAGGGGAAGGCGGGGTAATAGTGCTGCCCGGCCGGAGAGACCCCGCGCAGCATCGCATTGGCCAGGTCGGCCACGGTCCAGGCGCCGATCCCGGCGGTCTCGGAGGTCGAGATGTTGGGGGCGTAGAAGGTGCCGAAGGGGCTGGGGAAGGCCTTGCCGCCGGCCAGGATCAGCCGCGCCTCACCCTCGGCGCCGGGGGCCGCATGGCAGGAGGCACAGCCACCGGCGTTGAAGATCGCCTCTCCGTGCTCGGGATCGCCGGTGAGCCCGGCGGTGACCGACGGGTCCAGCGGCTTCGGCGCGGTCAGCACCCAGCCCACCCCGGCGGCGATTATGATCAGGACGATAAGGCTTGCCAGGATCTTGCGCATCGGATCCTCCCCCGTGCTGGCCGGGCACAGCGGCCCTTTGCCGCAGGGTTAACCCAGCACGGCCAGAGCGCAACAGGCAAATTCTGACGTTGCCGTGACGCCTAGCGCCGGGGCAGGCGTTCGGGCTCCAGCCACTCGGGGAATCCGAAGAGCTGTTCAAGCCCCCAGATCGCCAGGCAGAGGGCCACCACCGCGGCCACCAGCTTGACCCGCTTCGCCGAGGGCGGATTGCGGGCCCAGCGGGTGGCGCGCAGCAGCCAGATCATTCGGGCTCGGTGAAGCGCACCTTGCCGATGAAGGGCAGGTTGCGATTGCACTGGGCGTAGTCGATGCCATAGCCCACGACGAACTCGTCGGGGATCTCGAAGCCGATCCAGTCGGCCTTCATGTCCGCTTCGCGCCGCGAGGGCTTGTCGAGCAGCGCGATGGTCTTGATCCGCGCCGGATCGCGCGAGCGCAGCAGGCCCATCACGTGTTTCAGCGTATGGCCGGTGTCGACGATATCCTCGACCACCAGCACGTTGCGGCCCTCGATCTCGCCGCGCAGGTCCTTCAGGATGCGCACCTCGCGCGAGCTCTCCATGGCGTTGCCGTAAGAGGAGGCCTCGAGGAAGTCGACCTCGACATCGCGGTCCGACAGTTCTCGTGCCAGATCGGCGATGAAGACGAAGGAGCCGCGCAGCAGCCCCACCACCACCAGCCGCTCGTCGGCGGGGAAGGTGGCCCGGATTTCATGGCACAATGCCTCGATCCGCGCCGCGATGGCCTTGGCAGAGATCATTTCGTCGATGACATATGGACGCGTCACGGTCTTCCCCCTTGAATGTCGCGGCCTAGTATAAGACATGAAAACCCCAGCAGAAACCAGAACGTATGGGAAGCCCTGTCCGCCGATGCCGACCCATTCCGAGACCCGCAAGCTGCCCTATACGGCCCAGCAGATGTATGACCTGGTGGCCGATGTGTCCGCCTATCCCAAGTTCCTGCCCTGGTGTTCTGCCGCGCGCATCCGCTCGCGCAGGCACGAGGGCGACCACGAGGTGATGGAGGCGGACCTGGTGATTTCTTTCAAGGTGTTCCGCGAGCGGTTCGGCAGTCGGGTCGTGCTCTGGCCCGAGCAGATGAAGATCGACACCGAGTATCTCGACGGTCCCTTCCGCTACATGAAGTCCAACTGGACCTTCCGCGAGGCCGAAGCGGGCTGCGAGATCGACTTCTTCGTCGATTTCGAATTCAAGAACGCGGTGCTGCAGGGGATCATCGGGGTGGTCTTCAACGAGGCCATGCAGCGCATCGTGCGCGCCTTCGAGCGCCGCGCGGCAGAGCTCTACGGCTGAAGCGCCGCCAGCAGCATGTCCAGCGCGTAATCGGTTGCCCGGCGCCGTACCTCGGCGCGCCCCAGGGCGCCGAAATCCACCGTCACGCTCAGCGTGCCCTCGGCGCCGGTCAGGGCAAAGCAGACGCGCCCCTCAGGGTCATCGCCCGAGGGGCCGGGGCCCGCGACGCCGGTGGTGGCGACGACCAGATCGGCACGCAGTCCGGCGCGCGCGCCACGGGCCATGGCGCGGGCGACCTCTTCCGAGACCACGCCGTGTTCCACGATGACCTCGGGCGGGACTTCGAGCAGCGCTTCCTTCACCGCCACCGCGTAGGAGACCACGCCGCCCAGCACCACCGAGGATGAGCCCGGCACATCGGTCAGCGCGGCGGCGATCAGCCCGCCGGTGCAGCTCTCGGCCGTGCCGAGGCTCAACCCCCGTTCGCGCGCGGCGCGGATGACGGAGGCGGCAAGCGCGCTCATGCCATCAGCACCAGGTGCGATAGGGCGGCCAGGGCGACGACGACCACCGCCGCGAAGACGCCGGCGATCAGGTCATCCAGCATCACCCCCAGGGCGTCGTTGCGCCGGTCGGCGCGGCCGACCAGCCAGGGCTTCCAGATGTCGAAGAGACGGAAGGCCAGGAAGGCGGTGACCCAGCCGGGCCAGAGCGCCGAAAGCGGCGCGCCGACATGCGCGGCCCCCAAGGAGACGGGCAGGAAGGCCACGAAGATACCCACCACCTCGTCGACGACGATCTCCGAGGGGTCGTGATCCGCCTTGCCGGCGGTCTCGGCCTTCACCGACCAGAGGCCGGCAAACCAGACCACGATCAGCGCCAGGACCAGCAGCAGCGGCCCGCCCAGCCAGTGCAGCAGCACCGCCAGGAGTAGCCCCGCCGCGCTGCCCCAGGTGCCCGAGGCCGGTTTCAGGTGGCCGGTGCCACCGACGGTGGCAATGAGATGAGAGAGGGTCATGCCTTCACCAGCAGGGCCGTCGCGATGGACGCGATCCCTTCCTTGCGCCCGGTGAACCCGAGCTTTTCAGATGTGGTCGCCTTGACCGAGATGCGAGAGACCTCGAGGCCCATGATCTCGGCCATGCGGGCCTGCATGGCCCCGGCATGAGGCCCGATCTTCGGCGCCTCGCAGATGATCGTACAATCGACGTTCGAGATCGCATAGCCCTTCGAGGCCGCCAGTTCGACCGCATGGGCCAGGAAGATATGGCTGGCGGCGCCCTTCCACTGCGGGTCCGAGGGCGGGAAGTGACGCCCGATATCGCCTTCGGCCAGGGCGCCGTAGATCGCGTCGGTTACCGCATGCATGGCCACATCGGCATCGGAATGGCCCAGCAGGGCGCGGTCGTGGGGGATCTCGACACCGCAGAGCCAGACGCCGGCCCCCTCGGTGAAGGCATGCACGTCGTAACCATTGCCCAGTCGGATATCCATTTGGCCTCTCAGTATCTTCTCGGCCCGAGCGAAATCGCCGGGGTGGGTGATCTTCAGGTTCTCTTCGGCGCCCGGCGTGATGGTCACGGCAAGTCCGGCGGCGCGGGCGACCTCGACATCATCGGCGGCACCGCCGGGGTGGGCGGCATGGGCCGCCAGCAGCGGGGCAAGGCGGAACCCCTGCGGGGTCTGCGCCCGAAAGAGCCCCTCGCGCGGGGCGGTGCCGGTGACCTGGCCCGCCGCGCCGCGCCAGAGTGCATCGGTGACCGGCAGGCCCGGTGCCGCCGCCTCGGCCTGCTGCAGGGCGTCGCGCACATCGGCGATGACCTGTTGCGGGACGCAGGGCCGCGCCACGTCGTGGATCAGCACGGTCTCGACCTTCGCCGGGTCCAGGGCCGCAAGCCCCGCCCGTACCGAGGCGTCACGGCTTGCCCCGCCGGGCACGCGCAGGATATCAGACGGCAGCTCCCGGCCCATGTCCTCGGGGTGGAGAACCACCACGATGGGCCAGAGCCCGGCCTTGCGGATCGCCGCGATCGTCCAATCCGCGACCCGGCGCCCGGCCAGGGGCTGCCACTGTTTCGGCAGCGGTCCACCGGCCCGGCTGCCCCGGCCGGCGGCCACGATGATGGCGGCGTCGCTCATGTGTTGCGGTTCCGATCCTTGGGGTCCTTGGCAGAGGAATAGGCGCAGCAAGGCGCGGGGGCAATGGCGGGAGGCTCTGTCCCTCGCCTAAAAAACGGGCATGTGAGGTGCCCGCCAGGAAGTAATTAGGGCCGTTTTGTTGTTAGTCACACGGATTCGGTCTAACGCATAAGCGGATGCTCAAGGTTTAAGCATGTCTGTAACTGATCTCTTCGCAAACTCTGTTCCGCCGGTCTGCCTCGCGCCGCTGGCCGGGATTACCGACCGTCCGTTTCGGGACCTGGTGGCAGGGTTCGGTGCCGATCTGGTCGTTTCTGAAATGGTGGCCAGCCAGGAAATGGTCCAGGCCAAGCCCGGCACCCGCGAGCGCGCCGAACTGGGCTTTGGCGATGCCACGACCTCGGTGCAGCTTGCCGGCCGCGATGCCTATTGGATCGGCGAGGCCGCGCGAATGGTCGAAGGGCAGGGCGCGGGTATCATCGACATCAACATGGGCTGCCCGGCCAAGAAGGTGGTCGGTGGCCTGTCGGGTTCGGCGCTGATGCGCGATCTCGACCATGCGCTGACCCTGATCGAGGCGGTGGCCGAGGCGGTCTCGACCCCGGTGACGCTGAAGATGCGTCTGGGCTGGGACGACGACATGATCAACGCCCCCGAGCTGGCGGCCCGTGCCGAGGGCGCGGGCGTGCAGATGGTGGTGGTCCATGGCCGCACCCGTTGCCAGTTCTACAAGGGCTCCGCCGACTGGGCCGCGATCCGCGCGGTGAAAGAGGCGGTCTCGATCCCGGTGGTGGCCAATGGCGACATCACCGACCTGGAGAGCGCGCGCGAGGCGCTCAGGCTCTCCGGCGCCGATGGCGTCATGGTCGGACGCGGGGCGCAGGGGCGCCCTTGGCGGCTGGCCCAGATCCGCGACGCGCTTGCCGGAAGAACGCCCTGCAAGACCCCGGACGCAAATGAATTTTCCGACATGGTGGCCAGCCACTACGAGGCCGGTCTCGGCTTCTACGGCTCCGATCTTGGGGGCCGCGTGCTGCGCAAGCACCTGGGCTGGTACATGGACCATGCCGCCACACCTGCCGCCCTGCGCGGCCAGATCCTGCGCTCCACCGAGCCTTCGCAGGTCTTCGCCCTGTTGCCGGAGGCGCTTGCCGCCGGCCCCGACGCCCGAACTCAAGACGCCCATCCCCAACCGGAGGTACGCGCCGCATGAATACGCGGTCCATTCCCTTCGAGTCCGAGGAGATCGCCGCCGCCATCGCCGATGTCGAGAATACGCCCGTCTGGGCCTCTCTTCCCGTCCCGGCGCTGCTGCTCGACCCCGATGACTCGATCATCTCGATCAACGCAGCCGCCGAAGGGTTCCTGAATACCTCGGCGCGCTCGATCCGCGGCCAGAAGGTCTGGGAACGGGTGATGATCGACAGCCCGCTGGAAGAGGCCTTCCAGCGCGCCCGCGACACGGCCTCTCCGCTTTTCGTCAACGACGTGGACGTGGGCACCGGCGAGCGTGCGCCGCTGCATTGCAACCTGCAGATCTCTCCGCTGAACGACCGGCCGGGGTTCATGCTGTTCCTGATCTCGCCGCGCGAGCTGGCGGGGCGGATGACCCAGGATCACAGCGTGAAATCGGCGGCCAAGTCGGCCATCGGCATGGCCGAGATGCTGGCGCATGAGATCAAGAACCCACTGGCGGGCATTACCGGCGCGGCGCAGCTGCTGTCGATGAACCTCTCCAAGGAGGACATGGAGCTGACGGACCTGATCGTCAGCGAAAGCCGCCGCATCGTGAAGCTGCTGGAGCAGGTCGAGCAATTCGGCAACCTGACGATGCCCAACATGAAGGCGGTGAACCTGCACGACGTGCTGGACCGGGCGCGGCGCTCCGCGCTTCTGGGCTTCGGCGCCGAGATGAAGATCATCGAGGATTACGACCCCTCGCTGCCGCAGGCCCTGGGGGACCCGGACCAGCTGCTGCAGGTGGTGCTGAACCTGCTGAAGAACGCCGCCCAGGCTGCCGGCAGGGAGGGTGGCACCATCCGCCTGCATACCTATTTCGAACATTCCTTCCGCCTGCGCCGCGCAGACGGGAAGGGAAAGAGCCTGCCCTTGCAGATCGAAATCGAGGATGACGGCCCCGGCCTGCCGGAAGACATCGCCGGCGACATCTTCGACCCCTTCGTCTCGGGCCGGGAGAACGGCACGGGCCTGGGCCTGGCGCTGGTGAGCAAGATCATCTCGGACCATGAGGGCTGGATTTCGGTCACCTCGGTTCCGGGCAAGACGGTGTTCCGCATTTCGTTGCCGCGGGCGCCCAAGGAAATCCTCGAGAAGGAGAACAAGTGATGGACGGTACGATCCTGGTTGCAGATGACGATCGCACGATCCGCACGGTCCTGACCCAGGCGCTGACCCGCGCCGGTTGCAAGGTCCATGCCACCTCGTCGCTGACCACGCTGATGCGATGGGTCGGCGAGGGCAAGGGCGACGTGGTGATCTCGGACGTGATGATGCCCGACGGAAACGGGCTCGAGATGCTGCCCAAGATCGCCCAGGACCGGCCCGGCCTGCCGGTGATCGTGATCTCGGCGCAGAACACCATCATGACCGCCATCCAGGCCGCCGAGGCCGAGGCCTATGACTACCTGCCCAAGCCCTTCGACCTGCCGGACCTGATGAAGCGCACCGCGCGCGCGCTGGAGCAGCGCCAGCGTGCGCCTTCCTCCAAGCCCACCGAAGAGATCAAGGAACGGCCCGACGAGCTGCCCCTGGTCGGTCGCACGCCCTCGATGCAGGCGCTCTATCGCCTCGTGGCGCGGGTGATGAACACCGATCTTCCGGTGCTGATAGCTGGTGAAAGTGGGACCGGCAAGTCCCTGATCGCCAAGGCAATTCACGACTTCAGCGACCGCCGCAACCTGCCGTTCATCGCCGTCTCCGCCTCGGATCTGCAGGACCTCGAAGGCCCCGCCCGCATCCTGGCACGGGCCAAGGGCGGCACCGTGCTTTTCGACGAGGTGGCCGATATCGACCAGGAGGTCCAGGCCCGCATCGTGCGCATGATGGACGGTGCGACCGACAACCTGCCGCGCTTCATGGCGACCTCGCAGACCGATCTGAACCGCGCCATGGAAGAGGGCGACCTGCGCCAGGATCTCTTCTACCGGCTGACCGGCGCCACCATCAACGTGCCCGCCCTGCGTGAGCGCGTCGACGATATCCCGCTGCTGGTCGAGCATTTCCTGCAGCGCGCCGAGCGTGAAGGCGCCCTGCGCCGCTACCTGGCCGAGGATGCGCTCGAGATGATGCGCACCTACTCATGGCCCGGCAACGTGCGCCAGCTCGAGAACGCCATCCGCCGCCTGGTGCTGACCGCCCGCACCGACGAGATCAGCCGTGCAGAAGTGGAAAGCGTCCTGGGCAACCAGCCCGAGACCGAGCCACTTCTGGGCGGGCAGGGCGAGAGCGAGAAGCTCTCTGGCTCCGTCGCCCGTCACCTGCGGCGCTACTTCGACCTTCATGGCAACATGCTGCCCCCGCCGGGCCTCTATGCGCGCATCCTGAAGGAGGTCGAACTGCCCCTGATCGAGATCGCGCTGGAAGCCACGGGCGGCAATCAGGCGAAATGTGCCGATCTTCTGGGGATCAACCGGAATACCCTGCGCAAGAAGATCACCGATCTGGATATTCGCGTGACACGCCGTCGGAAGTTGATGTAAAAACGCCACAGAAGCGTGGCCTTCGGGGGACAGCCTCCCGGTAGAGCCACAATATATGGCGTTGGTGCCTCAAGGCACCACATCAGGGCGGGAGCAGCCTGTGGCTACGCGGGCACGACAATTGAACTGGAACAGGCTCGTAAGACTGAGCCGACAAAGGCGGGTCCAGAACATCGCGACCCTTGGCCTGGTGATCCTGGGCCCGGTTCTGGTGCTCTCGACCTTCTTCGTGCTGGGGCCCCTGGATCTTGGCAGCTCCTCGATGGCGCTGCGACTCGTCCTGCTGGCCGACTTCGTCTACGTCACCGTCGTCGCGGCGCTGGTGGCGCAGCGCGTGGCCCGCATGGTGGCCGCAAGGCGGGCCCAGTCGGCGGGTTCTCGCCTGCACCTGAGGCTCACCGGCACCTTCACCCTGATGGCGCTGATCCCCACGGTCTCGGTCGCCATCTTCGCCGCGCTGACGATCAACATCGGGCTCGAAGGCTGGTTCTCGGACCGGGTGCGGCAGGTGGTGGGCACCTCCATGGCCGCAGCGCGCGCCTATGAGGACGAGCACCGGCAGGACCTGACAGACGATGCCAAGCTGCTGGCCAATGCGCTGGACGGCGCGCGGGATGCCAACTTCTTCATCGGGGACGGAGAGCTTCGCCAGCTGCTGAATTCCGGCCAGTCGCAGATCCAGCGCGGCCTGAAAGAGGCCTATGTGATCAATGGTGCCGGCGAGATCCAGGCGCGCGGCGAACGCAGCTATCTCTTCGATTACGAGGAACCCAGCCGGTCCGATTTCGACCGGGCACGCGGCGCGGGCGTCGCCATCATCGAGGATTGGGACAACAACGAATTCCGCGCCCTGGTGCCGCTTCGCCGTTTCCCCGACCGTCTGCTTTATGTCAGCCGCGAGGTCGACGGCGGTATCCTGAGCCTGCTGGACGACACCCAGGAGACCGTGCGCCTCTACCAGCAGCTGGAAAGCGAGCGCGGGCGGGTGCTATTCGAGTTCGCGCTGCTTTACCTCGGCTTCGCGGTGATCCTGATCCTCGCCGCGATTTGGCTGGGCCTGTGGTTCGCCGAACGGCTGTCGCGTCCGGTGGGGCGCCTGACTTCGGCGGCCCAGCAGGTCGGTGGCGGCGATCTGGACGTGCGGGTCTACGAGGAGGCCGGCAACGACGAGTTCGCGCTTTTGTCACGCTATTTCAACCAGATGACGCGTGAACTTAAGCGGCAGCGTGAAGAGCTTCTGGAAAACACCGCGCAGATCGAGACGCGACGGCGGCTCTTTGACTCGGTGCTGAGCTCTGTCACCTCCGGCGTGGTCGGGCTGGATGCAGAGGGTCGCGTGACCTTCGTCAACCGCTCCGCCGAGACGCTTCTGGGCTGGGACGGGCTGGAAGAGGCGCGGCCGCTTTCGGTGGCGGTGCCCGAGTTCGGGCCGCTCTTCGAGCAGCTGCGCCGCGGCGGGCCGCAGGTGGTGCAGGAAGAGATCAAGGTGACCCGCAACGGACGGCTCGAGAACCTGCTGGTACGCATGGCGCTGCGCCGCAATGCCTCTGGCCTGCGCGAGGGCTACGTGGTGGCCTTTGACGACGTGACCGACCTGGTCTCGGCCCAGAGGATGGCGGCTTGGGGCGACGTGGCGCGCCGCATTGCCCACGAGATCAAGAACCCGCTGACGCCGATCAAGCTCTCGGCAGAGCGTATCCGGCGCAAGTTCGGCCGCTTCCTGGAGGAAGAGCAGGAAACCGACCTGGAGAGCCTGACCGATGTCATCGTGCGCCAGACCGATGACCTGCGGCGGATCGTCGACGAGTTCTCGAAGTTCGCCCGGATGCCGGAACCGACGCGGCGGGACGAGGATCTGACGAAGATCCTGCGGGATGCGGTGGTGCTTCAGCGCGCAGGACAGCCCGAGGTGACCATCAGCGCTGACCTGCCGGAAGAGCCGGTGGACGCCGAGCTGGATGCGACGATGATCAGCCAGGCGCTGACCAACCTGATCAAGAATGCCGGCGAGGCCACGGAGGTGCTGGCCGAGCGGGGCGCGCCGGACGGCTGGGCGCCCGAGATCCGCGTCTCGATGGCGCGGCAGACAGAGGATGGCCTGCCCATGGCCGAGATCCGCATCGCGGACAACGGCGTGGGCCTGCCCGAAGACCGGGCGCGGCTGTTTGAACCCTATGTGACGACGCGGGACAAGGGCACCGGCCTTGGCCTGCCGATCGTCAAGAAGATCATCGAGGAACACGGCGGCTCGTTGTCGCTCGAGGATGCGGAGCCCTTCACGGAGGGCGCCCATGCCGGGGCGATGGCGGTGATCCGGCTGCAACTGAAGACGCAGCCCGCCGAAGGACAGGCAAGAGGACGACATGAGTGACATTCTGATCGTGGATGACGAGCGCGATATCCGGGAGCTGATCTCGGATATCCTGAAGGACGAGGGCTACTCGACCCGGCTGGCGGCCAATTCGACCGATTGCATGCGTTCGGTCACCGATGAGACGCCGGCCCTGATGATCCTGGATATCTGGCTGAAGGACAGCGAGATGGACGGCATCGACATCCTGAAGTCGGTGAAACGCGACTACCCCGAAGTGCCGATCATCATCATCTCGGGGCATGGCAATATCGAGCTGGCCGTGGCGGCGATCAAGCAGGGTGCCTACGATTTCATCGAGAAGCCCTTCAACATCGACCAGCTGCTGGTGGTGATCCGCCGCGCCATGGAGACCTCCCGCCTGCGCCGCGAGAACTCCGCGCTGCGCAAGAAGGGCGGCGACAGCGCCGAGATGATCGGCAATTCCGCCGCCTTCCGCACCATGCTGAGCCAGCTCGACAAGGTCACCAAGTCCAATGGCCGCGTCATGCTGACCGGGCCGTCCGGGGCCGGCAAGGAGGTGGCCGCGCGTTATGTCCACGTGAACTCGACCCGCGCCGATGCCCCCTTCGTGGTGGTCAACTGCGCCCAGATCGAGGCTGACCGCATGGAAGAGGTGCTCTTTGGCCGCGAGAGCGGCGAGCGGGGCATCGAGCCGGGTCTGCTGGAACAGGCCGACGGCGGGGTGATCTATTTCGACGAGGTCGCCGACATGCCGCTTGGCACCCAGTCCAAGATCCTGCGGGTGCTGGTCGATCAGCAATTCCTGCGCGTCGGCGGGTCTGAGAAGATCAAGGTGGACCTGCGGGTGCTCTCGTCGACCTCCCGCGCGCTCGAGGCCGAGATCGCGGCCGGGCGCTTCCGCGAAGAGCTTTACCATCGTCTGAACGTGGTGCCCGTGCCGGTGCCTTCGCTCTCCGAGCGGCGCGAGGATATCCCGGTGCTGGCCGATCACTTCGTCGAGGTGCTGAACCGTTCCCAGGGCCTGCCGCTCAGGCGGCTTTCGGACGAGGCCTCGGCGCTGATGCAGACCATGGCCTGGCCCGGCAATGTCCGCCAGCTGCGCAACGTGATCGAGCGGATCCTGATCCTCGGTGATGGCAGCGACGAGATCGACGTGACAGAAGTGCCGGTCGAAGAAGAGCGCGGCCCTGACAAGGAGGGGCGCGTCGTGCTTTCAGGCTCGCTGGCCATGCTGCCGCTGCGCGAGGCCCGCGAGGCCTTCGAGCGGGAATACCTGCTGACCCAGATCAACCGTTTCGGCGGCAATATCTCGAAGACCGCGCAGTTCGTCGGCATGGAGCGCTCGGCGCTGCACCGCAAGCTGAAGAGCCTCAACGTGGTCACCACCAACCGTGCCGGCGGCCGGATTGCCCGCGTCGACGAGCTGACAGAGGATGCGGCGGAGTGAAGGTATCGCCTGCGAAGTGCAGTGCAGGCACCTGATATGCAAAGAGAAAGCGCCGTCCCGAGGGGGCGGCGCTTCTTTCGTCAGCGGGTCAGGCGCAGGGCCTGGCCGGTGATCTCGATATGGGAGAAGCGGCTGAGGTAGGACATGCCCAGAAGCGGCATGTCGAGTTCTCCATCGTTGACCATGGCGCGGACGTCGCGGTCCGTGACGGGGCCCAGGGTAACCTCGCGCAGGCGCACCGGGGCGACGCGGACGGTGCCATTGGCGGTGCCGGCCCGGCCCGAGAAGATCAGGCTCTCCATCGGCAGACCGGCGGCGCGGGCGGCGTCACGGGTCAGTACGATATCGGTGGCGCCGGTATCGACAAGGAAGCGCATCGGCGCGCCGTTGACCTCAAGCACCGCGTAGAAATGGCCATCGGCCTGTTGCGGCAGGGTGATCACCTGGCCCTCGACGCGCTGCGCCGGGGCGAGGGTGCTGCGCACCTGGTCCCAGAGGCCGACCCCGGCGATCACCGCGACGAAGATCAGCGCCCAGAGCAGCGCATGGCGCAGCAACTGGCCGGTCTTGTCCCGATGAGAAACGAAGTAATAGCCGCCGATGGCAGCCAGCAAGATGCCCAGGTAGGCCAGATTTCCGACGTCGTATCCGCTCATACACAGCATATAGGGGCAGGGGATGGCGCTGTCACCATCCCGACCGCCCGCGCGGGCTCACGAAGCGGCGAAGCCGAAGTCGCGCAGCCCTTCGAGGACGAATTGCACCGAGAGCGCCGCCAGCAGCATGCCCAGAAGGCGGGTCACCACGTTGATTCCGGTGCGGCCCAGGGCGCGTTCCATCAGGCCCGCGGTCAGGGCCAGGCCGAAGACCAGCAGCAGCACCGCCAGCACCACGGTCAGCACCAGCGCCAGCCCGGTCAGCCCCGGATGCTGCCCGGCCAGCAGGATGACCGAGGCGATGGCGCCGGGGCCCGCGATCAGCGGAATGGCCATGGGAAAGACCGATGGGTCGGCCTCGTCGGGGTCGCTCTCGGCCTTGGCCTCGGCCTCTTCACTGGTGTCCTCGCGGCGCTTGGTGCGCCGCTCGAAGAGCATGTCCAGAGCGGTCAGGAACAGCAGCAAGCCGCCGGCGATGCGGAAGGCGGGCATGGAAATGCCAATGAAACCAAGAACCTGCTCACCAAAGATGGCAAAGACCGCCAGGATGCCGAAGGCGATGATGCAGGCCCGCGCCGCGATCTCGCGCCGCCGCCTCTCGGTCTGGCCCTGGGTCAGGGCGGCAAAGAGCGGCGTCAGACCGATGGGGTCGATGATCACGAAGAGCGTGACGAAGGCGGTGATCAGGAAGGCTGTATCCATGGCAGGCTCCGGCGATTTGGTTCAGCTTGGCCGGGCAGGGACGCCGGGGCAAGCCCCCGAGGCACGCCCTCGCCGGGCCGGGGGATCAGGCCTCGGCCTTCTCCAGCTTCTCGAGCGCGGCCATCCACATGGTTTCGGCCTTGCCCATGGCGTCGCGGACCTCGGCGTACTTGCGGTTCCAGACCTCGAGCTCGCCCACCTTGCTGTCCTCGTAGAGGGCCGGATCGGCCAGCTTCTTCGACAGCTTCTGGGCCATGTCTTCCAGCTTCTTCACCCGCTCCTCGCACTTGCGCACATCGCTGCGCAGCGCCAGCACCTGGTCACGGGACGGCCGCTTGGGCTTGGGCTTCGGCGTCTCGCTCTTCACCGGCTTGTCGGGGGTCAGCAGCAGCTGGCGATAGCTCTCCAGGTCGCCCTCGTAGGGCTTCACATGGCCATCCTTGACCAGCCAGAGCCGGTCGGCGACGAGGCTCAGCAGGTGCATGTCGTGGCTGACCAGGATCACCGCGCCGGTGTAATTGGTCAGCGCCTCGACCAGCGCCTCGCGGCTCTCGATATCCAGGTGGTTGGTCGGTTCGTCGAGGATCAGCATATGCGGCGCATCGAGCGTCGCCAGCAAGAGCGACAGACGCGCCTTCTGCCCGCCCGAAAGCTTGCCGACCAGGGTCTCGGCCTGCTCGGCCCCGACCCCGAAGCCCGCCAGCCGGGCCCGCAGCTGTGCCGGGGCCTCGTTCGGGCGCTCGCGGCGCACGTGGTCGATGGGGGTCTCGTCCAGGTAGAGCTCTTCCACCTGGTGCTGGGCAAAGAAGCCGATGCGCAGCTTCGAGCTCTTGACGATTTCGCCCTCCATGGCCTGCAGCCGGTCCGAGAGCAGCTTCGACAGTGTCGACTTGCCCTCGCCGTTGCGGCCCAGCAGGGCGATGCGGTCATCCTGGTCGATGCGCAGATCCAGCTTCCGCAGCACGGGCTTGCCGTCGTAACCCACCGAAACCCCTTCGGTTTTCAGGATCGGCGGAGAGAGCTCCTCGGGCTGGGGGAAGGTGAAGCGGCGCAGCGCGGCTTCCTGCGGCCGGGTGATCGGAGTCATCTTCTCCAGCGCCTTGACGCGGGATTGAGCCTGCTTGGCCTTGCTGGCCTTGGCCTTGAAGCGGTCGACGAAGCTCTGCAGATGCGCCCGGCGGGCCTCCTGCTTGCCGGCCTCGGCCTCGGCCACCGCCAGCTTGGCGGCGCGGGTGCGGGCGAAGGTGTCGTAGCCGCCGGAATAGAGCGTCAGCTTGCGGTCTTCCAGGTGCAGGATGTGACCCACGGCGCGGTTCAGCAGGCCGCGGTCGTGGCTGATCACCAGCACCGTATGCGGATAGGTCTGCAGGTAGCTTTCCAGCCAGAGCGCGCCTTCCAGGTCAAGATAGTTGGTCGGTTCGTCGAGCAGCAGCAGGTCGGGCTGGCTGAACAGCACGCCGGCCAGCGCCACGCGCATCCGCCAGCCGCCCGAGAAGGCGGAACAGGGCATCTTCTGCTCGGCGTCGGTGAAGCCCAGGCCCTTCAGGATGCTCGCCGCACGGCCCTCTGCGGACCAGGCGTCGATATCGGCCAGACGGGTCTGGATATCGGCGATCCGCGTCGCGTCGGTGGCGCTTTCGGCCTCGGCCAGCAGGCCGGCGCGCTCGGTGTCGGCGGCCAGCACGGTGTCGATCAGCGAGACCTCGTTGCCGGGCACCTCCTGGGCGACGCCGCCGATACGGGCGCGAGAGGGCAGGGTGATCGCACCGCCGTCCAGCGTCAGCTCGCCCCGGATCAGGCGAAAAAGCGTGGTCTTGCCGGTGCCGTTCCGGCCGACGATGCCCACCTTGTGGCCTTCGGGAATGGTGACGGAGGCCTCTTCGAGAAGCGGGCGACCGGCGACGGAATAATTGATCGAGGAGATACGCAACATGGGCGCTCTCTGCCGGAAGCGGAGGGGGGCGTCAATGAGAGCTTAAGGCAGGGTGCGCAGGGACATGGCGGCTCTGGTGGCGAGCGCTGCGAATCCGGGCGGGTTAACAGGGACTTGGACCGCGAAAACCGCTGTCGGCATCGCGTCGGTATAACGTCGGTATTGCGTCGGTACTTCGCACCGATTGGCCCCGGTTAACGCAGCGCGCGCCGGGCTGCCACGCAACACCCCGCCCCCTCTGCCCATCACCAGGCAGAAAATACTCCGGGGGGAGGGCTCCGGTACGGAGACCGGGGGGGCAGAGCCCCCCACCTGCCTCGACCCCACCTGCCTCGACCCCACCTGCCTCGACCCCGCCTGCCTCGACCCCGCCTGCCTCGACCCCACCTGCCTCGGCGACAGCCGCCCCAGATACCCGCTTTTCAAAGCGCGGTGCCCATGCTACGCGGGCGCGGATATTTCCCGGCGGGCAGGACCCGCCCTGACTTCAGAGGACAGTGACATGGCCACCGAACGTACCCTTTCGATCATCAAGCCCGACGCCACCCGCCGCAACCTGACCGGCAAGATCAACGCCAAGTTCGAAGATGCCGGCCTGCGCATCGTCGCCCAGAAGCGCATCCAGCTGACCATCGCCCAGGCTGGCGAATTCTACGCCGTGCACAAGGAACGCCCCTTCTTCGGTGAGCTGACCGAGTTCATGGCCTCCGAGCCGGTCGTCGTGCAGGTGCTGGAAGGCGAAGGCGCCATCGCGAAGAACCGCGAAGTCATGGGCGCCACCAACCCCGCTGATGCGGCCCCCGGCACTATCCGCGCCGAATTCGCCGAGTCGGTCGGTGAGAACTCCGTCCACGGCTCCGACGCGCCCGAGACCGCGGCCCAGGAGATCGCATTCTTCTTTTCCGGCCTCGAACTGGTCGGCTGAACCCTGCTTGAGGGTTGAGATTGAAACGCGCGGGGGCAACCTCGCGCGTTTTTCGTTGAGTATTGCCGGTGATCTTGCCGACGCCAGTCGGGCCGCCTCAGAGCGGTCCGGGCAGGCCGATCCGGTCGAGGAACTGTTGGAGCTCCGACCCCGGCGTCTCGCGCCCGGCCTTCGCCTGCTCGCGCAGCGCATCGTAGCGCTGCCGCATCGCCGCCTTCTCGGGCCCCGCGGCATCGGTCCAGGGGCGTCCCTGCAATCCGAGGCAGAGCGCCATGTAGCCCGCGAAATGCGCCGCCATCCCGCTGCGCATCGCCGCCAGGTAGGCCGCATCGCACCCCATCTCCCTCAGCGCCTCGGCAGAGGTGATCCCGGCGCGGGCAAAGGCCCTTTCCATGGCGGGGCCAAGATTGCGGATGGTGGTGACGGGGCTCATGCCCGAAGCCTGCGCCGCCAGACGCCCCCCGTCAATGGCAGAGCCCGCATCCTGCGGCGGGCGAGGGGGCCTGGGGCTCTCGGGGCTGAGGAAGGCCCTGAGGACCGGCCTGGAACCTCCTGCATCTGAGATGATCCGATGTGCCCCGGCAGGCGGCAAGGCGGCCGAGGTCAGAGAAGCAAAAAAGCCCTCAAGTCGCTGGGACTTGAGGGCTTTTTATGGCTCCGGCGGTAGGGATCGAACCTACGACCAATTGATTAACAGTCAACTGCTCTACCGCTGAGCTACGCCGGAGCATCTGGCGTGAGGCTGGCTGGGAAGCGATGTTCCGTGGCCGCTGCCTCGCGGTGTGGGCGGGGTATAGCAATGCGATTCCGGCTCGGCAAGAGCCATTCCGACAGAAATCCGCGATTTTTTTCCTGCCCCTGCGACAGGCGGTTCAAAGCAGGGAAAAGCGCGAGGCGGGACCAAGGGGCTTGGCGCAGGAAACCTTGGATTTACCCATCAGATCAATGAGATGAGCCAGCACATTGCGCGCCGCTGCCGGCAGGAGCGACGGGTCGATGTCGGTATAGACACGGCCCGCGAGGGTGGTGGCATCGGCGGGGCCATGGGCGAGGGCGGCCAGAAGCGCGGCCTCGCGGCGCTCGCGGTGCTGGATCAGCCAGGCGAGGCGGGCGTGGGGCTCGGGCACCGCGTCACCGTGGCCAGGCAGGTAGAGCCGGGCCGGGATCTCCTGCAGGCGGCGGCAGGAGGCCATGAAGTCGGTCAGATCGCCATCGGGCGGCGAGACGAGGGAGCTGGACCAGCCCATGACCAGGTCGCCGGTGAAGATCACGTCGCCCATGGCGAAGCAGAGGTGGTTGCCGAAATGGCCGGGTGTCCAGAGCGCGCGCAGCGACCAGCCGGGCGCGGCGATGAGCTCCATGTCGGCCAGCGGGATGTCGGGGGTGAAGGCCAGGTCGGTGCCCTCGCCGCCGCCGAGATCGCCCGAGCCGGCGAGTTCCCGCATCACCGCCGAGCGGCCCGCCAGGGCATCGCCAAAGGCCAGCACCGGCGCCCCGGTGGAGGCCGAGAGCGCGCGGGCCAGCGGCGCGTGATCGGCATGGGCGTGGGTCACCAGGATATGGCTGACATGCTGTCCGGGGCCCACGGCCTGCAGGATGGCGCGCAGATGGGTGGCCAGGTCGGGGCCGGGGTCGATCACCGCCAGGGCGGTCTCTCCGACCAGGTAGGTATTGGTGCCCGGTCCGGTGAAGGGCGAGGGGTTCGGCGCGAGAATCCGCCGCACACCGGGCGCAACCGTTTCGGCGCGGCCGGGCACCGCGTTGAACGTCTTTTCCGAGGTCATCCCGCTTTCCTCTGCTTCCACAGGTGACTAGGGTATCGCATGTTCTTCGAATGGCTCAAACGATATGTGCCCCGCGGGCTCTATGGCCGGGCTGCCCTGATCCTGGTGCTGCCGGTGGTGACCATGCAGCTCGTGGTCTCGGTGGTCTTCATCCAGCGCCATTTTGAAGGCGTGACCGAACAGATGACCCGCTCGGTCAGCCGTGACGTGAACCTTGTGCTCTCGGAGATCTCGGACGGCGAGGAACTGGCGGTGGCCGAGGCGCTGGAGATGGAGGTCCTGGTGCTGCCCATCTCGGAGGTGCCGGCGCAGGACAGTATCCGCTGGTATGACCTCTCGGGCCGGGTGGTGGCGCGGACGCTGCGGGAGCTTGCGCCGGGGATGCTGGTGATCTCGTTGCCCGACGATTATGCGGTCGAGCTCTACCTGCGCTCGGATGGCCCGCAGGAGGCGCTCCTGATGACCTTCGACCGGCAAAGGGTGTCGGCCTCGAACCCGCATCAGCTGCTGGTCAACATGGCCTTCTTCGGCGTGCTGATGACGGTGATCTCCTTCATCTACCTGCGCAACCAGCTGCGCCCGGTGACGCGGCTTGCCAAGGCGGCGGAGGCCTTCGGGCGCGGCCGGCACATAGAGTATCGCCCTGCCGGGGCGGTCGAGGTGCGGGCGGCGGGTCACGCCTTTCTCGACATGCGCGCCCGGCTGGAGCGCCAGATCGAACAGCGCACCTTGCTTCTCTCCGGGGTCAGCCACGATCTGCGCACGCCGCTGACCCGGATGCGCCTGGCGGTGTCGCTGCTGGAGGACGGCGAACGCGAGGAGCTTGAGCGCGACATCGAGGACATGCAGTCGATGCTGGACGAGTTTCTGTCTTTCGCCCGTGGCACCTCGGAAGAGGCAGAGACCCGGGTCGATCCTTTGGCGCTGGTGCGCGAGATCGTCCATGACGCCGGGCGGGCGGGGCAGGATGTCAGGCTGGTCCTTGCCAGGGGCGAGGGCGAGATGGCGCTGCGGCCGCTGGCCATCCGGCGGGCGGTCGAGAACCTGATCGGCAATGCGGTGCGCTATGGCACCCGCGCCGAGGTCAGCGTCGAGCTGACCCCGCGCAGCCTGCGCATCCGGGTCGAGGACGACGGGCCGGGCATCCCGGCGGACCGGCGAGAGGAGGCGATGAAGCCCTTCACCCGGCTCGACACCGCGCGCAACCAGAACCGTGGTTCGGGCGTTGGCCTGGGGCTTTCCATCGCGGGGGATACGGCGCGCATGCACGGCGGCATCCTACGACTGGGCGACAGCGAGGCCCTGGGCGGGCTTTGCGCCGACCTGGTGATCGCCCGCTAGGCCGCTATGGGGAAGGAACCAGATGTCTCTTGATTTCAAGGTGGTCGAGGGGGCACAGGCCGCCCCGATGCAGCGCGATCCGCGCCGCCCGCACCGCTTGCTGACGCGCTTTTCGCTGCGCGATGCGCAGGGCCGGGCGCTGCGGGACTGGCCGCTGCTGACCTCGCTCGACACCACGTTCCCGGTCAACCGCCGCCTGCCGTCGCCGGCCGAGGCCCATGTGCCTTCCGCGATCTATGGCGGGTTCCTGTGCGATACCTTCGGGCACACCCTGACCGAGAGCATCGTGGATCTGGCCGCCGTGGCCGAGCTTGCCGCCGCCCGGCCCGGCTTGCCGATCCTCTGCCATATCGAGCCCCGGATGGGCGCGGCACCGCAGAAGATGCCGCAGGAGAAGGGCTTCTTTTCCTTCTTCCTTCGGCAACTGGGGCTGGACTATGCGCGCCTGCGTTTCATCACCGCGCCGATGACGGTGGGAGAGCTGCTGATCGCGCCCTCTCCCTTCCGCCGCAAGGCCCGCTACCAGCCCCATGCCGCGGCGCTGCTGGATCGCTACTTTGGCCTGCCGGGACAGGGACCCGAGAAGATCTACTTCAGCCGAAGCCGCTGGACAGCGTCGCGCCTGGTCGATGAGCCGAGCATCGAGGCGCAGGTGCGCGAACACGGCTACGAGGTCGTGCATCCGCAGGAGCTGAGCCTGGAGGACCAGCTTCGCATGATACGCGGCGCGCGCGCGCTGGTCGGTCCGCAGGGCACGGCGCTGCATTGGTCGCTCTACTCGGGCAGCCTGCGGCAGGTGATCTCGCTCGGCTGGGCCTCGGGATTGCAGAAAGGCATCTGCGCCCTGCGCCAGCAGCAGTATGTCGAGATATCGGGCCGCCGGCCCAGGGGCGAAGCGCTGCGCGTCCGCGCCGTCTCGCCCAGCCAGCTGGAGCGGTTCCTTCAGGAGTGATCGCGGGGCAGGCGGCCCTGTCGGCGCCTGGAGGGGCTGCGCCGCCCAATGACCGTCAGCGTCGCTTGCTGCGGGGCTTGGTGACCTTGTTGTTGCGGGGGCCGGTCTGCACCGGGGTGTTGGTCAGGTTCTCTTCCGTGAGCTTGCGCCAACGGCCCACCCGCGCCGGATCGACCGTCCCTGCCGCAACCGCGGCCTGAACCGCGCAACCGGGTTCATGGTCATGGGTGCAATCGCGGAACCGGCAGCCGTCGGCCAGCGCGACGATCTCGGCGAAGAGGGTATCGAGCCCGGCCGAGACGTCGGCGACATGCAGCGATCGCATGCCGGGCGTGTCGATCACCCAGCCGCCTCCGGCAATGGCGTGGAGCGAGCGCGAGGTGGTGGTGTGCCGGCCCTTGGCATCCCCCTCGCGGATGGTGCCTGTCAGCTGGGCCGTCTCGGCGGATGGTCTGGACAGGGTGTTCAGCAAGGTCGACTTGCCGACCCCGGAAGAGCCGACAAGGGCGACGGTCTGCCCCGCGCCGCACCACGGCGCCAATGTCTCTGCCGCCTCGGGCGCCTTGGCATTCAGCATGACCACGGCCAGCCCGCGTTGCAGCGCCTCGGCCTGCCGCAGGTATCCATCGGCATCGTCTGTCTGATCGACCTTGGTCAGGACGATCACCGGCGCAGCCCCAGAGTCGTTGACGAGCGCCAGGTAGCGCTCAAGCCGTCCCGGATTGAAGTCCTCGTTGCAGGAGGTGACGATGAAGAGCGTATCGACATTCGCAGCGATCAACTGCGCCTGCCTGCGGCCTTCGGTCTTGCGCTGCAAAAGCGTCTGCCTGTCCAGCCGCCGGACCAGCAGCCCGGTGTCGGGGGCCACCAGAACCCAGTCGCCGACAGCGAACTCGGTCGTCTTCGCCTGCGCGGGCAGGGTGAGCCTGACCGGCCCCAGTTCAGAGATCGCGCTGATCCGGTCCCGGTGTACGGTGGCGATGCGCATGGGCGCAAGCCCCGCTTCCTCGGGCTGCAACTGGGCGTGATGGAATGCCGACCAGCCGAGGGAGGTCAATGAGATTGCGGGCTGATCGGATGAAATGGTCACGCCAGACTGAATGGCCGTGGAACCGGGTCATTGCAAGCTTATCCTGCCGCAGGAGCGGGGCAGGACGGAGGCGGCCGTGGGACGAGGCTGGATCTGGAGTGGCGAGGATTGAGGAGAGGCCCGACAAGCTGACTTGGCGCGTCATTGGGGGCCGGCGGCTCGCCGAGGGTCGGGCGGGGTCTGGCCGGTCTCTGGACGCACCGCTAAAGCGCGTTGCGCAAATCGACGGTCTGTTTCAGCATCTGGATCTTGGCCTCGTAGAGGCGCCGCGCCTTCGGGAAGAGGTCGAGCTGCCTTTGATAGAAGTCTATCCATGTCTCCAAGTCATCGAGCGGGAAGCTGTAGGAGCTGCCCTCGACGTGAAGGGTCACATTGCCGCCACGCCAGTCGATTTCACAGTCTTGCTCTGCATGTTCTGACATCGTGCACCGTTTACCTGCTCAAGCACTTGCTACACGTCAGCAGTGTGCCGCTGAGTGGGTGGGGCCGTCCATCCGGATTTTTGTGTCAACTGGCCCGGCGCATTGTGCGGGGTCTTTTCCGTCTTCCGGACGCCGCGCCAAGAGCGAAGCAACCTGATGACGCACTGCGAAGCCTTGGTCGAGGCCAGTGCAGCGGGTCGGTCCAGAGCCTGCCTTGACCTTGCTTGAAGCAACGTCGATCATCGCCGGGACTTGTTGAGGCGTATGACTCGTGAATGACATGGCGGCAAAGGGCGGCACTTTGCAAAGGCAGTCCGCAGGCCGGGGTGTCGTTTCTGCGCAGGGCTCTCAATACCTCGACATGACCGTCTTCCCAGGCGGGGCCATGCTCGTGACCTCCTGTATCGAGGTCGATGAGCCGACCGAGATATGCTTTCCCCATGATGAAAATGGCCAGCATGTCTCTGCCCAGTATTTCCTGTCGGGCGAGGCCAGTATCGTCATGGGAAACGGGCAGCGGCAGCATTGGACGCAAGACGCAACATCCGTGATCCGCAGTGACACCCCCGGTTTCCGGCTGTTCGTGGAGCCGGGGCAGGTCCTGCGTCATGTTTGCGTGGCGATGTATCGTGACGATCTGAGTGAACGCCTGGATGAAACAAACGGCCCGCAGCTTGCGCGCCTGATGGCGTCTGATGCGACGGTCGATCTGGCTGTGCCTGTCCCAACGGAGATGCGGGTCCGCAATACCGCGCAGCGGCTGCATGACCTGCGCGCGGCGACCGGCCTGGACAGCGTCAAGGCAGAGGGCCTGGCGATCAGCTTTCTGTCCGAGGTTCTGACCAGCTATGTTCAATTGGCACTGGACGGGGCCGACACGCGCAGCGTCTTGCCATGGCAGGCCCACGGGGCACAACGGCTCAAGGCGGCCATTGATGCCGATCCGGACCACAGCTTCGCCGAAGGTGAAATGCTGGAGCGCTTCGCAATGGGCGATCAGATGGCGCGGCGGGTGTTTCAGGCAGAGTTTGGAACCACGCTTGCGGCCTACACACGCACCGCGCGCTTTGCCAAGGCACAGGCAGCGCTGCGCGACGGCATCACTTCGGTAAAGCAAATCAGCTTTGCCTGTGGCTATGCGCATATCGGCAATTTCACCCGCGCCTATAAGCAGCACTTCGGGGAAACCCCTTCGGAGACCCGCGCGCGGGCCACGCGGTCGCGCTAGCTCCTGCACGGGACCAAAGAATTATCATTCTAGGAAAAGATTTATCATAAGAGGCCCGGCCTCTTGCCAAAGCCTTGATCCCTTTGCAGAAATCCGGCGTCTGAGAACCCGGGGTGCGGGCCGCACCCCCAAGATGCTGATGCCAGGATGATCCGGGGGGGCCGCCCCTTTCAGCGCAGACGACAGGCCGATTTAACGCGACACCGGGTGGGTCGTGGTTGGATTGGTGTGGGTTTTCTGAACTGACATCAATGCAACCGCGGCAGGTATCCGACAATTATGGATGAACTTGCGATGGCTGGACTACTGATGCGGACTCTTTTTTCCGGCGGCGCTGGCAGCGACAAAGCCAACATGAGTGCCGGTAAACGCAATCTCTGTCTTGAATACATTGCCGTCATCTGCGCGACCCTGCTTGCCCTCGCATCCCCCGCAGCGGCCTTTGATGCGCCATCGCGTATCGAGCGAAATTTGGTCCTGAATTCCGGATGCCGGCTACGCGTCTTCGTCGAGAATTTGAATGGCGGCTTGGCAGCTGCACGCATTGAACCTTTGGGCTTTGGTTCTGCACAAATCCAAGTGGCAGGTGGGGCAGCTTATTTCAACGGAGGTATCAGCCCCACTTACTCGGCGATCACCTCTGCGAATTTGGAAGCGCACTGCGGTCTGGCAGATGTCGCAAACCTTGTTCAGCAAGGCGCCTCGGAGACCTATGCCGCCCAAGGCTATATGGGGGCTTCCTTTGAGGCAACACGGACCAGCGACGGTGCTCGCTATGCCTTCCTCGCCGAAATCAGCGGGGTAGCGGGAACCACGGCTTCAGTCGGTCAGACCCTTGTCAATACGGCACCGACGGTGTCGCTCGGCAGCCTCAGCGGGCCGGACGGCAGCGGCAAGTATACCGTGGTCGCCACGCTGTCTGAAAGCAGCTCTGATTTCACAGCCTCTAGCCTGAATTTGACAAACGCCACCGCGACAGTGTCCGGCAGCGGCAGCAGCTACTCCATCGTTCTGACCCCATTGCTGGATGGGGACGTCAGTGTATCCGTCGCAAAGGAGGGCTTTACCGACAGCGGAGGGCTGGGAAATTGGGCCGCCTCGAATGAAGTGACTTTTTCAGCTGACATCACCGCGCCTACGGTCAGCATTGGCGCCTTCACCGGTCCGCTGAACGGGGCGCAGTCGGCGGTGATTACCCTCTCCGAGCCCAGCACCGACTTCACCCTTGCCGACCTCTCCCTGACCAATGCAGACGCCACGCTGACCGGGTCGGGCACCAGCTATACCGCCGTGCTGACGCCGCTGGCGGATGGACCGGTGGCGCTGTCGGTGGCGGCGGGCACCTTCAGCGATGCCGCCGGGAACAAGAACGCCGCTGCGTCGAACGAAGCCACCACGACCTACGACGGCACCGCGCCCGTCATACGCCCCATTGGCGATATCTCTTTCGAAGCCGATCCATCCGGAACCCGGCAGATTGGCTTCTCTACAATCGTTGATGACAACGTCGACAGCGGCATAGCCCCCATCTTTACGCTGAATGGTGATGTGATCACCTCCCCCCACGACTTCCCGATCGGGGCGAACCTGATCAAGATCAACGCGACGGATGCGGCGGGAAATCAGGCTGTCGAGGAAGAGTTCACCATCACGATCACGCCGGGCGACGCGCCGGACAGCCCTGTCCTGACGACAACGGTGATCAATGCGAACCGCTCCATGACCATTGGGGGTACCGCTGAGGCGGACGGGACCGTTCGCGTCACGTTTCCCGACGCAACCGTGAAAACGGTCACGGCGACCGGCGGCACATTCTCTGTCACCTCGGCGGCGGACATGACCGGTGGGACCGTCTCTGTCACTGTCGAGGATAACCTGGGCTATGTGTCGCCGGCCGCAACGGTAGACTTGTTCCCGGATTATGAAGCGCCCACCGTCAGCATCGGCGCTTTCAGCGGCCCGCTGAACGGGGCGCAGTCGGCAGAGATCACCCTCTCGGAGGACAGTACGGACTTTACCCTCGACGACCTCTCCCTGACCAATGCCAGTGCAACGCTGTCGGGGTCCGGCAGCAGCTACACGGCGGTGCTGACGCCGCTCGCAGAGGGGCCAGTGGCCCTGTCGGTCGCGGCGGGCACCTTCAGCGACGCCGCGGGGAACCTGAACACAACGGCATCGAACGAGGTGACCACATCCTATGATGCCACAGCGCCATCGGTCAGCATCGCATCGTCCAGCACAACCTTTGCCGGGGCCGCGTCCATTGAGGTTGCGATCACCTTTTCCGAAGACGTGATCGGTTTCGCCGCAAGCGACGTGTCCGTTGCCAATGGCATGGCTACGGGGCTTTCGGGAAGCGGTGCGGACTATCTTCTAACGGTCACGACGAGCGGCAAAGGGGATACCCAGATCTCGATTCCCGCCGCCGTCGCAACAGATCTGGCAGGCAATTCCAACACCGCGTCGAACACCCTGTCCATTTCCAACACCGTCGTCGCGCAAACGCAGAAGGCCATCGCGCAGTTCATTCAATCGCGGGCGACGCAGCTGATCGCCAGCCAGCCAAACCTCACCGGGTTTCTCTCTGGCAGCAACACCGGTGCCATGACCGTGGATGTGACACGTGGCAGAGGTGAATTCGCGTTCGCCAGCGCGCCTGGCGCCGGCAATGGCGTCTGGGCACGGCTGACCGGTTCCTGGACACAGGAGGACACGCGGAGCACCCGCTATGCCTTCGGCGTCATCGGGAGCCACGTCAAACTGTCTCCGGATCTGCTGATTGGCGGCATGGTTGAATTCGACACCCTGAGCCAGGAGGAGGGCGCCAGCCGCATAGATGGCCATGGCTGGCTGATCGGTCCCTATTTCGTGGCGCGCAGCCCGGCCCATCCATTGTTCTTCGAGGGCATGCTTCTTTACGGGCAGACGAAGAACGATATTTCGCCCTTGGGAGCGGATGCAGACAGGTTCGAGACAGAACGGCTGCTTGCACAGCTCAAGGTGACCGGAGAAATCAACCAGGGTCGGACAACATGGATGCCTTCAGTTCAGCTGTCCTACACGACCGATACCCAGAAGGCCTACACCGATGGGCTTGGCAACCTCATTCCGGAGCAGGGTCTTGAACTGACCCAGGCCGAGATTGGCCTTGATGTCCGTCACCAGATTGGCCTGCCGGGGCGCAGCGGCGCATGGGAGCTGACGGGCGGCCTTTCCTTTGTCGGCTCTTCTGTCAAAGGGTCGGGGAACGCGTCGCTGGTCGTGCCGGAGTACGCGGGCGGACGTGGCAAGGTGAAGGCGGGGGCGAGCTACACACTCGCCAATGGCGCGATCTTGACGGTGGATGCCTTCCATGACGGAATCGGCACGGCGGGTTATGAAAGCTCAGGGGTGCAGCTCGGGTTCAATCTGACGTTCTGAACGAGCCCCTTCCCGCAGGGCACCGAGGGTTGGCTGAGTTTCAGAATTCGGCAGCTCGGAAACGGCGGCGAAGCCTCTGTTGTCAGGAGAAACCGACACGGCTTTCCGCCGAGGCTCAAGCCGCTCAGGGCTGGCTTGAGCCGATCGCGGCTGACCTCGGGCGGTTGGTGCCGGGCCTGGTGTGATGCTGAGGCTTGCACCAATGTCATGCAAGGGCCGGTCGCTGAGGTTCCCGCCTGTGGTCTCTCGGGCAAGCCGGGGCGCTTCGGCTGCCCCCGTTTGTCGGGTTAACGGCATCGAAAGCCCTCAGGCGTGGTCCACAACGTCATTCAAAACAAAGGGGAAAAGGGGAGTTTTGGTAGGCCCGGCAGGATTTGAACCCGCAACCAAAGCGTTATGAGCGCTCTGCTCTAACCGTTGAGCTACAGGCCCCCTTGGGCCATGGATATGGCGCGTCGCTGCGGGGGTCAAGCTTGTGCGGGGCGCTCGGGCGCGATGCGGGACGGGCAGGGGCCGGGGGCGCGTCGGAGGGCCAGTTCGGGCGGCAGGTTCGGGCATCGCGGGCCGATCGTGGGCAGGTTCCGCGCACCCGAGAGGGACGGGCCGGCGACCGGGCACCTGCCTCGCAGAGCGCTCCGAGCGCTGGATTGGGGCATGCGGAGGGGCCGGAGCTGGCCTCAACCACCCGCACGGGCCAGCTTTCCGATTGCGCGCGGGCTTCGGATCGGCTAGCCGAACGCTCAACCCAGGAGCACGCGCGGAGGTCCCGATGGACAAGGGCAAAAACGGCATCACCTATGCCGAGGCAGGGGTCGATATCCAGGCCGGCAACGATCTGGTGGATCGCATCAAGCCGGCCGCCAAGGCAACGCAACGGCCCGGCACCATGTCCGGTCTCGGCGGCTTTGGCGCGCTCTTCGATCTGAAGGCCGCGGGCTACGAGGACCCGATCCTTGTCGCCGCAACCGACGGCGTGGGCACCAAGCTGCGCATCGCCATCGACACCGGCAATGTCGACACCATCGGCATCGACCTGGTGGCCATGTGCGTCAACGACCTGGTCTGCCAGGGCGCCGAGCCGCTGTTCTTCCTCGACTACTTCGCCACCGGCAAGCTGGAGCTCGACGCCGCCGCGCGCATCGTCGAGGGCATCGCCGCGGGCTGCAAGGCCTCGGGCGCGGCGCTCATCGGTGGTGAGACCGCCGAGATGCCGGGCATGTATGCCAAGGGCGATTTCGACCTGGCGGGCTTTGCCGTCGGCGCCATGGAGCGCGGCCAGGACCTGCCCGCGGGCGTGGCCGAGGGCGATGTCCTGCTGGGCCTGGCCTCGGACGGGGTGCATTCCAACGGCTATTCGCTGGTGCGCAAGATCGTCGAGACCTCGGGCCTCGGCTGGGATGCCGATTGCCCCTGGGGCGAGGGCACGCTTGGCGCGGCGCTGCTGACGCCGACGCGTCTTTACGTGAAATCCTGCCTCGAGGCGGTGCGTGCCGGCGGCGTCCATGCGCTGGCCCATATCACCGGCGGCGGTCTGACCGAGAACCTGCCCCGCGTCCTGCAGGGGTTGGGCGCCGAGATCGACCTGGGCTCCTGGAAGAAGCCCGGCGTCTTCAACTGGCTGCAGGAGCAGGGCGGCATCGCCGAATCCGAGATGCTGAAGACCTTCAACTACGGCATCGGCATGGTGCTGGTGGTCTCTGCCGATCAGGCCGAGGCCCTGACCGCGCTGCTGACCGAGGCGGGCGAGACCGTCTCGACCCTGGGCCGGGTCACCGCCGAAGAGGGTATCCGCTACACCGGCCAGGAGGGCTGATGGTGTCCAACGGGCCGAAGCGTGTCGCCATCCTGGTTTCGGGTGGCGGGTCGAACATGGTGAAACTGGTCGAGAGCATGACCGGAGATCACCCGGCGCGCGCCGTGCTGGTCGGTTCCAACGATCATGGGGCAGGGGGTCTGAAGCGGGCAGAAGAGATGGGCGTGCCCACCTTCGCCGTCGACCACCGCCCCTTCGGCAAGGATCGCGCCGCCTTCGAGGCAGAGCTGATCCGCCACCTTGACGCGGCCCGGCCGGACATCCTGTGCCTGGCCGGTTTCATGCGTATCCTCACCCCGACCTTCATCAACCACTACGCGGGCCGGATGCTGAACATCCACCCCTCGCTGCTGCCGAAGTACAAGGGCCTGCACACCCATGCGCGGGCGCTCGAGGCAGGTGATTCCGAGGCCGGTTGCACGGTGCATGAGGTCACGGCAGAGCTGGATGACGGCCCGATCCTGGGCCAGGCGCGGGTGCCGGTGGTCCCGGACGATACGCCCGAGACCCTGGCCGCGCGCGTTCTGGCGGAAGAGCACAAGCTCTACCCGGCCATGCTGCGCAAGTTCGCCGAAGCGCTTTAACGGATCAATTCGAGCGAGGCCGAATTGCCCCGCCAGGCCATGTCGGGCGCCACATCGGCTTTCGGCATCACCTGTGCGAGCAGCATGAAAGCCAGAAGCAGGGCGGCGGCGGTCAGGCCTTTGACGGGAAGTCGAAAGGCGGGGGCTGGGGTATGGGCAAGGGACTGGGCCATGTCATGTCCTTTCGGTTTGAGGGCACCGGCAGGTTAGCGCGGGCTCAAACGTTACGGAAATGAATGGTTGTACGGATTTGCATTCCGGTTCGTGATGATGTGTCAGCGCTGGCGCGCGTCGAATTTCGCCCGTGCGGCCTCGACCATATGCATGTGCTCCTTGGTCCAGGAGTAGAACGCCAGGAAGGTCGGCAGCAGGCTGCGACCCAGCGGGCTGAGGCTGTACTGCACCGCCACCGGCGCCGTGTTCAGCACCTCGCGGGTGACCAGGCCGTTGCGCTCGAGCTTGCGCAGGGTCTGGCTGAGGCTCTTCTGAGAGATCCCCTCGAGCCGCCGCTTGACCTCGTTGAACCGGGTCGGGCCGGAGGAGAGCACGGAGAGGATCATCATCGACCACTTGTCGGCGATCTGATCGATGATATCGCGGCTGGGACAATCCGAGGCGAAGCACTCGGGTCGCAGCGGCTGGTCCGGAGAGCATGTCTCATGCATGGCGGGAATCGGGCCTTGATCCCTGGGGGCCATATCTTCCATGGGGTTACCTCCGGTTCAGCGGGTTTCCTGCAGGTGACCTGGTGCATCACAGGTGCCTGATTGACACTAGGTATCCAACTTATACCTAGGGGGCAACGACAGACTTCCTGTCTCAGCAAAAGAGGATAATCCATGAGCTCCCCCACCGAGACCCTGTTCCGCCCTTTCCGTCTGAAGGGGCTGGAGCTGAAGAACCGTATCGTCATGGCGCCGATGACCCGGGGCATGGCCCCGGAAGGCCAGCCGGGTCAGCCGCAGGTCGACTACTATCGCCGCCGCGCCGAGGGTGAGGTGGGGCTGATCCTCTCCGAGGGCACCGTCATCGACCGCCCGGCCTCGCGCAACCTGCAGGGCATTCCCTTCTTCCACGGTGAGGCCCTCGAGGGCTGGAAGCAGGTCATCGACGGCGTGCATGCGGCGGGCGGCAAGATGGGGCCGCAGATCTGGCACACGGGCTCGACCCGCGCCGGCGAATGGGAACCCGAGGCACCGGTGGAAAGCCCCTCGGGCCTGGTGGGCCCCGGTGATCCGCGCGGCAACGCCATGACCGAAGCCGATATCGAGGCCACCATTGCCGCCTTCGGCAAGGCCGCCGGCGATGCCAAGCGGCTTGGCTTCGACGTGGCCGAGCTGCACGGCGCCCATGGTTACCTGATCGACCAGTTCTTCTGGTCCGGCACCAACCTGCGCGACGACGCCTGGGGTGGCGCCTCGATCGCCGAGCGGTCGCGTTTCGCCGTCGAGGCCGTCCGCGCCGCCCGTGCGGCCGTTGGCCCCGACTTCCCGCTGATCCTGCGCCTGAGCCAATGGAAGCAGCAGGATTACACCACCAAGCTGGCCGTGAACCCGCAGGAGATGGAGCAATGGCTGCAGCCGCTGGTCGAGGCCGGCGTCGACATCATCCACGCCTCGCAGCGTCGCTTCTGGGAACCCGAATTCCCCGAGATCGACGGTGAAGAGGGCCTCAACTTTGCGGGCTGGGCCAAGAAGCTGACCGGCGTGCCGACGATCTCTGTGGGCTCGGTCGGGCTCTCGGGTGAATTCCTCGCCGCCTTCGGTGGCGAAGCCAGCCAGGTGACGCCGCTCGACAAGCTGGTGCGGCGGATGGAGAACGACGAGTTCGACCTGATCGCGGTCGGCCGGGCGCTGCTTTCGGATGCCGACTGGGTGTCCAAGGTCCGCGCCGGTGCCTCGGATCAGCTGCGTGGCTTCAACGCCGCAGACCTGGCAGAGCTTGTGTGACCGGGCAGGGGGGGCAACAGCCCCCCCTTTCCATCCGCGCGCAAGGCAAGTATGACGGGAATTTGAAGGCAGGACGTATCAGGATCAGCAGAAAGCGATAAATGCAGACGATTACCCGCACCGAGGAGCTGGCCGCCTTTTGCGCCGAGGCGAAAAACCATCCCTACGTGACCGTCGATACCGAGTTCCTGCGAGAACGCACCTATTATTCCCAGCTTTGCCTCGTGCAGCTTGCCATGCCGGGCGAGGATGACGAGACCGCCGTGCTGGTCGATCCGCTGTCGAAGGAGCTTTCGCTGGAGCCGCTCTACGAGCTCTTCCGCGATGAGAACGTGGTCAAGGTGTTCCATGCCGCGCGCCAGGATCTGGAGATCTTCTTCGTCGACGCGGGTCTGATCCCCAAGCCACTCTTTGACACCCAGGTTGCCGCCATGGTCTGCGGCTTTGGCGAACAGGTGGGCTACGAGACCCTGGTGCGCCGCATCGCGCGCGAGAGCCTCGACAAGTCGAGCCGCTTCACCGATTGGTCGCGCCGTCCGCTGACCGAGGCGCAGAAGAAATACGCCCTGGCCGATGTGACCCATCTGCGCCGGATCTACGAGTATCTCTCGGCCCAGCTTGAAAAGGACGGCCGCGCCGCCTGGGTGGCCGAGGAGATGGGCATCCTGACCAACCCCGAAACCTATATCGTCCGCCCCGAGGATGCCTGGCAGCGGGTGCGCACCCGCACCAATTCGGGCCGCTTCCTGGGCGTGCTGCGCGAACTGGCGAAGTTCCGCGAGAGCTATGCCCAGTCCCGCAACGTGCCGCGCAACCGGGTCTACAAGGACGACGCGCTGGTCGAGCTGGCCTCGACCAAGCCGCAGTCGCCGCAGGATCTGTCCCGCGCCCGGCTGCTGCTGCGCGAGGCCCGCAAGGGCGAAATCGCCGATGGTATCCTGGCTGCCGTGAAGGCCGGTCTGGAATGCCCCGAGGCGGATCTGCCGAAGCCCGACAAGAGCAAGGAAAAGCTGCAGGTGAACCCGGCGCTGGCCGATATGCTGCGGGTGCTGCTGAAGGCCAAGTCCGACAATGCCGGCGTGGCGCCGAAGCTCATCGCCGCGACCTCCGAGCTTGACGAGCTGGCCGCCGGTCAGCGCGACGTCCCCTCGCTCAGCGGCTGGCGGCGCGATGTCTTCGGAGCGGATGCGATCCGGCTCTGCGAAGGCAAGATCGGCCTCGCCACCAAGGGCCAGAAGGTGATCACCGTCGACCTGGGCTGAGCTCTAGAGCGCCTTTGCGAACCACACACGATCGAAGCCGCCCTCGACACGACGGGCGGTTTCTTCGTATCCAAGGTGCGGATAGATCGCCAGGTTCTCGACCATCTTCGCATTTGTGTAGAGCGTGGCGCGGCTGAAGCCCCGCGCCCGGCCGCTGTCCTCGAAATGCTGCATCAGGGCGCGCCCGATGCCGTGCCCCGCGGCCTCCGGCGCCACGGCGATGCTTTCCAGGAACCAGGCGTCTTCATGGGCGAAGGCCACGGTGTAGCCCAGCACACCGCCATCGCCGTCCCAGACCGAAACCTGTCCGGCGGCGATCTGGGCCGGGACATCGGCGAGCATGGGCGCGGGCTTGCGCCCGATCAGCGGGATGTAGCGGGCATAGGCGGACCTTGCGCAGGCGGCGACCTGAGCGGCATCCCCTGGTCGCGCCGCGCGGATCATCAGCGGCGCGAGGTCAGGGCGTTGGAGGCGCTCAGCACCTCGATGGTGCGGACCTGGGCCAGCTCGGTATCCGAGAGCCGGACCGCAGCGGTGTAGCGGCGGGTCTGGACCGGGCCGGTGGCGGGGAATTCGGGCAGGTAGGTGACCATCTCGTAGCGGGCCACGCCGGGGGTGCCGGGCAGCTCGCGCAGGCCTACGTCGAAGCTGCGCACCGAGCTCGAGATCCCGGTCACGCGGACGATGGCCCCGCCGGGGATGCGTTCGACCACCAGGCCTTCGAGGCCTGCAATGCGGTCACGCAGGTCTGCGTCGGGCTTGTTGGCGAAGGCAGATCGCTTGGGGATCAGCGGATTGTCCTGGGCGGCGGCTTCCGCGGCGCTCAGCTCTCGGGATTCGGCGCTGCCGAACCAGTTGAACGGGTTCAGGCGGCTGTCCCGCACGTAGCCGCAGCCAGAGACCCCGAGGGCCGCGATGAGCAGGACGGGAAGAAACTTGCGCATGGATGATCCCCTTGTCGTTCCCAAAACCTCTAGCGCGTTGCGGAGGTCTTGAAAAGCCGGGGCTTTTCGCCAGATGGGCAGGGGCAGGGGCTGGACCTTCGCCGCCGGCTGTCCTAGGCCCGGTGAGAGAGCGAAAAGGAGAGCCCCATGGCCCAGGAGGCCTTCGAAGACATCGTTGCCGATTTCGAGTTTCTCGAGGATTGGGAAGACCGCTATCGCCATGTGATCGAGCTTGGCAAGGCCATGCCGCCGCTCGATGATGCGCTGAAGGTCCCCGCCACCAAGGTGGATGGCTGTGCCAGCCAGGTCTGGCTGCACATGCGGCCCCAGGAGGGCATCTTCCATTTCGACGGCGAGAGCGATGCGATGATCGTGCGCGGCCTCATCGCCGTTCTGCATGCGCTTTACGACGGTGTGCCGATGACCGACCTCGGCAAGATCGACGCCCAGGCCGAACTGGCGCGGCTCAGCCTTCAGGATCACCTCTCGGCGCAGCGCTCGAACGGGCTGCGGGCGATGATCCAGCGTATCCGGGAACAGGCGACCGCCTGAACAGGCGGGACCGGGGCGGTCCTCAGCCGGGCAGATAGCCCCTGAGGCCGTGGAACCACAGGTCGATCTCGAGCGCGAGGCCGACCTCGAAATCATTCAGCTCCGCGCCGCTCCAGCGGTGCTGCTCGAGCCGGGCGAGGTAGTCGCGCCGGGCCTGGTCGTCCTTGCCGGACAGCGGTAGGGTCTCGGCGGCGCGCAGCAGGTCGATGCGCTTGTGCACCTCGCGCATGCCCGAGAAGGCCTCCATCATCGGGCGGGTCAGCTGCGGGTCCTTCTGCCAGGAGCGGCCGGCGAAGACCTCCTGCACCACGCGGTTGCCGGCGCCGAGGCAATCATAGGCGACACAGCCCGGAAAGCCCTCGGCGGTCAGCCTGTCGTGGATAGAGCACTGGTGGCCCGAGAGGTTGCGGCAGGGCTCGCCCGGATTCTTGTCGAAGGCGAAGTCATCCCCCTTGTCGAAAGCCAGCGCCAGGCAGCAGAGCGCGGCGCAGCGGGAACAATCGGTGGCGAGGATGTTGTCGTCGGTCACTTGGCTGTCCGTTCCAGGGCGGTGGCGAGGTCGCCATATCCCGTGAAACGGCGGGTGAATGCAAGGCCCAGCCTGTCGGCGGCCTCCTGGGCGCGGGCGGTCAGCGCCGGGTCCTCGGTCTGGGCCAGGTAGACCAGGCTTTCGTAGTGGCCGAAGTACATCGGCAGCAGCTCTGGATGACGGTCGAGGCCGAGGGGCTTCCAGACGAAGGCGTCGAACTGGCGGGCCAGGAAATCGGTGAGATAGAAGGCGGTGATCTCGTCGCAGGCCGCGAAGGTCTCGACCCCGTCGAAGAAGGCGTAGCAATGGGCGCCGGGCAGCATCTCGACCCCCAGCCGGTCGCATTCGGCCTGCAGCAGCCCCCCGGTGCCGCAATCGCCGTAGAGCACCATGATCCGTTCGTAGCGGCTGCGCTGCGCCTCGACGGCGGCGGTGACGGCGGGGGTGATGCGCTCGGGCGTGTTGTGCAGGATGGCGGGCAGGCAGAGCAGCTCGATATGCTGCCAGCCATTGAGCCGTTTCAGCGCCAGCACCTCATGGGCGAGAGCGCCGCAGGCGATCAGCAGAAGCGGCGCGCGGCCCTCGCTGAGGTCGGCGCCCTGGCTGGTCAGGATCTGGTCGCTTGGAATATCGGGCATGCTCTGGCCCCGGCCTTGGGGTGGGTGAAACCCACCACGTAGATGGGGGCGCGGGCTGGAAGCCCGCGCCACACGGGCGTTGATCAGGCCGGCAGGCTCAGGCGGGGGCCTGGTTGTGCTTGCGGGCGATGAAGGTCTTGGCGGTTTCGACCGCCACGGCAGCATCGCGGCAATAGGCATCGGCACCGATCGCGCGGCCAAATTCCTCGTTCAGCGGCGCGCCACCCACCAGGACGATGTAGTCATCGCGGATGCCCTGGTCCTTCATCGTGTCGATGACGACCTTCATGTAGGGCATGGTGGTGGTCAGCAGGGCCGACATGCCGAGGATATCGGGCTGCTCTTTCGCGATGGCTTCGAGATAGGCTTCGACGGCGTTGTTGATGCCGAGGTCGATGACCTCGAAGCCCGCGCCTTCCATCATCATCGAGACCAGGTTCTTGCCGATGTCGTGGATGTCGCCCTTCACCGTGCCGATGACCATCTTGCCGATGGTGCGGGCGCCGGTTTCGGCCAGCAGCGGCTTCAGGATGGCCATGCCGCCCTTCATCGCATTGGCCGCCAGCAGCACCTCGGGCACGAAGAGGATACCATCGCGGAAATCGGCGCCGACGATGGTCATGCCGCCGACAAGCGCCTCGGTCAGGATGCGGTAGGGTTCCCAGCCGCGTTCCAGAAGGATGTTCACCCCTTCCTCGATCTCTTCCCTCATCCCGTCATAGAGGTCGTCCATCATCTGCTGGACGAGTTCCTCGTCATCGAGGTCGGCGAGAATGATATCTTCTTCGTCGGACATTGGTCGGTCTTCCCATATTCCTGCGCGCTTACCCGAAGGCATCCTTCAGCCTTGTCGCAAGGTGGCCATCCTGACTTTCCGAAATGCGACAGATGAGTGAGTGCCGACGACCATTACAGGGCGAAGGGAAAGAATTTCTGAAAAGGAATCATGGCGCGGCGAAAGTGGCAGAGCTATGTTCCCCATATGTTCCATGATCCTGCCCATCCGATCGACAAGAGCCGCCGCAAGGGACGCGCCGCTGCCTCAAACGAGGCGGGGCGCTACGAGAAACTCGTCTCGGTGCCCGTGGATGACGGCTGGGAGGTGGTCGAGGACGAGGTGCCGCAGATCCGCACCGAGCTGCGCCAGGAACGCGCGCGTTCCATGATCAGCTACAACCGCTCGCCGGATCTGCCCTTCGACCGTTCGATCAACCCCTACCGCGGCTGCGAGCACGGCTGCATCTATTGCTTTGCCCGCCCCACCCATGCCTACCTCGGCCTCTCGCCGGGGCTGGATTTCGAGACCCGCCTGGTCGCCCGCCCCAATGCCGCCGAGGTGCTGGCCAGCGAGCTGGGCAAGCGCAGCTACAAGGTGGCGCCGCTGGCCATCGGCACCAATACCGATCCCTATCAGCCCGTCGACAAGTCCTGTGGCATCATGCGCGACTGCCTAGAGGTGCTCTGGGAACATCGCCACCCGGTGGCCATCGTCACCAAGGGCACCGGCATCCTGCGGGACCTCGATATCCTGCGCAAGATGGCCAAGCTGGGGCTGGTGCGGGTCGGGATCTCGGTCACCTCGCTGGACCGCGATCTGGCCCGCCGGATGGAGCCCCGCGTGCCACCACCCGAGAAACGGCTGCAGGTGATCCGCTCGCTGGCGCGGGCCGGGGTGCCGGTGCGGGCCATGGTCTCTCCGGTGGTGCCGGGCCTGACCGATGCCGAGATCGAGACGATCCTGGCCGCCTGCGCCGGCGCCGGCGCCAGCTCGGCCAGCTGGATCATGCTGCGCCTGCCGCAGGAGGTCTCTCCGCTGTTCCAGGACTGGCTGGCAGAGCATTACCCCGACCGCGCCAAGCGGGTGATGACCCGGCTGCGCGAGATGCATGGCGGCAAGGATTATTCCTCGGACTGGCACAAGCGGATGCGCGGCGAGGGAGCCTATGCGGCCATGGTGGCGCAGCGCTTCCGGGCGGCGGTGAAACGGCTGGGGCTGGATACCGCCCAGCCCGATCTGCGCTGCGATCTCTTCCGGGTGCCGGTGAAGCCGGGCGAGCAGCTGTCGCTTTTCGACTGAGGCGCCCGGTCAGGGCCCATTGCGCGCCATGACACGCGCAGGCGCCGGCCCAGGGACCGGCGCACAGCCGCGTTTCTCGCTGCCGCAAGTGACGTGCCATGCAGCAGGCGGGCCGCCCAGGGCGGCACCAGCCTGAAGCCTTTCGGCGCTCAGCCGCGGCGGCGGCGGTTGCGGCGGGGCGCGGGGACGTCGTCTCCGGTGCCGTCGGAGGCGGAAGAGAAGCCGCCCAGGAGCGCGGTGATCTGGTCCAGCGTCGGACGCGGGCCGCGCGGGCGGGTCGACAGGGCGTCATGCATCTTCTCGAGATGTGCCGCCATGGTGCCACAGCAGCCGCCGATGATCGTGGCACCGCAATCGCGGGCCATGACGGCATATTCGGCCATCAGCTCGGGCGTGCCGTCGTAGTGGATATGGCCATCCTCGTACTTGGGGATGCCGGCATTGCCCTTGGCGATGATCGGACGCTCCACCCCATGGGCCGAGAAGCCCAGCACGGTGCGCAGCAGGTCCGAGGCGCCGACACCGCAATTGGCCCCGAAGGCCATGGGCGGATTGTCGAGGCCGCGTACCAGCTTCACCATGTCTTCCGAGGTCAGCCCCATCATGGTGCGCCCGGCGGTGTCGAAGCTCATGGTGCCGCACCAGGGCATGTCGGCCAGCTTGAAGGCCTCGGCGGCGGCGGCATATTCCTCGGGCGCCGAGATGGTCTCGAGCCAGAGCACATCGGCGCCGCCCTCCTTCAGACCTTCGGCCTGTTCGTGGAACATCTCGACGGCGAGCTCATGGGTGAGCGGGCCCATGGGGGCCATGATCTCTCCGGTCGGGCCGACGGAGCCGGCGACCACCACGACGCGCCCGGAGGCATCCGCCACCTCGCGGCCGATCTCGGCGGCGGCGCGGTTCAGCTCGCGCACCTGGCCCTCTGCACCGTGTAGCTTCAGTCGAGAGGCATTGCCGCCGAAGCTGTTGGTCAGGAAGATATCCGAGCCGGCATCGACGGCGAGGGAATAGAGCGTCTTTATGCGGTCGGGGTGTTCGAGGTTCCAAATCTCGGGCGCATCGCCCGAGCTGAGGCCCATGTTGAACAGGTTGGTCCCCGTGGCGCCATCGGCCATCAGCCAGTCACGGGTTTCCAGCAGGCGGGACAGGGCATTGCTCATCGCGGCTCTCCTTGATGGCGCTTGTGCGGCAGCGGACCCTAGCGGGGCCGGGGTGAATCCCTCCCTCCATACGCAAGGGGGGCAGCCGAGGAAAGGGGATCATCGGCGGTGATCGCGGGCCGGCGCATGGCAAGCGCCAGATCAAGCGCGCCCAGCACAAGGGACAGGCGGCCCGGCGCGGCCATGTAGAGGCGCTGGCGGCGCGGTGCGAAGCTTTCCTTGAAGCGGGTCAGACCGGCGCCGCCGGAGCGCTGCGCCACGAGGCGGCGCAGCCGGGCCGAGAGCGGGGGCTCTTCCTCCCTGGCCGCGGGCATGGCGGCCAGCGAGAGCGGCAGCCGCAAGCGGCGGGCATCCTCGAGCGCGGCGCAGATCAGCGCATGCATGGTGCCATCCGGCAGATCCCCTCCGTGGCGCATCAGGTCGAGGCAGAGCTGGTTGTGGTTCTGATGGAAGGTGACGAAGGCAACCAGGTGGCCGTGCTGCCGCGCCCCGTAGACCCGCTGCGCCTGCACGTAGGAGGGGGCATAGCGCCCGGTCGAGAGGCCGCGTGCCCGGCCATGGGTGCGTTTCCACTCGGCGTCGAGGCGGGCCATCTCGGGGAAGGGAAGCTCGGTCGCGCGGGTCACCTCGATCCCGGCCTTGGCGGCCTGGCGCAGCTTGCGACGCAACTGGCGATGGCGCGGCCCCTCCAGCGAAAAGGCACCGGGGTCGATGAGCGCCTCGTCGGCCACATGCAGCAGATGCCAGCCCGCCCGGCGCGCCTCGACCGCCTGGCGGGCCGAGCACTTGTAGACGATCGGCATCCGGTTCGAGCCGCGCGCCGCCTGGACCAGCCGGGGCAGCAGCGGCGCCAGCGACCCCGCCAGCGGGTCGAAGAGCAGGGTCAGGGTCTGGGGGGTATCGACGCAGAGCCCGCCCGCGCTGGCCGAGCCCAGAAGCCGCGCGCCGTTCTGCCGCGCCACGCCGCTTTCGGCGCGCGGGGCGTGCTCCAGCAGCAGGTCGGGCACCTGTCGCGGCACCTGGGCGCGGTTCGCCGGGTCCTGTGCCGGGCGCGGGCGAAAGACATGGGCGGCGGCCAGGGCGCCGGGGATCAGGTAGTAGACCAGTCGGAAGGCGAGGATGGCCGCGATCAGCTCTTCTTCCGCGAGCTCGGGCAGCAGGGCCAGCAGCGAGAGCTCGAAGGGGCCGATGCCGCCGGGGGTGCCGGCAAAGAGCCCGGCGCCGAGCGCCAGCAGGAAGACCGGCAGGTAGCTGGCGAAGCCCGGCGCCTCGGGCAGCAGCACCCAGAGCGCGGCAGCGGCGGCGCAGGTGTCGATGGCGGCGAAGACGGTGATGGCGGTCATGGCCTGCAGCGAGGGGAAGCGGAAGCGCAGCCGCGCCACCTTGAGCTCGGGCACGAAGAGGGCGATGGCCGGCAGGGTGAGGAAGATCGCCAGCGCCATGAGCGCCAGCCACTGCGGCAGCAGCTGCGGCGCGAGAAGAAGACAGGCGGCGGCGGTGACCAGCGCCCAGGCCACCAGGAAGGAGGCCGAGACCGCCGCCGTCACCTGCGCCGCGCGCAGCGGGCCCAGCCGGGGCAGCAGACGCCAGCGCGCCAGGGTGCCGGTGACCACGCCGAGGCCCAGAAGCTGCGCCAGCGCGATGGCCGAGATCCCCGAAAGCTGCGCCTCGCGGTCCGGGATGGCGGTGCGCAGGTGGCGATGGATCACCCCGTCGTAGCGTCCGAGCGCCCAGAACGAGAGCGCCGTGGCCAGCCCGGCCAGCAGCCATTGCGCGGCCCGCACCTCGCTCAGCGCCTGGGAGATCTGTTGCGGATCAAGCCCGCCCAGCCTGTTGCGCAGCAGCCAGAGGCAGGCGATGCCCACCACCAGAGGGGCCACGTAGCGCAGCCCGCGCCGGTATCCGCGCTGCGGGACTTGCAGAACCTGCGTCATCACCTTCCCCTTGCTCCCCATCGGGGAACAGGAGGTAGGCAAGCTTTCTTGCCAGCCCCTTAACGCGGGACCAGCTGGATGCGCTGCATTCTATCGGCCGGCCATGGGCCGGATGCGACGGATGCGACGAGGGGGGTGCGAAAACCGGGCCCCTGTGGCGGGGCCCGGTTACCGTGTCTCAGGTGTCGGCGAGCGCGGCCTTGGCCTCGGCCAGGGCGCGGGCATGCCGGGCGCGTATGTCGGCCTCGTCGGCTCGCCCCGAGAGATCCTCGACCAGCTTGCCGATGACATCCTCATGGCCCGGCTCGCTCAGATCGGCCTTTACCAGCGAGGTGGCATAGGCCTCGGCGGCCTCGCCATCGAGTTCCAGGAGGCCGGCCGCCCATTGCCCGAGCGCCCGGTTGCATCGCGCCTCGGCGCGGAACAGCATCTCGCTGTCATGGGCAAACTTGGCTTCAAAGGCGGCTTCACGGTCTTTCAGACTGGACATACAGGCGTCCTCCTCTTCACAGTGACGGCAGCGGGATAGCGGCTGCGGGTTCAGGATACTGCCAGCCTGACCCTGCGTGAAGCGGGAATGCCCCACGCCCTATGACGTTTCCGCGACAGGGCGCAGCCGTTGCGACTGCCCGCTGCTTGCCCCGCGCCCGGGCTTCGACTAAGAGGGCCGGATACGGGGCCGAGTCCCGATTTCCCGCATGAAAGGCCAGTGCCCATGGCGCGACGCAAGAAAATCTACGAAGGCAAGGCCAAGATTCTATATGAAGGCCCCGAGCCGGGGACCATCGTTCAGTATTTCAAGGATGACGCCACCGCGTTCAACGCCCAGAAAAAGGACGTGATCGAGGGCAAGGGGGTTCTCAACAACCGCCTGAGCGAATTCTTCATGACCGGGCTGAACAACATCGGCGTGCCGACCCACTTCCTGCGTCGGCTGAACATGCGCGAGCAGCTCTGCCGCTCCTGCGAGATCATCCCGCTGGAAGTCATCGTGCGCAACGTGGCTGCGGGCTCCATGTCCAAGCGTCTCGGCATCGAGGAGGGCACCCAGCTGCCGCGCCCGATCGTCGAGTACTGCCTGAAGAACGATGACCTCGGCGACCCGCTGGTCACCGAAGAGCACATTGCCGCCTTCGGCTGGGCCAGCCAGCAGGACATGGACGATATCGTCCACCTGGCGCTGCGCGTGAACGACTTCCTCTCGGGTGTCATGATGGCGGTCGGCATCAAGCTGGTCGACTTCAAGATCGAGATCGGCCGGGTCTACGAGGGCGATTTCCAGCGCCTCGTGGTGGCCGACGAGATCAGCCCCGACAGCTGCCGCCTCTGGGATATCGAGAGCGGCAAGCACCTGGACAAGGACGTGTTCCGCCGCGACCTGGGCTCGCTCACCGATGCCTACACGGAAGTGGCCCAGCGTCTTGGCGTCCTGCCGCGCTCTGCCGGCACCACCAAGCCCACACTGATCAACTGAAGGAGCCAGGCGCGATGAAAGCCCGTGTCCATGTCATGCTGAAAACCGGCGTTCTCGACCCCCAGGGCGAGGCGGTCCGCCATGCGCTTGGCGGCCTTGGTTTCGACGGTGTCGAAGGCGTCCGCCAGGGCAAGGTGATCGAGCTGGATCTGGCCGATGGCACCTCCGAGGCGACGGTGACCGAGATGTGCGAGAAGCTTCTCGCCAATACGGTGATCGAAAGCTACTCGATCGAGATGAACGCCTGATCAGGCGTCATCCGCTTCGCAAGTTCTGAAAAGTCCCGCCGCGCGTCCCGCCGGCGGGACTTTTTCGTCCGGCACTGCCGAAAGCACGGCAGGCTTGGTCCGGGCTCCTGCCGGGACAGGTCTGCCCGGCGCGAGCCCGTCAGGGGCGGGCGCGGGCGAAGGCGGCGATCAGCTCGGGGAAGGCTGCGGGGTCCGGGAAACGGTCGAAGGCATGCGGTGCCAGCTCGGGCACCCAGGGCAGGGCCTCGGCCCGCTGGGTCTCGATGAAGGGCTCTGTCCAGGCGGGCGCGTCGAAGAGCGCCGGGCGCAGGTTGACGAAATCCATCCCGGCGACATCCGTGTAGCACCAGCTGTGGCACTGCGGGCAGGCGTAGTGGGTCAGCATATCGCTGTCGCCGCGCCCGGCCTCGACCGGCGCGCCAGCGGTGACCTTGAAGGCATCGCGCATGACCATCATGGTAAGCGAGAAGGCGCTGGAGGACATCTTTCGGCAACCGTCGCAATGGCAGGCGGCGGTCATGAAGGGTGGCGCGGTGATCTGCATCTGCAGGGCGCCGCAGCGACAGGACCCCGTGGCTGGTTCGTGGGCTGTGGGGTGTGGCATGCGCGCTCTCCGTCCCTTGCAGGGCCGGGGCTAGCATATCGCGCCGGCACGGGCGAGCTTTCTCTCGGCGGCGCAGGCTTGATCCGCCAGCACCTTGCGCGTAAGAGCCTGATCAGATCCCATCCCGCGCCACGGAGCCTGCCATGAAAGCCGCCGTCCTCGTCTTCCCCGGTTCGAATTGCGACCGTGACCTGCAAGTGGCCTTCGAGAAGGCCGGCGCCGAGGTCTCGATGGTCTGGCACAAGGAAGCGGAGCTGCCAGAGGGGGTGGATATCGTCGGTGTGCCGGGCGGTTTCTCCTATGGCGACTACCTGCGCTGCGGCGCCATCGCGGCGAACAGCCCGATCTGCGCCTCGCTGAAAACCCATGTCGAGCGCGGTGGCTATGCCATCGGCGTCTGCAACGGCTTCCAGGTGCTGACCGAGACCCGCATCCTGCCCGGCGCCCTGCTGCGCAATGCCAACCTGAAGTACATCTGCAAGACGGTGCCGCTGAAGGTGCAGACCTCTGACAGCATCTTCACCCGCGCCTACAACGCCGGCACTGTGGCCCATATCCCGATTGCCCACCACGACGGCAACTACCAGGCGGATGCGGAGCTTCTGGCCGAACTGCGCGGTGAGGATCGGGTGGCCTTCACCTACGAGGACAACCCCAATGGCTCGGCCGGCGATATCGCCGGCGTGCTCTCGGCCAACCGCCGGGTGCTGGGCATGATGCCCCACCCCGAGCGCGCCGCCGATGCAGGCCATGGCGGTGTCGATGGCGCGGGCGTGTTCCAGGGCATCATGGACGCCCTGGTCGAGGCCTGAGGTCCTGACGCCTGAACCCGTGACGGGCCGGGCAGGGGGCGCTGCCCCCGTCCGCTGACGCGGACTCCCCCGGAGTACTTTCAGCCTGGTGATGAGACCAGGGCCGCAAGGACAGGCGGCCTCCTTCTCCGTGAAGAGCGTGCCACGCTCCCCTTGCGAAAGTAGGGGGCCCGGAAGGGCTCTGACCCGCTGCATCACCAGGCCTGAAATACTCCCGCCGGAGGCCTCCGGACGGTGCGGCGCATCACCTCCGCCGGCTCACGGGGCGCTCGGCTCTGCCCCGGACCCGGCAGATCGGCGCTTTGCCGCCTGTCACCATGCGGAGCCGCCTTGAGCGCCCCCCTGCCGCCGGTGTAATTTGCCGCAATGGATGCAACTTCCGCCCCCGGCGGCCTGCCTGGCCGCACCATCTCCTGGCGTGCGCGCATCGCGCTGGCGCTCTTTCTCGTCGTGGTGGTGGCCATCATGGCGGTGACCAACGTCATGCTGATGAGCCGCTACACCGAGCCGACCCGCACGCGGGCCGAGCTGAGGCTGGCGCTTTTCGGGGCCAACATCGTCAGCGAATTGCAGCTGAATTCCATCGTGCCGCAGCTGCTGGCCCGCGACCAGGAGCTCATCGGGGCGCTCAACTCCGGCGATTACTCGAGCTCGACCCAGCGGTTGATGTCCTTCCTCGACGAAATCAGCGCCGCAAGCCTCGTGCTGCTGGACGAGGACGGGCGCATCGTGGCCGCCACCGACCGCACCCGGCTTGGCGAGAACCACCGCCAGAGCCGCTACTTCGTCGAGGCGCAGCGCGCCAATGGCACCGTCTTCAGCACCATCCCGCGCGAGAGCAGCGGCTATTCCTTCTATTATTCGCGCCGGATCGAGTACCAGGGCCAGATGATCGGTGTGATCATGGTCGAGGCCGACCTGGCCAAGTTCGAACGCTCCTGGGCCGGCATCTCGGATGCACTGGCGGTGAAGGACAGCGAGGGCCGGGTGATCCTGTCGACGGAACCGCTGTGGCGCGGGCTGACCGAGGAAGAGGCCGTGGCGCGCGAAACGCCGGCCTCGGCCATAGAGCGGGCGCTCTTTGCCACCACCGACTGGACCACCGACGTGGATGGCTACCTGGAGGGCGAGGCGGTGATGCGTGTCGCCTCTCGCATTCCCTTCCGCGGCTGGCAGGTTGTCAGCTACACCTCCTACCAATCGGTGCGTGAGCGGGTGAACGGGGTGCTGGCGCTCGAGATCATGGGCTTTGCCATGCTGCTGGCGCTGGCCTTCTACGTGCTCAGCCGCAAGACCATGCTGCGCCTGGCGCTCTTCCAGCGGGAATCGGCGGACCTGCGGGCGCTGAACGAGCGCCTGCAGCGGGAAATCGCCGAGCGTGAACGGATGGAAAAGAACCTGGAGGTGGCCGAGCAGACCATCGCCCAGAGCCAGAAGCTGGCCGCCCTGGGCGAGATGTCGGCCGCCGTGGCCCATGAGTTGAACCAGCCCCTGGCGGCGATGAAGACCTACCTGGCGGGCGCGCAGCTTCTGCTGCGCCGGGCCCGCCCCGACGAGGCGCTGGCCTCGTTCAGCCGCATCGACGACCTGATCGGGCGCATGGGCGCCATCACCCGGCAGCTGAAGAGCTATGCGCGCACGGGCGGCGATGCCTTCACCCAGGTCGACGTGGCCGAGGCCCTGGCCTCGTCCCTGTCGATGATGGAGCCGCAGCTGCGCCAGCGCCGGGTGCGCATCACCCGGGCGCTGCCGGAAAAGCCGGTGCTGGTCATGGCCGACCGGGTGCGGCTCGAGCAGGTGATGATCAACCTGCTGAAGAACGCCCTGGATGCCACGGCCAACGTGGACCAGGCGCAGATCGACATCATCCTGTCGGCGGGCGAGACGGCCATGCTGACGGTGCGCGACAACGGCGAGGGGATCCAGGATCTCGATGCGCTGTTTGAACCTTTCTACACCACCAAGCAGCCCGGTGACGGCACCGGGCTCGGGCTGGCGATCTCCTCTGGCATCATCGCGGATCTGGGCGGCAGGCTCACGGCACGGAACGCAGAGGCGGGTGGGGCTGTTTTTGAAGTACAGCTTCCTATCTTGTCCGAGGACATCGAGGCAGCCGAATAAAACATGAGCGGAGAAAAACCATGCAGAAGGCCATGAAGATCGCGATCGTCGACGACGAGCAGGACATGCGTCAGTCGATCAGCCAGTGGCTGGCCCTCTCGGGCTATGACACCGAGACCTTCCCCAGTGCCGAAGAGGCATTGAAGAAGCTCGGACCCGACTATCCCGGTATCGTCATCAGCGACATCAAGATGCCGGGGATGGACGGGATGACCTTCCTGAAGAAGCTCATGGGGACCGACAGCTCGCTGCCCGTGATCATGATCACCGGCCATGGCGATGTGCCCATGGCGGTGGAGGCCATGCGCCTTGGTGCCTTCGACTTCCTGGAAAAGCCCTTCAACCCCGACAAGATGACCCAGCTGGCCAAGAAGGCCGCCAATGCGCGGCGCCTGACCATGGACAACCGCCAGCTGCGCAAGGAGCTTTCGGACGGTGGCCAGCTGATGAAGAAGCTGATCGGCACCTCGCCGGTGATGGAGCGCCTGCGCGAGGACATCCTGGACCTGGGCCAGGCCGACGGTCACGTGCTGATCGACGGCGAGACCGGCACCGGCAAGACGCTGGTGGCCCATGCGCTGCATGCGGTCGGCGCGCGGGCCGGCAAGAAGTTCGTGCTGCTGTCCTGTGCCGCGCTTGAGGAAGAGCAGCTGTCGAAGCGGCTTTTCGGCCCGATGCAGCCCGAGGACGTGCAGCTGCCGGCCATCGAGGAAGCCCGTGGCGGCACCCTGGTGCTGGAAGATGTCGAGGCGCTGTCGGAAAGCCTTCAGGCCCGGCTGCTCTCGGCGATCAACGAGCAGGGCACGCCCGCCGAAACCCGCATCGTGGCGATCTCGAATCTGCAGGAGCAGGATCGCACCTGCGAGGACGTGCTGCGCCCCGATCTCTTCTACCGGCTCGCCGCCCTGCGGATCACCGTGCCGCCGCTGCGCCAGCGCGGAGAGGACATCCTGGCGCTCTTCACCCGCCTCAGCGAGCAATTCGCCGATGAATACGGCTGCGACGCGCCGCAGGTCACCGCCCAGGAAGCCGCACAGCTGCTGCAGGCGCCCTGGCCCGGCAACGTCCGCCAGCTGATCAATGTCGCCGAACGCGCCGTGCTGCAATCGCGCCGGGGCTCGGGCACCATCGCCTCGCTGCTGATGAGCGAGAACGAGGAGATGCAGCCGGTGATGACCACCGAGGGCAAGCCGCTGAAGGAATACGTGGAAGCCTTCGAGCGCATGCTGATCGACAACACCATGCGGCGCCACAAGGGCTCCATCGCCTCGGTGATGGAAGAGCTCTGCCTGCCGCGCCGCACGCTGAACGAGAAGATGGCCAAGTACGGCCTGCAGCGGGCCGACTACCTCGGCTGAGCACCCTGTTTGGTGATGGAGAGGGGGGAAGGGGGCTCAGCTTCCTTCCCCCGGAGTTCCTGGGGCCGCCCTGGCGAGCGTGGCAAACGAACGTCTCGGGGCGGGGGACCTGATTTCAGGGCCTCTTCTGGGCCCCGGAACAGGGGCTGAGGGCCGGTGATCCTTGACCGTGTGATCAAAAGCGCATCGAAACGCTGCTTCGCGCAGCAGTTGTGTGATTTTCTGCATTGTCATGTACCCTCTCTGCACCTTATGTTCATGGAACGGCCATATGCGCAGTCCCGGAAGGACCGCAGTGGCTTTCGAGAGTTTCGCTGGCAGGAGATGTGACGGATACGACCTCCGTCTTCGTGCCAGATGGATAGACCCCAAGGGGTTTTGCACTTGCCGGATGGTCCGAGGACCGCTCCGGTTCAGAATGGGCGGCACGAGCCGGCACCAGGAAGTTTCGGCCCAATACTGGCCGGGCTTAACCGGGCCGAAGCGCCGTCGGAGAAGAAACGCGATGAGGCGCGAGAGGATCGAGACAGGCAGGAGGCACGCCCATGCAGGCGGCCCTTGCCCCGTCGACGCCCGTGACCAAATCGCCCCTGACAGTCACCCCGCAAGTCACCTCGCTCCGCCCGGATACGTTCCGGGGACCGGGGCTCTTGCGGTGTGCAATTGGTACCCATGGCAAAGAAAATGCTCATTGACGCCACCCACGCGGAAGAAACCCGCGTCGTGGTGGTCGACGGAAACAAGGTTGAAGAGTTCGACTTCGAATCCGAAAACAAGCGCCAGCTCGCTGGCAACATCTACCTCGCAAAGGTAACCCGTGTAGAACCTTCGCTGCAGGCGGCCTTCGTCGACTACGGCGGAAATCGTCACGGCTTCCTGGCCTTCTCGGAAATCCACCCGGATTACTACCAGATCCCCGTCGCGGACCGTGAGGCCCTGATGGAGGAAGAGCGCGCCTATGCCGAGGCACAGCGCGCCCGTGAGGAAGACGAAGACAAGCCGAAGAAGCGCTCGCGTTCGCGGTCCCGCTCCTCTTCCAAGGCCGAGAAGACCGAAAGCGGCGACGCCAAGGTCACGCAGGACGTCGACTCCGGCTCTGCAGAGGCGCCGGAAAGCGATCAGATCGAGGGGATGGAAACCATCGACCTCGGCGACGAGAGCGGCGACGAGGGCAGCTCTCCGATGATGACCGTGCGCGACACGCCGGTCGAGGAACCCGAGGAGGAGACCTCCGAGGACAGCGCTGACACCTCCGGTGATGACAACGCCGATGATGCGGACGACAGCGACGAGGACGACAAGCCCCGCGCCAAGCGCAGCACCGCCGGTGAAAAGGACAGCGACATCGAGTCGGTGGCCGACGACGACGAGCCCGAGGACATCCGTCCGCCGCGCAAGCCGCGTCCCAAGCGCTACAAGATCCAGGAAGTCATCAAGGTTCGCCAGATCCTGCTGGTGCAGGTCGTCAAGGAAGAGCGCGGCAACAAGGGCGCGGCCCTGACCACCTACCTCAGCCTGGCCGGTCGCTATTGCGTTCTGATGCCCAACACCGCCCGTGGCGGCGGCATCTCGCGCAAGATCACCAATGCTGCCGACCGCAAGAAGCTGAAAGAGATCGCCACCGAGATCGACGTGCCATCGGGTGCCGGTCTCATCGTGCGGACCGCCGGTGCCAAGCGCACCAAGTCCGAGATCAAGCGCGACTACGAATACCTGCAGCGGCTCTGGGAACAGATCCGCGAGCTGACGCTGCAGTCGATTGCTCCGGCGAAGATCTACGAGGAAGGCGACCTGATCAAACGTTCGATCCGCGACCTCTACTCGCGTGAGATCGACGAGGTTCTGGTGGAAGGCGAACGCGGTTACCGCAACGCCAAGGACTTCATGAAGATGATCATGCCGTCCCACGCCAAGAACGTGAAGCACTACACCGAGCAGCTGCCGCTCTTCGCGCGCTTCCAGGTGGAAAGCTATCTCGGCGGCATGTTCAACCCGACCGTGCAGCTGAAATCCGGTGGCTACATCGTGATCGGCGTGACCGAAGCGCTGGTGGCGATCGACGTGAACTCGGGCCGGGCGACCAAGGAAGGCTCGATCGAGGAGACCGCGACCAAGACCAACCTGGAGGCCGCCGAAGAGGTGGCACGCCAGCTGCGTCTGCGTGACCTTGCCGGCCTGATCGTCATCGACTTCATCGACATGGACGAGCGCAAGAACAACCTCGCTGTCGAGAAGAAGCTGAAGGACAAGCTGAAGACCGACCGCGCCCGCATCCAGGTGGGCCGCATCTCGGGCTTCGGCCTTCTCGAGATGTCGCGCCAGCGTCTGCGCCCCGGCATGATCGAGGCGACGACCCAGCCCTGCCACGCCTGCCACGGCACCGGCCTCATTCGCTCGGACGACAGCATGGCCCTGCAGGTCCTGCGCCAGATCGAGGAAGAGGGCACCCGCCGCCGCTCGCGCGAGGTGCTGGTGAAATGCCCCGTCGGCATCGCCAACTACCTGATGAACCAGAAGCGCGAACATATCGCCGTGATCGAGGCGCGCTACGGCATGTCCGTGCGCATCGAGGGTGACGTGCACCTGGTCTCGCCGGACTTCGAGCTCGAGAAGTTCAAGACCGCGACCCGCAAGGTGGCAGAGCCCACCCATGTGGTTTCGGTGAACACCTCGCTGATGGAAGAGATCGACGAGATCGTCGAAGCCGAAGAGCAAGAGGAAGAGAAGGCCGAAGAGGACACCAAGGAGCAATCCTCGGGTCAGAGCCAGGCTCAGCCCGCTCCGGAAGCTGCCGAGGGCGAGGAACAGCCGAAGAAGAAGCGCCGTCGTCGGCGTCGTCGGCGGAAGAGCAAGAACGCCTCTGAAGGCGGTTCGGGCGATGACGCGATGAACTCGGGCGATGATGCGGTGAGCGGCGACGACAATGACGCCGGCGCTGGCAAGACCGAGGCGAAGTCCGACGCGGCCAAGTCTGACGAGGCCAAGCCGGAAGAGACCAAGGCAGAGGCCGCACCTGCGGAAGCCGAGGCCCCTAAAGCCGAAGCCCCGAAAGCTGAAGCTCCTGAAGCCGAAGCTCCCGTGACTGCAGAAGCCTCCGAGGCCCCCGCAGAGACTGCGGAAGCCGAAGCGCCCGCTGCCGAGGCACCCACTGAGGCAGCCGTTGCCGAAGAGGCCCCCGCAGAGGAAGCGCCCGCGGAAGAGGCCAAGGCCGAAGCGCCTGCCGCCGAAGCTGAAGCCGAAGCGCCGGAAGCCGAGGCCGAGGTGACGCCTGAACCCGAGGCCGCCCCGGTGGCCGAAGAGGCACCCGCTGCCGAGGAAGCTCCGACCCCGGAGCCCGTCGCGGCGGAAGAGGCCCCCGAGGTCCAGGAAGAGCAAAAGCCCAAGAAGCGCGGCTGGTGGTCCCTGGGGGGCTGATCCCCGCAGGACCCGAGATCCAGCTAGGCTGAAACGATGAAGGCCGCGCCCCAGGGCGCGGCCTTTTCTCTTGTCTCGTTGCCTCTGGATCGGCCGCCTGTCGCTTCAGCTCTGGGCGTCGGGCGCGCCCCGCAGGATCAGGAAGCTCAGGGTCTCGCCGCTCTCTTCGGACGAAAGCAGCTCATGCCCCGCCTCGGCGCAGAAATGCGGCAGGTCGATGCGCGCCATCGGGTCGTCTGCCAGCAGCCGCAGCCGGGTGCCGGGCGCCATCTCGCGCAGGCGCTTCTGCGCCCGCAGGACGGGCAGGGGGCAGCGCAACCCGCGCGCGTCGATTTCAGTGATCTCTTCCATGGGTCCTTGCTAGGCCGCGCCGCCTGGGCTGTCCAGATCCCCGCGATGTCGCAGCTGACCCGATCCATGCCCCGAAACACAGGCCTGTGACAGGATGACAGGTGACGCCGCGCGCTTCGCAGGATACTCGTTTGCCATGTTCGGAATCGAGATCATGGACGCCGCGCTGCTGCCGGCGATGTTCATCGCGCTGATGGCGGGGCTCCTGTCCTTCCTCAGCCCCTGCGTGCTGCCCATCGTGCCTCCCTACCTGGCCTATATGTCCGGCGTCTCGCTGTCGGATCTTGGCCAGCATGCGCGTGGCAAGAGCCTTCTGGCGGCGCTGTTCTTCGTGCTGGGGCTCTCGACCGTCTTCCTCTTCCTCGGCTTCACCGTCTCGGCGGCGGGGCAGATCTTTCTCAGCTGGCAGGGCTGGTTCAATACCGCCGCCGGCATCGTGGTGATGATCTTCGGCGCCCATTTCGTCGGCGTCTACCGGATCGGCTTCCTCGACCGCGAAGCCCGCCTCGACGCCGGGGACCGGGGCGGCAGCGCCTTTGGCGCCTATGTGCTGGGCCTGGCCTTCGCCTTCGGCTGGACCCCCTGCATCGGTCCTCAGCTCGGCGCGATCCTGTCGCTGGCGGCACAGGAGGCCTCGGTCACCCGTGGCACGGCGCTGCTGGCGGTCTACGCCGCGGGGCTGGGCATTCCCTTCCTGCTGGTGGCGGCCTTCCTGCCGCGGCTCACCGGGCTCATGGGCTGGATGAAACGCCACATGGAGCAGATCGAACGGGTCATGGGGCTTCTGCTTTGGACCATCGGCCTGCTGATGCTGACCGGCGGTTTCTCCCGCTTCTCCTATTGGCTGCTCGAGACCTTCCCGGCCCTGGCCAGCCTCGGCTGAGCCGAGGGCGCTTCACCCGCGCGTCACCCCGCGTTAAGCTGCGGCCAAGCGAGGGTAGATGAGCAGCCAGACCCCAGAGAGCAGAGCACAGGAAAGCCCGCAGGCGGGACTGCGCCGCCATGTCTTCTACATCCCCGGCTATGACCCGATCCATCCCCGCCGCTACCGCGAGCTTTACCGCCGCGAGGCGGCCGAGCAGGGGCGGATCTCGGGCTACGAGGTCACGCTGAAGGGGCGGCAGGGCCAGCAGAGCTACGGCTGGGAGGTCACCGGCCAGATCGAGGGCGCCCGGAGCCATGCAGATATCGAGGTGCTGGTCTGGTCCGACATCGTGCGCGGCTCCATGGGTCACGGCATCGCCGCCACCTACCTGGCGCTGGCGCGCACGGCCTGGGTCTATGTCTCGACCGGGGCGCTCTTCCGGCTGATGCGCCTGCGCAAGGGGCCGGTGATCGCGGCGCTCTATCCGGTGGGGTTCCTGCTGCTGCAACTGGCCCTGGCCCTGGCGCTTGCCTGGGGGATCTTCGACGCCCTGGCCTGGCTGGGGCCGCTGGCGCAGCTGCCGGGTGCCCTGGCCGGGCTCGCTGCTGCCTATGCGGTGCTGCGCTGGTTCAAGGCGCGCGACGGCAAGTTCTTCGCCTACTACCTGATGCATGATTATGCCTTCTCGGCGCGCTATCGCGGGGCCAACCCGCCCGCGCTCGAGTCCCGGCTCGACAGCTTCCGCGCCCGCATCGCCGAGGCGCTCGCGGGCGATGTCGACGAGGTGCTGGTGGTGGGCCATTCCTCGGGGGCGCATCTGGCGGTCTCGATCCTTGCCGACCTGATCCGGTCGGGCGCGCGGGCCAAGGACGGACCGGCGCTGTCCTTCCTGTCGCTCGGGCAGGTGGTGCCCATGGTCTCTTTCCTGCCCGAGGCGGGGCGGCTGCGTGGCGATCTCGCCTATCTCTCGACCCGGCCGGAACTCTTCTGGCTCGATGTCACCGCCCCCGGTGACGGCTGCGCCTTCGCGCTCTGCGATCCGGTCAGCGTTTCCGGCGTGGCGCCCGAGGGCAAGCGCTGGCCGCTGGTGATCTCGGCGGCCTTCACCCAGACCCTCAGCCCCGCGCGCTGGCAAGAGCTGAAGCGGCGCTTCTTCCGGCTGCATTTCCAGTACCTCTGCGCCTTCGACCGGCCCGGAGACTACGATTATTTCCGCATCACCGCCGGACCACGGACCCTGGCCGAGCGCTTCGCGGGGCGCGCGCCCTCGAAGAGCCGCATAGAGACGCCGGTGAACCGCTACAGGGGCACGACATGACGCCGCCTAAGCCTCCGTCCCGTCCTGACCGGGTGGCGCTCTGGCGCTATGCGAAGCTTTTCAGGGCGGACCTGCTTTCGGCCCAGCCGGCGCGGCTCTACCGGGCCTGGATGGCCGAGTTCCGCACGCCCTTCTTCCGCTCTTTCCTGGTCAACCAGCCGGATCTGGTGGCCGAGGTGCTGAAGGCGCGCCCCGAGGATTTCCCGAAAAGCGACCGCGTGGCCGAGGGGCTGCGGCCGATCCTCGGCAATTCGGTCTTCCTGACCAATGGCGCCACCTGGGAGAGGCAGCGCCGCATCATAGATCCGGCCTTCGAGGGCGGGCGTCTGCGCGATACCTTCCCGGCGATGCAGGCGGCGGCGCGGGCCTGCGCCGACAGGCTCGGGCCCGGCGAGGTCGAGTTCGAGGCCGAGGCCAGCCATGCCGCCGCCGACGTGATCTTCCGCACGCTCTTCTCGATCCCGATCGAGCACGAGATGGCGGCGCAGGTCTTTGCCGAGTTCCGCGCCTACCAGCAGGCCCAGCCCATCGTGAACCTCGCGGCCTTGGTGCCGCTGCCGCGCTGGATGCCGCGCTTCCTGCCGCGCCGCGCGCGCCGGGCGGGGCGACGTATCCGCGCCCTGATCACCGCGCTGACCGAGGCCCGCATGGCCCAGATCCGCGCCGGGACCGCGCCCGACGACCTGGCCACCAAGATCATGACCACCCGCGATCCCGAGACCGGAGAGACCTTCTCGGCCGCCGAGATGGTCGACCAGGTGGCGATCTTCTTCCTGGCGGGCCATGAGACCTCTGCCTCGGCGCTTGGCTGGACGCTTTACCTGCTGGCCACCCATCCCGACTGGCAAGAGGCCCTGGCGGACGAGATCGCCGGGGCGGGCGCGCTCGACTTCGCCGCCATGTCGAAGCTGCGCCTGACGCGCGATGTCTTCCGCGAGGCGCTGCGGCTCTACCCGCCGGTGCCGATGATGGTGCGCCAGGCCGCCTGTCCCGAGCATTTCCGCGACCGCGAGGTGCCTCAAGGCAGCCAGATCGTGCTCAGCCCCTGGCACCTGCATCGGCACGAGCGGCTCTGGGAGGCGCCCGACGCCTTCGACCCGGCCCGCTGGCAGAGCGAGAACGGCAGGAAATGCCAGCGCGAGGCCTTCATTCCCTTCTCGGCCGGGGCCAGGGTCTGCACCGGGGCGGGGTTTGCCATGCTGGAAGGCCCGCTGCTGCTGGCAGAGATCCTGCGCCGCTTCCGCGTGATCCCGGTCGAGGGCAGGGTGCCCGAGCCTGTGGCCCATCTGACCGTCAGAAGCCGCACGGGGATCTGGTTGCGGCTGGAACACAGGTAGGGGGGCTCTGCCCCCTTGGTCCCGTGCCGGGACCAATTCCCCCGGAGGTATTTTCAGCCTGGTGATGAGGCGGGACAGCGCCTGGTGAGGCGGTGGATTTGCTTGACCGAGAGCGTCCAAGCTCCCGTGATCGAAAGTCCGGCGCCCCGAAGGAGGCGTCTCTTTCCTTTCACCCGTAGCTGAACTTGTGCAGTGGGGAGCGCGGCAGGCGGGGGCGGGCGCCCTGCGACGTCAGCCTCTCATGCGCCGCGCCTCGGGGTCGAAGTCGGTTTCGGTGATCGTCACGGCCTTGCGCATCTGGCCGAGGATCTCGACCTCGACCTCGGTGCCCGGTCGGACGACCTCCGCAGGCAGGAAGCCATGGGCTAGGGATTGGCCGAGGTGGTGGGAATAGCTGCCCGAGGTGCAGAAGCCCATGACCTCTCCGTTAAGCCAGATCGGTTCGTCGCCGTGGATATCGCTATCCGCGGCGTCGATCTTCAGGCCGATGAGCTTGCGCGCCGTGCCTTGCTGGCGCTCGGCCTCGGCAGCAGTGCGGCCGATGAAGTCGACGGGTTTGGACCATTGGATGAATCGGTCGAGCCCGGTTTCGCCCGGCGTGTAATCGGGGCCGTACTCCCTGAGCCAGGAGCCGAAGAGCCTGTCCATGCGCAGGGACATCATGGCCCGCATGCCGAAGGGCTTCAGCCCCAGGGGCTGGCCTGCCTGCCAAAGCACCTGCCAGAGGGCGCGCTGTGCCATGGGATCGCAGTAGATCTCGTAACCGAGATCCCCGGTGTAGGAGACGCGCTGGACGATGCAATCCGCCATGCCCACGGTCATCCGCGCCACGTCGAGGAAGCGCAGCTTAGAGATGTCGGCCCGCGTGCAGCTCTGCAGCAGCTCTGCCGCCCTGGGGCCCGCGATCTGGAAGCCGGTGGAGCGGTCCGAGATGTTCTCGACGCCGACGCCTGCCTCGGCATGGGTCTCGAACCAGCGCATGTGGTAGCCCTGCGCGCCATAGGAGGCCGTCAGGCGGAAGTCCCCCTCGGCCAGGCAGGAGATGGTGAAATCGCCGATGATGCGGCCCGAGCGGGACAGCATGGGCGTCAGCGAGATCCGCCCCGGCGCGGGCACCCGGCCTGCCATGAGGCGATCGAGCCAGGCGCGGGCACCGGGGCCGGTGACGCTGTACTTGCCGAAGTTCTGCACCTCGTTGATGCCGACGCCCTCTCGCACCGCGGCCACTTCGCGCGCGGTGGCGGCGAAGGCGTTGGAGCGGCGGAAGGAGGGGGTCTCGTAGCGCGGCTCGTTGCCCTCGGCGAAGTAGTTGGGCACCTCGAGGCCGAACTGCTGGCCCCAAACCGCGCCCATCTGGTCGAAGATGTCGTACATCGGCGTGGTGCGGAAGGGACGGGCGGCGGGCTTTTCCTCGTTCGGGTAGGAGACCGAGAAGCGGGTGCGGTAGTTCTCCATCACCTTGGGCAGGGTGTAGCCCGCCGTGGTCCAGGAGCCGTAGCGGGCCACGTCCATGGCCGAGGTGTCGCGTTCGCATTCACCCTCGATCATCCATTGCGCCAGCATCAGCCCGACGCCGCCGCCCTGGCTGAACCCGGCCATGACCGCGCAGGCGGACCAGTAGTTCCTGAGGCCCGTCACCGGGCCAACCAGGGGGTTGCCATCGGGGGCGAAGGTGAAGGGGCCGTGGATCACGCTCTTCACGCCTGCGGTCTGCAGCACCGGGAAGCGCTCGTAGGAGAAGGCGATGGAATCGGCGATCTTGTCGAGGTCGTCGGGCAGCAGCTCGTGGCCGAAGTCCCAGCGGGTGCCGTCGACCGCCCAGGCGCGGGGCTTTTTCTCGTAGAAGCCGATGCAGAGGCCACGGCCCTCCTGGCGCAGGTAGCTTTCACCGGCCGGGTCGACCACATGGGGGTGTTCGGTCTCGCGTTCGTAGATCTCGGGGATATCGTCGGTGACGATGTAATGGTGCTCCATCGGCATCAGGGGCAGGTAGAGGCCCGCCATGGCCGCGACCTCGCGCGCCCAGAGACCACCGGCGTTGACCACGTGCTCGGCATGGACTGTGCCCTTGTCCGTGACCACGTCCCAGGTGCCATCGGGGCGGGGGTTGGTCTCAATCACCTTCGTGTGCGTATGGATCGTGGCGCCGCCCATCCGTGCGGCCTTGGCATAGGCATGGGTGGTGCCCGAGGGGTCTAGGTGGCCATCCAGCGGATCCCAGAGCGCCCCCACCACGCCGTCGATATTGGTGATCGGGCAGCGTTCCTTGATCTCGGCGGGGCCCAGGATCTCGGTGTTCAGCCCCATGTGCCGGTGCTTGGCGCGTTCGGCCAGCATGTAGTCGAAGCGATCCTGGGTCTCCGCAAGCGTCAGACCCCCGGTCTGGTGCAACCCGCAGGACATGCCGGTGATCTCTTCCAGCTCGCGGTAGAGCCCGATGGTATAGCCTTGCAGGGCCGCCATGTTGGTATCGCCGTTCAGCGTATGGAAGCCCCCCGCCGCATGCCAGGAGGAGCCGGAGGTCAGCTCGGAGCGCTCCAGCAGCATGACATCGGACCAGCCGAGCTTGGTCAGGTGATAAAGCACCGAGCAGCCGACAACGCCGCCACCGATGACCGCAACGCGGGTCGTGGTTTGCATGGGAACCTCCTGTTGTTGACACGATGCTGAGGCGCAAGCGGGGCAGGCGGCTAGTCCTTCTGCGACAGGGGGTGTCGTTTTCCGTGCCGGGGCCGTCGGCTGCGGCGCGCAGGGCCGGGCGGTGCCGTGGAAACGTGCAACGGGCAGAGCGCTCTTTCCCGCCGGCGCCAATGCGCTAGGTTTGGCGGGAAGGAGATCCCAATGCTGCCAACGCTCTTGCGTCGCCTGCACGCCTTTTCACGCCGCCTGGTGGTCCGCGTCGCGCTCATCGCCGCGCTGGCCTTCCTGGCGCTGGCGTTGTCGAAACTGGGCGCGCGGGTGATCCCGGAGGGGCTGGACCCGCTGGTCGGTGGCGAGGCGGTGGACAATATCCTGAAGATCATCGCCAACTCCATGCTGACGGTCACGACCTTCTCGCTGACGGTCATGGCGGCGGCGCATCGCATGGTGGCCTCGAGCTGGACGCCCAGGGCGCACCAGATGCTGCTGCAGGACACGGTGACCCACACCGTGCTGGCCACCTTCGTCGGCGCCTATCTCTACGCGCTCTCGGCGATCATCCTGCGCGATCTCGAGGTCTTCCAAGGGCGCGGGCTGATGGTGCTCTTCGGCATGACCCTCTTGGTGGTGGCGCTGATCGTGGTGGCGATCATCCGCTGGATCTCGCATCTCGAGATGCTGGGCAGCCTGATCAACACCGCGCAGCGGATCGAGGAAAGCACGATCGAGGCGATGCGCATGCGCATGTGCCACCCGGCCCTCGGCGCCCACGCCCTGGACCCGGAGAAGATCCCCGAGGGCGCGGAGGAGGTGCGCGCGGACAAGAGCGGCTACCTGCAACAGCTTTTCCAGGACCGGCTGCAGACGGCGGCAGAGCACCACGACGCGCGGATCTGGCTGCTGCACCCGGTTGGTGGCTTCGTGCATCGCGGCGAGGTGCTGGCGCGGATCTCGGGCGGCGGAGAGGCGCTGGCGGGGAAACTGCGCGAGAATGCGGTGCTGGGCAGCCTGCGCAACTTCGACCAGGATCCCGGCTTCGGCCTGACCTGCCTGTCCGAGATCGGCGTCCGGGCGCTGTCGCCCGGCGTCAACGACCCCGGCACGGCGCTGGACGTCCTGCACCGCATCCTGCGGATATTCCTCGATACCGAGGGCGAGGCACCGGATGAGGTGCGCCTGGACCGGCTCTATCTGCCCGCGCTCGACCGCGCTTCCTTGCTGATCGAGGCGCTGCGCCCGCTTCTGCTGGACGGCAAGGACCGTCCTGAACTGCAAACTCCCTTCACCCGCGCGCTTCAGGCCCTGGGTGAGCAAGATGACCCGGCGCTCTCAGAGAGCGCCCGCGCTCTCGGCAAGGACTTCCGCACGTAACCCCCGGCAAAGCGCCCGTCAAAAGCGCCTCTTCCCTCTCCATCCGATGGCTGAAAATACTGCGGGGGGAGGCTCCGGCACGGAGCCGGGGGGCTGGCCCGCCCCCCTTTGCCCGCTCACCTCCGGCGCATGCTCAGCGCTTTCGCGCGGCCTCTTCGGCAGCGATCTGGGCGTCGATCTCGCGGTTCAGCCGGATGGCGAAACGCTTGCCTTCATCGCGGAGATTAGAGGGAAAGAAGCCGTTGGCCAGAGCCAGGAACAGCGCCTCGTGGCTGGCGAAGGTGCCAAGGGCTGCGATGTACCACAGCACTTCGCCCCGCTTCTGGCGCGCCGCCAGGTCGGCATTGCCACGCGCCCGGAAATGACTGCGCAGGCGCCCGCGCACCCCTTCGCGGCGGCTTTCCGAGATCCCGACGTAGAGGCTCGTGAAGTTCTCGGGCCAATTGTAGAGATAGGCGTCGATCTCTTGGCCCGCCTGCACCTTCCGTACCGGGTCGCTGGCATGGCCTATGACGTAGATGCCCGGCCCCTTGGGCAGCGCGAGGTAATCGGCCAGCAATCGGGGCTCGGACCAGCGCAGCACGGGCTCAGAGCGGATCGAGCGGGCGGATCTTCAGCCGGGTCAGGCGGTTTTCCTTGCGCGCGGTCACCTCGAAGCGGAAGCCGTGGAACGAGAAGACCTGCCCCACGGTGGGGATCATCTGCGCCTCGTGGATGACCAGGCCGGCGATGGTATTGGCCTCTTCATCGGGCAGCGACCAGTCCTGCGAGCGGTTCAGGTCGCGGATCGTCATCGCCCCGTCGACCAGGAAAGAGCCATCCTCGGCGCGGCGCACCGTGTGTTCGGCGGTGGCCGGGTCGAACTCGTCGGTGATCTCGCCGACGATCTCTTCCAGGATATCCTCGAGCGTGATCAGGCCCTGCAGCGCGCCGTATTCATCCACCACCAGCGCGAAGTGGGTGCGGATGTGCAGGAATTGCCGCATCTGCTCGTCCAGCGAGGTGGTGTCGGGGATGAAATAGGGCGCCATCATCACGTCGGTGATCTTGAAATCCGCCAGCGCCTCGGCCGGGGCCTCGCCCTCGGTGGCCAGCTTGTAGGTGGCGCGGAAGAGGTCCTTGGCGTGCAGGATGCCGATGATGTTCTCGGGGTCGCCATCGTAGACCGGCAGCCGGGTGTGGCTGGAGGTCAGACATTGCGCCAGGATCTCTTTCGGGGTGTCGGCGGCCGAGATCATCTCGATCCGCGAGCGGTGCAGCATGATCTCTTCCACCGTGCGGTCGCCCAGGTCCAGGGCGCCCAGGATGCGATCGCGGTCCTCCTTTTCGACCACGCCTTCGGAGTGGCCCAGGTTCAGCGCGCCCGCGATCTCTTCGCGCACCGCCAGGATCTGGCTGTCGGGGTCGGTCTTTACGCCGAAGACGCGCAGCACGCCACGCACCAGCAGCCGCACCAGGCTGACGATGGGGGCGAAGATGGCGATGATGAAGGCAATCGGCGCCGAGACCTTGCTGGCCGCGGTTTCCGCATTGGTGATGGCATAGGTCTTGGGCAGCACCTCGGCAAAGATCAGCACCAGGAGCGTCATCACCAGCGTGGCGATGGCGACGCCGCTGTCACCGTAGAGCGCGGTAAAGAGCGAGGTGGTCAGCGAGGTCGCCAGGATGTTGACCAGGTTGTTGCCCAGCAGGACAGAGCCGATCAGCCGCTCGTTGTCCTCGGTGATCTGCAGCGCCCGTTCCGCCCCGCGCGAGCCCTTGTCCGCCTGCGCCCGCAGCTTGCCCCGCGAGGCCGCCGTCAGCGCGGTTTCCGAGCCCGAGAAGAAGGCCGAGAAGACCAGCAGCGCAAGGATGGCCCCGGCGGTGATCCAGAAGGCGCCGTCGAGCGAAGTGGCAAATGTGGATGCGGATTCCATGAGATCTCCCTTTGGAAGGGGTTATGGGGTGCCGCGCGGCCCGGTTCAAGCGCCCACGGGGCCGGGCGATGGCAATCAATGGCATGGCGGCGGCGACAGGGCGCAGCAGGGTGCAGTCAGCAGGCCGTCGGCAGGTGGTCCGGGCCGGGCACGAAGGGCCTACTTGCGGGCCAGCGGGTGGTGGGTCTCGACCAGCTCGCGCAGGCGGGCCTCCAGCACATGGGTGTAGATCTCGGTCGTGGCCAGGTCGGCGTGACCGAGCAGGGCCTGGATGGCGCGCAGGTCGGCGCCGTTTTCCAGCAGGTGGGTGGCGAAGGCATGGCGCAGCCGGTGCGGCGTGACGCGATCGGTGGGAATGCCGGCGGCCTTGGCGATCTCCTTGATCAGCGCGTAAAAGCGGTGCCGGGTCAGATGCCCCTCCGAGGAATGGGAGGGGAAGAGATAGCGGCTCTCGGTCAGGCCCTTGGCGCGGGCCTCCGCCTCGGCGGCATCGCGGGCGGCCAGCCAGTTCTGCAGCGCCTCGCGGGCGGGTTCAGAGAGCGGCACCATCCGCTCCTTGCCGCCCTTGCCCGAGATCAGCAGCATCTGCGGATCGCCCCGCGTGGCGGCGACGGGCAGCGAGACCAGCTCGCTCACCCGCATGCCGGTGGCATAGAGCAGTTCCATCAGGCAGGCATTGCGCAGCCGGTCGGCAGGGGAGCGCCCCTGCGCGGGCGCGGCGCTCAGAAGCGCCTCGACCTCTGCCATGCTCAGGGTCTTGGGCAGGGTCTTGGCGCGGCCCGGACCGCGGATCTGGATCGCCGGGTTCTCTTCCCGCCAGCCTTCCTCGAAGGCGAAACGATAGAGCTGGCGCAGCGCCGAGAGCCGCCTTGCACGGGTGGCGCGCGACAGCCCCTCGGCATCGCAGAAGACCAGGTAGTCCTCGATATCGCTGCGGCTTGCCCCGGCCAGACCCGGCCCCCGGCGCTCGAACCAGCGGGCGGCATCCTTTAGGTCGCGCCCGTAGGCCAGCAGCGTGTTGCGCGCGGCACCGCTTTCGGCGGCCTGCGCCTCGAGGAAGGCCGAGATCCAGAGATCTGGGTCAGAGGGCCCGGCCATGGCTCAGCCCCTCTCGTCGAGCAGCAGCAGCTGCAGCGCGGCGGAGCGGGCGGTTTCCTCGAGCCCGATGGCGCGGAAGGTGGCCAGCGCCGGGGCGATGTCGGGCAGGTTGCCCTGCATGGCGAAGGCATAGAGCTGCATGGCCTCCAGGATCGCCTCGCCCAGCTGGCCGTCGCTGATCAGCCGCTGGATGCGCTCCGGCGGACGGGTGGTGGCGGCGAAGCCTCGGGTGATGATCTTGGCACGGGTCGAGGGGGCCTCGACGGCAGAGGGCTGCCCCTTGGCCAGCGCCAGCAGGAAGGCCTCGGTGGGGCCGGCGGGCGCGATCTGGCGCGAGAGCGCGGCGGCCTCGGGGGCGAGCAGCACCGCGCGGGTCGCCAGCCGCCCGGCGAGATCCTCGCGCTCGGTATAGGGCACCAGCCGCTTGCCATAGAGCGCCGCGAAGGTGGTCTCGAGCCCGGCGTCCTGCATCGCCTGCCAGGCCTCGGGCAGGCGCTCGGCGACGATCTCGGGGTCGGGGCGGGGCACGGCGATGGCCGCATCGAAGGCCTGCACCGCCGCGACCCGGTCCCAGATCCCGCCCGAGGCAGAGGGCTTGCCGCCGGAATAGAGGCCCAGCAGGCGGTTCTCGGGCAGCGCCCCGGAGCGCGCCAGCCGTTCGGCCGCCTCGAGCGCCGCCTTCCAGCCGGCACGGCCGCGCAGGTCGTAATAGGCATAGGCGCGCGGCAGGTCGGAGGTGGGCAGGGGCTCTCCGATGGCCTCGGAGAGGCGGAAGAGCAGGGGGGTGATATTGGCCGGCGGCGGCAGGGCCAGGGCGGTGTCGTCCAGGTCCACGTGCAGGAAACGGGTCAGCAGCCGCTCTTCCGAGGGCTCCAGCGTGCCGAGCGCGCTGGCGGTCTCTAGCAGCAGCGCGGCGGTTTCCCAGTCGCGGTTGCGGGCCAGGCAGAAGATGCGGATCGACTGGCTGGGGGCGACATCGGGGTCGCCCGCCACGCGGCGGCAGGGCTGGGTCTCGATCCCCGCCAGCAGAGACAGGTCGAACCAGCGCGAAAACAGCGCAGGGCTGCGGGTCTGGCCGGCACGTTCTATCAGCGCCAGGGCCGGATCGAGCGCGCCGATCTCGGCCAGCCTGTCGATCCGTGCCAGCAGCAGCGGGTCCTCGGCCTCGGGATCGCGCGCCGCATCGGCGGGCGGATCGGCCTCGGCCAGCAACAGGGTGAAGAAGAGCGCCTGCATCGCCGGCAGCCCGGTGACATCCAGCAGGTCGATGCGGCGCAGCAGGGTCTCGGTCTCGGAGCCCTGCCAGAGGGTGACCGGCAGCCCGGTGACAGAGGCGGGCAGCAGCCCGACCGCCCCGGCGTTGGAAGCGCCAAGGGTCACGGTCCGCACCTCGGGCACCAGGGCAGAGGTCGCCACGTCAGGCTCGGGCGGGGTGATGCCGGCCTGGTTCAGCGCATCCAGCCAGTCGATGGCCGAGATGGGCTCCCCGGCGGCCGAAGACCCCGACCCGGAGCCCGCGCGTCGCTCGGGCTGGGTCACCGGATCGGCGAAGGTCACGTCGAAACCACCCGAGGGGCGGCTGTCGCGCATCTGCTCAAGCCCGAACGACTGCGCCACGGCAGCACCCGGCCCGAGGGCCAGCGCCAGGGCCGTGGCACGGCAGAGCTGGCGCCTGCTAGTCAGCATCCAGCACCACGGGGGTTCGGATCTCCTGTTGGGGCGGCGCGAAGTCCGCGCCCAGCCAGGGGCCGACATAGGCGTAGGCCACGAGGGCGATTCCCGCCAGGAAGGCGAGGAAAAGCAGCCATTTGAGGATGCGGAGCATGAAGTTTCAGTCCTGTTTGCCTGTAGTTTTGACAAGTTATAACTGGCCTTTTACGCAAGATCACGTCATTCAGGCGCGAAACTTTTCAAATGGCAGTGCGGTGCCGAAGGGTCGGCGCCGTTCAGGGGTAAGATGGGCTGGAAGCTGAAGAAAAGCGTGGTGATGGTGGGGATGATGGGCGCCGGCAAGAGCGCCGTCGGCAAGGCCACCGCACAGCTGCTTGACGTGCCGTTCCGTGATTCCGATGCCGAGATCGAAGCCGCGGCCAATATGACCATCGCCGAGATCTTCGCCCGCGACGGAGAGGACTTCTTCCGCAAGAAGGAACGCCAGGTCATCGCCCGGCTCCTGGAAGAGACCCCTTCGATCCTTTCGACCGGCGGCGGCGCCTACATGTCTGAGGAAAACCGCCGGTTGATCTCGGATCATGGCGCGGCGCTCTGGCTGGATGCGGATCTCGATCTGCTCTGGAACCGTGTGCGCCACCGCGACACGAGGCCCCTGCTGCGCACCGCCGATCCGCGCGCCACGCTGCGGGATCTCTACGACCGGCGGGTGCCCATCTACCGCATGGCCGAGATCGCGGTGCAGAGCCTGCCCGGTCTGTCGGTCCATGAAATGGCGGGCCGCGTGGTCGAGGCCCTGTCCGAACATCAGGATTTGCTGGAGGCAGCATGAGCGAGCAATTGCGGGAAACCCTGCGCGTGGAGCTTGGCGCGCGTGGCTACGATATCGTCATCGGGCCGGGCCTGCTGGCCGAGGCCGGCGCCCATGTGGCGCCGCTCCTGCGCCGCAAGCGCGTGGCGGTGCTGACCGACGAGACCGTCGCGGCGCTGCACCTTGAGGCCCTGCGCGACGGCCTGGCCGCCGAGGGGATCGAGATGGTCTCTCTGGCGCTGCCCGCGGGCGAGGCCACGAAATCCTGGCCGCAGTTTTCCCGCGCCGTGGAATGGCTGCTGGAACAGAAGATCGAGCGCTCTGACGTGGTGGTCGCCCTGGGGGGCGGCGTGATCGGCGATCTTGCGGGCTTTGCCGCAGCCGTGCTGCGCCGGGGCGTCCGCTTCGTGCAGATCCCGACCTCGCTGCTGGCGCAGGTCGACAGCTCGGTCGGTGGCAAGACGGGGATCAATTCCCCCCATGGCAAGAACCTGGTGGGCGCCTTCCACCAGCCCAGCCTGGTGTTGGCCGATACCCAGGTGCTGGCCAGCCTCACCCCGCGCGATTTCATCGCCGGCTATGGCGAGGTGGTGAAATACGGGCTGCTTGGCGACGCCGCTTTCTTCGACTGGCTGGAAGAGAACGGCCCGGCGCTGGCCGCGGGCGACATGGCGGCGCGGGTCGCGGCGGTCAAACGCTCCTGCGAGATGAAAGCCGAGATCGTCGCCCGCGACGAGACCGAACAGGGCGACCGGGCGCTGCTGAACCTCGGCCATACCTTCGGCCATGCGCTGGAATCGGCGACCGGATACAGCGACCGGCTGCTGCACGGCGAAGGCGTGGCCATCGGCTGCGCCCTGGCCTTCGAGCTCTCCTCCCGCCTTGGCCTCTGCGCGCAGGAAGCGCCCTCGCGGCTGCGCCAGCACCTGCGGGCCATGGGCATGAAGGTCGACCTGAAGGACATCCCCGGAGACCTGCCGGGGGCTGAGGCGCTGATGGCGCTGATGGCCCAGGACAAGAAGGTGGTGGACGGCAAGCTGCGCTTCATCCTGGCGCGCGGTATCGGCGAGGCCTTCGTGACCTCCGACGTGCCGGGCGAGGCGGTGCGCAAACTGCTGGACGACGCGCTGGCTTGAACCAGCGAAGGGGGCCTTGCCCCCCGCGCCTGCGGCGCTCCCCCCACAGTATTTGTGGCCATCGGATGGAAGCATGGATTTCTCTATCCGATGGCTGAAAATACTGCGGGGGAGACAGGCGCAGCCTGACGGGGGCGGAGCCCCCGACCTTTTCTCTGTCGCCATCCGGCGACGGGGCGGAGCCCCCAACCTGTTCTTTGTCGCCATCCGGCGACGGTGGCAGAGCCCCTCCCGATGTCAGATCGCGGTGACGATGCCCAGCTTCTCGAGCCATTTCTGATACTGGATCAGCGGCAGGTCGCCGGGCCGGATCGGCAGTTCCACCTTGCTCCAGAAGGGCGGCAGCAACCAGGGGCGCTGGCTCTCGATGATCGGCTTGTCCTGCTGACGGACATGGGCGGCCATCTCGGTATAGGTGGCGTCGCGCTCCGGGGCGGTGTCGTAGTCGCGGGCGAAGATCCAGAAATTGCGGGTGCGGTTCCAGTCCACCGGGCAGGTGGCCAGCCAGATCACGTAGCGCCCGCCGGGGCTGTCCTTTACCAGCCGGATCACGTTGGGCATGCCGACGTAATCGGTGTAGCGCAGCTTGACGGGCGCCGCCCCAGCGCCGCCGCCGGTCATCAGCCCGGGCGGCTGTTCGGTCTCGTAGCTGAGCACCAGCTGGCTGCCCTCGCGCCAGACCTCGTGCTCGGGCGGTTTGGGATGATCCTGGGACCCCAGGATGCCTTCGTGGACCCAGGGAAAATGCGTATCGTCGAGCGTGCCCATGATCATCCGGGTCGCGGAGGTGCGCATCTCTTCCGCCTCGTTGAGACGTATCTTGCGGAAGGCGGGATCGTCGTGTTCGGGGAAGGGGGGCAGGTCGTAGGTGGCCTGCTCGGCCAGGCAGACCCAGATCAGCCCATAGGCCTCGCGCGCCCGGTAGGCCGTCAGATCGGCTGCGGCGGGGATCTTGCGCCCCTCGGGCAGCTGCGGGATGCGCGCGCAGCGACCGCCCTCGCCGAAGGCCCAGCCGTGGTAGGGGCATTGCAACGCCGGCTTGCCATCCACCGTGACGACCTTGCCCAGCGAAAGCTGGGCCTGGAAATGAGAGCAGGTGTCGGGAAAGACCTGCACCGTCGCTCCCATCCGCGCCAGCACGAGGCGCTGGCCAAGCAGGCGGACGGCGACGGGTTTGTCGCTCAGGTCCGCCCCGGCCAGGACCGGGTGCCAGAAGGGCCGCATGCCTGCGCGGAAGCCCGCGATGGCCTCTTCGCTTGGCTGGTCTTCGGTAAGATGGGCGCGGGCCATGGGCGTCTCCTTCGATCTGACCTGGCGGGTATGGCGGTCCTGAGCGCTCAGGGAAATTGCCGTTTTGCGGTGCAACACATCGAAAAATGTGTACGGTCTGCCGCAAGGCCCCGGTGCACGGGGCGAAGGAGAGCCGCCCATGCACAACCGTTCCCTGCGCTACATTGATGCCGTTGCCCGCCATGGCTCGATCCGTGCCGCCGCCGAAGCGGTGAACGTCGCGCCCTCGGCCATCAACCGCTACGTGCTGGAGCTCGAGGCCGACCTCGGCGTGCCGCTTTTCGAGCGTCTGCCGCGCGGCATGCGGCCGACGGCGGCCGGAGAGATCCTGCTGATGCACATCCGCGGCACGCTGAGGGAATACGACCGCGCGGTGTCCGAGATCGGCCAGCTGAAGACCGGCACGCGGGGGCAGGTGACCATCGCCTCGGTGGCCAGCCCGCTTTGGGGTCTGTTGCCAGCGGCCATCGACACCTTCTCGCAGCGCTACCCGCGGGTCGAGTTCTTCGTGCGCGAGTTCGACATGGACCAATGCGTCCGCGAGGTGGTCGAGGACCGGGCCGACCTCTGCCTGATCTTCAATCCGCCGCCGCGCCTTTCGTTGCGCCAGGTGGCGGGGGCGGATTTCCCGCTGGGGGTCATCGCCGCGCCGGATCACCCGATCACACAGAGAAAGACCGCCAAGCTGGACCACCTGCTGGGCTACGAGCTGGTGCTGCCAGACGGCTCGACCTCCATCGCGCGCGAGATCGACCACGTTCTGGAAACCCGTGACCTGCGGCTGAAGGCGCAGTTCGTCTCGTCCTCGGTGGCCTACATGATCGCCCATGCGGCGCGGGGCGGGGCCCTTGGCATCATGACCCCGGTGGGGATCGAGGACTACCTGCGCGACGGACGGCTTGTCTTCCTGCCGCTCACCGATCACGGAATCCGCCCGCAGCGGCTGATCGCCGGGGCGGCGGATGCGGCGGTCTCGGTCGCCGCCGCCAACTTCAGCCGCCACCTGCGCGGCCACCTCCAGGCCTGGGCCGAGACCGGAGATCTTCCGGCCTGACCCCCGTACCGTACTAAAAATTAGAACGCATCAGTCCAATTTATGCTCTGGATGCGTTGTCAGTGCGATGGTTCTCTACGCCCATGCAAGGTTCCGGCCGGCCCAGGAGACGGGCTTGGCCGGTTCCGGTGCGGATAGAACCAACCAATGGACGGGACTTCTCATGTATCTTGGCAGGAAAGCCATTCCCCTGATCTCTGCCCTTGCCCTGAGCGCAAGCGCCTTTGCCGCGCAGGCCGAGACCGATCTGAAATTCGCCCTCGACTGGCGCTATGAAGGCCCCGCCGCAGGCTTCCTGCTGGCCGAGGACATGGGCTTCTTCGCCGAAGAGGGCCTGAACGTCACGATCGACACCGGCACCGGCTCGGTCAACACCATCCCGCGCGTGGCCTCGGGGCTCTACGACATGGGCTTCGGTGACATGAACAGCCTGATCAAGTTCCTCGACGCGGACCCGGCCCAGCCGGTGACCGGCGTGGCCATGGTCTATGACAAGCCCACCTTCGCCATCGTCGGGCGCAAGTCGCTTGGCATCACCGAGGATCCGAAGTCCGTCGAGGGCAAGACCCTGGGCGCTCCGCCGCCCGATGGCGCCTTTGCCCAATGGCCGATCTTCCAGGAAGTGGCCGGCATCGACACCTCGACCGTCACCGTCGAATCCATCGGCTTCCCGGTGCGTGAGCCGATGCTGGCCAATGGCGATGTGGACGGCGTCTTCGGTTTCGCCTTCTCGGTCATCCTGAACCTCAAGGCCCAGGGCACGCCGGAAGAGGATATCGTCAACATCCTGATGGCCGACCACGGGCTCGAGCTCTACGGCAACGCGATCCTCGCCAACGAGACCTTCGCCGCCGAGAACCCCGAAGCCGTCACCGGCTTCCTGCGCGCCGTGATCAAGGGCTTCGCCGCCGCGATCGAAGACCCGGCTGCAGGTGCCGCCGCCGTCGTCGCCCGTGATGCGACCCTGGACCCCGCCGTCGAGGAAGAGCGCCTGCAGATGGCCATCGACATGAACATCAACACCCCCTGGGCACAGGAAAACGGCATGGGCGGTATCGACGCGGCCCGTCTGGATGCCTCCTTCGAGGCGCTGAAAGCGCCCATGGGCCTGACCGGCGCCGTCGGCCCCGCGGATGTCTTCGACAGCTCCTTCCTGCCTGCGGCGGAAGAGCGGATGCTGCCGTAAGGCACCCTTCGACCCGGAAAGACTGCATATGCATCTTGTGAATATTGATGACGTCGAGATGCGCTACGGGGGGCCGGAAGGCACCCTGGCGGTCTCGGGGTTGAACGTGAAAATGGACCGCGGCGAGTTTGTCGCCGTGGTCGGCCCCTCGGGCTGTGGCAAGTCCACCCTTATGAAACTGACCACCGGCCTGCAGCGCCCCCAGAAGGGCGCTGTCGTCGTGGCGGGGCAGGAGGTGACCAAGCCGATCTCGATCGTCGGCATGGCCTTCCAGAACCCGATCATGCTGCCCTGGCGCACCACGCTCGACAATATCCTGCTGCCGCTGGAGATCGTCGAGAAACACCGCCGCCGCATCCGCACGCACCGCAAGGAATACATCGAGAAGGCCGAGCACCTGCTGGAGCTCGTCGGTCTCAAGGGCTTCGGCCCCAAGTATCCCTGGCAGCTGTCGGGCGGCATGCAGCAGCGCGCCAACCTCTGCCGCGCGCTGATCCACGAGCCCGAGCTTCTGATGCTGGACGAGCCCTTCGGTGCGCTCGACGCCTTCACCCGCGAAGAGCTCTGGTGCGTGATCCGCGACCTGCATGCCAGCAGCGACGTGACGGTGATGCTGGTGACCCATGACCTGCGCGAAAGCGCCTTCCTGGCGGATCGCATCCTGGTGCTCTCGGCCCGGCCTGGCCGGGTCATCGCCGATCACCGGGTGCCCTTCGAGCGCCCGCGCGAGCTGGATCTGCTCTTCGACAACGACTTCAACCACCTGGTGCAGGACCTGCATTCCGAGATCGCCCGCGCGAGGGACGCCGCATGAGCGCGCAGAAGAAGGGGCTGACCTTCATCCAGCTTGCCCCCTGGATCTATACCGCCGCGCTTTTCGCCCTGTGGGAGGCTGCGGTCTGGCTCTTCGATCTGCCGGTGACCTTCCTGCCCGCGCCCTCGCGCATTGCCGAGGCCATCGTGCAATACTGGGGTGCGATCTGGTCGAACTCCCTGCAGACGCTCTACACCACTCTGCTGGGCTTCGCGCTGGCCATGGTCGGCGGGCTCGCCATCGGGCTTCTGATCGGCTGGTCGCGCTCGATCTATGCCGGTCTCTACCCGCTGATGATCGGCTTCAACGCCATCCCGAAGGTGGCCGTGGTGCCGATTCTCATCATCTGGTTCGGCATCGGCTCGGTGCCCGCGATCATCACCGCCTTCCTGATCTCGTTCTTCCCGATCGTGGTCAACGTGGCCACGGGCCTTGCCACCATCGAGCCCGAGACCGAGGACATCCTGCGCGCCCTCGGCGCCAAGAAGATGGACATCATGATCAAGGTCGGCATCCCGCGCTCGATGCCCTACTTCTTCGCCTCGCTGAAGGTGGCGATCACCCTGGCCTTCGTCGGCTCGGTGCTGTCGGAGACCGTGGGCTCTAACAATGGTCTGGGCAACATGATGGCGGCGGCGCAGAGCCGTTTCAACGTGCCGTTGGTCTTCGCGGGCCTTGTCATGCTCGCCATAGAGGGCATCGTCATGTACGCGATCATGGCCTGGATCGAGCGCCGCATGACCGGCTGGGCACACCGCTCGTCGATGTAGTGAGACCCGTCTCGGAAACGCTCCGGGGGAGCGTGTCAGGGTCGAACGGGCGGAGCCCTGACCCGCGCAGGACAGGCTCCCGGCGACACATCGCCAACGGTCCTTAGGCAAGGACTGACAGAAGCGGCGGGGCCGGTCCGGGTCCGCCGCTTTTTCTGTCGCAGGGAAGGGGGCTTGCATTCGGCGCGGCGGCGCGTTGATATCCGGTCACGACGCGACGGGAGGCCAAGATGATCAGCCCCGAATATTGCTGTACCATGGCGCAGTACAACGCCTGGCAGAATCGCCAGGCCGGCGCCGCCATGGCGAAGCTTTCGCCCGATGAGCTGAGCCTTGACCGTGGCGCCTTCTTCGGCTCGATCCTGGGCACGGCGAACCACCTCCTGTGGGGCGACACCATCTGGATGTCGCGCTTCGCCGGTCTGCCCGCACCCTCCGTTGGTATCAAGGAGAGTGCGAAGCTCCACGGCACCCTGGCCGAATGGCAGGCCGAGCGCTTTCGCATGGACGGTCATATCCAGGTCTGGGCCGAGGGCCTGGGCGCGCTGGATCTGACCGGCGCGCTGACCTGGTTCTCGGGCGCGGCACAACGCGAGATCAGCAAGCCCCTGGCGACGCTGATCCTGCATTTCTTCAACCACCAGACCCATCACCGTGGACAGATCCACGCGATGCTGACCGCCGCCGGGCAGAACCCCGGCGATACCGACCTGTTCCTTATGCCCGAGACCGGGCGAGGTTGAGACGGCCCCAAGAGGAGGGGGAGAAAGGGAGTGAGATGTTCAAGGCCTTGATGATGGAGAAGCCCGAGGGCGCGGAGGAGGCGCAGGCCGTGATCCGCGAGATCTCGGAAGCGGACCTGCCGGCTGGCGAGGTGCTGGTGGCGGTCGAATATTCGACCGTCAACTACAAGGACGGGCTCTGCCTGTCGGCCAAGGGCGGCGGGTTGGTGCGCAACTACCCCCATGTGCCCGGCATCGACTTCGCCGGCACGGTCGAGGCCTCGGACGATCCGCGCTACAGCCCCGGCGACAAGGTGGTGCTGACCGGCTGGCGGGTCGGCGAGGCCTATTGGGGCGGCTACGCGCAGAAGGCGCGGGTGAAGGCCGACTGGCTGGTGCCGCTGCCCGAGGGGCTGACCCCGCGTGAGGCCATGGCGGTCGGCACCGCCGGTTTCACTGCCATGCTGGCGGTGATGGCACTTGAGGACCACGGGCTGGTGCCGGGCAAGGGCCCGGTGCTGGTGACCGGGGCCGCCGGTGGCGTGGGCTCGGTCGCCACGGCGATCCTGGGGCACCTGGGCTACGAGGTGGCCGCCGTCACCGGACGGCCCGAGACCGCCGACTACCTGACCGCGCTCGGAGCCACGCAGATCGTGCCCCGCGCCGATCTGGCCGAGACCGTGAAGCGGCCCTTGGAAAGCGAGACCTGGGCCGGCTGCGTCGACGCCGTCGGTGGCGAGATGCTGGCCCGTGTGCTGGGCCAGATGTCCTATGGCGCCTCGGTCGCCGCCGTGGGTCTGGCGGGGGGCTCCAAGCTGCCTGCCACGGTCATTCCCTTCCTGCTGCGCGGCGTGAACCTGCTGGGCATCGACAGCGTGATGCAGCCCTACGAGAACCGCCTGCGCGCCTGGGAACGGGTGGCGCGGGACCTGCCGATGGCCAAGCTCGAGGGCATGATCCAGCCCGCGACGCTGGAGGATCTGCCGAAGCTGGGCGCCGAGATCCTCTCGGGCCAGGTCAAGGGCCGCGTCGTCGTCGACCTGGGCGCCTGAGCCCCCGCTTCCGGCCGGAAATGTACCGAAAGGGCCTCGCGCATGCGGGGCCCTTTCAGGTTGCACCCGAGGGAATTACCCGTTCTGGTAGAGCTGCGGGCAAGGAGCGACGTGGAAATGTCGTTTTTGCGCGCAAAGGCAGCGCGTCACGTCCTTGTCACGGCGTGAAACGTCCTAGTCTTTGCCCAGGGGCAATACCGCCCCGCAGCGGTTCGGGACCAGATCCCGCCAAGAGAACCCTGCACGGAACGAGAAGGAGGTCAGAATGTACACCAAGATCATGGTGCCGGTGGATCTCGCCCATGTCGACAAGCTGGAGAAATCCCTGAGCACCGCGGCCAAGCTCGCGGATAGCTTCGGGGCATCGCTTGTCTACGTGGGCGTTACATCGGCGCTTCCCGGCTCGATGGGGCATACGCCCGACGAGTACCGCGAGAAGCTGGAGGACTTCGCCAAGGCCGAAGGCCTGTCCCATGGTGTCAGCACCGAGGCCCTTGCCAAGCTGGACCCGGATGTCACCGCCGACCTCAACCGCGCCCTGCTGGAAGCGGTCGACGAATGCGGCGCCGACCTGGTGGTCATGGAAAGCCACGTGCCCAACATCACCGATTACATCTGGCCCTCCCACGGGGGGCACCTGGCGAGCCACGCCAAGGTATCCGTGATGATCGTGCGCGGCTGAGGGAGAATAGAAATGAGTGACGATATCGACGAACAGGGTATCCCGGCTCCGGAAGGGGCGGCGGATATCATCGACACCGAATACGAGATCGGTCAGGACAATATCGACGGCCAGGTCGGGCCCTTCGGCTTCGACATCCACAACCCGGTGTTCCTGGTCTCGGGACTGGCGGTTGTGGCCTTCGTCTTCTACACGCTGGCGCTGCCGGAACAGGCCGGCACCGCCTTCTCATGGCTCTTCGGAGCGGTGACCAAGGGCTTTGACTGGTTCTTCCTCGGCGCCGCCAACATCTTCGTGCTGTTCTGCCTGCTGCTGATCGTGACCCCGCTGGGTTCGGTCCGCCTCGGTGGGGCAGAGGCGACGCCCGATTACAGCTACATCGGCTGGTTCGCCATGCTCTTTGCCGCCGGTATGGGCATCGGGCTGATGTTCTACGGCGTCTCGGAACCGATGAGCCACTTCTCCAGCTCCCTGGGCGGCACCGCCGCAGAGGGCGGCGTACGCACCGACTGGGCCCCCCTGGGTGCCGCGGCAGGTGACGAGGCCGCGGCCATCCGGCTGGGCATGGCGGCGACGATCTTCCACTGGGGGCTGCACCCCTGGGCGATCTATGCCGTGGTGGCGCTGGCGCTGGCGCTCTTCAGCTACAACAAGGGTCTGCCCCTGACCATCCGCTCGGCCTTCTACCCGGTCCTGGGCGAACGCGTCTGGGGATGGTGGGGCCATTGCATCGACATCCTCGCGGTCTTCGCCACGCTCTTCGGCCTGGCCACCTCGCTTGGTTTCGGCGCGACGCAGGCCAACGCCGGCCTGGCCGAGCTCTTCGGCATCCCGGTCAACGACACCGTCGAGGTTCTGCTGATCACCGGGATCACCGCCATCGCCCTGATCTCGGTGCTGCGTGGTCTCGACGGCGGGGTGAAGATCCTGTCCGAGATCAACATGGGCCTGGCCTTCCTGCTGCTGCTCTTCGTGCTGATCGCAGGGCCGACGCTGGCCATTCTGACGGGCTTTGCCGACTACCTGGTGGCCTATGTGGAGTACCTGCCGGCGCTGTCGAACCCGGTGGGCCGTGAGGACGTCAACTTCATGCAGGGCTGGACCAGCTTCTATTGGGCCTGGTGGATCTCCTGGAGCCCCTTCGTCGGCATGTTCATCGCCCGTGTCTCGCGCGGTCGTTCGGTGCGCGAATTCGTCATCTGCGTGCTGCTGATCCCCTCGCTGGTCTGCGTCCTGTGGATGTCGGTCTTCGGCGGCGTGGCGATCCAGCAGGTCGTGCAGGACGGCTACACCGCGGCGCAGGACGCCGATCTGCCGGTGCAGCTGTTCAAGATGCTCGACGCGCTGCCGCTGGCGGGGATCACCTCGCTGATCGGCATCGTGCTGGTGATCGTCTTCTTCGTCACCTCCTCGGACTCCGGTTCGCTGGTGATCGACACGATCACCGCGGGCGGCAAGGTCGATGCGCCGGTGCCCCAGCGGGTCTTCTGGTGCATCTTCGAGGGCGCCGTGGCCATCGTGCTGCTGCTCTCGGCCGGGGGCTTGGCATCGCTGCAATCCATGGTGATCTCGACGGGTCTGCCCTTCACCATCGTTCTGCTGGTGATGTGCTTCGCCATCTGGCGTGGCCTGCGGGCTGAGCGCAACGGAAGCTGAGGCTTGCGACCGCGAGGCGCCCCATTGGCGCCTGGCACCTGAAAGAACAAGAGGGGCGGCGCGTCATTCCGGCGCGCCGCCCCTTCGTCTCTCTGCCCCGCGCAATCGCCCTGATGCGGGCCGCTGCGAGTGATCCGCAAGGCTTGCGCCTGCGTAATCTCCGCACAAGGAGACCCAATGCCAGATCCCTGCCTTCTGTGGCTGCGCCGCGACCTGCGGCTTGCCGATCATCCCGCGCTCTGCGAGGCCATCTCCCGCGGCGCGCCGGTCATTCCCATCTACATCCGCGATGACAGCGTTACCCGGCTGGGCGCCGCCCCGGCGCTGCGGCTTGAGCTGGGCCTCGCGGCGCTCCAGTCCGAGCTCGAGGCGCTCGGCGCGCGGCTGATCCTGCGCACGGGCGATGCGCTGGAGGTCCTGAACGAGCTTGTGGCCGAGACCGGCGCAGGCGCGGTCCACTGGCAGCGGCTTTACGATCCGGCCGCGATCCGCCGCGACAGCGCGGTGAAGACCGGGCTCTCGGAGGCAGGCGTAACCGCGCGCAGCTTCGCCGGACATCTGCTGTTCGAGCCCTGGCAGGTGGAGACAGGGCAGGGGAGCTACTACAAGGTCTACTCGCCCTTCTGGAAGGCGGTGCGCGGCCGCGACCCCGGCGCGCCCCTCGCCGCGCCTTCCAGCTGGCCCGCGCCCGAGGACTGGCCTGACAGCGAGCGGCTGGAGGACTGGCAGCTTTCGGCGCCGATGCGTCGCGGGAGGTCGGTGGTGGCCTCTCATGTCCGGGCGGGCAGCAGCGCGGCGATGGCGCAGCTCGACAGTTTCGTCGCCGACCGGATCGACCGCTACGGGGCAGAGCGTGATTTCCCCGACCGCCCGGCCACCTCGGACCTGTCGCACCACCTGACCGTCGGAGAGATCTCTGCACGCCAGTGCTGGCAGGCAGGATGGCGGGCTCTGGAAGAGGGCAAGGCCGGGGCCGAGACCTTCCTGAAAGAGCTGGTGTGGCGCGAGTTTGCCTACCACCTGATGTACCACACCCCCCATATCCTGGAGCAGAGCTGGCGCGACGGCTGGGAGGCCTTCCCCTGGCAGGCCGACGAGGACGCGCGGGTGCTGGCCTGGAAGCAGGGCCGCACCGGGGTGCCATTGGTCGATGCGGCGATGCGGGAGCTCTTCGTCACCGGGCGGATGCACAACCGAGCGCGGATGATCACCGCCTCTTATCTGACGAAGCATCTGCTGGTGCATTGGCGGATCGGCCAGGCCTGGTTCGAGGATTGCCTGGTCGACTGGGACCCGGCCTCCAATGCCATGGGCTGGCAATGGGTGGCGGGCTGCGGACCGGATGCCTCCCCCTACTTCCGTATCTTCAACCCCGAGACCCAGGCCGAGAAATTCGACCCCGAGGCGCTCTACCGCCACCGCTGGCTGGCCGAAGGGCAGGCAAAGCCCTCGCCCGAGGCGCTGCAGTTCTACGAGGCGGCGCCGCTGTCCTGGGACCTGTCGCCCGAGGATGCGGTGCCGGCGCCTCTGGTGGGATTGAAGGAAGGGCGTGAGAAGGCGCTGGAGGCCTATGAGGTCGTGCGGTCCGGATAGCCGGAGGAGGTTGGTGCGCCGGGTGAGTATTCATGTTTAATGCATTTGGGACCCGGCCTCCAATGCCATGGGCTGGCAATGGGTGGCGGGCTGCGGCCCGGATGCCTCCCCCTACTTCCGCATCTTCAACCCCGCGACCCAGGCCGAGAAATTCGACCCCGAGGCCCTCTACCGCCACCGCTGGCTGGCCGAAGGGCAGGCAAAGCCCTCGCCCGAGGCGCTGCAGTTCTACGAGGCCGCGCCGCTGTCCTGGGACCTGTCCCCCGAGGATGCGGTGCCCGCGCCTCTGGTGGGATTGAAGGAAGGGCGTGAGAAGGCGCTGGAGGCCTATGAGGTCGTGCGGTCCGGGTAGAAGGAGGAGGTTGGCGCGCCGGGTGAGCGTGCATGTTTAATGCATTGTACCTAAACGGAAATATAGGTTTCTTAATGCATTGGTTGAGCTTTGTTGCGCCATGGTCCAGGCCGCCCGACGCGGCCGGAGCCGCAGGTGTTTGTGCCTGCCAATTCAGCTTTGAGATGTGCTCAGGATCGGAAAGCCGACTGCGGATCGGGCTGATCCAATGGTCATCCATCGCCTGAATTGGCCCCGATTTGGCCATATTCGTATAGGCTTATGCCATACCGTGCAGGGCCCGCGCGAATGCCGTTCAATTGCGAATGGCGAAACCTGCGACTTGCCATCTTCACCGCGAAGATGCGAAGTCTTCTGGCCGGGCAGGAAGAAATGGGTGAGGGCAGCATATGTTCACCATGGGCAAGGTGAGTGCGGCAGTGGTCTTGGGGGGCACCGGGTATCTGGTGGCCACTCAGGTCATGGATGTCTGGGAGGAAGAGTTCCGTTTCGGCTACTTCCCCTGGGTGAGCCTGGGCATCGGGCTCTGGGCCGGCTGGACCATCATCGGCCGCCGCATCTCGGGGCGGTCCAACCTGTCCCATGTGGTGGCCTACGGGCTGACCGGTATGCTGATCATGGTGCTCATGGGGCTCTTCATCTTCGCCGGCAACGAGGCCCTGCGAAAGGCGCTCGGCCGGCGCTATGACAACCCCGCCGAGGCGATCGTCGACATCTTCCCGATCGCCGGCGACTGGGGCATGAACCTGCTGCATCCGCATATCCTTGCCACACTGGTGGCGGGTGGGGTGCTGGCCGCCCTGGCGGCGCGCGTCATCGACCGGATCTGGAAGTGAGGCCGGGGCGCGAGATGGGCACAAATCTCTTCATCTATGGCCCCCTTTGCATCCCGGTGATGATGCAGATCGTCGCCGGATGCCGCCCGCAGGAGGAACCGGCGTTCCTCGAGGGCTACCGCGTGGCCCCGCGCCAGCCTGACGGGGTGCCGCTGCTGGTCCAGGCACCGGGCGAGGTGGCCGAGGGGATGCTTCTGCGCGGGGCGAGCGACGAGATGGTCGAACGGATCGCCCATTTCGCCGATGCCCATGGGCTCGAGCCCGCCTCGCTTTTGATTTCCGCGCCCGAGGGGCCTCTGCGGGCCATGGCGTTTCGCGGCCAGACCGGGCGCTGGCCCGTGGCACCGGGCAATTGGTCGGCCGCCACCTGGGCCGAGGTCGCGGGCGAGGAAGCCTGCCATGCGGCCCATGAAATCATGAAGTTGCGCGGCCGTTTCTCGGGCGAGGCGCTGCGCTTCCGGCTGGGACAGATCCGTGCCCGCGCGGCCTCTCGCGTCGCGGCGCTGCATGAGCAGGTACCGCATCGGGTGGGCAGGGGGCCAAAGGACCCCTGGGTCGAGGAGATCGGCCAGCGCGATGACCACGCGGGCTGGTATTTCACCCGCACCTTCGATCTGCGCCACCAGACCTTCGCCGGGATGGGCTCGCCCCAGATCCGCCGCGAGGTGCTGCTGGCCCCGGATGCGGCCATCGTGCTGCCCTATGACCCAGAGCGCGACAGCGTGCTGCTGGTCGAGCAGTTCCGCCTGGGCCCCTACGGGCGCGGCGAAATGCTGCCCTGGATGCTGGAGCCCGTGGCAGGCCGCCTTGATCCGGGCGAGAGCCCCGAGGATTGCGCTCGCCGCGAGGCGCGCGAAGAGGCCGGGGTGGCGCTCGGCGCGCTGCATCATGTCGCCGGATGCTACCCCAGCCCCGGTTGCAGCACCGAGTTCCACCATTGTTTCATTGGGATCTGCGAGCTGCCGGAGATCGGCCAATATGGCGGCGGGCTGGCCGAAGAAGTCGAGGACATCCGGACCCATATCCTGCCTTTCGACAGGGCCATGGAATTGATGTCCTCGGGCGAGGCCAGAAACGCGCCGCTTATCCTCTCGCTGCTCTGGCTTGCGGGCAAGCGTTCCGAGTTGCGGGGGGCCGCTTGAGTTGCCCCCCCGTCGCGGATACATCTGGGCCAACTAGAGTTTGGAAGGATATCCCCGATGCATATCGCTCAGGACCTGGCACAGGCGGTCGGCAACACGCCCCTGATCAAGCTGCGCCGCGCCAGCGAGGAGACCGGCTGCACCATTTTGGGCAAGGCGGAGTTCCTAAACCCCGGACAATCGGTGAAGGACCGGGCGGCCCTGTTCATCATCAAGGATGCCATCGCCCGCGGTAAGCTGGCTCCGGGCGGCACCATCGTCGAGGGCACCGCCGGCAACACCGGCATCGGCCTCGCGCTGGTCGGTGCCTCCATGGGCTTCAAGACGGTCATCGTCATCCCCGAGACCCAGAGCCAGGAAAAGAAGGACATGATCCGCCTGGCCGGTGCGGAACTGGTGCAAGTGCCTGCTGCGCCCTATAAAAATCCGAACAATTATGTCCGCTATTCGGCACGGCTGGCCGAGGAGCTTGCCAAAACGGAACCGAATGGTGTGATCTGGGCAAACCAGTTCGACAACGTCGCCAACCGTCAGGCGCATGTGGAAACCACCGGCCCCGAGATCTGGGAACAGACCGACGGCAAGGTCGACGGCTTCGTCGCCTCGGTGGGCTCTGGCGGGACGCTGGCCGGCGTGGCCATGGCGCTGCAGCCCAAGGGCGTGAAAGTGGCGCTGGCCGATCCCTCGGGCTCTGCCATGTACAACCACTACACCAATGGCGAGCTGCGCGCCGAGGGCACCTCGATCACCGAGGGGATCGGCCAGGGCCGGGTGACCGCGAACCTCGAAGGTTTCACCCCCGACTTCGCCTACCAGATCCCCGACAGTGAATCGCTGCCGCTGGTCTTCGACCTGCTGGCGCAGGAGGGGCTCTGCCTCGGTGGTTCGACCGGGGTCAACATCGCCGGCGCCATCCGCATGGCGAAGGAGATGGGTCCGGGTCACACCATCGTGACCGTGCTCTGCGACTACGGCAACCGCTACCAGTCGAAGCTCTTCAACCCCGAGTTCCTGCGCGCCAAGGGTCTGCCGACCCCGTCCTGGCTGACCGAGGCGCCGCGCTCGATCCCCGGTGTGTTCTCGGACGAGGAGTAACCTGATGCAGGCAGCGCGCAGAGGCGTCACCGTGGCCTTGCCGATCCATCGCCCCGGCGCGCTGCTTCGTCTTTTCGTCCTGATACTGACCGCCCTGGCATTCTGCTGGGGCGCACCGCTTTCTGCCCAGGAGGGGCAGGGCAGCCCTGCCGCGCTCTCCGCCGAGGATATCTCGGCCTGGGAAGCGGTCGCCACCCGCGCCGAAGATGCCATCGAGAGCGATCGGGCGTCGGATGCGGCCTTTGAAGAGCTCAGGTCGCAGCTGGCCGGCTGGCGCAGCCGCTTCGAGGCGGCGCGCAGTGCCAATTCCGCCGCCATCAGCGCCGTCGAGGCGCAGATCGACACCCTGGGGCCGGTGCCCGAAAGCGGGGAAGAGCCGCAGGCGGTGGCCGAGCAACGCGCCATGCTGGAAGAGCGGCGGTCCGAGTTGCAGGAACCCGTGCGGCGCGCCGAGATCGCCTTCAGCCGCGCCGATGCGCTGATCCGTTCCATCGACACCAGCCTGCGCGCCCGCCAGGCCAAGGCGCTGTTGCGGCTCGGGCCCTCGCCGCTGGACCCGACCAACTGGCCCGGCGCGCTGGACGACCTGGGCGGCTTCCTGCGCGCCATCGGTGTCGATGTGCGGGATCACTGGAAGACCCCGGTGCAGCGCGACATCTTCCGCCAGAACCTGCCCGTGGTCATCTTCCTGGTCATTCTGGCGCTTGTGCTGGTCGCCCGAGGCCGCGGCTGGATCGAGACCCTGGCCCTTCGTCTGCTCGACCAGGAGCGCTCGGCCGCACGCTGGCTGGTCTCCTTCATCGTTTCCCTGGGCCAGATCCTGCTGCCGGTGCTGGGGCTGGTGCTTCTATCCACAGCCGCGATCTCGAGCGGGCTCCTGGGCACGCGGGGCGAGACCATGATCTCGGCGCTGCCCGGTGCTGGTTTCATGATCTTCGCCACCCGCTGGCTGGGCGATTTCGTCTTCCCAGTCTCGGAGCGTTCGGGCCTGATGCTGGCTCTCAGCCAGTCGCAGCGCCGCGAGGGGCGGGTCTATGCCAATGTGCTGGGGCTTCTGCTGGGCGTCTACTGGCTGGCACAGGAAGCCAGCGACCTCGAGGACTGGCCCGCCCGGACCACCAATGTGCTGATCTTCCCGCTGCTGGTGGTGCTGGGGCTCTTCCTGCTGCGGATCTCGCGCTTCCTGATCCTGCATGGTCGTGCCGAGGCCGAAGAGAGCGACGGCAGCACCAGCTTCCGCCAGCAGCTGGTGTTCTTCCTTGGCCAGTCGGTGGCCGTGCTTGCCGTCCTTGGGCCGGCCCTGGCCGCGATCGGCTACTTCCACGCCGGCACCGCGCTGGTGCTGCAGATGTTCTACTCGCTCGAACTGCTGGCACTGGTGTTGATCCTGCAGAAGGCCTTCGTCGAGATCTTCGTGGTGGTGACGGGCGACCGCACGCGGGCCTCCGAGTCGCTCTTGCCGGTGATCATCGCCTTCGTGCTGAACCTCATCGCCTTGCCCTTCCTGGCGCTGATCTGGGGCGCCCGGCAGACCGACCTGTCAGAGCTCTGGACCAAGTTCCGCGCCGGCTTCACGGTCGGAGAGACCCATATCTCTCCCAGTGACTTCCTGCTCTTCATCCTGGTCTTCGTGCTGGGTTACGGGCTGACGCGCCTCGTGCAGGGCGCCATGCGCACTTCGGTCCTGCCCAAGACGCGACTGGATATCGGCGGGCAGAACGCGGTGATCTCGGGGCTGGGCTATGTCGGCATCTTCCTCGCCGCGCTCATCGCCATCACCTCTGCCGGCATCGACCTGTCGTCGCTGGCCATCGTCGCCGGCGCCTTGTCGGTCGGCGTCGGTTTCGGCCTGCAGACCATCGTGTCGAACTTCGTCTCGGGCATCATCCTGCTGATCGAGCGGCCGATTTCCGAAGGCGACTGGATCGAAGTGGGCGGCGAGATGGGCTTTGTCCGCTCGATCTCGGTGCGCTCGACGCGGATCGAAACCTTCGACCGGACCGATGTGATCGTGCCCAATGCCGATCTGATCTCGGGCAAGGTGACCAACTGGACCCGTGGTAACCTGATCGGTCGCCTGATCGTGCCCGTGGGCGTGGGCTATGGCAGCGACACCCGGCATGTGGCGAAGATCCTGCAGGAGATCGCCGAAGAGCAGCCCCTGGTGCTGCTGAACCCGCCGCCCGGCGTTATCTTCACCGCTTTCGGGGCGGATTCGCTGAACTTCGAGATCCGCGCCATCCTGCGGGACGTGACCCAGATCCTCGTGGTCCAGACCGAGATCCTGCACCGCATTGCCGAACGCTTCTCGGAAGAGGGCATCGAGATCCCCTTCGCGCAGCGCGATATCTGGCTGCGCAATCCCGAGGCGCTGCAACCGAAACAGGACACCCCATCGAAGGGACCCGTGGCAAGCCAGCCCTCCGAACCGACCTCCGCAACGCCCCCGACGGGCCCCGCGCCGAGCCATCTGCGCGACCCGGACGCGGGCGGAGAGGGCGACGGCGGGGACCGTTGACAGCCCCATTCGGCTGCGCCGCGAAGTCATCGGAAAAACCTTCGTTTTTTTGTCCGAGGCCTCTTGCAAAGCCCCGCCGTTCACGGCTAAAGACGCCTCCACGGAGAGGTGGCCGAGTGGTCGAAGGCGCACGCCTGGAAAGTGTGTAGGCGGGAAACCGTCTCCAGGGTTCGAATCCCTGTCTCTCCGCCACTTACCCAAGTGACAACGTTGAAATGATCCGGCCTCGGCCGGATTTTTTCGTTGTGGCGGGGGGATGTGGCGCGCGCGCCGGCCGCGCTGCAGTAAGCGGGCGGGGGGCGATCACCACCAGGCACCTGGCCCGATGGTGATCTGCGTGGACGCAGGGATGCGTCTATTTCTTCTTCTTGTGCTCACCGAGACTGACGACGGTCTTGGACTTGCCGAAGTCGGAGGTCGCAAGGACCTTTTCCTTCACCTTCTTCGGTTTCTTGGCTTCCCGGTTGCCACGTTGCTTGTCACCTTTGGACATTTTCTTCTCCTGGATCTGGGGTGTCATCTGACTGACAGATTGATTGCTGTGGTGCCTGGCCCCGCGGGGGCAGGCAGGGGGCGGCGGCGGTCTACATCATCCCGGCCATCTCCATCTCGTGGCCGGACGCGAAGGGGCGGGCCTTCTGCGCCACCATGGCCTCGGTTGTGATCAGCAGCCCGGCGATGGAGGCGGCGTTCTTGAGCGCGATGCGCACGACCCTTGTCGGGTCGATGACGCCGGCCGTCAGCATGTCGCCATAGCTCTCTGTCTGGGCGTCGAAGCCGAAGCTGGGGCTGTCGTTCTCGATCACCTTGCCGACCACGAGCGAGCCATCGGCCCCGGCATTGGCCGCGATCTGGCGCAGAGGCGTCTGGATCGCGCGGCGGATGATCTTGATCCCGGCGTCCTGGTCGGCGTTCTCGCCGTTGAGGCCTGCCAGGATCTTGCCGGCATGGACCAGCGCCACGCCACCGCCGGGCACCACGCCTTCCTGCACCGCCGCGCGGGTGGCGTTGAGCGCATCGTCGACACGGTCCTTGCGCTCCTTCACCTCGATCTCGGTCGCGCCACCAACCCGGATCACCGCGATGCCGCCGGCCAGCTTGGCCAGACGCTGCTGCAATGCCTCCTTGTCGTGGCCCGCATCCGCGTCCTCGATCTGCGCGCGAAGCTGCGCCACCCGCGCCGCGATCGCCGCCTTGTCACCCGCACCGTCGATGAGCGTCGTGGAATCCTTGGTGATGGTGGCCTTCTTCACCGTGCCCAGCATGTCCAGGGTGACGGTCTCGAGCCTGGTGCCCATCTCTGCCGAGATCACCTGGCCGCCGGTCAGCACGGCAATGTCCTCCATCAGCGCCCGGCGGCGGTCTCCGAAGCCCGGCGCCTTGACGGCGGCAACCTTCAAGCCGCCGCGCAGCTTGTTGACCACTAGGGTTGCCAGCGCCTCGCCCTCGATGTCCTCGGCGATGACCAGCAATTGCTTGTCGGCCTGGATCACCGCCTCGAGCAGCGGCACCATGGAGACGAGAGAGCTGAGCTTCTTCTCGTGCAGCAGCACGACGCAATCCTCCAGGAGCACCTCCATCTTCTGGGGATTGGTGATGAAGTAGGGGCTGAGGTAGCCGCGGGGGAACTGCATGCCCTCGACCACTTCGGTCTCGGTCTCCAGCCCCTTGTTCTCTTCGACGGTGATGACGCCTTCCTTGCCGACCCGGGCCATGGCACTGGCGATCTGACGGCCGATCGCGGCGTCGCCGTTGGCGGAGATAGCGCCGACCTTGGCGATCTCGTCGCTGTCGCCGACCGGGCGGGACATGGACTTGATCTCGGCCACGACGGCGCTGACCGCCTTGTCGATACCGCGTTTCAGATCCATCGGATTCATCCCCGCCGCGACGGATTTCATGCCCTCGCGGACGATGGCCTGGGCCAGGACGGTGGCGGTCGTGGTGCCGTCACCGGCCTCGTCATTGGTGCGGGAGGCGACCTCCTTCACCATCTGCGCGCCCATGTTCTGGAAATGATCCGAGAGCGCGATCTCCCTGGCGACCGAGACGCCGTCCTTGGTGATGCGCGGTGCGCCGTAGGATCTGTCGAGAATGACGTTTCGGCCCTTGGGACCGAGGGTGACCCTGACGGCATTTGCCAGCGTGTCGATGCCCTTGAGCATCTGGTCACGGGCATCGGTACTGAAGCGAACTTCCTTGCCGGACATATGTGAATTCCTGGAATTGAGGTTGGAAAAGAGGGGCAGGGCTCAGACAAGCACGCCGACCCCGGTGGCGTACGCCGCGGCGCGGTGCCCTTGCGGGGCTCCAGGCGCGGGCGACCGCACCGGTTTAAGGGCGTTGGACAGAGCTTTCGCTGGCGATGATTGCATTGATCAGATCGGCGACGGATCGGTGGTGGGCCATTTCGACCTCGGTGCCGACTGCGCCCAGATGGGTGGCGGCCGCGTCGCGAAGGACGCCCTTGATCTCGTGCTCGGGCAGCAATCCGCGCTCGTGCAAGGCAAGCAGCAGCGCCTCGCAGATCGAGAGCGCAGCCTGGCCTGCGGGTTCGCTGGCGGTAGACATCCGGGTTTCCTTCCCTGGCACCCCGAGCCGAACGAAGCTGAGGCTCAAATGCATCCGTACTTCTGACAGGAAGTGGTCTAAGCTGGACTGATCCAAAGCAGTGTCCGGGCCGAATTCCGCTTTTGGTCAAGCAAGCCAAGAGGCGATATGACGTCGGTTGAACACAGCCCCCTGACCCGCAAGCTTTCGGCCTTCGTGGCCCTGACCAAGGCCGAACTGGCGGTGCTGGACCGTTTGCACAAGCGCCGCCGGATCTTCCGGGCCGGGCATGACATGGTGCATCAGGGCCAGTCGGCGCAGACCGCGTTCATTCTCTATGAGGGCTGGGTCTGTTCCTACAAGTTGCAGGCGGACGGCACCCGGCAGATCGTCGATGTGCAGGTGCCGGGGGACTTCCTTGGCCTGCGCAGCGTTCTCCTGCGGACCTCCGATCACAGCTTCGAGCCCATCGTCGATATCGAGGCCGTCGAGGTTCGCGCCAGCGATCTGCTGGAGGCTTTCGCCCAGACCCCGCGTCTGGCCACCGCCATCCTCTGGGCCGCGTCACGGGACGAGGCCATGGTGGTCGAGCACCTGGTGGGAATCGGTCGGCGGGACGCGGATGTGCGCATGGCGCATTTCCTGCTGGAGCTGGGTGCCAGGCTGGCGCTCGTCGGCATGGGCCGCGCCGAGGGTTTCGACTGCCCGCTGACCCAGTACCACCTGGCCGACACCCTGGGGTTGAGCGCGGTGCATGTGAACCGCACCCTGCGGCAACTGCGTGAGCGCGGGCTGGTGACCTTCCGCGATGGCCACGTGCGCTTCCACGACCACCAGGGGCTGGTGGATCTGGCCGAGTTCGATCCGGCCTACCTCGATCAGACCGGGCCTCTGCTGACCTAGATGCTGCGCCACTGGCCTCGGCGGGACGGGCGAGGGGGCTGATCGGGCCACTTTGCGCGGCGGGACTAACATACGTCAGCGCCGCTCTGTCCGGAGCCGCGTAGAAGGGAAGAAATCGTTCCACTGGGCACGCCCCGATCCGAGGGGCCGTCACCAGGGTGAGCGACGGATCTGCCAATACATATCGGAGACTTGAGATGACCATGCGGTCGACCAGATCGACGGTGACCTTTGCCCATCCGTTCACCTTGCCGGGATACGCGGGCGATTTGCCTGCGGGCGACTACGAAGTCCTGGCCGAAGAGGAGCTCCTCCAGGGGCTGAGCTTCGAGGCCTACAGGCGGACCTCGACCTTCCTCATGGTGCGCGGCTTCGGCGCGCGCGCCGGACGAAGCGAGATGCGTCCAACGACAGAGAACGACCTGCAGGAAGCGCTGAGCCGCGATGCGGCCACCACCTCTCGCACTCAGACTGAACATTAATCACAGCGTGGCGGCGCTTTCTCCGCCGGAGGACAGAATATGAACACTCCCGCATGGCTCAAGCCTGGTATCTACGGCGCCGTTTTCGGTGCGATCTTCGTCGGCGTTGTCGGCTTCACCTGGGGCGGCTGGGTCACCGGCGGCACCTCGAACGACAGGGCGGTTGCCATGGCGCATGACAACGTCGTCGCCTCGATGGTGCCCGTCTGCCTCGACATGGCGCGTTCGGACCCGGCCCGCATGGCGAAGCTCGAGACGATCCGCGCCGCATCGAGCTACCAGCAGCGCAATGCGCTGATGGAGGCCGGCTGGTCGACCATGCCGGGCACCGATGCGCCGGACCGCGACATTGCGCAGGCCTGCCTGAAAGAGCTCAAACTTTGAGAACCAGGCGCGCTCTTCTTGACGACAACGGGGCCCGTCGGGGCATCCGGGCAGATCGCGGGCAGGGGCGTCATGCGCCCACTCGCGATGATGCCGCCGGGGTGTCCCTTGGGCCCAGGGCCGCAACGGCCATGCCCATGACCCGTCCGGTCGCGCGGGGGGCGGGGCTGTTGGCCCGCTCCCTCGCAGGACTTTCCATGCTGGCCAGTGTCCTGACGGCGCTCGCCTTTCCCGCCTTCGCGCAGGACGGCAGCGGACCGATCCCCGACAATGCAGTGGCGCGAAGCTATGGCGGCGGCTGGGTCTGCGAATTGGGCTACCGTGTTGAAGGCGCCAGGTGCCGCGCGCTCGATATCCCGGAAAACGCCTATCCGACCGGGCGCAGCTACGGCGCCGGCTGGGAATGCATCCGTGGCTATGAGGACGTGAGCGGGACCTCCTGCAGTCCGATCCCGGTGCCCGCCAACGCCTTCCTGAGGTTCTCGGGCTACGACTGGCAATGCGAACGCGGCTACCGCGAAGAGCGCGACGCCTGTGTTCCCATCGTTCTGCCTGACCATGCCTATCTGAGCGACGAGCGCTCGGGCACGGGCTGGACCTGCGATCGCGGCTATGCGCCCTTTGCCGGTGCCTGCATCCCGATCGCCGTGCCCGCCAACGGCTATCTGACCAACGCGAGCTATGGCGCCGCCTGGGCCTGCGAGCGGGGCTTTGTCAGGGTCGAGGACCGATGCGACGCCATCGTCCTGCCCGAAAACGCCTATCTCGATCCGGCCTCCTACGGGCCGGGCTGGCGTTGCGAGCGGGGCTACACGCCGCAATCTGGCGCCTGTGTCGAGATCGTTCTGCCGCAGAACGCCTACCTTGACCAATCCGGCAACAGGTGGAGCTGCAATCGCGGCTTCCGACGCTCTGAGGGGAGGTGCATTCTTGGACGCTGACGTTTCACGACCTGGCGATACTGCGATGCGTGTCAGCATCGGCTGCCGCTTGCGATACACCTTCCCGCAGCCCACACCGCTGATCGCGCTGCTGAATGTCCACTACTCGCGCTTCGGCGATCTGGAACGCGCGGACCACATCGTCACCTCGCCCAGCGTGCCGCTTGAAAGCTACCGGGACGGCTTCGGCAACTGGTGCACCCGGCTGCTGGCACCAGAGGGGGATTTCACCCTCTCGACCAATGGCATCTTCCGCGACACCGGCTTGCCCGACCAGGCCACGCCCGGCGCAGAGCAGTTGAGGGTCGAGGACCTGCCGTTCGAGACCCTCGTCTTCCTGCAGGGCAGCCGCTATTGCGACACCGATCTGCTCTCGGAAGAGGCCTGGCAGCGGTTCGAGCACATTGCGCCCGGATGGGGCAGGGTGCAGGCGATCTGCGACTTCGTGCATGGGCACGTCCGCTTCGACTACATGCAGGCGAAGGCCACGCGCACCGCCTCTCAGACCCTGGCCGAACGCCAGGGCGTCTGCCGCGACTTCGCCCATCTGGCTGTCGCGCTCTGCCGCTGCATGAACATTCCAGCCCGCTATTGCACCGGCTACCTCAGCGATATCGGCGACCCGCTGCCGCATCCGCCGGGGGATTTCGCAGCCTGGATGGAGGTCTTTCTTGGCGGCGAATGGCACATGTTCGACCCGCGCAACAACAAGCCGCGGATCGCCCGGATCCTGATCGCGCGCGGCCGCGACGCTGCCGATGTGCCGCTGACCCAGACCTTCGGCGCCAACACGTTGACCGAATTCGAGGTGTGGACAGATGAACTGCCCTGATCGCCCCGCGCTTTTTGACCATTGCACAGGCGTCGCGCCCCGGTCCTCCGTGGCGCGCGCTGCATCCCAGGCATCATCGGAAAGGAGCACGCCCATGGACAAGCTGACCAGCAAGACCATCGCCGTCTTCGCCCGAGAGTTCACCGTTCCGGGCTTTGCCGAAACCCTGCCCGCCGGGGACTACGAGATCGAGACCGAACTGGCCTCGCCGCCCGACACGCAGCACCCCGAAGCCTGGAAGGCCTCTGTGCTGGTGAAGCTTCATCCCCGAAGCACCCATCCCGGATTGTCCCGCACCCTGACCGTCTCTCTTGCCGACCTCGAGCTTGCGCAGGCCAGGGACAAGCTGACCGACCGGGCTCTTGCCGATGTCTTCCTCGAAGAGATGCTGGCCGATCCGATGGTGCGCCTGGTGATGCAGGCCGATGGCGTCTCTGAGGCGCATCTGCGCCACCTCTATGCTTGGCAGGCGCCCCTTGAGGGCGATGCTTCGGCGGCCAGCACAGGCGCTCCGATGCTTGAGGAGGCCTCGAGCCAGGCGAGCGCAAACGAAGGCCTGCCATCTGGCCCTGACGCGCCAGCCGAGCGCCACCCCAAGCTGGAGAGCCAGACGTGACCAGAAAGTCCAACGCCGCCCGCGCAGGGGATCTGCAGACCAAGCGCGCCACGGGCGATGTCCCGCAGCAACGCCAATGCCTGCGTTGCGAAGCCAGCTTCTGGAGCGAAGGCTTCGGAGAGCGGATCTGTCGGCGCTGCAAGGGATCGAACTCCTGGCGCAACGCCGTGCCCGCCGGTCCATCCTCTACGCGCCGCCGCTGATCCGCCCGCGCGGATTCTGCGCTCTTCTGCCGATTGGACCCCCGCCTTGGCCTGTCTCGACATCCTTCACACCACCACCTACCGCTACCGGCAGGCGGTCTCTCTCGGGCCGCACCGGATGATGCTGCGCCCACGCGAGACGCGGGAGCTGCGGCTGCTCAGCTATGCCCTGACCACCACGCCGGAGGCGCATGTCACCTGGGCCCATGACGTGGCCGGCAATGCCATCGCCACGGCCAGTTTCACCACGCCCACCGATCACCTGGTGATCACCAGCCGCGCCCGCGTGGAGTTGACCGCGCCCGCCTGGCCGGTCTTCGCCATTGCCGCTGCCGCCACCCGCTTTCCCTTTGTCTATGCCGACGACGATTGGACGGACTTGGGCGCGCTGACGCTGCCGCAATATGCCGACGCCGGGGGCCGCCTTGCCCTCTGGGTCGAAACCTTCGTCATGGCGCGCCCGACCGATACCCTGGCCCTGTTGAAGGACATCAGCTTCGGGGTCTTTAGCCAGATTTCCTATCAAAGCCGCGATGACGAAGGCACCCAGTCGCCGGGGCAGACCCTCGACCGGGGGTGGGGCTCCTGCCGCGATTTCGCGGTGCTCTTCGCCGAGGCCGTCCGCCACCTCGGGCTCGGGGCGCGCATCGTCTCGGGCTACCTCTCGGACGCCGAAGCGGGGTTCGTCGGCTCGGCGGGTTCCGGGTCGACACATGCCTGGGTCGAGGTCTTCCTGCCCGGTGCCGGCTGGATCGCCTTCGACCCCACGAACCGCAGCGTCGGGTCGGGCAACCTGATCCCGCTCGCCGTGGCCCGCAACATCGCCCAGGCGACGCCGGTCGCGGGCACCTTCCTGGGAACCAACGCCGACTTGATTTCGATGGAGGTGCTGGTCCGGGTGGAGAACGCCACCGCGCCCAGCTGAACCACGGGGCAGGTACGCACCCGGACCCGCACTGGCGGAAAGAGCCCGCTCAAAGGGCAGGGGGGCCGCCTCCACGATCCCGCGCCAGGCGCCGCCGGCGGCGTCCGGGGCCATCGGCCTGGTCTTCGGTCAGCAGGCGGCGGATGACCTGCGCCCGGATCGGCTTGGCGATCACGTCATCCAGCCCGCTGGCCAGCAGCCTTTCCGAGACCTCCTCTCCGACATGGGCGGTCAGAGCGACGATCCGCGCCTCGCGGTTGGGGCCCTGGCCATTGCGGATGGTCGCGGCAGCCTCGATCCCGTCCATCACCGGCATCGAGACATCCATCAGGATGCAGTCGAAGGGCCGCTCCTGGGCCGCGCGCACGCCGGCGGCACCATCGGCGGCCTCGATCACCACGTGGCCATCGCGCTCCAGCAGGCGGCGGGCGACGAAGCGGTTGGTGGGATTGTCCTCGACCAGCAGGATATGCTGCGGCCGGATCGGCCGTTGGGTCGGGGCCAGCTGCGGCGCGCGGGCCGCGGGCGGATCGGTCGCGGGCAGCGGAAGCCGCAGCGTGAAGACAGAGCCCTTGCCCGGCGCGCTGGCCACCTCGATCTCTCCGCCCATGGCGCGGGTGAGCTGGCGGGCGATGCCCAGCCCCAGCCCGGTGCCCTGGATCTGGTGCTGCAAGGCACCGTCAAGGCGGACGAAATCGTCGAAGATCCGCTCCAGCTCGGCCTCGGACATGCCAAGGCCGGTATCGCGCACCAGGATCTCGACCATCTCGTCCTCGCGGCGCAGCTCGATGCTGACCGAGCCGCGCCGGGTGAATTTCACCGCGTTGGAGACCAGGTTCAGCAGCACCTGCCGCAGCCGCGTCCCGTCGCCGGTCACCCAGCCCACCTCTGGCATGCCGATGCGGAAAAGCCTGTTGTTCTGGGTCTTTGCGCGGGGCATCTCGCTGGTCAGCACATCTGCCACCAGCCGATCCATGTCGAAGGTCGCGCGCCGGATGGTGATGTCTCCGCCCTCGATCTGGGTGATGTCCAGCACGTCGTTGACCAACTGTAGCAGGGTCTGGGCGGAGTTGCGGATCACCTCGAGGAAGCCCGGCACCTCACGCGGGTCGTCGTTCTCGGCCAGCAGGTCGATGGTGCCGAGAATGCCATTGAGCGGGGTCCGCATCTCATGGCTGATCACCCCGAGGAAGCGCGCCTTGGCCCGCTCCGCGGCCAACGCCTTGTCGCGTGAGGCCTTCAGCTCGGCCTCGACGGCCACCTGGTGCGAGACGTCGCGGATCATGCAGACCAGCATCGAGGCGCCGAAGCTCTCGGTGCTGTCCATCGACAGCTCGACCGGAAAGCGCTGGCCTTGGCTGTTGCGCCCGATCAGCCGGTAGCCGGTGCGGATACCCTGTTCGCAGGCCTCGAAGAGGGTGGATCCGGTCGCCGGACGGGTCCCCAGGGGCAGGTCATGCCGCAGGAAGCGGCCCACGGGCAGGCCGTCCAGCGGCTGCCCCGCCTCGCCGAACATCTTGCGGGCGGCGCGGTTGGTGTTGCGGATCATGCCCTTGCGGTCCAGCATCAGGATCGCATCGCGCGAGGTCGAAAAGATCATCTCGAGCCGGGTCGAGGCCACCTGCTTCTGCGCCAGCCGTTTCTGCGAGATCCGCGCCAGTGACCGGAAGAGGATCACCATGGCGGTCAGCGCCGCCAGCAGCACCAGGCTTGCGGCGGCAAGTCCTTGCAGGACCGAAAGAACCTCCAGCCGGGCCTGGTCGGACTCCGTGACCAGCTCCAGGTTGGCATGCGACAGCATGCGCCGCAGTGCAGGCCGCTCGGCCTCCAGCCGGAAGTACAGATCATCCAGCCGCGTCTTCAGCGCGTCGTTCGGCAGATCGATGATCTCGGCCTGCCCATAAACCTCGTCGCGCAGGTGCGCGAAGGCGCCCCCCAGGGTCGTGTCGCGCAGCGCGCGGCTGTAGAGCGCCGAGGCCGAAAGCGTATCGACACGACTATAGAGGATATCGTAGCGCCGCCGCACCTCCGACAGGGCTTCAGGGAGCGAAGAGGGGGCCAGGCCCCCGTCCGTGGCGAGCGGCCCCGCCGCAGGGGGGAGGTCGGCGGCGGCCAGTCGCGCCACCCCCGTGGCCCCCTGCAGCTTGAGATATTCTACCTCGAGCTGCGCCAGCGTCCATTGCACGTTGTCGGCGGGGGAAGACGCGAGCTCATCCAGCTTCTGGCGCACCTCGGTCAGAAGAAAGACGATCACCATGATGCAGATGGCCGAGATCGTGCCAAGGATGGCCAACCGGATGACCCCGGCGTCGAGGCTGGTGCCGCTGCCCGTCCTCCGATCCGCTGTGCTGCCCCTTGCCATACGGCCCTGCCTTCTGCTGCCGCGCCAGCCCGGCGCCCTTGGCCGAGCGGAGGCCGGCGGCCCCCGAGGGCCCTATTTCAGCGCCATGCGATCGAGCTGCCAGATCGAGTTGGAATAGATCACCTCGGATCGAAACTCAGGTGAGGAATCATAGGGATAGACGAGCCAGAGCGGCCCCTTGCTGCGCAGCGTCATGGGCGCGCCGTTCCGCTCATAGGCCAGGATTGCGCCATCGGGCCGGAAGCTTTCGACGTCGATCTCGATCGAGTAGTCATTGGCGGCGGTCAGTTGCAGTTGCCCGTCGGTCACCCCGAGATGGGCCAGCAGATCGACCATCCGGACGCCCCGGAACCGCTGCATCCCTTCGGTCCAGATCGTGCTGGTCTCGAACTCCGCCACCGGCAGTCCGGCAAGCGCGTCGTGGTCGAAGCTTTCGATTCGGTCGGGCAGGGTGAAGGTCAGAAGAATGTCACCGGCCCGCGCCGGCAGCGCGGCCAGGGACAGCCAGAGGCCAAGCACCGCCACAGCCTGCATGAGATATCTCGTCATGTTCAGCATTCCTACACTGTGATTGGCCAGACAAGGCTGCGCCGTTAAGGGAATGGCTAGCGGCAATATATTAATGTTCCCTCTAGCGCGCCGATGACGCGCGGATCGGAGGGGCAATGACCCGGATTCTCTTCGTCGACGATCATGCGCTCCTGCGTGATACGCTTGCCGCATGGCTGCGCGCGCGCGGCTGGACGGTCGATTGCCATGACAGCCTGGCGCAGGCGCTGGCCGCGCCGGGGGCGGACCTGATCATGGTCGACCTTCGTCTGCGCGGCCTGAACATGCACGACGGCCTGTCCCGACTGCGCGCAGGTTTCGGCTCGCTGCCGATTGTGATCATGGCCGGCGCCCACGACGCGGAAGAGGCCGGGCAGGCGTTGAGCGCCGGCGCCGATATCCTGCTGGGCAAGGCCCGGCCGCCCGAGGAAATCCACCGCGAACTCAGAGGTTTGATCGACGAAGCTGCCCACCCCGGTCCCGATCTGAGCACCCGCGAGATAGAGGTGCTCTCCGGTCTCACCGCAGGACTATCCAACAAGGAGATCGCCCGCGATCTGGGCCTTCAGGAGGTTACGGTGAAGCTGCATATGCAGCGGCTCTGCCGCAAGCTGGGCGCCCGCAACCGTACCCATGCCGCGCTGATCGGGCGGGACATCGGATTGGTGTGAAGGCACCGGATTGGCTGCAATTCTTTGCAAATCAATGGGCTCTCACCGCGAAACACCTGTGCGGATTAAAGCAATCTTCACGGCTCTCGCCCATACCGAGCCGGATCCCGTCGCTCTGGCGGGGCAAAGGTAACTTGCTTGGAACTCGGGCTTTCAGGGGAAACATATGGGTATTTCAAGAGTGCGCATCGCCTTGCGTCTACCGGCAGCATTCTTCCTGATCGTGGCCATGTCGCTGGGATTCATGGGGTATCTCACCTATTCCTCGGCCAAGCACACGCTGATCGAGAACGGCGAAAGCGAATTGCTGCAGATCGCAGAGGCGCGCTCGGAAGCGCTGGAGAACTGGTCGGCAGAGGCCACCACGGATCTCGAGATCCAGGCGCACAACCCCTTGGTCAAAAACGCCCTGCGTAGCTTCAACGCGGCCTGGCAAACCCTCGGCCCGGAGGCCGCCGACCGGCTGCGGGATCTCTTTCCCGCAGAGCAGGGGGCGGCCCTTGTCGATCCGGCGGACGGTTCGGTCTATTCCCGTATCCATTCGCGTTTTCACAGCCATTTTGAAGGGGTTGCACGGCGCGGCGCATATGCCGACGTGATCCTCTTCAACCCCGCCGGAGAGGTGGTCTATTCCGTCCAGAAGGCAGAGGATTACGCTGCCAGCGCCAAGGACCACCCAGGCGTGCCATTCTTTGAAACCCTGCTTGAGGTTCTGGACGCAGAGGGCGGAAACGAAACAACTTTCGTCGATTTCTCAGGCTACGGATCAACCGGGCAGAGCTCTGCCTTCCTGATCGCCCCTGTGATGCAGGGGGAAGATGTGACCCTCGGTGCCATCGCCTATCGGATCACCGCGGCCACCATCATGAGCAACCTCGGACGCCTGGGCGGGTTGGGTGAAACCGGCACCGATTTCGTGATCGGCGCGGACGGGATCGCCCGAACGCCGGCCGCGAACTGGGGCGGCTCGGCTCCCGATGCTGCCTCGCCCCTGCAAACGGCGCTCGCGGGCTCAAGCGGAGTTACCCTGGCGCCCTTGGCTCAAAGCCTCATCGAGGGCCAGGCCACCGGCTTCGCTCCGGCGGATGTCTTCGGCCAGCGGTGGATCTGCGTCGTCCAGATGGCCGAGGCGGAAATGCTCGAGGCGGTCTCGGGTGTCCTCGGATCGACCCTGACCTATGGCACGATCATCCTGCTCCTCGCCGCGGTGATCGGCACCTTTATCGCCCTGAGCGTTACGCGCCCGTTGCGTGACCTCTCGGGAAGTATCGCTGCGGTCAGCCAGGAAGACTACGCGACGCCGGTCCCCCATGTGGCGCGGGGCGACGAGCTTGGTGCGATCTCGCGCTCGCTCGATGCGCTCCGGGGCAAGCTTCTGGAAACGCAGGCCATGCAGCGCGACATGGCCTTCCAGAGCGCCGCACTGGCGTCGACGTCGGCGGCGCTGATGATCACGGATGATGACTTCAACATCACCTACATGAATGACGCCGTGCGAGAGATGATGCGCGGGCAGGTCAACGAGTTCCGCAAGATACAGGCCAGCTTCGACCCCGATGCCCTGATCGGCGTCAACATGGATATCTTCCACGGCAAACCCGACCAGATCCGCGCCCTGATCAACAAGCCGGAACGCCTGCCGTTCCGCACAGACATCCGCGTCGGCGATGCCCGCGTGCAGATCGAGCTGAACGCGGTCTGGGACAGCGAGAAGACCTTCTGCGGCCTCGTTGTGGAGTGGATCGACGTGACCGAGCTGCGCCGGCGCACCGCTGTCCTGAATGCTATCGACAGCGGACAAATCTTCGCGGAATGCGATGCGCGGGGCATGTTCCTCAGGCTGAACGACAACTACCTCGATCTGGCCGGTGTGCAGGCCGAAGCGGTGCTTGGTCAGCGCTTTACCGATCACATCCATCTCGAAGGCGGCGAAGGTGATCTGCATGCCCAGGTCATGAGGGGCGAAACCGTCCAGGGTCGCTTTGTCATCAGCCGCAAGGGTCAGGACGATGCCTTGGTCGAAGGCGGCATCTACCCGATCACAGACCGGCGCGGCGACACCACCGGCATGACCCTGATCGGCTCGGACGTCACCGCGGCGCAGCAGTTGCTGCGCGAGGCCGAGGCGCGTCAGAAGGCGATGCAGGAGGCGCAGCAGAGCGTGGTCGAGGCACTGCGGGTCGGCATGCGCGACATTTCCAGCGGCGATCTGACCTCGCGCCTCAACACACCTTTCGCCCCGGAATACGAGCAGTTGCGGACCGATTTCAACGACGCGCTCGAGAACCTGACCCGCGCCATGGCCAATATCGCCCAGCAGACCAACGCCATGCACAATGAAACCGCCGAGATCGTGAAGGCCGCCGATGAGATGTCGGTCAGGACCGAGCGCCAGGCGATGACCCTGCAAGACACAGCCTCGAGCCTGGATGAGCTGACCACGAACATCGGTCAGACCGCCGATGGCGCGGCCCGTGCCAACCAGGTGGTGACCGAGGCCCGCGCGCGGGCCGAAGAGAGTGGCTCCATCGTCGACGAGGCCGAGACCGCAATGGCCGAGATTTCGGCCTCCTCCAAGGAGATCGTCAAGGTGATCTCGGTGATCGACGACATCTCCTTCCAGACCAATCTCCTGGCGCTCAACGCCGGGGTCGAGGCCGCGAGGGCAGGGGAGGCAGGCAGGGGCTTTGCCGTTGTGGCCACGGAAGTGCGCGCCCTGGCGCAGCGCTGCGCAAATGCCGCCGCAGAGATCAACCAGCTGATAACTGTTTCAGGTCAACATGTCTCCCGCGGGGTCGAGCTGGTTGGCGTTACCGGTGAAACCCTGAAGAAGATCGTAAGCTCGATCTCCGAGATTTCGGACTACATCGCCGAGATCGCGCAGGCGGGCAAGGAACAGAGTATCGGTCTGAACCAGGTGAACTCGGCGGTAAACCAGATCGATCATGTGACGCAGCAGAATGCCGCCATGTTCGAGGAAACGACCTCGGCCAGCCACGAGCTGGCGCGTCGGGCCACAAGTCTCGCGGAAACCATTGGCCACTTCCGTGTTGGAGAGGAGACAGCGCCGCTGCCAAGCCGCAGCAAGGCCAGTTCGCCGCCTGCCAGGCGACCCTCGGCGGTTCCGAGTGTCCAGGGCAACCTGGCCGTGGCGCCACGTGCCACGCCGGAAGCAAGTGACTGGGAAGATTTCTGAAACGCGATGATCCCGAAGCCTCAGACCGGATGGAGTTTCGATGAACCTGTCGAGCCCGCAAGACAAGACCCGCGTGTTGATCGTGGACGACCAGCCTTCGGTGCAGAGCCTGATCCGCCACGCGTTGAGTACGGATCCGACAATCGAGGTCGTCGGTGTCGCCAATGATGCCTATATGGCCCGCGAGATGATCAAGAAGCTGGACCCGGACGTGCTGACCCTGGACGTCGAGATGCCGCGCATGTCGGGCCTGGACTTCCTTGAACGCCTGATGCGGCTTCGTCCGATGCCGGTCGTGATGTTCTCCTCGGTGACCCAGCAGGGCAGCGAAAATGCGGTGCGGGCGCTGTCTCTCGGCGCGGTTGACGTGCTGCCAAAGCCAGTCAGCGGGGTCACGGCCGATGGGTTGGAGAAATTGGTTTCGCGGGTCAAGACGGCGAAGCGCTTCAAGCGCGGGACGGACGCCACCCAGGTCCCGGACCGTGACGAACATGCGCCGCAAGCCGAATTCGGGCGCTGGAACGGAAAGATCGTGCTGGTCGGAGCTTCCACCGGCGGTGTTGCCGCGGTCGAGACCGTGCTGCGACGCATGCCGCGGAACACCCCTCCGATCGTGATCTCGCAACATATGCCCGAGAGCTTCCTGGTGAGCTTCGCACGACGGCTCGATGACATCCTGCCGCAAATCGTGCAGCTGGCCATGGATGGCACAACGCTGGAGCAAGGGCATATCTACCTTGCGCCGGGTGGCAATGAACACACGGGAATCCGCCGCGCAGGCCGTGGGTACCAGATCATGGGGATCGCTGCGCCGAAGCGAAATGGGCATATCCCATCGGTGGATGAGCTCTTCCTGTCGGCGGTCGACGTGGCCGAGAACGTGGTGTCGGTGCTCTTGACGGGCATCGGCAAGGATGGCGCTTCGGGAATGAAGGCGCTGAAGGAAAGAGGTGCCTATTGCATCGGTCAGGACGAGGCGACGAGCGTGGTTTACGGCATGCCGCGCGCGGCGGCGGAGTTGGGCGTTCTGGATGAACAATTGCCTCTGGACCGGGTCGCGCAGTCCATCTGCGCCTCATGCGATAGCCGACGAAGCTGACGGGAGCAGAATGTGAAACAGGCAAGAGGCAATGGCCCACACATTAACATAACACAGGGCGAATGGGCCGTCTCAGACGTGAAGGGCGGGATGATCACGACCATTCTGGGAAGTTGTGTCGCCACTTGTATATGGGACCCGGTGCGCGGCGTTGGCGGGATGAACCACATCCTGGTCGCGCGCTCTCATACCGCACTCGGGGTCAATGACTTTGCCGGCGTCAACGCGATGGAGCTGCTGATCAATGGACTGGTGCGTTTAGGTGCGGTCAGGTCGCGGCTCAACGCCAAAGTGTTCGGCGGCGCCAACATGATCAACGGTCTTTCCGACATCGGGCATACCAACGGGAGCTTCGTGATCGAGTTCCTCGAACGCGAAGGCATCCCGTTGATTGGCAAGAGCCTTGGCGGCACCTCGGCGCGCCAGATCAAGTTCATCGTCGACGAGGGGCGCGTGATGCAGCGGACCGTCGCCGCAGCGCCCGAAGTGGTTGCCACGGCACCGAAGCCCGAGCGGGAAGAGCGCAATGGCGTCGAGCTGTTCTGAGAATCCCAGGCCGGGGCTGGTTGGTCCCGACCTCGTGTAGGTACCGACGGGCTGAGACTTCGCATGGGGTTGCCTTGCAGTCTTTAGGAGCATTCCGTTTTGAGCGTAGGAGCGTAGCGTCGGAGTAGTTCTTAGGTGCGCGAAGCTCTGTCTCAGGATCACCGGGATCCCGGCTCTGGCTTGGGGGAGAGAACACAGTGCGATATCGCGGACCTCTCGGGTGAGGATTTCTGTTTCAAGATAGCTACATGCGCTGCAGAGTGTAGCCAGAGGCTCAAGGATGTTCTCGTGTATCGCTGTTGTCCGAGCGCTCTCTGCATTAACCAAATATTTACATAATACTGATTATCGCACTTTGCAGGATACCAAGATTGCCCCTTTGCCTGAGCTCTGACACCACATCTAGACGTTAAGTTTATTTACCGTCAACCCCCGTAAGCTCGAAGACCAGGACAGCGGGAACGGTAACTAAGGCAAGGAAAAGCCCCGGAGCTTAAAGCGCCGAGGCCAAGACGCCGCATAGTGCGTTGTTACCAAAGCGATTTCAGGGCGCTGCGCTTCTCTGCGATGGAGAGACCCAGGGCACCGGCCCCGGTCAGCGCGCCCGCGATCTGCTGCGCGGCTTCCGCATCGGCGTAGCCGTTTGCCAGGAGAAACCCGGCGGCGACCGTGGCAGCGTGGCGGATGATCGCCCCGCCCGCCTTACGCAGCAACATGGCTTTGAGCATGAAATTTCCTTTCGTTTTCGATGGTTGCAAGACGTTCCTCTGCCGCGCTCATGCGCCGCTCTAGGCTCTCGGTCTTCGCCAGGGCCATTCCCAGGCGAAACCAGATCCCCCCGACACCGGCGGCGGTGATCAGCGATAGGCCAGCCTGCGCGGCGTCCAGGAGCTCGGCGGTCACTTGAGCGCCCCCGAGGCTTTCAGGGCGCGGTAGCTCACATAGAGGCCACCGGCGACCGTGACCCACTTGGCAAGCTTGGCCCCGCTCTCGGCAGCGTCTCCGGCCTCATGAGCGGCCCAGCCAGCGCCCAGGACGCCAGCGACGGCCAGCCCGCCCCAGATGATCGGCGCAACCATCAGACCCACTGCCCCGACGCCTGGCGCAGCGCGTTGAGTACGCTCGACGTGCTGACGGTGGCGCTGTTGCCCGCATAGCCGTCATAGTAGGAGCGTCCCGCCTTGGTCCCGGTCAGCACCGGCAGACCGGCCCAGACACGTGCCAGGCGATTGCCGAAGTCCTCGGCGGACATGTTGCCCGACTGGTAGGAGTTGAGGCCCTGCGCCTCCATCAGGCTGACCGCAATGCGGTCCTGGGTGTTCGCGTCGAAGGTATCGGAAAGCGAAACCGTGCCCTGTCGCACCTGATCCCGGAGCGTGCCCCGGATCACCTGATAGCGACCTGCCGCGCTCGATGCCGACCCGGCGGCGACGCTGCTATCCTGCCAGTTGAGCACCTCGCCCACGGTCATCGTGGTGATGGGACGCGGCGGGCTGAGCTTCGATCCGCCGTACACCTGGTTGTAGCCGCCCGGCGCTTCTGCGCTGCCGATCAGGTCCAGAATGTTCTGGACATTGAAGGCCCCGGCGGAACCGCCCGCGCTCGCGCCTCCGCCCGTCGCCACTGCGCCGCTGTCACTTCCCCAGGAATGCCCAGGCAGCGGCGATCCGGTGCCCGAGCTGCCGCCCGAGTTTTTACCAAAGCCGCCCGATCCGATCTTGCCCAGGACCCAGCCCAGGAGAGGTGCGAAATTGAAGCCCATTTGGCCCCCCGATTGCTGTTGCTGTTGCTGCTGCTGGTCGGCCTGCCACGCCGAATAGGCGTCCATGGCGGTGCCGTTCGAGTATTCGTCACCGGCACCCACCATGGGCGCGCCGGTGGCGCTCATGCCTTCGGCCTGCTGCTTCCAGATCAGGAAGCCAGCGCCCAGGAACATGACAGCCGCAAGGCCCCCGCGTCCGCTCATGGCGCTTCCTCCGGCTCGGGCGGCGGTGCTTGCCACTCAGCCCCGTCCCACGTGTGCTCGGGCGTCGGGCGCGGCGGCACCTCTATGGTGCCTGCCGGGTAGTCTGCCGCCGTGATCTCGGGCCGGAGCTCGACGAGTTGACCATCGGGCAACGTCACCGATCTTGCCGCGCAGTCGATAGCGACGAAGTAGCCAAGCGCAGGGTGCCAGAAGTGCTTTTCGGTCATTGGCGAAGCTCCGCGAAATCGCTTGCGCTGCTGAAGCGGTAGTAATGGTTGGGCGGAATGATCGCGCTGCCGCGCGCCTGGTAAATCGTGGTGCCCGTGTGCGAGGTCGTGCCGCCGCCCGAGGCCCCGACAGTCACCCAATTGGCGGCATCAGTGGAGACGCGCACATTTGCGCCGTTGCCGGTGAAAGTCACCACGATCGGGCGCCCGGTGGTGTTGTGGTAGTTGGTGTTGTTGCTGCGGCTGACGCTCTGCCAAGTCTCTCCGGCCATCCCCAGGGGTGCCTGAATTTCGTTCCCGTTCATGTCGGTCAGCGACATGCCGAATTCCAGCATCTTGACCCCACGCCAGAAGATCCCGGCGAGACCGGCCCCGACATGCTCAAGGCTCAGTTCTTCGCCGGTCGGCGCGTCGGCCAGGGAAAGCGGCAGACTCGGCGGCGGTGCGCTAAAACCACTCATCACGCGCCCCTTTCGATTTCGGCCACGCAGATGCTCACGGCGCTGCCGCTGTCATTGCGCGCGTAGACCGCTGCGGACGTGTCCAGGGAAAGCGCCTGGCCAACGGCCAGGGGAAGCCCCTGCCCGGCCACCGCTGCCGCTGTGCCGCCGATATAGACCTTGCCCGCGCCGTCGTTGGCCAGGATCAATTCCGCCCGGTTGCTGTTGGCCGCGGCCAGGAGCGTAACCGCGGCGTCGCCAGCAGACACCGGCAGCGGAGTGTTGAACATGTCGCCCGGTTCGATATTGGCCGCGATGGATCCGCCCAGGGTAAGGCGGCTGTCCTGAATTTCGCCCTTGCCAAAGGCCAGCTTGACCCGGTTGTCAGTTGCGCCGGTGTTCCGAAGCTCCATGGTGCGAAGCCCGCCGGACGGCGTAAGGGTCAAGCCCGCTTCAAAGTCCGAGGATTGCCCGCCCTCGAAAGCGATCTTGAAAGGTGCCTGTGCCTCCAGGCAGGTCACGAAGGAGGCATCCCGGAAAGTCTCGATGGAGCCGCCCGCAGGGATGACAAGCTCTCGCGTGGTATAGCTGACGTCCGCCATTACTTCCCCCAGATTTTCGACACGGCGAAGGCCAGAGCCGCCGCAGGGATGCCGATCTTAATCAGTTGGTCGGAGAGCTGCGCGCCCTCGGTGCGCCCGGCCTGCTGGGTCTGGTGCAGTGCCAGGGAAAGCGCGTCGGAGGCCGTCTGAGTGGTCTGCCCACCCATATCGACCACGCCGCGCGCCAGGTCGGCAAATTCGGCCAGGGCCTCCTTGCCCAGCTCAAAGGCTTCATCCGCGACCATGTGTACGGACACGTCGCCTTCGGCGCTGACGCCCAGGGCGCCATTGTCGCCCGCGACTCGACCGTCGCGGGTGTTGTTCGTCGTCGCGCTGCTGCTACTGCTGCTGCTGCCCATTCGTCAGGCCTCCAATTCGACCACGTAGGAGGCAATGCCCCCCTCTTGTTGCAAAATCCGAACCAGGCCGGGGCGCTGCGTCCAACACCGCAGGCGACGGGCACCCAAGCCCCTTGCCATTGCGCGCCAGCGCCAAAGGACTTCGCGCGCCAGGCTCACGCCTTCCACCGGCCGCGCGGCGACCGCGTTGAGCACCAGGTCGCAGCCATCGGGTTCATGGGCGAGCGACCACACCAGGCAGCCGACGCGCTGACCGTTTGCCAGGATATCCATGGCCTGCATTTCGCCCGCCTCGACCTGGCGGCGGAAGGCCGACACGTCGCGCTCATCATGGGCGGCGATACTGCGGAGATCCGCCGCGATCTGGTCTGACCAGGACACGGGCGAAAACCACAGCTTCAGCGCATCAGAAGCCACAGCGCGCCCCCCACGATTGCCCAGGGCAGAACCTGCTGCGCGAGGCTGCGGTTCTGTTCCTGGAAGAACGGCGCGAAGGTCACGGAATTGCCCCCGCTCTGCGCGTCCGAGATTGCCGGACCCGAGGAAAGGGAGAGCCCAAGGCTCGGCATAGGCCCCGCTGCTGACATGCCGCCCCCTTACTTCTTGAAGGCGAAGTAGATGCCAGCGCCGACGAGCCCGACCATCAGCAGGGTATCCAAGGGAATGCCCGCCGCGCTGGTCTGCTGGCCGCCCCAGGATGCTTGCTGAACCGTGGCGGTCCCCTCGGGCTGGACGCCCATCCCGGACAGGATCGCAGAGCCGAACCCGGAAAGGGCGTCGAAGAAACCGGTTTGGCCGTCCAGCTGGGTCGTATTGACGCCAGCCGCCGCCGCTGCCGTGGTGCCGGTGGCGCCAACCGGGGTGCCGAAGTCGAGACCCAGACTCGACCAGAGGTCGACAGCCGGAATATTGGCGCCGAACGACAGGTTCGGGCCGGAGGCGGTGCCGCCGGTGGTCCAGGCGGGATTGCCGAAGGAGAGAGCCATTTTGTCCCTTTCGTTGATCAGGCGCGCCCCATGAGGGGCGCGCGGTTACGCTCAGACGGCGGTTCGGCCCTGTACACTCTCGGTGTAGATCGAGAAATTGCCGGTGGCGGTGAAGTCGGCTTTCAGCCGGAAGTCGGAAACCGCCATGGGCAGTGCTTCGGCCAGGATGTTCTCTGCCAAGAAGTCCACGTGCGTGAAGCCTGCCTGCGGCACCCGGTCGATCACATCGTAGTGGGCCGCGCGGATGTTCTTGGACATTTCCAGGATCTTCCGGTTGTCCCAGAGGATTTCGATTTCCCCGATATCGTCGGTGGTGACGTGCATGGCGCACATCGAGTAGCCGCCGCGCATGATGTCGGAGATTTCGGCCTCGCCGATGACGCCCTGATTGTGGACGTAGCGCTGCATGCGCAGGTGCGGCCCGAAGGGGCGACCCGGCGACTGCATGGCGTAGACGTTCAGGCTGTTGACGGTGATCCCGTCGGCCAGGTCCATTTCCAGCGAAAAGGACGTGATGCCGCCTTTGGTGCCGTATGCGGTCTGCTGCTGGCCCGCAATCGTCTGCATCCAGGGCCGCGCCAGGAAGAGAGGCAGAACGCCCGCTTTCATGGCCTGGCCGTAGTACTTGTTCAGCTTCACCAGGTCGGCGGCAGTGATCTGAATTTTCGTGTCGCCATCGACCAGGAGGCGGATTTCGTCGATGTAGGAACCCCAGTCCGCAACCGGCACATCGCGCGGCACCGCGTCCACGTTCATCTCGATGTACAACCGCTCGTAGGTCAGGCCCAGGGGCAGCTGCACGGATGCGGTTTGACCCGCGCCGATGCCCAGGGGCGTCGGCATTTTCTTGATGGGCTTGGCCATATCAGCTCCCCCTTAGTTGCCGTAGCCCTGGCGGGCGTTCGAGATGCCCGGCACGTCCGCGAATTGGGCCATGATCGCGCCAGCGATCAGGACGCCAACGGCGACGATTGCCACGCCTTTCACATCGGTTTTCTTCATCTTGTGGGCCTCCTAAACCCAGTAGCCAGTTTGCGTTTCGGTCGCGGCCTCGCGCCGCTTCATGGCGCTGGTGATCGCAATGACGATCAGCCCCGAGGCGACCCCCGCAACGATGGTTTTCAGCATGTGTCACGGCCCCCTTGCCGCTGTTTGCCTGGTCAACGTGGAGGCCCAGAAGGCGACCAGACAAACGCATTGCGCCCCGGCTGCGGGACGTATCCGCAACCGGGGCGCAACAGGTCCGAGACAGGACCGGACAGGGCCTAGAACGTGATCTTGCCGCGCTCGATCTGCCCGGCTTTCTCGTGGATGTATTCGAGGTTTCGGAGTGCCTGGACGGTGCCGCGATCCTGCCCCAGCACATCGGCGGCGGCGCTCACATCGCGCGGCCCGTTCTGGCGCAGGACGTAGCTTTCAGAGCAATTGCCCCGGAACCTGGTCGAGACTTCGGCCAGGCGCTGAGACAAGCCCAGGACTTCGATTCCGAAGTGCCGCCCCCGGCTGCACACATTGGCGAAGCCGGGGCATTTCTCAGCGCCGCCATGAACGGGAAAGCTCAGGTTCATTTCCTCAACTACCAGCGTCAGAGGCCAGCCCTTCCGCCCGCCGCTGTCCTTGTAGATCGCCTGGGCGGCCAGGAGGGTATCACAGAGCTGGTCCAGGTGTTCGGCTTCGGCACCGGCGCGCGGCACGTATGCCAGGCGAAACCCGCGCACGTTCTCTGCCATCTTGCCCAGGAGCTGCCGCCCGTTGGAAACCCGCGCCATGCGCTGCGCCTGGTACTCGTCCAGGGGATCGAAGACGACGACGCGCCCCCGCCCCTTGAGGATCTGCTTTGCCAGGCTCGACTTGCCCGACCCCGACGCGCCCCAAATGCCGATCCGGCCTGCGTTGCTTGCGCTCATGCCGCCTGCCGCTCCTCGTCCATGAAGTCGAAGGCGCGCGACGGATCCGGCGCGCGCTCCTGCGTGTCCGCTTTCTCCTGGGCCGGGCCCTGGTCCCGGTTCGCCGGCCGCGCGCGCTCGGCCCGCATTTCAAGCATGATCGTGCGCACCACAAGCGCCTTAGCGACCAGGAACGGCCCGGCGGTCAGCAGGTGCCCGAGGGTTTCACTGCCTGGCTGGAGTGCTTGCGGGTAGTAGATCCGCAGCAGCTCGTAACAAGCATCAGAGGCCGCGCGCGCGGTAGGCTCTTCGCCGGGCTGGATTGCCAGCGGCGCAAAGCGCGGCATGACAAGGCCCGGCACGTTGAAGGCTGCCGAAAAGACGACGCCATAGAAGGTTTCTTGGTCAATCGGGGGCGCGGGTGGCGCTTCTCCGATCTCCTGGCCTTCGGACATGACGCGCGGCGCGGTCGGTCGGGAAGGCCCGTCGGCGTCCAGGTCGGGCACTTCGATGCGCCGAAGGTACGCGGCAAGCTCGTCCTCATGCCCCCCGGCTTCCGCCTGCGGTGTGGCGTGGAGCTGGTCAGTTTCCGAGGAAGTCGCGGCCTGCATCCGTGTCGGTTGCGGGGGCGCTTCGCTCGGGATGCGGTTCAGGTTCGCCGGGTTCATGTTCAAGGGGTGCCTCGCTTTCGGTCGTAGTGCGTTCGGTTTTTGCGCTTTCGCGGGGGGAGTGCGTGAGGTTTGCGGCGTCGGGCGCTTTCATGCCCCCGGTGCCCATGTGGAGCTTGACCAGCTCGGCGCTGTCACGTGTGCCCCACTTCGCATGAAAGTGGCACGGGTAGACCGTGCCGCTGGCGTCCTGACGCCAGGAGCTGCAATGCAGATAGGCCTTGCCGCGCTTGTCGGTCTTCAGCTCGACGGGCGAGCTGCAGCACGGGCATTCGATCCGGCCCAGGATCGCGGAACGGGTGACGGCATTAGGCATTGGGCGCGCCCTCCTCGTCGAAGGCGGCGAGGATCGCGCCGCGCTGAATGTGGGTGTAGAGGCCCGAGATTTTCGGCCCATCCGTCCAGGCGACCCAGATATTCGCCCATCCCCCGATTTCGCCCAGCCTGACTGTACCAGGTGCGAGCGCGCGGGCGCGCTCGGCGGCGTAGGCAATGGCGCTGCTCAGATGCAGGTATCGGCGCGGCCTCTCCTGGTCTGGCGTGTCGACAATCCATTTCCAGTAGCTCACGCGCTCCCCTCCCGTTCGTCCAGGTACGGCGTGATCCGGTCCACGCGCTCGGCCATTTCCACCAGAAATTCCGCCATGCGATCCACCAGGGCCGAGGCCATTTCGGCGCGCACCAGGAACGGTGCGGATTTTACCTCCTGGGCAGACTTAGCGAGCGCCCGCGCTTGCTGCGCGAGTCCGGTTGGTTCGTTCATTGTCCCTCTCAGTTCTGACGCGAGTGAGCGTCATGGATATGTGATCACATAACCTTTCGTGAGGGAAGCCATTTTCCGCCCCGTGGAGTGCGTCCACCCCTGTCGGGCTACCCGAGGTCACAAATACCCCTCAAGGCCTCCCCTGCCCCCGGAAATCGGCCCTCTCGGGCTTCTGGGTGTCACCCCTGCCCTACCCTGCCCTCTTCTAAGCAATTCACGGTTGCAACATGCGCCAGCGTATCCATTAGGGCGCGACCAGAAGAAAGCGGAGGCCCGCCAGGGCGTCCGGTTTCCATCTCGCCCGGCGACTAGCCGGGCACCTCGTATCCTACCGGAGCGAAGCGCCGGGGGGTGGTTCCTATGGGAACCATGGAGGGGGGGTGCAAATTGCACCCCCTTTAAGATGCAAATTGCACCCCCTTTAGGGTGCAGGATGCACCCCCTTTTATTTCTGGGCGCCGGAGTTATCCACAGGCGCTTTCATCTTCCCTCGGTCCCATCATTTCCATCGCCTTCAATGGGCCATATTTCGCGCTCAGGAACCGCCACGCGGCGTCCCTCTGGCGAGCCTCTTGGACCCTGTGAGCCTCGTGGTCGGCTGGGGTGTCCGCTGCACCTGGGACGCGTAGAAGCCAGGTCGTTGGCACACCTCGCCCCCCCTTCCAGTTCCGCGCGGGGCGGATGCAACCTTCGTCACGCAGCGCCCGAAACGCTCTCTTCACGCTGTCCAACGAGCAGCCCGTATCGGCCATCAGTTGCTCTCGCGTGACGGTGACGCTGGGCCGGTCAAACTCAGCCCGGCTCCACATCTTTTCAAGGATTAGAAGCCTTGTTCCTTTGGCGCTAGTCGCGGCCATTGCGGCCTTCTTGGTCTGCCGGGTTGCGGCGCAGGCCGCACGGTATTCAGCATCTGAGGCGTAGCCCTTACGCTTCCAATGAGGATCTCGCCTGGTCATTTCCGACCACCTTCGCGCCTCAGCATTTCGGCCAGCTTGTCGGCCGCGTAGCAGGTCGGAAGATTGCCGATTGTCTCGTCCTTGATCATCCGTCGGACATGGGTTCCAACCGCTGCTTTGGTCCTCCCGAGCGCCCTGGCAATCGTCGCATTGTCGATTCCGGCCGCGTGCCCGATCCGGATCATGTCCGCCTCGAAACCACTAATAAACCGCCCTCTCGCCATATCTTGACCCCTTACTCCCGCAGGTGTATTTTACGAGTCAGGCCCTATTGGGGTGATGCGTCCCTGGTCGGGCGCGTCGGCTGGCCTCCGGGGCCAATTTGCGTCCCCGGACTGCCAGCCCCCCTACTCTCTCAACCTCCTGAAACTGCAATGAAATCAGTTACCTATAATACTGATTACCGAGTTTATTCACGCCCGCTCAGCCTCTCTGTATGACGTTCCAGTTCTGGCAACTACGGCGTCAATGAGGAGCGTTGATCTCGACGGTTGTGACGCAGACCTTGATCAGGCGCCTATAAAGCCCGGCCTCAAGATGTTGCGAAGCGCGGGCGGCGGCTGCCCCGTTTGGAGGACCGCGTTCAACTTTCACGGCTCGCTTCGAAGATGCAAGACATCGAAGCGAGCATCCGAGCCGAGGTGATCCAGGGGTCCGCCCCAAACCGCCGCCATGAGCGACGCAGAAACCTGTCGGGCCAAAGATAGCCGAACCGACCCAGCCAAGAAGAAGAGCGGCGTCAGGGAGAACTCATCTCGTCCGACGCCGCCCTGAACCTCAGTGGTCAGTGGTTCTCACCGCCCTGCCCCATGCCCTCAGCCGAGCGCGTAGCCGGCGCCGCGGACGGTGCGCAGCGGATCCTCGCCTCCATGGGCGCAGAGCGCCTTGCGCAGCCGACCGATGTGGACATCCACGGTGCGGGTGTCGACGTAAATGTCACGCCCCCAGACCCTGTCCAGCAGCTGCTCGCGCGACCAGACGCGGCCGGGTTTCTCCATGAAGGTCGAGAGCAGACGGAATTCCGTCGGGCCCAGCTTCAGCTCCTTGCTGGCGCGCGTCACCCGGTGGGTCTCGGCGTCGAGGATGATATCCTGGTATTCCAGCCGCTCGCCCATCGAGGCCGGACGGGTGCGCCGGAGCTGGGCGCGGACCCGTGCCATGAGCTCGATCACCGAATAGGGCTTAACCACGTAGTCGTCGGCACCGGTCTCGAGACCGCGCACGCGGTCGACCTCTTCGGAGCGCGCCGAGAGCATGATGATCGGAACCGCACGGGTCTCGCTGCGCATCTTCAGCTGACGGCAGACCTCGATGCCCGAAAGATTGGGCAGCATCCAGTCCAACACGATGATATCAGGGGCAATTTCATCAACGAGAAGGATCGCCTCCTCGCCGTTTTCGGCACGTGACACACGGAAGCCTTCGGCCTCCAGGTTGTAGGCCAGAACCTCCCGCTGTGCCGGTTCGTCTTCGACGACCAGAACGGTGGGTTGCTGATCTGCAGCCATATTACTCTTCTCCACTCATCGGCGCGCGGGGCGCCACGTTCAGATCGGTTGAGGTCTTGTCACCCTTCTGGCGGGCTTCCTCGGGGGCGCTGCCGGTGACCAGGTAGACCACCTGTTCGGCGATGGAGGTCACATGATCCCCCATGCGCTCGGTGTTCTTTGCGATGAAATGCAGGTGCATGCAGGCGGTGATGTTGCGCGGATCTTCCATCATGAAGGTCAGGAATTCGCGGAAGAGCGCGTTGTACATCTGGTCGATGTCGCGGTCGCGGTCGATCACGTCCTGGGCCAGCACCGCATCCCGCTGGATGTAGGCGTCAAGCGCGTCGCGCAGCATGGCCTCGACCTCTCGGGCCATGCGGCGCAGCGCGGTATGGGCGCCGGCAATGGGCTGCATCTGGACCAGCACCGAGGTGCGCTTGGCCATGTTCTTGGCGTAGTCGCCGATGCGCTCGAGGTTGCCGGCGATCTTCAGGATCGACAGGACGATCCGCAGGTCGGTTGCGGCGGGCTGGCGCAGGGCGATGATGCGCGCGGCCTCATCCTGGATCAGCTCTTCCAGCTCGTCGATGACCAGGTCGGCCTTGCGGACCTGCTCGGCCATCTCCTCGTCCCGCGCCTCAAGCGCCTCGGACGCATCAAGGATGGACTGTTCGACCAGCCCGCCCATCTTCATGATACGCGCCTGGACGGCCTCCAGATCGCGGTCATATGCGCTCGCAATATGCTGTTCTACCATGGGAAATCGGGCTCCTCACCCTTTGCGGTCCGGATCAGCCGATCCGGCCAGTGATGTAGCTTTCGGTGCGCGGGTCGACCGGGTTGGTGAAGATCTGGCTGGTTTCGCCATATTCGACCAGGTTGCCCAGGTGGAAGAAGGCGGTCTTCTGACTGACGCGGGCGGCCTGCTGCATCGAGTGGGTCACGATGACCACCGAGTAGCTGTCGCGCAGCTCGTCGATCAGCTCTTCGACCTGGCCGGTGGCGATCGGGTCGAGCGCCGAGCAGGGTTCGTCCATCAGCAGCACCTCGGGCTCGGTCGCCACGGCGCGGGCGATGCAGAGGCGCTGCTGCTGACCACCCGAAAGCCCGGTGCCCGGTGCGTGCAGCCGGTCCTTGACCTCGTCCCAGATGGCGCCGCGGCGCAGGGACTTCTCGACAATCACGTCGAGATCGGCCTTGGACTTGGCCAGGCCATGGATGCGCGGGCCATAGGCGATGTTGTCGTAGATCGACTTCGGGAAGGGGTTCGGCTTCTGGAACACCATGCCGACCTTGGCGCGCAGCTGCACCGGGTCGACGCGCTTGTCGTAGATGTCTTCTCCATCCAGCAGGATCTGCCCCTGCACGCGGCAGATGTCGATGGTGTCGTTCATCCGGTTCAGGCAGCGCAGGAAGGTGGATTTGCCGCAGCCCGAGGGCCCGATGAAGGCGGTGACGGTCTTGTCCTGGATCTGGACGTCGACATCCTTGATGGCATGGGTGTCGCCGTAGAAGACCTGAACCTTGTCGGCGGCAATCTTGATGGCTTTGTCGGTCACTTCGTTCTCCAGGGAAGGCGAGTCGTACATGGGTCTGTCCCTATCCTATCAGTTACCAGCGGCGCTCGAAGCGACGGCGCAGGATGACTGCAATGATGTTCATGGTCATGAGGAAGAGCAGCAGGATGATGATGCCGCCCCAGGCACGCTCGTAATAGGCAGGATCGGCGCGCTTGGCCCATTCGTAGATCTGCGCGGGCATGGCCGAGTTCGGATCGAGGAAGCCCGAGGCCACCCCGTCGGGATAGTTCGAGGCGATATAGCCCACCATGCCGATCAGCAGCAGCGGCGCGGTCTCGCCAAGGGCCTGGGCCAGGCCGATGATGGTGCCGGTCAGGATGCCGGGCATGGCCAGCGGCAGCACGTGGTGGAACACCGATTGCATCTTCGAGGCCCCTACCCCGAGCGCCGCATCGCGGATCGAGGGCGGCACCGATTTCAGCGAGGCGCGGGTCGAGATGATGATCGTCGGCAGGGTCATCAGCGTCAGCACCAGGCCCCCGACCAGCGGCGCCGATTGCGGCAAGTGCATGAACTGGATGAACACGGCAAGGCCCAGGATACCGAAGACGATCGACGGTACAGCGGCCAGGTTCGAGATGTTCACCTCGATCAGGTCGGTCCAGACGTTCTTCGGCGCGAATTCCTCGAGATAGATCGAGGCTGCGACACCGATGGGCAGCGACAGCAGCAGCACCACCAGCATCATGAAGAGCGAGCCCAGCATCGAGACGCCGATCCCGGCCTGCTCGGGGCGGCTTTCCGAGGCATCGGCGCCAAGGATGAATGACCAGTTGAAGGTGCGCGCCACGGCCCCGGCCTCTTTCAGCTGGTCGATGATGTCGAGGTGCTCGGCATCGAGGTTCTTGTCGCGGGCGAGATCCTCGCGGGTGACGCGGCCCTTCAGGTAGCCATCCACGCGGGAGGAGGCCAGCACGCGGAAGCTCACCGTCTCGCCGATCTTCTCGGGGTTGGCGATCACGTAGTCGCGGATCTCGGCTGCGGCAGAGGCCGAGACCATCTTGCGCAGGTCGGCGCCCTTCTCGAAGGGGCTTTCAACGCCGTTCTCTTCGAGCACGCGGAACAGGGCCTGATCAATCAGGGGGTTATAGCCGAAGGTCGAGACCTTCTTGATCTCTTCCGGGTCGCGGTTGCCGTTCTTGTCCAGCTTCTCGGCCTGCAGTTCGACCGGCAGCGAGATGAAGGTCTGGGTGTAGGCGGGCACGCCGTTGCGGACGATGGAGACCAGCAGCAGGACCAGGAAGAGCAGGCCGATGCCGACGGCGGCCATGCCGTAGAACTTGAAGCGGGCCTCGGCGGCATTGCGGCGCTTGGTGCGGGCGTCGAGCTCCAGCAGCGAGCCCGAGGCGGGCTTTTGCGGCGCGGCACCGGATGCGGTTGCGTCGGTCATTCGTATTGCTCCCGGTATTTGCGCACGATCCAGAGCGCGAAGACGTTGAGGCAGAGGGTGATGACGAAGAGCGTCATGCCGAGGGCGAAGGCCACCAGCGCCTCGGGAGAGGCGAAATCGGCGTCCCCGGTCAGCTGGCTGACGATCTTGGCGGTGACGGTGGTCATCGCCTCGAAGGGGTTCATCGACAGCCGTGCGGCGGCGCCGGCGCCAAGCACCACGATCATGGTCTCGCCGATGGCGCGCGAGGCGGCCAGCAGGATGGCCCCCACGATGCCCGGCAGGGCGGCGGGCAGCACCACCTGCTTAACGGTTTCGGACTTGGTGGCGCCCAGACCCAGCGAGCCGTCACGCATCGCCTGGGGCACGGCGTTGATGATGTCATCGGAGAGCGAGCTGACGAAGGGGATCAGCATGATCCCCATGACGAGGCCCGCGGTCATCACCGCGCGGCCGCCGCCCATCCAGCCCGCGCCGTCGGGACCGAAGGCCTGGAACAGCATCGGACCCACGGTCAGCAGCGCGAAGAGGCCGTAGACAATGGTCGGGATACCGGCCAGCACCTCGATCATCGGCTTGGCGAAGCTGCGCACCGTCGAAGAGGCGTATTCGCTGAGATAGACCGCCGCGAAGAGGCCGATCGGCACCGCCACCGCCAGCGCGATGACAGAGATGTAGAGCGTGCCCCAGAGCAGCGGCAGGATGCCCAGCTCTGAGCCGCCGCCGAAGGAAGGCGCCCAGGTCAGGCCGAAGAAGAAATCGAGCGCCGGGTAGAGCTTGAAGAACTCGATGGTGTTGAACAGCAGCGAGGCGATGATCCCGACCGTGGTCAGGATGGCCAGCGAGGCGGCCAGGATCAGCAGCGCCAGGATAACCTTCTCGACCGAGTTGCGGGCGCGGAAGTCCTTGTCGGCGCGCACCATCCCCAGGCCGAAGCCCGCCAGCGCAATCAGCAGCACGACGCCGGTGCGGATCATGTTGCCGGTGGCGTTCATCTCGCGCCAGGCTTTCGCGGCGACCAGGATGGGCGCTTCGACGTCAGAGCCAAGCGCCACGCCGACCGCGCCGAGGCGGTCGCGGATGTTGGTGGTTTCAACGCGGATGTCCGTGGCCTCGGCCTCGGTCATGGCGCCCTGCTCTACCGCGAGGTCCAGCCCCTCTGCGATGCGGCGGACGTCGGACATGACAAGGCTCAGCTCGCCTTCGTTGGCGTAGCTGGTTTCGGGCACGAGGTGCTCGACCCGGTTCTGGATCACCATGGGCTGGGCGAAGAGCCAGAGCACCAGCGCCAGCAGCGCGGGCACGCTCACCAGAAGCGCGGCATTGGAACCGTAGTAGGCCGGCAGGGAATGCAGGTGACGGCTGTCCCCTCCCGCCGAGACCAGGGCGCGGCGGCGGCCCAGCAGGTATCCGGTGGCGGAAAGCGCCAGGACAATGAGGAAGATCCAGGTTGCCGGCATGAAATACTCGCTGGATGGTCGTTGCGGCGAAAAGGCTCCTGGCCGGGTAACGGCCAGGAGCCCGGAGACGAGCGGCCCCGAGGGGAGCCGCCCAGAGAGACTTACATGGTCTCTTCGTTCTCGATCATGGCCTGGGTATCGGCCAGCTCGGGATCGGAGACGAGGCCATAGGCGCTCAGCGGGCCATCGGGGCCGGCGATCTCGTCAGCGACGAAGAACTGCGCGAACTCTTTCAGGCCGGGGATGACGCCGATGTGGGCCTTCTTGATGTAGAAGTACAGCGGACGCGAGACCGGGTATTCGCCGGAAGCGATGGTGGCGGTCTCGGGCTCGACGCCGGACATGGTGGCCACTTTCAGCTTGTCGGTGTTGTTCTCGTAGAACGCCAGGCCGAAGACGCCGATTGCGTTCGGGTTGCTGTCGATCGAGGCCAGGGTCTCGGTGTAGTCGCCGTCGATATCCACGGACTTGCCGTCGGTGCGGACCGCGATGCAGGCGTCTTCCGCGTCGTCTTCGGACATGCCGGAGGCGATCATGGCTTCCAGAGCGCCGGTGGTTTCGCAGCCAGCCGCCAGGACCTTCTCTTCAAAGACCTCACGGGTGCCGTGCTTGGTGCCGGGGATGAAGGCCAGGATCTCGGCTTCGGGCAGCTCGGCGTTGAACTCGGACCACATGGTGTAGGGGTTGTCGACCAGCTCGCCATCGACGACCACTTTCGGGGCCAGGGCGTTGTAGAGGTCGGCGGGCTCGAAGGCGGTGAAGGCCGGGCCGTCCAGCTGCGAGGCGAAGACGATGCCGTCATAGCCGATGCGGACCTGGATGATGTCGGTCACGCCGGCTTCGGCACAGGCCTTGATCTCTTTTTCGCGGATGGCGCGCGATGCGTTGGCGATGTCGATGGTGTTTTCGCCGACGCCTTCGCAGAAACGCTTGAGACCAGCGGAGGAGCCACCGGACTCGACCACCGGGGTCGGGAACTCGAAGTTCTCGCCGAAGGCTTCTGCCACGATCGAGGCGTAGGGCAGAACGGTCGAGGACCCGGCAACCTGCAGGTTGTCACGGGCAGCGGCCGCAGAGGCGGAAACGGCGGCGACGGCCAGGGCCGAGGCGGTCAGCTTCATGAAGGACATTGAATGCTCCTGTTATCTGAGAGACCGCCATCCCCCGGCGGCCTTGCCCCTTGCTCCTAGAGCGGGCTCGCAATGGTTTTGCGACAGATACGTAACAGTTACATGACAGTGTTTATCCTTATTCTGCCGAACCTTAGGGAAAGCGCCCCGGAGAATCGGCCGGAAATATAGACAAATCTCTGCCGTTGTTGACAAATCCCTGACAGGAAAGCTCAGCCGAGGGGCAGGACGATGCGGATCGAAGTGCCCTCTCCGAGCACCGAAGAGATCCGCATCCGGCCGCGATGGCGGTTCACGATGTGCTTCACGATGGCGAGGCCCAGGCCGGTTCCGCCCATTTCGCGCGAACGGTGGCTGTCGACACGGTAGAATCGTTCGGTGAGTCGCGGGATATGGATCTCGTCGATGCCCGCGCCGTGGTCGCGGACGGTCACCGCGACCCCCTGCCCCTGCAGCTCCGACATCTGCGCCACGGCCGAGAGGGTCATCTCGACCCGCTTGCCGGCGCGGCCGTACTTGATGGCGTTCTCGACCAGGTTGGTCAGCACCTGGCGCAGCTGATCGGAATCGCCTTTCACCTCGACCGGGCCATCCTCGGCGGTGATCTCGAGCTCGACATCGGCGTCACGGGCCAGCGGCGCCAGCGCGTTGCGCACCGATTCCATCAGCCCCAGGATCTCGACCCGCTCGGTCGGACGCACCCGCGCCTCGCCTTCGACCTGGCTCAGCGACAGAAGATCGCGGACCAGCCGCTCCATGCGCCCGGCCTCGTTGGCCATGATGCCAAGGAAGCGCGCGCGCACCGCTTCATCGTCCTTGGCCGGGCCCAGCAGGGTCTCGATGAAACCGATGAGCGCCGTCAGTGGCGTGCGCAGCTCGTGGCTGACATTGGCCACGAAGTCGCGGCGCATCTGTTCGGCCTGGGTGAGCTCGGTGATGTCGTGGAAGACCACCACCGCCCCCTGTCCCAGGGCCGTATCGACGTAGGTGCAGGTGACCTCGAAGTTCTCCTCCTGCCCGCCGCGAGAGGCCAGGTACTGGGTCTTGTGGACCTGATGGTCGCCCAGGCAGTTCTCGACGGCGTCGAGGACGGCGGGCTGCCGGATGACGGTGATGAAGTGGCGCCCGGTGATCGCGGGGCCGAGCAGCGCGGCGGTCAGCGAATTGGCGGCGATGACGCGCTCTCCGTGTCCGACAAGCAGGGCGGGCATCGGGATGGCGGCCAGCAGGGCCGAGATCGAAGCTTCGGTCATGTGCGGCGGTCCCCCTGCCGATGCACGGGCGCTTAGAGCGCTCGCAGCCCGGCGCGGAAGCGGCGGGCGTTTTCCTGGTAATGCAGTGCCGAGGCGCGCAGGCGCTGTTCCCAGTCGGGGCCCAGTTCCTTCACCACCTTGCCCGGCGCGCCAAGCACCATCGAGTTGTCGGGGATCTCGCGCCCTTCGGTGACCAGCGCGCCGGCGCCGATCAGGCAGTTGCGCCCGATCTTCGCCCCGTTGAGCACGATGGCCCCCATGCCGATCAGCGAGTTGTCCCCGATCACGCAGCCATGCAGCATCGCCTTGTGGCCCACGGTGACATTGGTTCCGATGTGCATGGGAAAGCCCATGTCCGTGTGACAGACGGTGTTTTCCTGTATGTTCGACCCGGCGCCGAGGCGGATCTCCTCGTTGTCACCGCGCAGGGTGGCGCCGAACCAGACAGAGCTGTCCTCTTCCAGCACGCAGCTGCCGATGACATTGGCATCGGGCGCCACCCAGGCGCTGCCGGCAAGCGCGGGGATGCGGTCGTCCAGCGCGTAGATGGTCATGCCTCGCCCTCGTATTCCGCGTTCAGCTGGCGCACCACGTCGACCACGCCGGGCTGCTGGCTGAGCCGCAGGCGCTCGGCCTCGATGATGGTGCGCAGGCGGGTCTCTGTCGCCTCCAGGTCGTCGTTGATCAGCACGTAGTCATATTCCGGCCAGTGGCTGATCTCGTCGCGGCTTTGCTGCATGCGCTTCTCGATCACCTCGGCGCTGTCCTGGGCGCGGCTGATCAGGCGGCGCTCAAGTTCTTTCATCGAGGGCGGCAGGATGAAGATTGACAGCACGTGCTTGCCAAGCGCCGAGGCGCGGATCTGCTGCCCGCCCTGCCAGTCGATATCGAAGAGCAGGTCCTTGCCCGAGTTGATCGCATCTTCCACCGGCCCGCGGGGGCTGCCGTAGGAATTGCCGAACACCGTGGCGTGCTCCAGCATGTCACCGCGAGAGACGAGATCCTGGAACCCCTCCTTCGACATGAAGAAGTAGTGCACGCCATCCACCTCGCCGGGCCGCGGCGCACGGGTCGTGGCCGAGACCGAGAAGCGGATGTCGCGATCCCATTCCAGCAGGCGGCGCGACAGCGTCGATTTGCCGGCGCCCGAGGGGGAGGAGATGATGATGAGAAGGCCGCGCCTCTGGGACATGTCTTTCGTCTTTCGGGATAGCCGTGTCAGGTCGCCTTCGCCTTATGCAGGTTTTGCCCCGGCGGACAAGTGCGGCGATGCGGACGGCCGGCTTACTCGATGTTCTGCACCTGCTCGCGCATTTGGTCGATGAGGGTCTTCATCTCGAGCCCGATGGCGGTTAGCGCCTTGTCCTGAGCCTTGGAACACAGGGTATTGGCCTCGCGGTTGAACTCCTGGGAAAGGAAATCCAGCTTGCGGCCCACGGGCCCCTCCTGGGCCAGAAGCGCGCGGGCGGCACCGACATGGGTGCGCAGCCGGTCCAGCTCTTCGGTGACATCGGCCTTGATCGCCAGCAGGGCCAGTTCCTGAGCGAGGCGGTCGGGGTCCTGGCCCCCTGCCCCCTCGAGCACCCGCGCCATGGCGGCCTGCAGCGCCTCTTTCTGACGAGGCGCGCGTTCGACGGCGGCGCGCTCGGCCTCGCCTGTGAGTGTCTCGATCGCATCGAGCTGCGCCGAAAGCACCGAGGCGACCGAGCGGCCCTCTCCGGCGCGCATCTGCAGGAAATCCTCGAGCACCGCATCGAAATCGGCCAGCAGCGCGCCGCGCAGGGCCTCGTTGTCTTCCTCGGGCGCGCTGGCCTCGAGCACGCCGCGCATGCCGAGGATCTCGGCGGCGGAGCTGGGACGCAGCGCCAGCCCCCTGGCCTCGGCCCGGCTTTCGGCAAGGCTCAGCGCCTCAAGCATGGCGTCCAGCTGAGCGGTGTTGACCGCAAGCGTGCCGCTGCTGTCATCCCGCGACAGCCGCAGGTTCAGCGTGACAGAGCCGCGCGACAGCGCCTTTGTCAGCGTCCCGCGCAGCGCCGCTTCCAGCCCCGGCACCCAGTCGGGCACCCGCAGTCGCAAATCCAGCCCCTTGGCATTGACCGAGCGCAGCTCCCAGCTCCAGCCATGGCCCAGACCTTCGCCCCGCGCGGTGGCGAAGCCCGTCATTGAATAGGTCATGGCCCCTCCGTTGTGCCTCGCTCCGGGCGACCTGGTGCCGTCAGTGGCGGTTAACCATTGGTCGAGAAATCCCGGAAATTTCCTCTCGATACTGGCATATTAATGGATACGTAACCTCTGTGAAGATAGCTTTAACCATAGGTGGTGCGGCCTCTGGCCCCGCTGCCGCCGGATGTCTTCCGGCGCAGGCTTTGGCTTTGACGTGAAACGACAGAGGGTTGCCATGAAAAAAGCTGGAGTTTCGAGATGTCGCAGAGCGGAGGCGACGGGCGCACCGTCATCAGCATGGCCGGATTCGTGAATCAGGCCCGCTTCACCACCGTCCAGGAGGTCGAGGCCTATTGGGAGGCGATCCGCGGCGGCCGCCTCGTGCCGCGACGCTCGGACATCGACCCGCGCGGGATCGAGCGGGCGCTGGAATACGCCTTCATCCTGGAACGGGTCGCCCCCGGTATCGCGCGGTTGCGCATCGCCGGCTCTCACCTGTCGGACCTGATGGGGATGGAGGTGCGCGGCATGCCGCTCTCGGCCTTCATGACGCCCCAGGGCCGCAACCAGCTGGGCGAGATCCTGGAAGAGGTCTTCGACAACCCCGCCAAGGCCACCATCGACCTGCTGGCTGAACGCGGCATCGGCAAGCCCGAGATCGAGGCCAAGCTGCTGCTGCTACCGATGAAGAGCGACCTCGGCGATATCTCTCGCGTGCTGGGCTGTCTGGCCACCACCGGAGAGATCGGCCGCGCGCCGCGCCGCTTCGAGATCACCGGCAGCCGCGTCACGCCCCTGCTTGGCGACTTCATGCAGAACGAACCTGCCGAGGAAGGCTCTGACCCCGGTCCCGAGATCCCCAAGCGGATCGAGCCCGCGCCCCGCCGTGGCCTCTCAGAGCCCCCCGCGGCGCCTTTCCTCCCGTCCAGCCAGGGTGCCACAGGTTCTACCCGGCCCAGGCTGAAGCCCGGCCCCCGGCCTTACCTGCGGGTCGTGGACGACGAATAGGCCCGCGCCCGGCGCTCTCGTCGGTGACCTGAGCCCCGGAATGAAAACCGCCGCCCGGTCTCCCGGACGGCGGTTTTGTTTTTCTGCAATCGCGGACCCTGGCCCGTGCCCGGATCAGCCGTTGGCGGCCATACGGGTTTCGCGCAGGCTGACAAGCTCTTCGGCGACCATGAAGGCCAGTTCGAGGGCTTGCGAAGCATTCAGGCGCGGGTCGCAGGCGGTGTGGTAGCGATCCGAGAGATCCTCTTCGGACACCGCGTAGACGCCGCCGGTGCATTCGGTGACATCGTTGCCGGTCATCTCGAAGTGGACGCCGCCGGGGACGGTGCCATGGGCACGGTGCGTGGCGAAGAACTCCTGCACCTCCGAGAGCACGGTGTTCACCTGGCGGGTCTTGTAGCCGGTGTTCGACTTGATGGTGTTGCCATGCATCGGGTCGCAGACCCAGACCACGTTGGCACCTTCGCTCTGAACGGTCTCGATCAGGCGCGAGAGATGCTCGGAGACCTTGCCGGCGCCGAAACGGGCGATCAGGGTCAGACGGCCCATCTCGTTGTTGGGGTTCAGCTTCTCCATCAGGACCTTGAGGTCCTCGGCGGTGGTCGTCGGGCCGCACTTCAGGCCGATGGGGTTCATCACGCCCGAGCAGAACTCGACATGGGCACCATCGGGCTGACGGGTCCGGTCGCCGATCCAGATCATGTGGCCGGAACCAGCCAGCCACTTGCCCGAGGTCGAATCCATCCGGCAGAGCGCTTCTTCATATTCCAGCAGAAGCGCCTCGTGGGAGGTGTAGAAATCGACCTGGCGCAGCGCATGCTGACGGTCGGACTGGACGCCCGCGGCCTGCATGAAGTCCAGCGTGTCCGAGATCCGGTTCGCCATGTCGCGGAACTTCTCGGCCTTGTCGGAGGCGGTGAAGCCCAGGGTCCAGCGGTGGACCTGGTTCACATCCGCATAACCGCCGGTCGAGAAGGCGCGCAGCAGGTTCAGCGTGGCCGCGGCCTGGGTGTAGGCCTGCAGCATCTTGCCGGGGTTCGGGATACGCGCTTCCGGCGTGAAGGCCAGATCGTTGATGATATCGCCGCGGTAGCTGGGCAGCTCGACGCCGCCGATGGTCTCGGTCGGAGCCGAACGGGGCTTGGCGAACTGGCCGGCCATCCGGCCCACCTTCACCACGGGCACCTTGGCGCCGAAGGTCAGCACCATGGCCATCTGGAGCATCACCTTGAAGGTGTCGCGGATGCTGTCGGCTGAGAATTGATCGAAGCTTTCGGCACAATCGCCACCCTGCAGCAGGAAGGCCTCCCCCCGGCCTGCTGCGCCCAATGCGTCACGCAGACGGCGGGCCTCCCCGGCAAACACCAGGGGCGGATACTTCGAAAGCTGAGCCTCTACGGCGTGCAGTGCTTCCTGATCCTGATAGTCAGGCATCTGCACCCGCGGCTTGTTGCGCCAATCGGACTTCTGCCAGGTCCCCATCTTTTCCTCCGGGTTCAAGCTTCTTGAGGCGTCACCCTATAAAGGAGATAGCGCTAAAGGGCTACAAATCTTTTGCGACGCTTGACGTCGCAGGTTTGCTCTGCGCTCATATCCGAATTCCGGCGGCAGCCCCCCTGCCCGGCGGGACCCAACCGACACTCTCAAGACCAGGTGCAAGCATGCCGGAGCCCCGCAGCCCGCTCTCTTCGGTTTCCAGCTCAAGCCCGCGGCCGCGGCGCTTCCTTTTCATCCTTCTGGACAGGTTCACGATGCTCTCCTTCGCCTCGGCGCTGGAGTGTCTGCGCATTGCCAATCGGATGGCCGGGGAAACCGTCTACAGTTGGACCCTGCAAAGCGAAGACGGCGAGCCGGTGACCTGCTCTGGCGGCGTCAGCTTCGGCGTCGACGGCCCGCTGGGAGAGGTCGGGCGCGAAGATTTCGTCATGCTCTGCGGCGGCGTGGCGATCCAGGAGACGGCGACGCGCAAGCTGCTGGCCTGGCTGCGCCGCGAATCCCGCAAGGGCGCGGCCCTGGGCGGGCTCTGCACCGCCGCCCATGTGCTGGCCCGCGCCGGCCTTCTGGACGGCAAGCGCGCCACGATCCACTGGGAAAATCACGACAGTTTCGCCGAGGAATTCGACGAGGTGACGCTCACCAAGTCGGTCTTCGTGGTCGACGGCAACCGCATGACCACCGCCGGCGGGACCTCCTCGATCGACCTGATGCTGAAACTGATCGCCGATCACCTGGGAGAGGACATCGCCAATGCGGTGGCCGACCAGCTGATCTATTCCTCGATCCGGACCGACCAGGACACGCAGCGGCTGTCCGTGCCGACCCGCATCGGCGTGCGCCACCCGAAGCTCTCTCAGGTCATCCAGATGATGGAGGCCAATATCGAAGAGCCGATCAGCCCGGCGATCCTGGCCAAGGAGGTGGGCATGTCGACCCGCCAGCTGGAGCGGCTCTTCCGCCGCTACCTCAACCGCTCGCCCAAGCGCTACTACATGGAGCTGCGCCTGCAGAAGGCGCGCAACCTCTTGATGCAGACCGATATGTCGGTGATCAACGTGGCGCTTTCCTGTGGCTTCGCCTCGCCCTCGCATTTCTCCAAATGCTACCGGGCGCAGTACCAGACCACCCCCTACCGCGAACGCGGCAGCCAGGGCACGCGCCTGTCGATCTGAGCCGGGTCGCCCGCCGATATTGCAACGATCTCCGTGACTTCAAAGATCACGCCTTGCAAAGAGGGTGGCGCAAAGCCCATAATTCCACCCGTGAGGGTAATTGTGACCAAGCCGGGAGGGTCCTGATGCAAACGAACAGAGCCAAACGCCGCGTGCAATTCGTCTGCGCCGTTTTCCTGCACATTCCGCTGGTGGCAATTGCCGCCTATGCGATCTCGGAAGGCTTCATGGATCACCTGCGCATCCTGCTGGTCGGCCTCGTGGCGACCCTGCTGGGGACGGGCATGATCGTTCCCTATATCGGGCGCGTGCTTGAGGGTGGCGAGATGGAGCCCTCTGCCTGAGCCCCTGCCCGTTGGGTCAAAGGAAGAGGTAGAGAACCCAGGTCAGCAGCAGGACCTTCGCGGCCAGCACCATGAGCACCAGGCCACGGTTTTCCGGCGCGCGCAGCATGTCCCAGAAGCTTTCCTTGACGGCCTCGGCCTGCGGCGCGAAGAGCTCCGCCTCGATATTGGTGTAGACATGGGCACCTGGGCCCTGCGCCGGATCAGGCTGGGCCATGCAGAGCGAGGCCAGCCGTTCGTTCCAGCTGCGGAAGGCTTCGCGCATCTCGGGATCGGCGGTTACGTCGTGCAAGGCCTCCTGCCTCTCGCGCCCCTCCAGGAGACCGATAGCCAGTTCGGCAGCGCGTGCGCTCTTGTCATCTGTCACGCTGTTTAACGCCTCCTTCCCCGGCGAGGATTCTGCAAAACTTCGGACCGACTGTGAATCACCTGCTCCGTCGGTTCAATGCAACTCTTGTCTGCAGGCTTCAAACTGCAGTTCGGGGAAGACACGTCCAGCGTTACGTCGGAGTTTCAGGTTTGGATCAAAAAAGATCTTGCCGATGTTCCGGGGAGCCTGCTGGCGCCCCGGAGCCCTCTTCCTACTGGTTGAAATAGGCCGCCACCGCATCTTCGGCAACCTGCTGAAGGAAGGCCGCATCCTCGTCCGAGATCGCGCCCTCGTATGTGTAGGGGTTTCCGACCACGCTGTCGTCATAGAGCGTTGCCACAATGGTGGCCGCACCGAGGTAGCTGCCAAGAAGCGTGGGATGGCTGTTGTCGGACTTGTGCAACGCGATCTCCGGACGCCGGGCCTTGGCCAGGGCGAAGGCCTCACCGGTCGGAATGACCAGAGCGCCGACGCGGTTGCCCTCTCCGGTGTAGCCATCCGAAATCAGCTCGGTCATCTCGGGATCGTAACGCTTGTGACCCTCGGCATAGGCCGGGGTCATGTAGAAGGCTGCCTCGCCGCCGCGCTCGGTGATCCGCGCCACGAGGTGATCTGCGGCGTCGGCAAAGCGCTGGTGCTTGTCCTCGCTCAACATGGCGCCCGAGTTGCCCTGCAGGATGACAAGGTCATAGCCCTTCGCTCCCCCCAGATCGAGATAGGCGTCGATGGGCTGCTGATCCAGGTAGCCCCCCGAGATCGCGGCGAGCTTGTAGCTGAAATCCCGCTCGGGGTAGAGCGCGCGGGCCATGCGGACGGCGTGGTTGTGCAGGCTGTCACCGTAGTAGAAGTAGCTGTTGCCGACGAAGAGGACCCGCGCCGGGGCCTCGGACGGCGGCAGGACCTCGGGTCGCGCCTGGGCAAATGCCTGGCTGCCAAGGGTGCTCAGACCCGCCAAGGCGAGCACGGCGGTCATACGGAAAAATCCGGTCATTCTATCTCCTCCCAAAAGTGGGTCGAGCATAGGAAGCTGCCGTAGTTGCGACTATTGGAATTAACTCAACGACAGTTGCACCAATCGCATCTTTCAGTTCCGGCGCATTTGAGAAGAACCTGAGCGAGTTTCCCGCGATTTCCGGGCCGACCCGCCCCTGCGCGCGCTGCCGCGAAGGCTTCCTTTACCAAATCGTGCCAGCTTGTCGGGGTGTCCTTCGTCTCATGTCCTCTTGACGAAGGGCAGACTTCCTCCCTGTCTGACTGGCCGCGCCTTAGGGCGCGGCTTTTTTCCGCCGGTGGACCGGCAGAGGCCTGCCGATGCCTGTTCCGGGCCACTGCGAACCGGCGCCGGACTGGGGAAAATCCTTCAAATGCCTGCAAAACAGACGCTGATCACGCCCGCTACAGGGCTGTCATATTTCCGTGTTGACTACCCCCGGCAAACCTCCTAGCGTGACCTCAAATACAAGTCGGCCAGTCCGACGGGGAGCATAAACTACGGAAAAAGGGGCCTTTTCGGGCTCCTTTTTTCGTTGGGCAAAACGCCTGTCGCCTTGCCCCGCGCAACCCATCCGAGAGCGCTGAAATCCCGGCGCATCCGGGGCGAGCGGCGGCCTGAAGCCACCCCACCAGGGGGGCCTGACTCGGCCCATCTGTCATGTTAAGCGGGCCGTAACGCAATCACTGAATGGGATACAAGATGCGCTCTCTCTTCACCTTGCCGGCCTCTGCCCTGGCTCTTTCGCTGCTGGTCACCCCCGTCCTGGCGCAGGACGCAGACCTGGACATGGGACAGGGCTCTGACGCAGAGCCCCAGGTGGGCCAGACCTACAGCCGCGAACAGATCGGCGATTGGAACATCGACTGCGTGAAAGCCGAGGATGGCCAGGAAGAACCCTGCCAGATGACCCAGCTGATGACGCGTGAAGATGGCAACCCGATCGCCACTGCCGCCTTCTTCAAGACGCCCGAGGGCTCTCAGGCAGCCGCCGGTGCCACGATCATGGTCCCGCTCGAGACCCTGCTGCCCGCCGGCCTGCTGCTGAATGTCGATGGCAACCAGGACAAGGCCTACAACTTCAGCTTCTGCAACGCCTCGGGCTGCGTCGCCCGCGTGGGCTTCACCGAAGCGGAGATGGCCACCTTCCGCGCCGGCGCCGTCGCCACCCTGACGATCCGTCCAGCGGCTGCCGCCGACGTGGCCGTGCCGATGAAGCTGTCGCTGACCGGCTTCACCAAGGCCTTCGAGCAGGTGACCGCAGTGCCCTCGATCGGCAACTGATCTCCGCCCCCGGATTGCGAGACGCCGCGGCCCGTAAGGACCGCGGCGTTTTGCTTGTCAGAAAGTAAGAAGGCGGCGCGGGTCAGATCCGGCGCAGCGCCATGACCGCGTTCAGCCCGCCGAAGGCGAAGGCGTTGGACAGGGCCACCTCGACCTGCACTTCGCGGGCCTCGTTCGGCACAACGTCCAGGGCGCATTCGGGGTCGGGCTCTTCGTAGTTGATCGTCGGTGCGACCACACCGTCGCGCAGTGCCATGATGCAGGCCAGCAGCTCGACCGCGCCGGTGCCGCCGATCAGGTGGCCGTGCATCGCCTTGGTCGAACTGATCATCACCTCGTCCGCATGACGCCCGAAGACATCCGCCACGGCGGCGCTTTCGGTCTTGTCGTTGGCGGCGGTGCCGGTGCCATGGGCGTTGATGTATTGCACGTCCTCGGGGTTCAGCCTGGCATCCTTCAACGCGCCCGAGATCGCCCGCGCGGCCCCCTGCTTCGAGGGCATGACGATGTCGGAGGCATCCGAGGACATGGCGAAGCCCACCACCTCGGCCAGGATCTCTGCGCCGCGCTTCTTGGCGTGCTCAAGTTCCTCGAAGACGAAGATGCCGGCACCTTCGCCCTGCACCATGCCGTTGCGGTTGGCGCTGAAGGGGCGGCAGCCGGACTTGGACATGACGCGCATGCCCTCCCAGGCTTTCACGCCGCCGAAGCAGAGCATGGATTCGGAGCCGCCGGTGATCATCGCCGGGCTCATGCCCGTGCGCACCATCTGGAAGGCCTGGGCCATGGCGTGGTTCGAGCTCGCGCAGGCCGAGGAGACCGTGAAGGTCGGGCCCTTGAGGTTGAACTCCATCGAGACATGGCTGGCGGCGGCGTTGTTCATCAGCTTCGGCACGACGAAGGGGTGAACGCGGTTCTTCCCCTCCTCGTAGACCGAGCGGTAATTCTCGTCGATGGTGGTCATGCCACCACCGGAATTGCCGAGGATGGCGCCGGTCTTGTGAGCCAGCTCTCCGGCGAAGGTCAGCCCGGATTGCGAAATCGCCTCGCGGGCGGCGACCAGGGCAAACTGGGTGAAACGGTCATAAAGCGCCATCTGCTGGCGGTTGAAGAGCCCCTCGGAAGAGAAGCCCTTCACCTGGGCGCCGATATTCACCGAGAGGCGGTCGGCGTCGCGCACGTCCAGCTCGGCGATGCCACAGCGGCCCTCGCGCATGGCCTCGAGGGTTTCGGCCACGTCATGGCCCAGGGCATTGATCGTGCCTGCGCCCGTAATGACGACCCGTTTCACGAATTCTGTTCTTTCACCAATTTCTCGACGCCGGCGACGATCGAGGCGACATCCGAGATGTCGAAGTCGCTTTCCTGCGGATCATTGGCGTTGAAGGGGACCTGGATGTCGAAGGCTTCCTCGATGGCGAAGATGCTTTCCACGAGGCCAAGGGAGTCGATCCCCAGGTCCTCCAGCGTGCTTTCCATCTTGACGTCAGAAGGCTCGAGTACCGCCTGTTCCGCGATGATCTCGACGACCTTTTGCTTGATGTCCGACATGGATGCGATCCCCTCTCGCTGGCTCGCTGTGGATTTAGTCGTTCTGACCCGACTTGAAAACAGCTTTCTGCAAGTCGGCGACCTGTTTCAGCAGGCGTGGCAGGCGTCTCAGCGCCTTGTAACTCTCTATATGGCTGTCCATTTTGACCGCCGGGTAGCCCATGACGACGCGTCCCGCGGGCACGTTCGACAAGATCACGCTGGCGCCTGCGGCAACCACGCCGTCGCCCACGAAGACATTGTCGGAAACCCCCACGCGGCCCCCCAACACCACGTTGTTGCCGATCCGGGTGGACCCCGCCACGGCGACGCCCGAGGCCATCAGGCAATCCCGGCCGACGGTCACATTGTGGCCGATCTGGCATTGATTGTCGATCTTGCAGCCGTCGGCGATGCGGGTGGCGCGGATCGTGCCCGCGTCGACGGTGGTATTGCAGCCGATCTCGACATCCGCGCCGATCTCGACCGCGCCCAGGGAATGGATGCGCACCCAGGCCTGGGCCTTGGCGTCGGTCTCTCCGCCAAGGCTGGAGCGCGCCATCTCGACCGAGCCCGCCTCGGGGGTGACGAAGCTGAAGCCGTCGCCGCCGATCACCGCGCCGGGATGGGCGGTGAAGCGTGCGCCGATCTTGGCCCGCGGGCCGATCTTGACGCCCGCATGCAGCAGCGCGCCTGCGCCGAGGCTGGCGTCCCAACCGACATAGCATTGCGGCCCGATGACAGAGCCCGCGCCGATCTTCGCCCCCTTGGCGATGAAGGTGAAGGCCCCGACCGAGACCCCCTCGCCCAGCTCGGCCTCCGGCGAGACCTGCGCCAGCGGAGAGATCCCCGGCTCGTAGCCCCAGCCCGGATCGAGCATCGAGGTGACCGAGGCCAGCCCCATGCGCGGACGTGGCACCATGACGGCGGCCTCCAGTCCGAAAGCCTGCCAGTCGGCCCCCTCCCAGAGCAAGGCCGCGCGAGCCTGGCCCTTGGGCAGGCCGGCCGCGAACTCGGGTTTCATGGCGATGGCCAGATCGCGCGGGCCGGCCTCGGCGGGCTCGGCCACGCTGTCGATCTCAAGGGTGCCCTTGCCCAGCACCTCGGCGCCCAGGGCACGGGCGATCTCGTTCATGGAATATGGCATCTGGGTCCTTCCCGCACTTGCGCGAAGGTTTAGCTGTTCCCCAGTTCCAGCACCACCCCTTCGGCAGCCAGGGCGCGCCAGATCCGGGCATCGCGGCCATAGATATCGTCGCGGTACTGGATGTGACCGCGCGCATCCGAGAAGGCGGTGCGGTAGACAAGGTGCACCTGCAGCGGATGTTCCAGGTCGATCTGGGTTTCGCGGCCCGTCGCCAGAGTGCTCTGGAAGACGCCCTTTGGGTCGGCCTCCTGGTAGCCAAGCAGCGTATAGGCAAAGTCGAAGGGATCGGCGAGCCGGATGCACCCGTGGCTGAACGCCCGGACCGAGCGGGCAAAGAGGCTCTTGGACGGGGTGTCATGCAGGTAGATGTTGTTGGCGTTCGGGAACATGAACTTCACCAGGCCAAGCGCGTTCGAGCGCGAGGGCGGCTGCTTCATGTCGAAGGGGAAGTTGGCTTCGGTGAACTGGGTGAAGTCCACCGCGTCCCGAGGCACGATCCGCCCGCGCGCGTCGATCAGGTTCAGATGCCCTGCGGCATTGGGGTTCTGCTGGATCTGCGGCAGGTATTCCCCGACGACGATGGAGCGCGGCACGTTCCAGGTCGGGTTGATGATCATGTGCTCCATGACATCGCTGAACTCGGGGCTGCGACGGCCCTCCATGGCGCGGCCGACCACGGCGCGGGTCTCGAAGACCACCTCGCCCTTGTCGATCAGCTTGGCGCGGAAATCAGGCAGGTTCACCCAGACGCGGCGCTCGCCCAGGGGGCGGTTGATCCAGCGCTCGCGCTCCATGGCGACGATGATGGATTGCAGCCGCTCTTCCTGGCTGGTGTTGATTGCCTCCAGCGTGGCCGGGCCTACGACGCCGTCGGGCTCCATGCCGTTGTCGCGCTGGAAGCGCTGCACCGCTTCGACCATGGCCTTGTCGTAACGGGTCGAGGCGCGCGGCGCGAGATAGCCCATGCGGATCAGCCGGTCGCGCAGCGCCACCACGGCGGAACCGCTGTCGCCCTCTTCCAGCTTCTTGGCCCGCACCACGGGGCCATAGCCGCCAGCCGAGAGATCGGCCTGCATGCGCATCTTGGCCCGCATCAGGTTGCGGTATTCCTCGGTCTGCGGCGGCAGCGCGCGCACGAAGGCCAGCGGCGCGTCGCCGGTGATCCCGAGCAGGTATTGCGAGGCATCGCGCAGCGGCACCTCGCGGACGATCTCGTCATCGACCTCCGAGGGAGTCAGGATACCGGTCTGCAGATCGGTCGCCACGTCCAGCCAGATCTCGCTGAGCAGAACGTCGAGCCGCCCGCGATCCCGTTCGCTGACCGCGGCCGCCATCTGCGCCGTCAGATCCGCGGTGTCGAACTTGTCGCCCGGCAGCCCGTGCAGCGGCGCCATGCGGATCGCCTCGAGCAGGGCCGCGCGTCGCGCGGCGTGGTCTGCCCCTGCGCCGGTCCAGATCGGCGCGTAGTCCCGGCTGCGGTAGAAGGCGGCAAGCGCCCGGTCGCGGGACGCGCCTTCGGCCACGGCGGTCTTGAAACCGGTCAGGGCAAAGCCCGCGTCATCCTGGGCCCGCGCGCCGGTTCCGGCCGAAAGCGCCAGGGCGCTGGCCAGAAAGACCGCAGTTCCGAGGCGCGAGAGGCCTGAGGCGGGATGGAGCCGAAAATTCATGGGCGATCTCCTGGAAACCGGGCTGGAACACATACAAATCGAAGGTGTGCCAAGGGCTTGTGACTGTCCACTCACATTTGGGTCAGGGCCGGATTCGCCCCTGCCCCGATGCATAACGGCGACGTGGCCGGCTGAAAATGGCGGAAATCCGGTAGTTTTATGGGCAAGATTCAGCCGAAAACCGCTGATTTGATACAATGCTACAGGTTCCCCTGTTTAAGAAAAAAGAGAACCGTGTCATAAAAATCCCGCATCTGGGGGGATGCAGATGTGAACCGCCGCCAAGGCGGGAGATAGGTAAACCGCTGGTAAGGCGGACGAAATGATCGGTCTGACAGGTTGAACAGGCCGAACAAGCGACGGGACAGCGCTACAATGACCAAAGGCACAGCGAGCATTTCGCGCCGCGCCCTACTGGGTGCATTCGCCGCGACAGCACTCACCGCGGCTCCGACATTTTCGAAGGCAGCAGGCTTCCTTCGCAATGCGGGCGACATCCGACGTATCCGCATGTACTCGGCCCGTACGGGCGAGCACCTGGACATGATCTACTGGATCGAAGGCGAATACCTGCGCGACAGCCTCTCCGAGATTTCTCATTTCTTCCGCGACTGGCGCACCGACGAGGTGAAGACGGTCGATCTGCGGACCATCGACATCATGGCGGCGTCGCATTCGCTGATGGAGGTCGACGAGCCCTACCTGCTGCTGTCGGGCTACCGGACGCCCGCCACCAACTCGATGCTGCGCTCGAAGTCGCGCGCCGTGGCGCGCAATTCGCTGCACATGCAGGGCCAGGCCGCGGATCTGCGACTGGCGACGCGCTCGGTCAACCAGATGGCCTCGGCTGCCGAAAGCTGCCGCGCCGGCGGTGTCGGCCGCTACTCCGGTTCCAACTTCGTTCACATGGATTGCGGCGACCTGCGCCACTGGGGCGCCTGAGCGCTCCACTCTCCTACCAAAATGGAAACGCCGTCCGGGTCCCACGGGCGGCGTTTTTCGTTGCGGGCCTGCCGGAAGCCAGGCCGTCCGCGTGACAATGCTCAGGTTTCGATCAGGGTTCCCGCGCCCCCCGTGGCCTCCAGCGCATAGGTTGCAATGGCCGTGTCCTGCACGCCGGTGCCGGTCAGATCGCAGATCGTCACCTCCTCTGCAGAGCGCCGTCCCGCGACCTCGCCAAGGATGACCTGCCCCAGCTCGGGTGGCTCGTCTGCCATCAGCCCGGCCGCGCGGGCAGCGCGCAGCTCTCCCATCGTCTCGCACTGGCTGACCCGGTCGCAGACGTAGAGATCGGCGCGGGCCACGGCCTCTGGCTCCAGCTCTGCCTTGCCCGCCTGGTCAGAGCCCATGGCGGTGATATGCAGCCCCGGATGCAGCCACTCGGCGCGCAGGATCGGCTGGGTCGACGGGGTGGTGGTGATCACCAGCTGGCTGCGCCGCACCAGCGCTTCGGGGTCGTGGGTGGCCTGGGCCCGGGCGCCGGTGGCCCGGGCGATGTCCGCGGCGCAGGCGCGGGCCTTTTCAGGATCGCGGCCCCAGACCAGGCAATGCCGATAGGGCCTGACAAGATAGGCGGCGCGCGCCTGCAGACGCGCCTGAACGCCGGTGCCCATGATACCGCAGACGCGCACCTCCGGGGCCAGGTGGCGCGCAGCGACCGCGCCCGCGGCGGCAGTCCTGAGGTCGGTCAGATAGCCGTTGTCGAGAAACACCGCCTGCACCAGCCCGGTGCTGGCCGACAGGAGCACCATGAGCCCGTTGAGACTGGACAGCCCCAGCGTCGGATTGTCGAAGAAGCCCGGAGAAACCTTCAGCGCGAACCCCTCGAGCCCCGGCACCCATGCGGTCTTCACGTCGACCTCGCCATTGACCTGCGGCAGGTGCATCGACAGCACCGGCGGCATCACCACCCCGCCGCGCGCCAGGGCCGCGAAGGCGGTCTCGACCCGGTCGATCAGGGGCAGGTCCAGGTCCAGCGTGGCGCGCAGCTGGGTCTCGGTCAGGATGCGGATCTCATGGCTCATGGTGTTGTCCTTCCAGCTCCAGCGCGCCGAGGGTCACGGGCTCTCCGTTGATCACCCGCTTGAACTGCGCCATGTCGACATTGCGCCCCGTCAGGACGGTGGCGGCAGGCCCTGTCAGCTTCAGCTTGCCCGCCAGCAGCGCCGCGATCCCAACGACAGAGCCGCCCTCCGCCACCAGCCGTTCCGCATGGAAGACCGCCTGCATGGCGCGGTAGATCTCGGCCTCCGAGACCAGCACCACCTCGTCGAGCAGCGCGGCACAGAGCGGATAACTGAGCGCATTCTGCAGCCCGATCCCGCCGCCCAGGGAATCCGCCAGGCTGGCGACCTCGGTGACATAGACGGGATGACCCGCGGCCAGCGCCTCGGCCATGGCGGCACCGCGATCCATCGAGACGCCGATGATGCGGATGCCCGGCTTGATCGCCTTCGCCGCCAGCGCGATGCCCGCGGCCAGGCCGCCGCCCGAAAGCGGGATGATCAGCGCCTCGAGGTCGGGCCGGGCCGAAAGCAGCTCCAGCCCGATGGTGCCCTGCCCGGCGATGACATGGGCATTGTCGAAGGGCGGGATCTCGATCAGGCCCTCGGCCTCGGCCAGCCGGGTTGCCTCGACCTGCGCCTCGTCCTGGCTGCGGCCCGCCAGGTGGACCTCGGCGCCCTGGGCGCGAATGCCCTCGACCTTGGCCTGGGGCACCAGTTCGGACAAGCAGACCACCGCGCGCAAACCGCGCTGGCGGGCGGCAAAGGCCACCGCGCGGCCATGGTTGCCGGTAGAGCAGCAGACCACCCCCGGCCCCTCGACCTGCGCCACCGCATTCACCGCACCGCGCAGCTTGAAGGCCCCGGTGGGCTGACAAAGCTCGAGCTTCAGCAGCAGCTCGACGCCCAGCCGATCCGAAAGCGCGGCGGGCACCAGCGGTGTGGCGTCGGCCAGCCCACGGATGCGGGCGGCCGCTGCCATCACGTCGCTCATCCCCGGCGCGCCGGGGATGGCATCGGGCGCGGGTCCGGCCCGCTTATCCGCAAGGCGCCGGGTCGCGGCGCTGGCAAGGTTTTCGGGGCTCATCGCATTATCCGTATTGACCGGCCTTCAAGGCTTCTGGCTGATGATGTGCACAACAGATCCGAGTCGCAAAGAGCTCCTGTCAGATTCGCGCCCCTCCGGGCACCCTTGACAGCGAAACCTCCAAAGCGCCCAAGATCCCTGCCCATGATGTGTACAAATCAGAGGATATCATGTCCGCCAGCAAGGCCCCCTTCTCTGCCGCCGAATACCAGCGGCGTCTGCGCATCACCCGCAAGGCCATGGCCGAGGCGGGGATCGACGTGCTCTTCATCACCAACCCCTCGAACCAGAACTACCTGACCGGCTATGACGGCTGGAGCTTCTACGTCCACCAGGGCGTCATCCTGCCCATGGACGGAGAGCCCTATTGGTGGGGTCGCCTGCAGGACGCCAACGGCGCCAAGCGCACGGTCTGGATGGATCACGAGAACATCCTCTTCTACGCCGACCGCTACATCCAGAACCCCGACAACCACCCGATGGAGGACCTGGCCAGCCACCTGCGGATCATGGGCTACGGGGACTCCAGGATCGGCGTCGAGATGGAGACCTATTTCTACACCGCCAAGGGCCATGCCGTGCTGCTGGACGGTCTGCCCGAAGCCGAGATCGTCGACGCCTCGACGCTGGTCAACTGGCAGCGTCTGATCAAGTCCGACGAAGAGCTGGCCTTCATGCGCCGTGCCGCCCGGATCTCGGAGCTGGTGATCGAGCGCGCCATCGAACTGGCCGAGCCGGGCATGCGCAAGCACGACCTGGTGGGCGAGCTCTTCAAGACCGCCGTGCAGGGCGAAGATGACAGCTGGGGCGACTACCCGGCCATCGTGCCGCTGCTGCCTTCGGGAGAGGACGCCAGCGCCCCGCACCTGACCTGGAACGGCGAAGCGCTTCAGCGCGGCGAATGCACCTTCATCGAGCAGTCGGGCTGCTACCGCCGCTACCACGCGCCGCTCTGCCGTTCGATCTTCTTCGGCAAGCCGCCCAAGTTCATGTCCGACGCCAGCCAGGCGCTGACCGAAGGTCTGAACGCCGGGATCGAGGTCGCCCGCGCCGGCAACCGCGCCTGCGACATCGCCCGTGCGCTGGATTCCGAGCTGCTGAAGGTGGGCATCGAACGGCCCAACCGGGCGGGCTATGCCGTGGGTCTCTCCTACCCGCCGGACTGGGGCGAGCACACCGTCTCGATCCGGGCGCTGGACGAGACCGTGCTGGAACCCGGCATGACCTTCCACTTCATGCCCGGCCTCTGGATGGACGACTGGGGTCTCGAGACCACCGAGACCATCCTGATCCGCGAGGACGGCGCCGCCGAGACGCTGTGCAACATGGAACGCAAGCTCTTCGTGAAGGACTGATCCGTGCTGGAACGCAGCATCGACATCCTCGGGGACCTGGTGGGCTTTCCCACCATCTCTTCGGACAGCAACATGGATGCCATCGGCTATATGGCAGAGATCCTGCGCGCCGCCGGGGCGCGGGTCGAGATCCTGCGCGACGCCTCGGGTCAGAAGGCCAATCTCTGGGCCACCATCGGGCCCGAGGCGGATGGCGGCCTGGTCCTCTCGGGGCATTCCGACGTGGTGCCGGTGGCGGGCCAGCCCTGGAGCCGCGACCCCTTCGCCATGGTGCGGCAGGACGGGCGGCTCTACGGGCGCGGGACCTGCGACATGAAGGGCTTCATCGCCGCCTGCCTGGCGCTTGCCCCGCAGATGGCGGCAGCGGTCGGCGACAGGCCCTTTCATTTCGCCTTCACCCATGACGAAGAGGTCGGCTGCCTCGGCGGACGGGCCCTGGCCGAAGAACTGTCGCGCCGCGAGGTCCGCCCCGCCATGGCGCTGATCGGAGAGCCCACCTCGATGCAGCTCGTCGAGGGGCACAAGGGCTGCTGCGAATACACCGTGCGCTTCACCGGCACCGGCGGTCATGGGTCCTCTCCCGAGCTGGGGGTCAACGCGGTGGAATATGCCACCCGCTACATCACCCGCCTGCTGGAACTGCGCGCCGAGCTGAAGGCCCGCGCGCCCGAGGGTTCGCCCTTCGAGCCTCCCCATACCACCATCAACATCGGCGCCCTGCATGGCGGTACGATCCACAACGTGATCCCCGCCGAGGCGCAGCTGGACTGGGAGATGCGGCCGGTGAACATGGCCGACCAGGACTTCGTGAAAGAGACCATCGCCCGCTTCGTCGCCCAGGACCTGGTCCCCGAGATGCAGGCCCGCGCAGAGGGCACCGGGATCTCGACAGAGGTCATGGGAGAGGTCTGCGGGCTACTGCCCATGCCGGAAAACCAGGTCCGCGACATGATCCGCGGCCTTACCGGCGCCAACGGGGTCAACTGTGTGCCCTTCAACACCGAGGCCGGGCTGTTCCAGCAGATCGGCATGGATGCGGTGATCTGCGGGCCGGGCTCGATCGCCCAGGCGCACCAGCCGGATGAATACCTTGAGGTCGACCAGCTGGCGAAATGCCTCGAATTGCTCGACGGGTTGATCGCGGCCCATGGGCGCTGAGGGCACCCCCTCGGCACTGGACCGCGCCGATGCGCTGGAGGCCGAGCTGCGCGCGCGCATCTGCCTGCTGGACTACGCCCCCGGAGAACGCCTGTCGGAAACCGAGCTGGCCGCCGAATTCGGCATCTCACGCACCCCGCTGCGCAAGGTGCTGGCCCGGCTGGAGGGGGCGGGCCTGCTGGTCTCGCGCCACGGGGTGGGCACCTTCGTCACCGAGCTGGACGATGAAGAGCTTGACCAGGCCTATGCGCTGCGGCTCGAGCTGGCCAGCCTGGCCGCCCGCCTCGATCCCGCCCTGCCGGACCCCGAGGCCCTGTCGCGGTTCCGCCACCTGGCCGAACGGGCCCGTTCGTTGCGGCCGAACCCCGACAGCCCCCGCCCGCTGGCTCAGCTGATCTACGATTTTATCCAGGCCCAGGCGCTGCTCTCGACCAACCGGCCTTTGATGGATTTCGCCACCCATCTCTACACCCAGACCGCGCGGCTCTGGGTGCATTCGCTCTATACCTCGGATCTCGACCTGGCCGAGGAGATCCAGCTCTTCGCGCGCGAGGTCGAGGATATCCTGCAAGCCCTGGAGGCCGGCGACCTGGAGGCCGCGGCCCTCATCCACCGGGCTCATGTGTCCCTGTCCTGGCGACGCCTGCGGGCCCGGCGCGGCACCGGGTAAACCAGATCACCCCCCTGCCGGGCAAAGGAAAAGGGCGGCGCCAGTGCAGCGCCGCCCTTCCTGTCTGTCGGTCCGGGAAAGATCAGGCGTCGTCCCAGATCTCTTCCGCGACCTTGATCACCAGCTCAAGTTTGCGGCGCTGGTCATCCATGGTCAGGTTGTTGCCCTCTTCAGTGGAAGAGAAGCCACACTGCGGCGCGATGCCCAGCTGGTCCATGTCGACGAACTTCGAGGCATCCTCGAACTTGCGCTTGATCTCGTCGATGGGCTCGAGCTCGGGCGTCTTGGTGGTGATGAAACCGGCCATGATGCGCTTGTTGCCCTTGGGCAGCAGGCGCAGGGGCTCAAGCCCGCCGGCGCGGTCGGTGTCGTACTCCATGAAGTAGACGTCCACGTCGGCCTTGTTGAAGATCGCATCCGCGGCGGCCTCGTAGCTGCCTTCGGCGGCGTGGGTCGACTTGAAGTTGCCGCGGCACATGTGCATGCCGATGGTCATGTCGGCGGGACGGTCCTTGATCGCCTCGTTCAGCATCCAGGCATAGCGGTCGATCAGCCAGTCGGGGTCCTGGCCACGCTCGGCCCAGATCGCGCGGTGCTTGGGGTCACCGAGGTAGGCGAAGAAGATGTCGTCCAGCTGCAGGTAACGGCACCCGGCGGCATAGAAGGCGTCAACGGCCTCTTTCCAGCAATCGGCCAGGGCCGCGGTGAAGGCCTCGGGATCCTTGTATTCCTCGACGAAGATGTCTTCCGGCGCGGTGCGGAAGTGAGCCGCCGAGGGGCCGGGGATCGAGATCTTGGGGCAGACGCCGGTGTGTTCCTTGACGAACTTGAAATGCTCGAGCATCGGGTGATCGGCCGGGAACTTCAGCTTCTGGGTGATCGTCGACACGGTCGGCGCGGTCTTCACGCCGTGGAAGGCGATGCCCGCCTCAGGGTCGCGCTGCTCCAGGTCCAGGCCATTCAGCATGCCCATGTAGTCGAAATGCCAGAAGGCGCGACGGGCTTCGCCGTCGGTGACAACCTTCAGGCCGACCTCTTCCTGCATCTTGATCATCGCCGGGATCTCGCGGTCCTCGATCTCCTTCAGCGCGTCGCCGGTGACACCGGCCTTGCGGGCCTCGGCAATGGGCTTGGGCCGCAGCAGCGAGCCCACGTGATCGGCGCGAAACGGCGGTTTGAGGTCAGATTTGACCAGCTCGTCCTTCATCTTGATCTCCTTCCCGGAATCTGTCCCGGTTGGCCGGGCTCTCGGCAATATGTATACACAATCCGTGCCAGAGGTGAACAGGCTGACGCCACTTCCCGGCAAATAATCACCATGAAAAACAAGTGTTTCGCCCCATGCCAAAGGACCCCGCCGGCTGGCGGGGCCCTGCATGCATTCCTGTCCCTCCCGCCTATTCGGCGGCGATCACCTGGGGCGCTTTTCCGGGCACGTAGTTGAGGATCGGCCCCAGCCAGCGCTCGACCTCTTCCACCGCCATGCCCTTGCGGGCGGCGTAATCCTCGACCTGGTCGCGTTCGACCTTGGCAACGCCGAAATAATAGCTCTCCGGATGCCCGATATAGAGCCCCGAGACCGAAGAGCCGGGCCACATGGCATAGCTCTCGGTCAGCTCGACGCCGGTGGCGGCGGTGGCATCCAGAAGCTCGAAGAGCGTTGTCTTCTCGGTGTGATCGGGCTGGGCGGGATAGCCGGGCGCGGGACGGATCCCGGCATAGGGCTCGCGGATCAGCTCTTCGGGGGTGAAGGCCTCTTCCTTGGCATAGGGCCAGAGCTCTCGCCGCACCTTCTCATGCATACGCTCGGCGAAGGCCTCGGCGAAGCGATCGGCCAGCGCCTTGACCAGGATCGAGGAGTAATCGTCGTTCTTGCCCTCGAAGGCCTCGGCGATGGCGATCTCTTCCACGCCCGCCGTCACCACGAAGCCGCCGACGTAATCCGCCACGCCGTCGGGCGCCACGAAGTCGGCCATGGCGACATTGGGCCGGTCGCCCCGCTTGCTGGTCTGCTGGCGCAGGGTAAAGAGCTTCGCCTTCTCCTCGGTCCGCCCCTCGTCCTTCCAGAGCCGGATATCGTCGCCCTCGCCATTGGCCGGCCAGAAGCCCACCACGGCGCGCGGGGTGAACCATTTCTCGTCGATGATCCGCTGCAGCATGGCCTGGGCATCCTCGAAGAGCGATCGCGCGGCCTCGCCCTGTTTCGGATCTTCCAGGATCTTCGGGTAGACGCCCTTCATCTCCCAGGTCTGGAAGAACGGGGTCCAGTCGATGTAGCGGGCCAGTTCGGCGAGGTCCCAGTCCTGGTAGACCTTGGTGCCAAGGAAGCTGGGCTTGGCGGGCGCATAGCCCGAAAAGTCGATCTTCAGCTTGTTGGCCCGCGCGGCCTCCAGTGGCAGGCGGGTCTTGGCGGCTTCGGCGCGGGCGTGTTTCTCGGCCACGTCGGCATACTCGTCGCGGATGTTGGCGACGTATCCGGCCTTCACCTGCTTTGACAGAAGCGAGCTGACCACGCCGACCGCGCGGCTTGCGTCGGTGACATAGATCGCCTGGCCCAGGTCGTAGCGCGGATGGATCTTCACCGCCGTATGCACGCGGCTGGTGGTGGCGCCACCGATCAGCAGCGGGATGTCGAAGCCCTGGCGCTCCATCTCCGAGGCGACATGGACCATCTCGTCCAGCGAGGGGGTGATAAGGCCCGAGAGGCCGATCACGTCGACCTTCTTCTCCTTCGCCACGGCGAGGATCTTTTCGGCAGGCACCATGACGCCCAGATCGATGATCTCGTAATTGTTGCAGGCCAGCACGACGCCGACGATGTTCTTGCCGATGTCATGCACGTCGCCCTTCACGGTGGCCATCAGCACCCGACCCGCGGCCTGCTGCTCTTCGCCGCCATTGAGGCGCTTTTCCTCTTCCATGTAGGGCAGCAGCACGGCCACGGCCTGTTTCATCACGCGGGCGGATTTCACCACCTGCGGCAGGAACATCTTGCCCGCGCCGAAGAGATCGCCCACCACGTTCATCCCCGCCATCAGCGGACCTTCGATGACATGCAGGGGCCGTTCGGCCGCCTGACGCGCCTCTTCGGTATCGGCGTCGATATATTCGGTGATGCCGTTGACTAGCGCATGTTCCAGCCGCTTCTCGACCGGCAGCTCGCGCCAGCTCAGGTCTTTCTCGCGGCCCTTGGAGCCGCCCTGCCCCCGGTAATCCTCGGCGATCTCCAGCATGTTCTCGGTGGCGGAATTGCCATTGGCGGGGGTGCGGTTCAGCACCACGTCCTCGCAGGCCTCACGCAGCTTCGCGTCGATCTGGTCGTAGACCGCCAGCTGACCGGCGTTGACGATACCCATGTCCATGCCGTTCTGGATGCCGTGGTAAAGGAAGACCGCATGCATCGCCTCGCGCACGGGTTCGTTGCCACGGAAGGAGAACGACAGGTTCGACACCCCGCCCGAGATATGCACATGCGGGCAGGTCTCGGTGATGCGCTTGGCGGCCTTGATGAAATCCAGCCCGTAGTTGTCATGCTCCTCGATGCCGGTGGCGACGGCGAAGACGTTGGGATCGAAGATGATATCCTCGGGCGGGAAGCCCACCTCTTCGGTGAGAATCCTGTAGGCCCGCTGGCAGATGGCGACCTTGCGGTCCTCGGTATCGGCCTGGCCTTTCTCGTCGAAGGCCATGACCACCACGGCGGCGCCATAGGCGCGGCACAGGCGGGCGTGATGCAGGAAGGCCTCTTCGCCCTCCTTCAGCGAGATCGAGTTGACCACCGACTTGCCCTGCACGCATTGCAGCCCGGCCTCGATCACCTCCCACTTTGAGCTGTCGATCATGATCGGCACACGGGCGATATCGGGCTCGGCGGCGATCAGGTTGAGGAATTCGATCATCGCCTGGCGCGAGTCGATCAGCCCCTCGTCCATGTTGATGTCGATGATCTGTGCGCCGTTCTCAACCTGCTGGCGGGCGACATCCAGCGCCTCGGCATAATCGCGGTTGGTGATCAGCTTGCGGAACTTCGCAGAGCCGGTGACATTGGTCCGTTCGCCGACGTTGACGAAGGGGATCTCCCTGGTCAGGACGAAGGGCTCCAGCCCCGAGAGACGCATCTGGGGCACGTGGCCGGGGATCGCGCGCGGGGCGAGGTCCTTCACCGCTTCGGCCAGGGCGCGGATATGGTCGTAGGTCGAGCCGCAGCAGCCGCCGACCACGTTGACCAGCCCGTCGGCGGCAAAGCCCGCGATCAGCTCGGCCATCTCTTCCGGGGTCTGGTCGTATTCACCCATCTCGTTGGGCAGGCCGGCGTTCGGATAGGCGCAGATCAACGTATCTGCGACGCCCGAGAGCTCGGCGACATGGGGGCGCATGGCATCGGCGCCAAGGGCACAGTTCAGACCCACGGTCAGCGGCTGCGCATGGCGCACCGAGTGCCAGAAGGCCGTCGGCGTCTGCCCCGAGAGCGTCCGTCCCGACAGGTCGGTGATCGTGCCCGAGATCATCACCGGCAGCCGCTCGCCGCGCTCGGCGAAGACCTCTTCGCAGGCAAAGATCGCGGCCTTGGCGTTCAGCGTGTCGAAGATCGTCTCGATCAGCAGGATATCGGCTCCGCCCTCGAGGAGCGCGCGGGCCTGTTGGGCATAGGCCTGGCGCAGGTCGTCGAAGCTGACGGCGCGGTAGCCGGGATTGTTCACGTCGGGGCTGATCGAGGCCGTCCGGTTGGTCGGCCCGAGCGCCCCCGCCACGTAGCGCTTCCGCCCGTCCGCCGCCTCGGCGCGATCCATGGCGGCACGGGCCAGTCGTGCGCCTTCGACATTCAGCGCATGCACCTGGCTTTCCAGACCATAATCCGCCTGGGCGATGGTGGTGGACGAGAAGGTATTGGTCTCGACGATATCGGCCCCGGCCATGGCGTACTGGAAGTGGATCTCTTCGATCACCTCGGGCCGGGTGAGGTTCAGCAGGTCATTGTTGCCCTGCTGGGGCTTCTCCTCGCCGCCCGGCACCGGGGGCAGGCAGCCACAGCCGCAACCGCATCCGGCACCATGGCCGTGAAAGTCCTCCTCGGCGAGCCCGAGCTTCTGGATCTGCGTGCCCATGGCGCCGTCGAGGATCAGGATACGCTCGGCGGCAGAGGCACGGATCTGCGAGAAGACGGGAGAGAGGCTGAGGGGCTTGGATGACATGATCACTCGCGGCTGCTGAAATTCCGGGCGCTACGGCAGACGCACCGCCCCAAGAGCTGAGTAACGCTCCGTTCTCCGCGCATCCACCTCATATCCGGCATGGAAAACATGAGGTTCATTCATATTCACCCGGCCGCGCCCCGGCCCGGCGCTTGATTCTGCCCCTCCGGGTGCCCTGCGGCCTCCGCCCGAGGGGGACGCCCCGCCAAACCCTCTCCGCCACTGTGGATTTTGCGCTGCGGCATGCCATGCTGCGAAGCCGAAAGTCTCGATTGTGCGCTACCATGTCGCAATTGCCGGATCGCGTCATGGGGACCGCCCTATCCTTCGGAGCAGATGTAGGGTGCGGCCTTTCGGGGCCGAGAATTGGGAAGCCGGTGAAAGGCCGGCGCTGCCCCCGCAACGGTATGAAACGCAAGGCATTCCACCAGCAGCCACCGGAGAGGATTATCCGGGAAGGCGGCGGAATGCGGGGGGATCTCCCAGGTGTTTCAAGCCCGGAAACCAGCCCTGCATGACGTCAAACCGCGGGCGGCGGTGGCGACGGTCATGTGTCGCGCGCTCCTCCGTGCGGCCGGGCCGCCAGCCGTTGTCCAAGACCCAGATCCGGGCGAGACCCGGCCAAGGAGGCAAGGCCATGGACCCTCAGGCCAAGGCACGAGACATGCTCAGCCGGCGCAAGCCCGGCCATTCGCTGGAACAGGGGTTCTATACCGACCCCGAGATCTTCCAGTTGGACATGCAGAACATCTGGTACCGAGACTGGCTCTTCGTGACGCCTGCGGTCGCTCTGCCCAAGACCGGCAGCTATGTCACCCACAAGGTCGGCCCCTACCGCGTGGTGATCGTCAAGGGCAGCGACGGCGAGATCCGGGCCTTCCACAACACCTGCCGCCACCGGGGCTCGGTGCTGTGCAAGGCGCAGCAGGGCCAGGTGGCGAAGCTGGTCTGCCCCTACCACCAGTGGACCTACGAGCTGGACGGCCGCCTTCTGTGGGCGCGCGACATGGGCGCCGACTTCGACGCCTCCGCCCATGGTCTGGGGCCGGTGCATTGCCGGGTGGTCTCGGGGCTGGTCTACATCTGCCTTGCAGAGGACGCGCCCGATTTCGACGCCTACGCCGAGATGGTCACCCCCTACCTCGACGTGCATGAGCTGACCAACGCCAAGGTGGCACATCAGTCGACCATCATCGAGAACGGCAACTGGAAGCTGGTCTGGGAAAACAACCGCGAGTGCTATCACTGCGCCGGCAACCACCCGTCGCTCTGCCGCACCTACCCCGAGGATCCGACGATTTCGGGCGTGGCCGCTGACGGCAAGTTCCCCGAGAAGGTCGAGACCCATTTCAACCGGCTGGAAGCCGCCGGGGCGCCCTCGCGTTTCCAGCTGGCCGAGGGCGGCCAGTACCGGATCGCACGGATGCCGCTGCTGGACGGTGCGCAGAGCTACACGATGAACGGCAAGATCGCCGTGCAGAAGCGCCTGGGCCGCGTGCCCTTCCTCGATGCGGGCACCCTGCTGAAGTTCCACTACCCCACGACCTGGAACCACTTCCTGTCGGATCACTCCATCACCTTCCGCGTCACCCCGATCAGCGCCACCGAGACCGAGGTCCAGACCACCTGGCTGGTCCACAAGGACGCGGTCGAAGGCGTCGACTACGACCTGGAAAAGCTGACCGAGGTCTGGACCCACACCAATGACGAGGACCGCCAGGTGGTCGAGGACAACCAGCAGGGCATCCTCTCGCCTGCCTACAAGCCCGGCCCCTATTCCTCCAGCCACGAAGATGGTGTGATCCAGTTCACCGACTGGTACTGCGAGACCCTGGGCAACCGGATCGACCCGGTGAGGCTGGCCGCGGAATGAACGTCCCCAACCGTACCCTCGCCCAGCCGATCAGCACCTGGGACGGCTCTGCCATGCTGGAATGCGTGGCCGTGCTGCCCGAGGCGCCCAATGTCGTGACCTTCAGCTTTGCCGCCGAGGATCGCTCGATCTTCTCCTACCTGCCCGGCCAGTTCATCACCCTCGAGCTGCCGGTGCCCGGCGGGCCGCTCTATCGCACCTACACGATCTCATCGTCGCCCTCGCGGCCGCTCTGCCTGACGATCACCGTCAAGGCGCAGGAGGGCTCCATCGGGACGCGCTGGATGCTGGACAACCTGACCCCCGGCATGCGGCTGAAATCCACCGCGCCGGGCGGCACCTTCACCAGCCACCACCACCGGGCGGACAAGTACCTGTTCATCTCGGCGGGCTCCGGCATCACGCCGATGAAGTCGATGACCACCTGGTTCTACGACACCGGCCGCGCCTCGGATATCGTCTTCGTCAATTGCGCCAAGCGCCCCTCCGAGATCATCTTCCGCGAAACGCTCGAGCACATGGCCTCGCGCACCGATGCGCTGAAGCTGAAATGGGTGGTCGAGGAAAGCGACCGCTACCGGCCCTGGGCTGGCTACGAGGGCATGTTCAACCAGCTGATGCTGGGCCTCATTGCCCCAGACTACCTGGAGCGCGAGGTCTTCTGCTGCGGCCCCGAACCCTTCATGCAGGCCGTCCGCGAGGCGCTGCAGGGGCTGGGCTTCGACATGGAGCACTACCACCAGGAAAGCTTCGGCGCGCCCGAGGCCGATCAGCCCGCCGACCCCTCCGAGGACGATGTCATCCCCGACGAGGCGATCTCGGCCCAGGTCCATTTCGCCGCCTCGGATGTCACCGCCACCTGCGCCGAGACCGACACCGTGCTTTCGGCAGCGCGCGGCGCGGGGCTCAACATCCCCTCGGGCTGTACCTTCGGCGTCTGCGGTACCTGCAAGATCCGCAAGACCAAGGGCGAGGTGCATATGGTCCACAACGGCGGCATCACCGATGACGACATCGAGGCCGGCTATATCCTGGCCTGCTGCTCGCATCCCATCGGCGAGGTCGAGGTCGAGGTCTGACATCCCCGGACCGTTCCCTTCGGTCCCATCTCGGGCCGGTCCTCTCCTGGGCCGGCCCATTTTTCCCACCCATGGCTCTGGGCGGCAGGCCACGGCTTCTGTAGCCTGCGGTCAGCAGCACGGGGGAAGCGATGACGGGCCATCCATTTGAAGAACGCGCGCCGCATGAGGCGGGATTTTCCGCGCGCTTCCGATCAGAGATCCTGCCGATCTTCCGCCAGAGCCGCGAAGAGGCCCGCCGCAAGGCCAGCAACGCCCGCATCGCGGTACGGATCATGCTGGTGTTGGGCTTCGGCGGCGCCCTGTGGCTGTTCCTCTTTTACCCATTCACCAATATCGTGCCGCGTATTGTCGCCCCGGCCTTCGTGATGATCTTCACCGGCGTGATCGCGGCCCTCACCTTCCAGTGGACCAGGAAGGCTTTCAACAATCGCATCAAGCAGGCCATCACGCCGAGCTTTCTGCGCCACCTCGAAATCGACCACTACCAGAGCCGCCCCGAGCAAGACTTCCGGCACCTGCGCAAGCTGCGCCTTCTGCCTGCCTATGATCACAGCCGTGCCGAGGATGGGTTCAGCGGGCACTGGCGCGACGTGCCCTATGAGCTGGTCGAGGCAGAGCTGGACGAGAGGCGCTCTCGTGGTGATGACGAAACTGAATATGTCACGGTCTTCAAGGGGCTGGTGATCCGGATCGGCTGCCCCACGCCCATGCCCCTGACCCGTTTCGAGCCCAACGAGGAAGGCCTTCTGGGGCGCTTGCAGTCGGGCTGGCTGAAGGCCCAGGGACTACGCCGCGTCGACTATGGTCCGGGGCAAGGCGCCCTGCCCTTCGCGGTCTTCTCGACCGATCCCGAAGAGGCCCGCGCACAGCTGCCGCCGCCCTTCCTGCGCATGCTGGAAACCCTGGCCCAGGGAGAAGGTCTCGCGCCCCGGCGGCTGGAGGCGGCTTTCGACGGACCGAACTTCTACCTCTGCCTGCCCCGCACCGAGAGCTTTCTCGAGATCGACGCCTTCGAGCTCAGCGAAGAGGACTTCGCGCTAAGTTGCCGCGAGGCACTGGCGGACATGGCCCTGCCGCGCCAGATCATCGACCTGCTGATCGACGGGCCGCAACCGGCCTGAGCTGCCGGCCCCCGCCGGGTCTCAGCCCGGAAAGCGCTTGCGGGTACCGTTGGCCAGGGCCACGAGCGAGAGCATCACCGGCACTTCGACCAGCACCCCCACCACCGTGGCCAGCGCCGCGCCGGAAGAGAGCCCGAAGAGCGAGATCGCCACGGCCACCGCCAGCTCGAAGAAGTTCGAGGTGCCGATCAGGGCACAGGGTGCGGCGATGCGGTGCGGGACGCCCAGCAGGTAGGCCGCGCCATAGGCCAGCGCGAAGATGCCATAGCTCTGGATCAGGATCGGCACGGCGATGAGCGCGATGAGACCGGGCCGCGCCAGGATCACGTTGCCCTGCAGTCCGAAGAGGATCGCCACCGTGGCGATCAGCCCCACCATCGACCAGGGTTTGACCCGCGCCGAAAAGGCCTCGATCTTTGCAGTAGTGCCCAGGGCGCGACGGGTCAGCAGACCGGCGGAAAGGGGCAGCACGACGTAGAGCAGCGTTGCCAGCAGCAGGGTCTCCCAGGGGACGGTGATCTCGGTCACGCCCAGCAGGAAGGCCACGATGGGGGCAAAAGCCACGATCATGATCAGGTCGTTTACCGAGACCTGCACGAGGGTATAGGTGGCGTCACCGCGGGTGAGCTGCGACCAGACAAAGACCATGGCCGTGCAGGGCGCCGCCCCCAGCAGGATCAGCCCGGCGATGTATTGCGAGGCATCCTCGGGGGCGATCCAGGGGGCGAAGACATGCTCGAAGAAAAGCACCGCCAGCAGCGCCATGGTGAAGGGCTTCACCAGCCAGTTGACCACCAGCGTGACCAGCAGGCCCCTTGGCTGTCTTGCCACCCCGGCGACGGCGGTGAAATCGACACCCACCATCATCGGGTAGACCATGGCCCAGATCAGCACGGCAACCACCAGGTTGATCGAGGCGACCTCGGCCGCCGCGATGGCAGTCACCAGGCCCGGTGCCAGGAGGCCGATGACGATGCCCGCGACCATCGCCAGCGCGACCCAGAGGGTCAGGAAGCGTTCAAAGCGGCCCATGGGGCCAGAGGTCTCGGACATCTCGGTCTCCTGCAGCGGCGGGCCATTGCCCTGCCTCCGCATTGCGACCTTGCGCGGGTCAAGGCAAGAGCCTTGGCAAAACCCGCGTCCAGGCGTTGCAGCGGCGAAACGAAAAAGGCCCCGCCGCGAATGCGGCGAGGCCCGGTCAACTGCCCCAGGAGCAAGCCAAATGACTTAGAGGTCGTTGATCGCGTCGACCATGCCCTCGGGCCAATTGTCGGACAGCGGCGAGCTCAGGTACTGCTCCTGCGCGTAGGCCCGGAAGGCGTCGAGATCGGGGGTGTAGACCTTCAGGCCTTCGCCCTCGAAGAAGGCGACCAGCTCGGCTTCCTGGTCGAGGTACTGCTGATCGGACCAGGCGGTGGCCTTGTCGGCAGCCGCCTGCATGGTGGCCTTCTGCTCATCCGTCAGTTCGTCCCAGACCATCGACGAGACCAGCAGCATGCCGAAGCCGACGTTGTGGCCGGTCAGGGCGATCTGGTCGGTCACCTCGTGGAACTTCATCTGCCGGTTGTTGGGCAGCGGGTTGTCCTGGCCGTCCACGACGCCGGACTGCAGCGCGGTGTAGAGCTCGGTGTAGGGGATCGGCACGGGGTTGGCGCCCAGGGACTTGCCGAGGAACTGCCAGCTTTCGCCGCCCGGCATGCGCAGCTTGACGCCGGAGAGATCCGCCGGGGTCATGTAGTCCTTGTCGCCCTTCAGGTTCAGGTGACGGGTGCCGTAGTAGAAGGTGCCGAGGATCTCGACCTTCAGCTTGTCGCGCGCGATGGCCTTCAGCTCTTCGCCCACTTCGCTGTCGAAGATGGCCTTCAGGTGGGCCTGGTCACGCACCACGTAGGCGGCGCCCAGGATGTCGAACTCGGGCGCCTGCTGGGCCAGGTCCGACGGCGGCAGACCGGCCATCTGGATGTTGCCGCGCTGCAGACCGATGAGCTCGGTGCCCTGCTTCATCAGCGTGGCGCCGAAGTAGGGCTGGAAGGCGAAGTCGTCGCCCAGCTCCTTGGCGAAGATCTCGGTCATTGCCTTGGAACGCGGCACTTCGGCCGGGTTCACGTCCGAGAAGATCAGCTCGACCTGGGCCGTGGCGGCGCCGGTCATGGTGAAAGCTGCCAGAGCGGCGGCAGCCAGGGTGCGGAAGCTATATTGGATCATGGTATCCTCCCTTGGAGAGCTTCAAAGTGCGAAGAGATTTTCCGGCACGCCCTGCCCCACGCCCTCGATGGCAAAGACGGAACCGGCCAGAGGCTCGGCCGCCAGTTGCTCGGGACTGAGGAACTTGAAGGCAGAGGTGACGAAGAGGGTCTTGTGATCCCGCCCGCCGAAGCAAAGGCAGGTGGGATTGGTGACCGGCAGAGAGATCTGCCGGTCGATCCGGCCATCCGGTGCATAGCGCACCACCTGGCCGCCCGCGAAGAAGGCCTGCCAGAGACAGCCATCGGCATCCACACAGGCCCCGTCGGGGCGAATGCCGGTGCTGGCGTAATCGGCCAGGACCTCGCGGCTGGTGATCTCGCGCCCGGTCTCGTCGAGACCGAGCCGCCAGGTCACATGCCGGCGGGTATCGGTGAAATACATGCTGCGCCCGTCAGGCGCGAAGGCGATGCCGTTCGAGACGATCACGTCGTCCAGCATCCGGGTCATCGTGCCATCGGGATCGACGCGGTAGAGACCGCCCAGCCCTTGGGCAAGACCATTGTCCATGGTGCCGATCCAGAGCGACCCGTTGGCATCCACCCGCCCGTCGTTGAGACGCGTGGCCGGCATCGCCTCACCCGGCGTGCGGGCGAAGGGCAGCCACTCGCGGCTCTGCGGCGCGCGGTGGACGAGCTCCAGGTCACGGGCGGCCAGCAGCCCTCCGGACCGGGTCATGGCGATGGACCCAAGGTAGGTGCCGGGATGGGCCTCTGCCTCGGCCGCGCCGCTTGCGGGGTCGAGCTGCCAGAGCGTCGGCTGCTCGATGTCGATCCACCACAGCAGCCCGCGCGTCGCGTCCCAAAGCGGGGTTTCCCCGAGCTGGGCATCGACCTTCTGAATCAGTTCCACGTTGCGGTCGGACATCCTGTCTCCTGTTCTTGACCTGGGCACGAGGGCGAGCGGCGTCATAGGCGGGGCATTCCCGGCTGCGGCGCCAGGCGGCGCTGAGCGGCGATGCGGAAGGGTGCGTTCGGCGCGCCGTAGCCGGCGTAGCCGTTCTTGCGCTGGCAGATCTCGATGAAGATCCCGTCGCCCACGGAGCGCGAATAGACCTGGAAGAAGGACCCGCCCTTGCCGTCCTCGTCATAAAGGATGTGCTCGGCCTTCAGCCTTTCGGTGAAACCGGGCGAGAGCGAGAGCCTTGCGGCCAGGTCATCATAGTAGTTCTCGGGCATCGGCAACGGCTGGAAGCCGCAGAGCCGCATCTCGGAGACGCAGGCAAAGATGTCATCGGTGGCAAAGGCGACGTGTTGCACGGACGAACCGAAGCTGTCGGCGATGAAGCGCCCGGCGAAGGTGCGGTGCGTCTCGGCGCCGTTCAGCGTGACACGCAGCCCGCCGTCGGGGCTCTCGATGGCCTGGCTGCGCACCAGCCCGCCGGGGTCCACCACGTCGACGGTGGCCTGTTTCTCGACCTCGAAGAGCGACAGGTAGAAGAGCGACCAGGTCAGCATCTCCTCGTAGTTCATCGTCTGGCCAATGTGGTCGATGCGGGTCAGGCCGGCCTCATGGGCGGCACCGCCGGGGGCGGGTTGGAACTCGATCTCCCAGACCTTGCCCAGATCCGAGCTGCGGTCGATGAAATGCAGCAGACCAGAGCCGACACCGCGGATGGCGGGGATCTCCAGCTCTCCGGGACCGACGGGCTGGCTGAAGGGGGTGGCCCCCAGGGCGCGGGCGCGGGTCACCGTGGCCTCGGCGCTTTCCACCGTCAGGCCCACGTCGCAGATGTTCAGGCCATGGGCGATATGCGCGGTATGGGCGAAGCCCTCCTGCTCGGTGTTCAGCACGATGCGGATCTCGCCCTGCTGCCAGACCTCGACCTGCTTCGAGATATGCTTGCCGGCGCGGTGGAAGCCAAGCGAGCCCAGAAGCTTGCGCAGGCTCTCGGCCTCGGTCTCGGAGGCGGCGAATTCGACGAAGGCAACGCCCTCGGTGGCAACGCGGGCGGGGATGTCGGGCAGGCTCTGGGCCAGCCCCGGTTCGCTGCGCTTGACCTGATCCATCAGGTAGATCAGCGAGCGGTGGCCGTCCTGGGCGATGGCCTTGGGGCTGCCGCCGCGGAACTGGTCGTTGAAGACCTCGAGGCTGATCGGCCCGTCATAGCCGGTGGCGGCCACGGCGCGCATGAAGCCCGTGACATCCAGGTCGCCCTCTCCGGGCATGTTGCGGAAGTGGCGCGACCAATAGAGCAGGTCCATCTCGATCAGCGGGGCATCGGCCAGCTGGACGAAGAAGATCTTGTCTCCCGGAATGCTGCGGATGCTCTCGGGCGAAAGCTTGCGACCCAGAGTATGGAAGCTGTCGACGATCAGGCCGATGTTGTCGTGATTGGCGCGGCGCACCACCTCCCAGGCATCGCGGTGATCCCAGACATGCCGGCCCCATGCCAGGGCCTCGTAGCCAACGCGCAGCCCGCGCGCCGCGGCGCGCTCGCCCAGCTCGGAGAAGTCGGCGGCCATACGGTCGATGCCGCCAAGCGCCTTGGGGTGCACCGAAGAGCAGACCAGCACCAGGTCGGTGCCCAGCTCCTGCATCAGGTCGAACTTGCGCTCCATGCGGTCGAAGGCGCGGCCCCGCTCGGGCTCGGGCAGGCCTTCAAAATCGCGGAACGGCTGGAACAGCGAGATTTCCAGCCCGTGGTCCCGCACCATGGCGCCCACCTCTCGCGGAGAGGCGTCGAAGGTGATGAAATCCTGCTCGAAGATCTCGATTCCGTCGAAGCCCGCCGCCGCGATGGCGGCGAGCTTTTCCCGAAGGTCCCCTGCGATGCAGACAGTGGCGATCGAGGTTTTCATGGTGCCTTACCCCTTGTACCCAAGCAGACGCGGCAGCCAGAGCACGAAGTCCGGCACGAAGGTGATGATCCCGAGCGCCACGAAGAGCGCGAAGAGGAACGGCAGCAGGTCGCGCACGATCTTGCCCAGGGGCTGCTTGGTGATCGACGACACGATGAACAGCAGCAACCCGTAGGGCGGCGTGATCAGGCCCAGCATCGCGTTGACCACGCAGACCACGCCGAAATGCACCAGGTCGATGCCCAGGGCCTGCGCCGTGGGAATGAAGATCGGCACGATGATCAGCAGGATGGCCCCGCTCTCGAGGATGCAGCCCAGCACGAGGAAGAGCACGTTGAGCGCCAGCAGGAAGCCCACGGGGCCCAGGTCGTATTGCGCCAGGAAGGCGGCCAGCTGATCCGGCACGTTCTCGCGGGTGACCACATACTGGAAGGTCAGCGCCCCGGCGATCAGGATGCCGACGGTGGCGGTGGAGCGGGCCGAGGCCAGGAGGGTCTCGAAGAACTGCCCGGCGGTCACCGAGCGGTAGAGCACCACCGAGATCGCCAGCGCATAGAAGGCGGCGACGGCGGCGGCCTCGGTCGGGGTCATGACCCCGCCGTAGATCCCGCCCAGCAGGATCACCGGCAGCAGCAGCGCCGGGATGGCGCGGAAGGTGACGCCCGGCATGTCGCGCAGCGGGATCGCCTCGTCGACATCGAAGCCCCGGCGGTGCGCGATGATCATGTTCATGGTCATCATCGCCACCCCCATGAGCAGCCCCGGCATGATCCCGGCGGCAAATAGGTAGCCCACCGACTGGTCCGAGACGAGCGCGTAGAGCACCATGGGAATGGAGGGCGGGATGATCGGACCGATGGTCGCCGAGGCGGCGGTGATCGCTGCGGCGTAGGACTTGGTATACTTCCCGTCCTTGGTCATCATGTTGATGATGATCTTGCCCATGCCGACCGCATCGGCCACGGCCGAGCCCGACATGCCCGAGAAGATCAGCGAGGACACGACGTTGACGTGGCCGAGGCCCCCCTTGAAGCGCCCGACCAGCGCCTGGCTGAAGCGCAGCAGACGGTCGGCCAGAGAGCCGATGTTCATGATGTCGGCGGCCAGGATGAACAGAGGGATCGCCAGCAGCGTGTAGCTGTTGAACAGGCCCTGCAACAGGGTTTCGGAGGCAATCGACGGGTCGAAGCCGCGCATGATCAGGTAGACGGACGAGCCGCAGATCATCGCCAGCCCCATCGAGAGGCCGCCGAAGGCAAGGAAGGCGATCAGCAGGATCGAAACGGTAAATGGATCAGTCATAGTCGTGGGTATCCGCCGTTTTGGGCGTGTCGAAGGCCGGGCCTGCGCCGGTGATGCCGCGCCAGATGGAGATGCCGCAGCGGATGACAACGGAGATTGCGAAGGGGACGTAGATCGCGAAGACATGGTCGAAGCGGATCTTCATGTAGGACGTCTTCTCGATCGCCATGAAGTCGATGTAGCCCCAGACCTGGGGCAGCGTCCAAAGGAAGATCCCCGCGCAGATCGTGCCGGTGATCACGTCCAGCGCGCGACGGGCCCAGCGGGGCAGCGCGGCATAGAGGATGTCCAGCCGGATCACGTCGCTTTCGCGCACCACGAAGGCATAGCCGAAGAGAATGCCCCAGAGCCAGGCGATGGAGACGAACTCGACCGTCCAGCCCAGCGGGAGGTTCAGCAGATAGCGGAACACGATCTGGATCAGGAAGCTCATGAAGAGCGCCCCTAGGATCAGCGCCAGAATGACCTCGGCACCTTTCCCGCCCCATTTAAAGAGTGATTTCAAACGCTCCATTCATACCCCGTTCAGCTTGCCGTGCACGGCGTGTCGTTGAGAGTGCCCGAAGCCGGCTGTCCGCGGCTCCGGGCACCCCGTTGCATCAGAGCCCGTTAATCCCTTCAAGCACGCCCTCCGGCCAGTCGACCGAGAAACGCGAGTTCTTGAAGACGTCGAGCACATGGGTGCGGAAGGCGGCCTTGTCGGGCTCGTAGACGTCGAGCCCCTCGGACACGAAGAAGTCAACCAGCTCGGCCTCCTGGCGGATGGTGTCTTCGTCCATGGCGGCCTGGAACTCCAGCGCGCATTCCTGGACCTTGGCCTGTTGGGCCTCGTCGAGGCTGTTCCACTTCTGCGACGACATCGAGAAGGTGTTCGAAGCGATCAGGTGGCCGGTCAGGATGATCTGGTCGGTCACCTCGTAGAACTTCATCTGCTTGTCGGCGGGCAGCGGGTTGTCCTGGCCGTCAATGGCGCCGGTCTGCAGCGCGGTATAGACCTCGGTGAAGGCCAGCGGGGTCGGGTTGGCGCCAAGCGCCTCGCCGACGAATTGCCAGCCCTCGCCGCCGGGCATGCGCAGCTTGATGCCGGCAAGATCCTCGGGCGTCATGATCTTCTTGTCGCCACGGATGTTGACGTGGCGGGTGCCGATATAGGGCCAGGCCAGGACCTTGACGCCGGTCTTCTCCTCGATCTCGGCGATCAGCCCGTCCAGCACGTCGCTGTCGAAGGTCGCGCGCATGTGCTCGTAGTCGCGCCACAGGTAGGCGGTGCCCAGGATCGAGGTCGCGGGCACCTGGTTGTAGAAGTCGAAGATGGCGAGGTTCGCCATGTCCAGGTTGCCGCGCTGCAGGGCGGTCAGCTCGGTGCCCTGCTTGAACAGGGTGGCCCCGAAGTAGGGGGTGAAGGTGAAGCCCTCGCCCAGGCAATCGCCGAAGTGGTCCTTCAGCAGCCGCGAGCGGCGGTCGGTCTCCTGCACGGTGTCCGAGTAGATGATCTCGACCGTGTCGGCGCTCGCGACGGACGCGCCCGTGCCGGCCATGATGGCCAGCGCAAGCGCGCTTGCGGTTCCCTTGAAAGTGATATCCATGCGTTCCTCCCTATGACGCATCCTGTCGAGGCCGGCGGGCCGACCTCAATTGAACGAGTCGAATGCCTCCCGCATCCGCTCGATGTCCGCTTCACGGCCCGTGAACAGGCCGAAGGCGCGAACAGCCTGGTAGAGAGCCATGCCCGACCCCGGCAGCACCGCGCAGCCCTTGGCGCGCGCTGTGGCCAGCAATTCCGTCTCCAGCGGGAAATAGACGATGTCGGCGACCCAGTGGTCCGGCCGGATCATCTCTTCGGGCAGTGGCAATCCTGGTAGTTTCTCCATCCCCACGGGGCTGGCATTGACGATCCCCGAGGCCTCGGCGGCGGCGGGGGCGATATCGGTGACAAGCCGGGTACGGCCCTGGCCGTAGTGCTCAGTCAGCAGAGCCACGAGGTCGGCGGCGACCTGGTCATTCACGTCGCGGACCGCCAGCTGTTCGACGCCGCCATCCAGCAGCGCATGGGCCACGGCCCCGCCTGCCCCGCCGGCGCCCAGCAGAAGCACCTTGTCGCGCGGCGCCTGCGGCAGGCCCTGGCGCAGACTCTCGCCGAAGCCCCAGTGATCGGTGTTGTGACCCGAGCGGCGCCCGTCGCGCAGCACCACGGTATTCACCGCGCCCACGTTGCGCGCCGCGGGCGAAAGCTCGTCCATCAGCGGCAGCACCGCGCGCTTGAAGGGATAGGTGACATTGAGCCCGTCGAAGCCCTCGGCCTCGAGCATCGCAAGGATGTCTGCGGGATCTTCCGGCAGGTCGCGGACCTGGGAATCGACCAGGTGGTACTCGTAGGACAACCCCGCCGCCCCGGCCGCAGCCAGGTGCATGCGCGGCGTACGGGAGCCCCCGATACCGCTGCCGAGAAGTCCGATCTTCAGGGCGCGTGCAGGGCTGTCGCCTGCCTGCGCCACCATGGTGCCAGTCACTTGCGGAAATCCTCCCAGGCGCTCCGTCTCTTGACGACACAATGGACTCGATGGTTAATTAAGTCAACGCTATGTTCGCTACGGTACAATTCCGCACCGCAGCATGGCTGGAAGACCTTGGTTTCGCGTCTATTTGCCAATAGGTTGCCGAGGCGCGTTAAGGGTGAGGGAGGGCGAAAGCCATGGGAGAGGCGGGCCAGAGCGGCAAGTCGGCAGAATCAACGCGAGGGGGCTGGAAGCAGAACCCAGACGCGGTGCGCGACAATATCCTGCAGGCGGCCCGAGAGGTCTTCGCCCAGCACGGGCTGTCCGGGGCGCGGATCGACGAGATCGCCAAGCGCACCCGCACGTCCAAGCGGATGATCTACTACTACTTCTCCGACAAGGAGACGCTCTATCAGGCGGTGCTCGAGGATGCCTATGCGCGCATGCGCAAGGCAGAGGATGCGCTGGATCTGGCGCGGCTGAACCCGGTGGCGGCGCTGCGCCAGCTGGCCGAGTTCACCTTCGAGCACCACAGCCACGCCAAGGACTTCGTCCGGCTGGTGATGATCGAGAACATCCACGAAGGCGATCACATGTCGAAGCTGACCTCGATCTCGGGGCAAAACAGCTCGGCCATCGCCCACCTCGAGGACATCTACCGACGCGGCGTGGAAATGGGGCTTTTCCGGCGGGGCCTCACGGCCTCGGAGCTGCACTTCCACATCTCGGCGGCCTCGGTCTTCAACGTCTCCAACCGCGCGACCTTCTCGCACATCTTCGGAGACGACCTTTTCACCGATCGCGGCCAGCAGAAGCTGCGCCGCCAGGTTGGCGACATGATCCTGGGCATCGTGATGAAGCCCGGCCTGTCCGCCGAAACCGATGTGCCACGCGCAAGGGAGGAAGCACGCATGATCAACCCGGACATCTTCCGGTTCCTGGAAGTATGGGACGCCAAATGGGCGACACTGGCGAAGGGGGCCACCGCGGCCGACCGCCGGGTCCATTTCGAAAGCATCGCGCGCGACATGCGCCTGCCCACCCCCTCGGATGTCGAGACCGACGAAGAGCATTGGATCGACAGCGACGGCGGCCCGGTGCGCGTGCGCATCTTCCGCCACGACAGCGGCGGCACCCAGCCGGCACTGATCTACATGCATGGCGGCGGCTGGATGCAGGGCAGCCCAGAGACCCATTGGGACATCACCGCCCGCATCGCCTCGTGGAACCGGCAGACCGTGATCTCGGTCGATTACGCCCTGGCCCCCGAGCACCCCTTCCCCGAGGGCTTCCTGCAGATCCTCGCCGTGGCCCGATGGGCCCATGAGAAGGCCGCCGATCTGGGCATCGACCCGGCCCGCATCGCCATCGGCGGCGACAGCGCCGGCGGCAACCTGGCCGCGGCCGTGGCGCTCTCCTGCCGGGACGAGGGCATCCCGCTGGCGGCACAGCTGCTGATCTACCCGGCCTGCGATTTCGACCGCTCGCGCCCCTCCTACGAGGAGAATGCCGAGGGTCCGCTGCTGAAAGTGGCCGGGATGGCGGCGACCAATGCGCTCTATTGCGACGACGTAGAGCAGCTGAACTCCGACCCGCGCATCGCGCCGCTCTCTGCCGAAAGCCACGCGGATCTGCCGCCCGCCTATGTCGCGGTGGCGCAGAACGATCCGCTGCGCGACAGCGGCCTGGCCTATGCCGAGGCGCTGGAGGCGGCAGGCGTGTCCGTCACCGTCGAGCGCGGCGAGGGGCTGATCCACGGCTACCTGCGCGCAATGGAATACTGCGCCGCCACCGAGACCCGACTGCGCGAGATGTCGGCCTGGCTGGCCAAGACCGTCGGCTGACAAAGCGGGGGCGGTCCAAGGCCGCCCCCTGCCCTTGCCTCTGTCCGCGTGGGGTCCGGGCATGCCGGCCCAGGTGCGTTACCTGCCGCCGGCGACGGCACCGCAGCTAGGGCCAGACACCAAAGAGCACCGTGCCAAGCTGGCAGAGGCCAGGCCCAGGCATTGCCGCCGCTCCCTCCACGGCCGCCCTTTTCGATGACATTCCGGATCAGATGAATAGCGAAATAGCGGCGGATTTCGCGTCGTAAAACCGCTTGGCCTGCAGGCGAATCAGCCCGGCGCGCATATTGCCATTGAGCTTGGCAAACACGCGATCCAGACGATCCGGCCTCACATCCAGCAGGCGTTTTGAATGAGCAGGCCGCACGTCTTGCGGGCCCGGCATTTGAGTTCGGGGAAATGAATTCCCGCGCCAGCAGGACGAAATTTGCCACCTTGCGAAAGGGCGATTTCGCCGGGCCCCACGGCGCATTTTCATATCAACACCCAGCAAACTGGTAGGTCAGCGATTTGGGCCAACAGGTCACTTCGGCCAACCCCTTGCCCTGTTGGGAGATAGCGCCAACATTTCTGGCACTTATCAAGGATCGCTGCCCAATCTCTTCGCAACGCACCTGCTAACCCCACAGGCGGGAAACGATAATATCAATACCGCGCAAAAGCGCCACTCATTGCGGCACTCTCCCATTTTTTGATCATCCGGTCAGACAATCCGCCCCCGAATGCAATTGAGTCTTGCCCCAAGGTAAATCAACGGGCCAGCCTGAAAGCGGAGGAGAATCGTGTGTCCCTGACCTGTCATCAGAACGGGCTCGACGCCGCTTGGCAGCGTGTGACCCATTCGGCTGAGCCCCGTTTCGGCGGGCCGGTGGACAGGGCCTGCATGCGACGCGGGACGCGTCGGGCAGCGCTTACGACATGCAGACATTCTCAATGCGGCAACCGACCTCTGACCGCCCGGCGCCATTTGCGTCCGGGACCGGGGGCGATTTGCCACGCGGCACTTATTGCAACCAAGGGGAGGAACCCAAGATGACTATCAAGACAGCCATGTGGTCCGGAGCGGCTCTGGCGCTCGCACTGACGGCCACCAGTGCCGGGGCGGACACCATCCGCTTCTGGACCACCGAGGAACAGCCCGAGCGCCTGGCCAAGCAGGAAGCCATGGCCGCTGCCTTTGCCGAGGAGACCGGCAACGAGGTCGAGGTTATCCCGGTGACCGAAAGTGATCTTGGCACCCGCGCCACCGCGGCCTTTGCGGCAGGCGATCTGCCGGACGTGATCTATCATACCCTGCAATACGCCCTGCCCTGGGCCGAGGCCGGTATCCTCGATACCGATGCCGCCACCGACGTGATCGAGGACCTGGGCGCCGACACCTTCGCGCCCGGCGCGCTGAACATGGTCGGCATGGACGGCAGCTTCGCCTCTGTTCCGGTCGATGGCTGGACGCAGATGATCGTCTACCGCAAGGACCTCTTCGAGGCCGCGGGCCTCGAGGCGCCCACCACCTACGCCGCCGTCGAGGCCGCGCTGGAAGCGCTGCATAATCCGCCCGAGATGTTCGGCTTCGTCGCCGCAACCAAGGTGGACGAGAACTTCATGAGCCAGGTGCTGGAACACGTGCTGCTGGCCAATGGCGTGACCCCCGTCGACGAGACCGGCTTCAAGCCGCTGGACGAGGCCAAGACCACCGAGGTGCTGGAGTTCTACAAGAAGATCGCCGAGGCCTCGCCTCCGGGGGATCTCTACTGGGACCAGTCGCGCTCGCTCTACTTCTCGGGCAATGCGGCGATGATCATCTGGTCGCCCTTCATCCTGGACGAGCTGGCCGGTCTGCGCGACAGCGCCCCGCCCACCATCAACGATGATCCCACCTCGCCCGAACTGGCCTCGCTGACCGGCATCGTGACTTCCTTCGCCGGTCCCTCCAATCCCGATGGCGCCGCCTGGGGCGATACCCGCTACTTCGGGATCACCGCCGATGCCAACACGGACGTGGCCATGGAATTCGTCGAATACTCGATGGGTCCGGGCTACATGGAGACGCTCTCCATCGCGCCCGAGGGCAAGTTCCCGACCCGCCGCGGCACCGCCGAGAACCCGACCGAGTTCGTCGAGGCCTGGGCCACGCTGCCCGTCGGCGTCGACCGCAAGGCGCCGCTTGGCGATCTCTACGCCCAGGAGATGATCGACGAGATCGTCGCCGGTCTGGACACCGCGCAACGCTGGGGCGTGGAAGCGGGCCAGCTGGCCCTGGCCTCGAAGATGATCAACAGCCAGATCATCAACCGTGTCGTGCGCGAGTACATCGACGGTCAGATCGATGCCTCTGCCGCCGTGGCGAAGATGAACGAGGAGCTGGGCGCGATCGAGTGATCGCCCCGGCCCGGCAGGCCCTTCGGGGCCTGCCATCCCCTTCCGGAAGAGCAAAGACATGTCCGAAATGACCCCACCCACAGGCTCCGGCCCGCTGGCGCGGCGCGAGGCCCGGCTGGCCTGGTCGCTGCTGGCGCCAACGCTGTTCGCCGTGGCCGCCGTGGTGATCCTGCCGCTGCTCGCCGTCTTCTGGATCAGTTTCAAACCCGTGGCGCTGGCCGACCTGCGCGCCCCCGCCCCGGTGGTCCGCGAGGACCTGCGCGGCCGCCCCGAAGCCGCCGGTGACGAGGCCACGGTCCGCTACCGCCTGCGCAACTCCAGTCAGGATCAGGTGGTCGCCGATGTCGTGCTGACAGACACCTGGACCGAGGGCCTGACAGTTCTCGAGATGGACCCGCGCTGTACGCTGCAGGGCACCGCCTTCCGCTGCGAGTTCGGCGACTGGGAGGGCGGCTTCCGCGACCAGCTGACCATCCCCGTGACGGTCGAGCAGGCCTATTTCGACAATGGCGCCGAGGTCGACGAGACAGAGGTGGTGATCACCGGCAAGGCGCAATCGGTGCTGACCTCGAACGAATTCACGCTGGAGAACTTCGCCGCCATCTTCGACGGCCAGGAGTTCTGGAATGTCCTCTGGGTGACCCTCTTCTACACCGTCGTGGGCACCGTGGGGGCGCTGGTCACCGGGCTTTTCGCCGCCATGCTGCTGAACCATTCCTTCATGGGCCAGGGCATCCTGCGCGGGCTCTATCTCTTCCCCTACGTGGCGCCGGTGATCGCCGTGGCCTTCGCCTGGCTCTTGCTGCTCGATCCCTTCTCGGGCTCGCTCAATGCGCTGCTGGTGCAAATGGGCGTGACCGATCAGCCGATCAACTTCTTCGGCCAGCGCCCGCTGGCGCTCTTCACCGTCACCGGCTTCGAGATCTGGCGCTATTTCCCGCTGTCCTTCCTCTTCATCCTGGCGCGCATGCAGTCCATCGACACCGACATGTACGAGGCCGCCGACATGGACGGTGCCTCTCCGTTCCAGAAGTTCTGGTACCTGTCGCTGCCGATGCTCCTGGGCATCCTGTCGGTGCTCTTCCTGCTGCGCTTCATCTGGACCTTCAACAAGTTCGACGACATCTTCCTGCTGACAGGCGGCAACGCGGGCACACGGACGCTGACCGTGAACGTCTATGAGCAGGCCTTCGCGCTGTCGAACATCGGCGCCGGTGCCGCCGTGGCCGTGGTCATCTTCGGCTGCCTGCTGCTCTTCTCGGCCTTCTTCTTCAAGTTCATCAGCCGGGAGGAAGGTCTGTGAAATACCTGCGCTTCGGATATATCACCGCGCCGGTGCTGGGTGCGCTCTGGCTTTTCGTGATTGCCACCACGGTCTCGGTCGCCATGTCCTTCGCCACCGGCGCCGCCTTCCGCCCCTCCTTCACGCTCTCGGTGGCGATCGGTGCCCTGCTGGGCTTCGGCGCGCTCTACCTGCAATCGGCCAGCATGAGTGCCGCCGCCGCGGTGCTGGGCCTCGCCGTGACACTGGCCGCAGGCGCGGCCCCGGTGGTGGTGGGCGACGGTGTGGGGCTGACGGCGCTCGCGCTCACCGCGCTGGCCACCGGCCTCGGCGCGGGGGTGCCGCTGGCGCGGTTCCTCGACGAGATGCCGGCGGGTGCCCTGACCCGTCACGAGTTCGAGGGCGCGGTGCTGAAATTCCTCATGGGCTTCGGCTACATCTTCTTCACTGCGCTGGTGGTCATCCCCTTCTACGTCATGGTCATGACCAGCCTGAAGAACCAGTCCGAGCTGATCCAGAACCCGCTCGATTTCTCCATCGACCTCAGCCAGGGCTGGCTGCTCTTCCGCTCCTATGTCGAGCTGATCCGGGATTTCCGCTTCGGAGAGTATCTCTGGACGTCGTTCTACATCTCGGTGCTGACGGTCTTCATCACCCTGGCCTTCGCCATCCCCGGTGCCTACGCCGTGGCGCGGCTGCGTTTCAGGGGCCGGGCGGCCTTCTCGCGCTCGATCCTGCTGATCTACATGGTGCCGATGATCGTGCTGGCGCTGCCGATCTACATCGCCTTCTCGATGACAGGCCTGCGCAACTCCATCGCCGGGATCGTGATGATCTACCCTGTGACGACGATCCCGGTGGCGCTCTACATGCTGCAGGGCTACTTCCGCGGCCTGCCCGCCGAGATCGAGGAGGCCGGCCTGATGGACGGGCTGTCGCGCCTGAGGGTGATCTGGCTGATCACCCTGCCGCTGTCGCTGCCCGCGCTGGCCTCGGTGTCGCTTTACGTCTTCATGATCGCCTGGAACGAGTTCCTGCTGGCCTTCATGCTGCTGGATGACCCGTCGAAGTTCACCCTGACGCGCGGCATCGCCAGCCTCAATTCGTCAGAGATCCCGCGACAGCACCTGATGGCGGGGTCGGTCATCGCCACCCTGCCTATCATGGCCATCTTCCTTGGCCTCGAACGCTTCATGACCAAGGGCCTGACCGCAGGCTCGGTGAAAGGATGATCATCGTGGACGATCTGGACGAGCAGGCTCGCGCGATCCTGAAGGGCAACGACCGGGGCGGCTACACCGTGCCGACCGGGGGCCTCTATCCCTACCAGTGGAACTGGGACTCGGTCTTCGCCGCCGCCGGTTTCGCCGAGCATGACCTGTCCCGCGCCTGGGAGGAGATCGAGACGCTCTTCTCGGGGCAGTGGTCCACCGGGATGGTGCCCCACATCATCTTCCACAAGGTCGATCCCTCGTATTTCCCCGGCCCCGACATCTGGGGCGGCGTCGGGCCCCTGCCCTCGTCCGGGATTTCCCAGCCGCCGATTGCCGCGACCTTCATCCGGGCGCTGCATGCGCTGGACCCCGAGGGCAGCAAGGCCCGCGTCCGCGCCCTGATCCCGCGCCTGCGCGACTGGCACCGCTGGTTCTTCGACTGGCGCGGCGAAGGCGGCGCGATCTGCGTCAGCCATCCCTGGGAGACCGGCCGCGACAATTGCCCCGACTGGGACGGCCCCTTCGCCAACATCCAGCCCGAGGGGGTCGAGCAGTACTATCGCCGCGACACCACCCACGTGAAGGAGGACGAGCGCCCGCGCTCCTACGATTACGACCGCTATCTCTACCTGGTGAAACTGGGCCATGACTGCGGCTGGGACGAGGCGCATCTGAAAGAGGTCTCTCCCTTCCGGGTCGCTGATCCAACGATGACCTTCACCCTGCTGCGCGCCAACCGCGACCTGCTGGCGCTCAGCCAGGCCTTCGGCGAACCCACCGACGAGATCGAGGGCTGGATCGCCGCCATCGAGGCGGGCTCCGAGCAGCTCTGGAACCCCGAGATCGGCGCCTACGACTGCCTCGACATGCGGACCGGAGAGCACACCGGCGTGATCTCCTCGGCCTCCTTCCTGCACTGGTTTGCGGGCGTCGGCGAGGACCGGATGCTGGCGCATTACGACCGCATCACCAGTGATGTGCGCTTCTCGATGCCCTCGACCGATCCGGCGCATCCGCAGTACGAGCCGCGCCGCTACTGGCGCGGGCCGGTCTGGGGGATGATGAACTGGCTCATTGCCACCGGCCTGCACGAAGCCGGTCACGAGGACCGCGCCGAGGCGCTGCGGCTCAACACCGCCGAGGTCATTCGCACGGGCGGCTTCGCCGAATACTTCGACCCCCGCGACGGCAGCCCCGCCGGGGGGCGCAACTTCACCTGGACCGCCGCCACCTGGCTGGGCTGGGCCTCTCCGAATACGAAAGGGATCACATGTCCAGTATCGAGCTGAAATCGGTCGAGAAATGGTTCGGCCCGCTGCAGGTCATCAAGGGCGTGGACCTGGCCATCGAGGAAGGTGAGTTCATCATCTTCGTCGGCCCCTCGGGCTGCGGCAAGTCCACCCTGCTGCGCATGATCGCCGGGCTCGAGGAAACCTCGCGCGGGCAGATCATGATCGACAGCCGCGACGCCACCGCCGAGCCGCCCTCGAAGCGAGGGCTGGCGATGGTTTTCCAGAGCTACGCGCTTTATCCGCACATGTCGGTGCGCGACAACATGGGCTTTTCGCTGAAGGCCGCGGGCGCGCCCAAGTCCGAGATCGACGAGAAGGTGAACCACGCCGCCGCCGTGCTGAAGCTGGAGCCCTACCTGGACCGGCGGCCCAAGGACCTTTCCGGCGGCCAGCGTCAGCGGGTGGCCATCGGGCGCTCGATCGTGCGCGACCCCACGGCCTTCCTCTTCGACGAACCGCTGTCGAACCTCGACGCCGCCCTGCGCGTCGAGATGCGCTACGAGATCGCCAAGCTGCACCAGTCGCTGAAATCGACCATGATCTACGTGACCCACGACCAGGTGGAGGCGATGACCCTGGCCGACCGTATCGTGGTGCTGGATGGCGGTCGGATTGCCCAGGTGGGCTCGCCGCGCGAGCTCTATGAGCGGCCCGCCAACCTCTTCGTGGCGCAGTTCATCGGCAGCCCGAAGATGAATGTCTTCCCCGCCTCCGCCGTCGCCGCCGAGGCACGCCCGGCCGAGGCCGAGAGCATCGGCATCCGGCCCGAGCACATCTCGATCACCGCGCCTGGCGCCGGGGTGCTCGACGGTACGGTGGACGTGGTGGAATACCTGGGCGCCGACACCTTCCTCATCGTCGATTGCGGCGCGGCGGGTCAGATGACCCTGCGCATCACTGGAGATACCGAGCTGGCGCCGGGCACCGCCATCGGCCTGGCCTTCCCGCCCGAGAAGACCCATGCCTTCAACGCCGAAGGCCTGGCGATCCCCGCCACCTGACACGGCCCGCCCCCGTATCTGTGGCGCTGCCTCGGTCGCGTCCAATCCGAACGAAAAAGCCCTGCCCCGAGTGATCGGGACAGGGCCTGTCTTTCAGCGCGGCGCGGTCTCAGAAACCGTAGTTCACCGAGACACTGGCCGAGTAGGTCTCGCGGCCATTCAGGTGCTCACCCGAGAGCGACAGCCGCAGGGCGCCGTCCTTGCTGGCAAGCGCCGTCAGGTCCAGGCCATAGCCACAGCCCTCGACCGTTCCATTGGCCTCGTAGCGCTCGCAGACGAGGCTGGGCGAGATGCTCAGCTTGGCCGAGGCGCCATCCCTGGCCGACAGCGGCAGGTCCAGCGTCGGGGCCATCTGCACCCGCGCCAGCGTCACCGTCGGCACCATCAGGCTCAGGCCGTTCTGGCTCAGCCCATAGGCCTCGCCGTAGAAAGCCAGCTCGCCGATCCGGGTCTCGCCGTAGCTCATGGAAAGTTCCGGTGCGAAGGTGGCCCAGCCCAGATCGACAGAGCCTTTCAGCGCCGCGCCCAGCTCGAAGCTCTCGCTGTGGTAGTCACCGCTGAGCGAGAGGATGTCATCGGCCATCTCGAGACCATGTTCGCCCATGCCATAGCTGGCATAGGCCTGGCCCAGGAGCGTGTCCGAGAAGGCATGCAGCACATAGGCCCCGGCCAGCAGCGAGTTGCTGTCCTCGCTGCCCGAGAAGGCACCGGTGAACTCGGAGCTTGCGAACTCGGCCTCCAGGAAGACACCGGCCATGGTGGCTGCGCTCAGGTCCTTCTCGAGCGCGCCGCGCAGGTAGAAGTAGCTGCTGTCGATGTCATCCTCGCCATCCGTGCTCGAGAACTCCATCTCGCCTTCCAGCACGGCACGCATGCCGTTGCCCAGCACGCCAACGCCGTTGATCGAGCCGTCGCCCGCATAGCCCTGGCCGTTGGCCGCGAAGTTGAGCGTCCCGCTCAGCGGCTCGCTGCCGGCGCCCTTGCGCTCTGCGGCCTTCGCCATCATGCCGGAATGGCGACGATGACGCTGACGCAGGTGACCCAGCATCTGCTTGACCATCACGTCGCGCACCTGGTTCTCGCGTTCCGCCAGCACGTCGGCCACGGTCAGCCCCTCCACCGCGTAGGTGTTGGAGAGCTCGTTGCCATTGCCGGCCGCGTCCTCTGCCACATCGGCGGGTATCGAGATGGCGATGTCGTCGCCGATCACCGGCTCCACGGTCAGGTGGTAGACCGAGGTTCCCGGAGTCTGCACTTCGAGGTCGGTGATCTGACCGCCGACGATCTCGATATCCGAGATCTCGAGGCCGGTGACATCCTCGCTGAAGGTGGCGACCACGAGGAAGGGATCAATGGCGATCTTCGCGGGGCCCTGCAGCGACACGGTGGGCGCGGTGCCGTCGTAAAGCCGCGAGAGCTGCTTGGCCGCGGTGCTGAGGTTGCCCGCCGCATCCTCTGCGGCCTCGGCTGCCACGTCGACCGTCACATCGCCATCCGTGGTGACCTCGACGTCGAAGGTGTAGACGCTGCCGCTGCCCGCAAGGTTCTTGGCCGCGCCGTTGCCGACCACGATATCATCCAGCTGGAAGCCGGTGACGTCTTCCGAGAAGGTCGCCTTAACCTCGAAGGTATCCGAATTGGTCGGGTTGGCAACGACCGCCGTCAGCTCGAGCGTCGGCGCGACGGAGTCGTAGCTGATGCCGTAGGGCTGTATCGCGGCGTTGGTGTTGCCTGCCACGTCAGAGACACTGCCCGTAAGCATGCCGACGCTTACCGCGCCCTGGCCCGCGGGAACCACATCGAAGGTGTAGGAGTCGCCAGAGCCGGCAAGGTTCTCGGCCGCGCCATTGGAGACCGAGATGTCCAGAAGCGAGAAGCCGGTGATCTCTTCCGAGAACTCCACGGTCATCTTCAGGGGCGAGCTGTTCGTCGGATCGGGGTTGGTCGAGGTGATCTCGCCCTCGGGCTTGGTGCCATCATAGAGGCGCGTCAGCTCGGTGGCGGCGGTGTTGGTATTTCCCGCGGCATCCTGGGCCCCTCCGGCGGGGACACTCACGGCAACGGTGCCATCCGACGACGGGCTCACCTCGATGAAGTAGAGCGTGCCCGATCCCGAGACGGAGGTCACGGTGCCATTGCTCACGGAGACGTCCGGTTTGCCGAAACCGGTAACTGTCTCGCTGAACTCCGCCTTCACCGTGAAGGCGGAGTTGATTGCAGACGGGTCCTGCGAGCTCAGCGTGACATCGGGTCTGGTGGCATCATAGAAGCGCGTGAGGCTCGAAGCCGCCGTATTGCCGTTGCCCGCAGCGTCGCTGGCCCGATCCGCTGCCACGTCAACTTTCACCGTGCCGTCAGCTTCCGGCTCCACGGTAAAGGTGTAGGTGTCCCCGGAACCCGACAGGCTCTTGGCCTCGCCATTGCCCACGGTGACGTCACCGATGGTAAAGCCGGTCACGGATTCCGAGAACTTGGCCTGCACGGTGAAGGAGCTGTTGAGCGGGCTGCTGGATGTCGAGGTAAGAGACAGGCTCGGCGGTGTCGTGTCCGGCAAGCTCACCCCATCCGTGCCGATCGTGTAGTTGCCCGCCGGCGCGATTTCCGTCCCGTTCAGCAGCGTGAACGAGTAGCCGATATAGGTGTCTTCAGCGAAGGATACCGAAGGGCCTGTCTGGCTGAGCCCGGTCACATCAGAGGCATCGACACCGATACATGCAGCGATGAACGCGGTCGTCAGCTGGCTGGATGCGGGTTCAGGGGTCGTGCTGTAAGCGTAGAGGGCGCCACCCGCGAACTGGCTCTCAGGGGGATCCAAATTGAAGTTGCTCAGCCGTGAATAGGCATGTTCCTGGCCAGCATCGGTTTTCACAAACGCAGTCGCAAAGCAATTTTCCGCCAGAACGGTGCTGAACGTGCCACCGTCGCCCTCCGAAAATGCCAATGCGCTTACCGGCATCAAGCTTGTGACCGCCGCAAGGCCTGCAGCGGCTATCCTGCTCAAACTCATATGACTTATCCCTTAGGTTCTTCTTCGTTCGTCCCCTGTACCGGAACGTGCCGATATCGAACGCGCAGCTGCACAGGCCCGGCGCAGACGACAGATCGCCGCAACCAGGTCAGGATGCTGAAATCAAACGATTATTTCGGATACACACTCAATGCAGGGCAGGAATCCGAGCAGGCCGCCAGTACATTGACAGTACACCGGCGTATACGCCGCGGCAGCAGCGCCGAAAAGGGCCAGCCCCCCGCTTTCAAATGGAAAGATGATCTGTAGCCAGTGGGCCACAGATCCCGCTCACGGCCTCCGCCCGTTGCAGCAACGGCAGTGCCCTACCCGCCCCTGGCGGCATGCAGGACCGGAACCGCGCAACGCGCAAGGCCGGGGCCACCGCCTCGCCGCGTCGCCCGGAGCGACAGGGCCGCTCCGGGTCGCATCGTCAGATCTTGAAGACCTTGCGCGCGACGTCCTCGTAGAAGGACTTCTTCGCCGCGTCGCTGACATCCATGTGGTCGAAGACCCCGACCTCTTCGGGAACGTACTGCCAGGGGTAGTCCATGGCGTACATCATGCGATCCTGGCCGATCACCTCCTGGACATATTTCACCGGCGGGGCCCAGCCCACGCCCGAGGAGGTGTAGTAGAAGTTGTCGATCAGGTAGTCCCAGGCCCGGCGCTTCAGCGGCTGCACGTTGGGATGGCGGCCCGTCTTCGAGATATGCCCGTGCATGTAGTCGATCCGGTAGAGCCAGTAGGGCAACGCCTCGCCGCAGTGGCCCAGGACGATGTTCAGCTTCGGGAAGCGGTCGAAGAGCCCCGAGACCACCAGCCGCAGCGCATGCAGCCCGGTTTCACAGGCGAAACCATAGACGGCAGCGTCGAGGCAGCGCGGCAGGAAGGGGTCGATCATGTCGGCGGGCGGCGTGTTGGGGTGCAGGTAGATCGGCACGTCCAGCGCCTCGGCCGCCTCGAAGAGGCCCCAGTACTTCTCGTCATCCAGGTAGACGCCAAGGGTGTGCGAGTTCAGGATGCCGCCGCGCAGGCCCAGCTTGGTCACGCCGCGTTCCAGCTCCTTCTCGGCCTCGCCGATGTCGAGCGGCGAGAAGGCCGCGAGACCGACGAAACGGTCGGGGTTGGCGGCGATGCCCTCGGCCAGCATGTCATTGGCCATGCGTGCCAGCGCGGTGCCCTGGCTGGGCTCGAAGACCTGCACACCGGGGCTGGAGAGCGCCAGCACCGCCATGTCGATACCCGCTGCATCCATGTCGGCCAGCCGCTCTTCGCCCAGCGAGGTGATGCGGCGGTTGTGGGCCTGTGCCTTCTCGGTCGTCGACTTGCCGAAGAAGCCCCAGAGGCTCTGGAAGCCCGGATCATTGATCGAGCCGTCGTCGAGGCCCTTGATGTAGAGATCCTTGATCTCCTTGGGCAACCAGGCCTCTTCGGTTGCGATCCGCTTGTAGGGCGGATTGGGGTTGCGCGGAGGCATGTCGGGATAGCGCACACTCATGTCGTTCGTCCTTCTTCAAGTGTCTTGTCGTCAGGTATCCGGGAAGAGGCCCCCTGCCCGCTGCCCGCGAAGCGGGTCAGCAGCCAGGCAGCCGGGATGGAGGCCAGCGCGCCGATCAGCGCGGGCAGGCTTGCGGGGGGCAGCACGGCGGTCATCCCGCCGATACAGAGCGCCAGGGCGCCCACCATCAGGCGCCGGGCACCGCCGCCATAGGCGCGGCGGTTGGCCAGCACCTCGGCCAGCAGGAAGCCCGCCACGGCGATGGTTATGACCGAGACCGCGATCTCTTCCCATGTGCCGTGCCAGACAAGCGCCGGGTTCAGCGCGAAGACGAAGGGCAGCAGGTAGGCGGTAACCGCCAGCTTCACGCCCGTGACGCCGGTCTGCCACATGTCCGATCCGGCGATCGAGGCCGCCGAGTAGCTGGCGATGGCCACCGGGGGCGTCAGCATCGACAGCAGGCCGAAGTAGAAGATGAAGAGATGCGCGCTCATCTGCTCCACGCCCGCCTTGACCAGCGCAGGCGCCAGCAGCACCGAGATCACCACGTAGACGCCGGTGGTGGGCATCCCCACCCCCAGGATCACGGCCAGGGCGGCGGTGGCGGCGAGCAGCGACATCAGGCCTCCGGCGGCGGCGATCTTGCCAAGCGCCAGGGTCAGCGCGAAGCCCAGGCCGGTGACGTTGATCGTGCCGATGACGATGCCCGCCACGGCGCTGACCAGGATCACCGGCACCAGCGTCCGCCCGGAGGTCGCCAGAAGGTCGGCGAGGAAACGCAGCGACAGCGTCTGGCGCGGCGCGCGGATGAGGTTCAGCGCAAGGGCCGCGAGCGCCGAATAGAGCGCCGCCTTGCCCGCCCCGTAGCCCAGCACGAAGAGGAACCAGATCAGCACACCGAGCGGCGCCAGCAGCGGCCAGGCGCCAAGCAGCGCGGGGCCGGGTTTCGGCAGGTTCTCACGCGGTTCGCCCTCGATCCCGTGGGCCACGGCAAAGCGGTCGACCTGGCGATAAAGCAGGTAGTAGTAGAAGAGCGCGGGCAGGAAGGCGGCGATGACCACGTCCCCGTAGCCCACTTGCAGGAATTCGGCGATGACAAAGGCGGTGGCGCCCATCACCGGGGGCGCGATCTGCCCGCCGTTCGAGGCCACGGCCTCGATGGCGGCGGCATAGCGCGACGGGAAGCCCGCCTTCTTCATCATCGGGATGGTGACCACCCCGGTGGACATGACGTTGGCCACGGTCGAGCCCGAGAGCGTACCGAAGAGCGACGAGGCCAGGATGGCCACCTTGGCCGGTCCGCCCCGGCGGTGCCCCATGAGCGAGAGCGCCAGCCGTGTCATGGCGTCCGAGCCTCCGACGGCGGTCAGTACCACGCCGAAGAGGATGAACCCCATGATCTGGTTGGCGGCCACGTTCAGCACGAGGCCCGGCACGCCGTTCGAGTCGTTGTAGACGTAAAGCAGGTAGCGCGCGGGTTTCAGGTAGGCCCCCTCGAAGAGCCCCGGCGCCAGCCAGCCCCAGAAGCCATAGGCCATGAAGACCACCCCCAGCACCGCCAGGACCATGCCGCAGTGACGGCGTGTGGCCTCCAGCATGCCGGCGATGGCAAGGGCTGCGGGCACCCACTTCTCGGGCCCCCGCAGATGGGCCGTCAGCAGCCAGTCCTCGTAGTTCCAGGCCAGCCAGACCCAGCCGCCCATGGCGGCCAGGGCAAAGGCCAGGTCGGGCCAGCGCCAGGCCCCGGAAAGGGGCTTGGCCACCAGGCCCGCCAGCACCGCCAGCCCCAGCACGACGGCCAGGTACTGCTCGGTGATGACGACGGCGCCGAGGCGCCCCGGCAGATCGAGGATCCAGGCGATCCCCAGCACCGGCAGTAGCCCGGTGACGATCCGACTGCTCATGTCAGCTCTCCTTCGCCGCGCTTACTGCAGGGCAGCGTCGCGGGCGGCGTTTTCCTCGGACCAGATTCCCTTCTCGGTGAAGAAGGCGACGGCGGCCGGGTGGTAGGGCACCGTGTTGGTGGGGGCGGCCATGCGCTCCTGCGCGGCGGCGGCCAGCGGCGGGTAGTCCGCCTTGAGCCCCGGCAGACCGTCGTAGAGCGCCGTCAGGATCTCCGTCGCATCCTCGTCCGAGAGATCGGCAGAGGTGGTCAGGTAGACGTCATAGGCCGAGACGGTGACCGGCTCGGTGATCTCGGGCATGCGCGGATTGGGCGCGACGGTAAGCAGGTAGACACCGTTGAAGAGGTCGTTGATCCCCTCGCTGGTGGCGCCCTCGCCGGTGATCGACAGGTAGCGGATGCCGCCGGGGATGGTGGCATGGGCCTGCTGGGTCAGCGGAATGCCGACGGCCACGCCGGTGGCATCCACCGCGCCCTCGGTCAGCGCCTCGATCCCCTGGCCCAGGCCGGCGACGGTGACGCCCTCGACCTCGTCCAGCGACAGGCCACCGGCCTGCAGGATCGCCGTGTTCACCCGCCCCGTGGCCGCCTGGGCCGAGAGCTCGGTGATGACCTTCTTGCCGGCCAGATCCGACACTTCGGTCATGCCACTGTCGGCGCGCACCACCAGCGCCTGGCGCAGGGGCCAGAGCCGCGCCAGCACGCGGATGTCGGTATAGGGGTCATTGCCGTATTCCCCACGATACCACGCGCCTGCGTCGATCGAGGAATTCAGTCCCAGCGTCACCTCGCCCGCGTCGATGAGCGGGATGTAGACCGAAGAACCGGTGAACGGCTGCACCGTCACCTGTCGTTCCAGGCTCTCTTGCAGCGAAGCGGCGATGCCGCCGCCGATGGTGTAGTACAGCGTGCCTTGCGGATTGGTGCCCAGCGTGATGCGCCCCTGAGCCTGAGCGGGTGATGCCACGCCAATGGTGGCGGCCATCGCGCAAGCGGCGGCCAGATAACGTACAATCATGATTTTCCTCCCTTGCCGACGGCTCCTCTTCCGCCGGGAGGTCAGGTTAGCATTGTTCGATTGTCCCTTTTGATGAATGTTTGGTAGATATTCATTCAGGAGCTTTATGAATGACCGTCTCTCACCTCACCCTGCGTCAACTGCAGGCCATCCGGGCGATCTATGACGCCGGGCAGATCTCGGCAGCGGCAGAGGCGCTGGCGGTCAGCCAGTCCGCCGCCAGCGTCCTGCTGGGCCAGGCCGAGGCGACCCTGGGCACGCGGCTCTTCGACCGGACCACGCGGCGGGTGACGCCCACCGAGGCGGTGGAGCAGATCATCGGCATCGTGAACCGCATCCTGTCGGACGTGGCCTCGATAGACGCGGTGATGACCGACCTGAAGGAGCTGGAACGCGGGGTGGTGCGGATCGCCGCCACCCCCGCCACCGGCATCGCCCTGCTGCCGCGCACGGTCGAGCGGTTCCTGTCGGCGCATCCGCGCATTCATCTGGACATGAACGATTGCGCTCCGGACCAGTTCTTCAGCCTGATCCGTGACGAGAAGGTGGATTTCGGCATCGGCATCCCGCCCGGCGACCGGGCCGATTTCGACTACCGGGTGCTGCACCACGATCCCGTCCACCTGGTCTGCCACCGCACCCATCCGATGGCGCAGCGCAGCGAGGTGCCCTGGCGGGCGCTCGACGGAGAGCCGCTGATCCTGGCGCGGCGCAACTATGGTGTCAGGGAACAGGTCGAAACCACGATCCGCGCTGCGGGCGGCACGCCCAACGTGATCACCGAGATCGGCTTTCTCTATTCGGCGGAATGGATGGTGGCCAGCGGCATGGGCATGGCCGCCTTCCCGGCCCGGCTGGCCCAGGCGATCCACAACCCCGAGGTGGTAGTGCTGCCGCTGGTCGAGCCGGTGATCACCCGCACCATGGCGGTGATCAGCCGCAGGGGCCGCAGCCTGTCTCCGCCCGCCCAGAGGTTCGTGGAAATGCTGGCGGCGGATCTCAGGTAGACCCGCCCCCCGGTGGCATCGCGTGGCATGGCAAAGGGCCCGGCCGCTTGCGCAACCGGGCCCTCTTTTCCCCTCGACTTACATGAAGTCGCGCGGGATCTCCTTGTCGAAGCTCTTGCGGTGAACTTCCACGCCGTTCTCGAAGCCCACGACCTCTGCCGCGATCTGCCAGTGGGTCGCCGTGCTGCTCATCGAGACGCTGGACTTGGTCAGCGTCTCCCAGCCTTCGCGCTGCACCCGGATCTCCCAGGCGATATCGCCGCGCGACGACAGCGGGTCATTGCCGATCGACCAGTCCTCGCTGCGGATCTCCTGGCTTTGCAACCCGCTCTCGGGGTGCACCTCAAGGCCGGTGTCCTCGTAGATCCGGAAGTGGGTCAGCCCGGTGACCTGATCGCGCACCACCTCGCGGCGGGTTTCGGGATCGGCGAGCATCTCGTACTCGGGCAGCGGGCTGGGGTTCTCGGGCTCGGGCACGGTGATCTTCTCATGCGCACCCAGCTCGGGCAGCGACAGGCGGATCGAGCCGGTGTCGATGGTCAGTCCCGGTGCCTCGGGCGAGGGCAGGATCTGCGGCCAGTAGGAGGTCGAGAGCGCCAGCTTGATCCGGTGACCCGGCGCGAAGCGGTAGCCCATGGCGTCCAGCTGCATGCGCACCTCGACCATGCCCTCGGGCATCGCCTTGGGCTCGGCATAGCTGTCGCGGTGCGCCAGGTTGAGCACGCCATAGCAGGCGCGGGTCTCGGTGCCGTCGGGATGCACGTCGATGATCCGCACCGCCAGGTTCTCGCGGTCCGCCGTGCAGGAGAGGTCGAGCGTCAGCGTCGGCGCGCCGAGGTAGACCGCCTCGGCCTCCAGCGGCGCCGTCTCGAAGTAGAGCGAGCCGCCATTGTCGACCCGCTGGTCGCCTGCCACTTCGGCATCGGGCTTCAGGGTGAACCACTCGCCGGCGGCGATGCCGGTATCGAGCGGCGAGCGCAGGTAGTGCGCGCCCACGCCCTCGCCCTGCCCCGGCACCAGCGCGCCGGTGCCCGATACGGACCAGAGCGCTTCGCTCGGGCTGTCCCAGCTCTGCTTGGCGATCCAGTAGCCCGGATCACGCTCCCGCCAGGCGGCGGGCTTCGGTCCATCCAGGATATAGGCGCGCATCTGCGGGATGGCCTCGGCGCCGGTGTCCTCGTCCGCCAGCCACTTCTTCCACCAGGCGATGGCCTCGCCGTGGAAATCGGCGCGCGGCTTGGGCCAGGCGAAATGCGGGTACTTGTGGACCCAGGGGCCAAGCAGCGCCTTGGCGTTGTCGGGCATCCCCTCGACCGCCTTCAGCGGCGTGTTGCGGTAGCCGTCGGCCCAGCCCGCGATCACGAGGGCGGGCACCGGGAAACCCTCGAAGTCCTCGCAGATCGAGCCATGCTCCCAGAAGGCGTCACGGCGCTGGTGCGACAGCCATTCCTCCATGAAGAAGGGCTGATCGCGTAGGCGCTCCAGCCACATCCCGCGCCAGGCGTCGCCCACCAGGTCGCGGTCGGGCGTGCGCGACTGGTAGGCCAGCATGGTGGCCGCCCAGGAGAGCTGCGCAGAAAGGTGGGTGCCGTTCTTGTAGTGGATGTCGTCGTTGTAACGGTCCACCGTCGAGGCGATCGAGATCACCGCCTTCAGCTGTGGCGGCTTCAGGGCGGCCACCTGCAGGCAGTTGAACCCGCCCCAGCTGATGCCCATCATGCCGACATTGCCGTTGGACCAGGGCTGGGCCGCGATCCATTCCAGCACCTCGCAGGCGTCGGAAAGTTCGCGCGGGGTATATTCGCCGTCGATCACGCCCTCGCTCTCGCCCGAGCCGCGTATGTCGACGCGCACGCCCGCGATGCCGGCCTCGGCGAAGACCGGATAGGTGCTTTCGTCGCGCGGGTCGGTGCCACCGCGCTTGCGGTAGGGCAGATACTCCAGCACCGTCGGCACGGGTGTCTCCAGCGCGCCGTCGGGCATCCAGATGCGGGTGGCCAGCCGGGTGCCGTCGCGCAGGGTGATCCAGGTCTCTTCCGAGACGCTGTGGGTCTTGGACATGTCTTTCGTCCTTTGGTTCGGGTGGCTTTGGATTGGTGTGTCATGCGGAGGAGCCGCCTGGCGGCTCCCCCTCGGGCCTGGGTCAGCCCTGGGCCGGAGCGGTCTGCCCGTCCGCGGTCTTGCGGCGGGAGAGGACCTCTTCCAGCCAGCCCAGCTCCATCTCGGGAACCGAGGCCAGGAGCTCGGCCGTGTAGTCGTCGAAGGGCGGAGAAAGCACCTGGGACTTGGGTCCGAAGCGCACCAGCCGCCCGCGATGCATCACCGCCACGCTGTCGGCGATGGCGCGCACGATGGCGATGTCATGGGTGATGAAGACATAGGACAGCCCCTTCTCGGCCTGCAGCCTGAGCAGCAGTTTCAGGATGCCATCCGCCACCAGCGGATCCAGCGCCGAGGTGGGCTCGTCGCAGATGATCAGCTCGGGCTCGGCGGCAAGGGCACGGGCGATGGCCACGCGCTGCTTCTGCCCGCCCGAGAGCTCTGCCGGGTAGCGGTCGATATAGGCAGCGCCCAGTTCGATCTGGTCCAGCAGCTCGACCACCCGCGCCCGGCGGGCGGCGCCGCGCAGGCCGGTGTAGAAGCCGACGGCACGACCGATGATCTGGCCCACGGTCTGGCGAGGGTTCATCGCGGTATCTGCCATCTGGTAGATCATCTGCATCCGGCGCAGCTGCTCACGCGAGCGGTGCTTCAGCTTGGGCGGCAGCGGGGTGCCGTCGAAGGTCACCGTGCCCGCCGCCTGCGGCAGCAGCCCGCAGGCCACCCGCGCCAGCGTCGACTTGCCCGAGCCGCTTTCGCCGACAATCGCCAGGGTCTGGCCACGCGGCACATGCAGGCTCACGTCATGCAGCACCTGGAAGGCGCTGTAGAAGGCGTCGATCCCGCTCATCTCGAGGAAGTGGCCCGACTGGTCGGGGGCCTCCTCGTGGCGGATCGAGCGGACGTTGACCAGCTTGCGGGTGTACTCCTGCTCGGGCGCCTCGATGATCTGGCGGGTCGTGCCATGTTCCACCGTTTCGCCGTGGCGCAGCACCATGATGTCGTCAGAGACCTGCGCCACCACCGCCAGATCGTGGGTGATGTAGAGCGCCGCTGTGCCGGTCTCTTCGATGGCCCCCTTGATCGCGGCCAGGACCTCGATCTGGGTGGTCACGTCCAGCGCCGTCGTGGGCTCGTCGAAGACGATCAGGTCGGGCTGGGGGCAGAGCGCCATGGCGGTCATCGCCCGCTGCAGCTGCCCGCCAGAGACCTGGTGCGGGAACCGCTCGCCGAAGCTGTCGGGATCAGGCAGGCCCAGCAGGGCAAAGAGATGCCGGGCGCGGGCCATGGCTTCCTTGCGGGTCGCCAGACCGTGGCGCAGGGTGGCCTCGATCACCTGGTCGCCCAACCGGTGCGCCGGGTTGAACGAGGCCGCCGCCGATTGCGAGACATAGCAGACGCGGGCACCGCGCAGGGCGCGCACGCCGGATTTGCCGAGCTTGAGGATGTCGGTGCCGTCCAGCAGCACCTCGCCGCCGGTGATCCGCACCCCGCCCCGGCCATAGGCCAGCGCCGCCAGGCCGATGGTGGATTTGCCGGCACCGGATTCCCCGATCAGCCCCAGCACGCGGCCGGGCTCCAGGTCGAAGTCGATGCCCTTGACGATCTCGATCTCATGGGGCGCCTCGCCCGGCGGATAGGCGGTGGCGCCGATCTTCAGGCCACGGACAGAGAGAAGAGGTTTCGGATCAGCCATCGCCGCGTCCTCCCTTCAGGCTGGAGGTGCGCTTCAGCAGCCAGTCCACCACCAGGTTGATCGAGACGGTCAGCACCGCGATCGCCATGCCGGGCACCAGGGCCGCGGAGACGCCGAAGATGATGCCATCCTTGTTGTCCTTCACCATGCCGCCCCAGTCAGGCGTAGGCGGCTGGATGCCGAGGCCCAGGAAGGACAGGGTCGAGATGAAGAGCACCGCGAAGGCCAGGCGCAGGCCGAACTCGGCCAAGAGCGGGGTCAGCGCATTGGGCAGCACCTCGCGGAAGACGATCCAGAGGGTGCGCTCGCCGCGCAGGCGGGCGGCCTCGACGAACTCCATAGCCACCAGGTCCATGGCCAGGGCGCGGCCCAGGCGGAAGACGCGGGTGGCGTCGAGCACGGCCATGACGACGATCAGCACGCCCAGGGTCTGCGGCAGGGCCGAGAGCACGATGAGCGCGAAGATCAGCGTCGGGATCGACATCAGCAGGTCGTTGAGGCGCGACAGGCCCACGTCGACGAGGCCGCGCATGACGGCGGCCACGAGGCTCAGCACGACGCCCAGGGTGAAGGCCAGCAGCGTTGCCACGACGGCCACGAAGAGCGTCATGCGTGCGCCCCAGATCAACCGCGACAGCAGGTCCCGGCCGAGGTTGTCGAGGCCCAGCGGGAACTCCGCCGAGCGCTCGGCCCAGGGGGCGCCCAGCACAACGTTGGGATCGTAAGGAGCAACCCAGGGCGCCAGCAGCGCGCCCAGCACGCAGACCGTGATGCCGAGGATGCCGACCCAGGCCGATACGGGAATGGTTTTCAGCGTCTGTTTCATCGCGGATGCCTCAGGCGCGGATTGGCGAAGATCGACAGGATGTCGGCGGTCATGTTGAGCAGGATGTAGATGGCGGCAAAGACCAGGCCGCAGCCCTGCACCACGGGCAGGTCGCGCACCGTCACCGCATCGACCATGTACTGGCCCATGCCGGGATAGACGAAGACCACCTCGACCACGACGACGCCGACGATCAGGTAGGCCAGGTTCAGCGCCACCACGTTGATGATCGGCGCCAGGGCATTGGGCATGGCGTGGCGCAGGATGATGCGCCAGGCCCCCAGGCCCTTGAGAGCGGCGGTTTCCATGTAGGCCTGCGACAACAGCGACAGGATCGCGGCGCGGGTCATCCGCATCATGTGCGCGATCACCACCAGCACCAGCGTCGCCACCGGCAGCGCGATGGTGTGCAGCTTCTCGATCAACGACATGGAATCGTAGACGGTGGCCGGGAAGACCGCGAGCGGGGTCTGCACCACCAGCCAGAGGATCAGCAGGTAGGCCACGAAGAACTCGGGCAGCGAGACCGCGGCGAGAGAGACCATGTTGATCAGCTTGTCGGGCCAGCGATCGCGGTAGAGCACCGCCACCAGCCCCAGGCCGACGGCCAGCGGCACGGCGATGACCGCGGCGCAGCCTGCCAGCAGAAGCGAATTGCCCATGCGCGACCACAGCTGGTCGGCAATGACCTGGCCACTGGCCCAGGAGGTGCCGAAATCGCCCTGCAGGATGCCTCCGGCCCAGGCGAGATAGCGCGAGACCATGGGCTCATCGAGGCCCAGTTCGGCGCGGATGTTGGCGACGGCCTGCGGCGTGGCGGCCTGACCGAGGTAGGTCGAGGCGAAGTCTCCGGGCAGCGCCTCGATGCCGCAGAAGATCAGCACCGAGCTGGCAAAGAGCAACAGCAGGCTGAGACCCAGGCGACCCAGGATGCGGCTCGACATCGGGTAACGGGCCCTCAGCGCCTGAAGGCGTCGCAGCGCCAGCAGCGAGGCGGGAATATCGGAACGGGTTTCACTCATGATTGTTGGCGGGGGGCGCGAACGCCCCCCTTGCCTCCTCAGGCTGCGATCCAGCAGCGGCTGGCCACCTGGCCGTTGGACAGGTCGTTGCCCATGTCATCCACCCAACCCTTCAGGTTGGAGGCGCGTGCGTTCAGGTAGTTGTTGAACACCGGCAGGATCAGACCCGAGGTGTCGCGCACCATCACCGCCATCTTGCGGTAGAGATCGCGGCGCACTTCCTGGTCGGTTTCGGCACGGGCCTTCAGCAGCATGGCGTCGAACTCGGGGTTCTTGAAACGGGTGTCGTTCCAGGTCGAGGTCGAAAGCTGCGTGGTGGTGTAGCGGATGTCCTGGGTCGGACGGCCACCCCAGTAGGAGGCGCAGAAGGGCTTCTTGTTCCAGACGTTGGACCAGTAGCCGTCATCGGGCTCGCGCTTGACCTGCAGGTCGATGCCGGCGGCCTTGGCGTCCTGCTGGAAGAGCACGGCCGCATCCACGGCGCCGGTGAAGGCGGCGTTGGAGGTGCGCAGTTCGATCGGGCCCGAGTGACCGGACTTCTTGTAGTAATGCGCGGCCTCTTCGGGATCGTAGACGCGCTGCTCGATATCGGTGGGCGCCAGGGCATAGGCCTCGTTCACCGGGTAGTCGTTGCCCAGGGTGCCGTAGCCGCCCAGCACCTGGTCCAGCATCGCCTGGCGGTTGATCGACAGCTTCAGCGCCATGCGCAGGTCGTTGTTGTCGAAGGGCGCGGTGTCACCGAACATCAGGAAGGAATAGAAGCCCTTGCCGGGGGTGCTGATGGTCTCGACGTTGGGGGCGCGGCCCAGCAGGCCCATGGTCTTGGGATCGAGCGAGTTGATGAAGTGCACCCGCCCCGAGGACAGGGCCGCGATACGCGCGGTGTTGTCGTTCATCACCAGGATCTCGACGCTGTCGGCAAAGCCGCGCTCTTCGTTCCAGTCGTCCTCGTTCTTCGTGAAGGCGATCCGCACGCCGGGCTCGAAGCTTTCCAGCTTGTAGGGGCCGGTGCCGATGACATTGTTCGGGTCATCCATGCCACCGTTCTTCTGGATCTGCAGGTGGTAGTCCGAGAACAGCAGCGGCAGGTCGGCATTGCCGTTCTTCAGGGTGACCACCAGGTCCTTGCCGTCTTCCTCGATGGTCTCGATATCGGCCAGCAGGCCCAGGGCGGCGGACTTGGAGTTCTCGTCGCTGTGGCGGCGCAGGGTCTGGGCCGCATCGGTCACGGTGAAGGCGGTGCCGTCGTGGAAGCGCACGTCCTCGCGCAGCTTGAAGCGCCAGGTCTTGGCGTCGGAAGAGGACTCCCAGCTGGTGGCCAGCGCCGGCAGCGCCTCGCCGGTGGCGGGCTCGGTGGTGACCAGGCGGTCCCCCCAGGTGAAGGCGACGGTGAACATGGTCGAGCCGGCATAGGTGCCCGGATCAAGCGTGTCCGTGGTCTGGCCGCCGTCGAGGCCCAGCTTCATCGTGCCACCCCGGTTGGGCGTTTCCTGCGCCTGTGCGCTGCCCGGCATCCAAAGCGCCGAGGCCCCTGCTGCGGCCATGGCGGTGCCAAGGAAGCGGCGGCGGTTCAGGCCCCCGGTAAGGGTGGATGAGATGAGGCTCTGGGGAGTCTTCTTGTTCATGGGCGGGTCTTCCTACCTTGTTGACATGACGAGACCTCCGGCAAATTGCTCCTGCCGGACGATGGGCGTCTCTGACTCTGACCGGGTCCTGTTGACCCTGCGGCAGAGACCGTCGACGCGGATCTCTGAGTGTTGTGCCCTTCGGTGCCATGGCTTCCAGAGGCTCGACAACTTCGCAAACTGACGCTACCTGAAGCGAAATGACGCGAGATCGGGGCTCATGACCGCAAAAAATGATGTGTATGCCAACAATCTCAGGTACGCTTGCGACAGCCGCGCCTCGATTGCGCAGATCTGCCGCGAAATCGGGCTGAACCGGCAGCAATTCAATCGCTACCTCTCGGGTCAGAGCCGTCCGTCGGGTCACAACGCGCAGAAGATCTCGCGCTACTTCGGTATCCGCGAAGATCTGCTGGATCTGCCGGTCGAGAAGTTCCGCGCCGCCTTCGACGGCTCGGGGCGCATCCCGATCCTGTCGCCCGGCAATATGCTGGACGATGGCTTCCCCGGAGACCTGGTCGAGCTGCGCCAGTACCTCGGCTACTACGAGACCTATCACAAGTCGCTGTCCTGGCCGGGCATGATCGTGCGCTCTGCCACCTTCCTGCGCGAACAGGGAGGCCGGGTCTACACCAAGTCAATCGAGCGCATGAGGGACCCCGCCGCCGGCATCCGCCAGATGTCGAAATACGTCGGTCAGGCCGCCTACTGGCGCAACCGTGTGTTCTTCTCGGAATACCACCACCACGCCCACCCCTTCCTGTCGCAGGCGATCCTGCTGCCCTTCGGAGAACACCAGAAGAGCTACCTGCGCGGGATCTCCACCGGGGTGGCCTGGCGGCACGAGAACATGCCCTACTCGACCCGCATCATCCTTCGCGCGGTAGGCCGCACCCCGGACACGCGGCTCCTGCTCCAGCAATGCGGGCTGGTCCCGGAAGAGAGCCCCGCCATCCCCCTGCCCGTCCGCCGCTACCTGAACACCGACACCGCGCCGCAGCTGTTGACGGTGCCGCAGGACTAGGCGTGAGACAGATCAAAGGCGCGCATTCGGGGCGTCTGGCAGGCGCATCGACCTCCTTGGCATCGGCCTGGCATTGAGGTGCGTCTGCGCTGTTCACTGAGGGCGCCGAGGGCCTCTGCCCACGCAGGGCACGGTCGGCGCGCGCCGTCTCGCCTTGCTCAACTCCCCGCCCCGCTTCAGCAACACCTCGTTGCCGCCAGAGAGCGCTGCCCTCGTCTGACCTCCTCTCCGGGTGACGGGTTCCGGCACGGCAAGTGACTGGAAGATCAGGAAAATGCAGGCGCATTCGGTTGCCCCGCCTCGGCCGAACGAGACAATTCGGCAACGAATGGTTTCTATCCCCTCAAATCCATACTGAGCCGTATTTTGCCCCCTCGAAGCGGCATAGCTTGCGCTTGGGACACGCAAACTGAAACCGGAAGACGAGATAGGGACATGCTCATGCTTCGACCAACCACCCAGATTTCATTGATCGCGCTACTTGCCGTCGCACCGCTCGGGGCTGCCGCCGACCTGCCGACCTCTGCCTGTACTCCGTCCTTCCCCGTGGATTCGGACGTGGTGACCTGCACAGGTACCGGGGAAGGCTTCATCGCCGAGGATGCCGACAACCTTGTGGTCACCGTGGAAACCGGCGCCGTGATCTCGGAGGTCGAGAAAGAAGCGATCTACGCGGACGATGGACTGGACCTGACCAACAACGGCACTGTCACCTCGAGCGAGGACGACGCCATCTACGCGGGCGACGGATCGAAGGTCACCAACAATGGCACCATCACTTCGACCTTCTACGAGGACGGGGATGGCTACGACGCGGTCGACCTGGGCGACGATGCCGTGGTGATCAACCGCGGCACCATCTCGGCCGAGGACAATGGCGTCGAGGTCAACAACGACGGCGACATCACCAACTCGGGCAGCATCACCGGCCGTGATAGCGGCGTGCGCGGCCAGGACGGCACCAAGATCGTCAACGAGGAAGGTGGCGTGATCACCGGCACCTTCAAGGACGCGATCCACATCAACGGCGACGATGATGGCGACGACGCGGACATTACCAACTACGGCGAGATCTACGGCGGCGACGACGGCATCTACATCGACGATGACGGCATCGTGCGGAACTACGGCACGATCCAGGCCCTGGAGGACGCCATCGACGCCTGGGACGATCTGCAGGTGATCAACGAAGGCACGCTCGACGCGGGCGACAACGGCATCGAGGCCGAGGACGGTGCAGAGATCACCAATGCCGAAACCGGCGAGATCTATGGCGAAGAGAATGGCATGGATCTCGAAGATGGTGCGGTCGTCCGCAACTTCGGCAAGATCCAGGGCCGTGCAGAGATCGGCATTGAAGCCGGCGATGATGCCGAGATCACCAACTGGGGCAGCATCCTGGGCGACGGCGACGCGATCAACGTCGACGACAACGCCACCATCGTGAACATGGCCGCCGGCACCATCATCTCGGACGAGGAAGACGCCATCGACCTCGACAGCGGCTCGGTGCTGAATTACGGGCTGATCCAGTCGTCCAACGGCGAGGCGGCGATCGACTTCGACGAGTCCGATGTGCTTGTCTCGACCATCACCAACCATGGCATCATCACCGGCATGGTGGCGATCAACGTCGCGCTCGGCGATGACGAGAAGAGCCAGGCAGTCGAGAACGCCATGACCCAGGTGGTGATCAACCACGGCACCATCACCGGCACCGGCGACTACGCGATGCAACTGGGCGCCGGCGCGGACACGCTGGACATCTATTCCATGGACATCAACGGCCTGGTCGACCTGGGCGATGACGAGGACACCCTGATCGTCCGCGAGACGGTACAGAACGGTGTGGTCTACTTCGCGTCCGACCCCGAGATCCTGAACATGGACGAAGCCCCCGATACCGCGGTCTACGATGACCTGAAGCTGGTCGTCGCCTCGCGCGAGAGCTTCGCCAATGCCGATGCCTTCACCTCGGGCCAGATGATGCAGCTTGGCAAGTCCGCGCTGGTGCCGATGCCCGAAAGCACCGGCGGGCTGGCCTTCGCCGACGCCGGGATGGGTCATGGGTCCTGGTGGGCCACAGGCTCGGCCGGGGTCTTCGACGGTGACGCCTCCGGGCGGGTCAGCATCGGTCATGACTTCGACAAGGCCGGTGTCTTTGTCTCCTACGGGCGGCTCTCGGCGGCCTCCTCGGCGGATCATGACGTGATCTCGGGCACCACGGTGCTGGGTCTGCACGGCGGCCATGGCTCGGACAGCGGCGCAGAGATGGTCGGCATCGCCTACATGGGCTTCGGCGACATGGAAGTGCGCAGCCCGGCCAGCGCCAGCGGCGACGGCACGGCAGAGACCCGCGTCTTCGGCCTGGCCGGCTCGATCTCGACGGCACCGACGGCCTCGGGTGTCTCGCTGGTCGCTCGTGCGGGTCTGGAGCGCCTGCAGATCGGTGCCATGACCATGTCCGGCCTCGGCGGCGCCACCTTCGGCGCGCGCGACGTGACCACCGGCTTCCTGTCGCTGGAAGCACGGCTCGAGCACGGCCTGTCGGGCGGAATGATCCTGACGCCCTTCGTCGGCGTGGATGTGCTGCATACCAATGGCGAGGATGTCTCGATGACCCTCGGGTCCGGCAGCACCACCTTCGCCACCGGCGCCGGGGGCACCAAGGCGCAGATGAGCATCGGCACCGAGCTGAGCCAGGTCGGCCAGCCCTGGCACCTGCGGCTTGAAGGTCAGTACGACGACACCGGCGCAGCCGGTGCCAGCGTGACCGCCGGCCTGCGCTTCTGATCCTCGCGCCAGGCGCCAGGAGAAACGGCAATGCCCCGCAGATCCTGCGGGGCATTTGCCTGCGGCCCGCGTGGCAACGGCGCATGCCGAGACTGTGCGTCTCTCAGCCAGAAGAGATCGCTCGTGTCACCGCTCCTTTTCGGAGCCGTGGCGCATGCAGCGCGACTTAAATCAGTGCATCCTGACCCTGGAAAACACGAGGCTGTTCTTGTGGAGTGGCCTGCAAGGTCACTCTAAGTTTGGTCAGTTCTGCGCTTGAAGACTGCAGGGTTGCCAGCGACCATAGTGTAGGGCGGCACATCCTTGGTGACGATCGCCCCTGCGGCCACGACAGCACCATCGCCGATCGTCCGCCCGTCAAGGATCACAGAACCCGTTCCCAAGACTACCTGGGAGCCGATCTTGCAGTTTCCAGACACGATGCAGCCGGGGTGAAGCGTCGTGTAGGCGCCAACTTCGGTATGATGTCCGAAAGAGACCCTCCGCCCCATGCGCACATGTCCGGAGATGCGGGAATATCCCGCAACAACGCAACCGGCATCAATAGAAGAGCCCGCCCCGATTTCGGTCCGCTTCGAAACGGTTGCCGAGGGGTGGATCAAGGTTTCGAACTCGAAACCCGCCTCGGACATTTCGACGATCCAGTCGCGCCGCTGCGGAGTTGCAAGGGAACAGATCAATCTGGCGTTCCCGGCCACAGCATGCACATCTTCATGCCAATGGACGGGGAGGCCCGCCACGTTGCCCGCGCATTTGGCTCTGTCCAGGTTCTCGATGCATCCGACAAATTCGACATCCGCAATGGCTTCGAACATGTCGATGAAAACCTCGGTGTAGGCGGTTGTTCCCATGATCAGAACGGTACGAGGCATGTCAGGATCCAGTCGAAATGAGTGACCGCAGATGCGGGGTCATGCGCGAGACGGAGATCGCGCAGGTCATCTGATCTGCGATGGTGGATTGGCAATTTTCAACCATGGCGCGGCGTCGGGGTTCGTCCCGAACCAGAGACAGGATTTCTCCGGCCAGCTCATTGATCGGTGCGGAAAGATAGTCGATGCCGGGACGCATCGGGACAGGCACGGACAGAGGCACCGAGGCAACCGCGGCCCCATTTGCTGCGGCAAGGCACCATCGCATCCAGGGCGTATCCCAATGCATCTTGTGAAGGTGCACCAGAACCTTCGCTCTGTTCACCAGTTTGGTCCTTTCCTCTCCCCAGATTGGCTTCTCCGGGACGACAACCGTCAAACCCAACCTTTCGAGTTGCTCTCGCAAATTGCCCAGTTCCGCCCTCCGGCTTGCGGATTTCAGCGAGCCGATGAACACGACGTCGATATCTCGTTGCAGTTCCAGGTCTCTGCCAAAGGCGGGTTGCTGCCCGACCGGAGCAAATTCAGCCTCGATGCCCAGCCCTTGCAGATAGAGACGTTTCTGCTCGGTGCTCGTGAAGATGCGATCGAGCCAGCCTTTTCTCAATCCCCGTTCGAGCATGGCGAAGTTGTCGACCAGAAAGCGAAAGAGCTGGACCGAAACCTCATGTCGATACGGGCGGTATAGTACACGATCGAAAGGGCGGGAAAGGAAGTGGAGAAACGGTTTCGTCCAATGGCGCCCTGTATGGACGGGGCTCAGGCGGCTTGCGAGGTGCAGGGTTCGCATGGGAACGTCGGGGGGCGGAAGGGGCTCGAATATCCATACGGCGACTTTCCGGTCGGAGCTTGGGTTGCGCTCCAAGAGGCGAGATGTGCGTCGCATTGACCCGACCGCGCCCATGATCAGGACAAGTTCGCCCCTGAGCAGATCCGGATCACCGTCGCCGCAGCACGACACCCTGAAACCCTGTTGCCTTAGTTCATCCGCGGCCTGCTCTTGAAACAGCGCTTCAACCCCTTGCTGTCTTGAGACGAGAACAACGTGGCCTGAACTCTCGCCAGTCATGCGGTCAGAACCTCGGCCCGAAACTCCCGCGCTGTCATCAGGGGCCGTGCAGACAGCCTCGCCAGTTCGGCAGCATGTTTGACCAGCTCTTCATTTGTCGTCAGCGACTTGCCACCTGGGCTACGTAAGTTGTCTTCCAGTCCCGTACGCAGTCCATTTGCCTGCGCCACGGCGAAAAGGTGCGCAGGCAGTTGCCATCGACCGACACCGCCAAGGCTCAGAACGGTCTCTTGCGGCAGTTGTGCGTGCAACGCCCCGATTGTCAGTGCATCCGCCTGCGCACCGGCCGGAATGCCCAGAATGGCGTTTACGTAGAGCGGCTGGGTCAGCACGTTACGGCTGATCAAGTGATTGAGATATGACACCATGCCCAGGTCAAAGACCTCAAGTTCGGGCGTGACGCCGTTCTCTTGCATCCGCTGCGCCAGGGCGATGATGTCGTCAGGGTGATTGACACTCGGCCCGGTCGAGAAGTTCAGGGAAGACAGGGTAAGTGACGCCATATCGGGACGTGCATCTGCGGGGAGATCAAGTACCGCGGCGCGCTCTTGCAGCGTTTGGCCATGGCGTCCACTGGTCGATGCGACCAGGACCATGTCGGAGGTCGCGGGATTGGCGCGCAGGGCACGGAACAGATCGGCATAGAGCTTGGGGTCATTGGTGGCTTCACCGGTTTCCGTCCTGACATGGAAATGTCCGATCGCGGCACCCGCAGATGCGCAAGCGGCAGCATCCGAGACGATCTCATCCACGGAATATGGAACGGCCGGATTGCGCGACTTGTCCGAAACGGCTCCGGTAAAGGCCACGTTGACGATGAGTCTATTGTCCAATTTGGGCATAGGCGTTGCGACTTCCCTCTTTGCTGCACCAGTCCAATATCGCTTCTATGACGACCTCCTGATCCGAACCGAGATCATGCCAAAGCGGCAATCGTAGAAGGCAATCGGCCGCCCTTTGCGTGTTTGGCATCGGCCCGACCTGACGTCCGAAGCGTTGGCCGGCAGGCGAGCTGTGCAGCGGTACGTAGTGAGACACGGCATTGATACCGAAAGCCCTGAGGTGCTGCATGAGGTCTGCGCGAATTTCACGGCTCGGGAGAACGACAAAGAAGCAATGCGCATTGTGTTTGCAATTCCGGGGCGGGTCGGGAAGTGAAAAGTGACCCTGCGCGGCGGGCTCTGCCAGTGCGGCCTTGTACCGGCGCCACTGTTCCAGCCGGCGTTCTGTTATGTGCGCTGCTGCGCGCAGTTGGACCGAAAGGAACGCCGCCGTCATCTCATTGACGACCATGGACGATCCAATATCCTGCCAGGTGTAGAAAGCGGTCTGACCAGTCAGAAACTTGGCTCGGTCTGTACCTTTCTCCCGGATGATTTCGGCGCGTTCCAACAGGTCTCTGTCGTTGATGACCAGCGCGCCACCTTCGCCTGAGCTGATGTTCTTTGTCCCATGAAAGCTGAAACAGCTAAGGTGCCCATGACTTCCGGCAGGTTGCCCATTGTAGAAAGAGCCGTAGGCCTGTGCCGCGTCTTCAACCAGCTTGATACCGTGCTCACGTGCAATCAGGAGAAGGCTCTCCATGTCGGCCGGAACACCGGCGTAATGCACGACAAAGATCGCGCGAGTGCTGGGCCCGATTGCCCGGGCGACCGCTTCCGGGTCGAGGTTGAAGGTGCTGGGGTCAACATCGACGAAGACGGGACGGGCGCCACGCAATACGACGGAGGTAGCCGTTGTTGAGAAAGTGAACGAGGGCATGATGACCTCGTCGCCGGGTTGCAGATTCAACAAGATCGCAGCCATTTCGAGGGCGGCAGTGCAAGACGGAACCAGGAGCGCTGGCGCCTTGCCGACCTGATCGGAGATCAGGGCCTCGCAGAGTTCGCTGTAGGGGCCGGGAGCCGCGATGGAGCGGTTCTTGATTGCATTGGCAATTTCGTTTTCTTCGGTCCCGACAAGGTACTGTCTGCAAAAAGGTATCAAACATGGCCTCCAAAACGTCTCTGCGGGTCGCAGATGGCGTAGCGCGCCAAGAAAGACGCGCATCACCTCAATCGTACTACGAATGTACTATGCGTAGTCCGTCAGCGGAGGCTGATGCAAGCGTAGTGTAGCAGGTCACCAGCTCTGCAGAGTGCTCCTCCAGTCGGCGAACGGCTCAAGGCCTGATAGCGTTGGGAAGGCCGAGGCGGTGTGTATATGGCGGGCACGACAGCTCAATCCAACGGAGCTTCGATCAAGGCCATCAAGCTTGGCCTGCCGCATCTGTCCCCGCCGTATTCCTTGCCGAACACAGCTGGACCCCGAACGAAGTCGGAGCCTGTATGGGGGCATGAGAGCCTGACTGAAATCGCACATTATAAGCGTGGCGCGAATAAGAAGGCGATGATCTTGAGAAAACGGGTTGCAAAGCCCGAGACACAGCAAACGCAAGCAGCTGATAGATACAACAAATACGAGTAAAGTGGCGCACCCGATAGGATTCGAACCTATGGCCTCTGCCTTCGGAGGGCAGCGCTCTATCCAGCTGAGCTACGGGTGCCTGTCGCGGCTCTATAGCCCGACCGGAAGCAGGCCGCAATGGTCCCCGCGTCCGGTCGCGCAACTTTCTGTCAGGATGCCGGTCAGGCGCGGGTGGCGGTCGCCAGCATCGTCATCTCGGGGATCATGCCGCGCACTTCGACATTCGCGAAACCGGCCTCCGTCAGGGTCTCGGCCAGCCAGCCGGCGTCGAGAGAGCGCGCCTCGGGCGTGAAGGCCGTGTGCTGCAGCTGCCAGAGCGCGGCCAGCGCCGGGCCGGTACGATCGGCCTCGACGATGAAGTCGTGGATCAGCAGCTTGCCGCCCGGCTTCAGCGCCGCCATGGCGCGGGCGATGAGATCCGCATGCGCCTCGCCCGGCACACCGGAAAAGAGATAGGACATCAGCACAAGATCCTGGCCGCCTGGGAACTCGGTCTCAAGCGCATTGCCCTCGAGGTAGGTGATGCGATCCGACAGCCCCGCCTGCTCGACATACTTGCGGCCCAGGGCCGCGACATTGGGGAACTCCAGCACGGTGGCCGTCAGGCCGGGGGTCTTGCCGCAGAGCACGATGTCGAAGGCCGCGGTGCCGCCGCCCACGTCCAAGAGCTTCTTCTCGCCCGAGAGGTCCAGCAGCTTGGCCAGCTGGCGCGCCGGCCCCAGAGAGCCCGCGTGCTGACTTTCGGAATAAAGCTTGGCCTCTTCCGGGTCCGAGAACCAATCGGCATAGGAGCCCGTGTCTTCCTCGCCAAGCTCGCCCTTCAGCGCGCCCTCGATCTGGTCCAGCAGCGGATACATCTGCTTGCCGACCTGCAGCCGCAGGTAATCGCCGAAATCGTATTTCGCCCCCTTCACCAGGAAGGCCTCTGCCGCCGGGGAATTCGAGAACTTCCCCCCCTCGACCGAGACCAGCCCCATCCCCGCCAGCGCGGTCAGCAGCGTCATGGCGCGATCCTCGTGCACCCCTGCCGCACGCGCCAGCTCCGCGGCGCTCCGGGCGCCGCCTGCGAGTTCGGTGAAGACCCCAAGTTCCAATGCCGCGAATAGCGCCTTGGATCCCATGAATCCAAAGGCAATCTGGGAAACTTCGTCGGCTTCGGTCAGCAGGGTCATGTGGGGCTCCTTTGGTTGTTGCCTATGCCCCGCAGCCTAACAAGCCTCAGGCATATTGAAACCCGAGGGCCGGAAAACGACGTGCAAAATGTCGGAAACGCACAATGCGCCCGCAGCACGACGCGAAACGGGGGCGCCCCAGCGGATGCGCCCCCGTTCGATTTGCAGTCCGGATGCCTCAGCCGATGGCACGCGCTCCGGGGATTACCGCCTCAGGCGAAGAGATCATGGGCCAGCTCCAGCGCCTCGATCAGCGTGTCGACCTCGGCGCGGGTGTTGTACATGGCGAAGCTGGCGCGGCAGGTGGCGGTGACGCCCAGGTGCTCCATCAGCGGGCCGGCGCAATGGTGGCCGGCGCGGACGGCGACGCCCTTCTTGTCGAGGATGGTCGAGATATCGTGGGCATGGGCCGCGCCCTCGAGGGTGAAGCTGAAGATCGCCCCCTTGCCCTTCGCCTGCCCCTGGATGTTCAGCCAGTTGAGCCTGTGCAGCCGGGCCGAGGCATATTCGGCGATGTCGCGCTCGTGGGCGGCAATGGCCTCCATGCCGATGTCCATGATGTAGTCCAGCGCCACGCCCATGCCGATCATCTGCACGATGCCTGGGGTGCCGGCTTCAAACCGCATCGGCCCGTCGGCATAGCAGATGCCGTCGCGGGTGACTTCCTTAATCATGTCTCCGCCGCCCAGGAAGGGGCGCATCTCGGCCATCCGCTCCTTGCGGATGTAGATCGCGCCGGAGCCCGAGGGACCGTAGAGCTTGTGACCGGTGATGGCGTAGAAATCGCAGCCGATGGCCTGGACGTCGACGGGCATGTGCACCGCCGCCTGGCTGCCGTCGATCAGCGTGGCGATGCCGCGCGCGCGGGCGGCGGCGCAGACGGTGGCCACATCGACCACGGTGCCCAGCACGTTGGACATCTGGGTCAGCGCGACCAGCTTGGTCTTCGGCCCCATGGCCGCGATGACCTTCTCGGGATCGAGAGAGCCATCGGCCTCGGGCTCGACCCACTTCAGCACCACACCCTGGCGTTCGCGCAGGAAGTGCCAGGGCACGATGTTGGCGTGATGCTCCATCACCGACAGGACGATCTCGTCACCGGCCTCAAGGCGCGGTGCGGCCCAGCCGTAGGAGACCAGGTTGATCCCCTCGGTGGTGCCCGAGTTCATCACGATCTCGTCTTCGGAGCCGGCATTGAGGAAGCGGGCGATCTTGCCGCGCACGCCTTCGTATTTCTCGGTGGCGAGGTTGGACAGGAAGTGCAGGCCACGATGGACGTTGGCGTATTCCTGGCTGTAGGCCTGGGTCACCGCGTCGATCACCGCCTGCGGCTTCTGCGCAGAAGCGCCACTGTCGAGATAGACCAGCGGCTTGCCGTTCACCTCGCGCGAGAGAATGGGGAAATCCGCCCTGATCGCGTTTACATCAAACATATCTTCCTCCAGTCCCGAGGGCCGCGCCCGCGGCGCGCTGCGGGACACGTCAATCCATCAAGAAGGCCGGCTCTCCGACGCTGGCCACCAGCAGGGAGGCCAGCACAAGGGTCAGCACGAAGACCGCCGCCAGCAAGGCGACCGCCTTCCAGCGTGTTTCAAATCCATGCGCCGCGGCGATGAAGCAGACGGCCATGTAAAGCATCCAGATCCCGGCCACCATGCTGACGATCGGGGCCAGTGGCGGGATGGCGAAGCCGATCACCACAAGCGCGATCTGCACGGCGAGGCGGATAAGTTGCAGCCAGAGCACCACGCGCAGCATCACCGAGACACCCGCATGCCCGCCGAGCTGCGCGCCGATGACGCTGAGCAGCCAGGCCGAGACCCAGATCACCCCGCCCGAGACCAGCGCCAGCAGGATCGGCGAGAGGATCAGACCGTAGACCAGCCCGTTCATCACCGAGACCAGCGCCAGCACCAGCATCGGCACCTGCGCCGGGATCTCTGCCGCCAGCAGGCGCAAGGCCCCGCTGCGCGGATCGAGCAGGCTTTCGCGTGCCAGGTTGAACCATTCGCGCATCAGCCGGACTCCCCGCCGCGTTCAGAGCGCAGCAACCCCGCGATCCAGATCCAGAGAAAGGCCGCGCACCAGAGCGCGCCGACCAGGGACTTTGCCGGACCGGGGCCGATGAAGCCCCCGACCAGGCCGTAAAGCAGCATGATCGGCGTCGCCGCCACCAGCGCCCAGAAGAGCGCCAGCCGCGCCGAATAGCCAGAGCCCTGCCCGCCCAGCACACCCGCCACCAAGCGCGTCAGCCCGGCCAGCAGGTAGAGCACCAGCGGCAGGATGAAGACGATCCCCATAAGGGAGGCGCCGAGCAGCATCGGCAGGTCGTCACCGGTCAGATGCGCTTCGCGGGCCAGGCGCGGCCATTGCGCGACGAACATCGCAATGCAGCCGCCCATGCAGAGCGCCAGCGCCCGGTCCTCTCGCGGGCCATCCGCCAGCAGGCGGTCCAGCACCGGGCCGGGGGCCCGGTAGCTGGCCGCGATATTGCGCAGCAGTGACATCAGCCCCGACGACGTTCCAGCCAGGCGGTCAGCCGCTCCAGCAGGGCCTCGCGCAGGGTCTCGTCCTCGATCTCGTCCAGCGCTTCGGCGAGGAAGGCGATGGTCATCAGGTCCTGCGCGGTCTCGGCATCGACCCCGCGCGACCGCAGGTAGAAGATCGCCTCTTCGTCGATCGCCCCCGAGGTCGAACCATGCGAGCAGGCCACGTCATCGGCGTAGATTTCCAGCTCGGGCTTGGCCAGGAAGGTGCTGTCACCGTCCAGCAGCAGCGACTGGCTGATCTGGTAGCCATCGGTCTTCTGAGCGCCCTCCTTCACCAGGATCTTGCCCTGGAAGACACCCGTGGCCCCGTTGCGCAGCACCTTCTTGAAGACCTGGCGGCTTTCGCAGTTCAGCGCGTCATGGGTCACGAAGACCGTGTCGTCGTGATGGAACTCGCGCCCGTCGCCCATGCAGGCGCCGGCCACGTGGGCCATGGCGTCATCGCCGGTCAGCTCGATCACCGCTTCATTGCGGGTCATCACGCCGTTGGCGGTCAGGGTGAAGCTCTTGAACAGGCTTTCCCGGCCGAGACGGGCGAAGATATGGGTGGCGGCACGGCGTTCGTGGTCGCGGCCCTGGGTGCGGACATGGTGGAAGCGCGCCTCGTCGGCGACCTCGACCTCCATGACCTTGTTGAAGCGCGCGGCGGCGGGGCCGTTCTCCAACAGGGTCAGCTCGGCGCCCTCTTCCAGCTTGATCACGTGGTGCAGCATGACATCCGAGGTCTCGGACTCGTGCCGGTAGATCAGGCTGACGGGCTTTTCGGCCTTGCCCGAAACGCGGATCAGCACGCCATCGGTGGCAGCCCAGGTGTTCAGGGCGGCCAGCGGACGCTCGACCGGATCCTGGCCGCGTTCTTCGAGCACACCATAAAGATCCTTGGCCCAGTGGATGTCGCTGGTGGCCTCGGCCAGGCGCTCGATGCTGACACCGGCCAGCTCCAGCGGATCGCTGTCCTCGGCCGAGAAGACACCGTCGACGAAGACGATCTTCACCCGGTCGATCTGGTCGAAGGTCGGCGCCTCCTGCGGATCGAAAAGAGCCGCCTGCGGGGCCTCGGCCTGCACCAGGCCCTGCGGCTTGGTGAAGCGCCAGTATTCGTCACGCGGCTGCGGCAGGCCCATGGACTGCACGCGGGCCAGCGCGGCCTCGCGCGCGGGCACCGACCAGCCCGAGCTTGCGCCCGGCGACAGCGCGGCCATGCGGGCCTCGGTCGCCGTGGTCCGGGCAGCCGAGGGCTTGGTCTTGATGGAACGGGAGAGGATCGCAGACATTACTGCACCTCCGCCAGCAGGTCGGCATAGCCGTTCTGCTCGACTTCCAGGGCCAGCTCGGGGCCGCCGGTCTTGATGATACGGCCATCGGCCATGATGTGGACGACATCCGGTTTGATGTGGTCCAGCAGGCGCTGGTAGTGGGTGATGACCAGGAAGCCGCGGCCCTCGTCCCGCAGCGCGTTGACGCCTTCCGAGACCAGCTTCATCGCATCGACATCAAGGCCGGAGTCGGTCTCGTCGAGGATGCAGAGCTTGGGCTCGAGCATCGCCATCTGCAGGATCTCGTTGCGCTTCTTCTCACCGCCGGAGAAACCGACGTTGACCGGGCGCTTCAGCATCTCGGCGTCGATCTTCAGCGCCTTGGCCTTTTCACGGACAACCTTCAGGAACTCGGTCGAGGACATTTCTTCCTCGCCGCGCGCCTTGCGCTGCGCGTTCACCGCGGTGCGGAGGAAGGTCATGTTGCCGACACCGGGGATCTCGACCGGGTACTGGAAGGCCAGGAAGACACCCAGGGCGGCGCGCTCTTCGGGGTCCATGTCCAGCAGGTCTTCACCCAGCAGCGTGGCCTCGCCCTCGGTCACCTCATAGCCCTCACGGCCGGCGAGCACATAGGACAGGGTCGACTTGCCAGAGCCATTGGGGCCCATGATCGCATGCACCTTGCCGGCTTCGACCTTCAGGTCGACGCCCTTCAGGATCTGCTTATCTTCTTCTTCCAGTTTGACGTGCAGGTTCTTGATTTCCAACATGTTCTTGCCTTTCCTCACGCAACGCCTCAAGCGTGCGTCATCATACGGATAACATCCAGAAGCCGGTCGGAGGGGACCGGCATGGGGTTGATTTCAAAGACGGCCAGGCGGCCGATCAGGGTCGGTTGCCCCACGAAATCCTCGATCTCGTGGTATTGCTCCCGTTTGCGGTAATCATCGAGCAGCAGGGTCACCGGCTGCGTGATGTTGAAGGCCGTGGCCAGGACGCAGCCCGTCCGGAAACGCCCGTCCACCAGCACCACATCCGGCTGGGTCGCCAGGCGGCCCTCCTGCCAGATGCCAAGCGGGTAAGCGGCGAAGCGGCGCCAGTCGCGGTCATCCACCGGATGCCCCCACTCGCGGGTCGGCCCGACCTCGGCATGGATCACCTCGACCTGCCCGCGCGGCGGGTTGGCCTCGAAATAGGCGCGCATCATGCGGGCCCAGTTGCCGTCACTCTCGACCGAGGTCACGGTCTTGCCCATCTCGGCCGCCATCACCGTCGAGCCCCCGGAGCCATACTCCAGGATGGCCTTCGCACGGGAATAGGCCAGGGCCACGGCCTGGCCCTCTGCCTCCGGGAAGGTCAGTTCGGGGCGCTCGGGCGCTGAGAGATGGGCGGCGCGGGTCACTTTACTCGATGACCACCGCGGTGCCCGAGACCGAGACCATCAGCATGCTGTCGCCGACCACCTCGTAGTCCAGATCGACGCCCACCACCGCATTGGCGCCGAGGCGCGCGGCGCGTTCCTCGAGCTCGCGCATGGCGGTGTCGCGGGCATCCTGCAGCTTGCTTTCGTAGGCCCCGGAGCGGCCACCGATGATATCGGTGATGCCGGCGAAGAAATCGCGGACCACATTGGCACCCATGATCGCCTCGCCGACCACCACACCACGGTAATCGGTGATGCGACGGCCCTCGATGGAATTGGTCGTGGTGATGATCATTCTAGGCTCTCCTCAACGGATTTCAGAGCGGCGGGGAAGCTCTGCAGCAGATCCCCCTTGGAACGGGCCACGCCCGCGGCATAGGGCAAGGCGCCCGTGGGCAGCTGCGCCAGCATCCCCGGCAGGTCACCCAGCTCGACCGGACGCGGCAGCGCCCGCTCGACTCCGGCGGCATAATCCAGGAACTTCAGCGCCGGAGAGGCATGGATGCCTTCCGGGTTCAGCCAGGTATTGGGCACCCCGAAACTGTCGGCCACGATCAACCCGTGCAGGGACGAGCTGACCACATGGGCGCAGGCGGCGATCTGGCGGCAGACCTCCAGCGCCTCGCCGCGCACGTCGATCAGCTCCAGCACCGGATGCGCCGCGACAAGGGCGCGGAAGGCCGGATCCTGCAGCTGCGCGTAATGCGGGATCAGCCCGATGCGGTCCTGGCGCGCGGGCGCGTCCATGACCTCGGACATCAGCAGCCCCGGATCGCCGTAGCCCGGCACCGAAACCCCCAGCAGGCTTTCCGAGATCGGGCCGCGCAGCAGTGCCACGTCGACATTCTCAAGGAAATCCGTCTGCACGGGCTTCAGCATCCCCGTGCCCCAGACCACCGGCTTGCGACCATCGGCGCGCGGCGCACGATTGCTCCGCCGCACTACATGCATGATCGAACCGATGGCGAAGACATCCACCTGGCCGGGCTTGCCCCACGCCACCTCACGACCCGAAACACGGGCCACGATGGCGCGGGAGATGGCGTCGCCGAAATTCGGCTTCGCCGCCCACCAGTAGAGCTTCAGGGGCGCGTTCATCAGCCGACGGAGCCTTCCAGCGAGATCGCCACCAGCTGCTGCGCTTCCATGGCGAACTCCATGGGCAGCGCCTGAAGCACGTCCTTGCAGAAGCCGTTGACGATCAGGGCCACGGCCTCTTCCTCGTCCATGCCGCGGCTCTGGCAGTAGAACATCTGATCGTCATCGACCTTCGAGGTGGTGGCCTCGTGCTCGACGCGCGAAGAGTTGTTCTTCACCTCGATGTAGGGAACCGTATGCGCCCCGCAGTCGGAGCCGATCAGCAGGCTGTCACACTGGGTGTAGTTCCGGCTGTTCTGCGCCTTGGGGTGCATCGAGACCTGGCCACGGTAGGTGTTCTGCGCATGGCCGGCAGAGATCCCCTTGGACACGATGCGCGAGCGGGTGTCCTTGCCCAGATGGATCATCTTGGTGCCGGTGTCGGCCTGCTGGTAGTTGTTGGTGATGGCGATCGAGTAGAACTCGCCCTGGCTCTCGGCACCGCGCAGGATGCAGGAGGGGTACTTCCAGGTCACCGCAGAGCCGGTCTCGACCTGGGTCCACATGATCTTGGAGCGGTCGCCACGGCAATCGGCACGCTTGGTGACGAAGTTGTAGATGCCGCCCTTGCCCTCTTCGTCGCCGGGGAACCAGTTCTGGACGGTCGAGTATTTCACCTCGGCGTCCTCTTCGACGATGATCTCGACCACGGCGGCATGCAGCTGCGCGGTGTCGCGCTGCGGCGCGGTGCAGCCTTCCAGGTAGCTGACGTAGCTGCCCTTGTCGGCGATGATCAGCGTGCGCTCGAACTGGCCGGTGTTCTCGGCGTTGATGCGGAAGTAGGTCGACAGCTCCATCGGGCAGCGCACGCCCGGCGGCACGTAGACGAAGGAGCCATCCGAGAAGACGGCCGAGTTCAGCGTGGCATAGAAGTTGTCGGACACGGGAACGACCGAGCCGAGGTACTTCTTCACCAGCTCGGGGTGCTCGCGGATCGCCTCCGAGATCGAGCAGAAGATGACGCCGGCCTTCTTCAGCTCTGCCTGGAAGGTGGTGCCCACGGAGACCGAGTCGAAGACCGCGTCGACGGCGACCTTGCGCTCGGGCGCGGCCTCGTCCTTGATCTCTTCGGCGCCCTCGACACCGGCCAGGATCATCTGCTCTTTCAGCGGGATGCCCAGCTTCTTGTAGGTTTCCAGCAGCTTGGGGTCCACGTCATCGAGGGACTTGGGCTTTTCTTCCATGCTCTTGGGGCGGGCATAGTAGTACTGGTTCTGGAAGTCGATCGTCGGGTATTCGACCATCGCCCAATCGGGCTCTTCCTTTTCCAGCCAGCGGCGGTAGGCCGCCAGGCGCCATTCGGTCATCCACTCGGGCTCGAGGTTCTTGGCCGAGATCAGGCGGACGATATCCTCGTTCAGACCGAGGGGCGCATAGTCCATCTCGATATCGGTATCCCAGCCATACTTGTAGGTGTTGATCTTGGCGACGGCATCCACCGTTTCCTGATCGACGCCTTCCTTGACTTCGGGCGTATCCATCTTGCTCATGTCATCGTCCTGTTCGCTTCGTCTTGCGACGCTTCAATCGTCCTGGCCCGCCCGGATCTGCTGTCCGGGTCCGGCCCTTGTGGCGTGTCGGTCCGTCAGGCGGCCCGGTCGCGCCGTTTCCTGCGTTGCGCCAGCCAGGCCTCGGCCAGGCGCAACGTGTCATCTTCCGTCGTCTCGGGCCCCAGGCTGACACGCAGCGCGCCCGAGGCGGCCTCGTCATCGTAGCCCATGGCGCGCAGCACCTGGCTGGCGCGGACCTTGCCGCTGGAGCAGGCCGACCCCGCCGAAACGGCGAAGCCTGCGAGGTCCATCTGCATCACCTGCGTCTCGCCCTTCCAGCCGGGCGTGACGAGGCAGGTGGTATTGGGCAGGCGCTCTGCCCCTGCCCCGGCGATTTCCGCCGCCTCGCCCATCTGGGCCAGGCCTTCGCTCAGCCGGGCCTCGAACCCGTCGCGCAGGGTCCGCACCCGGTCCCAGGCGCCATCCGCCAGGTCGGCGGCGGCAGCCTCGGCAGCGGCCCCGAAGCCCGCGATGCCGATGACGTTCTCGGTGCCGGCGCGACGGCCCATCTCCTGGCCTCCGCCCTTCAGCTGGGCCGGGATATCCGTGCCGCGCTTCATCACCAGCGCGCCCACGCCCTTCGGGCCACCCAGCTTGTGGGCGCTGACAAGACCCATGTGGCAACCCAGCCAGTTGAAGGCAATGGGCAGCTTGCCGAAAGCCTGGGTCAGATCCGACAGCCACAGCCCCTCGGGCAGTTTCTGGATCACCCCGGTCTCGCTATTGGCCAGTTGCAGCGCAGTGGCGGCGGGATCGGCGACGCTGACCCGACCGTCGCGGTCAACCGGCAGCGGATCGCCCACGCCCCAGGCCCGCACGGCGTCATGTTCGATATCGGCCACCGCAAGGCCCCGGCCAGCCATGGCCAGCGCCGCACCTTCGGTGGCTGAAGAGACAAAGACCACATCGGCGCCATCGGCACCAAGCGCCGTGGCCACCTGGGCACGGGCCTTCTCGATCAGCGCCTTGGCCTTCCGCCCCTCCTGGTGCACCGAAGAGGGGTTACCGGCCACATCCATCGCCGCGACCATCGCCTCGCGCGCCTCGGCGCGCAGCGGGGTCGTGGCGTTGTAATCCATGTAGGCGCGTCTCATGGCCAGACCCTCGCACAGTGCGCCCAGGCGCGGGGGGCAACGCTCGCGCCCCCGGGCAGGTGATATGCAGCGCGGATCGTCATTCCTCGTCCACGACCTCGAAGAGGGTCGGCACCGCCGGGCAGGGTGCCAGGCCGTTCTTCACCACGTCCCCGAGGGTGGTCTGATGCAGGAAGACATAGACATGGGCCGAGAGCCCCTCCCACAACCGGTTGGTCACCGACTGCGCGCGCGAGCCCGAAAGCCCGCCCGAGACCCCTGCCCCCTTGTGCATCGCCGAAACCGTTTCATCGACCGCCGAGAGCACGTCAACGACGCGGATCTCGCTTGCCGGACGGGCCAGCTTGTAGCCGCCGCCCGGTCCCCGGACAGAGCTCACCAGCCCGGCGCGACGCAGTTTGACGAAAAGCTGCTCGAGATAGGGCAGCGATACCGACTGGCGCTTCGAGATATCTCCGAGCGCCACCAGGCTGCCCTCGGGCTGCAGCGCGATATCTGCCAGTGCAACCATGGCATAGCGCCCCTTGGTGCTGAGCTTCATCAGCCTTCTCCCATCGTCACGATATGCCCTGGCTGCAAACGGCCCAGGCCCGGCCCCGGTAATGCCCCGTTCCAGGGCGCCCGGAAAGTTGATTTCATTGACCTTCGCCCCGGCGCGGATTATCTCGCTTTGCAACCCGTCGCCAGAGGAGAGACCTCTTTAGAATTCTTCTAAGGTGGTCGACTATATTCGTCAAGAATGAAGCGACGCCGGAAAGGGCTTTCCACCGGGGACCGAACCGGGGGCCTTTCCGCGCACCGCCGCGGCGTGAGAGACAGAGAAATTACAGCCGGAGCCGCGAAACGGCCCGCGCCAAGGTGAGGACGTACTGAATGCCCGAGGTCATCTTTCCCGGACCTGAAGGCCGCCTGGAAGGCCGCTACCACCCCCAGAAAGACAGAGACGCGCCGATCGCCATCGTGCTTCATCCGCATCCCCAGTTCGGCGGGACGATGAACAACAAGGTTGTCTACAACCTGCATTATGCCTTCTACAACATGGGCTTCACCGTTCTGCGCTTCAATTTCCGCGGCGTCGGACGCAGCCAGGGTGAATACGACCAGGGCGTGGGCGAGCTGTCGGACGCCGCCTCGGCGCTGGACTACCTGCAGTCGATGAACTCGAACTCCAAGCATTGCTGGGTCGCCGGTTTCTCCTTCGGTGCCTGGATCGGCATGCAACTGCTGATGCGCCGGCCCGAGATCACCGGCTTCATCTCGGTCAGCCCGCCGGCCAACATGTACGACTTCTCGTTCCTCGCGCCCTGCCCCTCGTCGGGCCTGATCATCAACGGCGCCGCCGACCGTGTCGCGCCGCCGGCCGACACCCAGACCCTGGTCGGCAAGCTGCAGGAACAGAAGGGAATCACCATCACCCACGAAGAGGTCGATGGCGCCGGACACTTCTTCTCGGAAGAAGAGCAGATGGAGACCATGCTGGGCTCGGTCAGCGACTACGTGAAGCGCCGCCTGACCGAAACCTCGCGCTGATGCGGGGCCGGGCGAGGAACAGGATGGGGGCACAGCGATGAGCAGCAGCCTGGAAACCCTCGCGGCCAAGCTGGCGGAAGATTGCCTGAAGGCGATGAAAGCCACCGGCCACGAAAGGCTCTACGTCGAACTCGGCAACGTGATCGGCGCCTCGTCCCAGACCCTGGAAGAAGCCTTCCTGACCGAGGTCCGCATCCGCCTGTCCGACCAGGCCGCGCGGGAATTCCTGATCCGAAGGGTCCGGGAACTGAAAGACCAGGGCGCGCCGGAGTAACGGCGCCCCTATCCCGGCGGCGCGCAGCTGCCGGGCCCCGCCCTTCGGCGGCTTCCCACTCGCAGCCTTCCCCCCCGCAGTCTTTCCGGCCACCCTTGCCCTTTGCCGCCGCGCGGCCTAGGCCTCGGACGACGCCGAAAGGACCTGCCCATGGATCACCTCCGCCTTGCCCGCCAGCTGGACTTCCTCAGGGAGGCCGACAAGCTGAAGGGGGTCACCCGCGCCTCCACCCTGACCGACCAGTCGCGCCCCGAGAACTCGGCAGAGCACTCCTGGCAGGCGGCCCTCGGCGCGCTGATCTGGCTGCCCGAGGTCGAGACGGAGATGATGGACCGCATCATCGCCATGCTGCTGCTGCATGACCTGGTCGAGATCGACGCGGGGGATCAGCCGATCGACCTGCCCCATGATGCCCAGGCCCTTGCCCTGGCCGAGACCGCCGCCGCCGACCGTCTCTTTGCCCTGCTCCCCGAAGACCAGGGCCCCGGCCTGCGGGCGCTCTGGGAAGAGTTCGAGGCCATGCAGAGCGAGGCCGCGCGCCTGGCCAAGACCGTCGACTTTGCCATCCCCGTGCTGCAGGTCTGGGCCGCCAACCCGCGCCGCGCCGATCACGAGCTGGTCGCCCGCGACAACACCGCCACTGGCCGCGCACGCCATATCGCCACCACCCGGCCCGCGCTCTTCGACTACCTGCACGCAGAGATGACCTCGGGCGCGCCCGAGACCGTCGCCCGCAGCGCCTTCCTGGCCGAGGCCGACCGGCTGAAGGGCATCGACCGCGCCACCACCCTCTGCGACGCCTCGCGGCACGAGAATTCGGCCGAGCATTCCTGGCACCTGGCGCTCTATGCGCTGGTGCTGGGCGAACATGCACCCGAGGGGGTCTCGCTCAGCCGCGTGATGCGCATGCTGCTGCTGCACGACCTGGTCGAGATCGACGCGGGCGACGTGCCGATCTACGCCCAGACCGCCGAGGGCCAGGCCGAGACCGAAGCCGCAGAGCTGGCCGCCGCCACCCGCCTCTTCGGCCTGCTGCCCGAAGGCGAAGGCGCGCCGCTGCTGGCGCTCTGGCAGGAATTCGAGGCCGCGCGGACCCCCGACGCGCAATTCGCCAAGGCCCTCGACCGCTTCCAGCCGCCGCTGCAGAACCTCGCCTCGGGCGGCGTCTCCTGGAGGGCCCACAATGCGACATTCGAGATGGTCGAGGCCCGTGTCGGTGCCCCGATCGCCCGCTCGATGCCCGCCTTCTGGGATCACATCGCCCCGCAGATCCGGGATTTCCTGGGCTGAGCGCCCACCGAGACGCAGGGACGCCTCCGGCGGGAGTATTTCCAGCCTTGTGATGAAGCAGGTCGTGCCCCGGAAGCGGCCTCCGCCTGCCTTCGGGCGCTTGGACCACCTCCATGGCAAAAGTAGGCCGCCTCTCCGGGCCCACGCCCAGCTCATCACAAGGCTGAAAATACTCCGGGGGAGTCTCCGCAGGAGACGGGGGCAGAGCCCCCTTTCCCTCGCCCCGCCAAGCGGCCATTCTGCCGCCAACTAGCGGAGCCTCCCATGACCTACCCTTTCGATCTCGGCAGCTATTCCCTGCCCATCACCACCACCTCCGCCGAGGCCCAGCTGTGGTTCGACCGGGGCCTGGCCTGGACCCATGGCTACCACCACGAAGAAGCGATCCGCTGCTTCCAGCGCGCCCTGGAGGCAGATCCGGCCTGCGCCATGGCCCATTGGGGCGTCGCCTATGCGGCGGGTCCGAACTACAATTACCCCTGGCGACTGATGGATATGCCCACTCGCCAGCAGGGCCTCTCGACGGCACGGGGGGCGACCCTGGCCGCGCTCAGGCTCGCGGATGACGTGACCCCGGGTGAAGCGGCGCTGATCCGGGCGCTTGCGGCGCGCTACCCCCAGGACACCCCGATCCAGGACATGGCCGCATGGGACCGCGACTTCGCAGATGCCATGCGCGCGGCCCATGCCGCCCACCCCCTTGACCCCGACATCGCCTGCATCTTCGCCGAGGCGCTGCTGAACCTCACCCCCTGGCAGATGTGGGACCTGAAGACCGGCCAACCCGCGACGTGTGCCGCCACGGAAGAATGCCGCGCGGTGCTGGAGGCCGCCCTGGCGCGGCCCGGCGCCATGCGGCATCCGGGGCTGCTGCATCTCTACATCCACCTGATGGAGATGTCGCCCACCCCCGAAGCCGCACTCAAGGCCGGGGATGCGCTGCGCTCCCTGGTGCCCGACGCCGGGCACCTCGTGCATATGCCCACCCATATCGACGTGCTCTGCGGCGCCTACCAGGACGTGGTGTTCTGGAACCAGCGCGCGGTCGAGGCCGACATGAAGTGGTACGCCCATGCGGGCGGGATGGATTTCTACACCGGCTATCGCCAGCACAACCTGCATTTCGTGCTCTATGGCGCGCTCTTCCTCGGACAGATCGAACCGGGCCGAGAGGCGCTGCGCCTGCTGGAGCAGACCACCCCCGAGGCTGTGCTGCAGATAGAAAGCCCACCCATGGCCGACTTCTTCGAGAGCTTCCTGGCCATGGAGCCGCACCTGCTGATCCGCTTCGGTCGCTGGCAGGAGCTGCTGGAGCTGCCCCTGCCCGAGGACCCGAAGCTCTACGCCTCCCGCATGGCCTATACGCTCTATGCCAAGGCGCTGGCCCATGCCGCGCTCGGCCAGGTGGATGCGGCGCTGGAGATGGAACAGCGCTACCTTTCCGCCGCCGCCGCCGTGCCCGAGTCCCGGCTGATGCATAACAACCGGGTCATCGACCTGCTGGCCGTGGCCACCCAGATGCTGCGTGGAGAGATCCTCTATCGCCAGGGCGCTTATGACGAGGCCTTCGCCGCGCTGCGCCGCTCGGTCGCGCTGGACGATGCGCTGCCCTACGACGAACCCTGGGGTTGGATGCAGCCCGCCCGCCACGCGCTCGGTGCACTGCTGTTTGAGCAGGGCCATGTGGCGGCGGCGGAAGAGGTCTACCGCCAGGACCTCGGCCTCGTGCCGGGGCTGGCGCGCGCGGCGCACCACCCCGACAACGTCTGGTCGCTGAAGGGCCTGGTGGATTGCCTCGAGGCCCGCGGCGACAGTGCCGAGCTGCCCCAGCTTCGCCAACGCCTGGACATGGCCCTGGCCCGCGCCGACGCGGGAATCGGCGCCTCCTGCTTCTGCGCGCAGGCGGCCATGGCGGCGCAGAGCGCCTGTTGCAGCAGTGCTGGGAAGGAGAAGTGAAGCACCGGATGGTGGGGTGACACCCATCCGGCGCCCTGTGATCGACAGGTCACAACCCATACGGGCAAGTATTGAGGAAGGGGAAGGAAGGGCGCCGAAATTCCCTCTTAGCGGTCAAACATGTTCGCAAATCACCAGCGTCCAGCAGGCCTTTCGGGGTGAAAATCGTTGTCTGGCCTGGTCCCGCCCGGACCGTTACCTGACCAATGTCAGATACCCATTGACCTACGGCTATTGCCTGACTTAAGTCAGGCACCATGAGCAACGACCCGATCGCCCGCTATCGCCGTTTCAGCCGCGCCGTCACCAAGGAGGTGGGCGCGCTGGATCAATCCTTTCTCGGCCGTGGCCGCCCGCTGGGAACCGCGCGGGTGCTGAATGCCATAGGCCATGGCAAGACCGAGGTCTCGGTCCTGAGGGATTACCTCGGGCTCGATTCAGGACTGCTCAGCCGCCTGCTGCGCGGGCTTGAGACAGAGGGGCTGGTGACCACCAGCGCCCACCCGGAAGACGCCCGTGCCCGCGTTGCGCGGCTGACAGAGGCCGGAGAGGCGGAATTCCAGGCCTATGAGGCGCTGTCCAACGACCGCGCCACCCGCGCCCTGGCCCGTCACCCGCATCCCGAGGCCCTGCTGGCCGCCATGGACCTCGTGGCCTCGGCCCTGGGGCGGGACTCCATCGAGATCGTCGAGGCCGATCCGCGCGATCCGGCCTCGCGCCTCTGCCTCGAGGCCTATTACGCAGAGCTTGCCGCCCGTTTCGACACCGGCTTTGACGTGTCGCTGTCCCGCGACCCCGAGGCGACCGACATGATCCTGCCGCGCGGCAGCTTCCTGCTGGCGATGTCCGACGGCATGGCCATCGGCTGCGTCGGGCTGAAGGGCTCGGGCGGGCCGGTGGCCGAGATCAAGCGTCTCTGGATCTCTCCCTCGGCCCGCGGGCTGGGCCTGTCGAAGCGCCTGATGACAGAGATCGAGGCGCGGGCACGGGCGCTTGAGATCACCACGCTCAGGCTCGACACCAATTCCAAGCTGCCCGAGGCCGTAGCGCTTTACCGCAATACCGGCTGGAGCGAGATCGACCGCTTCAACGACGACCCCTATCCAGATCATTTCTTTGAGAAAAACATCTCAAGTTAAAGTAAAGGGGCAGCGCCGACAGACGCTGCCCCAATGCCTTTCCCTGCCGTCGCCCCAGGCCTTGCCTAGCGCTTGGCGCGCGCCTTCTCGGCGGCGATGACCTTCTCGGCCAGGTCGCGGGCAATCGAGAAGGCGCCCTTGATGCGGTCGGCCTCGCTCTTCCAGTCGCGGCGCAGCACGATCTTGTTGTCCTTGACCTTGGCCAGGCCGCGCTCGTCGCGAATGAATTCGACAAGGCCCTCGGGGCTGGCGAACTTGTCGTTGTGGAATTGCACCGTGGCCCCCTTCGGCCCGCCGTCGAGCTTGGCGATGCCGGCGCGTTTGCACATGGCCTTGATGCGGACCACCAGCATCAGCGTGTTGACCTCCTTCGGCAGCTTGCCGAAGCGGTCGATGAGCTCTGCGGCGAAGCCCTCCAGCTCGACCTTGGTCGAGAGACCCGAGAGGCGACGGTAAAGCCCCAGGCGAAGGTCCAGGTCGGGCACGTAATGCTCGGGGATGAGCACCGGCACACCGAGGTTGATCTGCGGCGCCCATTGATCGTCGCTGTCGGTCAGACCCTCGGCCTCGCCCGATTTGATCTTGGCAATCGCCTCCTCCAGCATCGACTGGTAAAGCTCGTAGCCCACATCGCGCATGTTACCGGACTGCTCTTCGCCCAACAGGTTGCCGGCGCCGCGAATGTCGAGATCCTGGGACGCCAGCGTGAAGCCCGCGCCCAGGGTATCGAGGGAGCCCAGCACCCGCAGGCGCTTCTGCGCCGTGTCGGTCAGCTTGGCACGCGGCTTGGTGGTCAGATAGGCATAGGCACGGGTCTTGGCGCGGCCCACGCGGCCACGGATCTGGTAGAGCTGCGCCAGGCCGAACATGTCGGCGCGATGCACCACCATCGTATTGGCGCGGGGGATATCCAGCCCGCTCTCAACAATGGTCGTCGCCAGCAGCACATCGAACTTGCCGTCGTAGAAGGCGTTCATCCGCTGATCCAGATCGCCCGCCGCCATGCCGCCATGGGCGGTGACGAAGCTGACCTCGGGAACCTGGGTCTTCAGGAAATCCTCGATCTCGGCCAGGTCGCTGACGCGCGGCACCACGTAGAAGCTCTGTCCGCCGCGGTAGTGTTCGCGCAGCAGGGCCTCGCGGATGGTCACCGCGTCGAATTCGCTGACATAGGTGCGGATGGCCAGGCGGTCGATCGGCGGGGTGCCGATGATCGACAGGTCGCGCACGCCGGAAAGGCTGAGCTGCAGGGTCCGCGGGATCGGCGTCGCGGTCAGGGTCAGCACATGGACATCGGTGCGCAGCTGCTTCAACCGCTCCTTGTGGGCCACACCGAAGCGCTGCTCCTCGTCGACGATCAGCAGCCCGAGGTTCTTGAAGCGGATGTTCTTGGCCAGCAACGCATGGGTGCCAACGGCGATATCGACGGTGCCATCGGTGATGCCATGCCGGGTGCGCGTTGCATCCGATGCGTTAACAAAGCGGGACAAGGGGCTGACTTGAATGGGGAAACCCCGAAAGCGCTCAGCGAAGCCCTGGTAGTGCTGACGGGCCAGCAACGTGGTCGGCGCGATCACCGCCACCTGCACACCGGACATGGCTGCCACGAAGGCCGCCCGCAGCGCCACCTCGGTCTTGCCGAAGCCCACGTCGCCGCAGACCAGCCGGTCCATCGAGTGGCCCGAGCTCATGTCCCCCAGCACGTCCTCGATGGTCGAGAGCTGGTCGTCGGTCTCCTGATAGGGGAAGCGCGACAGGAAGGCGTTCCACTCGGCCTCGGGCGGCTCCAGGATCGGGGCGCGGCGCAGGGCGCGCTCGGCGGCGACGCGGATCAGCTTGTCCGCCATCTCGCGGATGCGCTCTTTCAGCTTCGCCTTCTTGGCCTGCCAGGCGCCGCCGCCCAGCTTGTCCAGCAGCCCCTCTTCATGGCCGTAGCGCGACAGCAGCTCGATGTTCTCGACCGGCAGGTAGAGGCGGGCGTTCTCGGCGTATTCCAGCAACAGGCATTCATGCGCCGCACCGGCGGCGGTGATCACCTCCATCCCGTGATAGCGCCCGATGCCGTGATCGACATGAACCACCAGGTCACCGGGGCTGAGGCTCTGCGCCTCGGTCAGGAAGTTCTCGGCCTTGCGCTTCTTGCGGGCCGAGCGGATCAGCCGGTCGCCCAGCACATCCTGTTCCGAGATCACGGTCAGCGGCCGGTCGTGCCAGCGGCCGGTGAAGCCGTGCTCCAGCGGCCAGACGGCCAGGTGCAGGCCGGTCCTGCCGATCCGGGCGGCATCCCTGACGTGGATCGCCTCGGCCAGACCCTCATCGGCGATCAGCCCCTCGAGCCGCTCCCGCGCGCCTTCGGAATAGGAGGCCACGACCACCGGACCCTCTTGAAGTCTTGCCTGAATATGCTTCGACAAGACATTGAAGAGGCTTACGTTTTCAAGCTGCCGCTCGGGTGAGAAGTTGCGCCCCTGGCGGCCGCCGGCATCCAGCACGCCAGGCCCCGGCGACTGCGCCAGCGGCGACAGCTGCAACACGCGGCGGGCGGCGATCTGCTTTTCCCAGGCGGCATCGTCGAGATAGAGCAGCCCCGGCGGCACGGGCTTGTAGACCGAGTCCATCCGGCCGCGCTCGCCCATGGCGATGCGGCGGCTCTCGTATTGATCGGCGATGGTATCCCAGCGGGAAAGCCGCGCCGGGGTGGCCTGATCGTCAAGCGAGATCGTGGCGCCCGGCAGATAGTCGAAAAGGGTTTCCAGCCGCTCGTGGAAGAAGGGCAGCCAGTGCTCCATGCCCTGCTGCTTGCGCCCGGCGCTGACCGCCTCGTAGAGCGGATCATCGGTGCCGGCGGCGCCGAACTCGATCCGGTAATTCTGCCGGAAGCGGGTGATCGCCGCCTCATCCAGGATCACCTCCGAGACCGGGGCCAGCTCGACCAGCTCCAGCTTGTCGGTGGTGCGCTGGCTGCCCGCATCGAAGCGCCGCGCGCCGTCCAGCACATCGCCGAAAAGGTCCAGCCGCACCGGGCCGGAGGGGCCCGGCGGGAAGATGTCGATGATGCCGCCGCGCACGGCATAGTCGCCCGGCTCGGCCACCGATTGGGTCTGCGAAAAGCCCATGCGAACCAGGAACTGGCGCAGCGCGGCCTCGTCGATGCGGTCGCCGACGCGGGCCTGGAAGGCGGCGTCCTTCAGCACCTCGCGCGCCGGAATACGCTGGGTCGCGGCATTGAGCGTGGTCAGCAGGATGAACTGCTCGGGCATGCCATGGACCAGCCCCGCCAGCGTCGCCATCCGCGTGGCCGAGATATCGGCATGGGGAGAGACCCGGTCATATGGCAGGCAGTCCCAGCCGGGGAAGGTCACCACCGGCATCTGCGGCGCGAAGAAGCGCAGCGCATCGGCCATGGCCGCCATGCGCTTGTCGTCGCGTGCGACGTGGATCACCGGGGCGCCACGGCCCTCGACCTCCTTGACCAGCAGCGCTGCGTCGAAGCCCTCGGGCGCGCCGCCCAGGGTGAAATGTCTTTGCTCGGCCATGGATCAGCCCCCAAGAACGCCCAGAGAGGCGTTGACATACATGCCCCAGAAGGCCGTCACCAGCACCGCCAGCATGCCGATGGCCTGGATGGCCAGGCGCAGCCCGCGCAGGCGGGAATAGATCTGGGCCATGGTCAGCTCCTGCCCGGCAATCCGCCGCGCGGTGCGCACCGACAACAGCCAGACCAGGCTCATCGGGAAGCCGATGAGCAACAGCGCCTGGCAGAACTCGACCCAGTAGAAGAAGCCCAGGATGCCCAGCACGGTCAGCACGAAGCTGAGCACGCCGACCACGATCACCCCGGCATTGTCCGCGATATAGAGCATCCGGCCGGCGTTGATCCGCACCAGCTCGCGCAGGTCGGCCTCGACCTGGCCGCCCTTGCGATGCGCCCGCATCACCATGTCAAAGGGCACGCCCATGACGAAATGGCTGGCCGAAGACCAGACGACAGCCAGCGCAATCCAGAACCAGAGGTTGGAGAAGGAACGCAGGTCGATCAGTTCGAAAATCGTGGCCATGCCGCTCACGGGGCGTTGTCCTTTCCGTCCGATCCTTCCGCTCCTGCCCGATATAGCCTCCGCATCGGCGATTGCCCACCCCCTCGAAAGCCCGCGCCGTGAAAGCCCCCTCCATTGAGGCCCGTGCCGCGAACGCCCGCCCCGCCTGAGGCGCGCGCACCAAGGCCGCATCGTCGCAGCCCCGCCCATGGGCGGCGGAAAGGCTTGAGCCCGGCTGCCGATCCGTGGCACCTCTCGGTCAACAGCCACCCCGGAGCACCCGCATGCAGCCGATCCACGCCCCCTTCCCCGCCACCCGCCTGCGCCGCACCCGCAGCTCCTCTGCGATCCGCGACCTGGTGCAGGAACACCGCGTCTCGGCGGCGGACATGATCTGGCCGGTCTTCATCTGCGAGGGCCATGGCGTCGAACAGCCGGTGCCCTCGATGCCCGGCGTCCTGCGGCGCTCGGTCGACAAGGTGGCCGAGGCGGCCTCGGAGGCCTATGACCTGGGCATCCCCGCCATCTGCCTCTTCCCCTATACGCCCGACGAGGGCCGCACCGCCGATGCCGCCGAGGCCTGGAACCCCGACAACCTGTCAAACCGCGCCACCCGCGCCATCAAGGCCGCCTGCCCCGAGATGCTGGTGATGACCGACGTGGCGCTTGATCCCTATTCCGACACCGGCCAGGACGGCTACGTGGTGGATGGCGAGATCGTCAACGACGAGACCGTGGCCGCGCTCGTCAAGCAGGCGGTCAGCCAGGCCGAGGCGGGCGCCGACATCATCGGGCCCTCGGACATGATGGACCACCGGATCGGCGCCATCCGCGATGCGCTCGAGGCGGGCGGGCATCGCAACGTGATGATCCTCTCCTATGCGGCGAAATATGCCTCGGCCTTCTATGGGCCCTTCCGTGACGCGGTCGGCGCCTCGGGGGCGCTGAAGGGCGACAAGAAGACCTACCAGATGAACCCCGGCAACTCGGACGAGGCCCTGCGGCTGGTCGCCCGCGATCTTTCCGAGGGGGCCGACATGGTGATGGTCAAGCCCGGCATGCCCTATCTCGACATCTGCCGCCGGGTGAAGGACCAATTCGGCGTGCCGACCTTCGCCTACCAGGTCTCGGGCGAATACGCGATGATCATGGCGGCGGCGCAGAACGGCTGGATCGACGAGGAGCGCGCCATGGTTGAAAGCCTGCTGGCCTTCAAGCGCGCCGGCTGTGACGGGGTGCTCAGCTACTTCGCCCCCGCGCTTGCCCGCCTGACCGGCGGCGCCTGAGTGGAAACCCGCCCTTTTCGAGGGGCGGGTGATCAACACTTGGTGACAGCCCTGCCGGGCAACGCTATGAATGGTGCCATAACAAGCCGGGACACCCGGCAGAGGCAGCATCCATAGGGCTCCGCGTGTCGAAGACGCGTCGTGAGCCGGGCAGAAGGGCAGAGACATGACCCAATTCACGCGACGCGCGTTCACCTTTTCCGCGCTGGCCGCCGTGCCGGCGCTCAGCGCCTGTTCGGGCAATGGCTACAACAACAACGGCGGCGCCACGATCGACGCCCGCGTCGACGCCACCCTGGCGCAGATGTATTCGCAGTTCCCGCAGACCCGCGACCTGGCCCAGAAGAGCGCCGGCATGCTGGTCATGCCGCTGCTGACCGAGGCCGGTTTCGGCATCGGCGGCGGCTACGGCCGCGGCGCCCTGCGCGTCGGTGGCGCGACGGTCGACTACTATTCGGCCACCCGCGCCAATATCGGCATCCAGATCGGCGCCCAGCAATATGCCCATGTGCTGTTCTTCATGACCGAGCAAGCGCTGCAGGATTTCCGCATCAACGACGGCTGGGCCGCCGGTGCCGATGCCGAGGTGGTCTTCTCGAACCTCGGAGAGACCATCCGCGCCGAGACCACCACCGCACTGGCCCCCGTGGTCGCGGTGATCTTCGCCCAGGCGGGCCTGAAGCTGGGCGCGACCATCGAAGGCCTGAAGTATTCGCGCATCATTCCCTGAGAGGCGTGAGAGCCGAACCATTCAAGGGGCGCCTTCGGGCGCCCCTTTCTCATTCCGCCCCCTTCAACAGTACCGCAGCTCACCCACCACGTTGCGCCATTCCCCTGCCCCCAGCATCTTCCTGTGTGCGAAGCGGACCGAGTGCAGCGGGCCCTCGATTTCCTCCTGCCAGAACTCGATGAAGGCGAAGAGCTTGGGGTGGTCCGGGGCCAGGTCGTACTCCTGCCAGATGAAGCTCTGCAGCACGTTCTGGTAGTCCGGCAGACGGTAGAAGATCTCGGCCGTGGTCAGCCCGTATCCGCGCAGCATCAGCTCGGTTTCACGCATGCGTCTCTCTCCTTTTCCAGCACCTGTGGAAAAAGCTTCGCTCGCGAGAATTAAAAATCAACAAAAACAGTATGTTGGCAGCCGCTTGGGCTGGCTGCCAAAAGCCTGTCCCGGCAAGGATTGCACCCCAGATAAAGGCGGTGCTATAGTTGAGCCAACAAGATATAGAACCGCGCGAAGGCAGGCTTCATATAGTGACCGATACCCCGGAAATCCCTGAAAACGAACAGGAAAATCCCCCCGCTCCGCTCAGCGGCCCGTCGATCTCGATCGCCGATGAAATGCGGTCTTCCTATCTCGACTATGCCATGTCGGTCATCGTCAGCCGGGCGATCCCGGATCTGCGCGATGGCCTGAAACCTGTGCACCGTCGGATCCTCTTTGCCATGCACGAGGTCGGCAACACCCACGACAAGGCCTACCGCAAGTCGGCACGCCCCGTGGGCGACGTGATGGGCAAGTACCACCCGCACGGCGACAGCGCGATCTACGACGCGCTGGCCCGGATGGCGCAGGACTTCTCGATGTCGCTGCCGCTGCTGGACGGCCAGGGCAACTTCGGCTCCATGGACGGGGACAAGCCCGCGGCCATGCGTTACACCGAGGTGCGCATGGACAAGCCGGCCGCCTACATGCTGTCGGATATCGACAAGGATACGGTCGACTTCCAGGACAACTACGACGGCAAGGACCGCGAACCCTCGGTCCTCCCCGTGCGCTTCCCCAACATGCTGGTCAACGGTGCGGGCGGTATCGCCGTCGGCATGGCGACCAACATCCCGCCGCACAACCTGGGCGAAGTCATCGACGCCACCCTAGCCCTGATCGAGGACCCGGACCTGTCGACCGAGGAACTGATCCAGTACGTGCCGGGCCCCGACTTCCCGACCGGCGGCGTGCTGCTTGGCCGCTCCGGTGCGCGCAAGGCCTACCTCGAGGGCCGTGGCAGCTGCATCATCCGCGCCAAGACCCACGTGGAAGAGCTGCGCAAGGACCGCTACGCCATCGTCGTGGACGAGATCCCCTACCAGGTGAACAAGTCCGCGATGATCGAGAAGATCGCCGAGCAGGTCCGCGACAAGAAGATCGAGGGCGTGGCCCACGTCCAGGACGAATCCGACCGCGAAGGCGTGCGCGTGGTGGTCGAGCTGAAGCGCGATGCCACCCCCGACGTGGTGCTGAACCAGCTCTTCCGCTTCACGCCCATGCAGACCTCCTTCGGCTGCAACATGCTGGCGCTGAACGGCGGCAAGCCCGAGACCCTGACCCTTTACGGTTTCCTGTCGAACTTCGTCGACTTCCGCGAAGACGTGGTGGCGCGCCGCACCGCCTACCTGCTGCGCAAGGCGCGTGAGCGGGCCCATATCCTTTGCGGCCTGGCCGTCGCCGTCTCGAACGTGGACGAAGTCGTGGCCACCATCCGTGCCTCTGCCGATGCCGCCGAGGCGCGCGAGAAGCTGATGACCCGCAAGTGGCCGGCCGAAGAGATCGCGCCCTACATCCGTCTGATCGACGATCCGACCCACAAGATGAACGAGGACGGCACCTACAACCTGTCCGAAACCCAGGCCCGCGCCATCCTGGAGCTGCGCCTGCAGCGCCTGACCCAGATCGGCGTGAAAGAGGTGACGGACGAGCTGCAGGAGCTGGCGGGCAAGATCAAGGAATACCTGGAAATCCTGGGCTCGCGCGAGCGGATCATGCAGATCATCTCGGACGAGCTGCGCGAGGTGAAGGAGCTCTTCGCCGTGCCGCGTCGCACCGAGATCGTCGACTGGTCCGGCGACATGGAAGACGAGGACCTGATCGAGCGCGAGGACATGGTCGTCACGGTCACCGCCGGTGGCTACATCAAGCGCACCCCGCTGGCCGACTTCCGCGCCCAGAAGCGCGGCGGCAAGGGGCTTTCGGGCGGGGCGATGAAGGATGATGACGCGGTCACCAGCCTGTTTGTCGCCAATACCCATACCCAGCTGCTGTTCTTCACCACCGAGGGCATGGTCTACAAGATGAAGACCTGGCGTCTGCCGCTTGGCGGACGGACCTCGAAGGGCAAGGCGGTGGTGAACATCCTGCCGATCCCGACCGGCGTCTCGATCGCGGCCATCATGCCCGTCGACCGCCCGGAAGAGGAATGGGCCGACCTGCAGATCGTCTTCGCCACCTCGGCCGGCGATGTGCGCCGCAATGCGCTGTCGGACTTCACCAACGTGATGCGCAACGGCAAGATCGCCATGGACCTGCCGGAAGGCGTCAGCCTGGTGAACGCCCGCATCGCCTCGGAAGAGGAAGACGTGATGCTGGTCACCGCCTCGGGCCGCGCGATCCGCTTCCCGACCACGGCCGTGCGCGTCTTCAAGGGCCGCAAGTCCACCGGCGTGCGGGGCATTCGCCTGTCCGAGAACGACGCCGTCGTCTCGATGTCGGTCATCCGTCACTTCGAGGCCACCTCGGACGAACGCGCCACCTACCTCAAGATGCGCCGCCTGATGGCCGGCGTCACCGAAGAGGCCGAGTCCGACGAGGAAGAGGGCAACGCCGACAGCCTGCTGTCGCAGGAACGCTACGCCGAGATGTCGGCGGCAGAGAACCTGCTGCTGACCATCACAGAGGGCGGCTCGGGCAAGCTCAGCTCCTCGCATGACTATCCTGTACGCGGTCGGGGTGGCATGGGGGTCACGGCGATGGATAAAGCGATGCGCGGTGGCGCAATTGTTGCCTCCTTCCCCGTGGATATGGATGATCAAATCATGCTCGCTACGTCGCGCGGACAATCCATCCGCGTGCCCGTCGACGGAATTTCCTTCCGTTCCCGTAGCGCAGGCGGTGTACGTGTGTTTAATACCGGTGCAGAGGAACAAGTCGTCTCCGTCGCTCGCATTGTCGACCAGGGCGACGAGGAAGACAGCGAGGGCGCAACCGACTGAAAGGTCGGGCGCTCTCTGCCTGGGGGCAGAAGGCTTTGAAGAACTGGGACGATCTCCGCTATCTCGTCGCCGTCCACAAGACGGGGTCGATGAGCGCCGCGGCAAGGTTGCTGGATACCAATCCGGCAACCGTGTCCCGCCGCCTCGCCCGCCTGTCAGAGACCCTGGGCTTCGATCTCTTCCTCAAGACCCCGCAGGGCTGGACCTCGAACGAGGCCGTCGGTGAGCTGATCGAGACGATCACCACCTTCGAGAACGAGATCTCCTCCTACCTCAATGCCCGCGACAGCCTGGACGAAGAGGTCTCGGGTCATGTGAACGTCGGGTGCTCGCCCTCGATCATCAACTACGTGCTGTTTCCGGGGCTGAACGAGTTCCTGACCAAGAACAGCAACCTCAGCCTGTCGTTCACCAACAACTTCTACCAGGATGCGCTCGGCGACAGCGACATGTTCATCTCTGCGGTGCGCCCGCAGCAGGGCCGCCTGGTCGTGCGCTTCATCGGCAAATACGCCACCAACGTCTATTGCTATCCCGACAGTCCGCGCAGCGGGCAATGGATCGGGCTGCAGCCGATGCATGATCGCTATCCGCCGCAGCAGCACGCACGCACCATCATGGGCGGACGCGACCCCTCGGTCCGGCTCGAGACCCTGATGGATACGACCAATGCAGTCCGCACCACCCGATTCCCCGGAATCATGCCTGTGGTCGCCGCCAAGACAGATCCCGAGCTGGTTCTCTACGATTCCGACAGCCGGCCGCTGCATACGCCGCTCTATCTGTGCTTCCACGAGACCCGCCGCAAGGACCCGCTGCTACAGCTCGTCGCGGACTGGATCACCGAGCGTTTCAGCACATCCGAGAACGTCTGACCTCTTGCAGTAATGCAACCACAGGTATGCGACAGACACGTATTGTACGCGTCGTTCTCTACTCCCATAATAAACTCCAATGATTGATCAAAGAAACGGTAATCAGTTTCGTGTAACCAGTAACCCATTGGATTTCATATTCATTCCGCGTGCTGTCGGGGCGGCCCCTCGGCGTTCTTCCTTCGGCAAACGGTTCTGAGGTCCCTCGAAAGCCCCTCTACGCGCCTGTTCAGCGGCGGATGTCAATCTCCGCAGGAGCTTTCACCAAAGGCTTGACGCTTCTACCCCGTCAAACCCTTCACTGGGCCGGCAGGAACAGCCGGCCCACTTTCTTTTCGGCAACAGCGCAACGGCGACATACGGTAGCATATCTTTACATTTGCGGCTCCGAGACCAATTAAAGGGAGATTATCTCCTCCCGGACCGTCCCGGAGGTGGCCTCTGGCCACCGCTCACAGACACTCCCGCGCCGCCCAAGAAAGCCAAAGCCATGCCGAAGCACCTTCTCAAACTCTCCTATCTCCTGTTCGCCATGGGGCTCGGCCTCTCTGCCGCTCCGGCCTCGGCCCAGCTCGTTCTCGACGGCGGCGTCAAGGTCGAGCTCGCCCATAACGATGGCTCCGGGGTCAACACCAAGCACATCGCAGGCTCTTTCTCCGGGCTGGTCTACAATGACATCGGCCTGCAGCTGGATCTCAGCGTCGGCAAGCACGAGCAGTTCACCTCGACCCAGCCCGCCGCGACGCTGCACCTCTACCATGCCGCCACCGAGAGCCTGACCTATGGTGTCTTCCTCAGCGCCGAGGACCGCCGTCCGGGGAATTCCTATTTCTACGGCGCCGAGATCGCCTATGCCTCCAACGGTTTCGGCATCGAGGCCTTCGCCGCCTACCGCGATGATATCTCTTCCTCCACCGATGGCACCCGCTACGGGATCGACGTCAGCTATCGCCCCGATGACAGCAAGTGGACCTTCTTCGGCGGCGCGCGGGCCGATGACGGCATGCCGCTGGAACAGACCTACGCCTTCCTCGGCGCCAGCTACGAGATCCGCGATGGCGTCAACCTGGGCCTGACCGCCGGGCGCAACGACGACGGCGACACCATCGCCTCCGCCATGTTCACCCTGCAGTTCGGCCAGGGCAGCACCTTCCGCGCCCGCGACACGATGGAGCTCTTTCCGGGCAACCGCTCGCTGCTCCCCCTGAGCTGAGCCTTCCCGCACAGGACACCGAAAGGGCCGCCCCCGGAAGGGAGCGGCCCTTTTTCAATTCCGGCGCAGGCGCGGATCAGGCGCGGCGGAAGTGGCGATAGACCAGGTCGGCGGGATCGTTGCGCGGCGCCGCCGGGTCGAGCACGGCGCCCAGCCTATCGGCCAGGCGTCGCGAGCGGGTGTTTTCGGCATCCACGTAGCTGACCAGGGTCTCCAGACCGCGTCGGTCGCGGGCCCAGTCTCGCAGGGCGGCCGCCGCCTCGAAGGCGATGCCAAGGCCTTCCGCGCCGGGATAAACCATCCAGCCCAGCTCCCATTCGGGAAAGAGCGGGCCCGAGTTGATGCCGACACTGCCCAGCACCGCGCCCGTCGCGCGCTCTTCGATCATCAGCGAGCCTACGCCGAAGAGGCTCCATTGCGCGTGATCGGAACAGAAGATCCCCCAGGCCCCTTCGGTATCGAAGGGGCCGCCCATGTAGCGGGCCCGCTCGGAGGCCATGAAGGCACCATAGGCCGGCCAGTCTCCGGCCCGCATCGGGCGCAGCACCAGGCGCTCGGTGCCAAGGGTGGGGATCTCTTCTGCCATGGGCCCTGTCAGAGCCCGTAGAGATCGCTGAACTTGGTCTCGATGTAATCCAGCAGCGGCCCGGCCGAGGGGGCCTCGCCGCAGGCACGGGTGATGACCTCTTTCGGCTCGTAGAGCCCACCGTGACGCTGCACCTTCTCGCCCAGCCAGCTGGTGGCAGAGCTGGTCTCGCCCTTGGCCAGCGCCGCATCGAGATCCGGAAGGTCCTTGCGCATCGCCTGCGCCAGACAGCCGGCATAGACATTGCCCAGCGAATAGGTGGGGAAATAGCCGAAAAGACCCAGCGACCAATGCACGTCCTGCAGGCAGCCGAGCGAGGCACGCGGCACCGCATAGCCGAAATCGGCCTCGAACCGCTCGTTCCAGGCCGCTTCCAGGTCAGCCGCCTTCAGATCACCCGAGATCAGCGCGCGCTCCAGGTCGAAGCGCAGCATGATGTGCAGGTTGTACTGCAGCTCGTCCGCCTCGGTGCGGATGAAGTCCTTCTGCACCCGGTTCACCGCCGCGTAGAAGGCCTCGGGGCTGTCGACGCCGATATCGCCGAAGGCCTCGCGCATCTGCTCGTAGATCCAGCCGGTGAAGGCCCTCGAGCGGCCAAGCTGGTTCTCGTAGATCCGGCTCTGGCTTTCATGCACCCCCATCGACACCCCCTGCCCCAGCGAGGTCAGCAGATAGCCCTGGTCGATGTTCTGCTCGTAGCAGGCATGGCCCACCTCGTGGATGGTCGAATAGAAACAGTTGAAGGGATCTTCCGGGTTGGTGCGGGTGGTGATGCGCACGTCATTGCCCGAGCCCGAGCTGAAGGGATGCACCGCCTTGTCGATCCGGCCCCGGTTCAGGTCATAGCCGAAGGCCAGCGCCAGGCGCGAGGCAAAGGCCATCTGCTCGGCATCGGGGAAAGAGCCCTTCAGCCCCGCCGGCGCGGGCTTCTCCAGCACCTTGCCGCGCAGCTCGACCAGGCGCGGGCGCATCTCGTCGAACATGGCGCCGAGCTCGGCCGCGGTGGCGCCGGGCTCGTAGTCATCGGCCAGCGCGTCATAGAGATCCCCGCCTTGCGAAAGCGCCTGGGCCTCCTGCTGGCGCAGCTCGATGACGCGGGCCAGCACCGGGGCGAAGGCGGCGAAATCGTCCTTGGCGCGCGCCTCGGCCCATTGGCCCTGCGCGACCGAGGTGACGCGGGCGATCTCGGCCGAGAGCGCCGCCGGCAGCTTCGAGGCCCGGTCGAAGCTGCGCCGGATATGGCGCAGCTTGGCCGTATCGGCCTCGGTCATCTCGCTGCCTTCGCAGGCGGCAAGCCAGTCGCCGACGCGCGGATCGGTGCGGCGCGCATGCAGGACCTGCTCCATCGCGGCCATTTCCTCGGCGCGCTGCTCGGCGGCGCCACGGGGCATCACGGTTTCCTGGTCCCAACCGAGACGGCCGGCGACCTGGCCCAGGGCCTCGGTGTCCTTCTGGAAGGCAAGAAGATCGGCAAGCGGGGTATTGGTCATGTCTCAGCCTCGGACGCTGGTGGAAACGGGATAGGCGGCGGCGAAACGGGCGCGCAGGATCAGCACCCACAGCAGCACGGCGACAACCTGGTGGGTGATCGCCACATGCAGATGCGCGGCGGTCATCACGGCGGCGATGCCCAGGGCGATCTGCCCCCAGAGCGCGATATAGGCCGCGGTGAAGGCGCGGCGCGTCGCCTTGTTGGCACTGCGCCGGCCGCGCAGGAAGACCACGGTACCGAAGATCAGCAGCAGGTAGCCCGACATGCGGTGGATGAACTGCACCAGCCCGGGGTTTTCCAGGAAGTTGCGCCATAGCGGTTCGATATCAAAGGCATAGGGCGGGAAGAACTGCCCGCCCATGGTCGGCCAGTCGGTGTAGGAGCGCCCGGCATCGATCCCCGCCACAAGCGCGCCCAGCAGGATCTGCAGGAAGGCGAAATGCATCCAGCCGGTGGCCAGGGAGAAGGCCTTGGCCTCACGCGCCCGGCGCGCCTGCATCAGGTCCCGCTCTTCCCGGCTCAGCTCGAAGATGTACCAGGCCAGCAGGCCAAGGATGATGAAGGCCAGCCCCAGGTGCGTTGCCAGCCGGTAGGAGGCCACGCTCAGCATGCCCTCGCCGAGGCCGGAATGCACCATCCACCAGCCGATCGCCCCCTGCAGGCCACCAAGCGCGCCGACGACGAAGGCCTTCCCCTTCCAGCCGGGCGGGATCTTGCCCGCCGCAAGGAAGCCAAAGAAGCCAATCGCCCAGACCAGGCCGATGACACGGCCCAGCTGACGGTGGCTCCATTCCCACCAGTAGATCTGCTTGAAATCGGCAAGCGCCATCCAGGAGTTCATCTCGGTGAACTGCGGGATCTGCTGGTAGAGCGCGAACTCGGCCTCCCAGTCCGCCTGGTTGAGCGGCGGCAGCGCGCCCGTGATGGGCTTCCACTCGGTGATCGAAAGGCCGCTGTCGGTCAGACGGGTCATGCCGCCGACGATGATCATCGCCGCGACCATGAGAAAGAGCAGGACCATCCAGATCCTGACCGCCCCGCGAGAGCCCCGCTTGGCGGCGTCGATCCCCCCGGCCCGCGTCTCGGGACGGGTGTCGCTACCCACCTCTTCAAAGATGCTGCGTTTCTCGCTCATGAGGCCCTCATCTGGCTGTGCTCGGCCAGCGGAACCTAGTCCTCGACAGGGACAGGGGCAAGTCAGTCGCCGCGTTCCTTCCAGCGGACCATCTGACGCAGGATGCCATGCAGCATCTGCACGTCCGAGCGCGTCATCGCCATGCGGGACCAGAAGTTGCGCAGCACCAGCTTCATGCCCTCGGCCTTGGTCTCGGGGAAGAAGAAGCCCGCCTCTTCAAGCCGTCCCTCGTAGTGATCGGCCAGCTTCTCGATCTCGACCTGGCTGGCCCAGTCGGCCCCGGCCATCTCCATGCGCTCGGGTTCGACATCCACGGCGCCACGACGCCACTCATAGGCGGTCAGCAGCACGCATTGCGCCAGGTTGAGAGAGGCGAACTCGGGGTTCACCGGCACGTTGATGATCGCATTGGCCTTGGCGATATCGTCGTTTTCCAGGCCCGCGCGCTCCGGGCCGAAGAGCACGGCGACCCTCTCGCCGGCGGCGATCTTCTCGCGCGCCATCTCCATGGCCCGCTCGGGCGTCACCACGGGCTTGGTCAGCCCCCGCGCCCGCGCGGTGGTGGCGAAGACAAAGGTGCAATCCTCGAGCGCGCCGGCGGTATCCTCGGCCAGCACCGCCTCGTCCAGCAGCCGCCCCGCCCCCGAGGCCAGCGCCACGGCACGCTGGTTCGGCCAGCCGTCGCGCGGCGCCACCAGGCGCATCCGGTCCAGCCCGAAATTCCACATCGCCCGCGCAGCACCGCCGATGTTTTCCCCCATCTGGGGGCGGACGAGAACGAAGACAGGCTGGGACATTGGATACCTCGGACAGTGAAAGCCCTCTCCTAGCCGCGCCGGCGCGCCCTGTCGAGGCCCGGACCGCCCGCCGCAACCGGACGATGCCTCCGGCGGGAGTATTTCAGGCCTTGTGATGATGCGGGACAATGCCCCTCCGGGCGGCCTCCTTTCCAGCCGGGAGCGTGGCACGCCCCTGAAGGAGACGGAGGGCACCCGGAGGGCTCCACCTGCCGCATCACCAGGCTGGAAGTACTCCGGGGGTGAATTGAGCCCGGAGGGCTCAAGAGGGGGCAGCGCCCCCTGCGCCCTGTCGAACCTGCGCACCGTCAGGTTGAAAGGTTCGATGCCGCGCGGCTGACACCGCCAAAGCAAGGGGCGCTGCAAACAGCGGCAAGGCTGGGCCCCCTGGCCCCGCAATCCCTTGGCAAGCCGGGCCCTTCCGCGCTATAGCAGCCTGAAATTCAAGAGGATCGCATGTCCCAGGAAGAGCAGCCGCAGATCTACCTGATCTCCCCGCCCGAGTTCGATCTCATGGCCTTCCCCGAGCAGCTGGCCGCCGTGCTGGATGCCCGGGAAGTCGCCTGTGTGCGCCTGGCCCTGGCCAGCCATGACGAGGACCGCATCTGCCGCGCCGCCGACGCGCTGCGCGAGGTGACCACGCCGCGCGACGTGGCGCTGGTGATCGACCGGCACTTCCTGCTGGCCGAACGGCTTGGGCTGGACGGGGTGCACCTTGATGACGGCGCGCGCTCGGTGCGCAAGGCGCGCAAGGCGCTCGGGCCCGATGCCATCGTCGGCGCCTATGCCGGGGCTTCGCGCCATGAGGGCATGAACGCCGGGGAAGCCGGCAGCGACTACGTAGCCTTCGGCCCCATGGGCCCCTCCTCGCTTGAGGATGGCGAGACCGCCGCCTTCGAGATCTTCGAGTGGTGGTCGCAGATGATCGAGATCCCCTGCGTCGCCGAAGGCGGCCTGACCCAGGAGCTGGTCACCAAGCTGGCCCCGGTCACCGACTTCTTCGGCGTCGGAGCAGAGATCTGGGACAACGAAGATCCCGTCGGCGCGCTTGCGGCCCTCACCTCGGGCTTCTGAGAGGCCCCGTAGGGCGGGTTTTCAACCCGCCTTTCGCGCCTAACCCGCCTGTTGCCAATCCCAGGGCATGCCCTCGCGCACCCGGCGCTCGCATTCGGCCGCCAGCGCCTTGCGGTCGGGGAAATCGGCCACCCGCAGCGGCGGGTGGTAGATCACCTCGACCCCGCCCTGGGGCCGCGCGGCCATGACTTTCAGGAAGTTGCCGCCGAACTCCATGTCGCCCCACCATCCGTATAACCGCGCCGGCGCGCCCTCGGGCGCCCTGTAGAGCAGCGTCACGGGTTGCACCTGGAATAGGGGGTCCAGACCCTTGTCCAGGAAGACCGCGAAGAGACTGGTCTTGAACGGCAGCACCCGCTTGCCATCGGTCGAGGTGCCCTCGGGGAAGACCATCAGCCGCTGACCCGCTGCCAGCCGCTCGCGCAGCTGATCCTGCTGCCGCTTCGCCTCGCCGCGCTTGCGGTCAATGAAGACGGTGCCCGCCGCGCGGGCCAGGTGGCCGATGCCGGGCCAGTTGCGGACCTCGGATTTCGACACGAAGAACACCGGACCCGGTGCAGAGAGGCTGAAGATGTCCAGCCAGGAGACATGGTTCGAGACCATGGCCCCGGCGCCCTTCATCGGCTTGCCCGTCACCTTCAGCCGCATGCCGGCGCAGCGGAAGAACATCCGGCAGACCAGGTGCTGGAAGACCGGCGTCACCGGGCGGCGCAGGCCGCAGAGCGGGGCCTCGACCATGCGCACCAGCAGCAGTGCGGCCAGGCTGACCAGCAGGATCAGCGCCAGCGGCAGCAGGCGCAGCACCGCCCGCAGCTTGTCGGCGGTACCGAGGTGGACGGGATCGGGCGGCTCGGGCGAATTCCAGGTGGTGGTCATCTCAGCCCTCGCGCCGGAACAGCTTGCTCTGCTTCTCGTTGAGCAGCGCAGTATCCAGGATCAGGCAGACATCCGTGGTGTTGAAGGCGTGATCGACGAAGGCCCCCTCGCCGATGAAACCGCCAAGCTTCAGGTAGCCCTTGATCAGCGGCGGCACGGCGCGCATCGCGGCCACCCGGTCGAGCTTCTCTTCGGGCACCAGGTCCATCGGCTGGAAGGCCTCTGCGCGGGCCCGCACCCGCACCGGCTCGGGCGCCAGGTGGCGGGCGTGCAGCACCGAGAGCGGCGCGGCCAGCGCCTCGATATCCGTGCCGTGGAAAGAGGCGGTGCCGAAGAGCAGCTCGATCCCGCGCTCGGTCACGTAATCGGCCAGGGCGGCCCACATGAGCATCATCCCCGCCCCGCCCCGGTAATCCGCATGCAGGCAGGAGCGGCCAAGCTCCAGCAGCTTGCGCCCCGAGGTGGTGAGCTTGGTCAGGTCGTATTCATCGGCCGAGTAGAACTGGCCGACCTTCTCGGCGGCCTCGCCGGTCAGCAGACGGTAGACGCCCACCACCTGCGCCTCCAGCCCGCCGGGGCGGGCGTGGTCGATCAGCAGCAGGTGGTCGAAATAGGGGTCGAAACGGTCCTGCTCCAGCTGTTGCTCATGGTCGACCATGGCACCGCCGCCGCCCAGTTCCTCGACGAAGACCCTGTAGCGCAGATGTTGCGCGGCGCGCAGATCCGCCGCGTCCCGCGCCAGCCGGGTCTCGAACTGAGGCGCCTGTCGGGCCGGGCCCGAGAGATTCGGGTGGTCTGGTCTGTGGCCGGTGCCGGTCATCGAGAGATTGCGCGTCCTGTAAGCAGAAACTCCGGCAGTCCCACGCCGGAAGGCCGACGCCCCCGCGCCGGTAGCGCGGTTTTAGGCAACGAGGCCCGGTGAAGCAAGAAGCGCGGTCCCGGAGAGATTAGGAATTTGGTTGCAACGACAAGTTGTCTTAACCTTTCGGTTACCATTGAAGGGTTCAGTGATCGAAGACCGGGATCAGGTCGATCCTGGAGCCATCAATGACGACCTTGCCGGCCTCGGGGAAGTTCACCGTGATCCGGCCGGCGATATTCGACTGGACCTGGCCCAGCCCCCAATCCGGTTGCAGGGGATGGCGCACCATCATTCCGGGTTCCAGCAGGTTGTTTAAATCGCTCATCCAAGGCCTCGTGGCTGGGGGTGGGTGTCATGTTACAGAGTAAGGGGTCACATCAGTGCAGACCACGCATCTTCTCGCATCTCTCATCGGATCACGCATCTGTCACGATCTGATCTCACCTGTCGGTGCGATCCAGAACGGGTTGGAGCTCCTGTCACTCGAAGGCGCCGTGCGCGGCCCCGAGATGATGCTGATCTCCGACTCGGTCTCGGCGGCCTCCGCCAAGATCCGCTTCATGCGCATCGCCTTCGGCATGGCCGGCCAGGGCCAGAAGATCGGCCGGACCGAGGTCGCCTCGGTGCTGGAGGATCTCAGCCAGTCGAGCCGCATCACCTATGACTGGACGCCCACGGGCGATTTCGACCGCGGCCAGATCCAGGAGGTCTTCCTGGCCCTGCTCTGCATCGAAAGCGCCATGCCCCATGGCGGGGTGATCTCGGTCACCCGTGCCGATCTGCCGGGCAAGACATGGGAGGTCTCGGGCCCCGCCCTTGCCGCCCGCCCCGACCCGCAGCTCTGGGAGGTGATCCAGGGCCGTGCTGATGGCACCGCCATAGCGCCCGCCCATGTGCAATTCGCCCTGCTGCCCGCCCTGGTCGCCGAGCGGCATGAGAGCATCGATCTTCTGGTCACGGAGGACAGCCTGACCCTGCGCTTCTGAGGCGGCAGAGAGCGCTGTCCGGCGCGGCAGGAGCCTGCGTTCCAGAGCCTGCCGTCCCAAGGCGCGCGGCTGGCCGATCCGGGCCTGCGGCGACGGGCCTGCGGCCCCCTCTTCGTGACATGCAAACGGCGCGGCCCGGGGGCCACGCCGTTCACCCTGTTGCCGTCCCCGGATCAGGCGCGGGTCGTACCGTCGCCCACCACCAGGTACTTGAAGCTGGTCAGCTGCTCGGCCCCCACGGGGCCGCGCGCATGCATCTTGCCCGTGGCAATGCCGATCTCGGCTCCCATGCCGAACTCGCCACCATCGGCGAACTGGGTCGAGGCGTTCCACATCAGGATCGCGGAATCGATGCGCTGGAAGAAGCGCTCGGCCACGCTGGCATCCTCGGTCACCACGCCCTCGGTGTGGCTCGAGGAATACTGACGGATATGTGCGATCGCCTCATCCACGTCGGCCACCACCTTGGCGGCGACGATGCTGTCCAGGTATTCCTTGCCCCAGTCCTCTTCCGTGGCCGCGACCACGCCGGGGATCTGCGCCAGCGTCTTGTCGCCGCGCACCTCGACGCCCTTGTCCACCAGCGCGCGCAACACGCCCTGGCCGATGGTCTTCACCACGTCTTCGTGGATCAGCAGGCATTCCACGGCGCCGCAGATGCCGGTGCGCCGGGTCTTGGCGTTCAGCACCACGTCCAGCGCCTTCTGCGGATCGGCGGCCTTGTCGATGTAGATATGCACGATGCCCTCGAGGTGGGCAAAGACCGGCACCCGCGCCTCGCGCTGCACGAGACCCACGAGGCCCTTGCCCCCGCGCGGCACGATAACGTCGATGTAGTCGACCGCCTTCAGCATCGCGCTGACCGCCTCGCGGTCGCGGGTCGGCACCAGCTGGATCGCCGCCTCGGGCAGACCCGCAGAGCGCAGGCCCTCTAGCAGGCAGGCGTGAATGGCGCGCGAGCTGTGGAAGCTCTCCGAGCCGCCGCGCAGGATCACCGCATTGCCTGCCTTGAGGCAGAGCGCACCCGCATCGGCGGTCACATTGGGGCGGCTTTCATAGATCACGCCGATCACGCCCAGGGGCGTGCGCACGCGGCGGATCTTCAGTCCCGTGGGCTGTTCCCATTCGGCGATGACTTCTCCGACCGGGTCCTTCTGCTCGGCGATGGCACGCAGGCTGTCGACGATGCCGCGGATGCGCTCCTCGTCCAGCTTCAGCCGGTCCATCATCGCCGGGCTCAGGCCCTTCTCGGTGCCATAGGCCAGGTCCTGCTCGTTCGCCGCGATGATCTCGCGGCGGGCGGACCACACCGCCTCGGCGGCGCCGATCAGCGCCGCATGCTTGCGCTCGGCGCTGGCAAAGGCCAGCTCGGCAGAGGCGGCCTTGGCGGCGGCCCCGATGCCGTTCATCATTTCTTCAATGCTCTGGTCTTGGTTTGTCTGGGCGTCTTTCATCCCGGTCTCCTCTCGCGCGGGCGGCGGCCTCCCTCAGCCTAGCCTGCCCGCTGGATCATGGCCATGTCATCCCGGTGCACAAGGGCCGCACGGCCCGGATAGCCCAGGAGTTCCTCGATCTCGCGGCTCTGGTGACCTGCCAGCGCCCGCGCCTCTTCGGCGGTATAGCGCGTCAGGCCCTGCCCCAGAACCGCCCCCGATGGGCCAAGGATTTCGACCGGTTCGCCCCGGCCGAAGCTGCCCTCCACGCCCGTGACCCCCGCCGGCAACAGCGAGCGTCCCTTCTCCAGCGCCGCAACGGCGCCCTGATCGACGATGATCCGACCCTGCGGCTTCATCGAGACAATCCAGCCCTTGCGCGCCGCAGAGGGATCGCCATGAGCGCTGAACCAGGTCGCCGCGGCGCCGGTTTCCAGCGCCATCAGCGGGTTGCCGCGCGATCCCAGGGTGATCGCCATGGCGCAGCCCGCGCCGGTGGCGGTCTTGGCGGCCATCAGCTTGGTCTTCATGCCGCCCTTCGACAGGCCGGAGCCCGCGTCGCCCGCCATGGCCTCGATCTCGGGGGTGATGCGCTCGACCAGGTCGAAACGGCGCGCCTCCGGGTCGGCATGGGGGTTGGCGGTATAAAGCCCGTCGACATCCGACAGCAGCACCAGGCAATCAGCGCCCACGGTCACGGCGACCTGGGCCGCCAGCCGGTCGTTGTCGCCATAGCGGATCTCGTCGGTGGCGACGGTGTCGTTCTCGTTGACGATGGGCACGGCGCCGAAGCCCAGCAGGGTCTCCAGCGTGTTGCGAGAGTTCAAGTAGCGGCGGCGGTTGGCGCTGTCTTCCAGCGTCACCAGCACCTGCGCCACCTTGATGCCATGCTGGCCGAGCCCGCCCTGGTAGGCGGCGGCCAGGCCGATCTGACCGACCGCCGCGGCGGCCTGCGCCTGTTCCAGCGGCAGCGCGCCAAGGCCCAGACCCAGCACCCCGCGCCCGAGCGCGATCGAGCCCGAAGAGACCAGCACCACCTCGGTGCCGCCCGCCTTCAGGGCTGCCACGTCATCGCAGAGCGATTGCAGCCAGTCGCGGCGCAGCTCGCCGGTTGCGGCATCGACCAGAAGGGCCGAGCCGATCTTCACCACGAGGCGCCGGGCGCCTTTCAGAGAAGGTCTCAGGGCTGCCACGCGCTCTCTTCCTCATCACCGCCGTCTTCCTTCTTGCGGCGCAGGCGGTCGTCGTCGATCTGCGCGCGCAGGGCCCGCAGCACCTCTGTCGTGCCCTCGCCCGAGGCGCCGGACATGTACATGACGGGGCCGCCGGTCACCTCTTCGAGGAATTCGCGCTGCATCTCGCGCAGCTCGTCATCCAGGGCATCGACCTTGTTCAGCACGGTGATGCGCGGCTTGTCGGCCAGGCCCTCGCCATAGGCCTCGAGCTCTCCGATGATGGTCTCGTAATCCTCGGCCACCTCGTTGGCGGTGCCGTCCACAAGGTGCAGCAGCACGGCGCAGCGCTCCACGTGGCCCAGGAACAGGTCGCCCAGGCCGCGGCCCTCCGAGGCGCCCTCGATCAGGCCGGGGATGTCGGCGACGACGAATTCCACGCCATCCACGCCGACCACGCCCAGATTGGGGTGCAGCGTGGTGAAGGGGTAATCGGCAACCTTGGGCCGCGCGTTCGAGGTCGCGGCCAGGAAGGTCGACTTGCCCGCATTGGGCAGACCCAGCAGGCCCACGTCGGCAATCAGCTTCAGGCGCAGCCAGATGGTGCGCTCGACCGCGTCCTGGCCCGGGTTGGCCCGGCGCGGCGCCTGGTTGGTCGAGGTCTTGAAATGGGCGTTGCCGAAACCGCCATTGCCGCCCTTGGCCAGCACGAAGCGCTGGCCGACCTCGGTCAGGTCGGCGATCACGGTCTCTTCGTCCTCTTCGAGGATCTCGGTGCCGACGGGCACGCGCAGGATGATGTCTTCCCCATCCCGGCCGGTCGACAGGCGGCCCATGCCGCCCTGCCCGTTCTGGGCGAAGAAGTGCTGCTGGTAGCGGAAGTCGATGAGGGTATTCAGCCCCTCGACCGCGACGGCGATCACATCGCCTCCGCGGCCACCATTGCCGCCGTCGGGGCCACCGTATTCGATGAACTTCTCGCGCCGGAACGAGATACACCCGTTCCCGCCCGCGCCCGAACGAATATAGACCTTTGCGAGATCGAGGAACTTCATGACTTTATCCCTGCCGCAAAGGTCGCTTAACTCAGGCGGACCGGCGGCTCAATCGAGTTTTCTGATATAGGTCCAGGTGGGCACCTTTGCCCCCCTTGCGACCGAATAGGCTTCGGCATCGCCAACATAGCCGAAACCGGACTTTGTCAGCACCCGGGCAGCGCCGGGATTGTCCTGGAACACCGAGGCAAAGAAGCTGCGGTCCCCCAGCGGGTTTGCCGCCACCAGCGCCTGAACGGCGGCCGAGGCGACGTTGGAATTCCACCAGCTTGGCGCGACCCAGTAGCCGATCTCGCTCTGCTCGCCGTCCATGCGCTTCAGGCTGATGACGCCCTTCAGCTCTGCACCACCGGCGCGGCTGCTGTCGATGGCCCAGATCACTTCCCGCGGCGAGGGCTGCAGGGCCCGCGCGATGAAGCTCTCGGTCGAGCCCGGTGGCAGCGGATGCGGAATCGAGGTGGTCATCTTGGCCAGCCGCTCGTCCGCCGCGTATAGATCAATCAGACCGCTGTCGGAATAGCGCAGCGGGCGCAGGTCCAGCTCGTCGCCCGGAACGGTCGGCTGATCATAGGCCGGCGCATCCTGCTTGGCCGAGGCCGCCAGGATGGCGCCACTGCGGGACTTGATCGGGTCTTTGATACTCGCGTCGCTCATTGGAGGTGCTCCTCTCAGGGGGTCTGGGACCCCTCACCACCGAAACGGCTAAGGGGACCGGCTGGCTGCCGATCCCCTTTTTCTCATGCGCGAATGAAGGTCGGCTTACTCGGCGGCTTCTGCCACTGGCAGCACCGAGATGAAGGTCCGGCCCTTGAGGCCCTTGTGGAACTTCACGTTGCCGTCGACGGTTGCGAAGATCGTGTGATCCTTGCCCATGCCGACGCCTTCACCGGGGTACCACTTGGTGCCGCGCTGACGTGCCACGATGTTGCCGGCGATGACTTGCTCACCACCGAATTTCTTGATGCCGAGGCGGCGACCGGCAGAGTCGCGACCGTTGCGGGAAGAACCGCCAGCCTTTTTGTGTGCCATCTTGCGTGTCTCCTGTTAACGGGGCCCTTACTGGGCCAGTTCCTTGGCTTGCTCGACCCAGCCTTCGCGCTGGATACGACCCTTGAACGACAGCTCTTCATCGAACTTCTCGATGTCGGCTTCGGTCCAGGCGGCGATCTGGGCGAAGGAGGTGATGCCGGCGGCAACCAGCTTCTTCTCCAGCGCCGGGCCAACGCCCGAAAGCTTCTTCAGGTCGTCTGCACCCTCGGCCTTGGCGGCCTTCGGAGCAGCGGCTTTCTTCTCGGCCTTCTTCTCGGTCTTCGGAGCGGCAGCAGCAACGGCTGCGCCCGAGATCGAGCCGGCACCGACGGCTGCCTTGACACCGGACTTGTCGCCACCTTCGGCGAGGATCTCGGTGATCTTCAGCAGGGTCAGCTGCTGGCGGTGGCCCTTGGTGCGCTTCGAGCTGTGCTTACGGCGGCGCTTGACGAAGTTGATGACCTTGTCGCCCTTGACCTGATCAATGATCTCGGCCTGGACGGCAGCGCCGGCCACGAAGGGGGCGCCCACGGTCACGCTGTCGCCACCCAGCATGAGAATCTCGTTGAATTGGACTTTTTCACCGGCATCGGCTGCCAGCTTTTCGACGCGCAGCAGGTCACCAGACTGGACCTTGTACTGCTTGCCGCCGGTTTTCAGAACCGCAAACATGTGCTCTTCCTTTACTTCTGACGCGTCCTGCGGCCCCCTGACGGGTGTTCATGACCTGGTGGTCGCCGGTGAACTGCGCGCCCTGTCCTGGGCGAAATTGAAACGCCCGGCGAAGCGCGGAGGCCTGCCGGGATGGCGGGCTTATCATCGCAGCGAGGCATCTTGTCAAGCCGGAACTTCCCGGTTTTCCCAGCCGCAGAGGGCTTTGCGCCAAGGCTCCTGTCCGGCCCGCCCCGCCGTAGCACCGGCAGGTCCCGGTGCCTAGAGCTCCTCGCTCGAGTTCGCCCCCACCATCAGCGCCGCGGCGGCCTCGAAACGATCGGCCATCACCTCGTATTGCACGGCGTTCATCAGCTCGTAGACGCGCTGCATGTCGGGATCTTCCAGCGCCTCGGCATAGGCGTCGATCTCTTCGGTGGAGAAGTCCTCGTAGGTCAGCGCCGCGCTGGCCATGCCGGCCTCGATACCGTCATCGGCGGCCATCTCGCGAAACTGCCCGGTGATCAGCGCGCGCAGCTCGTCGTCGCCGACGCTGAGCTCGATCACCCCGGCATTGCGCGCCGCGATCATGAAGCGGCTCTGCACCTCGGCCATGGCGAGCGCACCATCGCTGGTCTCATCCAGCGCCGAGATCAGCCGCTCCAGCGCCGACAGCCGCGCGATGTCCCGTGCTGCCATCACTTCTGCCAGGGCCGCCTCGGCCTTCTCGCCTCGCTCGGCATCGGTCGAAAGATGCGAGGCGTTCTCGACCTCGACCAGCCGCTGCCCCAGGTCAGAGCCGTAGAACTCCTGCGCCGTGGCCATTTCCTTCTCGGTCAGCGTGGCCGAAAGCATGTCCAGCGCCAGGTCCTGGATCGGATCGTTGCGGAAGACACGGGCCGCCATCACGTCCCAAAGCGTGCGGAAGCCGCGATCCTCGATGCCCAGCATGGCGGGCCCGTTGTCGGCGCTCTGCACGATGCTTTCCAGCGCCGCGTCGAAGCCGGTGACCTTCAGAAAGTCCCGCGCCTCTTCCCGAGTCGCGCTCTGTCCGGGCAGCACGCCCGACAGCAGCAGCGCCAGCGCGGTCAGCAGCACCATCCCCAGGGGGCGCAGGTCCGGCAGGGGGCGGCTCTGCGCGCGGGCCCGTGCGGACGCGGGCGCACAGTCGCGGTGACGTGGCGTCAGGGCGGGTCGGGACGGTCTCATACGGTCTCTCCTCATGTCTTTATCCAGATTGAAGGACGCGGCGCCCGAATATCAAGGGGCTTCGCGCTCACAACCCCGCGCGCATGGCCTGCACGGGGCCTCAGCGGGGGCCTTTCCGGCGCACTGCGCCGCCCTGCCCCGCGGCACCCGCGACAATCCGCTGAGCCTGCCTTTCGACATTTCCTGCATCTTGCGGTGAAAACCCCTCTTGAACCCTCTCGCGTTTCTCTTTAGACGGCCCTCCACGACCCCCGCGGAGAGGTGCCGGAGTGGTCGAACGGGGCGGTCTCGAAAACCGTTGATCCTTCACGGGATCCCAGGGTTCGAATCCCTGTCTCTCCGCCACTTACCTTGGTAAGTCGCTGCTTTCACACACAGCTTTATGGCATTTGGGGGTTCCACACCCCCAGCCTGCCCCATGATGGCCCTGCGCCTTCTGCACGCGTCTGTCTCGATTCCCGGTCAGCTTGCAGGATTTCAGGAAGTGCTGCGCCTTGTGTCAGGCCACCAGCCACGCGATTGGCTCACGCCTCGGGCATGGTGAGTTTCCAACCAGCTGCAGGCCAGAAACGACGCCCGGCTCCTGCCGGCCCTTGGCGGACCTCCGTGGCGACCGCGGCAAAGGTCGGCCCATGGCCCATGGCGCAGGTTTCGGCGTCGCGGCACCAGATGAATCACAAGCACTGTAGGAGCTTTGCCTTGAACCGAAGGTTTGTACTGCTGACGGGATGTTCCGGCGGCGGGAAATCAACTTTGTTGCAGGCCCTGAGCGAGCGCGGCTTTGCCACGGTCCAGGAGCCTGGCCGACGCATCGTGGCAGAACAGCTGGCGGGAGCAGGCGATGCCCTGCCATGGGTCGATATGAAAGCCTTCGCACGGCGGGCCATCGAGGTCGCCCTGTCCGACCTGGAGGCTGCGCAATCTGTTGATGATATCGTGTTCTTCGACCGTGGCTTGATCGACGCCGCCGTTGCCTTGGCGCACGCAGGCGGCCCGACGATAGAGCAGACACTCGGAGAGACCCTCGTCTACGAGAGGCGGGTCTTCATTGTCCCGCCATGGCGGCAGCTCTTTGCTGCAGACGCCGAACGCAGGCACGGTTTCGATGCTGCCGTGCAGGAACACCATCGAATTGAAAAGGCTTTGGAGACTCTCGGCTATTTGCCAACAGAGCTGCCCAAGGTGGCGGTTCAAGAGCGGGCCGAATTCGTGCTGAAAGACTGCGGAGTGCTCTGAGACAGAGGTCCGCCCCGTCCGCGCAGCCTTTCCTGCGCAGCCTCGGCGCTCGTCCGCTCCTCCCGTTCAGCGCGCCTCCCCCTCCGGCCCATTCCCTGCGCATGTCCCTCATGCCGCGGGCCTTGCCGCGTCCTTCGCCGCCGGCCGCGCCAGGGGTTCGGGCGGCGGATCGCCGTGCAGCCTGGCCAGTTCGCACCATTGCTGGTGATAGCGCAGCACCTTGGCGAACCTGGGATCCAGGTGCTGCTGGTAGCCCGGCGGCGGCGGCGCGCCGTGAAGGCGGGCGTAAAGCTGGTCATGCAACAGATGCGCCTCGATATCGGAAGGGTTGAGGGCGCGGGCGCGGGCCGCATGATCCAGCGCCAGGTAGGGGTTGCCATGCGCCCGCGCCCGCTGGCCGAGGCGCAGGTGCAGGATGGCGCGGCCGTAGAAGCCCTTCGGCAGGGTCTCGATGAAAGCCTCGACGCGGGCGGCGGAGAGGCGTTTTTCCTCGAAGAGATAGAGCACCGCGCCCAGGTCGGGATAGCGCGAAAGCTCGCCCAGGATCGGTTTCAGCACCTCTGCCAGGCGTCCCTCGAGCAGCGGGTCGACTACCCCCTGCATGCCGCCCATATGCGCCGACACCACCGCCGCCACCTGGTGATAGCCATTGCGGACGGTCAGCAGGCGGTTGCGGGGCACCTCGCTGGTGCAGAAGAAATCCGCCGCGTTCCGCTCTCCGGTGATGACCGTGTAGTCGAGCGCCGGGTCGGCCAGCAGGCGTGACAGGCCCGGTGGCAGCCCCTCGGCCTGGCTGAAGCGGATGAAGGCGCCGCCGGCGAGGCCCGCGTAGGTCTCGGGCGACATGGCCAGGATGCGCGCGCCGGGGATCGCCTGGCCGAGGATCAGAGCGCCATAGGCCCCCATCGAGCCGCCGATCACCACCACCTCGTCATAGCCCGCCGCAAGTTCGCAGAGATAGCGCTGCGTCGCCGCCAGCGAGGGCGCCCCGTCTCCAAGCGGCACCCCGTTGAAATACCAGCCATTCTCGGGGCTGTTCAGCAACAGCAGGTCATGGTCCGGCCCCTCGAGCACCTTGAAGTAGTCGAACCGGCGCGGAGGCTTGCCGACCGCCGAGACGCCGATCACCAGCCGCCGCGCGCCACGGCGCATCAGCAGGGCGTAGTCGGAAAGCCATTGCCGCTCTGCCATGCCAAGCGCCCTCCTAAACCGCTGCCGCCAGCATCCACTCATGCGGAGTGCCCTCCAGCCGGGCGGCGACCTGGGCGTAATTGCCCAGGATCTGGCTCAGCGGTTCGGGGTTCATCTTGCGATGCGAAGGGGCACGGGGGACCTCCTCGCAGCCCATCACCCGGCCGGCCAGGGCGCGCGTCGCCTCGGCGAAATTGCCATTGGCGGCGAACATCTCTTCGTAGATCAGCTCATGGGCGTTGGAGAGCGGCATCAGCATCCTCTGGATCGCCCGATCCATGGCAATCAGCCGCTCGATCTCGGGCAGCAGCGCCTCGACCGGCAGCTCGATCATGGGCTTCTCCTCTTCGACCTCGCCGGCGGCGGCGAACCACTTGCCCGAGGCATTGAGCAGCGCCTCCGAGACGATCAGGCGCAGCTTGTTGCGGCGGATGATCTGGATGATCGGGCTGTCGCGCTTGTCGATGAACTCGACCAGGAAGGGCCGCGCGCCGGTGACATCCTCCGAGACGGGGATCAGGTTCAGGCCCCAGTATTTCAGGTCGAGCAGCAGCTTGCGCCCGCGCGCCTCGCCGCGCAGCTCTTCGATGTAATCGGCAAAGAGCCTCTGGTGGCGGATCGGCCAGACCCATTTCGGGTCCTCCGCCACGCGCCGGGCCACGTAGCCGTAGAAGCCGCGCTCGGCCTCCAGCTTGGCGCTCATGATCTCGTGGCAGTTCAGCCCGCCGCAGCGTTCCAGCAGGTCGCGGAAGACCGTGGTGCCGCTGCGGTGGCGCCCCAGCAGGAAGATCAGGTCGGTCTGGGCCATCGGCCTCTCCTTTCATCGCGGAAATTGGCGGAACCTGCGCGCCAGCTCAGGCTCATTGGGCGACCCCCTCGGCATAGAGGGCACGCGCCAGCGTCTGGGCCTGGGCGGGATCGGCGCGGCACATCTCTAGGGCGGCCTCGCGCACCATCATCCGGCTGCCGGCGTTCTGCCCGCGCGACCAGGGCCAGGACATCGAGCCCCTGCGGAACCGGTAGTGGAACCCCTCTCGCGGCAGCATCGCCGCCTGGTGGCCGCGCGCGGTGAAGCGCAGCCAGAAGGCCCAATCGTCGCCCTCGCCATTGCGGCGGGTGGCGTCGAAGCCGATGTCGCGCAGGATCGCCGTGGGGATCAGCGCGGTCATGCGGTAGTCGTTCTCTAGCAGATGCAGGTGATCGCCCAGCAGGTGGCGCAGCACGGGCTCGGCGCTTTCGCCGAAGTTGCGCCGCTGCGGGATCACCGCCTGGGGGCGGGCGGGATGTTCGTTCCAGGCCTCCAGCGCCTCGGCCAGAAGCTCCGGCGCCAGCAGGTCATCGGTATCGAGGAAAAGCGCCAGCTCGGTCTCGCAGGCGGCGATCAGCGTGTTGCGGGCCGCCAGTAAACCGCCGTTCGGCTGACGGATCACCCGGCAGTCGGGCAGCAGGGCGCTGGCGTAGTCGAACCATGGCCGATGGCTTTCGGGGCTGCCATCATCGCAGATCAGCACCCGCGGCGGGCCGGCGCTCTGCCAGGCGAGGCTGTCGATGGTCTCGACGAACTCGTGATCGGGGCGAAAGGCCGGGATCAGCACGGTCACATCCTCTATCCCGGCGCGGCGCCGGGGCGCGGCATGCAGGGTCCGGCCACGCTTTGCGCCGAGCGCACGGTCGTAGACCTCTCCCATCTGCCGGGCGATGCGCTCGGGCGCCAGGGTCTCGCGGCAATGGGCGCGCAACTCGGCGCAGAGCGGCGCGGCCTGCTCCAGCATGCGGGCCATCTGCCGCTGCACCCCGGCGACCGAGCGCATCTCGGCATCAAGCACATGGTGCAACTGGCTTTCGGGGAAGAACTCGGCCATCGGGGTGCCGTCGCGCACCACCGGCAAGAGGCCCGCGTCAAGGCTTTCCACGCAGGCATAAGAGAAAGTCTCGGCCGAGCCCAGGTGCGGGGCGATGGCGCCGGGTTCCAGCAGGTCCAGGGCGCGCTCGCGCGGCAGGTAATCGCTGAAGAAGACCGTATCGCGCAGGCCGGGCGCCAGGCGGGCGCGGACATAGGCCTGCATGTCGTGCTGCCGGAAGGGCGTCTCGACGATGCGCCCAATGAGCCGGATCTGCCGCAGCGGGTGGACGTCGTGCAGCAGGTTGGCCAGGTAGATCAGCTTGTCGATCCCCTTCGACAGCGAGATCCGGCCCATGTAGAGGATCTCGTCCCTGAGGCCGGCAAAGCGGTCCTCGGCGTGGCGGAAGACGTAGGGCTCGCGCACCACTTCGACCTGGCGCCTGATGCCATAGCTGCCCAGCCTTTCGGCGGCGGCGAAGGAGGGGGCGATCACCAGGTCCGAGCCCCTGGCCTGCTGACGTTCGCAGAGGTTGTTCATCCGCGCGGGCCCCGGCAGGGGCAGCTGGTCGGCCTCGAAGAAATCCTCGATGAAGCCGTGGTTGTAGGTCACCAGAAGCTGGTCGTGCGCCCCGCGTTCGGCCTGCAGCTTCTGGAAGGCGGTCAGGCAGGGGGCGAGGAAATCGGTGGCCTCGACCACGTCGATGCGCCAGTCGCGCACCTTCTCGGCGATACGATCCGCAAGCCAGGTCGAGACGAAGAGATTATGCGCCTCCACCGGACAGATGCGCCAGACCTGGCGCGGGTCCAGCGCCTCGACATGGACGTTCTCGGGCGCGAAGGGCGCGTAGGAGACGGGGCGCTGGAAGGGCTGCGCCTCGGACCAGGTGAAGAGGAAGACCTCGTGCCCCGCCGCGCGCATCGCCGGCACCATGTATTCGAGGTAGGTGGCGATCCCGCCCGAGGGGGCCAGCGGCGTCTCGCGGGAGACATAGAGGATGCGCATCGCTCAGCCCTCGTCCAGGGCAAGGACAGCGAAATGATCGAGCTTCAGGGTATAGGTGCCCGCCAGCGGCAGCTCGAGGATCAGCAGCGCCTCGGTCACATCCCCGAGCGACAGCTCTTCCATCGCCGCCGGGCCGATCCGCGCGGAATGCTCGAAAGGCATGGTCGAGACGGGGATACGGTAGTTCAGGTGGTCGGTGACCTTGCCGCCCTGCCGGTGCAGCCGCAGGTTCAGCGTCACGCTGCGCGGGATCTGGGCGCTGTTGCCGGCCGCGATGTCGAAGAAGGAGACCGTGTCGATGCGCAGCCCGGCCGCGCGCTTCAGCGCCTCCAGCGAGACCGCGGTCTCGAGCGTGACCCAGCCGGGCTTCACCGCCATGGGGAAGACCGGGTTGACCGAAAGCCGCGCCACGCCGCGTCCGTTGCCCCCCATGCCATCATGCAAAGCCTTCATAGAGACGGTGGCCCCGCAATCGCCGTTCTCGGTATCGAGCCCCATCCAGACGCCCTTGGCGAAATGCTTGTAGGGTTCGACCGAGACCGGCGCGATGGGCCGTGCCTCGGCAAAGAGCTGGCCCAGCCCCGTCTCGATATCGCAATAGCTGTCCAGCTCGGCCGGGGCGATGGCCGCGATATGCCCTTCGACCTCGGCGCGCAGGATACGCATCATGCGTTCCATCCCGCCCATCTGGGTCCTGATCCGGCCCAGGCTCCTTTGCACGTCCATTGCCACCTCCGCTGGCCGTTCCGGCAGCGCGCGCCCCCCGCATGAGGGCCGCCGCCATGGAGGCGACTCTGGGTCAGAGGTGGTTAATTGCCCGTAAAGGGCCGCGAGGAAGCCTGGTCGGATGCCGCTTCTGCGTCATCCCGCCGCGCCAAGGGGGCCGGGCTGCCCCGTCCCGTGCGAGGCACGCAACACCGGGGGAGCCGCCGTTTGGGACCTGCGCTCAGTAGCGCGGATCTTCCGGGTCGTGCTCGTCCGCCACCTCGCCGCGGCCCCGGAATCCGGTTGCGACGACGAACTTCTCGGAGCTGTCGGAGCGCGACGAGGGCGGCTTCATGTGATGCACCTTGGTGAAGCGCTGCTTCAGCACCTTCTGCAGCTCGCCCTCGGCGCCGCCGGCCAGCACCTTGGCCACGAAGGTGCCCCCCTCGCTGAGCACGTCGAAGGCCAGGTAGGCCGCGGCCTCGCAGAGGGCGATGATCCGCAGGTGGTCAGTCTGCTTGTGGCCCGAGCTCGCGGCGGCCATGTCGGACATCACCACATCGGCCTCGCCGCCCAGCCATTCCTTGACCTGCGCATCGGCATCGTCGCTCATGAAATCAAGCTGGTGGACCTCGGCGCCGGGGATCGGATCGACCTCCTGCAGGTCGACGCCGACAATGCGGCCGACGGCCTTGCCACTCTTCTCGCCCAGGGCGTTGATGCGCGGCACGGCGACCTGGATCCAGCCGCCGGGGGCGCAGCCCAGGTCGACGACACGGGCACCGGGCACCAGGAAGCGGAACTTGTCGTCAAGCTCCATGATCTTGAAGGCGGCGCGGCCGCGGTAGCCCTCGGCCTTGGCGCGCGCCACGTAGGGGTCGTTCAGCTGGCGCTGCAACCAGCGCGTCGACGAAAGCTTGCGCCCGCGCGCGGTCTTCACCTTCACGGTCAGGTCGCGGTACCCACGGCCCGAGCTGTTCTTGCCAGTCGGTGACTTGCCAGTCGGTTTCTTGGCCACGGCCTGCCCTTTCATCTTACCCAAAATACGCCGGGGAAAAGCCGGTGCTGCCCCCAGGGGGCGGAAATCCACCCCGATATGCGTCGAGATCCTGCGTAGAATAGCAAAATGGACCCGCTGTCAAAGCCTCAGCGGCACATCCCGGCCGCGGGCGCTCAGAACGGGCCGTCCTCCAGCGCGCCATCCGCTGACATCTGCGCATAAAGCAGCCCCTCGCGCAGGCCCCGGTCGGCAACGCTGAGCCGGTCGGTGGGCCAGCAGCGCAAGAGCGCCTGCAGGATTGCAGAGCCCGACATGATCAGCGTCTGGCGGTCCTGACCGATGCGCGGATCGCGGCGGCGGCCCTCGGGGCCGAGGTCCAGGTAGCCCCGGATCACCCGGTCGATCTGGTCGCTGGTCATCTGCAGCCCGTCCACCTTGGTGCGGTCATAGCGCTTGAGCCCGAGATGGCTGGCGGCGACGGTGGTGACCGTGCCCGAGGTGCCGATGATCTGGAACCCCTCGCGGGTCTGCTCGTCCTTGTAGGGGGCGAATTCGGCCAGGCTTTCCTCGAAGAACCAGGACATCAGCGCGAAACGCGCGGAATCGTCCTCGACGTCGCGGAACTGGTCGCGCAGGGTCGCCACGCCCAGGGGCACCGAGATCCAGTCGACCACCTTGGCCGCCGGGAAGGGGCTCTCGGGCGGGTGGAACCCGGCGTGCAGACGCATGATCGCCCGCGGGCGTTCCCGGTGCGGCACCGAGGTCAGGTCGATCCAGACAAGCTCGGTCGAGCCGCCGCCGATGTCGACCACCAGCAGCTGCTCGGTCCGCGTGCTGACCAGCGGCGCGCAGGAGATCACCGCCAGGCGGGCCTCCTCCTCGGGCTCGATGATCTCCAGCTTCAGGCCGGTCTCACGGCGGACCTGGTTGATGAAGCTCTTGGCATTGGTCGCACGGCGGCAGGCCTCGGTGGCCACCAGCCGCATGTGCCGGACCCTGTGCCGCTTCAGCTTCTGCTGGCAGATACGCATGGCCTGGATCGTGCGCGCCATGGAAGAGCGCGACAAACGACCAGACCGCTCCAGCCCGGACCCGAGCTGGACGGATTTCGAGAAACTGTCGACCACATGAAACTGCGAGCCCTTGGGTTGGGCAATCAGCATGCGACAGCTATTGGTTCCCAGATCCAGCGCAGCATAAAGCTCCGAGGGATCATGGGGTTTTGATGCGGGGCTCTCGACCGGTTTCGGGAAGGCGCCCGCACCTTTGGGACGCCTGGGCGCCATCGTTGCGCCCTCCATTTTCGTGTTACCCGTGAAGGTAGTCACTTGCAGAGGGCAACGCAAGATGATTGCGCGCCCGCGGACATGCGGCAACGTAGGGAAAGCGGCGATCCATGGGGCCGGGCGCGACCAGAGGTGGGTTGGCACCCACCCTGCCCTCACGGCCTCTTCCGCCCTTTGACCGGCACCCGAAGCGCGAGGTTCCGGCGGGTAGGTTCACCCCGCCGTCCCTGCCCCGCAGGCGCCGCACCGGCCTCCCGAAGGTCGCTTTCCCGCCCGGCCAGGTCGCGCCCCGGCAGGCCTGCCGCGCAAGACCGCCGCAGATTGGACAAAACCCGAGGAGCCCAAATGCCCCAGCTCACCACACTCTACTGGCGCGACATTCCCGCCCAGGTCATCGTCGGCAAGGGCCGGCGCGCCGCCAAGGCCCCTCTGCCCGAACGCTTTGAACAGGCCATTGACCGCGCGGCCATGGTCTCGGGCGCGGCGGGAACGGACGATTACCTCGCCGAATGGCGCAAGGGAGACCCCCGCGACGTCGAAGGCGACGCACAACAGGTCGCAGACGAGGAAATCGCCCGGCTCGACGCCGCCTATGATCAGGAACGACTCAAGGCGCTGATCGCCAATGGCGGCCACGCCCCGGACTGACGCGAACCCCGGCCCTGCGCCGTTCCATCCGACACGACGCCCCACAACCGCCCGACCCACAACCGCCCGACCGATAACCGAAAGACCCGATCCCCCAGACCAACGCGGAGAAACACCTTGGCCCTCGTCCCCTTCCGCCGCCGCACCGCCGGCCCGACCGCCGACCTTGGCGCCCTGCTCGCGGGGTATTCGATCGAGGTCATGCCCCGCACGGCCGCCAAGATCGACGACTTCCGTCCGCTGCTGCCGCAGGGCACCCGCGTCTATGTCGCCCATATCGAGGGCACGCCCATCGACGAGATGGTCGCCACCGCGGCCCGGCTCTCGGACGAGGGCTTCGACGTGATGCCCCACTTCCCGGCCCGCATCATCAAGGATGCGCCGACGCTGGAAGACTGGATCGCCCGTTACCAGGGCGAGGCCGGGATCTCCCAGGCGCTGCTGCTGGCCGGTGGCGTGAAAGAGCCGCACGGCGACTTCCACTGCTCCATGCAGCTGCTCGAGACCGGGCTCTTCGACCGCGCGGGCTTCACCCGGCTGCATGTCGCGGGCCACCCCGAGGGCAACCTGGACATCGACCCCGACGGCTCGGACGCCAAGGTCATGGAGGCGCTGCGCTGGAAGCAGGCCTTCTCGGAGCGCTCCGATGCGCAGATGGCCATGGCCACCCAGTTCGCCTTCGACGCCGACCCGGTGCTGGCCTGGTCCCGCCGCCTGCGTGACGAGGGCATCTCGCTGCCCATCCACCTCGGCATCGCCGGACCCGCCAAGCTGCAGACCCTGATCAAGTTCGCCATCGCCTGCGGTGTCGGCCCCTCGCTGAAGGTGCTGCAGAAACGCGCCCTCGACGTGACCAAGCTGATGCTGCCCTACGAGCCCACGGAGCTGCTCTCGGACCTCGCCCAGGCGGAGGACCTGGGCCTGATCGAGCAGCTGCATGTCTTCCCCCTGGGCGGCATTCGCGCCTCGGCGGACTATGCCGCACGCCATGGCGCCCCCGCCACCCGGACCGCCAGCGGATGACAGAGGGGGCTGGCGGCAGACCCGTCAGCCTCTCATGGCCCGCTTACCGGAAGGTTGGCGGACCGTGCGCCCGGCACCGACGTAATACCGACGTGATACCGACCGGCTGCCGACTGGCCACCGCCCCCGGTTTCACCGCCCCCAAGGGAAGAGACCAATGACCCGCACCATTCTCGAATCCGCGACCAAGACCGTGACCATCGGCTTTGACGAGCCCTTCTGCGTCATCGGCGAACGGATCAACCCCACAGGCCGCAAGAAGCTGGCCGCCGAGCTCGAGGCGGGCGATTTCTCGACCGTCGAGAGGGACGCGCTGAACCAGGTCGCCTGCGGTGCTGCCGTGCTCGATATCAACGCCGGGGTGGTCTATAACTCCAACCCCAATCCCAACGAGACCGAGCCGCCCCTGATGCGCAGCATTGTCGAGCTTGTTCAAGGGCTTGTGGACACGCCGCTCTGCATCGACAGCTCCGTTCCCGGTGCGCTGGAAGCCGGTCTCGCGGTGGCCAAGGGCCGCCCGCTGGTGAACTCCGTCACCGGCGAGGAGGACCGGCTGGAACTCGTTCTGCCGCTGATCAAGAAGTACAACGTGCCGGTGGTGGCGATCTCCAACGACGATACCGGCATCTCCGAGGATCCCGAGGTGCGCTTCGCCGTGGCCAAGAAGATCGTCGAACGCGCCGCCGACTACGGCATCCCCGCCCATGACATTGTCGTCGATCCGCTGGTCATGCCCGTCGGCGCCATGGCCACCGCCGGCCGCCAGGTCTTTGAACTTGTTCGCAAATTGCGCGACGAGCTGGGCGTGAACACGACCTGCGGCGCCTCCAACATCTCCTTCGGGCTGCCGCATCGCCACGGCATCAACGCCGCCTTCCTGCCCATGGCGATCGCCTCGGGCATGACCTCGGCGATCATGAACCCGGTCCGCCAGGTCGAGATGGAGGCCGTGAAGGCCGCCAACCTGCTGATGAACGCCGACCCGAACGGCGGCGAATGGATCGGCTTCTCGCGGGTGATCGACGCCGTGGCCGAAGGCGCGACCTTCCCCGATGCCGCCCGCGCCGCCGCCGCCGCGGGCAGCGGTCGCGGAGGCCGTCGCCGCCGTCGCGGCTGAACCATCCTGCAAGATTGAAACGGCGCGCGGGGCTCTCTCCGCGCGCCGTTTTCCTTTTCGCAACACATTAATTTATCTCATATTTTCCGCTTTCCTGTGGCGACCACGACGCGCTTCGCGGCAATTGGTCCGGAAAGCCTCGGGGCGCGTAACTTCGTCTTAACGCGCCCGGCCCTATGACCTTCGTGACGCAATGGAACGATGGGAGTCTGGCATGTCGATGCTGCGCCTTCTGGTACCGGGCAGGTGGCCATGACTGAGCCGCTGGTGCTACAACCCAAGCTGGATCTGCCAGCGGCCGCCCCGCTGGCGGAAGAGCTGAAGGCACGGCTCGACGGTGATCTCGTGATCGACGGCAAGGAGGTGACGCAGCTCGGCGCCCTTTGCCTGCAGGTGCTCCTGGCCGCGGCGATCTCCCTGAAGGGCAAGGGTCACAAGATGACCATGACCCACTTCAGCGACAAGGTCGTCGAACAAATGGCCCAGATGGGCTTTTCCCCCGAAACCTTGGCGGAGGGCCGGGCATGAGTTTGAAAGTTCTCGCAGTCGATGACAGCCGCACGATGCGTGACATGATCCGCATGGCGCTGATGCCCGCAGGCTTCGATGTCCACCTGGCCGAGGACGGCGTTCACGGCATCGAGGTGCTCGACGGTCTCGAACCGGACGCGATCATCACCGACATCAACATGCCCCGCATGGACGGCTTCGGCTTCATCGACGCGGTCCGCGACCAGGCGGAACACCGGGCGACGCCGATCCTGGTGCTGACCACCGAAAGCGCCCCGGAATTGAAGATGCGCGCGCGCGAGGCCGGGGCCACCGGCTGGATCGTCAAACCCTTTGATCCGGCGAAATTGGTCAAGGCACTTCAGATGGTTGCCGGATAGGAGGAGGGCTGGAGATGTCCGATCAGAACGACCCGATGGCGGAAATCCGCGCCTCCTTCTTCATCGAATGCGAGGAACTGATGGAGGCCCTGCAGGACGGCCTGCAGGAACTGGACGACGGCAGCGAGGAACCCGAGACGATCAACGTCGTCTTCCGCGCCGTGCATTCGATCAAGGGCGGCGCCGGGGCCTTCGGCCTCGAGGCGCTGGTGCGTTTTGCCCATCGGTACGAAACCGTTCTGGACGAGGTCCGCAACGGCTCGCTGCAGCCCGACAGCGAGGCGATGAAGCTCTTCTTCCTTGCCGCCGACCACCTTTCCGACCTGGTGCGCGCCTGCCGCGACGAGACAGAGCTGGACGAGGCCACCAGCGACGAGCTGCTGACCCGCCTCGACGCGCTCTTGGGAGAAGACGGCGGCAGCGAAGAGGTGGAACCCGAGGAGTTCGAGGTCCAAGGCCTCAGCCTCGCGCTCGACCTGCCGGATCTCGACGTCGACGACACCGAGGCGAACGACAGCACCCTCTACACGGTCCGTTTCAAACCCGAGCAGGAGCTCTTCGCCACCGGCAACGAGCCCCTGATGCTGCTGCGCAATCTCTGTGATCTCGGTGAAGCGACAGTGCGCTGCAACTTCGACGACCTGCCCTCTCTCACCGATCTCGCCCCCGAGACGCCCTATGTGGAATGGATCATCGAGCTGAAGACCGAGGCCGCGGAGCCCGAGATCCGTGACATCTTCGAGTTCGTCGACGGCCTCTGCGAACTCGAGATCACCGGCCCCCAAGGTGAAGCCGCCGCGCCCGCGCCCGACGCCCCCGCCGAAGAGCCGCCCGCGCCGCCCGAACCCGCCGCCGAAGCAGCAGATCCCGCACCCGCGCCGGAACCGCCGGCCAATGTCGTGCCCATGGGCAACAAGGAGCCGCCTGCCCCGGAAACCGCCAAGGAACCCGAAGCGGAAAAGAAGCCCGCCACCCCTGCCGCCAAGTCCGTGGTCCGGGTCGATCTCGAGCGGATCGAACGGCTGGTGAACCTCGTGGGCGAACTGGTGATCAACCAGGCCATGCTGTCCCAAAGCCTCGACGAGGCGGGTCTCTCCCCCCATTCCGATGCGATGAACGGGCTGGAAGAATTCCAGCGCCTGACGCGCGACATCCAGGATTCGGTGATGATGATCCGCGCCCAGCCGGTCAAATCCCTGTTCCAGCGCATGTCCCGGATCGTCCGCGAATCTTCCGCTGCGGTGGAAAAGGAAGTCCGCCTGGTGACCGAGGGCGAGGCGACCGAGGTCGACAAGACCGTGATCGAACGCCTCGCCGATCCGCTCACCCATATGATCCGCAACGCGGTTGATCATGGGCTGGAGGCCACCGAGAAACGCGAGGAACTGGGCAAGTCCCGCGCCGGCACGGTCACCCTGACCGCCGCACATCGCTCCGGTCGCGTGATCATCGAAGTGGCCGACGATGGTGCCGGCATCAACCGCAAGCGCGTGCAGGAGATTGCGGCCAACAAGGGCCTAATCTCTCCTGACGCGCAGCTCTCCGACAGCGAGATCGACAACCTGCTGTTCCTGCCCGGTTTCTCGACCGCCAAGCAGGTGTCGAACCTCTCTGGGCGCGGTGTCGGCATGGATGTGGTCAAGACCTCGATACAAAGCCTTGGCGGCCGGATCACCATCAATTCGGAACCCGGCAAGGGCACGACCTTCTCGATCAGCCTGCCACTGACCCTGGCCGTTCTCGACGGCATGGTGGTCAATGTGGCCGAGGAAACGCTGGTTTTGCCGCTCAACGTCGTGGTCGAGACCCTCTCGCTTGGCCCGGATGATGTCCAGATGCTGCGCCCCGGCAACTACGTCGTACGCTGGCGCGGCGGCTTCGTGCCGCTCTACGATCTCGGCGTCATGCTGGGCTACCGCAGTCATCGCAAGACCGATCCCGGCTCGATCGTGCTGCTGATCGTTCTCGAAGACGGCAGCCGCGCCGCGCTGGTGATCGACGGCATCCAAGACCAGCGCCAGGTGGTGATCAAGGGTCTCGACGACAGCTTCTACCGGGCGCCTGGCATCGCCGCGGCGACCATCCTCGGCGACGGCCAGATCGCCCTCATCCTCGACCCCGCCGACGTCATCTCGGGCATGGGTCATATCCGCGGTACGGATCTCATGCTTTCGGAAAGGAAGATCGCAAATGAGTGAACAGGGCCAAAACAAAGACCTGGAATTGCTGACATTTCGGGTCGCCGACCAGGAATATTCACTGGACATCATGTCGGTGCGGGAGATCCGAGGCTGGACCCGCACGACGCCCATGCCCCATGCGCCGGACTACATGCGCGGGGTGATCAACTTGCGTGGCACTGTCCTGCCGGTGATGGACCTGGCCAGGCGCCTCAACCTGCCGTCACAGGAGACCAATGAGCGCAACGTGATCATCGTGGTAAAGCTTAGCGGTACGCTGACCGGGCTCCTGGTCGACGCGGTCTCCGACATCGTCGCCATTACCGAAGACGATCTTCAGCCGCCGCCGGATATCTCCTCGGATCCGCAAATGTCCGTCGTCCGATCCCTGACGGTCATCGACGATCAGATGATCCGCGTTCTCGACCTCGCCGCCGTCGTGCCGGTTTCCAGCGACGAGGCCGCATGACGCGCAGTGCAGGTGATACCTCGGCCCTGGTGATGGACGACAAGTCCTTCGCAGCGATCGCCACCATGGCCAAGGATGAGGCCGGGCTGGTCCTGCCGGAAGGCAAGATGACCATGGTGCAGTCGCGTCTACGCAAACGCCTGCTGGCCACCGGGCAGCCGGACTATGAAAGCTACTGCCGCTTCGTCACATCGCCTGCCGGCGAGAATGAACGGCGCTATATGATCTCCGCCCTGACGACCAATGTCTCGCATTTCTTCCGCGAGTCCCATCACTTCGACATCCTTCGCGACAAGGTCGTGCCGGTACTCCTGCAAAAGGCCCGCAACGGCCAGCGGGTACGCATATGGTCCGCCGGCTGCTCCTCGGGCCAGGAGCCTTACTCGATCTCAATGTGCCTGCATTCCGCCGCACCAGAACTGGTGTCGAAGGACGTGCTGATTCTCGGCACCGACATTGACCCGGCAATCCTCGAGAAGGCCGAGGCCGCGGTCTACTCAGAGCAGCAAGTCTCCGGGATTCCCGGCGAAATGCGAAACAGCTACATGGAGCTGGACCGCGGGTCGGGGCAATACCGGGTCAACTCGGCAATTCGCAAGATCGTTCGCTTCCGCGAGCTGAACCTGCTCAGGGACTGGCCCATGAAGGGCCAGTTCGACGTGATTTTCTGCCGCAACGTGGTGATCTATTTCGACGCACAGACCCAGGCCTCCCTCTGGCCTCGGTTCCGGCAACGGATCATCGACAATGGATGGATCTTCCTTGGCCATTCCGAGCGAATCTCGGATTCAGCCATGAGGCTCTTCGAACCCAATGGAATGACCGCCTATCGCGCGGCCGCCAACAAGGCACCCTAAGTCGGGAAGGATGATTGAATGGCCCTGAGAGACCAGATCAGAATCATGGTTGTGGATGACATGTCCACCAGTCGCGGGCTTATCACCCAGGCGCTGGACGCCTTCGGAGTGCGCAATGTGGCGACCTCCTCTGATGGCCCGACCGCGCTGAAGACGCTCGAATCGAAGCCAGTCCACCTGGTCATTTCGGACTTCAACATGCCGGGCATGGACGGGCTGCAACTGCTTCATCAATTGCGCAGTGGCGCCAAGACCAAGGGGGTCGGCTTCATCCTGATCACAGGCAAGGCCGACAAGGCGATCATCGACAAGGGTAAGCAATTGGGAATGAATAACTTTCTCAAGAAGCCCTTCGAGCCAAATGATCTAAGAGCCTGTATCGAGGCGGTGGTCGGACGGCTCTGATGTCAGATGCACCAGATCCATATGCCTCGGAGGCACCGCTGGGTCATCTTGACCTGCCCGCACCGGAACTAGCCGAGATCCTGGCCGGCCAAGTCGCCGGTCTGCGCGGGCTGACCTCGGGTCTCGAGGAGGCGCTTTCGGCCAGCCTGTGCTCGTGCAAGCCTCTGACGGAGGACGCGTTCCTGACGCTGCAGCGGATCGACTACATGCGACAGGCCCTGAAAGACCTGGAGGGCATCCTGCAGCGATTTGGCCCCAGCCTGGACTGGTCCGAGGGCCATGGGGTCACCCATGAAGCGCTGCATGCCTCCGTCGACATGGGCGATTCCATCAAGCCGATCCTGAAGGCCTCGAAGAACAGGCCCCAGGAGGAAGATACGCCGACACATGGCTCTGGGGATCTCGATCTCTGGTAGCGGGGTGTCTTGTCGGCTCTCGGTCTCGGAGGGCGCTCCGTCCTGCGGCAGAGGATTGAGCCTTCTGCATGTGATGGACCAGCCATGTGAAGGTCGTGCCACCGCGACAATGCGCTGGCCAATCGGGCATTTCCGCCAGATCCTCGGGCTGGCGCCTCTTCCCGGCAGGTCCCCGAAGTCCGCCTCCGAATGGCGGGTTTCCGGGGCCTGCGCTCAGGCTATGCGGCCGGGCGGCCTCACCTTTGGGACGGTAGCCCGAGGCCAACGCAAGAAGGCTCACAGTCTGTGCCCCGGGGCTTGAGGAAATCTACTTCGACGACAAGGATCTCTGCGCAGGCTCCAATCCTTAAAGCCCCATTTTCGCACAACCGACCCTGAGCGCTGCATCAAGCTTTGGAAGCGTGAGCAAGACGGTTCCGCAGCAGCGCCGTAGTCACCTAAAGCGGACCGCTCACCCCGCGCCCGGCTTTCGGTCCTATCCCCTCTTTCGGAGACTGCCGCCCCTGAACAGACCCCGCGGCCAGTCCATTCCCCGCATGACCTCTGCCGTATCCTCTCCGGGTTCGGGAGACCATGTGCAGGTCTAGCGGTACCCAAGACTCCTCTCGCACGGCTTGACCCTGCGTCTCGACAAAGTAGCGTCACTCGGGATAAACCCGCTTGTGAACGAATTACTTATCGAGTGCCTGAATCGAACCAGATTTTGCTGGTCAGGCACGCCGGGCCCTGTGCCGAGAGGTTTTGAAACGTCATGTTGCGCCGAGAATATCTCGAACAAATTACCAACGCGCCGTCCATCGAAGCGCTCTGGGAATTGCATTGCGCGCGCATGGCCACCTACGGCTTCGACCGGCTACTCTACGGCTTCACCCGCTATCGCACGGCGACCTCGCTCGGCGACCCCGAGGATTTCGTCATCCTGACCAACCACTCCGAAGCCTACCGTCAGGCCTTCATGGACAACGGGTTGTATTTTCACGCACCGATGGTCCGCTGGGCGCTGGACAACGAGGGCGCCTGCTCCTGGCGTATCCTGGGTGAGATGACCGCCTCGGGCGTGCTGACCGAGAGTGAGCGCAAGGTGATCGAGTTCAACCGCTCGATGGGCGTGACCGCGGGCTATTCGATCTCGTTCCGCTCGATCTCGCCCCGGACCAAGGGGGCCATCGCGCTGACCGCACGGCCTGGCATGAGCCAGGAAGAGGCCGATGCGGTCTGGGCCGAACACGGCCGCGACATCGTGATCTTCAACAATGTCGCGCATCTGAAGATCCTCACCCTGCCCTATTCCGGCCCAGCCCGAGAACTGACCCGCCGCCAACGCGAGGCGCTGCAATGGGTGGGCGACGGCAAGACCATGCAGGATATCGCCCTGCTCATGGGGCTGACCACGGCCACGGTGGAGAAGCACCTGCGCCTGGCCCGAGAGAATCTCAACGTCGAAACCACCGCCCAGGCGGTGCTGAAAGCGGCGTTTCTCAACCAGATGTTCATCTTCGACGCCTGATGCGACCCGGTTTGGCTTACCAAAGGTAAGGTATTCCAGCATTTTTGCCCGATTCCGCTAACCAATTGGTATCAGGTAAGGTTTCCCATACTTCCGAATATGTACGTAAGCGAGCAATCTGAACGCGTTCCGTGAGTGGTGGCTTTGAGCCATGGAACATCCGGTTCGCAACCTTGTCATTTCAAGGCCCTGCGGATCGGCCGGGAAACCGGAGCCGGCGGGCGGGGGCGTATTGATCAGCCCTCGCTTCCGGCACATTGGGGGGCCCTCGTCCCATCCCCTTTCGACGAGCCCCTGCCAGGGGCGGTGCCGATTGTCCCGATCGGCACCGCTTCACATTTCAGGCCGTCCGCCCCGGAAAGCCGCGTCCGATGCCGCGCCAGCCCGCGAGGGTCAGCACGAAGACCCCGATGGTGGCGATCAGGAAGGGCGCCAGCAAGGCGGTCTCTCGCGGCACCAGCTGCGAGGCCAGCTCGACCGACAGGCCCGACAGCGCCAGGCCGACCGGCATCATCCCCCAGGAGCAGAGCCGGTAGAGCGAATTGACCCGCCCCAGAAGCGCATCCGGAACCGCCCTTTGGCGGAACGAGACCGAGACCGTATCCCAGAGCAGCCCGAAGAAGGAAAAGAGCATCAGCGCCACCGAGAGGCCGAGCCCGCTTTCTACCAGCAGGAGCAGCCCAAAGGCGAAGCCGCAGGCCAGCGAGGCGCATTGCGCCACCCGCGCGCCCCCCAGCCAACGGATGATCGGGCTTGCGACGAAGCCCGCGACGATGCCTCCGAAGGCGCCGGCAGAAAGCACCAGCCCGAAGGCCTCGGCCCCAAGGTGCAGGTTCTCCTGCGCGTGCAGCACGAGGCCGACCACGATCATCTGGTGCAAGAGATTGAAACCGCCGGTGAAAACCGCCAGCAGCCGCAGGGTTGGCTGGTTGACGAGAAAGCGCAGCCCCTCGCCCAGCTCCTGGCGGATCGAGGCCCTCGCGGGGCGCTCTCCGCGCCGGGGGATGGTGATCCGGGCGAGGATCAGCGCCGCCACCAGGTAGGCCGCCGCATTGACCACGAAGGGCAAGGGCAGCGCCAGGCCGATCAGGAAGGCCCCGAGCGCCGGGCCCAAGAGGGTGTTGCCGACCAGTTCGACGGTCCAGAAGCGGGCGTTGGCGGCCTCCAGCCGGTCGTGATCGACGATCGAGGGCAGCACGGTCTGGGCCGCCGTATCCCGGAAGACCTCTGCGATCCCGATGACTGCGGCGCAAAGCGCCAGGGCCGTGAAGAGCAGCGGGTCAGAGACCCCCTCGGCCTGCGGCGGCTCCAGCGGCAGGGCTTGCCAGATACAGGCGGCTGCCATGCCGAAGGCCAACCCGCGGATCAGATCCATCGCAAGCAAAAGCCGCTTGCGCTGCACCCGGTCGGTGACGAGGCCCGCCGGAATGGCGAAAAGGAACCACGGCAGGCGCAGGGCCACGGGCATCAGGGCGATCAGGAAGGGGTCTCGGGTCAGGTGGGTCGCAAGCCAGGTCCAGGCCAGCGTGGCGATCCCGTCGCCGAGGTTGGTGAACCCGGCCGCCAGCAGGAAGCGGCGGAAAGGGCGCCTGTCATGAGGGGAAAGAGCAGTCATCGGTGGGGGTCTTCTGTTGGTCCTGCCGTCAAGCTAGCGCCTCAAGCGCGGTTGAGCACAAGCGCAAAAGACCCAGCCTTGCCAAGGGCTTCCTGGTGCACCCCGAGGCTGCATGCAAAAAGGGCCGGGAAAACCCGGCCCTTTCGCAAACGTCCACCCGAGGGCGGAGAGGATCAGCCCTGAGCGGCCTTGGCCACTTCCGCGGCGAAATCCTCTTGTTCCTTCTCGATGCCTTCGCCGACCTGCAGGCGAATGAAGCCAGTGATCTCGGCGCCGGCTTCCTTGGCGGCGGCCTCGACGGTCAGGTCGGGGTTCACCACGAAGTCCTGACCCAGCAGGGTCACTTCGCCGAGGAACTTCTTCATGCGGCCGATGATCATCTTCTCGATCACGGCTTCCGGCTTGCCGGATTCGCGGGCGATGTCGATCTGAACCTGACGCTCTTTCTCGACGACGGCGGGGTCCAGCTCGGCTTCGTTCAGCGCGGCGGGGTTGGCCGCTGCGATGTGCATGGCAACCTGCTTGCCGAAGGCTTCGTCGCCACCCTTCATGGCAACCAGCACACCGATCTGGCCGAGGCCCGGAGCAGCGGCGTTGTGGACGTAAGCGGCCACGACATCGCCTTCGATCTTGGCCATGCGGCGCAGGGTCATGTTCTCGCCGATCTTGGCGATCTTGTCGGTCAGGACCTCGGAAACCTTCTTGCCGCCCATGTCGGCATCGGCCAGCGCTTCCACGCCATCGACGCCGGCTGCAACCTTGGCGATGCCCGAGACCATTTCCTGGAACTCGGCATTCTTGGCAACGAAGTCGGTCTCGGCGTTCACTTCGACGGCAACGCCGGTGGTGCCGGCGACTTCGACGGCCACGAGGCCCTCGGCCGCGGTGCGGTCAGACTTCTTGGCGGCCTTGGCCAAGCCCTTGGTGCGCAGCCAGTCGATGGCGGCTTCCATGTCGCCGTCGGTCTCGGTCAGCGCCTTCTTGGCATCCATCATGCCTGCGCCGGTCATCTCGCGCAGTTCTTTAACCTGTGCAGCAGTGATCGCCATGGGGAGATCTCCTTGTCTGGAAGTAGAGTCCGGCCGCGGATATCACGCGGCCGGTGACAGTTCTGTAACGCGGGCGCTTACGCCTGGGCTTCGGTCGCAGCAGCTTCTGCGGCCACGGCTTCTTCTTCGTAGCCTTCGACCAGCTCGCCGACGTCCACACCTGCGGCACCCAGCTGGGCGGTCATGCCGTCCAGTGCTGCGCGCGAGGCCAGGTCGCAGTAGAGCGCGATGGCACGGGCCGCGTCATCGTTGCCGGGGATGATGTAGTCCACGCCTTCGGGCGAGCAGTTGGTGTCGACGATGGCGACAACCGGGATGCCCAGCTTCTTGGCTTCGGCGATGGCCAGCTGCTCTTTCTTGACGTCGATGACGAAGAGCAGGTCGGGCACGCCGCCCATTTCGCGGATACCGCCGAGGGAGGCTTGCAGTTTGGTCTGCTCGCGTTCCATCTGCAGGCGCTCTTTCTTGGTCAGGCCTTCGGCGCCGCCTTCCATGCGTTCGTCGATTTCCTTCAGGCGGTTGATCGACTGGGAAACGGTCTTCCAGTTGGTCAGCGTGCCGCCGAGCCAACGGTGGTTCATGTAATACTGGGCGCACTTCTCAGCCGCTTCGGCGATCGGTGCGGAGGCCTGACGCTTGGTGCCGACGAAGAGAACGCGGCCGTTCTTGGCCACGGTTTCGCGGATCACGTTCAGAGCGGCGTCCAGCATCGGGACGGTCTGGGTCAGGTCGAGAATATGGATGCCGTTGCGCGCGCCATAGATGAACTCGCCCATGCGGGGGTTCCAACGCTGCGTCTGGTGGCCAAAGTGGACGCCAGCTTCGAGGAGCTGACGCATGGAGAACTCGGGAAGAGCCATGCTGTTTACCTTTCCGGTTTGCGCCTTGGCGGGGGTGTGAGACCAGATGGTCAACCGGTGGACTTCAGGGATGTCTCCCCTGAACGCCCGACCCCGCCTGCGGGATTGAATGGCGGTCCTATAAGGCCAATCTCAGCGCTGCGCAATCCCCTCTGTCACGCTTTGTTGAGCAAAGCTGAAAAGGGCCCGCCGCCGGGGTGTGCCCGGGGGTGCGCACAGAGCTGCGAATGGCTCAGGCCAGGGCGCGACCGAGCAGCAGGGCGATGGCGCCCGCGCCGACCAGAAGCGAGCCCAGGTGGCGGATCCTGCGCGGCATGAAGCGCTCGTGCCCGACCCAGTTGCCAAGCAGCACGAAGAAGCCCAGCAACACGATGGCATAGCCCGCCCAGAGGCCCATACCGGCGCCGAGGATGGCCGCGATCTCGTTCTTCACGGGCAGGCCGAGGCCGCGCAGCGCCTGGCCAAGCGCCAGGCCGTGCAGCGCGGAGGCCAGCGCTACCAGCGCCAGGCGTCCCGCGCCGATGTAGGGACGAAGGAAGTTCGCCGCGACCACCGCCAGGGTGACGCCGATACCCATCATCAGCAACGGCAGGCCCGAAAGCCAGACCGGCAGCGTGGTGACCAGCGCGCCCACCCAGAGCGCGATCGTGCTGCCCGCCGCGTAGAGGCCCACTTGCATCAGCTGCGGCTTGGAGCGCGGGCTGACCATGCAGACCGCCAGCAGGAAGAGCACATATTGCGCCCCCTGCCCCAGCACCAGGCCGAAGCCACGCGGGATATAGGCCAGGAAGGCCACGGCCGGCGACAGGACCGACTGCCCCTGGAAAGAGATGCGCTCGCTGCGCTGACCGGGGTTGACCAGCACGGCCTCGGACTTGTCGCTTGCCAGCGCGGGCTGCAGCATCAGCCGCCCGGCGCCGTCGAACCAGTTGAATTGCAGGGTCTCGCGCGGGCCGATCTCGGGGAAGGAAAGCCGCAGGCGCCAGCGCTGCGAAAGGCCAGCACCGGGTTTGGCGCCAAGCTCGGCACTCAGCACCTTCGGCATGTAGAGACCGTCGAGGGTGACCAGCGTCAGCGGCGCCGTGGCATCATGCCAGGCACGAACATCCCCGGCGCTCGTCGAGACGGCAGAGACCGGCAGCACCAGCTCGAGGGTCAGGGTCTGATCGGAGACGGCGAAGCTGGCCGTGGACAGCGGCATCGCGTCGCTGGCCTGTACAGGCCGGGACGGCAAAACCGCGGAAAGGCAGCAGGCAAAGAGAGCCAGCGAAAGAAGAAGGCTGGCCCGCAGGACCAGGCGCGGCGCGCGCATTCCCGGGCGGGACGCGACTTCGACCTTTTTAAACAACAGCTTACTCGTCTTCACTTAGGAACAGGTTCTTGGTCTTCGCTTCTCACCCGGTGCTTTGCCACAGCAAGCAGGAAGCCGTCAATCTCACTCATACGTGAGCGAGTTGAAACCCCTAACTCGCCTTAAAAGCGAAATTCCGCCGTTGCGAAGGTCGCTGACGCGATGGCGCGACAGCCGCCCGAGGCTTGCGCCGCGCCGCGTTCAGCGCCAAAAGAACGCATGACGCGGAAAACCCCTCCCTCCTCTTCGGATATCCTCTGCATCGGCTCGGTCCTGTGGGATATCATCGGCCGTTCGGCCAGCCACATGCGCCAGGGCTCTGACGTGCCCGGACGCATCACCAGGCTGCCCGGCGGCGTTGCGATGAACATCGCCATGACCCTGGCGCGCTTCGGCATGCGCCCGGTGCTGCTGACCGCCATCGGCCAGGACCCGGAGGGCGACGAGCTGATCCGCGCCTGCGCCGAGCTGGGCATGGAGACGGCGCATGTCTACCGCTCCGAGGATCTGCCGACCGACCGCTACATGGCGGTCGAGGGGGCCAACGGGCTGATCGCGGCAATCGCCGATGCCCATTCTCTGGAGGCCGCCGGTGCCAAGATCCTGCGTCCGCTGAACAATGGCGCCCTGGCCAGTGCCGAGGCCCCCTATCGCGGCCCCGTGGCGCTGGATGGCAACCTGACGCTGTCGCTGCTGGAAGAGATCGCCGCCTCGCCCGCCTTCGCCGAGGCCGATCTGCGCGTGGCGCCGGCCTCGCCCGGCAAGGCCGAACGGCTGCGGCCCTTCCTGACCCACGGCAGGGCCCTTCTCTACGTCAACCTGGAAGAGGCCGGGCTGCTCTGCCAGCGTGAGTTCTCTTCCGCCGAAGAGGCCGCCGCCGGGCTGCTGTCGCGCGGCGCACGCCGGGCGCTGGTGACCGATGGCGGCAAGCCCGCCTGTGACGGCACCGCCGAGGGGCTGGTCTCGGGCTGTCCGCCCGAAGTGCTGGTGACCCGCGTGACCGGTGCCGGCGATACCTTCATGGCCGCCCATATCGTGGCCGAGGCCCAGGGCGCCTCGCGGCAGGAGGCGCTGGATCGCGCCCTTGGCGCCGCCGCCCGCTATGTTTCGGGCGACACCGGGCTCTGAGCCCCCGCCCCTCTCCGACTTCCTCCCAAAGGTTCCCCATGTTGAAACTCAAGAAATCCTCCGAACTGGCCACCGCACAGGCCCAGGGCAAAGCCGTCGTGGCGCTGGAAAGCACCATCATCACCCATGGCATGCCCTATCCGCAGAACCTGGAGACCGCGCGCCAGGTCGAAGACGACATCCGCGCCGAGGGTGCGGTGCCGGCCACCATGGCGGTGATCGACGGCACACTGCACGCGGGCCTCGAACCCGCAGAGCTTGAGGCGCTGGCCCAGGCCAAGGACGTGGCCAAGCTGTCGCGCGCCGATTTCGCCGCCTGCATGGCACGCGGCGGTACCGGCGCCACCACGGTGGCCGCGACGATGATCGCCGCCCGGCTGGCCGGGATCGAGGTCTTCGCCACCGGCGGCATCGGCGGCGTGCATCGCGGTGCGGAAGAGAGCTTCGACATCTCCGCCGACCTCTCGGAGCTGGCCCAGACCGCCGTCACCGTGGTGGCCGCAGGCGCCAAGGCGATCCTGGACATCCCGAAGACCCTGGAAGTGCTGGAAACCAACGGCGTGCCGGTGATCGCCTACGGCCAGGACGAGCTGCCCGCCTTCTGGTCGCGCAGCTCCGGCCTGGCAGCGCCGCTGTCGATGCAGACCGCAGAAGAGATCGCCGCCGCGCATCGCATGCGCGCGGCTCTCGGCCTGCCCGGCGGCCAGTTGGTCGCCAACCCCGTGCCCGAGGCCGACGAGATCCCGCGCGCGGAGATCGAGCCGATCATCACCCAGGCGCTTTCCGAGGCCGAGGCGCAGGGCGTCACCGCCAAGCAGGTCACCCCCTTCCTGCTGCAGCGCATCTTCGAGCTGACCGAGGGGCGCTCGCTGGCGACCAATATCGCCCTGGTGCGCAACAATGCCCGCCTGGCAGCCTGGATCGCCCGGGCTCTCAGCTGATTTGCTAGGCTGCCCCGCCCCTGGCGGGCACGCGGGGGGCGGGGCGCGCAGCATTTCGCGCGCGCCCCATTGCGGCCCGGCACTTTCATGCCTACCTTCCTGAGCCGAAACCCCTTTTCGCGGTCCCCAGATGAACGATCCCCTGCAAGATCCCCACTCCACCCATGGCACGCCGCGACCCGGCCTCTTCGCGCGCCTGCGCTCGTCCTTCCTGACGGGCATCGTGGTGATCCTGCCGGTGGCGCTGACCATCTGGCTGCTCTGGTCGCTTCTGGGCTGGGTCGATGGCTTCGTGCTGCCGCTGGTGCCCTCGCGCTTCCAGCCCGAGCAGTACATCGGCATCAACCTGCGCGGCGTCGGGATCATCTTCTTCCTGATTTTCACCATCATCATCGGCTGGATCGCCAAGGGCCTCATCGGCCGCTCGCTGATCCGCTACGGTGAGGGGGTCGTCGACCGCATGCCCTTCGTGCGCTCGATCTACTCGGGCGCCAAGCAGATCGCCGAGACCGTCTTTGCCCAGACCGAGCGCAGCTTTGAAGAGGCCTGCCTGGTGCAATATCCGCGCAAGGGCATCTGGGCCGTCGGCTTCGTCTCCACCGCGGCCCGCGGCGAGGTGGCCGACAGGGCCGAGACCGGCTCGAAGCTGCTCTCCGTCTTCGTGCCCACCACCCCCAACCCGACCTCGGGCTTCCTGCTCTTCTTCCCCGAAGAGGACGTGGTGCTGCTGGACATGTCGATCGAGGACGCGGCCAAGCTGGTGATCTCGGCGGGCCTTGTCTATCCCAACAGCACCGACCCCACCAAGCTGCCCGCCCCGAAGAAGGGCTGAGAGCGAACGCTGCGCCTCCGGCGGGAGTATTTTCAGCCTGGTGATGACAGGTGGGTTTCACCATGACGGCCTGCGCATGCCCCTGACCCACTGCGGACCCGTCTGCCCGGACAGGGCGACTACGCCATGGGCCCCGCCTAGTTGAACATCTCGCGCAGGTTCACCGTCGAGTGGTCGTTCAGCGCATCCCTGTGCTCTGCCAGGAAGCGCCCGGCGGAGCTGCGCCCGGCCTCTTTCAGCTGGTTCAGCAGGTAGCCATTGGGGAACATCTTGGTGGCCACCGAGAGGTTCTGCATCACCTCGTCCTCGGCGATCATGTGAACCAGCACGCGTTTCTTCTCGTTCGAGCTGATCCGCCCATCGTCGATCAGCCGCTGCACGTATTCCACCGCCCGCAGCTCGCGCAGCAGCGAGGAATTGAAGCTGATCTCGTTGATCCGGTTCTGGATCTGCCCCGGCAGCATGGGGATCTCGTCCCGCTCGAGCGGGTTGATCGAGACGATCAGCACATCGTCCGGCAGATCCGGATCGAAGAGCGGAAAGAGCGCCGGGTTGCCCGCGTAGCCGCCGTCCCAGAAGGCCTCCTTGCGGCCCGACTTCTCGTCGAAGAACTCGACGGCGGTAAAGAGCGTGGGCAGGCAGGCGGAGGCCAGGAGCGCCTCGGCGGTGAGCTCTTCGCCCTCGAAGATGCGGATCTTGCCATCGCGCACCTTGGTGGCGCAGACGAAAAGCTCCGGTCCGCCGTCGCCGCAGACGGCGCTGAAGTCGAAGCGCTCGACGATGGGGCGCAGCGGGTTGCGGTAGAAGGGGCCGAGCGCATAGGGCGTGGTGACCAGCGCCAGCATGTCGGCCAGCTGCCCCGCCATGGAATATTCCACCGCCTGCCCGATCTCTCGGGTGCCGGGCACCGGCAGGCCCGACAGGAACCAGGGCCAGAAGCCCTGGTCCTCGACCGCGCCCATCTGGGACCAGAGCCAGGCCAGCTCGGCGCGCGCGCCCTCGCGGCCGTTCTTGGCCCAGCCCGCCTTCAGCGCCGCCCCGTTCAGCGCCCCCGCGGAGGTGCCCGAGATCGCCGCGATCTCGAGCGCCTCATCCTCGAGCAGCCGGTCCAGCACCCCCCAGGTGAAGGCGCCATGGGCGCCACCGCCCTGCAGGGCCAGGTTGATGCGCTTGGTCTTGGGGCTTGCGGAGCGGGATTTGCGCGGGGCCATGGTGCCCTCCTGTCACGGGGTAGCAAAAAGCCCCGCCGAAGCGGGGCTTTTCATCAGAGTGCCGTCCAGCCACCGTCGACGCTGATCGTCGTGCCGGTGATCTGCTCGGCCGCTGCCGAGCAGAGGAAGGCCACCGTGCCGCCGATCTGCTCGGTGGTGGCGAAGGCCTTGGAGGGCTGGCGCTCCAGCAGCACGTCGCGCACCACCTCGTCGCGGCTCATGCCGTATTTCTCCATCGTGTCGGGGATCTGCGCCTCGACCAGCGGGGTCAGCACGTAGCCCGGACAGATGGCATTGCAGGTGATGGGCTCTTCGGCGGTCTCCAGCGCCACGGTCTTGGTCATGCCGACGATGCCGTGCTTGGCGCTGACATAGGCCGACTTGTAGGGGCTTGCCGTCAGGCCATGGGCCGAGGCGATATTGACCACCCGGCCCCAGCCCGCCTTGCGCATCATCGGCAACGCCGCCGCGATGGTGTGGAACGAGCTGCTGAGGTTGATGGCGATGATCGCATCCCACTTGGCCACGGGAAACTCGTCGATGGCCGCCACGTGCTGGATACCGGCGTTGTTGACCAGGATATCGCAGGCCCCCGCCTTCTCGATCAGCGCCCGGCACTGGTCGCCCTTCGACATGTCGGCCTGGATATAGCGCACCTCGGTGCCGTATTTCGCCGCCATGTCGGAGGCGATCTTGTGATCTTCCTCGCTGTCGGTGAAGGAGTTCAGCACCACCTTCGCGCCCGCCTTGGCCAGTTCCTCCGCCACGCCCAGGCCGATGCCGCTGGTCGATCCGGTCACCACAGCTGTCTTGCCGCTTACACTCATTGGTCTCTCCTCTGACGCAGGGCCCGAAAGCCCCCTTGTCCGAGACAATAATGCTGCGACCGCGAAAAGCGAGGGAAAGAGACGCTAATGCGCTGGATCTCGCAGGGTGACCAAAGGGGAGGACTGCGCAGAAAAAAACGCCGGCACGAGGCCGGCGTTCAGTTATTGAGGCAGGTTTCATACAGGCAAGAAACCTATCGAGCAGTGATCTCTTTATAAGCAATCCTGCCTCGTCATGAAAGCTAAAAGTTTGAAAAGGCGTGAAACCGCAGGTACCGTGAGGGCCAAGAAAACAAGGTTCACAGGGAGCAGCAACAAAATGATCCTTTTCCATTCCGCCGGGCAAAACGGCCTCTTGCGGCGGGCAGGCGGCGCGCTCGCGGGGGCGATTCTCGGGCTTTCCGGGGTGATTCCCGCCATGGCAGAGCCCTCTCATGGTCTTGCCATGTATGGAGAGCCGGAACTGCCGGCAGATTTCAGCCACCTGCCCTATGCCAATCCCGATGCGCCGAAAGGCGGCACCTTCGTCACCGGCAATACCGGCGGTTTCGACAGCCTGAACCCTTATATCATTCGCGGCAACGTGCCCTGGCAGCTGCGTTTCATGACCGTGGACAGCCTGGTCTACCGCAGCCAGGACGAGCCCTTCACCGTCTACGGCATGATCGCCGAATCGATCGAAACCGGCCCCGAACGCGACTGGGTTGAATTCACCCTGCGCGAAGAGGCGCGGTTCTCGGACGGCAGCCCGATCACCGTCGAGGACGTGATGTGGTCCTACGAGACCCTCGGCACCCAGGGGAATGCCCGTTACCTGGGTCTCTGGGGCCTGATCGAGAAGATGGAAAAGACCGGCCCGCGCTCGGTCCGTTTCACCTTCAACAGCGACGACCGCGAGCTGGCGCTGATCGTCGGCCTGCGCCCGATCCTGAAGAAGGCGCAATGGGAGGGGATCGAGTTCGATCAGCCTGGCTTCGACGTGATCCCGATCACCTCTTCGCCCTATGTGGTCGACAGCTATGAAGCGGGCCGCAACGTGGTGCTGAAGCGCGATCCCGATTACTGGGCCAAGGATCTGCCGATCAAGCGCGGCATTGCCAATTTCGACGAGCTGCGGATCGAGTTCTTCGGTGATCAGAATGTGCTCTTCGAGGCCTTCAAGGCCGGAGAAATCTCCTTCGTGCGCGAATTCAACGCCGAGAAATGGGACCGCGATTACGATTTCCCCGCCGCCCAGGCCGGCGAGATCGTGAAATCCGAGATCTCCTCCGAACGCCCCTCGGGCATCACCGGCTTCGTGATGAACACGCGCCGCGCGCCCTTCGACGACATCCGCGTGCGCGATGCGCTGCTGCATGCCTTCAACTTTGAATACATCAACGAGGCGATCACCGGCGGCAAGCAGCCCCGCATCACCTCGTACTTCTCGCATTCGGTGCTGGGCATGAAGGACGGTCCCGCCGAGGGGCGCGTGAAGGAGCTGCTGGCCCCCTTCAGCGACGTGCTGGCCCCCGGTGCGCTCGACGGCTACACGCTGCCGGTCAGCGATGGCTCGACCCGCAACCGCGCCAATATCGTCGCCGCGGCGGAGCTGCTGAACGATGCGGGCTGGCCCGCGGGTGATGACGGCATCCGGCGCAATGCCGCCGGAGAGGCGCTCTCCTTCGAGATCCTGCTGCGCCAGGGCGATCAGATCAACCAGTCGATCATCGACATCTACATGGATGCGCTCGAGCGCCTCGGCATCGAGGCCAGCGTCAACGTGGTCGACAATGCCCAGTACACCAGCCGGATCGAGACCTTCGATTTCGACATGACCGACATCCGCCGCCAGGTCTCGCTGTCGCCGGGCAATGAGCAGAAGCTCTACTGGGGTGTCGAAAGCGCCGATCAGAATGGCTCCCGCAACCTGATGGGGGTGAAGAACCCGGCCATCGACGCCATGGTCGACGCCATGCTGGCCTCTCGCTCGAGCGAGGATTTCACCGCCGCCGTGCGGGCGCTGGACCGTATCCTGACCTCGGGGCGCTACGTGATCCCGATCTTCATGTACGACAAGGGCCGCATCGCCCATGACGCGAAGCTGAAGTATCCCGAAGAGCTGCCGATCTACGGCGATGGCGTCTACTGGCTGCCCGAGGTCTGGTGGATGGACCCCGAGGGCTGATCCGCCTCTCTCATGTCGCGACACGGAACGCCGGGCCCCTGCCCGGCGTTTTGCTGTCGAATGACACCGAAAGGAGGCCCCCATGAACTGGCCCGAAATCGCCCGCAACTGGTCGACCCTGGTTCCCGCCGTGATGCAACAATGGCCCGAGGCCGCAGAATCCGACCTGCTGGCCCTGGATGGCTCGCGCGATGCGCTTGCGGGGTATCTCAGCCAGGTCACGGGACGCGACTATGCCGATATCCAGGACGAGATCTCGGAATGGCGCGAAGGCGCGATGCCCGCCGATCTGCGCATGGATGAAAGCGAGGACATGCAGGCCATCTCGGCCTCCGGCAAATATGTGCCGGTCGGAGAGGACCCTTCCGACGACGATGCCGCCTTCGGAGATGACGACCAGCCCGCGACGCCCATCGGGCGCAAAGGCTGAGGCTCAGGTCAGCGAGGTCACCCAGAGGATCGTCGCATCCTCCGGGCTGAGCGAGATCACGTTGTGACCCATGGAGGCGTCGTAATAGGCGCTGTCGCCACGGCGCATCTCCAGCGGCTCGTAGAACTCGGTATAGAGCCGGATCACCCCGGTCAGCACGTAGAGGAATTCCTCTCCGTCGTGGCGCACCCAGCCGTCGAATTCCTCCATCGAGCGGGCGCGGATGCGGGCGTGATAGGGCAGCATCTGCTTGCGGGTCAGCTGCGCCGCCAGCAGCTTGTGCTCGTAGGTGGCCGTTGCGTGGTCCTGGCCCTCGCCCTCGCGGGTGGCGGCCATGCGGCCCATGACCTGCTGTGCCCTGGGCGGGGTGAAGAGCTGCGGCACCGGGATGCCGAGGCCCGTGGCCAGCTTCTTCAGCGCATCATAGGTGGGCGACATCTGCCCGTTCTCGATCTTCGACAGGGTCGAGCGCGCCATGCCCGCCTTCACCGCCGCCTGCTCTAGCGTCCAGTCGCGCTCGCGGCGCAGCTCACGCACGCGATGGCCCAGGTCGAGCGGCTCGGCCAGGGTCTCTTCCCCGCTTTCACGGGCGATCTGGATCAACATGCGGGGGTCTGTTTCGGTCATGGCGTTTTCCATAGCCCGCTTTGGCGGGTCTCTGCAACGCTGCTTGTCAGGCCGCGCCTGCCCGCCTAGCAAGGAGAAATGGAAGAGCTTTCGATCTGCGACCGCGGCCCGGCGCCGCGCTGCCCAGCCCCCTTCAACCTGGCCCGCCACGTGATGGCCGCCGGGCAACAGACCCCGGACAAGGTGGCGTTGGCCATCCTCGGCCTGGGCCGCGCCGAACGCTGGAGCTTCGCCCGGCTGGAGGCGGCGATCCGCGGCACCGCGACCGGGTTGCTGGACGCGGGGCTTCAGCCCGGACAGCGCATCCTGCTGCGCCTCGGCAACGAGGTGGACTTTCCGCTGGCCTTCCTGGGCGCGATCTGCGCCGGCCTCGTGCCCGTGCCCACCTCGGCCCAGCTCACCGCCCGCGAGCTGGCAGAGGTCATCGCCATCGCCGAGCCCGCGGCCCTGGTGCTTGGCCGGGGGCTCGAGACCGATCCCTCGCCCGCCCTGCCGGTCATCGCCCAGGATGCGCTGCGCAAGATGCGCGACCTGCCGCCCGCCGACTGGCAGATGGGAGATCCCGAGCGCCCCGCCTATATCGTCTTCACCTCCGGCACCTCTGGCAGCCCCCGCGCCGTGGTTCATGCTCATCGCGCGCTCTGGGCGCGGCAGATGATGCATGAAGGCTGGTACGGCCTGCGTCCCGACGACCGGTTGCTGCACGCGGGCGCCTTCAACTGGACCTACACCCTGGGCACCGGGCTGCTGGACCCCTGGAGCCTTGGCGCAACCGCGCTGATCCCCGTCGCCGGGCTGGCGACTGAGACCCTGCCGCTGCTGCTGAAGCGCCATGAGGCGACGCTTTTCGCCGCCGCGCCCGGCGTCTACCGCAAGCTCCTGTCACATCACCCGACGCTGGACCTGCCGAAGCTGCGCCACGGGCTCTCGGCCGGAGAGAAGCTCTCGGCCACCCTGCGCGAGGCCTGGCGCGAGGCCAGCGGCAAGCCGATCCACGAGGCCTTCGGCATGTCCGAGATCTCGACCTTCCTGTCGGGCTGCCCCTCGGACCCGGCGCCCGAGGGCACCCTGGGGCGGCCACAGCCCGGCCGTCACGTGGCGATCCTGGGGGACGCGGGCCCGCTGCCCCTGGGCCAGCCCGGCACCATCGCCGTGCATCGCTCCGATCCCGGCCTGATGCTGGGCTACCTTGGCGCGCCCGAGGCCACGGCCGAGCGCTTCCGGGACGAATGGTTCCTGACCGGGGACCTGGGCGCCATGGATGCCAGCGGCGCCGTGACCTACCTCGGGCGGCGCGGCGAGATGCTGAACGCCGGCGGTTACCGGGTCTCTCCACTGGAGATCGAGGCGGCGCTGGCCGATCTGCCGGGTGTCACCGAGATCGCCGTTACCGAGGTAGAGGTCAAACAGGATGCAAGGGTGATCGCTGCCTTCTATACCGGGCAGGCGCAGGATGACCTCACGCTATCGGCACTGGCCGAGGCGCGGCTGGCCCGGTACAAGCAGCCCCGGATCTGGAGGCATGTTGCGGCATTGCCCCGAAATGCAAACGGAAAACTGCAGCGCGCCGCCCTGGCCGCGCTCTGGGAGAACGGACATGACGGTCAAGCTTGATATCATCTCGGACCCTATCTGCCCCTGGTGCTACATCGGCAAGACCCTGCTGGACCGCGCCCTGGCCGAGCGTCCGGGCCATCCCTTCGTCGTCGAATGGCACCCGTTCCAGCTGAACCCCGACATGCCGCGCGAAGGCATGGACCGGCGCGCCTACCTGGAAAGCAAGTTCGGCAAGGGACGCGCGGACGAGGTCTACAATCAGATCGCCGAACGCGCCCGCGCCGAGGGTATCGAGGCCGATTTCCCGCAGATCACCCGCACCCCCAACACCGTGGACGCGCATCGGCTGATCCATTGGGCGGGGCTGGAGCAGGTGCAGAACAAGGTGGTCGACGCGCTCTTTGCCGCCAACTTCCGCGAAGGCCGCGATATCGGTGACCGCGAGGTGCTTTGCGATATCGCCGACAGCTGCGGCATGGATGCCTCGGTCGTGGGGCGCCTGCTGGAAAGCGACGCCGACGAGCAGGCGATCCGCGACCGCGACGCACACAGCCGCAAGATGGGCGTGAACTCGGTGCCCACCTTCATCGTGGCGCAACAGCACGCGGTGCCGGGCGCCCAGCCGGTCGAGCTCTGGCTGCAGGTGATCGACGAGATCATCGCCCAGGTCGCCGCAGCCGAGGACCAGCCGACAGGCTAGACCCCGCACGAGAGCCCTGCGCGTTGTTCATCCCCGCAGGGCTTCAGGCGTCAAAGCGGCCCGCCGCGCTCTGGTGCGCGGGCCGGAAAACTGGTAGCGCCTTGCTGTTTCATCAAGGAGTTATCCCCCATGGCGCAGCGTCTGCATCCGGCTGAATTCGTGGCCCTGATGGCGATGATGATGGCGACCGTCGCCTTCTCCATCGACTCGCTGCTGCCTGCCCTGCCCGAGATCGGGCGCGAACTGGCCGGGGGCGAGGCCAACGACGCCCAGCTGGTGCTTTCCGCCTTCATGGTGGGCATGGGCGTGGGTACGCTCTTCACCGGGCCGCTGTCGGACAGCTTCGGACGCAAGCCGGTGATCCTCTGGGGCGCGGTGGTCTATATCTCGGGCGCACTGATTTCCTGGCAGGCGCCGTCGCTCGAGGTGCTGATCCTGGGCCGCGTGCTGCAGGGCCTCGGCGCCTCGGCGGCGCGCGTTGTGGCCATCGCCATCATCCGCGACCTCTACGCGGGGCGCGAGATGGCCCGGCTGATTTCCTTCGTGATGATCGTCTTCACCGTCTTCCCGGCCATGGCCCCGCTCATCGGCAAGGGCATCATCGAGGCCGGTGGCTGGCGCAGCATCTTCCTGGCCTTCCTGGTCTTCTCGCTGATCGCCTCGACCTGGCTGGCCACCCGCCTGGACGAGCCCCTGCCCCGCGAACGCCGCCAGAAATTCCGCGTGGTCTCGCTGTGGCATGCCCTGCGCGAGATGTTCTCGATCCCGATGGTGCGCCTGTCGCTGATCGTGCAGACCTCGATCTTCTCGGTGCTCTTTACCTCGATCTCGTTGATCGAGCCGACCTTCGGACGCATCTTCGGCCTGTCAGAGGCCTTCCCCTATTGGTTCTTCGGCATCGGCATGCTCTGCGCCACCTCCTCGATGGTCAACGCCTCGCTGGTGCGCAAATACGGCATGCGGGCGATCATCACCGTGACCCAGGCCATCTTCCTGGTGCTGACGGTGGCGCTCTTCCTGGGCTACTTCGCCATGCCGCATGAGCCGGGCTACGGCATCTATTTCTACACCTACTTCGCCTGGCAGGCCGCCGCCATGTACCAGATGGGTCTGACCATCGGGAACCTGAACGCCCTGGCGATGGAGCCGATCGGCCATATCGCCGGGCTTGCCGCCTCGGTGCTGGGCGCGGTCTCGACCGTGGTGGCCGCGGTGATCTCGACCGTGGTGGCCCAGGTCTTCGACGGCACCATCATGCCGCAACTGCTGACCTCGCTGGTGCTGACCGGGCTCGCCTTCCCCATCCTGATGCGCATGCGCAAGCTGGAGCGGCACAGCGACAGCTGAGACTGGGCGGAACATCGCCGGACCCGGAATTTTCGGTATACGTCCGCATACAAGACTTTCCGCTAACAAAGCTTTAGGCTATGCAGGCGCAGAAAGCCGTACGCGGCTTGATTCCAGCCCGTTCCGCACATCGCAGGGAGCCAGCCTCATGACGAAGATCAAGGTGGACAATCCCGTCGTCGAACTCGACGGCGACGAGATGACCCGCATCATCTGGGATTTCATCAAGAAGAAGTTGATTGAACCCTACCTCGACATCGACCTGCTCTATTACGATCTGGGCATCGAAGAACGCGACCGCACCGAGGACCAGATCACCATCGACGCGGCCGAGAAGATCAAGGAAGTGGGCGTTGGCGTGAAATGCGCCACGATCACCCCGGACGAGGCGCGGGTCGAGGAATTCGGCCTGAAGAAGATGTGGCGCTCGCCCAATGGGACGATCCGCAACATCCTGGGCGGCGTGGTCTTCCGCCAGCCGATCATCTGCCGCAACGTGCCGCGCCTGGTGCCGGGCTGGACCAACCCCATCGTGGTTGGCCGCCATGCCTTCGGCGACCAGTACAAGGCCACCGACTTCACCTTCCCCGGTGCCGGCACGCTGTCGATGAAATTCGTAGGCGAAGACGGCACGGTGATCGAGAGGGAGGTCTACCAGGCGCCCTCAGCCGGGGTCTTCCAGTCGATGTACAACCTCGACCAGTCGATCCTCGACTTCGCCCGCGCCTCGCTGAACTACGGCCTCAACCTGGGCTGGCCGGTCTACCTCTCGACCAAGAACACCATCCTCAAGGCCTATGACGGGCGCTTCAAGGACCTGTTCCAGCAAGTCTACGAGAAAGAGTTCGAGGAAAAGTTCAAGGCTGCCGGGATCTGGTACGAACACCGCCTGATCGACGACATGGTGGCCTGTGCGCTGAAGTGGAACGGCAAGTTCGTCTGGGCCTGCAAGAACTACGATGGCGACGTGCAGTCGGACACCGTTGCCCAGGGCTTCGGCTCGCTCGGGCTGATGACCTCGCAGCTGATGACGCCGGACGGCAAGATCGTCGAGGCCGAGGCGGCGCATGGCACGGTTACCCGCCACTATCGCCAGCACCAGCAGGGCAAGTCGACCTCCACCAACTCCATCGCCTCGATCTACGCCTGGACCGGCGGTCTGAAGCACCGTGCCAAGCTGGATGGCAACACCGCGCTGATGGCCTTTGCCTCGACGCTGGAGAAAGTGGTCATCGAAACGGTCGAGAGCGGTCATATGACCAAGGACCTGGCGCTGCTGGTCGGCCCCGACCAGGGCTGGCTGACCACCATGGGCTTCCTCGAGAAGGTCGACCAGAACCTGAACAAGGCCTTGGCAGGCTGATCTGCCCAGAGCCGAAGACCGGAAAGGCCCGCGCTCTGCGGGCCTTTTTCTTTTGCCCCCTGCGCTGTGCCTCTGGCGGGAATTGGGCGCTCATGCGCGGGCACCGCGCAGAAGGCGGCACGGCCCGGCAGAGGAAAACTCGGCCGGTCGCGCAGTAAAGAACCGAGCATGATCCTCGGTCCGGAGGATCTCGCATCACCTGTTAACACCGCACTTGCGGACCAGGGCAGTCTCCCCCACCCAGGGCCGCCGCCCTGAGGCCGGAGGGGACTCCCCCACAGCAACCTCTACCCATCAAGAAAGCTGCGTTACGGCCTTTCCTGCCACAGCCCCGGTTCCACGACGCGCGGACATGGAAAAGGATCTATCCGTGCCTCGCCCCCGGAAACCTTGGCCTCGCTCCCTTGGCGCAGATCAACTCGCCGCGCGATAGGCTGGCCGCGCCGGGCTCCTGCCTTGCTCGGAACTGAAGAACGACACCGCGGCCTGCACATCGGCGATGCCGCCTGCCAGGGTCTGGGTCGCGGCATTGGTCTCTTCCGCCATGGCGGCATTTTCCTGGGTGGCGTGGTCGAGCTGGTTCACCGCCGTGTTCATCTCCGAGATCCCGCGCGCCTGCTCGCTGGCGGAACCGGCGATCTGTGCGACGATATCGTTGATCTCTCCGAACATGGAATCGATGGTGCGGATCGAGGTCCCGGCCTGGCCGACAAGATCCACCCCGCGCCCGACCTGGCGGGTCGAGGCCGAGATCAGCTCGGCGATCTCGCGCGCCGCCTCGGAGGAGCGCTGCGCCAGCGCCCGCACTTCTTGCGCCACCACCGCGAAGCCGCGCCCGGCGTCGCCGGCCCGCGCGGCCTCGACGCCCGCGTTGAGCGCCAGCAGGTTGGTCTGGAAGGCGATGTCGTCGATCACATTGGTGATCGAGGTGATCTTGTTCGAGCTCTCCTGGATCTCGGTCATCGCGCCGACGGCATTGTCGACCACGCGCCCCGATTCCTCTGTGCTCTTCTTGGCCAGGTCGGCCTTGGTCTTGGCCTCGTTCGCCGCCTCCGCCGCATGCTGGACCGAGACCGAAAGCTCCGTCAGGGCCGCCGCAGTTTCCTGCAGCGTCGCCGCCTGCTGTTCGGTGCGGCGCGAGAGCTCGGTGGTGGCGCCGGTGATCGCGCCGGTCTCGCTGTGCACGTCGTTGGAGCGCACCAGCACCTGGCCGATCACCTCTTCGATCTTGCTGACCGCGCTGTTGAAGCGCTGGCGCACCGTGTCCAGCTGGCCCAGGTTCTGCTCCAGCCGGACGGTGAGATCGCCGTCGGCCAGCCGGTCGAGCCCGGCCTGCATCGTGTCCACGGTCTGCTGCAGGGCCGTGGTGTCGATGGCATATTTCACCACCTTCACCACCTCGCCCGAGGCATTGTAGATCGGATTGTAGCTGGCGCGGATATGGACGACCCGCCCCCCCTTGCCGAGGCGCTGGAAATTGCCCGAGACATCCCGCCCGGCGCGCAGGTCGGCCCAGAAGGTCTCGTACTCCGGGGACTTGGCATAGGCGCGGTCGACGAACATCGAGTGATGCTTGCCGACGATCTCGTCCCGCTCATAGCCCATGGCCGCACAGAAGGTGTCGTTGACAGCGGTGACCTTGCCGCGGGTGTCGAACTCGATCACCGCCTGCACGCGGTTGATCGCCGCGATCTGGCTGGCGGCATCGGCGGCCAGGTTCTTGGCATCGGTCGTGTCGAAGGCGTAGCAGACCACCTTGAAGGGCCGCCCCTCGGGGTCGATCAGCGTCTCGTAGGTGGCTTCCAGCCAGCGATAGGCGCCGTTGCGATCCCGCCGGCGCACCTGCCCGCTTTCCGAAGAGCCCTGGCGCAGTCGGGACCAGAAGTCGGCATAGGCGGGGGCCGCGGCTTCCTCGGGGTCCATGAAGGTGCGGTGGTGCTTGCCCTTCACGTCTTCCAGCTTGTAGCCCATGGGCTTCAGGAAAAGCTCGTTGGCGTCGATCAGCCGCCCGTCGAGTTCATATTCCGCCACCGCCATGGAGCGTTTCACCGCATCCACCTGGCTGCGATTGTCGCGCCTGCGGAAGTGGTTGCGAGAGATCTCGCGCGCGACGCTCAGGACATGGGTATAGCCACCCTCGGGCCCTTTGACCGGCGTATAGGTGACGTCGAACCAGATCTCCTCTCCGGCGCGGTTCAGCCGCGGGACGATCCGGTTGACCGACTTGCCTTCGCCCATGTCGCGCCAGAGCGTGCGCAGCTCGGGCAGGTCGTGATCCTTTTCGCGCACGAAGACCTTGTAGGACTTTCCCACCACCTCGCCATGCGAATAGCCGGTCTCTTCGCAGAACTTGTCATTCGCATCGAGGATCGTGCCCTCCATGTCGTACCAGACCATCAGGTGGGACCGGCAGATCGCGTCGATCTCGGCCGAAGTGTCGCGGGTCTGGGTCTGCGAAGACCTGGATAGGAATGAAAGCATGCCAGCCTCTCGTTTCACAACCTCGGCTGACGCTAGGGCACGGCAGTTTAGGTATCGTGAACGAGGGCTGGCGGCATGAAGGCAATTTGACAGATCCCGCACATGCGGGACCTGTCGCGGCAGGGGCTCCCCCCTTGCAGGACGCGGAGGGCTTCAGGCCGCGTGGCGCTGGTGACGGCCTTCGCGGATCTCTTCGACGATCTTGTCGACGAAGGCCTGCAGGTCGTCGGGGCTGCGCGAGGTGACGATGCCGCGCTCGCAGACCACGGCGCTGTCCTCCCATTTGCCACCGGCGTTTTCCACGTCGGTGCGGATCGAGTGATAGGAGGTCACGGGCAGGTCCTTCACGATACCCGCCTCGACCAGCAGCCAGGGGCCGTGGCAGATGGCGGCGATGATCTTGCCGGCGTCATGGAACGCCTTCACGAGCGAGACCGCCTCGGGCTTCGTGCGCAGGATGTCGGGGTTGATCTGGCCACCGGGCAGAACGATGGCATCGTAGTCTGCTGCAGTGACATCGGACAGCGCGGCGTCGGCGGGCACCTCGGTGCCCCAGTCGCTGCCCTGCCAGCCACGGATCGGCTTGCCGTCCAAGCTGACGACATGGACCGTGGCGCCACGGTCCTTCAACGCATCACGCGGCACTTCCAGTTCGGATTGCTCGAAGCCGTTGGTGGCCAGGACAAGGACGCGGGACTGATCGATTGCGGGCATGGGATGTTCCTTTTCATGCATGTCTCGTGGGGCAGAGAGGCCGCCCCCTTCATGCGATCAACGGTACCGACTGCCGTCCTGTTCCATCGCGCCGGGGCCCCTCCCCGACCGCAGGCGGGAATTTGCCCGATGTCCGGGCACGTTGCGTCGCAGGCAGCGCCTGAAGCGCTTTCTCTATGGGATTCGCCGTCGCGGCGGGATACAAGGGAAGCATTGCTGACCCATTATTGACGGAGACTGCGATGCCGGCCCCGATGCCGATCCCCACCGAATACCGCTACAGCCACACGCCCATCGAAGATGCCCAGGGGTTCGCCATCGCCCTGCTGACCTCGGCGACGGGGATCATCTTCCTGTCCTCGCTTGGCTTCATCACCGGCCAGACCGCCGGCCTGGCGTTGATCATCGCCTATGCCTCGGGCTGGAGCTTCGGCACGGTCTTCTTCCTGATCAACCTGCCGTTCTACGCCTTCGCCTGGAAGCGCCTGGGGGCCGAGTTCACCCTGAAGAGCTTTTTCTGCGTCACGGCGCTGTCGCTGCTGGTGGACTACCTGCCCATCGGGCTGCAGTTCGAGACGCTGAACCCGATCCTCGGTACCACGATCTTCGGGGTGCTCACGGGCTACGGCCTGCTCGGGGTCTTCCGGCACAAGGGCTCGCTCGGCGGGCTGGGGGTGATCGCGCTGATGATCCAGGACCGCACCGGCTTCCGCGCCGGTTACGTGCAGCTGATCGTCGATGCGGTGCTCTTCACCGTGGCCTTCTTCCTCTTCGACACCCGCACCGTCGCCTATTCGCTCTATGGGGCGCTGATCCTCAACGGAGTCATCGCCTTCAACCACCGCCGCGATGTCTACATAGCCGACTAGCGGCACTGGACAGCGAATTTGGCCACAGCTAGAGGGGGTCACAAGCCACCCCGGAGACACCGATGAGCAAGACCCAGACCAAGGATTCCCAAGCCCAGGGCCATTCGCCGCTGGCAGATGCCCAGGGGCTGCTCTTCGGCACCTCGATGTGCGGGCTTGGCATCGTGATCCTGACCCACCTCGGCCTGGTGACGGGCCAGACGGCGGGGCTGGCGGTGCTGCTTTCCTATGTCACGGGCTGGAGCTTCGGGCTGGTCTTCTTCCTGGTGAACCTGCCCTTCTACTGGCTGGGCTATGCCCGCATGGGGCTGCGCTTCACCATCAAGACCTTCATCGCCGTGGCGATGCTTTCGGTGCTGTCGAAGTTCCTCGGCACCCAGGTGGTGTTCAGCGAGCTCACCCCCTGGGTCGGCGCCATCCTCTTCGGCTTCATCACCGGCGCGGGCCTGCTGGCGCTCTTCCGCCATGGCGCCTCTCTGGGGGGCATCGGCATCCTGGGGCTCTACCTGCAGGAAAAGACCGGCTTCCGCGCCGGCTGGACGCAGCTCAGCTTCGATGCCGGCCTCTTCGCCGTAGCCTTCTTCGTGCTGCCGGGCACGGCCTTCATCTGGTCCCTGCTGGGGGCCGTGGTGGTGAACTTCGTCATCGCCATCAACCACCGCAAGGACTGGTACGTCGCCACCTGAGGGAACCTCAATGCCCGCCTATCTGACCCTGATCATCGCCGTGGTGCTCGAGACCATCGGCACCTCGGCCCTGACCGCCAGCCAGCAGTTCACCCGGCTCGCGCCCTCGGCGCTGACGCTGGTGGCCTATGCGCTCAGCTTCTACTTCCTGTCGCTGACCCTGCGCCACATGCCCGTGGGGGTGGTCTATGCGCTCTGGTCGGGTCTGGGCATCATCTGCATCGCGGCGATCGGATACCTGGTCTTCGGCCAGAAGCTGGACCTTCCCGCGGTGCTGGGCATGCTGATGATCGGCGGCGGCATCGCGGTGATCCAGGTCTTCTCCAACACCACCCCGCACTGAGGCGCGCGTCCGGCTCGACCGGCGGCTTTCGCCAGCCGCCCATGACAAAGGGGCGCAATGCGCCACTTTCAGCTTCTCCGAGGCATGCCCGCCCAAGGCGTCCTCCAGCCGCGCGACCTAAGCCTTAGATGAACCGGGGGGCGGCGTGGCCGCAGGCCGCGCCGCCCCCCTCTTCGTGCCCCGCAGGGGGTCTCAGCCGAAGGCCTTCAGCCGCTTCAGCAGCGCCGAGGTATCCCAGCGACCGCCACCCATGGCCTGCACGTCCTTGTAGAACTGATCGACAAGCGCGGTGAGCGGCAGGGCCGCCCCGATCTCGTCGCCGGTGGACAGGCAGATGCCCAGGTCCTTGCGCATCCAGTCAACGGCGAAACCGTGCTCGTAGTGATCTTCCAGCATGGTCTGGTAGCGGTTCGACATCTGCCAGGAGCCCGCCGCCCCCTGGGAGATCACCTCGATCACCTTCTCGCCGTCCATGCCGGATTTCTGGGCAAAGTTCACCGCCTCGGCGAGACCCTGCACCACGCCGGCAATGGCGATCTGGTTGCACATCTTGGTGATCTGACCGGCGCCCGAGGGCCCCATCAGGCGGCAGACCTTGGCATAGGCGTCGATGATCGGCGCGACCGTGTCGAAGGTCTCCTGCGCGCCGCCGCACATGACCGAGAGCGCGCCGTTCTCGGCACCGGCCTGGCCGCCCGAGATCGGCGCATCGACGAAGCCCAGCCCCTTGCCTGCGGCAATGGCGGCCAGCTCGCTGGTGACACGGGCCGAAACGGTGGTGTGATCGACCAGGATCGCGCCCGGTTTCATCGCCTCGAAGGCGCCGCCCGCCCCGGCGCAGACCGCGCGCAGGTCGTCGTCGTTGCCGACGCATGTCATCACCACATCGGCACCGGCCACCGCCTCGGCCGGCGTGGGCGCCATGGCGCCACCGTGCTGCGCGACCCAGGCCTCGGCCTTGGCCGTGGTGCGGTTGTAGACGGTCACGTCGTGACCCGCGGCCACCAGGTGTCCGGCCATCGGATAGCCCATGACGCCGAGACCCAGAAAGGCTGCTTTCACCATCGTTCATTCCCCTGTATTGGTGCTCGCGCCGGTCCCTGCCGGACGGGCGCGGTCGTTTCGGCCGCAAGACTGTCCGGCACCGCGCCGGAAGGCAAGAGCCGGAATTTGGGGACCCGTCGGGGCAGGAGAACACATGTCGACGCTATTCCGCTGGCTGCTGCGCATCGCCGGAGGCCTTGTCTTCCTGACCGTGCTGGCTGTCCTCGGGGTCTATTACCTGGCCTCCCGTTCGCTGCCCGACTACGACAAGACCCTGCGCGTCGCCGGGCTCTCCGCGCCGGTCGAGATCGTCCGCGATACCGCCGATGTGCCGCATGTCTTCGCCGAGAGCGACCGCGATGTCTTCTTCGGGCTGGGCTACGCCCATGCCCAGGACCGGCTCTGGCAGATGATCACCCTGCGCCGCACCGTGCAGGGCCGCCTGTCCGAGGTCTTCGGCGCCCGCACCCTGCCCGTCGACCGGCTGATGCGGCGTTTCGACCTCTACCGGCTGGCCATCGCCTCGGTGCCGGCGCAGGACGCGCGCACCTCTGCCGCCCTCACTGCCTATGCCGCAGGCGTCAACGCCCGCCTGGCCGAGATCAACCGCGACGCCCTGGGCCGTGGCGCGCCCGAGATGTTCCTCTTCGACGCCCCCGTCGCGCCCTGGCAGCCCGCCGATTCCATCGCCATCGGCAAGCTCATGGCCGTGCAGCTGTCCGGCGCGCTCGAGGACGAGGTGCAACGCGCCCGCGTCTCGCTCTCGCTGCCCGAGCCCTCGATGCTGCAGGATATCCTGCCCGATGCCCCCGGCGCCGCCATCGCCGCACCTGGCTATGCGCAGGTCATGCCCGGCGTGATCCCCGGCGCCGCCTCCACCCGCCTGGCTTCGGCCGCGGGTCTCGATGACTTCGGCCTGCCCCGCAGCTCTCTCTCGCCCTTCCCGCGACCGGGACAGGAGGGCGCCTCGAATGCCTTCGCCGCAGCACCCTCGCGCTCGGCCTCGGGCGGCACGCTGCTGGCCAATGACCCGCACCTGGGCTTCTCGGCCCCGGCGATCTGGTACCTGGCGCGGCTCGAGCTGCAACAGGGCGGCGTCATCGGCGCCACCATCCCCGGCATCCCCTCGATCCTTTCGGGCCGGTCGCATTTCCTGGGCTGGGGCCTGACCTCCTCCTACCTCGATGACCTCGATGTCTTCATGGAAGAGGTGAACCCCGAGAACCCTGAGCAATACCGCACGCCCGAGGGCTGGGCCCCCTTCGAGAGCCGCAAGTCGATCATCAACGTCAAGGACGGCGCACCCGTCACCCTGACCCTGCGCTGGACCGAGAACGGCCCGGTGCTGCCCGGCAGCCACTTCCGCCTCGCCTCGGTGACGCCCCAGGGCCATGTGGCCTCGGTCTCGTGGACGGCGCTTTCGGAGGCGGATACCACGCTGAGCGCCGGTGTGGGCCTGATGTATGCGCGCAATATCGACGAGGCCATCGCCGCGACCGAGGCCCATGTGGCGCCGTCGCAGAACCTGACCCTGGCGGATGCCTCGGGCATCGCCATGAAGACCATCGGCGCCATGCCGGCCCGCGATCCGGCCAGCGATACCCAGGGCCGCCTGCCCGCCCTCGGCTGGCAACCGCAGAACCGCTGGCAGGGGATGCTGCCCTATAGCCGCAACCCCGAGTTCGTGAACCCCAGGGGCGGGCTTCTGGGCAATACCAACAACAAGTTCATCGACCGCCCCTTCCCCGAGCATGTCACCTTCGACTGGGGCGACACCCAGCGAATCCATCGCTGGCAGCGCCTGATGCAGACCCGCCAGGTGCATACCCGCGACAGTTTCATCGAGGCGCAGCTGGACACCGTGTCCTTCACCGCGCGCTCGCTGCTGCCGCTGATCGGCCGCGACCTCTGGTTCACCGGCGACCCGGCCCCCGAAGGCACGCCCGAGCGGCTGCGCCAGGATGCGCTGACCCTGCTGGCCGAGTGGAATGGCGAGATGAACGAACACCTGCCCGAGCCGCTGCTCTACGCCGCCTGGCTGCGCGCGCTGCAGGAAAAGCTGATCCGCGACGAGCTGGGCCCGGTGGCCGATGACTTCATCCACGTCGACCCGGTCTTCATCGAGCGCGTCTTCCGCGACATCGACGGGGCCAGACGCTGGTGCGACATCCTGCAATCGACCCCGCGCGAGAGCTGCTCGGACATCGCCCGCCAGTCGCTGGACACGGCGCTGCTGTGGATCTCCGAGCGCTATGGCGATAACCTGGAGAGCCTCCGCTGGGGCGATCTGCACCAGGCCGCCCATGACCACCCGGTGCTGGGAGATGTGCCGGTGCTGCGCTACTTCGTCAACATCCGCCAGAGCACCTCGGGCGGGGACAACACGCTGATGCGCGGCCGGACCGTCGGCACCGGAGAGAACCCCTTCCTCAACGTCCATGGCGCGGGCTTCCGCGGGGTCTACGACTTCGCCGATCCCGACAGCTCTGTCTTCATCACCTCGACCGGCCAGTCGGGCCACCCGCTGAGCCGCCACTACGACGACCTGGGCGAGCTGTGGCGGCGCGGCGAATACATCCCCATGTCCCTGGACGAGGCCTTGGCCCGCGCCGCCTCTGTCGGCGTGACCCGGCTGGAGCCGCGCTGAGCATTCGGTCTGCGCAGCCCCCAGAAACCCGTGCCGGACAGGAGTATTCATGGCCGTCGCATGGATGAAAGGGCCACCGCGCCTGGCAAAGCGCGTGCGGGATCGGCAGCCATGGGGCAGGATATCGCTGCGGGTTTGAATTGAATTGACCGCCTGCGCGGGCTCTGCCACAGAGGTCTCTCAGACAGTTTCAGGATAGGGCGCCCGCCTCGGCGGTCGGAACTCATGAAAGTCATCATCTGCGGCGCGGGCCAGGTCGGCTGGCAAATCGCCCGCCATCTTTCCGGTGAAAACAACGACGTGACGGTGGTGGACAGCAACCCCGACCTGGTGCGGCGAGCCACGGATACGCTCGACGTGCAGGGGATCGCGGGCTTTGCCTCCTACCCCGACATCCTCGAGCAGGCCGGGGCGCGCGATGCCGACATGATCATCGCCGCGACCTTTTCGGACGAGGTGAACATGGTCACCTGCCAGGTGGCGCATTCGGTCTTCTCGGTGCCGCGCAAGATCGCCCGCCTGCGCGCGCGCAGCTATCTCGACGCGATCTATTCCGACCTCTACCGCCGCGACCACATGCCCATCGACGTGGTGATCAGCCCCGAGCTGGAGGTGGCCGAGGCCGCTCTGCAGCGCCTCTCGGCCCCCGCTGCCTTCGACGTGGAGCAATTCCTCGGCGGGCGCGCACAGCTGCTGGGTATCCAGATCGACCCCGATTGCCCGGTGGTGAACACGCCGCTGCGCCAGCTGACCGATCTCTTCTCGACCCTGCGCGCCGTGGTCGTCGGCATCCGCCGCGAAGGCCGCCTCTTCGCGCCCGAGCCGGGCGACCAGATCTTCCCCGAGGACGAATGCTATATCTGCGTCCATGCCGAGGACGTGAGCCGCTGTCTCGAGGTCTTCGGCAAGTCGAACAAGCAACAGGACCGGGTGGTCATCGTCGGCGGCGGCAACGTCGGGCTGACCGTGGCCAAGCGGCTCGAGACCTCGGGCCGGCGCATCCGGGCCAAGGTGGTCGAGAAGAACCGCAAGATCGCCGAGAAGGCCGCCGATGCGCTGGAGCGGACCATCGTGCTGAACGGCGACGGGCTGGACAGCGCGCTGCTGGCCGAGGCCGGGATCAGCCGCGCCGATGCGGTGCTCTGCGTCACCGATGACGACAAGACCAACATGCTGACCGCTGTGCGGGCCAAGAACCTGGGCTGCCCCATGGCCATCGCGCTGATCAACGACCCGACGCTGACACCGCTCATGGGCCCCCTGGGCATCGACGCCTATATCAATCCGCGCGCCACCACCGTCAGCTCGATCCTGCGCCATATCCGCCACGGTCGGGTGCGCGGGGTCTATTCCATCGGCGATGCCGAGGCCGAGGTGATCGAGGCCGATGTGCTCTCGACCTCGCCCATGTCCGGCCGCCCGATCCGCGAGATCGCCTTCCCGGAAGGCGTGCTGGTCGGTGCGGTGATGCGCGCCGAGAAGGTCATGCGGCCCAATGCCGACCTGGTGATCGAAGAGGGCGACACCATCGTCATCTTCGCGCTCACCGCCGATGTGCCGGAAGTGGAGCGCCTTCTGCAGGTCTCCATCGACTACTTCTAGGGCCGGGCGATGCGCCGCTCCCACTCTGCCCGGCAACCGCTGGCGCGCCGCCTGGAAGGGCAGCCGCTGTTCCTGCTGCTCTTCGCCGCTCTCTGCGTCTCGATGCTGGTGCCCGCCGGGCTGGCGCTGGCGATGGAGGAGTTCGCCACGGCGCGGGCCTTCTTCTACTCGGCGCTCATGGGCACCGTGCTGGCGGTGATGATCGGGCTGGCGCGGGGGTCTTCGCCGACCGAGGCCACCGGGCGGGCCGATCTCTTCGCGCTGCTGGCGCTTTTCTGCGCCTTCCTGCTGCTGCCCCTGCCCCTGGCCGTGCCCTTCGCCGAGAGCCTGCCCGACACCCGCTTCCTCAATGCCTATGTCGAGATGGTCTCGAGCTTCACCACCACCGGCATGAGCTTCTACGACGACCCCCGCCGGCTTTCGGCGCCGCTGCACCTGTGGCGGGCGCAGGTGGCCTGGATGGGCGGCTTCCTGATCTGGGTCTCGGCGGCGGCGGTCATGGCGCCGCTGTCGCTCGGCGGCTTCGAGGTCACCGCCGCGGGCCGTGACGAGGGCGAGACGCGGATGTCACGTTTCGAGCGCGCCGGGGTGATCCGCCGGGTGCTGAAGGGCGCGGCCCGGCTGGGCCCCATCTACCTGGGCCTGACCGCCCTGCTCTGGCTGGCGCTGCTGATCGCCGGCGACAGCCCCCTGACCGCGCTGATCCACGCCATGTCGACGCTTTCGACCTCGGGCATTTCCCCCGTGGGCGGGCCCGCGCATTCCGGCGCGGGCGTTGCCGGAGAGCTGATCATCGCGGTCTTCCTGCTCTTTGCCCTGTCACGGGTGACCTTCTCGTCGGACACGCTGACGGCGCGCATGGGGCTCTACCGGGATCCCGAGTTCCGCATGGGCCTGGCGCTGGTCATCGCGGTGCCGGTGCTACTCTTCCTGCGCCACTGGATCGCCGCCTTCGAGGTCAGCTCCGGCGAGGACCTGGGGCTGGGCTTCGGTGCCTTCTGGGGCTCGGCTTTCACCGTACTTTCGTTCCTGACCACCACCGGCTGGGAGAGCCTGCACTGGCAGACCGCGCAGAGCTGGTCCGGGCTCGCGACGCCGGGCATGGTCCTGATGGGGCTGTCGATGATCGGCGGCGGCGTGGCCACCACTGCGGGTGGGGTAAAGCTCTTGCGGGTCTATGCGCTTTACCTGCAGGGGCGGCGCGAGATGGACCGGCTGGTGCATCCTTCCTCGGTCTCGGGCAGCGGCAAGGCGGGGCGGCGCATCCGCCGCCATGGCGCCTTCCAGGCCTGGGTCTTCTTCATGCTCTTCGCCATCTGCCTGGCCGCCTCGATGACCATCCTCGCGGCCTTCGGCATCAGCTTTGAAGAGGCCACGGTGCTCTCGGTGGCGGCGCTGGCCAATGCAGGCAACCTGGCCACCCATGGCGGCACGGAGCCCGTCGCCCTGCTGGATCTGACCGATGGCGCCAAGCTTGCGCTCTGCGCCTTCATGATCCTTGGCCGGCTGGAGCTTCTGGCCATCCTGGCGCTCTTCAACCCCGACCTGTGGCGTGAGTGACGCAGCTTGGCGTCAGGCTGAAACTATTGCGATATCGGGGCTGGAAACTTCCGCCGCAGGCCCCCATAATCTGAGCGCTAATTGCAGAAAGCCGCGGACGGCAATAATAAACTTAAAAAAGGCGTAACAAGAATGGCTTCCGATAGACAGAACCTTCAGGACGCATTCCTGAACCACGTTCGGAAAACCAAGGTTCCGGTGACGATTTTCCTGATCAACGGTGTGAAGCTCCAGGGCGTGATTACCTGGTTCGACAATTTCTGTGTGCTGCTGCGCCGCGATGGCCAGGCACAGCTTGTCTACAAGCACGCGATCTCGACCATCATGCCGTCGCAGCCGATTTCCCTTTATGAAGGCGACGGCGAAAATTGATCGGACATGAGCAGGCGCCGACGCGCGCCTTCGTGATCCACCCCGAGTTCAAGGGTGAAGAGGCGCGTCATGCGCCTCAATACGCATTGGCAGAGGCCGTGAGCCTCGCCCATGCGCTGCCCGGTCTCGAGGTGGTCGGCGACCAGCTGGTCCGTATTGCCACGGCCCAGCCCAAGACACTCTTCGGCAAGGGCAAGGTCGAAGAGCTCCAGCAGATCCTGAAGACGGCCGAGGCCGAACTGGTGCTGATTGACGGGCCGGTCAGCCCGAAGCAGCAGCAGAACCTGGAAAAGGCGTGGAACGTCAAGATCCTGGACCGCACCGGGCTGATCCTCGAGATCTTCTCGGATCGCGCCCGCACGCGTGAAGGCGTGCTGCAGGTGGAACTGGCGGCCCTTGGCTACCAGCGCACACGACTGGTGCGCGCCTGGACCCACCTGGAACGGCAGCGGGGCGGGCTCGGCTTCGTCGGCGGCCCCGGCGAAACCCAGATCGAGGCCGACCGTCGCGCCATCGACGAACAGATGGTGCGCCTGCGCCGGCAGCTCGAGAAGGTCGTCCGCACCCGCGAGCTGCACCGCGCCTCGCGCGCCAAGGTGCCCTTCCCCATCGTCGCGCTCGTGGGCTACACCAACGCCGGGAAATCGACGCTGTTCAACTACCTGACCGGCGCCGACGTGCTGGCCAAGGACATGCTTTTTGCCACACTGGACCCGACCATGCGGCGGGTGAAGCTGGAAACCGGGGCCGAGATCATCCTCTCGGACACCGTGGGCTTCATCTCGGACCTCCCGCACCAGCTGGTCGCGGCCTTCCGCGCCACGCTGGAAGAGGTGCTGGAAGCCGACCTGGTGCTGCATGTCCGCGATATCTCGCATCCCGAAACGCGCGAGCAGAAGGCCGATGTCGAGGAGATCCTGGCCGAGTTGGGCCTGCGCGAAGAGGTGCCGGTGCTGGAGGTCTGGAACAAGATCGACCTGCTGGAGACGGACGAGGCCGAGCGCCTGCTGACTGCCTCGGAGCGGGACGAGAGCATCCTGCCGATCTCGGCGATCACCGGCGCGGGCCTGCCCGCGCTGCTGGCCGAGGTCACCCGCGCGCTGGATTCCGAGCGGCACGCCGAAACCGTGCTGCTGCCCTTCTCGGACGGCAAGCGCCGGGCCTGGGCCTTCAAGGAAGGCATCGTGCAGGCCGAGCGGCAGACCGAAGAGGGCTTCGAGCTGGATGTGCTCTGGACCGCGCGCCAATCGGCCCGCTTCCGCGACATGTAAGACAATCGGCGGGTCCGCTCCGCGGGCCTGCCGTCTTGCCGCTCACGATCCGCCGTTTTCCAGCAACTCCCGCGTGGCGGCATTCTGGGCGGCGTAGATCTGGTTCGTGGCCTCCTGCCGCGCACGCACCTCCTCGGGCCAGGTCGACTTGATGTAGGACAGCACGTCAAGGATCTGGCGGTCGTTCAGCGCCTCGGCGAACTCGGGCATCTCGACATCGCCATTGCCGGTCAGGCAGAGCTCTGCCACCTCTCCCGATTTGGTCAGTCCGAAGAGCACGTAATCGGGATGCTTCCAGCTATGGCCGTTCTCGTCGTGGGGCGGGGCCGAGGGTTCGGGCGCATCCGCCGCAGGTGCCGACCCGTCGAGCCCGCCGTGACAGCTGCTGCATTCCGAGCGGTAGATCTTGGCACCGCGCCCGATGATCTCGGGGTCCTGCCAGGCCAGCAGGCCGGTCTCGGGCTCTTGCTTCAGCGCCACCGAGGCCAGCACGGCCACCACGCCGAGCGCCGCGGCGCCGGTGATCCCGAGAACGATGAGAGAGGCTGGCTTCATGGTCTTGTCCGTCAATTGCCCCGTCAGGTTAGGCGCCCCAACCGTGGGCTGGCAATTGACAAAGCTCCGGGCCCGGATCGCGATGGCTGCCACCTGCCCGGTCCGCCTGCCCCGTGGGCATCGCCGCGATCAGGCGCCGGCGCTTTCAGCCTTCTTCTCCCAGCGGCCTGATTCCTCGGACCAGTAGACGGCGGCGCAGCCGGCGGCGGTGAGCGCCTTCCACTGCCCCCTGGCATGGACCAGCGCCGGCTCGTCATGGCCGTCGAAGAGCACGCAGGCCCGCTTCACGCCCTCGATCTCGGAGGGCTCCAGCGCGGCGCCGTCGATGCTCATCAGGCAATCGGGCTGGTTGGCGGGCTGGCCCAGGGTCAGCAGCACCGGCTGCAGCTCGGGATGGGGGTTCTTGTCCTGGCCATGGGGCAGGAAGCTTTCCTCGGGGCCCAGCCACAGCTTCTGGTCCAGCCAGTCCAGCCGGTCCGCGTCCGAGCCGCGGACCGCCACCCGCCAGCCCGCCGCCAGCGCGCGCGGCAAGAGGGCCTGCAACGCGCTGTCGACCGAACTTCGGGTCAGGTGGTAGAAGTAGACTTCGCCCAAGGATCAGACCTCGAAACTGTCGGCGACAAGCCGGTTCAGCGCCAGCACACCCCAGCCCGTGGCACCGCCGGGCGCCAGGTCGGTGCCCGCCTTGACCATGGCGGTGCCGGCGATGTCGAGGTGAATCCAGGGGGTCTCGTCCTTGACGAAGCGCTTGAGGAACTGCGCCGCGGTGATCGAGCCCGCAGGCCGCCCGCCGACGTTCTTCATGTCCGAGATCCGGCTTTTCAGCTGCGCGTCGTAGCCCGCTGCCAGCGGCATCCGCCAGGCGCCCTCGCCCTCGGCCTCGGCGGCCTTCAGGAACTTGCCGCAGAAGGCATCGTCATTGGACCAGGTGCCGGTCATCTCGTGTCCGAGCGCGATGATCACCGCGCCGGTCAGCGTCGCCAGGTCGACCATGCCCGCGGGCTTGAAGCGCTCCTGCGCGTACCACATGACATCGCAAAGCACGAGGCGGCCTTCGGCGTCGGTGGTGATCACCTCGACCGTGTCGCCCTTCATCGTGGTCAGCGCATCGCCGGGGCGATAGGCATTGCCCGCCAGCGTATTCTCGACCAGCCCGACCAGGCCCACCACGTTGGCCTTGGCGCCGCGCAGGGCCAGGGTCTTCATGGTGCCGGCGACGGTGCCCGCGCCACCCATGTCCATGGTCATGTCCTCCATGCCGCCCACGGGCTTGATCGAGATGCCGCCGGTGTCGAAGACCACGCCCTTGCCGATCAGCGCCAGCGGCGCCTCGTCCGCGCCGCCCTTCCACTGCATCACCACCACCTTCGAGGGCATCTCGGAGGCCTTGCCGACCGCCAGCAGCGCGCCCATGCCCAGCTTCTCGAGATCGGGTTCCTCCAGAACTTCGACCTCGACGCCAAGGGCGCTCAGCTCTTCCAGCTGATCGGCAAAGCTCTGGGTTGTCAGGATGTTGGCCGGCGCATTGACCAGGTCGCGGGTGAAGAAGACGCCCTCCGCCAGCGCATCGACGGCTGCGGCCTCGGGCAGGTCGCTGCCCATGATCGTCACCGCGCCCTTCGGGCTGGCCTTGGTGGTTTTCTGGGCATCGTATTCATAGGCGCGCAGCTTCAGGCCCAGGGCCAGGTCCTCTGCGCCCTTGAGGTTGCCGGTCAGCACCAGCATCCCCTCTTCGCCCAGGAGCTTGCCCAGGGCGGCACCAGTGCGGCGCAGCAGCGCCATCTCGGGCTTGCGGGACAGCACCACCACGTCCAGCGCTTCGGCGGCCAGGCCCTGCGGGAAGGCCAGGGTGATCACCTCGCCCTCCTTCACCTTCGACCAGCGCGCCGAGCCGGTCAGCCGCACCAATGCGCCCTTCGTCAGCTTGTTCACCCTGCGCGCCGGGGCCGAGAGCTTGCCATCGGGCGAGACGACCACGGCGAGACGGCCCTCCTGCCCCGGCAGGGCGTCAAGATCGGTCTCGGTGAAACGGAGGGAAACGGGTTGGGTCACTGGTCATTCCTTGGCTGATCGCGGGAGCCGGGCGCCTCGGGCCCGTCGAAGCGGGCGGCGCGCACAGGCGGGTTGTCGCGGGAAGCTAACGCGGGGCCCACGGTTTGACCAGATTGCAGTTTTCCCGAGCGGGGAAACCCGCTAGACTTTCCCGAAGGTTCGCCGGGGGGCGGGCCGCTGCTGCTGATTACATCAAGAACCAGAAGATCCGGGGGTGCGCGTGGCGCGATTCGACAGATACCTGCTGTCGCAGCTTATGACGCTCTTCGGATTCTTCGCCCTGATCCTGGTGGCGATCTACTGGATCAATTCCGCAGTGCGCCTCTTCGACCAGCTGATTGCCGACGGGCAGTCGGCCTGGGTCTTTCTGGAATATACCGCGCTCACCCTGCCCAATGTCATGCGCATCACCCTGCCGATGGCGGTCTTTGCCGGAGCGGTCTACGTGACCAACCGGCTGGCCTCGGAATCCGAGCTGGTGGTGATGCAGGCCACCGGCTTCTCACCCTGGCGGCTGGCCCGTCCTGTGCTGAGTTTCGGGCTGATCACCGCCGCCATGATGTCGGTGCTGACCCACCTGCTGGTGCCGATGAGCCATTCCGAGATCGTGACCCGCAACAAGGAGATCTCGCGCAATGTCACCGCGCGGATGCTGACCGAGGGCACCTTCCTGCACCCGGCACCGGGGATCACCTTCTACATCCGCGACATCGACGCCGATGGCGCGCTGCATGATGTCTTCCTGTCGGACCGCCGCGACAGCGAGGAGGTGCAGAACTACTCGGCCGCCCGCGCCTACCTGGTCAACACCGCCGAGGACCCCGAGGCAGAGCCTGAGCCGAAGCTGGTCATGGTCGACGGGCTGGCGCAGACGCTGGATCTGCAGACACGGCGGCTCTACACCACCCATTTCGAGGACTTCGCCTATGACGTGGGCGCGTTGATCGACGTCTCTGACGAGGTGAAGCTCGGCATCCGCGACCTCTCGACCTGGCGGCTGCTGGCCCGGACCGAGACCGCCATGGCGGTCACCGGCCGCAGCGAGGGCTGGGTCGTGCAGGAGGCCCATGGCCGCTTCACCCAGGCGCTGCTCTGTGTCGTGGCGGCGCTCATCGGCTTCTCGGCGCTGCAGGTCGGGGGCTTCTCGCGCTTCGGTGTCTGGAAGCAGATCGTCTTCGCCGTCTCGCTGCTGATCGTGGTGAAATTCGTCGAGGGGCTGGTGACCGATCCCGTGCGCAAGGATGCCGATCTCTGGCCGCTGCTCTACCTGCCCACCCTGGTGGGCGCGCTGCTGTCGGTAGGGTTGCTCGCCTGGGCGGCCCGCGCGCATCGCCCCCGTGACAGGGCCCTGCCCGAGGCGGAGGCCACCGCATGATCCTGCACGCCTATTTCGCCCGTCGCTTCGCCAAGTCGTTCTTCCTGATCTTCGGTATCTTCTTCCTGCTGACCGCCATGATCGACCTGGTCGAGCAGAACCGGAAGATGTCGAATTACGACGTCTCGCTGGACCAGGTGCTGGGGCTGGTGCTGCTGAACCTGCCCGCCGGTCTCTACGAGATCCTGCCGCTGATCATGATCCTTGCCACCGTTTCGCTTTTCCTGGCGCTGGCGCGCTCGTCAGAGCTGGTGGTTGCCCGCGCCGTCGGGCGCTCGGGGCTGAAGACGCTGCTGGCACCGCTGGCGGTGGCGCTGCTGATCGGGCTGGTCTCGGTCGGCATGATGAACCCCATCGTCGCCTCGACCTCGAAACGCTTCGAGGCGGTGGCCGAGAGCTATCGCTCGGGCGGCGTCGACACGCTCTCGGTCTCGGCCGAGGGGCTCTGGCTGCGCCAGGGCGGCAGCAACGGCCAGACGGTGATCCGCGCGGCCCGCGCCAACCCCCAGGCCACGGAGCTCTTCGATGTCACCATGCTGGCCTATGCGCCCTCAGGCCCCGATGGCGAGGGCGGCGGGCCGCTGCGCCGCATCGAGGCCGAAAGCGCCAAGCTGGTCAGCGGTGCCTGGGCGCTGCGCGGGGTCAAGCTCTGGCCACTTGGCGAGGGCATCAACCCCGAGGCCCTGGCGGAATACCATGACAGCTACTCCCTGCCCTCGACCCTGACCGAAGAGCGCATCCGCGACAGCTTCGGCGACCCCTCCGCGATCCCGGTCTGGGAGCTTCCGGCCTATATCTCGCAGCTGGAAAGCGCCGGGTTCTCGGCCCGCCGCCACATGGTCTGGCTGCAGATGGAACTCGCCCGGCCGCTCTTCCTGCTGGCCATGGTCGTGGTCTCGGCGGCCTTCACCATGCGCCCGGCGCGCTTCGGCAAGACCGGACAGTCGGTGCTGGTGGCGATCATGCTGGGCTTTTCCCTTTACTACATCCGGAACTTCGCACAGGTGCTGGGCGAGAACGGACAGATCCCGGTGATGCTGGCGGCCTGGGCGCCGCCGGTTGCAGCGCTTCTGCTGTCCACCGGGCTCTTGCTACAGATGGAGGATGGCTGATGGCGGCTCCTTTCCGCCCCGCCCCTTGCACCACCGACGCAGGGGCCCGTGCCCCCCGGCGCGGGACTGCCCGGCGCCCGCTGGCGACCGTGACCCTTGCCGCCGTGCTGGGCCTCGCCCCGGTGCTGCTGCCGCCGCACCAGGCGCAGGCGCAGACCGAAACCCAGGCGCAGGCGCGCTCTGAAGCCGCCATGCTGGTGGCCGACCGCATCTGGCTGGCCGGCAATGACCGCATCGTGGCCGAGGGCAACGTCGAGGCGCTGCAGGGCGATGTCCGGCTCAGCGCCTCGAAGATCTCTTTCGACCAGTCGACCGGAGAGCTGGTCATCGAAGGCCCGATCCGCCTGACCCAGGAGGGCGGCGAGACGGTGATCGTCGCCGATGCCGCGCGGCTCGACGCCGATCTGCGCAATGGCCTGCTGACCGGGGCGCGGATGATGCTCTCGTCGCAAGTGCAGATGGCGGCGGCGCAGATCACCCGCAGCGAAGAGCGCTACTCGGAACTGGTCAAGGCCACGGTCTCGTCCTGCCACGTCTGCGACGACGGGCGCCCGCCGCTCTGGCAGATCCGCGCCAGGCGGGTGACCCATGACGCCGAGGCGGGCCAGATCTACTTCGACGCAGCGCGCTTCGAGGTGCTCGGGGTGCCGCTGCTCTACCTGCCGCACATGCGGATGCCCGATCCGAACCAGACGCGGGCGACTGGGTTCCTGATCCCCTCGATCAAGCGCAATTCGCGGCTGGGGACCGGGCTGAAGCTGCCCTATTTCTGGGCCATCGGCGAAAGCCGTGACCTGCTGCTGACGCCCTATATGTCGCAGAACAGCCGCACCCTGGAATTCCGCTACCGCCAGGCCTTCGCCGAGGGCGCGCTTGGCATCTCGGGCGCGATCAGCTCGGACGAGCTGCTGCCCGACGAGGCGCGCGGCTATATCGAGGCGGCGGGCCGCTTCCTGCTGCCCCGCGACCTGGTGCTGAGCTTCGACATCGAGGCGGTGGCCGATGACGGATACCTGGCCGACTACGCCTATTCCAGCAAGGACCGCCTCGACAGCCGGCTGGCGGTGGAGCGCGCGCGGCGGGACGAATGGCTCAGCCTCTCGCTGACCCACTACTATTCGCTGCGCGACGACGAGGACAACTCGACCCTGCCCTCGATCATCGGCGATGCCAGCTACGAGATGCGCCATTTCCCGGCGATGCTGGGCGGAGAGCTGCGCCTGGGCACCGAGTGGCACCATCACCACCGCTATTCCGACAGCGATATCGACGGGCCCGATACCGATAGCGTGACCGACGGGCGTGACGTGACGCGGCTCTCTGCCAGCGCCGACTGGCGCCGCTGGTACACCCTGCCTGCCGGTCTGCGCGCCGAGCTGGTGGCCGGGGTCGCCCTGGATGCCTTCCGCACCGGCCAGGATGCCGGCCTGCCCGTCAACCAGACCGGCGTCACCCCGATGGGGGCCCTGACGCTGAGCTGGCCGATGCTGCGCCAGCTGCCCGGCGGCGGAACCCAGGTGCTGGAACCCGTCGCCCAGCTCGCCTGGTCCGGCGGCACCGCGCTGGATGTGGCCAATGACGAGAGCACCCGGCTTGAATTCGACGAGGGCAACCTGCTGGGCCTCACCCGTTTCACCGCCCCCGACCGGCGCGAACGTGGCTGGCGTGGGGCCTACGGGGTCTCGTTCAGCCATTTCGACCCCTCGGGCTGGGAAGGCCGCCTGGTGCTGGGCCAGGTGGTGCAGGAAGACCCCGACCCCGCCTTCAGCGAGTCCTCAGGCCTCAGTTCGCAGTTCTCGGATCTGCTGATCGCCGGGCAGATCAGCACCGACGACGGCTTCAGCCTCTCGGCCCGCGGCCTTTTCGAGGGCGGCATCGACCCGCACAAGACCGAAGCCCGCGCGGCCTGGAACAACGAGAGCGTCTCGCTCGCGGCCTCCTATGTCTGGCTGGCCGGCGACCTGGACGAGGATCGGCCCAACGTGATCTCGGAATGGGTGGTCGCGGGGGATTACCGCTGGAACGACAGCTGGCTGACCTCGGCGAACGTGCGCTACGATGTGGCCGACGACCGCCTGGCCCAGGCGGGTTTCGGCGTCAAATGGTCCAATGAATGCGTCGACGTGGCCTTCTCGGTGTCCAAGAGCTTTGCCTCTTCCACCGTGCTGTCCCCCTCGACCGATTTCAGTTTCACCGTCGGATTGCGCGGCTTCCAGGCCTCGGACGGCAGCAAGGTATCCAGCAAGTCCTGCAAGTAGGGCACGGGCCTTGACGGCCCCCGCGGCAGGAAGCGATTGAGAGATCGGCCCGATCCGATATAGATAGGGCTAAAGGGCGGAGCCATTCACCTATTCCGCCGGAAAGTGACGAAGGCAGAGATGAGCAGGGCAGACATGACAAGATCCCATTCGCAAGGTCCCCGTCCCCGCAGGGCCAGCCGCAGGCTCTCGCGGTTGCTGTCGCCGCTGGCGGCCTGCCTCGCGCTCATGGGCACCGCCCTGCCCGCCGCGGCGCAGAGCTTCGGCCCGGCGATCCGCGTCAATGACAAGGTGATCACCGAATACGAACTGGACCAGCGCGCCCGCCTGCTGCAGGTCTTCAACGCCCCCGGCGACACCGCCGAGCTGGCCCGCGAGCAGCTGATCGAGGACCGCCTCAAGGCCGGCGCCGCCGAACGCTTCGGCCTTGCCGCCAACCCCGAGGACGTGCGCACCTCGATGGAGCAATTCGCCTCGCAGGCCAATCTGCCGCTGGAGCAATTCGTCGCCGCACTGGAGCAGGAGGGCATCGCCGCCCAGACCTACCGCGATTTCATCGCCTCCAACGTGGTCTGGCGCCAGGTGGTGCGGGGTCTCTTCGCGGGCAAGGTGAATGTCTCGGAAGAAGAGATCGACCGTGCCATCGCCAGCCAGGCCCGCGAGGGCGGCGTGCAGGTCCTGCTGTCCGAGATCTTCATTCCGACCGCCCAGAACCCGCAGGCCGCGGGCGATCTGGCGCGCCAGATCTCGCAGCTGACCAGCATCGACGATTTCGCGGCCGCCGCGCGCCAGTATTCTGCCGCGCCGAGCCGCGATGAGGGCGGCCGCATCAGCTGGATGAGCATCTCTAACCTGCCCCCGGCGCTGCAGCCGGTGATCATGGGCCTGCGCCCCGGTGAGGTGACCGCTCCGCAGCAGGTCAACGGCGCCTTCGCCCTGTTCCAGCTGCGTGCGATCCAGGAAAGCGGCGCCGCGCGCCAGGAATATTCCGCCATCGAATATGCCCGCTACTTCATCCCCGGTGGCCGCTCCCCCGAGGCGCTGGCAAAGGCCGCCGAGATCGAGGCGCAGATCGACACCTGTGACGATCTCTATGGTCTGGCACTTGGCCAGCCCGAAGAGGTCCTGGCCCGCGACACGCTGACCCCGGCCGAGGTGCCCTCGGACATCGCGCTGGAGCTCGCCAAGCTCGACGACAACGAGGTCTCGACCGCGCTGACCGCCAACAACGGCCAGACCCTGGTCTTCCTGATGCTCTGCGGACGCACCCCCGGTGGGGTCGCCGAGGGCGAGATCGACCGGGGTGCCGTGCTGCAACAGCTGCAGAACCGTCGTCTGGGCTCCTATGCCGAGGGCTATCTGGCGCAGCTGCGCTCCGAAGCCCGCATCGTCGAGTAGATGGCCGCCATCGACGGCCTCCCGCCCCTGCGCGAGGTGATCTCGACCCATGGCCTTGCGGCGAAGAAATCGCTGGGCCAGAACTTCCTGCTGGACCTGAACCTGACCGCAAAGATCGCCCGCCAGGCGGGCGATCTGACGGAGTGCGACGTGCTGGAGATCGGCCCCGGCCCCGGTGGCCTGACCCGAGGGCTGCTGTCAGAAGGCGCGCGCAAGGTGCTGGCGATCGAGAAGGACGCCCGTTGCCTGCCCGCGCTCGCGGAAGTGGCGGCGCATTATCCGGGCCGCCTGCAGGTGATCGAGGGCGACGCCCTTCAGATCGACCCGCTGGAGCATCTGACGCCCCCGATCCGCATCGCCGCCAACCTGCCCTACAATGTCGGCACCGAGCTTCTGGTGCGCTGGCTGACGCCGCCCGAATGGCCGCCCTTCTGGGAAAGCCTGACGCTGATGTTCCAGCGCGAGGTGGCCGAGCGCATCGTCGCCCAGCCCGGCTCGAAGGCCTATGGCCGCCTGGCGCTGCTGGCCTCCTGGCGGGCCGAGGCGCGGATCGCCATCAGCCTGCCGCCCGAGGCCTTCACCCCGCCGCCCAAGGTCTCTTCCGCCGTGGTGCATCTGACCGCCCTGCCCGAGCCGCGCTACCCGGCCGATCCCAAGGTGCTGGAGCGCGTGGTCGCCCGCGCCTTCAACCAGCGGCGCAAGATGCTGCGCGCGGCGCTGAAGGGCATTGCCCCGGACCTGGAAGACCGGCTGCTGGCCTCGGGCATCCAGCCCACCGACCGCGCCGAGACCGTCGGGCTTGAGCAATTCTGCGCATTGGCCCGCAATATCGCCGCCGGCTAAGCGGGCAGCGCGCTCCGGCACGCCCCTGCCGGGTCCCGCAATGCTTGCCCGGCCCGCGCCACGTCACTAGGTTCAGCGGGACCCAATGGACGCCGGATGATCGACAGAATTGATGCAGAAACCGCGCTTGCGCGGCAGTGGGATGTGGTGATCGCCGGCTCAAGCTTCGCGGCGATGTTCTTCTGCATGGGTCTGCCACGTGAGCTCTCGGTGCTGATCGTCGAGAAGGGCGATGTCGTCCCCTGGCAGGACCAGATCCTCGAGGGCAAGCGACCGCTCGAGAGCATCCCCGTCCGCAACCGCTCGGACCGCCAGAAGACCTTCGGGGCCCATACGCTCTTCGGGGGCAACTCGAACTGCTGGTGGGGGCAGACCCCGCGCTTTCACCCCAGCGACTTCCGCCTCGCCTCGCTCTATGGGCAGGGCCTCGACTGGCCGCTGTCCTACGAGGACCTCTCGCCCTTCTACGACGAGGTCGAGACGGTGATGGAGATCGCGGGCGAGGCCAATCGGGCGCTGATACCGCGCGAGACGGACTATCCTCACCCGCCCCATGCCCTGTCGCGGACGGATGTGCTGATGATCGCCGATGACCCGTTGCACTGGACCCCGGTTGCGACAGCGCGGGCCAGCGGCGGCTCCCGCGCCTCCTGCTGCGCCAACGGGATCTGCCACGACTGCCCGGTGGAGGCGAAGTTCACCGTGATGAACGGTATCCACCATTTCGCTCGGCCCGGCGTGCACTTGCTGACCGGCACTGAATGCCACCGCATCGAGACCCGCAACGGCAGGGCCGAGGCGATGATCCTGCGCCACGACGGCGGCGAGCATCGCCTGAGAGCCGGGCATTTTGCCCTGGCGACCAATGGCTATTTCAATGCCGCCATCCTGATGCGCTCGGGCCTGGGCGGGCCAGTGGTCGGATGCTACCTGCATGAGCAGGTCTCGTACACGCTGTCGGTGGACATCGATCAGCCCAACTGGTTCGGCGGCTCCTCGATCACCCTGCACGGTTACCAGGCCTATGACGGCCCGCACCGGCGCGACCAGGCAGCGGTGCTGATCGAGAACTACAACGCCCCCAACCTGCTGCGCAACGCGCGCGGGCGCTGGACCGAGCGGATGCACATCAAGCTGATCGCCGAGGATCTGCCGCGCGCCGAAAACCGCGTGCGGCTGAACGAGGACGGAGAGCCCTTCGTCGAATGGGTGGGCCATTCGGACTACGCGCAGCTCGGGCTGCAACGGACCCTCGAAGGGTTGCCCGACATTTTGCCCTTCACGGTCGAGAATATCGAAACCCTCCACGAAGCCGATACCGAGTTCCACATTCAGGGCACGCACCGCATGGGCACCGACCCCGACAGCTCCGTCACAGATCCCGACCTGCGGCTGCACGGGCTGGAAAACCTCTTCGTGCTGGGCAGCGGGGCCTTTCCCAGCTGCTCTCCCGCCAATCCAACCCTGACGCTCTCGGCGCTGTCACTGCGCGCGGGCCGGAGGTTTGCCGCATGAGTCCCACACGTCGCCTTTTCCTGCTGGGCAGCGCAAGCTTGGCCGGTGCCTCGGCGCTCGGCCTGGCGGTCTGGAAGAATATGTTTCCCCCCAAGCCGGCGCCCGGCCAGGTGGTCAACCAGCCCCACCCGATCCGCAACCTGATCCACCGAGAGTTCGGTGACCGCATCGCGGAGTCCGAGGCTGCGCAGGATTTCGTGCGCGATCTGGGCGACATGGAGTCGGCGACCTTCCCGGAAGAAACACTGATCTTCGCCTTCATCCACACCACCACGGTGATCCGGGCGCTGGAAACGGGCGAGGCACCGATCTATCTCGGCCCTGAGCCGCTGCTCTCTGCCCCCTGCCGCAACCCGTTGAGCGCCAACTGGATCTGAACGCCCGCGTCACCTGCTTCGGCCACGAAAAAGGCGGCCCCGAAACCTCGGGACCGCCTTCTTGATATTCCTGTCCGTGGCGCGCGGGCCACGCGGGGATCACTCCACCGCTTCAGGCCCTTCGGCCGCCGGCGCCTCGGCGCTGGCTTCGGCCTCGGGGGCCTTGCGGGGCGCGCGCTTGCGGGTGGCAGGCTTGTCCGCGGCATTCTCAGGGGTTTCGACCAGCATCGAGTCGGCATCCTCGCCGGACATCTCGATGACGTCGTCGCCGCCCTTCTTGCGCCGGGCGGGCTTGGCCTCGACCGTGTCGTCACCGGATCCGCGGGGCTTGCGGCTGCGCGAGCGGCTGGACTTCTCAGGCTTGCCGCCTTCGCCCCCGGTCTCGACCGCCTCGGGCTTGCCGCCCTCGGCCTTTTCCTCGCCGCCGCCGGTGTTGCCGTCACGATCCTGGCGCTGTGCGCGCTCACGGTCGCGCTCGGCCTGGCGCTGGCGATTTTCCTGTTCCTGCTGCTCGCGGCGGTTGTCCTGCTCGCGCTGAGCTTCGCCCAGCATGCGCAGGTAATGTTCCGCATGCTGCTGGAAGTTCTCGGTGGCCACTCGGTCACCCGAGAGCTGCGCATCGCGGGCAAGCTGGTTGTACTTGTCGATGATCTGTTGCGGGGTGCCGCGCACCTTGCCTTCGGGACCCGAGGAATCGAAGACCCGATTGACAATATTCCCGACGGAACGGTTACGCGACTTGTTCCGCGAACGTGATTTCGAAGATCTCATAAGGTCAGATGTCCAGCCTTGTTGTATCTAAGGTACCGGCTCGCTGTCTCGGCGCATCCTGCGTCGGATCTGGGCGAGCGGTTTCTCTCTGGCTTGGCATCCGGGGGGCGCTGACTAACGGCGCGTCCACTGCCCGGATAGTCTCGAATAAACATGCCCGGATGCAGATGACAAGGGGGAAGTGACAGTTTTACGCAGATTGTGCGTCTTTCGACGCTGCAATCGGCCTCCGGGCGGTAACCACCCTGTCTCTACCATCCATGTCGGCATGCACAGCGACATCTTCAAGCCCTGCCGCGCGGAAAAGCTCGGCGACCTGGGGGCCCTGCTTCCAGCCGATCTCGACCATGAGCCGCCCGGCAGGTGCCAGGAAGCCCCCTGCCCCCGCCGCGATCACCCGGTAGCTGTCCAGCCCGTCGCCGCCCGGCGTCAGCGCCATTGCAGGCTCGTGCAGCACCTCGGGAGAGAGCGCGGCCATTTCCTCTTCGGTGATATAGGGCGGGTTCGAGACGATCAGGTCGAAGCGCCCGGAGACACCGGTGAACCAATCCGAAACCCGAAGCTCGGCCCGTGTCTCCAGCCCCAGGGCCACGCGGTTCTGCCCTGCCACCTCCAGCGCCTCCGGGCTGAGATCGACCCCCAGCCCCTGGCCCAGGGGACGTTCGGCCAGAAGGGTCAGCAGCAGGCAGCCCGAGCCGGTGCCCAGGTCCAGCACCCGGTTGAAGGGCGCGTCGAGCGCCAGGGCCACCAGGGCCTCGGTCTCGGGGCGCGGATCCAGCACATCGGCGGTGACGGTGAAGCTGCGCCCCCAGAAGAGGCGGCTGCCAGTGATATGGCTCAGCGGCTCACGCGCGGCACGGCGCGCCACGGCCTGCTCGAAGGCCGGGGCCAGGGTGCCCAGCTCGGCGGGCATGTCGATGGAGAGCCGCTCCTGCGGGATGCCCAGCACATGGGCCAGCAGGCGGCGGGCGTCGCGGCCCGCGTCGGGAATGCCCTGCCCGGCCAGGCGGCGGCTGGCCTCGGCCAGGGCGCGCCGGGTGTCGGTCATTGCCCGTCCTCGGCCAGAAGCCTGGCCTGGTGATCCGAGATCAGCGCGTCGATGACCTCGTCCAGGTCGCCCTGCATCACCTGGTCCAGCTTGTAGAGCGTCAGGTTGATGCGGTGGTCGGTCATACGGCCCTGGGGGAAGTTGTAGGTGCGGATACGCTCGGACCGGTCGCCCGAGCCGACCTGCGCCTTGCGGTCGGCGGCGCGTTCATCGGCCACCTGCTGGCGCTGCGCGTCAAAGAGCCTGTTGCGCAGCACCTGCATGGCGATGGCGCGGTTCTGGTGCTGGGACTTCTCCGAGGAGGTCACCACGATCCCGGTGGGGATATGGGTGATGCGCACCGCCGAGTCGGTGGTGTTGACGTGCTGGCCGCCAGCGCCCGAGGCGCGCATGGTGTCGATGCGGATCTCGTTCGGGTCTATCTTGATATCGACCTCTTCGGCCTCTGGCAGCACGGCCACGGTCGCGGCAGAGGTGTGGATACGCCCGCCGCTCTCGGTGGTCGGCACGCGCTGGACCCTGTGCACGCCGCTTTCAAACTTGAGCCGGGCAAAGACCCCCTCGCCGCGCACCGAGGCCGTGACCTCCTTGATGCCGCCGAGCTCGGTCAGCTGCTCTTCGACCACCTCGAACTTCCAGCCGCGCGCCTCGGCGTAGCGCTGGTACATGCGCAGCAGGTCACCGGCAAAAAGCGCTGCCTCGTCGCCGCCGGTGCCGGGGCGGATCTCGATCATCGCCGGGCGGGCATCGGCCATGTCCCGCGGCAGAAGCGCGATGCGCAGGGCCTGCTCCATCTCGGGCAGGCGCGTCTTGAGGGCGGGCAGCTCCTCTTCGGCCAGGGCGCGCATCTCGGGGTCCGAGAGCATCGCCTCGGCCTCCGCCATGTCAGAGCGCAGCGCCTCGTAATCGCGCACCGCTTCCACCACCGGCTTCAGCTCGGCATATTCGCGGGCCAGCGCGGCGAAATCGCCGCCGCCCTCGGCCATCTTCGCTTCGATGAATTCGTATCGGCCCTTGATGCGGGCCAGCCTGTCCTCGGAGATCATGGGGCGAAGCTCTCCCTCAAAGCTGCGCTTTGGTCAAGCGGAACCCCGTGATACACTAGGCCATGTTGCGCTCTGTCCTGATCTTGCTGGCCCTCTTCGTCCCCGCCCATCTGGCGCGGTCGCAGGAGGCCCCGCCCCTGAAGCCGGTGGAATGCTATTGCACCGACAGCCGCGGCGCGCGCATCGAACTGGGAGAGACCATCTGCATGAGCGTCGGTGGCCGCAGCTTCCTTGCGCAATGCCAGATGTCGCTCAACAATCCCATGTGGAGGGAGGTCGGCCCCTCCTGCCTCTCGTCGCGCAATCTGGAGACGGAGCGGGGGGCCAGCCCCCCGTCAGCCAGCGGCTGACTCCCCCCGCAGTATTTTCAGCCATCGGATAGAGGGAAATGGCACCCTGAATCCATCCGACGGCCCTGGGCTCCGCCCGTTCACGCCTGAAACTCTCCCCCGGAGAGTTTCCGAGACGGCGCTCACACTGCCGCCGGAGGCTTCGCCCCTGCAAGGGGCGAAATCCGGCTCTCAGCCCTTGCGCCGGGTCCAGCACCAGAGCGCGATCAGCTCCATCGCCACATGGGCGCCGGCAATCGCCGTGGCACCGGTGGTGTCGAAGGGGGGCGAGACCTCGACCACGTCGCCGCCCTGCAGGTTGACGCCGGCGATGCCGCGCAGGATCGCCGCCGCCTGGGCCGAGGTCAGCCCGCCCCAGACCGGCGTGCCGGTGCCGGGCGCATAGGCCGGATCGAGACAGTCGATGTCGAAGGTCAGATAGGCCGGGTGATCGCCGACGATCTCGCGGATCTTCGCCGCCACGGCCTTCGGTCCTGTCTCGTGCACCTCCGGCGCGTCGATAATGTTCATCCCGAAGGCGCCATCCTCGTTCACCGTGCGGATGCCCACCTGGACCGAGCGTGCCGGGTCGATGAGCCCCAGCTTGATCGCCTTGTAGAACATCGTGCCGTGGTCGATGCGGCTCATGTCGTCATCGCGCCAGGTGTCGCTATGGGCGTCGAAGTGGATCAGCGAGAGCGGCCCGAACTTCTCGGCATAGGCCTTCAGGATCGGGAAGGAGATGTAGTGATCGCCGCCGAGCGCGATGGAGCCCGCGCCCTGCGCAAGGATGCCCCGGATGTGCTGGGTCAGCGTCTCGGGGAAATCCGCCACCTTGGCATAGTCGAAGGCCAGGTCGCCGTAATCGGCCACGGCGAATTCCCCCAGCGGGTCGAAACCCCAGCCATATGGCGGATCGTAGGGCTGCAGGGTCGAGGCCTCGCGGATGGCGCGGGGGCCGAGGCGCGTGCCGGTGCGATTGGTCACCGCCTGGTCGAAGGGCACGCCCGTGACCGCCAGGTCGAAGCCGGTCAGATCCTTGGTGTACTGGCGCCGCAGGAAGGAGGTGGCCCCGCCGAAGGCGTTCTCGTAGCTGAGGCCTCGGGCCTCGGTGCGGGTGAAAGCCTGGTCGACCTGGGTCTTGGCGTCTTCAAGGGCCATCTCAGTTTCCTTTCAGCGGCAGGGCGGTTTCCACGGCGCGGGCAAAGAAGCTGGCACCGACAGGGGAAATCTCGTCGTTGAAGTCGAACTTCGGGTGATGCACCGGGGCGGTATCCCCCTGGCCCAGGAACAGGTAGGCGCCGGGACGGGCATTGAGCAGGAACGAGAAGTCCTCGGCCCCCATCTGGCGCTCGTCGTTGAACAGGACCGCGTTCTCGCCCACCACCTCGCGCGCCACATCGGCGGCGAAGGCGGCCTTCTCGGGGTTGTTGATGGTCGCCGGATACCAGCGTTCGTAGATGAGCTCTGCCTTGACGCCATAGGCGGCGGCCTGGCCCTGGACGATCTCGTTCAGGCGGCGTTCCACCAGGTCCTGCACGGCCGCGTCGTAGGTGCGCACGGTGCCCATCATGTAGGCCTTTTCCGGCACCACGTTCTCGGCGCTGCCGGTGTGGATCTGGGTGATCGAGATCACCAGGTCCTTGACCGGATCATGGTTGCGGCTGATCACCGTCTGGATGGCGTTGTAGATGCCCACGGTGGCGGCGATGGGGTCGACGGTCTCATGCGGCGTGGCCGCATGGCCGCCGGTGCCCGTGACGTGGATGTGGATCGTGTCGACCGAGGCCATCATCGCACCCGGCGCGGTGCGGAAGGTGCCCACGGGCATGCCCGGCGCATTGTGCAGCGCATAGACCTCGGAAATGTCGAAGTCCTCCATGATGCCGGCCTCGACCATGCGGCCACCACCGCCGCCATCTTCTTCGGCAGGCTGGAAGATCAGCGCCACGCGGCCGGCGAAATTGCGCGTCTCGGAAAGGTACTTGGCCGCGCCCAGAAGCATCGTCGTATGGCCGTCGTGGCCACAGGCATGCATGGCGCCCTCCCTGGTGGAGGCATGGGGCAGACCGGTTTCCTCGGCCATGGGCAGCGCGTCCATGTCGGCGCGCAGCCCGATGGTCGGGCCCGGCTCACGGCCCTCGATGATGGCCACGATGCCGGTCTTGGCGATGCCCTCGTGCACCTCGGTGATGCCGAACTCGGCCAGCCTGGCCGCCACGAAGGCGGCGGTCTCGAAACAGTCGAAACCGATCTCGGGGATCTGGTGCAGCTGCTTGCGCCAGCCTTCCATTTCCTCGGCAAGACCGGCGATGCGATTGACCACGGGCATGGTCTGGACTCCTTGGGGTTCTCTCGTCAGGGTGCAGGAAATCCCAAACCGCGAGGCGCTGCAATGGCCGATGACAGCCGTGATCCCATCCATGACGTCGAGGCAGGGCTGCCCCGCCTGCTGGAGGTCATGCGCCGCCTGCGCGACCCCGAGACCGGCTGCCCCTGGGACATCGAGCAGGATTTCGCCTCGATCGCGCCCTATACCATCGAAGAGGCCTACGAGGTCGCCGATGCCATCGAGCGCGGCGAGATGGGCGAGCTGGAGGGAGAGCTGGGTGACCTGCTGCTGCAGGTGGTCTTCCATGCCCAGATGGCCGAGGAGGCCGGGCATTTCAGCTTCGACAGCGTGGCGGGCGTCGTGGCGCAGAAGATGATCGACCGCCATCCGCATATTTTCGGCAGTGAGAGCCGCGACAAGAGCGCCGCACAGCAGACCCTCGACTGGGAAAAGATCAAGGCCGCCGAGCGTGCCGCCAAGAAGGAGACCCGCGTGCTGGATGGCGTGGCGCTCGGCCTGCCCGCCCTGATGCGGGCGGTGAAGCTGCAGAAGCGCGCCGCGCGGGTCGGCTTCGACTGGCCCGAGGTGGGCCAGGTGGTCGACAAGATCGCCGAGGAAGCCGCCGAACTGGTCGAGGCGCGCGACGAATTGACCCCCGCCGAGGTGGCCGAGGAATACGGCGACCTGCTGTTCGTGATGGCCAACCTGGGCCGCCACCTAGGCGTCGACCCGGAAGAGGCGCTGCGCGCGGCCAATGGCAAGTTCACGCGTCGTTTCAATGCGGTAGAGGACGCTCTTGCAGCTGAGGGGCGCCGCCCCGAGCACAGCGACCTGGCCGAGATGGATGCGCTCTGGGATGCGGCAAAGGTCGCCGAGAAGGCGGCGGAGTAGCGCGAAGTTTCCCTGATAACTTCTGTCAGGCATTGACCCGTGACGGCAATGCGGGGCATATCCGGCGCGACCGTAACCGGAGGAGCCTTCATGTACCCGCGTTTCCTGCCTGCCCTCGCCCTTTGCGCCGCCTCGGCCCTGCCCGCTGCCGCCGCCGAAGAGGTGAACCTCTATTCCTACCGCCAGCCCGAGCTGATCGCTCCGCTGGTCGACGCCTTCACCGCCAAGACCGGCATCCCGGTCAACGTGGCCTACCTGGAAAAGGGCATGGTCGAGCGGCTGAAGGCCGAGGGCATGCGCTCTCCGGCGGACCTGGTGCTGACCGTGGACATCTCGCGCCTGTCGGCCATCGTCGATGCCGACGTGACCCAGGCGGTCAGCGATCCGGTGCTGGAAGCCGCCATCCCCGCGCATCTTCGTGACCCCGAGGGCCGCTGGTTCGGTGTCACCACCCGCGCCCGCGTCGTCTACGCCAGCAAGGAGCGCGTCGCCGATGGCGAGCTGACCAGCTACGAGGATCTGGCCGATCCAAAGTGGGAAGGCCGCATCTGCACCCGCTCCGGCACCCACCCCTACAATGTCGCCCTGGTCGCCGCCTACCTGCACCACCACGGCGAAGAGGCCACCAAGACCTGGCTGGAAGGCGTTAGGGCGAACCTGGCGCGCAAGCCGCAGGGCAACGACCGCGCCCAGGTGCGCGCGATCTGGGCCGGCGAATGCGATATCTCGCTGGGCAACACCTACTACATGGGCAAGATGCTGGAGGACCCCGAGCAGCAGGAATGGGCCGACAGCGTGCGCATCATCTTCCCGACCTTCGAGGACGGCGGCGCCCATGTGAACATCTCGGGCATCGCCATGACCAAGGCCGCTCCGAACAAGGAAACGGCAATGAAGTTCATGGAATTCCTCGTCTCCCCCGAGGGGCAGGAGATCTATGCCGAGAAGAACTACGAGTACCCCGTGACCGCCGACAGCCAGCCCTCCGAGCTGGTGGCCTCCTGGGGCAGCTTCGAGGCCGATGACGTGGCTCTGATGGACCTGGCCGCCCTGCGCCCCGACGCGCTGCGGCTGATCGAGGAAGTCGATTTCGACAGCTGAGCCCCTTGCTACCGGGTCGGGGGCCTGTCCCCCGCCCGGAGTATATGGGCTATCGAACAGAGAGGGGCGCGTTCTGCCTGCCGGGCGAGCGCGCCCTTCGCTTTTCCGCCGATGGTGTACGGGGACGATGGACAATTCCTCCGCGCCGGACCAATCTCCGCCACTCAGAAAAGACCGAAGGAGCGGACATGGCGCGCAAGATCATCATCGATACGGACCCCGGCCAGGACGATGCCGTGGCGATTCTGCTGGCACTGGCCAGCCCCGAAGAGATCGAGGTGCTGGGCATCACCGCCGTCGCCGGCAATGTGCCGCTGCCGCTGACCCAGAAGAACTCCCGCATTGTCTGCGAACTGGCCGACCGGCCCGACGTCAAGGTCTTCGCCGGCTGCGACGCGCCGATGAAGCGCAAGCTGCACACCGCCGAGCATGTCCACGGCAAGACCGGCCTCAACGGCCCCGTGCTGCCCGATCCCACCATGCCCCTGCAGGACCAGCACGCGGTCGATTTCATCATCGAGACCCTGCGCACCGAGCCCGAGGGCACCGTCACGCTCTGCCCCCTGGGCCCGCTGACCAATATCGCCACCGCCTTCGAGAAGGCCCCCGACATCGTCTCGCGCGTGCAGGAGATCGTGTTGATGGGCGGCGCCTATTTCGAGGTGGGCAACATCACCCCGGCGGCCGAATTCAACATCTATGTCGACCCGGAAGCCGCTGATATCGTTTTCAAATCCGGCATTCCCCTGGTGGTCATGCCGCTGGATGTGACCCACAAGGTTCTGGCCACCCGCCCCCGGATCGAGGCGATCCGCGCGCTGGATACCAAGGTCGGCCATGCGGTGGCCGAGATGACCGATTTCTTCGAGCGTTTCGATGTCGAGAAATACGGCTCGCTCGGGGGGCCGCTGCATGATCCCTGCGTCACCGCCTACCTGATCCGCCCCGAGATCTTCGAGGGCCGGCATATCAACGTCGAGATCGAGACCTCCTCGGAACTAACCCTGGGCATGACCGTCGCCGACTGGTGGCGGGTCACGGATCGCGCGCCGAATGCGCTCTTCATCGGGTCCGCCGATGACGAGGCCTTCTTCGATCTGCTGACGGAACGGCTCGGCCGGTTTTGACAGCACTTCACCTGGCCCGGATGGGCGACGAGGAGCGGTTGCTGCCGATGGTCCGGGCCTGCCACACCGAGCTGGGCCTGGCGACGGAGGATTGGGCCGTGCGCGAGGCGCTCGGGCCGATCCTTGATGGCGCGCCGCATGGGGCGATCTACATCGCCGGCCCGACGCGGGCGCCTATCGGCTATGCCGCGATCTCCTTCGGCTGGTCGCTGGGGGCCGGTGGCCTCGCGGCGGACCTAGACGAGATCTGGGTGCGCCCGGCCATCCGTGGCCGCGGCATCGGCGGAGAGCTCCTGTCGATCCTGCCCCGCGCCCTGGCCGCCGCCGGACTGAAGCGCCTGCGGGTGGTGGCGCCCGGCGCGGATCACGCCCTGGCGCGGCTGGCCCGCGTCGGCGGATACCGCGCAGCCCCCGACGGGCTGATCTGGTCGCGCGCCTTCTGAGCGCAACGGCGCGGCGGCTCTGGCAAAACCCGCTCATCGGCCCTAGCTATGGGCCATGAGCATCGCCTTCCCCTTCGACAACAGCTACGCCGCCCTGCCCGAGGGCTTCTTCCTGCGCCAGCCGCCGCGCCCCGCCAGCGCGCCCGAGCTGCTGGCCTTCAACGCGCCGCTGGCCGCCGAGCTGGGCATGACCGGCGAGGCACCGCCGGAAGAGCTGGCCCAGGTCTTCGCGGGCAACTGCCTGCCCGAGGGCGCCGACCCCCTGGCCCAGGCCTATGCCGGCCACCAGTTCGGCGGGTTCTCTCCGCAACTTGGCGATGGCCGCGCGCTGCTGATCGGCGAGGTGGTGGACCGGAACGGCCAGCGCCGGGACATCCAGCTGAAGGGCTCTGGCCGCACCGCGTTCTCGCGCGGCGGCGACGGCTTGGCGGGGATCGGTCCGGTGCTGCGCGAATACCTGGTCTCCGAGGCGATGGCGGCGCTTGGTGTGCCGACCACGCGCTCGCTGGCTGCCGTGGCCACCGGCGACACGATCTACCGTGAAACCGCCCTGCCCGGCGCCGTGCTGACGCGGGTTGCCAGCTCGCACCTGCGCGTCGGCCATTTCGAGTTCTTCGCCGGACGCCGCGATCCGGCCCGCATGCGCCTGCTGATGGAGCACGCCATTGCCCGCCATGACCCGCAGGCCGACAGCCCGCTGGCCTTCCTGAAGGGCGTCATCGCGCGGCAGGCCGAGCTGGTGGCGCAGTGGCTGTCGCTCGGCTTCATCCACGGCGTGATGAATACCGACAATACGACGATCTCGGGCGAGACCATCGACTACGGCCCCTGCGCCTTCATGGATGCCTACCATCCGCAGACCGTCTTCTCTTCCATCGACCGGCAGGGGCGCTATGCCTACGATAGCCAGCGCCATATCCTGCCCTGGAACATGGCCCAGCTGGCCTCGGCCCTGCTGCTGCTGGAAGAGGACGCCGAAGCGCAGGTCGAAGCCTATACACAAGCCGTCCATGCCATGCCCGCGCTCATCGACGCGGCCACGCTGAGGCGCTTCGGCCAGAAGCTTGGGATCGCGCAGGCGCAGGAGGAAGACCGTGCCCTGCTGGAGACCCTGCTGAGCCTGATGCAGAACGAGGGCGCCGATTTCACCAACAGCTTCCGCGCGATAGGCGATGATCCGGCGAAGGCCGAGGAGCTCTTTTCGGACAAGGCAGGTTTCTCGGCCTGGCGGAAGGACTGGGAGGCCCGTATTGCCTCCGAGGCCGATCCGCAAACTCTCATGGCGCGGGTGAACCCCGCCGTCATCCCGCGCAATCACCGGGTGGAGGAAGCCCTGGCCGCAGCCCATGAGGGCAATCTCGCGCCCTTCCGCAAGCTGCACGAGGTGCTCGCAGATCCCTTCACGCTGAGCGAAGAGAACAGCGCCTATGCCGCCCCGCCGCGCCCCGAAGAGGTGGTCGAGGCGACCTTCTGCGGCACCTAGAGGTCGTGCCGGTCCTGCCACTCCTTCAGGTGCCGGAAGAGACGAGGGTTGCGGTCGACGAACTGGTGGATGAGACCCGTGAGGCCGCCGCGCTCCTGTCCCTTGAGATAGGCAAAGCCCACCGAGGCGCCGAAGATCGCGCCGACATGGTCGACGATCAGGTCCCACATGGTGTCTTCCAGCCCCGATTTCTGCATGTTGAGGCCAAAGATCTGGTCCATGGCGAACTCGAAAACCTCCCATGTTGCGCCGATGGAGACGGCGAAGGCATAGGCGAAGAAGGCGATGGCAATGGGCGGCGCGGCGTAGCGGTCGCCCTGGAACATGGCAAAGACCAGGATGAAGCCGATCATGCCGAAACCGATGGCCGAGCCGCCATGCATCACCACGTCCCACCACCAGTAACGGTTGTAGAAGTCGAAGACCTCACCGAGGAAGAGCGTGCCCCAGATGAAGGCCACCACGGCGGCCATGAAACTGGGCGGCACGCGCAGATGCATCCAGCGGGCAACGAGGAAGGGGGACATGGAGACGGTCAGGGTCATCGCCGCGATGAAGGCCAGGGACCAGCGTCCGAGGATCAGCGACTCCGCGATGGAAAACAGCAACGACAGCCATATCAGCTTCGTGACAATGGATAATTCCCGAAACATCTGGAAGCCTCACCCGGACAATGGCACACAGTCCCCATGAAAGCGCCTTCGCTTGGGATCGCAAGCTACAACCTGCAAAAATGTGTCGGCCTCGATCTGCGCCGCAACCCCGGACGCAGCCTTGACGTGATCGACGCCACCGGCGCCGAGGTGGTCATCCTGCAGGAGGCCGACAAGCGTATGGCCCCCCGTCCCGCCGCCCTGCCCCACGACATGATCCGCGCCGAGGGCTGGCAGATCGCGCCATTCGGACAGGGGCCCTCGCTGGGCTGGCACGGCAATGCGCTGCTCTTGCGGCAGGGGATCTCGATCACCCGTTGCGAGCGGCTGGAGCTGCCCGGCCTCGAGCCGCGCGGTGCCATCCTGGCGGAGCTGGAAACGGCGATCGGGCCGCTCAGGGTCATCGGCGTCCACCTTGGCCTGGTGGCGCGCTGGCGGCGGCTGCAATGCGCCGCCCTGCGCCGCGCCTTCGAGCCGCTGCCGCGCATGCCCACCCTGATCGCCGGGGATTTCAATGCCTGGGGCAAGGCCCGCGACCTGGATGCAGAGCTGGGCTGGGTCGATCTGCAGGTCTCTCCGGCAAGCTTCCCCTCGGCCCGCCCCGTGGCGCCGCTCGACCGCATCGGGATCAGCCGCGACCTGAGCGCCTCGCCCGTCGAGGCGGTGACCACGCGGCCCGCGCAGGTGGCCTCGGACCACCTGCCGATCCGCTGCCGGATCTCGCGGCGCGGGGAATAGCCAGCCCCCGGACCGCGTGCTAGGTCTGGCAGATATCCAGCACTGGTTTTCACATGAACATTCTTCAAATCGCTTCGCTTCTGATCGTGCTCGCCGCGGGTTTCGGCACGGTGAACTACTTCTTCCTCAGGCTGCCCTCCTCCATCGGCATCCTGCTGGTGGCGCTGGCCACCTCGCTGGCGATGCTGGGGATCGACCTGGCGCTGGCCGATTTCGCCCTGGCCGACCAGATCCGCAGCCTGGTGCTGGGCATCGACTTCTCGGACGCGCTGCTTGAAGGGATGCTGGGCCTGCTGCTCTTTGCCGGGGCGCTGCATGTGAAACTCTCGGACCTGCGGGCGCAATGGCCGGTGGTGCTGTTGATGGCCACGCTCGGCGTCGGCATCTCGACCGCCATCGCGGGACTGGGCTTTGCCTGGATCACCGGCATGCCGCTGCTGGTGGCGCTGGTCTTCGGGGCGCTGATCTCTCCCACAGATCCGGTGGCGGTGCTGGGCGTCCTGCGCGAGGCCAACCTGCGCCGCAGTCTGGAAACCACCATCGCCGGAGAGAGCCTGTTCAACGATGGCGTGGGCTACGTGGTCTACCTGGTCCTCGTCGGCATCGCCTTCGGCGCCACCGCCGGCCACGGCAGCGGGGAAGAGACCAACCAGCTGGCCGCCGCGGCACAGCTCTTTGCCCAGGAGGCGCTTGGCGGCGCGGTCCTGGGGCTGGTGCTGGGCTACCTAGTCTTCCGCGTCATGCGCCGCATCGACGATCCCTCGCTCGAGGTGCTGATCACGCTGGCGCTGGCCTTCGGCGGCTACGAGCTGTCGGTGGCACTGCATGTCTCGGCGCCGATCATGGCGGTCTGCGCCGGTCTGCTGATCGGCGACATCGGTGCGCGCCACGGCATGTCCGAGAAGACCCGCGATTATGTCGAGACCTTCTGGCACCTCATCGACGAGATCCTGAACGCGGTCCTCTTCCTGCTCATCGGGCTCGAGGTCTTCGCCGTGCAGCTGGAGCCCAACTACTTCGCCGCCGCGGCCCTTGCCATCGTCCTGGCGCTGGTGGCGCGCCTGGGGGCAGTGGCGCTGCCGCTGCTGATCCTCAAGCCCTTCCGCGATTTCGGCCCCGGAACCCTGCCGATCATGACCTGGGGCGGGCTGAAGGGCGGTATCTCGGTCGCCCTGGCGCTGTCGCTGCCCGAGGGGGAATGGAAGCCGCTGATCCTGACCGCGACCTATGCCGTGGTGATCTTCTCGATCCTGGTGCAGGGGCTGACCGTCGGCAAACTGGCGGCCAAGGTGGGGCGGGAGCCCGACCTGGTATGAGATGGCTGATCTTCCTGCGCGCGGTGAACGTGGGCGGCACCGGCAAGCTGGCGATGGCGCCGCTGCGTGACGCGCTGGCCGGGGCGGGCGCCGGCAATGTGCAAAGCTACATCCAGAGCGGCAACCTTGCGCTCGACCTGGACGAGACCTCTGCCGCCGCGGTCGAGGACTGGCTGGGCGGGCAGATCGAGGCGCTGGCGGGGTTCCGACCCGGTGCCGTGGCGCTAGAGGCCCCCTTGCTGAAGGCGGCCCGCGCCGCCCTGCCCTTCGCGGGCACCGCCCCCAGGATGACCCACATGGGCCTCTTCCGGGGCGCCACTGCCGGGGATGCGCTCGACCGCCTCGCGGGCTATTGCACCCAGGGTGAGGAACTGGCCCTCGGGGATCATTGCCTCTACCTGCATACGCCCAATGGCATCGGCAGATCGAAGCTCTCGGGCAGGATCGAGCCCGCCATGGGGCTGCCGGTCACCCTGCGCAATCTGAACACGGTCGAGAAGATGCTTTCGCTGGCCTGAGCGCCGAGGGTTGCACCCGGAGACGCTCCGGTCCATTAGAGCGTCTGACCAGTCAAGCAAATCTGCAGGCACCCCCCGTGACGACCCGTCAAGACATCCTGCGCGCCGTCCTCTGGATGAGCGGCGCGGTGGCCTCCTTCCTGACCATGGCTTTCGCCGGCCGGGCCCTGTCAACGAGCCTCGACACCTTCGAGATCATGACCTGGCGGTCGCTGACCGGCGTCGCGATCATGGTCACCCTGATCACCCTGCGGGGAAGCTGGGGCAAGGTCTCGACCAGGCGGATGGGTCTGCAGATTGGGCGCAACATCGCCCATTTCACCGGCCAGAACCTGTGGTTCTTCGCCGTGGCCTCGATCCCGATCGCGCAGGTCTTCGCGCTGGAGTTCACCTCTCCGCTCTGGGTGCTGGTGCTCTCGCCGCTGGTGCTGGGCGAAAGGCTGACGACGATGCGGGTGCTGGCCGCGGGCCTTGGCTTCATCGGCATCCTGATGGTCACCCGCCCCGGCGCGCAAGAGCTGTCGCCCGGCGTCATCGCCGCCGCCTGCTGCGCCATCGCCTTCGCGGTGACCATGGTCACCACCAAGCGGCTAACCCGTGACGTGTCGACCCTGTCGATCATCTTCTGGATGACGGTGACCCAGACCGTGATGGGCCTGATCTGCGGCGGCTACGACTTGGACTTCGCCCTGCCCACCGCGCAGACCCTGCCGCTGCTGGTGCTGGTCGGCTGCTGTGGCCTCTTCGCGCATTTCTGCGTCACCACGGCGCTCAGCTTTGCGCCCGCCACCGTGGTGGTGCCCATCGACTTCACCCGCCTGCCCCTTGCGGCCCTGCTCGGCGTTCTCTTCGCCTCGGAGCCCTTCGATCTCTGGGTTCTGGCCGGTGCCGTGGTCATCTTCGCCGGGAACGTGATCAACATCCGTTCCGAGACCCGGCCCCGCGTGGCCGCCAGCTGAGGCCTTCGATTCGCTGCTGCGCAGCGTGATTTTCGTTTGCTTCCAAGCAGTTCAGCCCCGCAAGAATTCCGCCTGCCGGAACGAGATTTTCGCTGTGCAAAAGCGATATGGCAGATTGGCCACAGATATTCCCGCTTGGCGAAATTTCATTCCGCAAATCTGATCTTCATTTGATCTGTCATTGATCCGCACCACTGCGGTCGCAAGAATGTTGCCCACAGAATGGTCTGCACGACATTCTGTTTTGGGAGGAACATGAAATGAAACTGCAAGCTGGCGCCTTACTGGCGCTGATCGGCGCGTCCATGGCGCATGCCGGAGGGACCGAACGCACGCCGCAATCCGCGATGATCCTGTACCAGAAGGGGAACCTGGTAGAGCTGGGCGTGGCGCGGGTGATGCCGAAACTGTCCGGCGTCATGTCGGACACGAACCCCTCGGGCGACATCGCCCAGGATTTTACCTCGCCCTCGCTCTCGTTGAAGATGGATCTGAACGAGAAATGGGCCATGGCGCTCATCCTGGACAAACCCTGGGGCTCTGACATCGTCTATGGCTCGTCGAGCGCCGTGCTGGACGGGCAGGAAGCCTATGCCGACACCAGCGCCGCGACGATCCTGGCCAAGTACCAGGCCAGCAAGAACTTCAGCGCCTTCGGCGGTCTGCGAATCCAGCGGTCCGGCGGCTACACGATCCTGGACGGCGCGGCCTATGCCGGCCTGCCCGACCAACCCTACGAGGTCACCTTCGAGGACCAGACCGGGCTCGGCTACGTGCTGGGTGTCGCCTACGAGGTGCCCGAGCGCGCCATGCGGCTGGCCCTGACCTACAACTCCGAGGTCAAGTACGACTACCCCACCACCGAGACATTCGACGGCGCCTCCTTGGGCGCATCGGCGGATACCGCCAGCGTGACGCCGCAGTCGATCAACATCGACTTCCAGCACGCCCTGGACGCCCGCACCATCCTGACGGCCTCGGCCCGCTGGGTCGAACATTCGGCCTTCCAGCTGACCCCCTCCGTTCTGGGCAGCAACCTGGTCAATCTGAACGACAGCACCACCTACCGCATCGGTGTCGGCCGCGCCTTCAGCCGCAAGCTCTCGGGTTCGCTGACCTATGCCTTCGAGCCGAAGGTGACCCAGGATGCCAGCTCGACCTCGCCCTATGACGGCTACAAGCAGCTCTCCCTCGGGGTCTCCTACAAGGCGACCGAGCAGATGGAGATCGCGGGTGGTCTCAGCTACCGGCTCTACAACGATGCCAATGCCACCGTTGGCGGCAGCACCGTGGGCCGCTTCGAGGACAATTCCCTGACCGCCGTCGGCCTGAAGATGACCTATCGTTTCTGATCGCCGCGTGATCCCCGGTGTCGCCCGTTTCGGGCGGCACCTCGCCCTATTGCCGCTTTGCGGAACCTGAAACCGTTGTATTTCCGCAATGCGGTATGACATGGGCGCCACATTCCGCAGAATCCGACGCTACGTTACGTAGACTTCCCCCAACGTCAACTTCCTGGCGCGATTGCCCCGCTCCGAGTGCCGGGCTTAGGCTGAAGGCTCGCAGACGCAAGTCTGAGTTGGGAGGAGACAACATGAAAGTTCAAGCAAGCGTCCTTTTGACGTTGCTCGGCGCGACGGCGGCCCATGCGGGCGGCATCGAGCGCACGAGCCAATCCGCCATGCTTCTGTTTGCCGAAGGCAACCGGATGGAGCTGAGTTACGGCGCTGTCAGCCCCTCGCTGACGGGGCGTGACTATTCCGGCAACGACATCGGCAACGTGGGCAACAGCTACGGCCTGCCCAGCTTCGGCCTGAAGTTCGATCTGTCCGAGAAGGTGGCCGTGGCGCTGATCTACGACACCCCCTTCGGCGCGGATATCGAATACGACTACGGCGGCGCCAACCAGCGGCTGGATGGCACCATGGCCAAGGCCGATGTCACCGCGCTGACCCTGCTGGCCAAGTACCAGGCCACCGACCGGGTGAGCGTCTTCGGCGGCATCCGTCGCCAGACCGCCGAAGGTCAGATCACCCTGGACGGCCTGGCCTATGGCGGCGCACCGCCGGGTGGCCTCACCGGCTATTCGGTCGAGCTGAACAACGGCGCGGGCACCGGCTACGTGCTGGGTGCGGCCTACGAGATCCCCGAGATCGCCCTGCGCCTCGCGCTGACCTACAACTCCGAGATCAGCCATGATTTCGATACGGTCGAATACGGGCTGGCCCCGATGGGCCTGGCGGGCACCATGAGCTCCAAGACCCCGGAATCGCTGCAGCTGGAATTCCAGACCGGCATCGCGGCGGACACGCTGCTGATGGCCAGCATCCGCCATGTGAAGCACTCGGCCTTCAAGATCCGCCCGCAGTTCTCGGACACCGACCTGGTCGACCTGAGCGATACCACCACCTACCGCCTGGGCGTCGGCCGCCGCTTCACGCCGAAGCTCGCGGGGCAGGTCTCGGTTGCCTACGAGGCGGCAGGCGATCCGCTGGTCTCGCCGCTGGCCCCCTCCACCGGCTCGACCCAGCTCTCGCTGGGGCTGAGCTACCAGGTCACCGAGGCGCTCGAGGTCTCGGGCGGGGTGAGCTACGTCTGGCTGGGTGACGCGACGCCGGAAACCGGCACGCCCGACACCCCCCACGCGGACTTCAACGACAACAGCGCCACGGCGCTCGGCCTGAAGATCGCCTACCGCTTCTGAGACCGGCACGGCCTGCGCGCCCTGCCCGAGGCTTCGGCAGACCCCCGGCCCAGATGGGCCGGGGGTTTCGCGTTTCGCCCCCCGCCGGGCATTCGGGTTTGACCCGCGCGCGCAGGTCCCCTAACGCTCTCCCTACCGGTCGTGACCCGGCCGCGGGGATGCAAGGGGGCGGAATGCTTTACAAATCGGCGCAGGACTGGCGCGCGGCAAAAGAGAAACGAGTGCTGCTTTTCGGCATGTCGGGACTGGGCAAGACCCATGTCTCGAACCTGCTGCGCGATGACGGAAGCTGGTTCCACTACTCGATCGACTACCGCATCGGCACCGGCTACATGGGCGAGCACATCGCCGACAATGCCAAGCGCCATGCGATGCAGGTGCCCTTCCTGCGCGACCTGCTGATGACCGACTCGATCTACATCGGCTCGAACATCACCTTCAACAACCTGACACCGCTCTCGGCCTACCTGGGCAAACCTGGTGACCGCGCCAAGGGCGGCCTGCCCTTCGACGAATACATGGTGCGCCAGGAACAGCACCGCCTGGCCGAGATCTATTCCCTGATGGACACCCCGCGCTTCGCCCGCCGCGCGGTCGAGCTCTATGGCTACCCGAACTTCGTCTGCGACAGCGGCGGCTCGATCTGCGAGGTCGTCGATCCCTGGGACCCCGAGGACGAGGTGCTCAACACCCTGTGCGAAAGCACCCTGCTGGTCTGGATCAAGGGCGATGACGCCCATACCGAAGAGCTGGTGCGCCGTTTTGACCGCGCGCCGAAACCGATGTACTACGAGCCCGGCTTCCTCACCCGCGCCTGGGAGGAATACCGCGACGAGACCGGCGAGGCTCCGGAAGAGGTGGACCCCGACGCCTTCGTGCGCTGGACCTATGCGCGGGCCCTTTCGCATCGTCAGCCGCGCTACGCGGCGATGGCGGAACGGGGCGTGACCGTGCTGGCCGACGAGGTCGCAGCGGTGCAATCCGCCGAGGATTTCGAAAACCTGATCGAAAAGGCGCTTGCACGGCGCGAAATTGAGCTTAGCTAAGCGGCCTCCACTGCCGTCACAGGACCAGACCTGACATGCCCATCAAGATCCCCGAAGACCTGCCCGCCTACGACGTTCTCACCCGTGAGGGCGTCATGGTCATGTCCGAGGATCAGGCCGCGCGTCAGGACATCCGTCCGCTGCGCATCGGGCTGCTGAACCTGATGCCGAAGAAGATCCAGACGGAGAACCAGTTCTGCCGCCTGATCGGTGCCACGCCGCTGCAGATCGAGCTTTCGCTGATCCGCATGTCCGAGCACCAGACCAAGAACACCGCCGCCGACCACATGGAAAGCTTCTACCGCCCCTTCGAGGAGGTCGCGGCCTCGGGCGAGAAGTTCGACGGTCTGATCATCACCGGCGCCCCGATCGAGCACCTGCCCTTCGAGGCGGTGACCTATTGGCAGGAGCTGGAGCAGGTCTTTGCCTGGACCCAGAGCCACGTGCATTCCACCTTCGGCGTCTGCTGGGGCGGCATGGCGATGATCCATCACTTCCACGGGGTGCCGAAGCATATCCTGGCCGAAAAATACTTCGGCTGCTATCCGCAGGCCAACTTGGATCCGGCCTCTCCCTTCCTGCGCGGCTTCTCGGATTCGCTTTCGGTGCCGGTCAGCCGCTGGACCGAGATGCGCGAGGACGACATCCGCGCCGCCGGTGGCGGTCTGAAGACCCTGCTCGGCAACGAGACCACCGGCCCCTGCCTGGTCGAGGACCCGGCACATCGCGCGCTCTATGTCTTCAACCACTTTGAATACGACAGCGACACGCTGAAGCAGGAATATGACCGCGACGTAGAGGCCGGCAAGCCGATCCTGCTGCCGGTCAACTACTTCCCCGGAGACGATCCGACCCGGAAGCCGCAGAACCGCTGGCGCAGCCATGCGCATCTGCTCTACGGCAACTGGATCAACCAGATCTACCAGACCACGCCCTTCGACATGGCGCGGATCGGCCATGAGATGACGCCGCAGGCCTCCGCCTGAGATCATAGACGAAAAGCAGCAAAAGCCTTGCCCGAGCCCTCGCAACCATACGGTTGCGGGGGTTTTTCTTGCCAGGTCCCGCGAGCGGGCCTACTGCAGTCGGGACGCGCCCGCATCGCTCACTGCCGGGCCGAATTGAAGAATAGGAATTATTAGTATGACAGAGGCTCTCGCCTGGCTCGCCGGCGGCCTGTGCGTCGCCGTTCTCGCCTTCGTCCTTGCCACCTGGATCAAGGGCATGCTGAAGCGGCGCCGGGTGCTGGCGACCTATCCGCCCCTGGGCCAGTTCCTGACCATCGACGGCCACCGGGTGCATTACCTTCAGTTTGGCGCGGGCCCGGACCTGGTGATCCTCCATGGCGCGACCACACAGATGCGCGAAGCGATGGAGACCTATGCGCCGGACCTCGGCCGCGACTTCCGCGTCACCATCATCGACCGCCCCGGCATGGGCTACAGCGACCGGCTGAGCCGCGAGGGCGAAAGCCTCAAGCAACAGGCGGCGCATCTGGATCGCGTGCTGGAGGCGCTCGGGATCGAGCGCACCACCCTGCTGGGCCAGAGCTTCGGCGGCAGCATCGCCCTGGCCTGGGTGCTGAGCCGGCCTGCCCGGATCGAGGCCCTGGCGCTCACCGCCACCCCCACCTATCGCTGGATTCCCAGGATGCCCTGGCGCATCAAGGGGCCCGCCATGCCCTATGTCGGCCCGCTGATCGCACAATTCGTGTTCGTATGGTTCCCCGAAAGCTACTATGCGCGGAAATACCGGGAACACTTCTTCCCCGCCGCCGAGCCCGAGGACTACACTACCCGTATCGGGACGCCATTGTCCGTGTTGCCGGGAAGCATTGTCTCGGACAACCGTCAACTGGCCCGCATGGAGGACGACCTGACCGAACTCGCGCCGCATTACAGCGAGATCTCGGTGCCGGTCGAAATCGTCAACGGGGCAGAGGATATGATCGTGGCACCTGATCTGCATGCGATCCCGCTGGGAAGGGAAATCCCGGGGGCACGGGTGAAGCTGCTGAAGGGGCTGGGACACATGCCCCATGTTGGCGACCCCGACGGGATCAACGGAGCGGTCCGCCGCGCCGCCCGGAGGGCCAGGACCAAGGCCGGCTGAGGCGTCTTTTTCTCGGGCATCACGGTCGGCGTTCCGGGGGACGGAAAATGACATTCTTTCTGAGCGGCGCAGCCGGGCTTCTGGTCCTGCTCGCCGGATTTGTCGTTGCGAGTATTCTGAGAAACCGGCGCCGGGTGGCGCGCTGGACCGCGGCCTTCCCGCCGCGGGGACGCTTCATAGAGGTCCAGGGACAGCGCCTTCACGTGGTGCAAGACGGCCCCGAGGACGGACCCGACGTTGTGCTGCTGCATGGTGCCTCGATCAATCTCCGCGATCTCGAGATCACCCTGGTACCCGGCCTGGTCAGGGCCGGCTTCCGGGTCACGCTCTTCGACCGGCCGGGGCTTGGCCACTCCTTGCCCTGCGATCTGCATATTTCCCTGCGTCGCCAGGCCGAGCTTCTGGACGAGGCCGCGGGCAAGCTGGGACTGGAGCGCTTCATCCTCACCGGGCAGAGCTTCGGCGGTGCGGTGGCCACAAGCTGGGCGGTGCATCGCCCGGAACGGGTGGCGGGGCTGGTGAGCATCTCTGCCCCGGTGCTGCCCTGGCCGCCCGAGATCCCCAGGCACTTCCGCCTGCTGGCGCGACCGCTTGCCGGACCTCTTCTGGCGCGGCTGATCGCGGCCTGGCTGCCGCTCGCCCGGCTCGAGCGCGAGCTGGCAGAGCAATTCCATCCCGCGCCCCTGCCCGCCGACTACCTCGCCCGCTCCGGCGCGCTGCTCGCGCAGCGCCCCGAGACCCTGCACAACGATGCCTGCCAGCGCCTGCGCCTGCTGCGGGACCAGCGCGCCATGGTCGAGGCCCTGCCGCGCCTTCGGCTGCCGGTCGAGCTGGTCCACGGCACGCAGGACACGAAGGTGCGCCCGGACCGCCACGCCGAACCGCTCAGGGAAGAGATCCCGGGCGCGCGGCTGAAGCGGCTGGCGGGGCTGGGCCACATGCCCCACCATGCCGAGCCGGAGGCCTGCGTCGAGGCGATCCGCCGGGCCGCGCGACGCGGCGGGCTGCTGCCGGCCGTGCAGGCGCCCCCAAGGGCCCAACTTCTGGAGGCCCATCCCTAACCCATACATTGCGAAAGACCTTTTCCCCCGCCATATAGGGGGAAAAGGACATGCCAGATGGACCTTCCCTTCGCCGGGGCGATCAGCGCCTACTATCTCAACGAAGCCCCTGAATCCCTGCGCAATGCCATCCGGCGCGCCGAGAAGGGCGATATCCTGGCCGGCTCCTACCCCTATTCCGAACGCATGCCCCGCAAGGCCTACGAGACGCAGTACAAGGCGCTGCAGATCGAGCTGGTGAAGATGCAGGCCTGGGCCAAGGATACCGGCGCCCGCGTGGTCTGCCTCTTCGAGGGCCGCGACGCGGCCGGCAAGGGCGGCACCATCAAGCGCTTCCGCGAGAACCTGAACCCGCGCGGCGCCCGCGTCGTGGCCCTGCCCGCCCCCTCGGACACCGAGGCGGGGCAATGGTATTTCCAGCGCTACACCGCCCATCTTCCGGGGCGCGGAGAGCTGACCTTCTACGATCGCTCCTGGTACAATCGCGGCGTGGTCGAGCCGGTCTTCGGCTTCTGCACCCGTGAGCAGCGCGAGACCTTCTTCTCGCAGGTGCCGCGCTTCGAGAAGATGCTGGTCGAGGACGGTATCCACCTGTTCAAGTTCTGGCTCAACCTGGGCCGGGCCGAGCAGCTGCGCCGCTTCCTCGCCCGAGAGCAGGATCCCCTGAAGCAGTGGAAGCTCTCGCGCATCGACGTCGACGGGCTGCCGCTCTGGGGGGCCTATTCCGATGCCATCGCCGAGACCCTGACCCGCAGCCACACCGCCGAGGCCCCCTGGACCGTGATCCGCGCCGACGACAAGCGCCGCGCCCGGCTCGAGGCGATCCGGCGGGTGCTGCATGCCCTGCCCTATACAGCCAAGGACGAAAAGGCGCTCGGGCCGCTCGATCACCAGATCGGTGGCGGGCCGGAGATCTGGGATGTCTAAGAAGCGCGGCTATCACCACGGCAACCTGCGCCAGGCGCTGGTCGAGGCGGCCCTGCAGCTGATCGAGGTGCGCGGCCCCACGGGCTTCACCCTGTCGGAGGCCGCCAAGCAGGCTGGTGTCACGCCTGCCGCCGTCTATCGCCACTTCGAGGGCCGCGAGGACCTGATCGCCGAGGCGGCCCGTCAGGGCTACGAGATCTTCGCCGACGTGATCGACTATGCCTACCAGAAGGGCCAGCCCTCGGCGCTGGCGGCCTTCGAGGCCACGGGACGCGCCTACCTTGCCTTCGCCCGCAAGTACCCCGGCCACTACATCGCGATGTTCGAAAGCGGCATCTCGGTCAACCGCACCCCCGAGCTGGCCGCCGAATCCCGCCGTGCCTGGGAGGTGCTGGAACGGGCGGCGCACGACCTGTCGCAGCATATCCCCCCCGACAAGCGCCCGCCGGCCTCGATGTTCTCGGCCCATATCTGGGCACTGAGCCACGGCGTGGTCGAGCTCTTCGCGCGCAACTCTCCCGGCCGGCAAAGCCCCTTCCCGCCCGAGGACCTGCTGGAAACCGGTATCGGCATCTACCTGCGTGGCCTGGGGCTGATCGAGGAAGATCGCTGAGGGCGGCGTTAACCTGCGGAAAAGGCGAATCTGCGACACCCGGTGAGGACAGACATCGGGGTGTAGATCTTGACTGCCGCAGCCAAGCGCCGGGAACCTCCGGTCATCAATGAGACCACTCTGGGCCCGCGTTTCGGCAAGGCCCGGACCCAGGCGCAACGCCTCGTCGCCTTCTCCTGCCTGGCTTCGGTGCCGGTGGTGGCCGCGCCCGGCCTGCTGCTGGACAACGGGATGCTCTGGGCCACCCTGCCGCCATCCCTGCTGCTGGCGATACTGGCCTTCGTCACCCTGCGCATGCCGGGACCTGCGGCGCGGGTGCTGGTATCTCTGGCGCTGCTCGGCCAATGCGTGCTCTTCAACGCGGCGATGCTGGGCCACCCGATGCAGCCCGACGCCCACATGACCTATTTCGTCGCGCTGACGGCCATTGCGACATTGTCGTCGCGCCCGGCGCTGATCTGGGCGGGGGCGGTGGTGGTGGGGCATCACCTGACCCTGGCCCTGTTCGCTCCCTCGCTGGTCTTCCTGTCGGAAGGTCTTGGGTTCAACATGATGCGGGTGGCCTTTCACGGCGTGACCGTGCTGCTGGCCTGCATCAACCTGATGATCATCGTCCATTTCCGCCTGCTGCAGACGGTCTATTCGGAACGCCGCGCCGGGCAGCTGGAAGGCGCCATGGGCGAGGCGCAGCAGGCGCTGCGGGAAGCCCGGCGGCAGAAGGAGGAAGCGCAGGAGGCGACACGCCGCGCCGAAGAGGCCCGCGAGGATTCGACCCGCGCCCGCCAGCATGCCGAAGCCGCCCTGAAAGAGGCCGAAGAGAACGCCCGCGCCGCCCGTGAGGCCGAAGCGCGCAATGCCGAAACCCAGGACCGCCACGCCCGAGAGGTCGAAGAGGTGATCGCGCATCTGCAGCAGAAGCTTTCGTGCCTGGCGCAGGGCGACCTGACCACCCGGATCGACCGCCCCCTGCCCGCAGCCTTCGCCGATCTGTCGCAGAGCTTCAACATCGGCGTGGCACGCCTGGAAGAGGCCTTCGCGGCGGTGCAGGAAGAGGTCGTCTCGATCCGTGCGCAATCGCGCGAGATCAACGATGCGGCCGAGGATCTGGGCCGGCGAACCGAGAAACAGGTCACCACCCTGTCGGAGGCCGCGGGCACCCTGCAGCAACTGACCACCCTCATCGGCGAGATCGCCACGGACACCGGCGCGGCCCGCACCGCGACCGAGGAAACCAGGGGCGAGGCCACCTCGGGCACCGAGGTGATGACCCGCACCGTCTCGGCCATGGATGAGATCGAGGGGTCGTCCTCAGAAATCCGCAAGATCATCACGGTGATCGACGGGATCGCCTTCCAGACCAATCTCCTGGCGCTGAATGCCGGGGTCGAGGCGGCGCGCGCCGGCAATGCCGGGCGCGGCTTCGCGGTGGTGGCCAACGAGGTCCGCGCTCTGGCGCAGCGCAGCTCGGAAGCCGCCAAGGAAATCGACGCGCTGATCAACAGCTCTGCCGGCCATGTCGGGCGCGGGGTGAACCTGGTGAAGACCACCGGCAGCGCGCTAGACTCAATCCGCCAGGCGGTGGAGCGCACAGCCGAGCGCATGCAGGCGGTGGCCGACGCCACCCAGGACCAGTCGCGCGGCCTCAGCGAGGTCAACGCCGCCATCAAGGAGCTCGAGGCCTTCACGCAGCGCAATGCGGCGATCTTCGAGGAAACGATGACCGCCAATGCCTTGCTTTCGGAAACAGCAGAGAGCCTTGCCTCCCGCGTAGGCGAGTTCCGCATCGGAGAGCGACAGGCCGCCCGCGCCGAGGAAGCCTGGCTGAACGAGGGCAAGGATCGCCGCATCGAACAACGCAGGCGCGCCTGACGCCTGCGGCGGCAGCCGCCCCAGGGAAGGCAAGCCGGGAAGGCACTCAGCCTGAAGCTTGGAGCCTGAAGCTTGGAGCTTGGAGCTTGGAGCTTGGAGCTTGGAGCTTGGAGCTTGGAGCTTGGAGCTTGGAGCTTGGAGCTTGGAGCTTGGAGCTTGGAGCTTGGAAAAAGCAACTCTCCTGCCCCGCCGCACACAAGCTGAAATGTTCCCGCCGTGTCGGGATGCTGCGGACATTGCCCCGAAGCTCTGCCGCATCGGGCAGGACTTGGGCCGATCCGGCCGGCCATACCTGCGACCCGAAATCCTGTCCTGGCACAAGACATCGAGTCCGCGCGCCCAAACCCTCAGCGGCGCGCGCGGCAGGCGCCTCTGGCAGTCCGATCCGGGCCGGGATCGCCTGAGCGAGCCAAGGCGCAAGAGCTTCCCCGCAATAGCAGAAAGGCCGCCCCGAGGGGCGGCCTTTCGTATTTCGCAAGAGTTGAAGATCAACGCTTGGAGAACTGGAAGCTACGACGCGCCTTGCGCTTACCGTACTTCTTACGCTCGACGACGCGGCTGTCGCGGGTCAGGAAGCCTGCGGCTTTCAGAGCGCCACGCAGCGAGGGATCGTAGAGCTGCAGAGCCTTCGAGATACCGTGCTTCACGGCACCGGCCTGGCCGGACAGACCGCCGCCCTTGACGGTGGCGTAGACGTCGAACTCGCCTTCCACACCGGCAACGGTGAACGGCTGGCGCAGGATCATCTGCAGAACCGGACGCGCAAAGTACTTGTCCATTTCCTTGCCGTTGACGGTGACCTTGCCGGAGCCCGGCTTGATCCAGACGCGCGCAACGGCGTCCTTACGCTTGCCGGTCGCATAGGAGCGGCCCAGCTCGTCACGGACGGGTTCACGCGGGGCGTCGAGCTCGAGGGTGGTGCCCTCTTCGGCGACGACGTCCTTCAGCTCTTCCAGGGAATTCACTTGATCGGCCATCTATCAGCTCCGCGTGTTCTTGGAGTTCATGGATTTGACATCCAGCACTTCCGGCGCCTGGGCCTCGTGCGGGTGCTCGGAACCGGCATAGACACGCAGGTTGGTCATCTGCTGGCGGGACAGGCGGTTGCCCGGCAGCATGCGCTTGACCGCCAGGGTCACGACGCGCTCGGGGTGTGCACCCTCGAGGATCTGGCCCGCGGTGCGGTCCTTGATCCCACCCGGGAAACCGGTGTGCCAGTAGTATTTCTTGTCGCCACGCTTCTTGCCGGTAAGCTGGATCTTGTCGGCATTGATGACGATGACGTTGTCGCCCATGTCCATGTGAGGAGTGAACGACGGCTTGTGCTTGCCACGCAGGCGCATGGCGACGATCGAGGCGAGACGGCCCAGCACGACGCCTTCAGCGTCGATGATGATCCATTTCTTCTCGATGTCTGCAGGCTTTGCAGAGAAGGTTTTCATGACGGGTGCCCTTTGGAAACTGGCAGCCCGCGTGGCCAATGGACCCGCGGGCGAAGTGATGGGCGGGTTATACAGCCGCCCACAGGCCAGTCAAGCACCACATATCCAAATTATGAAAGCATTTTCAATGCCTTGCAAAATAGGTATCAAAATACCCCACTAATTTCACCGCTCCGGCGGCAGCGAATAGGTCAAAGTGGCCCGCGCGACCGCCGCGCCGCCGTCTGCGGGCAGGATCATCACGTCCCCGACCGCCAGCACACGGCCCAGCTTGAGAAGCCGCGCCTCGGCCACCAGGTCCTGCCCCGCCGCCGGTTTGCGCATGAAGTCGATGGAACAATTGGTGGTCACGGCAAGCGCCTTTGGTCCCACCATGGCCAGCACTGCCAGGTAGACCGCCACATCCGCCAGCGAGAACATCGCCGGCCCCGAGACCGTACCTCCGGGACGCAGGTGCCGCTCGGCCACCGCCAGGCGCACCCGCAACGCCATCTCCGAGACCTCTTCGATGACATAGTCTTCGGCGACCTGGGGAAAGGCCTCTTCCAGGAAGCGCGCCAGCGCCTCCGCATCCATTGCGATTGCCATGTTTCCTCCCTCGCTCCTCGGGCCTAGACTTCCCCAAGGAAGAGGGAGGAGACAAGATGGCAATTCTGGAACGTCACGACAGCGGGGCCATTGCCCATTTGCGCCTGAACGCGCCCGAGCGGCTGAACGCGCTGAGCGACGAGATGCTGGAGGCGCTGCAAGAGGCGCTGGACCGGCTGGCCACCGAGCGGCAGATCCGCGTGGTGCTGCTTTCCGGCGAGGGGCGCGCCTTCTGCGCCGGCCATGACCTGAAGGAGATGCAGCAGGCCCGGCAGGCCCCCGACAAGGGCGCGGCGAAGTTCGAGGAGCTGTTCCGCCGCTGCGCCAGGGTGATGACCACGATCGGCGCCCTGCCGCAGCCGGTGATTGCCCTGCCCCATGGCATCGCCACCGCCGCCGGCTGCCAGCTGGTCGCCGCCTGTGACCTGGCCGTGGCCGCCGAGGGCACGCGCTTCGGTGTCAACGGCGTCAACATCGGGCTCTTCTGCTCGACCCCCATGGTTGCGCTCAGCCGCAACCTGCCGCGCAAGCAGGCCTTCGAGATGCTGACCACCGGCGCGATGATCGACAGCGACAGGGCGCTGGAGCTTGGGCTGATCAACCGCGCCGTGCCCGCCGAAGAGCAGATGTCGGAAGCCATGGCCCTGGCCTCGACCATCGCCGAGAAGCTGGACACCGCGATCCGCATCGGCAAGCAGGCCTTCTATCGCCAGCTCGAGATGCCACTGGAGGCGGCCTATGACTTCACCGCCGAGGTGATGGTCAGGAACATGCTCGACAGCGACACCGACGAGGGCATCCAGGCTTTCCTGGAAAAGCGCCAACCGGGGTGGAAATCGGGCTGAACGACGCCCCTGGGCGATCAAAGCCGGGGGTCTCGGGGAAGTGTTTCCATATCGTGACCAGTGTGGTTCGGATTTCGCCACTATTCGGTCCCAATCCCTTCCACTACCTATGAGTGCAGGGACGAAGGGACGCGTCCCTTGAAACCGCGAGATCGGGTCACCTCGGCAACCCTCCATAGCCATGCTCTCTCTGGCTGCCGATACGTGGGAAGGTGACCCGCTCGCAGAACTCCCCGTTGGATGATCGTCATTGACGGCCCCGCAGCCTCATTGCGCGCCGCCTGCCCTGCGCCGGAGGAGCGATCCTGACGCCCATCCAATGCGGAATGTGATCGCGCGCTGCGGGCTGCCCGGTGCGAAGCCCCTTCCAATCATGCCCCCTTTGCCCTAGATCGCGCCCATGACAGAGAGACTCCATATCATCGGCGGCGGCATGGCCGGGTCCGAGGCCGCCTGGCAGGCCGCACAGGCCGGCATCCCCGTGACCATCCACGAGATGCGCCCCCAGGTCGAAACCTTCGCGCATCGCACCGGCAACCTGGCCGAGATGGTCTGTTCCAACTCCTTCCGCTCGGACGACAGCGAACAGAACGCCGTCGGCCTGCTGCATTGGGAAATGCGCCAGGCGGGCGGTCTCATCATGCAGATGGCCGACAAGCATCGTCTGCCCGCAGGCGGCGCGCTGGCGGTGGACCGCGATCCCTTCTCGGAAGACGTGACCGCGGCGCTGCGCGCGCATCCGCTGGTCGAGGTCGAGGATGGCGAGATCTCGGAGCTGCCCTCGGACGGGCACTGGATCATCGCCACCGGCCCGCTGACCTCCGGCGCGTTGGCCGAGGCGATCCGCGCCGAGACCGGCGCCGAGAGCCTGGCCTTCTTCGACGCCATCGCCCCCATCGTCTATGCCGAAAGCATCGACATGGATATCGCCTGGATGCAGTCGCGCTACGACAAGGGCGAGACCGAGGAAGAGCAGAAAGCCTACCTCAACTGCCCGATGACCAAGGACGAATACGAGGCCTTCATCGACGCGCTTCTGGCCGCCGACAAGACCGAGTTCCACGAGGGCGAGACGGCGGGTTACTTCGACGGTTGCCTGCCGATCGAGGTCATGGCCGAACGTGGCCGCGAGACCCTGCGCCATGGGCCGATGAAGCCCGTGGGCCTGACCAATGCCCACAAGCCCGACGAAAAGGCCTGGGCCGTGGTGCAGCTGCGCCGCGACAACAAGCTGGGCACGCTCTACAATATCGTCGGCTTCCAGACGAAGATGAAATACGGCGCCCAGACCGAGGTCTTCAAGATGATCCCCGGCCTGCAGGACGCCAGCTTCGCGCGCCTGGGGGGCATCCACCGCAATACCTTCATCAACTCCCCCACCCTGCTCGACGACCAGATGCGGCTGAAATCGCGGCCCAACATCCGGTTCGCCGGCCAGATCACCGGGGTCGAGGGCTACGTGGAAAGCGCCGCCATGGGCCTGCTGGCAGGCCGCCTTGCCGTGGCAGAGATGACCGGCAAGACCCTGCCCCCGGTGCCCGCCGAGACCGCCATGGGCGCTCTGGTGACGCATATCACCGGCGGTGCCGAGGCAAAGACCTTCCAGCCGATGAACGTCAACTTCGGGCTCTTCCCGCCCGTCGCGGGCCTGAAGGCCGGCCGTCGCGGCCGCAAGGACCGCTACAAGGCCTATACGGATCGGGCAAAAGAGCTCTGGACCGGCTGGCTGGCCGTCTGACGAGTGGGCAGAGGTGGGATCTCCCCACCCTGCGCCTGCCCGCCGAGCCGTCACCATTGCTCACCCTGCGGCCCAGCCCCGTGGGGTGGGAGCCATGCCGCCTTCCCCCACTTACCTCGCTCCCTCAGCAGCCGGCGACCCACCGGGGCCCAGGTGCCGCGTCATCGGCATGACCGGTGGCCCGTTCACCGGGCAGTCCGGTTTCCGGTCATCGGGTGGAACTTCCGCGTGGAATATGCATATTCCGCCCCATGGCTGAAAAATACTTGGACAAGATCTACGGCGTCTCCGACGCCGAAACGCAACGCGCCCTCTATGACCAATGGGCAGAAAGTTACGACAGCGAGCTCGACGACGCGCGCTATGCCACGCCCAGCCGGATTGCCCGCGCCCTCAAGCCGCTCTTGAAGGAGGCCGAGCTTGCCGCCCCGGTGCTCGACTTCGGCTGCGGCACCGGTCTTTCCGGCGAGGCCCTGGCCGCCGAGGGTTTCACCCGCATCCATGGCGCCGATGTCTCGACCGGCATGCTCGAGATGGCCCGCGCCAAGGGCTGCTACGAGACCCTGACGCCCCTGCCCTTCGGCAACCCCGACCCCGGCCTGGTGTCGCGCTACCGCACGGTGACCGCCGCCGGCGCGATCTCGCCCGGTGCCGCCCCCGCCTCCTGCCTGCCTGCGATCTTCATGGCCCTGCCCTCTGGCGGACGGCTGGCGCTCAGCTACAATGAGAAGGCCCTTGAGGACGAGGAGTACATGAACATGCTCACCCGCATCACCGAGAGCTCGGAAGCGGTGCTGGAGGTCAGCGAGGACGGACCGCATATCGAGGGGCTGGGCTCTGTCTCGCGCGTCATGGTGATCCGCCGGCGATGAGCTACCGCACCCGCTTTGCCCCCTCGCCCACGGGGCCGCTGCACCTGGGCCATGCCTATTCGGCCCTGGTCGCGGCGCGCCGGGCCGAGGCGGCGGGCGGGACCTTCCTTCTGCGCATCGAGGACATCGACCAGAGCCGCGCCCGCCCCGAGTGGGAGGCGCAGATCGACGAGGACCTCAGCTGGCTGGGCCTCGACTGGCCGCGCCCGGAGATGCGCCAATCTCAGCGCCTGCCCGCCTACCGGGCGGCGCTGCAAACCCTCTGGGACATGGGCCTGCTCTATCCCTGCAGCTGCACCCGCCGCGACATCGCCGAGGCCGCCTCGGCCCCGCAGGAGGGCGCGCCGCAACTGGGACCCGACGGGATTGTCTACCCCGGCACCTGTCGCCCCGAAACCGCGCCCGAGGGGCCGCTGCCCGACGCGGTGCTGCGCCTCGACATGGCCCGCGCGCTGGAACGCGCCTGCCGCCACCAGCCGCTTTTCTTCACCGAGACCGGCAAGGGACCCAATGGCGAAAGCGGGGCCCGGCCGATTGCCCGGCGGCGGATGATCGAGAAGGTCGGCGACGTGGTGCTGGCGCGCCAGGGCATGGGCACCTCCTATCACCTCTCGGTCGTGGTGGATGATGCCGAACAGCAGATCACCGAGGTGGTGCGCGGCCAGGATCTTTTCGAAGCCACGCCGATCCATGTGCTGCTGCAAAGGCTTCTGGGCCTGCCCGTGCCGCTCTACCACCACCACCGCCTGATCCGCGACGAGGCGGGCAAGCGACTGGCCAAGCGCGACGATGCCCGCGCCATCCGGCTTTACCGGGACGAGGGCAAGAGCCCGGCCGACATCCTGAAGATGATCGGTCTCGCGCGCAGCGCCTGAGCCGGCCCTGGCCCAGGCCTGGCTGCCTCAGACCATGGGCTCGGAGATCACCACCTCTTCGCCGTCGCGCACGGCAGTGTAGAAGCAATCGCGGCGGTTGGTGTGACAGGCGGGACCGGTCTGATCGACGATCAGCAGCAGGCAATCGCGGTCGCAATCCACCCGCAGCTCGATCAGCTTCTGCACATGGCCAGAGCTCTCGCCCTTGGCCCAGAAGCTCTGCCGGGAACGCGACCAATAGGTCACATGGCCGGTCTCCAGCGTCTTCTCGATCGAGGCGGCATTCATCCAGGCCATCATCAGCACCTCTCCGGTGCCCTGTTGCTGGGCAATGGCGGGGATCAGCCCCTTGTCGTCAAACTTCAGATTGCTCGGATCGAAACGCATTTTGCTCACCTGTCCTGCGGCCCCTTTCCAGTGGCGCCCTCCCGGCCTATCTAGGGAAGACGCGCCGAAAGGACCAGAGATGAGCGAGAGCGACCTGATCAAACTCTATTCCAACCGGATCCTGGCGCTTGCCGCCGAGATCCCGCACCAGGAGCGTCTTGCAGACCCCGATGCCACCGTGCGCAAGCGCGCGCCGCTCTGCGGCTCGACGGTGACGGTGGACGTGGCGCTGAAGGACGGCAAGATCGACCGTTTCGGCCAGGAAGTGCGCGCCTGTGCGCTTGGCCAGGCCTCCGCCTCCGTGGTGGGCGCCGCGGTGCTGGGACGCACGAAACCCGAGGTTCTGGCCGCCCGCGACCAGTTGCGCGCCATGCTCAAGGACGAGGGCCCGGTGCCCGAGGCGCCCTTCGACGGGCTGGAGGTGCTGCTGCCCGCGCGCGAATACAAGAACCGCCATGCCTCGATCCTGCTGACGCTCGAAGCGCTTTCGGAGGCGCTGGAACAGGCGGCGGAAAGCGACTGCGCTTAACGGCTTCTCAGGTTTTCACGCCTAAGCCGGGGTCGATGCAACCAGCAGCGGCCCGGCATGGAACACGACCCGACCTTCCCCGACCCGCAACCGGCGGGGATCTCTCTTGACCGCCTGGCGACCAACGCCTCCGCGCTCGGACAGGAGGTGGTGGATGTCGACGGCTTTCTCGAGGATCTGACCTCTCGCACAGAGGTGCTGCTGTCGCAGCTCAAGCAGGTGCGCGAAGGCACGGGGCACGTCTTGCAGATGAATGCCTCGGTGATGACCACGATCCAGGATGCCTACCGGCAGCTGGAAGACACCCAATCCAGCTTCGAGACCCTGATCCGCACCTCGGATATCGCCGGCAAGCACGCCTTCTCGGTGCTGACCTGGGTGCTGACGCTCGACAGTCGCACCAGGGATGTCGAGACCGTGCTGGAGGACGTACAGGCCAGCAATGACCAGATCGCCGCCATCGCCAGCCAGGTCAACATGCTGGCGATCAACGCCAAGATAGAGGCCGCGCGGGCGGGTGAGGCCGGCAAGGGGTTCTCGGTGGTGGCCGATGCGATCAACACCCTGTCGCAGCAGACCGGCACCGCGGCCGAGACGATCAGCGACAATATCCAGCGCCTCGTCGACTGGATCATCCGCTTGCAGCAGGAAACGGGATCGGTCTCGGAAACCTCGCGCGAGCTGGCGCGCGCCGGCGAAGAGGTCGCCACCCGCAACGCCGAAGTGAAGGATGCTATGGACCGCTCGGTGGCGCGGATGAAGCTGGTGCGCGACGATGCAGTCGATGCAGACAAGGCGCTGCGCGAATATACCCCGCAGATCGAGGGCACCTTCGGCATCATCCGCGAAAGCACCGGCGCGGTCGAGGACGTGCACGAACGGGTGCGCAGCCTGCGCGACCGCTCCGAGGCGCTGGTGCAGGATGCGGTCTTGGCCGGCGGCGACAGCGCCGACAGCCGCTTCATCACCGACGCCAAGGCGCGTGCGCATCGGATCTCGCAGCTTTTTGACACGGCGGTGGACGAGGGACGCATCACGATCGACGACCTCTTCGATACAGACTACCGGCCCGTCCCGCGCAGTGACCCGGAACAGGTGGTGACCCGCTTCACCAATTTCACCGACACCGTGCTGCCGCCGATCCTGGAGGAGGCGCTGGAGCTCGACAGCAAGGTCACCTTCTGCGCCGCCGTCGACCGCAACGGCTACCTGCCGACCCACAACCGGAAGTTCTCTCACCCGCAGGGGGATGACCCGGTCTGGAACATGGCCCATTGCCGCAACCGGCGCATCTTCGACGACCGCGTCGGGCTGAAGGCCGGGCGCAACAAGGACCCGTTCCTGCTACAGGTCTACCGCCGCGACATGGGCGGCGGCGACTTCGTGATGATGAAGGATCTTTCGGTGCCGATCTTCGTCAAGAACCGGCACTGGGGCGGGCTGCGGCTGGCCTATCGGTTCTGACCGGCCGCAGGGCCAAGAAAAAACCGCCGCACTCCGGGGGGAGGCGGCGGCGAAGTATGCTTGTCGCTTGGGACAGCGGGCCAGGCTCCGGGGAATGAGGCGACCCCGGACGGGCAGACAGGCCATCTACCCACACATCGGGGAATGAGGCCCGGCCTTGCTACGACATGCAGGCAGAAACGAGGCTCAGGTCAGCGCCGGAAGGTAGAGAGAGCCGACGAGCAGCACCACCAGCGCGGCCGCACCAAACAGGTCCTGAAGGAAAGCGGCGGGGGCGCGACGGGCAGTTTGAAGAATGTCGTTCAGCATTTCTCTGTCCTCTCCGATCAAAGCGTTCAGCTCCGTTGCCCTTTTGTTCTCATATTGAGCCGAGTCGGTAAAGAACTTTTTAGGAACTTTTGTGAACAAAATGGATTTATCCACAGAGTCAGGCGTTTAGCCGACCGTGATCAGACGGATCGCCTCGTCCTGTCCCATGAGCCAGAGCAGCGTTCGCGCCGCCCGCCCCCGCTCGCTTTCCAGGGCGGGATCCTTGGCCAGCAGCGTGCGCGCATCGCTCTGGGCGATGGCCATCAGCGCGGTTTGGGTTTCCAGATCAGCGATGCGGAACCGCGGCACGCCGCTTTGCGCCGTGCCGATCAGATCGCCCGCCCCGCGCATCTCAAGGTCCGCCTCGGCAATGCGGAACCCGTCTTCGGTCTCGCGCAGCAGGGTCAACCGCTTCAGCCCGCTTTCCGACAGCGGCGCCTGGTAGAGCATCAAGCAGGTCGATTCCGCCGTGCCGCGCCCGACCCGGCCGCGCAGCTGGTGCAGCTGCGCCAGACCGAAGGTCTCGGCCCGTTCGATCACCATGATCGAGGCATTGGGCACGTTGACCCCGACCTCGATCACCGTCGTCGCCACCAGCACATCGGTCTCGCCCCGCTGGAAGGCGGCCATGGCTGCATCCTTCTGCTCGGGCGGCATCTGGCCATGGACCAGGCCGACCCGGCCCTCGCCCAGCTTGGCGCGCAGCACCTTGAAGCGTTCCTCGGCGGCGATCAGGTCGCTCTTCTCGCTCTCTTCGACCAGCGGGCAGACCCAATAGGCCTGCCGCCCGTCCCGCGTGGCGCGGTCGAGATGGTCGGCAATCTCGTCCAGCCGTTCAGTCGAGGCCAGGGTGGTCTTCACCGGCTTGCGCCCTGGCGGCTTCTCGTCCAGCACCGAGATATCCATGTCGCCATATTGCGCCAGGCTCAGCGAGCGCGGGATCGGCGTGGCCGTCATCACCAGGATATCGGCCCGCTGCCCCTTCCGCCCCAGCTCGAGCCGCTGACGTACGCCGAAGCGGTGTTGCTCGTCGACGATGGCCAGGCGCAGATCCGAGAAATGCACATCCGCCTGGAAGACCGCATGGGTGCCCACCAGGATGTCGATCCGCCCCGCGGCCAGGTCCGCCAGTTTCGCGCGCCGGTCGGCGCCCTTGTCACGGCCGGTCAGGATCTCCAGCCGGACGCCTGCGGCCTCGGCGAAGGGCGCGAGCCCCTCCATATGCTGCCGCGCCAGGATCTCGGTCGGGGCCATCATCACCCCCTGCCCGCCCGCCTCGACGGCGATGAGCAGCGCCATGAAGGCCACCAGCGTCTTGCCCGCGCCCACGTCGCCCTGCAGCAGCCGCGACATGCGGTCCTGCCCGGCCATGTCGGCGGCGATCTCCTCGACCGCCCGCAGCTGCGCGCCCGTGGGAGTATAGGGAAGCGATTTCAGCACCTTGCCCCGAAGCCCACCGTCGCCGCTGCTGGCGCGGCCAACCCGCTTGCGCTCGACATTGCGGGCCAGGGCCAGGGTCAGTTGGTGGGCGAAAAGCTCGTCATAGGCCAGCCGCTCGCGGGCGGGATCTTCGGGACGCAGGGCCTGGGTGCTGTCGGGCTGATGCGCCTGCCGAAGTGCCGAGAGCCAGTCGGGCCAGAGCTTCGTGGCCCGCTGGCCCGGATCTATCCACTCGGGCAGCACCGTCGCACGGACCAGCGCCGAGTTCGCGGCCTTCGCCATCAGGCGCTGCGTGACCCCGGCGGTCAGCGGATAGATCGGCTCGAAATCCGGGATCTCGTCGGCCTCTTCCACCGGCAGCACGTGGTCGGGATGGGGCATGTTGGCCATGCCGTCGTAGAGCTCCAGCTTGCCCGAGACCAGGCGGCGGCTGCCCTCTGGCAGGATCTGCTGAATATAGGCGCTGCGGGCGTGGAAGAAGATCAGGTCAAACTCGGTCTCGGCATCGGCGACGCGCACGCGGTAGGCGCCGCCCCGACTGCGCGCCGGGCTGTGGCGGCCGACCTCGACCTCGACCGTGGCCGTGGCCGGCAGGCTGAGCCCCAGGATCGTTTCGCGGCGCCGGCGGTCCACCAGCCCGTGCGGCAGCAGGAACAGCAGGTCCCTCGGGATCGAAACATCCAGCTGCGCCAAATGCTTGGCCGTCTTCGGCCCAACCCCTTCCAGGGTTTCGAGCCCGGCGAAGAGCGGGAAAAGGACCTCTGGCCGCCCGCTCATGCCGTGCCGATCAGGGCGATCCATTCCTCTTCCGAGAGGATCTTCACGCCCAGGCTTTCCGCCTTGGTGGCCTTCGAGCCGGCGCCGGGTCCGGCGATCAGCATGTCCGTCTTGGCCGACACCGAGCCCGAGACTTTGGCGCCAAGCGCCTCGGCCCGCGCCTTGGCCTCGGACCGGGTCATCTTCTCTAGCGTGCCGGTGAAGACCAGGGTCAGCCCCGCGACAGGGCTTTCGCCCGCCGTCGGCGCCTCGACATCGAGGATGGTCAGCTGCGCGGCCAGGCGGTCGATCGAGGCGCGCTCGGCCGGTTGCGCGAAGGCCGCGACCAGGGCGGCGGCGACCTTGGTGCCGATGCCGTCGACGCCGGTGATCTCGTTCCAGGCCGCGAAGGCCTCGCGCGAGACCGCCGGTTCGCGGCCCCAGACCGCATCGCGGGCCGCCTTCAGGCTGGCGCGGCGCCCTTCGCGGCTGGCCGCGGCGCGTTCTTCCGCCTCGGCCGCCTCGGCCAGCAGGTGGCGCTCCTGCGCGGTGCGGGCACGGTCCAGCACCTCGGTCAGACGCTGCCAGGAGTTGAAATGCCGCGCCAGGTCGGCGGCGACCACCTCGCCCACGTGGCGGATACCCAAGGCAAAGAGCACACGGTTCAGCTCGATCTCGCGGCGGGTCTCGATGGCAGAAAAGAGGTTCTCGGCAGATTTATCCCCCCACCCCTTTACCTGCGCCAGCGGCTTTTCTGCCAGTTTCACCATCGCGGCAGAGACCTGTTCGGGGTCGCTTTCATCGACGGGGAAGCCGGCGCTGCGCAGGTGAAGGGCCAGCTCCGAGAGCAGCTCATGCTGGCGTTCTGCATCCTGGGCGTGGCGCGAGACGATCTTTTCGGGGCGGGTCACCAGCCGTTCCCCCGCGGCATCGCGGGCGCGCAGGGTGAAGATATCGGCGGGCTCGGCGATCCAGCACATGTCGTAGAGGAATTCCGCCTGCTTGGCCCCGAGGCCTTCGATGTCGAAGGTCTTGCGCCCGACGAAATGGCGCAGTCTTTCAACGGCTTGCGCGGGGCAGATCAGCCCCCCGGTGCAGCGGCGCACGCTGTCGCCCTCTTCGCGGATAGCCTCGGAGCCGCACTCCGGGCAGATCTCGGGGAAGGCATAGGGTGCGCTGTCGTCGGGACGTTTGCCAAGATCCACGTCGGCGATCTTGGGGATCACGTCACCGGCGCGGTAGACCTGCACCCAGTCGCCGGGGCGGATGTCCTTGCCGTCGCGGATCGCCTCGCCCTTGTTGTCACGGCCGGCGATGTAATCCTCGTTGTGCAGCGTGGCGTTGGAGACGACCACGCCGCCCACGGTCACCGGCAGCAGCCGCGCCACGGGCGACAGCGCCCCGGTCCGCCCGACCTGGATGTCGATCGCCTGAAGACGGGTCCAGGCGAGCTCGGCCGGGAACTTGTGGGCAATGGCCCAGCGGGGGGTGGTGGAGCGGAAGCCGAGCCGCCCCTGCAGATCCAGGTCATTAACCTTGTAGACGACGCCGTCGATATCATAGCCAAGCGTCGCGCGCTGCGCCTCGATCTGCCGGTAATGCGCCAGCATCTGCTCCGGGCCATCACAGAGCTGGGTCAGCGGGTTGGTCTGGAATCCCAGTGACTTGAGGCGGTCGATCGATCCCATCTGGGTCTCTGCCAGCGGCTCGGAGAGCACGCCCCAGGCATAGGCGAAGAAACGCAGCGGGCGGGCCCGCGTGATCTCGGCGTCCAGCTGGCGCAGCGAGCCCGCGGCGGCGTTGCGCGGATTGGCGAAGGTCTTGGCGCCCGCCTCTTCCTGGCGGGCATTCAGCGCCTGGAAGTCCTCGTGGCTCATGTAGACCTCGCCGCGCACCTCCAGCCGCTCCGGCGCCCCTTCGAGACGGGTCGGAATATCGGCGATGGTGCGGGCATTGGCGGTGACGTTCTCGCCCTCCTCGCCATCGCCGCGGGTGGCGGCGCGGATCAGCTCTCCGTTCTCGTAGAGTAGCGAGAGGCTGAGGCCGTCGATCTTCGGCTCGGCGGTGTAGGCAAGCGGCGCGTCGAAGGCCAGGCCAAGATAGCGCCTGATCCGGCCATCGAAGTCAGTGACATCGCCATCCTCGAAGGCATTGCCCAGAGAGAGCATGCGCACTTCGTGGCGCACCTTGCCGAAACCTTCCGAAGGCGCGGCGCCTACCTGATCCGAGGGGCTGTCGGCGCGCTTCAGCTCGGGGAACTTCCGCTCGATCGCCTTGTTGCGCAGCTTCATCCGGTCGTAGTCGGAATCCGCGATCTCGGGCGCATCGGCCTGGTGATAGGCAAGGTTCGCCTGCCCCAGCAGATCGGCCAGTCGTGCAAGCTCTGCCTCGGCCTGTGCCTCGGTCAGGTCTTCCACCGCAATATCGGCCGTCTTCTCGGACATCTGCGCCCCTTTCACTCGTCTCATCAGATTCAATGAGAATGTGATAGGCGGCGCGCCTCATGACGTCCAGACGGGTCTTGGTCTTCCGTGAGCGGTAAGCCCCGAGACAGGATCACCCCGCCCCGAGTGCCATCTTCTTTTCGTCGATATGTTCGGGCTCGGGGTCGCGCAGCACGTAGCCCCTGCCCCAAACCGTTTCGATGTAATTATCGCCTTCGGTCGCGGTCGAGAGCTTCTTGCGCAGCTTGCAGATGAAGACGTCGATGATCTTCAGCTCGGGCTCGTCCATGCCGCCGTAGAGATGGTTGAGGAACATCTCTTTCGTCAGCGTGGTGCCCTTGCGCAGGCTGAGCAGTTCCAGCATCTGGTATTCCTTGCCGGTCAGATGCACCGGCTTGCTGTCGACCTCGACCGTCTTGGCATCCAGGTTCACCTCGATGCGGCCGGTGCGGATGATCGACTGCGAATGGCCCTTGGAGCGGCGAATGATCGCGTGGATGCGCGCCACCAGCTCTTCACGGTGGAAGGGCTTGGTCAGGTAGTCATCGGCGCCGAAGCCGAAGCCCTTCAGCTTGTTTTCCGTATCATCGGCCCCCGACAGGATCAGGATCGGAGTCTCGATGCGGGCCAGGCGCAGCTGGCGCAGCACCTCGTGCCCGTTCATGTCGGGAAGTCCCAGATCCAGCAGGATCAAGTCGTAGTCATAGAGCTTTGCAAGATCTATGCCCTCTTCGCCAAGGTCGGTCGTATAGACGTTCAGGTTGGCATGGGTCAGCATCAGCTCGATGCTTTTCGAAGTGGTCGGATCATCTTCTACCAAAAGCACGCGCATGCCGAGTTCTCTCCGTTAATCCCTTGGACGTGAATGACCTTGACGCCAATTGGTTAACCTCCGGTTACCGTGGGGATGGTCTTCACGCCGCACTCTAGGGCTGTCTGAATTTCTGCAAGGCGGTCGCCTTCAGCGCCTCTTCACCGTGATTGGCGACGGCACTGACCCATTCCAGGAACTCCTCGGGTGACAGAGAGTATCGCTCCAGCGCCTCGTCCTGCGAAATAAGACCATGGACCACCCCCCGCACGACGGCAGCCTTGCGCGAGGCCACCCAGCGACGGGTCTCCGGCGGGGGCAGATCCGCCCTCGTCATCACGCGGCCATCGGGCAGCGTCACCGCCCGTGGACCCTGGACCTTCTTCAAGTACATTGCTCCGACCCTCATAGCCCGCAGCAATTCTTCGCGCAGGGATTTAACACCCGGTGAAACCGCACCTTGAGAGTGTGTCGCATTTTCCTATATTCACTTGGTCTTACCGCACCGGCAGGGTGAGTCCCCCTGTTACCCTTCACGTGACAGCTCTCCACGCCGGGCAGATCAGGAGCATCCATGGCACTCGACAAGGGACCCGAGCTCAACTCCCTGGGCTTTGCCAAACCGCCGTCCGAAACCCGCGTTGTCGTCGCCATGTCCGGTGGCGTCGACAGTTCCGTGGTGGCCGCGAAACTGGCCGAGGAAGGCTATGACGTCGTGGGCGTGACGCTGCAGCTCTACGACCATGGTGCCGCCCTGGCCAAGAAGGGTGCCTGCTGCGCCGGCATCGACATCCATGACGCGCGCCGGGTCGCCGAAGAGATGGGATTCCCGCACTATGTCCTTGATTATGAAAACATCTTCCAGGATGCGGTGATCGACGAATTCGCCGACAGCTATCTTGCGGGCGCAACCCCCGTGCCCTGCATCCGCTGCAACGAGCGGGTGAAGTTCAAGGACCTGCTGGAGACGGCGAAGGACCTGGACGCCGATTGCATGGCCACCGGCCACTACATCCAACGCATGGAGGGCGCCTCCGGGCCCGAGCTGCATTGCGCCGCCGACGCCAACCGCGACCAGAGCTATTTCCTGTTCTCGACCACGCCCGAGCAGCTGTCGTTCCTGCGCTTCCCCCTGGGTCACCTGCCCTCGAAGGACGCCACGCGGGAGCTGGCCGCGCAGTACGGTCTTGCGGTCGCCGACAAGCCCGACAGCCAGGACATCTGCTTCGTTCCGAACGGCAACTACGCCTCGGTGATCGAGAAACTGCGCCCCGGCGCCGCCGAGCCGGGCGAAATCGTCCATGCGGATGGCCGGGTGCTGGGCACGCACGAAGGTGTGATCCACTACACCGTCGGCCAGCGCCGCGGCCTGGGCATCGGGGGCCTCTCCGAGCCGCTCTACGTGGTCAAGCTGGACGTCGACGCCAAGCAGGTGATCGTCGGCCCGAAAGAGATGCTGGCCACCCGCACCATCCCCGTGCGCGAGATCAACTGGCTGGGCGACGATGGTTTCGCCGACATGAAGGAGCGCCATGTCTCCGTGCGTGTCCGCTCGACCCGCCCCCCGCGCGAGGCGATCATCCGTCCGATCTCGGCCACCGAGGCCGAGGTGGAGCTGCTGACGGCCGAAGAGGGTGTCTCACCGGGTCAGGCCTGCGTCTTCTACGAGACCGGCGGCACGCGCATCCTGGGCGGCGGCTGGATCTGGCGCGGCTACTGAGCGTCCCTGGCACTTTGAAAATCGAGACGCGCGCCCTTCGCGGCGCGCGTTTTCGTTTGAGGGCGATGGTGGGGGAGCCCCCGCCTCTGCGCGGCTCCCCATGAGCATTTCCAGCCTCGGAATGGGCCGGGCGCGCCTGGCGTCAGAGGCGCGCCAGGATGGCGCGTGCGGCGCGCAGGCCCGGAGGCTCTCCCTCGCGGCCAAGACGCTGCATGGAAAGCTCCATGGCCTCGTATTGCGCCTCGGGGGCCTCGTAGACCGATGCCAAGGCCGGGGCGATCTTGTCGGGGTCGCAATCGGCACCGATGAACTCGGGCACCACGCGGGTCTCCGAGACCAGGTTGACCAGCGTCACCGTGTCCGTCAGCAGCATGCGCTGCATGATCACGCGGGTCAGCCAGGCCATGTCATAGGCGATGACCATCGGCGTATTGGCGGCGGCCAGCTCGAGCGAGACGGTGCCCGAAGCGGCAAGCGCCACATCGGCGGCGGCGAAGGCTGCGCGCTTGGTCACGGCGAAGTTCTCGGGCGTGCTGTCGCGCGGATCGAGGACGACGATATTGGCAGGCCAGTCGCGCACCTTCTCTTCCACCAGGTCGGCCACGCCCGCGGCAGCGGGCAGCACGAAGACCAGCTCGGGATGCCTGGCGCGCAGCTTCTCGATCACCGGGCCGAAGATCGGCGCCAGCCGCGTCACCTCCCCCGCCCGCGAGCCGGGCAGGATCAGCGCGATCGGCGCATCGCCGATGCCGCTCTCCTGGCGGAAGGCCAGGATCTCGTCGAGGCTCGCCTGCGGCTGGGTGGTCACCGGGTGGCCGACGAAATCGCACTCCATCCCTGCCGCCTGCATCAGCGGCGGCTCGAACGGGAAGAGCGCGAGGACATGGTCGATCACCTCGGCCATCTTCGTCGCGCGCTTCGGGCGCCAGGCCCAGACCGTGGGCGCCACGTAGTGGACGGTACGGATGGAGGGGTTCGCGGCCTTCACCAGGCGGGCCACCCGCAGGCAGAAATCCGGGCTGTCGATGGTTAGCAGCACATCCGGCGGATCGGCCAGCACGGCCTCGGCGCATTCGCGGATACGGCGCTTGAGGTGGAAGTACTTGGGCAGGATCTCGGCCAGACCCATGACCGAGAGCTCGGACATGGGAAAACGAGAGCTGAGGCCCTCGGCCTGCATCGCCGGGCCGCCCACCCCCTCGAAGGACACATCGCCCCCGGTGAGCTCCTTCAGCCCTGCCATGACGGCGGCGCCCAGGTTGTCGCCCGAGGGCTCGCCCGCGATGGTGAAGATGCGCATCAGATCTCGACCGCGTGGAAGGCGAGGCCCAGCTCGGCGGCGAGGTCCGGCAGCGCCGGGCCGTCGATCAACAGGACACGGTCGGCGGCGATGACCACGGCCTCGAGCCCGGCAGCGGCGGCGGCGCGCAGGGTCTGGGGGCCGACGGCGGGCATGTCGACGCGCAGGTCCTGCCCCGCCTTCGGGGCCTTCACCAGCACGCCCTTGCCGGGACGGCGCTCTTCCGGGGTCTCGCCCACGAATCGCAGCAGCGCATCGGTGCCCTGCACCGTCTCGATGCCCAGGCACTGGCCGGCGGCCACCACGCAGCCCTGACCGATGTCCAGCGGGGCCAGCGTCGAAAGGATTTTCTGTGCCTGCTCGACATCGCCACGGGCCGCACGCGACAGCGCCGGTCCGCCGATCTTGCCGGGCCGCGCCGTCATCTCGGGCAGGATCTGGTGTGCGCCTTCGACGGTAAAGCCCTCGTCCTCGAGGATCGACACGATGAGCCGCAGCACCCCGTCATCGCCCTTGGAGCCAAGCGCTGCCATCAGCTTGGGCGCCAGCATCATCACCTTGCGGTCGACCTGTTTCATGTCCAGCTGAGGCCGCGCCATGCCACCGGCCATGACGATCCGCTCGACGCCCTCGGCGCGCAGCCGATCGAAGAGACCGCCCAGCTTCTCGAAGCGGAACCGGGTCAGCCGGGCTTCGGGCAGCTCGCAGGGGGTGCCCTCGAAGGAGACGAGGAAGGCCCCCGGCTCGGCCTCGGCCAGCCGCACCGGCAGACGGCCACCGCCGGCGATGATCGCCAGCCGGGGTCCGGTCGCAGCATTGGAGGCGCCGGCCGCGCGACGTTTCAGCAGGCCCATGGATCAGCCTCCGGGGGTCAGGAAGGAGCGGTCGCTCTGTCCGAGGATGAAATCGACGATCTCGCGGACGTAATCGCTTTCCGTCTCGTCGCCCAGGCGGCGGGCCCGGTCCTGGAAGGCGCCCTCGCCCTGGGCCAGCATCTGGAAGGCGGCGCGCAGGGCGGTGATGTCGGAGCGCGCGACGCCGCGACGCTTCAGCCCCACCAGGTTCAGCCCGTCGAGCTGACCGCGCGGTGCCTGCACCAGGCCATGGGGGATCACGTCGTTGGTGACCATGGTCACGGCGCCGATGATCGCGCCCCGGCCGATGCGCACCCATTGGTGCACGCCAGAGAGGCCGCCGATGATCACCTCGTCCTCGATCACGCAATGGCCCGCCAGGGCCGCGTTGTTGACGATGATCACGTTGTTGCCGACTCGGCAGTCATGGGCCACGTGGCAGCCCGCCATGAAGAGCCCGTCATCGCCGACCGAGGTCAGCCCGCCACCGCCCTCGGTGCCGTTGTTCATCGTCACGTGCTCGCGGATGCGGTTGCGCTTACCGATGGTCAGGCGGGTTTCCTCGCCCTTGAACTTCAGGTCCTGGGGGATGCCACCCAGAACGGCGAAGGGATGCACCAGGGTGTCCTCGCCGATCTCGGTGATGCCCTGGACGACCACGTGGCTCATCAGCTCGACGCCCGCGCCGATCACGACCTTCGGGCCGACATGGCAGAAGGGGCCGATCTTCGCGCCTGCGCCGATCTGCGCCCCGTCCTCGATCAGCGCCGAGGGATGGATCACCGCTTCGTGGCTGATCGCCATGGCTCAGGCCCCCGCGTCTGCGGGCAGGTCGAGCATGGCCATGAACTCGGCCTCGCAGGCCAGTTCGCCGTCCACGGTGGCCTTGCCGCCGAACTTCCACATCTTGGCGCCGGGCTTGCCGCGCAGGGTCTCGACCTGCATTTCCAGCACGTCACCGGGCACCACCATGCGGCGGAACTTGGCCTTCTCGATCGACATGAAGTAGATCAGCGCGTTCTTGTCTTCCAGGCCGAGCGCCGCGCCGACGATGACACCGGCGGTCTGGGCCATGGCCTCGATGATGGTGACGCCGGGCATGATCGGCTTGCCGGGGAAATGGCCCTGGAAGTGGGGCTCGTTCATGGTGACGTTCTTGATACCCTTGCCGGTGCTGTACCCGTCGATATCGACAACCTTATCGACCAGCAGGAAGGGGTAGCGGTGCGGGATGATGCGCTGGATACGGTGAATGTCAGCGCTCTGGAGCGTCTCGGTCATGAATTCTTTCCTCAAGGAGAGCCCCGAGCCTTTCGCTCCGGGGCAAGGCCCGTGTCACCCTTGTCCCTAGCAAGTCGCCATTCTGGCGGCAAGCTCGGGCATGGCCCGGCGGTAAAGAGCCTGGACGGGATCTCAGGGGTTTGCAGGCGCCTCCGCGGGGCTCTCGGGGGCGGTGCCGCCATCTCCCTCGACGGGGGCTTCAAGCACCGGAGCCGTCTCCGTGGGCGCGGTCTCGGGTGCAGCTTCCGGCGCATTTTCCGGCGTGGCCTCGCTCTTGAGGAGCTGGGCATCGATGCGGTTGATCGCCTCGTCGGTGATATCGACCACCTCGCGGGTGACGAAGACCGTGCGCCGTTCGAGGATCACCGCGCTGCCGGCTTCCTGCATGATGGAATAGAGCACCGGCTCTACCGCCAGCAGGAAGCGACGGCGCAGGGCCTCGCTGCTCTGGCTGAGGTCGGCGGCGGCCTCATCCCTTTCGCGGCGGATGCGGGTGACCTTCTCGTCGAAGGTATTGGCCATGGTGCGGAACTCGTCCGGGGTCATGGTCGGGCGGCGCTCGGTCAGCGCCTGCTCTTCCTTGGCCAGCTCGGCTTCGATGCGGCGGTTCTCGGCGGCAATGGCCGCCGCCTGCGCCTCGACGCGGGCGGCCAGTTGCTGGCCGAAGGCGCTGTCCGAGAACATGCGCTCGCTGTCGACCACCAGCACCGGAGAGCGCGGGATGACGATATCGGTCTCCTGCGCCAGGGCATTGCCCGCCAGCGCGGCAGAGAGCACGCTGGCGGCAAGGCTGGTCAGGAAACGGCGGCGCAAGCCAGGCAAGGCGACCTCAGAATTCCGTCCGGATGGACAGGTCGAAGGTCTGTTCCTTGTCGAACTCTTCCTTCTCGAGCGCCTTCGACCAGTTGAACCGCAGCGGGCCAATGGGCGTGGTCCAGAAGATCGAGACGCCGACCACCTGGCGCACCGAGGCATCCTCGTAGAGCACGTCGCCCGCGCTCTGATCGAGGCCCCAGGCCGAGCCGATGTCGTAGAAGACACCGCCGGTGATCCCCAGCTCTTCGGGCAGGCCAAGCGGGAATTCCGCGTCGAACTGCGCCACGGCGTACATGGTGCCGCCCAGGGCGTCGTCGTAGTTGCCGGCCGAGTACTGGCGCGGGCCGATGCCGTCGGGCGTGAAGCCACGCATGATCGAAGAGCCGATCAGGTAGCGGTCGGTCACCTGCGAGTTGCTGTCGCCCAGCATCGAGATCGCCCCACCCTTCAGGGTGGCGCGCAGGGTGATTTCCTCGTTCCAGACCTTGGTCTGGGCCACGGCGCGGCCGGTCGAGCGGATGAACTCGACATCGCCACCGACACCGCCGAAGTCCTGGGCGAATTCCAGCAGCAGGCCGGCGTTCGGGTTCAGACCGCTGATGCGGGTGTCGTAGGAATACTTGTAGCCGATCGAGGACGCATAGCGCAGGTCCTCAGCCGCTTCGGCGGTCAGCAGCGAGCCCACGGTGGCCCCGGAATCCAGGGTCAGGTCGTTGGCAGCCAGCTTGTAGTTCACGTTCAGGCGCGACTTCTCGGTCAGCGGGAAGGTCAGCCCGGTGGTGAAGGAGCCGTTCAGCGAGCTGTAGTCGGAATAGCTCGACTCGGTTTCCGAGTAGGAGAGCCCGAAGTTGAGCGCCACGTCGCGGCCCAACAGATGGGGCTCGGTGAAGCTCACGGCATAGGTGCGGTCGTCGGTGGCGCCCGAGAAGGTGACGCCGACGCTCTGGCCACGGCCCAGGAAGTTGTTCTCCCGGAACGAGATCGCCAGCCCGAAGCCGTCGGTGGTCGAATAGGTACCGCCGAAGGAGAGCGAGCCCGTGGGCGCCTCTTCCACGTCCACGTCGACGATCACCTGGTCGGGGCGCGTGCCTTCGCGGGCATTAACCTCGGCGGTCGAGAAATAGCCCAGGGCGCGGATGCGTTCGGCGCTTTCACGGATCTCGCGCGGGTTGAAGGGATCGCCTTCCGCAACCTTGAACTGCTGGCGGATGACCCGGTCCAGCGTGGTGGTGTTGCCCGCGATATCGATACGCTCGACGAAGACGCGGGGGCCGCGCGACAGGACGAACTCGACGTCCAGGGTCAGGGTGCGGTCGTTGCGGGTGATGCGCGGTTCGATCCGCAGGAAGTCGCGGCCCTCGCGGTTGGCCTGGCGCTCCATACGGGCGATGGCGCTTTCGATGTCGGAGGGCGAATAGATCGAACCGGACTTCAGCTTTGCCACGTCCTGGTAGACCGAGGCCTCGACGCCCTCGTATTCGCTGACCGTGGTGATCTCGCCGAACTTGAACTGCTGACCTTCCTGCACGTTGAAGGTCACGGTGTAGCCGTCACGCTCGCGCGCCAGCTCGGCATTGACGCCGGTGACGCGGAAATCGACGAAGCCGCGCGACTGGTAGAAGTCCTGCAGCACCTGCTTGTCGAACTCGATACGGTCGGCGACGAAGGTATCGCTGCGGAAGAAGGCGCGCAGCAGGCCGGCCTGCTTGGATTGCAGCACCTGGCGCAGACGGCGGTCGCTATAGGCGGTATTGCCGACGAAGGAGATCCGCTCGACCTCGGTATTGCCGCCCTCGAAAACCTCGAAGATCAGGTCGACGCGGTTGTCGCTGCGGCGAATGATGCGCGGCGTCACGCGGGCCGCCAGGCGGCCCTGCTGGGAATAGGCTTCCGAGATCAGCGCCGCATCGGCCTCGGCCCGCGTGGGCGAGAAGACCTGCCGCGAGGTCGATTGCACGATCTCGGTGAGCGCATCATCCTTGATCCGCCGGTTCCCCTCGAAGGAGATGCGGTTGATGGTCGGGAATTCGGTGACCACGATCACCAGCGTCCCGCCGCGCGGCGTCAGCTCGACGGTCTCGAAAAGGCCGGAATTGACGATGTTCTGATAGGCTTCGTTCAGCTCTGCGGCGCTGACGCTCTCACCCTGGGCGATTCCCGCGTAGGTCAGGATCGTGCCCGCCGGAATCCGCCGGTTGCCCTCGATGGAGACGTTCGAGAAAACGTAGCTCTGCGCCAGGGTCATCTCCGGGGCGGAGATCGAAACGCCTGATACAATGGCGAAAATCGCAGCCGCCAGAGGAAAGGAAAACTTGTTGCGGCGCACGGTGGTGGCAGCCCCGGCTCCAAAGGTATTCGTCATATTCCAGACCCACTCAGACATCCCAGTTGAGAAGTGAGTATCGGGTTAATAAGCACTTGTCAAAACTGGAAAACGCGCGCCCGCTTCCGGGTCGCGCGTTCCGCTTGTGACTATGTCCGACTGCCTTCCGGCGCAGCTTTCGCCGCGCGCGGGATCAGTAGAAGAGCTGCGCCATGTAGCCCGCGCCGGCCAGCGCCAGCACGATAGTGCCCACGTAGAGCAACAGGTCAGAGTTCAGGTCGAACAAAACGGCGACGCCGCGATAGCTTTTTTGAAGAAGTGTCATAGGGCCCCACACGATCTATTACCCTAGTACCGGGGGAATACCCGGTTTTCACCCCCTGATTGGTGCCGAAATGAGGCGCATTTAGGGTGTGAATTGCGGCAAGAGTTGGGCACCCCTGCTCGACACACGGCCCGTTGCAGGTCCTGCACAGACCCCTGGCTGCCCTGCCCCGACCGGCCGGGGCACGCGCTCTGCTCAGGGGCAGAGCACGTCGTTGCTGAGGGCAAAGAGCATCACCGAAAGCACCAGCGCCAGGCCCGCGGCCATCAGCACCCGCAGCGCGCGGTCCGAGGGCGGCTTGCCGGCCACCGCCTCGTAGGCGTGGAAGACCAGGTGGCCGCCGTCGAGGATCGGCACCGGGAAGAGGTTCAGCAGCCCCACCCCGGTCGACAGCGCCGCGACGAACCAGACGAAGCTGACGAGCCCCTGGCTGGCCATCGCGCCCGAGGTCTTGGCGATGCCGATGGGACCCGACATGTTGCACGAGGAAATCGCCCCGGTGATCATGTGCCACAGTCCCGAGAGCGAGCTGCCGATGACGCCCCAGGTCTGCACCACCCCGCCCCAGAGGGCGCTGAGGAAACCAGCGCGTTCGGTCGCCAGCTCGAAGGCCATGCCGCCGGCGATGCCGATGCGCCATTCGGTGCGGAACCCGCCCTCGGGCGCGGGCTCGTCGACACGGCGCGGGGTGAGCACGAAATCGAGCTCCTCCGCGCTGCCCTCGCGCCAGACCTGCAGCAGCAGCGGCGCGCCCTGGGACCCTTCGACCCGCGACTTCAGCTGATCGAAGGCGAAGATCGGCTCTCCGTCGATGGCGGTGATCACGTCGCCCTGCTTCAGGCCGATGTCATAGGCGGCAGAGCTGGGCGCCAGCTGGGTGATGATGGGCGGATAAGGATAGGGGCCGGTGACCTCGCGCTCGACGCCGTCGCGGCGCACCAGGTAGGGCAGCTCGGGCGCGGAGGGCAGCTTGTCGCCGAAGGCCGACATGCCCTCGGCATCATCGAGCGAGGGCAGCGTGACCCCGCCGATGGCCAGGATCTGGTCGCCCTCGGCCAGGCTCTCCGTCGCCGTCAGGCTGGGCGGCAGCGGCCGCAGCTGACCCACGGCCAGCGGATCGGCCACCTCGCCTCGGGCGAAGAAGAGCATGGCGAAGAGCAGGATCGACAGGATGAAGTTGAAGATCGGGCCGGCGGCCACGGTGGCCGAGCGGGCCCAGAGCGGCGCGCCCAGCATGGTGTGGCGTCGATCCGCGTCGGAAAGCTGAGAGATCACCTCTTTTTCCGCCCCGGCCGAGGCCGCATCCCCGTCGCCCAGAAACTTCACGTAGCCGCCGAAGGGCAGCGCGGCGATCTGCCAGCGGGTGCCGTGGCGGTCGGTACGGGCGAAGATCACCGGGCCGAACCCCAGCGAGAAGACCTCTGCCTTGATGCCCGAGACCCGGCCGATGATGTAGTGGCCATATTCATGGATGGCGACGATGATCGACAGGGCGACAACGAAGGCAACGATCACGTAAAGCATGTTGCCGAATTCGGGCAGAAAACTCGTCATATGGTCTTAAACCGTCCCTGTTCTGGTCACCTCGGAAATGCTCTCTTCGGCATATCTTCGAGAGATCTGGTCCATGTTCAGCACGTTATCAAGGTCGAAGGCGGCATCAATGAGACCGGAATCGGTCTCTATGTGGTCAAGAACCCGTGTGACGACATCCGCCATCTCCATGAAGCCGATGCGCCCCGCCAGGAAAGCATCCAGCGCCACCTCCTTCGCCGCGTTCAGCGCGCAGCCCGAGAGCCCGCCGCGCTCCATCACCCGATGCGCCAGGGCGAGCGCGGGAAAGCGCTCGGGGTCGGGGGCCTCGAACGACAGGCTGCCGATTCGCGCCAGGTCGAGCCGCTCCAGCGGCAGTTCGGCGCGCTCGGGCCAGTTCAGCGCATAGCCGATGGCATGGCGCATGTCGGCGGGGCCGAGGTGGGCGATCATGCCCGCATCCACATGGCCGATCAGCGCATGGACCAGGCTTTCGCGGTGGATCAGCACCTCGAGCTGGTCCGGGGTGAAGCCGAAGAACTCCTTGGCCTCGATGAGCTCGAGCGCCTTGTTGAACATCGAGGCGGAATCGATGGTGATGCGCAGCCCCATGTCCCAATTGGGATGGGTCGCGGCCTGTTCGGGCGTGGCTTTGCGCATCTTCTCGAGCGGCCAGTCGCGGAAGGCCCCGCCGGATGCGGTGATGATGACCCGCTCCACCGTCGCCGGATCGTCGCCCAGGAGTGCCTGGTAGATGGCGGAATGCTCGCTGTCGACGGGCAGCAGCTCTGCCCCGGAGCGGCGGGCGGTCTCGAGCACCAGCGGGCCTGCGCAGACCAGAGTCTCCTTGTTGGCCAGCGCCAGCGAGGCCCCGCGCTCAAGCGCCTTCAGGCCGGGGGCGAGCCCCGCCGCGCCGACGATGGCCGACATCACCCAGTCGGCGGGACGATCGGCGGCCTCGACCAGGGCGCCCTGCCCCGCTGCGGTCTCGATCCCGGTGCCGGCCAGCGCCTCGCGCAGCTCGGGCAGACGCGCCTCATGGGCGGTCACCGCAAGCTTGGCACCCAGGCGCTTGGCGTCCTGCGCAAGCTGCGCGATGTTGTGGCCGCCGGTCAGCGCCTCGACCTCGAACTCGTCGGGGCGGCGGGCAATGAGGTCGATGGTGCTCTGCCCGATGGAGCCCGTGGCCCCGAAGATCGTGATCCGGCGCATATTACCCCGCGATGAAGAAGAGCCCCGTCCAGGGCCCGGTCAGCAGCAGCATGAGCGATGCGCCCAGCATGCCGTCGAAGCGATCCATCAGCCCGCCGTGGCCGGGGATCAGGTTCGAGCTATCCTTGACGCCGGCGCGCCGCTTCAGCGCGCTCTCGGCCATGTCGCCCATCTGGGAGGCCATGGACAGGGCCACCGAGACGCCTGCAAGCGCCAGCCCCTCGCCGATCCAGAGACCGAAGCCCAGGCCGACAAGACCCGCTGCGACCCAACCCGCGACGGTGCCGGACCAGGTCTTCTTGGGGCTGACGCGGGGCCAGAACTTGGGCCCGCCGATCATCCGGCCGGCGAAGTAGCCCGCCACGTCGGTCACGACGACCACGGCCACAAGCCAGCCCAGCCAGAGCGCGCCCTGGTCGGCGCGCAGACGCGCCATGCCGTAGCCAGAGATCAGGATCATGGCGCAGAACACCAGGAAGAGCGTGCGCCGCCGGGGCACCAGCGAGAGGCCCACCATGGAGGGCGCCAGCAGGAGCGGCAGCGCGAAGGCACCGGGCAGGAAGAGCGACAGCGCCAGCGCCAGCCCCGCCACGCCGCCCATCTGAAGCGCCACGGTGTCGCGCTCGGGGGCGCAGATGCGCGAGAGCTCCCAGACCATGCCGCCGCAGGTCAGCGCGATGAAAAGCTTGAACCAGAGGCCGCCGGCCCAGATCACCAGCAGGCCGGTGAGGACCAGCACCACCCCGGAGGCCACGCGAGGCGCCAGGTCGGACCATTTGCGATCTGCCATCGGATCAGCCCTTGGCGCCGCCGAAGCGGCGGTCCCGGCTGCCGAAGTTCTCGAGCACCCCGGCGAAGACCTCCTTGGTGAAGTCGGGCCAGAGCGTGTCGATGAACTCGTATTCCGCATAGGCCGACTGCCAGAGCAGGAAATTCGAGATCCGCGCCTCGCCACTGGTGCGGATCACCAGGTCGGGATCGGGCAGCACGCAGGTGTCGAGGTACTTGGGCAGGGTTTCTTCGTCGACGCTTTCGGGATCGAGACGTCCCGCCGCGACATCATGGGCCAGGCGCTTGGTGGCGCGGGCCACCTCGTCGCGGCCGCCGTAGTTCAGCGCGATGGTCAGATTGGTGCCGGTGCAGCCCTCGGTCATCTCTTCGAGCTCGTCCATCAGCTCGCGCAGCTTCTGGTCGAGACCGGGGCGGTCCCCGATGAAGCGCACCCGCACGTTGGAGTCGCGCAACGCGCGCGCCTCCTTGCGGATATAGGAGCGGAAGAGCGACATCAGCCCCGCGACCTCGATCTGGGTGCGTTTCCAGTTCTCGGTCGAGAAGCCGAAGATGGTCAGGTACTTGACGCCCAGGTCCGGGCAGGCCTGGACGATCTCGCGCACCCGGCGGGCACCCGCGTGGTGGCCGAAGAGCCGCGGACGGCCGCGCATGGTGGCCCAGCGTCCATTGCCATCCATGATGATCGCCACGTGACAGGGGCTGGCCTTGCCGCCCCCGTCCGCCCCGTCCGTATCGGAGCCGGTCGTGAGTGCCTCTGCCTTGTCTGCCATGGGCCTCTTCTCCCCGAGCTGCCGTTCGCCGGGCCTGAGCCTCAGACCTGCATGATTTCCGCTTGCTTGGTCTCGAGCGCCTGATCCACCTTCTTGATGTAGGTGTCGGTCAGCTCCTGCACCTCGACTTCCCAGAACTTCTGGTCGTCTTCGGAGAGGCCGTCGGCCTTGGCCTTCTTGATCTGGTCCATGCCGTCGCGGCGCAGGTTGCGCACGGCAACGCGGGCATGCTCGGCATATTGCGCGGCGACCTTGCCCAGCTCGCGGCGGCGTTCCTCGTTCAGCTCGGGGATCGGCAGCATGATGATGGTGCCGTTGAGCTGCGGGTTGATGCCGAGGCCGCTTTCGCGGATCGCCTTCTCGACCTTGTTCACAAGGCCCTTGTCCCAGACGTTCACGGTGACCATGCGCGGCTCGGGCACGTTCACGGTGCCGACCTGGTTGATCGGCGTGGGGCTGCCGTAGGCGTCGACCATCACCGGCTCCAGCATCGAGGCAGAGGCCCGGCCGGTGCGCAGGGACGCAAATTCGGTCTTGAGGTTCGACATCGCGCCATCCATGCGGCGCTTGAGGTCATCGGTGTCGAGTTCAAAGTCTTCAGACATGGTAAATTTGCCCGCTGAGCTGGTTCGTCATTCCGAGGCGTTCTAAGTCAGCACACTCGGGATGTATAGTGAATTGCGAAATTCGCAGGGTCCGGCGGGGCCCGGCGCATCCTCGCGCACCGGGCTCCGCGGGGCGACCGAATGGTCAGCCCTTGACGATGGTGTAAGAGCCCTTGCCCTCCAAGATGCCCTTGAACCCGTTGGGTTCGTCAAGCGGGAAGACGATGATCGGCTTGTGGTTGTCGCGCGCCAAGGCGATCGCCGAGGCATCCATCACCTTGAGGTTCTTCTGCAGCACCTCGTCATAGGAGACGGTCTCGTAGCGCTTGGCATCGGGATTGGTCTTCGGGTCCTTGTCATAGACCCCGTCGACACCGTTCTTGCCCATGAAGATCGCCTCGCATGCCATCTCGTTGGCGCGCAGCGTGGCGGCGGTATCGGTGGTGAAATAGGGGTTGCCGGTGCCGGCGGCGAAGATGCAGACCCGCTTCTTCTCGAGGTGACGCACGGCGCGACGGCGGATGTAGGGCTCGGCCACCTCGTTCATGGTGATGGCGCTGATCACTCGGGTATAGACCCCCAGACCTTCCAGCGCGGCCTGCATGGCCAGGGCGTTCATCACCGTGGCCAGCATGCCCATGTAGTCGGCGGTGGTGCGTTCCATGCCCTGCGCCGATCCGGCCAGGCCGCGGAAGATATTGCCGCCGCCGATGACCATGCAGATCTCCACGCCCATCTCGTGGACGCTCTGGACTTCACGGGCGATACGCTCCACGGTCGGGGGATGCAGGCCGTAGCCCTGATCTCCCATCAGTGCCTCCCCCGAGATCTTCAACATCACCCGCTTGTAGGTGGGCTCCTGCTTCTCTGCGGCCATGTTGCGCTCCTTCACGGCGGGGGACTAGGATCGCGCGCAAAATGTCGGAAAAGGCGGTTGGGTTCAATGCGGGAAATGGTGCGGACAGGCGCAAAATCGGAGCTTTCGGCATGAGCGGCCTCACCCTGCCGCAGGGAATCCCCTCTTCGCGCCATGTTTTGATCGCCGGGCCGACCGCCTCGGGCAAGTCGGCGCTGGCGATGCGGATCGCAGAGCGCGACGGCGGGGTGATCGTCAATGCCGACGCGCTGCAGGTCTATGCCAACTGGCGGCTGCTCTCTGCCCGCCCCTCAGAGGCCGAGGAGGCGGCGCTGCCGCATCGGCTGTTCGGCCATGTCGGCCGCGACGAGACCTATTCCACCGGCCAGTGGCTGCGCGAGGTCGAGGCCCTGCTGGACGGGCCCGAGCGGCTGGTGATCGTCGGTGGCACCGGGCTCTATTTCGCTGCCCTCACAGAAGGGCTGGCCGAAATCCCCGCCATCCCGCCCGAGGTCCGCGCCGAGGGCAACGCGCTGCGCAGCGGGGACCTTGCCGCGATGACCGCGGCGCTCGACGCCGAGAGCGCCGCCCGCATCGACCTCAACAATCCCGCCCGGGTGCAGCGCGCCTGGGAGGTGCTGCACGCCACCGGACGCGGCATCGCCGCCTGGCAGGACGACACGCCGCCGCCGCTGTTGCCGCCCGACGCCTGTACGCGGTTGCTGCTGGATGCCCCGAAGGACTGGCTGACCCCGCGGATCGAGGCACGATTCGACCAGATGCTCGCCATGGGTGCACTTGAGGAAGCCCGCCACAACCTTGAGGGCTGGGACCCTGCCCTGCCCTCGTCCAAGGCCATAGGGGGACCCGAGCTAATTGCCCATCTCAACGGAGAAATTTCTTTCCAAGAGGCGCGCAAGCGGTCCATAATACAGACACGTAGATATGCGAAAAGGCAAAGAACCTGGTTCCGCGCCCGCATGTCGGGTTGGCAGGCTCTCTCACCCTCGTGAGCCTTTACTTATCAGTGCATTCCCGTTCTATTTCGACACCAGAACCGCTCCGGTTTTTCACTGAGAAAACAAGACCCAACACGTGGCTGATTATGCGCCCTCAACCGTCCGTAGCCAGACGCTCGCCCAGCTCTCTGCAAATGAGGACTGGCGGCTTGAGCTTCCCCATGCGCGCCCGTCCCATCTCTTCGTCTACCTGAGCAAAGGCCAGGGCCGGACCATCGTGCTGGGGCGCCGGCGCGGGCTGACGATGAACACCGCGCTCTTCGTGCCGGCGGGCACGCTGATGATGCTGGACATCTCGAAGCAGAGCTACGGGCTGGCGGTGACGCTGCCCACGGACCTGGGCCTGCAACTGCCCGCGGAGCCGGTGCAGTTGCGGCTGCGCGACAGTCTTGCCCAGGCCGAGCTGGTGGCCATCATCGAGGCGATGCAGCGGGAACAGGCGACGCACCGCCCCTTTGGCGGCGAGGCCCTGCAGGCCCATGCCGGGCTGCTCTCGGTCTGGCTTCGCCGCACCCTGGCGGCGGAACCGGCGGCCCTTGGCACGCCGCGCGCCGCCGACCGGCTAGCAGCGGCCTTCTGCGCCCTTGTCGAGCGCGACTTCCGCTCGGGCCAGACCATGGCCGACGTGGCCATGGCACTTGGCGTGACGCCCACCCATCTGACCCGCACCCTGCGCCAGACCGCCGGCATCACCGCCGCCGAGATCCTCACCGGGCGCAGCCTCTACGAGGCGCGGGTGATGCTGCAGGACGGCACCCTGCCCATCGGGCTCATCTCCGAGATGCTGGGCTTCTCCTCTGCCGCTTATTTCACCAGGTTCATCCAGAAACACACCGGCAAGACCCCGACCGCCCTGCGCCGGCGCAGATGAGGTTCGACCGCGGCCAGCCGGCGGGGACCAGGCATCGCAAACCCTTCGGCGCCCGCCCCTCGGGACCGCGAAAATGAGGCCGCCGAAGGCTTTCCGCCCAGCCAGCCGCCGCAGTCGGCACCCGCGCACCGGCATCGGTGACGTGCAGGGCACTCACGGTCGAGAATGTCGTTTTTAGATAGCGAGCATGTCGCATCTGAACTACCAATAGGCGGAGACACGAATTGACGGATGCATCTTTTCCTGCGGGAATGGGTGAAGCGAGAGGCCCGCGCCCTACAATGGGAAGAACAGGGCCATCGCACCTCTTTTCAGTCGATCGCGGGGGGCCCTCTCCGCGAGACAACCGGGATTGAACGTCACAGGGAGAATGACATGACCGATACCCCTCAATCGCAGGGCCGGGTACACCCCGCCGCCCGCATGTATGCCGAAGAGTTCAAGACCGGCAAACTCAGCCGCCGCGAGTTCATGGCCCGTGCCTCGGCGCTTGGCGTGGCCAGCGCCAGCATCTACGCGCTCGGCGGCCTGGAACGGCCCCTGGCCGCGCAGGAGACGCCCAGCATGGGCGGCACCCTGCGTGTCCAGATGGAGACCAAGGCCCTCAAGGACCCGCGCAACTTCGACTGGTCGCAGATGGCCAACTTCGCCCGCGGCTGGCTGGAATACCTGGTCGAATACCAGAATGACGGCACCTTCGAGGGCCGCCTGCTGGAAAGCTGGGAAGCCAACGAGGACGCCACCGAGTACACCCTCTACGTGCGCAAGGGCGTGACCTGGAACAACGGTGACCCCTTCACCGCAGAGGATGTGGCCTTCAACATCGGCCGCTGGTGTGAAAAGGGCGTGGATGGCAACTCCATGGCCTCGCGCATGTCGACCCTGATCGACGACGAGACCGGCATGGCCCGCGACGGCGCCATCACCGTGGTCGACGATCACACCGTCAAGCTGGTCTGCGCCTCGCCAGACATCACCATCATCGCGGGCTTCGCCGACTACCCGGCAGCGGTCGTGCACCAGAGCTACGATGGCGGCGATCCCTCCGACAACCCGATCGGCACCGGCCCCTTCCTGCCCGAGACCAACGAGGTGGGCGTGACCCAGGTGCTGGTGAAGAACACCGAGCATGACTGGTGGGGCGAAGGCGCCTACCTGGACCGGATCGAGTTCATCGACTTCGGCACCGACATGGCCTCCTGGGTGGCGGCAGCGGATTCCGACGAGATCGACATGACCTACCAGTCGACCGGCGAATTCATCGAAGTGCTGGACGCCATGGGCTGGAAGAAGTCCGAGGCGGTCACCGCGGCCACCATCTGCGTGCGCTTCAACCAGAGCCAGGAGCTTTATACCGATCCCGAGGTGCGCAAGGCGCTGGTGCAGACGGTCGACAACAACGTCATCCTGGAGCTGGGCTACGCGGGCTACGGCACCGTCGCCGAGAACCACCACGTCTGCCCGATCCACCCGGAATACGCCGAGGTTCCCGCCATTCCCACCGATCCGGCAGCCGGCATGGCCAAGCTGAAGGAGCTGGGCCATGGCGATACCGAGTTCACGCTGATCTCCATCGACGACCAGTGGCAGTCCGAGACCTGTGACGCCGTGGCCGCCCAGATGCGCGACGCCGGTGTCAACATCAAGCGCGAGATCCTGCCCGGCTCGACCTTCTGGAACGACTGGCTGGTCTATCCCTTCTCGGCCACCGAGTGGAACATGCGTCCGCTGGGTGTCCAGATCCTGGCCCTGGCCTACAAGTCCGGCGTTTCGTGGAACGAGACCGCGATGTCGAACCCCGAGTTCGACGCCCTGCTGGACGAGGCGCTGTCGATTGCCGATGCGGACAAGCGCCGCGAGGTGATGGCCAAGCTGGAAACCATCATGCTGGACGAAGGCGTCATGGTGCAGCCCTACTGGCGCTCGCTCTTCCGCCACGTGAAGGAAGAGGTCATGGGTGCGGACCAGCACCCGACCTTCGAGATGCATCACTACAAGTGGTGGATCAACGCCTGATCCGCTGAACTTCGCGGGGCCACGGATCTCTTCGTGGCCCCGGTTTTCTTCCTGCGGCCGCCATGAAACGAAAAGCCGGGACAAACCCGGCTGACAGGACCGGGTAGCCCCCGGCCGCTACTGACAGGGACCGTGCATGCTTCTATTCCTGCTCAAACGGGTCGGCACGATGATCCTGACGGCGCTCTGCCTCAGCTTCATCGTCTTCTTCCTGACCAACCTGCCGCCCAACCTCGAGAAGATTGCCAAGTACGAGGGCAACAGCCGGATGACCGATGAAGAGGTCACGAGCTGGCTCGAGAACAGCGGCTTCAACCAACCCACCCTGCTGCGCTACGGCGAATGGCTGGGGGTGGTGCCGGGCTGGACCAACGAGCGGGACGACCGCATCACCGGGCGCTGCATCTCGGGCGAGCTGACCGCCGAGACCGCGCCCAGCTTCTGCGGCGTGCTGCAGGGCTACTGGGGCGATAGCCGGGTCTTCCGCGAGGAGGTCTCGACCATCGTCGGCGTGCGCCTGTGGATGACCGGCAAGCTGATGCTCTGGGTCATGCTGCTGATGGTGCCCTCGGCGCTGATCATCGGCGTGCTGGCGGGCATGCGCGAGGGCTCGAAGCTGGACCGCACCCTGTCCACCGTCTCGATCGCCACCACGGCGACGCCGGAATATGTCTCGGGCGTGATCCTGATCGCGGTCTTCGCCTCTTCCGCCGTCGGCCTGAAATGGTTCAAGGGCACCGCCACGGCGGCCATGGAGAACGCGACCTTCGAGAATTTCTTCCTGCCGGTGCTGACCATCTCGCTTTACGGGATGGGCTATATCGCGCGGATGACGCGGGCCTCGATGGCCGAGGTCATGACGGCGCAATATATCCGCACCGCGCGACTGAAGGGCGTGAGCTTCCGGAACATCGTGCTGAAGCACGCCCTGCGCAATGCGCTCATCGCCCCCTTCACCGTCATCATGCTGCAGTTCCCCTGGCTGCTGAACGGCGTCGTCGTTGTCGAGACGCTGTTCAACTACAAGGGCCTGGGCTGGGCACTGGTGCAGGCGGCGGGCAACAATGACGTCGACCTTCTGCTGGGCATTTCGGTCGTCTCGGTGATGGTGGTGCTGGTGACGCAGCTGATCTCGGATATCGGCTATGTCTACCTGAACCCCCGTATCCGGATATCCTGAGGAGGCGCCGCGCATGGAACCCTTGTCCTGGGGCCAGATCGGCCTCCAATTGCTGATCCAGTTCATCCCGGTCTGGATCGCCCTCGCCCTCACCTTCGCGCTGTCGATCACCTACAAGCGCCGCCTGGGGCTTTACGGCAAGCTCTTCGACAATGTCATCGGCATGGTGGGCTTCGGCCTGGTCATGTTCTGGGTCTACACCGCGCTGGCAGTGGGGCTCTTCGACTGGGTCGTCACCCATGACCCGCTCAGCGCCGCCACCGGCATGAAGAACAAGGTCCCCGGCACGCCGCTGCGCGGCGCCGAGGACGGAGACTATGCCTATTACCTGCTGGGCGGCGACACCCTGGCGCGGGATGTCTTCTCGCGCATGGTGGCCGGGGCCTGGGTGGTGATCCGCATCGCACCGCTGGCAACGCTCTTCGCCTTCATGGTGGGGATCACCCTGGGCCTGCCCGCCGGCTACTTCGGCGGTCGCCTGGACAGCGCGCTGAGCTTTGCCGCGAACCTGATCCTGGCCTTCCCGGTGATCCTGCTCTTCTACCTGCTGGTGACGCCCGAGATGGTGCAGACCGGCATCCCGAGCTACATGGCGATCGTGCTGTTCCTCTTCCCGATCATCTTCCTGACGGTGCTGATCAATGCGCGCTACCGGACCCAGCCGTCGCGGCGCAACCTGATGCTGGCGGTGCTGCTCTTCGTGCTGGGCTGGGCCTACCTTTCGCTGATCTCGGACCCCGAGACGCGGGTGGCCTTCCTGCCCGAGAGGCTGGATCTCTTCAACATCCCCGGCGGCATCCTGGTGGTCTTCGTCTCGGTGGTCTTCGTCAATGCGCCGACGGTCTTCCGCATCGTCCGGGGCCTGACCCTGGACATCAAGACGCGCGACTACGTGGCCGCCGCGCAGACACGTGGCGAGGGCCCCTGGTACATCATGCTGTGGGAGATCCTGCCCAACACCCGCGGGCCGCTGATCGTCGATTTCTGCCTGCGCATCGGCTATACGACGATCCTTCTGGGGACCCTCGGCTTCTTCGGCCTCGGCCTGCCGCCCGAAAGCCCGGACTGGGGGACGACGATCAACCAGGGCCGCAAGCTGCTGTCGATCTACCCGCATCCCGCCATCGTGCCCGCCGTGGCGCTTCTGAGCATGGTGCTGGGTCTCAACCTGCTGGCCGACGGGCTGCGCGAGGAAAGCCTGAAAGACTGAGGCCGAGGGACCGGGGCCAGCCCCGGCCCCCGAAGTATTTTCAGCCATCGAATGGGAACAAGGTGCTTCCCGAGGAGAGGTGTCATGAGCGAGACAACGCCCGACTATGACGGACCCATCCTGGAGATCGACCGGCTGTCGATTTCCTTTTTCACCCGCCTGCGGGAGATCCCCGCGGTGATGGACTTCTCGGTGTCGGTCAGGCCCGGAGAGGCGGTTGGCCTCGTGGGCGAAAGCGGCTGCGGCAAGTCCACCGTGGCGCTTGGCGTGATGCAGGATCTTGGCGTCAACGGCCGCGTCGTCGGCGGGTCGATCAAGTTCAAGGGCCGGGACCTGGCCGGGATGTCGGCCTCCGAGCTGCGCCACATCCGCGGCAACGAGATCGCCATGATCTACCAGGAGCCCATGGCCAGCCTGAACCCGGCGATGAAGATCGGCCAGCAGCTGATGGAAGTGCCGATGATCCACGAGGGCATCGGCGAGAAGGAGGCTTGGGCGCGCGCCCGCGAAGTGGTCGAGGACGTGAAGCTGCCCGACCCCGAGCGCATCCTGAAGAGCTACCCGCACCAGCTTTCGGGCGGTCAGCAGCAGCGCATCGTCATCGCCATGGCTCTGATGTCGAAACCCGCCCTGCTGATCCTCGACGAGCCCACCACCGCGCTGGACGTGACCGTCGAGGCCGCCATCGTCGAGCTGGTGAAAGACCTGGGCAAGAAGTACGGCACCTCGATGCTGTTCATCAGCCACAACCTCGGGCTGGTGCTGGAGACCTGCGACCGGCTCTGCGTGATGTATTCCGGCGAGGCGGTAGAGCGCGGCTCCATCGAGGATGTCTTCGACCAGATGCGCCATCCCTATACGCAGGCGCTGTTCCGTTCGATCCCGCTGCCGGGCGCCGACAAGACCTCTCGCCCGCTGGTGGCGATCCCCGGCAACTTCCCCCTGCCCCACGAACGCCCACAGGGCTGCAACTTCGGGCCGCGCTGCGATTACTTCGAGGCGGGGCGCTGCGATGCCGGGCATATCTTCATGGCGCCGGTCAAGGGCGACGAGCGCCACGAGACCCGCTGCCTGCGCCAGGAAGAGATCGACTGGGACGCGCCGATCGCCGCGGCCCAGACCAATGCCAAGGCCGAGATCGGTCGCACGGTGCTGAAGATGGAGAACCTGAAGAAATACTACGAGGTCGCGGCCTCGGCGCTTTTCTCGGGCGGAGAGAAGAAAGTGGTGAAGGCCAACGAGACGCTCTCCTTCGAGGCCCGCGAGAGCGAGACCCTGGCCATCGTCGGCGAAAGCGGCTGCGGCAAGTCGACCTTCGCCAAGGTGCTGATGGGTCTGGAGACGGCCACCGAGGGTACCATCCTGCTGGATGGCCGCGAGATCCAGTCGACCCCCATCGAGAAGCGCGACACCAAGACGGTGGCCGATGTGCAGATGGTGTTCCAGAACCCCTTCGACACGCTGAATCCCTCGATGACCGTGGGCCGGCAGATCATCCGCGCGCTGGAGGTCTTCGGCGTCGGCGCGGATGATGCCGCGCGGCGCGAGCGCATGCTGACGCTGCTCGATCTGGTGAAACTGCCCCGCGCCTTTGCCGACCGCATGCCGCGCCAGCTTTCGGGCGGTCAGAAACAGCGCGTCGGTATCGCCCGCGCCTTTGCCGGCGATGCCCGCATCGTGGTGGCGGATGAACCCGTCTCGGCGCTGGATGTCTCGGTGCAGGCCGCCGTCACGGACCTGCTGATGGAGATCCAGCGCGAGCAGAAGACGACACTGCTGTTCATCAGCCACGACCTCTCCATCGTGCGCTATCTCTCGGACCGGGTGATGGTGATGTACCTGGGCCACGTGGTCGAGCTGGGCACCACGGACGAGGTCTTCGCGCCCCCCTACCACCCCTACACCGAGGCGCTGCTCTCGGCGGTGCCGATTGCCGATACCTCGGTGAAAAAGAAGCACGTGGTGCTGGAAGGCGATATCCCCTCGGCGGTGAACCCGCCGCCGGGCTGCCCGTTCCAGACCCGCTGCCGGTGGAAATCCATGGTGCCGGGCGGCAAGTGCGAAAGCGAAGTGCCGCCGATGCGCGACTTCGATGGCCACCAGATCAAGTGTCACCTGAGCGACGCGCATTTCGCCGAGATGGAGCCGGTGATCACCTCTGAAAGCGAGATCGCCGCCGAGTAGTGAGCGCCCTGAGGATCTAGGCACGCAAGGCAAAAGGCCCCCGCACATGGCGGGGGCCTTTCGTCAGACTGGATCACGAGGGAACGGGATCAGCTTTCGGTTTCGCCTTCTTCTTCGGCGTCCATGGCGTCGTCGTCGTTACCCTTCGGGGCTTCGCCTTCGACCAGCTTGCCGTCCATGATCGGCAGCGCCATGACCTTGTCGGCTGCGATCTCGGCGAACTTGTCGACCATGGGACCGTAGTAGATCTCGGGGTCGGTGCCGTCATAGGCGGTGTCGGCTTCCAGCTCGACCGGGAAGGTGGTGATGATGTCACCGTTCTGACCGAAGACGGCCACCTGGGCGGACATGGTGCCCATGTTGGGGCTCAGGTCGACGCCCAGCACCGAAGCTTCGATGGAGATGCCTTCGCCACCTTCGACCGGCTCGGGCAGGTACTTCATCATCGCCGTTTCCACGTCGTCGGAGACGCGCGGCAGGTAGGGTGCGGGGACCTTGCCCTCGGCCACGGAGGCTTCGGCAACATCGGCGGTCACCGATGCGACGGGGCCTTCGTAGGCGAAGGCCGGAATGGCGGTGAGGGAAGCTGCGGCGATGGCGGGGATGATCATTGCCTTGCGCATTTTGTAGTCCTTTCCGTTCTTTCTCTGACGCGGGGCCCGAGGGAGACCCGTTTGCGTCGCGGTGTGGAAAGGAAACGTGCGCACCCCGGTCCAGTTCCTGAAACCGGCGCAAATTTCGCCTGAAAAATAATGGAACTTTTTGCCCGGAGGCTGCATGGCCCGCCGGGTCTCAGCTGCCCCAGATCGCCTTCACGTAGGCCTTTGTCTCGGCATATGGCGGGATGCCCCGGTGGCGTCTGACCGCCTCGGGACCGGCGTTGTAGGCCGCCAGCGCCAGGGGCCAGGAGCCGAAGTCGCGGTATTGCATCGCCAGGTAGCGCGCCCCGCCATCGAGGTTCTCGTAGGGATCAAGCGCGTCCACGCTGAGCACCCGCGCAGTGGCGGGCATGAGCTGTGCCAGACCCTGCGCCCCCTTGTGCGAGACGGCGGAGGGGTTCCAGCCGCTCTCCTGCTGTACCAGCCGCAGGAAGAGTCCTTCGGGGATGCCGTTGCGCTGGGCCGCGCTTCGCGCCATGTCCAGGTAGGGGCCGGAATACTTGCCGTTCCAGGCCACGCCATCCCACATGGTGGGGGTATGGAAACTGGGCGGCGCGATCTGCACCGTGGCCGCGAACTGCGTCGAGGCGCGCCGGTCCAGAAGCCGGGTCTGGCTGCCGAACTGGCTCTTGCGGGACTTCGAGGCCAGCACATCGGCCTCTGCCGCCGTTGCCAACAGCCCCAGGCAAAGCCCGACACCAACGCCGTGCTGCAAGCTGGACAAGAGCCTCTTCATCCGCACATTCCCTTGTTAACCTCAGGTCAGGGCCGAAGCCTACGGGGCCGCATCCTATCGCCGTTGCCGTGAAATGGTAGCCCCGGCGGCCCCGACCGGCAGGCTGCCGCCGAAATGCGCAACCCCGTCCGAGACCGAAGTCGGGCTCCAACTTCCTTGCTCTTTGTGGCCCGCTTTGGTGTAACGCTCTGAACACGCGCTCCGGATTCGGAGCGAGCCGACACCAAACACGACAGACACGGGGAGAAGCGCCATGGCCGGTTCCGTCAACAAGGTCATCCTGATCGGCAACCTGGGACGCGATCCCGAAGTCCGATCCTTCCAGAACGGGGGCAAGGTCTGCAACCTGCGCATTGCCACCTCCGAGAACTGGAAGGACCGCAACACCGGCGAGCGCCGCGAGCGCACCGAGTGGCACACGGTTGCCATCTTCAACGAGCCGCTGGTCCGCGTGGCCGAGCAGTACCTGCGCAAGGGCTCCAAGGTCTACATCGAGGGCAAGCTGGAAACCCGCAAGTGGCAGGACCAGTCCGGCCAGGACCGCTATTCCACCGAGATCGTCCTGCGTCCCTTCGCCGGCGAACTGACCATGCTCGACGGTCGCGGTGAAGGCGGCGGCGGCCAGGGTGGCGGCGGTGGCGGCTACGGCGGCGGTCAGGGTGGCGGCGGCTACGGCGGCGGTGACTACGGCGGCGGCTCCGGTGGCGGCGACTTCGGTGGCGGCTCGGGCGGCGGCTACGGTGGCGGCCAGGGCGGCGGCGGCGGTGGCCGCAACGACCTCGACGACGAGATCCCCTTCTGATCCCGCGACATTCGACGAAAAGCACCGCCGCCGAGGGTCTCCCCGGCGGCGGTGCTCGTTTCAGACTTCCGAGCTTTCCTTCCAGCCGCCCAGGATGACTTCCTTGTCGGTCAGGTTCTGGTCGATGAGCGCCAGCTCCTCATCGGTGAAAGACAGGTTCGACACGGCGCCGACGCAATCCACCACCTGCGAGGCGCGGGATGCCCCGATCAGCGCCGAGGTCACGCGGTCGCCGCGCAGCACCCAGGCAATAGCCATCTGCGCCAGGGTCTGCCCGCGCGACTGGGCGATCTCGTTCAGACCGTTCAGCTTGGCGATCATCGCCTCGTCCACCAGGTCGGGGTTCAGGCTCTTGCCCTGGGCCGCACGCGATCCCTCGGGGATGCCCTTCAGGTACTTGCCGGTCAGCAGCCCCTGCGCCAGCGGGGTGAAGACGATCGAGCCCATGCCCAGCTCGTCAAGCGTGTCCAGCAGCCCGTCCTCTTCGACCCAGCGGTTGAACATGTTGTAGCTGGGCTGGTGGATGACGAAGGGCGTCTTCAGTTCGCGCAGGATGGCATGGGCCTCGCGGGTGCGCTCGGAGTTGTAGGAAGACACGCCGACGTACAGCGCCTTGCCGGCCCGCACCGCCGCATCCAGCGCCAGCATGGTCTCTTCCAGCGGCGTCTCGGGATCGGCGCGGTGGTGATAGAAGATGTCGACGTAATCGACCCCCATCCGCTTCAGCGACTGGTCCAGAGAGGCGGTCAGGTACTTGCGCGAGCCCCAGTCGCCATAGGGGCCGGGCCACATGTCATAGCCGGCCTTGGTCGACAGGATCAGCTCGTCCCGGTAGGGGCGCCAGTCCTCGGTCATGAGGCGGCCGAAGGCGGTTTCGGCGCTGCCGTATGGGGGGCCATAGTTGTTGGCCAGGTCGAAATGGGTGATGCCGTGATCGAAGGCCGTGCGCAGGATCTCGCGCTTGGTCTGATGCGGCGTGTCATCGCCGAAGTTGTGCCAGAGCCCCAGCGAGATCGCGGGCAGCTTCAGTCCCGAGCGCCCGAGACGGCGGTAGGGCATGGTATCGTATCGGCTCTCTGCCGCGACATAGGTCATGGGGGCGGTCCTTCTGTTAGCGCATGACAGAGAGACACCCCATTCCGCCGGAAAGGTAAACCCCCGCCTCCGGTTTCACGACCCAGGTTTCACGGGCCAGGTTTCAGAGGCCCAGGGTTCCATTGGCCGGACCCTGACCGTCTCAGGGCCAGAGCGCCCCTGCCAGCATTCCCAGCCCCCATCCCGGCCCGGCAAGCAGCAGGAACAGCAGAAGCGCCGCCTGCCAGGTGGGTCGCGGGCGGGGCGTCGGGGGAAGCGAGGATCGGCGGCGCATGGCCCCGGTTAACCACAGAGAAGGTTTTCACCGCCTTAATCGCCGCATGAAACATGCCAGCGAGCTCAGCGCGGGACAGGACGGGCGGATGCGCCGGCATCCCCATTATGCCCGCACGCTGGAGCATATGGGCCGCCCCGTCACCCGCCTGCCCGGAGGGGCGCTCTGCCTGATGCGCCACTGGGGACCGCTACACCTCAGCTGGGTGCCCGAGCCCGCGGTGCTGCCCGACCCCGGTGCCCTGCGCGGACCGGCGCTGATCCAGGCCGCCGATGCCGCCCAGGACGCAGCGCTCCGCGCCCGAGGGGCGATCCCGCTGATGACCCCGCAATACCGCGCCGTGCTCGACCTCTCGACAGATGCGGAGCGGGACATGGCCCGGCAACGGCAGAAATGGCGCAACCGGCTGCGGCACGGGCAGCGGCAGAGGCTGGAAGTCACCCATGCCCCCCTGCCCCGCGATCCGGGCCACTGGCTGCTGGCCGCCGAAGCCGCGCAGCAGCGGGCCCGTGGCTACCGCGCCCTGCCCGCTGATTTCTCCCGGCTCTGGCCGGTCACCCGGCTCTTCACCGCCCGCCGTGGGAAGGAAGTGCTGGCGGCGCAGCTCTTCCTGCTGCATCCGCCGGGGGCCAGCTACCACATCGGCTGGAGCAGCGAGGCGGGCCGCGCCGCCTCGGCCCACAACCTGCTGCTGTGGCAGGCGGGCCGCTGGCTGGCGGCGCGCGGGATCACGCGGCTCGACCTTGGCGTGCTGGACGATGCCGCGCCGGGGCTGGCGCGGTTCAAACTTGGCGCGGGGGCAAGGGTGGAAAGCGGTGGCCATCTCTGGCTTGCCAGCCGCTTTCTTGCGCCTTTGGGCCGCCTAATCGGCTGATACGCCCCTTTCGCACTGGCTTTTCCCACGCTACCGGGCTAGGGGCAGCGCGAGACTCCCTAAAGGACGCCCCATGGACCTGCGCAATATCGCCATCATCGCCCACGTCGACCACGGCAAGACCACGCTCGTGGACGAGCTGCTGAAACAATCCGGTGCCTTCCGTGCCAACCAGGCCGTTGCCGAACGCGCCATGGATTCCAACGACCTGGAACGCGAGCGCGGGATCACCATCCTCGCCAAGGCGACCTCGGTCGAGTGGAAAGGCACCCGGATCAACATCGTCGACACCCCCGGCCACGCCGACTTCGGCGCCGAGGTGGAGCGGATTCTCTCGATGGTCGACGGCGTGGTCCTGCTGGTCGATGCCGCCGAGGGCCCGATGCCCCAGACCAAGTTCGTGACCTCGAAGGCGCTGGCCCTTGGCCTGCGTCCCATCGTGGTGCTGAACAAGGTCGACAAGCCCGACGCAGAGCCCGACCGCGCCCTGGACGAGGTCTTCGACCTCTTCTCGGCGCTGGATGCCAACGAAGACCAGCTGGACTTCCCGCATATGTATGCCTCGGGCCGTTCCGGCTGGGCCGACAACGAGCTGGACGGTCCCCGCAAGGACCTGGACGCCCTGTTCCAGCTGATCGTGAACCACGTCCCCGCGCCCAAGCAGATCGCCAAGCAGAACGACGATTTCCGCATGCTGGCCGTGACCCTCGGCGCCGACCCCTTCGTGGGCCGCATGCTGACCGGCCGCGTTGAATCCGGCAAGCTGAAGGTCGGACAGACCGTGCAGGCGATCTCGCGCATCGGCCAGAAGGTCGAGCAGTTCCGCTGCACCAAGATCCAGGCCTTCCGTGGCCTCTCCCTGCAGGACATCGACGAGGCCGTCGCCGGCGACATCGTCTCGCTCGCCGGGATGACCAAGGCGACCGTGGCCGACACCATCTGTGCCCTGGCCGTGGACGAGCCGCTGGAAGCCCAGCCGATCGACCCGCCCACCATCACCGTGACCTTCGGCATCAACGACAGCCCGCTGGCTGGCCGCGATGGCAAGAAGGTCCAGAGCCGTGTCATCCGTGACCGCCTGATGAAGGAAGCCGAGACCAACGTCGCCATCAAGGTCACCGACACCCCCGGCGGCGAGGCCTTCGAGGTTTCGGGCCGTGGCGAACTGCAGATGGGCGTTCTGATCGAGAACATGCGCCGCGAAGGCTTCGAGCTGTCGATTTCGCGTCCGCAGGTGATCCTGCGCGAAGACGAGAACGGCAACAAGATCGAGCCGATCGAGGAAGCCACCATCGACGTCGATGACGAATACTCTGGCGCGGTGATCGAGAAGCTGACCGGCGCCCGCAAGGGTGACCTCGTGGAGATGAAGCAGGCCGGTGCGGGCAAGACCCGGATCATCGCCCATATCCCCTCGCGCGGGCTCATCGGCTACCACGGCGAATTCCTCACCGACACCCGCGGCACCGGCGTGCTGAACCGCGTGTTCCATTCCTGGGCACCGTTCAAGGGGCCGATCCCCGGCCGTCGTGCCGGTGTGCTGATCTCGATGGAGAACGGCCAGACCGTGGCCTATGCGCTGTGGAACCTGGAAGACCGCGGCAAAATGTTCCTCGGCGCCCAGGCGGATGTCTACCAGGGCATGATCATCGGTGAGCATTCGCGCGAGAACGACCTGGAAGTGAACCCGCTGAAGGGCAAGAAGCTGACCAACGTGCGGGCCTCGGGCACCGATGACGCGGTCCGCCTGACCACGCCGATCACCCTGTCGCTGGAAGAGGCCATCGCCTACATCAACGACGACGAGCTGGTCGAAGTGACTCCCAACGCGATCCGTCTGCGCAAGCGCCACCTGGACCCCCACGAGCGCAAGCGCGCCGCCAAGTCCTGACAGGACTGAGCCCCTGTCGGAGGTTCGCCTCCGGCGGGAGTATTTTCAGCCTGGTGATGAATGCAGGGGCGTCGGAGAGAAATCTCCGGCGCCCTTCTTCGTGTCAGATCTCGCGGGCGCGGGCGGCGGCGGCGCTCAGCGCCTGAGAGAGCGCCTGGTCGAAGGGGCTGTCCTTCAGCGCGAGGAGCCCGGCGGCGGTGGTGCCCGCGTAGTCGATCATCTCCTGCACCTGTGCGGCCGGTGTCGCGCCCTCTTTCAGCATCTCGCCCGAGGCCAGGAAGAGCTGGCGGATGGCGCGCTTGGCCACCTCGGGGGCGATGCCCTGGGCCATGGCATGGCGGATCATGCTGTCGGCGAAATAGGCCACGAAGCCCGGCACCGGGCCGGTCATGGCGGTGAAGTGATCGATATGGGCCTCGTCCGTGATCTCGTCCGTCTGGCCCATGGCACCGAAGAAAGTACGGGTGGCAGCGCGGTCGGCCTCGGTGACCTCTGCGCTGGCGACCCAGGGTGTATAGGCGAGGCAATGGGTGGCGGCGGGGCTGGACATGGCGCGGATCACGCGGGCGCTGCCGGTGGCCTGCGAGATCCCCTCAAGCGTCAGCCCCGCGACCACCGAAAGGACCAGCTTATCCGATGCGTCGATCTTTAGCGCGGGCATGGCGGCGGGCGGAATGCAGAGCAGGATCACGTCGCAGGCCTCGGCCAGTTCCTGCGGATCGGCGGTGAAGGAGACCCCTGCCCCACCGGTCAGCGGCACCGGCTGGCCCGAGCGGTTCGCCATCCAGAGGCTGCTGCCCGCCACGCCCCCGGTGAGCGCGCCCTGCGCCATGGCCTGTCCGAGCATGCCTGAGCCGATGATGCCGTAGGTGAGGGTCATGGGGGCCTCCTGTTTGGGGGGAGTCTAGCAGGCGTGGGTTGGTGGTGGGAAGAAGGGGTTGGGGGTCAGCACTCGCCGACGAAAAGAGCAGAACAAATACTCCATGCCTGACCAAGGCCGCATGATCGCTTCAAACCCAGCTTGCTACGTGCTGCCATATTGACGAAGGTCAGCATCGAGGAGGCTGACGGGCCATGAAGATCATGTGTTTGAACGGTTGGGGTGGCAAGCTTCATGATGTGATGCTGCCCTATCTGGCCGCGACCGCGCCCGATGTCCTTTGCCTTCAGGAGGTCGTCCACAGCCCGACGTCGGAAAAGGACTGGCTGACCTATCGCGACGGCGATCACGTCCTGCCACAACGTGCGAACCTGTTTCGCGACGTTGCATCGGCGCTGCCGGACCACGTCGCTATCTTTTGTCCTGCGGCGCAAGGCGTCCTGTGGGACGGCGACGTGTCGATTTCTTCGCAATGGGGCTTGGCGACTTTCGTTCATCGCTCTTTCCCGATCATCGGACAGGTCCAGGGGTTCGTTCACAAGGACTATTCTCCCTCAGGCTTCGGCGATCACCCGCGCTCTCGCAGCGCCCATGGGGTGCGCGTGTGGGACTACGACGCGGACCGCGCCGTGAGCGTCACGCAGATGCACGGGCTGCGAGACCTCGCTGGAAAGATGGACACGCCCGAACGCCTTGAACAGGCTCATCGGCTGCGAGATCTATCTAGCCAACTGGCAGAGCCCGACGATTTGATGGTGATCTGCGGCGACTTCAACGTCGAGCCGGACAGCGAGACGCTCTCGATCCTGGCCGCTGCCGGAATGACCGAACTCGTGACGACCCACGGGTTCAAGGGCACCCGCAACTCGCACTACAGGAAGCCGGGACGCTTCGCCGACTACATGCTGATCAATACACAGGATACCGTGAAGGGGTTTGACGTCATCTACGATCCCGAGGTCTCGGACCACTGTCCGATCATCCTCGAAGTGTAGCGCGTACAAGAACGGTCTGCCTCTGAAGGATCTGCGATGTAAGAAGGGTCTTAGCTCCCGACAGCCATCACGACCCCGGCCCCGCCAACACTCCCCCACTAAAAAGCCGCCCCCACCGGGAGCGGCCCTTAATGCTCAGTGACGCAGAGCCTTACTCCACGCCCTCGACGATCAGCAGATCGCGTTCCGAGGCGCCCTTGGCGTGGCTCATGGCCTCCTGGTAGTCGGGGCCGTGATAGCAGGCCTCGGCGTCTTCCAGCGAGGGGAACTCGGCCACGACGTTGCGCGCGCGGTCCTTGCCTTCCAGCTGAACGTAGCGCCCGGCGCGGGCCAGGAACTTGCCGCCGTGCTTGGCGATGGCCGGGCCCGCCAGCTTGGCGTAGCGGCCGTAGGCCTCTTCATCGGTCACATGGACATGGGCGATCCAGTAGGCTTTGGGCATTCGACCCTCCTCTTAGCCGGCGATATGGGCGCGGGCGGCGGCCAGCGCCTCTTCCGCACCAGAGAAATCCTTGCCGCCGCCCTGGGCCATGTCGGGACGGCCACCGCCGCCCTTGCCACCCACGGCAGGCACCGCGGCGCGCAGCACCTCGACGGCAGAGATCTTGTCGGTCAGGTCATCGGTGACACCGGCGGCGACGGCGACCTTGCCATCGTCCTCGGCCACCAGCAGCACCACGCCCGAGCCGATCTTCTGCTTGTGCGCGTCGATCAGCGCCCGCAGATCCTTGCCCGAGACGCCCTGCAGCGCCTGGCCCAGGAACTTGACGCCACCGATGTCCTCGGCTTCGACGCCTCCGCCCTGGCCACCGCCCATGGCGATCTCGCGCTTCAGCTGCGCAACCTCGTTTTCCAGCTTGCGGCGGTCGTCCATCAGCGCCTTCACGCGGTCGACGGCCTCGGCGCCCTGGGCCTTCAGCATCCCCTCGATGGAGGAGAGCGTCAGGTCACGGCCCCGCAGCTCGGCCAGGGCCGCCGCACCGGTCAGGGCCTCGATCCGGCGCACACCGGCAGAAGAGGCGCTCTCGGCGGTCAGGGCGAAGGCCCCGATGTCGCCGGTGCGCGCCACATGGGTGCCGCCGCAGAGCTCGATCGACCAGGTGTCGCCCTTGGGGCCCTTGCCGGTATCGGCACGGCCCATCGAGACCACGCGGACCTCATCGCCGTATTTCTCGCCGAACAGCGCCTGGGCGCCGATGGCGCGAGCGTCGTCGGGGGTCATGATGCGGGTCTCGACCGGGGTGTTCTGACGGATGTAGGCGTTCACCTCGGCTTCGACGCGCGCCAGTTCCTCGGCCGAGACGGCAGCGGAATGGGAGAAGTCGAAACGCAGGCGATCCGGCGCATTGAGCGAGCCGCGCTGAGCGACGTGATCGCCAAGCGCCTCGCGCAGGGCCTCGTGCAGCAGGTGGGTGGCCGAGTGGTTGGCGCGGATCTTCGAACGGCGGTCGTGGTCGACCTCGAGGATCGCGGCCTCGCCGGTCTTCACGCTGCCTTCGGAAACCTCACCGATATGCAGGAAGACGCCTTCCACCTTGCGGGTGTCGGTGATGGTGACAACGCCTGCTTCGGTGCGGATCACGCCGGTGTCGCCGACCTGGCCGCCGCTTTCGCCGTAGAAGGGCGTCTGGTTCAGCACCAGTGTGACCTTCTCGCCCTTTGCGGCGGTCTCGGTCAGCTCACCCTCCTGGACCAGCGCGAGGATCTGGCCCTCGGCGGTTTCGGTGTCGTAGCCGAGGAAGTCGGTCGCGCCGTGCTTGTCGGCGATGTCGAACCAGACGCGGCTGTCGGCGGCCTCGCCCGAGCCGGACCAGGCAGCGCGGGCCTTGGCCTTCTGCTCGGCCATGGCGGCGTCGAAGCCGTCGGTGTCGACGGTGCGGCCCTGCTCGCGCAGCGCGTCCTGGGTCAGGTCGAGCGGGAAGCCATAGGTATCATAGAGCTTGAAGGCCGAGGCACCGGGCAGCTCGGCCCCCTCGGGCAGGCCGGTCAGCTCTTCGTCCAGCAACTTCAGGCCACGGTCCAGGGTCTGGCGGAAGCGGGTCTCTTCCAGCTTCAGGGTCTCTTCGATCAGCGGCTGAGCTTCACGCAGCTCGGGGTAGGCCTCGCCCATCTGGCGGACCAATTCGGGCACCAGGCGGTGCATCAGCGGGTCTTGCACACCCAGCAGGTGCGCATGGCGGGCGGCGCGGCGCAGGATGCGGCGCAGCACGTAGCCCCGGCCATCGTTGGAGGGCATGACGCCATCGGCGATCAGGAAGGAGGTCGAGCGCAGGTGATCCGCGATCACCCGGTGGTGGGTCTTGCCGGGGCCATCGGGGTCAGAGCTGGTGACATTGGCCGAGGCCTCGATCAGCGAGCGCATGAGGTCGGTGGCATAGTTGTCGTTGGTGCCCTGCAGCAGCGCCGCGACCCGTTCGATGCCCATGCCGGTGTCGATGGACTGCATGTCCAGCGCCCGCATCGAGCCGTCCTCGAACTGCTCGTTCTGCATGAAGACGACGTTCCAGATCTCGATGAAGCGGTCGCCGTCCTCTTCGGGCGAACCCGGAGGGCCGCCCCAGAACTTCTCCCCATGGTCGAAGAAGATCTCGGTGCAGGGGCCGCAGGGGCCGGTCGGGCCCATCTGCCAGAAGTTGTCCGAGGTGGCGATGCGGATGATCCGGCTTTCGGGCACGCCGATCTTCTTCCACAGCTCGAAGGCCTCGTCATCGGTGTGATAGACGGTGGTGTAGAGACGCTGGGGCGAGATGTCGAAATGCTTGGTCACCAGCTCCCAGGCGAAGGGGATGGCTTCGGACTTGAAGTAGTCGCCAAAGCTGAAGTTGCCCAGCATCTCGAAGAAGGTGTGGTGGCGGGCGGTATAGCCCACGTTGTCGAGGTCATTGTGCTTGCCGCCGGCACGAACGCATTTCTGCGCCGTGGTGGCCCGCACGTAGTCGCGTTTTTCGACGCCGGTGAAGCAGTTCTTGAACTGCACCATGCCCGAGTTCGCAAACATCAGCGTGGGGTCGTTCCGGGGAACCAGCGGAGAGGAGGGCACGACGGTGTGCCCCTGCTTCTCGAAGTAATTGAGGAAGGTCGAGCGGATCTCGTTGAGCGTCTTCATTCTTGGCGGCCCTTGTCCCGGTTGCCTGACGGTTCCGCTGATTTAGCGGGCGTGGCAGGGAGTGTCTACCGCTTGGAGCCCCTGGCGGACATTTGGCCGGGGACCCGGCTTCGCCGATGTCTGCAGTGCTCCTTGCGGCAGCGCCGCTCCCGGCGCGACATCCGCCCTACCGTTTCGCTGGTGCGACGGCTTCGGATGGGACCTGAGCCGCCAGGGTCGCGGACCGGAAAAGCGGCGGCCCTCGCGGGCGCTCGGCAAGCCATGCCGCCCGCCCTCTCGTCACCTGACCTGGTCTGCCGTCCCGCCTTCAAAGGCTGCGCGATGCCCTTCGATGGTTTCGCAGTTGAGCGCCGACTCTTCTAGGCCGCAGGCGTCGAGCGCGTGCTCTTCGACTGAGGCGCTCGCGGCAGGTCGGGGGCGCTGCCCCCGTCCGCTTGCGCGGACTCCCCCGGAGTATTTTCAGCCTGGTGATGGCATGGGGCCTCGTGCTCTCAGGGCAATCTGTCGCGGAGGGTCAGGCCATGGCCGGGATTGACGAGCTGGCAGGTCAATGCATATCCGATCCTGCGTCACCGTGGGTTCCTGAAAGGCGCTCTCGGGTATAGATTGTACGCCGCCCCCACACGGCCCGAAACGGCCTTCTACAGCGACAGCCATGGCTGTCAGGGAATTGGAACATGACCACGCAAACCCATGCCGAACCGGAACGCGAGCTGAAGCCAGCTGTCCTGCGAGGCCTGAAGTCGCGCTGCCCCCATTGCGGCGAGGGAAAGCTCTTTTCGCGCTATCTCAAGGTGCGGGATTGCTGTTCGGCCTGCGGTGAGGAGCTTTACCACCACCGTGCGGACGACGGCCCGGCCTACCTGACCATCCTGATCGTCGCCCATGTCATGGGCTTCGTCATGCATGCCAGCTTCGGCTACCTGAAGGATGATCCGCTGACCCTGGCCCTGCTGCTCTGCGCCATGGCGACGGTGCTCTCGCTGCTGATGCTGCCCCGGATGAAGGGTCTGCTGGTCGGCATCCAGTGGGCCAAGAGGATGCATGGTTTCGGCCGAAAGCCCGCCTGATCCCACCTGGCCCTGGCCGGCAGCACCGGCCAAGGCCATTCGTCTTGCCGGGCGGGAGACCTTTCCCCCCGGAGCGGGCCCTATTCGGGCAACACCACCCCAAAGCTCTGCAGCCGGTCTTTCGAAAGCGCGGGCCAGGCCTCGGCGATGCCGGCCGCCGTCCAGCCGCCGGGCTGGATCAGCGCGCCCAGCTCCTGCGGATGGGACCAGATCGACAGCCGGTCGCCGCCTATCCCCAGGCACTGGCCGGTGATGGCGCGGGCGGCGGGCGAGGCCAGGAAGGCCACCAGCGGCGCGATATCCTCTGGCGTGCCGATGCCCTGCTCTGCCCGAAGGTGATCCGGCAGGGGCTCTCCCTGACGGAGCTTCTCGACGTAGCCCGCCAGCGCGGGCATGGTCTCGGTCATCCGGGTCAGGGCCGTGGGGATGATCGCATTGACCGCGACCCCGGCACGCTGCAACTCGACCGCCCAGGTGCGCGCCATGCCGACGATCCCGGCCTTGGCCGCCGAATAGGCCGACTGGCCGAAGTTGCCCAGCTGGCCGGCCGGCGAGCCCACGCAGATGATCGCGCCCCCCTCCCCGGCGGCGCGGAAGTGACGGGCGGCGGCGCGGCCGCATTGGAAGGTGCCCCGAAGGTGGGTGCGCAGGACCAGGTCGAAGGCCTCGTCCTCGGTCTTCCACAGCACGCTGTCGCGCAGCACCCCGGCATTGGCACAAAGCACGTCGAAGCGGCCGAAGGCAGCAAGCGCGGCCTCGATGCAGGCCTCGGCACTGCCCTCGGCGCCGATCTCGGCGGCCCGCGCAATGGCCTGGCCGCCGCCGGAGAGGATCTCGTCGCGGACCGCCTCGGCCGGCGCGCTGTCGATGTCGTTGACCACCACCGCGGCCCCGGCGCGGGCGAGATCCAGCGCGATGGCCCGGCCGATGCCGCGACCCGCGCCGGTCACCAGCGCCACCTGGCCTGCCAGCGATACGTTCACTTCACTCACCTCAATACCCCCTGTAGCGCGGCGCGCGTTTTTCTATGAAGGCGCGCGGGCCTTCGCGCGCGTCCTCGGTCTCCATGACGATGGCCTTGGCGCGGTCTTCCAGGGCATAGCCCTCGTCCAGGGGGCGGCCCATGGCCTCGGTCACCGTCTTCTTGATCTGCTGCACCGAGACAGGCGCGGCGGAGGCGATCCGTGCGGCCATCTCGCGGGCCGCCTGCATCAGCTCTTCCGGCGGCACGATGCGGTTGATCAGCCCGTGCCGCAGGGCGGTCTCGGCGGGCATGGGCACATTGGCCACCATCATCTCCATCGCCGCCGCATAGGGGATCTGGCGCGGCAACCGGGCCAGCGCCCCGGCGAAGGGGATCACGCCGCGCGCCGCCTCCGGCAGGGCGAAGCTGGCCCCCGGCACGGCGATGCGGATGTCGGTGGCCAGCAGGATCTCCATGCCGCCGGCCATGCAGGGGCCGTTCACCGCCGCAACGATGGGCTTGGTCATCTCGAAGCCGCGCAGGGCGGTGCGCGCATGGACGCTCTCGTCGCCAAGGAAGCGGTGATCCCACTCGGTCTCGGGAGCCCGCGCCCCAGAGAGCAGCGGCAGCGACAGCGCCAGGTCACCGCCGGAGCAGAAGGCCTTGTCGCCCGCGCCGGTCAGGATGACGACGCGGATCGCGTCATCCTCGGCGATCTCGCCCATGGCGTCGGCCAGCCGGCAGGCGACCTCGGGGCTGATGGCATTGCGCCGCTCGGGGCGGTTGAAGGTCAGCGTGGCGACATGGCCGTCGCGTTCAAAGAGGAAGGGGCTGGTCATCGGCGCACCGGAACCAGGGCGCCCGAAGCCACGAGCTTCGCGGCCTCCTCGCGCAGGGCGAACTTCTGCACCTTGCCATTGGCGGTCAGCGGCAGGGCGTCCATGGCCTGGATGTACTTCGGCATCTTGTGGCGCGCCATGCGGGTCCGGCAGAAGGCCTGCAGCCCCTGCGGGTCGAGCTCCGCCCCCGGTGCGGGCATCACGAAGGCACAGATCTCTTCACCCAGATCGGGGTCGGGCACGCCGACCACCTGGGCCTGGCTCACGGTTTCATGGTCCAAGAGGCACTCCTCGATTTCGACCGGATAGACGTTCTCGCCGCCCCGGATGATCATGTCCTTCAGGCGACCGACGATCTTCAGGTGCCCGGTCTGCGCCAGTTCGGCCAGGTCGCCCGAGTGCAGCCAGCCGCCCGCGTCGATGGTCTCGGCGGTCTTCTCGGGCATGTCGAAATAGCCCGCCATGGTGTTGTAACCGCGAATGCAGAGCTCTCCGCTTTCGCCCCAGGCACAAAGGTCGCCGGTCTCGGGATTGACGATGCGGATCTCGGTGCGCGGCAGCGGCGTGCCGGCGGTGGCGAGCTGCTCCTCGAAGCTGTCGGCCGGGCTGGTGAGGGTGATCACCGGGCTGCATTCGGTCATCCCCATGAGGATCAGGGGATCGCCGCCGGTCCTCTCCTTCATCTGCCGCATCAGGCTGGGGGCAATATTGGTGCCGCCGGTGAAGGCCTTGCGCAGGGTGCGGGTGCGGTAGCTGGTGAAGTCGGGATGCTCAAGCATCCGGGTCATCATGGTGGGCACGGCATTCAGCACCGTCGGCGCATGGCTGTCCCAGAGCTGCAGCATCCGCGTCGCCTCGAAGCTGTCCATGGTGACCAGGTGGCCGCCGACGACGAGCATGGTCATCACGTTGCAGACGCAACCGGCGGTATGGAAGAGCGGCATCGCCGAGAGCAGCACATCGGTGGGGCCGAAATCGCCCCGGTCGGCGGTCAGCCGCGCGTTGTTGACGGTCGAGCGATGGGTCAGCATCGCGCCCTTGGGCTTGCCCGTGGTGCCCGAGGTATACTGGATCTGGCAGACGTCGCGGCTTTGCACCTCGGCCTGGCGGGCCGCGAGCGCCTCTGGCGTCACCGCCCCTGCGCCCTCGCGCATCGCCTCGAAGCCCATGGCAAAGCCCGGCGCCTCGCCCAGACCGATGAGCAGCTCGAGCCCCGGCAGCTCTGCGCCCCCCTTGCGGCGGCCGCCGGTGAGGCCATCCAGATCGGGCATCAGCTGCGCCAGCGAGGCCGCGATATCATTGGAGCGGAAGCTCGGGCTGAAGATCAGCGCGCGGGCCCGGCTCTGGCCCAGCACATAGGCAAGCTCATCGCGCAGGAGCGCCGGGTTGACCGTGACCAGCACCGCGCCCACCTTGGCCAGCGCATATTCCAGCAGCACCCAGGCGGCACAGTTCTGCGCCATGACCGCCACGTGGTCCCCCCTGGCAATGCCCAGGGCCATCAGCCCGCGCGCCACCTCGTCCACCTCGGCGCGCAATTCGGCATAGCTCCAGGCTGCGCCCCCCGCCCCGGCATCCTCGTCGATGGTCACCGCCGGGCGATCACCAAAGGTCGCCGCCTGGCAATCCAGCATGTCGCCGAGCGTCACGTCCAGGATCTCTGGTCCGGTCTCGTCGGGTTTCCACCAGGCTCGGGTGTCCATTTCGGTCGTCATCTTCAGGTCTCCTCCTCGGTGCCCCGCCTCCACCAGCGTCAGGTCGCTGGACAGGTCACGAAAGGGATGCTATCGAATAGTTCGACATCAATCAATCTGACATCGAACAATAGGCAGGACATGAGCGACGATCTCGACATCTCGACCGCCCGCAGCGCCGCAGAGAGCCCCGATGCCCTTCTGCCGCTTGGCTCCGAGCTGCAGCATTCGCTCAACTTCCAGATCCGCATGGCGCAGATCCTGTCCTACCGGCAGTTCGAGAAGAAGCAGCCGGGCTACGGCGGCGCCGCGCGCTTCCTTGGCCTGCTGTCGATCATCAAGAACAACCCCGGCGCCCCGCAGCATCGGCTGGCCGAGGCCGTCGGGCTGCAGCGCTCCAGCGTCGTGCCGATTCTCGACCGAATGGAGAGCGAAGGCATCGTGGAGCGCCGCGACGTCGAGGGGGACCGCCGCGCAAAGGCGGTCTACCTGACCGGCAAGGGCGACCAGGTCGTCGCCGAGCTCAGCGACTCTGCCCTGCAGATGGAGCGCTACATGACCGCCGGTCTCAGCCCGGAGCAGATCCGGGTCATGGTCGAGGGCCTGTCCCAGATCGTGGAGAACCTGCGAAAGCTCTGACAGAAAACCTCCGATCCGCGTGGAGGAGATGCGGGCCGGATTTCAGACGCCGCCAGGAGCGGCGCACACTCTAGGGAGGACTACATGAAGAAGTTTATGCTCGCCGCGGCTGCCACCACGGCCCTGACCGCTCCGCTGGGTGCCAGCGCGCAGGAGGTCTCGCTGGCCTTCTCGCATTGGCTGCCGCCGGTGCATGCGCTGCAATCCACCGGCTTCGAGCCCTGGATCGAGTCGATCTCCGAGGCCTCCGAAGGCCGCATCGGCATCGACCTCTACCCGGCGCAACAGCTGGGGGCCGCGCCCGATCACTACGACATGGCGCGTGACGGCATCGCCGATATCACCTTCATCAACCCCGGCTACCAGGCCGGCCGTTTCCCGATCATCGCCGCCGCCGAGCTGCCCTTCCTGGTCTCCAATGCGACCACGGCCAGCAAGGCGCTGCACGAATGGTACATGGACTACGCCGAGCAGGAGATGCCCGAGGTCAAGGTCTGCCTCGTCCACCTGCATGATCCGGGCATGTTCCACGGCACCGCGGGCCCGCTGGCCGCGCCCTCCGATCTCGAAGGCAAGAACGTCCGCCCGCCGCAGGGCACCATCGCCAAGATGATCGCCACCGCCGGCGGCAGCACCGTGCAGGTCCCCGTGCCCGAAATGCGCGAGATCCTGTCCTCGGGCGGCGCCGACATCACCTCCTCGCCCTGGAACTCGCTGATCCTCTTTGGGGTTGATGATGTTGTCACCCACCACCTCGACCTGCCGCTCTACTCGGTCGCCTTCGTCTACGCGATCAACAAGGGCGTCTACGAGGGGCTCTCGGACGAGAACCGCGCCGTGATCGACGATCACTGCACCCCCGAGTGGTCGCAGAAGATCGCCACCGGCTGGGCCGATGTGGAAAGCGGCAGCCGCGCCGATTTCGCCGCCCGCGAAGACCACACCTTCTACACCCCGGACGAGGCGCAGATGGCCGAGTGGATGTCCCTGTCGGACACCATCCGCGCCGGTTGGGCCGAGGATGCGGCGAAGGCCGGTCTTGAAGATCCGCAGGCCGCCCTGCAGGACCTCGTTGACGGTCTGACCGAGGCCGGCGGCGCCTTCGGCCAGTAAGCCAGCCCCGCTACAGGCACCGGGCTCCGGGGGCACGCGCCTCCGGAGCCCCCCTTCCCTTCCGAGCACACCGGAGGTCGCCTTGCGCGCCATCAATCTCTTCATTCGCGGGATCGAGGTCGTTTCGGCCCTCCTGCTGGGGGCGGTCATGCTGCTGATCGTGGCCTCGACCCTGGGGCGCTACGCCTTCGCGGCGCCCATTCCCGACAGTTTCGACATTGCCCGCCTGCTGGTCGGCGCCTGCCTCTTCTGGGGCTTCGCGGTGATCGGCTTTCGTGGCGGCCATATCCAGGTCGACCTGCTGGTCGATGCCACCGGCCCGCGCCTGCGCCGGGTGATCAACAGCTTCGCCTGGGCGGTGCTGCTGCTCTTTGCCGGGCTGCTGGTCTGGAAGGTGCTGGGCGCGACGCTCTCGGCCATGCGCTCGAACCAGCTGACCTACGATCTCAGAATTCCCATCTGGCCCTTCTACGGGCTGATCTGGCTGGGCATGCTGGCCAGCCTCTTCACCATCGCGATCAAGCTCTGGCGCATTGTCAGCGGCCGGGATCATCTGACCTCTGCCGAAGCGCAGGAGATCGAGGACGTGACCCATGACACTCGCTGACCTCACGGCCATTGGCGGCTTCGTCGCGCTCTTCGCCCTGCTGCTGGTGCGGGTGCCGATCGGCGTGGCCCTGGGCCTGGTGGGCCTGGGCGGCTTCGCCATGATCCGCGGTACGGGCCCGGCCCTGAACCTGCTGGCCTCGGCACCGGTGCGCACGGTGACCGACTTCAACCTGACCCTGGTGCCCTTCTTCATCCTGATGGGGATCCTGGCCACCAACTCAGGGATGAGCCGCGAGATGTTCCGCGCCGCCAACGCCTGGTTCGGACAGTTCCGCGGCGGCCTGGCGCTGTCGACCGTGGCGGCCTGCGGCGGCTTCTCGGCGATCTGCGGCAGCTCGGTGGCCACCGCCGCCACCATGACCAAGGTCGCCCTGCCCGAGATGCGCCGCCATGGCTACCGCGAAGACGTGGCCACGGGCGTCATCGCCGCCGGCGGCACCCTTGGCTCGATGATCCCGCCCTCGGTGATCCTGGTGATCTATGCCTACATCACCGAGAACGACGTGGGGCAGCTCTTCATCGCCGGGGTGATCCCCGGACTGATCGCGGTGCTGCTCTACATGGCGACGATCCTCACCATGCACCGCCGCGGCCTGCCCGAAGGCACCCCCTTCAGCTGGCGCGAGGCGATGACGGCCCTGGCACCGATCTGGGCCGTCAGCCTGCTCTTCATTGCGGTCATCGGCGTGATCTACACCGGCATCGCCACCCCCACCGAGGCCGCCGCCGTCGGCGCCTTCGTCACCCTGGTGATCGGCGTGGCCCGAGGCAGGCTCAGCGCCCGCGTCATCCTCGACAGCCTGGTCGAGGCGCTGCGCACCTCGGTCTCGGTCTACACGGTGCTGATCGGAGCGGTTCTCTTCGGCTACTTCCTGGCCATCACCCGCGCCCCGCAGAAGCTGACCGACTGGCTGGTCGGGCTGGACTTCTCGGCCTATGGCACGCTCGGGCTGATCCTGGTGGCCTTCATCCTGGCGGGCTGCATCCTGGACACCATGGCGATGATCCTGCTGCTGGTGCCCATCGTCTACCCGGTGGTGATCTCGCTCGGCTTCGACCCGATCTGGTTCGGCATCATCGTGGTGATGGTGGCAGAGCTGGGCATGATCTCTCCGCCGGTGGGGATCAATGTCTTCGTCATAAACACCATCGCCAGGGACGTGAAACTGACGACGATCTTCCGCGGAGTGATACCCTTCATCTTCACCGACCTGCTCAGGCTGGCGCTGCTGATCGCCTTCCCCGCGCTGGTGCTCTGGCTGCCGAGCACCATGTAAGCCTCCGACCGCGCCGCCTTGCCGTGGCGCGGTCCCCCGGCCTAGCGCGCCCTGCCGGGGCGCGCAATGAAGGCCCCGATCAGCACCAGCGGACCCGCGACGACGAAGGCCAGCCCAGGCACTTCGGCGAAGAAGGCGAAACCCAGGATCACCGCCCAGAGCACCGAGAGATACTCGAAAGGCGCCAGCGCCGAGGCATCCGCATGGGCAAACGAGAGCGTCATCAGGATATGGGCCAGCCCGCCGGCAAGACCCGTGGCGATCAGCAGGGCCAGGCCCGAGGGCCCCGGCCAGCTCCAGCCCCAGGGCAGCGTCGCCAGCCCGCCCAGGGCCGAGACCACGGCGAACCAGAAGGCAATGGCCCCCGCCCCCTCGCCCAGCATGGTCAGGCGGCGCACCTGCAGAAGCGCTCCGGCGGTCAGCACGGCGGTGACCAGACCCAGCACCACCCCCAGGCCGCCCGCATCGGGCAGCACACCGGCAAAGGCCGGCAGGCAGAAGGCCGCCGCCCCGGCCAGGCCAAGCGCCACGCCGGCGATCCGGCGCGCCGTCAGCTGCTCTCCCAGCAGGGCCCAGGCCAGCAGCGCCAGCACCACCGGCGCGAGGTAGGACAGCATCGTCGCCTCGGCCAGAGGCAGCAGCCGGATCGTCGCGAAGGAGGTGAACATAGCCGCCGCCCCCATCAGGCAGCGCCCGATATGGCCCAACGGGCGCGAGGTCCTCAGCCCGCCCGGCCAATCGCCGCGCCAGTACAGGTAGGCCACGAGCGGCAGCAGCGCCACCGCAGAGCGGAAGAAGACCACCTGGCCAAGCGGCACGCTGTCGCCAAGCGCCTTGATGCAGACCCCCATCAGGGCAAAGGCCAGGGTCGACAGGATACGCAGGATGACCCCCAGCCTTTCATTCGAGACCGGGCGGGAGGCGGAGTTGAGCGGTGCCCTCATGGCATGACATCCTGGACAGGGAAGAGAGAGGAAGGGCCCCGCGCCGGGACCCCGAAGGCGCGCCGGGTCATCCGGCAGGCGCGCCCGGTCATTCCGCGGTGAAGCGGATATGCGGGCGGCCCGCATCTGCCGAGGCGTCGATATGCGCCGAGACCCGGAAGACATCGCGCAGCAGATCCGGCGTCAGCACCTCTTCGGGCGTGCCGCAGGCACAGACAGAGCCGCCCTGCAGCACCACGATCCGGTCACAGTACATGGCCGCGAGGTTGAGGTCATGCAGGGCGACGATGCTGGTCAGATCGAGGTCGCGCACCATGCGCAGGATCTCGATCTGGTGGTGGATATCGAGGTGGTTGGTCGGCTCGTCGAGAAACATCACCTGCGGCGCCTGTGCCAGGGCACGGGCGATATGCACCCGCTGACGCTCTCCGCCTGACAGGGTCTGCCAGGCCTGCCTGCGGCGCGAGGTCATGCCGACGCGTTCGAGCGCCTCGGTGACGGCGGACTCGTCGGTCTCGGACCAGCCCGCGAGGGCGGAGCGGTGCGGTGTCCGGCCAAGCCGCACCACGTCGGCCACGGTGACATTGGTGTCGGTGGCCGCGCTCTGCTGGACGAAGGCCACCTCGCGCGACAGCGCCTTGCGCGGCACCTGGCCGATGTCGCGGCCGTTGATCTCGACCTGTCCGGTGGCCGGACGGCGCAGCCCCGCCAGAAGGCGCAACAGCGACGACTTGCCCGATCCGTTGGGCCCGATCAGGCCAAGGGTCTCTCCGGGTGCGACGGTCAGCGAGACATCGGACACGATGGTCTTGCGCCGCACGCCCCAGCTCAGGTTCCGGGCAATCACGCTCATGTCTGCGGCCTCGCACGGTAGAGGATGATGGCGAAGAAGGGCACGCCGACCAACGCGGTGACGACCCCGATGGGCACGGTCTGCTGGGTGGCGATGACCCGAGAGACGATATCGGCCACCACCATGAAGACCGCGCCGACCACGGCGCAGGCTGGCAGCAGGCGCAGGTGCAGCGGGCCCACCACGTAGCGCGCCGCATGGGGCACGACGAGGCCGACGAAACCGATGGCGCCGACCATGCTGACGATGGTCGCGGTCAGCAGCGCGGTCACGCCGAAGAGCACCAGGCGGATACGCCCCACGGGCACGCCGAGCGAGGCCGCGTCCTCGTCCCCGAAGGTGAAGGCGTCGAGCGAGCGCGCCATCCAGATGCAGACCGCGAGGCAGGCGAAGACCACCACCAGCAGCAGCTGGAAGTCCGGCCAGCGCACGCCGCCGAAGCTGCCCAGAAGCCAGAACATTACGTCCCGCGCCTGCTGCGCATTGCCCGAGGTGGTGACGATATAGGAGGTCAGCGCGTTGAAGAGCTGCGAGGCCGCCACCCCGGCCAGGATGGTGTGGTTCGGCCCGCTCGTCGCGCCATTGGACAGCATCGCCACCAGGGCGAAGGCGGCGAAGGCCCCGGCAAAGGCGCCAAGAGACAGCGACAGCCCGCCAGCGCCAATGCCCAGCACGATCACGCAGACCGCCCCGGTCGAGGCCCCGGCAGAGACGCCCAGCACGAAGGGTTCGGCCAGCGCATTGCGCAGCAGCGCCTGAAGGATCGCCCCGCAGATCGCCAGGCCCGCCCCCGCCAGCGCCGCCACCAGTGCCCGGCTCAGGCGCAGGTTCCAGACCACGCTCTGCTCGATGGGTGCGATCTCGGCCCCGGTCAGCCCCAGCTCGTTGGTGACCGACAGGAAGACGGTGCGCAGGCCAATGTTGTAATCGCCAATCGCCGTCGCGGCGGCGACGGCGAGGGTCAGGACGATCCCGGAAAGGCAGAGGAAGAGGGCGAGCCGTCCGGCTCCGCCCTCTGTTCGATCAGAGCCCATCACTTGAGGTCGAGGGCCTTGAGTTGCTCGGCCACCTGCTCGGCACCGTAGAGCGTGCGGATGCTGGGGTTCATGGCGGCACCGCTCATGACCACGATCCGGCCTTCGCGCACGGCCTCCATCTGGCTGACGGTGGGATCGGATTCCAGGAAGGCGATCTTGTTCTCGGCGGTGTCCAGGTCCCAGCGGTTGCGGTCGACCTGGGCGGCAACGAAGACGGTGGGATCAGCGGCCATGATGCCTTCCCAGCCGAGGGCGGGCCAGTCGGCCTCGGTCGTGATGGCGTTGGAGCCGCCGAGGATATCCGCGATATAGCCCGAGGGGCCGTTGCCACCACCGAGATAGGCATCGTCGGCGGGCGAGGCGCTGGAGAACCAGAACAGGAAGGTCAGGTCCTCGTTGTCGGCGAATTCGGCGCGCAGGGCGGCCTCACGGGCCTTGAAATCCGCGATCAGCGCGTCGCCGCGCTCGGTGACGTCGAAGATCTGCGCCATGTCCTCGATCTCCTTGTAGAGCAGGTCCATGCTCCACAGTTTATCGCGCGAGCCGTAGGCGTCGCTGCCGTCCAGCGTGGTCGAACATGCGCTCGGCGAGAGGTAGGAGGGAACGCCCAGGTCGGCCAGGTCAGAGCGCTTGGCGACCTTGCTGTCGGGGCCAAGCAGCGTGGTCAGCATCGCTGCCACGAAGTCGGGCTGCTTCGACAGCACCGCTTCCAGGGTGGGGAATTCCACCGTCAGCAGCTCGACGCCCTCGTTGGCCTCGGCCAGTTCGGGCAGCACCCGGTTGGGCCAGAAGGCCGTTGCCGCCATCCGGTCCTCGAGCCCCAGGAGCAGCATGATCTCGGCGCTGTTCTGGCCCAGGGCCACGGCGCGCTGCGGCGCGGCCTCGAAGGTCACGCTCTGGCCGCAGTTCTCGATGGTCAGCGGATAGTCGGTCTGGGCCTGTGCGCCAGCGGCCGAAAGGGCCAGCGCGGCGGCTGCAAATGCCATGGTCGAGGTGTTGGACATGGTGGAATCTCATTGTTGAGTAGTTCTGTCGGATACCGCCTACAGGTATCCACAGGGGGTTTCAAGGGATGTTCTTGGCCCCGACTTCCGGGCAGAAAGAGGACCTCGGGTTCGCCTTCCACTGGCGGTTGTGTACCCGGCCGGGCGGTCTGCATTGGAGCCGGAGGCGCCCGCCCTGCCCGCTTTCGGGCCGCGGCCGGCAGATATGCGGCAATCCTCCGCTAGGGCAGGCTCGCGCCGCCCGCGCCGGACCGATCTCCTTGACTTGGCGGGGCGAAAGCCTTTGTTACCAGTCATGACTGACCTATCGACCCAATCGCTGGATGAGCTGAGCCTCGACGAGGCCGCCCGCCCCAAAGCCCCGCCCGTGCCCGAGGCCACCGACATGCATCGTCGCCAGGGCAGCCAACTGGCCGCGATCCACCGTCACTACCTGATGGAAATCGCCCAGATCGCCGCGGTGCTGACGCGGATCGAGGCGGGCGACACGCCGCCCGATCATCTGAAGCGTATCGTGCTCTCGCTCGACATGGCCGAGAATTTCCGCGCCTTCGGCTCGCTTTGCGGGCGCGAATGCCAGGTGCTGAAGTTCCACCACGACATCGAGGGCGCCGACATGTTCCCCCGGATCGAGGCGGCCGGCGGCGGCATGTTCCGCCAGGTGGTGGCCAAGCTGCAATCCGAACATGAGGTCGTGCACGAGCTGATCATTCGCCTCGCCCGCGCCGCAGAGGCCCTGTCGCAGGACCCCAGTGACGAGAATTTCGCCCATGCCGGGGCCACCTTCCGCAAGCTGGAAGAGGTCGTGCGCTCTCATTTCGGCTACGAGGAAACCGAGCTGGCAGAGGCCATCGGCTATTACCTCGGGGCAATCTGATCCCTCGCGGCGATCCGGCAGCGCGACCGTGATCGCGCGCCTGGCAGGCATGAAAAAAGGCGGCGCCCCGGGGGCACCGCCTTTTTCTTTGCGCAGAGCTTAGGCCTCGGGCCTCAGCCCTCCATCACGTCGTCGCTGTCGTCCTTGAGCGCGGCACCGAAATCCAGGCCATGGGCGGCGCGGATCTTGTCCTCGACCTCGTAGGCGATATCGGGGTTCTCCTTCAGGAAGGTCTTGGCGTTCTCACGCCCCTGCCCGATCCGCTCGTCGCCGTAGCTGTACCAGCTGCCCGATTTCTCGACCACGCCAGCCTTGACGCCCATGTCGATCAGCTCGCCCATCTTCGAGATGCCCTCGCCGTACATGATGTCGAACTCGACCTGCTTGAAGGGCGGGGCCACCTTGTTTTTCACCACCTTGACGCGGGTCGAGTTGCCGACCACCTCGTCGCGGTCCTTGATCGAACCGATGCGGCGGATGTCGAGACGCACGGAGCTGTAGAACTTCAGCGCGTTGCCGCCGGTGGTGGTTTCGGGGCTGCCGAACATCACGCCGATCTTCATGCGGATCTGGTTGATGAAGATCACGGTGCACTTGGTGCGCGAGATCGAGCCGGTCAGCTTGCGCATGGCCTGGGACATCAGGCGGGCATGGACACCGACAGAGCTGTCGCCCATGTCGCCTTCCAGTTCCGACTTCGGCGTCAGCGCCGCGACCGAGTCGACGATGACCATCGACACCGCCCCCGAACGCACCAGCGTATCGGTGATCTCGAGCGCCTGTTCGCCGGTGTCGGGCTGCGAAATCAGCAGCTCGTCCAGGTCGACGCCCAGCTTGCGGGCATATTGCGGGTCAAGCGCATGTTCGGCGTCAACGAAGGCGCAGACGCCGCCCTTCTTCTGCTCTTCGGCCACGCAATGCAGCGTCAGCGTCGTCTTGCCCGAGCTCTCGGGGCCATAGATCTCGACGATCCGCCCCTTGGGCACACCGCCGATGCCGAGCGCGATATCAAGGCCGAGCGAGCCGGTCGATGTCGCCTCGATCTCCTGGATGGCATCCTTGCCCCCCAGCTTCATGATAGAGCCCTTGCCGAACTGACGTTCGATCTGCGACAGCGCCGAATCCAGCGCCTTCTGCTTGTTGGGGTCTTTCTTGCCGTTCATGGAAAGTAGATCTGCCGTTGCCATTGTTTGCACCCTTATTTCACACCCCGGAAGGGGCGGCAATCTCTGCCGATGTTCGCCTCTTGTTCCCAAAGGTATGGGGGCAAAAGTAGAACATTTCAATAAATTTCTTCGCAGCGCGACTTTGCGACGACGGGGTTAAAGAGTAGTTTACGGCGAAGAAACGCGGCTAAGGGGACGGGAATGCTGGTATTTTCCAAGGCGCGGCTGGTGTTCCTGTCGGTGCCCAAGACCGGAACCACCGCCTACGAATCCGCTCTGGCGCCGCTGGCGGACATCCATGTGGCCAATCCGCCCGAGCTGAAACATGCGCCGGTCTATCGCTACAACCGCTTTTTCCGCCCGATGATCGACAAGTTCATCAGCGACGAGATGGAGATTCTCGCCGTTGTGAGAGAGCCCATCTCCTGGCTCGGGTCCTGGTATCGTTTCCGCCAGCGGCCCTTCATGCAGGGCAAGCCGAACGCCACCCATGGCATCAGCTTCGACAGTTTCGTCGAGGCCTATTGCAAGGGCAAGCGGCCGGGGTTCGCCAATGTCGGCAGCCAGGCCAAGTTCCTGGAACCGGCGGGCAATGGCACCTGCGCCACCAAGCTCTTCCGCTACGAGGATCAGCCCGCCCTGCGCGCCTGGCTGGAGGCACGGCTTGAGGTGAGCATCGAGACCGGACGAGAGAACGTCTCTCCGACGATGGAGCTGACCCTCTCGCCCGAGATCGAGGCCAAGCTGCGCCGCAAATGCGCCGAGGAGTTTGCCCTGTGGGAGGGTATCCCCCGCGCCTGACGGCCGGCCCGGGCACCCCGGCGCATCAGCTCAGACCATCTGGCGCCGCACGGTCTCGGTCAGCTCGGCCAGCGAGAAGGGCTTGGGCAGGAAGATCGAATTCGGGATCTTGTCGGCAAACTCGGCGAAACTGTCCTCGGCATAGCCCGACACGAAGACCACGCGGGTGTCGGGGTGGGTCTTCAGCGCCTCGCGCACCCAGCTGGGACCGTCCATTCCGGGCATGATCACATCGGTGACGAAAACGTCGATCCGCTGTGTCGTACTGTCCAGCACCTCGAGTGCATCTTCGGCGTTCTCGGCCTCGAGCACCGTGTAGCCGCGCAGCCGCAAGGCGCGGCTGGCGAAGGCGCGCACCGGCGCCTCGTCCTCGACCAGCAGCACCACGCCATCGCCGCGCGCGGTGGTCGGCTCGTCGGTCTGCGGCGGCAGCACCTCCGGCTCGGGTTCGGCCTCGGCCGCACGGGCGGGGAAGAGCAGCGTGAAGCAGGTCCCCTGGCCGGGGGTGCTGTCGACGAAGATGAACCCGCCCGATTGCTTGATGATCCCGTAGGCTGTCGAAAGGCCCAGGCCCGTGCCCTCTCCCACCCGCTTGGTGGTGAAGAAGGGCTCGAAGACCTTGGGCAGCTTGTCGGGCGGGATGCCGCAGCCAGTGTCGTCGACGCGGACAGAGACGTAGTCTCCGGGCGCGACCATGGCGCGATCGCGGTGCATCTCTTCCTCGAGGTGCAGCACCTCGGTGGTGACCCGGATCTCGCCGCCCTCGGGCATGGCGTCACGGGCGTTCACCACCAGGTTCATCAGCACCTGTTCCAGTTGGCGCTTGTCGGCGCGGATCTGCGGCAGCACCGGGTCATGGCTGAGCGAAAGCGTCACCTTCTCGCCGACCAGCCGGTTCAGCAGGTGGGTCAGGTCCGAGAGCGTGTCGCGCAGGTCCAGCGGTTCGGGCCTGAGCGTCTGCTTGCGCGAGAAGGCCAGCAGCTGGCCGACCAGCGCGCCGGCGCGATTGGCGTTCTGGTTGATCTGGATGAGGTCGCCGTAATCCGGATCGCCCTGGTCGTGGCGCAGCAGCAGCAGGTCGCAATGGCCGGTGATCGCGGTCAGCAAGTTGTTGAAGTCATGAGCCACACCGCCCGCCAACTGACCGATGGCCTGCATCTTCTGGCTCTGGACGAACTGCGCCTCAAGCGTCTTCAGCTCTGTGGCATCCGAGAGCACGGCGATCAGCGCCACCCGCCCGTCGAAGGGCATCGGCTTCACCGCGACCTGCACGAAGACCTCGATCTCGGAGCGCGACAAGCGCAGGAATTCCGAGCGCGGCTTCGAGGGGCTCTCGACCGGCTGCGAGGCCGCCTCGGCCAACCATTCGCGGATCGAGCGGCCCAGCCCCTCCATCAGGTCGCCTAGCTCGGCCTCCGGGCGGGCGGGGATCGACAGCAGGTGGCAGGCGGCAGCGTTGGCCAGCTCGATCTTGCCTTCGACGGACAGGCGCAGGATCGGCACCGGCAGGGCATCGACCATGGACCAGATCGTGCCGGCCTCTTCGCGCGCCGCCTCGGTGATCTCGGCGTCCATGGGCAGCAGCAGGATCTCACGCCGTCCGGCAGCGCGCGAGATCTCGGTCATGCGACGGTCTTCGGTGCCATCGGCGGTGCGGATCAGCACCCGGCGCTCGGCCCCTTCAGGGCCCTCGATCACCAGGTCGCTCAGCCGCCTGGGGCGGCCGCCGGCAAGCTGTCGCGCCGCCGCGTTCATGTAGAGGATCGCCTCACCGCGCCCCACTGTCAGCACCGGCAGCTGGCCCGCTTCGGCATCCTCGGCCGTCCTGCCCAGCTCCTCGATCCGCCAGAGCGACTGCCCGGCCTCCAGCCGCTGCACGCTCAGCCGCATATGTCCCGTGGGGGTCACCAGGTCCTCGCTGGCCGAGCCATCGCGCTGCAGCGCCACCGTGAGGCGGCGCACCACCGCTTCGGCGGCATTGACCCGGCAGGACAGCGCGGCTTCCAGCGTCTCGGGTGTCTCGCCCGAAAACATGGCGCGCGCGGCACGATTGATAAAAACAAGCTCACCTTCGCCGCCGGCGATCAGGCAGGGGGCCGCGTCGCCCTCGAGCAGTGTCGGCAGATCAGAGACCTCGGCGGGCGCATCGGCGCGCGCTGGAGCCTGCCCCGCGCGGCGCAGGAGCAGCACCAGCGCGCCAAGGCTGAGACCGCTCAGCAGCAGCACCAGCGAGAGCATGGTATCGGGGATCAGCGCCGCTGAGGCGACGAAGAAGAAGGCAAGCACCAGCACCGCCTGCCCGCGCGGTCCAGTCCCCCGCCGGGCCAGATCGAGCTGCCCTTGCTCCGTCCCCGCCTGAGCCAAACCGCCCTCCATCCGCCAAGCTCGTCCCTGCGGCAGTCTGGGCCGCAAGAGCTTAAACGAAGGTTAACAGTCGGTCGGCTTTCGGCCTATTTCGCCAAAGGTTGTAGGCCAAAAGTTGTAGGGCTGCGCGACTTTAGTCGCGGACGAATTGCGCCAGGAAGAAACCGTCACCACCGTCAAGCGGGGTCAGCGAGAGGCTTTCGCGAAGGCTCCAGCCGGGATTGCGGACCAGGAAGCCCTCGACCTGAGCACCGTTCTCGGCCTCGAAGAGAGAGCAGGTGGCATAGGCCAGCGTGCCGCCCGGTGCCACCAGAGGCGCGGTCTCATCAAGGATCTGGGCCTGGATCGCGGTCAGCTCGTCCAGCCGTTCACGGGTCAGCCGCCACTTGCCCTCCGGCGCGCGGCGCCAGGCGCCACTGCCGGAACAGGGTACATCGCAGAAGACCAGGTCATAGGGCCCCTGCCCGGCGACCTCGTCGGTCTCGAGCAGCGTCACCCGCAGCCCGGCGCGACGGGCGCGGGCCGGCAGGTCCTTCATCCGTTGCGGCGCGGCATCATGGGCAAAGAGGCGCAGTTCAGCGCGCGCGCCGAGCGCCAGGGATTTGCCGCCACCCCCGGCGCAATAGTCCAGCAGCTTCATGCCATCCGCCAGGGGCACCGCTTCGCAAATCGCCTGGCTGGCGGCATCCTGCATCTCGAAGCGCCCGGCCTCGTAGGCGGGGGTGCGTTGCAGCCTGCGGGCGCCGCTGGTCACCTCCAGCGCGGCGCGGGCCAGCTCGGCGGGGCGGGTCTCGATCCCCTCCTCTGCCAGCTCGTCGGCGAGGCCCGCGCGGGTGGTCGCGGCGCGGTTCACCCGGATGAAGACCGGGGCCCGTGCGCGCAGGCTCCGGCCGACCTCCTCGGCCCTGTCACCGAGCGAGGCCGCGAAGTCCTCCCAGAGCCAGGCGGGGATATCCAGCCGCTCGGCCGGGGTCTCGGGCTCTGCGCCGGCGGTCGCCTCGGCCTCGGTCAGCGCCGAGGGCGCATGACCTTCGCCGGTGAAATAGCCCGCCGGGTCCTCGCCCGCCTCGCGCAGCATGCCCAGCATCAACCCCCGGCCCGTGAGGGCCCCACCGAGCGCCGCGAAGGAGTTGAGACAGCGCAGGGCGTCAAAGACATGGTCGCGGATCGCCGCGCGGTCCTTCGAGCCGGCGTAGCGTGCGCCACGGGCCCAGCCGGTCAGCGCCTTCTCGGCGGCCTCTCCCTCGAGCACCCGGTCCAGGATCTCTGCCGCCGCCGCGATGCGGGCCGCGGGGGTCACTGGGACACCTCGAAGATCTTGCCGGGGTTGAGGATATTCTTCGGATCGAGCGCCTGCTTGACCGCGCGCATGACGGCCACGGCGGGGCCGGCCTCTTCGGCCAGCGCGCCGATCTTGCCCTGCCCGATGCCGTGCTCGCCGGTGCAGGTGCCCCCTGCTGCCTGGGCGCGCAGGGTGACACCGTGCAGAAAGTCCTCGACCCTGCGGGCCTCGTCGGCGTCCTCGGGGTCGGTCATCAGCACGACGTGGAAGTTGCCGTCGCCCACGTGGCCCAGGATGGTGCCGATCAGCCCCTTGGCCTGCAGATCCTCCTGCGCGGCGGCGATGTTCGCGGCCAGCGCCGAAATCGGCACGCAGGCGTCCGAAACCAGCCCCTTGCAACCGGGGCGCAGCGCCAGCGCGGCCCAATAGGCGTCATGGCGCGCCTGCCAGAGCTTCGAGCGCGTATCGGGATCGGTCGACCAGTCGATATGGGTGGCGCCGGCGTCGCGGGCCAGCTCGGCGAAGGTCTCGGCGGTGTCGCGGGCCACGGCCTCGGACCCGGTGCATTCAAAGAAGAGCGTCACGGTCTCTTCCAGATCCAGCTTGGAATAGGCGTTGCAGGCGCGGATCTGCATGCCGTCCAGCAGCTCGACCCGACCGATGTCGAGCCCCATCTGGACCAGCAGGATGACGGCAGAGACCGCGCTGTCGAGATCCGGGAAGGCGGCGATCCCGCCCAGCACCGTCTCGGGGATGCCGCGCAGGCGAAGCGTCGCCTCGGTGATCACGCCGAGGGTGCCCTCCGAGCCGATCATCAGCCGCGTCAGGTCATACCCGGCCGAGGACTTGGCCGCGCGCGATCCGGTGCGGACCACCGTGCCGTCGGCCAGCACGACCTCGAGCGCCAGCACATTATCGGCCATGGTGCCGTAGCGGACCGCGTTGGTACCCGAGGCCCGCGTCGCGCACATGCCGCCGACGGAGGCATCGGCACCGGGGTCGATGGGGAAGGTCAGGCCGGTGGCGCGCAGCTCTTCGTTCAGACGCTTGCGGGTGATGCCGGGCTGGACCACGGCCAGCAGATCCTCGTCGCGGACCTCCAGCACCTGCGCCATCCGCGACATGTCCACAGAGACCCCGCCCCGCGGCGCATTCAGCTGCCCTTCGAGCGATGAACCGGCGCCAAAGGGGATGACCGGCACGCCATGGGTCCAGCAGGCCCGCAGGATGCGCGAGACCTCTTCGGTGGTCTCGGGCCAGGTGACCATGTCGGGGGCCTGGGTGCCGCGCCCGGTGGCCGTGTTGGCGTGTTGCTCGCGGATCGCCTGGCCGGTTTGCAGCCTCTCGCCCAGCAGGTCCTCCAGCTCATGCCGCAGGGCATCAAGCGGGGTCTCGGCCAGGTGCTGGGTTTCGGTCTGGGTCATGTCATCCTCCGGCGCGTCATGCGGGCCGGGCGAGCGTTCCCCGGCAGAGGCTTTTCCCTACTCCCGCACCCGCAAAGGCGCAAGCATCCGCGCTTGTCCGGGCCAGGACCGGGGCGCATCGAAGCGCCCGCGCGGCGCGATTTCATATCGGATGCGCGCTAATAAAATGGATTAAGAAATAGATATATCCGCACTAACTCACATAGTTACCTCACACTCCTAAAGTTCACATCCCCTTGTCCACTCCGGGTATTCCCGCAGGCAAATACCCCCATGGCAGCCCCTCGAACCACAGGCTGGCACCGCCGCGGCCGCGGCTCCCGGCGAAGTTATCCACCCTTATCCACAGGCTGGTACGTTGACCCAAGGCAAGCCGATTTGCCCCTAAGAGCAAGCTTAGAGAGCGCGGAGCTATACGGAACAGCTATGGAACAAGGGCGAAACCATCACCTCAACTTGCTGAATTAAAATAACTTTAAAGTTCATCTTGGGCACCATACTCCGGACCCTTGCGTATTGCCCGCCGAACGGACCTTCCCCGCACGTAAAGCGCCGTACAAGTACGGTCGGAGCCCACCCCGACAAGACGCTCCACAAACTCCCCAGACTTATCCACAGGCTTGCACAAATACGACCGACAGCTCCCTGCCGAAACCGGCGGAATCCGACGCCCGAGAGCGCATTCCTCTCGACCCGTCAGGCGGAAGTCTTTAAGTGTTTCCAAGAGGAAACGCCCTCTTGTTCGACCATTACCCGCACTTCAAGGAGCCCCCTATGCTGATCTGCTGCGGCGAAGCCCTGATCGACATGATCCCCGCCAGGACCACCGAGGGAGAAGAGGCCTATGTGCCCCACACCGGCGGTGCGGTGTTCAACACGGCCGTGGCGCTCGGACGTCTGGGCAGCGATGTGGCGATGATCTCGGGCGTGTCGACCGATCTCTTCGGCGCGCGCCTGGTGGCGGACATGGAGGCCTCGAAAGTGGGCTCCGACCTGCTGATCCGCTCGGACCGTCCCACCACGATGGCCTATGTGAAGCTGACCAACGGCAGCGCCACCTATTCCTTCCACGACGAGAATTCGGCCGGGCGGATGATCGCCCCCGACGATCTGCCCGCCCTGCCCGAGGCCTGCAAGGCACTGTATTTCGGCGGAATTTCCCTGGCGGTCGAGCCCGGCGCGGAAACCTATGCCGCGCTTTGCACCCGCGAGGCTGCGGGCCACGTGGTGATGGTCGACCCGAACATCCGTCCCGGTTTCATCCGTGACGCAGAGGCCTTCCGGGATCGCATGGCGCGGATGCTGGGGGTGGCCGATATCATCAAGATCTCGGACGAGGACCTGGATTGGCTCCGCGACGGCCCCGACAGCCCCGAGGCCAAGGCCCGCGCCCTGCGCGCCGAGACCGGCGCCATGGTGATCCTGACCCGCGGCGCCGAGGGGGCGACGGCCTTCTACACGGGCGGCGAAGTGCATGTGCCCGCCCGGCGCGCCGAGGTGGTGGACACCGTGGGCGCAGGTGACACCTTCAACGCCGGCGTGCTGGCCAGCCTCTCGGAACAGGGGCTGCTGAGCAAGGCGGCGCTCCGGGAGATCTCGGAAGAGGCGCTCAGCCAGGCGCTTGATTTCGGGGCACAGGTGGCCGCGGTCACCGTCTCCCGCGCCGGGGCCAACCCGCCCTGGCGGCAAGAGCTGGAATGAAAACGGGGCGCCACTGGGCGCCCCGGCTTGCAGCTATCCGCAGCATGCTCAGTCGATGAAAGCTTCAAGGGCTGCGGCGACGCCGTCGTGATTGACGATTTCGAACCATTTGGCGAAAGCGCCCGCGAAGCGCGGGTTCTCGCCCAGGCCGCCATAGACATCGCGCATCTCGAGCCAGGCGGCGGGACGCAGCTTCGCTTCCCCCGCGCGGATCACCAGTGCCTGCCAGTTGGGGTCATTGGGCGCCACCGGCGTGCCGTCCTCCAGCACGCCTTGGCAGTAGCGCGCCCAGAGCGCCGAGATCAGCGCCAGCCCCTCGACCGGGGTGCCGGCCTCCAGCCCGTCGCGGATCGAGGGCACGATGAACTTCGGTTGCCGGTTCGAGCCATCCAGGCAGAGCCGCCGCGTCGTGTCCTCGACCGCGGGATTCGAGAAGCGGGCGTCGATCAGGTCCAGGTAGCTTTCGGGGTCGAATTCGGGCACCGGATGGACATGGGGCAGGATCTCTTGCGCCTCGACCTTGCGGAAGAAGCCGTGCACCAGCGGATGCGCCATGGCCTCATGCGCCAGCTCGACCCCCAGAAGCGCCGCCGGGTAGGCGATCAGCGCGTGGCCGCCGTTGAGGATGCGGATCTTCATGCGCTCGTAGGTGTGCACGTCGCTGGTGAAGGTCACACCGACCTTTTCCAGCGCCGGACGCCCGAGGGGGAAGTTGTCTTCCAGCACCCATTGGCGGAAGGGCTCGCAGGTGACGGGCACCGGATCATCGAGACCCAGCTTGCCTGCAAGGGCACGTTCCCGCGCGCCGGTGGCGGGGGTGATGCGGTCAACCATGCCGTTCGGGAAGGCCACCTGCCCCTCGATCCAGTCGGCAAGCTCGAGGTCGACGAGCTGGGCGAAGCCCACCACCGCGTCGCGGGTCACCTCGCCATTGCCCGGAAGGTTGTCGCAGGACATGACGGTGAAGGGGTCGATCCCGGCCGCGCGGCGCTGCTTCAGCGCGGCGACGATGGCGCCGAAGACCGTATGCGGCGCCTCGGACCGGGCCGCATCGGCCCGGATCTCGGGGTGGGTCGGATCGAAGGTGCCGGTCTCGGCAGAGACGAAATACCCGCCCTCGGTCACTGTCAGGGAGACGATCCGCGTGGCGGCATCGGCCATCTTGGCAATCAGCGCGCCATTGCCCTCTTCCACCGGCAGGAAGTCGATCATTGATCCCACGATGCGCGCCCGCGCGCCGGTCTCGTCCAGCTCGATCACCGTCGACAGGCAGTCCTGCGCCAGCAGCACTTCGCGCATGGCGGCATCGGGGGCACGGACGCCGGCGCCGGTGATGGCCCAGTCGTGCCCCTCGCCCAGGGCGAAGAGATCATCCAGGTAGACCGCCTGGTGGGCGCGGTGGAAGTTGCCCAGCCCCACATGGACGATGCCATGGGTCAGTGCCGAGCGATCATATCCGGGCCGGGCGACCTGGGGGGACAGGTTGCCCGGTGCAGTGTCGGAGAGTGTCATCTCTGCCTCTTGTCTGATGTGCCACCGGGCGCAGGGCCCGGCAGGTCTGGTCACTCGACCCGCAGGCCCGCGGCGTCGAACTTGTGGATCTTGTCGGCTTCCGGCGTCAGCCAGATCGTGTCACCGTGGCGCAGGGCCATCTCGCCGCTGGCGCGGACGGTGATGGTCTCGGCCAGGCCGGTGTCATGGACATGCAGGAAAGTGTCCGAGCCCAGGTGCTCGCCCACCCCGACGGTGCCCTTCCACATGCCGCTCTCGGTCGAGGGCTGCAGGTGCTCGGGGCGGACGCCGATCTCGTGCACGCCGAAGGCCTCGGCGGCGGCCCCCGTGATGAAGTTCATTTTCGGAGAGCCGATGAACCCCGCCACGAAGCGGTTGCGCGGGGCGCGGTAGAGTTCCAGCGGGCTGCCCACCTGTTCGATGCGCCCGGCCTGCAGCACCACGATCTTGTCGGCCATGGTCATGGCTTCGACCTGGTCGTGGGTGACGTAGACCATGGTGGTCTTCAGCTTGGCGTGCAGCTCGGAGATCTCGAGGCGCATGTTGACGCGCAGCGCCGCGTCGAGGTTCGACAGCGGCTCGTCGAAGAGGAAGGCCGCCGGCTCGCGCACGATGGCCCGACCGATGGCGACCCGCTGGCGCTGGCCGCCCGAAAGCTGGCCGGGCTTGCGGTCGATGTAATCGGAAAGGTTCAGCACCTCGGCGGCGTAGTTGACGCGCTTGTCCTGCTCGGCCTTGTCCATGCCGGCCATCTTCAGCGGGAAGGCGATGTTCTTCCTGACCGACATGTGCGGATAGAGAGCATAGCTCTGGAACACCATGGCCAGGCCGCGCTTGGCGGGCGGCAGGTGGGTGGCGTCCTGGCGGTCGATGCGGATCTGGCCGCTGCTGACATCCTCGAGCCCGGCGATCAGCCGCAGCAGGGTGGACTTGCCGCAGCCCGAGGGGCCGACGAAGACGACGAATTCGCCCTCGTCGATGGTCAGGTCCAGCGGCGGGATCACCTCGATATCGCCAAAAGACTTGGTCACCTTGTCCAGCGTGATACGTCCCATGTTCTTGTCCTTTATTTTCAGACCCTTGCAGGGCGTTCTTTACTTGACGGCGCCGAAGGTGAGGCCACGGACGAGCTGTTTCTGGCTGAACCAGCCCATGATCAGGATCGGCGCGATGGCCATGGTGGAGGCGGCCGAGAGCTTGGCGTAGAACAGTCCCTCGGGCGACGAGTAGGAGGCGATAAAGGCGGTCAGCGGCGCGGCCTTGGCGGCGGTCAGGTTCAGCGTCCAGAAGGCCTCGTTCCAGGCCAGGATGATGTTGAGCAGCACGGTCGAGGCCATGCCCGGCACCGCCATCGGCAGCAGGACGTGCACCACCTCTCCCTTAAGCGTCGCCCCATCCATCCGCGCCGCTTCCAGGATCTCGCCCGGAATTTCGCGGAAGTAGGTGTAGAGCATCCAGATGATGATCGGCAGGTTGATCAAGGTCAGCACGATGACCAGCCCCAGCTGGGTATCCAGCAGGCCCAGGGACTTGAACATCAGGTAGATGGGCACCAGTACGCCGACGGGCGGCAGCATCTTGGTCGACAGCATCCACATCAGCACGTCCTTGGTGCGCTTGCCCGGCACGAAGGCCATCGCCCAGGCGGCGGGCACGGCGATCACCAGGCCCAGCAGGGTCGAGCCCAGCGAGATCACCACCGAGTTCCAGAAGTGGCGGAAGTAGTTCGACCGCTCCTGCACCTCGACGTAGTTCTCCAGCGTCCAGTTGAAGCCGAGGAAGATCGGCGGATCGGCGATCGCCTGGGCCTCGGTCTTGAAGCTGGTGAGGATGGTCCAGAGGATCGGGAAGAAGATCAGCAGGCCAATGGCCCAGGCCAGGACGGTGTTCAGCGCCATTCGTTGCGTGGTCACTTTACGCGCCATGATCGGTCCTCCTTGTCCGGCCCCGTGCCATCACCAGGCTGAAAATACTCCGGGGTGAATGCGCCGCAGGCGCAGCGGGGCAGCGCCCCTCCTGCCGCGGCTTGTGATCGACATGCTCCATGGTCATGCCTCCAGGTTCTTGCCGATCATCCGCATCAGGAAGATCGCCACTATATTGGCCAGCACGATGGCCACCACGCCGCCTGCCGATCCGGTGCCCACGTCGAAGCGCAGCAGGCTCTCGGCATAGACCAGGTAGGTCAGGTTGGTAGAGGCATTGCCGGGCCCGCCATTGGTGGTCACCAGGATCTCGGCGAAGACCGAGAGCAGGAAGATGGTCTGGATCAGCACCACCACGGTGACGGCGCGCGCCAGGTGCGGCAGCACGATGTAGAAGAAGCGGTTGAAGGGCCCCGCGCCGTCCATCTCGGCGGCCTCCAGCTGCTCGCGGTCGAGCGACTGCATGGCCGTCAGCAGGATCAGCGTGGCGAAGGGCAGCCACTGCCAGCTGACGATGCCGATGATCGACATCAGCGGCGCCTGGGCCAGGAAGTCGAAGGGCTCGAGGCCGAGGAACTGCGCCAGGTAGGCAAAGAGCCCGTTCACCGGGTTCATGAACATGTTCTTCCAGACCAGCGCCGAGACGGTGGGCATGACGAAGAACGGGGCGATGACGAGGATACGCACGATCCCCTGCCCCCACATCGGCTGGTCCAGCAGCAGGCCCAGCAGGATGCCACCGACCACGGTGATCAGCAGCACGCCGCCGACCAGGGCGAGGGTGTTGAAGATGGCGGCCGAGAAGGCCGGATCGGTGAGGAAGTACTTGTAGTTCTCCCAGCCCACGTAGGGGTTGTTGCCGGGCATCAGCAGATTGTAGCGCAGCAGCGAGAAGTAGATCGTCATCCCCAGCGGGATGAGCATCCACCCAAGCAGCAGCAACACCGCCGGTGAGATCATCAACCGCGCCGCGGCACGGGAATGCTGGGTTGCCATCGGGCCGTCCCCCTCGTTCTTGCTTTGGGTCCTTGGGTTGGGCGGGACGGCGGTAATGCCGTCCCGCCCGGGGTCTCGGGCCAGGGACGCGGCCCGAGATCAGTAGCCGGAGCGTTCCATCTCGCGGGTGGTCAGCTTCTGGGCATTCTCCAGCGCCTGCTGCGCGGTGATCTGGCCTGCGAGGGCCGCCGAGAACTGCTGGCCAACCGCCGTGCCGATGCCCTGGAACTCGGGGATCGCAACGAACTGGACGCCGACATAAGGCACCGGGTCCACGGTGGGGTTCTGCGGGTCGGCCGCGTTGATCGACTCCAGCGTCATCTGCGCGAAGGGCGCCGCATCCAGGTAGTCCTGGTTCTCATACAGCGAGGTACGGGTGCCCGGAGGCACGTTGGCCCAGCCTTCGTTCTCGGCAACCAGCGCGGTGTATTCCTTGCTGGTGGCCCAGGCCACGAAGGCCTTCGCCGCATCGACCTTCTCGGAGCCGGCGGGGATCGCCAGGTTCCAGGCCCAGAGCCAGTTGCCGCGCTTGCCGAGGCCCTTGTCGGGTGCCAGGGCGAAACCGACCTGGTCGGCCACGGTGCTGTCAGCGGGGTTGGTCACGAAGGAAGCCGCCACGGTGGCGTCGATCCACATGCCGCACTTGCCTTGCTGGAAGAGCGCCAGGTTCTCGTTGAAGCCGTTCGAGGAGGCACCCGGAGGGCCGTAGTTGTTCATCAGCTCCAGGTAGTCGGTCAGCGTGGCTTCCCACTCGGGGCTGTCGAACTGGGCGTTCCACTCTTCGTCGAACCAGCGTGCGCCGTAGGAGTTGGACATGGCGGTCAGGAAGGCCATGTTCTCGCCCCAGCCGGCCTTGCCGCGCAGGCAGATGCCGTAGATGCCGGCGTCCTCGTCCGTCATCGCCTCGGCGGCGGCGCGGATCTCGTCCCAGGTGGGGGCTTCGGGCATTTCCATGCCGGCGGCCTCCATCAGGTCCTTGCGGTACATGACCATCGAGCTCTCGCCGTAGAAGGGCGCGGCGTAGAGGGTGCCGTCGGTGGTCAGGCCGCCTGCGATGGCAGGCAGGATGTCGTCGGCGTCATAGCCTTCGGGCATGTCGTTCAGCGGCACCAGCCAATCCTGGCCGGCCCAGATCGGAACCTCGTAGGTGCCGATGGTCATGACGTCGAACTGGCCGCCATTGGTGGCGATGTCCTGGGTGACGCGCTGACGCAGCACGTTCTCTTCCAGGGTCACCCACTCCAGCTCGATGCCGGGGTTCTTGGCGGTGAAGTCGTCCGTCAGCTTCTGCATGCGGATCATGTCACCGTTGTTGACGGTGGCGATCGTGATGGTTTCGGCGCCAGCTGCGGATGCAGTCAGGACGCCAGCGGCACAGGCGAGAAGCCCGGCCCGGATGGTCGTGGTCATGAAATGTCCTCCCTTGGTCACAACCAGACAGTGCGTGAGCAACTGCCCAAGTCATGAGCCATTACCCACACCAAGCCACACGACAAGTCAATAGAGTTTTAACGCTGCAGTGCAGAGAGAGCGCGGCCTGGCCTAGTCTGCCAGGAGGGCGGCGGCAGTGTCCTCGTCGGTGATCAGCCCCGAGAGCAGGCCGCCGGTCAGAGCCCCCCGCAAGGGCTTGATCTTGCTGGCTCCGCCCGCGATGCAGAGGGTCCGGCCCTGGGTCACGGGCACCCGCACCCCGACCATCATGCGGTTCACCGGGTGGTCCAGGTACTGACCCTCCTCGTTGAAGACATGGCCGCAGATCTCACCCGCCGCGCCGGCGGCACGCAGGCTCGAGAGTTCCTCGGAGGTGATGAAACCGTCAACGAAAAGAGGGGCATCGTCCTCGATCTGGCCGATGCCGACGATCACCGTGTCGGCGGTCTTGGCCAGCTCGCGCGCACTTCGCACGTGCGGCAAGGATTGATAGAGCGCCAGCTCGTCATCATCGCGCGCCATGACCGGCACCGACATCGGGTAATGCGCCGCCTTGGTGCGATCGGCGAATCGCATGACCACCTCGTAGAAGCTGGCAGAGCCGTCGGGGGCCACGTTGCCGATTAGAGAGACCAGCTTGTGCGCCGAACCATCCAGCGCCTGCATCTCGTCGGCCACGGCCTTCAGGGTCCGCCCGGTGCCCAACCCCACCACCTGGGGTTCAGAGCTGGCAAAGAAGCTTTCCAGGTAACCCGCCGCCACCGGCGTGATGGCCTTCAGCGCATCGCCCGAGCCGCGCAGGCTGGGGGCGATCCGCACCATCTCCAGCCCGTAGCGCCGCGACAGGTCGCGGCCCAGTTGCTGGCAGGCGGCGATGGGGTGTTCGATGCGGACCCGGATCATGCCTTCCTGCGCCGCGCGGGCGACCAGGCGTTGCGCCCCCTGGCGCGAGATCCCCAGCTCCTCCGCGATCCGGTCCTGGCGCATGCCCCCCACGTAGTAGAGCCATGCCGCCCGAGCCGCGTCATCCTTGCGTCCCCGATCCTCGTCGCCGTTGCCTGCTGCCATGTCGTACCGTGCTTCCTAGAATAGATCCGGAGCAAGATGCGGCATCCGGGCGAAATCTGCAAAGATCATCTTGGGCGCCAGCCGCAGCTCGGTGGTTAGATCGAGCCCGTCGAGATGGCTGCCCCCCCGGAAATGCCAGACCTCCATGCCCGCCGTGCGGGCGGCGCGTATGCCCGGAAGGCTGTCCTCGATCACCAGGCAGGCCTCGGGCGGGACCCCCGCCTTCTCGGCGGCACGCAGGAAGAGATCCGGCGCGGGCTTGCCGCGGGCCACCTCCGAGGCGGTGGTGTAGCGTGGCCCGAAGTGAGCGGTCAGACCGGCGATCTCCATCGAGCGCTTGAGCCGCGGCTCGGACGAGGAGGTGGCGATGCAAAAGGGCACGCGCAGGCTCTCCAGCACCGGGACCACGCCGGGCATGACGCGCAGCTCGGCCTCGAAGGCGGCAAGCAGGCGGGCGCGGTAGGCGGCCTCGAAACCATCGGGCAGCTCTATGCCGAATTCGGCGCGGATCTGCGCCAGCACCACGGGGTAGGAGCGGCCAAGGAAGTGCCGCGCGATATAGGCCAGGTCAACCTCGATGCCGTGCAGGGCCAACTCGGCCACCAGCATCCGCGCGCTGATCACCTCGCTGTCCACCAGCACCCCGTCGAAGTCGAAGATCACCAGTTCGACCGGCTGCCTGCGTGTCGCGGCCGTTCCATCGGCGAAAGTGGAGCCTGTCACGCCTGCCTCCCCGGATTGCGTTTTCTCCTGATGCCCCTTTCGCCACGGCCATGCAAGGGCCCTGCGAGGCGGAGGATCGGGGGCGCAACCCCCTGCCCCGGCTGGAAAAGCCGCAAGAAAAAGGGCGGCCCCGCAAGACCGCCCGAATGCGCTTTCATCCGCGAAGGGATCAGCCGATGCGGTAGTTCGGGCTCTCGCGGGTGATCTGCACGTCGTGGACGTGGCTCTCGCTCAGGCCCGCGTTGGTGATCTTCACGAAAGAGCAATTCTGCCGCATCTCGTCGACGGTGGCGCAGCCGGTGTAGCCCATGGCCGCGCGCAGACCGCCGACCAGCTGGTGGATCACCGCGCCCGCGGCGCCCTTGTAGGGCACCTGGCCCTCGATGCCTTCCGGCACCAGCTTGTCGCTGGCCGCATCCTTCTGGAAGTAACGATCCGCCGAGCCGCGTGCCATGGCGCCGAGCGAGCCCATGCCACGGTAGCTCTTGAAGGAACGGCCCTGGTAGAGGATCACCTCGCCCGGAGATTCATCGGTGCCCGCGATCATCGAGCCGACCATGGCGCAGGAGGCCCCGGCGGCAATCGCCTTGGCGAAATCGCCCGAGAACTTGATGCCACCATCCGCGATCACCGGCACGTCACCGGCCGCGCGGGCGCAATCCATGATGGCGGTCAGCTGCGGCACGCCGACACCGGCGACCATGCGGGTGGTGCAGATGGAGCCCGGCCCGATGCCGACCTTCACCGCATCCGCGCCCGCGTCGATCAGCGCCTTGGTGGCCTCGGCGGTGGCCACGTTGCCCGCGATCACCTGCACCTCGTTGGACAGCCGCTTGGCGCGGCGCACGGCGTCGATGACGCCGGCGCTATGGCCATGGGCGGTATCGACCACGAGGATATCGACCTCGGCATCGACCAGCGCCTCGGAACGCTCGAAGCCCGAGTCGCCCACCGAGGTGGCGGCGGCGACGCGCAGGCGGCCCAGGTCGTCCTTGCAGGCCGTCGGGTTCAGCACGGCCTTCTCGGTGTCCTTGAGGGTCAGCAGGCCGGTCAGCTTGCCGCTCTTGTCGGTGACCAGCAGCTTTTCGATCCGGCGCTCGCGCATCATGTCGATCGCCTGGTTGCGGTCCGCAGGTTCATGCAGGATGGCCAGGTTGTCCTTGGTCATCATCACGCGAACCGGGGTTTCGTCCTTCTGGGCGAAGCGCATGTCGCGGTTGGTGACGATGCCGACGACCTTGTGGTCCTTGTCGACCACCGGGAAGCCGGTGAAGCCGTATCGCTCGGTCAGCGCCTTGGCGTCGGCCAGGGTCTGGTCGGGGGTCAGCGTCACGGGATTGTAGACGATCCCCGATTCGAAGCGCTTCACGCGGCGCACTTCCTGCGCTTGGCGTTCCACGTCGAGGTTCTTGTGGATCACCCCGATCCCGCCGGCCTGGGCCATGGTAATGGCCATCCGGGCTTCGGTCACGGTATCCATGGCCGAGCTGAGCAGCGGGATATTCATGGAAATCCGCTTGGTGACCCGTGTCCGTGTATCAGCGGTGCTGGGCAGCACCGAGGAAGCAGCAGGAACGAGCAGTACGTCATCGAAGGTGAGAGCCTCGCGAATCTCCATCGGGTATCTCCATGGCATGATCACTTGGCGCTTCCCTATTACATGTCTTCCGGGCAGGGGAAAGTCGAAAAGCCCCGCAGGGCTTGCGCGCCCTCGCAGGTGTGACCCGACCTCGCACGAGGGACGTTTTCCCGAGCCCGGCACCCGCCCCAACCCTGCCCCGTGTCGCCCCGGTGTGGGCCTATGTCGCCCCCATGAGGCGCACCGCCCGCCACGGGCGCCCGGGGGCCCTGCCCCCCGCCGCCGCGCGGGCTCGATGCCCGCGTGGCGGCGCCCTGGCCTCTGGGGGCCTAAGCTGCGGCACGGGGGGGGGTGGTCGGCGCCGGTATCGCCTCTGAGCGGCCCCGATGTCGCCTCCGCCGGGTGCCATGTCGCGGGCAAGCTTTCGCCAGCGCCCCCGGCAGCCTATCTCTTGGCAAAGGAAAGGCCCCACATGAGTGACCAGGACCCGCTCGTCATCTTCACCCCCTCCGGCAAGCGCGGCCGCGTGCCCCGCGGCACGCCCGTGCTGCAGGCGGCGCGCAAGCTCGGGGTCGACCTCGATTCCGTCTGCGGCGGACGCGGCATCTGCTCGAAGTGCCAGGTCACGCCCGCCTTCGGTGACTTCCCCAAGCATGGCGTGCATGTCGAGCCCCAGGCGCTGTCGGACTGGAACGCCGTGGAAGAGCGCTACGACCGGGTGCGGGGTCTGAAGGAAGGCCGCCGCCTTGGCTGCCAGGCCTGCATCGAGGGCGATGTGGTCATCGACGTGCCCGCCGAGAGCCAGGTCCACCGTCAGGTCATCCGCAAGCGCGCCGACACCCGCGCGCTGCACATGAACCCCGCCGTGAAGCTCTGCTATGTCGAGGTGGCCGAGCCGGACATGCACGAGCCCTCGGGCGATTTCGAGCGCCTGTCGCAGGCGCTGCAGGCGCAATGGGGGATCGAAGGCGTGACCGCCGATCTGAGCCTGCTGGCCGGCCTGCAACAGGTGCTGCGCAAGGGCGGCTGGAAGGTCACCGTGGCCCTGCACCGGGATCACACCGGGGCGGCACCCCGCATCCTCCAGCTCTGGCCAGGCCTGCACGAGGGCGGCATCTTCGGCCTGGCCGTCGACCTGGGCTCGACCACCATTGCCGCCCATCTGACCGACCTCGACACCGGCGAGGTGCGGGCCTCGTCCGGGCTGATGAACCCCCAGATCCGCTTCGGCGAGGACCTGATGAGCCGGGTCTCCTACGTGATGATGAACCCCGGCGGCACCGAGGAAATGCGCGACGCGGTGCGCCGGGCGCTCGCCACCCTGGCCGCCGAGCTGATCGCCGAGGCCGGGCTTGCGCCCGAGCAGGTGCTGGATGTGGTCGTGGTCTGCAACCCGGTGATGCACCACCTGCTGCTGGGTCTCGATCCGACCGAGCTGGGCCAGGCGCCCTTCGCCCTTGCGGTCTCCGAGGCGCTTTCGCTGCCCGCGGCCAAGCTGGGCCTAGACACCATCAACCCGCGCGCCCGGGTCTACCTGCTGCCCTGCATCGCCGGCCACGTGGGCGCCGATGCCGCCGCCGTGGCCCTGTCCGAGGCGCCCGAGCGTTCCGAGGACCTGGCGCTGATCATCGACGTGGGCACCAATGCCGAGCTGCTGCTTGGCAACAGGACACGGGTCCTGGCCTGCTCCTCTCCGACCGGGCCGGCCTTCGAGGGCGCGCAGATCTCCTCGGGCCAGCGCGCCGCGCCGGGGGCCATCGAGTCGGTCGAGATCGACCCGGTGACCAAGGAGCCCCGCTTCCGCGTCATCGGCTGCGACCTCTGGTCCGACGATCCGGGCTTTGCCGAGGCCACCGCCGCCTCGGGCGTCACCGGCATCTGCGGCTCTGGCATCATCGAGGCGCTGGCCGAGATGCGCATGGCGGGGCTGATGGACGGCTCGGGCCTCATCGGGTCTGCCGAACAGACCGGCACCGCGCGTTCGCGCCCCGAGGGGCGCACCCATGCCTACCTGCTGCACGACGGCAGCGCCGAGGGTGGGCCGGTGATCACCGTCACCCAGGGCGACGTGCGGGCGATCCAGCTGGCCAAGTCGGCGCTCTATGCCGGGGCCCGGCTGCTGATGGACGAGATGGGTGTGGATCATGTCGATCGCGTGGTTCTGGCCGGGGCCTTCGGCGCCCATATCTCGGCCAAACATGCCATGGTGCTGGGAATGATCCCCGATGTTCCGCTCGAGAAGGTCACCTCGGCGGGCAATGCGGCGGGCACCGGCGCGCGGATCGCGCTCTGCGACACTGCCGCGCGCGCGGCGATAGAAGCCAACGTGCGCCGCATCACCAAAATCGAGACCGCCATCGCGCCAGCCTTCCAGGCGCATTTCGTCGCCGCCAATGCGATCCCCCACGCCAGCGATCCCTTCCCCGAGTTGCGCCGCATCGCGCCGCTCCCCGAGGTCAGTTTCAACACCGGCGGCGGAGATGGCGGCGGACGCGGGGGCCGCAGGCGGCGGAGAGGCTAGGCCCACCGGGGCACTTACCCCGCGCCCGGTCCAAAGGGCGCGGGGCGGCACGGCCCGCAGCCTATCCACAGCGGGCTGAAAGACTGGGCCGCCGCCCGCTGAGCATGCCGGGAGTATGACAGCGCCCCTCTCGCGCCCTCAGGCCCGCGCGCTGCTTTCGGCTTGACCTGTCGGCGGCCTTGGCATAGCTCACGAATTGCGCGGCGGGTATGATGTAATGGTAGCCTGTCAGCTTCCCAAGCTGAACGCGCGGGTTCGATTCCCGCTACCCGCTCCATATTTCATCACAATATCATTATAATTCAGCGCCTTAAGCGCCGATGTGTCCCATGCTGAATTGGTACGTGGGACACTATCCGCTCGATACTTGAACCCGAGATGTACCAGGGCGCGTTGACCAGCGAATGCCCGGTACCAGCCCTACGCGCCTGCATCCCGGGCCGAAAGCAACGCAAGATAATCCCACTCGACACGCGCCAGTCATCGACGCGCGGCTTGCCATAGAACTTCGGGAGGTAGGGCTGCAGACGCGCCATCTGCGCATCGTTCAACCAGAAGTGATAAGACATATCACCTAGACCTGTGGGGCGGGACCGAACTGGTTGTCTTCAGCCGCGCCACGCCTTGCCAGCCACAGGATGCTGAGAACCAGGACCCCTAGCGACACGACCCAGGACGCAAGGAACAGGTTCGCCGGAGGCTGCGGCACCAACATGCTTGCGCCGACGGAGGGCATTGCCGCCTGCGCGGCCTCGGAGATCGGCACCTCGACCCTGAAGGCAAAGAGCGTGAAGACCAGCAGCGCAAATGCCATGGCCCAGGCCACAACAAGGTGCCAGCCCGGCCGGCCGATATCGTGAAGTCGGCGGTTCGCAACTGCCAAAAATGGCACTAAGACGGCGATCGACAGAAGGTTGCTCAACGGTCCCGAACCATATTTCCTGTTCTCCACGAACCCCTCCGAGGCCCCTTCAGCCGTCATCTGAACGACGAACTTCGTTTCGATCAACGGCCCGAAGAACACCACGTTCGCGACCGAGGCCACGATAGAGGCCAGAAAGATCCCTACGACGAATTTCCAAAACTCTGCCCGGGAAGCGCGCCCGGAGAAGACAAAGTATTTCCTCAGGCAAACCTTTACGGCCTCGATCAACGTCAAATTTCCGCTCCCAAAAACTCTGTCCGTGATATCCGGATCAATGAATGAAGAATAGAGCAGTTCTTTCCGAAAGGGCAATCGACAATATCCGCATTTCCCAGTTCTAACGAGGGAAAGCCGGGACATTCACAGGGCTCAGGAATTATAGCCAGTAGATGACGATAACGGCGAGAACGATCGCGGGGAGGAAGACCTTGGGGCACCTGTCGTTTCGCGTGGCGACCCGCCGCGAATCCTTGAGCCCGCCGAACACGATCTCGATGCAATTGCGCTGCTTGTATCGGCGCTTGTCGCTCCACCGCTTCCAAAGATTGTAGAGTGTCTTGTGGGGTCCGGAAGTACTTGGGCGCGCGAATCGAGACAGCCCGCTTGCCATGTCCGCCTTCTGCGCTAAGCGGCCATCTGTGCCAGGCGCAGCGAATGGCCGGTCCCAGCCCATCCGCGACATTCCTGCCAGTCGCAGCATGTCCGCAGGCCTGGACACAACGGGCGGATAGCAGACGATTGAAGTGACTTGAGTCGGCAGACTCGCTCGGCAACGCGAACGAAACTTTCGATGAGTAGTGTAGTGCAGGCTTCTTTCGAGGGCAGAGTTCAAATCCGCGCGAACTGGACATGCCTTACACAAAGCCGCTAGAGTTATCTTGTCTGGGTCAAGCCGACATAACACGCTGCCGATCTACGTGACGTGTGACCCGGGATGGATACTATTATTTGGTTTCGATCCGGTTGTCGAAAACCGCAGATAGAGGTCTGCGCCATGCAAATTGACGATGCTATAGTTCTGGGACCGAAAGCGTTTCTTGTGGCGCTTGCACTGTGGCTTTCGGTGCCACTTTTTTTCCTTTTCCGCTCGAAGGACTATAGACAGGCGACCCTTGATTACCTGTCCTTCCGTGATCCTCTTGGCCTCAATATGATAAAGAAATTCCCCAAGATCTTTGCCTTCCAGATCGTTTCATTTTTTTGCATTGGGATTATCTTCGTGTTTTTTGGGGAGTAAGGGTTGCGTCTGGCGCGATCGCGATGTCTCCGCGCGCAGTGGCCGACTGGTCTTCGACATACGCGACATCGCTATGTCCGCTTTGGCCTGATAGCGCCAGCCGCACCGGGCTTGCCCCTGTCGAACGCCATTCCCGCTACCCGCGCATAGCCGCCACCCCTGCCAGGCGCAGCGCGGGACTGATCCCAGCCCAGAGCGGACGCTGGCGCATGGCGCAGCGAAGGACCGCTCTCAGCCCGAAACGGACATCAGCGTAAGGTGCGGCGGAGGTCAGTTCTAGAGCGTGTTTCACGCCGACAGGGTAGTTGCAAGCAGACTAATGGGTCCAGATCCTAAAGCTATGCTGTCCTCTCTAACAAGAAGCGAAAACCAAGACACCAGTATCTGAGTCCATAGATGTGCCATTTAGGCATTGCCGAATCTTTTGAAAATCTTGGGAGAGCAACTCTCGCGAAGGGTTAGTTAGACCTGTGGTGAAATTGAGGTACACTTGGCGGTCAAACCCGGAAAGAATACCCTCCTCAAGAGCAAATTTTCGAGCGGCGAATATGAAAAACTCAAGATCCCTCCGTGAGCAGAGATTGCTTTCCCATAGCAAATAAGAAGCTAAGTCAATATGTGCGATGGCAACTTCAAATTCTTTGTCGTCAATAGACTTCACGCCCAAAAGTAACTGCGATATCGGATTTGAGAAATATCGCACGCCATTATTCAGCAGTCGTCCGGACGCGGTCTGTCCTCTCCCTTCAAATATGAACTGCTTAATGTCAGCGACGCTAGCTTCTCCATATTTACTTTTCCCATACCCGATGCACGTGCCAGCGGAACTGAAATTAGGAAACAGAGTGGTGGTCGCCGCCAAGAAAAATGACAGCACTAAAACCGATGACCGCTGCCCAGTTGACACTTGTTTATCCTCCGCCCCGCTTTGTACGATCCCGCTATAGGTATGTAACTTCATGCTCAATTTGTACTCGCGTTTATTTGGACGCTAGTTGAAAAAGTCACCTTTTGCCAAGCTCAATCTATGCGCGAGCGACAAAATGATAGTCGCTCCAAAAACCTATGGCAAAACGTTTGGGGCTCTGGGAGGTTCTTGTCTTTATAGAACCGTTAATCGGTCATGCGCGCTTTTCAGCTTCAGACCAAGAACTTGACGCTCAGACCGATGTGCTAACGGCGGCGGGAGCTGAACGCTTGTCGTCCTGTATTCCTCATCAGTTCCTCTGCGTTGCTGCTGTCTGCGCAAAGCCGCCGCTCATGTCAGGCGCAGCGAACGTCCTATACCAGCCCTTCCACGACACTGGTGCGAGACGCATCACGACGCCAGGCGCCGACACTAAGGGCGGAGAGCTGCCATTCGCTGCGGATGCAATTTCAAACTGCGCACCTGAAGGAAGCGGAAATTCAATGCTGCAACGGACAATCTTTTGATGGTGTAGCCGCGGCGAAGGTCTGGTCTGAGCCCAAACCTACCGTGACGATACATCTTGCTTCCTGAGTTTCCGCATGAGATCTTCTAAGTCATGGAAAATAGATCGCTGCATCCGGAAGTAG
>NZ_OBEA01000013.1 GCF_900215355.1 Pseudooceanicola antarcticus | reverse complement strand
ATCGTTTTATTGGATCTTTACTAGGTCTGGCGGCGACTTACTCTCCCACGACTTAAGCCGCAGTACCATCAGCGCGACGGCACTTAACTTCCGGGTTCGGGATGGGACCGGGTGTTTTGCTCGTGCTATGACCACCAGACCGAGGAAAGATCCAATATCGAGAGATATCAATCGGTTGTCCGAGTAGTGTTGGTGTATATTGTATGACTTTGATCAGTAGAGATTGTCTTCTACTGGATCGGGTCAAGCCTATCGGGCAATTAGTACCGGTCAACTGAACACATTGCTGTGCTTACATCTCCGGCCTATCGACGTGGTGGTCTCCCACGGCCCTCAGGGATACCTTGTTTTGAGGGGGGCTTCCCGCTTAGATGCCTTCAGCGGTTATCCTTTCCGATCATAGCTACCCAGCACTGCTATTGGCATAACAACTGGTCCACCAGTGGATCGTTCACCCCGGTCCTCTCGTACTAGGGGCAACTCCTCTCAAGTATCCTACACCCACGGCAGATAGGGACCGAACTGTCTCACGACGTTCTAAACCCAGCTCACGTACCTCTTTAAACGGCGAACAGCCGTACCCTTGGGACCTGCTCCAGCCCCAGGATGAGATGAGCCGACATCGAGGTGCCAAACACTGCCGTCGATATGGACTCTTGGGCAGTATCAGCCTGTTATCCCCGGCGTACCTTTTATCCGTTGAGCGATGGCCCTTCCACTCGGGACCACCGGATCACTATGGCCGTCTTTCGACTCTGCTCGACTTGTCAGTCTCGCAGTCAGGCTGGCTTCTGCCATTGCACTCAACGAGCGATTTCCGACCGCTCTGAGCCAACCTTCGCGCGCCTCCGTTACGCTTTAGGAGGCGACCGCCCCAGTCAAACTACCCGCCACACAGGGTCCCGGATCCGGATAACGGACCGCGGTTAGACATCAAGCAGAACAAGGGTGGTATCTCAAAGGAGGCTCCACAGGAACTGGCGTCCCTGCTTCGAAGCCTACCACCTATTCTGCACATGTTGTGCCTGATGCCAGTGTGAAGCTGTAGTAAAGGTGCACGGGGTCTTTCCGTCTAACCGCGGGAAGCCTGCATCTTGACAGGCAATTCAATTTCGCTGAGTCGATGTTGGAGACAGCGGGGAAGTCGTTACGCCATTCGTGCAGGTCGGAACTTACCCGACAAGGAATTTCGCTACCTTAGGACCGTTATAGTTACGGCCGCCGTTTACCTGGGCTTCAATTCGGAGCTTGCACCCCTCCTTTTAACCTTCAGGCACCGGGCAGGCGTCAGACCCTATACGTCGTCTTGCGACTTCGCAGAGCCCTGTGTTTTTAGTAAACAGTCGCCACCCCCTGGTTTGTGCCCCCGGATCCAAGTTGCCTTGAACCCGGGCCTCCTTCTCGCGAACTTACGGAGGTATTTTGCCGAGTTCCTTCAACATCGTTCTCTCAAGCGCCTTGGTATGCTCTACCAGTCCACCTGTGTCGGTTTAGGGTACGGTCTTAAAGTGGGGCTATTTCCAGGAACCTCTAAGCGGCCCCTCCAATCCGATAAGGAGGAACAACCTTCGAGATCCGTCACCACCACACGGCCCAGGAATATTAACCTGGTTCCCATCGCCTACGCCTTTCGGCCTCGGCTTAGGGGCCGGCTTACCCTGCTCAGATTAGCTTTAAGCAGGAACCCTTGGACTTTCGGCGAGAGTGTCTCTCACACTCTTTGTCGCTACTCATGTCATCATTCTCGCTAGTGATCTCTCCACCGGATCCCTCACAGGCCGGCTTCACAGAAAGCTCCTTGCGTCCAATCTTCCCGAAGGAAGTAAGGACGCATGGAGCTATGTCACACTACGCTCCGCTACCATACGCTATGCGTATCCTCAGCTTCGGCTCATGGCTTGAGCCCCGTTACATCTTCGCCGCAGGACGTCTTGATTAGACCAGTGAGCTGTTACGCTATCTTTAAAGGATGGCTGCTTCTAAGCCAACCTCCTGGTTGTTTTGGACATCCCACCTGCTTTCCCACTTAGCCATGAATTGGGGGCCTTAGCTGGAGGTCAGGGTTGTTTCCCTCTCCACTACGGGCGTTAGCACCCGCAGTGTGTCTGCCATCTAGTACTCCCGGGTATTCGGAGTTTGGTTAGGATCAGTAAGCCTGTGGGGCCCCATTACCCATCCAGTGCTCTACCCCCCGGGGTATTCGGATGACGCTCTACCTAAATAGATTTCGCGGAGAACCAGCTATCTCCGAGTTTGATTGGCCTTTCACCCCTAGGCACAACTCATCCCGACCTTTTTCAACAGGTGTGGGTTCGGACCTCCAGTAAGTGTTACCTTACCTTCATCCTGGTCATGCCTAGATCACTCGGTTTCGGGTCTGATCCCACGAACTCAACGCCCTATTAAGACTCGCTTTCGCTGCGCCTACACCTAACGGCTTAAGCTTGCTCGTGAGACCAAGTCGATGACCCATTATACAAAAGGTACGCCGTCAGCTCGCAAGGAGCCTCCGACTGATTGTAGGCGTTCGGTTTCAGGTACTGTTTCACTCCCCTCGTCGGGGTGCTTTTCACCTTTCCCTCACGGTACTGGTTCGCTATCGGTCAGCAAGGAGTACTTAGCCTTCGAAGGTGGTCCTCCGATCTTCAGACAGGATTTCACGTGTCCCGCCCTACTTAATACGTCCTATCGAGCTACCCATACGGGACTGTCACCCACTATGGTCTGCTTTTCCAAACAGTTCTGGTCACTCTCAAGGCTCGGCTGGTCCCCGTTCGCTCGCCGCTACTAGGGGAGTATCAATTGATTTCCTTTCCTCCGGGTACTTAGATGTTTCAGTTCCCCGGGTTTGCTCTTCAAACCCTATGTATTCAGGTAAGAAGTACCTGTTTATGCATGATATAGGCTGCCGCGAACGGCAATTATATCAAGCATTCAGGTGGGTTGCCCCATTCGGAGATCCATGGATCAAAGCTTATTCTCAGCTCCCCATGGCTTATCGCAGAGTATCACGTCCTTCATCGCCTCTTGCTGCCAAGGCATCCACCAAACGCCCTTCTCGCGCTTGATCCGATCCAGAAGAAGACATTCACATGTCGCGCGCCGATGCGGGCTGGTTCGTCCGCCTGGCACTCTGTTCTGGATCAGAAGTCATACATTTTCCCGCCAGAACCTTTGGTTCTGACAATGAGCAACCGAAGTTGCTCTGGTTAGTGTACTTGACTTGGACAACACTCATTCTTTGCGAAGAAGCATACGGGCGGAAGGCTTGGCGTCCTTCTCAACCGCTCGCCGTTCCCGAAGGTCTGGCACTTCAACGTCCCGGTCCGCTCACTTGCGGGGGGAGATGAGGTTGATTGATATCTCTCTTAACGATGTCAAATTCGTCCGATTGGACGGCTAAACAGCAACGCTGCTTAGCGGTCAAATCGGGCTCCTTGTCTTGAGTAAGTGGTGGAGCCTAGGAGGATCGAACTCCTGACCTCCTGAATGCAAATCAGGCGCTCTCCCAGCTGAGCTAAGGCCCCAACATTGTTACCCCGTTGCCAGGGTGATGGTGGGTCGAGGAGGACTTGAACCTCCGACCTCACGCTTATCAGGCGTGCGCTCTAACCACCTGAGCTACCGACCCATTAGGTGATCCGTGTTGGATCCGCAGGTCGATGACCTGAACCACTTGTTCTGAAGAGATATGAGGACGGCCTGGACCGAGTTTGTCGAGCCCCAAAGGAAGGGCTCTTCTGCTAAGTGTTCCACGAGATCAGCAAGCTGATCTGACTAGGAACATCCTTAGAAAGGAGGTGATCCAGCCGCAGGTTCCCCTACGGCTACCTTGTTACGACTTCATCCCAGTCGCTGAGCCTACCGTGGCCGGCTGCCTCCAAAAGGTTGGCGCACCGTCTTCGGGTAAACCCAACTCCCATGATGTGACGGGCGGTGTGTACAAGGCCCGGGAACGTATTCACCGCGTCATGCTGTTACGCGATTACTAGCGATTCCGACTTCATGGGGTCGAGTTGCAGACCCCAATCCGAACTGAGATACCTTTTTGGGATTAACCCACTGTAGGTACCATTGTAGCACGTGTGTAGCCCAACCCGTAAGGGCCATGAGGACTTGACGTCATCCACACCTTCCTCCCGCTTATCACGGGCAGTTTCTCTAGAGTGCCCAGCCGAACTGCTGGCAACTAAAGATGTGGGTTGCGCTCGTTGCCGGACTTAACCGAACATCTCACGACACGAGCTGACGACAGCCATGCAGCACCTGTCACTAGGTCACCGAAGTGAAAGCCAAATCTCTCTGGCGGTCCTAGGATGTCAAGGGTTGGTAAGGTTCTGCGCGTTGCTTCGAATTAAACCACATGCTCCACCGCTTGTGCGGGCCCCCGTCAATTCCTTTGAGTTTTAATCTTGCGACCGTACTCCCCAGGCGGAATGCTTAATCCGTTAGGTGTGTCACCGACAAGCATGCTTGCCGACGACTGGCATTCATCGTTTACGGTGTGGACTACCAGGGTATCTAATCCTGTTTGCTCCCCACACTTTCGCACCTCAGCGTCAGTATCGAGCCAGTGAGCCGCCTTCGCCACTGGTGTTCCTCCGAATATCTACGAATTTCACCTCTACACTCGGAATTCCACTCACCTCTCTCGAACTCAAGACTACCAGTATCAAGGGCAGTTCCGGGGTTGAGCCCCGGGATTTCACCCCTGACTTAATAGTCCGCCTACGCGCGCTTTACGCCCAGTAATTCCGAACAACGCTAACCCCCTCCGTATTACCGCGGCTGCTGGCACGGAGTTAGCCGGGGTTTCTTTACCAGGTACTGTCATTATCATCCCTGGCGAAAGAGCTTTACGACCCTAAGGCCTTCATCACTCACGCGGCATGGCTAGATCAGGCTTGCGCCCATTGTCTAAGATTCCCCACTGCTGCCTCCCGTAGGAGTCTGGGCCGTGTCTCAGTCCCAGTGTGGCTGATCATCCTCTAAAACCAGCTATGGATCGTCGACTTGGTAGGCCGTTACCCCACCAACTATCTAATCCAACGCGGGCTAATCCTTCTCCGATAAATCTTTCCCCCGAAGGGCGTATGCGGTATTACTCTCAGTTTCCCGAGGCTATTCCGCAGAGAAGGGCATATTCCCACGCGTTACTCACCCGTCCGCCGCTCACTCCGAAGAGTGCGCTCGACTTGCATGTGTTAGGCCTGCCGCCAGCGTTCGTTCTGAGCCAGGATCAAACTCTCAAGTTGAAACCAGCTTACGCTGATATCCTTGACGTTCGAACCTCTGCACATCTTGTGACCGGGAGGCTAGTCCCGGTCGTCTCTGTTTGTCTGTGCTTCGGGTTTCATCAGAAACCGAAAGCCGTCCAAACAGTGAAGCTGACACTCCATAATCGGCCGAAGCCTAGGAGCGCGATATACAGACGTCGATCATCGAAATGATCCAAACCGCCCACATATCTCTTCAGATACTCGCGATGTCAAAGAGCGTAGAGACAAAAACCAGACCAGTGCGCCCTAACTTGCGGCGCGCCCGCCCGATCATACCTCTGAATTTCTATCACCACCTCAGCTTCAGGTCCTTCAAGCAGCTCCGCCGCCCTCCGTTCCGTCCGCCTCCGTGGCGCCCCGGTGCGCCTCAGC